>CBDFNC010000005.1:0-3014369 GCA_965249895.1 Psychromonadaceae bacterium
GTATCGAGCTGCGTATCGCCTCACTACTCTACGCGGGTGGCTTCGCCAGTATCCGCGCTGCTACGTTCATTAACATCAACTTTGAATTATGCGCAGTCAGGTCTAAGGGCTTCTCAGGACGCGTTTTACAGTATCCAGTAATGGTTTACCTATTATCACGGCTCGCTCTGAGCTGGAACCTAATTTAGCGCACTGGTAAAAATAATTTGCCAGCACTACACAACAAACCTTTTGCTTTATGAGTTTAACCTTTTCCATTTCAATCTCCTTTGATAAGTGACGCTTTGTGTTCCATGGGTGTCAGCGCATTTTGATTATGTCTTCGCTGATCCATTGGCCAGGTTTAGCAAGAAAGGAAAAGGGATTTCCAATCCGATAAACAATTGCAGGTTCCGGCACTCACTATTTGATACCAAGCCATAAATTCCATGGATGCCTTGTATAAAAAACCAGCGAATATTGATACCCGAGTATCTTTATTGATTATATTTCGTACCCGATTATATTGATGACTGAGTGGTATTATTCGGGTACGTTTTAATTGCCTCTTAGCTTTGCAGCCGTTCCTTGCTAACGCGGCGTCCCTTACTGCGCCGCTATTCGGAGGCTAATAACAGGTCTTCCTGTGGTGCTGGTTCATCCGGTGTTTGGACTGGATATTCATTCAAACAAGGTATCGCCCGAGTCTGTTTTTGCCAAACAATTACAGCCATGCATTCAGAGATAATTTTAACCTGGTAACCCATTACTCGTAAATCTTCCAGTGGCGTAACAAACCAGCCCGATTTGTTATTTGCTTCTACCTGGTAAACGTTAAACAAGCCATCACGATAATATGACAGTCGAAGTTCGTAACCGGCGAGTGGCTCTACAGCAGTAAAAAAAGCTGTCGAAACAGCAGGTAAATTATGATTAACATTAATAGTTTCGACAGAATCGCCAGGCTGAACCACTTCACTATTAGCCATGCTTTCTTGATCAGGAAAAGAGCCGGCTTGAGCAGTAGCATCAACAAGCTTTTGGCTGTGGTCTTCAAAGAAGTAATCAAGACCCCCAGAACTGACGGAATAGATAATAGCTCCGGCTGAACATGCCAACGCCAGAAGAAGCCTAGGCGACTTAAACACGTTTGTACCGGCTCTGGTATCCTGGACAATGCCTGTTTTAGTGGACTGATAGCATTTAAACGTTTTCTTTTTAATCGATAGAGTCTGAACCAACGAACCGCTGGATGGTTTATTTTCTGACGCATCATGCATGCTCCTTTTAAATTTACCGTTAAACCCTATTAACGCGCCATTAGCTTGCCTGTACGCAACCTCACATGTATTTCTAATATCTTCCCTGATATATTTGATATTGGGTGTGGTTAGCACTAAATCCCAATTAAAATGTCGATGGCGTGTAAATGCGTCAAGCATGTCATGTGGTTTACCGAGTTGTTCAGCTTCTTCAAACGTGGCTTTACGTTTAACACCATTATCATCAACCTCTAAAGTAAACTTTTCTAAATCCTTTTCACGCCACGCTTTCCTATGAATTAACTGAACTTCATCTAAAACAATTAATGCACCGTCCGGAACCCAACGAAACCACGTTTGCAATTTATCCATGGTTCCGGCTTTGCTGGTATCCAAATAAATAATCTCTGAGGTATCCGGCACGTCTGGGTATTGCTCCATCACGCGTTCGAGTGTGCAACCCCTGATATTAGTAACAACTACCCTGCCCGCTGGCCTGATTGTTATGGTCCCGTCTTCCTGTTTCATTTCTAAAACTGGACGCAATAACTCGGGGATAATATCGTATTCAACTGCGCTGGCTGATTTATATGAGCCGTTGGCTCCCCAATATATTTTAATAGACATTAGCGACCACCGAACGGCATAAACTGCAACGCGAACTTGGTAGATACAGCGCTGAATAGCATATTGACTATCTCTGGCAATCTAAAGAACGCTAATAGCTGTCGCTCCCTATCCGGTATTGCATTCCATCCAGATTGCATATGTGACGATATATCGAAGTTAGCTAATAGCTCGTCAACTAATTCCCCAGCTGCAAGTATGGCCTGGTATGAAATCCACATGGTCGCCTTAGCTAATTGACGCATTATAAGTCGCACACCATCATCAAAGAATTCGAAAAAGTTAACCACGTAAAAAACAAGGAAGTCTAAAAACGTTATATATGAATCCCATATTGTTGTTACCCACTCCATGATTACCCCCTGAATATATACAGTAAACAAAAGATAGTGAACGCTAATAAAAACGCAGCAGATATGGTTGAAAGTGGACCAGCGTATTCTGTTAAGCAAACTTGTTTAGTTGTTGTGAAACCACCCAGACTAATGGTGAATGGCTCGTAACATGGAAGCGCACCACCTCCACCCGCTGTGAACGACAACTTGCTTGACAATTTAGCGCCAAAACTAGCAGATGCTTCTTTAATCTGAGCTTGTAAATCAGTGATTTCTGTTTCAACTTGAGTAGTATCAAAATAGGCAACAAAATCAATTTGTGATGTGTCAATAGCACTCCACCCGCCGACATTTGGATCACCACTACCATCACCATCACCATCACCACCCGAATCACCAGTATTCGAATTAGTTTTATTTAATTTGTCGGTCAACATTTTTGTCTGTTTACGGAGATAATCGCCAATTTGCTGGGTACCCTGGCGATTATTAAAATCCAGTTGTTTCAGTAATTTATCAGTTGTGGTTGTAACCTCTGAATCTGGCACGGCATCTTGATAATCTGGGTCTGGGAGTGAGTCATTAGTTAACACATCGTCAGTACAAACAAATATGTCATTCAAGTAACCACAACCCTCTTCTATTGTTCCGTTCGGGTTGGTGTGGTCCTCTGGATTAGCCTCACAGTATTCATTACCACCGGCTCCAGCAGAGGTTTGAAAGCAGATCGGGTTGTATGGATTAGCCTCAGTATTAACAGTGCAGGACGGCCACATAGGAGCAATAGTTGTGCTGATATTACATTCGGGTGGATTTTCAGGTTGCTGTCTATCACATACAGGAGCATGACCCCCCGTTATTCTGGGGTCACCATAAAACCCATCAGAGCAAGTTTTTATTCTGCATTCAATTAATTCATTCTCAGCATTTAAAATACCGTCTGGATACGCTTTGTCTGGACAACCAGGCTCATCGTCGGACTGGTTATAACTGACAGTAACGGTCCTAGTGCCGTTATCAACTAATGTACTTCCCGACATATAACGAAAATAATAATCAAAATTCTTTCGCCCTGGCCCAGCGTCAGCAGGGTTGATACCCTTCGCAGCTAAACGTGCAGTTGGATCAGAATCATTAACGCCGTCAACATATTTTTGGCCAACACTAGAAACGCAATTATCCAAATTATTTGATACAGCAGAATAACCACCATAATGGCAATTATAATTCATTTCAGATTTGGGAATGTCACACCATCCAGCACCATCAGCACAATTAGAACCTGGCAATGGTTGAGCTGTTGATGCATTAGCATTCGCAGAAACAAAAAAGGCCGCAATAATAGCGACCTGGATAAGCTTTATCATAGTATCACTACCAAATATTTGCAGTGTGGACACCCAAAATAAATGCAATGCCCAACAACGCCCCATAAATAAGGGAAAGCATGTTATAGCTTACGCACTAGGCCGATGATGATAGTCACCACCGCCAAGCCAGCAATAACACCAATAATCGTTGTACCAACGCTGTGAGTCGATGTCTCAGCAGTTCCAATAGCTGTATTTACACCGGCAACATCAACAGCCGCATTTGCATTAACCGCACCGAATAAGGCAATACCCGCAGCAGTGTATTTAGTAGATACTTTATTTTGTAGCGCTCTGAATATTTTCATTTTCGTAATTTCCTAATTATTGATATTATTAAACCAACACCTAAACCAATCGCGTACATCTGTAACATTCCATACAAAGCAATGTCGCTCGCCGCTGGGTTAAACGTCCATATATCCGAAGATGCAAACATGGCTGCAATCTCCGAACACTGCTCCGATGTAAAGTTGGAGCAATCCATTATTAAGCCACCGTAATTCCGGAAGACTTATTACCTTTATTAACAAAACCTTTACTCTCAAAAGGTTGTATATCGCCTGCAAGTTGATACCAGATACCCTCTTTACCACCTGTTGACCACGCTCCAGGTTTAACTGGTATTTGTACCGGCTGATTCTCATACGCAACCAGCAACCCCTTACACTGGGTATATTGCTCAGGGGATAAAGTGACTTTCACGTATTCAATAACTTCCTCTTGCACCTTCTTATCAAAGTTAAAGGTGGCAATGGTCAACGCATGTTTAGCTTTGGTGTCTTCACCTAATTCCATGCGTTCCGCATTCGCTATAAACACTTTACGAAAATATCCGTATAACATTGCTCCGGTTTTAAAGCCGTCCACTTGCTTAATACTCATTTCTCTCATTCCTTCTATATTTGGCGTCTGCGACAGTTATTTACACGAGTCCGAGTTCAGTTACATTGGCTTGCACGAGTGCGTCTCTTTCTGCTTGTGTCATCATTTTCAGCTCGTAGTTTTGAAACTTGGTAATTAACGGATGGCCGTTAACTTCGATGCCAAAACAAATCTGTGAGGCAATCTCACCGTAACGATTTAACTTGGCTTTATCGTCTTGCATAACCGGTGCATACATCGGGCGAATGGGACGCTTTGAACCCTGCATCACACCGCCATTCAACAACACATAAGCCGCCCAATCAGCCGAATCAGCAGCAGCACGGCAACCCTCAAGAGTGGCTTTTTGTTCATCATCCATTTTTGAAAGGCGCATATCATCAGCAGCAAAGGGCGCCCTGAATTTACGCAGCTGGCGCCATGCAGTGACCGAAGGCAGGCCAAAGAATTGAAACATCCGGATACCGCTTGAGCGGGACCACGTTTTAATAGAACGCACAGCCTGGGCGAAGGTCTTAGACGAGTTTTTATCTTTTAAATCGGCAATGCCTTTTTGCTCTGGGTTGCCGATGTTTTTAGTGATGTACTTGATAAAATATGAGAAGCCATCGCCCTTTGTGTAGTCAATATCTGAAATTCTACAGCGGCGTTCTTGAGCGCCCCGCTCGTCCGGTGAATCTGCCAGAGCATGATTACGGATTACCGTTTTAATGATCTCGATATTCTCAGGAGCTGCATAAACCAACAGATTCCAATGCTCACAACCATCAGCATGAGGCTCAGAAGTACGCATTCCGAAAAACTTAATGCCACGCTTATCAAGGTCTTTACGGATGGCCGTAAACACATTAACCAGGTAAGCATGAGAAGCAGGAACATCAGGCTTGCCCGCCTTTAACCATTTGGGATTTGTATTTTTACCGTTACCAGTTGTTGCATGAAAGCGACTCGGGCAAGTTAAGATGCAGGCGAACGCGGGCAAATTTAGCTGCTTGGCTAATTCAGAAGTTCCCTTTGCCCTACAGTACATTTCAGCAACCCGAATATCAGGATTGGAAACATTGGATTTAGCGGCATCTTCCAGCGTGCTAACCAGCTCGCCATTTGAATCATAAATGCCGTACGTTTCCAGAAAGGAAGCCGTGATACTGTCACGGTAATCAAAACGCTGATTCAAGAACTCAGGACTGTAGGGTTGCCAGCCTTTACCCATAATCCGAAGCAATCTAGCTGCTTGCTGAATACGCAAA
The DNA here is from genome assembly GCA_965249895.1 of Psychromonadaceae bacterium. Taxonomy (GTDB): domain Bacteria; phylum Pseudomonadota; class Gammaproteobacteria; order Enterobacterales; family CBDFNC01; genus CBDFNC01. The sequence continues at coordinate 5,709 of CBDFNC010000005.1, forward strand.
GAAGCTACTTTTTTTAGCCTGCTTAAAATCCAGGACTCACAGCGAACACGGGATAACAACGGCCCCCGATACGTATCTTTGCCAAAACGCTTTTTAAACGAATCAATGAAGTCGTCATCTATCACAAAGCCAAGCTGCTCCTGGGTTTCATTAAGTGCGCTTAACAAAAACTCGAAATCATCAAGGCCAGAAAAACGAGAATTGATATCAGTAACAAATTCAACTGCTATTTCTTTGAGACGAGCATCACTGGTTGTGTAAGTAACACCGCCGGTTTTCAATAAAGCATCCGCCTCAGCAAACAGCTTTAACGCAGATTCACGGCCTAATGTTTCGTGAAGATTGCAGTAAGCACGGGCCATTGTTGCGCCAAATGCACCGAAACGACGACAGGAAAAACCAAGGAAATCCTGATCTGACTTAGACAGAGTGCCAGTGGCAGGCTTGAACTCTTTTAGGATTTGGTCGGAAACAACACAGTGCGGAGCATCACGATTACCCTGTGCTGTTTTATCAATGTACTTCTTTTCATGCTCACCGAATTTCATCACGAAAGATTCGGCAACCTTAACCCGCTTAGGTTCAGCATCGGTTAACCACTTGCCATCAACTAAAGCAGCGTGAAACTTACCTACCTTGATTTCAATGGCTGGCTGGCCCTGTTGAGCATCACTATGAACAGCAATCACTTGTCACCGCCGACAGGCTTTGCCAACTCTTCATCAAGACGAGCGTTAATTTCATCAGTCACAGATTCCAAATTCAGCTCAACAGCAAGTTCATTCAGCTCACACATGCGGCCCCAAATATGTGCACGCTCTGACAAATCTAAAGAGGCGCAATAATCAGCCAACAGCTTGTTAAAACGTTTACGAATATAAGCTTCCATCACTTAATCCCCCTCAGAACAGAAGCGACATGAGTAAGTGAGTCACACGGATAGAAAGAGCCAGCAGAGGGATTTTTGATAAAGATGGCTGTAACACCAACATCAATCTCACGACCAAGGTTTCTAGCTTTAACCTGAAGGACTGAAAGACGTCTTTTCTGACTATTAGTAAACTTCATATCCAAATCCCTCTGAAAGCATGTCAAGTGTTATTTATGTCACTATCAAGTGACACTTTGGATAATCCTAGATGCACATATATGTCATGTCAAGATGCCATACACGTCCTTTTTTGATATCGCTATAATACCATGTGGTAAAATAGCAATATGCACACCAGTAAAGGCTAAGAATGATGGACGATCTAAAGGAAAGGTTAAAAGTAGCCATAACAAGTACTTACGGATATTCAGAAGTCAGCAAAGCAACAAATATAAATGAAAGAACACTAAAGAGATATGCATCAGGAGAGACAGAGCCAAGTGTCAATATTGTCAAAAATATCGCCAAAGCAACCGGTAAAAATGTGATATGGCTCTTAATCGGAGAAACAGAACCAGAAGAAGGTACTAAACAAGCAACCATAATGGCTGAACTAAATACAATTGAAAACGAAGACCTAGAAACGGCAATGAATGTAATAAAAGCGCTATCACTAAGCTCAAGTTTAAAAAAGAAATTTGCCTAAGCCCTTTCACCTGAATGAAAGATTTCGACAAGCAAGTGGTCAAATCCGCACAATGTAAGTTATGTCTAAATACTAGGCTCGATATCTGCGATATTGTATCGAGCTGCGTATCGCCTCACTACTCTACGCGGGTGGCTTCGCCAGTATCCGCGCTGCTACGTTCATTAACATCAACTTTGAATTATGCACAGTCAGGTGTCAGGGGCTTATTATCGATAATTTATGGCGCTAGTTGAACCATACTCTTAGCTGAATTACATATCAGGATATGCAATAACGTGCATATATATTTCTCGAGGTAGAAAATATCACGGGGAAACAAAATTAGTTTTGCATAGATATGCTTATTGCATTCACTTCTAAAGTTAATCCAGGGTATTCCCAAAAACTGATCTTCATTTAAATTCGGGGACGAAGAAATAAAGGTGACAGCGTTATTCGTCGTATCCGAACATAATACGTTTTACACTTAAGCCCCCTTTCCTGTTACTGCCTAATTTGATATCCGTCACGTTAATTAAATCAAACATTACCGCCAACCTCGAAATCTCAATAACGGCATAAATTGTGCTTTATCGTCAGTAGATAAGAAAAAGTCAAATAATTAACGTTAAATCTCAATCATTTATTTTTTAGGGGAATACATCATGGGAAACGTCGTACGTCTAAACGAAGAGTATCAAACTACCAGCATTGCAGAAACCCAATACTCCCAGTTAAAAACATATAGTGACAGTGAAAACAAGATTAGCTGGGTTTTCATGAAAGGAGATCCCCGGCCTTGCTTCACCCCTACTCTCTTTAAGGATATAGATACCTACGTTACCAATCTAAAGTCAGAAATGGCGTATACCAACGGCGAAAAATACGACTATCTGGTCATCGCCTCCGATGTTGAAGGTATCTATAATCTGGGTGGTGATTTAAACCTGTTTCGCACCTTAATAAAAGAAAGAAATCGTGACGGCTTGATGTCCTACGCGACTCAATGTATCGATATACTCTATCAAAATATGCACCACCATAATCTTGACTTAACGACTGTCTCACTTATTCAGGGTGACGCCCTCGGTGGCGGGTTTGAAGCCGCATTATCGAGTAATCTGATCATTGCGGAAAAAGGAGTAAAGCTTGGATTCCCTGAAGTGCTATTTAATCTTTTCCCGGGTATGGGTGCTTATAACCTGCTGTCGGTTAAAGTTGGACCTTCGGCAGCAGAAAAAATTATCATGTCTGGAAAACTGTATAGCTCAGAAGAGCTGTATGACATGGGTATAATAGACATATTGGCGGAGCCCGGAGAAGGCGAGTTGGCATTATACAAATATATCAAGTCCGCTAAACGTCTACCGAATACCTACCGCGCGATGTCTAAAGTAAAAGATGTGTGTAACAAGGTTTCTTATCAGGAGCTGGTCGATATCGCCAAAATATGGGTGGACGCAGCTCTTAACTTGAGAGAAAAAGACTTACGGATGATGGAGCGTCTCGTCAAACGACAAAACGCAAAATAATGACGGCTCAATCGCTCAGGGATTGAGCCCCTTGGTTAACGCTAAATCCAGTGCATCTATGGTATTGAGATAGATAACCTCTATCTCGCGGCTTACCTGAAGCAATTTTTCCGAGCCTATATCATAAGGTTTATAGGCCTCAGCACTTAAGCATATATCGGCAAGTCTCTTAGCGCCAAGTTCAGTTGCGGAGCCCTTAAGTGCATGGAGGGACTCTCTTAGTTTGAGGTAATCCGCAGATACGGCGTCTTTGATTCCTGCAATATGTCTGGCGCCATCGAGGGAAAAACCTTTAACCAGGTCTTGGATAAACGCCGGGTCGCTGTCCAACGTGGACAATTGGCGAAGTACTTCAATGTCGTACCAATTACCCCCTTCGGCTAACGCCCCTTGCGGCTCGAGAGGTGTTACTTTATTTACAGAGCGAATCTGTTCGCAACTATCTGCCCGGTTGTCTGCGTTAGTTAACAGGGCTATTTTTTCCAAAAGTGCCAGCGAATCAATGGGTTTTGTCAAAAACTCGTCAACTCCTATCGCGATACTTTCTTCCCGAGCTTCAGGAGTGGCATCCGCCGTAAGCATAATGACGGGAAAATGGCGCTGCGTGTCCATAAACCTGAGGGCCTGTACAACTTCATCCCCTGAACGTTCCGGCATGTTCTTGTCCACGACTAATAGGTCTAGTTGGTCAAGTTGGTCCACCAAGATATCCAGCGCTTTGTCACCTGTATCCGTCACCAACACTTTATGACCGGCGCGTTTTAGGATCCCCTCGAGCACCTGCCGATTAACGCTGTTATCATCGGCGACCAAAATATTGAGATCTGGCTCGCCGGCTTGGCTGGCATAGTGTTCCGACAGTGAGATAACGTTGTCCGAGCCGAAGTTAATACTTTTTGCAGCATGCAAGGCGTTGAATAGTATCCTTTTATCCGTGAAGTTCGCCAAGACGGACACATAATATTGACTAATTTTCTCATTCTGCAGCTCTCCTGGCTGGGCGTTTGCTAACACCAAAGAGAACCGGTCCGACAAGCCTTGTTTGCAAACTTGCTTCGCGAAGGCGATTGGTTGCACGTGACCGAGGGAAAAACGGTCTACCAGAATTACCTGATAAGCTTCGCCCCGCTCCTCTGCATGCTCTAGCGCAAGTATTGCCTTCTCTGGTGTATCAGCATGGCCAAACCCGAGACACCATTGCTGAAATAATGGTGTCACACTTTGTAGTTGATGTGCAGAGGAAAGCACTAACACAGAGCTTTCGATAAGCGCCTTCGAGCCCTCTGCGGCTAAGGAGAAGGGTAATTCAAACCAGAAGGTCGAGCCTTTTCCAATTCGGCTCTGGACACCAATTGATCCGCCCATAATTTCGACCAGTTCTTTCGCGATTGTCGTGCCTAAGCCGGTGCCGCCTACGGTACGCTCAACGGAGTTACCAACTTGAGTAAAATCATCAAACACCTGTGTTAAGGCATGTTCATCAATACCTATACCTGTGTCCTGCACCTCAAAACGTAAACTGACTTCCCCTTCTTCTTCATCGTTGCACCTTACTTTTAAGTGAACCGTCCCCTTATCGGTAAACTTAATAGCGTTACAAATAATGTTGATTAATACCTGTCGTATATGCTGTTCATCGCCAATTAGTCTTGCCGGTACGCCGGAGTCCATGGTTAACGACACGCTGAGCCCCTTCGCTAAGCCCATGGGCTGCTGAACTGCCATCACGCCGTTAACCAACCCATGTAAGTCAAGTTCAGCCTTTTTAACGACCAACTTTCCCGATTCAATTTTTGAGATATCAAGCACTTTTTCGATAAGCTCAAGCAGTGTGTGGGCAGAGCTGTGCATGGTCGAGACTATCTTTTTCTGCTCCGTATTAAGGTCAGTTTCTCGTAACAAGTCCCCCATCCCAATAACACCATTCAAGGGGGTACGTAACTCATGAGACATATTAGCGAGAAACCGGGTTTTCGCCTTATTTGCCTGTCTAGCGGAATCGATAGCAACATGGAGTTTTTTAATTAAAAAGGAACAATAGCCTGGGATGACAATAAGCAAAAATAGCAAACTAATTGCCATGGTTTTACCGTGATCTGTCTGCCAATATTCACCCCAACTGACTGCGAGTGAAAAACTTATCACCGCCACCACCATAGCGACATATAAGTAAATTACCCCAAACCTGAAGCCATTCCCCAAGATCACCCAGAGATAAAAGCAAAAGATAAATACGGTCTCGTCACCGACCAGGCTCATGCCGATAGACAATGGCACAAGATCTAACAAAATAGCGCTAGCTAGCCGGCCGGGTGAACGTTTTGGTTTAAGTAATAACGCAACCGCAATTAGTACCGCCCCTAAGTAAAAGCTGAGCGCGATTAAACTTGCTTGTGTTGAGATGGCGGAGGCAAAGGTTTCGTTTTCGGACCAAGGAAAACAAAAGTATAAGACCAAGAAGATGCCGATAAACAATCTAACGCCTATTTGTTCTGGCTCAGAATCACCTGTTTGCGCTACACGCTGTTTGATCAAATCAATTATTTTTAGATTTTTTTTCATTAATAAAATCAATCCGTTTGATTTTTAGTACTAGTTAGAGTCAGACTCTGAAGGAAATGTTGCTAGCGGAGTGAGCCAGCAAGGCTGACAATCATATCAATAAAAGCCAAAGCGTACTGCTAATAAGTCACTAATCTAACGGCACGAGTGGCATTACCTGTGTGCTAACTCGAAAAATCATAAACCGTACTATTCACGGCCCCTATTACAGTTAATTACTGTTGATTACCGTAAGGTGAGCATCGCGCTTGTGCACATTAAATTAGTGATGAGCAGGCATGACAAAAAGGCTCCCAACAGTAGAATGGGCGACAGAGTCATCAGTCGCCCATTCTGTTCATCAATTATCCAGGAGATCTTCCGCTGTCTTATTTAATTCTTCAAGCAACCTGTTATCTGCATAGTCTGACTGAATTATAGCGATTTGGGGGCGACGTCGGCAGAATGCTTCAACGCACTCTGGGTCTAATTGGGTCCCAGCTTGTTTCTTAAGGTAAGCTACTGCGTCGGATATCGACCAGGCCTTTTTATACGGCCTAACCGAAATAAGTGCATCGTATACGTCAGCAACAGAAACGATTCGAGCGATAAGTGGAATATCTTTCCCTTTCATCCCATTCGGGTATCCCGACCCGTCAAACCATTCATGGTGACATAGCGCGATAATAGCACCCATTTGCATATATTTTGACTGGCTGTCAGATAAAATTTCATAACCTATATTGGTATGACACTTCATCACTTTCCATTCTTCTTCATCCAACTTACCAGGTTTGAGTAAGATATGGTCCGGAACACCAATCTTACCTATGTCATGCATAGGCGCAGCGTACTCTATATAATCACAATCTTCTTCACTCAGGCCTAACTCTTCCGCAATCTGTCTGGAGTACTTAGCCATTCGAACCACATGGTTGCCCGTCTCCTCATCTCGGTACTCACCAGCTTTAGCGAGACGAAGTAAGGTTTCCTTTTCCCGTTGAACAATCTTCTCGGTTGCTGCTTCGACCTGTTTTGATAACCAGTCAGCTCTGTCTTGAATGATCAAATTTTGTTCATGGAGTTTAAGCAAGTTACGACAGCTAGTACGACATTCGATTTGATCAATCGGACGAGTTAGAAAAGCGGTTGCCCCAGCTTCAAGAGCCTCATATCGGACCGCTTTCTCACTAACAACAGTGATCATCATAATAGGTATATGTTGGCAAGATTGTTTCTCACGGATTTTTTTGATGAAATCGACGCCGTTAAGCTCCGGCATGCGATAATCCGTAATGATCAAGTCCGGCTGGTTGGAGTCCAGCCAGTCCAACACAGTAATAGGGTTGTTAAACTCAATAACTTTAATATTATCAGAAACTTGTTGGGCAATTTTCCCAAGAATTGTTCTGCCTGTTGATTCGTCATCTACGATAACGATCTGTTGTTGATGCCTGATCACGTTTTCTCTTCCAATACTATTGAGAGATTCTAAATCCGCAGCGGCTTTACTACTTGCACTTGTAGTTAAAGAAGCCATGTATCTTACCCCATTTATGTTCAGCGCTTATCTAGCTACTCAACGGTCAATTTAGAGCCGTTTATAAAAAAAAGAGCCACGCTTTTGCCTGTCTGTAGTCGCATAGATGCCTGATTGCGCCACAAAGACAAAATGCTACTATCCATTCCCGCAAAACACAAAAGCTTTTGCCACAAAACCGAGTTCCCACCAGCAAAATAACGATATTAATCTACAAATTCCGCCTGATACCACTAGGTTCAACTATACCGCTTGTTATAGAACAAAAAATTTAGTAGTGGTTCTTTGGTAGATGTCTTAGCGACTGGCCTGTCGCAGAAGAAAGGGTTCAACTGTACCTTTTGCCTTTCGTGAAATTGTTTGCATCAAAGAGAACGTTGGATTGGTCAGCTGATACTCAGATTCCATATCTTGCAACATCAGCAACCAGAGTTTTGCCGTCATTTCTGTATCCGCTAACGCACGGTGGAACACGCCATCGTTTTGTATGTCCTTATATTCCACCAAACTGCTTAGCTTATGGTTGGCGGCTGTTGGGTACAGACGCCTGGCTATCAACATTGAACAGGCAAACTCCCCGTTATATGTTCGCTGGACGTTGTCCAGTTCGGCATCCAGAAATCGCTTATCAAATGAAGCGTTGTGCGCAACCAGGTTATGATTGCCAATAAAATCTGCAAATTGATCCATCACCTCTTCGCAGGGTGGCGCTGTTTTCAACATGTTATTAGTGATCCCGGTGTAATTTTCGATAAAGCCGCTTATCCGATACCCTGGATTCATTAACTGTTGAAAATGATCTACCACCTCACCTTGTTTGATTAACACAGCACCTATCTCAATAGCACGATCACCTTGATTCGGTGATAAACCAGTTGTTTCAAAATCCAGAACTATAACGCTGTTTGCAGCTCGGCTTGTTGTCACTTTCGTAAACCTTTGTTGCAGAGAATATCCGCATTGTATATGGCGAACCATTTAGTTGAAACTACCCGCTGCAAACATATGGGTCTAGAGCGGAATAGTAAATATAAGCACAGTGATACCTAGTGCTTTGGAACCCATCAAATAACCGGTCTCAGGGTAACAATTGTTGCGCCCTTTGTAGAGCAGATGCCTCTCTATAAGTGAAGAGAGCGAAGCCAGTGCCAGCAAGGTTAGCCGAACGTGCATCCATGCGCTTTACATCTCATCCCTGAGATGGGTTCGGCTCCTAGCAAGCCCGATAGATCTGTTACCCAAGTTTGACCAGTCCCTTAGCTTTCTATCTGCTTGTTTTTCGCTTCAATCCACTGCGACATATATTGGGTACTTTTCAGACTGTGATGCCTGAGCATTGCGCCGGTAAAATTACCCAATCTATGTTTGTTCAGGTCGGTTTGAATCAAGGTTATTTTCTCTATTAGCTTTTCACCCAAGGCGTTACCATCATATACGGCATTAAGCAGCGAATGACATTGGGCTGATGAGCATTGCCACTGAGATTTATCCTGATACAAGGCAACAGCCGCCGAAATGATATCGGCTTCTGTTTCAGCAACCTTGCCTGGCCAAGGTTGTCCCGCTGTCATTCCTTCACTGCCAATTTGCGTGGTCACGCTTGGTGTAGCGGTTTTCATCGCGTCCAGTAACTTGCCTTTTATACCGGCGCCAAATCGCAGTGGCGCGAGGCAAATCCTGGCACCCGCCATCACTTCTTGCGCATCATCCGCCCAGCCTTTTACCAAGAAACCTGTTTTCGGATTATTCAGCGCCGTAGCCTTTGACGGCGGATAAGAGCCATATATGTGTAACTCCGCCTGTGGGAGCTGTTTACGAATCGCTGGCCAAATCTGACTTAGGTACAGCACGGAATCCCAGTTGGGAGCATGTCGAAAATTACCAATAGTGACAAAGTGTTCCCGTTCACTGAAGGATTTAACTTGCTCAGGTAACTGTTCAAGGTCCAACATAAAAGGTAAATGATGTAGGAGTTCTGGCGAAACCGAATAATGTTGTACGAGTAAGTCCAATTCAAAATCCGATATGATTAGGGATAAATCGCTCCGGTAGATGGCCGCTATTTCCCGTTTTGCCAGGTCAGAACACAGGTCCCCATCCTTTAGCTCTCTTCCTTGCTTAACAGCTTGGTGCCGCGCATGACGAAGTAATTGCAAATCTTCGGTATCTAAAATTCGTAGCGCGCTGGGACAGCTTTTTTCCACCCGCCAGCCAAACTGCTCTTCCATCATAAAACGGTCAAACATCACAATATCGGGTTGCAATTCAGAGATAAAGCTATCAAACGAACTACAGTTCAGGCTTATCTCTTGACGGTCAATACCTTCAACAGTTAGATCCTGCATATGCTCTGTAGCCTGCGCTGGGCTAGCGAAAGTCACTTGCCAGTCCTGCTGTTTGAATAAACGTAATAATGACATCATATGACTACCAGCTGCCGATGAATTCGGCTCTGGCCATACATAACCTATTACCAGCACTTTTTGCATTACACCTTCCTGTATTTGTATTCAGCCACGAGCATTCCCGGCTGATTAGATTGCGGGGATTATAGTGGAAAAACCGGTTTAAAGTGACTCATGGTCATCTTGCCGCTGCCAACACAATCCTGTTGGGAGCGGCAAGCAAGCGATGAACAGCCGAATGGTGGGTAGGAAGTTGGTTATTTCAACGTAACTGCGTCAGCCTGTGGGTCACCAGCTTTTTAAACGGCGCCATATTGTTCCCTACCCGAATTGCCAATTTTCTGGCTAGTTGCGCAACCGGATTATCGTTTGTATACAGGCGCACAATGAGATTGGTAGATTCGTATAACGGCTTTGCCAGCAGGTTGTGGCGCAACTGATAGCTGTGCAGCACCCGATCCGAAGCGATATCATTCCCGGTTAATTTGGCTTGGATAATTTGTTTTGCCAAGGTATCTGCTGAGCGCAGCCCGAGGTTATAACCATGGGCCGTCACCGGGTGCATACCAACAGCAGCGTCTCCTATCAATGCAAAACGTCGTGCAATGAACCTGTCGGAGTACGCACCCACCAGCGGGTAGGAAAAACGTTCTGTGACCAATTCCATATCGCCGAGTCGCTGACCTAGCATCAGTTGAACCTCATCACTAAAATGACGCGCGGACATGGATACTAACTCACTTGCTCGCGTTGCTGGCACAGTGATGACTATGGATGACTCCCCTTCTCCCAAAGGCAAAATCGCGCACGTCCGGCCATAATGGAAACACTCCTGGGCAGTATTACGATGACTTCGGATATGCCGCATATTACAAACTATCATGACTCGCCCAAAATCTTTCATCGTGGCGCCTATGCCCATCATTCGCCGCGTAGCAGAAAACCGACTGTCGGCGGCAACTACCAAGGGAGCGGTTATTAAGCCACCACCCATTAATGTCACTTTTGCGGAATTATTATCCGTATTTAATCCACAAACCTCGAGCTCAAATAACCATTCGATATTAGAGTGGCTAGCAACCTGCTCATAAAGGGCTCTACGGATAGCATGATTAGCAACCAAATAACCCAGCGGAGATCCTTTCTCGTCGCTGCGTTCAAAATGTAAGGCATAAGGCGAATCGCCATCTTGCACCGTCGCTTCCTTGAGCAAGTGTATTGACTCCGCTGAAAAGCGCTGCCAAACATTTAGTTCCGTTAGAATGGTTTTTGACAGGTGGGTCATCGCGATATCTCGTCCATCGAACGTGGGCGTTTCTATCTGATCCCGACTCTGTTTATCAACGATAGCAATTTGTAAACCACTGCCGGCTAATGCGCAGGCTAGACTCAGTCCCGCCGGGCCGCCCCCGATGATCACAAGATCCTTATGGACGATATTAGGGCACAATGGTGACCGATTGAATTGGCTGTCTTCTTGGGGGGGATTTGGGGTCTGCGAGTTTGCTGAAGTCATTTAAATGCCATTTTCCAGACTTAAAATAGCACGCTACCACAGCCTGGTACTTATCAAATTGATAATCATCAATATTCCTCGATACTATATTTCTACTTGCCGCTATGGATATAACTTAGTCCTCTTGTTTCCCCATTTGCACGGATACAAAACTGACCTCGATCAATTAACCGACTCGTTTAGTCGGTTAATATAATGGCAATTTCCGGAAACAAATTTTTAATCATAGGAGTTTTTCAATGAGTTCATGTTGCGGCGCGTGTGGTGGTCAGGACAGAGAAGATACTAAAAAACAGGAGCAGTCTGAGACAACCAAGCAGAAGGAACAATCTGAGCAACAAGAGAAAGAATAACCTTCCCTGTGGTAAAGCCGGAACATTATACTTCGGCTTGCCATCTTTCCTCCTTATAGATAGGACCATTTAATTCAAGCTCCGTCAGGTATAGACGGGTATCCAACTCGAGTTGGTGGTAGTCCGGCAGCATATATTGACAGAGTTGATAAAACGCCTTGTTGTGATCCTTTTCCTTGAGGTGAGCAAGCTCGTGCACGACAATCATATCTAACATTGCCTGTGGCGCCTGCTTAAATAAGCCAGCTATACGGATCTCTTGCTTCGCTTTTAATTTATTACCCTGCACACGTGAGACGTAAGTGTGAGTACCTAAAGCATGCTTCACCAGGTGTAGTTTTCCATCGTAAACGACTTTGCTAATTGGCGACGACTTACGAAGATGCCGATTTTTTATCTGTTGAACGTGCTGGTATAGCGCTTTTTCGCTAACAATTTGATGAGGCTCCGGATACTTACTGGTTAAGTATTTTGCCAGCCGTTGTTGTTTAATTAAATTTTGTATCTGTTCAAGGACGTTGGCAGGATAAGCTTGTAGATACTTCAGCGTGTTCATAATCACCCCAATCATTTTCGCCGCGCAATTGTAAGGCATACTCAGTATGTTTGCGAGAGTGCTGATATAACCGACATTTCGCAGCGATTTATGCTGGCAGCATTATTTTCTCGCCCAGGCGTTGTCGCCAGCCCTCTGAACCGTCTCTCCACCTAAGCCAGAAGCGGCAGTCTTAAATTTCGGGATCACCAAGCCTACCGCGCCGGGGCACAGTATGTGTTTTTCTTTTCCGCCGCTCATTCCAACTGGTAGAGCCGCGCTATCTCTTTACCGCACAGGCGGAGGATTTTCTCCTTTTCTTCCGTCAACCCAGTGACGCAGGCAGCTAGCCCTGGCGCATTCACTAAGTGGATCCCGTTCATCCGTTGGAAGATCCACCTCATCGTCGGGGTGGCGGTGGGCTTGCCCACTTGGTTAAGCACGGTTTCATCTGCTGTTTTCAGGTTTTCCCGCAATTGGTATTGGCCTGCGTTGTACACCATCAGGCACAGCGTCATCACCATCATCAACGCCTCGATCCGCTCCGGCTTTTTCAAGAACACCCCATTGAGGTGAAACTGGGGGTCTTTGATCAGGCGGAAACCCCGCTCGACCCCTTGTTGCGATTTGTAGGCGGCGAGCAGGCCAGCGACCTCCTGGTTGCCCAGTTCATTGGTCGCCAGCACGAAACGGCCCAGCTTGTTACGGTGCGGCCGGATCTTGTCCTGGCAGGGAGTCGACTCAAGTTCGAGCCGGTAGTGCGACACCTCAGGCTCGGCGTCTTTTTTCGGCCGACCACGACCTGCGTGTTTTTTCACCTCGCTGACCTCAACGTGACTAAGCCGGTGGTATTTGAGTTTACGCTCAAACTGCGCCGCCGCGTTGCGCGCGTCTTGTTTGCAGGCAAAGGCCTGCCCGGCCAGTTTGCGGGCCTGGCTTTCCGCTTCGGCCCCGGCTTTGGCGATGCGCTTGTCCAGAGTGCGACACTCTCTTTGCTCGGCCTGGCTGGAGTGGACCAGCAGCCACTGCTGCTTCAGCCCGCGCTCCACCTGGCCCAGCAAGACACCTTGATAACCTTGTTCCAGCGGCTGCCAGGCGAAGTCACTGGTATCGGCCTCGACCAGGAGTTTGACCGCTTTTACGCTTTCTGGCGCCCGAGTGACCCAGAGGTAGGCCGCTGTCAGCAGTTTTCCGTGGACGTAGAGCGCCGAATCCGCAATAACCAGCAGCTCCGGGCTGTTCTCCAGTGCTTGGCGGAAGGACTGGAGTTTGGCTAGGGTGGCGTGGAAGCTGGCTTTGTCCTGGCTGTTGCCGTCCAGGCCTTCGCTCCAGATCGGTAAGTCCGCCGGACCGCTGACGATCAGGGACAAGACGAGTTGTTTGAGATCCGGCCGGTGATCTTTGGAGTAGCCCTGCTTGGGCAAGGGCGGTCTGGACTCGCCTTCCAGGTAAAGGTGTTCGAGATCATACTCGCCCACTAATTTGAAGCTGGTGCTGTCCAACCGGAGGGTTTGCCGTCTACCGGGCGGGGTGAATTCCTGGTGGATCTCATTGGCAATCTCGGCGAGCAGCGCAGTGACACCGTATTCGTAACAGGCGTCCAGGGTACGGCCCAGCGCGTCATCGTTCAACTGGGCGGCCTTGACACCTTCGCCAAATAACAGGGAAACCGCTTTGTCTTCAAAAAACTGGGGCGATAGATAAATGGGGTTCTGAGTGAAGCCCAGGCCGTTGATGATCATGGCCTTGATACGCTGGCCATGGCTGAGCTTGGAGCCATGCTGTTTGGACACCGGCAGTCTGGCGTCGATGCGTTCGACCAGTTTGAGCTTGTCGACGAAGCCGGCAACCAGGCCATGGTGGCCGAGAGTTTCAACCCGGATCTGTCCCGATTTAATGCTGGTGTTGATGGCGGCCATAGCGCTCCCCGTTAATACATATCCTGGGACGATTGTGCCATGGCAGCGGTCAGAGGCTTGTGATCTTTTGGCTATAGTTTCTGTGATCTTTCAGACATTGGACACGCTAAAGTGAGATAGATCACATTTTTAAATTATCTAGGTGAGATGAAAATGGTGCGGAATGTCGGATATAATATATATGAGTTGCTTATTGGTACGCGGCGTAACGTTTATTCGACGCCGTTGAGACGTAAAAACCCTACTTATACCGCGTAATTTTACTTCGGGGTTCGACTCAGCTACAGGCAGTGGTATAGTGCAGCAAATTTAGATGAGAGATTCACCATGGCTAACATTCCACATAATTATGCGCAGTTTGAACAAGGCTATCGTGATAAAGCACTTAAGCTTTTTCCCTGGGTTTGCGGTCGTTGCGCACGAGAGTTTGTTTATTCGAACTTGCGCGAATTAACCGTTCACCACGTCGACCACGATCACAATAACAACCCAAACGATGGGTCTAACTGGGAAATGCTGTGTTTATATTGTCATGATCATGAGCACTCTAAATACACCGAAGCGGCGCAATACGGTTCAACTGTGGAAGCAGGAGATGATCTTAAACGCGACGTGGCTACCAGTAACCCGTTTGCTGATCTAAAAGCGATGATGGATAAAAAATCCTAGCTAGTGTCCATCCTGAAACGCCGATTCTGGCATTCCCTCGCACGAGGGAATCCAGCGGCTTTACCGCGAACTCTGTGTGCGCTAAAAGACACTGGATTGCCAGGCAAGCTGACAATGACAGGGAGCGCTGAGATAGTAGTGACTAACTTTAAGCCTTTTCACCACAACAAATTTTTAGCTTGACCAAAAAATACGTTAAACTCCCCCCTTCCTGCCAGCCTCCCGAGGCAAGAGCAATCACCAACCATGTTTGAAAGTGACTAATGAAAGACACAGAAGTAATTATTGGCTTAAGTAACCCCAAAAGCCCCAGTAATGTTGGTGCTGTTATGCGCGCAGCGGGCTGTTTTGGCGTCGACTCGGTGCTCTATACCGGAGAGCGCTATGATCGCGCAGCTAGGCTTAATACAGATACAAAAAAAGTAAACCAAAGCATTCCTTTAACTGGTGCGTCTTGCCTGCTGGAAAATAAAGTTGAAGGCATGAAGGTTATTTGTGTTGATCTGGTTGAAGGTGCAACCCCTCTACCTGAGTTTCAACACCCAGAAAAAGCGCTCTATATTTTTGGGCCCGAAGACGGCACGGTGAGCCAGGAAATGGTCGATAAAGCCGATGCTGTTATTTATATTCCAACAGTGGGGTGCCTGAACCTGGCTGCGACTGTTAACGTAGTGCTTTACGACAGGACAGCAAAGTCGGATCTGCTTAATGCGAGCAACGAATTGATCCGTAAAAGCCGAGATAACAATAATAAAGTAAGAGTAAAAACCTAGCATCATTTCCAAGCGAGAAACGAACGGCAGATGGAGCTAGTGCGCGCCTCTTTAATAAGGCACAGATTCTTAGCTGCAATTACCTTTCAACGGATCTCCCCTGCATATGATTGAAACAATTGAGATAAAAGCGCTAAGCCGGCGGCCAACCCGTAGGCGCCGAACTTGTTCGGCGAAGCCTGTGAGCGCAGGCTAGCCCTTTCACCTGCAAAGAAGTATTCGCTGCTAAAGAACACCAACAAAGCCATAACAATTATTTAAACAGCATTTGCTATGGGATTTAAGTACAATGCCCCTCCTTATTTATTTTTTACAAAGCACTCCACTTTTCATGACTCAGGCTCAAAAACCAAATTCTATGCCGGCAAATTTGTTCGCGCAGCTTAACCTAAACCAACATATTAACGACCGACTTACAGAGCTTAATTACCACGTTCCCACACCAGTACAACTCAAAGCTATCCCAAGCGTATTAGCGGGTAAAGATGTACTGACTGGAGCCAATACTGGCTCAGGTAAAACAGCGGCGTTTGCCCTACCTATTCTGCAACAATTATATGTTGGTAAACCGAGGGAAAAAAACGGCAACTGGGTAAGCGCGCTGATTTTGGTACCTACCAGAGAGTTAGCCCAGCAAGTAGCCAAGAGCTTTGAGTCATACGCTAAAAATATTCAACCGAAATTAAAAATTAATGCCGTATTTGGTGGGGTATCGGCTAATACGCAAATGTTGGAGCTTCGCGGCGGGGCAGATGTTCTGGTTGCCACACCGGGGCGCTTACTCGATCTGGTTTCCAGTAATGCCGTAAAACTATCCCAGGCTCGCAGCCTGGTTTTAGACGAAGCCGACCGCATGTTGAGCCTTGGATTTACCGAAGAGCTAGCCGACATTCTTAGGCTACTACCAAATCAGAAGCAAACTCTGCTATTTTCAGCAACCTTCCCTGCAGAAGTAACGCAACTCACCAAAAAGTTGCTTAAAAACCCAGTTGAAATTCAGTTACAAAGCCAAGCAGAAAGCACACTAGAACAACGAGTGTTTACTGTAAATCGCGAACGAAAAACGGCGCTGCTTGCCGAGCTTATCAAGCACCATCAATGGCGTCAGGTGCTTATCTTTGCCAGCGCTAAAAAGACTTGCGACAGGCTTGCACAAAAATTAGAAAAAGCAGGTGTTTCTGCGCAAGTTTTTCACAGCAATAAAGGTCAAGGGGCGAGAAATAGAATTCTAGAAGCCTTTAAAACCGGTGAATCAAGTGTTCTCATCGCTACAGACATAGCCGCACGTGGCATAGACATAGAAAAGTTACCTGTGGTTATTAACTACGAGCTTCCCAGAAGCCCAGCAGATTATATGCACCGCATAGGCCGTAGTGGCCGAGCAGGAGAAGCGGGTCTTGCGATCTCGTTAATTTCCCACGGCGATTACCATCACTTTAAAATCATAGAAAAAAAGAACAAACTGAGACTTGTGCGTGAGCAGTACCCTAATTTTGAAGCTGATGAAGAAGCGCCTCTAGATTGCCCTTCACGGCAAGAAAAACCCAAAGCGAAACCTGCTGGCGTCGGGAAAAAACACAGAAATAGGCCGCAAGGTGAACATGTCTGGGGTAACTGGGCAAACGCTCAGAAGAAAACATAACAAGAACGAAGGGGCTTGAAGCCCCTTCGTTCGTTTCCTACCAAGCCCGATCGTTCTGTTACCCAAGTTTGACCAGTCCCTAACTTTCGATAAGAATTTCACCACTTAGCTTTTCCGCTTCATAGGCGTCCTGCGTATTTCTCCAAACTAAGGGAATATCGACAGGCTTGATAGGAGAAAGGTATAAACCCGTATTCATAGCCAAAATTGAGATTCCCCCTCAACAAGAGCGCCACGTAACCTCATATCATCCAGCTCGCCTAACGACGAAGGATATCCGTAACTGCTGATATTATGTTGGCCAGCCTGTGTCGCCGTATCCAACCTCGCTTTACCCAAGGCTGAAAAAAGTCTGCGGCTGTTTTCATTGAGAAGCGCCACCAGCAACAACGCAATATTTTTACTCTGGAGTGATGCCGGCATCGTCGCTTAACAAATATCAACACCAACGAGCTTTAGCCCAAGCTTCTTGTTGCTCAGCGGTTAAAAAGCTCCAAGCTATTAGTCGACTAATTTTGTGCCCCTGACTCATTTGCACTACTTCAACCTGACGCGCTCCCAGTTGAGACAGCCATTTCTTTAATGGTCGAATGTTTTCACTTTTGGAAACAAGACTAGTAAACCAGCAAACCTGCTCTGCAAACTCTACACTCTCGCTAGCCATTTGTTTTAAAAAGGTAATTTCACCACCCAGGCACCACAGTTCCGCTTTCTGACCGCCAAAGTTAAGTTTGGCGCTATCTGTTGTTTTCGATTTGCTGAGCTGACCTTTGCTAAGGTTACGTCGTTTACGCAGATTTACCTCCTGCGCTTCTGCCAGTGAGGCATGAAATGGAGGGTTACAAAGAGTCAGATCAAACCTGTCCTTGCGTTTAATCATTCCGTGAAAGATTGAGTTACTGTCCTTTTGCAGTTGCAACTTCACTTGGTTAGCTAAACAAGCGTTAGATTTAACGATCACCTTGGCCGCTTTTACTGAGACAGGGTCGATATCCGTTGCTAAAAACTGCCAGCCATAAGTTTGACTGCCAATAATGGGATAGATACAGTTAGCGCCGGTTCCGATATCCAGCACTTTAACTTGTTTCCCCCTCGGCACGTTATCAGCACCTTGGTTGCAACCGGCAAGCAAGTCTGCGAGGTAATGGATATAGTCGGCTCGCCCTGGAATGGGAGGACACAAATAGCCTTCCGGGAGCAGCCAGTTGCTAACCTTATAGAAATGAGCCAGCAATGCTTGATTTAGGCACATTACGGCTTTTTCATCACTGAAATTTACGGTTTTTTCCCCTTTGGGGTTTACCGTCAAATAGTTCGTTAGCTCAGGAGTGCTTTTACATAGAGAATCTAAATCGTATCTGCCTTGGTGAGGGTTCCTCGGATGCAGTTGGGCACTCTTAACGGCTTGTTTCCCTTGTTGTCGGTACTTCGTTGTATTTTTCAAAATTCCAGTTTCATACTGATTACGGATATACCGCATTTTACCCCGTTTAATCGGGAAATCACTAACCCCTTTGCTTGGCCATGGGGCGATACAGTTATATAAACGCAATTATCGCTCCAAGTTATCAACTTGGAGCTAGATTGAATTGTTAACAAGCCACTAAAAAGGCTAAAATAGTATTCGTTTAGAAATGGTTAAAAGGCAGTAACTATGCAATCAACTTCCAGCCAATCTCAGGGTCTTCTTCTGTTTAAAATCTCCCAGAATCAGACCTTTGCCCTCGGAACACTCAAAGTGCAGGAAATTGTACCATACACACATTTAACCGTACTTCCGCAAGCTCACCCCGCCGTATTGGGAGCGGCAACGATTCGAGGCGAAACCATACCTGTGGTTGATATGGCTGCTGCGGTCGGCTATCAACCCATTAGCGAAGAAGAAAAGAAACATTGCGTTATTATCACCACAGATTGTAGCCGTCAGCACGTGGGATTCTTGGTTCGTGGAATAGAGCGCATTATCGAGTGTAATTGGAGGAATATTGATCCCCCCCCATCCAGCCTCGGCCCCCAAGCCTATGTAACCGGAGTGACTCGTTTAGATGATAAACTTATCCAGCTGATGGACATAGAGTTACTCCTTTCAGAGGTGTATCCTGCGAGTGAAGATTATGTAGAGCTAACGGGTGTACAAAAGGGCTCGCTGCAAAATCTTGAGATCCTGCTGGTGGACGACTCCGCTGTAGCTCGAAGACAACTAGAAGGCGCGCTTAACAATATCGATGTTCCCTATAAAGTATGTAAAAACGGTCACGATGCCTTTGAAGTAATGAAACAAGCTGCCGAGAATGGTAACCCCATTGACATATTAGTGAGTGATATTGAGATGCCAGGCTTGGACGGTTATGAGCTCACTTTTGAAATACGCAGTGAGCCGCAAATAGCGGATGCCTACATTATTCTACATACTTCTCTATCCAGTGTGATCAGTGTTGATCGTGCTCATCAGGTGGGTGCTGATGATGCCCTTTCCAAATTCGAGGCGAAGGCGCTAATCGATGCCATGTTAAAGGGTGCAGAAAAACGTGAGGGGCTGGTCAGCTAACGTCCATTCGAAAACACCCAGTTGCCATACTCGCACACGGTGGTTAGACAGTCGCTCCAGTGGTCCATCCGCGTGCACGGAGTACGCTAGAGCGACAATGACTCGTTAAGCAATAAAAGTCAGCCTACCTGGTAGATCTCCAAAGGCAACCCATCTGGATCCTGAAAAAAGAAAAACGACCTGCCGGTATATTCATCTACCCGAATCGGCTCACACTCCACCCCCAGCCCCGTTAATTCAGCCGCAGCCTTTGTGACATCGGTAACGGCAAAGGCCAGGTGCCTAAGTCCGGTAGCTTCTGGTCTTGAAGGGCGTGCTGACGGTTTAGGAAATGAAAATAACTCTATTTGGTAGAGTCCATTGAGAGCGAGGTCCAACTTGTAGGAGTCTCGTTCAGCGCGGTAATTCTCCGCTATCACCTTCAACCCTAGAACCTGGGTATAGAAATGCTTAGACACCTGATAATCACTACAGATAATGGCTATGTGATGAACTGCTTCCAGCTTCATTGAATTCCCTAAAAAAATGAATAAGTAATGCGGTCGGTATAATAATCATCCGCGAGCGGGGTTTAATAATCTAGAGGTGTCTGCAGTAAATAAGAATGTCATTGATTAACACCGCCAAATACAGCTATCTACAAATACCTTCAACATGAGTCCATGTGCTGTTTTCTTCACCCCTTATAAGCGCTTTAGTAATATTCCCTTTAGCTCCTGAGCAGTAAGAACTATTGGGTTAGTCTTCATGCTGTTACCGCCACTTTGAGTGGCAATAAGCTCTATATCCTTTTCGTTAACCCCATAGTGACTTAATTTCGCGATATCTAGCGTATCTGTCCACCGCCATAGCGTAATTTCAAGCTCTGAGAGGGCATTGTGGTGATCAAGGTTTGGCTTATTAGCCACTAATCGTCCAACCTGGGCATAGCGGCTGAGTGCGATAGAATCCGGTTGACGCTGTTTTAGCGCAGCAATATTGACTTCGGTAACAGCGGCTAGCGTCGTGCCACAGGCAACACCATGAGGAATAGGAAAATGAGCTCCGAGAGGCGATGCAATACCATGTACAGCGCCCAAACCAGTCTGAGCGAGGCAAATACCTGAAATCATTGAAGCATAAGCAAGATACTCGGGGCCAGCCAGATCCCCTTCTGAGCCCATGCTGAATCCTCGCAAAAAGTATTCAATACCACTAAGTGCCAGGGCATCGGTAATGGGATTGCACCGAGGTGATGTGTAAGACTCAAGTAACTGAGTAAACGCATCCATGGCATTAGCAACTAATTGAGGCCTGGGACAATTGGCAAGCAGATCAGGATCTACGATAGCGACTTGTGCGGTCAATTGTTCATCCCGAAACGATTTCTTAAAGCCTTGCTCATTACTGCTCAACACCGCATTCTTGGTCATTTCGCTACCTGTGCCAGCTGTGGTTGGCACTGCGATAAAGGGTAACGAAGGACCCGCAAAGGCAATCCCCCTACCAACACCTTCCAAATGATCCATGACAGAGTTTCCTTGTGCTAACAAGCCGGCAATTGCTTTGGCTGCGTCCAACGGACTTCCACCGCCTATACCAACCACTACTTCAAACTTGTTATTTTTATGCTCTGCAACCGCTTGGTCTATCCATTCTGGTGATGGCTCTCCTGGTATGCGGATCAACGACCAGCGAATTCCTTTCTTGTTCAGATCCTCCTGCAATCGAGTCCAATGTGTTTGTTCAGTGAAAGATCGACCGCCAGTCACAATCAACGCTGACTGGCCGTAAACAGCAACCTCATCAGCCAGTTGAGATAACTCCCCCGCCCCGAACAAGATCCGTGGCAAGCGGGAAATGGTGAAACAATTTAGCTGCTCAGGAGTAACAGTAGACATGACTATCCCTTTCTTCTATTTATGTGTTTTAATCAGTTAACCAACACGATTACTTCAGGCGCGGGCTGCGTTTATGCAAGATTATTCTAGCCAAAATAGATCCCGAGTAAAGAACTCAGGATCAGTGGCTTGATAATTATCACTTACTGAAGCAAGGACCGAGTGACTTAACGAGCTGTTGGTACGCACTCATACAAAAAAATAACAGGTTAGATAGAGAAAGGCAGTATTGACGCTACAACCAGAGCAATCGAATGGACCGATAAACCTGAGCAGTTTATTGTTTGTCGAACATTTTAACCGGGAGCTAAGCCATATGCGCCAGAAGCGCTTAACAACAAAGCAAACATCATAGGTAATATAAATTGTGACTTGGTATTATTCAGCATGCTTTGCTCCCTAAAATACCAATTTCTGGCTAACTTTTGTGGTAATAGTAATCACAGGGCGACCTTGCTCTGTGATGATTTCTACTTTAGCGCCGGGCTGAAAAAACAAATCAGTTATAGGTTCCGCCTCTTCCACCACCACGTCTGAATCCAGCAACTGAAACAGTACCCTGACACTATTGTCTGATACCACGCCGATTTTAACCCTGACAAAACTATTTGGGGGTAACACCTTTTGTTCTCCGTTAAAAACGATAGTGTCAGAGATTGGCATTTTTTGGCTAGTCACTTCAACCTCTCCCGTCGCTGCGACGCTAACCTGATTACCCCCCTGCTTGATCAGGATTTGGTTCTGCGCATTTCCCGTCCCCAGATTGAGCTCGCTGAATCCCAGTTGATCCACTTTAGCCACCAAAGGCTCACCACTTGGCAACTGAGTTTCCAGCTGAGTTAACCCATCTGCCGAGATAGACGTCTTACTATTTGCCAGCTTAACGTCCAACTGGCTCACCTCGCCTTGGGCGTTTTCTACCTTCACTTCGGCTTTATCACTGTGCAACAGAGTGGTTACTGTAACTCTTTGAACTTGCCCTTGTGCATCAGTTTTCTGAGCCTTAGTTTTGGTTTCAATCGTCCCATCAGCTAACATCTTGGCTTGGGTATCCGTCGCAGTTGAATTAAAGCTGGTTGTATCACCATTACCAGACACCTCACCGCCGACTTCACCCGTATTGGTAATATTAGTGTTAAGGGACTTAACGTCACCAGATTGGTCTGTCACATCAACCGCCAGACTCACTTTATTTTCTTCCACTGTTCGTTGTGGAGTTAACGATGTATCCGTACTAATTTCGGCGGTGCTGGTTATGTCACCCTGCCCATCCTTTAACGGCACCTTAATAACCCGGTTGCTTTCAGCAGAATCCGTGGAGGCGTTATTATCTTCAAAAAAGTCGTCACTTGGATCAGGAGTTGGTGTCGGGTTAGGCGCCGGAGGTGGCGGCGTGGTATGGGTGATCGTTACCACATCCACCGCATTTGAGGTATTTCCGGCGCTATCTTCTGCCACCACCACAAAGTTATTACCGCTATTGGCAGCCAGGGTCAGAGTGATTGACCAGGCATTGGCAACCACCACAGAGCTGCCGAGCACAGAGGCACTGTCAGCCGCACCATCATTATCCGCATCCACATAGGTCTTAACAGTGACGCCATTTTCACTATGACTGCCAGATACTGAGAAGCTGGTAGAGCTGACGCTTTGCGCCACCGTTGGCGATACTATCACTGGGTCGGCTGGTGGAGTGGTGTCCAAGCTCACCGTAATACCGTTAGTCGCATCACTGATATCCGTCGTGGCAGCCGCTCCCTGCATCCAGTCTTCTGCGGCATTAAGGTTATACACTACAGCATCTTCTGACTGAGTACCGTTTTGGTTTAGTAGCGCACTTACCGCCACTTTATCGCCGCTGTTTAATGTGACGCTAAAGCTAGTTTCATTGGTGATTTCAACATTAGCCGTGGTGAGTGTGTGGGTACCGCTGGCTTGTCCTTTTATAATTAACTTAGTGACGTCAACATCATTGGTCGCACCGTCTTTTTTCACAAAGCGCGTTCCTGTTGCTACTAATACACCTGTGGGGGCATCATAAGTGGCGGAGGTGATGGCTGGCGGAGCCGTATTACTCACTGTAATGCTGTTACCTGTGGTATCGGCAATAACGGCACTGTTTGCCGCCCCCTGAAGCCAGTCTTCAGCAACGGCGATATTTAAGGTCGTGTTATCACCGGATTGAGTTCCATCAGCATTGAATAATCCATTAACATTAATCTTATCGGTATCATTAAGGGTGACTGTAAACTGAGTCCCAGAAGTCACCTCCACATTAGGTGAAGTCAGAGTATAAGTCGCACTGCCTTCGCCCGTCAGGGTTAGCAGGGATACATTAATGTCATTGTTCGCACCAGATTTACTGACAAATCCTGTCCCAGTTACCACCAGCTGCTTGGTAGCGGCATTATAAGTAGCCGAGGAGATGCTTGGCACTCCTACGCCGCTAACAGTAATAGCATTGGTGGCATCCGCAAAATTCTGACTGACCGTTGCAGATCCCACCATATAATCGTCAGCAGCATTGAGATTATAGGTTGTGCTGCCATCATCGGCCTGGGTGCCATTTTTATTGAGCAGCCCATTGACGATAAGTTTGTCTGCGGCTGAAAGGGTTACGCTAAAACTGGTCGCATCCGTGATTTCAACATTACCTGAAATTAACGTATGGATATTGGTGCCTTCGCCTTTAAGCGTCAGCTTGGTGAGGTCGATATCACTAGCCCCCACTTTACTAACAAAATTGGTCCCGGTTACAGTCAATGCCCCGCTGCCCGCATTATAGCTAGCAGAGGTTACCGCGGGATTGGCCGAATTACTGACATTAACCGCATTACCGGTAAGATCTTTGATATCGACGTTACCTGCCCCACCGGCCATCCAGTTATCAGCCACAGCAATATTGTAGGTATGTCCACCATCGGAACTTAGCAGGTCTTTATTTAGAATACCGTTGACGTTACGTTTATCGGTGGCACTAAGGGTCAAGGTAAAAGCGGTGCTTGAAGCAATATCTACATTGGCTGTGTCGGTTAAAGTATAAGCATCTCCACCAGTCCCACTAAGAGTGACTTTATTGGCAATCACATCATTGGAACCACCATTAACGCTGGACATTCTAGCCCCGGTCACAACCAATGAACCGGTACTCGCATCATAAGTGGCCGACGTAAAAGTTGGCTTGGCGTAGTTACTGACCGTGATACCACTTGTCGCAATTGCAGTATTACCTGTGGTTACATTAGCGACAAAGTCATCAGCAGCCGCGAGGTTATAAGTCGTGCCATCGTCCGCGCTAGTATTGTTTTTATTGAGTAAGGCATCCACTCGCAGCTTGTCCATACCTGACAACGGCACAGTAAACTGGGTCGATGAATCTCTTTCAACATTGGTCGCCGAAGTGAGGGTATACGCGGAGCCGCCGCCCCCTTCACCGGTCAGGGTCAGTTTATTCACGGTAATATCATTGGCCGCACCGGATTTGGCTTCGAAGTTAGTACCAGTAACCACCAGGTTACCTATCAAAGAGTCGTAAGTTACACCTGAGATGGTTGGGCCAGATTGTGGAGCTACGTGGTTTGATAGAGTAAAACCAGAGATCCCGTGATTAGCCTGCCCACTATCCACCCCTCCAGAGCATACTTTTACCGTAAACTTATTCAGAGCTTTACCGGTAATGTTACTTATACTAACAGCTCCATTGTTCGCATCCGTCTTAGTAATCGTATTCGTCCCAACAGAGGCATCATTAGCAGCATAAAAACCTTCAATAGTAATGTCACACGCATTTGCCCCACTATAGGTTAGTAGCGAAAGACTATCCAGCTCAAAGCTAGATAGTGCATTTGTATCCGTAATAGTGAAAGTAAATGTCGCTTCAGCATTATTACCTGTAATGTAAAGCGCTGTTGTCGCATAGTCGGAAACTTGATATGGGGCATTAAGAGTCAAATCACCTGAAGTAACCGGGGTAGTACAATTGCCGGAATCACAAAATGTATTGGGTGAATAAACAGTAGTGAATGCCAATGTATCGTGAAAATCTTTTAACGCCAACTCGCTAAACGGATGTCCACTTTCAATGCTTCCCTGATTGATTTCAAGCTCCCAGTCTGACTGGAATTGACCACTACCTGTATTATCGTCAGAAGCAGCCACGTCAATATTGGCTGTCCCGGATATTAATTCCAGTAAATCTAGCCCTTTTTGGCTTTTGGCCAGTTCACAGCCATAAAATAATAGATCCGCTCCCTCCTTCATCGCACCATCCAATGCAGATAGGGTGTCGACCTCTTCTTTTAGCAGTGACTCAGTGATCTGACTTGCCCCCAGGTAAACCACGCCATCAGCGCCATGAGAGACGATATGCAATGCATCCAGGTTTTGGTAGCGAGATAGAATATTTTTAAGCTGCGTTAAACCATTTTGTTCGGAATTAACTTCAACAATCTCTGTCCCTGGCTTTAAGTCACGATAGAAGAGATGTTTATCAGGCACAGCTTGATCTATGATCACCAACTCTTTAACAGGGCTATGCTGATGAATATTGAGCGCTACATTGCTGTAATGCTCAGCCTTTTCAGCTGTATTCCTGTTGTCAGGGGATTGCAAATAAACATCTAATGCTGGGCTAGTCACCGCTTGCTGCTTAGCAGGTGAACCGTCAGCCTTCGCCGATTTGTAAGAATTAACACTGCTAGCGTTTAGCTCATTAATTGGAGGAAAGCTTGCGTCTCTCCCCCTGCCAATATAGCTTGCTAATACTTGTAAAGGCGCAGTACACATACCAACAGACATCATTAATGATGCTACGCCATTAAACAGTTGTTTATTCATATTTGCGACCTTGGAACTTGGTGCGTTTATCTGGGTAAACGTATAATTATTATCGAATGCTATTTGCTGTCTTTTGCGCGATGATGCTAGCTGAAGTGCCCGTATTATCCTGCCAAAACGCCATTTCACTATACTTTTGAAATAAATCCGGCGGCAATATGCTACGTCTCGCTTTAAATTCTACTTTTCGTCTAACGGTATGCAGCCCCTTAGCGCCTAAATTGGAGTCAAACTCATTTTCTTTATAATCAACATTGTTAAAGTCATGAGAAAAGTTATGTCTATTTATAAACTGGTATAACAACTCGATAGTACGTTGGGGGTGCTGAGTAAGCAGATCATAATCTATCAGCAATAGTCGCTCGGAAAACTCACCATAGTAAGCTTCTTTTAATGCCGTCCAAGCACTACCTACTGTACCGCCAGCATTAATCAATGACTCACAGCGGGAATATACTGTCTGTCGACTTTGCGGATTAAACA
Organism: Psychromonadaceae bacterium; assembly: GCA_965249895.1. GTDB lineage: Bacteria > Pseudomonadota > Gammaproteobacteria > Enterobacterales > CBDFNC01 > CBDFNC01. The sequence continues at coordinate 32,440 of CBDFNC010000005.1, forward strand.
TACGGCTATAATCAAACGGATTTTTCCGATATATCCGCTCAAAGCTGTCCATCACCCAAGCGGGATTACGGACACAGCAAATAACTTTGAAATCACCGAATAATTCGGTTAATTGATGCATTCGCGCAGTCCAGATACGGTTGGTATCAAAGATCACATCAAAATCAGTTTTATCTTGATAATAAGCACCAAACAACGCATGACACATCTGTTTGCGTTTTTGCTCATTGAAAAAGGTGTAGAACTCACCACCCGCGCCAATCTGTTCCAGGCAAGTGTTGACCAAGGCGGCAACTGGGCTGCTCATCGAAGCGTAAAAGGCTGGGTTTTGTCGCAGAATACCCGCAAGAAGTGTAGAGCCCGAGCGAGGTAAACCAGATATAAAGTGATATTGGCTCATAACAAGGGAACTCGATTTGCCCTAACTACAAAATCCCATTAAAAACAATGGAATAAAAACTTATAATATTCATACAGTTAAACTTAAAACCTGAATGTTTTATAAAGGATAAATTCAAATAATGTAGCATTATTAGATAAGGATAAGACAATACAAGACACAGGGCAAACGGGTCTAAATTGTACAGCTGATAATAAATTTCAGAATAAATGAAGGATCATTTGACCGATCCTATTGATCGTGACATATAATGCTCTTTGCTTAAGATTTACCATGACCCCCACCACTATCAGCAAAGTATTCAGCAGCGTATCCGACCCTCGTATGAACCGAACCAAGCGCCATTCATTGACTAACATTTTAACTATTTCTATCTGTGCCATTATCGCTGGTTGTGATGACTTTGAAGCCATCTCTGAATATGGCAAATCTAAGATATCGTGGTTTGCCGAGTTTTTTGGATTTGACTCATGGTATCCCTAGAGGGCGTTCTCAATTACCGTATATTGCTCAGTTCGAGGTAGAACCCCGGATTTCTATTTGAAATAATCGATGGCCCGTATAACCTTGCGTGATGACCAGTGGATGCGAATTGAGCATTTACTACCTGGAAAATCATCGGACTGTGAGGTCACTGCCAAGAATAACCGGCGCTTTCTGGAAGCGGTCCTCTGGATTGCCCGAACCGGTGCCCCTTGGCGGGACATGCCATTTGTGTTTGGTCACTGGCATCGAGTTTATGTTCGATATAGCCGCTGGTCAAAAAAAGGCCATTGGGAGGCCATATTTAACGCATTGTCTGAAGATAGAAACCTTGAATATGTGATGGTCGATGGCAGTATTACACGCGTTCATCAGCATGGAGCGCCAAAAAAAACGTTAGAAAGAAGAGTTCGTTAGTAAATCCCGTGGCGGATTAACTACGAAAATTCATGCTGCTGTTGATGCGCTGGGCCATTACTCCTTTACCCTGGCGGAGCAGATTACCAAGAGACAGCGCAGGCCACTGAATCAGACTGCAGTGGCCTTGGAGGAAGCCTTAGAGTAACTTTTCGTACGGTTGGACTTCAGACCCCATTACCGCCCCGTACACTCAGGCCTTTCCAAAACGACTTGCCCCGCTAGTAGGTGGTTGCAACATGCAGCTGTGAGTAAAACCACAACCCCTGATGCTATGGTAACCATAAATCCAGCTTGAACTCCGGCTATATCTATCACCCACCCTGCAATTACAGCCCCCATAGCCACACCGATCCCCAAGCCAGTGATCATCCAGGTTAACCCCTCTGTTAGTTTTGTTGAAGGGACAATTTCTTCCACCAACCCCATGGCGATAATCATCGTCGGAGCAAAGAACAAGCCGGCAATAAACACCGAAGCCGAAAAAGTAAAAGTGTCATAAACCAACAGCAATGGTAGGGTCATTATCGCAGTACCTAATGCCGTATATAAAAACTGACGCTCCAATGGGGCACGCATTTTCATTACACCAAACGCCAGACCAGCAAGACAAGAGCCAACCGCATATGCTGATAGAACTATACTGGCTGCTACTGGTTGACCCTGCTGTTTAGCAAAAGCCACGCTTATTACATCAATTGTGCCGACAATCGTACCAAGCGCAATCAGAGCCAAAACCAACATTTGCATAGCCCGCGAATTTAATAAAACCCCTGTACTGTCTTGCGTTGACGCGTTCAGTGACGGCTCCGTCTGCTTCTGCAACACAAATGCTGTTACACCAATGCCGAGTAACACCGCTGCCGCGAGTGGCCCTGCTTCAGGCATAATCGTCACGCTAAGCCCTACGGAGATGGGGGGCCCAATGATAAAACAGACCTCATCCATCACTGATTCAAATGAATATGCTGTATGCAACCGTGAGGTACCGCTGTACGCCTTTGCCCAGCGAGCTCTGACCATTGCTGGCATACTCGGCATACAGCCAGATAATGCTGCAAATAAAAAAAGCGTCCAGTCAGGCGCCTGATAATGCGTACAGATTAATAACAACAACATTGAGATCACGCTCACTGCTGTCGCATAGGGCAGAACCTTACTTTGGCCATATCGATCAACAGCCCGAGAAATTTGTGGCGCCATGATTGCCATGGCAAAGGTGAACGTAGCTGCAACCGCTCCCGCCAACCAGTACGAGCCTCGAATTTGTGAAAGCATGGTAATGATACCTATCCCTGTCATAGAGATAGGCATACGCGCGATCAGTCCGGAGACTGAAAATGCTATCGCCCCGGGCATACTGAACAGTTCTTTGTAAGGATTTGTCATAAAAACTCCAGATAATTAATCCATTTAATTAGCCCCTTCTTAAACTAACATACGGGGCGTATATTAATTTAATTGACATACCATCCGTATGTCAATTATAAATGTAACGACAATAATGACCCGGAGTCACGTATGGCACGCAAACCCAGAGCAGAAATGATTGAAGAAACCAGACATAAATTGATAACGACAGCACGCCAATTGTTCGGCACCTTAGGTTATGCGAATACGGTTATGGATGAACTTACCGCCAAGGCAGGAATGACAAGGGGGGCGCTGTATCATCACTTCGGGGATAAAAAAGGACTATTCCTTGCTGTTCTTCAGCAGATTGATGCCGAAATGGACGCTCGACTGGCGGTGATTTCGGCGAACTCGCCGGATGCCTGGAGTGCACTCAAAGGCCGTTGCCACGCCTACCTAGAAATGGCGACCGAGCCGGAAGTGCAGCGAATAATGCTGCGCGACGCTGCTTCCGTGTTGGATGTCAAACAACGTCAGGCCATTAAGCTACAGTGTATTACTTCAATAAGCGCGCTGCTGAATAGCCTAATGGATGAGGGTATGATCACCGCGACCTCCCCGGAAGTTCTAGCCAGGTTGATAAATGGTGGGTTAATGGATGCTGCATTATGGATAGCCAACAGTGACAACCCTTTTGCAGACTTGCCTCAAGCGTTAGACGGACTGGATATATTGCTCGACGGGTTGAAAGCAAACAAGTCGCCCTAAGACCAACTTTAGACGTTTAGTGATTTTCAAGACGGTTGTAACCCTTCAAACTGTATTATCTTACTACCGCTCTATACATAGAACGTCCCCCAAACATCACGATTGAGGGATCCTTCTACCAAATCTCCACCCTGAAGCTCCTATATTGATCCTGCGGCCATATTCTTATAGCCCACAATGTCGGACCTCCATGAGCGCTAGGACGACGAACGAGTATTTCAAAATGGCAACTACCTATGCTTTTTTCCTGTTACGAGCTTCTCCTTGCACACTGCGGTACATCTTAGTTAACTTGCGATTTTGACTGCGTGTTTCTGCGAGTGTCGCTCCATTCCTCGCTTGCTCTCGATTAAGCTTTTGGTAGTTTTTCAGCCTCCTCTGTTCGAGACCGCCTGCTTCTACTGCTGCTATTACCGCACAATTTGGTTCGGTTTGATGCTGACAATCTGAAAATCGACATTTTTCAGTAAGCGCGGTAATGTCAGAAAAGGCTTCTGCAATCCCCTGCTCGCTTGCCGCTAGCTGTAACTCACGCATACCTGGAGTATCGAGCAACAAGCCGCCCGCAGGCATAATATTCAATGCGCGGCTCGTGGTCGTGTGTCGACCTTTACCGTCATCCTCCCGAATACCAGCTGTCAGCTGTGTTTCATTTCCCAACAAGGTGTTAACCAGAGTGGACTTGCCAACCCCAGATGAACCCAAAAAAGCAACGGTATTACCACGGCTACACCATGGCTCAAGGATCGCAACGCTGCTACGTTCTAAACCATTAACGGCTTCAACCATCAACCCGGGCTCTAATGCTCGAACTTCTCGAATATAGTCGTCAGGCTTATCACAGCAATCGGATTTGGTCAGTACCACGACTGGCTCAGCACCCGCTTCATGAACAAGTGTTAGATAGCGTTCAATACGACTTAAGTTAAAATCATCGTTTAACGAACAAACCACAAATACAGTGTCTACGTTTGTAGCTATTATCTGCGCTTGAACCTTACTACCGGCAGCTTTACGGGTAAATTCCGACATCCGGTCGAGTAGTCGAACAAAACGATGCTGTTGATCCAACAGTATCCAATCGCCAACAGTCATATTCGGCAGTTCAGACGTGACAGGTAATGTGAGTGTTTTTGGCTCAGCTCGCTCCTGTTGGTCCATCGCGAGTAGAAAACCAGTACGGTGATGAGCCATGACACGCGCAACACAAACTGTTTCCCACTCTTCATATGAAAGTTGTTGTTGAAAAAAAGGTCGCCACCCAAGCTGTAGTAATATTGTAGAATTTGACATAGGAACCCCTGACGCATTTATTGTGAATGCGCCTGAAAAAATATCAGGGGGTAGAGATCGACTCAGAACTGCATATGAGTAGCAGTTAGTATCAAAGTCAATATTAGACCCCGGCTAAAATACCGGGCAGGAGAGAAACAAAACTAAAGGGAGAACTCTCGGCGTGCCCAGTTATGGTTAACTACAATCATCAATTAATCCTCCAATGTGTTAAATACACTGAGAATCTAGCAGACTTATCCATTCGAGCCAAGAATATTTCCCTACATTAATCCAATCTTTTATACCTTGATTGAAATTTTACCGTTCCAGGCCGTATTATGTGTTTGACCTCCGAAACTAGCGCCTTGTCAAAAACCAAAGAACTAACGCGTTACGTCAGCTCTACCTTTTCAACCAAACGAAGATACAGAACGCTATCTCCAAGTTACTCTAGCTGGTGCCCGTCCTGAAACGCACACATTCGTTCTTCAGTCATATTCTTAAAATGCGAAACTTGCCGTTTTGCAAAGGCCTAAAGTTAGTTACTACTACCTCAGCGCTCGCTGTCATTGTCAGCTTGCCTGGCAATCCAGTGTCTTTTAGCGCTCACAGAGATCGCGGTTAAGCCACTGGATTCCGAGATGTCGGACCACCACGTACGCGAGAATGACAAGATAGCGTTTCAGGACGGACACTAGCTATAGAGCAAGCTTTCTATTGGGCTAATTACTACTGTTGGTAAGGGCGGTAATTCCATTTTTGGCGGTATAGTAACTAACTTCAGGCTATACTCGCGATTGACTGTGTTTTTAAAAAAGCAAAGAGGTAAAATTGCTCACCTTTGGGTGGATAGGCCCTTAAGGACAGTGGGTAACAATATATTATGGTGAAAAAATGCCTTGCAGTACTAATCTCCCTACTCTTTTTATCCATGCTGTTCACCCAGCTCCCTGACTTATTTTCTGCCAAGCTTGTGGACGCTCTTTGGCCATTTGGCCACGTAGTTATCTTTGCCACTTGGGTTAGTTTGATATTTTTCTACCGCCCTCAACTTCTCGCCACTTCATTCCAGATCCAATTTGCCTTAGTCAGCATATTAGCGCTATTTGTGGGTGGAGCTATCGAGCTCATCCAGCCCTTTTTCGGTCGTAGCGCAGAGCTTGGCGATATCTATTTCAATTGGCTAGGTTGCTTTGCTGCATTAATATTTTTGACCAAAGCCAAGCTTAGCCACCGTCTATTAGCTGGCCTGCGGATCATCTGCTTGAGCTTGTTAACCATTCATGCCATTCCTGCTTTCCATACGGTCAAAGATGAACTGCAGGCTATCTGGAACTTCCCCGTACTTGCTGAGTTTAATTCTGCCAATGAGTTACAGCGTTGGAAATCAGATCAGCCGTTATCCAGGGTAAAGGAAAGTGAGCTATTGGGCGACGAAAAAGCCAATAACAGCTTGATGAAAGTAACCCTATCTACCAGATCATATACAGGAGCTGCGTTAAGGTATTTTCCCGGTGACTGGCGGGAATACGATCAAGTCAAGGTCGAGCTTTTCAACCCGAACCCAAAAACGTTAAAACTTAACTGCATCATTATCGACAAGCAATACAATAAATCTCGTCCAAATGCAGAAGACCGATTCGATCAATGGATCCACGTTCCACCAGGTTGGAGCAGCCACTATATCTCATTGGAAGAAGTGAGAAATGCACCGATAGATAGAGACATGGATTTGGCCCAGATTTCCGGCTTTGATCTTTACGCTTACAAGCTCAAAGCCCCATTGAATATATATATAAACCAAGTCAAACTATTACGGGATAATAAATAACCTTGTAACGGTTTTTCGATCAGCGCCTTTTGTGACTCCGTCATAAGTTGCCAATAGCTGACTAAAAGAGAAGGTGAATGACCTATCAAAAACGGGGAATCTTAAAAATCAAGGTCGTCACCATACCCAATCAATTCCTGCATTTTTAGAAATGTGTTTCACACATTATTGAATCATTAATAAACGTCCACGTTCAATATCTTGTATGACAATTTCTGGCGCTAATACACCATGATCATGTCGGTCTAAAGGATGATGGGCAGCCTCTTCTAAACCTTCGGTATTTGAATGACTTGTAATTAAGCCGTGACAATACTCCTGGCTCCACAATTCGCTACCCTCGGGGTCTGACATGATTTGTTCAGCTTTCTGGCCTAAATTTTCCATATAATACATACCGAGTTCTTCGCCACTAACACCCGCATATTTGATTAAATTTACAAACGCCAGATCTTGTTGCTGATCAGACAAAAAACCATTTTTGTAGCAAACCGTCAGGCCGATAACATCGTTTCCTAACGCTTCCAGCTTAGGGTTAAAATGATTATGGCTATGATTGGGTTGGGCAGCTAAAACAGAGGCTGGAAATATAAACCCAATGCTAATACATAAGATGATTAATCTTTTCATAGTTTTGCACCTTATTCGAAATCCTATAGTAAAGGGGTCAATTTCAGCCCCTCGATAATCGTGGTTCAGCGGTTATTTCTTATCCGTTCCGGAACCTCCACCTGGCTCTGTTGGCCGTGTAACAGATTGGCGTTCCAGTTTATGATGCTCGCGCATACGGTCCATATACTCTTGTTTCGTATTCATACCTTTTTTCATCGCGTCGGGTACTTGCTCAGAAGGGATAACAATGTCACGTCGACCGGCCATTCGGTCATCAGCTCAGGATGGTAACCTTCTGGGTAGTAGCGTTTCGGGTCGATCTCTAAATCTCGGATTTCTTGCTGTTGAATATCTTTACGTTGATTCTTAGGTTTAGGGATCCTAAATTCTGACCCAGCTGCTAGATCGAACTGCGGAGCTCTGGCATTAGGGAAGTCAGGTAGAATCCCCTCACGAACCCAGGCGTTGTCCTTGGTCATATTAACTACAATGCCATCTGGCGCACCAAAGTGATAAGGACCTTTCCAATGTTCACGGACTTCCGCTACTGTCTCTTCATTTAAATATGGGTCAAATGTCATGTGTGTAGTCATAAATAGGCGTGGCTGTACCTCATTGGCCACATAACCGGCGGCATATGCTGGGGTATGATGAGTATCCACCGTATAACGTGCTAAGAATGGTGGAACCCCTTGAATAATTGATGACACACCGAAAGTCTCTGTTTGCAGCTCTGTGATAAACAGATCTGCTCCTTTGGCGTACTTAAGGTCGAGTTCAGTGGGCCGGCCATCACCTGTCCAAACAAATGACAGTACTCGACCATCTTCTTGGGTCCAATTTAAGCGGTAGCCCGAAGCGCCATCTTTGGCATGGCTGCGACGCCAGTGAATGACCTGTACATTATCCTTGTCATATATCACGCCACCGTCATCGCGGAAGTCGAACTCATGCACCACGATGTCGTTACCCGATGGAAATACATCGAAGGCATCTGTATGCCAGTTAAGCATCTGCTGCATCCCCTCAACCATATGTCGGGTACCATATTCTGGGGTGGCGCCACTAGGGCCATAGATGTTTAACGGCTTTTCCCAGCGACCATTCCAGCCACCAAATTGATACAGATAAGGCAATGAACCAAAGGGGACTGGTCAAACTTGGGTAACAGATCTATCGGGTTTGTAGGAGCTGAACCCATCTCAGGGATGAGATGTAAAGCGCATGGATGCACGTTCGGCGAACCCGGTGGGCACGGGCTTCGCAGATTCCATCTGCTCCACAGAGGCCGCTACAATTGTTACCCTAATACCCGTTATTTGATGGGTTCCAACCAAAGTGATCTACGTGTAGGTGAGTAATAAAGATATGGTCAAGCTCATTCATTGCCACACCAGCTGCGACATAGTTAGCGATTGAGCCTTCACCCAGATCAAATACGAAGTTAGAGCCATTGCCCAATTCTACATAAATAGAAGTATTTGCTTGTCCAGGCCGAATCATGGGAGAGGTGCCCATAAAAGTGACGCGCATTTCATCAGGCTGCACTTCTTCAGTACGTGGATACCAGTTAGCACCAGAGACCATGTGGTCTCCGTAGGGGGCGATCCCTTCGAACATTAACCCCTCTTTCCAGCCCTTATCACCGTGTGATGGATGATTATTCACACCACCAGCCAATACAGATAAGATCTCGGCTTCGGTGGAGTATATTTTTCCTTTGCCAGCGGCTTTCTTGTATTCCTCTAACGTTGTGCCTTCATGGTATTCAAACTTCTGAGTATTTTTAACATCTGTTTTAGTAACACGTGTGTTGTACTCCATCATTGGATCTGCAGCTAAGGCTGTTGAAGCGAGGAGCATGCCTGCCGTGATTGTCGATAATTTGGCAATTTTTGTCATAGTTTCCACCTTGTTTGGTTTGAACCTCAATAAGACATAAGTCTTTGTTGGGGGTATTCTGGTAGAAAAATACATGCGAATATATAATGTGTTTTATATATTAAACATCACAAAATGAGATGTACCATATGAAAGAGAGACTCGATCTAAATTTGCTTAAGGTGTTCATTGAGGTGTATCGCTTAAACTCAATCACGTTAGCCGCTGAGGCATTAGACTCCACCCAACCGGCGGTGAGTGGAATATTAAAGCGATTGTCCGCTCAGCTCGGTGAACAACTTTTTACCCGTGAAGGTCGTGGTATTTCTCCCACTAATATTGCAATACAACTGGCCAGTGAAATCGCCCCTCATTTAACCGCTATCGATAACTCAATTGCCAATTTAAAGACGTTTGATATACAGCATAACCACAAATTTAAAGTATCCGTATCTGAGCCTATGATGTTGTTGTTGCAACCTTTAATCAACGAAGTCGCCAGTTTAGGAAATTGTCATATCGAATTGATGATAGCACCCAGTACACAAGAGTCATTACTAGAGCAACTCAGCCTACAGCAGATAGATTTGGCCATAGATCTAGGCCGGACTAAGCATCCATCATATCTAAACAAGCCCTTTCATAGGGATCGACTGTTGCTTTCTTGCTCGAAGCAACATAAGGAAATAAAAGGAGAAATCACCATAGAGCAATTTTATAAGTCACAACATGTGGGGATTAAAATGCGCCGTGATGGCCTGCATGCAATTCAGGAGTTAGCCAAAGTTCCTATAGAAGAGCGAACTGTTACGTCTTTCCGTAGTTAAGGTTTCTCACCTCAAATAATCCCAAGATCATTTAGACGATTCTTATCTCTTATCCCTCGCCCAATCCGGGATAAACACAGTACCCTGCTGTTTATTTTTTGCTCTTTCATCCTCAAAAAGCAAACAGGCCGCTACTCCGTCTACTAAAATATTTTCTGCAACAAAAACAATTAGCTAGACAAGGAGAGCGGCCATGAGTTCTATTCTGGCAGGTATCTGCACCCTTTATCAACATATTTACCACTTAAAAACAGCGCCTAACGATTATCGCCCTAACATCTGTCCCCACTGCAGTCGAGCCGGGCTTTGGTTCCATGGCTGCTATGAGCGTAAAGCGGATCGCGCTCCGGCTAAGCTGCGCCTGGAAGAGCCTATTCTTATTCCTCGCTTTTTCTGCCGTCATTGTGGGAAGACTTGCTCTTGCTTACCAGAAGCTATCCCTCCCCGCCGCTGGTATTTGTGGTCTGTCCAACAGGCTGTATTGATGCTGTTGTTCGCGGGCGATAGCGCCAATACCGATTCTCCTTGTCATGCCACTATCCGCCGTTGGCACACCTCTTTACGCGAGCAATTTATCCTCCACTCCAACGCCTTACGTAGCCGCTTTGCCGATCTTGGACGTGCCATTGATTTCGATGATTTTTGGCCGCTGTGCCTCAATAAAATGCCTTTCTCGTCCATCATGATATTCCTCCATCAAAGCGGCCTGCCTATCCCGTGATGACACCGAAATATCAAGCACGAAACACGGGTATTTACTGCTCTGCGAGGCACCCACACAGTTTGTTCGTGTCGCTAAATCCGGTTGTGGTCTGTACTCCAAAGTGGCATGCCAGCAAAGGAGAAAGCGCAGATGCATCCGATGACGTTATTCCGATTATCCGTGATCGGCCCCTTGATAAGTCAGAGTGGCCAGGTACACGGAGAACTCAGCCAGCAGCTCAGACAACTGGCAGAGCAAGCCTATGCGATTCCAGGTAGTCACCGCTGTTATTTGAGCGTAAAAACCATTGAATCCTGGTATTACGCTTATCTGCGTGGCGGTGCTGATGCACTTGCACCTAAGCGTCGTGTCGACTGCGGCCAGTCGAAGATCCGCCCCGAGTTACAAGCCGCCATTTTGCAGGCTAAGCGTGATAATCCAAAGCGCTCTTTAAATGTGCTCTGCGCCTTGATGGAGGCCCAGGGGCTGGCGGCTAAAGGGGAGCTTAAACGCGCCAGTCTTCACCGCTTGCTGCAAGTTCATAATCTGTCCCGCCCCGTGGGTTGTGCCAGTGAAGCGCAGGAATATCGTAGTTTCGTTGCAGAGCGAGCCGGCGATATCTGGTATTCAGATGCGATGCATGGTCCGCAGGTTCCGATCAAGGGGCGGCTGCGCAAGGCTTACCTGATCTCCTTTATGGATGATGCTTCCCGGCTGATCTGCCACAGTGCATTTTGCCCCGGTGAAACCGCCCTGGACGTAGAGAGCGTACTGAAGCAAGCGCTATTGAAACGCAATTTACCACGCAAATTAGTGATTGATAACGGCGCGGCCTATCGCGCCGGGAGCTTGCAAGGTATTTGTGCCCGTTTGGGGATCCAATTGATTTATTGCCGACCATATCGACCCGAGGGCAAAGGGAAGCTTGAAAGATGGCACCGCACATTGCGCGCGCAATTTATCAGTGAACTGACGTCGGCGCATTTATGTTCACTGGATAACCTGAACGCCTGCCTCTGGGCCTGGATTGAGCAATGTTACCACAGGGGCGAACATCAAGGGCTTGAAGGGCTAACCCCGCTGGCGCGTTGGCAACAAGATCTGACGACGATGCGCTCGCTGGGGCCCTTTGCCGCCAGTCTGGACACGCTGTTTTATCATCGCTATACCCGCAAAGTTCGTCGTGATGGCACCGTCTCTCTCTGGGGAAAACGTTTTGAAGTAGCTTATGAACTGGCGGGGCGCAAGATCAGTTTGGTTGTTGAGCCTCATGAGCAACGGGTCGTGGCGGTAGAATCAGCCCAAGGAGAACCCCTTGGTCAAGCCACGCCGCTGGATCAAGTCGCCAATTGTCATCGCCGACGCCAGGGTGAAACAACAAACCAAACAGCATCGGTAGTGAAGGCAAATAGCCAACATAAGCCTAACGTCATAGAGCTGGCCTGTGAGCGCTATGGTGAGCAGCTTAAGTTGCCCATTGAGCAGGATGACCAGGAGTAAACTTATGTATTTACAACACTTTGGTTTAACCCATGCACCGCTAGGCAAGCAAGTTAAAGCGCTGTGGAACGATGGCCAGATTAGCCAATTAGAAGAGCGATTTAGCTGGCTGTTGGAGAGTCCCGGCGTGGGCTTGCTGACTGGCGAGGCGGGCGCAGGAAAAACGGCGGCTTTACGCCAGCTCTGCCAACCTCTAAATCCCCATTGTTATCAGGTGATCTACCTGGCTGAAACCGATTTTGGACGAGTGGATCTTTATCGTAGTCTGGCACTGGCCTTAGGACTGGAGCCCGCATATCGGCGGGCGCAACTGTGGCGAGATATCAAAGCCAGGGTAATAGAGCTGGTAGATGGATGTCAGCAACTACCCGTCTGGATCATTGATGAAGCGCAGAATCTCCCCAAGGCCTTTTTCCAGGATCTGCCCGCCTTCCTAAACTATGCCTTTGACTCCCGGGATTTAATGACCGTATGGCTGGTAGGACACCCGGTTTTAGCGCAAACCTTGAGCCGGGCACCTTATGCCGCATTAAACAGCCGAATTCAGGTGCGGCAAAAATTCGAACCAATCATGGAGAGAGAACGCTTTAGCGGCCTGATAAAACACGCTTTTATGGACGCCGGTTGCCAGCAGACACTGATGTCAGACAGCGGTCTTGAAATGCTGCGTCAGGCGAGTCAGGGCAATATGAGACGTGCAGGTCTGGTGTTAAATCAGGTGATGCACATAGCGATGACCAAAGGGCAAAATCACCTGCCAGACGATCTATTACAACAAGCTATAGAGGAGTGTCGAAGATGAATGAAGAAGATGAAGCGACTTGGCCAACGCACGAAGAGATCTTTGCGCAGGAGCTATCTGACGAAGCAGCCTTTGCCATTTATCAACTCCTGCAAACCTTCACCCAGCACTTTAAAGAGCACTATTACGGCCATATTCGCCGCCACCTTGAAGAAGAGCGTAGCCAAGAGCAAGTAGAAAACAGCAGCGAAAACGGGATCCTCTGGGATGACGAACCGGCGGCTATCCCCTTGGCACCGTCTTTGACGATGTGTTTTGGCATCATCCCCTGAGCAGCAGCCTGCTGGAGTACTTTGGCCCAGGTTTTACCATCTCGCTGTTTTAAACACAAACCTCCCGAATTGATGCAGGGAAAAGATGCCCCTGCTTCAGTTCGGGATAAAGTAGGTTATCTGATGCTAAATAGGTTGGGATGGATAGCCGAGCAGAGAGTGGGACATCCACATCAAGCGTCGCGATACAATCCGGCTCACTTTGCGTTTTGACGAGGGCGTCGAAGGCAGCCCGGGCAGCCCCGCGGGCGGTGTAGACAGCCTTCGGGATATACCGAATTCATCGGATGGCGGTGATATCACCATGGCACTGGCGCTCTTTGCGAGAAGATCGAGTTTGCTGAGGAGCTAAGTGGTGTTCGGTTTATACTGTTGTTCTTGATAGTGTTTTTCCGAAATAATTATCTCAAACGAAGCTTATCAGTCAGCAAGTTATGGGCCAAAATTTTTAACTTACAAACGCTTCCTTTACCTTTTGAGACTTATCCGATCGAACATTATATGATTTGGCATAAGAGAACGGATAACAGTGCTGCACACCTATGGCTAAGAGGTTTAATTGCATCCCTGATCAAGGACTACACTTAAGTACCTGATATCGATTCAAAGTCGATCTCCTCAATGACATATTGTAAGTCATGGGTAAACGACACCATAAAGCCGCTATTGTCATCGACAAACTCCCTTTTAACTTCAAAATCATCTGGGGGATATTTTTGGGGATATCTCCCCGACTCGCGAATCAAAGGAAAACAGGTTCAGAAATAAGCCATGGGAAATCATGGCTTATTTCTGTCGCTAGCCTGGGTATCTACAAGCCTGGTAGAGGGTCAAATCTCAACTAAATCCTAGCCAAACTTGCCTTTAATTTTGAAATCCAAACTTCATAGCCTTCACTACTTAAATGCACACCATCACCTATATGGTATTCGGGAAGTAGGTTGCCATCTATGTCGCCCATTTTGGTAGCTGAATTGGTAAATATGGTATTTTGATATTTTTCCGCTAACATCTCCAACGAGGTATTTAGCTCCCTTATTCGTGAATTTTTAGCCTTCACCGACGCAAATTTCTCATCAATCGGGTGGACAGCACTAACAACTACGTTTGTTTGGGGTGGAATACGTTTTAGGATGTTATCGTAGTTTTCCAGTATTACATGATTCTCGCGGCGGCTTAGATCATTCACACCTATTGCAATCACGATGGCTTTAGCAGTTTCCATTGAATTATAGATAGGAAGTCTTTCCAGAACTCCAACTGTAGTATCGCTACCAATCCCATAATTGACACTTAATTCACTAACTGCCGCAGTTGCCAAGCCTTGGGTAATACTGTCACCAATAAAAACGGTAACACCATCAGGAAGGGAGTCATCCACGCTTTGGTGATAGTTAATCATATTTTTGAAATGAGGCGTAATTTCCGGAGAAGGAAAACCCAACTTCCCCTCCACTTTGCTTATGAAATCAGACTTCGTAAGCATTAGCCCAATTAGAAGATGAAGACATATTACATACAGAACTGCGAATTTTTTGTTTAGTTTCATCTGAACTCGATAAATGGGATGAAAGCGCAATACCGGCACCTTCTACACGAATTTGTTTCGCCTCTTAGAAAGCAAAAAAACTGCCGACCCGAAACATCAGTCCATCGCCTGTAAGAGGACGACGAACAAACGATTCAGAATGGGCACTAGCAGTGAAAACTCACCCCAAATTATACATATATCGGTGTATTAGAAACAGATCGGGTTCAGGAGTTTCATTGCCTCAACAAGATTTTGATTATTAGACGTTAACTGCTAATGAATAGCAAAATTCTACCGCCAAGACTAATCTGTACAGGTTAGCCCCAGCCAAACGGAGTTCTCCGCGAAGTGGCAACAATCACAAAGCAACACAATTCCAGTAACTAACTAAGTACCTAGGTAAAAGTTATTCTGTATTTAGATGGATAATTAGACAGGGTGTTTTTTACACACTTGGTCAGATTTTCAAATGTTTCAAAAGCGCAGGTGGGAAGCCATTCATACTTAATT
The DNA here is from genome assembly GCA_965249895.1 of Psychromonadaceae bacterium. GTDB lineage: Bacteria > Pseudomonadota > Gammaproteobacteria > Enterobacterales > CBDFNC01 > CBDFNC01. The sequence continues at coordinate 47,605 of CBDFNC010000005.1, forward strand.
TTCCGCCATAGTATTTCTATGATATTCAGCTCTGGCGAATAAGCTGGCAGATACAGCACCAAAACACCCTCTGTTATCCAGTCACTGCATTTCTCTTTAAATTTCGCAGAGCGGTGAAAAGATGCGTTGTCCAGAAAAACGACTGTCAGTTTTTTCTTTGCGGTGTGTGGCTTATTTTCTATCAGCTTTTCAAACGCCTCGATGACTGTGTCAGTAGTAACGTGACCTTCGGTGCTGTGGTAAACCAGCTTTCCTTGGCGGCTTAAAAAGCCAAGTACGTTCAATCGCTTACTATGCGAATAGGCAGGAAATGCAAACGGCTCACCGACTGGGCTCCATGCGTAAGGTAAGTTCGATTTTTGGCTGAAACCTGATTCATCGAAATAATAGAGGTCCAACTCGCCCTCTTGTTCAAGCTTTATAAATTTATTCAGGGTGTTGTAACACTTTCGGAACGCCTCTTCATCACGCTTTAGTTTGAGTGAATGTCTGGCTCTTTTATGGCTGTAGTTAAATTTTTTTTCAACGTTCGCTTTGCGTCATAAAGGCTTGAGATCCCGAACTCTTCCCAGCAATCGATCCATTTAGAAAGCGTCTCCAAGCTGGTATCGAAGATATCCGCTAGCTGCTTAATATCGTATCTCTTATGGCTGAGTAGGATGGCATGAGCCCGGATTCTACAACGATGTTTGGGGTGATTAGCCACAGCTTCTCTAAGGGTAATTTGTTCGGCCTCAGTAAGGCGCCATACTACTTTCACGGATTGGTACGCATGATGTTGAAAATTGATGCATGTATACTGGAGTCGGTGAAAAAACGCAAAAATATCTGTGCCACTGCATAAAAAACAAACAGGGAGCAGATCTGAAAACTTATGCTCACCTACTTATATTCCTCTGTATTTATCTAACGTACCCTGCTATTGAAATGAAATGGCAGATCGAGCCAGTTAAAACAAACAAGTGCCAGATACCATGAGCATGTCGAAGCTTTTTTAGATCGTCCAACACATAAAAAATGATACCCACTGTGTACGCGGCGCCCCCTACAGTTAGCCAAACTAAGCCCTCCACTGGGAGAGCAGCCTTCAGACCAGAATAATTCAGCATACAAGTCCAACCCATAACCAGGTAAATCAGCACCTGTAACCACTCAATTCGCTTTTTCACCAAAATATCCAGCAACAAGCCTATGATGGCTAGTCCCCATATCAACCCTAGCATGAGTAAACCACCATTCCCCCGCATTGAAACCAGCATATAAGGGGTATAGGTTCCTGCGATTAACAGATAAATGGAAACGTGATCGAGTTTTTGAAAAATTTTTTTAAGTCTAGGGGGGTGAAAGCTGTGATATAAGGTGGACATGGTATAGAGCAGGATTAGAGTGGACCCAAAAATAGCGTAGCTTACGATAAGGTGCCAATCCTGTTGTTGGATACTAATGGTCAATAGTGAGCCTAAGCCAACCAAAGCCAGAACAGCACCAACCAGATGGGTAATACTATTTAACCTTTCACCGTAATACATCTTACCTCAGCAAATAAAATTGAAAGGAATAACGAACGACCTTTTTACCTATTTCGTATATATGTGCGTTAATAATAAAAGTTTTTCATCGTCTTAAAATTCAATCATAAAGCGATTTAAAGCCACTTTCCAACTCTTGCTGCTTATCTTATGCTCACCAGCCCGTACTAGCTAGTGCCCATACTGAAACTCACATATTCGTGCTTCAGTCATATTCTTAGAACGCAAAACTTATCATTTTATAGTGGCTAAAAGATAGTAACTACTATCACATCGAACTCGTCATTTTCAGCTTGCCTGATATGGTCCGCCTACGAGGGAATGACAAAGTCGACGTTTCAGGACGGGCGCTAGCTACACGGCTCGAAATACATTGCTAGTAAATAGTTGATTCAGGAACAATAGACGGTTCGGGTAACAGTCATAGCAACTCCGACTCACAACCACTTCAGTGAAGTGTGAGCCGGTTTTGCTGGTGATATGGAGTTACAGGTGTTTCTTATTTCATAAAACCGAATAGAGGAAGTATCGATGTTCAGAAAATATGTCTAAAACTATGCTCCTGCGTCAATTGAGCTTAACGCTTGAAGGGCTATTCTACGTACTGAAGCAAATGCTGTTTTACTGACTCACTAGCGAAAGAATGTTCAACACTTACCTTATAGATATTAAAGTAATCTTCTCGACTGAGACTAAACTCTTCCATCACTTTGCGAACTTCATCTGTCATAGTCGTATTGGAGACTGTGCGGTTGTCTGTGTTGATAGTGATAAGCACGCCGTCTTGATAAAAGGCTTTTATCGGATGACTACTGAGGTCGTCTACCGCTTTGGTTTGAACGTTACTGCTAGGGCAGGTTTCCAAGGCAACAGCTTCACTTTTAACCAGGTCATAGGCTTGCGCGTGTCCTTTAATATGGATACCGTGGCCAATACGTTCCGCGCTCAATAATGAAACAGCATCGTGGACGTTTTGCCCATCGCCTTGTTCTCCGGCGTGAATGGTCACTCGATAACCCTTTTCAACGGCATATTGAGCGTAGGGTACGAATTCATGACAAAATCCTGACAGTTCGCCGCCTGCCAGATCGAATGCGACCACGCCCTTATTAAGATATTTTTCGCCCGCATCAATCACACCTTTAATGGTATCTTTAGGCATGTGCCTTAATATCGATAGAATATAGTTTCCGTTAATGTCGTACTGCTTTTCAGCTTCCTTCATACCTTTGACTGCACTGCCTAAGATCTCATCGAGACTAAGGCCCTTTTCAAGGTGAAGTAGAGGGCCAAAACGCACCTCCAGATATTTAACGTTTTCCTTAGCGGCATCTTCAAACAGTTCAAAGGATATTCGCTCAATGCCAGCTGCGGTTTGCATTACTGAGAGCGGCAGTTCGAAGCGCTTCAGGTATTCATCCAAGTTTACACAGGTCTCAGGAGCAACCATTAACGTCTTAATTTCGTCAACATTGTCACTTGGCAGCGTTATACCTTGCTGATGGGCAAGCTCAATAATGGTTTGCGGACGGACGCTGCCATCCAGGTGACAATGGAGATCTATCTTGGGCAGGTTAAAGTAGTTCATAAGCCTCTACCTTTATTTAATGGTACGTAAAGTTACAGACTTCATAATCAAGAGTTTAAGGATCTTGGTAGAAACTCCCAAACCATATCATTGGGATTATACGAAGCAATTTGACCGCGCAGGATATCACTATGGTCGAATGCCTGCAATCCATGTGGTATAGGGTAAACCTTAAGCTTCCTTACGGCGTTGGGCTAGCTAGTGTCCGTCCTGAAACTCGTATGTTTATTCTTAAGTCGTATTTTTAGCGCACAAGACTTATCGCTGTATATTGGATTTGAGTTAGTTACCACTATCACAGCGCCCTCTGTCATTGTCAGTATATGGACTCCTCCAAGATTGCAACAGCAATTTTGGAATAAACAGTTTAGATGCGTGCGTATATTCGGACTCTTTTTGGGGTGCGGCCCCTGGCCCCGGATGTATTCGCACCTTCATGCCTCTACGCTTGCTCGGTATTTACTACCTTGACAATGATCAGGCTCTTGAAGGTCGGTCTCACCTGTTTTGTACTGCTTCGGGGTCACTCCGATACATGCTGACGCTTCTCGGCCATTTTTAAAGCTCTCCCCCTTATCTCCCAGCGCAAGAAATATCCCCAATGCATTCACTGGGCCAACCCCTTCCAGCTCCAGTAAGCGCTGGCAATCCGATTGCTGTCGGATCAGTGCATCCAACGATTTGTTAACTTTAGATAGCTCGTTTTGATGGCGAACAAATGCACGATAAAGCTCAGCCAGTTGAAGACGAAAAGCACCGGGTAAGCCATTCTCTGCTTCCTCAAGCAGCTCGGGTATCGCCCGTTTTAGAGCGGCAAACCCCTTTGGAAAAGAAAGACCAAATTCATACAGTAAGCCCCGGATGAGATTAGATGTTGCTGTAATGTGGTCCAGCCAGTGCTCCCTCATCCGCTCAATGGCCTGAAGTCCCTGTTGCTCTACTGATTTTACGCTCACCGTCTTGATGCGTGGCTGACAGGCGGTAATAGCGATAGCAAGTGCATCGTTTTTGTCAGTTTTTTGCCCTTGCCTGTAAGGGCTAACGGCCTTGGGCGTTAACAACATAGGTGTATGCCCCATGGCGAGCATTTTTCTGGCCCAGTAATGTGCAGAGCCACAGGCTTCCATTGCGACGAGAGCGGGAAGTTGCTGTGCCAACCAGACCTCTAATTTTGACTTGGTAAAAGCGCGGTCAGTGACTACCTTTCCGTGTTTATCAACGACACAAACATGAAAAGAGTTTTTTGCCAAATCGATACCAATGACAGTATGGTTATACATGTGTGGACTCCTTTTTCGTATTGGTTGCTCACTAATAACCGTAGTTCGCGGGAGGGGGAGGAGTCCATACATCGCTTGCCTGGCAATCCAGCGCCTTTTAGCGTGCTCCGTGATCGCGGTTAAGCCACCGGTTCCCCTAGTACGTGGAGATCTGACATCTGGATGGCCCGACACTCGGTCCAGCGGCTTTACCGCGATCTCGGCGTGTGAGAGAAGACACTGGATTGCCAAACAAACTGTAAGGATACTAACCCGAACTATCGCATCACCTGAGCTGCCGGCCTACCGAGTAGGTGAGGACGATAATCGAGTGTTTCCGGATGGGAACTAACTGTGAAGCTCATCAACGGAGTCGGTTACGCTGTCTAGTCGCTCAGGACTATCAAACAGCTTTTGTAAGGTTTCTATAAAACGCCCTACATGGGGGTCTGTGGAAGAACCCCCAAAAGTGACGAATCTGAGCTAACCCTCTATTCAGAATTTATGTAATGAATTGTTGGACCAGCGGGGCATTTGAACAGAAATTTACGGTTCTGAATTTTAGAGGGGGTATTACTCTGATAGAAATTAGTTCTGTCAGCGGTATTTTAACCTGCTCATTAAGGTTCATGGTTATTCCTCCAGGTTAATCATTTCAGTGAACGAAGGTGTCCGTAAGGGGATCGTTCACCGGACGATTTTCTGGCTTTCGATAAAGTGGGCTAGCGTCAGCAAAAACCGTCTCATTTAAATGGTACGATAAGAATTGCAGTAAGGGGGCCTTTAACGTACAGTCAAGCCATGAAAAGTACACGTATTGGATATGCTCGCTGTTCAACAGACAGGCAAGACCTCTCTGCTCAAACAAAAGCGCTGATCGAGCTCGGTGTTGCGACTGATCGCATCTATACAGACAAAGGCCTTACCGGAACCAACCGCGACCGTCCTGGACTTGACCAAGCTATGGCCGCTGTTCGGGAAGGTGATACATTTGTCGTGTCAAAGCTTGATAGACTCGCCCGTTCAGTACCAGATGCCCGGCATATCGCAGATAAGCTTGAAGAAAAGGGAGTAAAACTAGCTCTCGGTCAGAGTGTTTACGATCCTACCGACCCTATGGGGAAGATGTTCTTCAATATCCTTGCGACTTTCGCTGAATTTGAAGTCGACTTAATACGGATGCGGACCCGCGAAGGGATGGCAATAGCCCGTGCCAAGGGTAAATTACGCGGTAAGCGGCCAAAACTTTCAGACAAGCAACAAACAGAGTTGTGTCGGATGTATACGACTGGAGAGTATTCAATTAGCGATCTAGCAGAAGTATTTGCGGTATCAAGGCCAACAGTCTACAGGACTATTAATCGGCACTTTCCTGCCAAATAAAGCTGAAAAATCCCCGCCACTTATCTATGAAAGTCACACATTGGCTTTTGAAAATGAGTAAAGAAAACCCACGTTTTCTTTACTCACCAGGTAGGGATTGACTGCAAAACTCTAAAGGGTGTTCAGTTAATATCGGCTTCAGCTAAATGCTCTTCCCCTGGAAGGGGTTTTAACGCGAATTCTTGAAACCACTCCATATTCTGTACACTGCGATGATCGTTGTCCTGAGCCCAGGCATAACGTGCATCCTGTTTCTCATAATTCAAGTACTTGGGCATATAGCCCCACCCCTCAAACGACAGCACATCGTGCAGAGCTTTCCATTCATCCGCCATCCGGATTTTTAATTGTGGATTCAGCATGTACTGGCCGTGTTTAATGCGTTTATAGAGCTTTTTATTACGCGGAGTGTCCCGGTCCACTTCGTTTTCCGATAAATAGCGGCTGATATAAGCCCGTTTTTTCTTCATTGGTGGCAGCACCTGGTCCGGGAGTTGCTCCAGCAACTCGGATAAACCCGCGGCGGTGATCCCACGCCCCTGCGAAATTTGCGCTCCTGTATACTGATACCACAAGCTAAAAAGGGCATTGACCAGAAACCCATACATTGTATGTTCGTCCAGCTTTTCCAGTTTCCCGTCTACTTGAACAGAAATGGCGTCAGGCGCCAGTAACTTGTGTAACTCACTTAATTGCTGAGCATATTTGCTGTCTTTGAGCGCCCTACCCAGGGCCAGTTGCCATGCATTCAAGCCGTGATTCGTTAGCAAGTTATTATCAGCCCCTCGCTCTAAAATCGCCTGTACCGCCGCGGTGTTACCGATAATTGCCGCCTGCATTAAGGGGGTCATATTAAAAATGGTCCGATGATTAACACCGTATTTATCCACTTCTCTCAATATGCCATTGGGGTGTTTCAGGTCATACAGCATAAACCGGTTCTTATACAGGGTTTTCAGGGCCTTTTGCTCAAGTAGAGGCTGAGTTAATACTTGCCGGGCAGGCTTGAAACCCGCCTCCGCTAAACTCACCAACATGGGTATATCCTGATGTAGCAACGCATACTCCATTGCCAGCAAACGGGACTTCTTATCACTGGTCGTCGCACTATGCTGCAACTCAGCTAACTTATCGCCTGTTAAAATCGGCCAGGGAACTGGTTTTTCGCTTAAAATCCGACTGCGAATGGCCTGGGCCTGTTGTTGTTTCCCCTGTAATTCCAGCCGACGGGCTTCCTGCTGCCACTCCTCCTGTGATGACTGGTGTGCATCAATGGAAAGCTTTCCGGTAAAACGCGTTAAATCCAGTAGGGTCATTAACGGATGGGATAAGACATCCTCAACAATGTACAAGTTACTGACTGCTCGAGTGATCGCCACGTACAGGGAATTGATATAGAACTTGTACACTTCCAGAGATTTATCAACTTTACTTTTTGCCCGAGCATAAACCAGTGAATCCACATCCAGAGAAGCAGCATCAACACCCCGAGCAATTTCTCGATAGGCTTTTTCCTCACCACTGACAAAGTTGTAGAGAATGATATTGTCATACTCCAACCCTTTGGCTTCCTGAATAGAAAACACCAGCGGCGTACTGAATAAACGGGAAGCCTGGGCTTTTTGCTCCTGATGCAGTACCACCACCGCAAACTTGGTGGATCTGGCGGTTCCCGCATCCAACTGACGGATAACAGTGGACTGATTCTCCAAGAGTTGCAGCGAGCCCTGCTGCTTGCCGACACTCTTCACCAAAAAGTTGCTTTCCTTATCGACCGAGCCAAACCGGGCATGCTTGAGCTTTAATATCCGGTTGGCAACATTCGTGACCAGTGGTGAATTACGGTAATTGGCATGAAGAATATGCAGCGCGTCCTGGGCTGAAGTCAGACCTTCTTGCTCAAAGAACAAACTTTTTAACTTCGACCAGGAGAAGAAATTTGGGTGAACAATTTGATTGGCATCTCCGCAAAGCACAAATTCACCGGCGCGTCGCAGTGATTTCAGTAACAACAACAGTTGAATATTCGTAATGTCTTGCACTTCATCGATCACCACAAAGTCGTATTGTGGGGCCACCCTGGTCAGGTACTGCTGACTGATGATATTGCTGTCTTACAATTTATTAGTCTGTAGGTAGGCAAGGTACTTTTCAAACAAACCATAGACCTGCACCCTGACGTCATCGGCAAAGAGCGACTGACGTACACCAAGGTTCAGGTAATCCTCCTGACTCAAGTAAGGCGTATCGATGGCTGGTCCGGTTAATACTCCGCGGAACTCTTCAAACAATTTATGGGCGTCTTTAACGTCGTTACCGCTCACCGATTGTCGACTAAACCAGCCTTCAAAATCAGTCCGGGTGACTTCTCTTCCATCAGGGACCGCAATGGTTTCCAGATATTCCCGAAAAGACAAAAAATCAACCTGCTCCTGCAGTTCATTCTGGTATTCATGGGCATAGTAAAGTTGATGGGAATTTTGCACCAGGTATGGGGAATGACTGACATACAAAACATCGCCGATCCCCTGTTTCATTTTCTCTAGCATTAGCGCCGTCTTACCACTGCCTGCGGAGCCGATAATCACCACCGGGGTTGGTGAACGGTATATTTCCTGCTGGGCATCATCAAAGGACAGCACTTTATCCAGCAGATGAAAGCGTTCATTCGCCGGATTTAGGTACACCAACTCAGGAGAGTCTTGGCCAGATAAATCACTGACAGGTGGAATTTTATCTTCATCAATACGTGCTCCGGCTAAGAATCGGGATTTGTCGTAGTCATGATTGGGCACATATTCCAGTGCCAGACAGTACTGCTTCCCCTGATAACGATAAAGAGAAAATAACAAGCGGTCACGCTGATTCAACCTTGCACGGTACAGGTTGTCGCCCACTTTTTTACATCAGCCTGGGAGAAATTATCCTCAGCTAATGCCTGGCTGAACTTTTTAAACCCATTTATCTTCGTCGGATCGAGTCCATCGTATAGTAATACTTGCATGACTGATTATGCTCTCCTGACCACTCAGGCTATTCACTGGCCCATGGTACGATTTATTTTCATAAGGATGAGTTAATTATTTTCGGAAAAACTACATGTTCTAGGCAAGGATGGCCATGATGACGGACATAGAATAACCACGATATTGCAGGAAATGGATCTGACGGGCCTTTTCCTTGTTATCCGCTGGCGCCGCATCCCCAAATTTTTTATCTCTTAATTGCATGGCGAGTTCAAATCAGTCAACATCGAGCTGCTCTCCCGCACTGTCGATGAACTGAGGCTCTATGCCTTTCTGCCTGGCGTATCGCCGCTGATGTATTGATCCCATTGGCCCGGGATTATCACACCGTTCTCATCCGCAAACAATATCTTCAGCTAGCGCCATTCATTTTCGGCAAGGAGGTGTGGGAGAGTAATGAAGTTTTATGCTGAACGTAACTCACACCTGGACAGAATTGCGTTAGTTCTTCCGCTCTAAATTAGGTTTGTCAGGTAAAGTGAGGTATCTCAAGTTACTCACTTCATCCCATAATCAAATGTGCTTGGAATGCTCACATTGGAGCCTAAACCGAGCAAGATATAAATCGTACCAGGTTGTAATTCGGATAACCTGGCGTATCGCGAATCGCAAAATATCAGTTTCAGGCGGTTTCCAGCTATCTTAAACATAGACAGAAGATATACGGAAACAGCGCGAGCACAAAATCTGGAATTTTTCTGTATATTAAGCTGTTATGTTTAAAAACGCTCACTCAACCATAAACTAGGAGGAATACATGAAATACTTAAAAGCAATGATTACGACTGTAATAGCATTGGAAAGTTCTGTTTCTCCTGCTTGGTCTGAAGAATTGAGAATCCTATGTTGGAAGGGGTATGCACCACAAAAGCATACTCAAAAGTTTGAAAACCTGGTTAAAATAAAATATGGGGTAACTCTAAAAGTAATAGTAACAGAGGTCTCTGACCCCCAAGAGTTTTTTACTAAGATTAGAGGAAGAAAAGTTGATCTTATCAGCCCAGCGCATAATATTCCAAAGTCGGAAAAATGGAAATTTATTAGAGGGGGGATAGTATTACCAATTAATTTAGAACACATTCCAAATTATAAAAATCTTATTCCAGGTTTGCAGAGGGCGGATTATATAACTCAGGATGGGAAAGTTTACGGTGTTCCTATTGTATATGGTCCGTATGGATTAGCTTACAACACCAACTTTTTTAGTGAACCGCCCACAAGTTGGAACGTCTTTTGGGATGCGAAATACGTTGGGAAATATACAATTAGTTCAGACTATCACGAAGCGAATATCTACAGCACAGCCTTAGCTTTGGGGCTCAGTAAACAACAAATATTTGATTATGAGGTTATCAAGGATAATGGGGAAATGGAACCCCGATTACAAACCTTAGCCCAAAATGCCAAATATTTCTGGACTGGATTAGATGAAGCCAATAAACTTCAAGGTTTAGCCCTTGCCACTGCATGGGGATTTTCTTTTCCAGAACTCAAGAAACGCGGAGAAATTTGGAAGTTTGCCGAACCTAAAGAGGGAACAACTGGATGGGTGGACAACTGGTTAATTGGCTACTCCCTAAAAAATAAGCCCAAAATGAAACGTATTGCAGAAGAATGGATTAATTATTCGATTGGACCTGAGATGCAAGTAGATTATGTAAGGGATATAGGGCAGTTCCCCGTTAATCTTTCCATTAAGGAACACTTAACTCCAGAAGAATTTAAAATGTACCATCTCGATGATCCAAGTTATTTCAAAAACAACTTAATTTTATGGAAGGCGTTGCCTACTCGTCATCAAAATGGTTTTAAAAAGATGTGGGAAAAAGCTAAAAGAAATAGAAAAACTTTGTAGGGATAATAGAAACAACATCCATTTGAAGACTATCTGGGACTATCTGGTGGGACTATCTGGGACATCCACAATTTTGTGATAAGTGCATAAGCAAAAGTTCACCAAGGCTTAAATCAACCTACCAATCTAGGTAAGCCGTGCAGTACTAGGCGAATCAGTATATTTACACTGATTGAAATTCATACGTAATCTCTAAAAATTTATACTCACCCACTTAACAAAAATGGCAGTCCATAATAAAGAGATGGCTGCTGTATGTCGGAGGCGCTATGACTGTTGCCAGATCTCGCTTAATCCACCCTGAATCAACCCCCTTCTATCACTGTGTCGCAAGATGTGTTCGTCGAGCTTTCTTATGTGGCTACGACAAATATGCTAATCGCTCTTATGAACACAGAAAACCCTGGGTAGTAAACCGGATCCGCTTTCTTGCTGGTTTATTCTCGATAGACGTCTGTGCCTACGCTGTTATGAGCAATCATTACCATGTCATCTTACGGGTTGATTTAGCAGGAAATAAACAGCTTTCTGATGAGGCTGTTATCGAACGGTGGGGCAAGTTGTTTGCCATTCATGTGCTGGTTGCTCGTTGGCAATCCGGTCAAACAAAAAGTGAAGCTGAAGTTGATGCGGCCAGGAAACTGGTGAATATTTGGCGTGAACGGTTAGGGGATATCAGTTGGTTTATGCGTTGCCTGAATGAACACATTGCCAGGGAAGCAAACAAGGAAGATAAATGCAAAGGGCGGTTTTGGGAAGGCCGATTCAGAAGCCAGGCACTGATGGACGAGACGGCATTATTGGCCTGTATGGTTTATGTGGATTTAAACCCAATCAGGGCTGGCTTGTGTGATTCCGTGGAAGAAGAGGAATTTACCTCAATCCATGAACGAATTGGCGACTGGAAGGCAGCGAATGATAAGCAGTGCACGGGCCTGGGAGCAGAAAGAAGCATTTTTTTGTTGCCTTTTAGCCGCTCAAAAAGTGACACAGACAGAGAAATTCCGTTTGACTTTAAAGAGTACCTTTACCTCGCCGATTGGACAGGCCGAGCTATCCGAGAAGATAAAACAGGTTATATACCGGAACAGACACCAACGCTATTGGAAAACCTGCTTGTCTCGCATGAATCCTGGGTAATGACAGTACAGCACTTTAGTCGCTCATTTGGCAGTGCTGCTGGTACCTGGGAAGCCATAACCGCACTCAGTCACAAGGTTGGTCATCACTGGATAAAAGGTCACTCGGCATGCGACAGGCTTTATCAATCCGGGTAGCCAAGAATCCCGCGAAACACCCCAACCAGCTAATCATTCATTACGCCAGTCCAGCTATGCCCTAACTACAGGTAAACACATTAGTATTGACGACTTTTCGCTATTTTCCCTGAGGTCGTAAAAATTATTGATGCGGTATCTTAAAAGATGGCCTGCTGGCCACTTTTTAGCTTAAATGGAGTCATAAAAAAGATGGATGTCCAGCTATCATTATAAAAAAGATGGATGTCCAGCTATCATCCAGCTATCAATCATTTTTTTGGGCGAGTTGATATCAGTGAGAGTCCCTAATTAGTGTCTGAACGAAAACTCCTAGAGCTAGAGTGCGCAAGGCTTTCAGGCAGAATTCGGAATCGAAGTTTTTAAGTTTTGGGTGATATTTCATAAATAGCCCCAATTTTTAGGTGTTTTCTGTATTAGCATCTAAATCTTCGTTTTTAAAACCCTTCTACAGCCCTTATGAATAAAGGGTTGTAGGGTTTTCGGTCAGGTACTAATTAGTATCTGAACGGAAACGTTATTCACTATAAAATTCAACATGATACGGTAAAGTTGAATGTCGACTTCTAACTTATGATCGCTTGTTATAAGGAAAACTCGCCTGTAATAGCCTGATCTTGTAGGATTTTCCTATACTTTGTCTCGACCTGCAGGGGTTACACCTTCATTTTTCAAAAAACTTCAGGCGGCGAAATCTTATGAGAGAAGTGCTCAATCCTCAGTTCAAACTCAGTGAAGCTAACATTGCCAACATTGAATTCGATCCCAAATCCCATGATGATATTCCCAAGCTCCTCATTGGCCTTCAGCACATTTATATCACACCGGAATTACGCGAGGAGGTATTCACCATACTCGCTGAGATCGTCCCTATTAATGAGGATGGTGAAAGCGCCAGCACCGATACCGGCCGTCCCGGTATGGCTCAGTGGACTATTCTGGTGCTCGGGGTGTTGCGCCTCGGCCTGAATGCCGATTTTGATCGTATTCACGAACTGGCCAACCAGCACAGTACTATCCGCACCATATTGGGGTTGAGTAACTGGTGCGACGGTAAAAAGTTCAGCTTGCAGTGCATCAAAGACAACCTGATGTTGTTCACTCCCGAGTTGCTAGACCGAATAAACCAGTGCGTGGTAAAGGCAGGCCACCGCTTGCTAAAAAAGGACGAAAACGACGCAATCACCGGGCGCTGTGATTCGTTTGTCGTTGAAACCCGTGTCCATTATCCCACCGATATTAATCTGTTATTTGATGCCGTTAGAAAGACCATGGAAGAATGCGCCGTCTTGTGTGAGCCCTTTGGCCACAGCCTGTGGCGGCAGTATCGCTACAATATCCGCCAGTTTAAGAAGCTGTATCGCAAGGCTCAGAAACTCAAGCATTCCACCTCGAAAGATGAGGCTAAGCAACAGCGCCAGCTTGAGCGGGTACAACAGGCTCACCAGGCCTTAATCGAGTCCGCTCAGAAGGTCGAAGATCGCGCCCGGCAAACCCGTGAACTACTGCGCCATAAATACGGTTTGTTCAACTTGGCGTTGGCGAAACTGGATAGTTACCTTGACCATGTCAACCGGCAAATCGACCAGATCCGCAGACGAATTTTGGAGGGAGAGAAGATCCCTCACACTGAAAAGGTATTTTCAATCTTTCAGCCACACACCGAATGGATCTGTAAAGGCAAGGCTGGCGTACCGGTTGAGCTGGGGCTTCGAGTCTGTATCATGGCTGACAGCGACAGCTTTATTCTGCATCATCAGGTAATGGAAAAGCAGACGGATGACAAGGTTGCTGTCGCTATGGTCGAAGAAAGTCAAAACCGGTATGCCGGCCTAAACATATGCAGCTTCGATAAGGGTTTTCATAGCAAGGAAAACCAGGAGGAACTCAAGCAGCGACTGGCGCTAACAGTACTGCCAAAGAAAGGCCGGCTGTCGAAAGCAGAGCAAGCACATGAGTACGCGCCCGAGTTTGTCGAAACAAAAAGAAAACACTCCGCTGTTGAAGCGGCCATTAACGGTCTGGAAGTGCATGGCCTGGATACGTGTCGCGACCACGGTTTAGCCGGTTTCAAGCGTTACAGCGCGCTGGCGGTTGTAGCGAAAAACATTCACCGCCTGGGCGCTTTAGTGCGAGATGTGGAGAGAAAGCGAAAACGAGGGCCATACAAAAAAGCAGCCTGACGCTGGCGTGTTTTCCCGAAGAATGAGCAATATGGCCACGACTAGCCAGGCAAAACATCCCCTGAAAACGCCTTGTTATAACAATTTATTATAATAACCAAGCAAAAATAACCATTCTGGTTATAAATAACCCAAGCCAATAATAATCAACTTATCAGCAATAGGTAAGTTGTGCTTTAAAAGTGAGTTTTCTGCCGGGTACTAATTAGCTTTGGACTTACGACTTCTCTCTTACTGACCCAATTATTGCCCCGTACAGGCCATTAGAAAATATCTTGTAAACCTAAATTGAGTATTCGCTCTGCTGGGGCCGGAGGTTGGCCGCAATGGGCGATGAGTGAGCAATATTATAGCTTATTACATTTGTACTCTTGGCCATCTTGATGAAGTGGGTACCTATCAAACCTGGGTAACAGTTCCAGCAGGATTGGTAGAAGCCGAATCCATCTCAGGGATGAGATGTTAAATGCATGGATGCGCTTTCGGCGAACCTTGCCGGCACAGGCTTCGCCCTCTTCACTTATAGAGAGGCATCCGCTCCTTGCCAACGCGGCAGTTGTTACCCAAAATCCTTTATTATGATTGGTTCCATGAAGTGTTACGCTTTCTACTTGTTTTTGCTCATTGAAATAAAACGCTAATTTAGCATGCACAACCCTGTATATAAATTCATTGTTTGAGATTGAAAAAACAGGAGCTTTATCTTGGCCTGTGATGTGAGCAAAAAGCTGATCGCTTTCGTAACTAATATTTAACAATAAACCTGGCTCAAGTTGATATTCCCCTGTGAACATTGGTAGCTTTTCTGGTGGTAATTTCCTGATATCTCTTTGCTCTTCGATCAACTTTGATAATTGACCGTTAAAGTAGGCTTTAGGGATATAGTTAATGCAGTTCGTGGAATTTGAAACTAGATAAATCGCTCTCATTTGTGTGGAATCAAAATCTAATATTGAGCAAAACCCACTCGTGCCTCCATCATGAGTAACAATTATTGAATCAGAAGTTTTGTAAAGATACCAACCCAAACCTACCTGTACACTTGTGGAGTCTGAGTCGATTGTTGCTGATTGACATAAATTGGTCTCTTTCGTTAAAGGCACTTTTAGCAGGTTCGCCTTTAGATATAGTGCCATATCTTGAGCACTGGATTTTATTCCTCCAGCACCATTGTGCTCGGCCAAGTCCCAATGACTAGCTTTTTCTAGCAATGAATCATGGCCGTCAGCTAACATTTTTTTCTCATTATAGGGAATAGAGATATATGTGCTGTTCATGCCCAAAGGCGCTAAAACCCTTTTCTCTAGCATCTTTTGGTAACTGGTGTCATCGATAAGCGCTAATACATGCCCTAGTAATCCTACCGCAAAATTTGAGTACTCAATTTTTTCTCCAACAGTTCTAGTAGGGCTGTATGAGTTAAGAAAGTCATACATCATTTTCGCGTTGTAATGAACGTAAGGGTTGTTTTTATCATATGGCTCCATATTATCAGCTAATCTGGGTAAACCAGAAGTATGATTTGATAAAGACTTAAGGGTGATAGGTTTGCTGTTTTTAGCTGAAATTGTCACGTCATCTGGTAAATATTTTTGTACTGGATCATCGAGTTTAACCTTTCCTTCTTCAACCATAGAAGCCAGAGCCATGGCGGTGAAGGTTTTACTTATTGATCCAATCTCAAATAGGTGCTCCTTGGTTATCGGCAAATTTTTTTCTTTGTCGGCGAAGCCATAATTAAGAAAATGGGTGTTACCATTTTCAATGGCCACACCAGAAATAGCAGGTGTTAAGGAGCCTTCTTCAACAATAGCCTGTAATAGCTCCTCAAGTTCTCGTAATGTTTGAGATTCTGCTTCCGATGCTGACATTGTAATTCCTATGAGCGTTCCGGTCTTGATGAGTGAAGTGGAACCCATCAAACCTGGGTAACAAATTGGAGGGAGAAATCTGAGGAGATAAGGCCTGCTATTTGAGATAATCACTTCGCCAAAAACAACAACCAAAAAAGACAGAATGCCGATACTAAACCGAACACCACTTAGCTCCTCAGACAAACTCGATCTTCTCGCAAAGAGCGCCATTTTACAAGCCCATGGTGATATCACCAGCGATTCTTGGTGAGAACTGGCTCAGTAAGGTAAAAGGGGTTTTATGGTTGTTTTTTCTCCAAACCTGCTCAAGCTCGCTGCTCTACCTGATTTCACACTCAAATTGCAGGCAGGGATCAAGCTATACAGTTAAGTGCATTTTCCTCTAATTCGTATTTTCAGCTTCTTTTAACTGCCGTCACCTCGTCATCATCGCCATTGAGAAGTAGGTCCATCAAATGCTCCCAATCGTCTACAACGAGCATGCGGATCGTTGACCTAACGTTTTCCCACAGGTGGGCCTTAGAGCCATAGGAAACTCGGCAAGCCTGATACACTCCGTCAGTGAACTCAAAAATCTGATGAAAATAAAAGGCTAATAGGGTGAGAAGATACATGTTATAGCTCAGGTTTTGCTCACCATGGCCATAGTTGTGCTCAATGTGGTATCCCTGATTTTTCAGTGTGTTAAAGCACTTGTTTTCAATTTTCCACCGGCATCGACCTGCTCGGGTCATCTGCTGTACATTGGCTTCAGTGATCTCGATATCCGTTACCCAGCTATTGGTATAAGAAATTTTTCCTTTCTTATTTTTTAGCTGATATTTGAACCAGTTAACCTCCAACGCACCTTTCCCACCATGGAGGGGGACTGCATTTTGCCAGGTATAAATATGCGTGCGACCTTGGTTATCCATGTGCTGTGTTGTTGGTAGCTGCTTATAAGCTTGGAGCCACTCTTCCAGATACTTATGATCACCTGGCTTAGCGACAAACAGACAATGCATGCCATTGGCCATCACGGTTTCCATAAAGGGCTGGTGAGACATTAACCCGTCTCCACAGATAAGAAACTTCTGTCGAGGGTGAGCCGCCCTCAATTTATCAATAAACCGTTTGGCAGCATTGATCTCGCAGTCTTGCTTCTTACTCCCATCGCCATTTTGTATTGCTTCTGGCATCACAGGCAGCACCTGTTTTTTATCAGGGTGCATAATGGCCCCCTGTAAAATCCCATGGCTATGGGTTACCTCACCGTTTCTCTGTTTTTTGTGGAGACATTGCTCGCAGTGAACTGTCTTGGAGCGATGGTACTCAGTACCATCAATGGCGCACATAAGTACCCCTGGTAAGATGGCGTAGTCTTCCAGGTGTTTATGACGAGGAAGACGACCGAAAAGTGTTTTGAAAATGCCAGCCATCTCCTGTGAGGGAATGTTATCCAGCACATCACGTAACTGGCTATCCCCAGGGATATTCTCAACATTGAAAATCGTTTGTAAGTTATTGCGCTGGTATTTTTGCTCCAGTCGTTTCTGAAAATGAAGCAGAGATGGATCCTGAAAATACATGCAGGCGAAGGCGCTCATCAATATGTCATGCTGGCTATAGGTACATTTACTCTGCTGCCTGCCATCGGGAATGGTGAGAAATTGCTCGGATAGCGCTTTCCTGAGGGCGCTAAAGCTTAAGTGCTTTTTACTTTTAGTCAGTGAGGCCAATAATTTATCTTAAAAAACGTCTAACGTGCACGCATTATACCCAAGCATTTGTTTTTCTTTGTGATCTAGTGGCGTCAGTTGTTGTGAGAGATCCGCCATTGTGGGGCTGGTTTTTGTGATCTTTTTGCCACTGTAGAGCAAATTAGCGCGAAAAGTCTTTTTTTAGATGCTTTGAACCCCTTGCTACACAAGGGGATTGGTCAACGCCCAGAATTGCTGTGATATCACCGCCTTATCCGATGAATTCGGTATATCCCGCAAGGCTGTCTATACCGCCCGAGGGGCTGCCCAGGCTGCGTTCGATGCCCTCGTCAACGCGCAAAGTGAGCCGGATTGTATCGCGACGCTTGATGTGGATGTTCCACACCTGCGCCGCAGTATTGTTGCGTTAACCATCACTGCACCCAATTCCATTCGCAGTATTGAAGCGCTCATTCCTCTGCTGTATCCCGGCTGTAAAGTCAGCTACGGCTATATCCAAGGGGTCATTGCCGAGGCGCAAAAAATGCCGCCGATTTCAACCGAACGGTGCCATTATCCGCCATCCAGGGCGACCCTGTGCTGGCGGGTGTTGACCTGGATACCGGCTACCTGTTCTGCCTGTCTCACGAGCTACAGCGTGATGCTAAAACCTGGGCCAGAGTACTCCAACAGGCTGCTGCGCAGGGGATGGTGCCAAAACACATCATCAAAGACGGCGCCAAGGCGGTGCGCAGGGTTGAGCAACGTGCTTACTATTACATTGCCCAGGAAGAAAAGGCGTACCAGGCCATCAGCCCCGCCATAGCAGAAGACCCGCATGATACATTCGGTCAATGGTTACGTGCGGATAATCAATGCGATAAGGCTATAGAGCGGTATGAGCAGGCCGATCGGGCCGAGCGGGCATTACATCTTCTTCATGCCGCCTTCAGCTGCGTTTGCCGAAAGACCGGCAAGCTAATGACTACCGAAATGGCGCAGACCAGGCTGGCCCATGCCACGCTATTGCTGCGCAGGGCGGCACATAAGAAATGTAACAAGGCGGCGACTTATCTGGTAAACCGCTTGGATGGCCTCACTCTGGCCACCCAAGCACTCCATGATAAGTTACAAGGCTGTATTGCACGTTATTCTCAGCAACCAGTTGAGCTGGCTTGCCGCTTCTTTGAGTGCCGACGTGAATTAGCAAAGGCCGGGAAGCACAAGCAACAGCGGCTTATTCAGGAAATGCTCGGCAGCTACCGCCTGTTGACCCAACAGTTGGATGAAACACGCTGTGAGCAGCTGATGCAGGAAGTGGAAATGTTACTCACCAAACGTCACCGCGCGTCCAGTGCCATTGAAGGCTTCAACGCCACCTTACGCACTTATCTGTATGCCAGAAAGGGCGTAAACCAACCGTTTCTTGAGTTATTTCGCGCCTGGTACAACCTGCGTGAAAAACGCTGGGGACGTCACAAAGGCCAGTCAGCCCATGAACTCTTGACGGGAGAAAAGGTGGCTGATTGGTTAACGCTACTTGGTTTCCCACCGAGTAAACTCAGCCACTGATTTTAGCCTGGTAACAGGCAAGCCAAACTGACTATTTATTAATCTGATCCAGCACTCGCTGAATTGGAGAGGAGCTATTGGTTTTGTGACCCTAAATGGGTGGAATTTGATCAGTCCCAGTGAAGTATTTCGTGCCTTAGCGGTTTGATTGCTCTGGTCTAATTGAGTTGGATACTTAAGTTATACCTAACCCGAGCGGTTATAGCTCTCTGTGTGAAAAAGCGAGCGCCAATTAGGTGGAAAAGTAAGAAAAAACCTGCACTAAAATTTCTCCTTAGCGACCTGGACAGCTCGCTACGCCTTTTCCAGTCAAGAACTAACTTTGATAAACTGAATCGACCAGGCTCCACTGGTCAGAATTTTGCTTAATACTACTTCTGTAACAGTCGGGATCGCCTATAGCGCTGCCTGAGCGGATTAAAAAATATCTTGCAAACTTCTATTCGGTAAGTAATCAACAGGTGGCGGTGGTTGCTCGCTCAGGGCGAATAGAGAGCGTATTCACCTCTGTATCTTCGTATTAGTTCCAGTATCTAAAACCTCTACTAATATTCAGGAATTAAGATTTATCACTAACTCGAAATGGGGCATTTTCGTACTAGGAGTGGCGGCGAACCTGAGCCGTCCCCGCCAATTTAGTATGAGACTTTAATACCCTCCCACAGGAGGTTTACCCCCCGTTTAGCCTGACGGGCAGGTTGGTGATCCGGGCTGCCGACTTGACCCGCTGACAGGCCATCCGAACGGCTTTGCTCTCCCCGATTAAGATCACATGCTGCTTGCCTCTGGTCACGGCGGTGTAGAGTAAGTTCCGCTCTAGTAAGGTGTAGTGCTGCATCACCATGGGGATCACGACACAAGGGTACTCAGAGCCCTGGGATTTATGGATAGAGGTGGCATAAGCCAGTGATAATTCATCCAGCTCGCTAAAACTGTAATTCATCTCCTGGCCATCAAAATTGACCAATAACTCGGATTCATCCAGATCAATGGACACGATAAAACCAATGTCACCATTGAACACCTCTTTATCGTAATTATTAATCACCTGGATCACCTTATCGCCCGGCGCATAAGTCCAGCCAAAGCGCGAGACTTGTGGCAATCTGTCACCATTGAGTAAGCCTTGAAGTTCAACATTCAGACTCCTGACCCCCAGGCCACCCCGGTTCATGGGGGCCAATACCTGGATATCGCGAATGGGGTCATAACCATATTTTTGTGGCAACCGTTGGCCAACCACGGTTAACAAGGTCTCTCTGGCATGCTCAACATCCCGGCAGGCAATAAAAAAGAAATCTGTGTGAGTCCCTTTTGGCGTTTTACGCGGCGGGATCCCTCGATTAATCTGATGTGCAGTGGTGATAATTTGAGAGCTGGCCGCTTGCCTGAATATCTCCGTCAAGCGGGCAACAGGGAGCACCTGGGAATTTATCATATCTGCTAATACGGCTCCCGGTCCGACCGAAGGCAACTGATCGACATCCCCCACCAGGATCACGGCGGCATCGTCGGGCACCGCCCTGAGCAACTGATTCATCAGCACAATGTCCACCATAGACACTTCGTCGATAATAATGACATCCAGCTCAAGTAAATTATCTTTGTTTTTCTTAAAATCAAAGCTGGCCGGGTCAAAATCAAGTAACCGGTGAATGGTCAGGGCTTCCGTACTGGTTGATTCACTCAGCTTCTTCGCCGCCCTACCGGTGGGGGCACAAAGTTGAACCTGACATTTTTTGGCCTGTATGATCTTCAAAATACTGTTGACCGTGGTGGTCTTACCCACCCCAGGTCCCCCGGTGATGATACTGACCTTGTTTTCCAGGACGGCCTTGACCGCTGTCCGCTGAGAATCAGACAAACGGAACTGGCTTTGTTGTGCCAACCAGTGAAATGCCTTTTCTGTATTGATGTCCCCCCAAGGAGGCTCGTCAGCGCTTAATCGACGGATATGAGCGGCGACACCACATTCGGCCCGGTAAAGCGACGCCAGGAACACCACCTCTTCTCCGGCAATCTCATCACGAATGATATGTTCGCAGCTGATTTCCAGCTGTAGTGCTTCCGCCAGGATATCGCGATCTATCTCCAGCATGGTTTCAGCATCACTCAGTAAAATGGATATATGCCGGGCACAATGCCCCTGTGATGATGATTCTTGTAAGACATGGCGAAGACCTGCCCGGGCACGGATCATCGATACTTTGGGGATCCCCAGGCTGATAGCAATCTGGTCGGCGGTTTTAAACCCAATACCATGAATATCCAGCGCCAGGTGATATGGGTTTTGACTCACCTTACTGATGGCATCTTCGCCATAAGTTTTATATATACGCACGGCTCTGGCTGTGCCCACTCCATGGGACTGGAGAAACACCATAATTTCCCGGACAACTTTCTGCTCAGACCAGGCTTCAGTAATGCGGTTTAACCGCTTTTTACCGATACCGTCGAGTTCAAGCAGTCGCTCGGGGGCGGTCTCGATCACCTCAAACACAGCCGCACCGAACAACCCGACCAGTTTGTTGGCAAAGTGCGGCCCGATGCCCTTCACCATCCCCGAGCCAAGGTACTTTTCAATCCCCTCTAGGGTGGTCGGGGTAATGGTTTTAACCTGTGAGCATTTAAATTGCAGACCGTGTTTCGGATCATTGATCCAAATTCCCTGGGCTTCAACGTATTCCCCGGCGGTAATACTGGGCGTACTACCGGCGAGGGTCACTAAATCACGCTGGCCTTTGGCATTTATCCTGACGACAAAAAAGCCACTTTCTTGCGCATGAAATGTAACACGTTCAGCCGTGCCTTCCAGCGACACAATGGACTGATGATCATGGTATTTTGGTTGCATCAAAGCGCTGCTCTAAATGAGCTAAACACAGCGTCAGCTTGCCTGGCGAACATCTTCCACCATGGGGTGGAGTAAAATATGCTCTTGCCAGCGATGTGTCTTCAACGCTTTAAGCTCGGGTAGAAACAGCGCTGTCTCACTGATGGCATCGAATAACCTCTGGCAGTGGATGGGATCAATCAATAACGAAACGGGGTAATTTGATTTCCCCGCTCATCAAAACAGTCTGCCAGTTGATCTTTTAAGAAATAAATCACGCCAGGCTCCGCTTTGTCCTCTTCATGGAAGACAGCTGACTCAAACTGGTGATCGTTCTCCAGTGTTTCCAGTAGCTCAAGTAGTTGCTGAGGGTGAGGACGCTGTTTCGATTCCTCCACTGAGATTCGATTCAGCGCCTGGAGCTTCATTTCCAAATCGCCCTGCTGCTTTCGGGCCGTCAGGATAAATAACTTTATTTCCCCTTTGATGGATTTATACCTGGTCTGCTTTAATCTTGGCTTCAAGAATTTGACCAGGATTTCATTACGCCGCTGAGCAGGGACAAAGCCTGCCGTATTATCTATTTCAATGTAGAGATGCAGCAGGGTATGGCGGACCAGCTCATCCAAATTCTTTTGATACACATTTTCTGCCAAGACGAAAAATACTCATTTATTAGTGGTGATATGACAAGACCGGAGATTTGACGTGAAACAACCTTAAAAAGCAAGTGGTAAATAAACCTATCAATACGCTGTCAATTCGGACCGACAGGGGAGGTTAAACAGAAATTTACGATGAGTCCCCTGATGCGCCCACAAAACAGCTCGGGTTAATCGTGATGATTTGCTCTGTCGGCCGGAGACAAATGATTGATTGAGACTGCTTGTATTTACTCGGGTGGAGAGGTGTAATAATCAGCTTTAGGCACAAGTCCTCGCTCTTTCTTCCAATATTTCGCTCAGTGATACCATTGCTGGCAGTGGGGCAAAGGACCATGTAAGTATTAAATTATGAAAACAGAGCACCAAGATAAACTCTACCAGCTGGCGAGCCACTCTCTACTTCATTTATATTGTGCAATAGATGCGTCGAAAAGCCATGTGACCAAGGCACAGCGTAATGCCATGGCGATCCGTTATCTGAAAAACGTATTGTTAACAACTGAATATAAGCCCATCAAAAAGCAGCTCAAAGAACTACTGGTTACCTTTCGAAAACCTGGCGTTGACGCAGAAAGGAAACTCACCGAGCTCCACCGGATCCTTGACCAGGCGGAGATGGCAAAAAATGACTGCGACAGATTGTATTCACTGCTTTATCACCTATCGGAGCGATACGGCATTGAATCTGAAGTGGTCCAGGAAGATACGGTGAAAAAACCAGGTGTCATCTATCTGCTAAAAGACCACATCGATACGTGTTTTAATGACGCAGGGCAACAGGTGGCACCCTTATCTCTGTGTATTGAATCGCCTGGCTACCGCGAGTTACCGAATATCATTGCACTTTCCGGGCGTTTTATGGCCGTTCTCCAGGAAGAAAATAAGGCGTTAGAACAGGCCCATTTCCAGCTTCATCCGATACCCGGAAAGGAAACAACAGATTAGCGGTCGGTCCTTCATACAAAAGCCCGAGGACTAACCCTTCATGGAAAACAGTAAACGAATCCACCTCCTGTCTGACACTGAGGTTGCGGAACTTTATGTCAGGCCGGAGTTCAACATTGACGAGCAAACACTCTACTTTACACTAAACGATGCTGAGCAGGCGGTATTAGACCGCTATGCCAATACCCGAACCCGCACCTATTTCATTTTACAGTTGGGATACTTCAAAGCGAAACAACAGTTTTTCAAGTTTAATTTTGAGGATGTCATCGACGACACCAAGTTCGTCATACAAACACACTTTGGAAAATCAGCTGTGCCCTTGTCAGGTGGTATATCACGTGACTATACCCGGCTACAAAAGCAACAAATACTCGATCTATTAGATTATCGTGACTGGGGTAATGATGTTGAATTGCCAGTATCGGCTCAGATTGGGGAACTACTGAGGTATTACCCTAAGGGTCACAGTGCACTGCGTGAATTGTTGGTATATATGGGGAAGCAGCGTATTGTTATCCCTTCCTATCGGACGCTACAGGATATGTTTACAGCTGCTTTTTCTGCCGAGGAAGCGCGGCTTAAAGCCATCATTTTCTCAATATCAGCTGTACAGCGGGATCAGTTGTCCAATTTACTGACCAGAGAAGAAGGAACGAGTCAGCTTGAGCTTATTCGCGTGGACCAAAAAGACTTTCAGTTTACCGCACTGAGAAATGAAATTGATAAAGCATCACAGTTGGCAGATCTATATGAGTTGGCAAAACAGTTCATTCCCAAGCTAAATTTATCCCAAAATGCGGTTCGCTACTATGCTGACGTCGCAGAGCAATATTTTACCTCGCGACTAAGAAGGCTAAACAAGCCTCAGCAGTGGTTGCATATAATCTGTTTTGTCCATCATCGCTATCAGCAGATTATGGATAGCCTTGTCGTTAGCTTTTTGTATCACATCCGGGCAGTTATTAGTGGTGGTAAAAAACACGCTGACGCTGAGCTGGCTAAACATAGCTCACGCATGGTGGTTGATTTTCCGAAGCTGGCTGAGTTTTTAGCCTGGTTTCCGGAGCGAAATAAAGCACTGTCACACAATGAGGTTAACCAGGCTGCGTACGATATTTTACCAGAAAAGCAGTTTCCAGAGCTGGCCAGCTTTTTGGCCGGCAACGCCTTTGATAAAAATGCCGCGAAATGGCGCTACTATGCCAAATGTACACGCTTATTCTCTCTTTACCTGCGACCGATATTGTTGGTGACACCCTTTGTTTTCTATAAAGAAGGTAACCAACTAACAGCGTTGATTGATTTTCTGAAAACACACTATGCGAGTGGTAAAAATCCAGCCACACTCAGGGTGCCAGATGACATCAGGGACGCTATTCCCAAGAAAATTCAGCAATACCTAACACGAGAGTCGACAGAGCTGCTGATTGACCCACTGTTGTTCGAATTTTATGTTTATCTAAAGATTTATCATCAGATCAATCGAGGAAAACTATGTTGCAATGACAGCGTGTCCTATGGCGATGTTGATTATGACCTTATCGATGATGCACGGGTTGATGACGCAGATAATGTGGCCGCTGAGTTCAGTTACCCTAAAATCCGCCATTATTGCGATGAACGCCTCGATGAGGCTATCGGAGCATTGGATTTAGCCTGGAAAACGACAACGGATAATATTCAGTTTGATCGCAACACGGGGTTTAACTTCAAAGAAACAAAAGCAGGCCAACAAGATTGGAGTTTACTCTACGATAGCAGTGAAAAGCTGGAAGATCGTTTTTTTAAGACCTTACCTAAAGCGGAAATCGCCGATGTGGTGATGTTTGTTGGAGAATTGGCGGGAATGTGGGATAGCTTTACCCATATCAAGGACCGCTACGCGAAAAGAAAAAAGCCAAAAACAGTGACGCTGAGTGCCTGCATACTGTCAGAGGCATTTGGCTTTGGCACTACGAAAATGGCTGAGATTTCGGATCTTGATGTTAATACTCTGCGTTCAACCCGTGAAGACTTTATCCGTATCGATACGCTCTGTGATGCAAACGATTTGGTCAGTAATTACACCAACTCATTACCTATCTTTAAGCTTTGGAACCTGCTTGATGACAAGGTTCTGGCTGATGCTGATGGCCAGAAATTTGCGACCAGCAACCACACTCTTCAATCACGGTACTCTAAAAAATACCTGGGAAAGGGCCGAGGCATTTCCTTGTATACCCTGATCGCTAATTTCGTAGCGGTGAATGCTAAGAACCTTGGCCTTAATGAATACGAAGGCCACTGCCTCTACGATATGATTTATGGGAATAAAACGGACATTGATATTGACTCTGTCACCGGAGATAACCACTCATTAAACAAGCTGAACTTTGTTGCCCTGGATTCTATCGATGTGGATTACGTTCCAAGCATCAAAAATGTCAGAAAAGCGGCTGAAGACTTGTACTCTGTGCAGCCTGCAAGTTGTTACTCAGGCCCACTGCGTCCGAAAGGGAAAATTAATGTTGAGCTGATCAAGTCACAGAAAAGAGGGATCTTGCGCGTATTACTCTCTTTGATCCTGCAAGAAAATACGCAGACAAACATTATCCGGAAGTTGAACTCCCATACCCGTTATACACGGCTTAGGTCTGCGCTATACGAGTATAACCAGATTTTCAAAAGTACTCATGTATTAACCTGATAGACGATATGCAGTTAAGGAAGGCTATACGCACAGCCAGAAACCGGACAGAGGCATACCATCAGCTGCAAGGCTTGATCAGAAAGATCTATACCAATGTGTTTAAAGGCCGAAAAATCGCGGACAACCAGGTCAGTTCACACGCCACCAGATTAGTCGCTAACGGCATCGTGGCGTACAACAGCACTATATTGAACGCAGTTTACGAGAAAATGATCAAAGCTAATTCACCACAGTCAGTGGTAGATGAATTTGCCAGAATATCTCCCATTGCATGGAGCCACTTGTACTTCACTGGGCGCTACAGTTTTAAAAAAGTTAAACGAAATGTGGATGTTGAAACATTGGCAAGAATACTAGAGCTGCATCTTAAACAGCGTTTCTGGAAAGAGGATTAACTCAGATTCGTCACTTTTGGGGGTTCTTCCACAGACCCCCTAAGTAGGTTAGTATAAGTTTTCCGGGGTTATGTATGTATTTTAACCATTGTAAATGTACTAATTCGCCTAGAACTGCATGGCCTGCCTAGATTGGTAGGTTAATTTAAACCTTGGTGAACTTTTGCTTATGCACTTACATGTAAGCCGTCCATCATTCCATGGTGCACCTCAACCGAGACAGGCATCATTAGCCGATCTCCATACTTGGTGCATTTGCCAAAAAAACTTTTGGCATCGAATCAACGAAATCGGTATTGCGGGGATTGGTAACGCTCGTAAAGTTAACCCATGGCAGTACAGATATATGAATAACATCCTGTAATATATTGCCGCCGATAAAATTTGAGGCGATAAACGGCTGTGACTTTACCCTCTTTTCCGTTTCGCTGGTATGTTGAGTAAATTCGTTAAACTGTATCGCATATTTCAAATTGCAAAAACGCATCATATCGTCATCGCCTATTACCGCAACACTAAGAGAAATATTTTGATATTCCCGTACGTCATCATCGACAATACGATACCGAAACGGTGCGTTACTATTAATTGCAGTCTGGGTTAAATATAAATAAGCATGAGAAAAACGTTTACCCCGCTTGTCACAATATTGGTAGAGCTTTGATGCATCCAGATGGCAACAAATATTAAACCAGGGGTGTGAGACATTTTTATAGAATTTAAAGTGCTCAGCGCGGGACCATGTTTCCAACCTCACCGTTTGATAGTTCATTCCTGCTACCCATTTAATTGACCAGAATCAAATACTAAATGTGCATTTTTCCATTGTCCATTATTTCCAGCTAATGCTGTGGACAACAAGTAATTGAGGTGATTGTTGGGCTTCGTTATGAAAGTGACTCATATTTCTAGACTAGGCGGGTTACGCTAAATTAGCAGCCAAAGCCAATTGATTTTGACTGCCAATGTTTCTTCAGTTAGCTATGAAAGTCGGTTTTGCTTACCTTTACTTCTGCAACAATACCTATACGGATAACAAAGTCACCAAAGCTTTCACCATGCGATCGCTCTGTTGCCCAGCGAGCGACTAAACCATCGAGTTCTTTTAAGATAATTTCTTCATTAACATTTTCTTTAAGCAACTTAGGGATGCGCGTGCCGATACGGTTCCCTCCCAGGTACATGTTGTATTTTCCGGGTCCTTTGCCCACCAGCCCCACTTCAGCTAACATGGCGCGACCACACCCGTTTGGGCAGCCAACAACACGGAAAATAATACTGTTGTCACTCAGCTTATGTTTAGCTAGAATTCCCTCAAGTTTAGGCACTAAGTCAGGTAAATACCGCTCCGCTTCTGCCATTGCCAAAGGACATGTTGGTAATGAAACACAGGCCATAGAATCCTGACGTTGCTTGCTGTTATCGTCAGCAATCAGTCCATGTTCACGGGCTAGCTTTTCTATACGTGCTTTATGTTTACTTTTCACCCCCGCAATAATTAGGTTTTGATTTGCCGTCATACGGAAATCACCGGTATGCGCTTCGGCTATTTTGCGACAACCAGTTTTAAGCATTTTATCTGGATAGTCTTGAATACGGCCACTTTGAATAAACAACGTTAAGTGGTGCTTGCCATCAACGCCTTCGACCCAACCGATACGATCGCCCCGAGTGGTAAACTTATAGGTTCTACTCGGCTCAAACTTAACTCCGGCACGCTTTTCAACTTCAGCTTTGAAAACATCACTCCCCACCCTGTCTAAGGTATATTTAGTTTTCGCATTTTTCCTGTTACTACGGTCACCCATATCCCTTTGAGTGGTAACCACGTGCTCTGCAATCTTAAGGGTATCTTTGAGTTTGATGAAACCAAAGTCATCGGCGCAGCGGGGATAGGTCGACTTGTCTCCGTGAGTCATTGCCAGGCCACCACCCACCAATACGTTGAAACCGACTAATTCGCCTTGTTCGGCTATGGCAATAAAGTTCAAATCATTGGCATGAATGTCCACATCATTGTGTGGAGGTATCACTACTGTAGTTTTAAATTTACGAGGCAGGTAATTGGTGCCAAAAATTGGCTCTACGTCGGTTGTTTCACTCTTTTTCCCGTCCAGCCAGATCTCGGCATAGGCGCGTGTTTTCGGTAACAGATGCTCGGAAATCTTGACCGCCCACGCATATGCTTGTTGATGTAATCTCGACTCAACCGGGTTTGCGGTGCAAAGTACATTTCGGTTCACATCACCCGCTGTGGCGATTGAGTCAATACCAACGCTATGTAGCAGTTGATGCATCTCCTTAAGATCGGGTTTAAGCACGCCATGAAACTGAAATGTTTGCCTGGTGGTGAGACGAATGCTGCTGTACATAGTCTTAGCTTCGGCAAAGTCATCAACTGCCAGCCATTGTTGTGGTGTAATAATTCCCCCCGGCAATCGGGCTCGAAGCATCATATTATGCAGAGGCTCTAGCTTTTGTTTGATGCGTTCAGCACGAATGTCGCGATCATCTTGCTGATACATGCCATGAAAACGGATCAACTGGAAATTGTCGGCAGTAAAACCTCCGGTAGTCTGATCTTTAAGATCATCGGCCGTCGTTCCGCGCAAAAAATTGCTCTCTTTCTTTAAACGTTCATTATCTGAAAGTTGTTTTGGCTTGGCTTGCTCTTTCATTATGCGTCCTAAATTAACTTGAATTCCCTGATATCACCACATCGGATCTGAGGCTACGTTTTTAATTATTGACCCTGGTATTTCTAACTTCGGCAGAAGCTTAGTAGACCTTTTTTTGGTAGCGATTGGATTTACGTAACTGTTTGAGATAAAGCACAGCTTCATCATTGGACCTGCCGCCAAATTGTTTCACGATATCGAGTAGCGCTTGATGTACGTCTTTGGTCACTCGATTGGCGTTTCCACAAACATAAATGTGCGCCCCTCGCTCTAACCAACTAAAGACGTCAAATCCTTTCTCCCGAAGATTATTTTGGACAGATATTTTTTCACCTTGACCTCCGCTAAAGGCAACATCCAGTGTTGATAACAGGCCGGACTTTAAATGCTTCTGTAGCTCTAACTGGTATAAGAAATCCTGGGTGAATTGAGGGTTACCGAAAAACAACCAGTTATCACCAGCCGCTTGTTGCGCTTCACGTTCTTGTAAGAAGGCCCGAAAGGGAGCAACTCCGGTACCCGGGCCGATCATTATGATGGGTGTGTTAGGATCTTCGGGAAAACTGAACTGTTTCTTTTGCTCAACATATACCCTTATCTTGTCTCCCTCGTTAATGCGCTGTGAGAAAAAACCCGAGCAAGATCCTTGATGATGTTGGCCGTCGTCCGCCAAACCGACAGTTAGGTGCACTTCATCCTCGACTTCAGCTTGAGAAGAGGCAATGGAATATAAGCGTGGCCGTAATTTTCTAAAACAATTAACCAGAGTCTGAGCGCTGAGTCTGGCAGGATGCTCGCGAACAATATCGATGATCTGACGCGTCGCGAGATATGCCTTAAGCTCCGCCTTGGTTTTACATACCTTGCCAAGTTGCTTGTTATTGGTTCCAGAGTAATATTTTTTCACAAATGCGGGATATGGCAGAGTGATTTCAAGTTTCTCAATCAGCGCCTGACGGACACTTATGGTCTCTGTGTTGATCTCCACTGATTCATCGCCACTAACGCCAACAGCGCAGAGCAATTCGTCTGCCAGCGACTCATCATTGGGAAAATAAACGCCTAATGCATCGCCAGCACGATAACTTATACCAGAGTCCGCCAAAGATATTTCTATATGCCGGATGTCTTTAGCTGAATCCCGACCGGTAATTTTCTGCTGCAGGCAGATCTCAGCCGTAAACGGACTTTTTTTGCTGTAATGTCGGGAAGCTTCACTGTTGGGAAAATCCGCTACGAAGGATGCCTGGTTATTGTTTTGTGCTTTTTGCGCAATTAATTCCGGCTCAACCGCATCTAATGCTTTTGTTATCCATCCAGTCGCCTGCTCATCATAATCAACATCCAGATCAACCCGCTGCAGTAAAGTAGTGGCGCCCAATTTAGTAAAGCGCTCCTCGAAATCTATTGCTGTTTGGCAAAACAGCTCATAGCTGGAATCACCTAATCCTAGTATTGAAACCTGAGTTCCGGTGAGTTCCGGCGCTTTTTTAGACGCCAAAAAATCATATAAACGTTCTGCATCTTCTGGCGGCTCACCTTCACCATAAGTAGACACAAGGATAACAAGTAACTTATCGCTGCTTAGCTCTCTTGTTTTGTAGTCGGCCATATTAATTAATCTAACCGCCAATCCACGCGTTCTGGCAGTACTTTCGAGCTCACTGGCTATACCTTTGGCATTGCCGGTTTGAGATCCATAAAGAATCGTGAGTTCTCCTGTGTTATCAAATTCAATAACCCCAGGTTGTTCGCTTGGCATAGTGGCGGCCAGGTAGCCGCTCACCCAGGATTGCTGTAAGGGGGATAAGTTACTTGCTAAGTCATTTAACGAATTTACTTGCTCATCTTTTACTTGCTCATCTGTTAGCGGGCTAGCTGTAGCAGCAAGTTGAACTAACGACATTTTAACTCCTTGTCATTATCTTCCGGATGTAAAATGGGGGGTTGTTTAAATCAGAGTGTGAATTTGGGTAGTTATGAGAGATGAACCTAGTTGCGCTTACGTTCATCAACATGTAGCTGAAATACGTCGGGGCGAGCATAGTGACCAGCAACATCCAGGTCATAACGTGCTTTAACAATGTCGGTTAAGTCGACTTCTGCACAGATCAACGCATCCTGATCGTAAACAGGTCCGGCCAGGATTTCTCCCATGGGTGAAACTATAACGCTACCGCCTTTGATCAGTGGTGGTTGCTGAGGCTCGTTTGCTTTAGGAGCGTTAGGGTTGGGTTGAAATTGGCAGGCGCTGATAAGAAACATCCGACCTTCATACGCGATATGACGCATGCTTACTTGCCATATTTCACGCTCATCCACGGTTGGCGCACACCAGATCTGTACTCCCTTTGTGTACATACTTGCTCTTAGCAGGGGCATATAATTTTCCCAGCAAATCGCACCACCAATACGGCCACAGCTGGCATCGATAACTGACAGCGTCGAACCGTCCCCCTGCCCCCAAATTAGCCGCTCGCTTGCGGTGGGCATCAATTTGCGGTGTTTACCTACTAATTCGCCCTTATCCGAGATGAACAATGCTGTGCAGTAAAGAGTGGTGCCTTCGCGTTCAATCACCCCAATGACTATGTCTGTGGTGGTACGTAGGGCCAGCTCGCAAAGCGCCACGACTTCCGGACCATCCAAATCGATGGCTTGTTGCCAGTATGCCAGATATTCTTCACGCCCTTTTTCGGTTCGATACCCTACCCGAGCGCCGAAATCGGCTCCTTTGGGATAGCCGCCAAGGACAGCTTCGGGCATAACTAACAACTGACAGTTTGCCGCTTTTATTTGCGCTTCAAATCCGAGAATATTCTCTAAAGTAGCGGCGGTACCGGACGGGTCTGAACCGATTTGTAATGCGGCAATGGTAATCTTGCTCATCAGGAAATTGCCTCTACTTGAAAAATAACAATCTTTAACTCACTGAGTAAACTATACTCGCCGCTCAGCCATCAATGAAATGAATAGTAGTGAATTCAGATATAAATAGATTTAATTTAGCTAACATCGACCTGAATTTGTTAAAGGTGTTTCTGGTCCTTTGCCAGGAGCATAATGTAACCCGGGCCGCTGAACGTCTTTGCGTTAGTCAGTCTGCCGTCAGTGCCTCATTGAAACGATTACGACATATCTATGGTGATCGGCTATTCGAACGAACTCAAGCTGGTATGAAACCAACAGCACGCGCAGTTTTGTTAAGGCCTCTGGTTCAGGATGCCTTGGCAAAAATTGAGCTGTCATTGTCTGAGTCTATCGAGCCCGATATCCATCAGCAGGTAAGAACCATCACTCTGGGGCTGTCGGATGACTATGAGATAGCCTTCGGGAGAACACTGGCGCAGCGTATCCACGAACAAGCACCGAAGTTCCGTATCGTTTTTCGTCAAACCAATAGCGCTATGGTTGAACAGGCATTAAAAGATAAAAAAATTGACCTCGCAATCACGGGAGGTGGTTTCCGCGACTCACGTTTAAAGCATCAAACCCTGGGGCGAGCGGGTTACTTATGCATTTATGATAAGGGGCGGCGAAATGAAAAAGGTGCAATCGGCCTCGAAGAATACGTTGCCAGAGACCATATTTTGATTTCCTATTCGGGAATAACCGGTGCTGTGGATGACGGCCTGGCAGAGCTTGGATTAACCCGTAGAGTTATGCTTGCCAGCACCCATTTTGCTGCGTTACCGTTTTTGTTGGCCGGAACGGATGCAGTGGCTACCATTCCCGATTATGCTGCTCGTAAAATGGCGCAAGATAGCCGGTTTGCTATCTCAGCTTGTCCGCTGCCTTTACCCGAGTTTTCGGTAAATCTTGGTTGGCATTATGATGCGGTGCGTGATGCTGCATTATTATTTGTCCGCGATCTGGCGGCCCAGCTGATCAGCGACTCATTGGTGGATTGCTAAGTTAGCCAAGTACAATGGAGTCAATCAGCATAAAGGATTTTAGGGTAACAATTTTCGCCTTAACTGTGGAGCAGATGCCTCTCTATAAGTGAAGAGGGCGAAGCCTGTGCCGGGAGGTTCGCCAAACGTGCATCCATGCGCTTAACATCTCATCCCTGAGATGGGTTCAGCTCCTACAACGTATTACAAACAACAGGCCCACAAGCTTAAGCCCTATAACGCTTATCGACTAGTTTCGCCGCAGTCTCTAAGGCTTCATATCTGAGCTTAAACATGTTTTCTTTCGGCACTATATCGTTCACCCGCAAACGCTCCAGCTGCTGACTGGTTTGCTGATGTGGACACAACAGCAAAACTTCGCAATTAGCTTCTATTGCATCTTTAATGGCATTTTCCAGTGCGATAGCCACGGTCACATCTATCATAGGCACATCGGTCAAATCTAAAATCATCACATGATACTCTCCTATGCTGGAATGCTGACGTGAAATAGCTTTTGAAACACTGAAGATCATAGGCCCGGACAGGTAAAAATAGAGTACCTTTCCCCCGGCTTTATCTAACAACTTGCGTTCACTGTCGCTGAGGGGTACGTCATCATCATCTGCATCACTGATGGCTCGCACTTTCTTTACCTGCTCACGGCTTAGCTTTTCAATAATGATGATGTTTGAAATAAAGACGCCAAGGCCAACTGCGACTATCAGGTCGACAAACACGGTTAAAAACATCACACCGTACATGACAAAGGTGCCTGCCATGCTGATCTTGTGGGCTCTTTGAATAAAACTCCAATCGAGAATATTGATACCAACATATACCGCAATACCCGCAAGTACAGCCATAGGAATAGGTTCGGTTAAGGAGCCGGCAACCAATACCACTAACGCCAAGATTAACGCCCTAACGACCCCCGCCATAGGCGAGCGAGCACCAACCTGAACATTAACCACAGTCCCCATCGTCGCGCCAGCTCCAGGCAATGCACCAAATAAGCCGGAAATAATATTGGCTATGCCTTGGCCTCGTAGTTCTTTGTCAGAGTCATGCTCTTTACGAGTTAATGAGTCCGCGATCACGGCGGTTAACAAGGTATCGATACAGCCTAAAG
This sequence comes from Psychromonadaceae bacterium, assembly GCA_965249895.1. Taxonomy (GTDB): domain Bacteria; phylum Pseudomonadota; class Gammaproteobacteria; order Enterobacterales; family CBDFNC01; genus CBDFNC01. The sequence goes on from CBDFNC010000005.1 coordinate 82,063, forward strand.
TACCCAGTACCAAGGCATCTATCAGCATAGTCGTAAACATTTCTGTAGTGATAGTAGGGTTCACCAAAGAGGGTAAGCCGGCAGGAATTTCACCAATGCGACGAATGTCATCTATATCAAAAACAAGCACAGATAATAGGGTTACGGCGACTAATGCAACCAGTTGAGCCGGCACATATTTTCGATATTCTTTAGGCATTAAAAACAAAATGGCTAATGTGAGAATACCTAACATCAGCTCTGGAAAACTAATGTTCTGTAAAATCTCAGGTAATGCTGAAAGCGTGCCCGTTACTCCTCCAGACGGTGCGGCATGGCCCAATAACGGGGAAAGCTGCAGAATTATCAGGATCACACCTATACCCGACATAAAACCAGATATGACGCTATAAGGCATTAACGTAACGTATTTCCCTAATTTCAGTGTTCCAAGTAAAACTTGGAATGCACCTGCCATCATGACCACAGTGAAACCCATGGCCAGCCCTGTTTCTGGATAGCGGGAGATCATTGCGGTTAACACAGCCGTCATAATTACTGTCATTGGGCCGGTGGGTTCGGAGATAAGCGAAGAGGAGCCTCCGAACAAAGCAGCAAACAGGCCAACTAGAATAGCGCCCCAAAGTCCGGCTTCTGCTCCGGCGCCGGAGGCGACGCCAAAAGCTAACGCCAGAGGTAGGGAAATGATGGCCGTGGTAACGCCACCGAAAAGGTCACCTTTTAGGTTGAAATCTTTAAAGCGATTTTCAGACAATTTACTACCCTGTAGTCAGAAAAAATGGGGCAAATTCTAGCATTAGTGGGCCGTCTTAGTCGAAAAAATGTGACTTAAGTACACAGGGAAATGTTATGCCACGTTTGGTTGATCCGAATAATCGCGATGTGATTGGATCGTTTTTCCTGCGTCTGGGCGAAAATCACCAGCTTCACAGTGGCCACAACGTATACCACTTCATTTTATGTGACGCATTTTTCCCGTATCCAAGCTGCGCGGTGAGCAATATTAGCTTTTTTATCAGTAAATTCCTGACTCAGGCTTATGAAAAATATACTTATAAAAAAAATGTCTTTTCTATAAGAAAAAACTCATTCAAATTTAGTGGATGTCTTGGCGAAATTAATTAGTATAAGTGTTGTACAAATTGAAAGGGCAAACCAAGTGAAAGCTTGGGGCGCAAAGCTTCCGGTCTAAGGGGTCACCTAAGACAGCGGGGTTGCCAAATTGAGTATGTAGTACCTTCTCTGCAATCAATCCTTTCCTTGTACCTCGGTGTATATATCAAATTGCTGCAACTTGCAGTTTATTGATTTTGATAAATGAGGTAGCAAAATGGCTCGCTCTATCATTACGTTGGTTCGAACTTTGGTGTTTTCGTCTGTTGTTTTTGGCGCCGGTGCGTATGCTAACGAAACCAGGAGCCTGAAAGATGACGGCAACCCTGCAATCGAGCAAAACCAAACAGGCGTTTATGAAATTGCTCATCACGGACATGCCGGCGTAGGTGATGTGTATTGTGAAAGTCAGGGCGTACAGTGGAAATGTAGTACAAGCCAGGATTCTGAGTTAGCAAATAGAGCGGATTACAGCCAGAGAGCTAGTGCCTGATGGCGGAAATTTACAGCATGTTCAATAATTCGGCAGTACCGGGTGTGTTGCCAGCAGCATCTGTCCGGTATTTAAGACGCTGACCACTTGTCTATAAAAAAGACTGGATATATATTCCCGTCGTGAAATGTTGGATCTTATGCATATTCAGTATTCTTGCTCGTAACATTCCCCCAAAACTGACATTTTTGTTTGATGCTAAACCCCTCCATACCCCTGTATCCGCATTTTGGTTGATTGAGTACTTTTTACTTGCTGTTTAGTTACTTGAGTTGGCTCACAACAAATAACATTTGAGATGTAAAATTCTCATTATTGATACTGAAACTTGATAAAAATCAAACTTAAGTACCAACCGAAAATTTAGAATGGCCGCGCTATTAACAAAAAAAGTAGTCATAACAATGAAAAATCCCCTACTAGCTTTATCTATCCTAACCTCACTCACGGCCCCAGCTGCCTTTGCTCATAAACAAGGAGACTTTCTCATTCGAGGTGGTATTGCCACCGTTGTTCCTAACGAGAGCAGCGATGATGTGCTGGGTCTCGGCGAGTTTGGCGTAAGTAACAACACTCAGATCGGCTTGACGTTTGGCTACATGCTTACTGACAACCTAAGCCTTGAAATTTTGGCGGCTACGCCTTTTAAACATAAAGTTTCCTTAAAAGGACTAGGTGATATTGCTGAAGTCAAACAACTGCCGCCAACGCTAATGGTTCAATACTATTTTGGTGACCGCAACAGTAAAATACGCCCATATGTTGGGGCTGGTCTAAACTATACCACCTTCTTTAGCGAAGACTTCAATAGCACAGGTACAGAGGCAGGTCTAAGTGACTTGTCTCTGGACGATTCATGGGGACTGGCCGCGAACCTAGGCATGGATTATATGCTGAATGATGCCTGGTCAGTTGGCGCTTCTGTTTGGTATGCCGATATAAGTACTGATGTAAATTTTAAAGCTGGCACTAAAGATGTATCCATTAACACGGATATCGACCCTTTGATCTTTATGCTGTCTGTGGGTTACAAATTTTAACGTATAGTGTGTAATGGCACCTTCAGCTAGATGTATGCTTTGCCGAACGTGCCGTGATGTATAGTGACCGAGTTATTTCTAACTTTATCGAAAATGTGCTGTTCAAGACTCAGTGGAGTCCAATTAACGAATGATTTTCCGCTCACCTCTTTATTCATTATGAAAATGACTTCTTTTGCACCCAGCTCCGTTTATCCTTGGTTATCGTTTCATTCTCGCGTAGGCGGTGGTCCGACATCTGGATGGCCCTACATAGCAGGGCTTAATATCTTAAACGGGGCTATGCCTAAGCAGGTGTATAACTACCCAGTTCAGTGTTCAGGCTAACACCTTGCAACTTCAGCTGGTTACCGCGCTGCAAATAGGCGGCGCCTTTTAACAGGTGCAGAGCAACGTCAACCGCATTTCGCTTGGTGTAATCTTCCAGGTAAGTGCCTTTTACCCAAGAGTTAAACGCGCCCAGACTTGGACCCGCCCAGATTTGATAATCCATTTCGCGGCCTTTCTCACCGGTATTCGACCAACGAGAAGACAAACCCAAATACCAGCGGAAGATCAACGCCATCTTACGCTTAGGGCTGCTCATGGCGCGCTCTAACATTTCCGGATCACGCTCCCTGAAGAAGGCAATTGTACCAGTCCAGATCTCATCCAGGTTCTGGCGGAAGATCTGCTTCTCAATCTTTTCCCGCTCAGCAGCAGGGATATCTTCAATGGAGTCATAAGCAACATAAAGGTCGTACAGCTTCTTGGCACGCATGGCAAACATAGAGCCGCGCTTAAGCACCTGTAGTTTCACACCCATTTCAAACATATCCGCCGCTGGCGCCATGGTGACATCGGCCATTTCTACAGTGGATAACAGTTTACGCGTATGCTCAGATGCACCGGCTTCAACGCAGGCTTGGTTCACTGACCCTAGCACGATATATGCCGCGCCCATATTAAATGCCGCCAAGGCAGATTCAGGGGTACCAATACCACCACCAGCACCGACACGTAATGCTGGGGAGAAGTTGTATTCCTTTTGGATTTCATCGCGCAGTGCAATGATAGAAGGCAACAAGGTTAGGAATGGACGGTTGTCGGTATGGCCACCAGAGTCGGCTTCAGCGGTAATATCATCCGCCATGGGAACCAGCTTAGAAAGCTCGGCCTGCTCTTGGGTGATCTTGCCTTGTGCCAATAGCTTTGCGACCAGTTTAGCCGGCGCAGGCGCCATAAAACGGCGCCCTACTTCGGTACGCGATACTTTGGCGATAACCTTGTTGCCGATATTAACGGTGCCATCGGTACTTCTAGTTAACCCCGCCAGACGATACCAAACGATGTGCTCGGTTAAGCCAAGATAAGCAGAAGCTTCAACCGTCTTCACACCCAGCTTCAGGAAACGCTCCACCGCGCCGCGCTCTAACGCTTCTTCGGCTGGTGCGTGGATCAGGTTCACCGCATAGGGGCCATTTGGCAGCTCTGCCTGGATTCGGCGGATGGCGTCTTCGACAGCGTCTGGGACTAAACCCGCCGCGCCAAATGAGCATAAGAAACCGGCCTTGCCTAACGCGACCACCAGTTCAACGGAGGCGATACCGTTTGCCATGGCGCCGCCGTGGTAGGCATATTTAACCCCATGTTGTTTTTTGTAGGCTTCATCGCCTAAGTCTTCCGGGTTTAACCTCTGGGCAAACGCTAATACGGCTTGTGAACCCGCATCGGAAGTGACAGTTACATTGCTGACACCTAATACTGAGCTGTCTTTGGCCACATAAACGGGCTGACCCAGGTCCATTAATGCGGACTTAATGGCTGCATCGTCTTTTTTCAACGAAGAGGCATCTACCTTCCAGGCCCAATCGATGCCGCTGTTATTGTTGAAACCTAAACTGGACATGTCTATTCCTATAATGATGTTTAAAATGCCCCCGCTCATTTACAGACTGGGGGCTAATTTTTTGTTCCCAAGCCTCAAGTGCTTCGGACACTGGATTCCCGTCTGCACGGGAATGACAGGTTACGCTTCAACAATACTCAGGACGATATCTTTCACTTCATAGATACGCAGTCCGTCTTTCGATAGGTTTGCATCACCGACCAGGCGTACTTCACCGTTTTCACGAATAATGTCGGTGATATGAACGTCCAGCGACATTTGCTTATTAACCGGAGTGATCTGACCACGGTACTTCCAATTCACTTCGGTGGTCGGCGCGACGAAACGCGGATTAGTGAAACCTGCACCCAAATCATTTTTCAGCGCATAAGTTTGCAACAATTCGATGATGGCTTCCACTCCCAATGAACCAGGCATTACCGGATCCTGATGGAAGTGATAACGGAAGAACCAGTCGGTGGCATCGATAGTACGTTCGCCATAGACATAAGCCAATCCGGCTTTACCGCCGCCTTCAACGATGGACACAGTGTCGACAAAGTTCATCTGTCCGCCGGCCATTCGATAATGAGGTTTACCCGCTTGTGGCTGATAAAACGCCAATTGCTTGTCAGTCAGGTCAATGACGTCAATGTCGGATTTCGGCGTGTTGTTATCCACGAACCAGGCTTGGGTTGTTTTACCATTATCAATGCCCAGCTGGTTGGTCAGGGATTCACCGCTGAAATAGCCAAACACGGCTTTGCCCGTGTAGAAAACCTCTCCGTCCACGGATAAATCGAAGGTAAAGCTCTGAATAATCGCGCCGCCAGCGATGCTGGTGTTAACCAATACCGATTTATTGACGATGGTTTTACCACGTAAATCGATTTGTTTTAGTAGCTTGCCTGTGCCATCCAGATTACGGAAGAACAGATCTTTTTCCGGGTACTTCAACGTAGTGCCCATATAACCCGAGATAAAGCCGTTCGGTTGCAGGGCTATTTCCATGATCAGGGAATATGGCATCCAGTTTTCATGGCTGTTTTTGGTGAAATACCATGCATCTTCAGGCACATAGTATTGTGCCACACAGCTGGAAGGGTTCTTCAGGTCCAGGCGTTCGCCCTGTACATCAATCACCCGGGTAACCACCTGCAGATCGCCACAAGGTGTACGTGGTGGAATACGACCTTTATAAACGTCGAAATCCGGTCCGAAGCAGTTTGAAATATTACCCGTCGCAAACTCAAACAGATGCCAGGGGGTGAATGGCGCCGTATTTGGTACTCTATTTTGCCCTGCCACCAGCGGCGCTTCAAAGTGTTGAATAGGCGTAACACCTTTGGTTTTAGGCGCGGATAGATCTGATCCCACTCGCATCAACGGACGCTCAGGATGTTTAAACGGGTTTTTTCCCGTTTCATCAAGCTCGGCTATTGCTGGCACCTGAGTCGCCACTACAGGATTTGTGACCGGCTTAGCTGCAATAGCGGCCAGCACCTTCTCGGGTAATTGAACCGGATAAGGCGAAGCGTCATCCTGCTCTTTTATCATCACGGACAAGTTTTTAAAGTCCACCACCACCTTGCCATCGAGAATAATATCTATGTTGGCCTTCATGTAAGGGTGAGGCAGCATGCCCATTTCCGTCACTTCCATGCGATAGGTAAGCGTGTTGGACTGGGGTAATACCTGGCCACGACAACGTACAGTTTGCGACTCACCGGGGACAGGTTGGAAACGCGCATTGTTCACATTGCTGTGCATACCCAGCCACAACATAAAGAACATGGCCAACTGACCACAGCCTTCAGACATCAGGGAGCCTGCCATCACCTCATCACCTTTAAAGTGACAAGGGAAGTACCAGTGCTCGGGATCCAGATCTTTTTGCCCTTCCAACAGACCCAATCCCCAATGCCCACCCTGCGGATCAACATTGGTGATACGCTCTATCATCAGGAATTTCTCTGATGAAAACTTCAGCGACGGGTTACGTCCCTTTTGATCATATTCAGGGCCGAAACAACCGGCAATATCACCGTCTACCAGCTTCATCATATGCTCATAACCATATTGCGTACGGCTGTTGGTGATCAGCGGTTTGAAATAGGATTTTTGTGCGTTGGCCAGTTCAGCCTTGTCTTTGTCGTTCAGGATCACGCCTTTACCGTCCGCCAGCTCTTCATCGGTGAAGAAACCGGCACAGCCTTTACGCATGATCAGTACTTTCTTGTCGCCCACATAACAGTCGTAGTGGAAGAAGAATAATAACTGGTCACCATTTTTCGCATAGGAGTCGATATGAATTTCATAACGCAGGGTCTCACCACCAAACGCCATCTCTTCCAGGAAGGTTAATTCACAATCCAGCAGGCGGTAAACCCGTTCTCCCTTAGCCTCAAAGTCGATACCTATATAGGAAATCAACATCAGGTCACATTGACCGGACTCTACCGATACCGACCAGGGGATCTGACCATCGATTAGAAATGGTGCATCCGTCGGAATATCGTATTCCGTCGCCATATAAGACTTTTTATATTCATGAGTCTTAGCTTCCAGATCCGTCACCCGGGTCACCAACAGATAGTCTGTGGTCGGTAAACGTACGCGGCGGGAATAGTTGTCTATGATGTTATATTCTTCACCGAAGACCTTACCGATATCCCCTTCAGCAAACTCAACCAGTGCATCGGTATCAAAGATCACTTGCTTGGGCTGATTAAAGCGCTCTTGCAACTGCAACGCAGGGTATTCATAACCTACCGGCCCTTTAATTTTGAAGCCTGTTTGTGCAACGGCGGCTGCAACCGGAGTAAGAGGCACTTCGGGATGATTGCTGACCACAGATAATGCAGGTTTGGCTTTGGCCTGATGAGCCGGCAGACCAGCTACCACTTTAGCTTGCAGCTCTACCAATTGTGAGATTTGTTGCTGGGCAACTTGACGCGATTTTAGAAACGCATGATGGGTTGCAGTTTGCTGGAAAATTTCTTTACTGGCTTTACTTTTCACGTTGACTCCAACACCCCGTTGTACCTGTGACGGAACATGCGGCGTTTGTTGAGAAAGTTTGGATGTCGATATCTGTTGTTTTGCCGACTCGCAACCTGACAGCTTAGGTGCCTCTACTTGTTGCGGCAGCAAATTACTGATGTCTACAGGTTGGCCTACCGGCTTAAGCGCCTTGCCACTAAATGCCTGTTTAATCGCGGTAAACCCGTCAGTTTGCGCTTTACTGGTAATGGCGTCGGCAATGGATTTGCCGCCTAAAGTGATGGTTTTAATCAACTCAGGTCGTTTTTTGGCATTGCTATCAACGGCGCTTTGATGTTTTTGCTTTGATGCCGATAAGATCAGGTGCGCACAACTGTTATCCCGGCCAAGGCCATTGATAGCAACGGACGATTGCCTTTTGTCATCCAATGTCAACGCTGATTTCACAATACTGGCAACACCAGAGGCGTTAAATGTATGACCAATACTGGACTTCACTGAAGTAACCGGGACGCCGGGATACAAGGTATTAAACGCCGCTTTTTCAGCATGGTTATCGGCTGCAAATCCACTGGCGAATGCTTCGACTTCGGCTATTTCGTTCAGGCTTATACCTGCGACGTCGAGCGCTTTGTTGGCTGCGGCACCTATGGCGCGTTCATCACTGCCGTTACTGAAGCTCACCGCATCGATATTGGCATAAACAAGCTTATCTTCTACCTGCGATTGTGGTTTTACCACAAAGGCAGCTGCGCCCTCTCCCACCATCCATTGCTGCTGGTCCAGCACATGCTTATCGGTTTGAGGCTGCTGAGCAACCGGGCCAAAGTGTTGGCGTAACGTGATGTTTTCTACGGATCCCGCCAGATCTACGCTGGCAATGATCACCGCATCGACATCCGAGGTTTGGAACAGGTTTTCTGCCAGTTCCACGCAGCGGTAGACTGAATTTTCTTCCGCCGATAAGGTGATAGCAGGGCCGGAAAAATCCCATAATGCGGAGATCCTGGACGCCATGATATTACCGATAAAACTGGTGTACTGATTAAGCTGCGCCGCAAAGGCGACACCATCTTTAGCGATACCCGTTAACTCGGCGCGTTGCGCTTCGGTTAAGTCAATACCCTGTTGCAACAGGCTATCTTCAATCTGGGTGGTCAGGTTCACCCGGCCACGATATTGATGTAGTTCCAGTTCCAACCCCATGGCGACTAACACGGCCACGTTACTGCCTTCAACCAGCCCCGCATCTTTGGCTGCGTTATCGGCAACCTGCATCATCATCAATTGCTGCGGGATCAGGCAATCCTGCTCGTTGGGTGGCACTTTAAAGCGGAAAAAATCGATATCGAAATCTTCCACGTAACCACCCCTCGGTGCTTTGGGAAGTTGCAGGGCCTGCATGACACAAGCATCGTTTTCGATACCTTTCCAGCGCTGGGAAGGTAACTCACGAAACGTATTTTTCTTGTTTTCGATAAGTTGTTTGAATTGCGCCAGGTTCTTGGCCGAGCCAAAGTGGGCGTCCATACCAATAATGGCAAGGGGCTCACGCTGTTTGGCCGAACCGCCGTTTGGCTTCACATCGTATGAAGGCTGTTGCAATACCAGGTGAGCGTTACTGCCGCCAAAACCAAATACACTGACACCTGCGGTTCTTGGCCCGTTAGTTTCAGGCCATGCCACCGTATCTATAGGCATTTGTTGTCCGGTGAAATAACCCGCTTTCGAGCTAAGGGGTTCATTTAGGTTGATGGTAGCTGGGATCAGCCCTTCATTTAACGCCCAAATCGCCTTGGTCATACCCGGCATACCGGCTGCGGTTAACAAGTGCCCTAAGTTGGACTTCACCGAGCCCAGCAGGGGTTTGTTATTGTACTGGCTGAAAAAGGTTTCCATCGAGCCTAGCTCGACATTATCGCCTTTTGGTGTGCCTGTGGCATGACATTCAATGTAGTTAACCTCACTTGGGTTCACATCCGCATCGGCATAAGCGCGTTCATACACTAACACCTGGCCTTTGGTGTTCGGACTTAATACAAACTCACCTTTACCATCGTTGGATAAGGCGCCGCCCTTGATAATGGCGTAAATTTTGTCACCGTCACGCACCGCATCGCTGTGGCGTTTTAACACCATCATGCCCGCGCCTTCACCGGCAAACAGGCCCTGGGAGTTTTTATCCAGGGGAGCGTGAATGTTATTGCCCGGGTACGCCTGGAAGATGGAAAAACCCATATTTACAAACATGGGATCGGATGCCGACACGGCACCCGCCAACATCATATCGGCTTTACCCGTATGCAAATAGTCGCAAGCCAGTTTCACCGAGTAACACGAAGACGCACACGCGGCATCTAACGAGAAGTGTGCGCCGCCAAGTCCCGATGCTTTCGCCAGCAAAGCTGACGGATAACCCGCCACCAGCGCATTATCGGGATGCACAGTTTGTTTATCGGTAAAGTGACTGAGCTGAAAATCTTTGTGCAGCAGCTGCTTCAGGCTGTTATCCACCACCTGGTGATATAAAGGCAAAAACAAGTGGTTCGAGGACTTGGTTGGGAACGATAAGTTACCCAATATCAAACCGCAGTTGTCCAGGGAGTCACTACCCCAATAACCGGCGTCACCGAGCGCTTGCCGGGTCACATACAGCGCCCACTGGTTCAGGTCATCCAGCTGTTGCAGGTACTCCCCATCCAGCGCAAAGCCGCTTGGGTCAAATTCGAAATCACGGATATAACCGCCATGGATACAGTAGAACTTATCCGTATCCCCTTTCTGACCATAGAATTTGGTTGGATCCACGCCCATCTGTTCCTGGGTCGCTTTACTCCGACAATCTTGTTTGCCAAGCAATTGTTGCCAAAATTCTTCCGGAGCTTTCGAGCCCGGAAATAAATTCGCAATGCCGACGACTGCAATATTTTCCATAGTTACTCTCTTTATACCGTTATCACTAAACGGCAGGCTTACGCCTATTGTGCAAGTCCGGCCTAAACGCCAGACCCGCCGCTAAATTAATTTGTTGGTGCGCGTTGGCACTTTCTTCAACGCCACAACCTCACAGTCCCTGGATTGCCAGAGCAAACACAGTCATTCCCATGACAATGGGAATCCAGCGGCCTTAGCCACGATCAAAGGCTTTAGTGGGCACCTTTCTGCACTACTATCGAACCATTAAACAGGCTATCCAACTCAACCTTCACCCCGTGACTCACCAATTTCGCCAGCGCCCGAATATAGGTTAATTCGTCGCTGGTGCCTTTGGCATTCACGGGAACCGAAACATGAGGTTTAGCCTCATGCTCTTTTAAAATTTTATCGACCCAGCTACACAAAGATCTGCCGGGGCCCATCTCAATAAACACCCGCGCCCCTTTGTTGTATAAGGTATTGACCAGGCGCGGGAAATCCACCTGATCACAGAGGCATTTCGAGATACTGTTGGCAATGGCTTTACTGCGCTGGGGAACAGGCAAATAACAAGAGCTGGAATACATTTTGGTCTGGATACGCTCTGTCACGTCCATGGTGTAGAGCGCTTCCATATGCGCGTATTCTTTAAATGCCGGCGCACTGTGTATGGCATTTGCCATATTCAACGGCATAGCCCTGACACCCAAGTTTTTAATCACCCGCTCACATGCCTCAGGGAAACCAGCTATCAGCAAGCTATCCGGGGTGTTGATGATGGTGCAATACACCCGGTCTTCACCAGCTGAAGCAATAGCCACTTCTTCCGCCGTGGCTTTAATCGTGTAGGTTTCCCAAATCTTCTCAATTTTACCGTCTTCCACATCCGGAAGGTCCCAGTGCGCTCTGAGGGTACGCAGTTCACCACATAAGCGATGGTTAAAGGTATCGGACTGAGCTAAACGCGCACTCATTAATCCGGGCTGTTGCCAACAGCCAAGTGCAGCATACATGCTGATCTCCCCCATGCTATAACCGGTGGAGAAGTCGGCTTTTACCTTAAATACATCTTCAAATATTTTGGTAAACACACAGGCAAAACCAACGCCACATTCCGCAATACTGGCCAGGTTGTAGCGTAAGTTGATATCCAGTTGCTTTAGTTGTTTAAAGCCCAAACGCGAAATGCTGCGTGGATTTAACAGGGTATCTTTTAAAGTGGCGCCGATGTCATCCGCCAGCTCGGCGACCGGTTGATATATTTGCGGGAACAAGTGGAACAGATCGCGGCCCAAGCCTACGTACGTTGCCCCTATACCCGGATATAAGAAGGCCACATCGTTTTCACCCGCTACAGAATGTGGAGAAAAGTAGCTGCCTTTAGGTGTTTTCCATTCGACATTGGTTAAAAATGCGTTGCTTATACCAGCCTTCGCCAGTTGGATCTCTTTGTTCAGTTCATCGGCTGATTCAGCGATTAAGGCGGCGTGATAGATGGCATTCGAATTGCCTTTATACAACTCGAAACATTCCAGCGCGATTGTCGCCAGTGACGCCTGGCCAACACGCTGCTCGACAGCTTCCAGCTGCGCCAATAACGCTTGTTGACTGTCTCCGGTCAGCAAAAACAGGGACAAATCACTGCTGGCGAAAAAGCCATTGCTACGTAGATCTTCGGCGGGATCTGCCAGCCGGTTTTCCTGCAATACCAGGTGGCAATATTGAGTTTTGTTCTGGCAACTATAGGCCGCCGTATGCGCATTACCGTTAGGGTGCGGATACCAGGGGCTAGCGTCTGTAGGGAAGTAGAATGGTGAGTTCTGCCACTCTTCCAACACGGTATCGGCAGGGGTTTGCCAGTCACTAATGGCAGGAATATAGCGCTGATGTAACGAAACCACACACTTTAATAAACCCGCAACCTGAGAAAAGCTGTGCCCTTCCCCGGTTACACTGCGCGCACAACTGATGGCAGTGTGTAGCCCTGCAGCCGTTTTTTGCAACGAGTAACTGTCCAACAAACCCAGTCGCTCTTTATCGGCCAAGCTTGTATCGGCCAGTGCCGACACTTCCAGCAGAGTAACCTGCTCTGGCGCCACTCGGGCTTTGGTTAATGCCGACTTGGCTGCTTGGGTTATAGAGCTGTTCGCGTCATAACCTTTTATCCACGAATAAATATACGACGCGTTATTGGCGGAGAATGTAGCGGATGAGAGCAGTAAGCTGGCAATACCGTCCACCTGCTGATAGCCATCAAAAAACTTATCAAAACTGATGGTGGCTTTTACCGAGTCTGACTCGGGCGGTGACACAGTCTTGGTCCCTAGCTGAGCACCAATAAGTGCCACGGCTTTTTGATGATCTGCCACCAATTCAGTGGCGCTGTCCAGCGCGTGACCCAGGCTCGAAACAAGTGAGCAGGACAAGAAAGTGTCGCATAAGTACGCCTGTAATGAGTCCCTTTGTGCGACTGTCTGCTCTTCAACCAATAACACCACTGCGATATCGGCTAGCGCCAGTCCATTGGCTAACGCCAATCGGCTGGCGGAGTCCCGACATAGGGCCAACATATTCCCGTCCCTATTTAGGGTGTGGCAGCTAGCAGCCCCACCCTGATAGAAAGCACGCTCAACTCGATCAATATTTTCTTGTTCAGCAAACTGGGCATCGATTCCGATAACCGCTAACTCTGTCATATTCGTACAACTTTCCTAAATTTACTTCACTGGACAACTGTGCCTAAAAACCCTTTTTAGGGCTCAGGCACAGTCGTTGAGTCTCAGCTTAGCCCTTGAACAGCTCATTTAAGCTTTCACTGGCAGTCACTTCAGCAGATGTCACTTCAGCCAATAGCAAATGGTCTGCATCAATTAAGGCAATATCGGCGACCAGCTTACTGCCGGTTTGTTCAACCACGTTTAGCTGCAAATAAAACAGCTCTCCGGGTTGAACCTGGCGATAAACGGTCCAGCCCTTGGTCGAGGAAGGTAAACTTCCCAGCCCTAGCCGTTCCCGTACCCAAACCAACATCGCCTGATAAACCAGATCGTTAGCAAAAACATTTGTCACGGCTAACGGGAACTCTCCTTGCTTATCCAGAGCTACAGCCGGAACCTGACAGGCCAGCAACAAGCCCTGATCATCACAGCTGATCACTTCTTGTATACCCTGCAGGCTTTCACCGTGGAACAAGGTGCCATTGTGATAAAGCGCTTTTGCCTGCTCGCTTGCCCCTGTGTTGGATAACGGCGCAAATTCACCCTTAAAGACTTTAGCCTCCAGCGGTTTAGCCGTTAACAGCAACTCAGCGCCATAGTGGTATACCGGTTTGCCAGCACTGTTTAAGCTGGAGACCTTGGCATCTAAACGCAGTTCATTAGCCTTACTCTCAGCTGAAAGGCGTGTTAACTCAATCGTATGCTCACCAGACTCAGCGCCATCAAAAACGACACCTTTAAACAGCTTGTAGTTTTCCAAACCCTGAAACTTAAACCCGTGATACACAGATTCAGCCGCATCCGCCATCCACGCCATCGCGCAAACTGTCGGTAATACTCGATTACCGCCAATCACGTGATCTGCCAAGAATTCATTGTTAGCCGCCTGTAATGTTTTACTCAAGCGACTAACTTCAGGCTTTTTTACAGGGGCGCCCTCCTGCTGTTCAGCATTTTGAGCACTGGATAAATCGTTACCCACCAGGATTTGAGGACAACGGTTATCCTTCGCCGCCAGTTCGTTGAGCAACAACTCGGCACCCGCATCCAATGGGATGATATACACACCACGCTCGGCGAACATACGCTTGAGCTCAGGCGTCACCATACCGCCGTCCCAAGGGCCCCAATTAAAGCTCAATACCTGTGCTTGTGGCTGTAATGCTTTAAAGCGATAGGCCGTTTTGTTTAAAATTTCGTTGGCTATGGAGTAATCTGATTGCCCCGGGTTTCCGTAGAAACCGGCGCCCGATGAAAACAACACCAGGTGCTTTATCTTGTCTTGCTTCGCGCAGGACAACATAGACAGTAATCCGTCTATCTTGGTACGGTAAACCGACTCAAAATCTGCCAGGGTTTTCTGTTCGATGAACTTGTCGGCCAGCACACCCGCGCCGTGGATAATGCCTGTCACTTCACCAAACTGCGCAACAACCGGCTTAACTGCCGCCTGAACGCTGTCACTGTCGGTGACATCCACCGACACATATTCAGCCTGGCCACCAACAGCCTTAATGGCATTCAAGGTTTTCGCAATTTCGCGATTTGCCAACACTGGTTTGATGAATTGCGACACCTTAACCGGCGTCGGTTTTTCACCGGCAGCGATCATCGCCTGCATCGCTGCTTTTTTTAATTCAGCTTCTGCAGCGATACCTTTTGCCCAATCCGCTTCATTGTTATCAAAAGCAGAGCGCCCCAATAAGATGAATTTGGATTGATGTTCTTTCGCCAGACGGATAACACAATGGGCAGTTACGCCTTTTGCACCGCCGCTGACCAAAAATACCGAGTCGGCATCTATGCTGTTACCTGCGGTTAGCTTATAGCTGTCGGTTGCTTCACCAACCAGGGTCAAACGCCCGGTATTGTCGTAAGCCACTTCTTTCAGGGAAGTATCGGCGTCCAGTAATTCATCACTAACGATGACCGCTACTTTATCTGCGCCCAGTTTGCCGGACACATCTACCGCA
The DNA here is from genome assembly GCA_965249895.1 of Psychromonadaceae bacterium. Classification (GTDB taxonomy): domain Bacteria; phylum Pseudomonadota; class Gammaproteobacteria; order Enterobacterales; family CBDFNC01; genus CBDFNC01. The sequence goes on from CBDFNC010000005.1 coordinate 97,185, forward strand.
CGGCAAAATACAGCTGGCCATTCATGTGAAATGGTTTTCAGCAAACCGTTTAAGCCACCTTGGACCAGATCGGTATCCAGCTCACTGCCTGCAACACCTAAACTGCCACCTTGGCGTGTAACCACCATAAAGGATGGACGCGCTACTGTTGCCACGGATACATTACAGTGTTTGGCCAGCAAGAAAGCCAACATCAGGCCTTGCTTTGAGGCTTGTGGATATTCGATATCCTTGATGCTGTTTTTCGCTTGTACATAAATCACTGCATCCAGTTGATCATGCTGGCTGATCAGCTGTTGAATTTCGGCGTCATCAGGGGCATTTATCTCTATGGTGTTTACCGCTTTAGGGTAAGCCTTCGAGGAACTGGCCTTAACCCAGCTGGGTTTTAGCGCAGTCACCTTCCAGCCGGTTTTGCTCAGGTTATCCGCCAGCTTAACCGTAGCGCCAGATCCGTCATCGACGATTAAGACATTACCGCCCGAGATCTTCTGCTCAATTTTATTTACTGAAGCCAGGCGCTGAATAACAACTGTGCTACTCGGCGCTGGTTCGAATGTAACCTCAGGCGCTGCCGATACCGAAGTAAAGCTATCTACAATTTCCTTCAGGGTACGCATCTCAGCCAGGGCTTCCGGGTTAACCTCAGGCAAACCTTCCACAGCGTCCTGTACTGCACCTAAAATCTCAACTCGCTTAATGGAGTCGATGCCAAGATCCGCTTCCATATCCATATCCAGCTCTAACATCTCAACTGGATATCCTGTTTTTTCTGCTACTACAATCATTAGCTGTTCGGCGAAAAAGCCAGCTGTAACAGTGTTTTCAGCTTGAGCTGTGACTGCCACTGGAGTTGCAGTTGCCACTGGCTCACCAGTTGCTGACTGCGCTCTTGTTTGCATATAGTCGACGATTTGACCCAGCGTACGTAGTTCAGCCAAGTCTTCAGGATTCAGCTCTGGCAAATCGCTAATGGTTTCCTGCACTGCGCCAAGGATTTCAACACGCTTGATGGAGTCGATACCAAGGTCCGCTTCCATATCCATGCCCAGCTCTAACATATCCGATGGATAACCGGTTTTCTCGGCGACCACGGACATCATCACAGACTGGATTTTGGCTAAATCTATAGCCGGCGCCGATGCAACTTGTGCCAGGGGAGCGGGTGCTGGTGCGGCGTCAACTTTGGACTGCGCTCTTGCTTCCATATAGCCTACAATCTGACCCAGAGTACGCAGCTCGGCCAAGTCTTCAGGGTTCAGCTCTGGCAAATCGGGGATGGTTTCCTGCACCGCGCCAAGGATTTCAACACGCTTGATGGAGTCGATACCAAGGTCTGCTTCCATGTCCATACCCAGCTCTAACATTTCAGCAGGATATCCGGTTTTCTCTGCAACCACATCCATCATCACAGACTGGATTTTGGCTAAATCAATGGTCGGTGCCGATGTGACTTGTGCCAGGGGAGCAGGTGCAGCCTCAACTTTCGACTGCGCTCTTGCTTCCATATAGCCTACAATCTGACCCAGCGTACGCAGCTCGGCCAAGTCTTCAGGGTTCAGCTCTGGCAAATCGGGGATGGTTTCCTGCACCGCGCCAAGGATTTCAACACGCTTGATGGAGTCGATACCAAGGTCTGCTTCCATGTCCATACCCAGCTCTAACATTTCAGCAGGATATCCGGTTTTCTCTGCAACCACAGCCATCATCACAGACTGGATTTTGGCTAAATCAATGGTCGGCGCCGATGTGACTTGTGCCAGGGGAGCAGGTGCAGCCTCAACTTTCGACTGCGCTCTTGCTTCCATATAGCCTACAATCTGACCCAGCGTACGCAGCTCGGCCAAGTCTTCAGGGTTCAGCTCTGGCAAATCGGGGATGGTTTCCTGCACCGCGCCAAGGATTTCAACACGCTTGATGGAGTCGATACCAAGGTCTGCTTCCATGTCCATACCCAGCTCTAACATTTCAGCAGGATATCCGGTTTTCTCTGCAACCACATCCATCATCACAGACTGGATTTTGGCTAAATCAATGGTCGGTGCCGATGTGACTTGTGCCAGGGGAGCAGGTGCAGCCTCAACTTTCGACTGCGCTCTTGCTTCCATATAGCCTACAATCTGACCCAGCGTACGCAGCTCGGCCAAGTCTTCAGGGTTCAGCTCTGGCAAATCGGGGATGGTTTCCTGCACCGCGCCAAGGATTTCAACACGCTTGATGGAGTCGATACCAAGGTCTGCTTCCATGTCCATACCCAGCTCTAACATTTCAGCAGGATATCCGGTTTTCTCTGCAACCACATCCATCATCACAGACTGGATTTTGGCTAAATCAATGGTCGGCGCCGATGTGACTTGAGACACTGCAGCAGGTGCGGCATCAACTTTCGACTGCATATACTCCACAATCTGACCCAGCGTACGCAACTCGGCCAAATCTTCAGGATTCAGCTCTGGCAAGTCCGGGATGGTTTCCTGCACCGCACCGAGGATTTCAACGCGCTTGATGGAGTCGATACCAAGGTCCGCTTCCATATCCATACCCAGCTCTAACATTTCAGCGGGGTATCCGGTTTTATCGGCAACTACGTCCATCATCACCGACTGGATCTTCGCCAAATCAACAGCAGGCTCAGCCGCCGCTGGTATTGACGTCACAGCGACGGGAGCCGCAGTCGTTTCAACTACATGCAGTGCAACAGGCGTTGATTGCGCTTTTGACTTCATGTAATCAACGATTTCACCCAAGGTACGCAATTCAGCTAAGTCTTCCGGGTTTAATTCCGGTAAGTCAGGGATCAGCTCCTGTACACTACCCAGAATTTCAACGCGCTTAATGGAATCAATACCTAAATCGGCTTCCATATCCATAGCCAGCTCTAACATTTCCGCTGGATAACCGGTTTTATCTGCAACCACATCCAACATCACCTGTTGAATTTTTGCCACATCAACACTGGCAGCTGGTGTTGCTACCGGCTTTATGTCGTGACTGATAGCCGGCTCGGCGATGGCAACCGCAGCAGATGACTGCACGGAGGCAACGTGAGGAACGCTAACAACAGGTGCCTTATTGGTGGAAGCTGGTTTGTTTTCTGGTGCCGGGATCTGTGTTTTAACGACTTCAGCATCAATCACGTTCACCGACGTGCTCGCTGGCGCCCCGGTAACCGAATCTAACATAGCAGACATATTTTCAGTCTGGTTGTTCAGGTATTGTTCGTGCACCCGCAAGGTTTCTGACTGGAACTCATGATACATGCCCAGTGTTCTGTCCAGGCTCTCCGGCAACTCTTTGGTACCCGCTTGGGTACTTAGTACCGACTGGAACGTCTTGGCATATTCCTGCGGGCCCTGCATATACTGCTCATGCACATCCAGCAGCTGCTGCTGATGTTTAACAAACTGACCAACACTGCGTTCAATGGAGGACACCAGTTGTTGATCAGACTGGCCGTCTGAAAGACTGCTGGTAGCCTGCGCAGGGTCAACCTGAACATAAACGATTTTCTCAACCACTTTTTCAACTATTTTTTCAACCACTTTAGGCGCGGGTACGGCAACCGGGGTCGCCTTAGCCTGTTTAACAGACCAACCGTCAGTTAAAGTCTCGTCGAATTGCTTTCTGGTTTTATCGCTTACGTAAGACGCCGCGGACAGCTTCATTGCCAGTGGCGACATTTTACGGGGAACTAACGGGCGTTTTACCGCTGAGTGTGGATCTACATCGTCAAGCTCTACACCCAGTACGGCCATTTGTATTGCGGCCAGGCGCATTTGCAGGTCGCCAGATTTTTTTGGATTGGCATTCACGGCGATGGCGGTGACATCGGTCTTATCTTTGAGGATGTTATCAACCAGGCGGGTTAATACATTCTTCGGACCGAACTCGATAAATACACGTCCGCCATCGGCATAGATATTGTCGATTTCAGTATTAAAGTGGACCGATTCCAGAATATGATTTTTCAGGCTCTTTTTAATATCGGCCGCTTTGTTGGAATGTACTTTACCCGTTGCGTTAGAAAACACCGGAATTTTTGGTGCGTTAAATTTCGCGGCATCGATGGCTTTGGCAAAGGGTTTTTGGGCATGACCTACCAGAGGGGTATGGAATGCCGCCGAGACAGGCAATTGCACAACCTTATAACCTTTGGCTTTTAGTTCATCGAACGCAACCAGTACCTGACTGGTTTTACCCGCCACAACAACCTGATTGTTTGAGTTGTAGTTGGCAATGGATATGTCGTCGATAGCTTTGATATCTTCGGCAACTTTGCTTGGGTCGCCGACTACTGCAATCATGGCGCCCGCGTCAAACTCTTTATCGTCTGGCGCCGCCATGGCCTGGCCACGACTACGCGCAAGCATCATATAATCGCTGTCACTGAGTACTCCCGCCGCCCACAGCGCGGTTAACTCTCCAAAACTGTGTCCTGCGGTAAAGTCAGCCTTAAAGCCCGCTTGTTCGAGGGTTTTATATAGTCCCAGGCTGAATGTACCAATAGCGGGTTGCGCATGCTGGGTAAGGCGTAACTTGTCTTCTTGCACATCACGTGCTTGTTTGGAGAATACCGGGATTGGATAAGTCACACTGGAAAGCTGGCCCAAGCCGGCTGCCGAGAATTCGCTGTCCATATCAGCAGCAGTTTGCAACATAGTCGGGAAGTTACAGGCTAAATCACTGCCCATATTCACATACTGTGACCCCTGGCCAGAGAAGAGTGCAACTACTTTGCCATTTGTTTCGAGTCCGGACTGGCGATAGTAGATACCTGTCGGTACCGACCATTGCAGCTCGCCTGGTTTAGCCACAAATTGCTTCAGCGCAGCATCAAGCATAGATAATGCTTCAACGGCATTTTTTGCCACGAAACCACAACGAGCCAGGTTAGCAGCAGGCGTTTTTAACCCACAAGTCGTGACCAGGGCATTAAACACATAAGGCTGATCATCTTCATCAACTGTCAGTTTATTGCGCCAGTTGGTTAATTCCGCAATCAGGGATTTTTCATCAGCAGCCGTGATCAACAGGGTTTGAGGAACATGATTTAACCGGTACTGTCCGGCATGCCCCGGTTGATACTCTTCCATCACAAAGTGATAGTTAGTGCCGCCGAAGCCAAACGAGCTGACCCCCGCGCGGCGCGGTATACCATCTTCGCGAGGCATCCATGGACGCGTTTCGCTGTTGATATACAGCGGGCTGTTTTCAATATCCAGTGACGGGTTTGGTCTATCAACATTGATGGTAGCCGGCAGTATTTTATGATGCAGTGCCAGCGCGGCCTTGATCATACCGGCTGAGCCCGCGGCTGACTTGGTATGGCCGATCTGCGACTTTACCGAGCCCAAGGCAATATGTTGTGTATCATCGTTGTTTGGACTGAAGTGCTTGTTTAAGCCACTGAATTCAGCGGCGTCACCCGCCATAGTGCCGGTGCCGTGCGCTTCTATCAGGCCACATGTTTTAGGGTCAAAACCGGCGTCATCATAAGCACGCTTGAGGGCTTTTGCCTGCCCATCGGGGCGCGGCGCATAAATTGATTTGAAACGGCCATCGGAAGACGTACCTATACCTTTTAACACGGCATATATCTTGTCGCCGTCACGCTCCGCATCTTCCAAGCGCTTAAAGGCCATCATGCCGATGCCTTCACCGATCATCATGCCTTTGGAGTCCTGGTCAAAAGGACGAATATCTTCGTTGGTAGTAAATGCAGGTGTTTTGGAGAACGACATATACATAAACGGTGAGTTATCACAGCACACACCGCCTGAAATCATCACTTCGGAGCGATACTCCAGCAGATCTGAAACAGCCAGTTTCATGGCCGCCAGTGAGCCGGCACACGCCGCATCCACTACGCAGTTAGTGCCGCCCAAGTCAAAGCGGTTGGCAATTCGGCCTGCAATAACGTTGCCTAACATGCCGGGGAAGGAGTTTTCTTCCCAGCCGATATAGGCTTTTTTGAATTTGTCGATGATAACGCCGCGGTCTTCTTCGTCGATACCCGATGCGGCAAGCACTTTATCTAATATCGGCCCTTGTAATCGCGATGTTAACGGCGTGATTTGTTTTTGCCCGCCGCCCACGCCCAGAGTGATACCGACCTTATCCATATCATATTCTGAACCTTCGCCTATACCCGCATCGTTTAATACGTCCCGTGCAACCACCAGTGACAGGAGTTGAGCGATATCGGTTAGCTCGAGGATATTTGGCGGCAAACCAAATTCCATTGGGTCAAAATCCAGCTCGGGTAAAAAACCACCGCGCTTACAATAGGATTTATCCACGGCTTTCTTGTCTTCGGAGTAATAGTCATCGATGGCCCAACGCGATGGCGGCACGTCCATGATGGCATCCACTGACTCAAAAATATTGTCCCAGTATTGCTCCAGGTTTTTAGCATCCGCAAAAACCGACGCCATTCCCACTATCGCAATGGGGCATTCCTGTAATCGGGAATTTAGCTTTTTATCATCAGATGACAACACCTCGGGGTTTTGTGTTACGGGTGTTGCGTTTTTCTTAGCCATTTTTATTACTCCAGTTAGGATTCTTCTGCATTTCCGCCTTCTTTATTGGACTTACTGTTGGCAGCAGTATCATCCAATAAGCGAAAACGTCTTAAAAATTCATTGTAATTACCCGCCAGAATACGACGGATATGAAACGGGGCTTTAGTCAGCACATGACTCATATAGCGGCTGGCGGCTTCTTTCTCGTCACCGTCATAGATATCCACATATATCCAGCCGGTTTCAGGCTCATTCGCCACCAATAATCGCCATTTTCCTGAGTCGTCCGCAAAATTAGGTAAAGGGGTCACATTGACCTGTACCACTTCGCTTTCAGTTAGCTGCTTATCCGCCACACCGTTAGCACGGTTAAGTACTTCATGCATGGCTTTTGGGGAAATATCGGACAACAGAACTTTGTGTTCTTTGGTATCTTCAATAGCGACTTGTATTGGGTTATCCGCGTCTCCCAGCTCTTCGTAGTCTTGCAGATCGGCAAGTCGTGAGACGCCGTGACGCTTTAGACAGCGTTGTAAACCGGCCCTCGACGCATTGGGGTTTATAAATTGCTTGCACACTGCCAGCAATTCATCGAGCGAAAGCAGTAAACGGGTACGCAGTTCAACGACGACATATTCCTGCGCTGAATTTAAGGTTGTCTTGAATTGTTTTGGGGCATTCGAGGCATCATCTACAGACTCACGCTTACGCCATTTTCGCACCGTCGATTCAGACACCCGCAATAGCCGCGCCAATACCGCTGTGGGTAAATTGGACTCGCGGATAAATGCGCGCATCTCTGGCGTAGTGGTTGCGTTAGCATGTTGCTTCGGCATTTGGCTGTCAGTTCTGTTTTTTATTTTGCTTGCCTTACTGATGGGTCAGCAGTGAAATCGAGTCGCCAGGTATCCCTCATTAATGAGAGAAATTAGACTAAATACTCTAGCTTTCAGAGCGGATCCGTGCTTCAAAGGCGCTCAATATACACAGGTGCCACACCCAACACAATCAGGCGATACAAACTAATTTGCAAGACGAGTTAAAACAGCCTGGTATGACATCCGAGGTCGTACCAGTGATAGGTTGCTGAGTCTATGATTTTGTTTTCATGGCAATTATCAAACCAATATCTTGATTCATATTGAACTTAATCAATGTTAATCCAATACTTTATGTTAAAATCAGCGGGTTGATAGACGGCCTGTTCGCGTCCAAAATAAGCGCATAATTTAGCGATATATGATAAGTTTTTAATGGAAAAATGCTGTGGCTGTACCAATACCTAAACTGACCTTAAAAGCCAATGACATACATCTATGGATAACCCGCCCTCAGCATATCCACGATAGCGAGTTATTGGCAAGGTATCGACCGCTACTATCTGCGCAGGAAACCCAGAAACAGCAAAGATATCGGTTTGAAAAACACCGCCATGATGCGCTTATTACACGAGCCTTCATACGAGACTTATTATCCCAATATGCAAATTTACCACCCACATATTGGGCTTTCGAAAAAGGTGAAATGGATAAACCTGAAGTGTCAAATGCGCCGCTGCCCATACGCTTTAACATAAGCCACACCGAAAACTTGATTATCTGCGCAGTCACGTTAAATCAGGATATTGGCTGCGATGTGGAAAACATCACGCGGCAGAACGGTATATCGGCTATTGCCAGGCAGTATTTTTCTGCCGGCGAGAAGCAAGAGTTGTTCAGCTTACCGATCGAGCAGCAGCACAGCCGGTTTTTTGACTACTGGACGTTAAAGGAATCGTACATCAAAGCCTGGGGTCAGGGGCTGGCCATTCCGTTGGAGGATTTCAGTTTTCATATTAATCAGGCACTCTCAGCGCATATTAATGACGATATCCAACTCAGTTTTGCCCCGCAAAGGGAAGATTCCCCGTTATCGTGGCGAAGCTGGTTATTCTACCCCAGCGACGAGCATCGTATTGCATTGTCAGTAAGAAGTGAGCGGCCTAACCAAGCCACCGACTATAAATTGCGCTTTTTTGAAAGCACACCCTTGATAGGTTATAAGGAGTTTGAAAAACTGCCTTGAGGGTCGGCCGGGATCCTGGCGGAACTAGCCAGAGCCGAACGTAACCAGTTGTGCTTACTCGAAAATATCACTATTTTTCACAATGGCCTGATAAGTTGGATTTGGCCAAATCTTTGGATCCGAATTCAGTCCTGCCAAAACGATTAAAATCGCTCTGCCGAGAGTTGATGTCTGATTTCACCCCTGTTCTCGATATACATTTTCTAAACCCCGATGCTGTCATTAGACCACTTAAATCCGATCCGACCAAAACTGAACTGTCGGAAATTTAGGGACTGGCCCCGATTATCGCTAACAAGTTGGATTAAGTGTAATGTGAAAACATTCGTTAATTATCAACTTAACCCAGATTAATAGAGTGACATACATGCTCTATCTGTATTTTTTATCCACAAATAGCCTTAGACCTTAACAAGTTAAATTTAGCCGTCAGGCTTAGTCATTCCCTCATCCATACAACGATCCCTCCAGCGGTAATAAATAAGGGTATTAGAAAAAGAATTGCAGCAATCAGACGCCTTTGCTGACTTGTTAAATCTAATCGTTCGACCTTGACCTCCTTTTTATCGATAAAAACGTGATAATCCAACTCAGAAAGCCAATTAATAATATTGAGACCCATCTTCGCGTTACTATATTGATTAATATAAGCGTTGGTCAGGAAATCGGCATCGGTAAAGACAATAATCCGTGTATCTGATTGCTCACTTTTTTCCTTTCCTTCAAAAATCACAAATGAGAAAGGGACAGGTCCAGGGGTATCCACGTTTTCATCAAAATTTATGTCCAAGGTTCTGTTGGTCTCAGCCCAGCTATTTTCTTTGGAGGCTGTCGATACAATGGTGGCAAGCTTAATCGATGAACGAAGATCGTCTAACACACGAATAGAACGGGGGCGAACATAAAATGTATAATCCAACCCTTCGGTTATCGCTTTATGATTGTTGTAATTTCGGGTAGCAGGACTACCGACATCTGAGCCAGCATGACTGCTGAGATCGACAACAATATCATCCTGGATGTCGACGCCCCAATGATTAAGGATATTATTTAAAGAAGGATTTCTTTGTTTTTCTTCATCCGTTAACGGTTTGTCAGGTGTAGTGACAATCACATTTTCAATAAGAAATAGCGCATCACCTCCCTTCTCAAGAAATGCTTGAATCATTGTATTTTCTTTTTCTGTCAAAGCATTACGTGGTCCGGCGATGACCAGAACATCACCATCATCAGGTATGCTATCTGTTATTCCCAACATCAAGGTTTTACTTGTTATGTTATTGGATTCCAATTTCTTGGCAAAAGAGCTAAGACCTTGTTCACCCTCATCAGTCGGGGAGTATTCGCCATGCCCGATAAGAAAATAAACTTTCCTCGGGGCTCTCGTGACCCGAACAATGGCATTGGTTAACTTTTCCTCTGACAAAGATGATTGGGTAAAATCAACATCTCTTCGCTCATTTCCGGCACGAACGATTACCTTTCTTTCGTCACCGCTAACAAGACTACCGAATTGGGCCGCATAGCCAATCTGCTCTATCTGATCAATGATTTCGATACTTACCTTACCATCAGAAACTCTCTCATATTCTTTAAATAGATCTTCCAAATATTTTGGCGGCAAACCGACGTAGAGTGCGGTTAATTTGACGTCACGATCTAACCCTTTTATAAATTCAACGGTACTCGTTGTTAATGTATGTTGCTTAGTTTTTGTTACATCCCAGCGAGAAGTCAGGGTGTTAGAGAAATAATTAATACCGACAAAAAAAACAATACAGAGTAAAACAACAACGTATTTCAAAATGGCATAATTCCATCTGGAATTTGCTAATGTTTTGTTGGTGAGTCTACCTCGTTGAATTAAAGTGATTAATAAGGAAATAAAGCCTATCAAAGAAATAGTGGAGGCTATCAGGCTAAAACGTTGTTCTACGTAATAATGAGCACTCCCAAAAGAAAGGAGTATTATTCCAAATAAAAATAAGTAAGGTGAGTGTTTATTCTTCATTCATCGCCACAGTCTATTTTCAATACTCAAGCGGGTTAATGTAAGGGCAATTAATATCCCACTAAAGTAATACACTAAGTCTCCAGCTGTAATAATGCCGGCCGAAAAACTTTCTAAGTGGCTTCGAGGCCCAAGTTGCTGGATGATAATTTCCGTCGCGCCACTGAAATATTTGGTCAAACTTTCGGAAAAATAAAGCATAAATAAAATCATATAAGAAGATATCGCTGAGATAATTTGAGTCTGTGTCCAAGACGATGTCATCACCCCTATCGCAAGAAAAAAGGCGCCTTCCAACCAAATTCCGGCATAACCGGTCAATATTGTCATTCTGTCTGGATTACCAAAATACTCAACAATGGGGTAATAAACTAAGGTCATACCGATTAAAATGGAAAAGAAAATCAAAACTCCGAGATATTTCCCCAGCACAATGTCAGTATTGGTCAGCGGAGAAGTCATGAGGAATTCCATCGTACCCGTTGATTTTTCCTCTGAGAATAGTCTCATGGTTAGGATCGGCACAAAGAATACGAACATGAATTCCATTACCTGAAAGACCTCCCTTAAAGATACTTCTCTATTTTGAGAGATAATCATGAAGAAAAACATATTAAAGAGTGAGACCGTAATGACAAGAACTATATATGCAATCGGCGACTTGAAATAAGTCTTCAGTTCTTTTTTTGCGATAGTAAATATTTTACTCATCGTTATCTTCTGTTTGTTTACTGTGGTGGCGTATAAAGACCTCTTCCAGTGTTAAAATCTGTGATCCACCTGAGTCGTTGTTTTTCAAAAGCGTATCCAATGATTCATCAACAACTATCACTCCTGATCTTATCATCAAAACTCTTTGGGCAATCTGTTCAATTTCAGAGAGTATGTGGGTGCTGAGAAGAACTGTTCTTTGATCTTTCAGGTTTTTGATCAGCTTACGTACCTGAAGGTTTTGGATCGGATCCAGACCGCTTGTTGGCTCGTCAAGGATCAGCAGTTTGGGATCATGAATAATCGCCTGGGCGATACCAATCCGTTGTTTAAATCCTTTGGACAGGGTAGAAATAGTTTTATTTTTAACGCCATAAAGTTGGCATTCGTCTAATACCTTATCTATTTGAGTTCGCTGTCGATTGACGGGTATATCTTTTATTTCTGTAGCAAATTTCAGATAATCCCTTACCGTCATATTGGTATAAAGTGGCGGATTCTCGGGTAGGTAACCTATTTTTTTTCGGATTGCTAAGGAATTACTTTTAATATCCTCACCATCGATTATAACCGTTCCGGATGAAGCAGGAAAATAGGAAGTCAAAATTCGCATTAATGTGGTTTTTCCCGCGCCATTTTGACCTAAAAACCCGACAATTTCCCCTTTGGTAATTTCAAAGGAGACGCTCTTTAAGGCCTGAAATGAACCGAAATATTTTGTAATGTTATTCGCTTTTATCATATCCAATACACGTTTAAATAAAAAAACTAAGCTATCTCTCTCGCTTAATCCCCTGCTAAGTAGGGTATTTGTCGAGAACATTGTAACCATGAGCGAAAGAATGTTGTAGTTATACTTTTCTCGTCCCATCAAATCACAGACAATAATTATGACGGTCTTTGTTGGGAAGATACCCACTACGTTGTAGCCCCACTAGGTTCGACAAAAATTTTTGACTCCTGCCGCAAGCTGATCTGTTACCCAAACGTGACTTGCCCCTCTTTTCCTTGGTGAAGAACAGAATTATTGCTCCGCAACGAAGTTCTAATACTGTACACATGCTTCATGCTATGAGCCGGATTCTCGAACGGGTTATGGTAGGTTATCTGATTCACTTAAATTACGCAGCTTGGTGCCCTTGTCATCAGCACTGCCTATTGAGGACATCTAGCACCGTGTTGCACATAACGGCCAACGCTGTGGTTGATGTTTACACTCTCTACAATGATGTCGACCTTCTCCTCAACTAAAGGAAGCTCTACTTTATGCTGAGATATCGTCAGGGTTTGGTGCGCCTGTCCATATTCTCGGCATTTCTTGGCGGTACTTTTCTCCCAGATTTTAACGCGTCGGCCTGTACCGTAATCTCGACCTCTGGATTACAGGCCACTACCGGTAAATGACTTGGCCGACACCATATTATCAGGCTATAGTAAAAAGTGGGTTATTTTCAAATAAGAACAATTAGTTAAGCTCGGTTCTGGCCAGTTCCTTCAGGATCCCGACCGGACCTCGCCTTCGCCGGTGTGGACTGAATTGGTTATCTCACTATTCACCTTGCATCGCAGTCAACACCTCATCTGGGATTGGCTGCAGACGTTTGTCCTTATCCAGACAGATCATCTCTATATCGCCGATAACCGCCGCTTTAGTTGCCCCGGGGCGCCAGACTTCCTGTCGCCATAGGGTTTTGTACTTTCCATCCAATTTATAAGTCGTCCGGATGTCGCACACTTCAGCGAATTCCACCCCATCCTGAAATATCATATTTGCCTTATAAACAGCAAACCCTAACCCTTTCTCCTGCCATAATTTGGCCAGTCTATCGCTGTCGATAACATGCTCACGCGCCCGTTCAAAATATTTCAAAAAATTTGGATGGTACACCACCCCTGAATGGTCAGTATCTTCGTAATAAATTTGTACAGGGTGGTGAAATATCTTACTCATTAATCGTATTGTCTCTTAGCTGCAGGCCGGGATCGTGGCGCTAAGGATATAGAACCTCTCAGTGAACAACAAGGTATTAGCCACCGCAGCTTACCGCCTTACCTTACTCTGCTGTTGCTCAAGGTAGCGACCCAATAGGGTAAAATAACGCGTAAACGCTTCGGCTATCTGCCATCGCTGCTCAGCCTCAGGATATCCGCCCACCTTAGCAACCTCGCCCTGCTTAGTCCCTGCAACCAAAAATTCGTTTTTAATCCTGCTGTCCTGAACAAAAGACTCAAAGGCTCTCGCCATCAGCTCGGTTGGCTGGGCATAATAGCTACGCCCAAGTTGCTTATCTAGCTTAATGGCCCCGCTTACTAACACGGAGGGGGAGGCACCGTTTTCAGCGAGAAAGACTGCTTTAAACACGTCATGTAGCAACTGGTTTAACGGGTGATCTATCATCTCGTACTCTTTTAACCAGGCGTCAGATGCAAACAGGGCGCCTTTTCCGCCTACAAAGGCCTTGTTCACTATGTAGTGATCAAAGGCGTGCCAGAACTCATGGGCAAACGCCCCTGCCCCGGCATTCTTCGCTAACGCCAGGGTTCTACGCCCTGGCGCGTAGTGGGCTTGAGCCATTGGCCTACCACCACTGCCAAATGCCAGGTTTAAGCTTTCCCTTAAGCCAATCACAAGGGGTGGTACATTTAATATCAAAGCCAAATCGCTTAGTGCATCATAGATAAGATTGGCGGCGAGCTGTTGTTCCGACTTGGAGACCCAGCGACCCAGCTCTATGGTGGAAAAGCCAAAATGACGGCGAATTTCCACAAAACCCATGGCTTTTCCGGCCCTATGTTCCGGACCCCGGCGAAAGAAAGGCCGGCTCAATCGCGCGCTTTTATCGGGCTTGGTTTGCTGCATTCTTGTTTGCCATCGAACTCAGTTACAAGGTAGGCTGCCATTCTACTAGCCAAGCCTAGGATCCTAAAGTGTCCTGGGCATCGCTTTAATATCAAGGACTAACAGGGTATTATTAGGGTTCTGCATTGGGTTTGACGTTAGTATGGATATTAAATGAATAAAACCAGTCTTCTACTGTACCTGCTATTTTTATATTCGGCTTGGTCCAATGCGGCGAAAATTGAGCACCTCAGCCTGCATAAGGTGGAGTCAATCTCCCCTTTTAAGGTCAGGTTAAATTATGTCGGGGATCAGATATTACTCCCTGAATTTGAGTTTTTTGCTACCGATAAGCTCTCTGGTCGACTAACCTTGCTGCAGCTGAAGCAGGTTTCGGATTATATGCTTGAGATCAGCCACCCATCCCTCAATTTCAATAATCACAAACTACAATTGTTTCGGGTTAAGCGCACTCATTTAATGAACCTTGCCATTTCTGACTCGCAAGCAAAACCAGTTCCCCAACGCCAAGAGAGCAAAACCTCAGTGCCAGTGAAACGCTGCACACTTAACGTTTCCAGGCAACAAAGCCTTTGGCGGGTGTCGGCTAATTATGCCAAGCAGGTGAAACGCTCAGTTTATACTGTTTTATTGGCCACTTACTATACTAATCTTGACGCGTTTGAAGGTAAAAAGATCAACGCGTTAAGTAAAAATGAACTCGACTGTCCCGGCGAAAGTTACCTTTCTTTCTTTGAAGATGCTAATCAGGCCCAGCGAATGTTCAACCAACTCGAATCAGGCTCACCCTATAACCGGGTCGTTGATCTCAACAGTCTCCCTTCCGGCTCTTCCCCCAGGTAATTTGTGCATATGAATGGTGAACGAAATTTCATATAATAGACGTTTCATCTAAATTCTTGGATAACATCAGGTTGAGCCCAATAGAGCCCGTTAAGTTAGAACAATTAAAGCCCGATTTTCAGCAGCGTATCGCAGCCGCAATTTCGCATCAGGCGAACGATTCCGCGTTGGAGTGGAGCCAGTTATTTCCGTATGCCAAAGCTGAACTTGAAACATTTGTGCAATTGGAAAATAATTTCCTTTCATTTTGCTCCGGGCATTGGGAAACAGGGGTCAGCTTTATCAGCCGGGCGTTATGCCAACAAAGAAAAAGCAAATCACGTCAGTTACTATTGGACGGTTGCCCTTCTCCCCACATATTGCAAAATGTATCTGCCGATATTTTTCTTGCCGAGCAAACGGTTAGTTCACTGACACCGGAACAAAAGGAAAAAGTCAGCCAGGCTATCGGAGAACCCCTACCCGAAAATGACAAGGCCCGGATAAAGTCCCTGGAGTCACAATCTGAGGTAGTGGCGCTACGCGCTTATACGCAGGCAGAGCTATTCGGCACTATTACCCTGGACAAAGACAAAAACGTTTTTATCAAACCAGGTGCGTTGCTTGATGGCTGTGGCGGATTCCTTGTGCTGAATGTATCGCCTTTACTGGAGCAGCCAGAACTTTGGTACGGGCTGAAGCGGGTTCTGTTAACCGGTAAACTAAACTGGTTCGACGCGTTATCTAATGAGAAACATACCAGCTTCTATTTTCCCGAGCCATGCCAGGTTGATACCCGGATCATCTTAATGGGAGACAGAGCGCAGTTGGCTGAGCTCAATATGTTGGATCCTGATTATCGCAATATGAATCAGCAATTTACCGAGATCTCCAACGAGATCAAAGCTGAACCACAAAATCTGATCCTGTTTAACTTGTACCTGCAAGAACTATTGGCCAACCATCAGCTGCCGGGTTTAACGGCCGCTGGGTTCAATCAACTTTGCATAGAGCTAAGTTCTCGCCGGGAGCACAGGGAATACTTGCTGTTCGAACAAGCCTTTATTGTCTCTTTGTTAAAACGCGCCGCCCTCAACAGCAAAAATGTCGAGATTGGCAGTGATGACCTTATCCAGGTTATTACACAAGAGAAGCTGGCCAGCTGCCTACCTCAGCAATACAGCGACGAATCCATACGGGAAAATCAGGTGCCGATTTCCCTGAGCGGTAAAGCCATTGGCCAGGTTAATGGTCTTTCTGTTGTTGAGCTGGAAGGTCATCCGTCTGAGTTCGGTGAAGTATTCCGCGTCACCGCAGCCGAATTTCTCGGCGACGGAGAAGTGATAGATGTCGAACGAAAAGCCGATATGGCTGGCAATATTCATTCAAAGGCGATGATGATAGTGCAGGGTTACCTGAATCAGCTCTTTGCCCAGGAAGCACACTTCCCATTTTCCGCTAACATAGTGTTTGAACAATCTTATAGCCAAACAGACGGTGACAGCGCGTCTGTCGCTACTTTGGTCGCCTTATTTTCTTCACTGTCTTACACTCCTGCATTGCAGAATATGGCGATGACAGGTGCAATGGATCAAAGCGGACAAGTCTTGGCGGTAGGGGGTATTAATCAAAAAATTGAAGCTTTTTATCGCACTGCGCAGATCAAACAAGAAACCGGTACCCTCGCTGTAGTGATGCCAAAAGCAAACCTGATCAATTTGAACTTGTCGCCGGCCGTGCTTACTTCCATAGATCAAGGGACGTTCAAAATCTACGCTATCGAACATATTGATCAAGCCATCGAGCTGGTACTGGGGTTAAAGGCCCAGAGTGATAAGGACGAAGACTCAATCGTAAAACGTATCGATAAGCGGGTACAGGATGTACAAGATTCGGGTGGCGCTAAGTCATCAGCTTCCTTACTGGGCCGGGTTATCGGCTTATTTTTACCAAAACGCTAATCTTTTCCTGCGCATATAGACAGGTGGCCAGGTTGCAAGACCTTGTGTAGTCCGCTAGAGTATGCGCGTAAATTTGTCTGTGAATAGAGCTATGACTGAAGAAAATAAAGTGATCTCGCAAAAAGAACTGGGTAAGCATTCATATAGTAAAGAAGAGCTACTAGCCTGTAGCAGAGGTGAGTTATTTGGCGAAGGCAACAGCCAACTGCCTGCTCCTAACATGCTGATGATGGACAGGATCGTGACAATTACCAGTGATGGTGGTGAATTCGGTAAAGGTGAAATTGTCGCCGAACTGGATATTCAGGAAGCGTTATGGTTTTTCGAATGCCACTTCCCGGGTGATCCGGTCATGCCAGGTTGTCTTGGACTGGATGCCATGTGGCAGTTGGTCGGATTCTTCCTTGGCTGGAGTGGCGGACCTGGTAAAGGCCGTGCTCTGGGAGTGGGCGAAGTTAAATTCACCGGCCAGGTTCTACCTACCGCCAAAAAAGTAACCTATAAGATCAATATGAAGCGTGTGATCATGCGTAAACTGGTTATGGGTATTGGTAACGGTGTAGTAGAAGTCGATGGCCGTCCAATTTATACGGCAAATAATTTAAAAGTAGGTCTTTTTAAAGATACTGATAGCTTCTAACTTAAATTAGTAGATTAAAAAAGCCCCTATTTCAGGGGCTCTTTTCTATTTAACAAAAAGACCGGTTCCTCGCTCTTCATAGGCTTCTCGCCACCCCCCTAGCCAATGGCCTTTTGCGTCAATTGCCTGATACGGGCATATTTCTTTTGAACGTCCGGTAATGCCAGCTTGGTAACCACGAGAGTGAGCTCTATCTAAACGATCTCTTTTTTGTCTCTTCATGTATTCGACCCCTTTCGTATTAGCGAGAAAACAGGAAGCCTTCCTGGGAAAGAATGCTTCCTGTTCCTAATCAATAGATGAATCGAACTTTGGAGTCAATGATTAATATTTGAGCAACTCAGCCTCCAAAGAATAAGAGGCTGATTACTATTAAGTTTTTATGACGGGTTATTATCAGATTTTGTGATCTTACGCATAAATACTAAGGGTAGCACAAACAGCAATAACCAGGACATTGATGCACCCTTACGCTCGTAAGGCTGGGTATCTTGTTTAATTACATCAGATTCCCAACAGTTAGGGGCGTTGTTGATATCAACAGCGCTATTAACCGACAACTTAACTGTCACTTGTTGAGCGTTCTTCAATAAGCGGTAGGATTCTGAGTCTGGGTATTTATAGGCTGTTGCGACGATTTGCCCGTCATCGTTGATGTCGTTTGCATACTGAATTCGATAAAGCGGTAAGCTGACCTTGCCATCAGCTGACTGAGTACAAATCAGGTCATTTAAATACCAGGAGTATTTATCTTTGATATCATAGATAAACGCGGCCTGACGACGAGGGTTTCCGTTTTCTGTTGGGTGAAACTGATCAAAATCATCCGTCCATCCCACCACTTTACCCTTGTTATTTATCGCGGCGACTTCACTGTTAATACCTTCTTTACTGACCGTATTACCGCTTAATTTGTTCGCCTTAGTCTGGACCAGCTTATCTAATAAAGGAAATTCAATAGTGTTATTCTGCGAGTTAAACACATAAAATTCAGTAGGACGGTTTCTTCCTTTACGGAGTTCATATAGGCGGTTCCCTATGATCATGCCGCTATCATCGATCCCCGTCGCCCAAGCGTGGCGCATGTTATTGTTTGGATCATCGATACCACTTTCCACTTGGGTGATCTGAACCGGGCTGTCAGGATAATTCCCTTCATCATTAGGGACGAAATATACCGGTCTGGCGCGACCACCCCGCTCATTATTGTCACGACGGTAAGTGGACAAACCAACAGCGACACCCGATGCATTGATGTCCATAGCCACACCCGTGTAAATAGCATCCTTATCCCCACCCCGCTCTGAAATCCATTGGGTTTGAGGTGAAGGCATCATCGCCTTACTGGTGATAGTACAGTTGCCTGTAGCACAGTCTGACGGGATATCCCACATCCAGGCTTGAGTATCAAAGCCAGGGCAATTCACCAGCCCATTCATGCTGTTTCTGTCATCGGCATGGCCCGAGTTATAACACGAGTCATAGTAGTCGTTGTTATCTTTTGGCCTGCCTACACTGGCGGATCCCACAACCACGGTTTTTACCAAACCGTTGTTGTATTGCACCTGCTTCACTTTATACGCCGAGCTAAAACCACCGTTTGTTGTCTCTATGCTTGGCGACAATTCCAACGCATTGCTGCCTAGGTACTTAATAAAACCACGGCGGGCGTATGCGCGCTTATAGATTGATCCTTCAAGCGCATAAGGCGCAGACGAGTAACCGACCATATCGCCGTTTACCCCTATGTCTTGCACAGTATCATCGGTAGATGCAGACTCGGCAGCTCCCAGGGTTATTTCCCGGTCGGAAACAACCCCTGCGATGGGCTGTCCCAGTGCAATATACTCACTGGCGAAACCAATATTGTCCGCATTCGACTGACGAAGACGCCAGTCC
This sequence comes from Psychromonadaceae bacterium, assembly GCA_965249895.1. Classification (GTDB taxonomy): domain Bacteria; phylum Pseudomonadota; class Gammaproteobacteria; order Enterobacterales; family CBDFNC01; genus CBDFNC01. Next base: position 116,677 of record CBDFNC010000005.1, read on the forward strand.
TTCATGGCGTTTTGATAGCTTGCCGAATTCGGGTTCTCTGAGCCCTGCCACTGGGCATCACACACTGTACTGTCGTAAAAACAGCCCATTTCATAGGTGTGAGGCATACCGATGTCGACAAGCTGTGATAGCTGCGCTCGCATGCTAAATGAACCCAAGGTTCCACCGTCCTCGGAAATTGCTTTAGCAAAAGGGGCGAAGTTAGCATTGGTCAGATCGCCGGCGTTCTCTTTGTTAACCTTAATCTCTTCAATTTCATAATAGGCGCCCGGGTTGACCACGGCAGCCACAGAGCCGCTGTATACCATGGCCACAGCCAGGCTTACTAACGAAGCTTTTGTATTCATACATTCCCCTATTGTAATTCTTCTAATTCTTCCCATCGACTAAATGCTTGCTCAAGACTGGACTCGGCTTGGGCAAGTTGCGCCAACAAGACGTCTGTTTGTTCTTTTTGTTTGCTGAAGAAGTCCGCTTGATTTACTTGAGCTTGCAACCGCTCAATTTCATTTTCCAACTGTTCGAGTTTTACCGGAAGCTCTTCCAGCTCGAGCTGCATTTTAAATGAAAGCTTTTTGCGTGCCTTGGGCTTTTTCTGTTCACTGCTTTGCTCCAGCTTAGGTTTCGCAGCTTGGACTGGTGCGCTGGCCTGCTTTTGCAGGCTTGCGTCGGAATAACCGCCCACAAACTTGGAAATAACCCCTTCCCCATCGAAAAACCATGAATTGGTTGCTGTGTTGTCAACAAAGCTACGGTCATGGCTTACCAGGAGCAAAGTACCCTGATAATTGGCAAGCAGTTCTTCCAAAAGTTCCAATGTTTCTACATCTAAATCATTGGTTGGCTCATCGAGTACCAATAAGTTACTGGGACGTAAGAAAATTTTGGCCAGCAGCAAGCGGTTTTTTTCACCGCCAGACAAGGCCTTAACCGGCGTTCTGGCCCTTTTAGGATGAAACAGGAAATCCTGTAAATAACCCAGCACATGACGTTTTCGGCCAGCAACCTCGACTTCCTGTTTTCCTTCCGCCAGATTATCCATGACGGATTTCTCCGGATCCAGGATATCTCGGTACTGGTCAAAATAGGCGACTTCAAGTTTAGTACCACACTTAATGCTACCTGACTGGGGCTCCAGCTGAGACAACAGCAACTTAAGCAAGGTACTCTTACCGCAACCATTGGGTCCGATCAGGGCGATTTTGTCGCCGCGCATCACGGTAAAGTCCAGATTTTTAACTATCGGTTTATCTTCAAAGGCATATTCGACGCCTTCACCCTCAAAGACTATTTTGCCCGAACGCTCTGCCGTATCCACCTGGATTTTTGCTTTGCCCATCACGGCCACTCGTTCACTACGCTCATTACGCATGTCTTTAAGCGCCCTGACCCGCCCCTCGTTGCGGGTTCGGCGTGCTTTAATCCCCTGCCGGATCCATACTTCTTCCTGAGCCAGCTTACGGTCAAACTCTTTATTTTGCTCTTCTTCAACCCGCAGCGCTTCTTCCTTTTTCACCAGGTAATCATCATAGTTGCCTGGCCAGGACGATAGCTTGCCCCGATCAATATCGACAATACGTGTGGCTAGTTTACGAATAAACGCCCGGTCGTGACTGATAAATACGATACTGCCCTTGAATCCAATAAGAAACTGCTCTAGCCACTCTATGGTAGGCACATCGAGGTGGTTAGTGGGTTCGTCTAGAAAAAGTAGATCCGGCTCGTAGACCAGGGCTTTCGCCAGCGCCACTTTACGCAACCAGCCACCGGAAAAATCTGACAGGGGTGTATCCGGATTGATTTTTAGGAGATCTAAGGTTTGGGTTATCTTGCTGTCCAGCTGCCAGGCATTCAGCCTATCGACTTCCTCCTGCAGTTTTTGCAGTTTAATCAGGGTCTCTTCTGTGACATTTTCGTCCAGGCTTGTGGATAGCGTGTGGTAGGCCTTCAGGGCTTCACCAACTTCCGCCATACCCGCGGCGACAAACTCATACGCAGTGATGCCTTCGGCCTGTGGCGGATCTTGCTCTAACCGGGCTATTTTCAGGTTATTGTTTTTCAATACCTGGCCATCATCCAGTTTTATCTCTCCACTCAGTACTTTTAATAAGGTGGACTTACCGGCGCCATTGCGTCCGACCAGACAAACACGTTCGTTTGGCTCGATCACAAAATCCGCGCGATCTAATAACGGAGTATCGCCGAATGCTAACTCAGCCTGGTTTAATGTAAGTAATGCCAATGCTATAACCCCAAAAATCTATTTAATTCGTCTAAGTCAAAAGGCCAGCCCAGCTCTTCAGCGCCGCTCACTGCCTTAATTACCGGGATCCTGACGCCGTAACACTCAACCAGCTCGGGCGACAGGGCAATATCAATAATTTCTACTTCGCACTTTCGGCTTGTTTGCCGTAACAAACCTTCGGCCAACTCGCATAAATGGCAGCCTTGCGTGGAGTACATTATCAGTTTCATTTTTTGGTCAATATCCAGCACTGATGTATTTTGCTATTTCGCTTAAAGTCTTCTGGAATTGATTTTTGGCTAAAATCTTCGATATCGAAACCTAACGCTTCCACTTTAGCTCTGTCCAGCTTAAAACCACGCATGTTGTTGGAGAACACTAAGGTTCCTTTGTCGCGCAGGATACGACTCGCATTGGTTAATAAGGCAAGGTGATCCCGTTGCACTTCAAACGTCGACTCCATACGTTTGGAATTGGAAAACGTCGGTGGGTCAACAAAAATAAGGTCAAAGCTTTGCTCACACTGCTCAAGCCAGTGTAAACAGTCGGCCTGTACAAACTCATGTTTGCCCTTGATCCGGTTAATACTAAAGTTGTCTTTTGCCCAATTAATATAGGTATTGGACATGTCCACGCTGGTGGTAGAGGCTGCTCCGCCTAACGCCGCATGTACTGACGCGGTTGCCGTGTAACAGAACAGGTTCAGGAAGTCTTTACCTGCCGCCAGTTCACCCAGACGCTTACGGGTTGGCCTGTGATCCAAAAACAGCCCTGTATCCAGATAGTCCCACAGGTTAACTCTGAGTTTGGCGCCATATTCCATTACATCCAGAGTTTCATTTTCACGACCAAATTTTTGGCTTTCTGCCTTCTGATATTGGTTGGCGCCTTTTTGCCTTTCCCTGGTTTTCACCACCAGCTGATCTTTCTTCAGCGCCATAACATGGGTCGTGGTAGCAATCACGTCCAATAAACGTCGTTTCGCTTTTTCCGGTGCTATTTCTTTAGGCGCGGCATATTCCTGAAGCACCACATAATCGCCGTATTTATCGATGGCGACGTTGTACTCGGGCAGGTCGGCGTCGTAGACGCGATAACATTCAAGCGCTTCTCGTTTGGCCCACTTTTTCCGTTGTTGCAGGTTTTTCTTTAATCGGTTGCCAAACGCTTCGGCATATATCGGCGGTTTACCCGAAGCGACGCCCGAGTCACCGATTTGATAATTCTTTAGCACACACTCTAGGGCACCGTTAAAAACTTTGTAGGTTTTGTGCGCCCTCAGGCCGATACAACTTAACAATTCCGTATCTGTGGACAAAAGGGTCAGTCGCCAGCCTGGAAATTTTTCTTTAAAACGTACGCCAAAGGCGCCGTATAACTCAATCATGCCGGTGAGACCGCCCATCCTTTCCCCATATGGAGGGTTGGACACGATAACGCCCTGCTGTTCCGGTAGCGGGTTATTTACCTCACCCACATCTTTCACGCTAAAGGTGATCAAGTCATCTACGCCGGCTCTGCGTGCATTTTCTCTGGCAATATTCACCAGGGTGCGACTTATGTCCGAAGCGAAAAAACGGGTGGGTATTTCTTTCAGGCGCTTCTCGTTGGCCTCTGCCACCACTGAAGCCCAAAGTTCGGGATCATGGCCCTTCCAGCTGTCGAAACCAAAACTATGTCTGAGTAAACCGGGTGCGCGCTTGGCGGCCATCAGTGCCGCTTCGATTACAATTGTGCCGGAGCCGCACATAGGGTCGAATAAGGCTTGGTCCGTCCAGCCACTTCGTTTAACCATAGCTGCGGCCAGGCTTTCTTTTAGTGGCGCTGTACCTGCGCTATCCCTGTACCCTCTGTGGTGCAAAGGAGACCCCGCCATATCCAGGTATACCATGGCTTTACCTTTCTGCAGCCTGACGGTAATACGGATATCCGCACCCTGCTTCTCCACATCGGGACGTGCATTGGTTTTCTTCCTGAAGCGGTCGACGATGGCGTCTTTCACTTTCATCGCACCGAACTGGGTATTGCGAATTTCGTCATTGGTGCCTGAAAAATCGATAGCAAAGCTGCTGTCCACGTCGAAGATGGATTCCCAGCTGATCATACTGCAGCCAAGGTAAAGGTCCATGGCATCGCGAACATCAAATTCACTTAGAGACAACAGGACGCGGGAGGCACACCTGGACCACAGACATACTTTATATCCTTGCTCCAGTGAGCCTTTAAAACTAACACCTGAACGGGCAATTTTTACCTGCTCGATACCCAATTCAAGTAGCTCTGCTTCAACAAGAGGCTCTAACCCCCTCGCCGTGGATACAAAATATGACTGCATTTACTTTTCCGATCTGTACTTTCAAACGGCGCATTATAACCAAAGTATTAGGGATTAGCTTGTTATTTCCCACGGGTTTTTCCAGGCTTGCCCAACATCCGCCAGACCACTGATTTACTTCTCAGTCAGCCAGTTTATGGTTATTCATATTTTCGCTTTGCAGCTTACATTACGTCGAAAAAACGTAAAACAACTGTTAATTATGCAACCAGGCGGGGAGGTAAATACTGTTGAGGAAAAATGGCTAAGGGATTTTGAACAGGCTAACCCACACCTTTTACCAAGTGTTGTGCTTCCACGGCAAAATTGAGCCGATTGTTCATCACTTTAATCACATCGAATTGACTCAGACACTTTCTACTGGCTAATTGGTGGTTTCTCTCCACTAACATACACAGGCTGATTTGTTCGCAACTTTCAATCACGATATAGCTGGCCACGCCGTGGGCGCTGGTCAAGATAACCTCATCACCAAGAAACGGCTCCTGTTCATTGGGGGAAGGCGTGAAAAACCAACTTTGTGGCATCAAAGGCATATGGAAACGTATGGCAGCAACGGCGTTGAGGGCAAGCTGAACGATAACCGCTTTGGGACGAGACTGCTGCACAGTCAGCTTATCGATGACCTGATAATAAGCAGCCGCATCATCAATAGAAAATGCGGTGGATTCTAAACCAGCTGGGATCAGTTTTTTACTGGAATAGTGGGATAAAAACAACATGTCAGCCCCCAAATCCAGTGTGAGCTTTTGCTGTTCCTGATCGTATAACCAAATCCAGTTGTTATCGGGTTTTAGAATCATAATATTTTTGGCAAACTCCTTGGATTCTATACATATAAAATAATTATCAATTCAGTGCAAGAGAGTTTGCCATATTAAAGGGATTTAATAGTTATTTACAATATTTTTAACCAGTTTTGGACCGTGATAGATGAAACCTGAGTAAATTTGCACCAACTTTGCACCGGCTTGCATTTTTTCTCTGGCAGCGATGGCGGAATCAATGCCCCCGACCCCTATGATAGGTAATGCGTCATCTAACTCCTGAGCGAGTCGCTTCACCGTCAGCGTGCTTAAGTTTTGTACCGGTCGACCACTTAAACCACCCGCTTCACCTGCATGCATCATGCCTTTCACCATGTTACGTTCCAGCGTAGTATTAGTGGCAATAACACCGTCGATGTTAAAACGTCTCAGGGAGTCCGCAATTTGAACTATTTCGGCTTCCGTCAGATCTGGCGCTATTTTTATTGTCAGAGGCACATATTTATCGAATTTTTGTGATAGTTCACCCTGGCGGGCCTTGAGATCTTTAAGCAGATCATCCAATGCTTCACCGTATTGCAAGGAGCGTAATCCAGGTGTATTTGGGGAGGAGATATTCACTACAATATAGGATGCATCCTGATAGACCTTATCCATACAAATCAGGTAATCATCCTTGCCCTTTTCCACCGGTGTATCAACGTTTTTACCGATATTAATCCCGATGATCCCCTGATACTCAGCTTTACGAACATTTTCAACCAGGTTATCAACCCCCAAGTTGTTAAACCCCATCCGGTTGATGATCCCTTCGGCTTCGATTACCCGAAACAAACGGGGTTTTTCATTGCCCGGCTGGGGTCGTGGTGTGACAGTTCCAACTTCGATAAAACCAAATCCCATGGCGGCAAACGCATCGATGCACTCGGCATTTTTATCAAGCCCGGCAGCAAGCCCCACCGGGTTATCAAAGTTAAGCCCCATCACTTCAACCGGACGCTTGTTCAATTGCTGTCGATAAAATCGTTCGAGTGGCGTGCCCGCTGTGGCGCGTAATTGCTTTAAGGAAAGCTCATGGGCTTTTTCAGCATCCATTTTAAACAGTACTTCTCGCGCTAAGCGGTAAAACATAGAAAACCTCAATTAGTAAATTGCGCCTATAACAAAGGGGCGTTATGCCCCTTCGATTAGTTTAATGTATTTTCTCTGGCTGCAGACTATTCCGTACTTTTACAGTTCAGGTTGAGCAGGTTCAACTCACGTAACGCCACAGAGAACTTGGCGAATTCGTGGGTTGAACTGGTTTTGAAATCTGCCAGCATATGATGCCAGCGCTGCAACAAGCCTTGGTTAACCTCCAACCATTGGTCCAGTATGGTATCGTAGATTTCACTGTCTTTACAGCTGCCTAGCACAGATGAAGTCAACGATCTCTGCTGCCAGTCCAGCTCTTCCCTGAACGAAGCTCTTGCCAGCGCCTGCCAGTGATTAGTCACGGCTTGCTGGTTTATTTGCTCAAGGAACCAGTGCAGATCTAATTTAGCCCCGAGACGGAAGTAGATATCTGAGGTGGTTATAATAGTCTGGTTATGCTCCTGAGATATTTGCGCCACATCAAGGGCAGAGAACATAGTACTTTGATGGCTGATGGCTTCAGCCAGGTTGGCCGGTACACCATGCTCGACATATTCCGCTATCTTAGCCTTATGCTGTTCGACCTCTTCTTCTACCATCACCCTGTATAGATTGTCAGCCAGCTCTTGATAGGCAGGTTTAAAGAACTCGATATTTTCGCCTATAGTCCATGTACGATTTCTCAACCGCAGGAACCAGCGAGTTCCACGACGTACGATACGTCGGCTCTGGGCCATCATACGTAACTGAACATCGGCAGCAATCTTGTTATCCAGTCCTTCAATCTGGCGCCACAAATGGTCAAGATCGAACACTTCCCGCGCCATGGTGTAACACATGGCGATTTCGGCATCACTGGCGCCCGTTTCATCGCGCATTCGGGTTACGAAGTTCAGCCCTAGGTCGTTAACGATACGGTTAGCGGTTTGTGTCGCGATGATCTCGGTACGTAGCGGATGACTTTCCATCTGCCTGGCGTACTTTTCCCGTAACTTATTCGGGAAAGAGGCAATCAAGCTGCGGGCGATATAAGGATCCTGGGTAATTTCCTCACATTGCAGGGACTCTTTCAGCACCATTTTACCGTAAGCAAGCAATACGCATAACTCTGGACGGGTTAAGCCTTTGCCCATGGCCATACGTTCTGATAATTCGTCATCTGTGGGCAAATGCTCCATCGCTCGATCCAATTTCCCATCTTTCTCAAGACCATGGATAAAACGAATTTGCTCTTTAAGCTGGTCCGCCGCGGTCAGCTCGGTGATGGAAATAGACTGGGCCTGACGATAGGCATTGGTGAGTACAATCTCACTGACGTTTTCCGTCATATCATAAAGCAATTTATTTCTCTGCTTTATGGTCAGGTCGCCGTTGGTGACCAGGCTGTTGAGCAAGATCTTGATATTCACTTCGTTGTCAGAGCAGTCAACACCGCCTACGTTATCGATGAAATCAGTATCGATACGACCGCCGTGTTGGGCAAACTCGATACGACCCAGTTGAGTACAACCCAGGTTACCGCCCTCACCCACTACACGTACTTTCAGCTCTTCACCGTTAATCCTGAGGCAATCGTTGGCTCTGTCACCGACTTCCAGGTCGGTTTCCGACCGGGCCTTGACGTAGGTACCGATACCACCGTTCCACAACAGGTCGACTTCCATACACAACAGCGCCCGAATTAAATCATTCGGCGCCATGCTGGATTTGCTGGCGCCCAACATCTTTTTGATCTGTGGCGTCAGCTTGATGGACTTGGCGCTACGGGAGAAGATGCCGCCACCGTCTGAAATCAATCCAGTGTCGTAATCACTCCAGCTAGATTGGGGTAGGTCAAATAGGCGTTTACGCTCGACCCAGCTGGTCGCCGCATTTGGCTCTGGATCGATAAAGATATGCATATGGTTAAACGCGACTTTCAAGCGAATATGCTTGGAAAGCAGCATACCGTTACCAAACACGTCGCCCGCCATATCACCGATACCTACACAGGTAAAATCAGTGTTCTGACAATCGGTACCCATTTCGCGGAAGTGACGTTTCACCGACTCCCAAGCGCCCCGGGCAGTGATCCCCATTTTTTTATGGTCGTAACCGACACTGCCGCCGGAAGCAAATGCATCGCCCAACCAGAAGTCGTATTCTGCGCTAATTTCATTGGCTATATCAGAGAAGGTCGCGGTACCTTTGTCTGCCGCCACAACCAGGTACGGATCGTCTTCATCCAACTTAACCACATCGGTAGGTGGTACGATTTCACCTTGCATAATGTTATCCGTAATATCCAATAGCGCCCGAATAAAGGTACGATAACAACTTTGGCCTTCTTCCAGGAACGCCGCGCGACCGCCGTTAGTCGGCAGCTTTTTGCATACAAAACCACCCTTGGCGCCTACCGGTACGATAACTGTATTTTTAACTTGCTGCGCTTTTACCAGGCCCAGCACTTCGGTACGGAAATCTTCGCGACGGTCGGACCATCTCAGGCCACCCCGGGCAACCTTACCGCCTCGTAAATGCACCCCTTCGATACGCGGAGAGTAAACAAAAATTTCAAATTCTGGTAACGGTTTTGGCATCTCGGTAATTTTACCCGGCGACATCTTAAACGAGATATATTCTTTGTCTTCACCATTGCCATCCAATTGATAATAATTGGTTCGTAATGTGGCGTTAACCATCTCCACATAGCGGCGGATGATGCGATCGTCGTCCAGGTTGGCGACGTCATCAAGCTGCTCAATGATTTTAGCTTCCAGCTTCGCGACCACTTTTTCGTTGCCGTGGCGGCTCGGAGAGAATTTGCGATCGAATAACTCGATAATCAAACCCGCTAATTCGGGGTAGCTATTTAGGGCGTCTTCGATATAGTTTTGGCTGAAGCTGGTGCCGGTCTGACGCATATACTTAGCGTAAGCCCGCAAGATCACCACTTCCCTGCCAGATAATCCTGCGTTTAACACCAGGCGGTTAAAACCATCGTCTTCAAAATTGCCGGACCATACTTTAGCGAAGGCATCCTGGAAACGCTGCTGACTATTTTCCAAATCTAACGCACGGTCACCCGAAAACAACATAGAGAAATCAAGGATCCAGCCGCGTTTTCCGTCACTGGTTTTGACTTTATAAGGAGACTCGCCAATCACCCTAAGGCCCATGTTCTCCAGCATGGGTAATACGTCAGACAGGTGGATAGGCTCATCTTTGTGGAATAGCTTCAGCCTGATGTACCGCGAGTCTGCCTGCTCTTCCTGAGCGCGATAGAACAACATACCCAGTTGCTCGTTATCACTCAGGGCTTCTAGCCTGACAATATCGGCGACCGCACTGCCTGGCAGTACGTCTTCTATATAGGACTTAGGAAAACCATTTAAATACCGCTTGCCTAACTTATTACCTTTGGCTTCACCGAAGTTTGAGTTCAGGGCGCTCTGCAATTTGTCATCCCATGAGCAGGCTGCTTCGACAAGATTTTTTTGAATTTCTGCGACGTCTATATTCATGTTGTTATTCTTCACACGAACAAAATATTGGGTTCTGGCAAGCACACCTTCGGTGAAATAGGTGTTGAACTCGACCTGCGATTCACTTTCAAAATAGCGTTTCAATATTTCCTGGGTTTTCACCCTGAGGGCTGTGTTGTACCTGTCTTTGGGAACATACACCAGGCAGGAGACAAAGCGGCCATAGGTATCTTTGCGGGCAAACAGGCGGGTCATGTCCCTGTCTTGCATTTGCAACACACCCATGCCGGTTTCCAGAATTTCATCTTCCGTGGACTGAATGAGTTCGTCTCTCGGGTACGTCTCCAGTACATTCAACAGCGCTTTATAAGCGTGGGAGCCAGGCAATAATTTGGACTGCTTCATGATGTTTTGCAGCTTGTCCCCGATCATCGGAATTTGCGCCGCACTCACGTTATACAAGGATGAGGCGTAAAGGCCGATAAACCTGTCTTCCCCCACCACATTGCCTTTTTCGTCGAAACGCTTAATGCCGATATAATCGATATAAGCGGGACGATGAACCCGACTCTTAACATTGCTCTTGGTCAGGATCAGTAAACTGTCGCCTAATGCATCTTCCTGCGCGGTGGGCGGCAGTTCGGACAGCTTGAGGGATTTCGCCGCCCGGCCTTGTTTCATCAACCCCAGACTGGTGTCCATCTGCGGATCAATCACATAATCCCCGGATACGGGAGAGATGCTAAATTGACGATACCCCATTAGCGTAAGGTTATCGTTTGCCAGCCATTTCAGAAACGCAACAGTTTGATCCACTTGTTTACGCGCCCCCGGATACGGGCGATTTGGCAGCTCTCTAATCAGCTCGTTTAGTCTGTCCAGCATGGTTTTCCAGTCACCCACTGCCATCGACACGTCATCTAATACCGACCCAAGCTCAGCTTCCAGGTGCTTTATGGCTTGCTCATCTCCCTGGCGATCGATTTCTATCAGAAAGGCCGACTCCAGCTTGCCTGTCTTACGGGGCTTATTGTCGCTAAACAGACCGATGACCTTGTTGGATTTATCCCGGCTAATGTTGAATGGCTGATGTAGCAATAAATGAGAGCGGATCCCTTCGCGGTTCAACGTCATTTGTACCGAGTCCACCAGGAAAGGTGAGTCATCCTGGATGACTTCGATAATGGTGTGAGCGGATTGCCAACCATGCCTGGCCAGTTCAGGGTTGTATACTTTAATGGAAACTTCACCCTGCTTACGCTGGTTGAGTGAATTCCATAGTCCAATCGCCGCCCCATACATATCGGAGTCGTTGCGTTGTGCTAGGTCGTCATCAGACATTTGTCCATACAACTTGTTAACAAACTTGGAGGCTAGCTCGGACGTTTCGGTTTTTACTTTTTTATTTACCAGTCCAAGGACTTTTTGTAGGAGTACAGAGCTGGGTGAGTCTGCAGTAATCATTTGTTTTTCCTTTGGAAAAAAAAATAGGCCAGAAAGATATTCTTTTTATAAACTATAGTTAACGGTTTGATTTTAGACGTGTTCAACCCAAAGTTAACCCGGTTAAGATTAGAGATCGAAACCGGATATTTCAACGGTTTTTTACAATTCCTCAAAAGTTTTAACTACGGTTGAATAGTCTTGTAGAACTGGGGCATATTTATTTAGTTTATCCGCTCTAACGCGCTAAATTTATTCTCATCAGTAAGTGACAGTTTAAACCGCCCCCTGACTCCTAATTGACTCACAAATGGCAGAAACCGCTGAGCCGGTAATTTAATGGTTTTACCGTAGTCGTCGGTCACCACCACGGTTCTCGCCGAACCCCGATACAACGCGAGAAAATCGTTGTAGCTGATATGGATACTAAAGTTAAATGCTTTCATAGGGTTTCAAGATTAACAACCTAAGCCGCAGCGACAATGCTGCGGCTTAGCGCTTGCTGTTATTGCTCCAATGCCTTGGTTACTTTTTCAAATAGATCTTTCGCCAGATTATCTAAACTAAGTAAGCGTTTCAATTCCCCCTTAATCAACACCTGTCTGCCACTATCCAGGCGTTTAAACTGAATAAGCGGCGTAATTAGACGTGCTGCTACCTGGGGATTTATTTTGTTCAGTTCGATGAGCTTATCCGTTAAGAACTGATAACCACTGCCATCCGCTGCATGGAAGTGATACGGGCTGGCAACGGCAAACGCACCGATCAATGCCCGTGTCCTGTTTGGGTTCTTAATATCGAAGCTCTTGTGCTGTTGCAAGGCGACCACTTGCTCCAGACAGTCCGGTGCAGGATTTGAAGCCTGTAAGGTAAACCACTTATCCATTACCAAGCCGTCGTGATGCCACACCTCAGAGAAATCGGCCATCATAGTTTCGCGGCTCTCCAACTGACCGTGATTAGCGGCGATTAACGCCCCCAGCGTATCTGTCATACACTGGCTCTTGCTGTACTGGCTCTGCGTTAGATGAATTGTTTGCTCCTTGTCGGCCAACGCGAGTAGTTTCAGGCAGGTGTTTTTTAACTTGCGGCTAGCCATAGCGTCAGCTGTCATTGAGGTTTCATTCAAGCCATGATGCACATGATATAAACACAGCAACTCATCTTGTAACGCTCCCGCCAGGGACAAGACCATAGACTCCCGTGCCTGATGCACGGCTTCTACATTCACTTCGTCAAATAATTCCCATAATGCACTCTCTGACGGGAATTCCAGTGTTTCTGCGATAAGCGCGGGATCTAAAGACTTGTCGAGTAACAAACCCCTGAATGCATCGACAACAAGCTCTGGCATAACGGGTTCTTTGCCTGCTTCGATGTTATCAACGTTGCTAAGCAAATATTTATTGAATAAATTCTGAGATGCATCCCAACGGGCAAACTCATTGCTAGAACTGCGTAACAACAAGGCGAGCTGCTCATCTTGATAATCAAAATGGTATTTTACCGGCGCAGAAAACTCCCTAAACAGGCTAGGTGTTGGCTTATGGGGAATTTTTGTAAAGGTGAAAGTCTGCTCAGCCTGGGTAAAGTTCAGTACCTGGCTTAGCTGGCCATCCATGGCAAGTGGATTTCCTTTATCATCCAGTAGTTCGAGATCCACTGGAATATGCAGTGGCTGCTTTTCTTTTTGCTCTGCAGTCACCGGAGTCTGCTGGGACAAGGTTAGCGTATATTCATTGGTATCCGGATTAAAGCTATCAGTAACCGAAACCACAGGCGTACCGGACTGCTGGTACCAACGCCTGAACAATCTTAAGTCCACCCCCGAACCATCTTCCATGGCCTGGACAAAATCATCACAGGTAACAGCTTGGCCATCGTGACGTTCGACATAACAGGTCATTCCCGCTTGAAATCCTTGTTCGCCTAACAAGGTATGTATCATGCGGATAACTTCAGACCCTTTGTTATACACAGTTACCGTATAGAAATTGTTCATTTCTATCACAGATTCGGGTCTGATGGGGTGAGACATTGGGCCTGCGTCTTCGGCAAACTGATGGCTTCTGATGATTTTTACGTTTTTAATCCGATTAACGGCGCGGCTACCAAGATCACAACTAAACTCCTGATCACGAAAAACAGTCAGGCCTTCTTTTAAGCTCAGCTGAAACCAATCTCTGCAGGTGATCCGATTTCCCGTCCAGTTATGGAAGTATTCATGACCGATCACCGCCTCAATATCTAAATAGTCCTGATCCGTTGCTGTTTTTTCATTGGCCAGTACATATTTTGAATTAAAGACATTAAGACCCTTGTTTTCCATTGCTCCCATATTAAAAAAGTCCACCGCGACGATCATATAGATATCGAGATCATACTCCAGGCCAAAGCGGTCTTCATCCCACTTCATCGCATTAATTAACGATGCCATCGCATGGGGGGCACGGTCCAGGTTGCCTTTGTCCACAAACAGCTCGAGGGCCACTTCACGCCCTGACTGAGTGGTAAATTTATCTTCGAGCAGATCAAAGTCGCCGGCAACAAGGGCAAACAGGTAGGCTGGTTTTAAGTGTGGATCTTGCCACTGTACCCAATGACGGCCATCCTCCGTTTCGCCCTGCCCGACCTTATTACCGTTTGACAGCAAGTAAGGATAAGCGGCTTTATCCGCGATAATACGGGTGCTGAACCTGGCTAACACATCCGGCCTGTCAAGATAATAGGTGATGTGCCTGAATCCCTCGGCTTCACACTGGGTACAGAATCCATCACCGGATTTATATAACCCTTGAAGGGCCGAATTTCCCGCGGGATCGATTTCGGTGACGATTTTCAGTTCGAATTCGTCCGGTACATCCGACAAGATCAGTTTTCCAGGCTCTTCGATATAAGCCGTTGTTGCCTCACCATCGATACTCACTTCCAGCAAGGTTACCTGTTCACCATCCAGGTTCAAGGGTTTACTGTGAACACCATTTCTTCGTACACGAGAGCTTGCAGTCACGTGAGTCGCTGATTCGTCCAGCTCGAAAATCAAATCCAGGGTATCGATATAAAAATCAGGAGATAGATAGTCTTGCAGATGCTTTGCTGTGGGCTGTGAGTTCATGGAGCGCCTTTTCGTTAATTTTTATCACGATAGGCTGGCAAAAAATAGCGGCCGGGTCAATGGAAAAGGTGGCCTAAGCCACCTTTGATTATACTTTAGCGATAAGCGCTATAAAAAATCACTATTTCAGAGTTACAAACTGATGAGACCTACCAGCTGAGCAAATACGATTAAGATAGCAACCGGCGCAAGGAACTTCAGACAAAACTTATAGGCGGTAAATGCCGCACTGCTTAGCCCCATCTCTTTCTCCACTATCTCTTGCTTGACTTTCCAGCCGACAAAAATTGCAGTAAATAAGCCCCCTAGCGGAAGCATGATTTTCGAGGTCAGGAAATCCAGACCGTCGAAGATACTGCCTCCGGCAGGACCAAGATCAATCAGAGCCCAGTCTGCGCCACTGAAAGAGAATACGGTGCCAAGGCTTAATACCCAGATACCAAAACCGGCTAGTATAGCGGCAGGCCAGCGGTTCATGCCTTTACGCTCTACCAAATAAGCAGCAGAAGACTCCAATAGTGCGATAGCTGAAGTAAACGCGGCAAATACAATCATTACAAAGAAGACGGTACCAAACAAGTCACCCATGGGCATTTTACCAAAGGCTATGGGTAAAGTCTGGAACAACAAACCAGGACCAGCGCCAGGCGCCATGCCATTTGCAAATACGATAGGGTAAATTGCCAAGCCAGCCATTAAGGCAACGACAGTATCGGCGATAGCAATCCAAATGGAGGTTTTCGCAATAGACACGCCTTCCGGTAGATAAGCACCATAAATCATCATAATGCCGGAAGATAAACTCAGGGTGAAGAAAGCGTGTCCCAGGGCTTCCAGCACACCATTAATCGTCAGCTTGGAAAAGTCAGGAGCAAACATAAACCTGGCCGCCTCACCGAAGTTTCCTTCCATTGCCGAATAGACCATGATAATTGCCAGCAGCACAAACAGGGCTGGCATCAGAGAAACCACAGCTTTCTCCAGGCCTTTGTTGAGGCCCTTGCCTATGACGACTACGGTTGCCACTATCATCAGACTAGCCCAGAGGATCAGCTGGGTAGGTTTGCTTAATAAGCCAGAAAACAACTCTCCAATTTTTTCCGCTTGGCTGGCAGGATCTGCCGCCGCCGCAGAGAACTCCCCGCTCCCGGCGAAAAAGACGTAGGCCAATGCCCAACCGGCGATAACCACATAAAAGCTCAATATCAAGAAACCGGCTAATACTCCCGATGCCCCAAGCAAGGACCAGTGTCTGGACCTCCCTGATTCCTCGGCCACTTTAGCACTCGCGTTAGCCGGCGTTGAACGGCCTTTTTTACCTATCATCACTTCCGCCATCATGACGGGAATGCCGATAAACAAAATACACAGAAGATAAACGATAACGAACGCGCCGCCGCCATTCTCACCCATGATATAGGGAAATTTCCAGATATTGCCTAAACCTACCGCGGCACCGGTGGCAGCTAAAACGTATGCAAATCGGCTCGACCAACGGCCGGACACGCTCGTATTTGTATTTGTCATTATGTCCTACTAAATATTATATGTTGTGTGCGGCGCGGATCTAACCATACATTTAATTCTGTTGACAAGTAATAAAACAGTGCACTTGCCTTGAATAAGGTTATTAATAAGTTACAAACCAGCTGATTTTGTCTGTTTATGCAGTAAATGTGACAGGTTATTCTACATTAAACTGTAGATTTATATTTACAAAGCGCAGGAGGTGGAGTATTTGACTGGATTCATCGTAATATTCCAAATTAATAAACTACACTGAAATGTATTTTGAGAGGTTTAGACTGGACGGATAACAGATATAAAAAAAGCTGGCATTGCCAGCTTTTTTTAATTTAAATTTGACTACTTTTCTAATCTGGCAAGGTCCAAGGTGATATGGGCAGCCTCCTCCAGGAATACGTCCGGCGCTTCATAGTCCTTAGGCAATTCATCTAACGCCTTTATTTTCTTTTTGCCTTCCCGGATCAGCCGCTCATTCGCTCGTACAAGCCGCTGCTCCTCTTTTTCTTCTCTTAGCTTGATCCGCTCCGATTCCATTAAGCTAATGGATTTACTATCCTTATCCTTCTGGAATTCTTTTATATCCTGGAAGATATAGGCAAATTCAGGTGAGTCGCTCATGCGTTGCTGGTGATTTTTATCCACCTCAGCCACCAACCCCTTAAAGTTACCAATCTTGGCATAAGTTGCTGGTTTTATATGGTCCCAGGGCAGTGCATTGTCTTCGACACTCTCGCCGGTATCTGCCGGTGCAACCGCTGACGGGAATGCTATATCCGGCACAACCCCTTTATTCTGGGTGCTGCCACCATCAATCCGGTAAAACTTGGCGATGGTATATTGTACATGGCCAATGGGCTTTTCATATAAGTCATAAAAACGAGCCAGTTTTCTATGTTGCTGTACAGTGCCCTTACCAAAGCTCTGCTCACCCAATATCAAAGCGCGACCATAGTCTTGCATCGCTGCGGCAAAGATTTCAGAGGCCGAGGCACTATTGCGATCAATCAATACAGTAAGTGGGCCATCGTAAGCTAACTTACCATCGGTATCTTCATTAACACTAATTCTATCCCTGGCATCACGCACTTGTACAACCGGTCCGGATTCTATGAACAGTCCAGTTAGCAAGGTCGCTTCCGTCAATGCGCCACCACCATTACTGCGCAAGTCGATGACTATGCCTTCGACTTTATCCTGATGCAGTTTATCAATCTCTTTTTGCACATCTTTACTGAGGTTAACGTAGAAACTTGGGATTTCCACCACCCCAACTTTCTTCCCGTTCAATTCAATCACTTCTGATTTGGTTGCCCTGTCTTCCAGGCGAACCTTGTCACGCACCAGGTTAATTATCTTGGTGCCATCACTACCCGCCTTACCGGAGATTATTTCCAATCGCACAGTGGTGCCCTTAGGGCCCTTGATCAGATCAACAACGTCATCTAAGCGCCACCCGATCACATCCACCATTTTTTCGTCACCCTGAGCGACACCGACGATCTTGTCTTCGGCAGAAAGGGACTTACTTTTAGCGGCCGGTCCCCCGGGTACCAAGCTACGGATCACTGTGAAATCATCTTCACCTTGCAATACGGCCCCTATGCCTTCCAGGGATAGATTCATCTCGACCTTAAAGCGATCGGCATTACGCGGAGAAAGATAGCTGGTATGAGGTTCAATACTTCTGGCGTAGGCATTCAGTAAGGTTTGAAAAACATCTTCGCTTTGCGTCTGAGTAAGACGCTTTATGGCGTTGTTATAGCGTTTAGCTAGGATTTTTTGAATTTCTTTCCATTCTTTCCCGGCCAGCTTAAGATTCAGGGCGTCGTATTTGACTTTTTGTCGCCAGAGTTCATTTAGCTGAGCCTTGTTTGCCGCCCACGGCATTTCACTTCGGTCAAATACATACTTGTCAGGGGAATCAAACTTGATCTCCTCATCTAACAAACCAAGGGCATAGCTAAAACGTTCATATCGCCGCTGTAAATTACTGGAGAAAATACTGTATGCGGGGGAAAGTTTGCCTTTTTTAAGATCCTCATCAAACTGGTCACGATATTTCTCAAATTGATCGATATCGCTTTTGATAAAGACGTTCCGATTGAAATCCAACTGCTTTATATAACGATCAAATACTTGCGAAGAAAGCTCATCGTCCAACGGAACTGCCTTGTAATGAGAGCGACTAAACAAAGCCGTAACACGCTTACTGACTGTAGCGTGTTGCGCTTCTTGGCTTAGTTGAGGAAGGTCATCTACGGCATATTTTGGTTCGTCTGCAAAACTAAAACTGGACAAACACAAGCTACTGGCAATCAGGGTAAGACGAAAAACTTTCTTCATATAAGAATCCTTAAATTAGAGAATCAGGTGCTCTGCTTTGACTTTAAGTGTCATTCCGGTGCCTAGCTGAACCTGTACTTCTTCCTTGCCAACTTCAACTATAGTCGCTGCAACAGGTGATTTACCCACTATTACTTTGACTTGCTGATTCTCTTTTAATTCGCCAATTTTCGCTGGTTTATACTCCACCTTAACCTGAGGTTTCGGCTTGCGTTTAACCGCTTGCTTTGGCTTACGGTTAACCGTTTCTTCTTTACCCTTCTTGGCCTCTTCCTTTTTGTTAGCGAAGACTTTGGCTTTGCTTTCTTTCAGGGTTTTTTGTGCGTGTTCAACGTGTTCTGTCTCCAGCTCACCACACTCGCTACCATCCAAGCCCACTCGCTGTGCACCTGGTTTAGCGCCGTGCAAATAACGCCAGCTAGACGTGTACTGGCGCAAAGCAGCCCTTAATTGTGTTTTACTCACCTTTGGGTCGCCTTCAAGGCGTGCCGCAAGGTCTTGGAATATTCCAATTTTTAACGGTTTAGCTTCACCGTCAGAGATAAAGCACTTGGGAAACAATTCGACCAGATAAGCGATGATTTGTTTGTTGTTTGTCAATTTTTCAGAATTTTCCATGTAAAACCTAAATCTAACTACGAGTTTTGATGTGTTTTGCTATTTGGCCCATTATAGTGGCCAATCGTTGAAATGCTAACAAAATTAAAGCCAATCCACTACTGCGTTAAGTATAGCTTCCAGGCCAATGCGGTCTGATTCAGTAAATCGACCCAGTTCCGGACTGTCTATATCAAGCACTCCGTATACATATCCCTGCTTAAGGATCGGGATAACCAACTCACTGTTACTCTTGCTGTCGCAGGCAATATGTCCGGCAAACTGATGTACATCTGGCACCACCAAGGACACCCCGGTTTGTGCCGCTGTACCACATACGCCTCTACCCATAGGAATGCGAGTACAGGCAGGGTTACCCTGAAAAGGACCCAGGACTAAATTTTGCTCTTCCCGCAACAAATAGAAGCCGACCCAATTTATCCTGTCTAACTCCATATTCAACAGCGCGGCCAGATTAGCCATGTTGGCTAGCGCATCGGGCTCCCCTTCCAACAAAGCAACAGCTTGTTTCTGTAAACGGAGATAAAAAGTACTGAGATCGTTTTCAACTATGTTTGGCATTGGTTTACATCACTTAAAAAGATAAACTGTTAGTTTTTCTCGAATTTAGCATATCAAAGCACAAAATGATCCTAAACAGCCAGAACAAGTTTTCCTGGGGCAGTATTTTTTATGTAGCCCGCCAATATAAGACTCAGATTATATTAGCAAACATCATCGCGATTCTAGCTACCTTAGCAGCTGTACCGGTTCCCATGTTAATGCCATTGATGGTAGATGAAGTGCTGCTGGGCAACCCGGGAGCAACTCTGGCGTTTCTCGATACGCTGCTGCCGCCACACCTTCATCAGGGTGTGGCTTACATCGCCATGATCCTGGCCTTTACCGTGTTACTTAGGATCCTTAGCGTCGCACTTTCTGTAGTGCAAAGTCGGCAATTTACTATCATTGCAAAAAATGTGACGTTCGAAATTCGTCAGGTATTAGTTAAACGGCTTGGTCTGATTGCCATATCTGAATATGAGTCCATCGGCAGTGGCGGTTTAACGTCTCACTATGTGACCGATGTGGAAACTATCGACAAATTTATTGGCGAAACTCTGAATCGATTTATTATCAGTTTACTATCGGTGCTTGGTACCGCCGCAATTTTGCTATGGATAAACTGGAAGCTGGGGCTGTTTATTTTGTTACTCAACCCGGTAGTCATCTATTTTTCCAAGCGATTGGGTGGCAAAGTCAAGCACCTTAAACAAAGGGAAAATTCTGCGTTCGAATTATTTCAGCAGGCCCTGGTGGAAACGCTGGACGGCATCTATGAAATTCGCGCCGCCAACAAAGAGAAACATTATTTTAAACGGATCCTCGACAAGGCAAAGGGCGTACGTGACGATTCCATCGCGTTTGCCTGGCAAAGTGAAGCGGCGGGAAAAGCCAGTTTTCTGGTATTTCTTATCGGCTTCGAAGTGTTTCGCGCCACCGCCATGATCATGGTGTTATACACCAATCTCACCGTCGGGGAGATCTTTGCTGTATTCGGTTACCTCTGGTTTATGATGGGGCCGGTACAGGATTTGCTGGGCATACAATATTCCTATTTCGGCGCCACCGCCGCACTAAACCGCTTAAACACTGTAATGGTGCTCAACAATGAGCCCAACTACAACACCAGTGTCGATCCGTTTGCGCAGCAAAATACAGTGGCTATCGAACTGAGAGATGTGAAGTTCTCCTATAACAAAGAGCTGGAAGTTATACGTGGTATTTCCCTGACCATAGCTCGCGGTGAAAAAGTCGCGCTGGTAGGCGCCAGCGGTGGCGGAAAGTCCACTATGGTTCAGCTGTTGCTGGGGCTTTACACGAAAAGCAGCGGCGAAATACTTATCGATGGGCAAGCTGTCGAGCAAGTGGGTTTCGATAAAATCCGTTCTAATATCTCCACTGTTTTACAATCCCCCAGCCTGTTTAACGACTCTATTCGGAATAACCTCACTTGGGGGAAACACTATAGTGAAGAGCAAATATGGCATGCTCTCGATATAGCTCAGCTGAAAGATTTTGTCTGGTCGCTGGACAACAAGTTAGATACTCAGGTGGGGCAAAGGGGTGTCCGACTTTCCGGGGGACAGAAGCAACGCCTTGCTATTGCGCGCATGGTGTTATCTGATCCTAAGGTGGTGATCCTGGATGAAGCGACATCGGCTCTCGACACAGAAACAGAAACCAATTTACACCAGGCACTTAGCGATTTTTTAAATGGCCGAACCTGTATCATCGTCGCACATAGACTCTCTTCGGTACGCCAGGCAGACCGTATTGTGGTGTTTGAAGATGGGTTGATCAGTCAGACCGGTAGCCACCACGAATTGATCAGCCAGCCAGGCCTGTATAAAACCTTATATGGGGGGCACCATTAACCGCTCAATAAGGCACTAAATTAAATGGCGCACTGGCCGCGCCATTGTGTAGTAGCTCCCATGACTGTATTCAAGCTACTGCTTTAACTTTTGGCTGTTTTTTATCTTTTGGCTCAACCTCTTTAGGTTTACCCCCTTTTAACAAGGTTTGCAGCTCATCCTTATTGGCGGCTAAAAACAGCCCCAGCTCTTCCCTTTGGGCATCATCTAACGCCACAGGACCACCCCCGATAAACGCCGACAATTCATCAGCGACATCTAACATCTTGTCATACGCATCGGCTTCTTTTTTACTGGTAAACGTCATCTTCTCTACACCGTTTCGCTCAACAATATATTTAACTATTACTGCCATTGTTTCTTCCTTCGGGCACTGTTTATATATACAGTACACTTTCCTAAACACATTGCCAAGGCTTTAAATCCTTCCTGTTTTCCGCTAAAAGTGTATTATATCTGCAGCAACAAAGGCTTAACTGGTATTAATGAATCGAGAGCAAGACAAAACAAGCATCTGCAGCTATTGCGACCTGGCGGTGGAACGCGTTCAGCTAAAAGGCGGTGAGTGCGCCAAATGCCCGCGCTGCGGTAGCCTACTTTATCAGCAAACCCACGCGACTCCCACAACCATCCTAGCCTTGTGCACGACTGCCATCATCCTTATTTTTCCGGCCAACCTATATCCGTTGCTCGAGATGACCATGTTGGGAACTTCAGAAACCACGACCTTGATGCAAGGTGCAAAAATGATGCTCAATGAGGGTGGCAGTTTTGTGGCCGTGCTGGTGGTGTTTTGCGCTGTGGTCGCACCTTTTTTAATGTTAAGCGCCTTGTGGCTCTCCAGTGCGATTATTTCATTTGCGCCGAATTTCAGATTGCTTAATCGCGGACTTAAGCCGCTGTTAAAGCTCACCGATTTTATGACCCACTGGTCTATGTTGGAAGTTTACCTGGTGAGCTTCCTGGTCGCGGTATTTAAGCTGGTAGATATATCAGAAATTGAAATCGGCTTCGGCCTGGTTTGCTTCGTCCTGCTGATGCTGATCAACAGTCTTATCCTTATTAATTACGATGCCAAATACTATTGGAGCAAGGTGAATTATGAACCAGACAGCCAGTAGTAAAGGTCTAGTAGCATGTGATACCTGCGGCCTGGTTTGTAAATATAAAGCCGGTTGCACTTGCCCTCGTTGCAGTGCCCCCCTGCACCAAAGGCAGCCCTATAGCCTGCAGAAAACCTGGGCATTTCTTATTACTGCCACCATTTTTCTCTTCCCGGCCAACTTCAGCCCCATCACTATATTAATAAACCGGGGAAATGAGCAGCCCGATACTATTATGTCCGGCGTATTGGCGCTAGCGCGGTCGGACATGTTGCCCATCGCGATTATCGTATTTGTAGCTTCCATTGTCGTACCCGTAGGTAAAATCCTCGCAATGGTCATAGTACTAATTTCGGTTCAATTTAAATTGCCCCTGAGCCATAGAAGTCGTTTGTCTATGTTTCTATTTATTGACTGGATTGGCCGTTGGTCCATGCTGGATCTGTTTGTAATTTCATTAATGGTCGCCGTACTCGACAAAGGTCAACTACTGGCGGTGGTGCCAGGTCCCGCCGCAACCGCTTTTGGTATAGTGGTCATTATGACCCTGTTTGCCGCCCGCAGCTTCGATACGAGGCTGATGTGGGATCAAGAAAAAGATATTTCGTACAGCAGGTTAACTCCGCTGGAAACAACACAGAATTTGGAAAGGGATAATGACAGAGATTAATGCCGCTGAACCGACAATAGTAAAAAAGCGCGCTTTATCCGCCATCTGGTTTCTGCCCTTGCTTGCTCTGCTGCTGGGTAGCTGGTTACTGTACAAACATTTTTCTGACGCAGGCACGCAAATAACCATACATTTTGACAACGCCAACGGTATTTTGGCCGGCAAAACCAAGATCCGTTATCAGGGATTAGTGGTGGCCACAGTCAAAGATATCGTATTGGATGAAGATGTCAGCGGAGTCTATATCCTTACGGAAATAGATAAACAAGCTGCCCACCTACTAAAAACAGACACTCAATTTTGGTTAGTTTCTCCAAAAGCAACCTTAAGTGGCATTTCAGGCCTGGATACCCTATTTACCGGTAACTATATCAATATGAGTCCCGGGGAGGGAGAAGAAAGCCGGCGCTTTATCGCCAAAGATCAGGCCCCCCGGTTAAAATCTCGCGACGGTCTGCTGGTCAAACTGCGTGCTATAGATATGGGGTCAATCAACCTGGGCTCGCCGGTTTACTACAAAAAGATTCCGGTCGGTGAAGTCCATGACTTCCGATTGCTAACAGATGGTCAGGAAGTTGAAATTCAATTGGTCGTTGAATCGAGATACGCAAACTTGGTAAAACAAAGCAGCCGTTTTTGGAACGTTTCCGGGATCAGCGCTGACTTTTCCTTATCCGGCCTAAAGGTACACACCGAAAGTTTGGCTTCTATTATTTCCGGCGCTATCGCCTTCGACTCTCCCAAAGATGGAATTGAAGCACCACAAGATTTTATGTTTCACTTCTACCCCAATATTGACGATGCCGGTCGGGGCGTTGAGATCACCTTAAAAACGGCCAGTACTCTGGGCCTGAGTACAGGTGCGCCAATCCTGTTCAAAGGACTAAAGATAGGTAAAGTGGTTAATCTAAGCTACGACAAAGACAACAATATTTTTATTGCCAAGGCTGTGGTTGAACCTATGTTTACGGATCAACTTACAGATAACTCCACATTTTGGGTAGAAAAAACCGAGGTTGGGTTTACTGGAATAAAGAACTTAGGGAACCTGCTAACGGGCAACTTTATCTCATTTAGACCTGCTGCAGGTAAGCCACAACGTACCTTTAATCTGCTTGATAACCTGTCTGATGGTCTCGAAAAAGTAAAGGTAAAACTGATCGCCGATAGCGCTGCGGGACTTAAGAGCGGCGCCGGTATCTATTATAAGAAATTATTGGTTGGCGAAATAACCAACCTGGAACTCGATCATCAGCATCATTGGGTGAATGTTACTGTTCATGTTGGCGCTCAATACAGCCACCTTATCGCCCGCAGCACCCGCTTTTATAAACACTCCGGGTTTCGTGTTAAAGCGTCACTCCAAGGTGTTGAAGTTAATGCAGATCCCCTTACCGAGCTACTTCAAGGGGGGGTCAGTTTCTACAATCCAGACGATAAGGTACGAGGTAACAAGCAAAAACGATATCGCCTTTACCCCGATTTTTCCTTGGCTGAAATAGGCTACAAAGCGTTTGAGAAGCCAGTTACTGTGCAACTGGTCAGTGATGAAATGACCTCAGTAACCCAAGGATCGCCCGTCTACTACCATAAATTGCCGGTTGGCAAGGTGGACAGCTACCGTCTTGATAGCAAAGGTAAGATAAAACTGTCCTTACACATAGAAGGTGAATACAGCCACCTGATCACCAAAAATAGCGTGTTTTGGGATGTTAGCGGTATTAAAATCAAGGGAGGTTTATCCGGTATAGAAGTAGAAACAGGCTCACTACTTTCTATCGCCGCAGGGGGCATCGCATTTGATAACTTAACAGGCGCGAAGAAACCGGCGCGCAGCTTATACCCCTTATATAAAAGCTATCGAGAAGCCACAGAAATTAGCAAGACCATTACCATCAGCTTCCAACAAGCTGAAAATATCAAAATCGGAACTGAGTTAAAACATAAAGGCTTAACCATAGGTAATGTCACGGAACTAAGCCTAAACAACAAATCCGCTCGGGTAGATGCAAAAGCCAAAATTTATCAGCCATATATGGCGCAGTTTGCCAAACAAGGCGCTCGCTTCTGGTTAGTTACCGCCGATATTTCATTAGACGGGGCTAAGCATTTGGATACTATCCTGTCAGGTGCATTTATCAACACACTGCCAGGTAAAGGAAAAACAGCGACTCAATTTAACGGGCTCAGCACCTCACCATTACTCGCGCAGGACGAACTCGGACTAACCCTAACCCTAATTACACACAGGGCAGGTTCATTGCGACCTGGCAGCCCAGTGTATTACCGACAAGTGAAAGTGGGCAGTGTCATTGATTTTGCCCTATCCAAGTTATCTGACAAAGTCGAGATATCTGTCAATATCGAACCGGACTATCGTCATCTGGTCAGGCAAAACAGCGTTTTTTGGATGGTGTCTGGCTTTAATATGGAAGTCGGCCTTACCGGCGCCGCGTTAAAAGCGGAATCTCTGGAGGCCATCCTTAAAGGAGGGGTCAGCTTTAACACGCCAGACGATAAGAAGGTGCAAGCCAGAGCAAAGGAGCACACTCAGTTCCCGATCCATTCCGAGTTCAAGCAAAGTTGGTTGAATTGGAAGGCAAAAATCCCTAATGAAGCCTAGCGCATATGAGTATGGTATGATGCCCGCCCCTTGACTTATCGGGCTCAGAATTTTGGCATCAAGTGTATATTTACCAGACGAGTTTTTAGCGCAAATTGAAAAAATCCTCCCCGCTGAACTGGATATGGAGGGGTTTATTACATCTTGTAACACGCCACTTCGAAGAAGCATCAGGGTAAACAAACTCAAGATGGATCAGGCGGCGTTACTCGAACGCGCCGCCGAACATCAGTGGCAGTTAAAACCGGTGCCCTGGTGCGACAGCGGCTATTGGATAAATCGTGAAGACGAGAGCGTGCCGCTGGGCAATACCGCAGAGCACTTAAGCGGCGCCTTATATATACAGGAAGCCAGCTCTATGCTCCCTGTTACCGCCCTATTCCACCATTGGTCGCCAGCGGAACAAGCCACCGTACTCGATGCCGCGGCAGCTCCAGGCTCAAAAACCACCCAAATCGCCGCCGAACTGGATAATAAGGGCCTACTCGTAGCCAACGAGTTTTCCGCCAGCCGCATCAAAGGGCTTTATTCCAACTTGCAGCGCTGTGGCATCGCCAATGTCGCACTAACGCATTTCGATGCCAGAGTATTTGGTCGCTGGTTACCAGAGTCTTTTGATGCCATCTTACTCGATGCGCCTTGTTCCGGGGAAGGAACTGTCAGAAAAGATCAAGATGCCATGAAAAACTGGAGCGCTTCATCCGTTACCGACATCGCCAATACCCAGAAAGACCTTATCGAAAGTGCTTTCTATGCGTTAAAACCGGGCGGTATTCTTATTTATTCAACCTGCACCCTGAACCCTGAAGAAAATCAGCAAGTCTGTTATCACCTGAAAGACAAATATAACGAAGGTGTGTCATTCCTTGATTTAGGAGATCTGTTTGATGGTGCAGAAAAAGCCCGTACTAGTGAGGGTTTTCTCCATATTTGGCCACAAATATACGACAGTGAAGGCTTTTTCGTTGCGGCCATTCGAAAAGAACAAACTGCAAAACCCGAGCCCGTTAAAAAAAGACTGGGGAGATTCCCGTTCTCCTTCCTTAAAAATAAAGAAACTGAACACTTTTTGGCTTATCTGACCGGACAATTCGGTATCGACAGTTTACCCGGCAAACTATTTGCCAGAGACAACGAGATTTGGCTGTTTCCGGAGGAAGTAGTGCCGTTAATCGGTGAAATAAAATTTGACCGAATTGGCATTAAAGTCGCCGATTCATTTACCAAAGGGCCCAAAAAAGGTTATCGCCTGACACACGAATGGACCATCGCATTCGGCGACCTGGCTGAGTCAAATCGCGTTTCAGTGAATGCCGAACAAGCAAAAGAATACTATATGGGCAGAGATATCCGGCCCGAAGGTAACGGTAAGGGCGAAGCAATTGTATGCTACCGCGACCACCCCATCGGCCTGGCAAAATGGGTGGGTCCTAAACTGAAAAACAGCCTTCCCAGAGAGCTAGTTCGGGATTCAAATCTTTTTGACATTTAGTCTGGCGATTTGAAGGCCATGGACTAGGCTTAACTTTAGTAGCAAATCGACGTACAGGATTAGCGCACGGCTCTCAACAGAGCCATTCCCCTAAGCTCGGGACAAATCGGAATCGTCCCGGGCGCTTTTTTTTAGTTTCCCAACACCAAAGTCACCAAGGCGCAGCTCGGCAGCGACCAAATTCAGAATCGACCCCTTTCAGCACATTTTAAAGACGGCTTGCTAGCCCATTTATCAAAACCGACCGGTTACCAAAATAACATTTTGGCGTGTTATTTTTGCAAAGTGGGTTTCTGTTATTGGTTATAACAACTTGGCGATGTCGGCAATGTTAACCGGGCGGTAGCAGCAGTGCATTACACCTTTGCCGCCTGGAGTAAAACGCCGAAAGGCTAAACGATATTATTGAAGCCAACTGGCTCATTAACGATTTTATGACCGGACAGCGCTATGAGTTGGATAAACAGGGCGAATTGGTCGCTGACTTCCAGTCAGTGCCGCCGACATCAGGCTTCAGGGCGAATACCTGATGGTGCCGGTAATGTTTGCCAACCAATTTAGCCTCTACAAGTTTAAGTCAGGTTTAGCGCCTCACCATCTGCGCCCAATGGCTTCATTGGACGCATTTCACCTGTTCATCTCATCTACCTGCGTATCCAGTTTTTCCAAAATCCTCAGTAAATCCCTGTACTCGCTAACATCTAAGGCCGTAATCAACCTACTCTCCCAATCCAAAGCCCTAGGGGCGATCTCCTGGTATAGCTGGCGCCCCATATCGGTCAAGGATAGATAGGAGACCCGGTTATCATTGCAGTCTTTCTCCCGGATCAAATACCCCTTATCATCTAATTGTTTTACTGCACGAGAAACCTTAGATTTGTCCATAAATGTCACTTCTCCAATATCCTTGGAATTGAGTTGGCTATGCTCCGCTAATCTCGCCAGAATACGCCATTCGGGCACAGAGAGATTAAATTCTTGCATATAAATTTCCGAGCAGGAATCACTGATTTTCTTGGCCAGATTAACCATGCGATAAGGAATAAAATGGTTCAACATTAATGATTTTGTCTGGTACTCTGTCATTTCGAACAACTCCAAAGAAACGATTACAACCCTAGCTTTTAAATAATCTCATACGAGAGATATTTTGACTATGCCCTTTTATTATCCCAATACCTTTCACTAAGAAATAACCTTACTATACCGCACATTATAAAAACCAACCCGCACGCCTCAGCTCATCATTAGATACATGTCTGTCACATTATTTACTTTACAGCTACATTTGACTTGATAGTGATCTCACATGAAACTATTGTTCGTTGCGTAAATAATCATTCTCCAGCAATTCCCAGCGAGTTGAAGTTATCAACAAAATCATGTACATATATTTCATCTCCATGAAAATTGAAATTAACATTGTCAGTTAGTAATCGTTTAAAAAAGCAGCGCCGTCTCAGGGCCATGCTACCCAGACCTGAAGATCTGAAACTACGCAAGCAGCTCTCAGCTCCCGGTCTGCTCAACATCGTCAGGGCAGAATTTCACCACGTATCTGAGTTCAGAAAGCGTCAACCTACCTATTCAATGACTGATTGTCTGATGAGCGGACTGGCAGTATTTTCCTTCAAATCACCTTCTCTGCTTAAGTTTGAAGAACTGCTCAGTGAGGAGACGGTTCGGGCAAACTTGACATCCCTCTACGGCGTTAAGAAAGCACCCTGTGACAGTCAGCTACGGGAAGTGCTGGATCCGGTATCACCCATTGAACTACGTCCGGCGTTTGTCAAAATACATGCGCTTTTACAACGTCAGAACATGATGGAAGCGTTCGAATTTTTGGATGGCCAGTTGTTGTCCATTGACGGTACTGGGTTGTATTCCTCAGGCAAAGTCAGCTGTCCGGAATGCTGTGTCAAAGGCAAAGGCGACAAGAAAAAATACTACCACCAGGCGCTGGGCGCGGTGATAGTTCACCCGGACAAAAAGCAGGTGCTGCCGCTGTTTCCCGAAGCCATCACCCGCCAGGACGGAGATACCAAGAATGACTGTGAACGAAACGCCTCAAAGCGTCTGCTGACTTCCATCAGGGAGTACTTTCCCAAGCGCAAATTCATCGTGCTGGAAGATGGTCTTGCCAGCAACGCTCCGCATATTAACTTATTGAAAAAACTGAACTATAGCTTCATTCTTGGCGCTAAAGAAGGTGATCACAAGGCCTTGTTTAGCCATGTCCAAACCTTGCTTATGGCAGGCGAAACCGAGGAGTTTGAGGCTACCGGAGCGGACGGTCTGATCCGAGGATACCGCTATGTTAATGAGGTGTCGCTAAACGCGAGTCATCCGGAATTGCTGGTGAACTACCTGGAGCACTGGGAGATCAAGCCGGACGGTAAAGAAACCATTTTTAGCTGGGTCACCGACCTTCCGCTAAGCAAAGACACTGTCCCGGATAT
Source organism: Psychromonadaceae bacterium (assembly GCA_965249895.1). GTDB lineage: Bacteria > Pseudomonadota > Gammaproteobacteria > Enterobacterales > CBDFNC01 > CBDFNC01. The sequence goes on from CBDFNC010000005.1 coordinate 146,432, forward strand.
CGCAAGAGGAGGCCGGTCCCGCTGGAAAATTGAGAACGAAACCTTTAATACACTGAAAAACCAAGATTACAACTTTGAGCACAACTACGGCCATGGCAAGCAGCATCTGTCGACCGTATTCGCCAATCTGATGATGCTGGCCTTTCTTATCGATCAGGTTCAGGAATACTGCTGCCCTCTATTCAAGCTGGCGAGAGAGCAATACAACTCCAGAACCAGTCTGTGGCACAAAATGAAAAGCCTGTTTGCGGTGGCGCATTTAAAAGACTGGGAAACACTGTGGAAGCTGATCATATACGGTCATCACTTGGAAGAACTAACCATCAATAGTCCATAGAAAGCCTGTGCTTGAAGTGATCTTGGTTTGGGATGTAAGTGCCTAGGTAAAAGTTATTCTGTATTTAGATGGATAATTAGACAGAATGTTTTTTACACACTTGGTCAGATTTTCAAATGTTTCAAAAGCGCAGGTGGGAAGCCATTCATACTTAATTTTCCGCCATAGTATTTCTATGATATTCAGCTCTGGCGAATAAGCTGGCAGATACAGCACCAAAACACCCTCTGTTATCCAGTCACTGCATTTCTCTTTAAATTTCGCAGAGCGGTGAAAAGATGCGTTGTCCAGAAAAACGACTGTCAGTTTTTTCTTTGCGGTGTGTGGCTTATTTTCTATCAGCTTTTCAAACGCCTCGATGACTGTGTCAGTAGTAACGTGACCTTCGGTGCTGTGGTAAACCAGCTTTCCTTGGCGGCTTAAAAAGCCAAGTACGTTCAATCGCTTACTATGCGAATAGGCAGGAAATGCAAACGGCTCACCGACTGGGCTCCATGCGTAAGGTAAGTTCGATTTTTGGCTGAAACCTGATTCATCGAAATAATAGAGGTCCAACTCGCCCTCTTGTTCAAGCTTTATAAATTTATTCAGGGTGTTGTAACACTTTCGGAACGCCTCTTCATCACGCTTTAGTTTGAGTGAATGTCTGGCTCTTTTATGGCTGTAGTTAAATTTTTTTTCAACGTTCGCTTAATCGTTGAAACGCTGGCTTTTTTGCCGCTTTCTTTCTCCATCAGGGACTGGGCTCGCTTGAGTTGATGAGGCTCCTCATCCGTATAAATAGTGGGCCGCCCCGTTCGCTTTGCGTCATAAAGGCTTGAGATCCCGAACTCTTCCCAGCAATCGATCCATTTAGAAAGCGTCTCCAAGCTGGTATCGAAGATATCCGCTAGCTGCTTAATATCGTATCTCTTATGGCTGAGTAGGATGGCATGAGCCCGGATTCTACAACGATGTTTGGGGTGATTAGCCACAGCTTCTCTAAGGGTAATTTGTTCGGCCTCAGTAAGGCGCCATACTACTTTCACGGATTGGTACGCATGATGTTGAAAATTGATGCATGTATACTGGAGTCGGTGAAAAAACGCAAAAATATCTGTACCGCTGCATAAAAAACAAACAGGGGGCAACTCTGAAAACTTATGCTCACCTACTTAGACAGAAAATTAGGCAGTTGTGATCAGTGATGTTTTAACTGAGGATCTTGCACGTCCGCAAGAAATTAATAGCCGTTTGACAGGGTTACGTTACGTGACCGCCGCTTTGTCGGGAACTGCTGATCATTCTCTACTTACCCTGCAAGGATCCGTCGATGAAGATTAAGCAATTTCACCATGTAGCCTATCGCTGTAATGACGCCAAGGAAACCGTCGAGTTTTATCGCGATACATTGGGTATGGATTTCATCTTAGCCATCTCCGAAGACAAAGTTCCCTCAACCAAAGAGCCAGACCCCTATATGCATCTGTTTATGGATGCCGGCAATGGAAATATTCTTGCTTTCTTCGAAATACCCAACTCTCCTCCTATGGGCCGAGATCCAAATACCCCTATCTGGGTCCAGCATATCCCCTGGAGCTGGCGACCGAAGAGGAGCTTATGGAAGCCAAGATAGGTGGACAATTCGAGGTCCTGGTGTTCGGTGATTTACCCGCCTTCGGCGCGGTGGTTCAGGGTGGTGTTGTCGCCAAAATCACTGTGGTGGGCAAAGACATTGACGATACTGACGGCTTATTGACCGAGCGCTTCGACGGTAAAGCCGGGGCGGTATACCTGCTGCGTCCGGATCAGCATGTTGCCGCCCGCTGGCGCGCCTTTGACATCGGAAAAATTAAAACTTAATAACCATGTGACTCAACTATTAGCTTCTTCCAGAGGATTTTATCATCCCCCGCTCCGCTGGGGCCCACTTTCCACCACTACCGTGATATGTCTCTGCACTCAGATTATACAGAGACTTACATTTAGGGCACTCAAAAAAATAGTCCACAGTATCCCCCCAGTGCGCGCCACCTGCCAATCTCGAGAATGAAACATTGTTGTGGTTGGAACAACCTTCAGGCCAATACTCACTCTCAATGATGGTTCCATCATTGATATTGTCAGAGGCAACTTTTATTGCCTTGCGTAGATCTTGGGGCTTCTTGATTCGGAAGACCTGATTTACTTCATTACAATGCTCACAGCCATGCATGACTTTCAACGCCATCTTAAGCGGCAAAAAATAGCAGCCAAATATACTATACCCAAATTACTTGGAAATGCAGGTTCAGGTAGTTTTGGTATATACGTAAATTGAAGTTAGGAAAGTTAATGCCGCTATAAAAAATACGTAAATACAGCGGCTTGCCAATATCCCGTTGGTAATCTAGGCCGTGCTCGGCTCGAAAAAAAGAGCAACATAAAACCCTCCTTCCTCGCGATTAAATATTTCCTATATAAGTAGCCCAGCGCACACGACAGGACTAAGTCGCGGCTGCGCGCGACCTATCCTTGTTAGTTAGGCGTCAATTTGTACCTTCCACCATTTAGGCCTTTTGGCAATGTAAGAGTGCTTTTCTGGTGCAAGCACCTTGAGATTAGGGGTATCAAATACACCTAAAACAATTGCTATTATTGGATCATCGTCGATTGCCCCAATTGTGCTCCCACAATTAGAGCAAAAAGCACGAGAAGAATAATCAGAAGATCGCCATTTTGATGGTTCGCCGTCAGATCCCGTCCACGTTACATTTTCACTTGAAAATTCAACCCACGCTTGGGTTAATGCTCCAGAATGACGCTGACACTGTCTACAAGAACAAGTATGAGGTTTTAATGCAGGAGATTTTGCTGAAAACCTAATATTTCCACAAAGACACCCCCCTTCAAACACTTTATTTTTCGACATTTAAGTGACTCCTTAAATTTGGACTAATGTCGCCTAACGTTTTGCTAATGTGTGAAGCCAGATTGGACTGCCTTTTTGCATCGTTTGCATAAAGCAGGACAACTTTGGCGGAATCCGATTCAGCACCTTTTTGAACGAAGCCGCTGTGCGGCAGAAACATATTCCCTATTAACCATTCATCTCCAAATAACCTAATATTTGAGGTAGCGGCAACATTTGTTAAAACATCATAACCAGCTGAAATACCCACCAAATATATCAACTCGAGGTTATTTACCAATCGCATAGAATATGCAGCAATCGGGTTTTTTCAACGACAGGATTAAGTCGCGACTGCGCGCGACCTATCCTTATTAGTTATGTTCTTAGTCTAACTGCTGTTCCAAAAACCATTACTTCAGAAGAGCCATCCATGATTGCACTTGTCGTAAACCTGATACCAACGACAGCATTTGCACCCTTTTGACTAGCACTTTCAACTAAACGCTGGACTGCAACATTTCTAGCATCAGTTAGCATTTCCGTATAACCTGCTATTTCACCGCCAACGATACTTTTTAAGCCAGCCATGATATCGCGTCCAATATGTTTTGATTGAACTACGTTACCAGTGACAACACCTAATACTTCGACTATTTCCTTTCCTGGGATAGATTCGGTAGTTGAATAAATCATAAGAACTCCTTGAGAACATAAATCTGTATATACGGCACACACACTTTGCCGATTTTCCAACCAGTACCAGACCACACCTAAGGCGTTAATTTATTAACATAATGCCATAGCTTGTAGTGTCCCCTGTTCGGTGAAAGCATGCTTGGTCACTTTCCCATTTCTCCCGCCGGTTAGCTCCGCACAGGAAAACACTATGTCGCTGATAATAAATATACTTTTCTTATTAAGCAACGAAAAACCGTACTCACCTGACGTCCGCGAATGGTTAAATGGGGGGGCTCAGCAGCGCCTTTATCTTGGCGTCACCCTAGAGGGTTTAGCGCACTGTGCAAACGTTGGGTTAGATGTTTTGGGTGGGCTTTAGTCAAAGACACTGAGTCACATGTTTGAAAATGACAGAATTGTGTGATGGCGTCTACAAAAGCAGTAACGACTAAATCTTCATCAAAATTGTGTTGTTCCAAATGTAGTGATTTGATCTCTAAATGGCTGATTTTTCGATGGGCTTTACAATCCATCCGGCCAATAAATTCACCGCGGTAAAGTAGCGGTAGGCAAAAGTAGCCATACTGACGTTTGGCTGCGGGTACATAACATTCTAACTGATAGTCATATTGAAACAGTGCTTTGAGCCGTTCTCGCTGAATGACACTGTTGTCGAATGGCGAAAGAATCAACATGCGGCTGTTCAACCGGGGAAAGGGGCGTTCGAGCGCACCCGTTTCCAATATAAATACTTCGCCACTGCTGACTTGCACTTGTTCTAAAGTGCGCTGCGCCAACCTTTCGTTTACCAAGGTTTTCACAGCTTTGCGTAGTTCAGCATTTCGGCGCAGGTAGGTCAGTCCCTTGAGTGAAGCAAACCCATGGCAGCGCAATTGTTGATCTACAATGTGCGCCGCAAATTCTTCCATACTGGGCATTTGTGAATTGACGAGAGTTGGCAGTACCCGCTCGGTTAGATCATATGTTTTTTGGAAGCCTTCGCGGTCGCTAACCATTAGGTCGCCTTCCATATACATCTGTTCAAGCGCCTTTTTGGCTGGCTTCCAGTCCCACCAGCCTGCACGTTTTGTGGTGTTAGTTTCTACATCTCGGGATCGTAACGGGCCATCTGAACGTATGCGCGCCAACAATTCACCCATGAGCTTAGTATCACGGGTTCTATACCAATGGGTTTGGCCGCTTTTAATGGCATGTTTGTAGGGTAAGGAGAAGCGAAAATCTGCGATAGGTAGAAAAGCTGCTGCGTGCGCCCAATACTCAAAAATGTCTCTATCGAGCAACATTTGATTTATCATGGCTGGCTTGAACTTAGGCACTCTAGAGTGCAAAACATGATGGTGCGCTCTTTCCACTACCGATATGGTGTCAATCTGTACATAACCTATGTGGTTAATCGCTTTACGTGCCCCCGCCAGACCACGGCCATAAGGCTGAGCCTGCAGCAAACCTTGTGCAGCCAGGGCAAGACGACGTAAACGCGCCAGCTCTTGTGGACGTTTAATTTCAATCATGGTCATACTTGCCTAACAGCTCGCTCGAAGGTTCTTTCACTGTAACCTTATACCTGTTCCATAAATAGATTCAACCTATTGTATCAGTGTGTATTTTTCTCTCAACAACAAGATTTTAATAACCAACCCGTCAAAGCGATTCTCCGCATGCCTAGTATCACGGCTTAGGTGCTTGATAATCTACCAGCCTGTGCGGTGTACCCCAACTTAATGGCCTGCCCTATAACCTGCTGATGTCGGTTAAAGTCGGGGCAAAATACCTAAAACTCAGCACATGTTTTTACATAACTTTGATTGCCTGTATAAGCAGTCAGCAAAAACTAGTAAAACGTATGTACCTTTTTGAATCCTTTCCAATTTTTTACAACACAACGCTAATTAGTTTGATATTATCCTGACAATCTTCTGACAAATACATGTTTTTGAAATTCTAAATCAATTAGTTGGTATAGGTAGAGATCAATTCTGTATTTTAAAAACCTTCAAAGGAAATCTGATGAACTCAATGCGTTGGTTACCCGTACTCGCTCTTGTCACTGTCGCCTCTGGATGTGGAGGTGGTGGAGGAAGCGATAACGGCTCAACCACCCCTGCTCCCGTTGATGGGCCTTATAAAGAGCTAAAAGAAAAAGCAAAAGTAATGGAGCAAGACGCGCTGGTAAACTTGCAAGGAATTGATTGTAAAAATGACTCCCAACTACCAGCCTGCCAGAAGGTCACAGTCAGCTTTAACCAAGGCCAGTTTTCTGCCGATAAGGTAGATGCGGACCAGACCGTATTATTCATCGACTCCGACATGGGCTACCAGCTTAATTTGACAGGGCGTAGTCGTGTAGAGGCATTATTTAAGTTAAACAAAGACGAAATAATATCCTTTAATATGGAAACTCAGGTGCCATTATACTTGAAGCAAACAGTGGAAAAATTCGATCAACATAGCGAGTTTATCCACTCTGGCTGGTTGGAAACCCTGGGAACTCGTATTGCAGATATTGGCGGATATTTTGGCGCCGGCCACGGTGAGCATAGCTTTCGAAAAGTATTAGCACACAACCCCAGAGCCAGTTTCGTTTTTCTGGAAGCTCCCGATATTTTAATGGAAAACAGCGATAGCTTTTGCAAGCTGGACTTTACGGCAGTCAATGATAAAGCCAAGCAGATAGCCCAGCAGATAAAAACTAAAATCATCGATGAATACGATATAGAGTATGTGACCTGGTCTGGCGGCTATTCCACTTCCACAATAAGAGCCACTTGGGCCCAAAGTTGTCCAAACCAGGCGGCGCCAAGCTTGGCCCAACTGCAAGAGCTGGAAAATAGTCTGAGACCCTTTTATAACGTGCTGTTTAATTCCGAAGGTGTATTGGGTATTCAGAGCGCTGGAAAGTACGTACAGCCTGAAACCCATGTGCTGGATGCAGATGACAGCTTTAAGAATCGCCTTCGGGTCGGTTATTATCAGACCCTGGACTCCCAACTTCCCATCGATGGCATTATTGGTGATAAGCAGCCGCCGACACTCCCTGATTATATGAACGGCTCACGTAAATATATCGATGTGTTCGTTAACTTTGGTTTTACCGGCTTGGTTTCTCAAGGCAACCTGGAAACCAACGCCAGCCCTATGATGACAACACGCTATTCTGGCATGGGGTATTTTGCTGAGAGTAACACGGCAACATCCTGGGTGCCTCCCACTGTATTGGCTTGGGCTATTAAGGTTAAAAATAGTAAATATCCAGATCAGATAATGACTAACGATGTTATCGAGCAGATAAAAGACCAGATGACCCCGATGGGCTGTACTTTCCATAAGGAAGATGAAGGAAGGTGCAAGGTTCAGGATCCGGCCTGGTATAAACAGCACGAATTGGCCAGGTTAAACTACCTGAAATAACAGCGCTCAATAGCGGCTGAGCAGGTGTACGATATCCTGTTCAGCCCTGTCTTGGCCCTATCATAAGCCGCTCCGGATAACTGATGTTATAGCGAATTGCGATAAATCTAAAAAATGCAATAAATATAAATCCGACAAAAGCCGACACTGTATCGTTAACCCCTATTGTAACGAGTCCGATATATAGTGCACTGCCGAATAAAACTGGGGTTGCATATAACTCTTTGCTGGACAACAAGGTAGCGTGCCCCGTCATTACATCCCGCATTATGCCGCCCATGATGGCCGTTACAACCGACATTAACACAGCAACCACTGGCGAATAACCCAGCGCCATCACTTTATCCACTGCCTGTATGGAAAATAAGGCGATGCCTATTCCATCCAGATACAACACCAGATTGTAGCGCCTGCGGATCACGGGTTCGGCTGGACGCTAAAACACCTGTTGCAGAGAAAATAAAAACCGCAAACAAGCCAAAGTAATAGAGCATTTAGCGGCTGCCAAACCCTTTTGACTGAAGAAAGTCGAGCATAAAAGGACGTGATTCCTTAGATAAGCTTTTTTCAATTTGCTCAGACCAGCTTTGATCTAGTTTGCCCTGACTTCGCTTAACATAATAATCCCTGACCTCACTGTCATATTGAGCCAGGGTCTGCTCATCCATTGCCTGATAGCTGTCCTCATGCACTAACAGCGACAGGGGCAGCCTGGGTTTGCTGTCTGGAGACTGATCGGGATAACCCAGACACAGGCCAAACAAAGGGATCACATGTTCAGGCAGGTTTAATAATTCGGCGACTTTATCCGGATTATTTCGAATACCGCCAATAAATACCCCGCCCAACTCGAGAGACTGAGCTGCCAGCAGCGCATTTTGTCCCATCAAGCCGGTGTCGATGGCCGCTATCAGCAATTGTTCCGTGTAACCCAACTTAATGGGCTGCCCTACAATCTGCTGATGTCGGTTAAAGTCGGGGCAAAATACCTAAAACTCAGCACATGTTTTTACATAACTTTGATTGCCTGTATAAGCAGTCAGCAAAAACTAGTAAGACGTTTGTACCTTTTTGAATCTTTACAATTTATTACAACACAGAGCTAATCAATTTGATATTATCCTGACAATCTTCTGACAAATACATGTTATCGAAATTCTAAATCAATTAGTTGGTATAGGTAGAGATCAATTCTGTATTTTAAAAACCTTCAAAGGAAATCTGATGAACTCAATGCGTTGGTTACCTGTACTCGCTCTTGTCACTGTCGCCTCTGGATGTGGAGGTGGTGGAGGAAGCGATAACGGCTCAACCACCCCTGCTCCCGTTGATGGGCCTTATAAAGAGCTAAAAGAAAAAGCAAAAGTAATGGAGCAAAACGCGCTGGTAAACTTGCAAGGGATTGATTGTAACAATGACTCCCAACTTCCAGCCTGCCAGAAGGTCACAGTCAGCTTTAACCAAGGCCAGTTTTCTGCCGATAAGGTAGATGCGGACCAGACTGTATTATTCATCGACTCCGGCATGGGCTACCAGCTTAATTTGACAGGGCGTAGTCGTGTAGAGGCATTATTTAAGTTAAACAAAGACGAAATAATATCCTTTAATATGGAAACTCAGGTGCCATTATACTTGAAGCAAACAGTGGAAAAATTCGATCAACATAGCGAGTTTATCCACTCTGGCTGGTTGGAAACCCTGGGAACTCGTATTGCAGATATTGGCGGATATTCTGGCGCCGGCCACGGTGAGCATAGCTTTCGAAAAGTATTAGCACACAACCCCAGAGCCAGTTTCGTTTTTCTGGAAACTCCCGATATTTTAATGGAAAACAGCGATAGCTTTTGCAAGCTGGACTTTACGGCAGTCAATGATAAAGCCAAGCGGATAGCCCAGCAGATAAAAACTAAAATTATCGATGAATACGATATAGAGTATGTGACCTGGTCTGGTGGCTTTTCCACTTCCACAATTAGAGCCACTTGGGCCCAAAGCTGTCCAAACCAGGCGGCGCCAAGCTTGGCCCAACTGCAAGAGCTGGAAAATAGTCTAAGGCCCTATTATAACGTGCTGTTTAATTCCGAAGGTGTATTGGGTATTCAGAGCGCTGGAGAGTACGTACAGCCTGAAACCCATGTGCTGGATGCAGATGACAGCTTTAACAATCGCCTTCGGGTCGGTTATTATCAGACGCTGGACTCCCAACTTCCCATCGATGGCATTATTGGCGATAAGCAGCCGCCGACTATCCCTGATTTTATGAACGGCTCACGTAAATATATCGATGTGTTTATTAACTTTGGTTTTACAGGCAGGGTTTCTCAAGGCACCCTGGAAACCAACGCCAGCCCTATGATGACAACACGCTATTCTGGCATGGGGTATTTTGCTGAGAGTAACACGCACACATCCTGGGTGCCTCCCACTGTATTGGCTTGGGCTATTAAGGTTAAAAATAGTAAATATCCAGATCAGATAATGACTAACGATGTTATCGAGCAGATAAAAGACCAGATGACCCCGATGGGCTGTACTTTCCATAAGGAAGATGAAGGAAGGTGCAAGGTTCAGGATCCGGCCTGGTATAAACAGCACGAATTGGCCAGGTTAAACTACCTGAAATAACAGCGCTCAATAGCAGCTGAGCAGGTGTACGATATCCTGTTCAGCCCTGTCTTGGCCCTATCATAAGCCGCTCCGGATAACTGATGTTATAGCGAATTGCGATAAATCTAAAAAATGCAATAAATACAAATCCGACCACAGCCGACACTGTATCGTTAACACCTATTGTAACGAGCCCGATATATAGCGCACTGCCGAATAAAACCGGGGTTGCATATAACTCCTTACTGGACAACAAGGTAGCGTGCCCGGTCATTACATCCCGCATTATGCCGCCCATGATGGCCGTTACAACCGACATTAACACAGCAACCACTGGTGAATAACCCAGCGCCATCACTTTATCCACTGCCTGTATGGAAAATAAGGCGATGCCTATTCCATCCAGATACAACACCAGGTTGTAGCGCCTGCGGATCACGGGCTCGGCAAGAAACGTGACTAAAGATGCGAGCAGCGCCACCAACAGGTAGGTTTCATCCTGTAGCCAGAATACCGGCTGCTCGGTTAACAGGTCGCGCAAGGTCCCCCCGCCCAGCGCCGTTAACATGCCGGTTATCATCACAGACACCAGGTCAACACGTTTACGGCTGGACGCTAAAACACCTGTTGCAGAGAAAATAAAAACCGCAAACAAGCCAAAGTAATAGAGCATTTAGCGGCTGCCAAACCCTTTTGACTGAAGAAAGTCGAGCATAAAAGGACGTGATTCCTTAGATAAGCTTTTTTCAATTTGCTCAGACCAGCTTTGATCTAGTTTGCCCTGACTTCGCTTAACGTAATAATCCCTGACCTCACTGTCATATTGAGCCAGGGTCTGCTCATCCATTGCCTGATAGCTGTCCTCATGCACTAGCAGCGACAAGGGCAGCCTGGGTTTGCTGTCTGGAGACTGATCGGGATAACCCAGACACAGGCCAAACAAAGGGATCACATGTTCAGGCAGGTTTAATAATTCGGCGACTTTATCCGGATTATTTCGAATACCGCCAATAAATACCCCGCCCAACTCGAGAGACTGAGCCGCCAGCAGCGCATTTTGTCCCATCAAGCCGGTGTCGATAGCCGCTATCAGCAATTGTTCCGTGTAACCCAACTTAATGGGCTGCCCTACAATCTGCTGATGTCGGTTAAAGTCGGCGCAAAAAACCAAAAACTCAGCACATGTTTTTACGTAATTCTGATTGCCGGCACAAGCCGCCAAGGACTCACGCTTTTCTACACAGCTCACCCTTACCACAGAGGTACACTGGATAAAACTTGAACTTGAAGCGCCACGGGCAGCCAGCAAGATTTCGGTTAGATCCTCATCTTTAATGGGCTGTCCGGTAAACTGGCGGATTGAACGATGGGATTTCATCAGCGCAATACTGGATGACATAACGTTACTCCTTAGCAAATTTAAACAATTCGAAAAAGTTGTTACTGCTCTGCTTCGCCAGCTCTTGGTAACTGACTCCCTTTAGATCGGCAACAAACTCTGCCACAGCCCTGACATACGCGGGTTCATTTTGCTCACCGCGATAGGGAACCGGCGCCAGATAAGGTGAATCTGTCTCCACCAGTAACCTGTCCAAGGGGACCTGTTTCACCACTTCCCGAAGCTCCGCCGCATTGTTAAAGGTGACTATACCTGAGATAGAAATATAAAAACCCATTTCCATTGCCGCCTGGGCCATTTCAAGAGACTCGGTAAAACAGTGCAGCACACCGCCCACCTGCTCGGCCCCCTCCTCTTTGAGGATATCCAGGGTATCTTGTCTTGCGTCTCGGGTATGGATGATAAGTGGTTTACCTAGCACTTTTGCAGCCCTGACATGCTGGCGAAACGAACGCTGCTGCTGCTCTTTATTGTCGGGGGAATAAAAATAATCCAGGCCGGTTTCTCCTATGGCCACCACTTTATCCAGCTGACCGTATTCGAGTAACTTTTGCTCGTTAGTTTCGTTATCCTGATCGAGTGGGTGAACACCACAAGAAGCAAATACATGGTCATAGGGAGAAATCATTTCCAGCATGGCGGGGAATGCTTCCAGGGTCACTCCGACACTGAGCATATGTGATACACCGCGTTTAGCCGCCTTGTCTAATACATCTTTAATATTCTGATGTTTGCCCTGATAATCCAGCTTATCCAAGTGGCAGTGTGAATCAACTAACAAGGTGTGTTCTCCAATTTATTTCTGATAGCCAACAATAACTCACTGATAACCAGTTCCTTATTGATGCCAGGGTTTTGTTTAATTTGCTGGCTTAACACCAGCACATTTTCAGTCAGTTTGTGGATCTGGCTAGGGGACACTCCGCCCCGACCAGTTTTGCAACGAGCTCAAATGATGTTGAAAAACTAACTGAGCTGTTCCGGCTACTTTTAATTTGTTCATATCCAGCAACAGATAAAAAAGCCAATTCAGCCGTTGCGGCGCATCTTCAGCCAAAAAAGCAGAAAACTCAAACAGGCTAACCTTATTGGTCAACAACTGAGCAAAATGCTCGGGTAACCGTTGGAATACCTGATCATCATTACTCTGAAGACTTTTTAATACAGCCAAGGGAGCACCCTGATGCAAGCGTAATAAACCTAATTCAACAGATGAATAACCTTGCTGACTAAGCCATTCCAATACCAGGGTCTCACTGGGGGACGTGATCACCATATGCTGCGTTCTACTGGTTAAGGTAGCCATTAATCGAAACGACGATTCACAGCGAAGTACCAGGTAACTCTCGGCAGTAGGCTCTTCGAGGGTTTTAAGTAAGGCATTGGACGCAGATTCATTTAACGCTTCAGCGTCTTCGATAATAACGACTTTAGCCCCGCCTTGTTGAGAGCGCTCCTGTAGTGCAGCATTGATGTGGCGAATTTGATCGACGCTGATGATGCCACTCTTACTCTTCTCGACCAGATATAGATCAGGGTGAGTCCCAGCTTTAAGGAGTAGGCACGCATGGCAGCGCCGACATGCTTGGCCGTCAACAGGATGATGGCATAAAATTGTTTCATATAACCAGGTGCTGAGTTGTTGCTTACCCGTACCCTTAACACCGGATATTAATAACCCATGATGCAGCCTTCCTCTGTCCATCTGCTCACTGAGCTGAGCTTGATAAGGCGCTAACCAGGGGTAATTCAAGGTAACAAACCTGTTGACGTCTCCAGCGCATTTAGTACCGCCAGCTTTACCTCGTCGAGAGATTTCGATGCGTCTATGGTTATCGCATTTTCATCCTGATTAACCAGAGATAAATACGTTTGCCGGGTACGATGGAAAAATGCTACAGCTTGTTGCTCAATACGGTCCAACTCTCCCCTTTGCCTTGCACGCTGCAAACCCAGCTCCGGAGAGATATCCATATAGATAGTGAGATCCGGTTTAAAATCTCCTAATACAGCATCGCTGATAGCCTGGATCAGACTCAGTTCGATACCGCGCCCTCCTCCCTGGTACGCTAACGAAGACAAGTTATGTCGGTCGCCCACCACATAAGCACCCTGGTGCAAGGCGGGCTTGATTTTAGTCTCAACCAGCTGTACCCGGGCTGCGTACATAAGCAGCAACTCTGATTTGTCGCTAAGCTCCTCTTCATGAGACTCTTTCACCAGGGCACGCATTTTTTCAGCCAGTGGGGTGCCGCCGGGCTCCCTGGTGTTCTCAATATGTGAAATGCCCTTTTCTTGCAGCCACTGGTTGATCACACTAACCGCTGTACTTTTTCCGGCCCCTTCCAGGCCCTCGATAACGATAAACTTACCTTTACTCATGTATTCCTCAAATTTAATCTTCTGACCGCGCTGCTACTTGCCCAGAATGTACTTGCGCACGGCTCTGTTGTGTTCTTTCAGGGATTTGGAAAAATAGTGCTGGCCATTTCCCTTACTCACAAAATACAAAAACTTAGTCTGCGCCGGATGCAGCGCCGCATCGATGGAGGCAGGTCCTGGCATGGCGATGGGTGTTGGCGGTAAGCCGTTGATCACATAAGTGTTGTAAGCCGTTTTGGCACGCAGATCCTTACGCCTGATATTACCGTCGAAGCTGTCCCCCATTCCGTAGATAACTGTCGGGTCGGTTTGCAATCGCATCCCTTTGCGCAACCGGTTAATAAATACGGAAGAAACTGTAGTTCGCTCATCCCCATAGCCGGTTTCCTTCTCAATAATAGATGCCAGGATCAGCGCCTCATAAGGGCTTTTTAACGGTAAATCCTTTTGCCTGTTTTGCCAGCTTTCCATCAAATAGCGTTGCTGACGTTGATATGCCCTTTTCACTATTTCCAGCGAACTGGTGTTATCCGTGTAGTAGTAAGTCTGGGGTTGCAGTAAACCTTCTAACTTTTCATGTTTGCCGTTGATCACATGTGCCAACGCCTTCTCGTCGTCCAGCTGCTGGCTTTTTATGATCCCCTGCAGCCCTGCCAGTTGCTGGCGCCACTCTTTAAAGGTAATTCCTTCAACAAAGGTGACCGCAAACTGATGCTCTTTACCGCTGATCACCTGGTTTAGTATGTCATACAGGCTCCAGTCGGACTGCAGCATAAAAGTCCCTGATTTAATCCTGGTCAATTCTGGGTGTAACCTGCCAAACCAGGGCATCAACTCCACATCATCCATTAAACCCTGCTCAGCCAGCAGTCGGCCAAACGCTGTAAAATGAGTGCCTTTGGGCACCTTTAAAAGTTGTTCTTGTTTTACTCTTGGAGCGGCGGCAAACTGCTCTACGGTGTTGTGTCCGTAAAAAAGGCCTGCCGCAGCGAAGATAAGCAATACTAGGACGGAAATAACAGATTTCTTAAACATCAAGGATCTCTTTCTGCAGACGTCGACATAGTTTACCTATATCGAAGTGACGCATTTTATACTGGGAAACAGGAACAATTCCCATCAATGAATTACTGATAAACACTTCTTCGGCGGTGATCAGGCTATCTGCGCTGGCATGAATTTGCTTGTAAGGAATGTCTTTTTGTTCGGCCATGCGGTGAATTTGTTTTTGCATGACGCCATTAATACCGGCCCTGTCCAGCATAGGGGTAAAAATAACACCGGCTTTTACCCAATATAAATTGGCGGTACAGGTTTCCACCATCACACCGGCTTCATCACAAACCAGGCCTTCAACGGCATTGTTCTCTTCAAGCTCTCGCTTAATCATTACCTGATCGAGGCGATTGAGGGTCTTAAGTCCGGCTAGCTTGGTATTGGATCCAATAGTAAACTGGCAAGCATACAACTTGATGCCCTGCTGCCGCCATTGACTATAAAAGTCAGGGTATGGGTGAACAGAAACTATCCGTGTTGGTTCAAAGCAGTCTTGCGTACTGTATCCTCGCCCACCGGCCCCACGGGTGATCACTACCTTTAACACGCCAATATCTGTATTGGCTGCTATTTGTTGGCACTCCCGAGTGAGTTTCTCCCAGGAAATATCGGTAATAAACAAACGCTGAGCACAATCCTCAAGACGAGCCAGGTGATCGTGCCAATGTAATATTGTGCCGCTGGTTATCTTTGCTGTGGTAAAAAAACCATCTCCGAATGCCAACCCCCGATCGTTTACAGCCAGGGTCTGTGACGCTATTCCATTAATTAAATACATACTTCCAGATACAAAAAAGCCCGACACCAGAGCGTATCAGGCTTTAGGTTTCGAAAACAGCGTTTCTAGCTTCGCTTAAACACCAGCGAGCCATTGGTTCCGCCGAAGCCAAACGAGTTGGATAGCGCATACTCAAATGACGCCTTTCTCGCTTTATGAGCAACGTAATCCAGGTCGCAACCATCATCTGGGTTATCCAGGTTGATGGTCGGTGGTGCCACTTGATCCCGTAACGCCAGCAAGGTGAAGATCGCTTCTATGGCGCCCGCGGCGCCCAGCAGGTGGCCGGTCATGGATTTGGTGGAACTCACCAATAACTGATTAGCGGATTCACCGAATACAGCTTTGACAGCCTGAGTTTCTGCGACATCACCCGCGGGGGTAGACGTACCATGGGCATTAATATAACCCAGCTGCGCTGGTTTAATACCCGCATCTCTTATGGCGTTCTCCATCGAACCTGCCGCACCTTCACCGTCAGCTGGCGGTGAAGTCATATGGAATGCATCTCCACTCATACCAAAACCGACAAACTCGCCATAAATCTTGGCGCCGCGAGCCTTGGCGTGTTCGTACTCTTCTAACACCAGAACACCGGCGCCATCGCCTAATACAAAGCCATCTCTGTCTTTGTCCCAGGGGCGGCTGGCCTTTTCTGGCTCTTCGTTACGGGTGGATAAAGCCCTGGCTGCGCCAAAGCCGCCCATACCAAGTTCGGTGGACGCTTTTTCCGCACCACCTGCCAGCATCACGTCCGCATCACCATATTGGATCATGCGTGCGGCCATACCTATGCTGTGTGTACCCGTGGTACACGCTGTGGTAATAGCAATATTCGGACCTTTCAATCCCTTAAGAATGGAAACATGCCCAGACACCATATTAATAATGGTGGAAGGAACAAAAAACGGGCTGATTTTGCGAGGGCCACTTTTTTCCAGGCTAAGAGCATTTTGCTCAATCAGACCTAAACCGCCGATACCTGAGCCAATCGCTACGCCAATTCTGGTCGCATTTTCATCGGTAATTTCAATACCAGAGTCGTCCAGCGCCTGAAGCGCCGCTACTACTCCGTACTGAATAAATAGGTCCATCTTCCGCGCATCTTTACGGGAAAGAAAGTCTTCTACATTGAAATCTTTAATGAGACCAGCAAATTTGGTGGGATACGCTTCAGTATCGAAATGTTCGATAGCACTGATGCCACTTTTTCCCTGTTGTACTGCTTGCCAGGATCCTTCGACTGTATTACCAACCGGGGATAACATTCCCAGGCCCGTAACTACCACTCTGCGCTTTGACACGTATGAATCTCCGGATTGTAAATTTTGTGAGGGGGATCAAGAAGTAGCCTGGTCAATATTGTCGACTCTGCTGTCGCTCTTGATGGGCCCGATAAATAAAAGGCGGTCCTAAGACCGCCTCAAAAAACTGCGACTAATAAATTAGTCGTTGTTTGCTTGTACGTAATCGATGGCTGCCTGAACTGTGGTGATTTTCTCGGCTTCCTCGTCTGGGATCTCTGTGTCGAATTCTTCTTCCAGCGCCATTACTAGCTCAACAGTATCAAGGGAATCCGCGCCCAAATCATCTACGAAAGAAGCTTCGTTTTTAACTTCGTCTTCTTTAACGCCTAGTTGTTCTACGATGATCTTTTTTACGCGTTCTTCGATGTTACTCATGATCAATTTTTTCCTTTAGAAAATACGCTTTTGCGTCGAGTTGCGATAGTGTATTCCATCGCTTAAAAGTTTCAAGTCTGAGAGTGCTGGTCTAACCACATTTTTCGTGATTTCAATCCAAAAACTACAATTATTCCACACTCTGTTAACAATATGGGCTCACACCATATACATACCACCGTTAACGTGCAAGGTTTCACCGGTGATATATGCAGCACCGTCAGACGCTAAAAAACTGACAGTGGCCGCAATTTCTTTCACATCGCCTAAACGACCGGCAGGCACCTGGCTTAAAATACCGTCGCGCTGCTGGTCATTTAGCGCACGAGTCATGTCTGTCTCAATAAAACCAGGGGCAACTGCATTCACAGTAATGCCACGGGATGCCACTTCACGGGCCAGGGATTTAGTAAACCCAATAACACCCGCCTTTGCTGCGGCATAGTTTGCCTGACCGGCGTTACCCATAGTACCAACCACAGAGCCTATGCTGATGATTCGACCATTACGTTTTTTCATCATGGCGCGAAGCACTGCTTTGCTCAATCTGAACACAGAAGTGAGGTTGGTATCCATGATATCCATCCATTCGTCTTCTTTCATGCGCAACATCAAGTTGTCTCTGGTAATACCAGCATTATTCACTAATACATCGATATCGCCATAATTGGCTTTAATGTCTTTGAACAATTGTTCGATGGAAGCCTGCTCTGTGACATTCAGTACTAAACCCTGGCCTTTCTCGCCCAGGTATTCAGTGATTGCCGCCGCGCCTTTTTCGCTGGTTGCGGTTCCGATCACGGCTGCACCCTGTGATGCAAAGCTCTCAGCAACTGCTCGACCAATACCGCGACTAGCACCTGTTACCAATACCACTTTACCTTCGAAGCTCATGCTTGTTATTCCTTCTTATTCTTAATTAAAAGTAGCCAGGGCTTTTTCTAAACCGGCGTTATCATTTACCGCCAGTGCGCCAATCTTCTTATTAATACGTCTGACCAGGCCGGACAGCACCTTGCCCGGGCCAGTTTCAATTTCAAGCTCAATGCCTTGCTCAGCTAATTTTTCTACAGTTTCCGTCCAGCGAACCGGGCTATATAGCTGACGAACCAGTGCATCTTTAATCCGCTCAGGATCTGTCTCGGCCACCACATCGACATTATTGATAACTGCAATAGAGGGTGAATTAACGTCGAGTTCAGATAGCGCCTGAGCCAATTTTTCCGCAGCGGGTTTCATCAGCGCGCAATGAGAAGGCACGCTGACAGGCAGCGGTAATACACGCTTAGCACCGGCGTCTTTACACAATAACCCCGCACGCTCAACGGCTTCCTTGTTACCCGCAATAACCACCTGGCCAGGCGAGTTATAATTTACCGGAGACACTACCTGCTCTTGTGCCGCACTTTCACAGGCAGAGGCGATGGACTCGTTATCCAAGCCAATGACAGCAGCCATGGCGCCTACTCCAGCAGGCACTGCTTGCTGCATCAACTCACCGCGAAGTTGGACCAACTTGATGGCGGATTTAAATTCAATAGCGCCGGCACATACTAATGCCGAATACTCACCTAAGCTGTGTCCGGCCATAACCTCAGGTAGCACACCACCCTGTTGCCGCCAGACGCGAAATATGGCGACTGATGCCGCTAACAGGGCAGGCTGGGTATTATTGGTTTTATTCAGTTCTTCCAATGGGCCGTTTTGCACCAGCTCCCACAAATCAAAACCCAGGGCTTCACTGGCTTCTTTATACGTGTCGATAACCAGGTTATGTGATTCAGCCAGTTCACTTAACATACCTACGGTTTGCGAGCCTTGGCCCGGAAACGCAAGAAAGAATTGAGTCATATCAACTTCCCTAAATTTGTTTAACCATTACATCCGGACTAAGGCCGAGCCCCAGGCAAATCCACCGCCAAAGGCTTCCAACAGGACAAGATGACCCGGCTTAATACGCCCATCACGCAACCCTTCATCTAGTGCGAGAGGCACAGAGGCCGCAGATGTATTACCGTGCTTTTGCAGGGTCAGGATCACTTTCTCCATCGGCATATTCAATTTCTTGGCCGTGGCTTTAATAATGCGGAAGTTGGCCTGGTGCGGCACCAACCAGTCAAGCTCTGACTTATCGATATTATTCGCAGCCAGGGTCTGCTGAACAATTTGGCTTAGCTTAGTAACCGCGACCTTAAAGACTTCATTCCCTTTCATATAAAGGTATGATTCCAACTCACTGCCGGACACGCCCCGTGCAGGGTTTGGTAATTTGAGCAAGTCACCGTGCTTACCATCGGCGTTCAGGTGGGTGGATAGAATACCCGGCTCTTCGCTGGCACCGATAATTGCCGCACCCGCACCATCACCAAACAGTATGATAGTACCGCGGTCCGCTGGATCACAAGTATGGGACAATTGATCTGCGCCAACCACCAACACATATTTGGCCATACCTGTTTTTACGAAGTTATCACCGACACTTAACGCATAACTAAAACCGGCACATGCTGCCCCTACATCAAATGCTGGTATATTGCCGATACCCAAAAGATGTTGCAATTCACAGGCAGCCGATGGAAAGGCGTTCTGGTTACTGGTGGTCGCCACCACTATCATATCCAGTTGACTTGCCGTCAAGCCTGCGGCTTCAAGAGCCTTGTCTGCGGCAGCTTTCGCCATGGAGGCAACGGTATCTTCGGCGGAGGCGATACGACGCTCTTTTATTCCCGTGCGCTCAGTGATCCATTGATCACTGGTCTCTACCATCTTTTCGAGATCCTGATTTGAGCGAACGGTTTCCGGTAAGTAACTTCCGGTACCCAAAATTTTACTATACATAAGGAGTTAACTATCTCTTTCTAGTAATACTGCTTCTAACTTTTCAGTTATCTGAGACGGTACTTGGCGGTCAATTTCTTTTATTGCTTCTTCGATAGCATTGCAGAAGGCGATTTGATTCGCACTGCCATGGCTTTTTACTACAATGCCACGTAATCCTATCAAACTTGCACCATTATACTGGTCGGGGTTCAGGTGAGACAATTGTCTTTTGAGACTTGGACCCAGTAAATAACCAATAAATCTGGTAAACCAGTTACGATTTACACCGGCATTAAGCTGATCTTTAAACAGTTTTGCCAGCCCTTCACAGGTTTTAAGGGTAATATTACCCACAAACCCGTCCGCTACAATAACATCTGCCTTGGCGGAAAACAGATCATGCCCCTCAATATAACCCACATAGTTAATCTGCGGACATTCAGATAATAGCTGCGCGGTTCGTTTTACCTGATCATTGCCTTTTATCTCTTCCTCACCCACATTAAGCAGCGCGACTTTAGGGCTTTTTAGTCCTTCGACCTTCTCAGCCATGACAGCCCCCATGAGTGCAAACTGGAACAAGCTTTCAGAATCACAACTTATATTGGCGCCCAGATCGAGTAAATAAGTCTGTCCGTCATTGATATTAGGTATTGAAGAAATCAGTGCAGGCCGATCTACGCCGGGTAACACCTTTAGCACCAGTTTTGACAACGCCATTAAGGCGCCTGTATTACCGGCGCTGACACAGGCCTGGGCTTTACCTTGATTCACCAACTGCAGCGCTATGCGCATGGACGAGGATCTAAGCCCGCGTACTGCAACCATGGGTTTATCATTCATGCCGACCGCTTCTGGTGCGTGCACTAGGGTCAAACGAGGGTGATCAAGTAACTGATATTGTTTTAACAACGGACGCAGAACATCTTGATGTCCAACGGCGAGAATATGTAATCTAGGGGAGGAATTGAGTGCCTGCGCTGCGGCAGGCACTGATACCCGGGGACCTACATCGCCCCCCATGGCATCGAGCGCGATCGTCAGATCGAGCAAGGTAGTCGCCTTACTAGCCGATTACCTTTTTACCGCGGTAGAAACCATCGGCAGAAATGTGGTGACGCAGGTGCGTTTCACCAGATGTAGCATCTGTTGAAAGCTGAGCTGTGCCGATAGCATCATGTGAACGACGCATGCCGCGTTTTGAGCGACTTTTCTTACTCTTTTGAACAGCCATTGATCTGACTCCTTACTTTTTGCTTTTTAAACTATCTAAAACAGCAAATGGGTTAGTGCGCTTCTCTACCTCAATCTCACCAAAACTAATTTCTTGTTCACTGACACCACAGTCTTCCAATTTATGCATGGCAATAATTGGCAGACTCACCATCAGTTCGTCTTCTATCAGTTCGTAAAGATTGATTTCCCCATTTTCATCACGTTCAATGGGTTCGTAAGCGCTGGGTAAATTATCAACCGATGCGTTTTCACGCACAGGACTATATATAAATTCGGCGTCGACATGCTGGCTAAATGGTGCTCCACATCTCTGGCAGGCAAGCTGAACGGTCACCGATGCTTTACCGGTGACAGTATTCAGCCCTTGAATATCCTTACCAAAGGCGAGTGTCACTAAGACATCATCTTCGAGACCGAGTGTTGACTCCGTAAGTCGTTCCAGAGTGGCCTTTGGAATAATTGCTTTCCATTCCGACTTTTTCTGGGCAGCGCGTACGGGATCAACGCTAAGTTGCAATTTTACACTTCGCATAGGGCGCGAATAATATAGCTACAAAGCGTTAGAGTCAAAGGAAAAAGGGGAAATTTTGCCGGCCATATCGCTTTTAAAAGGAGCTGCCATTAGAATGCTTACAAACAACACAAATAACGGGTTAAATGATGGCCAATAAACTCTTGCTGGCGTCAACATCTCCATTTCGAAAACAGCTTTTAGATAAACTTAATCTGCCATTTGCCACCCAGAGCCCCTTGGTAGACGAAACCGCCCTGCCCGATGAATCAGCCCTTGAACTGGTGGAGCGATTGGCCATCGCCAAGGCGCAAGCCGTGGCTGATAAAAATCCGGGCGCTCTGGTCATCGGCTCAGATCAGGTGTGTGTGAATGGATTTCAGGTGCTGGGTAAACCGGGTGACTATGATAATGCCGTTGGGCAACTCCGTGCAGCCAGTGGTAAATCCATCACCTTTTATACTGGTTTGGCGTTGGTTAACAGCGATAGCGGCCATATCCAATCTCTTGTAGAACCCTATAAGGTACACTTTAAGACCTTAACCGACAATATGATCCACAATTACCTGGTGGCTGAAACTCCGTATAATTGTGCAGGCAGCTTTAAAAGCGAAGGTCTTGGTATTAGTTTGTTTAGTCGCCTTGAAGGCAAAGATCCCAATACACTGATAGGTTTACCGTTAATATCACTGATTGAGATGCTGGAGTATGAAGGGCTCAAGGTTATCTGACTCAGAAAGGTATCCTTGCGTTGGCCAGGATACCTTTCCTTTATAAGCAGTCGTACAGACCCGCAATGTTATCGAGTACAACCAAGGGCCCTACTTCGCTTAATAATTCCCGGCTGTGCACGCCATGGCTTATGCCAATACTGTCCATATCGATGGCCTGCGCCATTTCCAGGTCATAGCAAGAATCCCCTACCATTACGGTATCCTTGGCGTCGATATCGAGCTCTTGCAATATTTGCTTAAGCATTAACGGATCGGGTTTTGAATTTGCCTCGTCACTGCACCGGCTGGTGACAAAATAGCTGTCCAGCTGATTTCCCTGCAGTACATGGTCTAGCCCCGCCCGACTTTTCCCCGTCGCCACCGCTAATAAGTAGCCCTGGTTATGCAAGAATTTAATCAGTTCAATGGCACCGGTGTAAAATGGCATTGGCGTGGTATCCAAGACTTTAAACTGCTCGCGATAGGCTTCAATCATGGATTGTCGCTGTTGGTCTGATACCGCAGGGTATAGTACAGACATTGCCTTATTGAGGCTCAGGCCGATAATATTCTTAATCTCTTGTTTAGCTCTTATCTCAAGGCCAACAGCCAGCGCCGCTTTTTCAATACAAGCCACTATTTTTGGCACCGAGTCCATCAAGGTGCCATCCCAATCAAAAATAACCAGCTTATAGTTCAATGTCAGACCTTCTTTAATTTTTCTAGTACGCCTTTAAGCGCATCATCCAGCGGCGCCTCAACCAGCATCTTTTGCTCTAATCCAGGATGGAAAAACTCCAGGCTGGCAGCATGAAGAAACAAGCGGTTTAACCCAAAGCCCTGCATGGTTTCGGTAAATCCATTGTCGCCATACTTGTCGTCACATGCGATGGGATGGCCGTTACAAGCACAGTGCACGCGGATCTGATGAGTTCGTCCGGTAACAGGGCTTGCTTGTACCAAAGTGGCACCGTCAAAACGTTGAATGATTTTAAACCGAGTTTCGGAAGGTTTACCCTCAGGGTTGACCTTAACCAAAGATTGCTCGGCATGTTTTAATAGTGGTGCATCCACCACGCGTTTAGCGCGAGACCATTGCCCCTGTACCAATGCCTGATAGCGTTTTTGCATGGTTTTGTGCCTGAGCTGTTCGTGCAAGGCTTTTAGTGCGCTGCGCTTTTTCGCTATCAGCAAGCATCCCGAGGTGGCCTTATCTAATCTGTGCACCAACTCCAAAAAGCGTTGTGTTGGCCTGAGTGCCCTCATCCCTTCGATAACGCCAAAGCTCAAACCGCTGCCGCCATGAACTGCCATGCCCGATGGTTTGTTCAACACGATCAGGGCATCATCTTCGAATAAAATGTGCTTCTCTAGCGCCGCAATTTTATTGAGCTTTGCCGAAGGTAGTGCTTGCTGCTCGGCGACACGCACCGGCGGCACCCGCACCATATCTCCCAATTGCAATTTGTACTCGGGCTTTACCCGCTTCTTATTTACCCGTACCTCACCTTTGCGAATGATCCTGTAAATTAGGCTTTTGGGTACCCCTTTTAACTGTGTTTTTAAAAAGTTGTCGATACGCTGCTCAAGATTTTCCTGAAAAATCTCAATAAATCTTACTGTCTGATTAGTTTCTTTCATTTAGCCAGTTTAGGTTCGCTGAGACAGGAACCTGCAATCATTATCCAAAGGGAGTTTGTCTTTCGGTCATCACCTATAGTGCGCTTTACAGCCAGGCGTACAAATATTAAACAAACCATGAGAGGATTTATTTTAACAGAACTCACTCTTTATTTGCTGGAAAAATGTAGCCTTGCTATAGTTGCCTTGAAAATGGGATAATAAGCCGGATTTTCGTTACTGATTTGCTTATAACGATCCCACGGAGCGTGTCTGACAGACCGCTCCAGAGCGCCGCATTCTTTAGCAAGATCAACCCACAAGGGTTCTATTGCGCTCCAAGCAGCACAAGATCTTTAGCAAGATCAACCCATAAGGGTTCTATTGCGCTCCAAGAAGCACAAGATAGTTTGATAAACGCCAACACGCGCCCCATGCATAACCAACCGGGAGGTTGCTTTAAATGCCGTAGACTCGGGGCCAGGCGCAGCCATCGAATGTGGCGAATATATAAAAAATACCAAATTTAAGAGTACAAAATGAAAAGAATGTTAATTAACGCAACTCAGGCAGAAGAGTTGCGTGTAGCCCTCGTTGACGGGCAAAAAATATATGATCTCGATATTGAAAGCCCTGGCCATGATCAAAAAAAGGCCAACATCTATAAAGGTAAAATCACTCGCGTCGAACCCAGCCTGGAAGCTGCGTTTGTTGACTATGGAGCGGACAGACACGGTTTTTTACCGTTAAAGGAAGTTGCGAGAAACTACTTCCCTAAAGGATATAGCTATCAAGGCAGACCCAACATTAAAGATGTGTTGCGTGAAGGCCAGGAAGTCATTATCCAGATTGAAAAAGAGGAAAGAGGCAATAAAGGCGCAGCACTGACCACCTTTATCAGTCTGGCGGGCAGCTATTTAGTATTGATGCCTAACAACCCCCGTGCCGGTGGTATTTCCCGCCGCATCGAAGGTGATGAACGTACCGAACTTAAAGAGTCCTTGAGCAAACTTGATTTGCCTGAAGGTATGGGTTTGATCGTGCGCACTGCTGGCGTAGGCAAGTCAGCGGAGGAGCTTAAATGGGATCTAAAGGTCCTGCTTAATCACTGGCATTCAATTGCCGACGCATCCGAAACTAAGTCAGCGCCATTTTTGATCCACCGAGAAAGCAACGTTATCGTGCGTGCGATTCGTGACTATCTACGTCGTGATATCGGTGAAATCCTTATTGACCACTCCAAAACCTTTGAGCTGGCAAAACAGCATATTGCTATGGTGCGCCCTGACTTCGAAAGTAGAGTCAAACTGTACCAAGGTGAAATTCCACTGTTTACCCACTACCAGGTAGAGAGTCAGATCCAGTCTGCATTCCAACGTGAAGTCCGCCTACCTTCCGGTGGTAGCATAGTTATTGATCCAACCGAAGCCTTAACGTCCATTGATATCAACTCCGCTCGAGCTACACGTGGTAGTGACATCGAAGAAACGGCACTAAACACCAACCTGGAAGCTGCCGAAGAGATAGCACGTCAATTAAGGCTGCGGGACTTGGGTGGTCTGGTGGTTATCGATTTTATCGACATGACACCGGTACGCCATCAAAGAGAGGTGGAGAATCGCATGCGTGAGTCTGTTCGCCAGGACAGAGCTCGGGTTCAATTGGGCCGCATCTCACGTTTTGGACTGATGGAAATGTCGCGTCAGCGATTACGTCCATCATTAGGTGAATCAGCATCTCACGTGTGCCCACGTTGTAGTGGCCAAGGCACCATTCGCGATGACGAATCCTTGGCGTTAGCTATTCTTCGTTTGATTGAAGAAGAAGGCTTAAAAGAAAATACAGTGAAAATCCAGGCCATGGTGCCGGTAGCCGTTGCGGCCTATCTGCTTAATGAAAAGCGTCGCGATGTAGCTAAAGTTGAAAAGCGTCACAACGTAGAAGTTTTCATAATCCCAAATGCCAATTTTGAAACGCCGCATTTCGAGATCAATCGCTTACGTAAAAATGATGAAGAAGCTGAGCAAATTGATTACGACAGCCTCGAGAAAAAACACGAGGTATATCAGCCTTCAGTTATCTCGGACTCTAAAAAGGCTGCCGAAGAGCCAGCATTGCAAGGTTTCTCAACGCCTTCAGCACCTGCACCTACAGCGGCAAAGCCAGAGGCTCAGGCTCAGGCTCAGGCTCAACAACCCCTGTTAGCTCGTTTGTTTAGCGCACTCGGCTCTATCTTTAGCACCGAGGAAACTAAAGAAGACAAAACAGAGAAGAAAGTTGAGAAACCGTCAGAGCAAACGGAACCGCGTAACAAGGACAATCGTCGTAGACGAGACCGTTCGGAACGAGGGCCTAAAGGCGAACGTTCCCAGGTCAGAAAACCGAAGGGCGAACGTACCCAGGGTCGTAGAGGCGAACAAGAGCGCGCTAAAGCCAAACCTGAAGAAAAAGCTGATGTGGAACCTAGCAAAGCTCGCCAGGAAAAGCCGCAACGCGAACAGCAACCTGTAAAAGAACAGGTCGTTGCTGAGCGCAGACAACGACGTGACTTGCGTAAAAAAGTGCGTATTGCCAAAGACGATACTCCAGAGGCAAGTGCAGCGCAGGAACAACAAAAACCTGCTAAAAGACCAGCGAAGAAACAGGCTAAAAAACCTGTAAAAAGCTCGACTGAAGTTGTTGCAGAGCAAATACCAGCCGTACAGCCCGCAGTCGAAGAAAAATTAAGCTTACAGCAGGAACAACAAGTCCAAGGTGAGCAAACAGAAGCTGTCGATGAAAACCAGAGCAATCAGGAGCATCAACCGGTAGAAATGCCGCAGCGCCGTGGTCGCCGTTCTCCAAGACACTTGCGTAGTACGGGTCAAAGAAGAAAACGCTTTAGCGATCAAAAATCTGATCCAAGTGATGAGCACTCTGCGCCAATCACTGAAGATCCAATCGCCCAGCGTTATCCTGAAAACAGCACTGGCCCTGCTGAAGAGTCAGCTGCGATAGAAGCTGATACAAGTTTGCCAGTGTCTGCACCGGCGGCTAAACCTGTAACTGCAGAGGTGGCTAAGCCTGTGACTGCACCAGCAGCTAAACCGGTAACCGCACCAGCTGCTATGCCGATAACCGCACCAGCAGCGAAACCGGTAACCGCACCAGCAGCTAAGCCGGTAACCGCACCAGCAGCTAAGCCGGTAACCGCACCAGCAGCTAAGCCGGTAACCGCACCAGCAGCTAAGCCGGTAACCGCACCAGCAGCTAAGCCGGTAACCGCAGAAGCAGCTAAACCGGTAACCGCACCAGCAGCTAAGCCGGTAACCGCACCAGCAGCTAAGCCAGTAACCGCAGAAGCAGCTAAACCGGTAACCGCACCAGCAGCTAAGCCGGTAACCGCAGAAGCGGCTAAGCCGGTAACCGCACCAGCAGCTAAGCCGGTAACCGCAGAAGCGGCTAAGCCGGTAACCGCACCAGCAGCTAAGCCGGTAACCGCAGAAGCAGCTAAGCCGGTAACCGCAGAAGCGGCTAAGCCGGTAACCGCAGAAGCGGCTAAGCCGGTAACCGCACCAGCAGCTAAACCGGTAACCGCAGAAGCAAAACCTGCTCCATCAGTAGAAGTGGCTACGGCAAAACCTGCTGAAGCTCGCGTTGTACCTGCAGAAAAAGTTGCCCACAAGCAATCGTCAGCGACTGCTGAAATGACAAAACCGGTTACCGAGCAGGTTACCAATGTAGATTTGGAGGTAAAAGAAGCCAAGGACCGCTTAAATGTGGTTAAGTCTTCAAAACAAGCCGGCAGTCGATTTGCCTCTTCAAGCTCTTCTAGCGATATGGTGAAACCTCAGGGTTAATCCATTCGTCACTTGTATGTCACAAAAGACCGCCATCATTAGGCGGTCTTTTTAGTTACTCAAGTAATGAAATCTACCTGTTCCATTTTTACTTAGCACCGCGATAAGACTCTTTGATAGACAGTTAAATTGTTGCTAGAATCGCTGCTTTTTCAACCACACTTATAACCAAGTCCAACAATAAGACGCACCCATGTTTGAATTTCCCAAGTTCAGTAAAGCCAGTATTAAAAACGACGTCCTTTCGGGTTTAACCGTTGCACTCGCTCTCGTACCCGAAGCGGTAGCATTTGCCTTTGTCGCTGAAGTCGACCCTATGGTAGGTTTGTATGCGGCCTTTATGGTAGGTCTGATCACTTCCATCTTTGGAGGTCGTCCAGGTATGATTTCCGGCGCCACAGGCGCCATGGCCGTTGTAATGACTGCCCTGGTAGTCGAAGAGGGAGTGCAATACTTATTTGCCGCAGTTTTGCTCGCAGGTTTGTTCCAGATCCTCGCCGGTATATTCAGGCTAGGTAAGTTTATTCGGATTGTTCCCTACCCTGTGATGATAGGTTTTGTTAATGGCCTAGCTATCGTGATATTTTTGGCCCAATTCGGCCAATTTAAAGAGAAAATTGGTGTTGACGAGAAAGGCCACAATATCTATGCCTGGCTCGCCAATGATCAGTTAGCCATTATGCTGGGTTTGATCTTGTTAACCATGGCAATCATCCATTACTTGCCGAAGCTGACAACCGCTATACCCTCTTCTCTTGTCGCCATAGTCACTGTCACCCTTATCGCTGTTGGCCTGAATCTGGACACTCGAAACGTATTGGATTACCTGATAAATATGACAGGTGATGAAAATGCTACCATCCAAGGTAGTTTACCTACTTTTGCCTTACCAGATGTTCCATTTACCTTAGAAACGCTAAAGGTGATCCTGCCTTACGCACTGATCCTCGCTGCTATCGGTTTAATTGAATCCTTGTTAACCCTTACCGTTATCGATGAAATGACAGGAACTCGTGGCCGTGGTAACAAGGAATGTGTTGCTCAAGGCGTCGCCAACATGACCAACGGTGTATTTGGTGGTATGGGTGGTTGTGCAATGATCGGCCAGTCAATGATCAACATTAATTCCGGTGGCCGTGGCCGTTTATCCGGTATTACCGCAGCCCTGGCCCTGCTGTCCTTTATATTGTTTGCTTCAAACCTTATCGAAGTAGTACCGCTAGCCGCACTTGTCGGTGTTATGTTTATCGTTGTACTGGGCACGTTTGAATGGGCATCTTTCAAATTTATGCGTAAGATCCCCAAGCATGACGCCTTTGTTATCGTGCTGGTAACCGTAGTGACAGTGTTGACCGACCTTGCCATTGCCGTGTTTGTTGGTGTAATTGTCTCTGCCTTAGTATTTGCTTGGCAACATGCGAAACACATACATGCGGAAGAAGAAACTGCAGATAGCGAAAGCAAAGTATATAAAGTAAACGGTCCGTTATTCTTCGGCTCTGTAAGTCACTTCCTCGACTTGTTCGATATAAAGAACGACCCAAAGGATGTCATTATCGATTTCGCCGGTTCAAGAGTAGTTGATCATAGTGCAATAGAAGCTATTGATACGCTAGCGGAGCGCTATATTGGTGAAGGAAAGCAACTTCATATCAAGCACTTAAGTCCTGAGTGCCGTAGATTGTTGGCTCGTGCCGGTGATTTGGTAGAAGTAAACCTGATTGAAGACCCCAACTATAAAGTGGTGTCTGACACACTAGCCTAAAACTCAAAGGGAGCATTACGCTCCCTTTTTACTGCTCCAACCTATCTAGAAAATTATCAGCCGCATCTTCAATAAGATCCAGAACGCGCTCAAACCCTCCCTCTCCGCCATAATAGGGATCGGGGATTTCCATTTCTATACTATTACCAAAACCTAAAAACAGGCGAACTTTACCCTGATACTGACCAGGACAAACGGACAAGAGATCATCCAGGTTGTGATTGTCCGCGGCCAAAATTAAATCAAAGTACTCAAAATCACTGGCCGTCACCTTACGCGACGTAATGCCACTAAATGTATAACCCCTTGCCTCTGCGGCAAGTTTAGATCTGCTGTCAGGCGATTCCCCGGTATGTGAACCGATTGTCCCTGCTGAGTCAATTTCAAGTTTTAGCCCTCTGTTATTTGCTTTATATCTTAATACAGCTTCAGCTGTAGGAGAGCGGCAAATATTGCCCATGCAGACCAATAAAATACTATTAATATCTTTATTGCTCATATACCTATCTCTCTCTTACTGGTTAGTGGAGCGGGCAAAAACCAATTCTGGTCGCTAATGCTGGTAACATAGCACGGACATGAACATTAATTATACGTCAGTGTTAATACATCAGAATATTTGCGGGCTACTGTGATCAGTGTTAATGGCTAATTTACCTTATCCGCAAGCGATCAAAATATAAGATTTTGACAAATAAACGCCCCATGACCTGATTCAGCGAATGTAATCAGCGAAACTATTACCGCAAGGTTCGCTGAACACGTTTGGCAGCTTAAAATTATTCTTCCACGGTTACCAAGTTTAATCGGTTTCCCGTTAATAAGATTGCCTTCACTGTTTCGCCAGGTAAGCACTCCCAAGCAACATGGGAACGGATATTCGGAAACAGTCACCCGGCCAATCAAGGAAAGTGGCCCGGTAGATAGAACCGTAGGCATAGCCGCCCGTCGTTCAGTAATGGCTCAAAAGCTATTTCGGCTTCGGCAAAATAAATCCAGGTAACCAGTGTCATAACAAGATCAGATATTTTTATGCTCCTGTAAGGTAAATACAGACGATACTCAGGATCTGAACTAAAATACCAACTAAATATCAAGTCCCGTAATAGGTACCTGCTTTATTTTGATGAGTTACCTTTTACTTAACCGGCTAATTACAAAATACTCAACGTGCCTTTCCCTTACACTCTTATTAGGCTCTTTTACAGCGGCCGCGGTTGCACCATTGACGACTCAAAACGATTCCGCAATTTACTATTGCATAGACCCCGATTGGCTGCCCTTTGAAGCCATTAAAAACGGTAAACACATAGGAATATCAGCAGACTACCTGGCGGAAATAGCCAGAATAGGCGGCCTTAGGTTTAAACTGGTTGTCACAGTTAGCTGGGAGCAGAGTTTAAACTACGCCCGAGAAGGACGCTGCCGCTTCCTACCTATGCTCAATAAAACACGGGAAAGGGAAATTTACCTGGATTTTTCTTCCTCCTATTTTCAAAGCCCCGAAGTCTTCCTGACCCGCAAGGACATCATGTTTATTAGCGGTATTGAAGGCTTAAGAGGGCTTAAGGTCGCTATGGTGCCAGGTTACTGGTATGTGGATCGCCTGAGCCAGCCAGAGCTTGGCATCGAGCCGATTTTTGCTAACTCGGTAGACCAGGCTATTTTGATGGTGTCACTCGGTGACGCCGACGTGGTTTCTACATCGCTAATGACTGCCGTCAATACCATCAATCAACATAACCTGACCAACCTGCATATTGCTGGCGGAAGTGGATTCAGCAATGAGCTGCGTATGGGCGTAGCAAAAAACGACAGTGAATTGCTCAGCCAATTGGAAAGTATTATCGCCCAAATCCCACAACAAACCCATCAGAAGATTTTTACCGATTGGGGCTCCGTCAGCCTGAAAAAAGAGTTTGATTACACCTTGCTCTACTGGTTTACCGCCCTAGCCTCCATACTGGGTACCGCCATTTTGGCCCGGGCCTGGACCCTGAGAAAACACAACGAACTGCTCAGTGTTAACAACCGGCGGTTGACATTGCTGCAAACAGAACTGGAAGAAAAAAACCAGATTTTGGAACAACTGGCAAACACAGACCCCCTGACCAATGCATACAATCGCCGATACTTGACTCAAGTATTGAAAAAGGAACTAAAGCGATGCGAACGTCACCATACAAAACTTTGTGTCATCGTTTTAGACATAGATCATTTTAAGAAGATCAATGACAAGTATGGCCACGATAAGGGCGATGAGGTATTGCAAGACTTAGTCTCCAGTCTACAAAAAGCATTAAGAGACCAAGATACGCTTGCCCGCTGGGGTGGAGAAGAGTTTTTGATCCTGTGCCCTGAGACTAGCCAGGCTCAAGCGCAAACCCTTTTGACTAGAGTGATAGGGAATATAAAACAAAAACAGATGGTAAAAATTAATTACACCCTGAGTGGCGGTTTAGCAGAATTTAGAAACGGCGAGAGCCAGTATGAGCTGATAAGGCGCGCCGACTTGGCGCTTTATAGTGCAAAATCTGCGGGGCGAGACCGCATTGAAGTCGCCTGTTAGTACGCGTAACCACACTCCCAAACAGCGGTACCTCAATTCAGATAACTCACTCGCTAAACAGCTAAAGATCTACACCAAAAATAGGTAAGGTGCGGAATACTCAGGCCAGTGAACGTGATCGGGTTCTAGCCGTTATCGGGGGCTGAAGTCCAACGGAAAAATTTCGCTGATCTGGGTTTAAACTTTCGGCAAATAAAAAGGGTAGCCAAAGCTACCCTTTTTATATCCGGTCAAAAAAAGCTAGTTAAATAAACCTTTTAAGTTCAATCCTTCGAGCAACTTATCGGCGCCTTCTTTTTCCAGCTTTTCCTTGAGTTTTTCTTGCAGCTTCTCTTTTTGCTTATCAATTTCCTGTTTCAGCTCTTGCTTAAGCAAAGTGTCCATATCCAGACCATAGGATGGTTTTGACCAGACACCCGCTATCTTAACCGGTATCGTCAGTTTCTTAAGATCCTGTTCAGATTTACCACCCTGACCCGCTAACGTGCCTACTAGCGAGGTGTTAACCAAAAAGTCGATTTTCTCAGTTACCAGTTCAGTAAATCCATCCCCTTTGATCCGGATCAGCGGCGACAACATTTGCAAATCATTTGTCTGCGCTTTTCCTTTGGCAATGTTAAAAGTACCTGTTAAAGAACTAAAATCGGTTTTTTCCGGCTCATCGGCAAATGTTTCACCTGTCTGTTTTAGTTGGGCATACCCTTTGCGTATCATCAATGGGATGTTTACGCCATATAAAGCGCCATCGGTAAAGGCCAGCTTAATTTGTCCATTGAGGCTCTTACGAATACTCAGCTCATCCAGACCCACGCCTTTTAAATTGGCCGTCATATTCATTGCACCGCTTAACATGTCTATTTCTGCGACATCCTTAAGCAATGGCCTTGCTTGCACGCCTTTAAGCTGCTTGGTAGCGCTAAAAATAGCCATCTTACCTTTGCCGTTCAGCTTCGCATTGCCGGTTACGGTTCCATCGTATAATTTGGCACTGAACGAAGATAGCTCGGCGACACCGCCTTTCACCATCATGTTCATTACAATGTCTTGTACGTTGGCGTTACCTGACTTAAATGCCTTCATCGTTAACTTACCTGCCAGATCAACGCTGCTAAGGGCTGATAAATCTGGTTGCGTTGCGGCTTTATTTGAGGACGCTGTCGTCGCAGGAGCGGCTGCTGATCCCTTTGCTGCTGGCTTGTTCTCGGCTTCACTGCTCATTTCGGCCATCAGCTTGTCCAGATCAATATTCTCACTGGTTAAGTCGAACCGGATCTGAGGAATCACAGTGTGCTTAACACTGGCTTTACCGCTTAACCCGATATCACCAAAGGTCATATTCAAGGGACTAAACTCCGCCAGTTTATTTGATACCCTGTAATTCAGCTCCCCTTTTAACGTCAGCCTTTTTTCACCCGAAGGAATACCGCGACCCACCAGGTCAATGCTGGTGTCCAACCCAGAAATGGCAAGTAGATCAAAGTCCTTACTTAACATTAACTTAAACTTACTTTTTAAGTCTGCGCTCAAATCGGCTTGCTTGTACAATGCAGACATGTTGACATCGACCGACTCCCCGGGAGCAAAACGCGAAACAAACAAATTGATATTAGCGACTTCTTGCTTGGTACCTGCCTTAAGATCTTCCACCAGCAGGTGTCCTTGCTCAATTCTGATCCCCGCTAGGGTAATCTTCATATCACCCATAGCTGAGCCACCTACCTCTTCGGTAGCGGTAGGCTCGGAGACTTGGCTCTCAGCTGACGCAGTGGTCTTTTTATATGCGGTTAACAGAGAAAGATTAGATACACCATCTTTACGGGTTAACAGGTGTATTTCGGCGCCGTTTAACAGTAATTCACCCACTTTTACGTGCTTATCCAGTAACGGCATTAACTCCACATCCAGGCTCGCGCTTTGGATAGAAATGAGTGCCTTATCTGGGAAGCCGGCCGGGTTCTTAAGCTGGGTTTCACCAAGGCTAAAACCCAGGGTTGGGAAGATACGCCAGGACAGCTCGCCATTAATCACCAGTTGAGCTCCGGTTTGCTCCCTGACCTGCTCGACCAGCAAGGTTTTGATCTTATCTGTATCCACCATACTCATGACCGCAACAAACGCCACAACCACAAGCAGCACCAAGCCTAACAGCAGATATAGTAACTTTTTCATATAATTCCCTAATTCCTTGTTTTTGTTGTGCGACTACCTACTGCACCCGGATTTCAGACTTAACGGATAAATTAATCCTGGTTAATTCGGCTGGCTACTGCACCCTGCTGATCCTTATACTTGGCATCCTGACGTTTGTTGTAAGGCCTAGCCGCCGGGGCCGACAGTGTTTCGAAGTTAAGCGCGCCAATCTTCATATTTGGTTTAAGCGCCAGTGGCAGTTTGCCACTGTTATAGAATTCCAGCACAATACGACCCGACCAGCCGGGATCGATGCGATGAGCGGTAACGTGTACCATCAGCCCCAGTCGAGCTAAGGATGACCGCCCGTCCAGCCAGCCGACGATATTATCAGGTAAAGTCACCGTTTCATGGGTAACCGCGATAGCCAGCTCTCCCGGGTGCAGGAAAAACGAGCAACCCTCGTCAATATGGATCTCGTCGCTCATCACCCTTTCCAGGGATTCAGCCACCTGCTCTTTCGGGCCGCTTAAATCGATATACGGCGCTGTGTGGTCAGTAAACACCCTGAATTTGTTACCCAGGGTAACATCTACACTAACTCCCGAGATATTCTCTTTCTTGGGCCTTGGTTCGATAATTATCTTGCCCTGGTCAAGGTATTCTTCTATATGTGTATCGCAAAGACGCATCCGGTTCTCCGAATTGAATTTTAAACTGAATTTACGCTCCTAAGAGCATGAATTAAAATTGATTTACGAACCAGACCTGGACTGGCTCCCATTTAGTAATTGCCGAATACGGGCCGTCAGAATATCGATGGCAATTTTGTTTTTTCCACCGCGGGGAACGATAATATCGGCGTACTGTTTAGAAGGCTCAATAAACTGTAAGAACATAGGTCTGACTGTCTTTTTGTATTGTTTTAACACAGACTCCATGGAACGACCACGCTCTTGAACGTCTCTGTTTAGCCGTCGGATCAAGCAAACATCCAACGGAGTGTCCATAAACACTGTTATTTTCATCATATCCCGCAACACCGGATTGTTTAACAATAAAATCCCTTCCAGAATGATGACCTTTTTAGGCGAAAAAGTCGTCGTCTCCGCTATCCGGGTATGCTCTTCGTAGGAATAATTCGGTAGTTCGACAGCCTCCCCCTGGAGCAAGCTGCTCAGGTGCTGACATAAAAGGTCATGCTCCATTGCATTGGGGTGATCATAATTGGTTTTTACCCGCTCTTCCATGGGTAGGTGGGTCTGATCTTTGTAATATTTATCTTCGGTAATAACCCCTATCTCGGAATCACCAAACTCCTGGCTCAGGCGTTTATAAATTGTACGTGCGATAAGGCTTTTACCGGATGCAGATGCGCCTGCAATACCGATGATAATGGGGCCGTTTTCTTGCTCTGACATAATGATCAATAACTTTAAGGAATTAACCCCCCTATTATAGAGAGTTGCCACTTTAGCGAGCAAGGCGGGAAAGCCACTAAAGCGGCATAAATCGAGATAAATACCCTGCTAAACCATTTTAATGTTAATGGCATCCACTACTTTGTTAATACTTTGGTATAAATTTCCTGAAACCGATTCGGCTAACGCTAAATAGGGTAACGCCAATTCGTCCGTCGGATCCCGCGCCACTGTAGGGAACCCCCTGTCGGTATCTTCCCTGAGGTCAATATGTAAAGGAAGTTGACCCAGTAAAGGCAGCTGATACTTATCTGCTATTCGCGCTCCGCCCCCTTGACCAAACAGGTATTCTTCGTGACCACAACCACTACAAATGTGCATACTCATATTTTCTATTAACCCCACCACGGGCACATTCACTTTGTGGAACATCTCAATACCTTTCACGGCATCCACCAGCGCCACGTCTTGGGGAGTGGTGACAATCACGGAGGCCGTAAGCGGCACCTGTTGCGACATGGTCAGTTGTATATCACCTGTGCCCGGCGGCATATCCACCACCAGGTAGTCCAAATCCGGCCAATGTGTTTCATTGAGTATTTGCGCCAGCGCTTTACTTGCCATTGGCCCCCGCCAAACCATAGCGTCATCCGGCTCTACCAGAAAACCTATGCTGTTGGCGACTAAACCATAGGCGCTAATGGGCTCCATGGTTTTGCCGTCCAGGCTGTCCGGTTTTTTGCCTTCCTGCCCCAGCATCAGCGGAATTGACGGACCATAAACGTCCGCATCAAGCACCCCGACTTTTGCGCCGTTGACCGCCAACGCCAGCGCCAAATTAACAGTCGTAGTAGACTTACCTACCCCACCTTTACCCGACGCCACCGCAATAATATTTTTAACCCCTTTTATGGGCGCAACCTGGCTCGGGTATGCCAGCGTCGCGATTTGTTGGGAAACATGCCAGGTATCATTACCCAGTAATTGAGTGAGCAGTGGTGTTGCTCTGGCTTTTAGTTCCGCCAGCCACAGGGGCGCAACAAATCCCATTTCCAGTACAATTTCATTTTTGTTATTGAGCTTAATAGCACTATTTGTCGCCAGTTTCGCAACCCAGCCGTTTTTGTCTTTTGAGCTAAGGATGGCAATGACTTTGTCTAACAATTGCACGGCATCTCCACATAAGCCTTGTGTTTCAAACCCAGTGTAACAAAAATCCCTGTGGTTTTTATGCCTTACGCTGGGATTTCACTGCGGCTTTAGGTAACATCAGGACTTTAAATCTTAACGGAACTTTTATCAGGATTATGGCGACCGAAGCACGAAAAATTCTAGTTACCTGCGCCCTACCTTATGCCAATGGCTCGATCCACTTGGGTCATATGCTTGAGCATATTCAAGCCGATATTTGGGTTCGCTATCAACGAATGCGTGGCAATCAAGTGCACTTCATTTGTGCCGACGACGCCCACGGCACGCCAATCATGTTAAAAGCCCAACAAATGGGCATAGAGCCGGAAGAGATGATTGCCGCAGTCAGTCAGGAACATCAAACTGACTTCGGCGGTTTTAATATCAGCTTTGACAACTACCACAGCACCCATAGTGACGAAAACCGTGAGCTTTCTGCCTATATCTATGGTCAGCTAAAAGCCAAAGGTTATATTGCCAGCCGCACTATCTCTCAGCTTTTCGATCCTGAAAAAGAGATGTTTCTGCCGGACCGCTTTGTCAAAGGTACCTGCCCTAAGTGTAAATCTGAAGACCAGTATGGCGATAACTGCGATAGCTGCGGTGCGACCTATAGCCCCACCGAGCTTATCAACCCTAAGTCCGCTGTATCTGGTGCCGCGCCGGTAATGAAAGACACCGAGCACTTCTTCTTCGATTTACCTCAGTTCTCCGACATGCTGTCCAGTTGGACTAAGTCCGGCTCACTGCAGGACGAAACGGCGAATAAAATGGCCGAGTGGTTTGAGTCTGGTTTGCAACAGTGGGATATCACCCGTGATGCGCCTTACTTTGGTTTTGAGATCCCCGATGCACCGGGCAAGTACTTCTATGTCTGGTTGGATGCGCCTATCGGTTATATGGGCTCATTTAAAAATTATTGCGACAAGAAAGGTGACATCGACTTTAACGAATACTGGAACGAAGGCTCAAACACCGAGCTTTACCATTTTATCGGTAAAGACATAGTGTATTTCCATAGCCTATTCTGGCCCGCGATGCTTGAAGGTGCCGGGTTCCGTAAACCGACGGCGGTTAATGTACACGGTTATGTCACTGTAAATGGCGCCAAGATGTCAAAATCTAAAGGTACCTTTATTAAGGCTTCGACTTATTTACAGCATCTTGATCCTGAATGCCTACGTTACTACTACGCAGCCAAACTCACTAACAAGATTGACGACCTGGACTTGAACCTGGACGACTTTGTTCAACGTGTGAATGCGGACGTAGTAAACAAGCTGGTGAACCTGGCCTCCCGTAATGCCGGTTTTATCAGCAAAAAATTCGACGGTATGTTATCCGCCGAATGCGCTGAGCCTGGCTTATACCAGGAGTTTGTCGATGCGGCGGAAACCATCGCCAAATGTTACGAGAATCGTGAATTTGGCAAAGGCATGCGCGAAATTATGGCGCTGGCCGACAAAGCCAACCGTTATGTGGACGAAAAAGCCCCTTGGGTATTGGCGAAACAAGAAGGTAAAGAAGCTGAAGTCCAGGCTGTTTGCTCCGTGGGCATCAACTTATTCCGCGCGCTGATGATTTACCTGAAGCCTGTTATGCCCGAGCTGGCATTACGCGCCGAAGGCTTCCTCAACGAAACTCTCAGCTGGGAGGGCATTGCTACCCCGTTAACAGCTCATAAAGTTAACAAGTTCAAAGCGCTGTTCCAGCGCATTGAAGCAGATAAGGTGGCAGCCTTAGTGGAAGCATCTAAAGAAGATATCCAGGCAGAAAAAGCGGCAACAGCACCAAAAACGCAATTGGATAAAGAGCCCATTGCCGACACCATTAATTTTGATGAGTTCGCTAAAGTTGACCTACGCGTTGCTAAGATAGTTAAAGCGGAAGCCGTTAAAGAAGCAAAAAAACTACTTAAGCTAACTCTGGATATTGGCGGCGAAACCCGCCAGGTATTTGCCGGTATAAAATCTGCTTATGAACCTGAGCAACTTGAAGGAAAATTAACCGTAGTGGTTGCCAACCTGGCACCACGTAAAATGCGCTTTGGCATGTCTGAAGGCATGGTACTGGCAGCAGGACCCGGGGACAAAGACCTATGGATCCTGAGCCCTGATGAAGGCGCTGAGCCCGGCATGCGTATAATGTAAACTCTATTAAGGCCCTTAAACGGGCCTTTTTATCCTGTCGTAAAGCGGTTTGGCGAGAGGTCTTCCACTTTTTTGCATGTTAAGGTTTCAACCCGGGCAGAGCTCGGTCCTTGCTCCAACCAAACCAATAGCTTCTCTACCGCACCTTGATCACCACAAGCAAGCACTTCCACATCTCCATTAGGTAAATTCACCGCATGACCTAAGACACCAAGTTTATTGGCTTCCAAACTGGTCCAGTATCGAAAACCGACCCCTTGAACTATACCGCTCACAATTGCCTTCACGCAGATCTGGCTCATCACAGCTCCATTACAAATTACGCTTGTTAAATCCAAGCACGATAATTACATATCGCCAATTTACCACCGCAATTTTCCTTAATACCTTTCATTTAAACGCGTTGGTCCAGTTAAGTGAACTGAGCTCACACCGATAGCCTGATGTTTACACCAATCTCACTGGTGCATCTATTTGTCCAGACAAGGGGCTTTATATAACCGTTGGCTGGCTATGGTATATATCACTCACTAGACTTTAAACAACACTCTAGGTTCAGTGACGACTTCATTTTCCATAGGGAATTGCTTTTGATTGTCTGTCCGCGCTTTTTTACCTTAGCTGCAAAAAATGCCAATCCGACTTTATTGGTTAATAGATCGCTGCTTGGCGGGCTCACTTCTGTAAATCCCCTTTGTCCTATCTGCTCTAGGTTAATATCAAATATCTGCATCGTTGGCCGCATCCAATCATCAGTGTCAATCGAAGTAAAGCGATACCCCTGCGCAATTGTCAGCATGTTTATTAGTTAAGTAACAACAGCTGATAGTGAAGCATATCGGGAGGGTTCAAATGAAGGTAGAGATTGTCGATACGAAAGAGCTTAACAAACAAATTAAAAATACAGCTCTGTTTCTGCGGCGATTAGATGATGAAGCAATTATTGTTCGTCACTTTATGCCGGAAAGCGCGATAGATGCGATTAAGGCGAATTGCATCAAATTTTCTAACCAGCAGGCCTCAAGTTGGCACCCCTGTCTGGATGGCTGTCCAGATTATCACCGCATACACGATCAATACCCAAAAGCTCACGTCAAATCGACCCAACATGCTTACTATTATCACCCCTGGAACCAAAACGGTGATTTGTTTAACAACTTTTTGTCGATTTTTCACTTGAAATGTAAATTAAGCGGAGGACGGCTTCAACAACAAAATGTGCTGTTTAATACCCCATCCAATGGACCCATTGCGCGGGTGCTTGTTCACCAATACCCGCGTGGCGGAGGCGGACAAGAGGAACATATTGACCCAGTGGCCCCCTTTGCCAAAGTCCAAACAATCATTCAGGCATCGGTCCCCGGGGTGGATTATAAAAAGGGAGGATTATACATAAACCATGATAAATATGGCTTGATCAATATTGACAAGTTGACACGTAAAGGAGATTTAATCTTAGCTTCTCCCGGAGTTCGCCACGGTGTGGCCAAGGTAGACCCTGAGACAAGCCTGGACTGGACCTCTCCGGAGGGCCGGTGGATCATTATGCCTATTATCATATACTCGGACCTTGTTACAGGCGCAAATACAAAACCATTGGGGAAATCGAGTAATAATTAGTCCGATGACTACCTCATGCCTAAGGAATACCTCACTCCTGAATCGTCAGATATTAGCAAGGCGGCCCAAGGTAGGAAATTCTTATCAAGAACAAGGTTTAGGTTCAATTCGGCAAAATTGGGCTATCAATATAAAGGCAACAAATTATTAACTTTAGGCTAGCTTTATTGTTGGTTTGAATGCCTTAGCGCCTTTAATAAACTATGTTGCTCTATCCAGTCCTGATTCGGCGCTGGTGAGATCCCTGAATACAAGCGATAAAACCCTGTTAATTAGGCCGCTCTGGGCATAGAATTGCGGCTAATTTTTATCAATACGAAGATTCTATGAGCCTCTCCATCACACTTGCCAAGGGCAAAGAAAAAGCCCTGTTAAGACGCCACCCTTGGATATTTTCCGGCGCTATCAAAAAAGTCACAGGTAATGCAGTATCCGGCGACACCATTGATGTTATGGACCACCAGGGAAATTGGCTGGCAAAAGCAGCATGGAGTCCAAGCTCACAAATACGAGCTCGCGTATGGAGCTTTAACCAAGAAGAGCAAATTGACCTGGATTTCTTCAAAAACAAGCTACTTCAGGCTCAATCTCTACGTGACGAATTAATTGCTTCTAAAGGGCTAAGTGCCTATCGCCTTATCGCCGGTGAGGCCGATGGTCTACCCGGTATTACCATAGATAAATACAACCAGATATTGGTTTGCCAGCTACTATCAGCCGGTGCCGAGTTCAATAAAGCCATTATTGTCGCCGCATTAAATGACCTCTATCCTGGTTGCGCCGTGTACGAACGATCTGACGTAGCGGTACGCAAAAAAGAAGGCTTAGAACAAACCAAAGGCCTGCTTTGCGGTGAGTTGTCAGAAAGCCTGATTGAAATAGAGGAAAACAACGGCACTAAGATTTTAGTGGATATTGTGGAAGGGCATAAAACCGGATTCTACCTGGACCAAAGAGATAATCGTGTTATCGCCAGCCGTTACGTGAAAGACAAAAGCGTACTGAACTGCTTCTGTTATACCGGCACCTTTGGCGTATATGCCCTTAAGGGCGGCGCTAGCTCCGTTGAAAATGTGGACGTCTCTCAACCAGCCCTCGACCTTGCCAAACGTAATGCTGAGCTCAACGGGCTAGACCTGAGCCGAGCTGAATTTACCAAAAAAGATGTATTTCAGTTGCTAAGAGACTACCGGGATCAAGCCAAGAAATTCGATGTGATTATCCTGGACCCACCCAAGTTTGCCGAGAATAAGTCCCAGGTAGTGAAAGCATGCCGCGGATATAAAGACATTAATATGCTGGCGATGAAGTTATTAAACCCAGGCGGTACCTTGCTGACCTTCTCCTGCTCCGGCCTGATCAGTGGCGAGCTATTCCAGAAAGTTGTGGCGGACGCCGCCGTTGATGCAGGCCGCGACGCATATATCGTGGAACGTATGTCGCAAGCAGGTGACCACCCGGTTCTCACCTCCTACCCTGAAGGCTTCTACCTTAAAGGCCTTGTAGTTAAAGTAGCTTAGCGCCAGCATACAAAAGATAAAAGGGAACACTATGACTGAAAAGATACGACTGACTCAATACAGCCACGGTGCAGGTTGTGGCTGTAAAATCTCACCAAAAGTACTTTCCACCATGCTGGAAAGCCAGCTGCCTGTTTTTGATGATCCTAACCTACTGGTGGGAAATGCCAGCCGCGATGATGCCGCTGTTTACGATATGGGTAACGGTACCGGGATTATTTCGACTACCGATTTTTTCATGCCAATAGTAGACGATCCCTTTACCTTCGGGCGCATTGCAGCAACCAACGCTATAAGTGATATCTATGCCATGGGTGGCAAGCCATTAATGGCAATCGCCATCTTGGGCTGGCCGGTGAACAAATTGGCGCCGGAAATCGCACAACAAGTAATCGACGGAGGCCGTCAGGCCTGTCGTGACGCCGGGATAAGTTTAGCCGGTGGCCACAGTATTGACGCCCCCGAGCCTATTTTCGGTCTCGCTGTCACAGGTGCCGTGGATTTGGATAAGCTAAAACAAAATGATACGGCCACTCCCGGCTGTAAATTGTACTTGACCAAACCGCTGGGTATTGGTGTATTAAGTACTGCCCAGAAAAAGTCCCTGCTTAAGCCTGAACATGAAAATCTGGCGCCGGATACCATGTGTGAACTCAACACCATAGGTCAGGACATCTCAAAAATTAGCGGTGTACAGGCGTTGACCGATGTCACCGGTTTTGGCCTGATGGGACATTTGCTGGAAATATGTGAAGGCAGTGGCACCCATGCTGAAATTTATGTTAATCAGATACCCAAACTGGAATATGTGGACCAATACATAGCTCTGGATTGCGTACCGGGTGGCACCCACAGAAACTTTGACAGTTATGGCGAGAAGTTGGCCCCATTGACGCCAGAGCAGGTTGCCATCTTATGCGACCCGCAAACCAGTGGTGGTCTGCTGGTTGCGGTTACCCCTGAGTCAGAGCAAGAGCTGGTCACTTTATTAAAAGCCAAGGGTAAATACTGCCAGCCTATTGGTGAGCTCACGCCTATAAGCCCGGGAGTACGCATAAAGGTGTCTGATTAATGGAGCAAATCACAGATTACTTAAATTTGTTTCTTAATGATGTGCCAATGATAGATCTCAGGGCGCCGGTGGAGTTTAATCAGGGCGCTTTTCCCGGCTCTATCGGTCTTCCCTTGATGCTCGACGACGAGCGGGCTCTGGTTGGAACCTGTTACAAGCAAAAAGGAC
The DNA here is from genome assembly GCA_965249895.1 of Psychromonadaceae bacterium. Classification (GTDB taxonomy): domain Bacteria; phylum Pseudomonadota; class Gammaproteobacteria; order Enterobacterales; family CBDFNC01; genus CBDFNC01. The sequence continues at coordinate 189,997 of CBDFNC010000005.1, forward strand.
AAGATGCGGCGATCGCCCTGGGTCACGAGATATTCAGCGGCGAGACACGCAGTCAACGAATACAGTCCTGGATCAGCCAAGTAAACAAGCAACCAGATACTATTCTTTACTGCTTTCGCGGTGGCTTACGATCACAGCTGGTACAACAATTCCTGGCTGAGCAAGGGGTACACCGCCCTATTGTTAAAGGGGGTTACAAAGCGCTAAGACGATATCTTATCAGCGCTCTGGAGCAAACCAGCGCATCCGCTAAAATGACCGTAGTAACCGGCTTGACGGGTAGCTTTAAAACCCATTTAATCAACCAGCTTCCTCATAGCGTCGATCTGGAAGGCCGGGCAAATCATCGCGGCTCTTCATTTGGCAACATGCCGGATCCGCAACCTAGCGTGATTGATTTTGAAAACGCGCTGGCTATCGATTTCCTCAAGTTACAGCAACAAGGCCATCAACACTTTGTTCTGGAAGACGAGAGTCGCATGGTAGGAAGATGCTGTATTCCCCTGCCTTTATACGAAAAAATGCAGCAAGCACCTCTGGTATTGCTCGAGGCTGATTTGGAAACCCGAACCAGGCAGACAGTGCAGGATTATGCAGAGCTATCCTTACCTGTATATACCGCCAAATTTGGCGAGGATCAAGGTCGACAAAAGTATGCAGACTATTGGCTTGGCAGTCTGGCAAAACTCAGCAAACGCTTTGGCGCCGACGGATACAGAGAGATCAATCAGCTATTGCAACAGGCGCTGACAGAGCAGTTCAAGGGCAACCGCCTCGACAAGTTTTATCGAGTAATAAGCAGAATATTGGGCCAATATTACGACCCCCTCTACCATAAACATCTTGAGGCGAAATTACACAGAGTGGTGTTTCGTGGTAATTTTGATGAGTGTGAACAATTTCTACAGGCAAATGTATAAGGCTAAGTCGGTGCTAAATTCGGGTCATCTCTGCTGAATTTCGCACCCTTTCATCCAGCCTACGGGAGCAGTGGCAGTATGTTTGTCCTGCATACGCTATTTCGCTATATCCACCAGCTGACCCCGAGCAAGCTTAACCAGGTCATTCGCGTTAAGCTCCAACGATAAACCACGCTTTCCCCCACTCACATAGATACTGTCAAAGGATGCCGCACTGCTATCAACAAATAGGGCCAATTGACGCTTCTGCCCTAAGGGACTGATGCCACCTACCAAATAACCGGTAGCCCGCTGAGCATCTGCGGGATCCGCCATTACCAGCTTCTTAGCTTTCGCTGCCTTTGCCATTTTTTTCAAATCAAGCTGACCGGAAACGGGCACCACTGCCACCAGTAGCCCTTTCTTATCGCCTTCAGGGCATGTCAGCAAGGTTTTAAATACCCGTTGACCATCCAGGTCCAACAATACAGTGACTTCATTGCCAAAATTGCTGTTTGCCGGGTCGTGAGCATATTCATGCACTTTAAACGAAATTTTATGCTTTTTTAACAAATCAATTGCTGGCGTCATACTCGCTCCTCCAAGCCCCTTATACCCAAGTTATTCAACTTAAACAAGATCTGGGTCAAGTGTCCCAGCCCACAAAAGTATTGCGCATTATTATCATTTGCATTTAAATATATGCAACTGTATGCTGTTTCGCCCTCACGAATGCGATACGCAGAGGCGCTATTTTGATACATGCGTAAGCCATTCGATGACGCAGACCTGAGCGGGAAAGACGTCCAGGGCTTCCATGGAACCACTAGGATAATGGAACCGCCTTACAAAAATTTGAAAGTTGAATAAGCGATGTAAGTGGTAACGACACCACAAACTGAAAGTCATTGCTTGAGTTTTACAGCGAACTAATGACAAAGGATTGTGTTATGAATAATCATCAGCGCGCCCTGTATGACAGGGAACAAGAACACTCCAGCTGCGGTGTGGGTTTTATTACCCATAAACAAAGCCAACAAACACACAAATTGCTGAAATTATCCCATGAAGCACTCTATAACATTCCTCACAGGGGTGGAAAAAGCGCCCAGGGTATTGGTGATGGCGCAGGGGTTAATATTGATCTGTCACTGAATTTCTATCGCCATTTATTAAACGACCAGCAACTGGAGCTGGGGGCCTTTGGCGTCGCCAACTTCTTTTACCCTGAAGATCAGTCCGCTTATAAACAGGCCGATGCACTGATCCAAGATACTTTCGCTAGATTTAATCTCGCTATTTCTGTGTCCAGAGACGTTCCCGTCAATAATAACGCCCTGAACATTCCGGCGCAGCAAGCTCAACTCCCGATTAAACAAATCATATTCCTTAAACCCATTGAGTGCCCTTGCAGAGCAGCGTTTGAGGAGGTCATCAACAGCGCGCTGTTAGAGCTGGAATATGAAGGATTTACCGACTCAAAACTGAGCGGGTTTTACCCCCTTTCAATGAGTTCTTACAACCAGGTCTATAAAGGCCGGTTAAATTCCTGGGAAGTGGTCCCCTATTTTTCAGATTTAACGGATCCCTTGCATCAGGTATCAACGCTATTTTTCCATACCCGTTTCTCTACCAACACGGCGCCGGCCACTATGATGGCGCAACCATTTCGCCGTATGGCTCACAACGGCGAGCTTAATACGGATAAGAAAAATCGCTTGAGTGAAGACGCCATTGCGCGGCAAAAAGATAAGACGGTTATTTTTCCTAAAGGTCAATCCGATTCGGCGCGGCTCGATCAAACCCTGGCCCGGCGCATTACCGAAGATAAATTAGATATAGTAACCGCGGTATTGGCGATGATGCCCCCAGCCTGGGAAAACGATTTAGACATACCTGCTCATGTCCGGGATATGCTCGAATATTTTAGCCTCTATGAAGAGAAAAATGACGGCCCCGCCGCGCTTATCTTCTTTGATGGCGTCCGCGTTGGTGCCAGGTTAGACCGCCTGGGCCTGAGACCACTGCGTAGCGTAGAGACCCATGAATTTTTGGCGGTGATGAGTGAAGCGGGACAAATCGAGTTCCCTGCCAAGGAAGTATTAAAGCGCGGCAGGATCCAGGCTGGCGGTATGATCTGTTTTGACCACAGCACAGGACAGATCTCAGAAACCGCTGACATAATGGAACGGCTTGCCAGAGAGCACGACTACTCCAGCCTACTGGCGCAGGCCAGGGTAAGATTGTCAGACTTCGCCGAGACAAAACACAGCGACTTTAATAACCAACACAACTTTGATATCAATAGTCGACATGTTGCTTATTCCCATAACCAGGAAAGTTTTAAATTTTTCTTAGATCCCATGTTGCAACACGGCATGGAAAAGATCACCGCCATGGGATTTGGCCTTGCGCCAAATGCACTGACCGATGAAGAAGGCGGTGTGTCCAGGTACTTTAGCCAACGCTTCGCTCAGGTCACTAACCCGCCACTGGACTCCCTGAGGGAGTCCGACGGTATGACCCTTAGGGTTGCGCTGGGTGCTAAACCAAATTTTAACCCGGGCGTAAGCCGGCAGTTAGTGCTTCCTTCGCCGGTAATACAACCTGCGGATCTGGTAAAAATTCTGAACCAGAATGCCATTGCCGTCACAACAATCGATACCCTGTATACGCCTACCCTGTCAGATCCACAGCAAAACTGTGACTCGTTAGCACAAGCGATTGAACAGGTCTGTGATCAGGTAGAGCAAGCCGCAACCCGTAAAACGGGTATTATTATTCTCAGCGACTTTAATATTACCCAGGAAAAAGCGGCAATCCCGGCCTTGCTGCTTGTGGCCGCAGCCAATCAACGCCTGATACAAAAAGGGCTTAGGTTTAACACCAGTCTGCTGGCCCTCACCGGCCAGGCGGTCAGTACTCACGATATTGCCTGTTTACTGGGATTTGGCGCGTCTGCTGTAGTGCCGCTAACCGTATATAATCGCTGCCTGAGCCTTTACGGGGAAAGCGGAGCTGAACAAGGGCTTAACTTATATCAGAAAGCGGTGGAAAAAGCCCTGATGAAAACCATGGGTAAATTTGGTCTGTGTACCGCTGAAAGCTATATAGGCGGCGAATTTTTTGAATCCAGCTTTATCGATACCGATTCTGGTCTGCTGCAAAGTTATTTTCCAAATATCAGCTCCCCTGTGGGCGGCGCCACCTTTGAAGATATCGCATATAGCGCGGCAAAATGGCATTTTACCGCGCTATCTGTCAGAGAAGATAAACAGATCCCAATGCTGGGCTTGTTTAAAGAACGCCAGGACGGCGCCGGGCATAGTTTTGGTAATACCGCAGTGCGTGAATACATCAATATGACCCAGGAGCCCGTGCTCTACGCATCGGCAGACGTTGAAAATGAAAACCAGTTCACTATGGAGGCTGAGGCAAAGGAGGACTTGAATTACCTGGACTTTGGTTATGAAAAGCGCAGTCCTGAACAAATTGATGAATTTGCCATCACACCAGCCTATCGCACCTTTATTAAGAACCTATATTGTGAGCGCCGGCACAGACCCGCAACGCTCAGGGATATCCTTGGCTTTCCGGTCGATCTCAGTGGCGATCTCTCGCCGCAGCAATACGCCGCCAGATTACAACATGCAAATAGCAAAGGTAACAACACAGTATTGACCCGCGGGTTAACAGTAACCTGTTTACAGTCGGGTGAGTTCGAACTCGCCTTGACCAATGGCCATAGCACACAGCTGGCCAACCTGACGTCAGGTATTGAATCGGAATTTAGTAAAGACATTCAGACGCTGGATACCCGTGGGTCGTCCATTGTATTAACAGCCAAGGGCAGGTTTGCCAGGTTGCTGGCGCTGCTCTGCCCGGCGCGAGGGACTATCGCTCTCAGCCAAGTACAACCCGCTCATGAGATTACCCGTCAACTGGCTTCCGGGGCGATGAGCCACGGCGCACTTAATGCCAATGCGCACGAAGCCGTTGCCCAGGGCACCAATATAGCCGGCGCCATGAGTAACTCCGGAGAAGGCGGTGAACACTCGAGTCGTTATAACACCATAAAATCAAGCAAAATAAAGCAGTTTGCTTCCGGGCGTTTTGGCGTCTGGACGGGTTACCTTGCCGATCCAAACCTGCAGGAAATTGAAATTAAAATCGCCCAGGGGGCAAAACCTGGCGAGGGTGGTCAGCTTCCCGCTGCAAAAGTTACCGTTGAAATTGCGGCCGCCCGTGGAGGTACGCCCGGCGTCGAGCTGATAAGTCCCCCGCCGCACCACGATACCTATTCAATTGAAGATTTAGGCCAGCTTATCCATGACGCCAAAGCCGCCAGGGTAAAAGTCGTGGTGAAATTAGTATCATCGGAAGGCATAGGCACCATTGCCGTTGGTGTAGCAAAGGCCGGTGCTGACGTTATCAATGTCGCTGGCAATACAGGTGGCACAGGCGCCGCCGCCGTAACCAGCTTAAAAAATACCGGGCGCGCCGCGGAAATAGGTATTGCGGAAGTGCATCAGTCCCTTTGTGAAAACGGCCTGCGCGATAAAGTGGTGCTGCGCTGTTCAAATGCGCATCAGGGTGGTATGGACGTGGTGAAGTCCGCTATATTGGGTGGCGATTCTTTTGAATTCGGCACCACCGCCTTGATGATGCTTAAATGCGTTATGGCGAAAAATTGTAATGTGAAATGTCCCGCGGGACTGACCACCAATCCGGAACTTTACCAGGGCGATCCCCGTGCCCTGGCCCAGTATTTCCTCAACCTTGCTCATGAAGTCAGGGAAATACTGGCATATTTGGGTTATCCGAGCCTGAGCGCTATTCGCGGCCAGGCCCAGTTGTTGCACCTTATAAATCACCAGAAAATCGTTGGTCAACTGGATATGACGGGACTGTTACGCCCGGTTGAAGCGCTGGTGATCAAAGAGCCCGACTACCTGGAGGCCGACTTTACCCCCTGTGATGACTTTATCGAACACATTCGCCGTGACTTTATCAACGCAAATGTAAAATCCATCAGCATTCAAGGGCCTAAACTTACCAACCGCGACAAAACCACCTGTGGCCAAACCGCCATAGATATAGAGCGCTTGTTAAACCACCAGCTAACGCCGGCACAAATCGCTGCACATCCGGCTATCTACAAAGCCGGCAACGGTCGTATTTATCTGGATACGGACAGTATTACTATTTATACCCACGAATCCGCGGGGCAAAGTTACGGCGCCTTTAATAACTCCGGAATGAGCCTGGTTCATACAGGCACCTGTAACGACGGGGTCGGCAAAGGCGCCAGCGGCGGGATCATTGCGATACGCTCACCGGGTCTTACCCCTGTGTCTATTGAGCAGAACGTATTAGTCGGCAACTTTGCCCTGTTTGGCGCTACCGGTGGCCAGCTTTATATCCACGGAGAAGCCGGCGACCGCTTTGGGGTCAGGAACTCCGGTGCGGTAGCTGTGGTGGAAGGTGTTGGTGATTTTTGCTGCGAATACATGACCAATGGCAGCATACTAAACCTGGGCAGCTTCGGTAAAGGGTTTGGTAACGGTATGTCAGGCGGTATCGCCTATCAGTATGATCCGAATAATACCTTTACTGACAAATGTAACCTGGACTCTGTGATCTTGGGTACGTTTGATAACCCTGAGCAAGACACAGAGTTCGTCCAGGGACTGGAAAGCGAGCTTAAGTTGCTACTAGCGCGTCACGCTGAGCGAGCCCTGTCATTGCAGGCTAAATTCTTACTGGAAAATTGGCCCAAGCACAGGCATCAATTTAAATACGTATTGCCAAAACCCCTGGTCCAAAGCCAGAGTAGTGAATATATCGCCAAGGCGAATAACCGCAAACAAATGCTCGAGGAATACAGCCAGGCCATAACCCAAGACCTGGTCCGCCAGGTAACACAAGCCTACAAGTCCCAGTCCAGCCTGTGTCAGGGGAAAACGCCAGAATATGGCCATATGGATACACCGTTGATCTTCCAAATGATCAATACCTCGGGAGTGTTAAGAAGAGCCTATGAGTACGCACAGGCCCTATCACCCGAACTTGAAGCGGATAAAATGGATGCGCTCACCAAAAAACTGCTGGTCAATCAAGATCGCAAACTGTTTGACAGCTTAGTGAAAGATGTAAAAGAAGCCCTTAGCAGTTTTGATGAAAATGAGTTTTCCATACTGTTGGCAGCTAAGCGAGTTAACGACTATAAGTCTTCTCTCAAACGCAGAGATGTTTGGGATAATCACTCCCTTGGCACCACGGCCTGGATCATCTACCGCGATCAACTTAATCAGCGCGCCCTGGCGTCCCTTGATTCACCTGAACAAAAGATAGCGGCCCATTTTACCCAATTATTTTCAGAGGTCGCACGCACGACGGCCGGGCAGCACAAATGACAATCTGTGTAGCAAACCAATTTAATTCAGTAGCAAAGAATGCCGCTTAAAGGAGTAAAAATGAAGGTTCCCTATCTTCCACAGGATATCCCGTTTAACGAGGATCAGAAGCAGTGGTTAGGTGGCTTTTTTGCCGGCCTGCACACACGACTATTGGTCACAGAACAAAATGTGCCTCAGCAATCACATGCGCCTGTCATCAAGCCTGTCACTATCATCTACGGGTCGCAAACGGGTAATGCGGAATCAGTTGCTTATGAAGCCGCCGAATGCGCCAAAAATCAGGGGTTAGCGCCCCAGGTTTTTGACATGGATGATGTCAGCTTGGAACAGCTCGCCCAAAGCTCTCGCCTGTTGGTGGTCACCAGTACCTATGGCGAAGGTGAGATGCCAGATAACGCAGAAAGCCTTTGGCAAGCCATCAGCGAAGACAATGCACCGAGCTTTAGCAACACCTTCTTTTCAGTCCTGTCACTGGGCGACACCAGTTACGATGAATACTGCTTAGCCGGTAAACTATGGGATGAGCGCCTGCAAGCCCTTGGCGCAACGCGGGTTTATGATCGTGTAGATTGCGACGTAGATTACGAGGAGGCGGCGCAGGAATGGTCCAGCGCGGTTTCTTCGACCATAGCCGAACACGGAACAGATGACACGGGCTGCCCTGTCCGCCCCGTGCGCCGTCATCAAAGAAATCCCAATACAATCGAAAGAATCCGCTACAAGCAGAGCTGTTGACCAAACGAATGCTCACCGGAGCGGGATCCAGTAAAGAAATTGTCCATTACGAATTTTCTTTAGCTGGCAGCGGCGAAAACTATAACGCGGGTGACGCATTAAACGTGATCAGCGAGAATGCCCCGGATTTATGCAGCCGCCTGCTGGACAGACTTAATGTGTCGGGTGATGATCTCGAAGCTTACCACGGCGAAGACAGGCCATTAAAAGCGCTTTTTCAGTATGAACTAGAAATAAGAACCCCATCCAAAGAGTTGCTACAAGCACTCGCTGAGCTTTCCGGCGACACCGAGCTAACCGCTTTGCTGAACAACGAAGACAGCACACCACTGAATGACTTTCTTTGGGGTAAGGATATTCTGGACTTGCTCGGATTGTACCCAAATATCAACCTCACTCCGACTCAGCTAGTCAGCTTGCTTAAACCACTGCAACCCAGAGCATACTCAATTTCATCCAGTAACAAAGCGCATCCGGAAGAAGTGCACTTAACCATAGGCAGCGTTCGATATCAAAACGGTGATCGGGAATACAAAGGGGTTTGCTCGACCTTTCTAGCAGATCTGGTTGATCTCGGCACTAAGGTGAAATGCTACTTCGCCCCGAATAAACATTTTGCCGTACCCAAAGATGAACAGGCAGCCATGATCATGGTAGGCCCGGGTACGGGTATCGCACCGTTTCGCGCCTTTCTCGAAGAGCGCGGCGCTACAGGGGCAAGCGGTAAAAACTGGTTGATATTTGGCGACAGAAACAGCGCCTCCGACTTTATTTATCAGGATGAATTGGAAGCTATGCAAAGCTCGGGAGTACTGAACCGACTGGATCTTGCATTTTCTCGGGATCAGGCTGAAAAAGTCTATGTTCAGGATAAAATGAACGACTCCGGAAAGGAGTTATTCGACTGGCTTGAGCAAGGGGCATATTTTTATGTGTGTGGCGATGCATTCTATATGGCAAAAGACGTGGACAAGACGCTCCATCAAATAGTTGCCACCCACGGCGAACTGTCAGAGTCCGATGCGCAGGATTATGTGGAGCAGCTTAAAAAGCAAAAGCGATATGTAAGAGATGTCTATTAGTCGTTAAATAACCCAACCAGGCGCTCAGTATGGGCGCCTTTTCTCCCCCCCGCCCCACTCTTCGTCCGGCTGATTATGGAATAAATTGAATTGGTCGGAATGTGAACTGTCATTCCAATTTCACGATATGACCAGTCCTGGCAGTTTTCTCTAACTGGTTTCTGGACAGAAATGTGTTAGATCATTTTCTCTAATGCGGATGATTCAGATTAGAAAAAGTATCTTATTTTACCCGAAATCCCTAATTATCTCCGTCTCCTTTATCTTGCCCATCACCCAACAAAGTCGGCACTTTTAAGTTAGATTTCGCAGTTACCTTTTTAAGCAGAACACGTGAGGCAGCCTATGAGTTCCCCTGTCAGCGCCCATCTAGCTGACACCTTACGGTGCAAAGCCCATGACTCGTGGTCTTGGCTGCCTGCTAAGCATTACCAAGCAGAAGACTTGCACCTCCAATCTTCTACTGATTTATCTCGGCGCACTGGGTGGCTTCTTAATCTGTTGCGACAACTCTAACATAAACTATTGCTTTAAAAGGTGAAGTTAGTAAGAGTCAAATGATTAACATCGATTCTAAGAAAGCTCTCTCTTGACATGAATAGCTAATTTATATAATTTAGCTAAATAATATAAATTAGCTACATTAGCCAGTCTATGAATGATAATGAAATTTTTGAAAATATAAAAATCGCGCTTGATGACGCACCTCGTAATCAGTACACGGCTGAACTGCACCTACAAATGATAAAGTATGCTGATGATCTCAAAAGCATTACCGCTAAAGAGTTTTGTGAAGGCGTAGGGCTAAAAAATAGCTTTGGTACCGAGTTCAGTAAAATGCGTAACCTAGTCGCAAGGTTAAAAGCGGCAGGCTTACATACAAACCAAATTTAACAATGGGATCTAAATTGTTTATCAAAAATTTAAGAGTAGAAGAAGGTTTCTTCGACAACCTAAATTTAGACTTCACACAAGGTTTGAATGTTCTGGTTGGAGGCAGGGGCGTTGGTAAAACATCAGTGATCGAGTTACTAAGATTTGGCTTAGGTGTTGGTAGTTTGTCACCTAACAATAGTGAGTCGTCATCACATGCAGTTTCAATATTGCAATCATCAGGCAGAGTCACTATCGAAGCTGAGTGCAACGGAGTACCAGTAACTATTTCCCGATCGGCATTAGATAATGAGCCGTTTTCAACAACCAGCTATGAAAAACCGATAATATTTTCTCAAACAGAAATTGAAACTATAAGTCTAAATTCTAGCGGAAAACTAAGCCTAATAGACAGCTTTGACCCAAAAATCACAGAAAAATACCAAGAGTTAGCAAGTCTTAACACCCAATTGAGAAGCTCAAGCGCACACTTGACACAAAACAAAAAGGAATTAACTGAGTTACTTGAAGGAACTTCACAGTATCAAAGCCTAAAAACTAGAGAGAATCAGCTTGTTGTTCAACAACAAGAATTGCAAAAACAAAATGTGAATATTCAAAGTAATCAGAAAGCATTAAATAATATCCAAGCTGAATTAGCTTCGATCAGCGTTGACCTACAAAATATTTCAGCTTTAAAGCAGACCTTTGAACAACGTATTACTAATCTTGAGTCACTAAATCAACCAGTATACTTTCAACAATGCAGTAGCCCAGAAGCGCTACAGTTAAACAACAAGATTAGCCAAGCATTAAATAGTGACTCTAGTACCCTTCAGTTAATAATTAGCAACAACAAAAATACGTTACAAACAATTAATAAAAACATTCAGATATTAACAAACAAGAAACTGTCCTTAGATGAGAAAGCCAGAGCTAATAGAGTGAACGTGGACAAATTTAATCAAGGTGCTGGAGCGTTACTAGGCGAACTGGGCAGGTTGCGACAAAGCTTGGCACAAATTGAGAATACACAAAAAATCGCTCAAGACAAAAAAGAGAAGATCAGCAGTATCTACGACAGTATTCAATCAAATTTAGAGCAAGCCGCAAAAATAAAAGAAGTAATTCAAACGAAAAGAGTAGGTATAATTAATGAATTAAACAATAATTTATTACCTACCATTAACTCTTCTCTATCAGCTCAATCCAATCTAAATGACTATGCCTTAGCTTTAGAGAATTGTATGCGAGGCTCTGGGCTAAAATACAAGGAATTGATTCCAAATATTGTGCAAAGAGTATCTCCAGCTTGGTTACTGTATTACACGCATACACTTAAATATCAAGATTTCGCCAACACCGTTGGTATACCTGTTGATCGGGCAACTAGGCTAATCGGTTACTTAAGTGAGGTAGATATTGGTCAAATTCTGGTTTCAAAAATAGAAGATGTCGTAGACTTTGCATTGTTAGACCACTCCAACTATAAACCAGTAGAAGAATTATCTATAGGGCAAAGGTGCACCGTAGCATTATCAGTAATATTAGAAAACTCACAGAGAGTCCTAGTTGTTGACCAACCAGAAGACCATTTGGACAATGAGTTTATTGCTCAGACATTGATCAAATCAATTACAAAAAGAACAAAAAATGCACAAACCATACTGTCCAGCCACAATGCAAATATACCTGTGTTAGGTAATGCCGACAATGTTATAAACTTAGACTCAAATGGCCAACGTGGATTTATTAAATGTCATGGTCGAATAGACTCCCCTGACGTGAAAAATATCATAGAATCAATCATGGAAGGCGGTAAAGAAGCATTTCAATCACGTTCTACATTTTATGCGAGTTAATGATGGATATTCAAGAACTTTTATCTGAGCTAAAAAACTTACGTCCTGATAAACAAATAGAAAAACTCAAAGATATTGAAACAAACGTAACGGGCGATCAACTCGCAACAATTGAAGCTGCCGCCAAAGAGGCTAATTTACCTTGGCTTTCCAGCGCACTGTTGGACATCGTAAGCTCAAAAAAACAAGGTCCTATACAGCCTATTGAGGAAGCTTCATTAAGTGAAAGCCATGATATAGAGGCGATAAAAAGTGAAGCGGTTTCTGATTCAATAGGCCATATGTTGCATGAGTTAGAGCCTATTGTTGGCTCAATTAAACTATTAGCAAAGTCTGAAATCGAAAATTTTGACTCATCACGAACTAAACACGAATTGGAACTTTTCGACGAAACTTTAGAAACATTTGAAAACTGGAGACAAGTTGAGCAACCCCCCAGATATCGAGAGTGTAACCTTTACGAAATTATCGAAAAAGAGTGGAGTAGAATGAAATCAAAATCTACCGTAGACCTTGAAATTAACATATCAAGGGAGCTTTCCTTCAATTTAGATCCTTCTCTGATAAGGATAGTTTGCTCAAATGCTATTAGAAACTCTGTTGAAGCCTGCAAAAAACCGACTATTAGAGAAAAAAATCCAATATTAATTAATGCCAATATAACCAACAATTCCTTATGGGTAAGCATAATTGATGATGGACTTGGTCTACAAGGTAAAAGTGAAGAACTAATGAAAAGCCGTTATACAACTAAGCCTGGAAATGAAGGTTTTGGCTTGGCTATTATTGGTAAAGCTATAAACCAATTGAATGGTAAATGGAAACTAAAAAACTCTAAATATGGCGGTGCCGAGTTTTTCATTGAAATACCAAAAAAGGAAATTTAATTGAATATATTACATGTTGAAGACAAAAAAGATTGGTTCGATAGAATCATTTACCCCTCTTTAATTGAAGCTGGAGCCAATCAAGTATTTCATGCCATAAATTACGACGATGCCTTGCGTATTGTAAACACAGAAAATATTGACTATGCAATTTTAGATCAAGCCATCCCGTTAAATGATGATACCCCTACACCTGATATAACCAATGGCCTAAACTTAGCAGACTATATAAGAACAAACTTTGCTGGGATACCAATTCTGATTTTAACAGGGCAATCGACTGAAGAAGCCCTTGAACGCTTTATTGAAGATTTACCTGTAACCACTTTTTGGGATGGAAAGCCTAAACATATTGTAAAAGTTAAAAAGAAAAAGCAGTTGGATGTGGTTATGGAAACACTATCTTCTGCGATTCAAGAGCTAAATTCATTAAATGCAATTGAGCTGTCTATTACTGGTTGTGAATTAGACACATATGAAAAAAGAATTATACAGCTATTCAGTAAACATAATAACGCAATAGGTGCAGAAATTGTCTCTATATCTGAAGGGTTATCATCTGCAAAAGTTCTTCGAGTAACACTTCTTAATAATAACGGCATCCCATTTCATTATGCTCTTGCAAAGATAGATAATCACAACGATATTGATATCGATGACTACAATTTCAGTGTACACATTAACAAGCTTCCTGTAGGTAGCTTTCCAACATTATTAGATAAATACTATGCTGGCTGTGGAAATAAAAAAGGTATTTTTTATCAATTTGCCGCTGACTATAAGTCTGACTATTTTAATGAGCTAACTTCCAACGAAACAGTCGCAGTTGAGATTTTACAAAGGCTAAAAGCGATCCTTAATACTTGGTTGAAAAATAAAGAGTTAAAAAATTTCTCCGTCAAAGAAACTAGAGAAAAACTGTGTTCTGATGTTAAGTTTTCAGAGGTTGAACCAATATTAAAAAGCATAGAAGACATTGATATAGTGTCGTTTGAAAACGAACAAATTTCCGCATATTCCTGCGTTCAACACTCAGACTTACATGGAAAAAACATTTTGATTTCGGAAGTTCAACTCCCAATAATCATCGATTATGGAGACGTTCAAGAGCAAAGTTCAGCAATAGATATCGTAACATTAGAACTTAGTCCTTATTTTCATCCATCTATCAGGGAAGAGTTTACACCTTCTCTAGAACTTTTCACTAATTGGTTTGATGACGAGTATCACATTAAACATTCACCAACACCTGAAATTGCTACATTTCTTCGAAATTGGAAATCTGAATGTTCTTTTATGAACAGGCAGTATATTGTTACTGTATATGCATATGCTGTGAGGCAGTTAACCTATGAAGGTACAAACAAAGAATATGCGAAAGCATTAATTAAAAGTGCAATAGATAGTTTTTAAAATGAAAATCCCCGGGGCAAGCCCTCTCGCTTTGCGGAGCGGGGTATTAATGTTACTCAAGGACTGAAATATACGCAGCAAGCTGCGGGGAATTAGAACCTCAGAGATAAAAAAATCGGATAGTATCCGGTCCGCTTTTCGAGTTTATAATTGAAGGAAGTTAACCACCTTGATTAAAATATTAACTGTTGCGTCTTGCATTTATAAATCCGATTTCTTGAATTCATCAGGCTTTTCTGTCCAGGATTAGCTGATGCTATAACGCTAAGTTGTCCAAGATTAATTGACGCTATCGTAAGCGCTTAATTGTCGACGTGGTTTTCAATCCAATGAATTGCCTCATAATGCTCCCATTCATTTATTACTCGGGATGCACTTATGGAAAAGGTCGGCAAATTACCCCTGTTTTCTCCTAGAACTTGAAAATAGGTAGTCACTCGATTGTAAAGATGCAGAAAGTATCCATTTCATTAAGCTTTGTTGAGTTTTTGGGGTGATTTCGAATTGTACTTCAATATCGGTTTTCTGTTGAACATGCTTAACTCTGTTGAAGACCATATCTTGCGATGATACATCACAAACTCTGAGGGGGAGCAAATCGCTTGAGCGGAGCTTACTATCAATTGCCAGATTGAGCAGCGCCAGTTGCATTAAATTGTTTTCGATCTCAAGCCGGGTTCGAATTCGCCAGATTTCCTCTAATCGGAAAGGTTTTTTAACACCGCTGCGCCTTTTGTTTGAAGCGACCATGATGACCTCCTTAATAAAAGTGGCTGGTCATTATGATTGTAGTGTCTTGGGTACAGGGAGCTTTACAACCAGTCTGAAGAACTGGCTTCTCGATACCTCATTACATTCTGATAGCTATTGCCCTCTCAGGTATTGTGCATACAAAACATCGGCAAAGTCGGTTTCGTTGATTTCTTTAGTGACTAAATCACGAACAGCATTGGCTAAAAGATCATTATCTTCGGTAATTTCGTAATCATTGAGCGACAAGTACTCAAGAGCGACAGCCAGTCCAGTGCGTTTATTTGCATCAGGGCAGGCATGTGATACTGCTATACTAGCCGTATATTTAGCTGCTATTTCAAAAATATCGTCTAAACCTTGATAAACAATAGCATTGTCTATTCTGCTAAGAGCCCCTTGTAGCTTAGGGATATCTACTGAACCTTTCATTCCTGGTTCAGTGCTCAAGATTAGTGCATTTATCTCAATAACACGCTCGAACGGAAAGCAAATGATATTCATTACATATCAGCCAGCTTCTGGAAGGTTTTCGGGTGTGTTCTTAGGGCTAACTTAGTTTCAGACTTCACTATTTGCTGACCAAAGTCGCCAGTAAGGTCCAACTGTTTAGTCGCTTTAATTTTTGGCCGTTCGACAGCTTGTACGCCATAGGCTTCAAGTTTTTTATTCATGATGCACCCTTCTATTCATCTACTAGCCGATTATAACTTTATATACCTCAGAAAACACCACGGTTTAAATTCAACTGTAGTGTTGGCCTTTAGGCCAGCTCCCCCTTATAGTGTCATAAATAGTGCCAAAAAGTCTAAACAGAAATTAGCGAGTGGTAGTCGGATTCAGGGTAAACGCATGAACATTATTTAACCATAGCCAAACACTCAAGCAGGTAGTCGGTATTCAATACGCACAGTGTGCGCTTGTTTTTCATACTCAATTTTCGTGATGTATTTTGTTTTAGGATATTGAGCACCAGCTGCCTGATTACTGCGAGGTTCTCCCCCGAAAAGCCTTGGCGAGCTCTACAAGCATCCTCCCCGAAGGAGACATCCAGCGACCAGTGAAGTAAATTCTCCACTGCCCAATGCTGTCGAGAAGCGGATAAAGCCTCGATTACAGTGAGTTTCCGGCTGCAAATATAGAACTTTACTGATGAGTGGCCTTTTTTCTTTTCTGCTCTGTCTGATTGAACTGCAACCAGGCACTTTGCTCCCCAACTTTGACTTATCGGTGTTGCGTCGGTCACAGGTAAAACCCAGCAACGCCGATGCTCCTTACGGCCATGTGCGTTGCCATGTGTTTCTGTAAATAGTTCATTTTCGTTATCTTCTGGATGCTGCTCCCAGTGAGTATTAAACTGACCTTCAATTTCTTGTGTGAGTTTCTTTTGATTACCTTTGGCCGGAAGAAAGAAATCAGCCTCTTTTGCAATGATTGCTTTGGCAATTTTCTTCTGAGTTCCCATCGCATCAATGCTGACCAGGCATCCCTTTAGCTCCAATAGTTTAAGTAGCTCGGGGATAGCGGTGATTTCATTCGATTTATTATCAACCTTCAGCTGCCCTAAGCACAGACCCAAATCTGATGCCCAAGCATTGACCATGTGAATAGTTTTTCCACCTTTTCCTTTGGCTGCACCTCGTACCGCCTTTCCATCAATGGCTACTTGTCCCTGGAGCTCCGTGTCGGCAAGAAAGTCCTGTACCCAGTGACTGAAAACACTTCGTAGTGCTTCTGGAGACAAGATTGAAAAAACACGGTTAAAGGTATCGTGAGAAGGAGTACCAAATGGAAGTTCAAACCACTTTTTGAACCAACTTTCACGCTCTTTACTGTAAAGCGCGACCTGCTCCCAGGTATCCTGATTACTAAAAATGGCGCAAATTGCCATAAACACAACCTCAGATAAAACGTAGGTACATTTCTCTTGGTGGCGAGAGTCAGGCAGGTCTTTTAGGTAATCAATCAAGGGACGTTTAGCCATAGAAATGGAGCTATTAGTGTAAGATCACAGTTTAATACCGGACTGAACTTATCGAAGCAACAAAAAATTACGCTTTGGTTGATTGACTGATCGCTTGTTGATCAACTTGATTGAATTTTGATCATGCGTTTTCCCTGTAGTCGGATTAACTCAGGTATTAGAAATTGCCCTTTTTTCTCCGGTGCGTAACAAACTTTTGTGGCAAACCCCGAGATTTGCTAACACCACAGGCCCGATTGATAAACTCTCAAACAGGCCCTGACGGTTGTCATACTCTGTGCCAACAGTAAGAAGTAAGAGGTGTTAGCCCTTTTCGGATTAGCCTAAATATTCCAAATGACGAATAATAAGGCAGGTTTTCAGCTCGTTTTGGGGCAGACTCGTGTCAGCCGAGAAAAGATGAATACCAGCGCTTTGCGTGTTGAAAAGGTATAATCATCGCTAGCTGTCGCTTAGCGATGATTATTTACCGGCAGCAGGGTTTACAAATTGATAGGGTGAAGCGGCAAAGTCCCTTGGTAATTAATCCGCCACTTTCTTTGGTAATCACATCAGTGAAAATAAATGGATCAGACTGCGCTACTCGCCTCTGGCAGCAACAGTAGGATCAACACCTGGTAAGTTAGTTTAAGATCTGAGTCTGCGACTTGTACTTTCGAAGCTGGCGGATAAGGTATCAAACTCCACCTGGAAACCCCGGTCACATTGATCTAACTGGCGACAATAGCGTACCAGCTCCTGCAGGCTCTTATTCGCCAGCGATAAACAGTCAAGACGAAAGCAATCCGCCCGGCCAAGGCTACGTATCTCTTCCAGTAGCCGATAATGGAGTTTTTTCAGCGCCCAAAGCCGGCGCTCCTCGTCGCCAAAACTCTCACTTAACTCTGCAAGCTTCAAGCAACAAAGGTTAAACGCCACCAATTTATCCCGGTTTGCCGCAGTACTGCTAAGGGCTTTTTCGGCAAAATATAGTTCTACATTTGCGTCTTGTACTTGCTTTTTATAGCGGTCCGATTGCTCGGTCAGCAGCTGCAGAATAGATATGTCTTGTCGCATAACACTTTATAGTAAGGAATTTAACGTAATGATAATACTTCTCATTTTAATGTAAAGTACTGAATCCATTTTTGTTGGAACAAACCATATTTGCTAGCCGGATAGA
Source organism: Psychromonadaceae bacterium (assembly GCA_965249895.1). Taxonomy (GTDB): domain Bacteria; phylum Pseudomonadota; class Gammaproteobacteria; order Enterobacterales; family CBDFNC01; genus CBDFNC01. Next base: position 208,063 of record CBDFNC010000005.1, read on the forward strand.
ACTAGATCGCTGTTTTCTAAGTAATATCTTGCTGTTTCTCTAACAGTCGTAGTATATATCCTAAGGACTTTATTTTTACTTTACTCTGGAGGCTGACTTGCACCCGCTACACATTAAAACCCCCCTTATCGAATCACTAGCACTGGGACAACATATGGCTGGCTCGGTGTGGTTAAAAATGGAAGCTTGTCAGCCAACTGGCTCTTTTAAACCCCGTGGAATAGGCCACGCGTGCCAACAGCAGCAAATCAACGGGGCCCGCTTTTTGATCTCCTCTTCCGGTGGCAATGCTGGCCTGGCTGTCGCCTACTCTGGTCGTAAGCTAAATATGCCAACCACTGTAGTCGTGCCCAAAACCACCAGTAAAACGGCCATTGAGCTGATAACGCTAGAAAAAGCCAAGGTAATCATCGAAGGTGAAACCTGGTTTGAAGCGCACCAATATGCCATGACACTGGCTGGTAATGATGGCGCCTACATTCACCCATTTGATGATCCGCTGCTTTGGCAAGGCCACGCCAGCGTGATAGACGAAGTTGCTGAATCTGGCTTAATACCCGATGCAGTGGTGCTGTCCGTCGGTGGCGGTGGACTCTTGTGCGGTGTCCTTGAGGGCTTACACAGAAACCAAATGCAAGATGTCCCGGTTATTGCGGTAGAAACCCTGGGCGCCGACGCATTTAATCAATCCCTCACTGAGGGTAGATTGGTCGAGCTTGATACTATCAGCAGTATCGCTACTTCCCTGGGGGCAAAACAGGTCGCCAAACAGGCATTCGAATGGCGCAAACGGCATAAAATAATATCCCATACTGTGTCTGATCTGGACGCAGTCAATGCTTGTCTACAGTTTGCCAAGGACCACCGAGTAATTGTAGAGCCCGCCTGTGGTGCGTCTTTAGCCAGTATCTATCAGCCCATCACGGCGCTGAAAGATAAAATGACGGTACTGGTCATCGTCTGTGGAGGCGTAGCTACCGGCTTCGAGCAGCTACAAGCGTTAAAATCACAACTTGAACAATAACCTGCGACGGCAAAGGAAACCCCTATGAGCAAGCTTTACGATATTGAAGTGATCAGTCTATCCGGCGAGAAACAGTCTTTATCCCAGTATCAAGGCCAGGTTATGCTCATCGTAAACACCGCCAGCGAGTGTGGATTTACGCCGCAATATCAAGGCCTGGAAGCGCTATATAAAAAATATCAGGATCAAGGCTTTAGAGTGCTGGGGTTTCCGTGCAACCAATTTGGTAAACAGGAGCCGGGGTCAAGTAGTGACATTCAAACATTTTGTGAACGTAATTATGGGGTTACATTTCCATTGTTCAGCAAGATAGACGTTAATGGCGATCACACCCACCCGCTGTTTGCGCTATTAAAAGGTGAAGCCCCCGGCCTGCTCGGTACCAAAGCCATCAAATGGAATTTCACTAAGTTTTTAGTCGCTCAGGACGGAAGCGTACTCAAACGCTTTGCCCCAAAAGATAAACCCGAATCCATTGAGCAGCACATCCAAGCGCTGTTGTAACAAAAACAAGGATATTCACATGAAATTGTATTGCTCCCCTGCTTCACCTTTTGCCCGCAAGGTCATTGTCTGTGCCATGGAACTTGGATTAGCAGACCAAATTGAACAAGTCACCATTAACCCACTGGAAAACCCTCCAGAGCTAATTAAAGTGAACCCTTTATGTAAGGTGCCTGCACTTCTTACTGACGATGGGGAACTATTATTTGAAAGCCCTTTATTGGTCACCTACCTGGATGAGTTAGCTGTCAAACAAGGTAAAAAAAGTTTGACTCACGATACTGAGTGGGACCATATCAAGGTGCTCACACTGCAAGCGTTAGCCGATGGTGTAATGGAGTCAGCGTTTAGGTTAACCATGGAAGCAAAACGACCTCAAGAGCAACAGTCAATGATGTGGCAGACCCGTTGGACTGACGCCATTTTACACAGTTTGTCTCACATAATTGAACACTACAAGCCACTATTAAACAGCATTAATACTGGCAGCATAGCGGTCGCCTGCACACTGGAATACATCGATTTCAGGCAGCCTCAAATTAATTGGCGAGAAAGTCACGCGCCTTTGGCTAGCTGGTTAGCTGAATTTGCACAAAATGACGCATTACGTACCACTAAGCCTGTCTAATCACAAACCAAGGGCGGCTTGGCTCATATTAAATATTGTCCGCTTAGCGCCCTTTTTCCCTGAAAGATTGGAAGAGAAGGTAGTAGTCCGCTGCAGGGGTTGAGTAAGGGTCAGCTTAACTGATTGATATTACAAGTACCTCTGCAGTCATTCGACAGTGTCTCGTTAAATTCTATGGGTCTTGGAAAACTATTTATTACTTGTGTGATCGCATTCGCAAAGCCTTGACCCTTGCTTGCCCGTGACTATTGTAAGCTGTATGTTAAATCTCGCTTAACAGGAAAATGTTCAATTGGTTAAGGAGTGATGACAATGGAGCAACAGGCTAGTATTTTAATTATTTTTTCACTTGTTAGTACTATGGTGCTGTTAGCCAGGCATTGGCAATTTGAAATGGCCGAGCAGGCCCAGCGACCTGGTTTTTTCCGATTCTGGTTACTTGGTTTAGTCAACTTTACTCGAACTATGTGTTTTAAGGACACACTGACATTTCGCCAGGCCTATCCCAGTTTGTTTCACGCACAGGCCAATTAGCATTGTATACGTTTTGCAGGCAAGCCATATACCCAGGCTTGCCCCACTGTTTCATATCTAAATCTACTTCTTGGCCAGAGCCCCTTCCCCTTGGCGGCTCGCCAAGTCACCCATAGACAACTATGTAGCAAGCACGCTGTTGAATCCAAATATGCCAGCACCGGCCAATTCAACAGGAAACCCCAACAAGAGCACCGTTGAAGCCATAATGCCCTTCAATCTAGCCATCTTTGATTCGCTTCCTGCCGATTTTCGGCTCCCGCAAGTGGTTGAGTACTTCATGGCACCCTTTGACAATACGAAAAGGTCGTTCAACCCCGAGGCGGTTAGGTAAATGAGGTGTTCGTATGCGTAAAGGGGCATTTAAAAAGGTTATAGCTTACAGTTAAATAAAACTGTGTTGACTTTTCCCCTACGGGAAGGTCAATAATTTAATAATCACTCGCAGATGGTATTGGTATGTTTAGCAGGTTTAGTACCACTTACAGCTCACAGCTCAAGGCGATAGTATTTCTTGTCATGCTGGCTGTAGCTGCTTGCGATACGCCATTTCACCTATCTCAAACCCTCTCTCACCATTCAGTAATTAACTCGATGGTGGATCACGATGACAAGGAGAACTCCTCCTGCGACTTGGATATGCTGTCCTCCTTGGACTACTCCTCCGTTGCCATTGCATTGTTTGGTTTGCTCATCGTTATAGTGGTGACGTCACCTGCCAGCATCAGCTGGTACTTTCGCCGCCGAAATGTATCGCGACAATCTTCCCGTAAACTCCATCTGATTGACTCCAGATTTTTGGAATAAACCTTCTCTCACATTAGCTTTTTGAGTGCTTTAGCAGTGTATATAAGCTAGCTGCTAACAGCGCAAGTTTTATGTATGACGAGAGATAATAACTGTATGTTACTGATCAACCTAAATATCTTAATTATTGCAGCAAGCCTAGCTTCCCCCTTCGTATACGCGGGCGGAGCAGACCTGCACGGACATGAAACACAACACCAGGAGGAAGATCTGGCCGGAGATCCGGGTTTGTCGAAAGGTGTCGACCGTGAAATCACAGTGACCATGCACGATTCCATGCGCTTTAACCTGGACCAGCTGCTAGTCAAACAAGGTGAAACCATCCGATTTGTTATTTACAACCAGGGCAAAATTCCCCATGAATTCACCATAGGTGACAAAGAAACCTTGTTAGACCACCGGGATATGATGCGCAAAATGCCGCAGATGAAACATCAGGAAGCCAATGCCATCACCCTTGAACCGGGCGAAAAGAGCGAGATTATCTGGACCTTTGGTAAGGGTGATAATATTCAAGTGGCTTGCCTGATCCCCGGTCACTATGAAGCGGGCATGTACACCCGGGTTACCATTACCAAATAGGGGGAAGAAATGAAATTATTTAATCCCCCGGCTGTTGTGAGTTTACCAAGGCGACGATTTGTGCAGGGACTCTCGGCGGGGTGTGCACTCGCCAGCCTGGGCGTTGCCCCGCTATCTCTGGCTACCGGCCAAAAAAGTCCCCTTGAACCAACAACACTGAAAGGCAGTACGTTTAACCTGAATATCGGTTACCAAGCCGTAAACTTTACCGGCATAACCAGACAAGCAACGTCAGTGAATGGATCAGTCCCAGGGCCCACACTACGCTGGAAAGAAGGTGAACTTATTACTTTGAGGGTAAAAAACCAGCTGGTCCAGGACAGTTCAATCCACTGGCACGGCATAATTTTACCGTCGGGTATGGATGGCGTTCCCGGCTTGAGCTTTGCCGGCATCAAGCCCGGCAAGACCTTCGAATACCAATTTAAGTTAAACCAAAGTGGTACCTATTGGTACCACAGTCATTCCGATTTCCAAGAGCAAACGGGCGTGTACGGCGCTATCGTCATCGACCCGGTAGTACCAGTGCCTTTTGCCTATGATCGCGATTACGTTGTCCAGCTGTCTGACTGGAGTGATGAAGACCCGAACCGTATTTACGCAAAACTGAAAAAACTCAGCCACTACTACAACTTTCAGGAGCGGACGCTGAGTGATTTACTGCAGGACATAAATAGTAAAGGTGTAACGAACACCTGGCGTGACCGATTCATGTGGAACAGCATGCGCATGAGTGACCGTGACTTATCCGATGTGACCGGCTACACCTATACCTTTCTGATGAACGGACAAACACCTGCTGAAGGTTGGAAAGGCCTTTTCAAAAAAGGAGAGAAAGTCCTGTTACGCTTTATCAATAGCTCGGCCATGACACTGTTTGATATCCGCATTGAAGGCTTGAAAATGACGGTGGTGGCGTCCGATGGTCAATACATTGAACCCGTTACGGTGGACGAATTCCGAATTGGTGTAGCGGAAACCTTCGACGTTATTGTGGAGCCGGATGCCGATAGTGCCTATAGCGTGTTTGCCCAGAGCATAGATCGCACCGGCTTTGCCCGGGGAACCTTAACCCCGAATATGACGCTGAGCATGTCACCCCCACCCTTGGATCCCGTTCCCAGGTTGGGCTATAGCGAAATGGGCATGGATATGTCGGCTATGAAAGGTATGGACCATAGCGAAAAAGGCATGGATATGTCGGCTATGAAAGGTATGGACCATAGCGAAAAAGGCATGGATATGTCGGCTATGAAAGGTATGGACCAGGGCAATATGGAGCATGAGATGCCTGGCATGGACCACAGCAGTATGGGCCATGATATGCCGGCGATGGAAAGATCAGCTCTGGCTAAAGCCGGCCAAGGAAGTCGCGCACCGGTAGAACACATAGCTACCGAACTTGGTCCCCATGTGGATATGCGAGCGGCGGCGCCTAAGACCAACTTGGACGATCCCGGTATCGGCCTACGTAATAATGGTCGCCGAGTGCTGACTTATGCCGACCTGTTCAATTTGCACCATTCCCTGGACCTCAGAGAGCCTGAAAGAGAAATCGCCTTACACCTGACCGGAAATATGAGCCGCTATATGTGGTCCATAAATGGCGTCAAGTTTGCCGATGCCGAGCCACTCCAGCTTAACTATGGCGAACGGGTCAGGTTGATTCTGGTGAATGACACTATGATGAATCATCCTATCCACCTGCACGGTATGTGGAGCGAACTGGAGACGGGTGATGGAAACAAGCTGCCGCGCAAGCATACTATTTTGGTGCAGCCGGGCAGCCAGGTGAGTTACCTGGTCACCGCCGATGCATTAGGCCGCTGGGCCTACCACTGCCATTTGTTATATCACATGCCGGGAATGTTCCGAGAAGTCAGGGTAAGCAAGGGGCGGACGGTATGAGCACGGTCAAATTTGTACTGCCAGTCGCCATGCTGTGCGGCCTTGGTTTTTCTCAGAGCGCTATCGCCATAGTGGAAGACGACCCTATGCTGACAAAAGTGATGTTAGATCAACTGGAGTACCGCTACGGTGAGCAGGAAAATCCGCTTGCCCTGGTGGCCCAAGCTTGGGTCGGTAAAGATCTCGACAAACTTTGGTTAAAAATGGAGGGTGAGTATAGCGACAGCGACGAGAAGGACCTCGAGTTACAGTTGTTATATAGCCGGGCCGCCTCCCCTTTCTGGGATATGCAGGTAGGTTGGCGCGGCGACCTGCAACCAACACCAAACAGGCAATGGTTGGCCCTAGGCTTTCAAGGGCTTGCCCCTTACTTTATAGAAGTCGATGGTAGCCTTTACCTGGGGAAACAAGGGCGTTCGGCGGCCCGCTTGGAACTGGAATACGAATTAATGCTGACCCAGCAGTGGGTGCTGTCACCGGAGCTTGAGCTGAATGCCTATGGTAAAGATGATATTAAGCAGGGAATAAAAGCGGGCTTTTCTGATATGGCGCTGGGCCTGAGACTACGCTTTGAGGTGGTCAGAGAGTTTGCCCCTTACGTAGGCATTAATTGGGAGAGGAAGCTGGGAAACACCGCCGCTATTGCGGATAACCCGAGTGACCTGCAATGGATCGCCGGTATCCGTGCCTGGTTTTAAACCTTAGTAGAAAGAGGCTTTTGATATGCCTCTTTATACTATGCCAGGCAATTTGAAAGGCTGAGAACTGACTAGGGCTAGCCTCACCCAAAACCAACGGGGATATACGGGAACCTAGCCAAGAGGTTATATTGGAAAATAATGTCAGCCGAAACGTGCAGATGTAATCAAGCCCACTGATTTATAAAGTCGAGCCGCTACAAATAGTTATAACTAAACGTTACTTGGTTAATTTTACCTATAACTCTTCAGCTCTTCGCCACCACTTTCGCTGCGTGTAAACCTGTAGTGCAGCCAAACCACATGACTAATAACCTGAGTAGGGTCCAATAATCAGGGCACAACATTGATTTTTCATACCCTGATTATCACATGGCTTATACATGCCGCTTAACTAGCCGATGAATAACATATTTACAGCTTGTCGACTGCAACCCCTTTAATTTCTGTCCAGCTAGTATTGGCTGTGGTGATATAACCACTTGTGTCCGACAACCAACGCTTTTGTACTGATTTATCCAGGTTTAGATACAGTTTTTCATCAACAATCTTCCACGCTAATGGATCTGTATCGAACTTCTTCTCCATGGCAACACCAAATGCACAATAGCCACCATATTGAGGAGCATAAGCAACAGGATTTGCTCGAAATTCGTCGCGGTTTTTCTCATTGGAAAAGTGGTAAATCGCATTTTTATATGTAGCGCTAAAATCAGCCTTTCCTTTAACTGCCTTGCTATCAGTAAAGTAAGCAACCGGGTCATAACCCTTGATGGCAAGATCATTGCCATCAGCATTAGCATCGATATCTGCCGCAATGACTCCTGTGGATAGACTCAATGCGGTAGCGATGGATAGTGCACGTAGTGTAGAAGTTAGTTTTGACATCATGTTTTCCTCTGTTTGTTAAGGCTATTCGTTAGCTGTGTAAACTTTAGACCTAACCTCCGGTCTATTGGGATGCGATAGTCTTGGTTTTAATACAGATAGTACGGAGTTTTCAAAATGGATAACCTTTCTTACATCATGCAGCGTTTTTCTATCACCGCCGGGGTGTTTTATACCGGTCATCTGTGCGGGCTGTCCCAATTTGATGATCCCAATAACTCTGCCGGACACCTTCATTTGCTGCGAAGTGGCGAGCTAACCTTAGTCAACAGTGAACGGGAAAGCGTCCAGCTAACAGAGCCGACATTAATTTTTATACCACGTCCGTCAGCCCACTCGTTAAGGGCGGATAGCCAGGTTGGAGCTGAGATGGTTTGCGCTACTGTTCACTATGGAACAGGGCCAAATAACCCCATGGCAATGGCATTACCATCCGTTATGGCAATCCCCCTTTCTGCTTGTCCTGTGCTGTTTGCCGTAGTTGAAAGCCTGTTTGCGGAGGCATTTTCAGAAAAGGCAGGTAAACAATTTATAATGGATCGTTTGAGCGAAGTGTTATTGGCTTTGCTATTGAGAACTCTTATTGAGCGCAATACAGTCCACGGCGGAATGTTAGCCGGACTCTCCCACCCTCGACTGGCAGCTGTTCTCAATACAATTCACAGTGAACCCGTCGCGACTCATTCCATGGAGGCGTTGGCACAAGAGGCAATGATGTCGCGAACCGTCTTTATTGAAACCTTTAAAACTGTGGTTGGGGTGACACCTGGAGACTATATATTAGATTGGCGAATTGGTCTGGCACAAGGCATGATGAGAAAAGGAAAACCTCTTACCTGGGTGGCAGAAGCCGTGGGTTATAGCAATAGCTCCGGCTTTGCACGCGCTTTTCGTCGAAGTTCTGGCCAATCTCCAAGACAATGGTTGGCAGCTCAGCAAAATATGTCTCAGTAATTTCCTAATGGTGATCAATATAGTTTGATCCAAATTAGCTACTGAACAGGCTCAACATCCTTAGCAAGTCTTTAACAGCATCTAGCTTGGCCGTCACCATTACAGGGAACATGGCTTGAATTTCTATCATTTAACTGACTCCCACAATATGTTGATTTTGTGGTTGTCAGCACCTGCAATTAACGCAACAAGCTAGTACCCATCCTGAAACGCCGATTCTGTCATTCCCTCGCACGTGGTGGTCCGACATCTGGATGGTCCGACACTCGGAATCCAGTGGCTTAACCGCGATCACGGAGCACGCTAAAAGTCACTAGACCGAGATGTCGGACCATACCAGGCAAGCTGACAATGACAGGGACCGCTGAGATAGTAGTGACTAACTTTAAGCCTTTGGGAAACGACAAGTATCGCAATCTAAAAATATAACTGAAGAACGAATATGTGAGTTTCAGGATGGGCGCTAGCTATTGTACAAAACGGACAGATTATCAAACTCTGTGGGTGTGACCCCTGATAAACGTTTGAACTCACGGATAAAGTGCGGCTGATCATAATAGTGCTCAGTCCAAGGCACTTTACAACTCATTGCCTTCATATACTGGAGTGTGCTTTGGAAGCGGAGCACTCGGGTAAACTCCCGGGGGGATAACCCCAGATGATGTTGAGTCAGCCGACGAAGCTGACGAGCAGACAGGCCAAATTCGGAGCACTTCTTATCCGACAAATCAAAGCTGGAAGAGATATTGTGATAGGAATAGTGGATATAGCGAGCCAGTCTAGAATCGATATCTGGGTATTTCATTTCATTAAGCAGTATTGCTGTTAAAGATTTACAGCGCTCCTCGAATCGAAGGGGGTTACCCATGCACTCAAGTACGACACGCAATACAGAGTCCGGGAGCATATCGGCTTTTTGAGTGTTATCAGTGCTACTCCACTCCCCTATCGGGGAAGGGACCAAACATTGATCTCCTAGCATATGGAATCGAATACCAAAATATGATGCTGGACCATTCAATTCAAATACGATGGAAGAGGTAAATGGAGTAACAATATAAATTTCTTCAGGGCTGTTCAGATTTATAATCCAGTCAACACAATTATCTGGCATGCTGCGATAAAAATGATTCCCTTCAGGTACATTTAGTTGCCAGAAGCTCTGAATGCAGTAGCTTAGTGGAGCTGGAGGCGTAATAGTCGAGTACGCATTTGTGTCAGCTATATATCCTTGGCAGGGGCGGTAATCTATCTTTAGCGGCATTAAATCATCACCCAATAGCTATAAGAGTTTGTTGGTTTTAATAAATTTTTTTTACTTATTTTTGAACACTTGGACATTCATTATTCTCCGGCAGAAAGTCGATATGAGTGAGGAATGCAATATCCACAGAGCATGCTCTTTTACAACTGAGCTCGTTGAGAGCTTGCCTGGATTTCTATTTTACTTCTAAGCCCATATTAAAATCCGCCTCAAACGGCAGTACTCATCTTTCACCATAATACCGAGTTCTGTATTACCGCCATGATACACCGGAATGGGGCTGACTTGTGTGGTTAAAGGGTTAACCTTGGCTGAATGAAGTCGAGAAATGCTGTGACTCTTCTGGCAATAGCCGATGTTTTATAATATACCGCACTCACCTGCTCCCTCTCTGTGTTCTGGCTTTTATCCGCTTCCAGCAAGGCAACTAACCGTCCGGCTTTTATATCTTGTTTGACCATAAACCCAGACATACAAGCTATCCCAGTACCTTCCAGCACTAGCTGACGAACGACCTCGCCGTTGCTCGAGGTCATCTTGCCGCGGATCTCATTTATTCCATTTAGGGGCCACTTGTTTAATGACTTAGGCCCAACAAAACCAATTAATTCATGACTCATCAGATCGGCAGCTTGTTGCGGTATTCCCTGTCGGGACAGGTATTCCGGAGACGCCACAATATACAGCGGACTCTTCCCCAGGACTCTCGCGTGCAAGCTCGAGTCACTCAGTTTTCCTACACGAATAGCAACATCGGTTCTATGCTCAATCAGATCAACTATCCCTTCATGTGAATTGAGCTCTAATTCAATATCTGGGTAGGATTGATGAAACGCCGATATATGCGGCACTAACTGATGCAATAGAAATGGACTGGCAGCATCTACCCTTAGCCGACCCCTTGGCAGCTTAGAGTGTGAAATAACCTCTTCTTCTGCCTGCTGAATATAATGCAGTCCGACTCGTATGGACTCGATAAATTGCCTGCCTTCTTCCGTTAACTCGAGTCGCCGAGTCGTACGGATCAAAATCGTCATATTCAGTTGTTGCTCTACTCGGCTGACGGCTCGGGAAACCCGGGCTACCTGGATCCCCAGCACATCAGCCGCAGCTGTAAAACCGCCACTATCCACCACGGTTAACAGCAACTCAAGATCATCAGAACGCGTTTTTATTGCAATATCCACAAAAGTCTTTTCACATAATCACCATTTATCGCAAAAGTATAATCCTGAATAATCCACCGTCAACGCAAAACCAAAATTATATGACGGAGAACTGCATGCCACTCGCTCTATTCGCGCTCACGCTAAGCGCTTTCGCAATCGGTACCACAGAGTTTGTTATCGTGGGTTTGATCCCCACCATTGCGCAAGATCTCGGCGTATCACTTCCTTCTGCCGGACTACTGGTTAGCCTTTACGCGCTAGGGGTCGCTGTAGGCGCCCCCGTACTAACCGCTCTCACCGGTAGGTGGAATAGAAAAGCCGTGCTGTTAAGCCTGATGGCGCTATTCGTACTGGGTAACCTACTTGCCTGGCAGGCCCCAAATTACGCCACCCTCATTGCTGCACGAATACTGACCGGGTTAGCTCACGGTGTATTCTTTTCGATTGGTACAACAATAGCGACGAGTCTGGTGCCTAAGGACAAAGCCGCCAGTGCAATTGCTATTATGTTCACCGGTCTTACCGTAGCGCTGGTTACGGGAGTGCCATTAGGCACATTTATCGGACAAACATTTGGCTGGAGTACGACCTTTTTAGTAGTCTCGCTGCTGGGCTTGATCGCATTGTTAGGCAGTGCAAAGCTGATCCCCAATAACTTAAAGCAATCAGCTCCGGCAAAAATGTCCGCACAGCTTAAAGTGCTTACTCAGCCTCGCTTGTTACTCGTCTACGCCATTACCGCAATTGGTTACGGTGGTACATTTATTGCCTTTACATACCTGGCCCCTATTCTGGAACAAATTACCGGCTTAGGGTCTAATGCTATCAGTATCGTCTTGCTGGTATACGGGGTCTCCGTTGCTGCTGGAAACATCTGGGGCGGAAAAATGGCTGATAAATTGGGACCTATAAAAGCACTTAGCTTCATTTTTGCAGGTCTGGCAATTGTACTGGTTGCTTTCAGCATTACAGCAAGCAACCCCATTGCTGCAGTTTTCACTATTTTGGTTTGGGGTGCCTTTGCATTCGGCAACGTCCCCGGACTTCAGGTGTATGTAGTAAAACTGGCAGAAAAACATACTCCAGATGCCGTTGATGTCGCATCAGGCCTTAATATAGCTGCTTTTAATATAGGAATCGCTCTGGGTGCCTGGGGAGGTGGTTTGATTGTCGACCGAGCCGGCCTCATCCATACGCCCTGGGTTGGCGCAATTGTCGTTATCTTTGCCTTGCTACTCACCCGGCTAAGTGGCTCTCTGGACAAACGAGCCACCAAGCTGCAAACCGCGTAACCAACTAATGGGGCCATGTGCCCCTACGCTTTTTATGAACAGCTCCTGGTAGATAATGGCATCTCTCTTAAACGGACTGTGTTCTTATTGTTAAATAAGTGTAACTATTCAGCTGGCGGAATATTATTCAATTTTTCCTGAATGAAGTCTGGCCACTTTCCGGCAAACAGGCACTCCAGCGCCTGCCCGACACCGACATTATTTTTCTGGCACGTTGATATATAACTGCGAACCCGGCAAAAGACCTTGGCTCCCTCCATGGAGCGGAAACAGCCAGAGATTTTTTGCTGCACCTTTGCCATTCTGATATCCCTCTCTCCTTGGTTGTTGGTGAAGGGAACCTCTGGATTATCCATGAATCTCAGCACATCATCCTCAAAATCCCTGAGCCGCTCCAGTAAGTTTCTGGCCTTGCTGCGGGCGACCCGCCCCTTTTTCTTCTTGCCCGTTTGCGGCTCCGCCGGGGGCGGGCACTCCCGCTCCGCCTTATCGGCGTTTTTCAAGGTAGTTGTCGCCTAAAGTTCAAAATTATGCCGCCTTACCTTTCTCAATTTCTGTCTTGCTCTTTTCCGGGTTAAGGTGAACCTCCGTTATCAGATCCCAGTTTTTGATTTCACCACTCCAGCGGCTTGGATTTTTTGATTTTGCTGCTTGGTATACCTGTTTTCGTTTAGCCAATATGTGTACATCTTCACCTGTGTGACGCTGCTGCGGCGTAACAAATTTGACTCCGCTATGTAAATGTTCATGGTTATACCATTCAACAAACCCGCATACCCAGCTTCGCGCCGCTTGTAGATCATTAAAGGGCCGCTCTGGGTATTCTGGTCGGTATTTCAACGTACGAAATAGGGATTCTGAATAGGGGTTATCATTACTCACCGAAGGTCGGCTAAACGAGGGAATAACACCCAGTTGCTGCAAGGTCGCCAGCATCGTAGCGCCTTTCATTGGGCTCCCATTGTCCGAGTGCAGCGTCACCTGGTTACGCTTAACACCTTCCCGCTGACAGATATCAGTCATAAGATCTGCTGCTAATGCACTCGATTCCTCTTCGTATACCTGCCAGCCAACGATTTTTCGACTGTAAATATCCATCACCAAGTACAGATATAAAAATATCCCTTTAACAACAGTGGGTAAGTAGGTGATATCCCAAGTGTAAATTTGATTGGGCTCTGTCGCTGTCAGGGCTTTAGGTTTATGTATTTTCCTGACTGGCTTACTCTTGTCTCGGTGATTTAGCTGATTGTGTACCTTCATCACCCGATAGAACGTTGACTCTGAGGCAATATATAGCCCTTTATCGACAAGCTTCGGTACGATTTTGTTCGGTGGTAATTTCGCATACTCAGGCTCATTAACAAGCTTAATGATACGCTGGCGCTCCAATTCTGTTAGCTTATTTTTTGGTTCACGGTAGGCTTCTATCCGCCCATCTTGCTCATTGCCTGGCTGGTTCCAACGCTGCAAGGTTTTTGCGCTAACCCCTATGATTTCACAGGCTTTTGATTGTCTGGCACCAGAATCACATGCCTGATTTATCAGGCTCATGATTTCCGTTCGTTCTGAACTCATTGTGAGTCGTCCTCGTCGCTTCCCCAGATCGCATTGACTTTTTTTTGGAGCACTAATAACGCAGCGGTCTCGGCCAGCGCTTTGTCTTTTCGGTTCAGCTCCTTTTTTAATGCCTTATTTTCATGCTTAAGGCCTTTTATTTCCGAGCGACTCGTCGCTTTACTATTAGCTGCATTGCCATGAGTAAAATCAAGTTTCCACTGTTTAATATGGTGGGGATATAAGCCTTGTTCACGGCATAGCTCACTGATGGCCTCACCACCCAGCGAGGCGCAAGTAATGACCATGTTAAGCCTTTCCTCTAAACTCCAATCTTGTGGTCTTTTTTCTTTTGTCATAATGCCAGTTTTATCAGTAAAACCCATTTCAAATACTTGCTCTCTGGACTGTACAATCCACTTACCTAATGTTGAATAACCGACGCCTAAAGACTCAGCCACTTCTTTTAAGCTGGACTCTGCAGGGCGATTAAGCGCTTTTTCCACTGCTTGTATTTTAAATGACTTTGTATATCTTTTGTTCATTTTTTGCTACCTCTAACTGAAAATTAGAGGCGACAACTATCCTGACACAGGGGGTTATCGAGCAAACTCTGATACTTTTTCCGCCACTGTAACGCAGTATCGTTATCAAGCTGGCCACCGGCATCATTTACTGCATCATTGATTTCAATGAGCCGTTCATACATCCCATTAGCCCACTCTTGCCCGTCTTGCTCATAGGCGCGGGTAAGTTCCCGCAGGTGATGGGCATTGCACAAACTGTGGAACACTTGCGTATAGCGGTAATAAGGTTTCCAGTGGTCATGGCAGAGTGTCCCGGCGAACTGAGGCAGTATGCCTATTTCATCCATTGCCTCCTTACCGCGTTTTGCGTGAGGCTCAAACCAGGTCCACTCTCCGTTCGATGCATTATGAAGCCAGATGCGCTTGCCGCCGACATTAATACCCGTCTCGTCCGCGTGAATTAACCCGCCATTGATGAGTTCGAGCTTGGCCAGCGTTTCAAAGTCAGCCAGCATGTGGTAAGCCAGCTTGTTAAAGTTGAACAGTGAGCCGGTACTCAAGGAGATGCCAAACATTTCATCAAAATGCTGCTGCACCCGGTCATAAGGAATGAGTTGGTACACTGACATATAGACGGCGTTCGCCTTAACCGATGCACCATACTTAGCCGCCCTGTCCACGTCAGCAGGGAAATCAGCGGTAAACCGGTTGCCCTGCGCGTCTTCCAGAATTTGTGCCCGGTATTCTTTAACCCAGCGGGAAATTTGGATATCAAATACCTGGCGACGGTCATAGCCTACGTCATGGTACTGCCCTGGCGGCAAGCTATCCCGGTTGACCGGAACCTGAATAATTTCGTCCGGATCATCGACTGGCTTGAGCGTCTTGCCCTCGCGGCCTTTTTGCCCACCTTGTTTATTGTCACTTTTCTTTCGCCCTTCTTTAGGGCGGTTGGGGTCTTGCGAGGGCGGCTTGCTGCTATTTCGGCTATTAAGAGACAGGCGGCCAAACAATAGCTTGACCAGCAGCAACATCATTTGTACGGCAGCCACTAAAGCAGGAGATGCGGCCTTGTCATTTTTCAAGGCGTTTTCTACTTGCTCAATGGTGGCGTTGACATCCAATGACTCGGGTATCAACGTTGCTGTATTTGTATGCTTATTCATGGGGCTATTATACCCTCTGTTTTTTTTGGCAATTTTTTGCTTCTGTAAGCAAATCTAAGTCGTTGTATTTTTCTGTGCCGGGGGTGCTATCCTTGCTGGGCTCCCGTGCCTTTGGCGCTCTTGTGGTTAAGTTAATCGTTGCTTACAAGCGCTCATTACAGTGACGCATGAAAATGCACTAAATCAGTCAAAACCGTGTCAAGAAGTTTTGAAAAAAATAATTCATTTATTGCGGGGTTTTTAGTCAGCTGAATAGTTACAAATAAGTTAAAAATGAACTATCCAACTACTGTGAGAGAGTAATAAAGCCACATACTAAGTATTAAACCTGCATTCCGCGGCATTATCTTATGCTACGCAACGAGTGATTGCTAAATGGTCGGTTTTCGCCCACAGCGAGCAATCACCAGGAACAATTGTCCACTTACTAACTAGTGGTTTACAAGATATTTTCTAATCCGCTCAGACGCTGTAGGCAATCACGTCCGTGTTACAGGCGAAAGTGTAAAGCTAATTTCTTCCTAAGTGGGTGAGTATAAATTTTTCAATATTATGTATGTATTTTAATCATTGTAAATATACTAATTCGCCTAGAACTGCATGGCCTGCCTAGATTGGTAGGTTGATTTAAGCCTTGGTGAACTTTTGCTTATGCACTTAGAGAAGGCAGGTCGATTCAATCACAAGTAAAAAGCCGATTTGCTGCCCGCAATGTCAACAAGCATTAGATCTATTTTTTATGTGCATTGGCCACCGTGTGGTGTTTGGGCTGACGAGCTAAAACAGGTGAAGTGACCAGACAAAGTGGATTTGCTGAGCTCACTGACTAACAGGCAGAGGGGACGATATGGCAAGATCTTAACAACTGACAATGTTTCGTGTCAGTTGGTACTTTCACGGTAATTACTTCTCCCGTTGCTGTATGTTGTGGGCCAGCGTAAAGAGTACCCAAAAGTGCAAATCTAGTACCTCCAACTAATGAACCACTAGCATCTCCAAAACTACCAATATTTGCTAGAAATACAAGAGAACCAGAGGAGCCAGGGAAACAGGCCGCATCAATAAGAAACTCGCTCTTGCCTGAATCGACCAGTTTGGCCAGCCTATAACCAAGAGTGGGATGTCATCGCGTGAGTTAGAGCGTAGTTCTAGCTCACGAGGCTTGAATTAGTAAAAATATGGGGAATCTCAATACCAACGCAGAAGCAGCTACTCCACCTTCTCCTCCCGTTTTCGGCACCCACTGGCTCGCTTGGTCATAGTGTTGACATATTAGTCTTGTAAGCCGTTTTAAATTAAACCTTTGAATATGACCCAGGCTCGGGTTACCCACACGGCTTATTGGAAGACGAATCATAGCTAGTGCCCATCCTGAAACTTCGATTCTGTCATTCCCTTGTACGAGGAAACCCAGTGGCTTAACCGCGATCACGGAGCACGCTAAAAGTCACTGGATTGCCAGGCAAGATGACAATGACGGGGATCTCTGAGATAGTAGTGACTAACTTTAGGCCTTTGCGAAACGGCAAGCTTCGCATTTTATGAATATGACTGAAGAACGAATGTGTGTGTTTCAGGACGGGCACTAGCTACATTTTGGGGAAAGGAGTGAGCCAAAAAAATAAACAGGTTAAGTTATTTTGTTGAAAACAAATAATTGGTTACTTTCAGTTTAGCTTACTCGCCATTACCAACAGAAGTTGCTCACAGCGCCTATATAAACATTTCTGAATTTGAACCCATGCTTAGGAATATCATTTCTTCATATATCTACATTGAACTCCTTTTTAAACAATTGCTTGGTATTTTCAAACGCTAGCTTGAGCTGCCTCCGGTCCTCCTCACCTCGAGAACCAAAGTAAGGGTAGTGATGAAGGTATGAGCCGAATATAGCTTGGCAGTCTTGTACATACATACGGGTGTCTAAAATATGATTGTGCCAAACCGCATCAATTGCTAATGTTGGAGAGCTATTTTTCTTAGGGTACTTTTTTAGTATAT
Organism: Psychromonadaceae bacterium; assembly: GCA_965249895.1. Classification (GTDB taxonomy): domain Bacteria; phylum Pseudomonadota; class Gammaproteobacteria; order Enterobacterales; family CBDFNC01; genus CBDFNC01. The sequence continues at coordinate 225,566 of CBDFNC010000005.1, forward strand.
ATAGATATTGCCGGTACTGATTAATGGCAAACTCTGCATCCTCCTCCTCCCATAGCAGCCCCAGTTCACCAGCAGATTCTTGATTTGTCATTTTGGTGAAAATCATCGACATATCCATGTTAAATATGTAACTTTTGACTTCCTGCAGACCCGTTATTCTATTCACTCCTTGGATATTTAATGGCAAATGAATATCCTGCTCAGCACCCTCTACTACTATGTCAACTATTGGCATATTTCTTCCTGCTATATTTCCTGGTGAACAAAGTACAGGAGCTGGTCCTTCCTCCTGTACCTGTAAGTCTAACGCTTCCCTTAGAGAGGGGAGGTTATATGAGCCGTTCTACCTAGGCATGCATAAAACGCCGCAAAACGCCTTTTTATCTTTCGGCAATTTTATTTGCTGCAAGCATTTTTTGTTACCGGTTTCGGCGGAGGTTGTAAATGAGCGCTTGGCCATTGCACGGCTAACTTTATTTTGCATAGTGTTAATCCCTTACATTTGTTAAATAAATGTCATTTTATTGTAACTTATTAGTCACAATTGATAACGATATCCATTTCCATCAAATAAATCAAGTCGTTAAAAATGACAAGCTAATACATAGCATTGACTAAGATCTAACTTTAATAATTCGGTCACTGTTTGTGATATTTGAATCGGCCAGCCTTCTCTAGACAGAAGCTTGCTTTATTAGTTCGTGCTATGAGGAAGAGAACGAATCTGGTTAATATACCCAAAAATGGACTTCGCAACTCGCGATACGTGAGGGGCTCTTCTCCGCTTAAGTGAGGTTATCCGAAATCCATCCTGGCACATTTTATGACTTGCACACTTTAGGCGGCAAAGCCGCGCAAATAAGAGCACTCTTTATTATGAATGAGCAAACTATATTGTCTTCCCACATTTAAGCGTACTCAAGGGGCCGAGATTGGAATCTTAGCCGATATTGCTTCGGTGTCGTTTGATGAAACTTCCGAAAATTTCGGATCATCACGTCGCTTGATTGAAAACCACATTGCCTGGCTACCTGCTGAACAGGTTCATGCCCAGAAACCAGCAATTGCGCCGCTACCAGGCAACGCCATTGCCGAACAAAATTCAGTGGTGAGCTGCCTGTTAAGATTTTGAATCGCGAGGAAAAGGATGAGCGAGATAAAGCCGCAATACTGGCCAGCTCTTCAATCGTCCAGTCTTTTGCTACGTTTTGTTGAATAGCCAGAATGACAGGCGCCAAACAACGGTCGCTCAATCCAGCCAGCCACCCCGGGGGTAAATCAAACTTATCCAAACCACGTAATACTTCGAGTAATAGCAGCTCTAGTAAGCGCTGAACCGCTAGCACACTGCCAGGCTTCTCTAGTCTATTCTCCTGGTAAATCCACAAGAGCAACTGGCCTAAACGGCTTTGTGGATGTGCGTCCAGAACCATTACTTCAGGCAATCCACCCATTAGAGCATCACGGCCCCAGTGTTGGATTGGGGAGAAGACCAAACTACCACACATCAACTGGCAAGCAGCACCGCTGCCTCCCACAGTCATAGATTCCAACTTTTCGCGAGATTTACCGGAAAATAATACTGAAGCCTGTTCAAAGTCAACGCCAGTCTCACTCATAAGACGATGCGGCGAACCATAAGGCAGTAATAAAAGCTGCCCCGGTTGTAAAGGTAAAGGGGCCTGTCCCGGAATTTCTAACAAGCATCGGCCCTCCCGCAAATAGCTAAAACTACAGCAATCCAACTGACTTTCTTCAATTCCCCAAGGAGCGCATAACTTCACTTGAGCAAAAACTTCACACTTTGGAGAGAGGTTACTTATAAACTGACTAAGGGCATCGGGATCTGGCATTTAATTTAAGTCGCTTTGGTTATGCTGGCTATAGCGAAAACAGAAGCTATCAACGATACTCGAATGAATTTCCATCATCAACGCTAGGTTTACTGCTAATTATGGCGGTGATGTCTTTTTTTCTCTTGGTGGACACCAAACCGTTCTCGCAAACCCTCCATTTCTATGGTCTGCGTTTTGGTAACGGGCTACCCTCACTTACCCCAACTCAAAGCCACTCCATTTCCTTAGTGGTGATTAGGCCATTCCTTTCTATAACAGATGTGGGGCCCTTAGTAGACTCTTTTCACTGGCTCTTTTTACTGGCTATTTTAACGGAACATAAATATCAGTAATTAGCTTATGTTCAGCAACTTCTGGAAAGAAGTTTATATAGTGGAAAAAACACGGAAAGTCCCTTAGCTCTTCCTCGCTTCCAGGTAGCCACTGGCCATATAGGTACAACACTTTTGCGTCAAGGCCATTGTGGGGCCCTAAATGGCGGACGACAGCACATCGACCTGAAGGAATGGTTTTATTGATGATACCAAATTCATTCTCGAGGATATTCTTGTTAACCTCGCCACAAATATCAAAACGAAAATCCTCGGGACTACAGTTTTTAGGATCATCATAAATAAGGCCATAGGTCTTACTCTTGGAAACAGGAGAAAACCCAGATATTTTTCTCCATTATATAAATTTATTCGTGGATTCATTAATGAGCTGAGGTGCAGCCCTGTGCTCATAGACGGCTATTTTTGTTTCGACGAAATTAACGATCTCAATGTTCATTTTTTCCTCCAGCACTTTATCGCGGTGGTTATACTTCTGGCTCCAGCTCAACCAATTTGGTCGATGGCGAAATTCAGAAGGCGATTGACCAAACTCTTTTTTAAATGCCCTGGCGAACGATTCTGGGTATTCAAACTTAGCATCAAGCGCAATATCGATGATCCGAGTGTCCCGCTGAAAAAAGAGCTGATACGAAGCACGCTTTAAACGTAACAATTGGATAAATTTAAAAACGCCTATACCCATATAGTCGGTAAACTGACGGTGAAAATGATATCTGGAAAAGCAGGCTACCGTGCTGAGCTGATCAACCGATAGATCATCATTAAGGTGTTCATAAATGTAATCGCAAATTTGATTCGTTCTTTCTTGGCAATTCTCATTTCTCGTTGTCATTTTTCCGTTCTATCGCTATTTACACAAACTGTCGCAATGACCTCCTGAACGCTGAACATTATCTATCTGGAGCATTTCTCTTACCTGACAGATATTGCTAACTAGTGCCCATCCTGAAACTCATAAATTTATTCTTTAGTCGTATTTTTAGCGCACAAGACTTATCGTTGAATATTGGATTTGAGTTAGTTACCACTATCACAACGAACTCAGTCATTGTCAGCTTACCTGGTATGGTCCAACATCTCGGTCCAGTAACTTTTAGCCTGCTCCGTGATCGCGGTTAAGCCGCTGGACCGAGTGTCGGACCACCACGTACGAGGGAATGACAGAATCGACGTTTCAGGATGGACACTAACTAGTCATCATTTCTCCTATTCATGCCGCGTTAGCTCAAGAGTGCTAGGTTAGTCTTGCTTACACGCTATGACTCTAATAAAACCAGGGGGCCATTTTTCTCCATTGCTGTCTGAAACGCTGGACGTTCGTTCATTTGTCTAATCCAGCGCTTGCAATTAACGTGGCTAGAGTTCATACCACCACGAACCTCTAATGCCAGCATTACATAACCCATTTGAATATCCGCCGCGGTAAATTCGGTACCTGAAAACCATTTATCGGCTTCTAGCTCAGCCTCCATGTGGGCAAGAAGCTTTGTCATATTAGCGTTAAGATAACCCTCACGTACTTTGCGCGTAACGGCTTTGATAATAGGCTTAATAATTAATGGGGATTTGGCATCCATACGATTCAGTATCAGCGCCAACGTGTTGAGATTCATCAGGCTACCCTCGGCTGCATGCATCCAATAGTTGTACTTAATTCGCTCGCTGGTACCGATTTGAGGTCTGAGCTTCCCATTTCCATAGCTATCAAGAATGTACTCGATTATTGCCCCCGACTCAGCAATTACCAGCTCTCCATCAGTAATCAACGGCGCTTTACCAAGTACATGTAAGGATTTGAATTCTTCCTTAGCAATATCCGTTGTTCTATCACGGCCAAAATGTTCGAGTTTGAACTCTATACCTAGCTCTTCGAGTAACCACAAAATACGGATGGAGCGTGAGTTTTCTAAATGATGGAGCGTGATCATTTGGTTATCCTAACTAAACAATTGATTTTTGCTAGTTTATCTGAGGTTTGGGGTGATTGGCATAGTCAAAGTATTTACTTCCACAAACAGACGTGACTTTAACTATTGGAAAATTGGGGGCTCCCACCATTTCGATCGTGGGAGCCCCAAATTTTCAATTTTTGCTGCCTCCAATTCCCCCTCAACTTTTCCGAAGCCTGCACTGTCAATTGTCACTGAACAAGTTAGGCTCCTACCGCAACACAGCCAGCTTGTCAGTTCACTTATTCGAGAATGTTTTTTCCAACAGCAACATATGGCAGGCATAATAAAGTTATGGCCAGCCGCAAAGCAAAGGTGCTTGAGGTGTTGCCGCTTGAATAATAGGTCCATGGATGAATAGTTCAGAAAAGCACATCACGGTTTTTTACGATGCCGCCTGTCCCCGCTGCGTTAAAGATCGTGAAAACTACGAACAAATCTCGGGAGAGCATGCTGAGCAAGTGTGTTGGTTCGATATTACCGGCCATGAGCAGGAACTCAAAGAACTAGGGATTGATCCACACAAAGCACTAACTGAGCTTCATGTGAAAACTGCCGACGGGCAAATAGTTTCAGAGTTAGACGCGTATATAGCCCTAATGATACGAGTTCCGCGCTTAAAACCTCTGGCATGGATAATTGGGCTGCCCCTCATTCGTCCACTATTGGCGCGCTGTTATCATTGGATGGTTTTAACACGATTAAAGCGGCAGGGACGGTGGTTGAAATAACGGACTGTATTATTCTGACCACACAGGTAAATGCCAATAGATCATTGCCGCCAGATCTTACGAGTCCTGAGTCAAATTTAAAGACCATTAAATACTTTTTCTAGCATTCCATCGCCATCACGGCGACCTAAATCAAAGCTATCCTGTAATGTTCAATGTACAGTTTATACAGCCACTCCGGCTTATGATCTACCGCCAAGATCTGCTCAGCTAAACTGCAAGCATCATCAGTCGCCTGCCAATTCGCCACTACCAGATGCTGGGTTAAAAACCGCCATATCCCCTGGGTGTCATCACCAAGTACAAGGTAACCCTGCTCAAGCCATTGACGAATAATAGTAAGGTTGACCTTTGTGAACATAACGTCCCGCAACTACATACCGCCTGGAGGAGACAGGTTTAGTCAAATCAACAACCACCGGCAAAGCCGGGGGTATGATGAAAGCCTCTGGAAGAGGCTAAAAAACAATAAATAAAACGGACCTTTACGCTTATAAGCCGCTGGATTACCAGTCGAGCTGGTAATGACGGTGATCGCGTTATTACCTGAGAAAAAACGTCATTCCCTCGCACGAGGGAATCCAGCAGCCTTAACCTATCGTACTTGGTCCAACTTATACACCTGAACGGCAGAGCCTAGTCGAGTCACACCGCCAGAGGCGGTGGTTTACCAAGGCTTAATTAACTGCCAGGCATTGTGGATGAGAGCTGGTATCCAACCGCACCAGCTTATCTGCTAGTGAAAAATCCACTTCACCATCCCGTAATATACATAGCAGCAAACACTCGGATACCTGAGACTGCGCCAAAAAATCGACCAATTCGTGACAGTCACAGGCTTGCAATTTAAAACCTGGAAATCGGGCGGAGTAAAACTGCCCCTCAGTGCAGCCCTGGTCTGACCGACAGGATCTGGAGTTCGCCACGGAATTCCATTTTCATAGGCATTACGTGAGAGATCAGAAACAAGCACCTTACCTGATGAGATCCGGGGTAACATATTTTCCATAACGATTTCTCATAACAAACTGACGATTTACCATAATCTTTTATCATTTCCCCCTTAGATCTAGCAAGGTAAAATAAAACAGTAACTATTGCTATTCGCATAATAAATACCATCAAGGCAATAGCTCTTTATTGGTAGCTATGGACAGTTTGTAGTGTTAGGGAAAAAAATGAATCAAAACGTAATGGGCCACCGCTTCATTAACACCATCAATCCCTGTGAATTACCAAGCACTAGCAAAGCTAAACAAAACGGTAAACAACTCATCGCCACGCTAAACCGGCGGATCACCTGTGTGATCTGCAATGTGACATTCTTTTAAAACTCCTCTGGCCTGCGCCTACTGGGGAAATCAGCTTCAATCTACCGCCCAACCGGGCGAATTCTCAAACTGAACAAATACAAGGAGGCTTAATGCAAGCACTTAAGACCCGAGTAACATGGATTCTACTGACACTACTGATAAGCGTCGCGCCACCAAGCCTGGCTACCAACATCCAATTTGAAGACTTGGCCGGCCGAACCATTACCCTGAAACAACCAGCCCAAAAAGTGATCCTGGGAGAAGGCCGGTTTCTGCCTGCAATGGGGGTGGTTTTCCCGGAAGATCCCCTTGCGCCAGTCATTGCTATGTTAGGTAATTACAAACGTATCGACCCCGGCAGCTATGCCCAGTATGAAAAATTATTTCCTAAGATTAATCAGATCCCAACCATAGGTTTACAATCAGCCAACAGCTTTAGCGTAGAGCAAGCTATTGACTTACAACCTGATGTGGCCATTTTTGGTCTTGGTGGACAACATGGTCCCGGGGCACGAAACAAGCGTATCGTAGAGCAGCTGGAAGCCGCAGGGATCACTGTGGTATTTATCGATTTTCGCATTAAACCTCTTGAACACACAGTAAAGAGTATTCAGGTGCTCGGAAAACTATTTGCTAAAGAGCAGCAAGCGAAACAATTTAACGAATTTTACCAAGCTCAATTAGCGCTGGTTTCTGACCGCCTTAAAAACCGTCAATTCACCCGTCAAAATGTCTTTATACATAGCCGGGTGGGTTTAAGCGATCAGTGCTGTGAAACCATGAGTCACGGTATGATGGGCAAATTTATCGCCTTTGCTGGCGGTACTAATATTGCCGAGCCATTATTACCCGGCGTCGCCGGTGTACTGAATTTTGAATACCTGCTGGCAGAGCAGCCGGATATATATATAGCTACCGCCGTCGGCTCAATTCAGGCCGCAAAAAAGGCGCCTAATCGCATCGTGCTGGGTGCTGGCGTCGAAACAAACATCGCCAGGTCGTCTCTTATACACGCAGCTCAGGTAACCGGCGTAGATGAGCTGGAGGCAGTGCAAAACAAACAAGCCTATGCCATCTGGCACCACTTCTATAACACGCCCTTTAATGTGGCTGCCGTGCAGCAAATGGCCAAATGGTTCCACCCCAAGCTGTTCGCTGACTTAAAGCCTCAACAAACCCTACAAACCTTATATCAGGACTATTCACCCATCCCCCTTGATGGCGTGTACTGGGTGGGCCTAAATGATTAGCGTATTGGACCGCCTCAAACCAAGCTCATCCACGAGTTTGAGCCAAGCGTATAATAAGCTGGTCCGCTTGCGGGGACTCTTTCTCGGCCTAATGGTCGTTGCGTTAGTCATCAGCTTTTTTATAGATTTATCCTTGGGTCCCAGCTCGCTGAGCTTGAACGAGATGTTAGGTTACTGGCTAGGCCACACCGAACTAACCCGTACCCAGGTTGTGATCCTGGATACAGTTCGCCTTCCCTATTCGCTAATGGCTATTGCCGTTGGAGTTGCACTCGGGTTGGCTGGAGCAGAAATGCAAACGGCGCTGAACAACCCTTTGGCCAGTCCGTTTACCTTAGGAATTTCGGCGGCTGCATCCATGGGGGCTGCGCTGGCCATCCTGTTTGAGCTGAATTTTTTCAATTTCCCTCCCATGTACAGTGTGCCAATTAGTGCATTTATCTGTGCCATTGCATGTGCTGTTTTATTACAGTTTCTGGCGAGAATATTTGGTGCAGAAGCAGGCACTTTGGTGCTATTTGGGATTGCGCTTTCCTTCGCTTTTAGTGCCGTGGTTGCCTTTCTGCATTACCTCAGTGACAGCGACACCCTGGCACAAATCGTATTTTGGAGCATGGGAAGCCTCGGCCGCGCCAGCACGGATAAAGCCCTGCTCGTATTTGCTGTATTTGCTGTCTGCCTGCCCTTTTCCATGCGTCAAGTCTGGGCGTTAACCTTATTACGCTGCGGTGAAGATCATGCCAAGGGGCTGGGCATCTCTGTAGAGCGTTTACGGATTAAAGTAATGTTAAGGGTAAGCCTATTAACCGCAGTAGCGATCTCTTTTGTGGGAGAAATAGGCTTTATTGGTTTGGTCGCACCACATATGGCACGCATGCTGATTGGTGAAGACCATCGTTTTTTCTTGCCCGCAAGTGCCCTCGCCGGCGGTTTACTTATGTCTTTGGCCTCTATGGCCAGCAAAAGCCTGTTAACGGGCATCATATTACCAGTTAGTTTGGTCACCTCACTGGTGGGGATTCCCCTGTTTATGGCCCTTATTATCACCAGGAACAGGAGAGCCTGATGCTAAACATAAATAACCTGTCTGTGTCTTATAGCAAGTACACAGTGTTTAACGACATCAGTCTACCTGAATTTTCCGCCGGTAGCCTGGTTGCGCTAATCGGGGCGAACGGTGCAGGAAAGTCCTCCTTACTTAAAGCGTTAGCTGGTTTGAATAAAAGCAAAGGGGAAATATGTCTCAACGATGTACGCCTGGACAGTTTACCCATGCAGCAAAGAGTCAGGCATATGGGGTATGTCCCTCAATCTTTACCCCAACCATCTCCTTTGCTCGCATGGGAAGTAGTATACAGCGCCTATAAGGCTGCGGCGCCGCTGATGGCAAAGAGCGCCATGGAGCAGGAAATAGAAAACATTTTTCAGCTCCTGGAAATCAGTACTTTGGCATTCAAACGGCTCAGCGAGCTGTCTGGGGGACAGCGGCAAATGGTTGGCCTGGCCCAGGTATTGGTGAGAAAACCCCGGTTATTACTATTGGATGAGCCCACCAGCGCGCTGGACCTACGCTGGCAACTAAAAGTTATTCATGCGGTACGCGCACTGGCCGAAGAAACGGGGGCGATTGCCATCATAGCCCTTCATGACATCAACCTGGCCCTTAGGTTATGTGATCAATTAATTGTCCTCACCCCAGGAAGGCTGCTGGCCACTGGTCAACCTAGCCAAGTGATCACCCCGGATATTTTGGAGCAAGTCTATGGCATTGCCGGACGTGTTGAATTTTGCTCTAAGGGACAGCCTTTTGTGTTAGCCGACACGCCTTTATAACCAATGGAACAAGCAATGTATAAAGCCAAAACAACAATTAATTCTGAGCACGCGCAGAAATACCTAACCGTGTTGTGCCGTCATTTTAAGCGTAAGGTGCCAGCCAGTTGGGATGAAACTCAGGGCCGGGTCGAATTTCCCATAGGTCTTTGTATGATGAGCGTCACAGGTAATAGTTTGGATATCTCCTGCGAAGCAGATAGTGAAAATGCCATATCTGGCCTAAAAAAGGTACTCGAAGCACATATTCAAATGTTCAACCGGCGAGAAGAGCTTTATCTGGAGTGGCAATAAGCGGGAGATAAAGAGCTGGTTTTGCGCCGATAGGTAGATCGGCGCAAAATGCTCTAGTGTCGACTAACAATAACATTTGCTCAAAATACCGTTCAATAAAGAGCTTTTAAGATGACTTATCCGTTAAAGTTTGACTACATTAGCACGCTTTTCGACCACTATAGGGCTAACCACCAAGCCTTTTGATCAGACTTTTTATACTATCTATCCGCCTCTATCCAGCGATAAAGCCCTCGCCATTTCGCTATCTCACCAATGGAAAAATGATCCCCTTTCCATTCGGTCAATGTGGTTTCTGAAGAAAATTTCTCCACTCCATTAACAAAATTTCTTACTTCACTGAGAGGAGTAAATTGATCCGAGTCGCTGTGAATAACATGCAGTGGCGAATGACTGCCGGTAAAACTACGAGGAATTTCTGAATTTATCACTGTAGACGACCTGATATCATCATAACTCTTCAGGTAATCGTAAACCCCTTCCCCACCACGACTGTATCCGATCAGATCAATATGGTTAGCGGAAAATTTACTTCTTATTGCCTGGAGAAATCGATGAAGGGATTCAATATGCCAATGTGTTCCACTCATCGCGCACGCAATAACAAATGGCTGCTTAAGGTTAATAGCATTGGAATCTAATAAGGTTGCAAAACCTGGATATTCGCTCTGTCCCTCCGGACCTTTGCCAAACTCCCCGGAGCCATGAAGATAGACATAAATCCTGTTTGTGGACTTAGGTTTACCATATATTAGTGATTTGATTATCTGCTTTTGCTGACGTTTAACTAAGTTCACAAACTTTCTCCATGTCACTGAGGCATAAAGAACCAAACCAAGCATTTTTCGGAACCCATCAAATAACGGCAACTGGGGTAACAATGTAGCGACCTCTGTGGAGCAGATGCCTTTCTATAGGTGAAGAGGGCGAAGCCCGTGCCCACCGGGTTCGCCGAACGCGCATCCTTGCATTTAACATCTCATCCCTGAGATGGATTCAATTCCTACAAACCCGATAGATATGTTACCCAAGTTTGACCAGTCCCAAATTTTCGCATCTGCGTGCGGGTTTACCGGCGAGAAAAAATAGCCCAAAAACCAACGTCGCTTTACCCTGAAACCAAGTTTCACTGCTCCAGTATCTTCAAATACTAAGTCAATTCCAATCTATCCTGGCTGATGGCCAAGCCATTTAAATCTCCATAAATATAGTGACCGGGAATAAATGTCAGTCCTGCAAATGAGACCGGCACATTTGTTTCGCCCTGACCCAGCTTTTCGGTTTTGACCGGATGAGTATTTAAAGCCTTCACAGCAATGGGCAGTGTGGACATTTCCCCAGCATCACGAATACATCCATTAATTACAAACCCCTCCCAACCATTTTCAACTGCCAGTTGGGCAATCATGTCACCAAGTAATGCACGCGATAAACTGCCCTGACCGTCAACAACCATTACTTTGCCATGGCCAGGTGTTGCCGCAAGTTCTTTCACCTTAGAATTATCATTCAGACAGGAAACTGTGACTATTTCCCCAGAAAATATTTTCTGCCAACCATAGTCTCTAAAAAGCTGCTCAGCGATTTCTAGTTGATTGGGGTATAGGTCGGTCAAGTCGGGTAACATATCATGCATAACGGTTCCAAATAACTAATGGCAACAGCCAATTTGCAAGCTAAAGCCATAAAAAGCAAGGACTATCTGGGACATCCACAATTTTGTGATAACAAAAATGGCAGTCCATAATAAAGAGATGGCTGCTGTATGTCGGAGGCGCTATGACTGTTGCCAGATCTCGCTTAATCCACCCTGAATCAACCCCCTTCTATCACTGTGTCGCCAGGTGTGTTCGTCGAGCTTTCTTATGTGGCTACGACAAATATGCTAATCGCTCTTATGAACACAAAAAACCCTGGGTAGTAAACCGGATCCGCTTTCTTGCTGGTTTATTCTCGATAGACGTCTGTGCCTACGCTGTTATGAGCAATCATTACATGTCATCTTACGCGTTGATTTAGTGGGAAATAAACAACTTTCTGATGAGGCTGTTATTGAACGCTGGGGTAAGCTGTTTGCAATTCATGTACTGGTTGCACGTTGGCAAACTGGCCAAGCAAAAAGTGAAGCTGAAGTTGATGCAGCCAGGCACTGATGGACGAGACGGCGTTATTGGCCTGTATGGTTTACGTGGATTTAAACCCAATCAGGGCTGGCTTGTGTGATTCCGTGGAAGAAGAGGAATTTACCTCAATCCATGAACGAATTGGCGACTGGAAGGCAGCGAATGATAAGCAGTGCGCGGGCCTGGGAGCAGAAAGAAGCCATTTTTTGTTGCCTTTTAGCCGCTCAAAAAGTGACACGGACAGAGAAATTCCGTTTGACTTTAAAGAGTACCTTTACCTCGCCGATTGGACAGGCCGGGCAATCCTAGAAGATAAAACAGGTTATATACCGGAACAGACACCAAAGCTATTGGAAAACCTGCTTGTCTCGCATGAATCCTGGGTAATGACAGTACAGCACTTTAGTCGCTCATTTGGCAGTGCTGCTGGTACCTGGGAAGCCATAACCGCACTCAGTCACAAGGTTGGTCATCACTGGATAAAAGGTCACTCGGCATGCGACAGGCTTTATCAATCCGGGTAGCCAAGAATCCCGCGAAACACCCCAACCAGCTAATCATTCATTACGCCAGTCCAGCTATGCCCTAACTACAGGTAAACACATTAGTATTGACGACTTTTCGCTATTTTCCCTGAGGTCGTAAAAATTATTGATGCGGTATCTTAAAAGATGGCCTGCTGGCCACTTTTTGGCTTAAATGGAGTCATAAAAAAGATGGATGTCCAGCTGTCAGCAATGAAAGGTTTGGAGGAAGCGCTCGGTTCGATGTTTCGGGCAAAACTGCGAGCTGATAAAGCCTAGGCAGTCCCCAAGCCCCTTCCGAATCTTCTTACCTGGGGGTACGGAAGTTAAATTTCGACCTCGAACAACACTTTAAAAGCAAACCAGAAAAATGTAAATGAAAATCATTTCTATTTGACATAATTATAATTTAATATTAGCTTGTTCAAACCAATTTTAACCGGCTTATTTATCATGTCTTCATTACATTTAACAGACTACGCATCTGAGCTTAGAATCCCGCAATATTGCTGTTTCGAACTCAATACACCCAGAGAAACGAATTTATCCAAATACAAGCTCGCATTACTTAAAAAAGGAATAGTGGTCATTAGCTTAGAGTTTTCCGATAACGCAGCGGATGTAATGAATAACATTGTTAGTGAGATCGGAATCGTTCATGAGCATGACAGTAGAGGGAGAACGATCTGGGACGTTAAAGTCGGTGGCGAAACAGGAAATGAGAGTCTTGCCATATCACATAGCGATAGTGAATTTTCGCTTCATACTGACGGGGCCTTTGAAGAAGAAACACCTGGTTTTTTCGGGCTTTATGTGGTGCGAGCCGACAGGTACGGGGGGGGAGAAAGTGTTATAGTTAGCGCAGACAAGTTAATCGAAAACCTTTCCAATGAGACTTTTTTCCTATTGTCCAACAGAAAGTTCAGACTGCGTGTTCCGGCTGAATTTCAAAAGAGTACAGATTATATCAACGAGACGTTAATCGACCAGAACCACTGCTTCAGGTACCGTCACGATATTATCGACAGATCTTGCTGCAGTAAAGATGAGATAAAAGCACTTTCCGAGTTAGAGCTGCAACTTTCGCTTCCACAAAACATGCTGAAATTTAATTTAAAAGAGCGACAAATTCTATTGCTAGATAATCGCCGATACCTGCACGCTAGAACAAAAATAAAAGATAAAAAGAGGCACCTTAAAAGGATCCGATTCAATATGCCAAATTCACTCATTGCATAGGGGGACTCATGTCTATTGAGCTCATGATTACAGCCATGTTTTTAATTCTGTTAGCAGGGTGTGTTCATGGAGCCCTGGGTTTTGGTTTCCCTATGCTATCAACACCTATTCTGGCTTTGGTTTACGATCTAAAGACCGCGGTACTCCTTACTCTGATTCCATCTTTAGTTATTATCCTTGTTAGTCTTTTGAATTGTAAAAATGTAAAAGGTACCATTTATGAATACCGCCTAGTAATATTTGTGACCACGGTAGGCAGCCTATTTGGGGCTTGGCTACTTGTGTTAGCAAATCCAGATCTATTGAAACTGCTACTCGCTACGACGATATGCCTCTATCTTTTTTCTAACAAACTTAAGCGATTCTCAAATCAGCTAGCCAATAGTCCGAAGTTATTCGCCATTGTAATGGGTAGCCTGGCAGGCCTAATTGGTGGAGCTACTAATGCAATAGCGCCCATTTTGATGATCTACCTGTTGGAAGTAACTAAGCATTCAAAACAAGTCATAGTCGTTTCCAATGCCTGTTTTTTACTTGGGAAATTGATGCAATTGGCTATCTTGTCTATCCATTACTCAGTGGATGATATTGTTATCGAAGAGCTTGGCATCGTGCTTGCTGTTGCAGTCTTAGGTCTCACATTTGGTATAAAAATACAAAACAGTATTGACGATGCTCGTTATCGTAGCTTGATTCGATATGTTTTAGTTGGCTTTATGCTTGCGCTCATGTACCAAGGCGGATCTGGCATTCCCGAGCTCCTTAATAGCTCGCAGACCTGGTCGTTGTTATTGTCCCGCTAACTCAAACCTATGCACTTCGACATTGTCAGGCTTTTTGGTAGCGCTCAGGTAATGAACAATTGTTCGATTAATACCGAGTTCACTTATCATTGTACAATTTTTCATTAACCAGAATATAGTGGTCTGTTCGCGAGACTTTACTCATTGGAGTAAGGAATTTCGTCGCTTTAATCTATGGTCAAAGGGATGAATCCGGGGTCAGATCTTGTCTTTTGCCTAAAAAAGCAAAACGCAAGACCTGACCCCATACCGTTCCGAAGGGATTCGCATAGCTAGAGCACTGAAACATACACCAGAGACGAAGCTTTCAATTTGGAACAAGAGATAAACCGCAAAAATTCGATAGAATCTTGGTCGCTACGGCTGAAGAGACCTATTACCATATACGCTAAGCTCATTTAAAGAAATTATACGTATGACCTTTCCTCCTTGTCCAAACTGTAATTCTGAATTCGTTTACCAAGACCAAAACCATCTTATCTGCCCTGAATGTACACATGAATGGAACCATTTTTGAGACCCGTCGGAAAGCCTTACCAAAGAAGACACATTTACCGTAAAAGATGTCAACGGAAAGCTCTTGGAACAAGGTGATAAGGTCACACTAGTTAAAGACCTTAAAGTAAAAGGCAGCTCTCTAGTGCTAAAAATTGGTACTAAAGCAGTTATTAGACGGTAAGCGCTCAATGAAGGACGTACTTGCCTTTATTCCTGAGGCTCAATTTTTGATTTTTTTAGATCCCAAGGTAACAAGGCTTCAAGCTTCTCTACCGTATCTGCATACGGTAAAGCGGTGAGCACTTTTAGCAGGTAATCGTAAGGCTCCAATCCATTGATTTTAGCCGTTTCGATTAAGCTATAATGAACCGCACTCGCCTGCGCTCCTGCTGGCGTATCGCTAAATAACCAGGCCTTTCTATTATGTGTAGCTCAACATAATAGGAAGAACTGGATATTCTCGACGTCCGTTAGTGGAGCGAAAGCCAGTGCTAATTTGTATAGCCTAGTGATGGCCTGTCGTGCTAACGATATTAACCCGTATTACTATTTCGAGCACTTGTTCAGAGCCCTCCCCCAACGTTATCCGGGCAATGACCTAAGTGATTTACTACCTTGGAACGTAAAGTTAAATGAGGCTACATAAGGCCTCTCTGGTTAATTAGACGCTTACGAATTAAGCCGAGCTAAATAACCTCGAAAAAAGCCACCTCATGGCATGAAGTGGCTATCATTTTTAGCTAAGTCGGCGCCAGACTATTGTCCGTCTGGAATGACCTGGCCGTTTTCGTCTATGGCTCTTACGTTAAAGAAGTGCTCGACACATTTTTCATAGTCTCCTTTTAGCATGGCGTTGTATGCATATTGATAATTCACCAGCTTACATTCGAAAGACTTGTTACCCGGCAAGTTTGCTTTCCAGTCGCCATTTTTATCCCAGGTTAGCAATAGGGAACCTGCTCCCTCACTACTAAACGCTTTCATATCTGAACAACCCAGTTTCTCTCCGGTAATATCCAGATTTAAGGCGTTTGCAAACATCTTGTAGTAGTCGATTCGATTTTGTGCCCTACTATCTTCCGGTCCTCCATTGCCACTGCATTCATAAGCACCATTGATGATCTGGATTGTAGAGCCGAATCCCGCTTCAATTCCAGCGGCTTTGTCCACCGCGTTTGGTTGCCAGGTACCATCGATTACATGCAGCATACTTGGCTTAGGGGGCTGAGGATAAATATAGAAGAATACGGCAGAAGCCAGATTCAACCAGGTGTCCGCCACCAAGGCCGGATTGTCTAACAATACGCTGGTATCACCGTACATCAGTTGAGAGAAAGGACCATAGTTATAGTTCCAGCTCAGCTGTTTTGCCCCGCGGCCAAAGTAACTCTTGCCCGGTGCACATGGCCAGGTCTCGCCTTGCCAACCCGTGCACTTATTGTAGGTGCCATCGTAAACATCTTCTGATTTATGTCGCTCACGAAGGAAGTACAAACCTTGCCGCTCAACGGGCACGCCTTTGGTGGTTTCCCAGTGAGGCGTGTTAGCACCAGTCTCTTGCACAAAGTGGGCAAACATAGTAGCAATGGAGCGTTTACATATTTCGTCTGAATTACGCCCATCTGTATATGTGCGACAAAAAGCGGGGAATTTCGCGATAGCCTGAAGAAAGCGAGTATAGGTATACTGCTCATTTCTTAGTGGGAAATAATAACCCCATAGCGCTTCATCCACCACAGATTCTGCCCTGCGTACATTTTCTGGATTACCGATATTTAATGGTACAACTGCATCAACGATGGCATTATCGGCCGTTTCTATGTCCGCCCTTACTAAGTTAAACGCATCGGTATTTGTCAGCCTGGTCTCAATGACATCTAACTCAGTGCGTGGAATATAGTAGCCACCATTTCCATCTTCAATAATGGTCAGTTCGGGTGTAGGTGTTGGTGTAGGTGTTGGTGTTGGTGTTGGTGTCGGAGTTGGTGTCGGAGTTGGTGTCGGAGTTGGTGTTGGTGTTGGTGTTGGTGTTGGGCCTGTACCACAATCCACAGGCGTCCAAAACCAGGTCGAACTAGTCGATGGCGACTCCCAGCTACCTGGACTGTTTTTAGCTTCAAAACAGCTGCCTTGGTAAATAACCACATCCCCATTGGCAACATTGGTTGCCCCCGGTACCCAAGTAATTGGTTGCACCACAGCAAAAGCCTGTGCGCTGGCGCAAGCACCTACCACTATCGTGGCAAGCAACATCATCTTTGAATTCATCATTTTCTTCCGCGAATTAAGTAACAATAGAGCGTTCAGAAATGGTATTTTTTCCACCAAAATAGACATTCAATCCTAGTTGCTCTAGTCGGTACTTTGGGGTTAAAGCTGGATCAGTACAGTTTGTTACTAAAGTTCCAGCCAGTTAGAGAGGAACAAGGCACTGGCCTTATCCCCTATATTCAATTTGACTGAACTTAAGGCGCCAGTTTCCAGGGGTCGCCTTGGTCTGGCGCGACACCTTTGGCATGCCACTTAGCTTCGTATATCTTACCTTGGTAGCTTGCCTGCATCGGCGCCGTGTAAACCCTATTTGGGTCCCATGGAAGCACACCGCTTGCATAGGATTTCACCCATACATCGGAAATATCAGGTTGATCACCCTGAGTCCACCACTGAGCCGTGTATTCATCTCCCTCGAACAAAACCGTATCTGGTTTGTCGTATTGAGTATCCGCTTTCCAGGTCGTTTCACCACCTGTAGTGGTTTTTTCGACTATGACAGCAATGATACTAGTAGCAGAAAGACCGGCGGGATCCGTGACGGATAACGCCACATTAAAGGTCTTAGTTGCAGTGACTGGCGTCGCATCAAGCATCAACTTGCCGCCGTTAACTGTGGCGTTCAAACCAGCAGGAATGGTCCAGTCAAAATTCACTTCGCCACCTTCCGGGTCGTTGGAGCCGCTCGCGTCAATGACAGCAGTTTGGTTGGATTTAACCTTCAGCTGAGATGGGGCCACAATAACAGGCGGTAAATTAACTGGCTGTTCAACGGTCACTATCACCTGATCGGAAGCGGCTTTACCGTTAGCTGTCACTTCCAGGTTAAATTGGTAAGTTTTAACTGAGAGGTCCGATACTTCAAAGCTCGCAGTCACCGAGTTAGCATTGAGCAAATTGACTGGGTTACCAGATACCTGGGTCCAGCTAAAGCTTAAGGCGTCACCATTTGCATCATAGGATCTTGAGCCATCCAACATCAGCATGCCAATGGATGTTACCTTAATATCAGCACCCGCCTTTGCAACTGGGGCAACATCTTCGATTGGGGTACCCAATCGCAATGGTTTAACCACACTTTCAGGGAAGCATTTGTAGGTAGATTCCTGGCCTTTAAAATTGCCATTTCTGTCAAAGGCATCGTATAAGCTGCCGTCTTTGTTACACAATTGACTCCAAGGAGTATCAACGGGTAACGCTAGCAAGATTGCGTCGAGTACATCACCAAATTGGCTGGCAAAATCAATGACACCATTAGTGCTAATGCCATTGAATTTAGCAAACGCCGCATCTTCCGCCGCTTTTAATTCTTGTACAGAATACAGTGGAACCAAGGCATCGAGGTAAGTCGAGATAGATTGCCAGTCCAGGTTAGATGTGTAGAAGCCAGGATATCCAGGTCCTTTGCTGTCTGCTACGGCTTTAAGAGCCTTAGCCTTATAGGGCACCTGATACAAATAGTTAATACCAAATCCACCAGAACCATCCCCTTTCAGGTCAAAACAAGAATCTATGTTCTCCTTTTGCATACATGCATCGCGTCGCTCTGGTTTTAGTGGAAGCAGCGCTAAACTTTGTTGACTTAACCCTCGGTTATAACCCACCGAAATAATCTTCGTCAGCGCTTGGGGATCTTTGGCGCCTTTAACAAACAAACCAAATTCATTGGCCGAACGAGCCACCGTATAATACGCAAAAATATTATAATATGCTGCGCCTATAGCACTTGGCACGAAGCTGTTTTTACCTGGGTCGGGCCTGAAAACTTGGTTATAAATCGGCGAGGTTTTTTCAGCTGGCGTGACAACAAGATATTCGTCAGTGGGATACAAGTCCTTATAAAAACGATTTGGAAACATACGCATCAGCTCACCAAATGCAGAATACATATGCCCTTCCAATTGGAAGAAACCATCATATTTGGTCCGGCCACTTCTTAAGGTATTCCAGATACCTTTAATGTCCTGATGAGTTGCATCCGAATCCGCATATTTAGGCGTGACAGGGTAAGTAAAATAACCCGCCACATTGGCGTAATCCGCCCCCATTCCCGCCTCTTGCAAAGACTTGGCTGCATACAAGTTAGCATCGTGGAAGGGGTCGTCTATTCCCGTTACATTTTTAAACAGGGACGCCGCATGCGCCATCGCCATGGCCCAGTGCGCCCGCTCATTGGGTAATTCGAAAGAATATGGTGCATCCCAAACTAAACGCTTTAACCTTAATATACGTATTTGTTGATCAACAACGTCTTGGCCCAAATGTTGATATTGTGCAGCCACAGCGTCAATCTCTGCGTTAGACAATTCAAAGTCCATCTGTCCCAAACGAATAGGCCCAGTGGGTAGAAATAAATTGGGGTCTAACTGGTAGGTTTTCACACCTACAACTTGAGCGGGCCATATGTCTGTGGGTGGTACAGCTTGCGTCTGCGCACTAAAAATGCCAAACAGCGTTGCGGCCAGCAAGGGCCGGAGTTTAAATTTTTCCATGGTATTAAACCTATTTTAAGGTGTTTTATCAGGGACGCATGGAAGCCACTAGATACTCATCCTTGGTATCAGCAGACTCCCTATTTACCCAAACACCCACACCTGAGTATTACGTTTGAGAGAGTCCTGCGTATCTGAACAAACACCACTAGTTAAAATTTAGATATATCTTTTCAACCTTTAACAAAAAAGACAGCAACAGTATATTAATAACCAAGTTTGAAACGCAATCAGAACTCGTTTAAATCAGGCATTCGTCATGCTCGTTAAAGTAGCTCTGCGTGGAAAGAAGTGGCCGCCTTTAACTATGTCACTTCACTATGAATGCTTTTTATATGCTTAATAGCAGGGTTATATAATAGGGGCTAACTAATTGCGAATCTGTCGTACCTTGACCGGTCAAGATACGACAGAATCGGTCATTCTCACATTAAAAAGTATCTTGTAAACCACTAATAATAAGAAAACAAACAAGTTGCTGAGCATGCTCGGAATGGGCGAAAAGAAAGCATTGCCGCCTCTGTATCTTCGTATTAGTTCCAGTATCTAAAAGCTCTACCCAGTAGTCAGTAAATGAAGTTTCGCTCTAACGTAAAATGGGGCAAAAGCGAGTTAACCGAACAACTACGACGCATAAACTTCTGAAGTTGATCTTAAACCAATCGCGATATCTCAGATTACACGAAACCTAACCTGCCGTATTTTTTGAATTGCGGGCTTTAGCAACAAAGCGGCAAACCTGAGTATGATACTTAAACACTCCGCTTTTCAACTATCGGTCCAGATACCTAAAGGAGGCATGATACTTTATTACCCTCATGGTGGGGTTTTATGACGATACAATGCGCCCTCAGAGTGAGTTCAGTATGAAGCTTTATTGCTCTCCCACAGCTTCCTCGACCGGCTTTGGCTTATGCTTCAGTCTTCCGAATTTACCCTTGATGCATTTGTGAAAAGTCTGATATCAGATAACCGCATTGGTGCGAATGATTTAGCTGAGGAAGTTTGACAGCCAGAGCGTTAACACCTGGCTATAAACGAATATCTTGCGGCAAACTGCCTGTTTTAATTTGCATAATCACTAGATGGATACCCAGTGATTATGGCGCAGTGATATGGGAAATCTAGATAGGGTATTTTTGGCTCAGGCAGAGCCAGGTACCTCTTGCTTACCCCATCCCTAAAGATGGTAGAATTGCATCAATTCGATTCAAGCCACTCAATAAGTTCTGCTTTTTTGTCATCAACCAGCTGGGACACGTTGTTTTCTGCTTTAGCTTGAAGTTCCTCAGCGGTGGTCTCTGCTGAAATACCTAATGACTCCACGGTAGGCATAGTTGCAAATGCTTCCTTTGCTGCACCTAGTTTTTCAAGTGCGGCAGCCTCTAGCTGAGCTTGCACTTCTTTAGGGTTGAGATCCTTTGGAAGTCCGAGTGTTTCTAATACTGCTTCTTTGTCATCTAGCACGTTTGAGAGATCAACCCCCACAGTATCTTGAACAATTTGTTCACTGGTAGATTTTATAGTGTCTGCAACAGCTTGTTTCTTCTCTTCTATTTGTTGAGCTACTTGATCGCACCCAACGAGTATTGTTAGAGATAAAAACGCAACAGCATATAACTTCATGATATTCCCTTATTAAGGCTTAATAGGTGCCACTGACCATGCCAGTACGGATATTACACCACTAGGATGGAGAGAAGAAAGAGAAGTATTGGAGTTTCATCATCACAATCAATTTGGGGATAGCTATTTAATCGCCACATATTCACCTCCAGCTAAATCCTGATAGCTGTTTGCCGGGGATGTCAAAGGGCCACTGAAGAAACTACACAGTTGAAATATAATTTGACTCTGAGTGCGAAGCGGCCAAACTCTGGCTTTAGGTGGGTGGTTGGCCTTGTTGATCAACTGGCTTCACCGATCTGGCCCTCGCATCGCAGACACTAGTTGCAGCTCAATTGCTGTATGAAACGAGACATCGTAGTTTCTGATAATGTTCGGTTAGCCTCGGTCATGACGAACGCCAACACAGGATGCCGAAAAATCGGTTAACGGCCCCCTCACCGAGCAGCCACGAGAGTTAGATCGAAGACTTAAATCACAAATACATCACTAAAATATTTACAACGCCAAATATAGACATAATATGTCTATATTTGGACTTATCATGAAAACATACCTAATCGCGATGGCTTGTTTGTTAAGCCTGAATTCTTGGGCCGATTCGCAGTTAATCAAAACCACTTTCTATAGCCAATTACTGGCGCAGCAAAGTGAAATAGAAAATCCGGTAAGAGAGCTCTTTATTTACCTGCCAGAAGGCTACCAAAACTCAAATCGTCACTATCCAGTGGTCTATATCATCCATGGTTGGGGGGCTAACGCAGAAACCTGGTTTGCGCCTGATGTAGCGCTAAAAGAAAGCCTGGACCAACAAATATTAAACAAGAAAATTCAACCTATGATTTTGGTCGCGCTTGACAACCATTCCGCTTATACCCATTCCTTTGGCAGAAACAGCAGCGCCACTGGCCCCTGGCGGGATGTTAACAGTAAGGAAATCACTCGATATATAGACAGCCAGTACCGAACAATAGCCAACAGAAACAATCGAGCTATAGCGGGAGGCTCTGCGGGCGGTTATGCCGCCCTAAATATAGGCATCAATAATCCGGAAACGTTTGCGGTAGTTTATGCCTTAAGCCCAGCATACGTTAGTTCGGCTAGGGGAGAAGCAAGAGCCTTTAAACACAACTTTCGGCTGACCTCAGTCCAGGTTCTTAGCCAGGACAAAAAATATTGGAGCCAGGCAACTATGGGTTATGCCTCTATCGCCGCCGCATTTTTACCAGCCCCAAGTCAAAAACTAGGTTTTGTTAATAACTTTCAATTGGACAAGCACAGCAATCTCTATTTGCAAAAAAGTATACAGGCACAAGTGAAGGACAACCCAAAAGCATTGAGTAACACCAATCTGGCTTTTGATATTGGTGATCAGGACTTTTTATATTACGGCACTGATGCACTAACAGCCGAGCTGGATAAAGCGGGAATTTCCCATAAATACACTGTCTACCCAGGGGATCATACCAGTGGACTCGCCAAGACAGTAAAAGAGAACCTGCTGCCATTTGTATCCAACAGCTTTACCTATAAGTAGGAGCAAACATGAAACAGCAACTAATCACGCTATTTCTGACAGCTTTTCTATCAAGCCCTGCTTTAGCCGACGCTCAATTGGAACACAAAACTTTTCACAGCCAACTATTAACCCAACAAAGCAAGGTCGAAAAGGCGGATAGAGAACTTTTTGTGTATTTACCCGATGGCTACCAGGATCCAGGTACAAGCTAAGTGGGTTAGTATAAGTTTTCCGAGGTTATGTATGTATTTTAACCATTGCAAATGTACTAATTCGCCTAGAACTGCATGGCCTGCCTAGATTGCTAGGTTAATTTAAGCCTTGGTGAACTTTTGCTTATGCACTTACCCTACCCTTTACCTGCTTCATCATTATGGAGAAAAAGCTGCGGATATGTTTTCGAAAGTATCCAGGCTGAAACAAGATCTCGATAAACTTATCGGTGAAAAAATGATTAAACCTATGATAGTGGTGGCCCTGGATAATCACTCCCACTACTTTCACTCCTGGTATGAAAACAGCCCCGCCACAGGACCCTGGTTAGCAGTGAATGGACCTGAGCTGGTCAACTTTATTGATAAAAACTACCGCACCAAACCTAACAGGGAAAATCGTGCAATAGCAGGGTATGGCTCGGGTGGTTATGGCGCTTTAAACCTGGCTATTAATCACAACCAGCTGTTCTCCATTGTCTATGCCATGAATCCCTTGCATATTCTCATGGATGCTGATCACCTGTTCTCATCGAAGCTGATCACACATTCTCATTCAAGCTGATCACTCTTTCTTATTGATGCTGATCACCAATTTTAGTTAGTTTAACTTCAAAAGGTCTCATTCAATCTTGCCATTTTTCATTGTTAATGCCCGCATAATATTTGCTCCATTTCTTATTAAAGAGCCGTTATGCCAACCGAGTCCATTTCAATGCGAAAACTCAAAGAAATACTTCGATTAAAATACGAAAGTAAGTTATCTCACCGTAAAATTGCAACAAGCTTATCCATCTCACCTGGTACTGTCTCAACTTATGTCAATCGTGCAAAGTTGATGGGGATCGAAACCTGGCCATTGCCAGAGCAGTGGGATGACTTCAAGTTAAACAAGCACTTTTTACAAACAAAGATCACCCCCAGAACAGCTATTCCTTTACCAAATTGGTCTGAATTTCATCAGCAGTTAAAGAAAAAAGGCGTGACTAAACAATTGCTATGGCAAGAGTACGTAGAGCGAAACGCCGACAACAATTACAGTTATCCGCAGCTGTGCCGTATTTACAAAGAGTGGCGCTCACGTCAACAACCCTCAATGCGACAAACCCATCAGTATGGCGAGAAGTTATTTGTCGATTACTGCGGACCGACAATCCCCATTGTTAACCCGGATACGGGCGAATATCGAGGGGCGCAAGTCTTTGTGGCTGTGATGGGGGGCTCAAGTTATACCTACGCTGAGGCGACATTATCGCAGCAACTCGAAGACTGGGTGATGAGCCATGCCCGGGCATTTCAATTTCTGGGGGCAGTACCTGAAATCATCGTCCCGGATAATTTACGCTCCGGCACCACCAGAGCCTGTAAATATGATCCTGATTTAAACCCAACCTATCAGCAGCTGGCTGCCCATTATAATGTGGCTATTATCCCGGCCAGACCGCTGAAACCCAAGGATAAAGCGAAAGCTGAAAATGGTGTCCTGATTGTTGAACGCTGGATAATGGCGGTCTTGCGTCATGAAATATTTTACACATTAACGCACTTGAATCAGCGCATTAGTGAGTTGTTGGTACGGTTAAATACCAAAGCGTTTCAGAAACTTCCCGGCGACAGAGCCAGTCAATTTTATGCCCACGAGCTCCCGGCTATGAGGCCTCTACCGCTGCTTGCTTACCAGTATACTTTTATTAAAAAGGTGAAGGTCAATGTGGATTATCACATTGAAGTGAACAAGCACTATTACTCAGTGCCTTATGGATTGCTCAAGAAACAAATTGAGGCGCATGTGAGTGAAAAAACGGTAAAGCTCTACTATCACAACCAGTGTGTAGCCCAACATCCCCGCTCTCATCATGTCGGCGGATACAGCACCTTGGTTGAACACATGCCTAAAGCCCATCAGGATTATGCAAAATGGACCCCAGAGCGATTAAAACAATGGGCGGGCAAACTCGGCGACTATGTTTTGCAATGGGTTGAATACAAGTTAGCGAGTAAAGCGCACCCGCAACAAAGTTATAAAGTCTGCTTTGGCTTGCTAAGCCTGAGTAAAACCTACCCGAAAAAACGCCTTAATGATGCTTGCCAGCGCGCATTGGATACCGGGGGGTATCGACTGGAAAACATAAAAATAATTCTGAAAAAGGGTTTAGATAAAGAAGTACGCGAACCTGAGCAGGCCGATCTGCTTGCGGGAGTTAAGCATGACAATCTACGTGGTCAGGATTACTTTCACTAAGGAAAATAAAGATGAATTCACAATTAACACAGCAACTTACTGACTTACGTTTAAGTACCCTGATGGACAGTTTGGCACGTCAGGAAGAACAACCTCATTTATATACTGATTTAAGTTTCCATGATCGGTTATCACTCTTGTTGGGGGAAGAAATAACCACACGGGAACAACGAAAGATCGAACGTTTAGTCAAGCAAGCGAAATTCAGGCTGGCAGCCCATCCGAGCCATATCGATTACCGCACGAGCCGTGGCATTGAAAAATCCAAGATCCGCAGCTTACTTGAAGGGCACTGGCTTAAACATCACCAGAGCCTTATTTTTACTGGTGCGACAGGGAGTGGCAAAACGTATCTGGGCTGCGCGATTGGTCATTACTTCTGCCAACAAGGTGTGGCAGTACGCTACTTCAGGATGAAAGGGTTACAAGAGCAGTTACGCCAGGTGCACGGTGAAGGCAGTTACCCGCGCTTTCTCAATCAGTTAAATAAAACGCCGATCCTGATCCTGGATGATTGGGGAATGGAAACATTAACGCCCCAGCACCGCAGTGATCTGCTGGACATAATCGATGCAAGACACGATCAAGGGTCGATGATCATAATGAGCCAATTACCAGTAGCCAAGTGGCATGAATTGATTGGGGAAGCGACGTATGCAGATGCGATAATGGACAGATTGATCCACCGTGCACAGCGAATTGAATTGCAGGGAGAATCAATGCGCAAAGTAGCAATTAACTTGACGGATCCACAGTGATCAATTAAAACTGTTGCCGAGCCGAAAAATGGCACCGAAGCGTGATCAGCATCGATGAGAACAAGCGATCAGCTTCGGTGAGAATGAGTGATCATCTTCATGAGAATACGCATCCCTGGAATGTGATGCATGCCGAAGGTGACGTCAGATACTTTGCCCAGCAGCATAAAAACGCTCACAACTATATATCCAACACCCAAATGCAAACCTGGAGTTCAGATACACAATTTTTTGCAGCATTAAGCTCGGCCTTTCTCCCTCAGGCAGAGGGTAAACTAAGGTTTGTGACACAGTTTGATATGGAAATTCATGGCCCTGCCATGAGCGAAAAGGTCATTATTTCGCAAATAAAAAACAACCCAAACAAACTAGCCAAAAGCAAAATTGGCTTCGACGTAGCAGAGCAAGAATATTTTGC
This sequence comes from Psychromonadaceae bacterium, assembly GCA_965249895.1. Taxonomy (GTDB): domain Bacteria; phylum Pseudomonadota; class Gammaproteobacteria; order Enterobacterales; family CBDFNC01; genus CBDFNC01. The sequence goes on from CBDFNC010000005.1 coordinate 251,852, forward strand.
TTATTACCAAACAGATCAACTTAGCTACGAACTGGATAAACTCAAGATTGACCATGAATATAAGGTTTATCGGGAACAGGTTAATGGCAAACCTTACCTGACAATAAAACAAAATATGTTGCCATTCGTTTCCCGTAACTTCCAATAGAAAGGCACTTGGCAACGGCCAAGAAGTTAGATATCCAGCTCTTTCACGGTTTATTTACGTGATTTTTCACATTGTGCTTTTCGCTAGTGTTTTATCTCGTGTCATACGCCGTGGTCATTAAATAACTCGTTTTGTCCCTTGCCATTCGCATATAGTTGACGTCTAATAAACAAGGACTTATCGAGAAAGTAGTTGTTCTATAAGGGACTTTTACCTTATTAGTACAAGCCTATTCAGGTCGAATACAAATAATAAAAATACACCCTTAGATCACTGAACTTCGCTTCGCGCCACCGTTTAATGTGGGCCGCAGCGCACCAATACGGAGAGCATTTAAATGGAAGTGAAAAGATTACTCACGAACATATATACCGCAGATTTGTCCGCTTCTAAGAAGTTTTATAGTAAGCGCTCAATGAAGGACGTACTTGCCTTTATTCCAGAGGCTCAATTTTTGACTTTTTAAGGTTCCAAGGTAGCAAGGCTTCAAGCTTCTCTACCGTATCTGCATACGGTAAAGCGGTGAGCACTTTTAGCAGGTAATCGTAAGGCTCCAACCCATTGATTTTAGCCGTTTCGATTAAGCTATAATGAACCGCACTCGCATGCGCTCCTGCTGGCGTATCGCTAAATAACCAGGCCTTTCTACCAATCACAAACGGACGGATTGCGTTTTCAGCCAGGATATTGCTGATGTAAAGTTCACCGTTTGTACAATACACGGTGAGCTTGTCCCACTGATTACTCAGGTAGGTCATTGCTATCCCGGTTAAACTGTCTTTCACTACCTTGCACTGATTTTTTCCCAGGTAGTCTTTCAGCTTATTCAGTACTGGCACACTTTGTTTTTGCCGTTGCTGATATTTTTCATCCACGCTAAGGGTCTTGATGGTACGCTCGATACCATACAGTTTATTGATGTAGCTCAGCGCCATATCTGCTTTTGACGGCTTACTGTTCTTTTTCCCTTTGGGTTGTGCGTCTTGCGATTCTTTAAATTTACGACGAGCGTGGTCCCAGCAACCTAACTGGGTGATGCCGTATTCTTTGCACGCAGCGTTGTATCCCGCATAACCATCGGTTTGCAGATAGCCTTCAAATCCGTCCAGCAGGCGCAGGGGCACCTCCTTCCCACGGGATTTGTCATATTCAAACAGCACGCTTTTTTCATCGGGTGGCCCACCAAGGGTCACCCACATCTGTTTATCTGATGTCGCGACGCTATCTGGCTCTTTTAATACCTTAATCCGGGTTTCATCCGCCTGTATTAAGGCGCCGGAATGCTGGTGCTCTCGAAGGAGATTAATCAGTGGTTGGAGCTGCCCGGCCAGGGCAATAACCCAGTTAGCCAGCGTGGCTCTGGATATTTCACCGCCGTAGCGAGAGATTATCTTTTCAAGACGATATAGTGGTAAACCGTCGGCATATTTGGAGATGATAACGTAACTCATCAAGCTGATACTGCCCATCGCTCTGGCGACCGGATGTTTCGGCATCACAGCGACTTTAACCACTCGCTGCTCTTGCTCGATAAACACCGCTTTTTCCTGCATGTATTCCAGAATGCGTACTTTAGCCGGAATAATATCCAGCTCTTCTTTAACTTTGGAAAAGAAGGTATCGATGGCGCCTGCTTTTTCTTCGTCTGTCAGGTAGCTAAAAACTTGTACACGCGGCAATTTATCAGAGAAGGGTTTGCGTCCTGGTTTTTTCTTGGCGGGTGTCGATTGAGTTTCATCAACACAAGACAGCTCAACGTCGACTTCAGCCTCGTTAAACAGATTACCTTGACTGCTTTGTTCACTGGTGGGGCCAAAGCGTTTAACCTTGGATAACCGCAAGGCTTCTTCCAAAATGGCGATGCGCTTTTTCTGCTCTGAAATGACGTCTGATTTATGCTCAATCACCTGCTCTTTTTCAGCCAGCAACGCAGCTTGCTCCGCCAGTAAAATGGCAGCGTCAGCGGGTTGATTTAGGTCGAAAATAAAAGGCGATTTCATGGCTTAGATTATACCATCTAAGTCATTAATAAGCCTTAAAAAACTGACTCGTAATGCAGTTTTTTGTGGCCTTTCATCGCAGTGATATCGAGTCCATCAAGCAGCCAATTTAGCTGTTGCCCGGAAAGGGTTGCTGTGTCATTTTCGCCCTTTGGCCACTTGAATTTTTCCTCCGCCAGCGCTTTGTAATACAGAACGAAGCCATTGTTTTCCCAGAACAGGCACTTAATTTTGTTGCGTCGCTTGTTGGTAAACGCATACAAACAACCTGAAAAAGGGTTATGCCCAAGCTCACACTCAATAATGGCAGATAAGCCTCGATGCGACTTACGAAAATCGATGGGTTGACGGTAAAGATAAACCTGAGTTAATGACAAGGCGGGTCGCATAACAGGTGTCATCTCAACACCTCTAGCAGCTGGCTAACCATCGCAATGTTATTCTGGTTAATCCCATCAAGCCGGGTACCATCAGTAAATTGCAATGACAGACCAGTGTCTTTCTCCAATAGCGGAGCAACCTGGACACGAACAAAACCTGATGAAGCTTTATTTGTGGTCATGGCTTCTGTGGCGGACAGTTTGCGCTTCCAATAGCCGAACTGATGCAAAACAAGCTCGTGCTGCTGACAATAAGCAGACTGTGACCAGCCCGATGCCTGCCACTGTTCAATATGATCGAGCCAGAAGGCTTGGGGTAATTTGCCGACCTTTTCCATAAGTGCATCCCGAGTAATAAATGAATGGGAGCATTATGAGGCAATTCATTGGATTGAAAACCACGTCGACAATTAAGCGCTTACGTTTTATACGTCACTTTTTGAATTTACGGTTGACTATGATAGTGATTGGTTTGTACATCTTATTTCAAAAGGAAAGGAGCTAGAAATAGGGTTAATCTCAAAAGATCATGAGGTCGTTCCTAGCAAAGTTACAGGATCCCCAAGTGGCATTTACCTTACAATCGTTGTTGACGATGTTTCAGCTCTATATAGCAAAGCTTGTGAGCTAGAAATGAATATTCTGCAACCACCTGAATCTACTCATTACGGCCAAAAAAGAATGTTAATTCTATCTCCTGAAGGCGTAACCTTAGATGTTTCATCGCCATCTAATACATAATCGGGTAGCTGGTTAGCTCTAACTTCGAGAAAACTTTTTATTGATGAATAGGGCGAAGCCAGAGTCCAGAAATCTTCATACATAACTGCGACTCTGAATCGTTCACTCTACTAAATACATAAACTATACGAAAAATACTCTGTATCTTGTACAAAACCAATTCTTTCGTATAGCGCTTGAGCAGAATAATTGTCCTTGGCAGTTCCAAGGTCAACTCGGATTGCACCAGTTTGCTTCGCTAAATTGATAGAGCAATCGATTAATTTATCACCCAGCCCTTTTCTGCGATTTTCAGAAGTGACAAATAGATCATTTAGAATAACCACTTTACCAAGCGATACTGAAGAAAAAGAGTGGTAGTTTAATACAAAACCGATGGGCCTATTATCATCCTGACCATAAGCAATAAATACAGTAGCTTCATTATTATTTATTCTTTCAGCTAGGTATTCCCTATACTTTTCAGGTGCTGAGGGTTGTTTGTAGAAAACCATATACTGGTCAAATAATGTCACTAAATCATCCAGCTCTTCAATTGCAATTTTCTTTATTTGGTTATTCATATAATCCATAAGTTCAACAGTTATTCTATTTAATTTCGTTGGCTGTCGACAAGAATACTACCGCGCTTTTGCCGCTCCGAGCTTCAACTATCTAGCTTCCATGCTGAAACATCGACTCTGTCATTCCCTCGCACGAGGTAATTCCGCTGCCAAACGGCAAAAAACTACAACTCTTTTGTCATAAATACGCTATTTGGATCTTCTTTATAATCTGCAAACGGTTCGCAGTGTTTAAAGCCGTGTTTCGCATATAAATCACGCGCAGGTTCGAAAAATGGCATCGAGCCAGTTTCCAAGCTTAAACGCTCGTATCCACGATTTTTAGCTTCGTCTATCAAATGTTGAAGAAGCATCGAAGCAACACCCTTTCGCTTGTATAACGGTGAAGTCCTCATCGACTTAACCTCAGCATGCTTCCCGTCTAACTGCATAAATGCGCCGCAGCCAGCCAGGTTTTCTCCATCCCAAATTGCCCAAAATGTAACTTCAGGCTTTCGCAGGCCCTCAATATCAAGAGCATGTTTGCTTTCGGGAGGAGACGTCGCCCTCATATCTTCAATATGATTTTGAAGAAATTCCGTGATTTCAGGCCCTAAGAGGTTATTTATTTCAATTCTCACTGAATGCCCTCAACAATTCCTGCTGGGAACCCATCAAACTAACGGGTATAAGGGTAACATTTGTAACGCCCTTTGTAGGAGTGGATGCCTCTCTATAAGTGAAGAGGGCGAAGCCTGTGCCAGCAACGTTCGCCGAACGTGCATCCATGCGCTTTACATCTCATCCCTGAGATGGGTTCGACTCCTACAGGTCTCTCAGGATCTGTTACCCAGGTTTGACCGGTCCCTCCTGCTGATACGATTAGCCGTAGGGATAATCGTTCAACTATTTTCATCTTGAGAGTCAAATTTCAAATCCAGATATTTTTCAATACTTGGTTTATCTTCTTTACAAAGTACCGTTTTTATCCAAGCCAGGCTCTCAAAGTTGATCACTCGTAACTCGTGTACACACGCTATCAGTGACTTATCAGGTTCAGGCGTAATAGAAAGTGGATCGTCTAGAGGTGACGAAAATAAGCGATGATGTAATATATCTTCATTTTCCCACCACTCGAGTAGAAGCCAATTACGCATGGTTCCCTGGTGAATAATTAAAAAGCCAACACCATAACGTTGCTCCGTTAGCGCTGGTTGAGGTAAAAAAGATGACACTGTGTTTATGCCTTGCAAGACCAGCTCTTTAGGTATGGGTTCTGATTTCGCAGAGATCCCATAGACTTTTAACCTCCAGTCTTCCACGTTAATTTGATCTATAAACTCTACAGGGCGTGGATCATATGGTTCGAAATTAGGCATTGGTGTCTCCTTCTACTTAGCGCTAGCATCACATACGGATAACAGTTATGGCCGGTATTCAAATCCCAGTGATACCTAGGATGACCTCCGGTCATAAACTTTTGATTATTAAACGTTAACTAATCATGGATGGCAAGAGCTAATCCATTGAGGAAGCTGCTTTAGTTAATGTTCAATACTGCTCTTTATAATGCCATCAAACCCTGCAGACTCTCCATATAACCAAGCAACTATGAGATAAACCCGAGCAAATTTGCCCCACTAGGCCAGCCGCTGATAACTTCCCTGGCGTAACAGAGCCTTCAAATCCCTGGCGCCACTCTTTTCTACTGCTCTGCTCTGCTGTTCGGCTAACACCTGATCAAAGCTTGGTCTGCTGATCTGGCGGAATATACCCACAGGGACAGGAAATTGAGGAAAACCCAAGTTAGCCAATGCAAACGCATAAGCAGGATCCTGGTTTTTAGTGTTATGGATAAACTTACTCGGCTCATCAGCCTTTGCTACTTCAAAGCCAAATCCACTATTGAGCAACGTCTTAGTTTTATCTTTGCCAAACAACAGCGGTTCACCACTCTTCAGGTACAGCAAATGTTCGTCCCGGTTTTTGGGACCGTTATATGCTTCATGGACTTGGTCATTGAATATCACACAATTTTGCAATATTTCGACGACTGCAGTCCCACGATGATCTGCCGCCGCTTCCAAAACCATCGCCAAATGACCAGGATCATTGTCGGATGTGCGAGCAATAAAGCTGGCATCTGCTGATGCCGCCAATGCCAGCGGCCTTAGGGCGCGGTCGGGGGAGCCTAATGGACTGGATTTTGATACCCACCCCTGCGCACTCGTCGGCGAAAACTGCCCCTTAGTCAGACCATAAACCGCATTGTTAAACAACAATATTTTTATATCTTGATTGCGCCGGATTGCATGAATAAAGTGGTTCCCACCGATACTCAGTGCATCTCCATCACCCGTGATCACCCAAACATCCAGCTCAGGATTCGCTGCTTTCACACCAGTCGCAATGGCTGGAGCCCTTCCATGTATGGTATGAAACCCATAGGTTTCAAGATAATAAGGAAATCGCGATGAACAACCTATACCAGATATAAACACGCTTTTTTCTCGGGTCCGACCGGTTTTTGCCAGCACAGACTGCATCGTTTTTAGTATATTGAAGTCACCACAACCACGACACCACTTGACCTGCGACTCAGACACAAAGTCTTTTCGGTTTAGTACTTCAACATCCATAACATACTTCCTCAACAAAATGGCGTATTTCCTGCGTTACACTCCTGACCTTAAACGGTAACCCGCTAACCTGAGTGACACATTGCGCATTGGTGACAAATTCGGCTCGGATTAATTTAACCAGCTGCTGATTGTTGAGCTCAAACACCAGGATATGTTCAAATGAGGTCACAATATCCGCTAAATTTCCGGGAAACGGATTGAGATATCGCAGATGGGCGTGGGCAACCCCTATGCCCTCCTCTCTCAGTTGTTCTACTGCCGTTGCAACGGCACCTCGAGTACTTCCCCAGCTGAGGATCAACACTTCATCACTCAATTGCCCGGTTAACTCCTGCTCAGGAATAAATGCACTGATCCCGGTGATTTTGGCCGCTCTCTCTCGGGTCATACGCTGATGATTCTCCGGATCGTGGGAAGGCTCCCCCGTCACTGATTGCTTTTCCAGGCCGCCGATGCGGTGCATTTTCCCCTTGGCCCCAGGACTTATCCAGGGTCGGCTCATGGTTTCAGAGTCGCGAAGATAAGGTTGAAATGAACCTGATTGGTGGTGCTCTACCGCAACTAAGCTTATTTCCTCAGGGTCCGGTACCCGCCAGGACTCAGATCCATTTGCCAGATATCCATCACTGAGCAGGATCACCGGAGTCATAAAGGTCGTCGCAATCCGGCTCGCTTCCAGTGCCATATCAAAGCAGTCCGCAGAGGAAGCGGCAGCCAACACCGGCATAGGAGAATCGCCATTACGACCATACATAGCAAATAACAGATCTGACTGTTCCGTCTTAGTCGGAAGCCCGGTAGATGGGCCCCCACGTTGTACATTTATCACCACCAGAGGTAACTCTGTCATCACTGCCAGGTTCAATGTTTCCGCCTTCAGGCACAGACCAGGCCCAGAGGTTGCCGTTATGCCCAGAGCCCCGGCATAAGAAGCCCCTAAAGCAGCACAGGCTGCTGCAATTTCATCTTCAGCCTGGAAAGTCTTAACACCAAAATGTTGATAGTTTGACAAGGTTTCAAAAATACCTGACGCCGGAGTAATGGGATATGAGCCGAGAAACAGAGTTCGCTGCAACTTTTCTGCAGCGCAGATAAAACCCAGCGACAACGCCTCGTTTCCCGATATTGTGCGATATAACCCTTGTTTGTTTTGAGCTGGCGCTACCTGGAAGCTTTCACCAAACACCTCCGTCGTATCGGCATAATTGTAACCGGCATTTAGTGCCAGAATATTTGCTTTCATCAGCTCAGGCTTATCCGAGAACTGCTGCTTTAACCACAGCTCAGTCGGTGCTAGGGGACGACTGTAAATCCATAATACCAAACCAAGAACGAAGAAGTTTTTGCAGCGCTTTACCTGCTTACCCGGTAGGTCAAGTTCTTTCAGAGATTGAACCGTCAAACGGGTAAAGTTATCGACGATAATACGGTAGTCCGCCAGGCTGTTATCGACTAATGGGTCAGTGCTGAAACCAGCCAACTCCAAACTTTTTTTGCTAAATCCATCCTGATCCGCCAGGATCAGGCCTCCCCGCTCCAGCCCAGGGATTTTGCTTTTCAGTGCTGCCGCATTCATGGCTACCAGCACAGAAAATTCATCTCCAGGAGTATGAATATCCGCCGAGGCAAACTGCATTTGAAATGCGGACACTCCAGACACAGTACCGGCGGGAGCCCTGATCTCTGCTGGATAATCCGGCAACGTCATTACATCGTTGCCCCATATGGAAGCATTGTGGGAAAAACGCGTTCCGGTTAGCTGAATACCATCTCCTGAGTCACCGGCGAAACAGATCACTTCCTGCTTCAGCTGAGTTGCCGCCATTTGTACCTCCGGGTTTAAACGAGGGGCGCTGGAACCCAGAACTAGCAAGGTAGCTCAGTAATTCCCCCCTACTTTATTAAAAGACACAGCGCCAATGCGGTAAGGATTATTGCAATGGCTCTGTCATCCAATAGCAAAATAAATGCTCATTAGGTTGAAACTGATCCGCAACTTTCCCTGTAAATGGTGAATGCTCACTGGACTTACCAAATCCGGGGAACCATAAACTAAGGTTTGCTTGTAGCGGTATATTCTATTGGTAGCGCTATATTAAAAAAGATCAGGCTATGCAAAAATAGCCGTCACGTCACTTTACTATTGAATATTATTCACTATTATTAGCGCATTATGGATAAGTTAAATCTGTTACAGTTATTTGTATCTCTTGTAGAACACGGAAGTTTTGTCGCTGTTGCCAACCAATCTGGCCAATCACCCTCAACTATCAGTAAAGCCATCAGCAGACTCGAAAAAGACTTAGGCGTAAGACTCTTACACAGGACTACCCGTCAACTGCAACTGACTGAGGCAGGTATCAATTACCTGCAAACCGCTCGGGAAGTCATTTCGCTGTTAAAGAACAGCGAAGGGCAACTGGCCCAGAGTTCGGTCGCGCCAACAGGCACACTAAAAGTGAGTTTACCCCTTTCATTTGGACAACATTATGTGGTGCCCTTACTGCCTGAATTTTGCCAACGATATCCGGATATCAAACTCGAGCTCAGCTTTTCGGATGAGTATACGGATATTGTGGAAGCCGGCATGGATATCGCAATACGTAGCGGAAAATTAGACGACAGTCGCTTGATCGCAAGACAACTCTGCCCCATCGACATGGGTATATTTGCCAGCCCCACTTATCTGGACAAGTTTGGCAGACCAGAATCCCCTGATCAGTTCGCTAAACATCGCTGGATATCCTACCGATTCAGACAATCGGGCCGGCGACTAGGGATAGTCTACCCAAAAGGTGATCAAGAGGTTGAGATCCTACCCGAGCATCAAGTTATCGTTGATAATGGCGAAGCGTTGGCACAACTGGTGACGCTCGGCGTCGGGCTGGCATTTATGCCTCACTTTCTCGTTCGTGATCTGGTAAAAGAAGGCAAACTAACGTTAATTTCTCCCCCTTGGCGAACTCCCAACCAAGCAGTGTACCTCTACTATTTAAGCCGGGACTATATGCCGGCTAAAGTCAGGGGGTTTATCGAATTTATTGTGCAGCAGCTTGAAGCACAGGGAGAGTCTGCCTATACCAGCTGGATGGATAACGAACCTGTATCTGCCTCGAAAACAGTTAAAATATAACAAGATCCCACCTAAGACCCGATAATATAATGCGACTGGGAGAATAAACAACAATCTCAGTCTGCTCGCTGTCACCAACCCAAGCCACCCTCTAACCGTCTCGTCATTCATGGCTCAGAGCAATAGTATGCTGACAGGTGAAATTTATTCACTACTGAAGTGGTAAATAGAGCATTTTTCGAACCTTAGTGAAACCATAGAATAAACCCAAGTAATCTAATTTATAAGGGTTTAGTTATGAACTATGAAGAAATATCAAAAACCACCGTTAAACTTATCTATCAGGCATACAAAAGTTTCGAACAATCCCCAATGGACCAAAGCCTTCGTTTACTTATAGAGATCAGGGTTTCCCAGATAAATGGATGCGCAATGTGTTGCCGCATGCATACAGACCAAGCCTTGCTACTCGGGTTAAGCCAACAAAAACTGGATGTCTTACCCGCTTGGCGGTCTGCCAAGTTATTTTCTGCTAAAGAAATAGCAGCACTGCACTGGTCAGAAGCACTTACCAAAAATACACACAATCTGCCTGAGTTAAGGGCTAACTTAGAGAGCTTTCTTTCGGAGCGGGAAATTGTCGATTTAACTTTATCTATTTCATTAATGAATGGCCTTAATCGTATAGCGAAAAGCTTGGAAAATTAATGGAGGTCCTATGCATATACCTAACATCCTTATTGTGGGTGGCGGCGCTGGAGGCTTAATCTTTGCGACCAGACTTGGTCGTAGCCTGGGTCGTCAAAATAAAGCCAAGATAACCTTGTTAGACAAAAGCAAAAACCATATTTGGAAACCGTTATTACACAAGCTGGCTGGAGGGAGTCTGAATAAGGCGATGGACCAACTAGATTATCAGCGCCATGGGCGGGTCAATGGCTATCACTTTAAACAAGGGGAGTTACAAAGCATAAATCGGCAAAAGCGACAAATAACCCTTGCCCCCTTGTTGGGTGCGAAAGACAGCCCTTTAATGCCAACGAGCAAACTTGATTATGACTACCTGGTCCTCGCTGTCGGCAGTAAAGCCAATGACTTCGGTACGCCGGGTGTCGCTGAACATTGCTTATTTCTAGATAGCACCAGTCAGGCAGAGGATCTGCGTAACACTTTGCAAAGGCAGATGTTAAAACTCAGTCGCAATAACAATGCGACGCTGGCTGTAAACATTATCGGCGCAGGCGCTACCGGGGTTGAACTTGCTGCCGAGCTGATAAAATTAAGTCAGCAGTATATATCGAAACATCAATGTTCCACTCGGTTGTCGGTTAACTTATTTGAAGCCGGAGACAGGATACTGCCTGCTCTACCAAAGACAGTCTCGCAAGCATGTGCCGACTCATTGACAGCGGTTGGTGTTGTCGTAAACGTCGGTACCAGAGTAAATGAGGTAAGCGCATCCGGTTTAACCACAGCTATAGGGCAAGAGTTTAAGGCTGATCTAAATATATGGAATGCTGGAATTAAAGGTCCTGAACTACTAAGTACGCTCGATGGATTAGCTACTACCCGCAGCCACCGACTCCACGTTCGCTCAGACTTAACCACGACTCTTGACACTCACATTTTTGCGTTGGGAGATTGCTGTTTATGCCCGCAACCGGATGGCAAAGAAGTGCCCGCCAGGGCCCAGGCAGCAAATCAGATGGCGGAATATCTTAGTAAAAGCTTACCCGCCCGGATAAAAGGAAATACAGTAAAGCCATTTACCTTTAAAGACAAAGGCTCTCTAATTTCAATCAGTCAGTTTAATGCCTTTGGCATAGTAAAACCTGGGCTATTTCTACACGGTCGTATCGCGCGTTATACCTATAAAGCGCTTTATCGTGTGCATCAAAAAGCGCTATTTGGCATCTGGACAACAGGGTTGATCACACTGGTTGACAGGTTAAATCGAAGCATTCGCCCTGCCGGAAAATTGGAGTAGTTCGTCATTAAGCGAGGTAGAGCTTGATTAGCTGATAAGATGTCCTCTGGTCACCTAAAGGCAAGCTCTAGCTTCGCTGGTATCCATCTGATGAAGTGGGTTAATCACACACTTTTCGAAGTGACGACAATGACAAATACTAATTAACTGATGTCACATAGTTAAGGTTGATTTTCAAAAACCTTAACGCCATCCGGGATTTGGAACCAATCCTGTTTTTCACTAACCCAAATATGCGCAGTAGGATTTATTATTCTGGTATCAGCTAAAGTACTTGGTTTAAGTTTTAGTTTTTCGGGCTCATTTGGATTGAAATGATAAATTCGATTTCCGCATGAAGGACAAAATTTGGCGCCGCTAACATTCCCACTATCGGCCATTCGGCGCCACTCGCTCATAACCCCTTTAAATTTTATACTGCTTGCACTTACCATCGCAGTGATACTAAATGCACTAGTAGATAATTTCTGGCACTCTTTACAGTGTCAAGCAACAATCATTTGAGGCGGCTCTAAAAGTTCATAAGTCACTTTGCCACACTGGCAAGCTCCATTAACCGGGCATTGTACATTATCCATAATATTCTCTTATTTGTTGGAGCGTCATACAGAAACATCGAAGGAAAAGATTAACAGCCTCTTGGTAGGTTGGCTAGGGGGCGTTCTCAATTACCGTATATTGCTCAGTTCGAGGTAGAATCCGGCGTTTTTCAAGGTAGTTGTCGCCTAAAGTTCAAAATTATGCCGCCTTACCTTTCTCAATTTCTGTCTTGCTCTTTTCCGGGTTAAGGTGAACCTCCGTTATCAGATCCCAGTTTTTGATTTCACCACTCCAGCGGCTTGGATTTTTTGATTTTGCTGCTTGGTATACCTGTTTTCGTTTAGCCAATATGTGTACATCTTCACCTGTGTGACGCTGCTGCGGCGTAACAAATTTGACTCCGCTATGTAAATGTTCATGGTTATACCATTCAACAAACCCGCATACCCAGCTTCGCGCCGCTTGTAGATCATTAAAGGGCCGCTCTGGGTATTCTGGTCGGTATTTCAACGTACGAAATAGGGATTCTGAATAGGGGTTATCATTACTCACCGAAGGTCGGCTAAACGAGGGAATAACACCCAGTTGCTGCAAGGTCGCCAGCATCGTAGCGCCTTTCATTGGGCTCCCATTGTCCGAGTGCAGCGTCACCTGGTTACGCTTAACACCTTCCCGCTGACAGATATCAGTCATAAGATCTGCTGCTAATGCACTCGATTCCTCTTCGTATACCTGCCAGCCAACGATTTTTCGACTGTAAATATCCATCACCAAGTACAGATATAAAAATATCCCTTTAACAACAGTGGGTAAGTAGGTGATATCCCAAGTGTAAATTTGATTGGGCTCTGTCGCTGTCAGGGCTTTAGGTTTATGTATTTTCCTGACTGGCTTACTCTTGTCTCGGTGATTTAGCTGATTGTGTACCTTCATCACCCGATAGAACGTTGACTCTGAGGCAATATATAGCCCTTTATCGACAAGCTTCGGTACGATTTTGTTCGGTGGTAATTTCGCATACTCAGGCTCATTAACAAGCTTAATGATACGCTGGCGCTCCAATTCTGTTAGCTTATTTTTTGGTTCACGGTAGGCTTCTATCCGCCCATCTTGCTCATTGCCTGGCTGGTTCCAACGCTGCAAGGTTTTTGCGCTAACCCCTATGATTTCACAGGCTTTTGATTGTCTGGCACCAGAATCACATGCCTGATTTATCAGGCTCATGATTTCCGTTCGTTCTGAACTCATTGTGAGTCGTCCTCGTCGCTTCCCCAGATCGCATTGACTTTTTTTTGGAGCACTAATAACGCAGCGGTCTCGGCCAGCGCTTTGTCTTTTCGGTTCAGCTCCTTTTTTAATGCCTTATTTTCATGCTTAAGGCCTTTTATTTCCGAGCGACTCGTCGCTTTACTATTAGCTGCATTGCCATGAGTAAAATCAAGTTTCCACTGTTTAATATGGTGGGGATATAAGCCTTGTTCACGGCATAGCTCACTGATGGCCTCACCACCCAGCGAGGCGCAAGTAATGACCATGTTAAGCCTTTCCTCTAAACTCCAATCTTGTGGTCTTTTTTCTTTTGTCATAATGCCAGTTTTATCAGTAAAACCCATTTCAAATACTTGCTCTCTGGACTGTACAATCCACTTACCTAATGTTGAATAACCGACGCCTAAAGACTCAGCCACTTCTTTTAAGCTGGACTCTGCAGGGCGATTAAGCGCTTTTTCCACTGCTTGTATTTTAAATGACTTTGTATATCTTTTGTTCATTTTTTGCTACCTCTAACTGAAAATTAGAGGCGACAACTATCCTGACACAGGGGGGAATCCCGGATTTCTATTTGGAGTAATCGATGGCCAGTATGATCTTGCATGATGACCAGTGGATGCGAACTGAGCATTTACTACCTGGAAAATCATCGGACTGTGGGGTCACGGCGAAGAATAACCGGCGCTTTCTGGAAGCGGTCCTCTGGATTGCCCGAACGGGTGCCCCGTGGCGGGACATGCCACTTGTGTTTGGTCACTGGCATCGAGTTTATGTTCGATATAGCCGCTGGTCAAAAAAAGGCCATTTGAAGCCATATTTAACGCATTGTCTGAAGATAGAGACCTTGAATATGTGATGGTAGATGGCAGAATTACACGCGTTCATCAGCATGGCGCGCCAAAAAAAAGCGTCAGAAAGAAGAGTTCGTTGGTAAACCCCGTGGCGGATTAACTACGAAAATTCATGCTGCTGTTGATGCGCTGGGCAATCCAGTGAGATTGCTCCTGGCAGCAGGGAAAGCCTCAGAATATGGTCAAGCCAATGCATTGATTGAAGGCTTCAATATGGATTACGTACTGGCGGACAAAGGATATGATTCGGATCGTTTTATAGAAGTCATCAAGGACTCAGGTGCTACGCCAGTCATTCCTCCAAGGTGAAGTGGCAGTATGCCTCCGAGCGCTGTAGTGAGTTGTTTGCGGAGCAGATGTACAGAGTGCTCTTTGTCTGTGACAGGGAAGCCGATATTTACGACTATCTGGCATATAAGTTGAGTCACGACGAACGTTTTGTGGTGCGGGCAAAACATCTCAGAGAAGTTGAGGAAGCGAATACCGACCTGCTCAGCCATCTGCAAGCTCAGTCTGTGGTAGGGGGATATCAGGTTCAGATCCCGCAAAAAGGGATGAAAGGTAAAGCGGCAAAGCTAAAAATAGACCTGCCCGCACAGCCAAATTATCGCAACAAAGCATTTCTGGATGCCCTTACTCAAATGCGACACGCGGCAACATCGAACTTGCAACACACATAGAAGTATAACCACCAAAATAATTAATTAGTGCCTGGCAGAAAACTCGCTTTTCGGGCACAACTTACCTATTGCTGGTAAGTTGATTATTATTGGTTTTGATTGTTTATAACCAGAGTGGTTATCTTTGCTTAGTTGTTATAAGAAATTGTTATGAAAAGGTATTTTCAGGGTATGGATTGCCTGACGGATCGTGGTCATATGATCATTCTTCCAGAAAGCACGCCAGTATCAGGCCGCTTTTTTGTATGGCCCTCGTTTTCGCTTTCTCTCTACATCTCGCACCAAAGCGCCCAGGCGGTGAATGTTCTTCGCCACAACCGCCAGCGCGGCATAACGCTTGAAACCGGCTAAACCGTGGTCGCGACACGTATCCAGACCATGCACTTCCAGACCGTTAATAGCCGCTTCAACTGCGGAGTGCTTTCTTTTTGTTTCGATAAACTCGGGTGCGTACTCATGTGCTTGCTCTGCTTTCGACAGCCGACCTTTCTTTGGCAACACTGTTAGCGCCAGTCGCTGCTTGAGTTCCTCCTGGTTTTCTTTGCTATGAAAACCCTTATCGAAGCTGCATACGTTTAGGCCGGCATACCGGTTTTGACTTTCTTCGACCATAGCGACAGCAACCTGGTCGTCCGTCTGCTTTTCCATCACCTGATGATGCAGAATAAAGCTGTCGCTGTCAGCCATGATACAGACTCGAAGCCCCAGCTCAACCGGTACGCCAGCCTTGCCTTTACTGACCCATTCAGTGTGTGGCTGAAAGATTGAAAATACCTTTTCAGCGTGAGGGATCTTCTCTCCCTCCAAAACGCGTCTGCGGATCTGGTCAATTTGCCGGTTGACATGGTCAAGGTAACCATCCAGTTTCGCCAACGCCAAGTTGAACAAACCGTATTTATGGCGCAGTAGTTCACGGGTTTGCCGGGCGCGATATTCGAATTTCTGAGCAGACTCGATTAAGGCCTGGTGAGCCTGTTGTACCCGCTCAAGCTGGCGCTGTTGCTTAGCCTCATCTTTTGACGTGGAATGCTTGAGTTTCTGAGCCTTGCGATGCAGCTTCTTAAACTGGCGGATATTGTAGCGATACTGCCGCCACAGGCTGTGGCCAAAGGGCTCACATAAGGCAGCACATTCTTCCATGGTCTTTCTGACAGCGTCAAATAACAGATTTATATCGGTGGGATAATGGACATAGGTTTCAACGACAAACGAATCACAGCGCCCGGTGATTGCGTTGTTTTCGTCCTTTTTTAGCAGGCGGTAGCCTGCCTTCACCACGCACTGGTTTATCCGGTCTAGCAACTCGGGAGTGAACAACATCAGGTTGTCTTTGATGCTCTGCAAGCTGAACTTTCTGTTGTCACACCAGTCGCTCAATCCGAGCATGGCGCGGATAGTATTGTGTTGATTGGCCAGTTCATGAATACGATCAAAATCGGCATTCAGGCCAAGGCGCAACACCCCAAGTACCAGAATGGTCCACTGATCCATACCGGGGCGGCCGGTATCGGTGCTGGCGCTTTCACCGTCCTCGTTAATAGGTACGATCTCAGCGAGTATAGTGAATACCTCCTCGCGTAATTCCGGTGTGATATAAATGTGCTGAAGGCCGATGAGGAGCTTGGGAATATCATCACGGGATTTGGGATCGAATTCGATGTTGGCAATGTCAGCTTCACAAAGTTTGAGCTGAGGATTGAGCACTTCTCTCATAGGATTTCGCCGCCTGAAGTTTTTGCAAAATGAAGGTGTAACCCCTGCAGGTCGAGACAAAGTATAGGAAAATGCTACAAGATCAGGCTATTACAGGCGGCTTTTCCTTATAACAAGCGATCATAAGTTAGAAGTCGATATTCAATTTTACCGTATCATGTTGAATTTTATAGTGAATCAAGTTTCCGTTCAGATACTAATTAAGTAAGTAAGCAAAAGCCTGCAATTTATTTGCAGGCTTTTGCTGTTAGTCCGCTACGGCGAGTTAATGCTTTTGTGTTTTTACGGTAGTCACTTTCGCGAGAGTGACATAATTGAATGCTGGTATTATTTACTCAACCATTCTTCCTGATGCCTATTTACCACAAACTCAGATAACGTGACATTGTCACCTTTTGATAAATCATGCAGGATCTGCCAGGCCTCACGAGTCAACACCACGGTTTTGTGCTGTTGCTCCTGACTGACGGCTTTCTCATGGCGCCTATGGGAGCGAATAGCATCTTTCATCTGCTTCCATTCCGCTTTACCCAGCCAGCGCTCACACCATAAATTCAACTTTTCAGGGGTTGGTTTTTTGATGATCGGGCTTAACTCTTCTTCGGCCAGCGGCACCAGTTTCCGCCGCTCACGATCCACCTGACTCTCGACCAACTCCCGACCTTTCTCAAACATCTTTCTCTTGAGATAACTGACTGCCACATCAAGATCATCCTGGGTAATTTTGTATCTCGGCCTGGCCATAACAGTTCACTTTGTAGACACACAGCTAAAGAGTGACACTATCACGTAAATATGTAAAGTAAGCTAAGGTTATTCAGGATCTATCACCTCAGCAGCAGTCTTATTTATTTTTTCTACTTCATCTGTGGTTAGTTCAAGCCGTTTAGCTCGACTTTTACTCAGTTGACCATCATTATCCAGCACGAACGTCACAATGGAACGCAGCTCTTTACTACTAAAATCTAACTCCCGATCAAATGCCTTATACAGCTTGTCAGCGATTTGAAGCATTTCTATTTCACCTGGCAGCACCTCTGTAGCAACCCGATTAATCACATTAGTCAGCCACGTGGTGTACTCAGTGACATCGAGGTCTCGAAACAAATCCATGTTTTCTGTTTCGATATATAATTGGTGATTTTCATAGAGGTATTCAGTCACGGACTCAATTTTGCTGGAGATCAGATTGAGCGTTTCGTAGTAGCTATTTATTTCAGTCAGGATGCCATTTGAAACGGGTAAAACCAGGCCATCTGGCAATATTTTATTTCTGGCCAAGGATTCCTGAATGATGTAGCGAGACAGGCGACCATTGCCATCCATGAAGGGGTGGATATATACAAAAGTGGAACTCAAGATGCTGGCCTGAATCGTCGCCGGGAGTTCTGACTGGCAAACTCTTTCATATAAGCAAAACCAACCGTCCATAAGGCCTTCTACGTATTCAGGCCGCGCCGTTGGTAGTTCAATCGAATTGTTACCACCACCCACCCAGTTTTGCTCTGCTCTAAAATCAGTCTCTGGTGCACGTTCTTTTATTATTGCCTGCATCACGACCAGGTTATCTTTGGTGAGAGGTGATTTTCCTGCCTTTATTAAGGCCTCATTGAATCGAATAAACTTACTTTTTGAGAAGGCTTCTTTTTCTATTTCTCCAGATGAACGCGTTTCTTTTGCTACCAGGTAACGAGACGCTCTCGCTATGGTTTCAGCATCCCAGGCGTTGATAACCGCATTGGTTTTTTCAATCAAATCGCCAGGTGTTGCTTCGAGTAGCGCTGACGCTTTTCGTACCATCACGGTGTGACTACTGACACCAATCAGGTTGTTTTTTATTCGATGCCGGGTACTGTTTATCGGCGAGCAAGTGTAGTACTCATCATCATCTAATATCACCTGATAAGGCACTGCCCGACAATCTTCAAGATCGAGGGAGGTTCCCGATAACCATTCAACCAGGTACCAAACGACTCTCAGCCATTTGGCGGTAGGGGTTTCCCTGAGAGCCACCTCAACATGAGATCTAAAGTCAGCGTTTGTACATAGCGTGCGAAAATACGCAATTGAAACGCCCTCCCGCTTAAGCGCAAAAGCGGCATGTAATGCGGGGCTCTCATTAGCAGGTCGCTCAACGCTAAAATCTCGCATTTCAGTGCCATGAGTTAGCCTAGTTTTCGCCCCTCTAACACCTATCAGGCCACCGGTAAGTGCCTAGGTAAAAGTTATTCTGTATTTAGATGAATAATTAGACAGGATGTTTTTTACACACTTGGTCAGATTTTCAAATGTTTCAAAAGCGCAGGTGGGAAGCCATTCATACTTAATTTTCCGCCATAGTATTTCTATGATATTCAGCTCTGGCGAATAAGCTGGCAGATACAGCACCAAAACACCCTCTGTTATCCAGTCACTGCATTTCTCTTTAAATTTCGCAGAGCGGTGAAAAGATGCGTTGTCCAGAAAAACGACTGTCAGTTTTTTCTTTGCGGTGTGTGGCTTATTTTCTATCAGCTTTTCAAACGCCTCGATGACTGTGTCAGTAGTAACGTGACCTTCGGTGCTGTGGTAAACCAGCTTTCCTTGGCGGCTTAAAAAGCCAAGTACGTTCAATCGCTTACTATGCGAATAGGCAGGAAATGCAAACGGCTCACCGACTGGGCTCCATGCGTAAGGTAAGTTCGATTTTTGGCTGAAACCTGATTCATCGAAATAATAGAGGTCCAACTCGCCCTCTTGTTCAAGCTTTATAAATTTATTCAGGGTGTTGTAACACTTTCGGAACGCCTCTTCATCACGCTTTAGTTTGAGTGAATGTCTGGCTCTTTTATGGCTGTAGTTAAATTTTTTTCAACGTTCGCTTAATCGTTGAAACGCTGGCTTTTTTGCCGCTTTCTTTCTCTATCAGGGACTGGGCTCGCTTGAGTTGATGAGGCTCCTCATCCACAAGCTCTTTCAGGCGCTGTTTCTCCTCATCCGTATAAATAGTGGGCCGCCCCGTTCGCTTTGCGTCATAAAGGCTTGAGATCCCGAACTCTTCCCAGCAATCGATCCATTTAGAAAGCGTCTCCAAGCTGGTATCGAAGATATCCGCTAGCTGCTTAATATCGTATCTCTTATGGCTGAGTAGGATGGCATGAGCCCGGATTCTACAACGATGTTTGGGGTGATTAACCACAGCTTCTCTAAGGGTAATTTGTTCGGCCTCAGTAAGGCACCATACTACTTTCACGGATTGGTACGCATGATGTTGAAAATTGATGCATGTATACTGGAGTCGGTGAAAAAACGCAAAAATATCTGTACCACTGCATAAAAAACAAACAGAGAGCAGCTCTGAAAACTTATGCTCACCTACTTATATGATTTAAGGTGCCGCTCTATAACCGTTAATCCGTAGTGCTCTCTGAGCCATTCGTACCCGATAGGATTCTCTTTCACGTTAAACCTGCTATTTCGTTAATTACTCCATTTATAAGCTAATTATTCAGTATACTAAATATTAAATCACTAACTTTCATAGAATTAATTAGCACTACAAAAATATTCAATTAGAAAATTAGCGTTTTCTGGAATAATTTAGCATTATGATCAAAGAGTGACGCATAGCAGATCCAAAGCAGGCGACATAATATCGATAGCGCACACAATATTCAGGCTTTCCACCCAGTCGTTGCCAGACCGAACGCCCGGCAGGCCTGGTAAAGCATGCCCATATCGAAATCTGCGTTAAAGAGAATCACCGTTCGGCCAGCATCACCCTGATCTACCTTCTCCGCCCATAAAGGTTCACTTTCCAGCGACGCAGTGCTTATGCCATGAACTCCGGCAGCACCGGGGTGAACGGGAACACCAGGCTTAAACCTGGAGTAAAACAGCTCATTGCCTGACTGGTCGCACACGGAGATCTCGATGATCTGATCCTGGCTACCCAGGCCCGTGGTTTCCGAGTCGCAGAACAAGGGATCGCCATCCAGCCAGGTCCGGACGACTTTCCCCTGAATACCCTGCAGCTATTCACCCCAAAAGGCTGAGCCTGGCTTTAAGCCCAGAAATCTTTCGTTCCCGAATTTGTTTCTCGGTCGGCGGCTTTTTACTGACCCCCCTGAGCGTTACTAATACCAGGAAAAGCCAGCCACCCGGAAACAGGGGGATTCACCATAACCGTAAGGATTATTGTACCAGAATGCAGGCTCGGCGCCCGGTCTGTAAATACCACTCTCAAACCGCATATATTTGCCGAATAGTTAGTGTCTGAACGAAAACTCCTAGAGCTAGAGTGCGCAAGGCTTTCAGGCAGAATTCGGAATCGAAGTTTTTAAGTTTTGGGTGATATTTCATAAATAGCCCCAATTTTTAGGTGTTTTCTGTATTAGCATCTAAATCTTCGTTTTTAAAACCCTTCTACAGCCCTTATGAATAAAGGGTTGTAGGGTTTTCGGTCAGGTACTAGTTAAGCAATAAGCTCTCCCCTCCTTTTTACATTGATTTGGAAAAACACGCTGAAAAGGGAGAAAACGCAATAGAAATGCGGGTGTATCACTCATCCCTAATAGGACGGATATTACAGATCGGCCTAAAGTTGTGGATGATAGAAATCGCTTGGGTGATTGGGAAGGAGACACAGTACATGGTCAGAATGCACACTTAGTGACCCTGGTAGACAGAACAAGCCTGTATACGCTGGTCAAAACGCGTGTTTAACAAGACCAAGGAGATCGTTGCGGATGCGATGATTTCGATGCTAGATAAGGTTCACTCGACACGCACATTAACGTTAGATAACGGAGGAGAGTTTGCTGGCCAAGTGCGTGTTGCCAAAGATGCAGGCGTAGACATTTATTTCGCTAAACCTTATGCGAGCTGGCAAAGAGAAAAAAATGAAAATACCAATGCTCGTATTAGACGTTTCTGGCCGAAGAAATTTGACATAGCGACCCTAACTGATGAGGAAATAGAGGGTCGAATATTACTGCTTAACCTAACACCGAGAAAAGAATTAGGTGGGTTAACACCCCTTGTTCTAACATTCGGCGCTGTTCACGTATTCTGTTAGCAATGGCAAGTGGACAAAACTGAAAGTTACTAAATGATGGGGCATCGCTGTGAAACTCTGTCGATTTAACCGACATGCTTCACGAACAGCTCCCGATAGGGAACCCACCAGATCACGGTATAAGGGTAACAATTTTTGCGGTCTTTGTAGATACCATCTCTCCAAACCGGCTTCAAGGGGATATTAATCCCATTTGAGGCTGGTATTCGCGTTGGTGCTTAACCACACCAAAACAAATTTCTACCAATTTGCGCATCGCTGCACAAATAGCCTGCATTTTGGTTTTTCCATTTTTTAATAATCGTAAATATTGTGCTCTTACTTGTGGGTTATGCGGGCAAGCGACAACTGCCGCCATATACAATTTGGCCCTGAGCCGACCCGGTCCGCGCTTACTCATTGTCGAACGTCCTTTCAAGGCTCCTGATTCATGATGGATAGGAACGATACCGAGATAAGCCGAGGCCTGCCTACCTGATAGGAACTTTTTACTGCTAAACAGAGATAGCAACTCTCGAGAAACAACGTTCCCCACACCTTTGATACTCAGTAATAATTGACGGTCTTTATACATTTGTGGGTCACCACTGATATGGTCATCGATATCCTTTTGGAGCTTCTCAATCTCCATATCGAGTACCGTCACCATGTCATTAATCGACTGGATAACACGTTGGGATACACCGTTAAACTCCGATGCTTCCAAACGGTTTAATTCTCTTTGTCTATCTTTTTCAAGTGCCGCTAAGCGCCGTACCATCGCTTTTAGCTGGCGTCCCTCAAGAGACTCGGGCTTCCAGTGTCTCAGATTAAAATGAGAGCTCTGCCCATATCGCGCAAGCATTACGCTGTCTTTCTTGTCCGTTTTACCCTGCTGATTTTGCGATTTGGCAAACTCCTTCGCTTTGCCTGGGTTTGAGACAATGACCTTAAAACCAGCCTCATAAAGGCACTCAGCTAAGACTTCATGATAAACGCCTGTTGCTTCCATCGTAACCAAGATTGATACGGGAGCTGCTTTTGTGGTCTTTAAAAGCCACCCAACCATTTCCTCATGACCTTTTGCTGTATTCTTTATTACCTTACTTTTTATTTTTCCTGTGGCTAAATCACGCAACCAGGCACAATCTAGTGTCTAAACACAAAAGTTATGAACGATTGAAATAAAAAAATTAGTAGCTCGGGGGTTTGCCACTATCTTGTTATAGATCCAGCTCAAACAATCGGTATCTGTGCCGCAGGCAAAGTCACCCTGATGCTACGCTGTTGACGAGGCTGTTTTTCTATCAACCCTTTCTTCTCCAAAGTTTTAATCATCTGGTTAACCGTGGGAGCGGTCACTTTGAAGTAATGCTCCATTTCGGCATAGGTCGGAGGAAAACCACGCATTTTGGTGTATTGATGGATAAATGCCAGATATTGCCCTTGTTTGTCTGTATACGGGATCTCCGGGGCTTCCGGTAACGGTAACAACAGCCCAGTGGGCACATTCACAAATATACTGCGAGCAACTCCGGGCTGCCTGATGATCCACTTTTTCTTTTCCAGCGTTTTCATCATTTGATTAACCGTGGGTGCTGTTACCTTGAAGTACGCCTGCATATCGGCGAATGATGGAGGTATCCCCCTCAGTCTGGTGTATTCGAGAATATAGGTAAGATACGCTCGTTCTTTTTCCGTAAACGAGTAATTTTCAGGGGCAGGGATCGACACAGTAAGCCTTTTATGATCAAGTATGACGGTTATCAATGCCGAGATTGTGTCATGAATGTCAAATATGTTGTAGAGCTGAACACTGAAGAACGAGAAGCCCTGGTTGTACTCACTTCCAAGGGCAAGGAAAGTGCCAGAAAACTCAAAAGAGCACAATTGCTGCTACTCGTCGATTGCGGCAAGCGGGACAAAGAAATTGTCGAGCTACTCAACATTAGTACATCAACCATTTACCGAACCAAAAAGCGATTCGTAGAAGACGGCCTGACTGAAGCCTTAAATGAAGGAAGCAGAGCAGGCTGCCCTCGCAAGCTTGATGCGGTCAGTGATGCTTTGCTGACAGCAATAGCGTGCAGTGAGCCACCCGAAGGCTGTGGCCGATGGACATTAAACGCCGAACCTGATAGCCGATGAATTTATGACCTTGGTGGAAGGAGAGCCAATATCAGTTGAGACCCTTCGAAGGCAACTCAAAAATAACGATTTGAAGCCATGGCAGAAAAAGATGTGGTGCGTAGGCGAAATGAATGCCGAATATATTTCCAGAATGGAGCATGTGCTTGACCTGTACAGCCAACCGGCCAATCCAGATGAGCCGCTGATTAACTTCGATGAAGCAATGAAACAACTGGTGGCCGATATCAAGCCAACAACCCCAGCCAAGCCGAGCCAACCGCCCAGACAAGACTACGAATACAAGAGAGTGGCTGTTGCCAATTTGTTTTTGTTTTATGACTGCCACCGGGGGTGGAGAAAAGTCAAAGCAACAGAAAGTAAAAAGGCGGTGGATTTTGCCCAATGCATGAAGGACTTGGTGGATATCCACTACCCTGATGCAAAGAAAATTCACGTCGTGATGGACAACTTCGGCACGCATACAGAGGCCGCCTTATATAAGGCTTTTGAACCATCAGAGGCTCGCAGGCTCCTGAAACAGCTGGAGTTTCACTATACACCCAAGCACGCCAGCTGGTTGAATAAAGTGGAAATCGAGATCGGGGTGATGAACAGGCAGTGCCTGAATCAAAGGGTACCGACATGGGAGAAATTGAACAGTGAATTAGCAGCTTGGGAAAGACGTAGAAATCAAGAAGGGGCCTCAATCAAGTGGCGGTTTGACATAGAGGCTGCGAGGGAAAAGTTCACTAAAGCCTACGCCAAACTTCGGAAGAAGTAGTGTGGGTTTAATATGTCAGAACTTTTGTGTCGAGGTACTAGTTTTCTTTGCTAACATCAATTCCGATAAATTCCTGCATCTCTTATTCTCCCCTCATTCGTTAGTACTTAACTAATATGTTATGTATTATTATCAGCCTTGTATCACTCTCCCTGTGGGTAAGTTGGCAGCCCAAGATTAAACAGCAAAGTTTCACCATCCCTTTTCGGGTGCGCCCTGCTCGCATTTTTTGCCAAATAACTTAGCGCACTTGCTAGCGTTGCGCCGAGAGACCTACCACTCAGTAAGCTGGTGATGACACCACCGACCCAACTCACCCCACAACGTGCCACTTTCTGTGTCGATATCATGACCTCGTGTGCCACTCTTGCTGAGTAAGCTATATATCGCTTCATTAATAATGACAGCATGCTGGCCCAGACTAAGCTTTTCACAATGTGAGGATCTTTCGTGTTTACCGTTTTCAGGCACCATCCCTTTTCGGGTGCGCCCTGCTCGCATTTTTTGCCAAATAACTTAGCGCACTTGCTAGCGTTGCGCCGAGAGACCTACCACTCAGTAAGCTGGTGATGACACCACCGACCCAACTCACCCCACAACGTGCCACTTTCTGTGTCGATATCATGACCTCGTGTGCCACTCTTGCTGAGTAAGCTATATATCGCTTCATTAATAATAATGCTGGCCCAGACTAAGCTTTTCACAATGATCTTTCGTGTTTACCGTTTTCAGGCAACTGTGTGATTTTAGCTCCTTGAAAAATAACTCAACCTGCCAGCGGAGTCCGTATAGATTAAGGATGTCGGCTATACTGAATTCATTTCGACTCAGATTAGTAATGAGAAATCCGACTTTTTTTGTCTTGCGATCCCAAAAAGCGATCAGGCGGAATATGCCGGGCTTTCTCGCCCAGCGAACACTCAAATCGAACGAATTCCTGCCCTTCAGCGCCAGCTCGTTCAGCTTTTTACCCGCCCACTTATCCACTAATTTACCATTTTCATCAATGGCTTCAATCACTTCTGGATTAATAGCATTGCTCGTTCGTACCACATAGTAGCCACCCGTTCGGTCGGCCTCATGACACCAGCTTATGTCGAAGTATCCAGCGTCCAT
The DNA here is from genome assembly GCA_965249895.1 of Psychromonadaceae bacterium. GTDB lineage: Bacteria > Pseudomonadota > Gammaproteobacteria > Enterobacterales > CBDFNC01 > CBDFNC01. The sequence continues at coordinate 277,483 of CBDFNC010000005.1, forward strand.
CAAGCTGAGGGTTCCCTTTAGCTCATTCGCAAATGGCATATAATGGCGCTCGCTCTCTTTGTCAGCCGCTATATCGAGATAATTCATTGAACCGGTCGCGAGATCCATGCTCATGTGTAACTCAATGGCGGCAGGTGCCGTTTTGGTGAAGCGGCCCGGGAAAACGCCGGCCAGGGCATCGTTTAATTTCAGTGAACTGCCGTCATGTATATGAACGGAGTGAAACGGATATTTGCTGGGCATCGCAGTCTGGAAAGGGGTTAACAACCATTGCTCGGCAGCTTGAGTGACCATCTGCTTCAACAAGTTGGTCAGAGACGCTTTCTTAAGCTGATTGTGAAACGGCTTATACTCAATATTGTCGCCACTGAGTTTCCCATAGCAGCGGTGAATATCGGCCAAGTTGGCTTTATCTCTGCTTCCCAAAGTCTGAATTAGCGCCGCGATGAGGTATTCAGGTTTCAGCTCCCGCAACCGCTTTATGAACCCAGTGCTACGGCTGAGTTGACTGATATTTGTTTTATTAAGGATCGCATTGAGTTTTCTACCAATTTTGATAATATTCATTAGTGCCTTGTTTGTGTCAGGTTTCCTCAGAAAAACCTATTTGATCACATTCAAGGCACATATAAAACCCTTAATATTCAAAATTATATCCTCAAGCCCGCCTTAAGATCCTACGAATGATTCTCCCCTTGTACATACAGCATCATCTGTTCAACAGAGCGCTTGGATACCATTCAGTAATTGAGAAATAAGAAGTCAGTGGCCTATCTACGAAGCAGCTTCAAAGAGCTAAGGAGCAGATGCCTCTTTAATAGGCAAAAAGGGCGAAGCCAGTGCCAGCAAGGTTCGCCGAACGTGCATCCATGCGCTTTACATCCCATCCCTGAGATGGGTTCGGCTCCTACAAATCTATCTGGACCTGTTACCCAGGGTTGACCGGTCCCCCCGATAGCAGTAAGCAGGATCAAAATGGAAAGTAACTATTCAGCTGGCGGAATATTATTCAATTTTTCCTGAATGAAATCTGGCCACTTTCCGGCAAACAGGTACTCCAGCGCCTGCCCGACACCGACATTATTTTTCTGGCACGTTGATATATAACTGCGAACCCGGCAAAAGACCTTGGCTCCTTCCATGGAGCGGAAACACCCAGAGATTTTTTGCTGCACCTTTGCCATTCTGATATCCCTCTCTCCTTGGTTGTTGGTGAAGGGAACCTCTGGATTATCCATGAATCGCAGCACATCATCCTAAAAATCCCTGAGCCGCTCCAGTAAGTTCCTGGCCTTGCTGCGGGCGACCCGCCCCTTTTTTTTCTTGCCCGTTTGCGGCTCCGCCGGGGGCGGGCACTCCCGCTCCGCCTTATCGAGCAAACTCTGATACTTTTTCCGCCACTGCAACGCAGTATCGTTATCAAGCTGGCCACCGGCATCATTTACTGCATCATTGATTTCAATGAGCCGTTCATACATCCCATTAGCCCACTCTTGCCCGTCTTGCTCATAGGCGCGGGTAAGTTCCCGCAGGTGATGGGCATTGCACAAACTGTGGAACACTTGCGTATAGCGGTAATAAGGTTTCCAGTGGTCATGGCAGAGTGTCCCGGCGAACTGAGGCAGTATGCCTATTTCATCCATTGCCTCCTTACCGCGTTTTGCGTGAGGCTCAAACCAGGTCCACTCTCCGTTCGATGCATTATGAAGCCAGATGCGCTTGCCGCCGACATTAATACCCGTCTCGTCCGCGTGAATTAACCCGCCATTGATGAGTTCGAGCTTGGCCAGCGTCTCAAAGTCAGCCAGCATGTGGTAAGCCAGCTTGTTAAAGTTGAACAGTGAGCCGGTACTCAAGGAGATGCCAAACATTTCATCAAAATGCTGCTGCACCCGGTCATAAGGAATGAGTTGGTACACTGACATATAGACGGCGTTCGCCTTAACCGATGCACCATACTTAGCCGCCCTGTCCACGTCAGCAGGGAAATCAGCGGTAAACCGGTTGCCCTGCGCGTCTTCCAGAATTTGTGCCCGGTATTCTTTAACCCAGCGGGAAATTTGGATATCAAATACCTGGCGACGGTCATAGCCTACGTCATGGTACTGCCCTGGCGGCAAGCTATCCCGGTTGACTGGAACCTGAATAATTTCGTCCGGATCATCGACTGGCTTGAGCGTCTTGCCCTCGCGGCCTTTTTGCCCGCCCTGTTTATTGTTACTTTTCTTTCGCTCTTCTTTAGGGCGGTTGGGGTCTTGCGAGGGCGGCTTGCTGCTATTTCGGCTATTAAGAGACAGGCGACCAAACAATAGCTTGACCAGCAGCAACATCATTTGTACGGCAGCCACTAAAGCAGGAGATGCGGCCTTGTCATTTTTCAAGGCGTTTTCTACTTGCTCAATGGTGGCGTTGACATCCAATGACTCGGGTATCAACGTTGCTGTGTTTGTATGCTTATTCATGGGGCTATTATACCCTCTGTTTTTTCGGGCAATTTTTTGCTTCTGTAAGCCAATCTAAGGCATTGTATTTTTCTGTGCCGGGGGCGCTATGCTTGGTGTACACCTGTTGCTTTGGCGCTCTTGTGGTTAAGTTAATCGTTGCTTAGAAGCGCTCATTACAGTGACGCATGAAAATGCACTAAATCAGTCAAAACCGTGTCAAGAAGTTTTGAAAAAAATAATGCATTTATTGCGGGTTTTTTAGCCAGCTGAATAGTTACGTTCGCCATTTATTCGGAGGTTAAACCATGCAATTAATTATCGCCTTAATTTCAGGCTTGTTATTTGGTGCGGGGTTGACCATGTCGCAGATGGTCAACCCCGCCAAGGTGCTGAACTTTCTGGATATCACAGGAAACTGGGATCCCAGCCTGGCACTGGTGATGGGCGGCGCCTTGACGGTATTCGGCCTGGGCTACTTTTTGCTGGTCAAACCCAGAAATAAACCGCTGCTCGAAAAGCAGTTTTTTATGCCCGACAATAGAGTCATTGATAAACCCCTATTTATTGGTGCGGTCATCTTCGGCTTAGGCTGGGGGTTGGCCGGTATTTGTCCAGGCCCGGCGCTAGCGAACCTATCCGGTAGGAATGTTAAAATCATCGGCTTTATCGTCGCTATGCTGGCGGGGATGCAACTACCCGGCCTGGCAAGCCGGTTGTTAAAGACAAGCTGATGATCCTGTGCGTCTTACAGGGCAAAGAATCGTGTGTATACCAGCTAAACGAATTGTTCCCCATCCCACAATCCTCTCTGTCGCAGCATTTGGCCTGGCTGCGCCGGGAAGGGTTTGTGAAAACCCGGCGCGAGGCGCAGACTATTTATTATGCATTGGACAGCCAGGAAGTGACCGAAATCATAGCTGTGCTGTAGCAATATAGATTGAAGAGCATTGGATGCGCAGCAACTTTATCGACGCTTTTATTCTTCATGATGAATCGCTGAGAGGTAAGCTACGTGTGGGAGAGCATTAAAGTATTCATACTGGATTGGGCGGCGCTTATCTTATGCTACACAACGAGTGATTGCTAAATGGTCGGCTTCGCCCAAAGCGAGAAAGTAGAGTAGCTTTTTGACGACCAACTGATTAGATATTTGTAAGACATTTTATAATAATTAACTTATTCTGGAATTCAATCAAAAAACCTTATTTGATAACGAGTATTACGGCCTCCTCCTGGTAATTTTTCTAAGCAACCTTTGTTCAACAGATCGGCTAAATGTCGAGTCGCAGTTGCTTTACTTACTTTTGCTACTTTCTGATACTGTGATGCGCTAATACCTTGCTCAAAACCCGTTTCGCCACCATCTAACAACCTGTTGAGAACTTTTACCTGCTCTACAGACAAAGCCGAACTATTGAAATACCGCCAAAAACGGGTTTTCACCAAAGTTCGGTCAATACTAGCCAATGAAATGCGTAACGTTTTTTCCAGTGTGATTAAAAACCACTCCAGCCAAGGGGTAAGATCAATACTGCCACGCTGACACTTTTCCAGAATATGATAGTACTCTTTACTGTTCTCTAAGGTACCCGCTGACATGGCATATAAACGGATACTTTGACTATCTGCTTGAGCCAATGCTAAATCAGTTAGTGCTCGTGTAATACGGCCGTTACCATCTTCAAAAGGGTGGATCGTAATGAACCAAAAGTGACATATCGCAGCCCTTAAAAGGGGGTCAACGACAGGATCAAGTCGACTATGATTAAACCAGCTGACAAATTTTGTTATCTCAGCATCAAGAATACACCTGGGTGGCGCTTCAAAGTGTACTTTAGGTTTATCTATCCGACCCGACACAACTTGCATTGGTTCTTCACCGCGAAATTGTCCAACCCGAATGCGAGACATAGAAAAGTCAGCTTCAGGAAATAACCACTGATGCCAGCGCTGTAGCCTTTCGGTGCTAAGCTCATCGTCTAAGTTATTGATAGCATCAAACATCATATTAGCTAAACCTTCAGATCGCTCTGAGGTCGGGTATGGTTCCTCAGCATCTACTCCAAGGCGTTTGGCTAATGAGGATCTAACAGACTGAGCATTCAGACGCTCGCCCTCTATCGCTGATGAAGTAACAATGTTATTCAACAGTGCATCAAGCGCGGCTTCAAGGTTATCATTCTTTGTTACAGCTCCAGCTTTACCTAACAGAACCCCTAACTGCAAACGTACTGAGCGTAACAATGGCAAAATGGTATGGTCTTGCCATTGGAAATTAGGCCATTCAGGGCTTTGCCAAAGCCATTTATAGATGCTGGCGTTCATAAATATACCGTTAAATTTGAGCCGAAAAGAAATTTATTCGGCTCACAAGTTGATTCGAATATTATATCTATTTGGCTCACCCATCAAGCTTCTCTGCTGATTTAGGCAGGCCGGTAACACCAGATGAAAGCTCTTCGCCCATAGCGAGAAATCCTATGCACTTTCTGATAATTAACCTAGTAGTGGATTGCAGGATATTTTCTAATGCGGAAGCTAACCGCCCTAATGATTAAGGAAACGTGCTGTAACGCTCCAAATCACGGACCAGCAGGGTTGGAATGCTTGCGGCCCAGGCATGATGGTCCCATTACATTTATTGGTTATGTTTTTCCCACACTGATCTTATTGTTACTATTGAGAAGCCTATCTTTTTGCAATTTGAACTGCTGACACTAAAAGGCATTACGTCTGTTAGCACGCAGTTGGCTCCCAGGTTCTGAGCATCCTCTAGTCGTGCATGCAGCAGCGCAGTTTGGCAACCTAAATTGCGCGATTCTTCTAGTGTGAAGGCATTTGCGAATAGGGCAATTTCACCATCAATAAATGACGTCCCCCAAGCACATGGAGTATCGTCAACCAAAGCTACAAAGCACCTAAAACTTTCAGTGCAATAGTACTTTCGCTTGCTTGCCCATACTTCGGAAGTACACTTCACACCTGAGGACTTGAGCAAATCTAAGAAGTCATCAGCCCTAGCTGCCCCCCCACAACTCTACAGTGACATTACTCGATATAGTCTGTCTCTGATACTCAGCCAAAGGCAAAGCTAGGAACTCATGCGAATAGGCTGGAACATAGCCATTTTCAAATAAAGCAACTGAGAGCGCAGAGTCTATTACATTAGGCTCCAATGTAATTTCAGGTGGTGTGTCGGAGCTATACCGTGCCAAGGTTGTAGTTAAACGCTCGACGGATGTTGGCTTGTGGAGTAATACTAGATTGTCATACCGCCGAGTACTGTCAATAAAAGCTGTAAAAGAAGGCTCTTCTATAATCTTCAACTAGCCTGACACAGGGGGGGCACACTGGTCGAAAGTCTTCTTAAATTGTTAAAGCGAAAATAAGATTTTTCTTTCTCTCGGAACATATCCATATTCGAGAAATTTTTCATTCACTCTCCTGAACTAAACGTAAAATATAAAGCTGCCAGCACTTGCTGTTTTTTTGAGCTAGGCGAGAAGAATCGGTCAAATGACTGGCTTTGTAGCACAGTAACTAATCACAATCTGAATAACCGCCAAAGACACCGCACTTCGTACATTTAAACGCATACGCAGTAGGTGAATGATCTTTGCTTAATGATTCTTGATAAAACGACCATTGCTCACCTGACATGCCGGATTCCTTTTGCAATGAATCAATAAAATCATGGCCATAATCAGAGATATCACTATTACCAACCGGGCCGATAAACGCTGCGGGCTGACCGCAATGAGTCCACCAACGCTCCTGCTGCCAACCACAAAATCCCGGAGTTTTAAATGCGACAACCTCCTTTTCTATTTGTGCCACAAAATCCCAAGTGCCGCGATCACCAATGCCATCAATATCGGTAAATTCAGCGTCAAATTTTTCATGAGCTAATCCGCTAGCGATACACCAAGGACAAATACAATCATCTAGCTCATCTTCCGCATACACCGGACCTGTGTAAATATATCCAGTAGCCTTTTCACAAGCCTCACAAATTTCACCAGATTGAATAATTGATCCGGTCTTTAGCGGGTTTGGATGATACTTAAATACTGGTAATTCCATGTGATACTCGATTAAATGCTAACTATTAAGTATTTATCTCTCGTCACCGCATGATGAGATAAGTACCTGTTGGACTGAGTCGCCTGGCACAGCCTATATGGTTTTTGTTATTTAGGAGGGTTTTGTACTGCGACTACCATTCGGCTAGATGATCTGCCATGACCATGCCTGCCGTCAATTTCCCCATAACTTGGTTTCAGTCTACCTATATCCATGCCTATTTTGAAGCGAAACCAAGCCCCGGCTATCGCATTTTTAATGCGAATTATTAATTACTTAGTAGCAATCACTAGCTCGTTCGTAACATCCCTGATCTCCTCACCGGAAACGAAATACCCAGCAACACCATTGCTGCCTGGTGGCAATTGGGGCACTCCACTCTCTCCTTAGCCATGACTTCCTCCTCCTTCGCCTCGTTACTCCGCTCTCCTAAACTGTCGCGTATCTTCGATAACGCTTTACGTCTGACCGCATTGGCTAAAAAAACCATAGTAACGTAGCCGCATAAACCCCTTCGGCAGGACATATAACAGGAAGAAAGAAAGTGAGGACAGCCACAATCTCAATGGTAGAAACCCCGCACTCATGAGTTAACTGAACAAGCAGGCTCACTTGTCGCCCATAGCGAGTAGAACCCGAACCTTTCTGATATCTAGCTGCTTAGCGATTCGCAGGATATTTTCTAATGGATGGAGAATCAGCTTCATGGTCATGACTACGACCTATCCTTGTTAGTTAGCTCTCTTAACTATGTAAGTACACGTTGATCGCGCTGTATAAGATGTCTGAGATGGTGTTGTAGATAATGCCACGGAATGGAATCTGAACGGGTTTGCCTTCAGCTACACAGTATTTTACTTCGCCGCCAGAGTGCTTATCCATTGCCGACTAGCTGGACATACCGTGAGCCGCATAAATTTGATGTGGATGTCTTTTTTATTTTTAGACATTTAAAAGCGTAAATGAAACGCTTTTAAAGGGCTGCTTTGTGCCAAAAGCGAACTAAATGGGGCGGGCGCTTACGGCCCTTAGTTTAGTTTTCCTTGTTTTTTTTCTTAAGCTTCTTATCTTGATCGAAATGCCACTTGATGGCGTAGTACCCCGCCACACATAACACGATGACCTTGACCGCCATAGCAAAATAAGGGAAAAAATCTGTCCAATGACCCATCGTATATCTCCATGCTATTAAATGTCACTATCTACAATGAGGAGCGATGCCACAAAACTGATACATACAACATCCACCATATTGACACGGGTCACATTGCAGCTATCGCAATGCAACTGTTCTACAGGAAGTATATCCGTGTAGTTATTTATCTTGGAAGACGCTAAAAGTTAAGGACTTGGACAAGTTCATATTGATCGTGTTGTTCAAGTACTAAGGGTTAGTTCAGATCATGGAAAACCCCTCACTCAAATGAAGATATTCATCGAGGATCGATTTGTCAATCTCGAATGAAGATTTTAGAATCCCACTTTCAAAAGTCGGTCTTTTCAGCGAAGATTGATAGGCGGGGGAAAATGGGGACATCCACAATCTGGGAAAATGGGGACATCCACAATCTCAATGGTGGGTACCCCACACTCATAAGTTAACCGAACAAGTAGGCTCACTGATCGCCCATTCCGAGCAAACCCAGAGCCTTTTTGACAGCTAGCTGCTTAGCGATTCGCAGGATATTTTCTAATGTAACGCTTCTGGGGAACAGTGCACCAATAATGTGTAACTCTTGGCCTAAGCGAATGAAAGTTAATTGCTGTTTTGTCCCCTGAGCCTTCTACCGTCCGGCATCAGCCATTTATTACCATGCTTCTTTTTGCTTGTACATTATGTCAACCGAGCGGCCAAGCCAAGTAGTTCTCTCATAAGGTAACCAACCCAGCCCCTCATAAAGGTTTTACTGATCAAGAGTAAACAAAAATAGCTTCGTATACCCTTTTGCCCAAGCAGCCCTCTCTACAACCTGGCATAACTTATAAGCGACACCACGTCCACGATATTGAGGTAATACGAATACGCCACCAAGCCAAGGTGATAAATCTTCTCTGCCATCTAGATCATTTTTTCTCAAAGCAGCAGTGCCCAATACCACGCCATTTTCATGGGCTACCCACGCGATTGGTAGACTATCGGTATTCAAATGCGATCGAAGTTTAACTAAACGCTTCTCGACTGTGTCATCTGGGATAATTGATTTCCAAAAGTCAACTGCAGGCTGTGTCAGTTGCGATGTATAACTTGGATATTCTGCGAGATAACTAATCTCCATTGTTTCCCTCCAAATTGTGACTCCGGATTATGTATTTATATACCAGAAACTAGCCTAAATATTTACTCACTCTTCCCCCAAATTTTCCAAGAAATTGCCATAGACAAATAGCGACTCTCCCTGAGCCTTCTAGAACAGGGTGGTCACCCTGACGGTCACTTCGAATTAAAAAGTAATCCAAATTGTGAGATATTATTGAGGTTAACTACCAGGAATATGACCAAAACCGCTATCGAGATATTGCTAACTTGCATACCTTTATCTTCTTGATAACCCAAACACCGGTGGCCCGATATAGGTGAGTTAGGCTTCATAAAGAAGGCAAGGCTACTTACCACTTTACAAGCGCTGCCATTAAAGTAGGTAAAGTTTCTATAGGCATGCTCAGAAAGCGAGCCAGGCTCATGTAAACGGAGAAGAACTGAAAAACGCGAAGGCACTCCACCCCATTGCCTCAAGCTCTTCATTTCTTAGTGCAAGAAGAGTAGCTCCATGCTCAGGTTGAGCAAAAGCGATCTATACAACTGCACTAAAATTAGCTAGTTCAAATTAAACAATCATATTTACAGCCATAACTAACAATAACGCCGCAAAGATTTTTTTAACCGTTGAAACAGGCAAATAGTGTGTCGATTTTGCCCCTAATGGTGCGGTAAACCAGGAGGTGCAAACAATACCTAATAACGCAGGTAAATATACAAACCCGGCAAATCCACCTTCTAACGCATGGTGAGCACTACCTGAGCTGATATAGCCTATCGAACCAAATAGTGCGATGACAATACCGCAAGCAGAGGCACAACCTATTGCTTTTTTCATGTCGACAGAAAAAAATGTCAATAAGGGCACCAGAAGCGCACCACCACCGATACCTATCATCGCTGATAGCCCACCAGTGATCGTCGTAAATATGGTCATCAAGCTTTTATTCGGCACCTGACGTTTTGTCCCGGAGTCACGCCTGGTGCTACTATAAAACATCTTCATGGAAATCAGCGCTACACTCACCGCAAACACTAAGCGAACAACCTTTTCTGGTAACAGCGCTGCCATAAAACCACTGATAAGTGCACCGAGGGCAACTCCCGTCATTATCCAGGGGGCCAGCTCCCAGGGGACGTTACCATTTTTATGATGAGCGATTGCTGAAGAGGTGGATGTGAACAATATCGACGCCAATGACGTGGCGACTGCCGCAACTACCACCTTTTCTGAAGGTAAAACTTCAAAGTGAAGTAAAATACTGCTCAGCACCGGGACAATAACCAGCCCTCCACCAATACCCAATAATCCCGCTAAAAACCCAACACCACTGCCCAGTAACGCACAAGATATAATCAACAATAGCAATTCACTCATTCAGTTCATCTCATATCAGAAATTAACGGGCCGCCATCCTACACGAATTAAGTTGAGAAAACATCAAGACAAGGCCAACCTACCTTGAATATATTTCATTTTCAACGTGAGATTAAAGCGTTTTCATTTCTGAACCAGACTCGGTATAAAAACAATACGTTCTTCACCTAAATCAAAGTTGGTGGAAATTACTCTGCGGTCAGACTGATAACAATCAAAAAATGCACTGCGAGTAATCAAATTAAATAGACCCAGAAGAAGCTAAGCCCTTAAAAGGGACAGGAAAAATTCAGGTTTTACTTTAGAAAATTGGATACCAGATTACGATGGATAAAGACTTCACATTTACTATTAGAAGCATTTGGTTTGATGAAAACTATCATCCTTCAGACAATACTCGAGCTACTACCAATTTTGCTAATTTGGCCAGAGGGGAGAGCCGTCAGGAGAACTTACGTAATACCTTAAGGATGATTGACAATAGTTTTAATGCCCTGGCACATTGGGATAACCCTAATGGAGATCGCTACTCTCTCGAACTTGAGATTATTTCCGTTGATATGGAGATTGAAAACAGTGGCCAGACCTTCCCATCAATTGAAGTACTGAAGACCAATATTGTTGACCATCAAACAAATGAACGCATAGAAGGCATTGTAGGCAATAATTTCTCTTCTTATGTCAGGGATTATGATTTCAGCGTATTACTGTTGGATCATAATAAGGATAAACCAGGATTCACCATTCCAGATGACTTTGGTGATCTCCATGGGAGAATCTTTAAACACTTTGTAAATTCAAGCGTTTACAAAGTGAGGTTTAATAAACCACCGGTCATATGCCTGAGCGTCTCAGATAGCAAGATCTATCATCAAACTGAGAATCAGCATCCCATGTTAGGTTTCGAATACCAGGCAAATGAATCTTCTTTAACTGAGCAGTATTTTAAAAAAATGGGGTTGCAGGTGCGCTATTTCATGCCGCCTAATAGCGTTGCGCCATTGGCTTTTTATTTCTTTGGTGATCTGCTTAATGACTATACAAACCTGGAGCTTATCGGCACTATCAGCACGATGGAGACGTTTCAGAAAATTTATCGACCTGAGATTTATAACGCGAATGCGGTCGCAGGGAAGCGCTATCAGCCAAATCTGAAAAACCAGGATCATTCATTAACACAAATTATTTATGACCGGCACGAGCGCAGTCGATTGGCTGTTGAGCAGGGAAAATTTGCTGAGGAAAACTTCATCAAGCCATATCAGGCTGTTCTGGAGAAGTGGTCTGCTAATTACACCTTATAATTAACGAGATTTTAAATAGTATCTATTATGAAAAAAATATTACCTACTTCAACTGCGGGCAGCTTACCCAAACCTTCCTGGCTTGCTCAACCAGAGGTACTCTGGTCACCCTGGAAGTTGCAAGACAAAGAACTGGTCGACGGCAAACATGATGCGCTACGAGTTTCATTGCAAGAACAGCAACAAGCAGGAATTGACATTGTGAGTGACGGTGAGCAAACGCGCCAACACTTTGTAACTACGTTTATCGAGAACCTTGATGGCGTTGATTTTGAGAACCGTCAAATAGTCAAAATTCGTGATCGCTACGATGCAAGTGTACCAACGGTCGTTGGTCCGGTGAGTCGTCAAAAGCCAGTCTTTGTTGAAGATGCCAGGTTTCTGCGTCAACAAACAAACAAACCCATTAAATGGGCCTTGCCAGGGCCCATGACTATGATAGATACACTGTATGATGACCATTATAAAAGCCGAAAAAAGCTGGCGTGGGAATTTGCTAAAATTCTCAATCAAGAGGCTAAAGATTTAGAAGCTGCTGGTGTCGATATTATCCAGTTTGATGAACCTGCATTTAATGTGTTTTTTGATGAAGTCAATGACTGGGGGATTGCGACTTTAGAGAGAGCGATAGAAGGGCTTAAATGTGAAACGGCCGTACATATTTGCTATGGCTATGGCATCAAAGCTAATACAGATTGGAAAAAGACGCTGGGCTCCGAATGGAGACAATATGAAGAAATATTTCCTAAGCTGCAAAAATCAGATATTGATATTATTTCACTGGAGTGTCATAACTCTCGTGTTCCAATCGAATTACTTGAACTTATACGAGGTAAAAAGGTGATGGTAGGGGCGATTGATGTAGCAACCAATACCATTGAAACTCCAGAGGAAGTTGCTAATACCCTTCGCAAAGCACTTGAGTTTGTAGATGCAGATAAGCTCTATCCTTGTACAAACTGTGGCATGGCTCCCTTGTCTCGCCGGGTAGCCACAGCCAAGCTAAATGCGTTAAGTGCCGGTGCAGAAATCATCCGAAGAGAACTCTCTGCCTGATATCAGGTAATATCATGATGTGTATTAGTTCCGACTAGATCTGACACATCTCCTTGCAAAGATGAGAGTTACCCGTTTTGATAAAGGTGTCGAATCTTCGATCAAAACTAAATAGGTAACTCTCATGTTGCATACCAACAATACCATTATCGAACACAAAACAGGATTACTAAGTCTGGCTCAAGAATTGGGGAACGTTTCTAAAGCCTTTAAGGTTAAGGGTGTGCCTCGTGATACCAGCATCCACTTTGCGGTAAGGCAAAGCCATGACTGAGATGTGGCCGCTCCCGGGGCCGGAGTAAATGGGATAACCTGGAACGGTTGTGTTGCATTTTCGAAAAAAGAGGTGATCGAACTTTTCCCTAGATACAGTTAGGCTGCCAAAGAATAAAGCTGCTCCCATAGCCGACATTCCGCAGCGATTTATGCTGGCAGCATTATTTTCTCGCCCAGGCGTTGTCGCCAGCCCTCTGAACCGTCTCTCCACCTAAGCCAGAAGCGGCAGTCTTAAATTTCGGGATCACTAAGCCTACCGCGCCGGGGCACAGTATGTGTTTTTCTTTTCCGCCGCTCATTCCAACTGGTAGAGCCGCGCTATCTCTTTACCGCACAGGCGGAGGATTTTCTCCTTTTCTTCCGTCAACCCAGTGACGCAGGCAGCTAGCCCTGGCGCATTCACTAAGTGGATCCCGTTCATCCGTTGGAAGATCCACCTCATCGTCGGGGTGGCGGTGGGCTTGCCCACTTGGTTAAGCACGGTTTCATCTGCTGTTTTCAGGTTTTCCCGCAATTGGTATTGGCCTGCGTTGTACACCATCAGGCACAGCGTCATCACCATCATCAACGCCTCGATCCGCTCCGGCTTTTTCAAGAACACCCCATTGAGGTGAAACTGGGGGTCTTTGATCAGGCGGAAACCCCGCTCGACCCCTTGTTGCGATTTGTAGGCGGCGAGCAGGCCAGCGACCTCCTGGTTGCCCAGTTCATTGGTCGCCAGCACGAAACGGCCCAGCTTGTTACGGTGCGGCCGGATCTTGTCCTGGCAGGGAGTCGACTCAAGTTCGAGCCGGTAGTGCGACACCTCAGGCTCGGCGTCTTTTTTCGGCCGACCACGACCTGCGTGTTTTTTCACCTCGCTGACCTCAACGTGACTAAGCCGGTGGTATTTGAGTTTACGCTCAAACTGCGCCGCCGCGTTGCGCGCGTCTTGTTTGCAGGCAAAGGCCTGCCCGGCCAGTTTGCGGGCCTGGCTTTCCGCTTCGGCCCCGGCTTTGGCGATGCGCTTGTCCAGAGTGCGACACTCTCTTTGCTCGGCCTGGCTGGAGTGGACCAGCAGCCACTGCTGCTTCAGCCCGCGCTCCACCTGGCCCAGCAAGACACCTTGATAACCTTGTTCCAGCGGCTGCCAGGCGAAGTCACTGGTATCGGCCTCGACCAGGAGTTTGACCGCTTTTACGCTTTCTGGCGCCCGAGTGACCCAGAGGTAGGCCGCTGTCAGCAGTTTTCCGTGGACGTAGAGCGCCGAATCCGCGATAACCAGCAGCTCCGGGCTGTTCTCCAGTGCTTGGCGGAAGGACTGGAGTTTGGCTAGGGTGGCGTGGAAACTGGCTTTGTCCTGGCTGTTGCCGTCCAGGCCTTCGCTCCAGATCGGTAAGTCCGCCGGACCGCTAACGATCAGGGACAAGACGAGTTGTTTGAGATCCGGCCGGTGATCTTTGGAGTAGCCCTGCTTGGGCAAGGGCGGTCTGGACTCGCCTTCCAGGTAAAGGTGTTCGAGATCATACTCGCCCACTAATTTGAAGCTGGTGCTGTCCAACCGGAGGGTTTGCCGTCTACCGGGCGGGGTGAATTCCTGGTGGATCTCATTGGCAATCTCGGCGAGCAGCGCAGTGACACCGTATTCGTAACAGGCGTCCAGGGTACGGCCCAGCGCGTCATCGTTCAACTGGGCGGCCTTGACACCTTCGCCAAATAACAGGGAAACCGCTTTGTCTTCAAAAAACTGGGGCGATAGATAAATGGGGTTCTGAGTGAAGCCCAGGCCGTTGATGATCATGGCCTTGATACGCTGGCCATGGCTGAGCTTGGAGCCATGCTGTTTGGACACCGGCAGTCTGGCGTCGATGCGTTCGACCAGTTTGAGCTTGTCGACGAAGCCGGCAACCAGGCCATGGTGGCCGAGAGTTTCAACCCGGATCTGTCCCGATTTAATGCTGGTGTTGATGGCGGCCATAGCGCTCCCCGTTAATACATATCCTGGGACGATTGTGCCATGGCAGCGGTCAGAGGCTTGTGATCTTTTGGCTATAGTTTCTGTGATCTTTCAGACATTGGACACGCTAAAGTGAGATAGATCACATTTTTAAATTATCTAGGTGAGATGCAAATGGTGCGGAATGTCGGTTCAACTTATCTGGTTTCACTATTCTTCCTCGAGGAGTTAACAATTTTAACAGGGTGTTCTTACCGCTTAATACACTCTTCGCCCATTGCGTGCAACCCAATAGATTTTATGGCGACTAACTGATTAGTGGTCAGCAAGATAACTCCTAATCCTTTTTTAGGGGAATGTTGTCGATCGATTAGCAGTTTATTCATGGTGAATTTCTTTTACTAAACAGTCTTTGTTTTTACAAAACCAATTTCAATTCCTGCGTATACAAAGAGTAATGTTGCTACTAATGACGTTACAAATACGGCTAAATATCTTAGTGCCCTTATCCGAATCTTATTGCTTTTCTTATCATTTAATCTGAACAACAAGAAAAGTGGCGTTGACTTTATAAACCCAACTTTTGAAAGTAGCTGGAGGTAATACTTAAAGTAAGCGATTAAACTAATAACTATTACAACAAATAGAGCAATCATTACAAAAGAGTAAATAGTTTTAGAATAGTCCATATTAGCTCCCACAACCTATTTTTTTATAACTAGGAGAAAGAATTTTGTTATCCTTTCAAGAGTGATTTTACAGAAAATGTGGGGGGTATTTTTTACTCTTTCACCAAACTACCCCAAAAGCTCCATCAAAAAATGCCTCATTAGCAAGCCTAATAAAGTAAAGCCCTATGTCCATCCCATCAGGTTGACTAGCAAGTGAATACTACTCCGAATTCCAGTCCAAGTGAACAAGATCACCAGAGTTAGCAAATAGGTTGATAATATAACTTGGAGCGGGGGAACTAGAGCCAACGGTATATACAGCTCTATTCATTTCTCGATATTGTTCAGGAAGTGAGCGACTCTTCTTCCAGCTTATTTGTTAGCGAGGTATCTTGCTTAATTTTCAAGCCTGGGACGATTTCTTCAATGCCAGCAAAATACTCATAGGTTGTACCCACAGTGCTATCTAGAATAGAGTATTATTCAGTGTTTTGACGTGTGCTACTATCTTGAAAAACGCCGCACCTTTAACTGGCTTTTTTCGACTCGCGATACGTCAGGTTATCCGAAATCCAGACTGGCACACTTTATGGCTTGCTCGCTTTAGCCGCCCAAGCGTGCAAGCCTGAGTATGATACTTTATTACCCCCAAGGTGGATGGTTATGACTGTACAATGCGGCCTCAGAGTAAGTTCAGTATGACGCTTTATTACTCTCCCACACTACGGACGGGGTTGAGATTCACCGGACTGCACCTTAGATAATGCCGCTGTATTTTTGATTCGCCCGTTATGCTGTGACAATGCGATACCAACCAGTACAATCAAACCGCCCAGGTAATGATATTCAGTCAGTTGCTCGCCCAAAAAGAAAGTCGCCATTATCGCGGCAAAGATGGGCATACAGTTCATAAAAGAAGCTGTTTTCGCCGGACCAATCTTTTTGACACCCAATAGCCAGCAATAAGGTGCCACTACTGAAGCCAACAACCCTGCATAAACTACTAAGGGCAATGCCTCCAATGATACATTCGCCGAAGGGCTTGCTAGCAACATAGGTAACTGCAATATCACGGAAATACACACCTGGTAATACACAGCTTGCCAGGTAGAAAATGGCAGATTCCAACGCTTCAGCAATACACTGTATAGCGCATAGACTATTACAGACATCAGCATTAAACCATCGCCCCGACTCAGACCGCTGGCCAGCAATGCAGCAACATTTCCCTGACTCAACATTAGGATCAGCCCTGCCAAAGAAATCAATCCACCAATAATAGCGTTAGCCGATATGGCTTGGCCCAGAATTGGCCGACTCATAAATATTGCTACCAAAGGTACCATTGAAGTGATCAACGCCATATTGGTTGCTGTAGTTGTCGATGCAGCGAAGTAACCCAACGCCTGGTTTAGCACCATCCCCAATGCAGCTAATACGGTTAGTTTTGGTAGCCAAGCCTGAATGAGCTTACGATTAGACCAGGCGTACGGTAAACAAAATGGCGTCAATACCAGCATCGCGACAAACCAACGATAAAAGGATATCGCACCCGGCTCTATCACATCGGTGGACAATTTGTTGACCAATGCATTACCCGACCAGATCAGGACAGCCAGCAAAGGGAATAGTCGGGACATTCAGATTACCAAACAAGGAGAAATAGGTGGCATATTTTGACATGACGGTAAAAATATATATATTCCTAAACAGACAAACTTACTCACAGTACTGACATCCAGCATCAAGGTTTTATCCCGGAAAAATCAACATGAGCCAGACAGACACCAACACATCAAATATTTTTTTACGCTATGAGCAGTTAAGTGCGTATACCGAAAAAGTCGCCCATTCTCATGAGTGGGGTCAGCTATTACTTATTGACCGTGGATTGATGGAAGTACAAGTCGCCGGCGAACGTATTCTGACCCCGTGTCATCTTACCGTTTGGATCCCGGCGCGTATCGTACACGCAAACTACAACCAAGAGGCAATGGGGTTCTGCTCCATTAATGTTCAGGATCCGCTGGCGCACCTGATGCCAGACTGTCTCTGCACGCTGGAGCCCGATCCGCTGTTAAAAGCCATTATGGATGACTTTGTAGCACGGCATGTAACCGATATAACTGATCCCGATGACATTCAGCTGGCACAAGTGATGCTAAAACGGCTGGGTAAGGGTAAACGGCGAGAGTTCTTTTTGCCATCGTCACGAGATAAGTTGCTTGCCCCTTTGCTTAAGCAACTCGAGCGGAACCCGGGCGACAACCGTACGCTTAAACAGTGGGCAAAGCTAGTTCACTCTACGGAGCGTACCTTGGCCAGGCGCTTTAATAGTGAGCTGCACATGACCTTTAACGAATGGCGGCAGCGCTTGCGGTACATTACTTCCGTGTCCTTACTACGCTCGTCAATGAGCGTAAAAGAAATCGCCTTGCAACTTGGGTACAGTCAGGCCTCTCCATTTATCACTATGTTTACTCGCCACGCGAGGCAGACTCCCGAGCAATACCGGCGCAGCTACCACCTTAGCAACAATTAACAATGGCAAATACTTTTTCGACCTGTGGGGTTTTAACACTATGATTCCCTATCCTGATTTTCCGGCAGAATCGAACATATAGTTAAAGCACCAATAGGGCTAACAGCCGAAGTTTGCTTATTGTGAACATTGCTGATACTCGATTACACCTGCAACTTTACATTATGTCTGCCAAGCTCCTTTAAGCATCTAATTCAACTTGTTATTTTTCCTGTTGACAGAGCATTCGACTAACGTCAATATGCTATTTCAATTTTTCGATTTACCTGATGGGAGTTAATTAAAATGCGTTCTAATTTATTTACCTCACAGGTACTTTTACTTTGTCTCAATAATCACCCCAATACCAATTCACAGTGGCCTGGTCACGCTGTGGTACGGAGAGCAAAGTAGTAGATTAACTAACCTTTCCAAGCCGCAGAAACTAATCACTGCGGCCTTTGTCTTTAATCCCCCTCGCCGCACTGTCACCTTTCTCGGACCTTGGGATCCGCAAATATATGGAGGTATTACAATGTCGGTGCCCGTTGCTTATGTTGCAGTTGTTATCATTTGGTCTACCACGCCGCTTGGCATAGTGTGGAGCAGTGAGTCCGTAAGCCCAACTATGGCTGTATTAATGCGTATGCTGATAGCGGGATTACTTGGCTGCCTAATTATAAAATTTAGTCGCGTTAAACTGCCCTGGCACCGGCAAGCACGAATGGTGTACATCTATTCAGCCTTAGGTATTTTTGGCGGCATGTCATTGTGTTATATGGCCGCTACGTACTTGTCATCGGGCATGATTTCACTCATCTTCGGCCTGTCCCCCATTATCTCCGGCCTGCTATCACAACGGATCCTAGCCGAACCAAAATTTAGCCGGGTGCGCCAAATAGCCATGCTCATATCTTTGCTAGGATTGGCCATCGTTTGCTCGAACAGCCTATCGCTTAATCACGAAAGCGAACTGGGATTGTTGTTTATTTTATTGGCTGTGTTTTTCTTTAGCTTAAGCGGCGTGCTGGTGAAAAGTGTTGAAGCAGATATCCACCCAATGGCTACCACCGTTGGCGCATTATGGGTCTCAATTCCCTTGTTTGCACTAACCTGGGCCTTATTCGATGGCACCCTGCCCGTTACCCAATGGCAAGCGGGTTCACTTTGGGCCATTTTGTACTTAGGGATCTTTGGCTCACTCATTGGTTTCGTCGCTTATTTTTATGTACTACAAAAATTGGCGCCTAGCACTGTGGCTCTGATCACCTTGATGACACCAGTCTTAGCCTTAGGGTTAGGGGCATATCTTAATGACGAGACCGTTACCCTCAGCCTGATACTTGGAACAATATTTGTCATGTTAGGCTTGGTCCTCTACCAATGGGGCGAAAAGATCCCTCAAAGGAAAAAGCAGATAGAAGGTATATAGGGTTCGCTTAAATAAAACATACCGACTCAGGCGCCAACCCAATCAATGACCTTGCCTTTGAGTCGGCGTACATTGCCTTAGATAGACGTTATTTAACGCAGAATAACATACGGAGTAAGCCGGCATGCCCGACACCTTTCACCACGTTTCCATAACCTGCTCTGACATAGATCGGTCGGCAGACTTCTACCGACTGATTGGTTTTAATAAGGTGGAAGCCGAATTTCAGGACCAGACTTGCCACATTAAGTTACTCACCAATGGCAGTTTTAGAGTAGAGCTTTTCCAATTTCAAGCAGCTGCAGACACAAGCGAAATCGATCCCATAGGCGACTTTGCTTTTCTTCGACGTGTAGGATTAACTCACTTTGCCATCAACACGAATTCGTTAGAGCGTATGCAAAAACACCTGAGCAATCGCAACATTCAATGTAGTGACTGTACTTCTGCCAGGTTAGGTAACTTCAGGTACTTTTTCACATCGGATCCGGACGGAAATAAAATCGAGTTTATTGCAGAGAATGAATAGTTGTAATGAGCTGTTGGCTATACATATACCCAATTGCTCCATACTGATGATAAAGTAAAACGTAACGCAAGCGCAGAGCAATTAAACTAACTCCGGAGTATACAGATGAGATTTGGCATTTTGCTATGTGATGACTATTACCCGGAAGCCGTTGAAAAGTACGGCCAATATGATGACGCTTTCAAACGTATCCTGCCAATAGCTGAAAACTGGCAGTGGGTGACCTACCGCTGTCATCTTGGAGAGTTTCCAGTAAGTCCTCTGGAATGTGACGCCTGGCTAGTGAGCGGTAGTAAGTGGTCTGCTTATGAAGACGAGCCCTGGATCGCAAAGCTGGCTAGCCTGATACAAGATATTGAAAATAAAAAGTACCCACTAATCGGCGTCTGTTTTGGTCACCAGGTAATACACCATGCCCTTGGGGGAAAAGTGGCAAAATCTGATGCTGGCTGGGGTTTGGGGCCCTACTCCATTGAAGTTGCAGCAACGTTTATAAACCTGAAGCAAGGTCAAGTGCTTAAGCTTATTGCCATGCATCAGGACCAAGTCGAATATTTGGCACCCGGCTTCAGTACTATTGCAGGCTCAACATTTTGCCCCCATGCCATCACCAGAAAAAACAACCATATACTGACCATTCAGGCCCATCCAGAGTTTGAGCCTGAGTTTTTTATCCAACTATGTGAGCGAATAAAGAACAGGGCGGGTACAGATATAGTTGAAACTGCCGAACTAGCCATACGCGCACACGGTAGTGGTGATCAGCATAATGCCATTGAGCTGATAACTGAATTTTATCAAACATCCTGCTTCCCGAAATAATAACCAGTTAAGGATGCATTTGTATACATCTGCTTAGCCAGCGCTAGACACAATCCACCTCTCGTTTGCCATACTTGAAATTGCTAATTCAACGCCATATATGGAGAATTATTACGATGGTCGCTAGGTGGTGTATTGATGCAAAATTTGGCCACAAACCCGAAGTGATCGAGTCTTTCACCCGCTGATTTGAAGAAATAGGCTGGAGCAAAGAATTAGCGCCCCATGGGGTATCCGGTATACAAAAATGGCAGCTCTATCGAACACTGGAAAAACGCCAGCTCACCTGGCTGTGATTATCAAATATTGCTCAAGCGGAATTAGCGTTAACTAGTATCAATTCCGCAGAACCGACGTAGAAAAGTCATAATACAGAGCGACTTTTAGCACAAGAACCACAAACTCACTGATACTTTTTACAATTCGATGATATAGTGAGACAAACCACCTCTAATATTCGATTAACTGGATGATTGATGATCTTCGCGCTTTGGCAGTCTTCGCCAAAACAGTAGAATCAGGCTCGTTTCGCTCAGCGGCAAAAGCATTAAAACTGTCACCTTCTGTAGTGAGTCACCACGTATCACGGCTCGAAAGTCGTCTCGGAGTCGCCTTACTCTACCGCTCGACAAGACGCCTTTCCCTTACTCATGAAGGCGAGCAACTTTTCGCTCACGCAAAAACCATGCTAGATGCAGCTGAAGCTGGGTTCAATACGATTAACAAGCAGTCAAACACCCCTTCAGGAAAGCTTTCCATTACCATCGCAGCAGTACTGGCCAGAAGTCCGTTACTCAAGCAGATAGCCCAATTCGCCATCACGTACCCTAACGTAGAGCTTTCCATTAATTTTAGTGATTTACCACAAGATCTCATTCGTGACGGGATAGATATCGCTATTCGTATTGGTCAACTGCAGGACAGCGAGTTAAAGTCCAAAAAACTGTTTAATATGAAGCGTAAGCTGGTTGCCTCGCCCGAATACGTCAAACAGCATAAACAGGCGCGCCAGCCATCCGATCTATGCTCGTGGGAATGGATTGGCCTAAAAATGCGACCCAATTATAAGTTGCTATTAAGCCAACAAGGGGATACGCAACGGATTGACTATCAACCCAGGATCACTGTGGATGGCATAGACGCAGTCTCTCAGTTGGCAATAGCGGGACTCGGTTTAGCGACCCCACCCGACTTTCTTATTGAATCGGAACTTAAACAAGGCCAGCTCGTCGAACCCTTGCCAGACTGGCACCCCGATGCACTTGGTGTATATGCCCTTTGGCCACCAAACGCACCAAGAGAAAGCCTGACCTTTCGCTTTCTTCGCTTTCTCACCAACGCCAAGCCCTAATCTGAACACGATTACCGCAATTGCGTCTGCCTATTTGATGGTTTTTTTTCCTGCCAGGATATGGAACCCGAATGGCAGGCTGTGCAAGGGATTTGAAAACTGTACCCCCCTCATTTAGCTGGATATTTATCCAGAAACTTATGATTAATCCCATTTCCGGTTACCAACAGAGCAGGGTAATAACACCAAAAATTAACATTTAACTTGGAACAATTTGCGATCCATATACCATCATTCCTCGTAAAAGATTGATACCGTTCGGCTTTAACAGGGATGTGGCCAACACTAAAGGTCAGCTTAAGGCAGGACGCCGATAACCTACTTATTGAGTATTGTTATGCTAAGAATAAAACCCATGGCCTGCGCCATTTCTTTGGCTCTACTTTCGCCATCGCTGTTAGCTGCTACGGCACAACTGCGAGTGGTAGAAACCACGGACATCCATACTAACCTAATGGACTTTAACTATTACAAAGGTAAAACCAGTGAGAAACTAGGTTTAGTCCGTGCAGCTACCTTAGTAAATCAAGCCAGAGGCGAAGTGACCAACAGCGTTCTGGTGGACAACGGAGATTTACTACAAGGCAGCCCAATGGGTGATTACATGGCAGCCAAAGGCATTTCCGCAGGGCAAACACACCCCGCCTACAAGGCCATGAACCTGCTTAATTATGATGTGGGTAACATAGGTAATCACGAATTCAATTACGGTCTGGATTTTCTCGCTAAATCAACAGCCGGTGCAAATTTCCCCTATATCAGCGCCAATATTTTCCACGATGATGGTACCGGCAAAGCGGGTAAACCTTACTTTAAGCAATATCTGATCAAAAAAACCCCTATTAAAGACAGCGAAGGTAAAGCACACATATTAAAGGTGGGTTATATCGGATTTGTACCGCCACAGGTGATGGTTTGGGATAAGAAAAACCTAACTGGTAAAGTCGTCGCCAAAGACATTAAACAAACAGCTCTCGAGTTGGTGCCTAAAATGAAGGCCGAGGGTGCGGACATTGTAATTGCCATTCCCCACTCTGGCCTTTCTAGCGACCCTTATAAAGTGATGGCGGAAAACTCGGTTTATTACCTATCACAGGTGCCGGGTATCGATGCGATTATGTTTGGCCACGCCCATGCTGTGTTCCCATCTAAGGCATTTGCCAAACTCGAGAACGTGGATGTCAAAACAGGCACAATCAACGGTGTACCGGCTGTAATGCCAGGACGCTGGGGCAGCCATATTGGTATTGTCGACTTGACCCTTAATAATGACGCAGGAAAATGGGAAATCACAAAAGGCCAGAGTGAAACCCGCGCAATTTACAGCAAAGCTGATGGCTCCCTTGCTAAGCCGCACGACGAAATTCGCAAAGTACTGGAAAGTGACCACAAAGGAACACTGGAATTTGTCAGTCAGCCCATAGGAAAATCGAGTGACAATATCTACTCATTCCTGGCGTTAGTACAGGACGACCCTTCCATACAAATTGTCAACGATGCACAAAAAGCTTATGTGGAGCGGTTTATTCAAGGGGACCCAGATTTAGATGGTATTCCTGTTTTATCTGCCGCAGCGCCATTTAAAGTTGGTGGCCGCAAAAACGACCCAACAAACTTCACTCAGGTCGACAAGGGCACATTAACTTTTAGCAATGCAGCCGACCTTTACCTCTACCCAAATACTTTGGTAGCCCTTAAGGTGACAGGTAAAGAAGTGAGAGAATGGCTGGAGTGCAGCGCGGGTCAGTTCAACCAGATCGACACCAAAACAGGCGAAAGACAATTCCTGATCAACTGGGATGAGTTTAGAACCTATAACTTCGATGTGATTGACGGTGTTAACTATCAGATTGATGTGACCCAACCCGCTCGCTATGATGGCTCGTGCAAGCTGGTAAATGCTAACTCGCAGCGGATCAAAGATTTGACATTTAATGGCAAACCCCTGGATCCTAACCAGACATTTATCATTGCCACCAACAACTATCGCGCATACAGCGCTAAGTTCCCAGGTACTGGAGAGCAATTTATTGCTTTCGCTTCCCCTGACGAAAACCGCCAGATCCTGTCTGACTACATCAGCAAGGTCAGCAAAGATAAAGGCCAGGTGGTCCCTACGGCCGATAACAACTGGGTATTTTCGCCCATTCACAGCGATCAGAAGTTAGATCTGGTATTTGAAACCTCACCAAGCGACACCGCCAGCAACTTTATCAAGGATAAAGCCAACTATCCGATGACAAATATGGCTACAGACGAAAACGGGTTTGCGTTATACCGTATAGCTTTGCAAGCTAATTAGGGCCTCGCAAGAGGCCCTAATTTAAGCAGGCTTCACCCTTTTTTCCTATAAAAAGGCCCCCTTTAATCTGCCGTGAATAAAGCCTTAAATTTGGCGTTTCAGGATAGAAACTAGCTGATTACTAAGGGACATAAGCGTGTCCCACTGCTAGTTGAATTCGGGTCACACCGCAGCGGTTAATGCTTTGCAGACGATTTCGACGTCCGCCAGCGTGGTTCGCCAATTGCTAAATGCAGCTCTGATACAGGGTTTGCCCTGCCATTGCCCTGGCGTTAGGTAAACTTTGCCACTGCGATTAATCCTTTCGAGTACTGCCGGGACATTGCTACCCTTTTCTGCGGGAGCAAAAACTACGACATTTAGGTGACATGGCGCCAATAATTCATAGTCAACTGAGTGTTCAATCCAGCTGGCCAGTTTACTGGCTTGCTTACAGTTGTCTTCAACCAGAGTCCGGTAGCCTTCCCGGCCATAGGCTTTTAGCGATAACCAAACTGGTAACGCCCTGAAGCGCCTGGAATTTTCGATGCCTCGGTCCATAAATGCTGGCAACGTATCACTAATATCCAGATAGGGCGCGGCAACCGAACAAACCTGTTGCAGTAAAGTAGCATGTCGGGTTAGGAAAATACCGCAGTCATAAGGGACATTTAGCCATTTGTGGCCATCACAGGAGATGGAATCGGCGTATTCGATACCCTTCGTCAAGTAGATGCGCTCAGGGCTCAATCGAGAAAATATTCCAAAGGTCGCATCGACATGCAACCAGGCTTGATGCTGCTGGCATAACTCAGCAATGCCCTGCAAGTCGTCAAAGTCAGTACCCGTTACTGTACCGGCGCTGGCGATAACGATTTTACCAGGACTATTACTGGCTTCCAGCATTGCCGCCAGTGCTTCAACATTCATTGCTTCCGTTCCCGGCAAACAAGGAACCGGAATGACAGCCTCTCTGCCCAATCCAATAAAACTGAGGGCCTTCTGGCTGCTTGCATGAGGGCAAGCCGAGAATACCTCAATATCAACAAGCCCCATACCGTCCTTAGCGATATCCAGCTCTTGCTGCATACCCGCGTACTGTCTACCACAGATCAAGCCCAGTATGTTGGCCGATGTCGCTCCGGTGGTGAGCGTACCGGTAAAGGAATTCGGCAGTGCAAATAACTGGCAAAGCCATTCCAACGTTTGAGTCTCTACCGCACTGCTAATGGAATCACCGGGCACCATCACGTTTTGATCGGTGGCGGACACCAACCAATCCCCCAGCATTGCCGCTGGAGTGACACCGCCTGTGATAAAACCCAAGTACCTTGGTCCCGCCGAGCCACTCAGACCTGGCGCTATATGGGCTACAAACTCATTCAAGGCTTCTTTCGCACCGGCCCCCTGAACTGGCAGATCACTTTCAGGGGGCGTAGGACTGTCCATCACAGCTACTGGCCGTTCATCCAAGCCCTGCTGAAAATCACTACACCAGAGCGCGACCTCGTCCGAGAGTGACTTAAAACAATTAAAATCTTTATCTATCTGGCTCATAGAGCTACTCCAACTGCTCGTTATTGACGTGAATATAGTACTCGCGTATATAAAAGAATACAGACACAATTTATGCCAATAAAAAGGACACAGATGGGATTTAGATACCAAACCCTCGCCGGTCAATTAATTCGGGATATTAAGGAGGGTAGATTACAGGCAGGACAGCGGGTCCCATCAATTCGTTCACAAAGCCAGCTGCATGGTGTTAGCATTACCACTGTCAAAAAGTGCTACGAATTTCTGGAAGCCCAGGGTTACCTACTGGCCAAAGCCCAATCCGGGTTTTATGTAAGAAACCTCTTTGCAACTTTACCTATACCCAAGTTCAAAAGCCTTGAACCATCGTCCCGTACTATTGAAAACGCGGATTTATTAGATGAGATCCAACAGTCAGCCAATAACGCCCATCGCCTCCCGTTAGGTACAATTCAATTAGCCACGGACTTATTGCCCGCCAAAGCACTACAGCGTAGTTTGCTCAGGTCAGTCAGGCAGAAGGCCAACAATACCCTGGCTTACCGTCCAGTGGATGGCCAACCTAGTCTGAAAAGCGCGCTGTGCAGTCACTTTGCAGGGTACGGCCTCTCCCTTTCACCCAGTGATTTATTAATTAATTACCAATGGATGCATGGGCGCCCTGACCTTGGCAATCAATGCCGTTAGCAGGCCAGGAGATAGCATAGCTGTCGCTTCAGCGGACAACTGCAATTGTTGTCAATATTAGATGGCGGGTTGTCGAAATTTCATCAGATGCCATGGGTATCGACCTTGACCAACTAGAAGCCACTCTAGCTAAAGGCAAGGTGAAAGCCTGCTTACTATCCGCCTGTTTTCAGAACCCCCTGGGCTACAACTTGTCACCCGATGACAAACAGCGAATTGCCCGTATGGCGAACCACTATCAATGCCCTGTCATCGAGGACGATGTCTTTGGTGAATGTGGGTATAGCTGGCCGCGACCACTCCCAATAAAAGCATGGGATACCAATGGACAGGTTATTTGGTGTAGTTCATTCTCTAAAACGCTCGCTGCGGGATATCGCATTGGCTGGTGCGCTCCGGGTATCTATCAGGCAAGTATGAGACGGGGTTTGTTATCGTCAAACCTTTCCGTTAACACTCCATTGCAACTAGCCCTCGCAGATTTCATTCATTGCGGTGAATATCGCCGCCATCTTGGCCAATTACAAATCGCCTTGGCAGCCCAGTTGGATAGCCTCAAAAAAAGTGTTGCACAACATCTGGGGGGCTATGCAGTGCAACCAATCCTGCCGGTGGCTATACATTGTGGGTTCAGATGCCACAAACATGCGACGGGTTTGACGTCTACACTGAAGCGAAACAATGCGGGATTAATATTGTCCCTGGGTTAATACTTGGCGCTACAGATCTGTATCGAAATTGTATTCGTATTAATGCTGGCAATCCCTGGTCGATTGAGTTGGACCAGGCTATTTCAACACTGGGTAAGATAATTCGTCGACTCTCAGCTACCTAAAAGCTTGCACGCTAGTTCACCTACCCTGAACTCGACTTCAACAAACTCTACTTTGGGCTCGCCAAGGTAGAGTTTAAATAAACATAGTGTCGGCCCACAGCTCGTAGTCCCAAGATCAATGCCTTTACAGCGAACCTCAAGCCGCCCCTAACCAGGTAGGCTACAATCACAGGTTATTCTATGTTTGCTCGCCTTACCTATACCTGGATTAAAGGAATTGGTTGGATCCAAATGGTTATAGAATTCGCTAAGCTCCTCGGTTGCCTGATACAAATGTCCCACATTATGTTCCGCTGGATATTTTGCACCTCGGCTATCCAGTAATGCCAACATCTGATTTTTTATCGCCTTACTATCCGCGCCTTTCTTTAAAATGTAATCTTGGTGAAAAACATGGCATAGGAAATGTCCGTAATACAGCTTTTCAACCAGCTGCCCTTGTATCTCATCAGGTAACGTTTCCAACCAGTCTTCATCATTACGCTTTAACGCAATATCTAGCGCCAGGATATCTTCAACTTCATTGTTATGAATGGTCTGGTATCTGACTGCAGCTCCTGCTGCGGCAAAACGATGTAACAAGGCCTTTTTTGCCTCTTCCGGGTTACAAGTAAAAAAGTCGCCGGCAGCGCTATCCTGGCCAAAACGCTGGGTTAAATATTGTTTCGCTTCTTCGATACCTTGATCACTCATCTTTAAGATCAAATGATGCTCATAGTTGTCACGGAACGAGAGCATACGTTCGGGTAAGCAAGGTTTCCAGATGCGGCTTACAAACTGCATTACCCTGTCGGGTATATCCTTTGGTAAAAAGCCAAATCGATTTAAGAAGGAGGTCATGCGCCCTTTAACTGCGAATAATTTAGGCAGATGGTCCGTACCCAAGTGGTTAATTAGCAAAAACACGTCTTTACCGTATTTTTCAGCGATATTAAACACGTCCCTGTGCATATATTCTGCAACCACAGGCAGGTTTTCAAAGCGAGTCAGAATATCTCTTCTGAGCATCGTCAGCTCAGCCGGGTCATTGGCGCCTATATAAAATACCTGTTCTTTTTCTGGTACTGCAAAGGTGTCCAGACGCACAGCAAATATTGCCAGTTTTCCTGCACAGCCACTGGCTTCGAATAACCGTCGTTTGTCAGCATTGTACCGGGCTGGGCTATCGGCATTAACATCCCTAAGCCGAGTTTCATATTCACGATCAGATGCTAGCTTATCACCCGCCTCAACGTCCGATTCATTAAAATTCTGCTGTTGCAAGTTTTCCAGTATTTCTTCAGCTGAATTGCCTAACCCCTTAATACCAAGATGGTTTACCAACTCCAGCTCGCCTTGCTCACTGACACGAGCATACAAAGCAAGTTCGGTATATGCCGGACCTCGCTGTACTAACGCTCCACCGGAGTTATTCGCCACACCACCAACAATTGACGCACCAAGACACGAAGACCCAATAACGGAATGAGGGGCTCGATTAAGGGGTTTTAACTTCTTCTCCAACGAATGAAGCGTTGCGCCAGGAAAGCTTATGATCTGCTTACCACCGTCAAGCACAAAGATTTGTTTTAATTTAGTGGTATTGATGATCACTATCTCTCGATCATAATCATCTCCGCTGGGGGTGGAGCCCTCGGTTAAACCAGTATTTGCCGCCTGCATAATGGTTATTTTATTGGCCGAAACACAAGCTTTAAGTAACTGCCATTGCTGTACCAGGCTGGTAGGAAATACAACGGCGATGGCATCACCCTCACCAGATCTGAAACCCTTACGATAATACTCAGTCTTACTTGGGTTGGTATAAATGTGCTGCTGGCCCACAATCGCTTCCAGCTGCTGGAGAAATTCAGTATTAGACATATGAAATCAAACCCAGGGACGATAAAAGCCTGAAATTAACATAAATGATTACCATTTACACACACGCGATTACATATTTTCTACATTAGTTTGGGAAGGCAATATAGTTTGATCAAATTTGCACACTTATCGCCATCAGGGCTACGAGATAAACTATCTCTAAACAAGCCGTATATATGGCAGAAAATAAGTTTCATTGTCTAGATAAAGTGGCTTGCAATCAACAACCACCGGCAAAGCCGGGGGTATGATGAAAGCCTCAGGAAGAGGCTAAAAAACAATAAATAAAACGGACCCTCCCGCTTATAAGCCGCTGGATTACCAGTCGAGCTGGTAATGACGGTGATCGCGTTATACCCGAGATAAAACGTCATTCCCTCGCACGTGGTGGTCCGACATCTGGATGGTCCGACACTCGGTCCAGCGGCCTTAACCTATCGTACTTGGTCAAACTTATACGCCTGAACGGCAGAGCCTAGTCGAGTCACACCGCCAGAGGCGGTGGTTTACCAAGATTTAATTATATCCAGAGAGGAACCAAATAATTTGTAGAAGCCTCCAGCTCCCCGATTAGGCATTAACTTGGTTTCTTGGTGTAGGTTGCAGATGTAATGAACTCACCGAATGTTTCACACCATACAATAACAGCGTTGTACTTAGTAAGGTCAATGTTTTCTGGTAGGGGCACTATAAAATTATCAAATGTTTTTATATCGCCAATTCGTACCATACTTGATTTTAAGCGATTAAACTCCGATTCGGTTTCTACGAACTCCGGTGAAAGGTACAACTTATAATCTGGGCCAGGTGAGAGGCTTCCAGATAACGAAATAGAATCTTGACCAATTGATATTTCACCCTCTCCCCAGTGCAATGCATCGCTGTCTTTTCGATCACGGGAAAATTCTCCGTAGTACAAACTGTTCTTTGCGGCCAAAGCCACAGCCTCTTTCTCTGGCGCACTAGGTGCAATTAAGATAGGGAGTGCGTATATACCAGCGGCAAAGCCCATAGCGATCGCAAGTAGGTGAGTAACGACGAGAATAAATATCAAACGCTTTTTCATTTTATTTCCTTACAAATCTATTAATACCTTCGTGGTGGAGTATGCCATTGCTGGGCCGACCCTACACAGAGCCGGGCGTGCGGAATTACCGCTCCACCGTCTCTTCAGTTATATATTCACGCATGTAAATCACGCTACTAATATCAGGGGCTGTTAATCTTTGGTGAGTAATTTTTGGACGACATGGTGACCCGGTATAATTGGTTCTGCAAAAAACTAAACCACTATGCCGAGAGCGATGTTAACAGATGAACTATGGAAAAATCTATTCAGGCTGATGCAACATAGTGGCCGGGTTTACAATAAGCCAAAATAGCAAAGGCTGGACACCCACAATCTAAACGGTGGGTGTCCAAAATTCCCCTGCCAATTCTCGGTATCAATAACTTCCCGTAGAATAGGTGCCTGGGAGTTGCTTGTTCAGGACCAAAAAATACAGCTTAAGGCTAAACAGCCAAGGATTTATATCGTTATTTTTCTACTTTTTTAAAGTGATGGGTAAAACCAGATTGATATAATGTAAACTTGGAGTAGTCCACTTCACCCGCTTTTGTTCTACTAAACCGGTTAAGAATACCCGCAGGCTTAAACTCGAAATCAGTATCACTAAAAGCTTGCATTTTTATCGCCGATTGTCTACTGGCCTGTGAATATAGGGCATCACCTTTAACGAAATAGGTAATATCTAACCCCAGGGTATCAGACGAAAAAACGCCCTCATACTTCTTAAGTTCTACTATATCGATTATTACCGGCTTACGTATATTTTCCGAATCTCGGCGAACAAACTGATTAATATTCCCACCCTGATATAATGTAAATGTAGAATCATCTACATTTCCATACCAAGTTTTTCCAAATTTAACAACTATACCTTCTGGCTTATATTGAAACTCATATTCACTCAATATATCAATGGGGAATTCTGGTTGCCCTGTGACTTGCGCAAACAATGCGCCACTTCTAACAGACACCGAGACTTGCATATTCAGGCCACCTGAAAAATACGTGCCGGTGTACTTCCCTAGTTTATCCTTCGGAAGCTGGATCACCTTACGGTCAAAATCAGGCAGCTGGTAAGCTCTGTCAAAGTAGATACTAAGCACTGCAATCATAATATCGTTAAAGGTGTGGCTTAAACCGTTGACTGTCACAGCGACTGCAAGATCATCATTTTCATAATAAGACGAAGTAGAATTAAACCCTTCAATTCGTCCATTGTGACCATAAGCTTTCCTTTGATAGAAGGGAAACATAAATAGCCCTTTACCAAATGGCTTACCCTGGGAAACCATCATTTTTAGAGAGTTTTCAGAGACTAACTTTCCATTGAACAATGCCTTCATAAACAGGTTTAAGTCTGCCGGTGTAGAAATAATACCACCCGCAGCGCTTGCTACACTCATATCCCACTCAGAAGCTGGTTGCCATTTATTTCTGGAAAAATAGAAAGAACGAGCCTGGTTGTCTTTAGGATCAATATCTTCACCTAGCTTGGTATTTATTAAACCTATTCGCTTGGTAATATTATCTTGCAGGTTTTCTGCATAGCTCTTATCTGTAATGGTTTCAATTATATAGCCAAGCAAGAGGTAGTTAGAGTTTGAATAGTCACTTTTTTCTCCCGGCTCAAAAGCCGGATCAAATAATGAGATCCGCTCTACCATACTAGCTTTAGTTTGATATTTATTAACATAGCCGGAAAAACCTGCATCATTGGTATAATTAAAAACCCCGCTTTTATGGCTAAGCAAATGATCGATTGTTATTTTATTTGCATTTTTGATTTCAGGATAAAACCGAGACAAAGGAGTTGACAGATTGAGTTTACCCGATTCTATTAACTGAAAAATAATAGTAGAGGTAAACGTTTTAGTGATTGAACCAATTTTATATTTTGTTTGAGCATTAGCTCTGGTATTTTCGTCTGCGAACCCAAACTGCTTAGTATAAGTAAACTCACCTTTTTCATAAAAACTAATACTTAACATTGCTTGGTTATGATCAACTAGCGACTTTAAATATTTATCCATTTTGTCTTTATCAAAATAGCGCGCTGCCATGGCCTCCGAGGTCAAAAATAACAAGACAACTACCGGCATAACAAAATTTATAGCAAAGTACCGACCTTCCTTTATTCGCTTCATCAACATGTTTTATACCTCCATTTATGATGTAAACCGATAAGTGCAGAAGCAAGACATTTAAGAGACTCTAAACTGGTATTTTTTCCACTCTCAATTCGCTGAATTGTCCTAACATTTAGCCCAGATATTTGAGCTAATTGTTCTTGAGAAAGGTGACGGCTAATACGTAATTCTTTAAGAATCATTAAATTTCCCCTTGTACTTAAGAATCACAAGTATCCATTAATTTCCTTTGTGTCGGGTACGAATTTAACACGACATTCACCCGACAGTAAGGGGCTTTAGCAGTTAATGCCGCCAACAACGGAAGACAAAAATGGCTTTTTCGCAAGAAAAAGGCGACAAATCTTTTGCCAACGCTGTCATTAATTATGGCGGGATACTCAAGCACATATGGACGTGATCCTTCATTAAGTGCCCCTCCTCGATCACCACGCCTGTCTTCGAGCAAGGTTATGAAATATCTCGCCCAGATGATTTCTGATTGCACCAAATATCAACTTTTGCCTTTTCTTTGGGATAAATACAATATGGTACTTACAATCCCAGCGCGTACGGGACAAACTTTTGTAGTCTCGCATAGGTTTTTCCTTCCTTCTCTTGGTCGAGAGTGGAAGGTAAGTGGATGAGTATAAGTTTTTATAGATTATGTATACATTTCAACCATTGTAAATACACTGATTTGCTTAGTGCTGCGGGTAGGTATAAGTTTTTATAGATTATGTATACATTTCAACCATTGTAAATACACTGATTTGCTTAGTGCTGCATGGCCTGCCTAGATTGATAGGTTGATTTACTTGGTGAACTTTTGTTTATGCACTTACCTTTACCGCGGTAAAGGTAGAACCTATGGGAGTCTCCCCGGCAGAGCCGGGGGTTTACCCATGATTAATTATATTTTCGGGTAGTTTTTTATCTTAAATAAACGCTAGCTCAAAGTAATAACTTGACATACATCGGTACTACCTATTTCACCCAAATTGCTTCCCAGTGTAAGTACAAATTGATCCCCTTCTGCTAGTTTCAGCTGATCTTTTACGCTGTTTTTTATACCGCTAATCAAGTCCTCATCTCGAAGTTCCGATAAATTAAAATACTGAGCACTGATTCCGCGAAATAGAGCAAGTCGCTGCAGCGTACGCTTACTATCAGAAAGCGCTAATACGGGTACATTGGTATGAAGCCGAGACATGATTTTCGACGTTTGACCCGATGCAGTCAGACTGACCACTGCTTTAATTGTGTCCAGTGAGTTTGCAATATTTACAGCACTTATTGCCATACTCTGATTTACCGCTTCAAACCTTGTCGGTAGCAACTCACGAATAGATGTTGCCCCCATTTGTTGTTCAGCACCAAGGCAGACTTCCGCTACAGCTTTAACTGTCTCAATGGGATATTTACCGGCAGCAGTTTCGGCCGAAAGCATGACTGCATCTGTGCCATCTAATACGGCATTGGCAACATCCATCACCTCGGCGCGGGTTGGCATAGGCGCACAGATCATCGACTCCATCATTTGCGTCGCCGTAATGACGGGCCGGTTTAACTCACATGCTCTATAAATCAGCCGTTTTTGTGCACCCATTAACGCGGCATCACCAATTTCTACCCCTAAATTCCCCCTGGCGACCATAATCACATCGGCGGCTAACAGTAGCTCATCCATCACTACGGGATCATTGACAGTTTCCGCACGCTCAACTTTAGCCACTATCATGGCGTCTAGGCCCGCATCTGCAGCAAGCGATCTGGCATAACGTAAATCGTCACCACATCGTGGGAAAGAAACCGCCAGAAAATCCACTTGTATTTGTGCTGCAACAATAATGTCTTTTTTGTCTTTGTCGGTCAAAGCAGGCGCCGAAAGACCACCGCCTTTTTTATTGATCCCCTTGTTGTTGGACAGAACCCCTGCAACCACAACCTTGGTATGAATTTTATTACCATCAAGGCTTTCGACTCTTAGCTGAATACGGCCATCATCTAGCAGTAGTAAGTCTCCCTCGGCTACATCCCGGGCGAGCTCTTTATAGTCGATACCAACACAGCCCTGATTGCCCTGCCCTTTTTGCATATCTGCATCCAGGGTAAAATTGTCACCTAATTGCAGCTCAACCTTGTCATCGCAAAATGTTGAAATACGAATTTTTGGCCCTTGCAGGTCACCCAAAATAGCCACTTGTATATTCAAATCTGCTGAGATAGTACGCACCATCTCTGCTCTCTTTATATGGTCTTCTGGCGCACCGTGAGAAAAGTTGAGACGCACCACGTTCACTCCGGCTTTGATCAGTTGCGTTAATGTTTCAAGTTGATCTGTTGCTGGACCGAGCGTGGCAACAATTTTGGTTTTGCGCATCTTTAATACTCCGATATAGAAAAGAAAAAGAGCGCCATAAGACGCTCCTTTATAGGGTTAAGAAGCAGTGGCCTCCTTATTACGCATATCAGCTTCGTTTTTATCGGTAGTTACGGTGGGTCTAGCATTCCAGACAAACAGACTGATCACCAGAGACGCTATACCTGCCGCCATCCAGAAAACAATTGCATCGTCAAAGTTGTAATTTTTCACCCCTGCAACGTCTTCAACAGTAATTAATACGCCTGACAGATACTCTTGGAAAGAAGCGGCCATATAGGCAAACAAACCAATGAAACCTTTGGTAGCTCCGACGGCATTTTTTGGCATCAAATCACACGCAATCAGACCGGCCAGGAACACCACCAGACCACCGATTGAGAAACCAATCATAAGTAGACCAACTGCATCTAAGACGCGGCTTTCACCGGCAACATAGAAGAAGACGTACATTCCGGCAATATTGCTTAGTCCGTACAGCAGATTCGGAATATGGCGATTGGCTTTAAACAAATAGTCTGAAATAAACCCTGACAATATGGCGCCTGCCAGACCCGCAAGCGGATAGAAAGACATAGCTGCGCCCGCTTCAATCAGAGTATATCCCTTAATCTCTTGCAGATATAAAATGGCCCAAGAAGACATAGCATACCGTGAGATATACATGCCGCCACAAGCAAGACCGATGATCCAGACTACCGGGCTTTTTAGCACCACCATCTGGTTTTTACGGGTTTCTTCCGGCGTCTGCTTTCTCTTAAACTCAGGCTCTTCATCGAAAGCCGTCGCAGGATCAGGCAAACCATAAGTTTGTGGTCTGTCTTTCAGCACGTAGAACATTGCCACGGCTGCAATTGCGGCCACAACACCTGCGCCGATAAAACCGGCTCTCCAACCGAAGTAGCTCACCGCTGACGCTGTTACCAAAAAGGTCAGCGCTTCACCGATATTACGTGAACCACCCCAGGTAGAGTAACGCGTGCCTCGCTGTTTAGGTGAGAACCACTGATAGAGGGACACACAAGACGGCGCCGATCCTATCGACTGGAACCAACCATTTACCCCCCAAAGCACAACAAACATAATGCCGAAGGTGTTAAGGCCCATCAAAATGGCTGTAATGGAGGATAACAACAAGGCGAACGACATAAATCGCCCGATATTGGAGTAATCTGATAAAAATCCATTGGTAAATTTACCTATGGCATAGGTAAAAAAGAATGCCGATCCCATCAATCCAAGCTCTTGTAAGGTAACGATACCTTCGTCCAGCATAGGTTTTTTGACCACACCCAGTGACATTCTGACCAGGTAGAAAACACCGTAGCCAAAAACTAAACCAAGAAATACCTGCCATTGGTTTCTTGTAAATATTTTTCTAATTTCTTGCGGGCTGGCGTTTATTACCGGCAAATCGGGCCGCGTTTTAAACCAGTTAATCATAGTGACTCTCCAAGCTTCTCTTTTAACCAAACAATTTGATAAATGACAAACATTCTCTTTGACACGCCATTCTGTTTGTTAAAAAACGGGATTGGCTGTCAAGCTTCGTTGCCTGTTCGAACTGGAGTATATTCAGGTAAACCTTTGAAACAACTGGGGTAAAACGCGTCAAAACTGACTCAAATGCAAGGCCTTTAAGGGTTATAAATGACATATTTTGTAACTATGCACACCCAGGTTCGGTTTCAAATTGAGAAGTGAAATACATAAGGGTTAGAATTGTCCCAAGTGAAATATCCCCACTTAAAAAATAGTTTTGGGCTTTATTAGCATTATTTGAGCTACTGCACAAATATGAGGCATATAGGCTAAGTTCGAGGCAGGCTCAAACCAAATACAAAACGATAAAGTTTGTGCTCTAACAATACGGCCAAAGAACAAAAACTTAATGATAAGCAGGTTGGCTTATATATCTGGTAGGAGCCGAACCCATCTCAGGGATGAGATGTAAAGCGCATGGATGCACGTTCGGCGAATCTTGCGAGCACAGGCTTCGCGGATTTCACCCGCTCCTACCAAGTACGTGAATATTGTCGCTAGTTCGCTCCTAGCTGGCATTTCAGGACAGACACTAACTAGTGTTTAAGGTATGGCCAGAGTTTCTGATAATAATTCGAAAAAAGCACATAAATACAGGGGCAATATGTTTCTATCTATATTGAGAGTGTGGCTACTAATAGCGGTAAGTGCTTTTAGTGCTCAAGCAGAAGAGTTAACCGTAGTGACAACCTTTTCCGAAAAGCTTGGTAGCGCCATCATAGCGCAGTTTAAACAGGACCACCCAGGTATCACAGTAAGACTGGTCAACCGTCGCTCTGATTCTATTCTAAGACTGATGAATAAACCCAGCACACGGCCTGTTGACATCATAATGTCATCGTCTGTTGCCCTTTTTACCCATCTGAAAAAACGACAACAGCTTACCAAGGTTACGTTTCCCGATTACATCACTAATAGCCCGGCTAAAAACCTTAAGCTTACCGGCCCGGATAACTACTATGGCGGATTCGCCATTTCGGGGTTTGGACTTATGTTCAATCACGACTATCTAAGCCGTAATCAACTGCCGCAGCCTACTCAGTGGCACGATCTCGCCAGACCAGAGTTTTATCACCATATAATGATGAGCAGCCCTGCTCGTTCCAGCACTAACCATGTCATGGTCGAACACATCCTGCAGCAATATGGTTGGGATAAAGGGTGGCAACTGCTTGTCCAAATAGGCGGAAACCTCAGCAGCATTACCGCTCGCAGCTTTGGTGTTCAACAAGCCATTAATCGCGGCCTGACCGGCGCAGGGCCGGTGGTGGACTTTTTCGCCAACCAGTCAAAACAGTTTGGTAGTCAATTTAGCTATTTTAAACAATTCCCGGTAAATCTTATGTATGTGGGTATAACCCGCACCAGCGAAAATAAACAACAGGCGAGCCAATTTATCAATTACCTTTACTCTGATCGCGGTAGTGCTGCGCTTGAGTCACCGGAGATAGGTTTTTTACCCTTAGCTGGCCTGCAAACTTCCCCCCTTGACGAAAGGTTTAACATCTTTGACCAGCAAAAGCCGATAGATCAGCAGCTGCTGTTAGCTCGACTCGGCCTGGTAAGCGCCCTGTTCGACCACATGATTAGCTTTAACCTCTCGGAGCTTAACAAAACCTTTTCAACCATTCACCAGGCAGAAAAAAGCGTTCGATTAAAACCCGAATTAACCAAGCAGCTAGCCAAGGCGAAGACCCTTGCGACCCAATTACCGGTGACTTCGCGGCAGAGTGAAAACAGCGACTTCCTGGCACTGTTTAGCCCATTAAATAGCCACTCAAGCATCACTTCACCCGAATTGCTAGCGCTCTACCAAAGCTGGGACCAACAGAACAGACAAAATCTGCAACAGGCCCATCAAATCGCCGTTGAAATAGTAGAAAAAGCAGCGCAATGAGCTTATTAACTAAGACACCCACCTTGCGAACCAAAACACGATTGGGGATTGGCAAGCGGCTTAGGCTAGCATTTCTTGCCTCCAGCGCACTTACGCTGCTGGTTGCGCTGGTTTCCATTGTGGCCTGGAACCACCTGGACAATCAGGCTAATGAAATACTAAATCAAAACCTGCCCACCATTCGCAGTAGTATCAAACTTGAGCAATTAAGCAAACACTTGGCTGCCTCTGTGGTTACCCTGACCAAAGCAGGCAATGAATCGGAGCGCACGGCCAGTTGGAAAACCATCAAAGGTGAGTTGATTCAACTGCGGCTGCTGCTATCCCAACTGGCCGCTCATCAGGGTAGCCAGAGTGAGCTGACGTTACAGCTTGATGATTTTGTCGCGTCAGCCGGCAAACTGAATCTAAAAGTGCAGAACTACCTAGAGATTAAAGGTAAAAGCCGCCAGCTTATCGAACGTTTACAGTGGAGCCACAGTGATTTTAACGACGAAAGCACCCCACTACAGCAAGATCTTCGCTGGCAGATGACGACTCTGCTTGAGCAATACCTGACCGAACAGACAATAGCGCGACGTAATAGTCTAAAAGGTCAGCTTGGCTTACTCGATAATCGCGTTGCGAGCATGCAACAGCTTGTTTCAGGGGAACTTTCACTTATGGGTATGTTCAATGAAACGTATGCCCAGCGCCATCACATCGACCTTTCCAGCTCGTTTCGTTACCTTGACTTCGAGGCAAACAAGTTAAGAGAGCAGGCAAAAGCACTGCAGACATTCCCTTCTTCAGTCTCCTTACGGCAAATACTCACTGAGATGTTGGATCTTATCGGCTCTAAGCAGGAGATCTATTTGGTGATCCGCCAAGAGTTAACAACAGAAAAACAAATCGAACAAATTGAAAGCCAGGTACATAACCAGCTGAAGCGGTTGGATTCTCAAGTTACTCGCCTTATTACCACCAGCAATGACAGAATTGGCAAACTGATGACCTTGTTTAATCAGATCTCTACAACGGGTGAAATCGGTATCTTCAGCGTCTCGGCTATCAGCCTATTACTGAGTATCTGGCTGGCTTTTCATTATGTGGGCAGCCAAATAGTCGGCCGTTTAAGTGAACTTGGCGATAGCATGAGCCGCATCTCCGGCGGTCAACTCAATACCCGGGTAATGGTTTCTGGGCGAGATGAAATTGGTGCATTAGCCCATAGCCTGCGTCAATGTCAGCAAACCATGTTGGAAATTGAACGAACCAACGCATTGGAACTACTCAACAAAACGGCTACCAGTTTGATCCTTTGTGATGCTAACGGCCAGGTGCTGTCACTTAATCCCAGCGCCAGCCACCTGCTTGGCAATAAGCACGGACCTGCGGAAGCCAAAGATAAATTATGGCGATACTTCAACCAGCAAGCCGAAGTGCAAATAATGACCCTGTTCACCCGCAAGTTTCAACTGGAAAACCTGGAGCAAGCATCTACCCAGCTAAATCATACCGTTCAGGATGGCAACAAACTCTACTTACGTCTCGATCTACGCCGCTTCTACCAAAGGGAACAACTTTGGGTAATGGTCACTATCACGGATATTTCCGAGCAGATTAAAAATACTCAGTGGCTGCAAGAGAGAGTTGACGAGCAGACCCAAACACTGCAGCAACGTAATCGCCAGCTAAAAGCCGAAATAGTCGAAAGACAAAGAGCCGAAGACAAGCTCAAGAAAGCACAGAACGAACTTATTCAGTCGGCAAAAATGGCGGTTGTGGGCCAAACCATGACAAGTTTAGCCCATGAGCTCAATCAACCTCTGAATGCATTAACCACATACCAATACAGCAGCCAGATGTGGCTGAAAAAAAACGCTACTGCCAAAGTCGCTGAATGCTTAACTAAAAGTGAACAAGTTACCGCACGAATGTCACGCATCATCAAAAACCTGCGGAGTTTTGCAAAAAAAGATCAGTCCGGTGGAGGGATAGCAGCCACAGATCTCTGCCTGGCGGTAAAACATGCTACTGAGCTGATGCAATCCAAGTTAAACAAAAGACACGTTCAGCTAATTTATGACTTGCCCGTACAGCAATGGGTCCAAGCAGAGCCAAGTCGGTTGGAGCAAGTATTAGTTAACCTGCTTGCCAACGCAGTAGATGCCATAGAGAGACAGAAAGAGCCCAGCGTTAACATCTGGCTAGAGTCCAACCAAGAGGTTAGCCGGCTTTTTATTGAGGATAATGGCCCAGGATTTTCCGAGAAAATAATTGAAAACCTGTTCACCCCGTTTGCAACAACAAAAGAGGTAGGACTGGGATTGGGGATGCATATTAGCCGATCCCTGGTTGAACAGTTTGGCGGCCAGCTACATGTGGCCTCGTCGCTACAAGGTAGTGCGCAACTCATTATTGAGCTTGCTACAAGCCAGACTGGTGATCTAGAAACAGCAAGCTTCAGTGAAGGGCAGTAACACTATGACAGACGTCAAACCTAAGGTATTGATCATCGACGATGACACAGATGTATTGGACGCTTATCAACACTTACTAGAAATGGCTGATATCAGTTGTATTTGCCAAAGCGATCCCATAGCTGCGCTGAGCCAACTCGAAAAAGACTGGCCTGGTATAGTGGTAAGCGATATTTGTATGCCAAAAATGGATGGCATGGAAGTGCTACATCAGGTGAAGCTGATTGATGTCGATATTCCGATCTTGATGATATCCGGTCACGGCGATATTCCTATGGCCGTGGAAGCAGTTAAACAAGGTGCTCTGGATTTTATTGAAAAGCCCGTCGATCCTCCGAGATTTCTAAAGCTCATCAGTGCAGCCCAGGAGCAACGCCGCGCTCAACTGGCGCAACGCAAAATATTGGTTGATAACATTCAAGCTGAATTGCTTGGCGACAGTCCGGGCATTCGTCAGGTACGAAGTGAGCTCGCCAAATTAGCGCCAACCGAACTTAGTATCTTAATACAAGGCCCACCCGGAAGCGGTAAAGGGGTTTGCGCTCAGATTATCCACCAGGCTAGCAACAAATCTAGTGGTCCAAAACATACGGTTAATTGTGAGGGATTAAACGATAGTGCAACCCTACTAGCGGCTGCGCGTCAGGCCAGCAACGGCAGCTTAATTCTACAAAACCTACACCTGCTTAATAGTGAACTTCAGGCCCAATTAGCAAACTTGCTGCTTGAAGGTAAGCTGGCTCAGCAATACAAACTACGCTTGATCTGTCTCGCACAAGAGCCGCTACAGTCCATAGTAAGCGACGGTGACTTTCGACCTGAACTCTATTACCACCTGGCACAAGCTAAATTTAATCTTCCCGCCTTAACAGATAGAACCGGTGATATCCCCTTGCTCTTCCGACATTTTTTAGAGTCTTGCTGCAAACGTTTAGAAAAGAACCTGCCCGAGGTCAGTGCCGATTACCTCAAACAGCTAAGCTTGCACCGCTGGCCGGGAAATCTTTTAGAGCTTAAGAATGTTGCCGAACTCTATGCCATTGGCATACATAAGCTACCAGGAAGAGATGAACCCGCCATCACCATAGAGGATGAGTTACCGCTTGATACCAAAATCGGTCAATTCGAACGTAAGGTAATTGAAGAAACACTGATGATTTGCCACGGGCGTGTTAATGATGCAGCGGACAAGCTCAGGATCCCGAGAAAAAAGCTCTATCTTAGAATGAAGAAATACCAATTAGATAAAACAAATTATAAATAACAACCTCGGTTCTCTTCCAAGTAACCAATCCCAGGGAATCTATTGCTGCACTACTATTCTGGGCTGTTCAACCTGGACAGCTTGATTGTGCAGCTATACCGTAAATCTACGCTAACGCACTTATCGATACGGTTGAGAAGGTGAATGAACATTTGATAGATAGTGTAAGCCTGGTCGTAGCGTTTGCTTATACCAAGACAGTATGAAACTTAGGCAGTAAGATTTTAGTATTTTAGCCGGATACCGATTTAAATAGAAAAAAGACGTTATAAAGTCGTAAAAATAACTGCGTTTTCAGTTACCATTCGCCCATTGCTTATTTCCCTAAAACTTCAATGACAGCCAATTTCTTCTACCAGATCCCAATTAGTGTTCGCTTTATGTTGTTCTCGGCGTTAGGTTTTTCCCTGATGTCGGCTTGTGTCAAATTGGTAAGCCAATATCAAATCCCGGTGCTAGAAATTGTAGCCGCAAGGGCTTTGGTTTCCTTGGCACTAAGCTATGCAGATGTTAAACGTAAAAAGATTTCAATTTGGGGAAATAACAAGACCTTGTTATTTTCACGGGGTGCTGTAGGGACGCTGGCGCTGATTTGTGTCTATTACTCTGTGACCACTTTGCCTTTAGCAGAAGCCACCTTATTGCAATATCTGCATCCAGTATTTACGGCTTTGCTGGCTCTGGCGTTTCTGGGTGAGCGCATTCTTCACTCAACAAAAATCTGCATTCTACTTAGTTTATTAGGACTCGCTATTATAGTCAGCCCTGGCTTGGGGCTAGATCCCGAAGCTGGTCTGCCTTGGTTTAGTGTGATGGTGGCTTTGCTGGGGGCGTTTGGCAGCGCTGTGGCCTATGTCATTGTGCGAAAGTTGAGTCGCAGCGAAGACAGCTCTGTGATTATCTTTTATTTTCCACTAATCGCGTTACCGCTTTCACTTCTCTTGCTAGGTAATGACTTTGTGATGCCGGGCCCAGATGCTTTGTTCTTGCTCTTGTTTGTTGGGATATTCACTCAGATTGGCCAAATTGGCCTAACCAAAGCGATGCAATCGGAATCTGCCAGTAAAGCGACTGCTTATTCTTATATTCAGGTACTGTTTTCCATGTTACTTGGCTGGGGTTTATTCAGTGAGCTACCTTCTCTGTGGAGCTGGATTGGAGGCAGTATTATTCTGCTGGGAGCTTTGGTTAATGTATTGTGGAAACGGTGAGTAGTTGTTGAGGTTATACCCAAACTACCTGGAAATGCAGATCCAGGGCTCAGGCAGGATGTCAGAACAAGGCGCAGCGAGCAGGGAATGGCATTCCCTTTTCAAGCGTTGCAACGCAGTGCTGACTTTCTGCCTGAGCTCCCTTCGGGCAAGACGAGAAGCAACCCTCTTCGGCGTTATAAAATCTTGATGTAGAAGACTAGACCTTCGGCTTTATGCCTTGAACCCGGTCACTTCTCGACTTGCTGATCCCCGCATTTCCAAGCAGCTTGGGTATACAGCTCTCAACAAATAAGACCAGCCAGTTGATAAAGGCGGGGGTCCATGCCCTCTAACTGGTTAGCGGGTTTAACTCTAGAGACTCGCTCTTGTGAGAAGACAATATAGTTTGATCACTTTTACTCGCTTGTCGCCCACCGAATGGCTAAATGAGGGCCGTCGGAATGGGTAGCAGGAACAGAGCAAAGCGAGCTGTAAGCGGTCCCAGTGTGTGGAGCGAACGAAATTGACCGCCTTGCTATGTGCCTAAGACACCTTGAAGTTCACTTTCACAACGACTAACAAATTTATTGTACTGACCCTTAGCTAGAAATAAACGATTAATGCCTGGATTTTTCTGTTGACCTTTATCCAAATTTTGTTTTCCGCCGGAACCAACCCTGATGATCTCCAGTGAATCTAAGTCAATCTCAATAAAATATCGAGTATTATCATTTTCAATCATGCCCATTTAAATATGCCTCCATTTGAAATATGAGAAGCAGAAAACCTCTCTGAATCGAACCCATAAATCAGCATAATGTGCGCAAACGATTCATTTTCCAAACCAATTATACTTTAAACCAAAACGCCAAGTGTAACTGCGTCGCATTGATACATTTTTATATGCTTAATTCATGAAGCTGAGAGATCGTTCTAAAATTGGAATGACTTTCTTGTTTCAAAACCTGAGAGTTAAACCAAACCGCATTTAAACCCGCATCTAGCGCTGAAATAACGTCTTTTTCAAGTGAATCACCAACCATTGTCACTTCACTTGGCTTTACGCCTAATTGATTCACGATCCGTTGATAGAACTCTGAGCTACCTTTTGAAATACCAATATTGGATTTACAAAAATAGCCTGAAATAAATTTAGATAGCCCTACTCGTTCAAATGCCAATTTAATGTCTTGAACATTAGAATCATCAGCGCCTGTTGCAACAAACAATGAATGTCCTTGTTGAGATAAGGCCGATAGCGTTTCTACTGCGCCATCAACGGCTTGAACAGTATCCCAATTACACATTTTTCCTCGTGCATTTGAGAAATCGACCATCAGGGTATCGCCCCAATCGAACAAATAAATTTTGCCTCCTTGCATATAACCATTCCTGTGATTGTTTTTGTTGAACGAAGCCGCGTTAATAAACTCTACCCACAATATCTTACTGAATTGACGTTACAAGGAAAAAACCAAAAAGCAATCGAAATGTATAGTCGCTATATCCGCCATATTGCTGAACACTTGGGTACCTGCCTTGACCATCTATCCACTGAACAACTTAAGCACTGTTTTATGGCCCTGGTTGAAAACAAATCATGGAGATCGGTCAAGATTGCCCATATTCTT
Organism: Psychromonadaceae bacterium; assembly: GCA_965249895.1. Classification (GTDB taxonomy): domain Bacteria; phylum Pseudomonadota; class Gammaproteobacteria; order Enterobacterales; family CBDFNC01; genus CBDFNC01. The sequence goes on from CBDFNC010000005.1 coordinate 322,312, forward strand.
AGACACTAGCGCTTACAAAATCACCACCATGTATGCCCACATGACGCCATTGGTACAACAAAGCAGCGCCTTGATACTCAACGATATTATTGAGGGGTTTGATATTGACTGGGTTGATGGCAAACAAGGAGAGCCACATGATTAGCCTCGCTTTAAAAATAACTATAACTGGACATATACTGCCAGATATTTTTCTCAAAGAAAATCCAAGCGAGGCAGGTCCTTAGACAATATTTACGAGGTGTTTAATGCTTAAGGTCCAATCTATGAACCAATTGTTAGTCGCATTTCAGGTATAACAATTGTTCGAATTAATTAGTATCTGAACGGAAACTTGATTCACTATAAAATTCAACATGATACGGTAAAGTTGAATGTCGACTTCTAACTTATGATCGCTTGTTATAAGGAAAAGCCGCCTGTAATAGCCTGATCTTGTAGAGATAATTATTTTCCTATACTTTGTCTCGACCTGCAGGGGTTACACCTTCATTTTTCAAAAAACTTCAGGCGGCGAAATCCTATGAGAGAAGTGCTCAATCCTCAGCTCAAACTTTGTGAAGCTGACATTGCCAACATCGAATTCGATCCCAAATCCCGTGATGATATTCCCAAGCTCCTCATCGGCCTTCAGCACATTTATATCACACCGGAATTACGCGAGGAGGTATTCACTATACTCGCTGAGATCGTCCCTATTAACGAGGACGGTGAAAGCGCCAGCACCGATACCGGCCGCCCCGGTATGGATCAGTGGACCATTCTGGTACTTGGGGTGTTGCGCCTTGGCCTGAATGCCGATTTTGATCGTATTCATGAACTGGCCAATCAATACAATACTATCCGCGCTGAATTGGAGAGGTTACACCTTCATTTTTCAAAAAACTTCAGAAATCCATTGGTTTTGTGCTAAACGGGTGGAATTTGATCAGTCCCCATTTTCCTATACTTTGTCTCGACCTGCAGGGGTTACACCTTCATTTTTCAAAAAACTTCAGGCGGCGAAATCCTATGAGAGAAGTGCTCAATCCTCAGCTCAAACTTTGTGAAGCTGACATTGCCAACATCGAATTCGATCCCAAATCCCGTGATGATATTCCCAAGCTCCTCATCGGCCTTCAGCACATTTATATCACACCGGAATTACGCGAGGAGGTATTCACTATACTCGCTGAGATCGTCCCTATTAACGAGGACGGTGAAAGCGCCAGCACCGATACCGGCCGCCCCGGTATGGATCAGTGGACCATTCTGGTACTTGGGGTGTTGCGCCTTGGCCTGAATGCCGATTTTGATCGTATTCATGAACTGGCCAATCAATACAATACTATCCGCGCCATGCTCGGATTGAGCGACTGGTGTGACAACAGAAAGTTCAGCTTGCAGAGCATCAAAGACAACCTGATGTTGTTCACTCCCGAGTTGCTAGACCGGATAAACCAGTGCGTGGTGAAGGCAGGCTACCGCCTGCTAAAAAAGGACGAAAACAACGCAATCACCGGGCGCTGTGATTCGTTTGTCGTTGAAACCTATGTCCATTATCCCACCGATATAAATCTGTTATTTGACGCTGTCAGAAAGACCATGGAAGAATGTGCTGCCTTATGTGAGCCCTTTGGCCACAGCCTGTGGCGGCAGTATCGCTACAATATCCGCCAGTTTAAGAAGCTGCATCGCAAGGCTCAGAAACTCAAGCATTCCACGTCAAAAGATGAGGCTAAGCAACAGCGCCAGCTTGAGCGGGTACAACAGGCTCACCAGGCCTTAATCGAGTCTGCTCAGAAATTCGAATATCGCGCCCGGCAAACCCGTGAACTACTGCGCCATAAATACGGTTTGTTCAACTTGGCGTTGGCGAAACTGGATGGTTACCTTGACCATGTCAACCGGCAAATTGACCAGATCCGCAGACGCGTTTTGGAGGGAGAGAAGATCCCTCACGCTGAAAAGGTATTTTCAATCTTTCAGCCACACACTGAATGGGTCAGTAAAGGCAAGGCTGGCGTACCGGTTGAGCTGGGGCTTCGAGTCTGTATCATGGCTGACAGCGACAGCTTTATTCTGCATCATCAGGTGATGGAAAAGCAGACGGACGACCAGGTTGCTGTCGCTATGGTCGAAGAAAGTCAAAACCGGTATGCCGGCCTAAACGTATGCAGCTTCGATAAGGGTTTTCATAGCAAAGAAAACCAGGAGGAACTCAAGCAGCGACTGGCGCTAACAGTGTTGCCAAAGAAAGGTCGGCTGTCGAAAGCAGAGCAAGCACATGAGTACGCACCCGAGTTTATCGAAACAAAAAGAAAGCACTCCGCAGTTGAAGCGGCTATTAACGGTCTGGAAGTGCATGGTCTGGATACGTGTCGCGACCACGGTTTAGCCGGTTTCAAGCGTTATGCCGCGCTGGCGGTTGTGGCGAAGAACATTCACCGCCTGGGCGCTTTGGTGCGAGATGTAGAGAGAAAGCGAAAACGAGGGCCATACAAAAAAGCGGCCTGATACTGGCGTGCTTTCTGGAAGAATGATCATATGGCCACGATCCGTCAGGCAATCCATACCCTGAAAATACCTTTGCATAACAATTTCTTATAACAACTAAGCAAAGATAACCACTCTGGTTATAAACAATCAAAACCAATAATAATCAACTTACCAGCAATAGGTAAGTTGTGCCCGAAAAGCGAGTTTTCTGCCAGGCACTAATTAAGCTATGGCGGTGTGTGCTGAATGAAACCCCTGCCAAAGCTGAACCTGCCAGTATGAATTACAACCAAAATACGGATTCCAGCCGATCCATAAATTCACTTATTGGGAGAATGAAAACTGGAGACCGTGACAGCTTTGTTATACCCGTCTTCCTGTTGTCAAAAAATGAACCCAGTCCAACCGATTTCTTTTTTTACATTCATTTACAGCAAGATCTACATCGTAAGGAACTTTAATATGCTGGACAACCCAACCATGACTACTTTTTTCAATAATTGAATATGATGAATGTGAGCAAAAGTTTTCCATAGAATGCACCACAGGTTCATCATCGGTGTAGGCTTGAAGACCGACACTTCCAGGATTTACTATTAGCTGCCCAGTGCTAAGGTTTACCGTGCGCGGTGTGTGAGTATGACCACAACAAATTAACTTAGAATGTTGACCATTAAGTAATTTAATTATCTCGCTATCTGAGCGTAAACTAGCATAACCCCGCTTTATATCTTCCAACAAATATGTCAAGTCATTGACAGGTGTACCATGGCAAAGATAAACGTCATCATTTAGTTGCTTATCAAATGGTAGTGACTTCATCCATTCAACAGGCTTTCCGCCAAGATCTTTCAAAATAAACTGCATTGTCGGATTTTCATCATTGGTTGCTTCATAGATTTGACGATCTTGATTTCCACAAATAGTTACAAACTCATGCTTCATCAGTAGATCAAAAGTTGCCCTTGGAGCTATGGGGCCATAAAGAACATCACCTAGGTTAACCATGACATCAATGGAATGCTTTTTTGCATCAGAGATGACTGCTTCCAGAGCAAATACATTGCTATGAATATCTGACAATACTGCGAGTCTCATTAACTTCTTCCCTTAGTTAGTGCCCATCCTTAAGTTCATATGCCTATCTTTCTAGCATACTCTTAGGACCCAAAAATTTTTGTTGTGCCATCTTCAAAATTCAGCCGCTACTATCGAAGCGATCCCAGTCATTGTCAGATCACCTAGTATGGTCCGACATCTCGGCCCAGTATCTTTTAGCACACACCGAGATCGCGGTAAAGCCGCTGGACCGAGTGTCGGACCAGCGTGTGCGAGTAAACACCGAGTCTGGGCCAATTAACGGCAAAAGTTGCGAACGTCGTAGGAGCGGATGCCTCTCTATAAGTGAAGAAGGCGAAGCCTGTGTCGGCAAGGTTCGCCGAACAAGTTCAGCTCCTTCTACAAGCGCACAGATCAGCTTTCCGAATACCCTGTTTCAGGATGGGCACTAGTTAGTTAAGTAGGTGAGCATAAGTTTTCAGAGCTGCTCACTGTTTGTTTTTTATGCAGTGGCACAGATATTTTTGCGCTTTTTCACCGACTCCAGTATACATGCATCAATTTTCAACATCATGCGTACCAATCCGTGAAAGTAGTATGGCGCCTTACTGAGGCCGAACAAATTACCCTTAGACAGTCTGTGGCTAATCACCCCAAACATCGTTGTAGAATCCGGGCTCATGCCATCCTACTCAGCCATAAGAGATACGATATTAAGCAGCTAGCGGATATCTTCGATACCAGCTTGGAGACGCTTTCTAAATGGATCGATTGCTGGGAAGAGTTTGGGATCTCAAGCCTTTATACGCAAAGCGAACGGGGCGGCAATATCCCCGCAGCTTTATTGGTGAAGCCTTAAGCATGGAGCTTAGGGGAAGAGTTTGAGCTGCGACAATTGAAGATAAGACGCAAAGCGAACGGGGCGGCCCACTATTTATACGGATGAGGAGAAACAGCGCCTGAAAGAGCTTGTGGATGAGGAGCCTCATCAACTCAAGCGAGCCCAGTCCCTGAGGAGAAACAGCGCCTGAAAGAGCTTGTGGATGAGGAGCCTCATCAACTCAAGCGAGGCTGATGGAGAAAGAAAGCGGCAAAAAAGCCAGCGTTTCAACGATTAAGCGAACGTTGAAAAAAAATTTAACTACAGCCATAAAAGAGCCAGACATTCACTCAAACTAAAGCGTGATGAAGAGGCGTTCCGAAAGTGTTACAACACCCTGAATAAATTTATAAAGCTTGAACAAGAGGGCGAGTTGGACCTCTATTATTTCGATGAATCAGGTTTCAGCCAAAAATCGAACTTACCTTACGCATGGAGCCCAGTCGGTGAGCCGTTTGCATTTCCTGCCTATTCGCATAGTAAGCGATTGAACGTACTTGGCTTTTTAAGCCGCCAAGGAAAGCTGGTTTACCACAGCACCGAAGGTCACGTTACTACTGACACAGTTATCGAGGCGTTTGAAAAGCTGATAGAAAATAAGCCACACACCGCAAAGAAAAAACTGACAGTCGTTTTTCTGGACAACGCATCTTTTCACCGCTCTGCGAAATTTAAAGAGAAATGCAGTGACTGGATAACAGAGGGTGTTTTGGTGCTGTATCTGCCAGCTTATTCGCCAGAGCTGAATATCATAGAAATACTATGGCGGAAAATTAAGTATGAATGGCTTCCCACCTGCGCTTTTGAAACATTTGAAAATCTGACCAAGTGTGTAAAAAACATCCTGTCTAATTATCCATCTAAATTCAGAATAACTTTTACCTAGTACTTACTCTTAATATTCGTTAGAATATTAACCAGATTCGAACGAATATTAGTTTAGATTTGCGACTACAAGATATTTTGCAGTGCCTGAACCAGAATGGTTTTGTCAGTACGGAGCAGCTCGCTAGGAAGCATTCTTTGCCGCCATAAACTATTCGTCGCCATTTAAATACCTTCTATGAAATGGGACTCGCTCGGCGTCAGCATGGTGGTACAACGCTGCCGCCATCCAATAGCAACGATACGTTTGCCCAGCGCAAAGTGATTAATTTACAAATCAAGCAAAAACTAGGGCTCACCCCAGGCACTCGATCAAACACCCGCCAATACCCTTGCGGCCAGGTTTATTGGTAACCCACCGCTGAATTTACTGCGCGCAGGGCTGGACAGCATAGTGGGTATAAGACCAAAGCATATCCAGCTGGGCAATGGCTACAATGCTCAGGTAGTTAAAAACGATTATCACGGTGACTGCACCTTGATGGCTATTGCCCCGTTACTCGCGTTGTTTCTGATATTTCAACGCCAGTTTATGCTGTGATTTATGACCGCAGGGATAAAATGGCTGTGTTTTAGGTTGATTTCAAAACCCTAGCCGACTCGGTTAGCCAGGCCAAACTCAATTCGCCGTTGATGTCCCTTGATATATTCAATATCCGCCAGGTATGCAAGGTGATGTCCATCGGCAAGATTGGCTGCAAAATTAGCGTCTCCGCCCTGCGCTTGTTGGCGCATAAACTCAACCAGGCACAGTCCAGCCGTTTGATCATCGCCAGCGCCAGCTTCTTACGCCCTTGCTCGGGCAAACCGTACTCATTACAAAACAGTAAAGCTCGCGTTATTTGTTCATCAATTGTTCCAAACCCGTCCTGGTTCTTTGGGTTGGTAAATGGACACCAGTGATAGAGGGCGTAAGCCAGGTCCCATACTCTGGGCCCTGGATGAACGGTGTCAAAGTCGATGATGCCAACCGCTTGGCTTCCCTTAAGGACCACATTATACGGAGCAACATCACCATGGCAGAGCACTTCCATTGGCTCTTGTTTGGGTAACTGCCAGCTTGCAGTTTTGCATGATGACGTCAGAAACGACTGGGACGCATCGTGATAGTCACGAAGCAGTTTCGCCGCAGAAACCAAGGCAGTTTCAGAAACTGCAGCCCCTGAAAGCGGATAGTTGCATACATCGCCCTTTATATAACTGATTATTTCTCTGCCCTGGCTATCGGTTCCCAGCGGCTCGGGCACACTGGTGAAACCTTACTGGCGAACATGGCGCAACAGTTGATGCACCTGATCTGTCCAAGGCGTGGCGGGACGCAGCACGCAATCAAATCCTGCACTAATACCCTCGCGTCCCCCGTGCAACTTCTCCCCCTTACCTTCCCGTAACCTTTGAGAGATAACTGGTATTACAGATTGAAAGTCGGGGTGCCATACTTCACTTGTTTCGGTATCGAGAGAAAACCAGTGTATTTCACCATTTTCCTGGCTATGCTGGTTAATGGGATGCGTCCCATGATCAGCTAACCCCTCACACACAACCAAGTGCCAAACTTGGGTTTTACAGTCTGGCTCCCATTTCCCAATGGTACTTATCTACCGCTAGAATGTCGTTCCCGGTAACTTGCTTTAGCCTACGTAAGCCGGCCTCAGTAATAGCTTCACCACTTTCAACAGACGTGATAGCCAGCAGCAATCCTTGCTGACTTCTAAAGTTCAGGATTTCTAAAGCGCCGTTGTTAGACCGTGCAACTAAGGGGAGTACTTTAATTGCCCTTTGATTTTGACTGTTCGTATTAAACCTCAAGAGCTACAAGACAGCATTGAACAACCCGCTTTATACCTTGCCCAGTCCGGCCGTTTTTCGGCATATACTGCTTTGTCCGGCTGCTCCTGATAAGGGTGCTTTAACGTCATAAGTAAATCTTCGACCATAGAGAAATCGCCCGCTTCAGCTTTATCTATGGCCTGCTGGGCCAGATAATTTCTCAGGACATATTTAGGGTTCACCGAATTCATTTTTTCACGGCGTGTTTCGTTGGATAGGTTATCCAGTTTGAGTCGGTTTAGATAACGGCTCAGCCAGGCCGCCAGACGCGCTTTATATTCCTCATCGAGTTGTTCCGGCACATAATACGCTGGGATTAACGGTGCCATCAGTTCACCAAGGGTTGCCGACCGGCCTGCCATCGTCACATCTAGCTGTGCTAAGTTGCGATAGAAGATAGTCATATCTGTCTCAACCAGAGATAAAATAGCCAGTAACTCTGCCACCAATTCGTCATCTTGCTCAGGGTCAAACTGCTCCAGGCCCAGCTTGCTTGCCATCATAGCTTCCCAGCCCGATTGATAGTTGCGGGCATAGCTTTCAAGTGCATCCTGTAAAGGCTGCACGTCCTCAATTAATGGATATAATGCATTTGCCAGCTGCCCCAGGTTCCAATAGGCCATTTGCGGCTGATTGCCAAAACAGTAGCGACGCCCCTGTGCATCTGTGGTATTCGGTGTCCATTGAGGATCGTAATCTTCCAGCCAACCATAGGGGCCGTAATCTATGGTCAAACCTAGGACGGACATATTGTCTGTGTTCATCACACCATGGACAAAACCAACCCGTTGCCAGTGGACAATCATTTCTGCTGTGGTTCGGCAAACCTCTTCAAACCACTCGATATAGACGGCTTTATCGGGCTCGCCCAGATGGGGAAAGTCGGTGCGTATGGTGTAATCAAGCAGGGCTTGCATCACCTCAAACTCACCACGTGACGCGAAAATTTGGAAACTGCCAAAACGAGTAAATGATGGCGCAACCCGGCAAACAACGGCGCCAGGCTCGGCTTTCGGGTGTCCGTCATAAAACATATCCCTGACCACAGACTCCCCGGTCAGGATCAGACTCAGAGCCCGGGTTGTCGGGACCCCCAAATGGTACATAGCTTCACTGCAAAGAAACTCTCTAACTGATGAGCGCAGTACAGCCAAACCGTCAGCAGTCCGTGAGTAAGGTGTCGGGCCTGCCCCTTTCAGCTGTAGCGCCCACCTGCTCCCTTGTTGATTAACGATTTCGCCAAGGTTAATGGCCCGGCCATCTCCCAGTTGCCCAGCCCAGTTACCAAATTGGTGGCCGCCGTAACACATGGCATAGGGATCCATCCCATCATTCACTTGATTGCCCACAAATACCCGGGCAAATTCATCGGATAAACAGGCTTCTTCGGACAAATCCAGCAGGCTTGCCACCTCTGGCGAATACGCAACTAATTTAGGAGCCGCGACTTTGGTCGGCTCTACCCTTGAATAGCAGGCGCCCATTACCTGACGTCGCTCATTGGTTAACTCAGGGTCAGCCGGTAACTCTCGAGTAAAACGGTTATCAAATTTAAATGCGAGTGATGTGTCGATTTTGGCTTGGGAAGACATAGTATATGTGGCTCTCTGGAGCTAAATAGCGCTGGTTAACAATATTTTATCACAGCTTTACAACATCTCCTTACTCCAGTTAGTGTTCATCCTGAAACTCACATATTCGTTCTTCAGTCATATTTTTAGAACGCTATACTTGTCGTTTTGCAAAGACCTATAGTTAGTGTCTGAACGAAAACTCCTAGAGCTAGAGTGCGCAAGGCTTTCAGGCAGAATTCGGAATCGAAGTTTTTAAGTTTTGGGTGATATTTCATAAATAGCCCCAATTTTTAGGTGTTTTCTGTATTAGCATCTAAATCTTCGTTTTTAAAACCCTACAGCCCTTATGAATAAAGGGTTGTAGGGTTTTCGGTCAGGTACTAGTTAGTCACCACTATCATAGCACCCTCTGTCATTGTCAGTATATGGACTCCTCCAAGATTGCAACAGCAATTTTGGAATAAACAGTTTAGATGCGTGCGTATATTCGGACTCTTTTTGGGGTGCGGCCCCTGGCCCCGGATGTATTCGCACCTTCATGCCTCTACGCTTGCTCGGTATTTACTACCTTGACAATGATCAGGCTCTTGAAGGTCGGTCTCACCTGTTTATTCGTTCTTTGTGTTGCAGCTAAACTCGTTTTCTTTTGTTGTTATGCTGTTAGTGCCTTGGGGGTTTGATATGCCGTGTTGTAATGTAACATCGCCCAAGCCGTTCTGATGGTTTTATTGGCCAATGCGACCGCCGCTCTGAGTTTTCCACGTCGCTCAATAAGAGACTTGAGCCAGGCTTCTTTTGTGTTGCTCGATGCTCGTTTATCCACCGATACCACCACAGATAATGCGCCTTGAATTAACGTTGAACGCAGCCGTTTGTTCCCGGACCTCTTCCCTATATGTCCAAGTGTGACGACTCCCCCCGTACTATACTGCTTCGGGGTCACTCCGATACATGCTGACGCTTCTCGGCCATTTTTAAAGCTCTCCCCCTTATCTCCCAGCGCAAGAAATATCCCCAATGCATTCACTGGGCCAACCCCTTCCAGCTCCAGTAAGCGCTGGCAATCCGATTGCTGTCGGATCAGTGCATCCAACGATTTGTTAACTTTAGATAGCTCGTTTTGATGGCGAACAAATGCACGATAAAGCTCAGCCAGTTGAAGACGAAAAGCACCGGGTAAGCCATTCTCTGCTTCCTCAAGCAGCTCGGGTATCGCCCGTTTTAGAGCGGCAAACCCCTTTGGAAAGGAAATACCAAATTCATACAGTAAGCCCCGGATGAGATTAGATGTTGCTGTAATGTGGTCCAGCCAGTGCTCCCTCATCCGCTCAATGGCCTGAAGTCCCTGTTGCTCTACTGATTTTACGCTCACCGTCTTGATGCGTGGCTGACAGGCGGTAATAGCGATAGCAAGTGCATCGTTTTTGTCAGTTTTTTGCCCTTGCCTGTAAGGGCTAACGGCCTTGGGCGTTAACAACATAGGTGTATGCCCCATGGCGAGCATTTTTCTGGCCCAGTAATGTGCAGAGCCACAGGCTTCCATTGCGACGAGAGCGGGAAGTTGCTGTGCCAACCAGACCTCTAATTTTGACTTGGTAAAAGCGCGGTCAGTGACTACCTTTCCGTGTTTATCAACGACACAAACATGAAAAGAGTTTTTTGCCAAATCAATACCAATGACAGTATGGTTATACATGTGTGGACTCCTTTTTCGTATTGGTAGCTCACTAATAACCGTAGTTCGCGGGAGGGGGAGGAGTCCATACATCGCTTGCCTGGTATGGTCCGACACCTCGGTCTAGTAGCCTAGGTCTGGCACCGAGCTAGCTGTCAGGCAGCTGGACCGAGTGTCGGACCACCACGTGCGAGGGAATGACAGAGTCGACGTTTCAGGGTGGAAACTCGTTAGCCGGTTAAGAATTTGGCAAAAAATGCCTGTGCATTAGGTTTTATAGATTGGTGTTAGTTTATTTCGGGAAACAAACAATGACCACGACCAGATATGCTCAATGATCTCCAAGCTGAATTGGAGCATGGCGACCCCAATATCAAGGTCTTTCCAAGGTTATAAACCAGAATGTGGGCATCGCCGGATTCAGCTTAAAGGTGGTTAACTCTCCCCTATTTGGGCTTCCCCTCAAGATAAACTCTATCGAGCTCGCCTGTGCGTTTTTAGGGCTGAACAAAACCATAAAGCTTGTGCAAAGTGTATTGCTCGGATATAGCCTGGAAACCGATGAAGACAATTTTAGCCAAATGCTTTGGAGCAGTTCCATCACTGTCGCGAATGCCACTGCAGCCATCTCAGATTACCTGGATAAATCACCTGAAACCACAGATAACTGCTATAACAACTGGACTATTTCATAATCCGGGTATGCCGCTGATATACGCACAAAATCGAAGCTATCCAACAATTTTGGCCAAAGCCTACCACCATCATCCTAACGTTATCCTTTTTTCAGAAGATGAAGAAGAGCAGCACCTTGGCGCCATATTAAAATTGGCAGAGCACATGGTAGGACTCCCCTCCTTATTTTCTGCCACAACAACAGACTACGAATGGGAGCAATATGAACTGCATATTCTCGACATTCTCGCCATGGAAAAATTCCAGCTATTGGAAACAAGAAATGATATTAAGCCGCTTGAATAGTCATGCCTGCTCGACGAAGCAACCATAGAAGTGATGGGAGTGACTAAAAGAACAGGGCAGCGAAACACGCGACCAGGGTCATAATAAACAATATCCATTTTAAGGCATGCGGCTTGGCGGTAATGGCGAACTTAACCGCAATGTGTGCACCGACGATAAAACCACTGGCTAAGATTAAGCCCGGTACCCACATCACTTGCCCCTCGTAGATAAAGATACCTAGTGCAACAGCCGTAAAACACAGCGAACAGAGTAATTTTAAAGCATTTGCTCGGACTAAATCATAACGTAATGTACCTGCTAGAGCCGCGATTAAGATAAAACCCACTCCTGCTTGGACAAAGCCTCCATAGAACCCTGCTAAACCCAAGCCAACCCATGAACTGGGCCTTTCTTTTACCAGGTATGCCTGAGTCCCCACTTCTGTAATGATGGCTGAAGGTTTGATCAAGATCATCAGCGCCATACACACCATGGCGCCTAATAACATGGGTTTAAGCAGGCTACTGGGCGCATAAGCTGCGAGTAATCCGCCAAACAAACCACCAATAAGAGTCGGAATTAAGATCGGCAGCAGATCTTGTTGCGGCAACTTGTCATTTTTTTTAAACCCGACAACACCCGTTAGACATTGTAAAAAAATACCGACTCGATTGGTGGCATTAGCGACTTCCGGAGGCATTCCCATGATCATCAGAGCAGGTAAAGTCAGTGCCGAACCTCCGCCAGCAAGGGTATTAATCACACCAGCGACTAGCCCTGTCGCCACTAATATCAAGCTATAGGTAAGGTTCACATCCATGGGGTCGTATTCACAAAAGCTGCTCTGGGGCCAATAGTGCACTGTACACGATTGTTACAGCAAACGCCGCTATTCCATCCTGAAACTAATCATACACAAGTTACCTTGCTGAATCGTGATGAATCTGGAATTCCATCATCGAAAGTATCTACCCTTGGCTCTTGATAAGATTTTATCCCTAACGGCGGCAATAGCCTCCCAAATTCTGTGTACCAGCTCGGGGTTCTCTTGGGCAAATTTATGGTTGAACGCAAGAAAGTAGTCCTTGGTTTTAATGGCAGGCAATACCTTTTCAACATTCTGAATATGATGGGCATAAATAAAAGCGTCAGCCATAGTATCCTGAATGGCAACAGCCAGGAGGCGGCGCTCTTTCAGCATTCCAAAGAGCTGTTCCGAGGTTTTTAATTCGCTGACCTCAATATTCAACTTCCCTAAATCTCTGACGATGGAAAAACCCAGATGGGCTCCTACCTTCTGATGGGGGCTATACAACCTTGACCCGTCCCACTCCAGGGGTTGATCTCTGAGCTTGTAAAAATAGTACCCCAAAGTTGCAATACGACGCCGACCATCGGGTTTTCCTACTGCCATGGGATAGCGGGCAAATTTCGCCCGTTCCGTGTTATAGGAAAAGATAAAACAACCATCAAGGTTACCGCTTTTCAGTTCCTGCAATACCCGCTTGTTTGGAAGCCGCACGTAGTTGACCTCAATACCAAGGCTATGTGCGGCGGCATTGATAACCTCCAGAGCCAACCCAGGTGGATTTGCAACTTCATATCCTTCTCCCATTTGATAGGGATAGGACTCCGTGGTCGAATAGGCCAACGTAATGGTGGATGCCGAAAAAACAGATCCTGCGAATATCAGGGAAGCAGCGATCCATAAACGAAGGAAGTTCTTCATGGTGACTTATCTATGCTTATCATCCCTCATAAAGCATAGCCTAACGTGCTATCCCGACATTAATTTGGCGGGGGAGATCCATCCCCCCCAATCGACACTTGTCGCCAAATCTGAGTGCTTAGGTAAGTGAAAAATCAATATTACCTGGCAAGATATTTTCTAGTGGGTTCGAGATAAACTCCAATTAGATTAGGGCGCTAATCGTAGCTAGTGTCCATCCAGAAACTCACATATTCGTTCTTCAGCCATATTCTTAGAACGCGATATTTGTCGTTTTGCAAAGGCTTAAAGTTAGTCACTACTATCTCAGCGCTCCCTGTCATTGTCAGCTTTCCTGGTATGGTCCGACATCTCGGTCCAGTGTCTCCTCTCGCACGCCGAGATCGCGGTTAAGCCACTGGATTCCCGCGTGCGCGAGAATGACAAAATAGCGTTTCAGGACGGGCACTAACTCCGTACCCTCATAATAAAAATCAGATACTTATGATAGAGTTTGATTACCTAAATGAGAAGATTAATTCTTTGGGCGGATAAAGGGCATATGGCGGTTCACATCTTTATATAGAAGGTAACGGAACGGAACGGGACCACCGGCATAACACGATTGTGGGCAGAATGCGCGTAGCCACATAAAGTCACCGGCTTCCACTTCTACCCAATCTTGGTTTAGGTGATACACAGCTTTACCTTGTAATACATACAAACCATGCTCCATGACATGAGTTTCATCAAATGGGATCACAGTACCAGGCTGGAAAGTAACAATATTGACATGCATGTCGTGACGCATATCACTTGAATCAACAAAACGTGTAGTTGCCCATCCGTCGTTCGTATCTGGCATTGAGATTGGATCAAGGTCATTTTCATTGGTTACAAACGCCTCTGGTACTTCTAATCCGTCAACGAATTGATACGCTTTACGAATCCAATGAAAACGCACGGGTTGGTCGTTATTGTTATGAACCGTCCAATTGCAACCAGGAGGAATAAACGCGTAACCGCCTTCGGTCAAGTGATGTGTTTTACCTTCGATCGTGATATCCATTTCACCGGCCACCACGAACAAAACACCTTCTGCATTCGGATCAAGTTCAGGTTTATCTGAACCACCTTCAGGGTCAATTTCAACGATGTATTGAGAAAAAGTTTCAGAAAACCCGCTTAGTGGGCGAGCAATTACCCACATACGCATGTTTTCCCAAAATGGTAGAAAGCTGGTGACGATATCTGTCATCACACGCTTAGGAATAATTGCGTAAGCTTCGGTTAACACTGCGCGGTCTGAAAGCAATTGCGTTTGTGGCGGAAGACCACCTTGCGGTGAATAGTACTTGTGTTTATCGGTCATATGTTGTGATCCTTGGTACCGAAGAGATAATGCTTTTATACACAGGCATACTTGAGTGCGGTTGCCTGCATAAGCGCAAAAAGGTTAGCTGTTGGCAGTATGCACCAAACTTTTACCATTGATAATTTAAATATTTTAATTATTATTAGTGGCTATTCCACTAGTTATGTCGATGATGTCATGCAGCATACGTTAGACCCGGTTTTGTTACGCAGTTTGGTGGCGGTGGTCGATACTGGCAGTTTTACCCGAGCAGCAGAAAGTACCCACTTAACCCAATCAACCATTAGCCAGCAGATCCGAAAGCTAGAGGCTCAATTGGGTTGTGATTTATTGACCCGTAAAAAACGGCATACCACTGCTACCTTAGAAGGCGAGCGTATCGTCACTTATGCTCGTCGAATTTTGACAATGATGGAAGATGCGATTGCTCAAACCACGAATAGTACAAAACAAAGACCGATCCGTCTTGGCGTTCCAGAAGATTTTGCCACCCATGAACTGATGCCAACCTTATCTCGTTTTTCCAAGGCATTTCCAGATGTTAGCCTTGAAGTGAAAAGTGGCCTGTGCAGCGATATTTGGACGCAATTCCAGAATCATGATTTGGATCTCGCCCTAGTGAAACATCGTTTAGGTCGTGCGCAAGGAGTGGCAAGTTGGTCTGAACCGCTATGTTGGATTGACGATAAACAGAGCAATAACCTAGATCAAGTGACGGTACCACTAGTGGGGTTGCCAAGTACTGGATTATATCGAAGTGAAATGGCACATACATTTGACTTATTGGGGAAAAAATGGCGAATGGCTTACATTACTACCAGTTTGTCAGGCGTGGGTTCTGCGGTGGAAGCTGGTCTTGGTATCTCATTGTTACCTAAGCGTTTAGTGAGCAAGCAACATCGCGTTTTGGGAATAAAAGAAGGCTTACCTGAATTGCCACCACTAGAGTTATTGCTTCATGTCGGACCACAGAAATCGAATCAAACTAAGTTACTCGCGGAATATTTAACCGAAGCTTGTGATGGGATTTTTGACCAGGTCTAAACAACAATGTATCCATAAACCAAGTTAATCTGCTCCAAAAGGCCTGGACACTTGAAGGACCGAAATAGCTATAATTCCCACTTTACGAGTTAATATATGCGTTAAATAAGATAATCAGGGGCCGCTTGCTGCTTCCCCTGAATGACTAGCCCAGCAGCTCGGAAAAATCCAACAGTCGGTCAGCAAAAGGCGCTACCTCTTCCGGCTGATGGCTGACCAAGAGCACGGTCCAGCCATGGGTTTGCTGTAATTGCTTTACTAATGCGAGACAGTCATTGCGCAGCGCTTTATCCAGGGCACTGAATGGTTCATCCAACAGTAACAAGGGTTTATTTCTGACCAAACACCGGGCCAGTGCCACCCGTTGCTTTTGCCCGCCACTCATGAATTCAGGCTTTTTGTCCAACTCGGCTGATATTTGCAGCTGTTTGGCCACCTCAATCACCTGGTTATGTTGGGATCCGTTGAGTTTTAAATTATTGCAGATACCAATGGCTATATTCTGGAAACCAGTAAAGTGGGGAAACAGGTTATCCTGTTGGAAAAGCTGGGTGACCGGGCGCTGCTCGATGGGCAGGTTTGTGAGCTCCTGTTTCCCGAGGGAAATTTTGCCATGCGAAGGTGATTCGAAACCGGCGATTAAATCCAGCAAGGTACTTTTACCGATACCGCTGGGGCCATATAATCCGACAAACTCCCCCTGCTGAACCGCTAGATTAAAATTATAATTCTCCCCGCCTCGACTAAAGGCAAGCTGGTCTACGTTAAACATCATCAACCTGTTTACTCAATTTTTCATGTAACCAAAACACCAGAATACTGATACTAATAAGGGATAAAGACGTCACCGCCGCCATTTCCAACTGATGGGTCGCCAAACGACGATAAACCAATAAGGGTAATGTGGTGAGATCCTGAGTGCCGAACAATACCACCATCCCTAAGTCACCCAACGCCAGGGTAAAGGCAAAACAAAATGCCAGCAATATCGCTGGGGCCAGTAAAGGCCAGTAAATTAACCGCATTCGTTGCCAGGACGACATACCAAGGGCACTCATTTGCCGGTGAAATCGTTGTTTGGTTTGGAGCACGGGTTGGCGCAATATTTTGTAACCATAAGGCAGCGCCATTATAGAGTTCATCAAGATGATCAAGGTGATAATAACCCAGGTATTCAACGCATAATCAATCAGTACGATAAATATCCCGGTGGCCAATACGATCGCGGGTAAGATCAACACCATTGACGGCAAAAGGTCAAAGGTAAACCGATTTTTCAGGGGCAATTGCAGCAATCCCAGCAGCCATATCAGACACAGTAACGCACTGGCCAGCGCGATAAAGATGGAATAGCTTAACGCTTCCAGGTAACCCCAATCCAGGATCACCTTAGGGAACAGACTCGGATCCATCGAGCCAAAGAGTTTAACCATAGGTAGGATCCAAAACAGGGTGAGAAACCCCAGCACCAGGTAATCCACGACTCTGGCGCTGGACAAGCCGTGATCCGGTCGTAACTTAGGCGTGGCATTAACACTCATCAATTTGAGCTGCCTGAAACGAAACAATAAAGTGCCTGCAAACAGTCCAATCAGCAATTGAATGGAGGCGAAGATGGTGGCTTGTGGAATATCGAATTCGTATCTCAGTGCTTGGTAAATCGCCACTTCTAATGTGGTCGCAGCGGGCCCGCCTCCCAAGGTCAGCACAATGGCGAAACTGTTAAAGCAAAGCAGGAAAACCAAACCAAACAAAGGCGCTAGCAAAGGTTTAACTAAAGGCCAGTCAAGGTGGCGCCAGCATTGCCAGTCATCAAAGCCCAGTTGGCTGGCCTGCTTCAGTACACCCGAGGATTGACTACACAGGGCGTTGTAACACACACGCGCAGCAAAAGGAGCATTCAGGAAAACATGGGCAAGCAGGATCGCCCCCAAACCATAGATGTTTTTCTCCAGCGCAAAAAATTGTTGCCAGGGGCCTTGCTTGCCGTAAGTAACCAACACAGCCAACACCACTACGATAACCGGAAAGGTTAAGCTTGCATTAAGCAGGGCCAGGACCAGCGATTTGCCCTTAAACTGACGCCGAGCCAGAGCTCTGGCCATCAATACCGCAAGCGATATCGACAAAATCGCCGACAACAAAGCCTGTTTGAGCGAAAACGAGATAATACTGAGCAAATAGGAGGTTGAAAAATACTGCCATTGCTCCTGCTCCGGCCAATGAGAAAACAGACCGTAAAGAGAGATCAGGGGCAAGCTTAACAATAAAAAGGGAGCCAGATAGCTCCCTGCTAACTGAGTAAACCTATTTAACAAGGGCATCTCGCCACTGGTTAATCCATAGACGACGTTGTTTGGCCACTTTCTCTGCCGGGATCTGCAACCCGGTATCTACCTTGATCAACTCATTAAACACCGCTGGCAGCTCGACATCACTGCGCACAGGCAACATCCAGTTGGTTACTGGAATAATTTTCTGAGCTTCCTTAGAGACTAAGAACGCCAAAAATGCTTTTGCTAATTCGGGCTCTTTGCTAGCGGCCAGCGCCGCCGCTACTTCAATTTGCATATAGTGGCCTTCGCTAAATTTGGCCGCTTTATACTTGGAGTCCTCTTCTACAATCTGGTGATAGGCAGGTGAAGTAGTGTAGCTCAGCACCATATCCGATTCGCCTTTAAGGAACATTTCATAGGCGCCCCACCAGTCCTTACTCACCGCAACTGTGTGCTTGGCCAGTTTTTGCCACTGCTCTGATGCATTTTCTGGATAAACCGATTGCAGCCATAACATCAGCCCTAAACCAGGAGTAGAGGTTCTGGGATCCTGATAAATGACAGAAATATCTGACTCGATTAATTCACTCAAGGAAGCAGGTGGTTGCTTTAGTTTTTCACTGTTATAAATAAAGGCAAAGTAACCATAGTCAAACGGAACAAACGTATCGTCTGCCCAGGCTTGAGGTAATGAAAGGAAACTTAAGTCCTGTTTATGTGCGGTAAACAAACCCAAATCCCGTGATTCAGCCATCAGATTGTTATCCAACCCCAACACGACATCGGCTTTGGTCTTTCCTTTTTCCAGTTTAAGCCGGTTAAGAATACTGACGCCATCTTCCAAACCAACAAAGTTAAGTTCACATCCGCACTGTTTTTCGAACGCAGTTTTAAGTTGAGGTCCAGGCCCCCACTCGGAAACAAAAGAGTCATAGGTATAAACGGTCAGGCTTTTAGCAAAAGCCGGGAAAGTAAAGAGTAAACAAATTAACATCAGGACGGATTTCATGATTTCTCCATTAGTACGTTGGCTGCTTCCCTGCTCGGGGCGGTCAGTCTACTAATAGTGTCAAAATTAGCAAGTTAATCATTAACTCCTTTATTTTCCGGCAGCTTATCTTACTTCCAGTCCAACACGCCGTACTTATCCAAAATGGTTGCAGTTCACCGGATGCACGTAAAGCTTGCACCTGTAAATCAAATAATCTGGCCCGCTCCACAGACTCGGGTAGTGCCGATGAAAAACCGACCATGGCGGCGCCTCTTCCAAGCAAGCTGCGACTTAAATTGTGCATTGAGCTTGGCCGATTTCAGGCAATGGAACATTACGGCTTGATCATCAAAGGGCCGGTCAAAGCTGGGTAACAGATCTAGATAGATCTGTAGATACCATCTCAGGGATGAGATGTTAAATGCATGGATGCGCGTTCGGCGAACCTTGCTGGCACTGGCTTCGCCCTTTTTCAACATATAAGCTAGGCGAGCTAGCATCTGTTCTTCGCCGCTGGAGACAACAATCCTTGAAAGCACCAGGGGTTATCTGTTTTTATATAAAAGCAATTGCGAATTTGGCAGATACCTTCATCGGGATAAATCAGGCTTGGCGCATCGCTAACGATCAAACCCAACAAAGCGGTATAGTTTCCTAGATATTGGTTTCAGGAAGCTAAAGTTGAAAATACCACCTGATCCCGCCCCTGCTCCTTGGCCTGATAAAGCAGCATATCCGCTTGATGCAACAGGCTTTCAGGTGATGCTCCTTCTATCCGGGGGGAAAGATACTTGGCCCCCACACTTATAGTGACACTGATGGCGCCTGAATGAGTGATAAAAGGGCTATGAGCCACCCTCATCCTTATCTTTTCCGCCCTGCGCCTGGCTGCATTTTCAGTAAGGTTGGATTTTACGATACAAAACTCCTCCCCTCCCAAACGCGCGATTAAATCGGACGTATCCAGTTCTTTGGATAGACGCTGTGCCAGCTCCTTGAGAATTTCATCTCCGGCCTTGTGCCCGAATGTATCATTAACCTCCTTAAACTTATCCACGTCTATCACCATCACACAGATTGGCGCATCGTGTTTACAGGCCAAATCTAGCTTGGCCTGACAATAATACATAAAGTGACGCCGGTTAGGTAACTCAGTCAAACTATCTTCGTGCGCTAGCGCTTGCAATAGCTGGTTTGCGTTAAGCAACTCTTCGGTTCGTTTACTGACAGCACGGCGCAAATGAACAATATAAATCAGTGAAATCAAAGCCAATGATGCAAGCACCGATGGTACGATCCATTTAGGCGTGACAGTCTCAACATGGATCCACTTTTGTTTTATACGATTGATTGCTTCGGGATCTATCCTGGCAATACCCCGATTAATTTCAGCAAGCAGTGCGCTATCGCCCTGTTTAACGGCGGCTAGTATGGGTTTGGAATAAAGAGTTCTAACGGCAACAAACTGAGTTGGATCGGGCTCAATGTTCAAATAATAGTTGGCCACCAGGTGATCGGCTACAAACGTGTCAAGCTCTCCATGGAGGGCTGCCCGTAGCATCATTTCATTATTTGGGTATGCAATTGTCTTTACCTGGGGATAATGTTTTGCGATATATTCAGCTTCGAAGCCACCTTTTACGACACCAATTAAGGTGCCTGGAATCAAATAGCTCCCCGGCTCACGCCCTGCAAGTTTTGACGATATAAACAGGCTTGCTGTAAGCTCAAACAGCTTAACGGAATAGTCCAGGTATTTATCCCGACTTTCAGACCATAACAGACCTGCATGGACGTCAGCCTTGCCATCTCTGAGCGCATCCAGCGTTTCCTGCCAGTCCAGCAACAAAAATTGAATTTCCAGGTCATTAACTTTGCCAAACTCTTGCCAGAACTCGACCAATAACCCGGCGGCTTGTTGCCGGTTGTTTAAGTAGGAAAATGGTTTCCAAGCCGTGGAATTGGTGATTATCAGGCCCGAGTGCTGAGCCTGCCCCTCAGAGGGGACAGCAAAATAGAGCAACATAAACAGCACAACTGTGACCTTACCCATAGTCCAATATTATTCCCGTAGATTGAGGATTAATAGGTTAACTGACTGATCTACTTTTCATTTGTAGTTTGATCTTTACACGAACTGATACCAAGCGCTACGTATATTTTCCAACCCATTAGCAGCAACTAAACTCACTATATACCCGAACATTAGTCCGAACTTGTTATGCCTCAAGTAATGTCAAACCCATCAGCGGAAAAAAAGGTTAGTCCCCCAATAACGCTTTTCTCCGTCTTTACCCAACTATATAGCAAGCTGGCCCCCCAACAATCACGTCGCAGCTTGATAAAGATCTTTAGTCGGCCCCTATCAGTTCCGGTCCCGATGGCCACTACCAGTCATGACATGCACATTTTTAAAATTATGACCTCCCAGGGGCCAATTCGAATTCATCACCAAGGGAGCGGGGAAACCATATTGATAGTCCACGGGTTGTCCATGGGACTCGTCCACTATAGTCGGCTTATGCAGGATTTGGTGGGCGCCGGTTTTCACGTGGTCACCTATGATCAACCGGCGCATGGAGAAAGTGCAGGAAAGTTTGCTCATTTACCCATTTTTGTTAAAACCCTATCGGAAATTTATCCCGTCCTGGCTAAAACCTTTATTATGCAGGGTGTTATCGGACTGGGCCTGGGGGCAAACGCAGTGCTAGCTGCAGGTTTGGATCTCAAGGCCGTCTTTATCGAACCGGAGCGGGAATACCGCGAGCAGATGTATCGTCGCGTGGCACAATACGGATATTCACGGGATATGTTCAACGACGCCATTGCCTATATCGAACGTGAGTTTGGCATGCCATTTGACTACCCCAGGCTACAAATGCTGGTGCAAGACAAAGTTGCTGACAGCCAGCTTATTCACCTTGGTAATGCGCTTTGGGCTGCCACTGCTTCGGCTCACGTAAAGCAGGTCGAAGGAGTTAACCTTCTAGGGTTAGCCAATCACAGTGCCGATATTTGTTGCAATTTCTTTGCCGAGCCCCATGGTTAACCGGTTAGCTCAAGGATGACTCGCTGGCGTCCACGTAAATAGTCTTCGTTCCACCAACCCGTTAACAAATGGTGGTAAATATCGTTGCAAAATCCGTAAATAGCCATCCGCTCCCGCCACCCCTGGGTTAATGGGAACAGGTCTTGGTAGGTCTTTAATAGTTCCAAATCCTTTCTGGCACAATCTAAATGAATAAGATCCAACTCCCGGTGGAAAAAACCTGACTCAAATGGGTCAATAAAACCGGTTAATTGATGGCTTTTTGGGTCTATTAAAATATTCCAAACGTTTATGTCCCCATGAATTAATGAAGCCTGGTCATCTTTAACCGGTATAAAAAAGTGTTCAAGCGTTTTAGTGCTGATGGTCAGCTGCTGGTGAACCCAATCGGGGGTTTGTGTGCTGAGTTCAAATTTAAGCTTATCAATCCAGGACAAATATTCTTGCTGCCAGTCCACCTCGACACTTGGTAATATCCTGTGTAATTCCACCAGAGCCGTTGCCACTTGCCCACAAAGAGCTTGCGCGTTTGTGTTGGTTAAATCCGGTTGGTCCATACAGACACCTGGCACAAAGGGTAAAACAAGTAACCTGCCCTCACGTTGTAAAGGTCGCCGTACCCAGCCACAATGTTGGCTGAGTACGGTGAGTTGAGCAAACTCCTTCTCCGCCATCAACTCATCGTTGTGGATCTTCATGCAATAGTCCTGATCCGGCCCTTTTGCGTAAAAGGTCTGGGCATAGAAGCCCTTCCCCAGTGTATTCAGCTGCTGAATTTCCCATTGTTTTAGCAGTGCTCGATCCAATTCCAAATTATTCTCCTTACCTTTTTTAGTTAGGCCGATAAACCACATGGGAGCACTGCTCGCGTTGCGCTCTACATCTCATCCCTGAGATGGGTTCGACTCCTACTGTAACAAAGGTTTGTCTATTCCTATGTTTCAGGACGAGCAATAACTAGTGCCCATCCTGAAACTCAAATACTTGTTCTTCAGTCCTATTCTGAGAACGTAAAACTTACCATTTCGAAAAGGCCTAAAGTTAGTCACTACCATGACAACGCCCGCTGTCATTGCCAGCTTGCCTGGTATGGTCCGACACTCGGTCCATCCAGATGTCGGACCACCACGTGCGCGAGAATGACAAGATAGCGTCTCAGAACGAACAATTGCTAGGATCCGGATGTAAACCCGCTAAATGGACTCTCACAATTCCCTTCGACTCTTGCCCCCGTTACCGGATGATCAAACTCGAGGCGTGTTGCATGTAACATCAAGCGCTTCGCCATATTAAAGGCGTCATCGCTGGCATACAGATCACAGCCCAAAATCGGATGCCCTATCCGCTGGCTATGAATACGTAACTGGTGAGTTCGTCCTGATTCCGGCTTAAACTCTACCAGAGTCGCCAACGTTTCCCCTGTTTTTCCGAATCGCTTAACTACCTGGTAATTTGATTTGGCCTGCTTCCCGGACTCAGCACAGATCTTCATCAATGGAAAGTTGTCTTTATCCTTCGCGATAGGATATTCAATCACTCCTCTATCGTCGGTCAAATGTCCATGCAAGATTGCCGAATACGTTTTATCAACTGTCCGGTCAGTAAATTGCCGGCAAATATCCGCATTGACCTGCTTATTGATGGCGACAACCATGATCCCAGACGTACCGAAATCAAGCCTGTGTACCATAGTGCAGGTGGGAAAATCTTGAACTAAACGAAAGTGTACCGAATCTTTGTTTAATGGGTGTTTACCAGACAGGGTCAACAAACCACTTGGTTTATTGATCAGCATAAGATGCTCATCCCGGTACAAGATCTCGATCTCATCATTACATTTGGGGGCAATAAACGGGTCGGCCTGGGGCTGCATGCTGAAACTCAAAAGATAGAAAGTAGGCAGAGGATCATACTGAAAAACCGGCATCACAGCGAACCTAATTCAGCTGTTCTTCATGCTCACTAGCGTGACTAATGAACAGCCTCAGGTAGAGGCTGTGGTCTACCAGGATTTAGTTACACGCTTTGCATCGAAGAAATTACATCAACGCCTATCCATATTGACACTGCTAACAAACAAAGCGCGAATAGGATCCCCTGATATTTTTGACTTACTTTATGACTAACCTTTGCCAGCAATTGTGAGCCGAATGCAATCCAGACCATATGGGTCGTGACGTTAAGCACAAACAACCAGAAGCACAACATCAGCACATCGAAAAGCGCCCGTGAAGGAGAAAACAAGGAAAACATCAGCAACAACATGATCAATCCTTTTGGATTGAATAACTGAATAACCACACCGTCCCAAAAGCCCAACACTCTCTGCGCATTGCCCGTGTTGACCCCCGCTTGAGGACGAATAAACTGATAAGCCAGGTATAGAAGGTAGGCCGAACCTGCCAATTGAAGCCCCTGCATTAAACCGGGATTGTCCTGGACCACGGCTCCTACCCCAAAACCAATCAGTAATGAATAGATAACAAATACCAGGTCAATTCCAATCAGTAATGGCATTGAGCGCCGAAACCCTACATTAGCTCCCGAGGCAGCAAACACGATATTCGCCGGAC
Organism: Psychromonadaceae bacterium; assembly: GCA_965249895.1. Classification (GTDB taxonomy): domain Bacteria; phylum Pseudomonadota; class Gammaproteobacteria; order Enterobacterales; family CBDFNC01; genus CBDFNC01. The sequence goes on from CBDFNC010000005.1 coordinate 346,672, forward strand.
CAGGGCTAAATACCAAGGGGAACATAACCACAATCCAGGCCAAAAAAATCTCAAATGTTGACATAACCAACTCCATTATTTGTCAGAAGATGGAGGCAATCCTAATGAATGAAGCTATATCAATCTTGTACAAAATTGCACTGTTTGCTGGCGGACCGAGTGTCGGGCCACCGTCTGCGTGAGAATGACAAGATAGCGTTTCAGTACATTGTAAAACACAGTCCAAGGGGAAATTGGTCCTGATACCTACGACTTGCTAGGAGCGGGAACGGAGAAGCCTTTGCCAGCATGGTTCGCCGAACGTGTATCCATACGCTTTACATCTCATCCCTGAGATGGGTTCGGCTCCTACAAAAACACCATTCAGCTTGTTGATTCATAGGGAAATTTGAGAGAAATTATCGCCACGGATCACATACTTAATGAATCAGCGCTAGCCCCCACCCTGTTTCATCATCTCAGCCTTTTGGTTCATTAGGTCGTTTAGTTCGCCCGATAAAGAATGAAGCTGTTGCTCCAGCAGCTTACGCTTATCCTGAGCCTGTTGGCTGTCATCTGAAGCTAATTGTTGCATTTCTTTCTGAACATCCTTTATTTTCTCCTGGACTTCCTCAATGCGCTGTTTCAGCTTCTCCATTGGCGTCAGGTCCTTTTCTTTAGCGGACTCTGCCGCCGATGAAGACTCCGAGCCATCTAACCTTAGCGGCTTGCCTTCAGAGTCCTTTTCTTTTGACTCAGCTTCCAGCTGCTTCTGCTCAGATTGCAACTTCTCCCGAGCCTCAGGTGAGATAGTCACACTTCCTGCTGCCGTATTGGTCTGGGCTTTTACCTCAGCCTCTTTGGATTTCGTAATTGCTGGCGCATTAAGGCCGCTATTCACCGCAACGCTTAACTTTCCTAACATCGTCGTTTCCATTTTCAAAATCCCTCAATTTAGTCGCAGACTATATCGGCGGGCAGACACATTAGTTTAGAGAAAAATGAGATTTATATTTTCTAAAGTGTTTGCTTTATAAGACAAATTTCGAAGAACTGTGTTTTAGAGAATAAAACACAATAAACACCAGATGGGTACTGACAATAGAGCTGACTAACCGGCCCTGCGATAACGTCCCGGCGTTGCGCCAAAGGCTTTTTTGAAATTTCGGTGCATATGGCTTTGGTCGACAAAACCTGACTCCAATGCAGCATCAGTAAGACTGGCGCCGGCGGCTATCAGCTTTTTCGCGCCATGGAGTTTCAGGTGAATAAAATACTGATGGGGGGTCATACCGAAAGCCTGTTTAAAGCTGCGGATCAGTTTAAATTTGGTTAATCCGCAGACGGACTCAAGCTCGTCCAGACTGGTGTCATTACGCCAGTTATCGTGCAGATAATCCCTGACAACAAGTAGCTTCACTTCCCCGGCTGGTGTGTCTTGCGACTCTTTTAGCACCCCATGGCGGCTAAACAGCGCTTCCAGTGATATCTGTAACAAACTTTGTTGTGACAACTTTAGCGCTTGTCCCTCAAGGGCAAGGTGCAGATCCAATAAGTATTGAAACAATAGCGGGTCATCTAAAACAGGGTTAGCAATCGTTGGATATGTCAGGCCGGGTAATTCGCTAACTTCCAGCACATTGGTGATCATTTGGGTATCGAAGTAAAACATCCGGTAGTTCCACCCCTGTTCAGAGGCTGCAAAACCTGTGTGGGGCTCCGCAGGGTTAATCGCGATTATCTGTCCCTGTGGGATAGTGAGCTTCTCGCCTCGATAATCCAGGCCTTCTGCACCGGACAAGATAATACCAACCGCCAATTCTTCGTGCCAATGCTTGGTAAATTCAAATTTTTTAAATGAAGCGCTAAGCATTTCGATACCGCTTACTTCATCACTTCTCCATAAGCGCGAAAATTCTTTCATTTAAGTACTCAGCTCCCTGCCCCCTACCATTGCTCTGCAAAATTACCAAGGCCAATAAATGAAAAAGGTACGATTAGCCACAGGCGTAATCGTACCTAAAAACTTAAATTGCATGCAAGACATTATTAGCCAGCCAGCCTAAGTCAGGCCGCGGCAAACGATGCTCCATTCACCACTCAACTTCTCTGCGGGTTTAATGACAATTTCCGCTCAGCATACTCCACCAGCAAAGTAATAATGAAATTAATCGCCAGGTACAAACTTCCCGCCACCAAAATAGGTTCGAAAGGGCTGAAATATTCCGAAGAAATTTCCCGAAATACACCGGTGATATCCATAATGGTGATAGTACTGGCAAGGGAAGAAGATTTGACCATCAATATCACTTCATTACCGTAAGCGGGCAGCGCCTGGCGAATGGCCAACGGAAAGGTGATACGCCGAAAAAGCTGCAATGAGCTCATGCCAATAGCTTTACCAGCTTCCAACAAACCCACATTAACCGACTGGATCCCACCACGTATAATCTCACTGGTGTAGGCTCCCGTGTTTAGGGTTAATGCCAGGATCGCGCAAAACCAAGGGTCTTTAAAAAATTGCCATAAACCGAGCGCCGTTAACTCGTCCCTAAACTGACCTGAGCCATAATAGATCAAGAAGATCTGCATCAATAACGGAGTTGAACGAAAGATATAGACAAATAAACGTGCCGGCCAGTTAAAGATGACATTAGAGCTGACCATCCCAATAGCAACCAATATCGCAAGAACAATACCAAGTAATAATGAAGCACCAACTAAACCAAGAGTAACAGGCAATGCCTCAAAGATTAGCGGAATGGATTCTGCTACTATTTCCCAATCCATATTATATTCTCCTCACACCGCGATTAGCCCAGGTTTCCAGTTTTAAATAGCCTCGATTGGAAAGCGACGCCACTACCAAAAACAATACCAGCCCGGTAATAAAGAAGGTGAATGGCTGTTTTTCACTGCCAGCACCAATTTCAGAAATACGCACTATTTCGGCCAAACCAATCACAGAAATAAGCGCGGTTTCTTTTAGGGTCAATTGCCAGACATTACCTAACCCCGGCAAGGCATACCGTGCTACCTGAGGAATAAGAATGCGCCGAAAACGAAGCCAGCTATTCATACCTATGGCTTTAGCGGCTTCAATTGTGCCCACGGGAACGGCGAGCACAGCTCCTCTAATGACTTCTGTGGAATAAGCACCTGAGCTTAAACCTATGCAGAATACCCCCATAATGAACACAGGTAATTCGATAAATTCTTGATAGTTAAACACGCCTTTAGCAATCGCCATCATTATGGTGCTGCCACCATAAAATATTAAATAGATCACCAGCAGTTCAGGAATGCCGCGCACCACAGTAGTATAAATATTGGCTGCAAGGCGCAGCGATCGATAGCGACTTAACTTCATCGCCGCGGCGCTAATGGCCAGAATAATACCAAACAGAAATGAGCAGGTAGCAACAGATATGGTAATTAAGGTCGCGTAAAAAAATTCATCGCCCCAACCATTGTCGCCCCAGCTGAGAATAGCTAAATCCACAGGTCTTTCCTAATAAAAAGCAGGATAGAAAATGCTATCCTGCTTAGTTACTAACTAAGGAGTTGTTAAAACCCTTAAATATACAAACTCTCGGCCAACTGTTTTATCAGCCGTTTATCACCCAAAGGATTTATCTGGACGCAGCGTCAAAGCCAAACCATTTAACCGCTAGTTCAGATACAGTGCCATCGGCGATAGCTGAATTAATGGCAACACTGAATTTGTCAGCCAATTCTTGATCTCCTTTACGGAAGCCAAGTCCAACGCCATCACCAAATGGGCCTTCGGTCACACCTGGACCAATCGCTTTAAGGTCGCTGCCCTTTTCAGATATAAGCAGCTTGTGCCAATAACTCATGGCAGCCAGGGCAACATCGACGCGGCCAGCCTGGAGATCCAGGTCGAGCTGCTCTTGTGTTGTGTAAGTTCGGATATCTATATCGTTCTTCAGGTATTCTTTGAGGAAATTAAGATGAATCGTACCTTTCTGTACGCCAACTGTTTTTCCATCGAACGCCTTCTTTATTGCTTCCATCACGGCTTTTTCAGAATCATCCACCTGGGATAAGCTGATCCTGTCGACATCTGTTGTAAAGCTGGCTAATGGCGAATCTTTACCCACTACAAACACACCCGGGGATGAAGCGTAAGCTCGGGAGAAAGTGATCTTCTTTTTACGTTTTTCAGTAATAGACATGCTGGCCATGATCACGTCAAACTTACCAGCCTGTAGAGAAGGAATGATGCCATCCCAGGCTGTCTGCTGCATGCTACATTCGACTTTCGCGCGCTCACAAAGCACTTTCGACAAGTCAATTTCAAATCCTTCCAAATCACCTGCACTGTTTAGCGCATTCCATGGAGGATATGCACCCTCAGTAGCAATACGAATAACATCACCGGCTTGCGCCGCTCCAGATATTAGAGTTGCAGCTGATAGCGCAGCTGCGGCTATTATTTTTTTCATTATTATTCCCAAATAGCTTTAAAGATTATTGCCGCGTAATGATTCATCAGTAGAATTATTGGACACCCTGTTAAAGGGGATTGATATTAACTACAAAATATCATGTCAGACAAGACATTGTTTTTACATATTTAACATACGTAACATATTTAACGTTTCTAGGGGAAACTGGGCTACCTGAATTCACCGTGATGGGTATAATGCGGATCACTTAGCGATAACAATTCTAAAGAGTAAGCTATATGCCTGAAGCCTCCGTTGCGATCAGAATTAATGAAATTCATAAAAGTTTTGGTGACCTTGAAGTATTGAAGGGGATTAGCCTTGAGGCAAAACAAGGTGAAGTGATATCCATCATTGGCTCCAGTGGCTCTGGGAAAAGTACCTTACTGCGTTGTATCAACTTACTGGAAAACCCCACTCAAGGGGACATCTTCATTACCGGCGAGCAGCTCAAACTCGCCAAAGGCCGCAGCGGTGATCTCGAAGCCAGCGATAAGAAACAGCTGGAGGGTGTACGCCAACGTTTGGGGTTTGTGTTCCAAAGTTTCAATCTCTGGCCTCATATGACAGTATTGGAAAATATTGTCGAAGGGCCCATTCGTGTACTAAAGAAAGACCGCCAGCAAGCCATCAAAAGCGCCAAAGAGCTGATTGAAAAAGTTGGACTAAGCGATAAACAAGACGCCTACCCCAGCATGCTTTCCGGCGGCCAGCAACAGCGCGTCTCCATCGCACGAGCCCTGGCAATGGAGCCCGAAATAATGCTGTTTGATGAGCCTACTTCAGCCCTGGACCCAGAACTGGTTGGAGAAGTGCTGCGGGTTATGCGCCAGCTGGCTGACGAAGGACGAACCATGCTCATCGTCACCCATGAAATGAACTTTGCGCGGGAAGTATCCAATAAAGTCATGTTTTTACACCAAGGCCGCGTAGAGGAGTTTGGTACGCCGGCACAAGTATTCGACAACCCAACGTCAGAGCGTTGTAAGGAATTTATTTCTTCTGCTTTTTAGCTATTGCTTGGTATGGACCGAAGAGTAAATATATGAGTTTTTCTAGCATGCTCTTAGAAATAAAAATATGTTGTTACGCCATAGTTAAAAGTTAGCCACCACTATTACAGCTCCCCCTGTTATTGTCAGCTTGCCTGGTATGGTCCGACATCTCGGTCCAGTGTCTTTTGGCGCGCATAGAGATCGCGGTAAAGCCACTGGATTCCCTCGTGCGAGGGAATGACAAAGTCGTCGTTTCAGGACGGGCGCTAACTAGTTGTTACTTAAACTGGCCGTCACTCATAATGCTAATGAAAGCGCTTTCATTTCGCGGCTAAAGTGCAGGCCGCCGCCAAATATAGGCTGCCTACTACTTTGCTGGCTCGCCTGGATTTAGTCAGCTTGTTGTTAACTCTTGAGGCGACCACGATATAACCGCTATAAATAGAAAATGATACAACCATGGCTGATACTGTTAACGCGACGAATTGGTATACATAGCTATGTTGAACACTGATGAATACTGATGAATACTGGCTAAAATGCTGTTTTTTTTACCAGCAGCTAGTAACCAAATTGATACCGTTTTCGGATATACCACCATGTACAATAAGCGGAAGCAAGTACAACAAAAGTAGAAGTCGTTACAATGGCGCTTTGAACCACAAAAAACTTCACACCATATAATGCAAAAACATGAGCAGGGTAAGTAATACCAACCAGGCCAGAAGCAACCAGCATTATCATCAATTTATAGGTCTGCTTAATAGCCAATATTACGGAATAACCTTCCGGCAGAATTTTTCGGGTAAAAGATACCGCCCATATCGCAACTACCATCCCACCTACAACTGTACTTAGATACTGAAGAAGGCTGAACAGGTAAACCGGTTGCCCTGAGACGATAAATATCTGGGCTGATAGGATCTCACTTCTTTTTACAACAAAACCGCTGGCGTGAGTAAAACTATCCCAAATAATATGTGTCGCAGCGCCTAACGCGACCGACAATACGATAGCCTTGAGACTTTTTGAAGGGGAGCCGTATAGACAGTGCTGCTGGATAAACGGTGGCAATAGTGACGTCAGAGGCTGCCTCATCACTCTATGAAAAATAAAATAAACAATTAGAGATGCCGGTACGCAGTAAAAGATAAGCCCAAAAAAAGTGTGGGTGAAATCGTAATAAGGAAGATAAGGCAGAAAATACAAAAAATCGGGGCTCATGCAACCAATAATTAACGCACTCAAAACCATCGGCTTTTTGTTTAGTGGGATGATCGCGGCTACATGACTGAGTGTATACGGCATGCTTCAATTTATTCCCAAAAGACTCAACATGATTCGTAGTAACGACCTCATTGAATCTGGTTTTTCGTTACCCCAAACATCCCCATAACATTCGGAGCTTAGGTGTTTAGGTACCTAATACATTATATAAACAGATTGGCCAGGACAGGTCTTAGCAAGGCGTTCCAACCTCAAAAAAAAGAGCCGGTTTTATCAAAAGAAACGCTTAAGATACTCACTATAGACTTTAACTAGTATCCACCCTAAAACGTCGATCCTGTGATTCCCTCGCACGCGGTAATGCCACTGGGCTCCCGCGTTCGCGAGGGCGACAAGGTTACTTGCGTTGTTGTTGGAGCCGAACCCATCTCAGGGATGAGATGTAAAGCGTATGGATACACGTTCGGCGAACACCATAAGCAAAGGTTTCGCGAATGGGATCTAACTAAATAACTAGTTCAACAGGTATTTTAATGAGATTCATTATCATCAATCTATTGATTTTCATTCCTATTTGGATCATGCTTCAGCCTTATTTTATATCAGGCAAAAAAAATGACTTCAGACACCAAAATGCTAAGTGCTTGCGACACCCCAAAGTTCGGTGACAAGGTGGCGGCAAGCCAACCGTGCGAAGCCACATTAGACCTTTTGTTAAATCGTCGCTCTCTGGTAGCAAAAGAAATGGGCTTTCCGGGACCGAGCCAGGACCAGCTAAAACAACTGCTGAAAATCGCATCTCGTGTGCCAGATCACGGCCGCCTGGTACCTTGGCGTTTTGTCATATTCCAGGATGAAGATAGCCGTGCTTACGGTGATATTCTGGCTGACGTATTTAAACAAGAAAATCCCAAAGCAGAGAAATCACGCATCGAGTTTGAACGTGACCGGTTTAGCCGCGTACCTATGGTCATCGCCGTCGTATATAGCCCAGATTTAGAAGATGGTGTGCCAGCCTGGGAGCAAATGCTGACCTCAGGCGCCGTGTGCCAAAACCTATTGATCGCCGCTAATGCCATGGGGTTTGCCAGCCAGTGGTTATCCGAGTGGTATGCCTATAACGGCATCACTAAAAAAGCCATGGGACTTACAAAGCACGAAGAAATTGCAGGTTTTATCTACCTTGGTAGTGCCGAGTCCAAACCAAGTGAGCGTAAACGCCCCAAAGTCAAAAAGATCACCCAAACCTTTGGTGAAGCCACACGCTCTGAGCCATTAAAAAAAGTACTGAAGAATTTGGGCATTAAGTAAAGGAAACTACCATGACCATCAGAATTCTTGCTTTCGTCTTGTGCTGTTTCTGGGTTTCTTCTAGCCAAGCATCACCTGAATCAAACTCATATACAGTGGTGGATGCCGCCGGTATTCAACACACATTCAGCACACCGCCAAAAATTGCCTGTGTCTGGTATGGCTGCATCGAGAGCATGGCCGAGATGGGATTGGTGCCTAATGCCGTCAGCGTAGGGGAGCCTAATATCTCCAGTGTGTTTTATTTCCCTCAGGGCTTACCTGAGCACGTTATCGTCGATAACGCGAATATTGAAGATTGGGCCAAAACTGGGGTTGACCTGGTGATCACCCGTTTACCGGTTACACCAGAGTGGCGACGATTCAGCGAGCATATCCCGATATTCTACCTGCACCACCCAGGCTATGACACCTCAGATAGAACCGGTTTCGATGCCTATCTGGAAAACAATAGACTGCTGGCGAGCTTAGCGGGTCAAGTGGAATTAGCTACCGCTGCCAACAACCGGTTTCTTCAGGTAATCGACAATATCAAACAGCTGAGTACATCTGAAATCAAACGGCAAAGTGTCGCTATCATTGGTTCCACGCGCAGTTATGATCCCTTGGGCGCCAAAACCCCATTTTGTGCGGCGCTGAAAGCGGCGCAAGCCGGTGCCTGCTTCTCAGAAGGCGGTGTAGATCAGGAGCTCAATAGTGAGTCATTCCTGCGTTGGGATCCCGATTGGATAGTGTACGAAGTCGACCAGTCTTATAAAAAACGAAAAGATCCTATTTGGAAGCGTTTAAGCGCGGTCCGCAACGGCAATATCTACAACGCTAAAGGAAATCGGTATTATTGTTGCAGTACTCGTGGATTAATCCACGCTCTGCAAGAGTTCAGCCACTACGGCGTATCAAAGCAAATCCCTCTCCCCGGAGACTTAACAAGTTTCGACCCGAGTAAAAGCCCACTTGTGATGAATAACTGATAATTAGCATGAATAAATTAAGGTTTCAACTCACTGCAGCAGTGCTTTTCTTGCTTCTTTGTGGGTTAAGTATCATCGGGCTGCTGCAAGGCGATCAGGTCTTTGCTGCCTCATTTTTAGTTCATTTGTTTGAACTTGATTCGCCGGATACCGCTGTTTTTTTGCTTAACGAGGTTCGGCTACCACGCGTGTTGCTCGCGTTACTTGCAGGTTCCGCGCTGGGGGTTGCAGGCGTGTTACTGCAAGACTCACTGCAAAACCCGTTAGCCGACCCCGGGTTACTCGGCATAGCACAAGGCGCATCATTTATCATGGCCGTCGCGCTGATCCACCCAGGTGTATTACCAGATTGGCCGCTGCCAATTTTATGCTTAATCGCCGGTTTTATAGCTGGTGCGTTAGTTATTTTCAGCTGCGGCAAATACACAACGCCAATACGTATGATACTTGCCGGCGCCATCTGCTCAGGTTTTTTAGGTGTCGCCTCTAGCGCCTTAGTATTATTAGCCCCAGTTAATGGAAACGGTTTGGCGGAGTTAATGCGCTTTACCACGGGTACCTTGTCGGGCAGTTATTGGGACAGTTTTAACAGTACGTTACCCTGGATACTGGTCGCCGGCATCTTAGCGCTACTTTGTGGACGAACATTAAACCTACTGAGTTTAGGTGATGAGATTGCCAGCAGTAACGGTTTAAACCCAAAAAAAGCACGTCTTTTACTGCTTTTTGTCGCCATGCTGCTGCTATCTCCGGTATTCGCAAGTGTAGGCCCAATCTCATTTGTCGCGCTATTTGCCCCCCATATAGCACGTAGTCTGTTGGTATCGTCCAATGCTTATCCGGTTTTAATTATTTCAGGTTTACTGGGTGCGGCATTGTTATTAGCGGCGGATTTGCTCGGTCGCTTGTTGCTCTTCCCAATGGAGCTCCCTGCAGGGCTTTGGACCATAGTGATCATAGGACCGCTCGCGCTGGCCCTGGTCGGCCAAAAGGTGAAAGCATGAGTGCTAACTATTTATTAAAACCAAACTTTCATGGGCGTTATTGGCTGGCAGGCTGGTTATTTTTGTTTAGCCTAGTCATTGCCATATTGGCAACACAATATTCTGCTGCCCATCTAAATTTATCCCTAAACACGCTATACACAGCCATCGTGTCCCCGGAGCAAGTTAGCCGATTAGAAAGCATTGCGGTTGACGCGCGCTTTCCTCGCGCCGTCATGGCCTGGCTGGTGGGTGCGTGTTTGGCTATGGCGGGTGTCTTGTTGCAGGCGCTTTATCGCAATCCTCTCGCCGACCCAAGTATTACCGGGGTCACCCAAGGCGCCATTACAGCGGTTGTGGTTTGGCAAACGTTTTTTCCAAGTACAGACCCAGACACGATTATCTGGAAATCTATCTTAGTTGCATTGCTGGGCAGCCTGCTCAGCACGGCGTTAACCTGGATTAGCGCCCGCCCGGACAAGGGTGGCGGCACCATGCGTATGCTTTTTATGGGCATTATGATTGGCGGAATTTTTGGCGCCATCACCACCATTAGCCTGCTCCACAATAGTGAAAATATTCAGGCCATCACCAGCTGGTTATCGGGCAGTTTAAGCAACGCCAACTGGCAAAGCGTAGCCATCGCCAGCACAGGCCTAATTATCGTGATGCCATTGCTCATTTGGTCGATATCCGCCGCTAACTTGCTGCAACTTGGCAATGAACTTAGCCGAGGTTGCGGTTTGGCTCACCCCTGGGGCATCGCCGCCGTGCTTGCTTGCGCTTGTCTGCTCACGGCGACGGCAGTATGTACCGTGGGAGGGATAGGCTTTGTCGGTATGATAGCCCCCCACCTGGTGCGCTGGTTGGTCGGCACCAATATCAAGGTGCTATTGCCAACTGCCGCTATGGCGGGCGGTATTTTAGTTTTGATCACAGATACCTTGGCCAGAAATATCAGAAGCGATGTTCTGGAGCAAATCACCGGGCTCAAGTTGGCCAATGCCAGCTTACCCGTGGGTATCTATCTCACTTTGTTAGGCGGCTTAATGTTTTTATTTATTTTACGGAGAGTCAAAACATGAATATGGCGGTAACCAGGCTATCGTCCGACGCTGCTATTTCAGCCAGTGAGTTAGTCACCAAATACGATAACAATACCGTCCTGAATGGGGTCAACTTTACCGCGCCAAAAGGTAAAATCACCACCCTGCTGGGACCAAACGGCTCAGGCAAATCGACCTTATTAAAATCCTGTACCCGCTTAACACCCTATCAAGCGGGACTCGTGAAGCTATTAGATCAGGATATCGCTAGCATTGGCGCCAAAGCACTGGCCAAACAACTGGCCGTGTTGCCTCAATCGGCGCAAGCGCCTGCACATTTAGATGTGGAAACCCTGGTAGCCCAGGGTCGTTATGCCAATTTGGGACCCTTTGGCATGCTAAAACAAGCGGATCGAGATGCCATTGAATTGGCCTTGCAACAAGTGGGACTTGTTCATTTACGAAAACGTGACGTCAGCACCCTGTCAGGCGGTGAACGCCAGCGGGCATGGATTGCCTTGTGTCTGGCGCAACAAGCGCAGATTTTAGCCCTCGATGAGCCAACCACCTACCTGGATATCGGTCACCAACTGGAAATCTTAGAGCTGGTGCAGCGACTGAATCAGGAAAAGCAATTGACCGTCATTATGGTGTTACACGACCTAAATCACGCAGCTCAGTTTTCCGACCACCTGGTGGTATTGGAAAAAGGTAAAATTATCGCCCAGGGCGATGTCTGGCAAGTGCTCACCCCAGATTTACTCGCCAATACCTTTGCCACCAAAGCAGATGTGATGCCCCACCCCATAACAGGTAAACCCCTTATCTTGCCATACGCTTCATTAACCAATGAACAAGGCGAAACACAAAAGCAAGCAGCCAATTATACATGAAGATAAATCTACTCCATGAAACGCAATTTCAGGACGTCAACCGGGCCATTAGAGACATCATTCAAGTGGTGTTAACACGCTACCCTTCACGCCTGTTAAGCATCTACTTAGCAGGTAGCTACGCGAATAATTACCAAGTACCAACATCAGATATAGACTTGTTGTTTGTTTTCGACAATCCCTTGACCGAACAAGAAGATGACGACTTGTGCGATGACATATATGAGTATCGACAAGCCAATAAAACACCGTTTTACCTTGATAACTCTTTCTACGGATTAGAAGAGCTAAAGCAACAGGGCCTGATTGAAATGGCGACTTACTATCGTCACTTGTGGGGACAACAAATTCATCATGAAATTCCAAACCCGGATATCAAACAAGCTGCTTATTCGGCAATGCATGATGCTTATGAAAGGATGGCGTTCACCCGTAGCAGCAAACCATACCGTTGGCCACTGGGTTTTCCCAACGAAAGTGAATACAAAGGTTATGATTGTCGAACGGGGACCCGTCAAACCTGGGTAACAGCTCACGATAGATCGGTAGGAGCCGAATCCATCTCAGGGATGAGATGTTAAATGCATGGATGCGCGTTCGGCGAACCTTGTGGGCACGGGCTTCGCCCTCTTCACTTATAGAGAGGCATCTGCTCCTTCAGAGGCCGCTAAATTGTTACCCTTATTCCCGTTATTTGATGGGTTCCGTCGAACGATACCGCTAGATGGAAAACCCGTCACTTCAATAAAAGAGTTTGTGGTATTGACCGGGAGAATGTGCAAAGGGCTGATTAACTGGAAACATAATGTCCACGTACCGACCAAACAAGCTTGCCCGATTCTATTTTCTCAATATTTTAATAACCAGCCAGCCGAAGCTTTTAGTGAAATAAGCCATTATTGCCGTGAACAGTTTCACTATCTAATTCCAGAAACAGACGAAGATAAAAATCGATTACAGTGGTTGTTGCCTAAAGCCGTGGCTATTGAAAACTTTTTCTTATCTCAGTATCAGGACTTCTTAATTGAGAATTTAGCAAACCCAGATCCACAAAAAGTTTGTTTAAGTATTAAACGACTTGGGGAAGTGATATTCCCAAACAATAGTCTGTACAGGCTTTATCCTCGTTAACAAAAACCAGCAAACAAGAAACGCACATAAACCAATGCCTGGAAAGATTATCGGTATTAAATAACTCATTGTTAGGAACAATAAAACCTGGGTAACAGGTATATGCTGATTTGTAGGAGATAATTGGACTCCCCTTACCTAAGTCGGCAAGCTAAGATAACAGCTCTGACACAATTACCAGGGAGTCCGTAATGAAAAATAATACTATTGTTGGCGTAGATTTGGCAAAAGAGGTTATTCAGGTTTGCATAGTCAAACAAAATAAGGTGCGCTCGAATGTAGAGATGACGCCGGAACAATTCACCTCTTGGCTCGTTTCAAATCACCGGGCAATCGTCGTATTTGAAGCTTGCGGGATGTCAAATTACTGGAAACAACTGGCATTAAAATTTGGACATGATGCCAAGCTGATTTCCGCAAAACTTGTGTCAAAAATCAGACAAAACCAGAAGACAGATAAAAACGATGCATTAGCGATAGTTCAGGCCAGCCAGCTAACGAATATCAGCTTTATTGTAGGCAAGACAGCTAAACAGCAGGAGTTGCAGAGCATCGTTCGGCTACGGGAACTGGCAGTCAAAAATAAAGTGGCGTATCACAATCAAATTAGCGCTTTATTGTTGGAGTTTAATCTCAGAGCCTTCTCGAAAGATGGTGGTTTAAGAGCGCTGATAGAAAGAACCCTCGAAGATGCCGAGAATGGCTTTGGTGTCGCTTTTCGCACAGCACTAAAGGCGGCTTGGGATAGCTATCTAGCGACACTGAAAACCATTGAGCAGTATGATAAAAGCCTTGCACAAGCGATCAACGAGCACCCTGATTGCAAGAAGTTACTGGCATTAGAAGGCGTTAAAACCATCAATGCAGTCAATTTATACATATCGATAGGTTGTGCAGAAATGGGGAGCTTTGAAACCGGACGAGATGCGTCCGCCTGTATAGGGGTAACGCCAATTCAACACTCAAGTGGCGGGAAAACAGTGATAGGCTCCATAGGGAAGCATGTCAAAAACAAAATGGTTAGGAAGTGCTTAATATCCGGGGCCATGGCGGTGGTGAATCATCTGGTCAAACGAGAAGCAAGAACCACAAAAGAAGTATGGTTGAAAGCACTGATAGAACGCCGAGGTAGGAAATGCGCAGCGGTGGCCCTGGCAAACAAAACAGTCAGAACAGCATTTGCGATGCTGACACAGGGCACAGAGTACAAAGCAGAGCCACTAAAGGTGTAGCTCTGTGAATAAACCTTCAAAATAAATGCTATTAACTTGATGAAAATCAGTTTCTTAAGTCAGTGTACGGTTCAGAGCAAAAAGCTCGCGTAGGAGATTTGGCTAAGAAATTCGCGTAAATATCAATGAGCCAGAGTTAGCTACTCACATAGAGCTCGAACATAAGCACGCATTAATTCAATTTAGTATATTTATTTTGTTGACAATGGGGAGTCCACATAAGCCGAACCCATCTCAGGGGTGAGATGTAAAGCGCATGGATGCACGTTCGGCGAACCTTGTGGGCACAGGCTTCGCCCTTTTTGCCTATAAAGAGACATCCGCTCCTTACAGCCAACGCCACAATTGTTACCCTTATTCCCGTTATTTGATGGGTTCCGCGAAATGTACTCCATTGCCCACCTCTTCGCCCTGTCTATCGGCAAAGAGTCACCCATTCCTACCGCCATAACAAAAGTTGTTAGCCTTAAAACTGTTATTTAATGGACCTGATTTTTTAAAACTAAATAATCCAAGAGCCAAAATGGGCTCTTGGATCATAAGTAACTAAAAGAGGGTTTTAAAATAGATAATCTAGATTGGCAAAGAAGGTTCTGGCCGCTCCTACGCCTACGTGATACTTGTTTTGTGAAATGTATATATCTTCATCCGTCAGGTTTTTAACACCGGCCTGAATTACAACGCTATCCGTTTCGGTAACAGGTAAGCGGTATTTAAGGGACAAATCTGCCCGGGTGTAGCTCGGCAGGAACAAAGCATTATCATTGCGATTGGCGGCTTTACCCACATAATTGATCCCAGCTAATACACTTAAATTGGGAACAAAGGAATTAAGCTTATAAGAGGCAAATAAAGCACCAGAGTGTTCAGGCACACCGTGAGGAGTCTTACCTACCAATTCAGGGGCGTTTTCGTTTTTGCTTATTTTAGCATCTGTGAAGGCGTAGTTAACCAATAAAGTGAGGTCATCGCTTGCGCGCCAACTGGTATCCAACTCAACACCACTGGACGTTTGTTCACCAATATATTTAATAACGTCTATACCATTTTCCTTAACTTTATTTGGAATATTAGATTTAGTAATATCGTAATAAACTAGGCTATATTGTAGCGATTCATCAAAGACTAAGCCTTTTACCCCAAACTCCCATTGTTCACCTTCGGACGGTTTAACATCTCCAACCACATTATCACTATTGTTCGGCTCATAGGAAGTTGCGTAACTGGCATACAGAGCCGCTTGTGGAACCACCTTATAAAGCAGACCCGCGTTCCCAACGACAGCACTGTCTTCTTCTAAAGACCACACATTTTTTCTGTAAAAATCGTCGTATCTAAGTGCCGCATTAACTACCAAGCTATCGCCGATATATACGGTATCACTAACAAATACCCCCCAAGTGCGGATATCTTCTTTGCGGTCAACATCCCCTTTCTCTAAATTGCTGTTGAATTCTCCATAAACAGGTTTGTGAATATTGAAGATACTTGGATATTCGTCGGAAGGTTGCGCCTTGCCTTTGCCCCAGTTTGAAACGAAGTCTGATGTAATATAATCTGCCCCTAAGGTCAGTTTATGCTGGGTATTCGCCAACTCAAAGTCGCCAAATACTTGGGCTGAGCCTTGATGTGACTTCCTTTCTTGCATGGTATGTCCATAGGCACCTCGGACTAAGTCACCAGGCTGAAATGTCACGCCATCAACCACACCACCTTCCGGATAAAATTCATCCATTTGTGTATCATGCCAGCTGTTTTCCCAGCTCTGATAGGAATATGACAATTTCCCGCGCCACTGCAAATTAAAATCTTGGCTCAAGGTTACATCCAAAAACTGTTTATCAGCCACATAGGAATCGCCCGGTTCGTGGATCACACGCTCTTTTGGTACATCGATTATTCTTTGACTGCCATCTGCGTAGTCGCCTACCAGGATCCCTCTATCCTGGTGAGATGTTACATGGCTGAGCTCTAAGGCCGTGGTTAATTTCGTATCTTCTGTCAATTGAAAGGTTAAGCTGGGGGCAAGCGTATAACCACTGCTATCAGAAAAGTCTCGGTACGTTTTCGAGTCTTTTCCAACGGCAATAAGTCGGTATAGCACGGTATCGGAATCGTTTGCAGCGCCCGTCACATCAGCAACAAATTCCTTTTTACCATGCTCATCTAAGCGAACCTTAAACGAACGTTTGGTTTCGGCCTGCGGCTTTTTGGTGGTGTAGTTAATAATGCCGCCTGGTGCGTTAACGCCAAACTGAACCGCAGCTGGCCCTTTTAATACTTCTACGGTTTCTACAGTATCCATATTGGTGCGTGACTCGGAATACTCTCTTTTTCCGTTCCTAAAGTAATAACCAAGCCTAAAGCCACGAACAAAGTTTTGGCTATCCACACCGCCCATACGATGACGCGGCGCCGTGCCTGAAGTAAACCTAACGGCTTCTTCGATTGTCTGCACGTCTGTATCGTCCAGTAGGTCTCGGTTAATCACCCCGACGGAGCGCGACGTATCTAGTAAAGGTACATCTGAACGCAAGGTTGACGGGGCATCTACCGCCGTATAACGAGTTACCTTTTGTGCGGTGACCGTCATACTCTCAGTATTTTGATTATTATCATTTTGTTCCTTGGTTTCGGCCCAAGCACTGACACTGACAAGCAAGCTTGCCGAAATTGCCAGCGAAACTGGATGTGATTTCATTTTCGTTCCCTAAAAACTGCAAAATACAACAAGATTTTATAAAAATAGCCTCAATAAGGCAGTGGGAACTTACAATGAATAAGAGTTGTTATCAAACGCATTAGCGCTATCATTGCTAATAACATTTTCATCATTACCTTCAATCGCCTGCCAGTTTAAATAAGTCCACTTTGAGGCATCATGCGAGTTGAAAGTTAGGGGACCGGTCAAACCTGGGTAACCGCTCACGATAGAGCGATAGGAGCCGAACCCATTTCAGGGATGAGATGTAAAGCGCAGATGCACGTTCGGCGAACCTTACCGGCACAGGCTTCGCCCTTTTTGCCTATAAAGAGGCATCCGCTCCTTACAGCCAACGCAGCAATTGTTACCCAAAACCCTTTATTTGGATTGGTTCCGTGATTAACATATCAGATACTATTTTTTACATTATTTAAACAAGTTAAAAAGAAGCATCAACTAGTGATATTAACGATGGTCTGAAATCCTTATCAGATTTTTGAACACCCTTTTATGTTAATCCGTTTGATACCCGATATTTAATAGAAGATAGGAAAGTAGGCTTAAGTATTTAAAAAAGAGCCCAAATGGGCTCTTGGATTACAGGTAACTAAAAGAGGGCTTTAAAATTGATAATCAACGTTGGCATAGAAGGTTCTCGCCTGTCCCACGCCGACGAGATACTTGTTTTGTGAAATGTATATATCTTCGTCCGTCAGGTTTTTAACACCCGCCTGAAGCACCAGGCTATCACCCTCGGATACAGGTAAGCGGTACTTTAGTGCCAGATCGGCTCTGGTGTAGCTCGGCAGGAACAAAGCATTGTCATTACGATTCGGCGCTTTTCCAACATAGTTAATCCCGGCCAATATGCTTAAGTTAGGTACAAAAGGATTAAGTTCATAAGAAGCAAAT
This sequence comes from Psychromonadaceae bacterium, assembly GCA_965249895.1. Lineage (GTDB taxonomy): Bacteria > Pseudomonadota > Gammaproteobacteria > Enterobacterales > CBDFNC01 > CBDFNC01. The sequence goes on from CBDFNC010000005.1 coordinate 364,528, forward strand.
ATAGCGCCAGTGTTTTCTGGCACAGCATGAGGGGTATTACCTACCAACTCAGGATCATCATCGTCTTTACTTATTTTTGCATCTGTGTAAGCGTAGTTAACTAATAACGTCAGGTCATCGCTTGCGCGCCAGCTGGAATCAAACTCTATGCCTCTGGAGGTTTGTTCACCGATAAGTTTAACTACGTCTATGCCATTTTCTTTAAAGGAATTTGGAATATTAGTCTTAGTAATATCGTAATAAACCAGGCTATATTGCAGCGAATCACTCAGGGCTAACCCTTTCACTCCAACTTCCCATTGTTTACCTTCCGATGGCTTCACTTCACCTACCACGTTTTTAGCTTCGTTTGGCTCATATGAAGTTGCGTAGCTGGCATACAAAGATAGCGCTGGGATCACTTTGTAGAGCAGGCCGGCATTCCAAACGAGCGCATCATCTTCTTTGTTACGGGACCAACCATCGGTATCGTTTTCCTTAGAGTCGTAAGAGTCATAACGAAGCGCTAAGTTGGCAATCAGATTTTCGCCAATATAGGCGGTATCATTGGCAAACATGCCCCAGCCTTTTTTTATCTCGACCTCATCATATGCTCGCTTGTGGTTAGTGCTAAATTCACCATAAACCGGGTTATAAATATTAAATATGCTTGGCGTACTAGCAGAAGGCTGCAGGTTTTCCCCATTTCCCCAGGTGGCATCCCGCTTGTTATAGCTGTAATCAGCCCCAAGGGTTAGCTTATGGCTGGTGTTAGCCAAATCGAAGTCACCAAACATCATAGCTGACACTAGATGGGACTTTTGGCTCCTCGCTGTATATCCGTATACCCCACGAACCAGATCGCCTGGTTTAAAAGTCACGCCGTCGACCACATCACCTTCTGGATAAAACTCATCCATTTGCGTTTCGGACCAATTGTTATCCCAGGTAAAATAGGAGTACGATAATTCCCCGCGCCACTGTAAATTAAACTCATGGTTCAAAATCACATCCAGCATCATTTTGTCTTCCACATGAGCGTCACCATCTTCATGAACTACACGCTCTTTAGGCACATCAATAATTTTTTGACTGCCATCCTTATAGCGGCCTATCAGTATGCCCCTGTCTTGATGCTCTTCTTTATGGCTGAGTTCTAGGGCTGTGGTGAGTTTTGTCTTATCAGTCAGCTGAAAGCTTAGGCTGGGCGCAACCATATAGCCTTTGCTATCAGAAAAGTCGCGGAATGTACTAGAATCTTGCGCAACGGCAATAAGCCTGTATAACACCTTATCGGAATCACTGGTGGCGCCAGTCATATCGGCCACAAACTCCTTTTTACCATGTTCATCCAAACGAATTTTGAATGAACGCATGGTTTCGGCTTGCGGCCGTTTGGTCGTGTAGTTAATGATGCCGCCTGGCGCGTTAACGCCGAATTGAACCGAAGCTGGCCCTTTTAGAACTTCAACACTTTCCACCGTATCCATGCTAACTCGTGAATCGGAATATTCACGTTTGCCGTTTCTATAGTCGTAGCTGGTTAGAAAACCACGGACAAAGTTTTGGCTGTCCACGCCACCCATACGGTGGCGGGGCGCCGTACCGGATACAAATCTGACGGCTTCTTCTACTGTCTGTACGTCTGCATCGTCCAGTAAGTCACGGTTAACCACCTGAACTGAACGTGACGTATCTAATAAAGGTACTTCTGACCTTAATGTTGACGGCGCATCTACCGCCGTATAACGAGTTACCTGTTGAGCAGTGACCGTCATACTCTCAGTATTCTGATTATTATCGTTTTGTTCTTTGGTTTCGGCCCAAGCACTGACACTGACAAGCAAGCTTGCCGAAACTGCCAGAGAAACTGGATGTAATTTCATTTTCGTTCCCTAAAAACTGCAAAATACAACAAAATTTTATAAAAATAGCCTTAGTAAGGCAGTGGGAATTTACAATGAATAGGAGTTGTTATCAAACGCATTAGCATTAGCAATTCTAATAACATTTTCATCATTACTTTCAATCTCTTGATTATTTAAATAAGGCCACTTTGAGGCATCATGCGAGTTGAAAGTTAGGGGACCGGTCAAACCTGGGTAACAGCTCACGATAGAGCGGTAGGAGCCGAACTTGTAGGCGCTGGTTCCCTCTGCAGTTACATGTGAATTTACAACGCTTTCGTTCAGGATAAGTCACAGCCTTTTGTTTAGTTTGGGCAGTATCACCTGGTAACGTTAAAGCCGCTGTAAACATCCCGAAATTGTCAAATCAGCCCCCGTAACTGTTACGGTCCACTGAAAAAATGGGATCAAAATGGGTATCGTAAAAAGACCTTCCGGATCTGAGTAATTGACCGGATTTCCGCCAACATATGTAAAGGTATTAATCCCACCCGCCAAGCCAATCGGATCACTGGTGATGTATCTGCCCGTCTTCGGGTCGTAATAACGATAGTAGTTATAAATTAATCACACTTAGGGTTAATTCTTAAATCAACAACCACCGGCAAAGCCGGGGGTATGATGAAAGCCTCTGGAAGAGGCTAAAAAACAATAAATAAAACGGACCTTTGCGCTTATAAGCCGCTGGATTACCAGTCGAGCTGGTAATGACGGTGATCGCGTTATTACCTGAGAAAAAACGTCATTCCCTCGCACGAGGGAATCCAGCGGCCTTAACCTATCGTACTTGGTCCAACTTATACACCTGAACGGCAGAGCCTAGTCGAGTCACACCGCCAGAGGCGGTGGTTTACCAAGGTTTAATTATGCTAAGTGAATAATATGAAGTGTTTTTTATTGATATGGAAGGTGTTTGGTTTGTTGTAGTAAGATTTGTTAGTTACGTTTTAGTATAGGCCTGAAACGAAACTCCAGGCCAGCATCAATCAGAAAACCTATTTTAAATCTCGATAGAAATTTTCGTGAGATCCAAGCGCCATCAGTTCAAGTGTTAAGGTGCCATCTTCATAGCTGTAGCCTAGCAGCATCAGTTGCTTAACCATTTTGAATTTGTGAGCACGTAAAAAAGAAAGATCCCCTTTTTTCTGCTGCCCAATATAGGGGTCAGTCATTACTGCTCTTACAGCATCATCAAGATCTTTCTTTTGGTTCTTATGTAGCTTTTTAACCGTGCGTTTAAAAGACGGCGTTTGGAGTACATGAACAACTTTAGCCAAAGTTGTATTCCTCTAACTTACCCGCTTCTTTTTCCGCTTTTGCAATGATGGCTGCTTTGACGAACTCATAAGACAACTCAGGGTTATCTTCCATCATTTCGCCGATTTTGGCCCAATGTTCGATCTGCTTTGGAGTAGAGCGATTAAACGCTTTAGCCATAATAGCGGCTTTCTCAACCAATTCTTCATCTAGCCTAATACTTGCTGTCGCCATTTTAACCTCTGCTTAATGTGTAGCAACTTACTACAATTGTAGCGTTTAGCCTCCCATGCAACAACCTGTTTCTGAGAAAACTTTTTACTCTTTGGTTTTCCATGGGGATGAGTTTGATGATAAACACACCTTAGATTGTTGATTGTTGATTGTTGATTGTTGATTGTTGATTGTTGATTGTTGCGTGGGTATACATTTCTGTACTGGTAATAACCTTATACCCAAGAAACTCCTGAATGTAGCGAATATCAGCCCCATTTCTCAGCATATGTGTAGCACTGTCATGGCGTAATAAATGACACGCGGCCGACTTACCAACAGCTGAACGGCGAACATATTTACCTACTAATGCCGTCAATTTTCCCACATGAATTCGTTGGCCATTTCTGCCTAGAAACAAGGCTTCACCGCTTTCTACCATGGCAACTTTGCTTTTAAACTCACTCAAGAAAGTCAGATCGTCCTGACGGTGAACAAAACTCAGCCCGACTAGTTTTGAGCATAGTGAGTGATAACCAGGGCAATGAACTGGCTCGCTGATATTTGCTCAGCAATATATGGGAAGCAAGAGCAGCAGAAGTTGCCACGTCGTATTGCTGGCGATGGAACTTAGAATCGTGGTTTAAATCAACAACCACCGGCAAAGCCGGGGGTATGCTGAAAGCCTCTGGAAGAGGCTAAAAAACAATAAATAAAACGGTCCTTTGCGCTTATAAGCCGCTGGATTACCAGTCGAGCTGGTAATGACGGTGATCGCGTTATTACCTGAGAAAAAACGTCATTCCCTCGCACGAGGTGGTCCGACATCTGGATGGTCCGACACTCGGTCCAGCGGCCTTAACCTATCGTACTTGGTCCAACTTATACACCTGAACGGCAGAGCCTAGTCGAGTCACACCGCCAGAGGCGGTGGTTTACCAAGGTTTAATTAGTAAGCGCGGACCGGGTCGGCTCAGGGCCAAATTGTATATGGCGGCAGCTGTCGCTTGTCAGCATAACCCACACGGAAGAGCACAATATTTACGATTATTAAAAAATGGTAAAACCAAAAGGCAGGCTATTTGTGCAGCGATGCGCAAATTGGTAGAAATTTGTTTTGCTGTGGTTAAGCACCAATGCGAATACCAGCCTCAAATGGGATAAACATCCCCTTGAAGCTGGTTCGCAGAGATGGTATCTACAGAAAAACAGCTCAACCTGCCTATTCCTGTGTTTCAGGACGGATACTAACCAAGCAGAACTGGATTATTGAATAGGTAAATTTCGACTAAATAGACTAGTGTTCTATAGGGCATTATTTTTAGGTTATGTGCTACAAAACACTTGTTAGTTCAACGGCTAACACCACTATTTGGATTGAAAAACTTCTATATGGATAACCCGCAGGGAGCTACTGGTATGAAACACAGCTTAACAAAACGCGTCCGCATCGCTTTGGTTATCTTCGTTTTATGCTCTGTGCCCTTTTTGTTTAATCTGCTCGGTATTGACTTTAGCTCGCAAAATCTAACCCTTACTCCGGATATGTTTAGTCATGGTTTAATCAAGGTAGACCTTCTGTTTCAGGCATTGTCAGGCGCCCTTCACCATGCATTGCTGGAATGGACCGCCGTTTGTATTGCGGTTATTGCCGCCCTCACCTCCTTTTTGCACTACAGTATTCGCCGTGATGTTACCGTACCGATTATCGGTATGGCGTTGTTTTGCGCAGGTATGGTGGACGCATTCCATACCTTAGCAGCGCTTAGGTTAATCGAAGCCAACGCCCCTAATACCAATTTCATTCCCTTTACCTGGGCGCTTTCACGTATTTTTAATGCCAGCATTATGATCATTGGCGCCAGCATCAGCCTCTGGATCTACCGTCAATCGCACAGCCAGCATGATAATAAAGCGGCCCGTGTACACGGGTTACCCACCCTGGCATTTATCGGTGTGCTGTTTGTGGCGCTGGCTTATGGCGTGGTCCACTACGCCGCTATCAGCGCCACCTTGCCGCAAACCATGTTTCGAGATGCACTTATCACCCGGCCTTTTGACGTCTTACCCCTGGCGCTATTTCTATTTGGCGGCACGTTATTTTGGGTCTGGTTTAAGCAAGATAAAACCATTATTAAATTTGCCTTAATGCTCAGTATCATTCCTGAAGTTATCACCCAACTTCATATGGCATTTGGCTCTGTCGCGCTGTTTGACAATCACTTTAATGTGGCCCACTCCCTAAAAATCATTGCCTATGGTTGTGTTTTGGCTGGTCTGCTGATTGATCTGGTTAGACAAATACCAAAGCAACGGCTCCAGGCCTCATCGGATCATATTCAGAGTGATACCGCATTCAAAACAACCATCGCCAAGGAGTCTCTACTTGAAGTGGGAAAAGCACGTCACCCCTTAGGGTTAAAGCTGCCTGTTGCTGCGTTTACCCTGGCGTTATGCGTGGCCCTGGTGGTGAGCTTTAGTTTTTATCTTGAGAGTGAGCGGCTTATCTTAAAGCAGGAAACCGAGGAGTTAAAATTTGAAACTAAGCTGGCAGAGCCGCTGTTAGCTCAGATCTACAGCCAATCTGCCAGCGACGTCATCTTCCTCAGCAGGATGCCGCCAATTCAGGGGTTGATCAAATCAATAAGTCAAAGTGACAAGTTAAATTATCGGCTCTGGCAAAACAGATTAGAACGGACATTTGAAGAAATGCTCAGTAGTAAGCGGTTGTATGCGCAAATTCGATATATAGGTATCTCTGATCAGGGTAGAGAGCTGGTGAATGTACAACGCAACAATAAAGGTATCCACCGCGCGCCTATTTCGAGAATGGAACGAGTCGGCAAACTCGACTTTTTTACCTCGACACTAAAGGTATCGCTGGGGGATGTGTATTTCTCCCCTGTTCATCCGCAGGCTGTAAGCGGCAATGCGGTAAGCGGCAATGCGGTAGAGCCGGTTAAAAAAATTGTCCATGTCACCACTCCTATTTTTGATGCCGCCACCGGGTTACCGTTTGGATTAGTGGAAATTAGCGTGGATTTTGGCGCGTTTCTTAAGGGCTTTATCGAAAAAGATTTGGCGCAATTTTCCGTTTACCTGGCCAATGAAAACGGGGATTTATTATCTTACCCTGGCAATACATCACATTCAGGTGAACAACAGATAAACCTGCATAGCTTACAACAGTCCTTCCCCGAGCTTGTCCCCCTCATTGAGCAAGGCATTAATACCCAGGCTTTTAACCGGTTGGATGATGCCTATGGTAAAACCCGGGCCTCCTATTTCAGGCAACTCTCTTTTAGCCAATATGGCAACAGCCATCCCCTGCTACTCTTGCTGCAGCATAAAAAGGGGACCACTGGCGCGGAGCTGGAAACGTTTAGAAATCGCAGTTTAATTTTAGGTGTTTCCTTGGCTTTGGTTGCCTTGGCTCTGGCGGTACTCGCATCGAGGCGTGTCACTCAACCACTCACCCAGATGACAGACGCGGTGCAACGCTATGAACAAACAGGGAAACTGGACTCACTCCCTACTGAGTCATCAGACGAGATAGGTGTATTGGCCCGCAGTTTCCACAACCTGCTGTCTCGTATCAATACATCCCTTAAAGCTCAGGAGCAGTCAGCTCAACGTGCAGAGGAGTCGTCCAACCGATTACAAGCCATATTAGACTCAGCCGTAGATTCCATCATCACCATAAACCATAAAGGTCACATTCTTTCCTTTAACACTGCTGCTGAAGAAATGTTTGGTTATAAAGAAGTCGATGTATGCAATCATCCAATTAACCTGCTTATTCCGGAGAAGTCCTCTGAAGAACACCTTGACTACCTAGATAGTTATCTCGACTCCAGCAATATTGGCATAGGTCGGGAGCTTACCGGACAACACAAAAATGGTCTTCAATTCCCCATCCACCTCGCTACATCGGAAGTAAAAAATCATCAAGGTAGAATTTTCACCTGTTTAATCCGGGATATTACCAATAGTAAAAAAGTCGAACGTCACCTCATTGAAGCCAAGGAAGAAGCCGAATCTGCGGCCCGTTATAAATCGGAATTTCTGGCCAGCATGAGCCACGAAATCCGTACTCCGATGAATGGTGTTTTGGGTATGTTAGGGTTATTGCTTCGCAGCGAGCTCAAGCAGGACCAATATCACCACGCGAGCTTGGCGCAGACCAGTGCAGAGTCTCTGTTAACCCTTATCAACGATATTCTCGACTTCTCTAAGATTGAAGCCGGCAAACTTGACCTGGAGTTACTGGACTTTAACTTACGCAGCTCCATAGATGAATTTGCCGAGTCCATGGGGCATAAAGCCCAGGAAAAAGGACTGGAACTGGTGCTGGATGTCACCCACATTCACCAATCCATGGTTAAGGGTGATCCCGGCCGCATACGGCAAGTTCTCACTAACCTGGTGAGTAATGCCATCAAGTTCACCGATCAAGGTGAAATCGTTATCAGAGCTGCATTAACCGATGAGAAAGGCGATGTGTTAAGGCTCCATTGCAGTGTACAAGACACAGGGATAGGCATAAAAGAAAACAAGATGAATTCCCTGTTTGAGTCTTTCACTCAGGTGGATGCATCCACAACGCGCAAATACGGCGGTACCGGGCTTGGCCTGGCCATATCAAAACAACTTTGCGAACTAATGGGCGGGCAAATTTACGCCAGCAGTATCGCGGGAAAAGGCAGTTGCTTCGAGTTCGATATTCTCTTGCAAAGCAGTGCGCAATCTCACTTGGTAATGCCTGAAGTGGATATTAATGATGTGCCAATATTAATCGTGGATGACAACGCCACAAACCGGGAAGTGTTGCGAGGCCAACTACTGCATTGGGGCGCACAGGTAACCGAAGCCGCTGGAGCGCAGATCGCCCTGAGTTTAATGGAAAAACAACTACTCGACAGTAGCAACCCCAGGTTCACCGTTATTCTGTTAGACATGCAGATGCCTGAAATAGATGGTGGCGAGTTAGGCAATATAATTCGTGCGGACAACCGCTTTGATGACTCCAAATTAATTATGATGACCTCCATGAGCCAACGTGGCGATGCCAAGCGATTCGCTCAGCTGGGTTTTGATGGCTACTTCCCTAAACCAGCTACAACATCTGACCTATTTGATGCCCTGTCGGTCGCTATCGCCGGCGGAGATGTGCTGGCGCAAGCCAAACCATTAATCACCAGCCACTACCTCAAAACCCTGGAAAAAAACCAGATCAAGCCAGAGGTATCACATCACTGGCCGGAAAATACCCGCTTGTTATTGGTTGAAGATAATTATATTAATCAAAAAGTGGCCTTAGGAGTACTGGATAGCCTGGGGCTTACGGCGGATATGGCAGGTAATGGCCTGGAAGCTATTACCTCTCTTCAGGAGAGCCCTAATGATGCTCCCTATCACCTGATCTTAATGGACTGTCAGATGCCTGAGATGGATGGCTACGAAGCGACCCGGGCAATTAGGCAGGGAAAAGCTGGGGAAGGCTATAAAGCATTGCCAATTATCGCCATGACAGCCAATGCCATGAAAGGCGACAAAGAGAAATGCCTGGACTCAGGCATGAACGACTATCTAAGTAAACCCATCAACCCGGGTACGCTTGAACAAAAACTATCAGCCTGGTTACTTGAAAATGAGTATAATCAACCAAAACCAGCGCCTACACAGAGTCCGCCTGTCAACAAAGTGTGGGATAAGCCCGATGCGCTAATTCGACTTCATGGCAGTGAGGAATTATTGCAACTAATCGCCAAGACCTTTATTGATGAAGCGCCGGAGCAAAAAACTCAATTCCTTAACGCCTATACAGGTAGTGACTGGGAAACACTCGAAAGACTGGTACATACCACGAAGGGAGTCGCAGGTAATATCAGCGCACCAGCGATGCTTGATATTTCTAACCAGGTAGAAATTTGTTGCCGTGATCTCGACCTGCCATCACTTCACAACAAATGGCCTGAGTTTTTGAGCGGTTATCAAGCGTTAGTGGAGCATCTGCAAGAATACCTGCAAGAAGCTGAAAACCCGGTCGAATAACCGGTTTGCTGACCCCCGCATTCCCAAGCAGCTTGAGTATATACCCCATTAAGCCGAAAAAGATCACCTCATTCTTACATGTCATTCAGCTTATGTTTAGCTTTGCTGAGTATCATAGGCGCCGTTTCAAAAGAATCGCCATTTTGCTAAATAAATGGCTTTGACTGTAATTAGAAGAGGAAAGTAATGAGGCTTTTTAAAGGGATTTTCATCTTGTGTATATTAGCCCTTACTGGGTGCAGTACGCTTCCCATACACAAAAAAGATACAGGTATGTTTGACTCATATGATGATTTTAAACCAGGGCCTAAAGGTGGCGTTGATTTAGTCTGGGCAAGAGCCGATATCACCACGAAAGAAGAGCTGGAAAAGGTACTGTCTAGTTATGATTCGATAATGATCGATAGAGCCTGGCTATTCATAGATGACAATACAAATTACGACAACTTGTCGGCTGACGATATCGAGATGATTGGCGAATACCTAGTGCAAAGGATCGCCCAAAGAGCCAAGCAACATTTTGACATAGTTGAAAAACCAGGGGGAAAAACGCTGAGGTTAAGTTTAGCATTAACAAATGTCGCCACCCCTAACCCAATCCTCGCAGTGACCAGCAGTTTATTACCTGTCGGCATAGGCATATCGACAATATCTAAAGTTGTCACGGGTGAACATACTAATGTCGGTAGTGCGACCATAGAGCTCTCCCTTAGCGATGCAAACACAGGTGAAGGGATTATTGCGGCTATAGACAGAAAGTCAGGCAATAAAGATCTCGGCACTATTATCGATTCAACTGATGATGCTAAAGATGCTATAAACTGGTGGGTCGAGCGATTAGGACACACCTTTAAAGCACAGCAATAGACTTAAAACGTTAAGGCTGCAGATCTGCTGCCTTACTCTTTGTCACACTATAACAATTGCTGGAGGGCAATCAGTTGCAAAAATTGCACGTTTCGTAGCAAGGAATATCATTTCAGCTTGCTAGCAGAAACAACACTCTACCCCCGACCTAAAATCAATGAGTTGGCATTTAGCTATGTTGCTCTCTTTGCTATTATTCACAGGTCAAAAAACACAATTCAGGATAAGAGATGCAAATTGCAGATAACACGGTTGTTCAGTTTAACTACAGCTTAAAAAATGAAGATGGAAAAGTGCTGGAAACCAACGCAGGAGAAGATCCTGTCGCTTATTTACACGGCCACAAAAACATGATGGTAGGTGTAGAAAATTCACTAGCGGGTAAAAGCCAGGGGGACTCCTTTGAAGTAACCCTGCCTGCTGCAGAGACCTATGGTGAGTATCTCGAAAATCAGGAGCAGCGTGTTTCAGTGAAGCACCTGCAAGGCGCAAAAAAATGGAAAGCAGGCATGGTAGCCGTGCTAAATACAGAGCATGGCCATCGTCAGGTGACCGTACTTAAGGTGGGTAAATTTATGGTGACAATAGACACCAACCACCCATTTGCCGGTAAAACGCTCACTTTTGATATGGAAGTTGTGGCTGTGCGAGAAGCAACTCAGGAAGAGCAAGCTCACGGACACGCTCATGGTGTTGGTGGTCATCACCACTAAGCAATTAGTGGGTAGCATAATGCTACCCACTTTTCAGCTACCATAACAAATTTGGTAACTATTCAGCTGGCGGAATATTATTCAATTTTTCCTGAATGAAGTCTGGCCACTTTCCGGCAAACAGGCACTCCAGCGCCTGCCCGACACCGACATTATTTTTCTGGCACGTTGATATATAACTGCGAACCCGGCAAAAGACCTTGGCTCCTTCCATGGAGCGGAAACACCCAGAGATTTTTTGCTGCACCTTTGCCATTCTGATATCCCTCTCTCCTTGGTTGTTGGTGAAGGGAACCGCTGGATTATCCATGAATCGCAGCACATCATCCTAAAAATCCCTGAGCCGCTCCAGTAAGTTCCTGGCCTTGCTACGGGCGACCCGCCCCTTTTTCTTCTTGCCCGTTTGCGGCTCCGCCGGGGGCGGGCACTCCCGCTCCGCCTTATCGAGCAAACTCTGATACTTTTTCCGCCACTGCAACGCAGTATCGTTATCAAGCTGGCCACCGGCATCATTTACTGCATCATTGATTTCAATGAGCCGTTCATACATCCCATTAGCCCACTCTTGCCCGTCTTGCTCATAGGCGCGGGTAAGTTCCCGCAGGTGATGGGCATTGCACAAACTGTGGAACACTTGCGTATAGCGGTAATAAGGTTTCCAGTGGTCATGGCAGAGTGTCCCGGCGAACTGAGGCAGTATGCCTATTTCATCCATTGCCTCCTTACCGCGTTTTGCGTGAGGCTCAAACCAGGTCCACTCTCCGTTCGATGCATTATGAAGCCAGATGCGCTTGCCGCCGACATTAATACCCGTCTCGTCCGCGTGAATTAACCCGCCATTGATGAGTTCGAGCTTGGCCAGCGTTTCAAAGTCAGCCAGCATGTGGTAAGCCAGCTTGTTAAAGTTGAACAGTGAGCCGGTACTCAAGGAGATGCCAAACATTTCATCAAAATGCTGCTGCACCCGGTCATAAGGAATGAGTTGGTACCAGGGCCAATCTACACTAGCTAGTTTTTACCTGTAAAAACAAAAAGATACCCTTATTTTCTGGACAAAACACCTGATTTGAGTAAAGATGCTATCTCTCAAGTAAATACACGAGAGATAGTTTGCTGCATTCACCACTCAAAATCAGGCTTGTTGAAGCATCGGAAGAGCCGCTTTTTCGCGAGCTTATGCAAACTCACCACTACCTTGGTGCACTGCCAAAAATTGGCAACACCATCTGGTATTTTGCCACCGTAGATAATCAACCGGTGGCATTGTTAAGCTTCTCCGCTGCTGCTCTTAAGTGCTCCGCTAGGGATCAGTGGATTGGTTGGGGCTACCGCCACCAGTATGACAGACTCAACTTAGTGGCGAATAATTCACGCTTCCTTATCCTGCCCGGCTGTCACGTCAAAAACCGCGCTTCACAGATCCTGTCTCTATGTCGACGCAGGATCCAGCAAGACTGGATAGAGCGATTTTCCTACCCCTTGCTACTGTTAGAAACCTTTGTCGATCCCGAGCGTTACCAGGGCACGATTTATCGCGCATCAAACTGGCTCCTAGTCGGTTCAACCAAAGGCTATAGCCGCACACGCGACCATTACAGCGAGCGCACACAGTCACGCAAATTAGTCTTTGTTCAGCCACTGCAACGCAATGTACAAGCTTTACTTTCTCGTCCTTTGCTTAATGACCGTTATCGAACAGGGGGGATGTGACGGATGAAACTCACTGCCAATCAAATGCTATCACTTTATGATGTATTTCAAGGTGTCGATGACTGTCGCCGTGCACAAGGCAAAAAACATCACATGCCTACCATTCTTTCTTTGTCCGTAGCAGCAGTGCTTTGTGGCATGGTGGGATACAAAGATATCTCCATCTGGGTACAGGCCTTAGGTCAAAAAGCACGCAGTCGTTTCAGATGCCGAAAACGCGATGGAAAATATGAAGTACCCAGCCGAACCGTTATTCGCAATGCGCTGATTAGTGTAAACCCAGAGCAGCTGTATCGAGCGCTGAATACCTGGAATGCACAATATGCTGAGATCGATGAAAGTTTGGCTATCGATGGCAAAACCATGTGCTCAGCCATTGATGAAAAAGGCCTGCAAACTCATATCATGAGTGCCGTTGGCCATGATAGCGGGCGCTGCTACACCCAAAAAAAGTCGGTACATTAGCCGTTGATGGGAGTGACGAAGAAAAGCAAACCAATGAAATCAAAATTGCTGCACCAATGCTGGATGCGATTGATATTAAAGGTCGAACCATCACCGCTGACGCCTTGCTTACCCAGCGTGAACTGGCTAAATATCTGGTCGGTGAGCGAGGTGCGCATTATCACTTCACAGTAAAAGCTAACCAGAAAAACCTGCTGTCTGATATTAAATTGTATTTTGACAATGTTACTGACGATGCGGGTGCTATTCAGCTTGGCCAGGGTGAGCATGGTCGGATTGAAACCCGAAAAATATGGACGACCACGGCACTGAATGATTATCTCGAGTTCCCCTATGTACGCCAGGCCTTTATGGTTGAGCGTGACAGCATCGACAAAAAAACCGGCAAGCCAAGTCATGAGATAGTGTATGGCATTACCAGCGTGCCTGAGGAGGAAGCGAACGCTAAGCGTGTGCTTAAGGATAATCGAGGTCACTGGTCAGTAGAGAGCTGCCATTATATTATTGATTGGAATTACGATGAAGATCGTAGCCAGATTCGAACAGGATTTGGTCCCGAGAATATTACACGCTTACGGCGCTTTACTATTGGCCTGCTTAAAAGCCGGAAGAGCAAAGAAACGATCCCAGAAATGATGAAAAAGCTGATGTTAAACGTAAGGGCGGTGTTTGACTGTTTGAAAATGACTAAAAACTCCAGACCTGCAGCGGTTTGCAAGGATTAGCGTAGATTCGCCGTGGAGTTGGTACACTGACATATAGACGGCGTTCGCCTTAACCGATGCACCATACTTAGCCGCCCTGTCCACGTCAGCAGGGAAATCAGCGGTAAACCGGTTGCCCTGCGCGTCTTCCAGAATTTGTGCCCGGTATTCTTTAACCCAGCGGGAAATTTGGATATCAAATACCTGGCGACGGTCATAGCCTACGTCATGGTACTGCCCTGGCGGCAAGCTATCCCGGTTGACTGGAACCTGAATAATTTCGTCCGGATCATCGACTGGCTTGAGCGTCTTGCCCTCGCGGCCTTTTTGCCCGCCCTGTTTATTGTTACTTTTCTTTCGCTCTTCTTTAGGCCGGTTGGGGTCTTGCGAGGGCGGCTTGCTGCTATTTCGGCTATTAAGAGACAGGCGACCAAACAATAGCTTGACCAGCAGCAACATCATTTGTACGGCAGCCACTAAAGCAGGAGATGCGGCCTTGTCATTTTTCAAGGCGTTTTCTACTTGCTCAATGGTGGCGTTGACATCCAATGACTCGGGTATCAACGTTGCTGTATTTGTATGCTTATTCATGGGGCTATTATACCTTCTGTTTTTTCGGGCAGTTTTTTGCTTCTGTAAGCCAATCTAAGGCGTTGTATTTTTCTGTGCCGGGGGTGCTATCCTTGCTGGGCTTCCGTTCCTTTGGCGCTCTTGTGGTTAAGTTAATCGTTGCTTACAAGCGCTCATTACAGTGACGCATGAAAATGCACTAAATCAGTCAAAACCGTGTCAAGAAGTTTTGAAAAAAATAATGCATTTATTGCGGGGTTTTTAGCCAGCTGAATAGTTACCTTTATTGTTAGTTATCGCTGCTATTTTCTGATGGAATAAAATGACTTTTTCTGCCAGATATAACACTGTAATAAATGCAAACGAATCACCTTAGAAGGGGCAGGTCAAACCTGGGTAACAGATCCTGAGAGACCTGTAGGAGTCAAACCCATCTCAGGGATGAGATGTAAAGCGCATGGATGCACGTTCGGCGAACGTTGCTGGCACAGGCTTCGCCCTCTTCACTTATAGAGAGGCATCCACTCCTACAAAGGGCGTTACAAATGTTACTCTTATACCCGTTAGTTTGATGGGTTCCCCCTTAGAAAGAACTTATTACTATGTAATCCATCCCCCTGTGTCAGGATAGTTGTCGCCTCTAATTTTCAGTTAGAGGTAGCAAAAAATGAACAAAAGATATACAAAGTCATTTAAAATACAAGCAGTGGAAAAAGCGCTTAATCGCCCTGCAGAGTCCAGCTTAAAAGAAGTGGCTGAGTCTTTAGGCGTCGGTTATTCAGCATTAGGTAAGTGGATTGTACAGTCCAGAGAGCAAGTATTTGAAATGGGTTTTATTGATAAAACTGGCATTATGACAAAAGAAAAAAGACCACAAGATTGGAGTTTAGAGGAAAGGCTTAACATGGTCATTACTTGCGCCTCGCTGGGTGGTGAGGCCATCAGTGAGCTATGCCGTGAACAAGGCTTATATCCCCACCATATTAAACAGTGGAAACTTGATTTTACTCATGGCAATGCAGCTAATAGTAAAGCGACGAGTCGCTCGGAAGTAAAAGGCCTTAAGCATGAAAATAAGGCATTAAAAAAGGAGTTGAACCGAAAAGACAAAGCGTTGGCCGAGACCGCTGCGTTATTAGTGCTCCAAAAAAAAGTCAATGCGATCTGGGGAAGCGGCGAGGACGACTCACAATGAGTTCAGAACGAACGGAAATCATGAGCCTGATAAATCAGGCATGTGATTCTGGTGCCAGACAATCAAAAGCCTGTGAAATCATAGGGGTTAGCGCAAAAACATTGCAGCGTTGGAACCAGCCAGGCAATGAGCAAGATGGGTGGATAGAAGCCTATCGTGAACCAAAAAATAAGCTAACAAAATTGGAGCGCCAGCGTATCATTAAGCTTGTTAATGAGCCTGAGTATGCGAAATTACCACCGAACAAAATCGTACCGAAGCTTGTCGATAAAGGGCTATATATTGCCTCAGAGTCAACGTTCTATCGGGTGATGAAGGTACACAATCAGCTAAATCACCGAGACAAGAGTAAGCCAGTCAGGAAAATACATAAACCTAAAGCCCTGACAGCGACAGAGCCCAATCAAATTTACACTTGGGATATCACCTACTTACCCACTGTTGTTAAAGGGATATTTTTATATCTATACTTGGTGATGGATATTTACAGTCGAAAAATCGTTGGCTGGCAGGTATACGAAGAGGAATCGAGTGCATTAGCGGCAGATCTTATGACTGATATCTGTCAGCGGGAAGGTGTTAAGCGTAACCAGGTGACGCTGCACTCGGACAATGGGAGCCCAATGAAAGGCGCTACGATGCTGGCGACCTTGCAGCAACTGGGTGTTATTCCCTCGTTTAGCCGACCTTCGGTGAGTAATGATAACCCCTATTCAGAATCCCTATTTCGTACGTTGAAATACCGACCAGAATACCCAGAGCGGCCCTTTAATGATCTACAAGCGGCGCGAAGCTGGGTATGCGGGTTTGTTGAATGGTATAACCATGAACATTTACATAGCGGAGTCAAATTTGTTACGCCGCAGCAGCGTCACACAGGTGAAGATGTACACATATTGGCTAAACGAAAACAGGTATACCAAGCAGCAAAATCAAAAAATCCAAGCCGCTGGAGTGGTGAAATCAAAAACTGGGATCTGATAACGGAGGTTCACCTTAACCCGGAAAAGAGCAAGACAGAAATTGAGGAAGGTAAGGCGGCATAATTTTAAACTTTAGGCGACAACTACCTTGAAAAACGCCGGTCTTGACCTCGTGCCCGATGAAATTTGAACTGCCCGATATACCTGAAGCCGAACAGAGCCCAGTAGTTAAGGAACTGTTGCTGCTTACCGAGCAACTCAGCACACTCAGAAGCAGTAAGAAGCAGTAAGCAGCAGTAAGAAGAGATTGACGTCTTGAAGGACGAAATCCGGGTGTTTAAGGGAGAGAAAAAGCGGCCAAAGTTTAAGCCCAGCAAGCTTGATGAAAGCACCGATGACGATGCCGGGCAAGGCGAAACTGCCAATAGCGACGAGGGTAAAGCTAAGAAATGCCGCCGCAATAAAAAAGAGCTGATCATACACCGCGAACAGCGGGTTAAACCGGATAATCTTCCTGACGGCTCCCGTTTTAAACGGCTACCAGGATTTTGTGGTTCAGGAGCTGGTGATCCGCAACGAGAACGTTCGCTACCGCCTGGAGTGATGGCTCACGCCAGACGGCCAGTTAGTCACTGGTCAGCTTCCAACATCATTGGAAAATCGCCACTACGGCCCTAACTTGGTGAGTTACCTGCTCTATCAGCATCACCACTGTCAGGTTACCCAGCCTTTATTATTAGAGCAGCTGCGTGAATGGGAAATTGTTATCTCCGCTGGCCAGTTAAACCGCTTACTTTCCGAGGATAAAGACAGCTTTCATTCGGAGAAGGACAACTTGCTGGAAGTAGGCCTCAGCGGCTCCGATTACGTTACCGTTGATGACAGTGGTGCGCGTCACCAGGGTAAGAATGGCTATGTGACACATATTGGCAACGATTCGTTTGCCTGGTTCAGCTCGACAGAGAGCAAGAGCCGGGTTAATTTTTTAACGTTATTGCAAGGCCACAAAGCCTGTTATCGCCTCTCAGAAGATGCGTTTACCTACATGCGCCAGTACAAATTGTCCCAGGCTCAACTGGCCGCATTGGTAGCTTGTCTTGTTATCGAATTTCAGGATGAAGAAGCCTGGCAAGCGCAGTTAGAGCAGCTCAATATAAGCAACAAACGACATCATCGCATCGCCACCGAAGGCGCGTTGATGGGGGCTTTGCTGCACAAAAGTGACCTTGGGCACCTGGCTATCATCAGTGACGGTGCAGGTCAATTTAATGTGTTTCAGCATGGTCTATGTTGGGTGCATGCAGAGCGCCTCATCCACACGCTGATACCAATGAATGCCAACCACAAACAAGCCGTCGAGGAAGTTCGCTCTCAGATATGGGAGCTATATCGGGATCTTAAGTTATACAAGTTGTCGCCTTGTCCGCAACAAGCAGAAGCATTATCAGCACGTTTCGATGCGATCTTTGAGCAAGAGACAGCTTACGCCACATTGAACTGAAGTTTGTACAGGTTACGCCAGCACAAAGCCAAGCTGCTACTGGTGTTGAAACGACCCGAGATCCCGCTGCACACCAATGGCAGTGAAAGTGACATCAGAGATTATGTCAAGAAACGAAAAGTCAGCGGAGGGACCCGTAGCGAACTGAGTAGAAGATGCCGGGACACCTTTGCCAGCCTAAAGAAAACGTGCCGAAAGCTGGGGCTCTCATTTTGGGACTATTTGCATGATCGTCACCACGACAGGCTGCTCCCGCAGTTACCTGAGTTGGTTAAGCAACGATTATCTGGTGCCACACGTTTATGAGCAGTTACCTTAATTTATAATAACTTATTGACCAGAAACGAAAAAGCCCCAACATTTCTGCTAGGGCTTTAAAGGTGGCGGTGAGGGAGGGATTTGAACCCTCGATACGTTACCGTATACACACTTTCCAGGCGTGCTCCTTCGGCCACTCGGACACCTCACCAAATATATTGTGGTAACCAGTTATTTCTCTTCGGCTACGGGGAGCGGATATTAGGGAAACCTCATTCAGAAAGCAACGTTTTTGTCGATTATTTTGAAATAATCTCATATGTGATCAGCAGCGCTACTGAGTATCAACCAAACTGGCTTAGCTTAATTCTTGCTTTAAATAGACCCCTGCCCCCAATAAGCCAGGGTCATCATGAGTCACTATATAAGTGGCGATAGATGCATTAAATGCATTGAACCTGCCTTTGCTTTCGAATGCAGAGCGAAAACCACTTGATTTAAAGAATTCGACAAATCGAGGTACGATACCTCCGGCAATATAGACTCCCCCTGTGGTCCCCATATTTAAGGCTAAGTTACCTCCGAAGCTACCCATCACATCACAGAACACCTCAAGGGCCTGATGACAAATCTTGTCGCTTTGCTCAATGGCGTTTGTTGATATGCTTGCCGCATCGTTATAAATAGCAGGCCCGTTTTTCATGTCCGCCAATGCCTGGTAAATATTGACCAGGCCAGAGCCCGATAACAAGCGCTCTACAGATACATGACCAAACTTTTTATGCAAACGCCGCCAGATTTCCATTTCTGTTTCAGAGTTAGGAGCAAAGTCCGCATGCCCCCCTTCCCCGTCCAGGCTCACCCATTTGCGGCCATCATACATCAGGTGTGACACCCCCAAGCCAGTACCTGGACCGAAAATAGCCTTCGCCGCCAAGTCACCTGCCTCACCTCGGCCAATTTTAATAAGGTCCTTTTTCTCAATAAACGGTATGGCCAAAGAAATGGCAGTGTAATCATTAATAACAAATAATGTGTCTAACCCTAATGTCTGCTTAAGCTCTGCTTTAGAAAAAGTCCAACTATGGTTGGTCATTTCTACCCGATCTTTATCAACCGGGCAAGCGATGGCAATAGACAAAGCAACCACAGGCCCATTTAGCTCTGCAAAATATAGCCGCAACACATCGCTGATGGTTCCGTGATCTGCGCAGAGATACTTTTTGGTCTGCGATATGCGACCAGTTTCCATATCGTAACAAGCAAGCCTGATATTCGTGCCGCCTACATCGGCAATAACTGCTAAATGTTCCATGTTCTCTCTCGTGATAGTGTTTAGTCAGCACTAATTACCTTATGCACCCTCCTTATACTGCGAATTGGATCACATGACGGCGCATATTTAGTAACAAAATGACAAATTCAATAAAAGTGACTATGATAACACCCAATTACGTAGTCATTTTTCAGATTTCTGAACAGAATTTTAGACCTGGCTCATAGTTTCACGACATACCAGCACTGAGATTCAAGGCTTTCTTGTATAGTTGCCCTGTAATTCTCTTACACATCCCTGACTATTGTGTGTAACAGCTGTAAGTTATTTGCATTTAGGTAAATTATAATAATGAATACCCTGGAAAAGGTTCAAAAAAGTCTGGATAGTTTTAGCAAGTCTGAGCGAAAGGTAGCAGAAGTCATTATTGCTGCTCCACAAACGGCAATTCATTCCAGCATTGCCGCACTAGCCAAAATGGCAGATGTGAGTGAACCAACCGTAAACCGTTTCTGTCGCCGCCTTGATACTAAAGGTTTTCCCGACTTTAAACTGCATTTGGCGCAAAGCCTGGCCAACGGCACCCCATATGTAAACCGCCATGTAGATGAGGACGACGGACCGGAAGCCTATTCCGCGAAGATTTTTGAATCCTCTATGGCATGTTTGGACACGGCAAAAAACTCCCTCGATATCAGTGCAGTGAATAAGGCAGTGGATATTCTGACCCAAGCAAAGAAAATTTCCTTTTTTGGTTTGGGCGCTTCCTCTTCTGTCGCTCACGATGCACTGAACAAGTTTTTTCGCTTTAATATTCCTGTGCAATGTTTCGACGATATCCTGATGCAACGCATGAGCTGCATTAACAGCAGTGACGGTGATGTTATCGTGCTTATCTCCCATACCGGCCGGACTAAGTCCCTGGTGGAGATCGCCACACTAGCACGGGAAAACGACGCCACTGTCATCGGAATAACGGCGAAAGACTCCCCGTTGTCCAAAGAGTGTAGTTTGGTGTTATCTATGGATGTACCTGAAGATACAGACATCTATATGCCAATGGCTTCTCGCCTTGCCCAATTGGTACTGATTGACGTACTGGCTACAGGCTTTACGTTGAGACGTGGGATTAAGTTCAGGGAGAACCTGAAAAAGGTAAAAGAGAGTATTAAAGATTCTCGATTTGATAAAACTGGATTTTGATCAAAGAAGGCTCCGTTTATGGGGCCTTTTTTAATTCTCCAGTATGAATAGCTTTACCTCTCACTTAGTATTGTAACTAACTTTCAGTTATGAAAAAGCGCTCCATTATTGCCTTAAACAATACAACAGCGACGCGACTTGTAATAAACATCGGTCAGAATTGGACATAGGTACCGGAAAGAAGCCACCAACCAAGGTGGGGACTTCACTCAGGGATGCAAACTTCACCAATGACATCCAAGCCCGCCAGGCTGCATGTAATGTCCAGGACCGCCAATATTTATATAACCTCGGAGTTTTAAAATGCCAAGACGTACAAAAATTGTCACTACTTTAGGCCCTGCCACAGATCGCAATAATAACCTGGAAAAAATTATCCAGAGCGGTGCAAACATGGTGCGTATGAACTTCTCACACGGCTCGCCAGAAGACCATATAAAACGCGCCGATGAGGTAAGGGAAATTGCGACACGCCTGGGCAAACAGGTGGCAATCCTGGGCGATCTGCAAGGCCCAAAAATACGTGTATCTACCTTTATCGAAGGGAAGATCCAACTGGCAGTCGGTGACACGTTCGTACTTGATAGCGATTTACCTAAAGGTGAAGGCAACCAGCAAAGTGTCGGCCTGGATTACAAAGAGTTACCCAACGACGTAGAGCCGGGTGATATCCTGCTGCTGGATGACGGCCGCGTGCAACTGGAAGTTCAACAGGTCGCCGGAAATGCGGTTCATACCAAAGTCACCATAGGTGGCCCCCTTTCCAATAATAAAGGCATCAACAAAAAAGGCGGCGGTCTTTCGGCCGCAGCACTCACCGCAAAAGATAAAAAAGACATAATAACCGCGGCGAAGATAGGTGTGGATTACCTGGCTGTCTCTTTCCCGAGAAACGGTGAAGATATGCGTTACGCTCGCCAGCTGGCTAAAGAAGCCGGATCCGATGCAAAACTGGTTGCAAAGGTTGAGCGAGCGGAAGCCGTCGCTACCGACGAAGCCCTGGAGGACATTATCTTAGCTTCCGATGCGGTGATGGTTGCTCGTGGTGACCTTGGTGTTGAAATTGGTGATGCGAACCTGGTGGGTGTACAGAAGAAAATGATCCGCTCTGCACGTCGCCTGAATCGTGTGGTGATCACCGCCACCCAAATGATGGAATCCATGATCACTGCACCAATGCCAACTCGCGCTGAAGTAATGGACGTTGCTAACGCCGTCCTCGATGGTACCGATGCGGTGATGTTATCCGGTGAAACTGCAGCGGGTGACTATCCGGTGGAAACGGTACAGGCAATGGCTGAAGTCTGCCTTGGCGCCGAAACACACCCAAGCATTAACGTTTCCAATCACAGAATGAGCTATACCTTTGCCTCTGTCGACGAAACCATTGCTATGTCGACCATGTACGCGGCCAACCACCTGGAAGGCGTTAAGGCCATAGTCGCACTCACCGAATCTGGGACAACGCCATTGCTGATGTCGCGGATCAGCACTGGTTTACCTATTTACGCTTTATCCAAGCACAATAAAACTCTGAACTATTGCGCCCTGTATCGAGGTGTGACACCTGTTTATTTTGACAGTGGTAGTGAAGACAGCACCAGTAAGATCATTGAGGCTGCGATAGACTGCCTGAAACACCAGGGCCTGGTCTCTGCGGATGATTTGGTCCTATTCACTCACGGTGACGCATATACCGAAGGCAGCACCAACACCTGTAAGGTAATTACTGTTTCCTAATTGCAGATACAAAAAACCCCGCTCGCGCGGGGTGTTTACCTACTCAGAAACATTTAGGCAGCATGCTCCTGGTGAAAAATGCCTGCCGCTCCTGCTTCGCCTTCGCTAAAAGAATCAACCTGAATGGCCCGCATCCTTAAGTCGTTTGCGTCGACCAATCGCTGCTTTTCATCTGCAGTGATCACACCCAGTTCAAGCGCTTTCTCGACCAGACTGTCAAATGGCTCCTTACGGGGTAATTGGCCGGCTATTTGCGCGCTGACAATCTTCTTCTCAACCTCAACAACATTAAACAAAGCGATAAATGCACGGTCCATCAGACCCGTTGCATCCTTCTCACCTTCTCCCGTAAAGCAAAGGTGGGTTAAGCTGTCCCTGTGCTGACCCGGTGTCATCATGGCCTTACAAATATCCATACACACCTGATCTTTTGGCGCTTTATAGTTAATGCCCCAAGGGAAGATAGTGCGTTTCAATACAGCCGATACCCCTCGGTTACTGAAGTTGGCGAAGAATCCATCGAAGGCATTGCCGATTTGCTGCAGGTTGTTTTTTAAGCAGTAATGAACAAACGGCATGTCCTCGGCCTGCCGGCCTCTGTCTTCAAACTGTTTTAGGGTCGCGGATGCCAAATACAGGTGGCTTAACACATCACCTAAACGAGCAGAAATCATTTCCTTACGCTTTAGATCACCGCCAAGGATCATCATGGATACATCCGCACTGAGTGCCAATGCCTTGCTCATGCGACCTAGCTGCTTGTAATAATCGGCCAGTGGACTGCCAGCCGGCGCTTTATTCAGCTTACCACCTGTCAACCCCTGCCAAAGGGCGCCAAAGAAGTTACCTGCCCCATACACGATATGTTTAGTCAGCACCTTGTCAAACATATCCAACCCGGTTTCGAAATCCGGCTCGGCCGCTGCTTGCAACTCAGCAAATACATAGGGATGACAGCGCGTAGCCCCCTGACCAAAGATCATCAGGTTTCTGGTCAGGATATTGGCCCCTTCTACCGTGATGGCAACAGGAATACCGAAATAGGCGTGACCCAAATAGTTCTGTGGACCCAGCTGGATCCCCTTACCCGCATGGATATCCATGGCATCGTCGATAACTGTCCGTGCCATTTCTGTCATATGGTATTTGGCAATGGCCGTGACGATGGCCGGCTTTTCATTTAGATCAAGCCCCGTAGTGGTGAGAGTCCTGGAGGCTTCTAATTGGTAGTTATATCCGCCGATACGCGCCATGGCTTCCTGGACACCTTCAAACTTACCGATAGACATGCCAAACTGCTTGCGTACATAGGAATATGCCCCTGTCATTCTAGAGGCCAACTGACCACAAGATGACCCCAGCGCAGGTAGGGAAATACCACGCCCTGCCGATAAACACTCCACCAGCATACGCCAGCCTTTTCCTACATAATCCTGTCCGCCGATAACCCAATCCATTGGGATAAACACGTCGGTGCCATAGGTTGGGCCATTAGTAAATGCCAGCCCCATAGGCAAGTGGCGGTCACCAATTTCCACCCCTTCGTGGCTGGTTGGGATCAGTGCACAGGTAATACCTATATCTTCTTTATCACCCAGTAACTGGTCCGGATCCCTTAGTTTAAACGCCAGGCCTAATACGGTCGCTCGCGGCGCCAGGGTAATATAACGTTTGTTCCAGCTCACTCGAATGCCAAGGACTTCTTTACCCTCGAACATCTGCTTACATACATAACCTGTATCGGGAATACCGCCCGCATCAGAGCCAGCTTCCGGTCCCGTTAAAGCAAAGCACGGCACGTCCTGACCGTTGGCCAGGCTAGGCAACCAATGATCTTTTTGCGCCTGAGTTCCGTAATGCATCAGCAGCTCACCCGGGCCTAAGGAGTTAGGCACCATAACTGTGACTGCAAGGGAGAGACTACGACTTGCGATAGTCGACACTATGGTGGAGTTCGCCAACGCTGAAAATTCTCGACCACCATAGGACTTTGGAATGATAAGGGCAAAGAAACCTTCCGATTTCAGGTAGCTCCAGACTTCTTCCGGCAGATCTTTTTGTTCGTGAACAATGGAAAAGTCATCCACCATGTCCAGTAAATGTTTCACCTGATTATCTAGAAAAGCTTGCTCATCCGAGGTAAGTTGAGGCTTAGGGTATGCGTGCAACTTTTCCCAGTCAGGTGCGCCTTTGAACAATTCGCCGTCCCACCAAACGCCACCGGCTTCCATCGCTTCCTGTTCGGTGATGGACAAAGGTGGCAGGATTTTTTTGAAAACCTTAAATGCAGGTTTGCTAATTAGTTGCTTTCTCATATTTGCCAGCAAATTACTCATCTTCAGTTCCTCTCAATTCACATTTAATTATTATTCTGTAACCTTTGCGTCGACACCGGCGGCGAGAAATGGAATTACTTTCCGTACCACACCTTCAATATCTACATCTTGGTTAAAATCCACTTTGGCAATATCTTGTAGCGCCTCACTTGACGCCATAGCAAACACTGCTGTCCCCAAAGTAAAGTGTAATCGCCAGAAAACTTCACTGGCGGGTAACTCGGGTTTAGCCTTGTAAATCAGTTGAGTAAAACGATTTAGTACATCAGCGTATTGAGTAGTGATAAACCAGCGCAGGTGCCCCTGGCTATCGCTGTACCCTCGTCCTAATAACTTTAGAAAGCTGGCGGTCCCCTCTTTTTGTAACTGGTTCAGGCATAAAAGAGGTTCGATAAAGGTTTCGAAGACTTGATTCATACTTGGCTTGGTTTCGGTTTGCAGTAAGGCCTGCAGTTCTTTATCCAAGTGTGGCATAAATACTTCTAGGTACCGCCCCAGCACCGCTTTGATCAGGGTCTTTTTTGACCCGAAGTGGTAGTTTACGGAAGCCAGATTCACTTCCGCCTGATTAGTTATCAATCGCAAAGACGTGTCGGTAAACCCTCGCTGAGCAAACAGGCTCTCCGCCGCGTTGAGAATTTTGGTTTTTGTATCTTCTTTATCGGTCATAACAAACGCACTTTTCAAACAGTTGTTTAAAAATTACGTTTGAAACGCGCCCATGTCAACATTTTGCTTACATCCACCGCAATTAATTTACCTTATTTATAAAAAAACCAGGCTGCTTGCCTGGTTTGTCTACACCCTCCGTCATCGTTATCAATGAGGCAGGGGCGAAATATCCTGGCGGATAAGGTCAGCGGTTAACTGTTCAGAGTTTACTATCACAGGAGAAGACGCAGGCTCTGACGTTTCCTGTTCCCTTAGCATATCCGGTGTCACCAGTAATATCCCTTTCTCAGACATATAGTACTTGGCCTTGTCCTGCTCGAGGTTATAACCTATCAGGGTACCGTCCGGTATTTCGCACCCTTCTGTCAGAATTGCGTTTTTGATACGACAATCCCGGCCAACCTTAGCCGAAGGTAAAATTACACAGGAGTCCAGTTCACTGCGCTTCTCAACGCGCACCCTGGAAAATAGCAACGAGTTTTTTATCCGGGCGCCCGAGATAATACAGCCTGCCGACACCACAGAATCTATTGCCTGCCCGCGCCCACCCTCATCATCAAAAACGAATTTGGCGCCGGGCAATTGTTCCTGACACGTATAGATAGGCCATTTCTCATCATAGAGGTTAAGTTCAGGGCTCACGCTAACCAAGTCCATATTGGCCTGAAAGTACTCGTCTAGGTTGCCCACATCTTTCCAGTAATGCTGTATGTCTGTTTCTGCCGAATTAAAAATATAGGCATTAACCTGATGCGATTTAATGGCATGAGGAATAACATCATAGCCAAAGTCATGTTGAGAAAACGGGTTATTGGCGTCGCTAATAAGTAACTTTTCTAAGACATCGATATCAAAAATATAAATTCCCATTGAAGACAAGGCGTAATTGGGATCTCCTGGGATAGCTTTAGGGGATTTCGGTTTCTCCTGAAACTCGATGATTTCACCATTTTCATTAATACAGCAAACGCCAAAGTCGCTTGCTTTCTTCACATCCACACGAATGCTGGCGATGGACACTTCCGCCCCTTTCTTTACGTGTTCAGCCAACATCAAACCATAATCCATCTTATAGATATGATCTCCGCCTAAAATAAGCACATGCTTGCAACCCTGACTGCGTAATAGCTGTAAATTCTGATAAACCGCATCCGCAGTACCCTGATACCAATTCGCCCCCAATTGCTGCTGAGCAGGCACAATTCCGACATATTCCCCCAGCTCCCAGCGCATATGACCCCACGCCCTTTGCAAGTGAGTCAAGAGATCTGAAGCCTTATACTGGGTAAGTACGTTTATTCTGCGTACGCCGGAATTTACGCAATTTGAGAGTGCAAAATCAATAATTCGATATTTTCCGCCGAAAGGAATGCCTGGTTTCGCCCTGGAGTGTGTAAGATTCTTAAGCCTTTGCCCTTTGCCGCCAGCAAGCACAACGGCAATAGTGTCTCTGACCACTGAGCTGCTAGCGCAATTGATGTGGGTTAACATTCGGTATCTTCTCCTTGAGTGTGGCTTGTCAGCAAGTTTACATCTCCCGCACCTCACTGCTGACATGTTTAATAGTTAGCTAATAAGGTATGGATGACATTTTTGTTACTGTCAAATGAAACTCTGTTAAAAATGGGGGATTAGATCGGGCTGGTTGAAAAAGCACCGGCCAGCAGGTGCTTAACAATAAAGAAAGTATTGCTTAGTAAACAGGGATCAACTTTAAATAGGAGTGTAATTTACCGTCTTCAAACTCCACCGCCGAGTGAATATGCTCAGTTTCATTTGCTAATACATCAAATTCGTAGGTGTGTTTGGCACCCAGAATTTTAGTTTTCAGTATGCCAGTTTCAAGGCACCAGTAACCATTTAGTTCGACACCTTCAAACAGCGTGGTATCAGTCAAGGTACCGTCATCACGAAACTGTAATGTGGTAACATACCCAGCCGGACAGGTTTTTACCCAATTACGCTCCAACACTTCACTAAGGGTAAACTCCCGCTTACTTTGTTCCCACAGCACAAACTCCCCTTTTGTCGCTATGTAAGAGCGGGTTTCATCATCGAAAGGGCCATCACTGCTCCAAAACCGAGAGCGCTTGCCTTCTGTCTCCCGGCCAAACAGCATGATTTTTTTGTCAATATCTAAAAATTGTTCCATCTGCTTACTCACTTTCTAAAAATCAGCTATGAACTCAAAAAGTCTGAGGTAATTCACTAAGTTAGCTGCCAGGGTTTGACGCCGCGTTAATACGTTAGTGAGTAATAATAGAAAAGTTAAATGCTCGGGGAGTAAGTTATCTGCAAATTGCGATCTGGCACATAAAAAAGGCGACCCTGTGGGTCGCCTTTTCGATCAATATCAAAAGATCTTAACTGGCTTTTTTAACGGCTTTACGTTTTTTAGTTTGCTCTTCAACCCACTTACCGTCTACATATTTAGCGACCCAGCCCGTGGGTTTTTTATCCACTTCAGTCATCACATACTGCTCTTTGGTCTTACGACTGAAACGCACCACGGCGAGGTTCCCATCGGGATCTTCCGCAGGAGCCTGTGCCAAATACATAAATTTTTCTGATATGCGGTCTTTGAAACGTATCAGCTCAGCCACCTTAGGCGCCCTGGTTTCCCTGGATTTAGGAAAGGTACTGGCGGCTAAAAAGATACCGGCAGCGCCATCGCGCAAGATAAAGTAGGCATCACTGGTTTCACATTCCAGCTCGGGTAAATGAACCGGATCTTCTTTCGGCGGTGCCACCTCACCACTTCTTAAGATCTTACGGGTATTTTTGCACTCTTCATTGGTGCAACCCATATACTTACCGAAGCGTCCGTCTTTAAGCTGCATTTCAGAGCCACACTTATCGCAATCAATCACAGGGCCATCATAACCCTTGATTTTAAATTTGCCTTTTTCGACTTCATAACCATCACAGCTTGGGTTGTTACCACAAACGTGCAGCTTTCTTGTCTCATCGATAAGATAGCTATCCATGGCCATATCGCACTTAGGACAACGACGCTTGGCCATCAATGCTTCTGTTTCGGCATCTTCCTGGTTTTCCGCGATAGCTTCATCACCAGACGTCAGGTTAATCGTTGTCTTACACCTTTCTTTAGGCGGCAGATTATAGCCTGAGCAGCCGAGGAACACGCCGGTACTGGCGGTCCGGATCCCCATCTCACGTTCACAGGTAGGGCATTTAATATCAGTGATAACCATTTCATTGGTTTGCATGCCCCCTTCTTCTTCAGGCAACTCGGCATGCTCCAGCGTTTGCCTGAATTCGGCATAGAACTCATCCAGCAAACCAATCCAGTTGGTGTCACCTTGAGCGACTTTGTCCAAATCCCCTTCCATTTGGGCGGTAAAGTCGTAACTCATCAGTTCAGGGAACTTACTCACCAACCTGTCTGCTACTATTTCACCCATTTTCTCGGCAAAGAGGCGACGGTTTTCCGCTCTGACATAACCCCTGTCCTGAATGGTAGAGATAAAGCTGGCGTAGGTCGACGGACGCCCGATACCACGCTTTTCCATCTCTCTAATCAAAGAAGCTTCACTGTAGCGTGCCGGCGGTTTGGTAAAATGTTGGCGAGGATCCAGCTGTAATAAGGACAGCTCAGCGCCTTTCGCAATATGCGGCAGGTGAATGTCATCATTTTTCTTGCGTACTGCAATCTGAACCCGCGTCCAGCCATCGAAGCGTAAGGTGCGCCCCTTCGCTTTCAGAATAAACTCGCCCGCCTTAACATTTAAGGTTGAGGAGTCATATTTAGCTGGGGTCATTTGGCAAGCCACAAACTGACGCCAGATTAACTCATATAAACGCTGAGCATCACGATCAAGGCCTTTTACCTGGTCCTGGGACATAGTCACATCGGAAGGCCGGATGGCTTCGTGCGCCTCTTGCGCTCCTTCCTTACTGCCATACGAATTAGCCGACTCAGGTAAATATTTGGTGCCAAAATTCTCTTCGATATAACCGCGTACAGATTCTACCGCTTCCTTACTAAGGTTGGTCGAGTCGGTACGCATATAAGTAATGTAACCCGCTTCATAAAGACGCTGAGCCAACATCATGGTTTTTTTCGCGCCAAAATTCAGCCGAGTACTGGCGGCCTGCTGTAAGGTAGAGGTGATAAATGGTGCCGATGGTTTACTGCTAGTAGGCCTGTCTTCACGGTTTAGCAGCTTGTAACTAGCTCCCTGTAGCGCCGACACCGCGGTATCCGCTTGCTGCTGATTGACGGGTTTAAAGGCTTCACCGGCATTTTTAACCACTTCCATACGCAGATCTACGCCATCAGGTGTTTTTAGATCGGCATGTATATCCCAGAATTCCTCCGGGTTAAACGCTTTAATCTCACGTTCTTTGTCAACCACCAAACGCACTACCACAGATTGGACGCGACCGGCTGATAAGCCCCGCGCAATTTTTTTCCATAGCAGCGGCGACACCATATAACCCACAACGCGGTCGAGAAAACGTCTGGATTGCTGGGCGTTTACCCTGGCCAGATTTAACTCAGTGGGCTGTGCAAATGCGTCTTGAATAGCTGACTTGGTAATTTCGTTAAATACAACGCGTTGATAATGGTCGTCACTGCCACCCAATAGCTCACGTAAATGCCAGGCGATGGCTTCCCCTTCCCTATCCAAATCCGTTGCGAGATATACTTTGTCGGCTTTTTCCGCCAATGCCTGAAGTTCACTAACCACCTTTTCTTTTCCGGGTAGCACTTCATAATGAGCTTCCCATCCTTTATCAGGATCGATTCCCATACGCGAAATCAATGCGGCGTGATCTTTTTTCTTCTTAATTGCCGCTTTTTCTTCCGTCGACAAACCTTTTGTTGATGTTTTAGATTTAGCTGCGGCATTTTTTTTCGCGCTGCCACTGGTAGGTAGGTCACGCACATGCCCCACACTGGATTTAACGATGTAGTCCTTGCCCAGAAACTTATTGATCGTCTTAACTTTGGCCGGTGACTCTACAATAACTAGTGATTTGCCCATAATCTGCTGAAAACTCTTTCTCTAAATAAAGCCTAAATAGGCGGCTAAAAATGCGTTGTTATCTTTATACCCAACGGGTTATATATTTATATTGCTTGTCGCGCACCTAATATCAAACTTTTTTTTAAAAAAAAATCAGAAGTGGGCATTTTTTAGCCGGTCTCACCTCGCACTTAAGAAGATGTTTCAACTATGTTATAAAGCTGTATTATCTATGATACATTGGCCCAACACGCAATGAATGCCAAAAACCAATGGGTTTTCAGCACAGCACACTGTTGAGATCAGTAGTCACAGGATAGAGATAATCTTTGCGATACATTGCTGCGCAATGAAAACTAATACCAATGGACTTTCAGCGCTGTACGTTGCGCTGTTGAGACCAACTGCAACAGGATAAGGGCAATCTTTGTGATACATTGCAGCTAACAGCAATGAATACTAAAACCAATGGATTTTCAGCACTGTAACATTCACGCTGTGAAGCCAGTAGTAACAGGATAAGGACAGATGCGCCACTTCGAAGTAAATTTTGACGGCCTGGTTGGCCCCACACATAATTATGCCGGCCTTTCGTACGGTAACGTTGCCTCAAGTCAAAATGTCGCCGCCGTTTCCAACCCGCAAGAAGCTGCAAAGCAAGGCCTGAACAAAATGAAGGCATTAGCGGATATGGGGCTTAAGCAGGGTGTATTAGCACCGCAGGAAAGGCCGGACATCGGCAGCCTGAGGCGATTGGGGTTTAACGGCTCTGATGCCAACGTGCTGCAGAAAGTCGCAGATCAAGCGCCCTATTTACTGGCGGCCTGCAGCAGTGCCTCCAGTATGTGGACCGCTAATGCAGCCACTATCTCACCCAGTGGTGATACCGCAAACGGTAAGGTACACTTTACCCCGGCCAACCTGACGAACAAGTTTCACCGCTCTATTGAGCCGGAAGTCACTGGGAGGATACTCAAGCGTATTTTCGCCGATGAAAAACACTTTCAGCACCATCTATGTCTGCCGGAAAACGACTACTTTGGCGATGAGGGCGCGGCAAATCACACCCGTCTGTGCAAGGAATATGGCCACGCCGGCCTGGAACTGTTTGTCTACGGCAAAAAGGCTTTTGACAACAACTCTTTAGCTCCCGTTAAATTCCCGGCAAGACAAACACTTGAGGCGAGCCAGGCGATTGCACGAAAACACGGGTTAAATGACGACACTTGCGTATTTATTCAACAAAACCCGGATGTCATCGACCGGGGCGTATTCCACAATGACGTTATCGCCGTGGGTAACCAAAATGTGTTGTTTTATCATCAGGAAGCATTTTTAAAAACTCCACAAGTGCTTGATGAAATCAGGCGCAAACAGCCGGATACACAGCTTCATTTTATTCAGGTGGACAGCCACAAAGTCTCGGTGGAAGACGCTGTATCTACGTATTTGTTTAACACCCAGCTGGTGAGTGATGAAAATGGCAAGATGACCATTATCGCCCCCACTAACTGCCAGGAAAACAAACGGGTTAGCACCTATCTGGATGAGCTGGTCAGCTTAAATACACCGGTAAAAGCAGTCCGTTACTTCGATGTAAAACAAAGCATGAGAAATGGCGGAGGACCTGCTTGCCTGAGACTACGTGTCGCGTTAAACGACATGGAATTAGCGGCGGTAAACCAGTCCTGTTTACTCGATGATGTCTTGTATCAACGTCTAAACACCTGGGTGGATTCACACTACAGGGACAGGCTGGCACTGGCAGATCTGGCAGATCCGGCACTGCTGAAAGAGTCTTACGCTGCCCTGGATGAGTTAACCCAAATCCTGAATATTGGCTCCGTATACCCTTTCCAGCAAGTCTAAACAAAAAAAGGCGAACCACTGTTCGCCTTTTTTATATTACTTGTGCCCCTTCACAATAAGCATTCTCGGGTCACAAATACCCGTAGGCCCGGGTGACCTATTTACAGATGACTGTACGAACCCAGCGAGCGCTAAATTCGCCGAACGTGCATCCATACGTTTAACATCTTGGATGCAGCTCCTACTTCAAAAAAGGCACCTTGCCATTCTCCCACAGCTTTAACAGGGTGCGCTCTACGGCGATGGACGCAGAATGCGCCAACTTATCCGCCAGCTTTTTCTTCACCACGAATTTAACGCCTAAGATCTTCTTATCCTTATTTTGTGCCAATAGATAATCGTCACTGGTTAGTACTTCGTCCACCAGGCCTTTTTCTAACGCCTGAGAGCCATACCAGTGCTCGCCGGTGGCAACCTTGTCGATATCCAGGCTTTCCCTGTGCGATTTAACAAAGTCTTTAAATAACACATGGGTCTCTTCCAACTCCTGCTTAAATTTTTCGCGTCCTTTCTCGTCGTTCTCACCAAACATGGTCAGGGTGCGCTTGTATTCGCCTGCTGTGAGTTGCTCGAAGTCAATATCATGCTTTTTCAATAACTTGTTAAAGTTAGGGATTTGCGCCAGGACACCGATAGAACCGATGATGGCAAATGGCGCGGCAATAATTTTCGGTGCCACGCAGGCCATCATATAACCGCCACTGGCAGCTACTTTATCCACGGCTACTGTTATAGGGATATCCTTGTCACGTAATCGCTTAAGCTGTGAGGATGCCAGTCCATAGCCATGCACCATACCGCCACCGCTTTCAAGGCGCACCAGAACCTCATCTTTTTCACCCGCCACAGAAAGCACGGCAGTCACTTCTTCGCGCAGAGACGCCACTTCTTTGGCATCTATGCTGCCTTTGAAATCGAGAACATAGAGATGGGGTTTACCCACCTGCTCCAGTGGCTCCCCTTTTTTCCTGGCTTCTTTCAGCTGCTTTTTTTCCTCCTTGGCTTTTTCTTTTTGTTCTTTTTTTTCCGCTTTCGCTTTGTCTTTCAGCACTTCATCGGACAACAGCCGCGCTTCGAAGCTATGCTTGATTTGACTCAGGTTTTCAGAAATATCCGTGATTTCCAATTCGCCTTTTTTATGTTTTTGTTTGGTCGCCAGCATCACTGTAGTCAGTAAAATAACCAGAACCGCGGCGACAAATGTAGCGGCTTTCGCAAAAAACAAGCCGTATTCATATAAAAATTCCAAGGTAAAACTCCCTTAAGGATTGCAAAACGATGATAAAGTTGACGCTATTGTAACTAGAGGCTGGATGACATAGCAAAAACTCTGCTAAGGAGTTAGAATCTCGCTGTTTTTACAACCCAGCGGTACGCAGTGGTAATCTATACCAAACTATCGATTTCCATAGCCCGCGCCTACGCTGAGGTTTGCCACGCTATTTATCAAAACGCCAGAGGTAACTATCCCTCAAAGGTGAAAGGAGAGCAATCTTGGATTATCAGGCCCCGCCAGCATTATTAGCCGGCCGAACAATATTGGTGACAGGCGCAGGTGACGGTATCGGCAAACAAGCCGCGTTATCTTTCGCTAAATTTGGCGCTACGGTTATCCTGTTAGGCAAAACAGTAAAGAAACTCGAAGCCGTATACGATCAGATACAAACCCTTGGAGCACCTCAAGCCGCTATCATCCCGCTGGACTTAAAGGGTGCTACAGAGCAGCATTACCGCGATATGGCGATGACCATTGAGTCTCAGTTTGGCAAACTGGACGGCTTATTGCACAACGCCAGCCTGCTTGGTGTACTTGGTCAGTTCGGCCAAATTGAGCAGTCTACCTGGGACGAGGTGATGCAGATAAATGTCACCGCCCAATTTATGATGACCAAATACCTGTTGCCTGTATTGGCTAGATCGGAAGATGCCTCGGTGGTTTTTACTTCTTCCAGTGTGGGTAAGAAAGGCCGCGCCTATTGGGGAGCTTATTCTATTTCCAAGTTTGCCACTGAAGGTATGATGCAGGTGCTGGCAGATGAACTGGAAAACACCAAGATCCGAGTTAACAGCATTAACCCCGGCGCCACCAAAACCAGAATGCGCGCCTCGGCCTACCCTGGCGAAGACTCCAGCATGTTAAAGACACCGGCAGACATTATGCCCCTGTACCTTTACCTTATGGGCCAGGATTCGACCGGTATTCGAGGTCAAAGCTTTGATGCGCAACCCAAATAAAATGAGCCTACTCCTGATCACCTGCGGTTTGCCTAACTAGATATGCAGCGCGCTAAATCCACCATAGAGCAGTGGCGTATCCTCCAGGCGGTCGTGGATTGTGGCGGCTACGCCAAAGCCGCTGATGAGCTGAACAAGAGCCAGTCCTCACTCAACCATGCTGTAGCAAAACTGCAGCATCAGTTGGGCGTTTCCTTGCTTGAAGTCAAGGGGCGAAAAGCCTTCCTGACCCCGGCGGGCGAAGTCATGCTCAGGCGCTCAAGACTGCTCACCCAAAACGTAAGAGACCTCGAACAGTTAGCCGATAACCTCAGTCAGGGTTGGGAGCCGGAAATTACCCTGGTGGTGGAAATTATCCACCCCAAGGCATTGCTTTACCAGGCGCTACAAGACTTCTTACCACAAAGCCGGGGCACGCGGATCCGTATACTGGATTCGGTTATCACAGGTAGTCAGGAAGCGGTAGAGGACAACGTAGCGGATTTGGTCATCGCTGGTTTTATTCCTAAAGGATATCTGGCAGAGCCTTTAACGGAAGTCACTATGCTGCCCGTATGCCACCCAAACCATCCAATGGCCAAGATGGCAAAGATCGACAGCCACGAGTTAAGCCAGCATTTACAAATTGTCATAAAGGATTCGGGTAGCCGCCCGTCACAGGACAGGGGCTGGTTAAAGTCGGAGCAACGCTGGACCGTGAGTAATTTCCATGAAGCACTGGATTTGGTGAAGCGAGGCGTGGGCTTCTGTTGGTTACCTAAGCATCTGATTTGCCCGCTTTTGGACAAGGGTGAATTATTTCGCTTCGCCCTTGAACAAGGCAGCGAGCGCAAGCTTCACACCCACTTGGTGATCCCTGATGAAACCAACCTGGGCCCTTGTGCCGGCGCCCTAGCCCAGGTGATCTTGGCCAGTCATAAGAATGCACTCGATGAGACTTAGTCGGCACATAAACAAAAACTTCACCAGTTTGGTCCGCCATTTAACCCCACTCAGGACTCTGCTCCATGGCTAGTTTTCACCCTGTATCTGAAAACAGCTATTTGATCCTGTTTGGGGATAAAATATCCGAGCCGGTGCTGGAACAAGTCTCTCTTTTTACCACGCAGATCACAGCGGTGTTGGGCGACAAGCTGGTCGACATTACCCCTTCCTATACCAGTGTGTTATTGCGCTTTAACCCTATGAGCTTGGACTATGCCGAGCTGGAGCAACTGTTAACCGACACCTTGACGCATTTGGAGACGGGAACGCCGTCACCTATCTCCAGTGAGGTCACCCAATTACCTGTATTTTATGCTGCGCAGACTGGCCCGGACCTATATTCACTCAGCCGGGAAAAGCAGCTTAGTGTAGCCGAGATTATCAAAATCCACAGTCAAACGGTTTACCGCATCTATGCCATAGGTTTCAGTCCCGGATTTCCTTATCTTGGCGTGGTTGACCCCAGAATACAGGCAGCAAGACTGTCCACTCCGAGATTAAAAGTCCCCAAGGGCAGCGTTGGTATAGCGGATAATCAAACGGGCATATATCCCCAGCAAACACCGGGAGGCTGGCGGATCATAGGTAACTGCCCAATTCCCCTATTTGATAAGGACAAGGGAAGCAAATTATCAGTAGGTGGGTCTATCCAGTTTCAGCCCATTACCGAAGCGGAATTTCTACGTCTGGGCGGTAATTATAATGACAGCTAAGCTTTCCGGTTTCGAAATACTACATTCAGGCTCGCTGGCCCTGGTTCAGGATCTTGGCCGGTACGGTTTTCAACATTGCGGGATAACCGAAGGCGGCCCGCTGGACCTTCAGGCATTTTGCTGGGCCAATCGCTTATTGGATAACCCCATAGGCGCGGCGCAGATTGAAATCAGTATGGGTCAATTCAGACTTAAAAGCCGGGTGACCACACAAGTCTCACTATGTGGCGCAGATCTCAGCGCCAGCCTTAATCAATACCCGCTGGTGCCATGGCAGAGCTTCCCCGTAAAGCCAGGGGATATTCTCGACTTTTGGGGCCCCAGCTCGGGTTTGCGAGCCTATTTAGCGGTAAAAGGAGGTTTTGTATTGCCGCCGAAAATGGGCAGCCAGTCGACAGTAGTAAGGGAAGGCTTAGGTGGCATCAACGGGGATAAATTAGCTTCGGGACAATATCTACCCTGCCTCCCCGGTCGTAATACCATACGCCGAATGGTTCCCGAAAAATATATTCCAGATACAAGCTTACCCTTAACCCTGAGATATTTTCCCGCTTATCAGCACGGGTTGTTTTCCACTACCGAGCTCGATAAGCTTCACCAAGGTCAATACAAGGTTTCTGCCCATTGTGACCGAATGGGGTATCGCCTAACAGGTCCCAGCATAGACTCAGGACTGACTGGTATTATCTCAGAAGGCCTTGGGTTTGGCGCCATTCAAATCCCTGCAGACGGCGCCCCAATCGTGCTACTAAGAGACAGGCAAACCATAGGCGGTTATCCCAAAATCGGTACTGTTTGTATGTTTGACGCCTGGCAATTGGCACAGCGCCCTGCAAACAGTGACGTTAGCTTTACCCCCGTTTCAGTTGCTAACCTTCGCCCTCAATATATTCGCTTCCAACGTTTTTTTAATTTGCCCCTTTAAAAACAGCTGTGTCCGGGTGAAATGCGAACCAGGCAAACCAGTAAGCCACTGTGCCGTTCACACCCTGTGTATCTGTATTGGTTTCCAGCCAGGCGCTGGAGGTTTCCTGCTGCCAGTTTATTTTGATCAGCTGCCCGGCCAACCTGTCTTCAAACCTGGCCTTACCGTGCCTTGCCAATTCAGAAAATGGATAGGCCTTAAACTTACCGTTCACTTCAACACCCAGAATACGCTCTTTAGGGTGGTAGCTATCCGGTACCTTTTGATTGACCGAAAAGTAAAGCCGTCGACTTTCACTGTAGCACGCGTATGGATCGCGTTGGTAATCTCTGCTATACCCTGTATCCAGTGACAATACCTGAGTGTCTGGATGTCGCTTCCTCCATCCTTCCCAGGTCATTATTATTGCGGGTAATTGACGGATCTTTTCTCCTTTTCTTACGCCGTTAATCGCCTGTCCCATCAGTTGCGACCAGAGTGACTCAGAATGTCGGTCATAAAGCAATACATCACTGTTGTACAACAAGCCAGACACACCAAAATCCAGCGGTTCAGTATCAAAGAATACGATACCTGACCCACACAGAGGGCAATAAGTCACCGAAACAAAGTAGTCAGCCACTTTATCGTTCACAACTTCATGCCAATTCAAAACTTTAATGGGATATGCCCGGGACACGCCGTCGATGTTAATTCCCAAAATGACATCTATAGGGGAGAGATAGTCGACCCGATCTGAGGAGATCCATTTTGGTTGGTCAATCGCAGGAATACCATCTTTTGCCGGGCCTCCCCGCCTAATTTCAGAAGCTGGTACCAGTGGACTATCGATAAGAAACCCGTTTAACCGCACCGTATTGCCCGCCGCTATCGAACCACAAAACAGGTATAAGATCACAAAAACGTACTTCATTCACCTACCTCCTTTTGTAACTCAGACAGGCCAACTTATAAAAATATTTCAACGAATGGTGATAATTCAACAAGGTTCGCTAAGGCATAAACTAGTCTCGGTAAAAGAATCAACAGATATTAACCCTGAAATTAATAGCCCTCACTAGTCAATTAAACGAAATCAATATATTGCAATTTGTCTCATAGCTCGTTAAATTATCGTGAAATTCGCATCCAGGTCGCGGAATCTATGGGTAATTCTATAATCGTTGGTAACCCGGCGAAGTAAAACCAAACTCCCTGGAACAGCGAAAACTACCCCCCAACAAGGAAAGCATATAATGTCCATTAAAAAATCAATAAAGACGTCCCTTGCTATTACAGGCCTGACATT
Source organism: Psychromonadaceae bacterium (assembly GCA_965249895.1). Classification (GTDB taxonomy): domain Bacteria; phylum Pseudomonadota; class Gammaproteobacteria; order Enterobacterales; family CBDFNC01; genus CBDFNC01. The sequence goes on from CBDFNC010000005.1 coordinate 403,079, forward strand.
AGGAATGGCAGCCTCTTCAGTTAGTGCGCAGGAATTTATCAGCATCGGTACCGGTGGTGTAACCGGTGTTTATTACCCAACCGGTGGCGCCATTTGTCGTTTGGTAAACAAGGGTAAAAAAGAACACAACATTCGCTGTTCAGTAGAAAGTACCGGTGGTTCTGTTTATAACCTGAATACCATCAAAGCCGGCGAGCTGGATATGGGTGTTGCCCAGTCTGACTGGCAGTACCACGCCTATCACGGCACCAGCAAGTTTGAAAAAGCGGGTGCTTACAAAGATTTACGCGCAGTATTCTCGGTTCACGCCGAACCTTTCACCATAGTTGCCCGCAAAGACTCAGGTATCACCAGCTTCGCGGACCTAAAAGGCAAGCGCGTTAATATCGGTAACCCTGGTTCAGGCCAACGCGGCACCATGGAAGTGGTAATGGAAGCGTACGGCATGACCAAGAAAGACTTCGCCCTGGCGTCTGAGCTAAAACCTGCCGAGCAGTCTCAGGCCCTATGTGATAACAAGGTTGACGCCATTGTGTACGTGGTTGGTCATCCAAATGGCTCTATTAAAGAAGCAACCACTTCATGTGATACTGTGGTAGTGGACGTTGCAGGTCCTGAAATCGACAAACTGGTAGATGGCAAGTCCTACTACCGTATGGTGTCCATTCCAGGTGGCATGTATCAGGGTAGCCCAGACGACATCAAAACCTTTGGTGTAGGTGCAACCTTCGTCAGCTCAACCAATACCTCTGAAAAAGTGGTTTATGAAGTTGTTAAAGCTGTATTCGAAAACTTTAACCAGTTCAAGCGCCTGCACCCTGCATTTGCCAACCTGGAAAAAGAGCAGATGGTAACTGACTCTCTGTCTGCACCACTGCACGATGGCGCGGCTAAATACTACAAAGAAGCTGGCTTGATCAAATAAGGTCATTGACAGGTTAATTAATATTAAGAGGAGCCGTTGGCTCCTTTTTGCGTTTTCGCCACCTATAATTTAATACGCCGAGGAAAAAGCAGTCCTACCCCGCAAGGAGGAACTATGACCGACAAGGTTGATAATACGGACGCAGAACTACAGGAGATGTTGGCTCAGTCAGATACCGGAGCGAGAAACCCCAAAGGAATTGCCGGTAAGGTATTACTAATAGTGCCGCTTATGTGGGCCCTGTTTCAGCTTTGGTACGCATCCCCGCTGCCATTTGTATTTAATTTTGCCGTGCTTAATGACACTGAAGCACGATCAATACACCTGGCGTTTGCTATTTTCCTCGCCTTTACCGCCTACCCGGCGCTAAAGGGTTCACCACGCGACCATATTCCGCTACAGGATTGGTTTTTCTCGCTACTCGGTGCCTTTTCCGCCGCCTACATATTCCTATTTTACGCCGAACTGGCCGACCGCGCCGGCGCCCCCACCACTTTCGACGTAGTCGTCGGTGTAACCGGTATGTTGTTGCTGCTGGAAGCAACCCGCAGGGCCCTTGGTCCCCCCCTTATGGTTGTGGCCGCAGTATTTTTGTTTTATACCTTCGCCGGCTCTATCATGCCGGATGTCATCGCCCATAAAGGGGCCAGCCTGAACAAGGTAATGTCCCACCAATGGCTGACGACTGAAGGTGTATTTGGCGTCGCTCTCGGCGTGTCTACCTCCTTTGTGTTTCTGTTTGTATTATTTGGCTCCTTGCTGGAAAAAGCGGGGGCAGGCAATTACTTTATTAAGGTTGCTTTTTCGCTGCTTGGCCATATGCGAGGCGGCCCTGCCAAAGCAGCCGTTGTCGCTTCCGGCTTGAGCGGGTTAGTGTCCGGCTCCTCCATCGCTAACGTGGTCACTACCGGTACCTTTACCATCCCCCTGATGAAGCGGGTGGGTTTTCCAGGAACCAAAGCCGGTGCCGTCGAAGTTGCGGCGTCCACCAACGGTCAGCTGACACCGCCAATCATGGGGGCCGCCGCATTTTTGATGGTGGAATACGTGGGTATTTCCTATATAGAGGTTATCCGGCATGCGTTATTACCCGCCATTATTTCCTATATTGCGCTATTTTACATAGTGCACCTGGAAGCATTAAAAGCGGGCATGAAAGGCCTCGAGCGCCGTATTAAACCTACCCTGGCACAAAGCTTGTTGTCTTTTTTAACCGTGGTAATTGGTTTAATCGTCCTCAGTGCCATCGTTTACTACGGTATCGGCTGGACCAAAGACGTGTTTGGTGATGCGGCTACCTGGATCATCGCTGTCGCTTCACTTATCGCCTATATACTATTGATCCGGTTTGCGGCCAAATTCCCCGAACTGGAAGTCGACGATCCCAACCAGGATATACTGGTCTTGCCAGAGCCAGGCCCCACCGTCAAATCCGGTCTCTACTTCCTGCTACCTATCGTAGTACTGGTATGGTGCTTAACCGTAGAGCGCTTCTCACCGGGCTTATCGGCATTTTGGGCAACCATGTTTATGATTTTTATCGTGGTAACCCACAGGCCGTTAATGTCCCTGTTCCGTCAGGACCGACACTGGGGTGACGCCCTAAGACATGGTTTGGAAGATCTGTTTAATGGTCTGGTAAGTGGCTCCAGAAATATGATTGGTATAGGTGTCGCCACCTCAGCTGCTGGTATTGTCGTCGGGACAGTGACCCTGACAGGTATTGGCCTGGTTATGACTGAGTTTGTGGAATTTATTTCAGGCGGCAATATTATGCTGATGCTGATCTTCACCGCCATTATCAGTCTTATCCTGGGCATGGGCCTGCCTACCACAGCAAACTATATAGTGGTATCAACCCTGATGGCGCCGGTTATCGTGACCCTGGGCGCAAACTCCGGCTTAATTGTCCCCCTGATTGCAGTACACCTGTTTGTCTTTTATTTTGGTATTTTGGCTGATGACACGCCGCCGGTTGGCCTAGCGGCCTTTGCCGCCGCCGCCATTGCAAAATCCGACCCCATCAAAACGGGTATTCAAGGATTCACCTATGATATTCGAACCGCTATCCTGCCCTTTATGTTTATCTTTAACACCCAGCTGCTATTGATGGATATCGAATCCCTTTGGCACCTGCTGTTAACCGTGTTTAGTGCGATCACAGCTATTTTGGTGTTTTCTGCCGCCACCCAGGGGTTCTGGTTAGTGAAAACCAAGTGGTGGGAAGTGCTGTGTTTATTACTGATATCTTTTTCCATGTTCAGACCCGGGTTCTGGTGGGATATGGTATATCCGCCACTGGCCGAAGTAGCACCGCAGAAAATTGAACAGGTGATCGGTGAATTACCGTTGGGAGAGACGCTCAGGCTCAAGGTCAAAGGTGAAACCATCGACGGTGACCTACTGACCAAAATTGTTCAGTTACCCTTTGCCGAAGATGCTAAGGACGCAGCGGATCGACTGGTGAGTACTGGCCTGGAGCTCAGAGAAGACCAAGGCAAGGTGCTGGTGGACATGGTCGGGTTCGACAGTCCTGCTCAACATGCCGGTATCGATTTCGACTGGGAAATTCTTGCGGTAGAACAAAGTCTTGAACGACCGGATAAAGAATGGGTATTTATCCCAACCCTTTTGCTGTTACTCTTGCTTGCCAAAGGTCAGAAAAAACGCCTTGCTGTTCAGTCTATTACTGCTTAGGGAAAAATATGTACAAAAATATTCTGGTTCCAGTTGACCTCAATGATAAAGGTTTTTCGGATAAAGCCGTCGCTATCGCCGCCTATCACGCGGCCCATAGCGGTGCGAGGCTCCATTTGTTAAACGTGCTTCCCGGGGTCCATATGCCGATGGTGGCGTCTTACTTCCCGGAAAATGCGATTAAAGAAATGGCCAGAGATACTCGCAAGCAACTGTCCTCATTTGCTAAAGATAACGTACCCGAGGATATCGGCTATGACATTCATGTCAGCGAGGGAAAGCCTTATAAGGAAATTCTCAAAACGGCGGACTCCGTCAATGCTGACTTAATCGTGATGCCAAGCCATAAACGCTCACGGATCAACAAAGCCGTACTGGGCTCGGTGGCGTCAAAAGTGGTAGACCAATCACCGATTAACGTCATGGTAATAAAACCATAATCCGTGAAAAACCCGGCCAGGCCGGGTTTTTCTTTTTTGGGCTCTTGGCCCTTTTCGCGCACTGCTCATAAACTTTTCTCGCTTACCAGATTAATGCAAAACACGCTCCAAAAATGAAATAGCCTAATTTTCAACCTATTAGCTTATGAAGGCTGAACTTAGCTTAAGCCGATGTAAATTAACCTGACGGTCACAACCCTTTATGTTCTTTGTTCTTGAAGACCCAGACAATGGCAGAGCGGGCCGTAAATCCTTATAATAGCAACCAGTTATATTTAGCTGGACGGCATAATTCGCCAATAAATGGAGCAAAAAATGCAACAATACAGTGAAAAAACCAGGCAAATGATAAGCCGGATAGGTAGCGGGGAGACAGGTTATGTTGCCGAGGCAGTTGCTTGTGCTGTTAATACCCTGGACAAGATCGCTGCAGACTCCAAATTAGATGAACAAACCAGATCTGAAGCCGCGTTTGCAGCCGCAAACCTGCTGCTTAGCGATGTAAAAGACGCCAAGAATTAATGTTCGACCATAAACTCCTTGCCGCACTTGCCGCAGTTATCGACCAACAAAGCTTTGAGAAAGCGGCACAAACCCTGTTTATTACTCAAGGCGCCATATCACAACGGATCAAACAGCTGGAGCAGCAGGTGGGTCAGGCTTTGGTCATCAGACAAAGTCCGATCCGCGCAACCGAGACAGGATTACAGCTGCTAAAGCATTTCAATCAGGTCAGCTTACTCCAAGACGAGTTAGCCGCTAATCTAAAACTTCAGCAAAACAAACCATTTGGGAAAATACGCATTGCCGTAAATGCCGACAGCCTGGCAACCTGGTTTCTCGATGCTATCAAGGAATTTACCCAGGCTCAGAACCGCGTGGTAGACCTGGTGGTGGACGATCAAGATGTCACCCACGAATATTTAAAAACCGGCCAAGTAATGGGTTGTGTCAGTGCCTTTGATAAAGAGATCCACGGCGCTGTTATGTCAACCCTGGGGACAATGCGGTATATCTCAGTCGCCTCTCCGGAGTATATCCACAGCCATTTTACTGATGGGGTTAACCGCGAGAGTTTACGACGCGCACCGGCCGCCGTTTTTAACCATAAGGATGAGCTCACCCGAAATTTTCTGCAACACTTCGAACTGGCGCAATCGGAAATTCCGTTTCATACCTTACCATCGGCAGAAGCTTTTGTAGATATCGCGATAAAGGGTCTGGCCTTTACCGTGTTGCCGGAGATCCAGGTAGAGAAGTCGTTGCAAAACGGTGACTTAATCAACATATCACCAAACGTTTACATTGACGTGCCGCTATATTGGCACTGTTGGGCGGTAGACAGTCAACTCACTAAATCTCTCACCGAGATCCTAACCAAGGGTACAAAAAATGTACTGAGACAGGGTTAACCGCGACATTTGGCGGTAAAATCTCCGACCATGCAAACATAGGTCTGTTGCTCTAAGTAGCGTTTCGCTTGTTTTTCCTGTTGCTCAAATTGCCTCAGACTGGCTTGCCCTGCAAAAATATTCCGCTTCAATCTTTCGATGGTGATCGCACTGACATCAAACGGGGCCACACGCCACTCACGGGTTACAAGGTAAATAGCTTCTTTACCACGGAGTACTTTGTACAGCACAATAATGCCTTGTTCAGTACCACGCTGCTTACCGCAATAGTATTGTCCATACACCACGTTATAGCCGAACTCGGTACCCGACGCTATGGGCTCATTGATGGCACCGATACAGATACTGGTCACAGTATCACGTAACGATTCAGCAAAACGTTCCACCGACATAGTTAGCGGTAAGGCAGTTAACCACTGCTGATTGATCACGTCTTTATACTGACCTATGCCCTGCCCCTGGGGAATATGGGCCATTTCTCGAAAACGTCCGCGTTTTTCATCTTTAATTTTTTGCCAGCTTCCCCAACCGGGATACGGGTTTACTACGAGAAATTCGTTAATTCGGCTATTTTTCTTCACAACAGGGGCGTCGAAGGAAGGGTCGATAACATCAAAGTCACAAGGCTGGCTGGAAAAAACGACTTTATCAGCAAAATCACATTTGTATACTGCCGCAGTGACCGGCTGGCAGGTCAGCAAGAGTAATGCAGACAAAATGATCCCAAGTTTACACATACTAGCTAGTCGCATCCATTCGACATCAATATGAAATGTTAATACGGCCAGAAGCCGAAGCCGCTATTATTACTATTTCTTTGGAATGTGATTTTTCGCACATTCAGAAAGCGCCCTATTTTATCTTAGAAATATGGCGGGTATTTAGCTAATTTGGCCCGTTATACAAAATAACAACTGGACTAGTGAACGACATTATCGTCGAAATCGGCTCAGATTGAAAATCTCTTTACCCCCCAGCTTTTGACCGATTACAAATATTTATTTAGATTTTATTGTTAAACTTGATTAAAGTAGGTTTCTGACAAAAAATGATGAAATTTTTTATTTGATTGTAAGTACTTAAGGAATTTCATTTAACAACTAGTAGCGCGAGTTTTATGGCCCTTCGCATCGATCCAAAAACGGGAAAATTAAACCCCACTGGCATTTTTACCGATCTTATTCTCACCAGTGCGGTGAGTTTCATCATTGCAGTTGTTTTATTGGTCACAGAACTGGCTCAGGATTTTCTACTGTCAGCTTTAATATGCCACGCCTTTAATATGAGCTGCGCCATTATGGCTATCATACTGGATTACCAAAAGCCGTTTGCACCCAAATGGAAGAAAATGCTGCTTTCCTGGACCTCGGGTATCATGCTCGGAGTGATACTTTCCACTGTGCTGATCCAGAACTCGGATGACGCTCAAATGTCCATCCTGGTGGGTCACATGTCGAAGCCACTGCTGCTGGCGCTGGTGATGGGTACTTTTGTCTCCTATTTTTTCTACAGTCGCGATAACTCTGCGGTGATCAAACACAAGTTAAACGAAGCCCAATTGCAGAAGACGCGCCATGAAAAAGCCCTGCTCGAAAGCCAGCTAAAAGCACTGCAAAGCCAAATCGAACCCCACTTTTTATTTAATACCCTTGCCAACATCCAGGCAATGATCCATCACGAACCTAAAATAGCAACGGACCTGCTCAATAACCTGACTGATTTACTGCGCCAGAGCCTGACCAAATCCAGGCAGGATATGCTGTCCATTGAAGATGAAGTTGCGTTTCTTAAAGCCTATCTGGAAATACAAAAAATAAGATTGGGCGAGCGGCTAGCGTACCAAATTAATTTGGCGCCAGAGCTGTCGGAGCAGCTGCAATTACCGCCACTGCTGGTCCAGCCGTTGATCGAAAACGCAGTCAAGCATGGTATAGAGCCAAGTACTGAGGGAGGAGAGGTCATTGTTCTTTTTCGCAAGGAACTAACCAACCTTATTATTGAAATCAAGGACAACGGCGTTGGTTTTTCCCATACGCAAACTAAGGGCAACGGCATCGCACTGAACAATATTCGTAACCGCTTAAACAGCCTTTTCAATAACAGGGCGAGCCTGAGGATCACCGAAAATCCTGAGGGGGGGGTATGCTCTACAATCAAAATTCCTCTCGATACAATTGCTTAAACCCACTACTAGCCGTGCCTAACACCTTTCCAGCACGACAAAGTCGGTGATTTGACACGAAAAACAATTAACATATTTAACATTTACTTAACCTTGTGTTACCTTGGCAGACTCGCTCCTTTAGGGAAGAAGAACATTGGCTATTCTACTCTGGTTGGGTGGTGTCGCTGTTTTTGTAGTCTGCTTTTTCACCAATCAAAGAATAAAACTGGATATTCTCACCTTAGCCGAACCCGAAAGGCTACTGGCACCGTTAACACTCGATAGTGAGTCCGCATTTTATCAGAGCTATCAGCAAACTAACCTCTGGGCTCAGAACCATCAATTTTATGAAGACCAACAGTTTGACTTCGATAACCTGCAATCTAGAGAGCTTCTCCACTGCGGCTGCTGGGTAAACAGAGAATCCAACACCTATTTGGTAATGGCATATTATCAAGGCGATATACGCTATTACTTGTTTTCTCTCTACGGTAATGCCCTGCTGCTTATGACGTCCAATCACCCTGGTACATTTGCTTACCCCAGACCTAAGGGCTTTGCGGGTAACATCATGCGTATCTCAAGCTTAGAAAAGCTCTTCCAGACTCATTGTCAGCAGCAGAAAACTATCCGTACTGAGAAAAACCTGGCTCCCTGCTTGCCTAATATGTCAACCTCGAAACTCATCTGCCGCTTGATCCGTAAGCAAGTAAACCACCTTATGGCCCAGCCCTTTTGGCAGTTAAGAGGGAGTTATTGGCATTATGTTAGGCGACCAGTCTCCAGCATATTCGCCAAAGTGTAAGCTGCTCAGATAGCCGGAAAACGGAGCAGTTAGACGAGTTTAATTCCCTTCAGGTGAGCAAAGCTGGACTCTTTTGCTGTAGTGAGAAAATCGGACATAAATGGCATTTCTAATTGCTCAGTACGGACGGCTGCATAGAGCTTATTCCAAATCCCCTCTTCTCCCAATGGCCGGGCCAGTACATAGTCTTTTTCCAGGTATTCGGTCAGCGCCCAATTGGGTAATGCGGCGACCCCCCTGCCACTGGCCACCAGCTGTAGCATCATAATGGTCATCTCTGCATGACGAATGCTTTTTGGCTCTACACCGCTGGGGTCGAGAAACAAGTTGAAAATATCCAGCCTGGCTTGTTCCACTGGGTAAGTAATAAGCACTTCGCTGGCTAAATCTTCCGGCTGAATATAACTCTTTTTCGCCAGTGGGTGATGACGACTCAAGGCCAGCATGGGTTGATAGCTAAACAAGGGTACGTAACTTAGACCTTCTATGGGTGCCGGGTCGGATGTCACTACCAAATCTAAGGTGCCCTGACTAAGTGCCGGTAAAGGAGCAAAGCTAAATCCACTGCACAAGTCCAGCTCCACTTCCGGCCAGTTGTCCCTGAAACTGTCGATAGCAGGCATCAGCCACTGAAAACAAGAATGACATTCGATGGCCATATGCAAACGACCTGTTTCTCCGGCCACCAAACGAGTAAGATCCCGCTCGGCGCTACGTAGCATAGGTAAAACTTCATCCGCCAGCAGCAGCAATCGCTGGCCAGCTACGGTAAACTTAAGCGGGCGCGTTTTTCTGATAAAAAGCACTGTGTCCAGTCTATCTTCCAGATCCTTGAGCTGATGGGAAAGTGCAGATTGAGTCAGGTGTAGCCGCTCTGCCGCCTCGACCATAGAGCCAGTCACTTTCAGGGTGGATAAAGTGCGAAGATGTTTAATCTCAATCATGTTGCAGTATTTTCATCGAAGCTAAGAATATTGAATGGATGTCATTATAAGAGAGCTTGCTAGATTTAGCCATCTAAACGTCCAGGCTATTTTTCTCGTAACTTCTGCAGTGTTAACCTGTCCCTGTCATCAAATAACTGCAATACAGTTAGTTTAAGGGTGATCAGTACGCCAAAACCTGCGGCCGCGGCTATCAGCATCAGGATCAGGAGCTGGTACTTCACCGCTTCCATTGGGTCGCTGCCCGCCAGGATTTGCCCCGTCATCATCCCGGGTAAGCTCACTAAGCCGGCGGCGGACATGGAATTTACCACAGGGATAAGCGCACCAAGGCAGGCTTGTTTGTACAGGTCCTGTGTCGCTTGTTTGGAAGTTTGTCCCAACAACAATTTTTGCTCAATGATCTGGCTTTGCTGCTTAATACTTTGCGTTAATCTGTCCTGAGCCAGCGACACCACATTTATACTGTTACCCAGGATCATGCCTAAAATGGGTATTACGTATTGGGGGCTATACCAGGGATCCGCCTGAATAATAAAAACCAGTAACAATACGGTGATCAAAAAGGTGCTGGCTGCCAGGGTGATTGAGGTGATGTAAACACGAGATCTCAGATCCAGGCGAAGGGTCTGCCTGGCATTTATTTCTCTCACTGCAACCGCAAACATGACTAAGACGATGGCCATCACCACCCAGAAATCACGCTGGGCGAACACCAGGTGTAAGACACTGCCAATCAGGAGTAACTGGACAAATGCACGGATGGCGGCGACCAGCAGAGAGCTTTCAAAACCCAGCCGGTTTTTCAGGCTGACCAGCGCCAGCAAGAGGACCCCGCTTGAGGCAAGGGCCAGCTGCCAGGGGGCGAGGGATATTAACTCCATGGCAGCAGTTTCCCCTGTTCTATTTTCACTACTCTATGAGCAACCCGGGCAATTTGTGCAGTATCATGGCTAACCCAAATACAGGGCGCCTGGTATTGAACGCAGTAGGCAGAGATCTGCTCTTCCACACGATGAACATTTTCCGGGTCTAAGGCCGCCGTTGGCTCATCGAGTAATAGCACTTCGGGTTTTAGACTTAGCGCCCTCACCAAGGCAAGGCGCTGTTTCTGCCCGGTAGAAAGACGGCTAACCGCCTGCTCCAGGTGGGAAGAGTCCAGATCAAAAGCCGTCAGTAAGTCCATATCCCACTGTGGGATATGATCGCGCGCACAATCAAACCACCACTGGCTTTGTGCAGGTACATATTGTATTTTTCTGCGCCAGTTTGCCGCATCGACATCGAGGCGATGGGTGCTGTTGAGATACACCTCACCATCCACCGGATCCAGATCGCAAACCGCCCTCAGCAGCAGACTTTTCCCCGTCCCGGAATTACCCATCAAACCCAGAATTTCCCCCCCTTTAACCTGGAGAGAAACAGAGGTTAGTGTGGCTGTGGTCAGATTTTCTAGCTTCAACCCCATGGTTTTATCAATTGGCCGCGATTTCTACTGTGAGGCGCTAGCATAACATGCTTAACTATGCGGATAAAAATCAATAAAATTGGCCAGTTAAACGCTTCACAGCCCAAGCCGGATAAGGTAACTTGACCCAATGTAAACAAGGACATATTCAGGGCCACAAGAGGTATTAATGAATTCAGTAGAAAAATCCCACAAACTCGATAATGTTTGTTATGACATTCGTGGACCTGTATTAAAACAAGCCAAACGCCTGGAAGACGAAGGCCAACGTGTATTAAAGCTAAATATCGGCAACCCCGCCCCCTTTGGATTCGAAGCGCCGGAAGAAATCGTGATGGACGTTATCCAGAACTTGCCGAAAAGCCAGGGATATTGTGACTCCAAAGGCCTGTTTTCCGCGCGAAAAGCGGTGATGCAATACTATCAACAGCTGGGAATGCGTAATACCGATATTGAGGACATCTATATCGGCAACGGCGTCAGCGAACTTATCGTAATGTCCATGCAGGCTCTGCTTAACAACGGCGATGAATTACTCGTTCCTGCTCCGGACTATCCTCTGTGGACAGCCGCCGTCACCTTGTCCGGTGGGCTACCTGTCCATTACCTGTGCGATGATCAGGCTAACTGGTTCCCGGACATCAACGACATTAAGTCCAAAATTACCGCTAAGACCAAAGGCATAGTGTTAATTAACCCGAATAATCCTACGGGAGCCGTGTACAGCCGGGCGCTGCTGGAAGAAATTATTGAAGTCGCCCGTCAGCACAAACTGATTATTTTTGCCGATGAAATCTATTCCAAGATAATCTATGACGATGCCGAGCATATTCCCCTTTGTACCCTGGCCGATGATCTGCTGATGGTCACCTTTAACGGATTGTCCAAGGCCTACCGTATTTGTGGATTCCGGGTGGGCTGGATGCTGATCAGCGGGGCGAAACATAGAGCCACTGATTATATCAGTGGCTTGGAAATGTTAGCCTCCATGCGTCTATGTGCCAACGTACCCATGCAACATGCCATACAAACGGCGCTGGGCGGCTATCAAAGCATCAACGAGTTACTGGTCCCGGGTGGACGGTTATATGATCAGCGGGAAGTCGCCTGGAAAGCATTAAATGACATTCCGGGTATTTCCTGTACCAAACCCGCTGGCGCTATGTACTTGTTTCCAAAACTAGATTCAAAGAAATTTAATATTAAAGATGACCAACAGTTCGCTCTCGACTTACTAATGCAGGAAAAAATACTAGTGGTCCAAGGAACCGGGTTTAACTGGCCCACCCCAGACCACTTCAGGATCGTATTTTTGCCCCAAACCCAGGTACTGGAAGAGGCAATATATAAACTCGGTAACTTTCTGGACAGCTACTCCCAGTAACGCCAAGGAAATTAAAATAGCGATATGAGTAACATTATCTCTGTGCCAAGCGCAGCGTGGTATAAGACTCAACTCGTGTCGCCTTATTCTGAACAGGAGACTAATAGTGAGCCATTTCTTTGCCTACATGTCGCGCATGAAGCTAATAAATCGTTGGCCCTTGATGCGTAATGTGCAACAAGAAAACGTGGCCGAGCACAGTCAGCAAGTGGCCATTATCGCACACGTTTTGGCGCTGATTAAAAACCTTAAGTTTGATGGTCAGTTAAACCCGGATAAAGCCGCAGTTTTGGCACTGTATCATGACTGCAGTGAAGTTCTCACTGGCGATCTCCCTACTCCGGTGAAATACTTTAATCCAAATATTGCCAAGGAATACAAGATAATTGAAACGGCGGCAGAGCAAAAATTGCTGGAAATGTTGCCCGAAGAGATGCAGTCCCTGTTTGCGCCTCTCATCGACAGCGGGAAAATGGATCCCGAGTATAAGAAAATCGTTAAAGATGCAGATACCTTGTGCGCCTATATCAAGTGCCTGGAGGAGCTGGTTGCCGGCAATCAGGAGTTCGAACCGGCAAAACGACGCCTGGAAACTATGCTAGGAGACAGGATTACCGACGAAATGCGCTATTTTATTCGGCAATTTTTGCCCAGCTTTCGCCTCACCCTTGATGAACTCAGTGAGAAAGAGCACAACCCGGGACAACCAGGAATTTGAGCCCAGCAAAGGAACGACGCCTGGAAACTATGCTAGGAGACAGGGTTACCGACGAAATGCGCTATTTTATTCGGCAATTTTTGCCCAGCTTTCGCCTCACCCTTAATGAACTAAGCGAAGAAGAGCAAAACTCAACAGCCAAGGGGATGCTTTGAACAAACACCCGCTATCGCCGTTATGGCAACAAAGACACTTAACGGAAACCAATAAAAGAAGGAAAGACGACCACCGTAGCCCCTACCAGCGGGACAGAGCACGGATTTTACATTCTGCCGCGTTTCGCCGTCTGCAATCGAAAACCCAGGTCCTGGGTACGGGGATCAGTGATTTTTACCGAACACGCTTAACCCACTCGTTAGAAACCTCACAAATCGGCACAGGCATAGTCGCCCAGTTAAAGATTAAACAGCCTGAATTTAAACAGATGATCCCATCCAGTGGTTTGATGGAAGCCATCTGTTTAAGCCACGATATAGGTCACCCCCCCTATGGACACGGCGGGGAAGTAGCCCTGAACTATATGATGCGCGAGCACGGCGGTTTTGAGGGAAATGCCCAGACCTTTCGCATCGTCACCAAACTGGAGCCCTACACAGAGCACAATGGCATGAACCTGGCGCGCCGTACATTACTGGGTTTGCTGAAATACCCGGCGCTAATTAGTCAAACTCGCTCGGTGGTCTTGCCGCCGCCGGCCGCCAACTTTCGGCAAATAAAGGCGGCGGACTGGGCTCCGGCCAAAGGCATATACGACGACGACAAAAGCTTACTGAAATGGGCGCTCGCTCCCCTGAGCGAAAACGACAGAGAAAATCTCAGTCTGATAAGGGACGAAACAGACAAACGTATTCATAAGAAAACCCGCTATAAGTCCCTCGACTGCTCCATCATGGAACTGGCGGACGATATCGCCTATGGCATTCATGATTTGGAAGACGCCATTGCCATGGGGATCATCAACCGCAATCTTTGGGTCGAGCAAGTCGCCGGCAAACTAGCGGATATTTCCGGCTTCTGGCTTGCCGAACAAATGAACGAGCTAACGGCTCAGCTCTTTTCAACCCACCATTACCAGCGCAAAGACGCCATCGGAGCCCTGGTAAACGCCTTGATAACCTCTATTCGTATCGATACAACAGCGCCATCGTTTGACGATCCCCTGCTGGCCTATAACGCATACCTTAGCCCGCCGATGCAGGAGGTGCTGGAAGTGCTAAAGCAGTTCGTTTTAAAATACGTGGTGCAAATTCCCGAAATACAGTTGCTAGAATACAAGGGCCAGCAAATCGTAATGGAGTTATTTGAGGCCTTCGCGAACGATCCTGAACGCCTGTTACCTGAGCATACTAAGTCTCGCTGGCGGCAAACGGTTCAGGAAGAAGAAAACGGATACCGGATAATCGCCGACTATATCTCCGGCATGACAGACGGTTACGCCGCTCGTTTGCACGGTACCTTGTTTAGTTCACGCTCTCCTGAAGTTAGCTACAACCAGGGATTGTAGCTAAAGGCCTGACCATGGTCAGGCCGGAGCCTGTTAAAACACTAGTCCACTCGTAATACCACTTGCTCTTTTGGGCCAAGAAATTTCGGTTGTTTGTTTAACAAGGTGATATCCAGTACCGCCTTGGCCCTGGCCAGTACTTCTCTTAACCTGACTTTTAACCCGCCTAAGCCGGGTGGATCATCTGCGGCGTAACAAAGCGCATCTATATCATATTGTTTGGCAATATAAATCGCCCGTTCACAATGAAAGGCCTGAGAAACAATGGTGAACGACTGCTGGCCAAAAATCTCTTTGGCTCTGACCATAGAATCCAGGGTGCGAAAACCGGCATAATCTCTCACCACATATTGGTGCGGAATACCAGCTTTGGTGAGATCGTTCATCATGGTCTGTGGTTCATTATAATAACGGGTTGCATTGTCACCACTGACAATGATTGCACCTACCTTATGCTTCTCAAATATTTTCTGCGCAGCAGCCAACCTGGGTGGATAAAACAAGTTGATCTGCTTACCTATATACTTGCTGGTCCCTAACACCACTGCAACTGGGCGGTGTGGGATGGCGTCAACATCTTGATATATCCTGCTGGCAGCCTGCGTCGATACGTAGACGTCTGTGGCAATAAGAGCCACCAGGCATAAAGCAAAAAACATCAAAACGAAAACGAAAATATTACGCATTAAGCACACAGGTCCCTGAGTGAGAGTTTACGTACGCCAGCCTTACGCAGGCAAGGCCAGCTCTGTGGTGTATTTTAACTCTTCCATGGCAAAACTCGAAGTGACATCGGTAAGACCATCCATGGAATTGACTAACTTTTTATAAAACTGGTCAAATGCTGCCATGTCCTTCACCTGAACTTTCATCATATAGTCATATTCACCTGCCATACGGTAAGATTCCATGACCTCGGGTAGGCTTTTTACCGTTGCCACAAAGTCACTGTACCATTGGCGTGAATGAGTTTGCGTTTTCACCTGCACAAATGCGGTTAAGCTCAACCCTAACTGGTGAGCATCAAGCAAGGCCACCCGGGCCCGGATAACGCCAATCTCATCCAGTCGTTTTATTCTTTTCCAGCAAGGGGTCGTGGTCAGATTGACCCGTTCGGCCACATAATTCAGTGAAAGAGAGGCATCAACTTGCAACAAGCTCAGAATTTTCTTATCTATTATATCAAGCACTAAAGTAACGCCTTTTTTTGCCATTGTGACATTAAATACATATCGGGGTGAAGCTAGCTAATCACAGCGATAGAAAAATTTTACCAAAACTTACCTATTTATAGAAATATTTAATATTTTAGCGGCAAAATAATGTAATTAGGTAAACTATTACTCGTATGTTCAGGTTATTTTAATGCCAAGAAAATATACAATTAGGAACAAAAATGAGCAGCCTTTGGGTAAACGATGCAGTAAAGAAAATTGAAGCCGATTATCAGCGTTCGGCTGACACCCATTTAATCAAATTGGAACTCTCTTGCCTAAAGGGCATCGATCTTTATCTTAAAGATGAAAGCACTCACCCCACGGGCAGCCTGAAGCACAGGTTAGCGAGATCGCTTTTCCTTTATGCTTTGTGTAACGGCTGGATCCAAAAAGGCACACCAGTCATCGAGGCATCTTCTGGCAGCACAGCTGTTTCCGAAGCCTATTTTGCCCGCCTGCTTGGCCTACCCTTTATCGCTGTTGTGCCTAAAAGCACGGCGAGGAAAAAAGTTGAGCAAATTGAATTCTATGGGGGTAAGGCCCATTTTGTCGACGATACCAGTCAAATTTACGCCGAATCCGAGCGCCTGGCCCGAGAGCTAAATGGTCACTATATGGACCAGTTTACCTATGCCGAGCGCGCGACGGACTGGCGCGGGAACAACAATATTGCCACATCCATCTTTACTCAAATGAGCCAGGAGCCCCACCCGGAACCAAAGTATATCGTCATGAGTGCGGGTACTGGCGGTACCAGCGCTACTATTGGCAGGTATATTCGATACCAGCAGCACACCACCAGGCTTTGTGTTGTCGACCCGGAAAACTCCGTTTTTCTGGATTACTTCACCACAGGGAATAATAAAATTACCGGTAAAATTGGCAGCAGAATAGAAGGGATCGGCCGCCCGCGGGTTGAGCCCTCTTTTATTCCCGGAGTGGTGGATGAAATGAAGCGGATCCCCGACGCCGCATCCGTCGCTACTATCTGGTGGCTGGAGAAACACCTCGGCAGGCAATGCGGTGCAAGCACCGGCACCAACTTGTATGGCGCCCTGCAAATCGCCAGCAAAATGAATAAAAAAGGTAAAACGGGATCCATAGTTACCCTGATCTGTGATTCGGGAGAAAGGTATCAAGAGACCTATTACAACCCCCAGTGGGTTAAAGAAAACCTTGAGGATATCGGCCCCTACCAGGAAAAGCTGGTTAAGTTTGATAAAACCGGGAAACTGAAATAGTTTTTTCCTCACCACTCTACTCACGGGCTAGAAATCATGCCCGTGAAAGGCTTGCAGCGTCTGGTTTATATCACCAAAAATAGTTAAACCATCGCTGCCCAGCATCTCAATTTTCACCTGATCGCCAAACGCCATAAATGGGGTAGCGGCATGCCCAGTAGCGAGAATTTCCAACATACGTTTTTCCGCGATGCAGCTAGAGCCAACACTTTCGTCTTTGTTAGACACAGTCCCCGACCCCACTATGGTGCCAGCACACAGGGGCCGCGTTTTAGCGGCGTGGGCGATTAACTGAGGAAAGCTAAATGTCATGTCCACGCCGGCATTGGGTTTACCGAACAGCTGACCATTTAAGTAGGAATGCAGCTCCAAATGACATTTTTCACCGTCCCAGCTTTCTCCCAGTTCATCCAGGGTTACCGCCACAGGAGAAAATGCACTCGATGGTTTGGATTGGTAAAAACCAAACCCTTTCGCCAGCTCGGCGGGGATCAGGTTGCGTAAAGAAACATCGTTAACCAGCATCATCAGGCAGATCCTTTCCCTCGTATTGGAGGCGGGTAAACCCATAGGCACATCCTTGGTGATCACTGCCAGCTCAGCTTCGAAGTCTATACCCCATTGCGTACTTCCCATTTTAATGTCCTGATGGGGGCTAAGAAAACTGTCCGATCCTCCCTGATACATAAGTGGGTCGTGCCAAAACGAATCCGGAATTTCCGCACCTCTGGCCTTTCTGACTAGCTCAACATGATTCACATATGCGCTGGCGTCAGCCCAGTGGTAGGCTCTGGGTAAAGGAGAAAGACACTGTTTAGGGTCAAACTCAACCGTCCCTCTGCTGAGGCCAAGGTTAAGCTCTTTGTACATGACTTCCAGTAAGGGACTGACTCTCTCCCAGTTATCCAGCGCCGATTGGAGGGTGTTGGCTATCACCCCTACTCGCTTAGCCACCTTAAGATCTCTACTGACCAGCATCAATTTCCCATCGCGGGAGCCGTCATTCCATGTCGCTAGCTTCATCCTTCCTCCCTACCATCATTTTCCTTCCTGCCAAGATAAATAATAGTCCTGAATTTCAACCTCTGACGCCAGTGGTGCTATTTCCAACGCATCGCGAGTATCCAGCATCACAGCGACTTCATCGGTTTGTTTGTGTGTTGCAGCTAGCCCTGCCTGGTAAGCCTTAGGATGGGGACCATGACTAAAGCCGCAGGGGTGGAAACTCAGCATACCCGCATCTATGTTATCGCGACTGAAAAAATTACCCATATGGTAAAAAAGTACTTCTTCATAATCTTCATTACTGTGATAAAAAGGCACTTTTAACGCCCCTGGATCCGTTTCTATGGGTCTGGGTACAAAAGTGCAGATCACGAAACGGGTACTGGTGAACGTAGCATGGACACTGGGAGGAATATGATATCTGTGGCTCATTACCGGGCGTATATCCCGCCAGTTTAATCGCACCACACATACATCACCGTGCCACCCGATAGCATCCAATGGGTTATATGGGTAACGGATCCGACTGTATCGGTCTGACCGCTTGACGACCACCAGCCAGTCCTGTTCATCTTGCTGAGCCTGAAATTTTTTATCCAAACACGGTGTATCCAATACCGCAGGGTCGAAAATTGCATGATGTCCTAGCAGCCCCTTATCAGGTAACCAAAAGCTGTCATTGGTCGCCTGTATCATCAGGATTTGACACGGCCATTCAGGCTCAAGACGCCACAAGGTACCACGAGGGATCAAGATGTAATCACCCTGCGCAAAAGCCAGGTGGCCATAGTCACAAAAGAGTGCCCCGCTGCCTGCGTGGACAAACAACAACTCATCACCATCGGCATTACGCACTAGATGGCTCATGGCCTGCGATAAACACCAGAACCTGTATTGCACAAATGGATTGTGCAGCAACAAGGAGGACATCCAGGGTATCGATTCATCATGATTAATTTGCCTGGTGTCAAACAACCTGGGTTTAAGCTCTCCCTCAAAACCAGTCCAGGAGGTGGGTGCATGTTTATGATGAAAATGTGTCGCTGCACCAAAAAAACCCTCCCGACTAACTTCACGCTCAAAAATCCCTTGCTCCGGCAGATCCGCGTGAGCCTGACGGGAGTGCACCCCCTGTCGCATGGGAAAAGGGATAGCTTTAGACATTGTTCAGCACCCCGCGACGGATCTGGTCCCGCTCAATGGACTCAAACAAGGCTTGAAAATTTCCTTCTCCGAATCCCTGGTTGCCCTTGCGTTGAATAATTTCGAAAAATACCGGACCTATCACCGTTTCGGTAAATATTTGCAGCAATATACCTTCTTGGGATGGATCACCATCGATAAGAATATTCAGCTGCTGCAACCGGGCTAAGTCCTCACAGTGTCCGGAAACCCGGGACTCTACACTTTCATAGTAGGTATCGGGGGTGGACATAAATACCGCGCCCCTGAGCCTGAGCTGATACACAGTTTCATAGATATTGTCTGTACTCAGGGCAATATGCTGAATGCCTTCACCGTTGTACTGGTGCAGGTACTCTTCAATTTGTGATTTATCATCACTCGACTCGTTAATAGGGATGCGAATATTGCCGCAGGGAGAGGTCATGGCTCGCGATTTTAATCCGGTATGTTTACCTTCAATATCGAAATAGCGGATCTCCCGAAAGTTGCCCAGACGTTCGTAAAAGTGCGCCCATTTATCCAAATGTCCGCGATTTACATTGTGGGTGAGGTGATCGATATGGGTCAGGCCAACCCCTGTGTCTTCCATTTTTTTTTGCCAGTCGGGGTAAAATAAAAAATCCACATCGTAAATACTGGCGTTGGCTAGATCCTGAACAAAATAGAGGGTACTGTCCCCTATACCCAGTATTGAAGGAATAGACAGCTCCATTGGGCCGATATTCCCCTGATAATCACGCCCTCCCCTGGTTAATGCAAACCGGTGAGCACTGGCCGCGTCTTTAACTTTGAACGCCATTCCGCAAACACTTGGTCCGTGCAGTTTAGCAAAAGCCGATGCCTGGGAGCCTGGCTCGGCGTTAAGAATAAAATTGGTCTGTCCCTGACGGTATAACCAGCATGTTTTGGCTTTGTGTTTGGCTATCTCGCAAAAGCCGAGAGAAGTGAATAATTGCTTAAGCTGCTTAATCCCGCCCTGGCCTGGTGCGGTAAACTCTACAAACTCAAATCCATCCGTACCCAGTGGGTTCGCTATCTCAACGTTACTGTTTGTCGTTTGCATTTCCATAACTTGCTCCCGTCGGATCCCTCTATTAACTATTGGGTAATTATCGAACAAAAATCAAAGAACAAGCTAACTTACGGTTTTTTCCAGTACAAAAAGCATGACAAAAGTTATGCGGGCGCATCAGAAATGCCCGTATAACGCATGTGAGGGGGATATCCCGGTGTAATAAACTATTTACACTTTGTGTTTATTTATTCCGTACTCACGCAACTTATTTGCGATAGCTGTGTGGGAAACACCCATTTTTTTCGCCAGTTGACGGGTGCTTGGATACCCAGGATAGAAATGCGCGAGCAGGGCTTTTTCGAAGTTTTTGCAGGCTTTATCCAGATCATCGTCGAAAAATGATTCTATTCCTGCAGGCAAGGTTTCTGTTTTGGGTAGCGAGAGCATTGCCGGGGTCATCTCATTGCCGTCATAACCGCAAACGGCGCGATAAATCGCATTTTTCAACTGCCTGACATTACCCGGCCAGGGGTAATGTTCAAGATAATCACCCAGAGCTCGGGGTATCTTAGGTTTGGTTTTTTGCAGCTCCAGGCTGAACATGCTGGCAAATTGCTCCGCCAGCGGCACAATATCTTCTTTTCGCTCGCATAAAGTGGGTACTGCGATATTGAGCACATTCAGACGGTAATAGAGGTCCGGCCTGAACTTACCCTGAGCCATCAAGGGCTCCAGTGGTTTACTGGTGGTACTGATGATACGCACATTTACTTTAGACTCCTTATCATCACCTATCCGCCGAAACGAGCCGTCCTGGATAAGCCGGAGTAACTTGGCTTGCAGGAAATGCCCCATCTCACTGACGTCATCCAGCAACAGGGTGCCACCATTAGCTTGTTCAATTAAACCAATGCGACCTGTACTGCCAAACAATTCGTCTTCCGCCGCTTCATCTGGAAATGCGGCGCAGTTAATAACAGTAAATGCCTTGCTCGCCCTGTGACTGGATAGGTGGCAAGCTTTCGCCAGCACCTCTTTACCCGTTCCTGTGTCACCCTGTATCAGTAATGGTGCATCCAACAAGGCATGACGTCGCGTTTGCGTCACCAGCTGCTTCATTTTAGGACTGATGGCCAACAATCCATTTAAACCCTGTTGCCGCTGAGATTTTAGCGCTTGAAATTGCAAACCCACCCGGGTGGCGGATTTAAGCACCACTACAGCTCCGGTCAGCACCTGAATATCATCGTCAGTCAGCTCGATGGATAGAATATCCGCCAGATAATCTTCATCGCCTATACGTAATTTCTGGGTTTGCGGTAATACCTCTTCACTTTCCAGCCAACGTAAAAAGGAAAACCCAGAGACAAATTGGCCTAAGCTTTGCCCCAACAACTTCTTTTCCTCCAGACCTGTAATTTTCTGGGCAGCTTCATTAGCTAAGGTAATGCGGCTCTTGGTATCGATAGAAAAGACCGCATCGGGCATCACCTTAAGCAGGGTATGAATTTCTACGCTGGCTTGTTCGGACGGCATATGATTAATGGTTTTGACATCCCTGACCCCGTCGATACGGCGCAGCTCAGGCATCAAATGTTGGAACTCGGAAAACGCTAATTGGGGGAAATTCAGAAATACCTTACCTTCAGGATCAATTTCAATCCCTCGAAGATCGATATTATGCTCTACCAATTTATTCAGAACTTCATAGGTCAGACCCACTCTATCCTGACAAATTACTTCCAATCGCATGATTTACTACCAATTATTATCCCTTAATTAAAGGATAATACAGCCTGAGGATCTCGACTACCAGCGCCGTATGCTGGCAACATACTCATAAATATCAATCAACTACTAGCAATGACATCGCCCATTTTCGGAAACTGGATCGGGATAGCAAGCCATTTCCGGCTATTTTCTGCTCCATCTTCCGATGCGCTTCGTGTGCTTCAGCCAGGGCAAATATATCTCAGCTCCCCACTGCATACCTGGGAGTAAAAAGTCCCATCTGCCGGGCCTGCCTGACGTAGTCGCTAAGGTCTAACTTAGACAGGCGAAATAGCTCATCGATATCTTTTATTAAGAAATACACACTTTGCAATAGATCGATGCGGTACGGGGTTCTGAATACATTGATAATATCCAGAGGCTCAATGTCAGCCTGTCCGGACATGGCGTAAAGGGTTTCCTTGGGTGAGGAAAGGATCCCGCCGCCATAAATTCTTAGCCCTTGCGAAGTCTGTAACAAGCCGAACTCCACCGTAAACCAGTAAAGCCTCGCCAGGAATACCCGCTCTTCATTATTTGCTTTTTTACCAAGCTCGCCGTATTTATGGGTAAAAGCGGCGAACTTTGGCTGAGTTAGCATAGGACAGTGACCAAATATTTCATGGAATATATCCGGCTCCTGCAAATACGCCATATCACAGCGCCGTCTGATAAACGTGGCCACCGGAAATTGGCGGTCGGCTAACAAGGCAAAAAAATGGTCGAAGTCGATAAGCGCAGGGACAGCCGCAAGCCTCCAGCCCGAGGCTTTCAATAATACCGCGGATATTTCGTCCAGCTGCGGAATGCGATCTTTCGGTAGATTTAGCTGCTCCAGACCAGCCAGGTATTCGTCACAGGCCCGGCCTGGCAAGTTCTTTTCCTGCGCCTCAATGAGTAGTTGCCAGGTTTTATTCTCTTCCTGGCTGTACTCGATAAAACCGTCACTATTTGGCTGCCTGGCAATATATTGGTACTTTCCCATCACGCCGCCCCACTTGCTTCCCCTTATATATTGAGCAAAGCAAAGCTACGCAGCTTGTCCACTAATTTCCACAAACTGGCTGGAATTTTTGATCCCATCTATTGTTCACGGCATACCGAGAAACACTGTTATCTATCCTGGAATGCTAAAAAACCTTATTACACAGGCCCATCATTAAAAATTACCTGGCTGCCAGGGCTGTCTTTATTTTTTTCAGCAATAAATGACGAATGTGGCTGGATTTTGGCCTTTCATCTTCGAGCCAGGGCATGGGACGACACAGCTCCATGGATTTAAACCCAAGACGCGCCGTTAACAAACCAGCACCGATACCTTGCGCGACTTTGGCGGAAATTTTACCCGTCAGCTCCGCACCCAGCATATCCGCCCCGACATCCGCCAGCACTTCAGCTCCTGCAGCATAAATCATATTAAACAGCACCATCTTAAACAGGGAAAGGCGACTCAAATAACCCAGCTCCAACCCGTATATACCGGCGACTGACTCCACCATTTTGGTATTACGCCACAAAATAATCAGCATATCCATCACCGCCAGAGGACTGATTGCCACCAGCAAAGCGGCCTCCCCTGACCACTTGGCCACTTCTTTTTTCGCTTTCACATCCAGAGATGCCAGCACCAACCGGCTATAAAGGGTGAGTACTTCACGATCATTGTGGGCATCGCTCAGTTGAGCCAGCCAGTTTTTGTATTCTTGTGTCTCTTTTACCCCGGCAGCGGCCGCCAGTTGTTTGCAATACAACACCCCCTGTTCATTATCGCCACTGTCCAGTAATCCTTCGCCCTGATGTCGGAGTTTTTGGGTTTTCTTCAACCGGCTTAACTTTCCCAGCTCTCTTAGCAGAGAGCCGAACACTGCAATCAATAACAACACAGAGATAACACTGTATATGACCGCGCTGACCGGTGACGAATCAAAGCCGCTAATAAGCCATTGCCCCAGCTCCCACAGCGCCATGATAAAGGCGCCAGTTAACCCGAATTTCAACCAGAGGTTAGTGCGACCTTTCGGTACTATGGCTTGTTCCAGCAGTTGCTCCGCCGGGGCGGGATCAGACTCGAACGACGCCATTTCGCTAAAATCCTGACGCTTTGACAAGCTTTCATTCACTTTCTCTGGTTCGTTATCGAAGACGATTTGTGACTTAGGTTTGGCTTGCATTTAAAACTTATCCCCCAGTAAAAATTCCAGGCTTTGGTCCACTCGAATATGCGGTAGACTGCCACCTTCGAGCTTTTCGGGCTGAAATGCGACAAAGTTAAAACCTGTTTCTTGCCAGTATTCCGCGCCAGGTAGTTTGGCTGGCACCTCACCTGGAAAGAGCGTCAAGATTTCACCTTTTTCCTGGCAAAAACCGCGAATGGCGGGCATTTCTCCTCCCTGGTAAGGTACTTTTCCCGACGCCGTTGCCTTAATTGCTGACAAGGCCAGGGCCTGAGTCTCTATGCCTTCGAAGCTGGCATTTTTTTTGCCTTCAAACACCAGCTGAGAAAGCAGTGACACCAGGTTATCGTGCTGCTCCGGCGTCACATGGTCTGCTTTTGTGGCGGCAAATAACAGCTTGTCGATGCGCGGGGAAAACAAACGCTTTAACAAACCCGACTTACCATAGTGAAAGCTCTGCATGATCTGCGCTATGGCCTGTTGCATATCATTAAAGCTGTCAGGACCGGCATTTAAGGGTTGCAGACAATCAACCAACACCACCTGGCGGTCAAATTTGGCAAAATACTCGTGGTAAAACCCTTTAACCACATGTTCCTTGTAGTACTCAAAGCGCGCGCTCAGCATGCCAAAATTGGTATCCACTGCCGCCGCCAACAAGGTTTTCCTGTCATACTTTTGCAACCAAACAAACGGCATAAAGCTGAGCATGGGAGCACCTTTCAGCTCGCCGGGTAAAACGAACCGGCCGGGCTGGATCAGGTGCAGTCCCAACTGCGACTTACACCGATGCAAATAGTCGGTATATAACTCCGCGACTTCATTAATGGACTTTTCATCGGCTATGGCGAAAGGGTCCAACAGGTCACCCTTACCTAACCACTCCTTTGCTAACTCAGCCCTGGGTCCCTGTTCCAGGTTGCTGGCAATCTGCTCGCTCCAGGTCAGGTAATCCATTTGTAACAGAGGCAAATCCAGTAACCATTCCCCGGGGTAATCGACAATTTCCAATGTAAGGTTGGCGGTATCGGACAAATGGCGCCTGACAAAAGACTCTGGCCGGTAGCGCAGTAATAAACGGATTTCACTGACTCCAGATGTTGGCTCTGGCCATCGTGGTGGATTTTCTCCCAGTTGTTCCATCGCCTGATCATACTGAAAGCTGGGTATATGAAAGTTGTTTTGCGGCACCCGCTTACAGCCCAACAAACGCCGCTCTCGGGCGGCGTCCCATAACGGCATATGCTCAACCCCTGGGGTTTGCAACAACTGGTTAACCAGTGAAGTAATATAAGCGGTTTTACCGGCTCGACTTAAGCCGGTTACAGCCAGCCTGACGTGCTGGTCCATACTGATGTTTACCAACTCCTGGGCTTTATGCTGACATTTTCCCAGGGCGGATTTTATCTTAGCGGATAGGGGCATAGTGATAGCTAATTAAACTCCCGGTGTAAATGAAATTCTAGATATATGAAAAACAGAGTGCCCGTGGCAAGAAAACGCTTGAGACAGGGTCATTTCGGTTTTGACATTAAAACAAAAGGGATTGCCAACGGGCCAAAGAGTAGCGCCATAACAATCCAAAATGACGGGTTTAATCTTTTCTTCCTGGCCACTTGCTGACAAATAATGATACTTATAATAGCAACTGCAAAAAAAAGGAATGTAATCATTTTTAACCTTGCCTAAGTCGATACTTCAATAGGATACCTGATTACTACCAGTCACTTTTAACCACATTGGGGTTGTAGTTAGCGGTATCCTTATAGCTGATTAAATTCTCGATTCAGCTTAAATTCTCTGGAGGTGACCACTTTTTCCATTTGTGTCAACTTCGCATCCATGCCATCAAACTGTTTGGTTAGATCAGGGATCACTTGCTTAGGCAATTCTCCTGACTGCCACACCTTGGATTTAACATGGATGCCATCTTTGCCATATTCAGATTTAGTCTCCCTTGCCGGATCTGCATACTTAGGTTTTTTATCCAGCAATAACCAGGCGGCGCCATAAGCCAGCGCCGCCAAACCAAAATTAAATACGAAAATACTAATGGCAATAATACGAACCAACCAGGTTTCCATGCCCAGGAACTCTGAGAGCCCGGCGCACACACCCGCCACTTTTCCGCGCCTGGGGTTACGATAAAGACTACCGCTTCGCTTAGAACAAGACATTAATTTGCTCTCCAGTTGAGGATTTCAGTATCCAAAATGGATTCCGCCCGGTCAATAAAATTAGACATTAATTTGCTCTCCAATTTGGGACTTCAGTATCCAAAATGGATTCAAGGCTGTTGATCCTGTCCTGCATGGATTCCGCCCGGTCGATCAATTGAGTTAATTGCTCCTTTTCATCCACAGACAGCCCTTCGCTTAGCTGGCGTTTACTGCGGTAGTGCAGTACTAACCAAAGGGGGGCAACAATTACCAAAAAGATACTAATGGGTGCAATCATCAATGCCATCATATCACTCACCTTAACTCCTTAAATTTGTTTCCTGATCATATCTATACAAGGCTCAAGACCTTGGGCCAAGCGTGTTGATACCCAGGATCTTACGCCAAGCCGGACCATACAGCAGGTTAATCTTTGTTAATCTTCTTCTTAAGATCCGCCAGCTCTTTGCTGATGGCATCATCTACCTCGAGGGAAGCAAACTCATCATCCAGGCTTTTGCTTTTTCCCATATCAAACGCATCCGCCTCACCCTCAAGCTCATCGATACGGCGTTCAAACTGGTCAAAACGCTCCATGGTCTTGGTCATTTTTTGACTATCCAGGTGCTTTTTCACATCTAACCGGCCAGATGCAGCGCGTTGACGCAATTGAATGCTCTTTTGTCTCGCCCTTGTATCTTGCAGCTTCTGTTCAAGTTGTGATACCTCTTCCGACAATTTGTTCAGACTTTGCTCTATCACATCCGCTTCGCGCATCAGGCTGGTATGCAGCTCCGCCAGCTTCTGTTTTTCCATCAGCGCAGCTTTCGCTAAGTCTTCCCTATCTTTACTAATGGCCAGCACCGCTTTATTTTGCCAATCTTCCTGCTTCGCTTCGATGCGTTTGACTTTACGCGCGAGATCTTTTTTCTCCGCCAATACCCGGGCTGATGTAGAACGTACCTCCACCAAGGTGTCTTCCATCTCCTGGATGATCAGCCGGATCATCTTTTCCGGATCTTCCGCTTTGTCCAATAATGAGGTGATGTTCGCGTTTACTATGTCTGCCAATCTTGAAAAAATGCCCATAATTACTCCAACTACTGTTATTTACCGAGTGGACTGTTTTCGATTAAAACTGTCGGCTTAACCGGTTACCAGTGCCATAAGTTACCTCTATAACTATCTAACAGCAATCTCTGTGCCAGAAAAACAACCAAGCTAACAAACTGTTTTTATTGAAATTAAAATTAGACCCTTGTCTATAGCTAACCATTAGTGATTAAATAGACCAACAATTAGTTAAATTGGCTAAGTGATGAAAAAGGAACAATTTCAGGATAACTTGATCGGGCAGTCTAATCCATTTCTGGAAGTACTGGAGCATGTTTCCAAGGCTGCCCAGCTGCATAAACCTGTGCTGGTGATCGGAGAACGCGGCACGGGTAAGGAACTAATTGCAGCACGTTTACATTACCTCTCCTCTCGCTGGGACGGCCCCTACCTTTCCTTAAATTGTGCGGCGTTAAATGACAACTTGCTGGACTCCGAATTATTTGGCCACGAAACCGGCTCGTTTACCGGCGCCAGTAAGCGCCACCAGGGCCGCTTTGAGCGAGCAGAAGCGGGAACCCTATTTCTCGATGAGCTCGCTACCGCACCGTTATTGGTACAGGAAAAGCTCTTGCGCGTCATCGAATATGGCTGCTACGAACGGGTGGGCGGAAGCCGCACGCTATCTGCCGATGTGCGCCTGATCTGCGCCACCAACGAAGATCTACCACAACTGGCTGAGCAAGGTAAATTCCGCTATGACTTACTCGATCGTCTCGCATTCGATGTTATCTCTTTGCCACCGCTACGGGAAAGAAAAGAAGATATTCACCTGTTGGCGGAACACTTCGCCATAAAGATCACCCAGGAGCTGGGTTACGAACTTTTCTGTGGCTTCAGCCGCCAGGTGGAGCAGGAACTGCTTAGCTATCATTGGCCGGGTAATGTCCGCGAATTAAAAAACTGTGTAGAGCGCAGCATTTACCGCCAGGCTAATCCCAGCATCGCCTTGCGTCAACTCGTTATCGACCCCTTTGAATCCCCGTGGCGGCCGCGTCCGCTAACCACATCAGCTACAGTGGATCACGAGTTTCCACTTGATTTTAAGGCTCACACCGAATCATTTGAAGTTGACCTGATCAAACAAGCCATGAAAAGCGCGCAGTTCAACCAGAAAAAAACAGCAGAATTTCTGGGGCTCAGTTACCATCAACTCAGAGGTATGTTACGCAAGTACGAGCTGCTGGATTAGTTCTCAGGACACCTTTACTAAGTTCATTGTTTGCTCTTTTTAATGAGTTAAGCTTTCTCTGTGGCGTTAAAGCTACAGACTACGATGCTGCGGGGAGTAAAATGAAGCAAGAAATTCAAGTCTATTAGTTGGTTAGCAAGGCCGCAAATGTTACATTTAGACAGTGAAGGTCTATAGTGTTTGGTCATGAAGTCTTATTATTTAATATTTGTCTCACTCGTTGTGCTAATAGGATGCGAAGAGCCCACCAGCATACGTAATAAAGGGCTAGTTTACTGTTCGGAAGCCAGCCCGGAAACGTTTAATCCGCAACTCAGTAGCACAGGGGCAACGCTGGACGCCACATCCACCCAACTCTATAACCGCCTGGTGTCCGTACATACGGTTACCCAGCAACTGGTGGGAGGCCTCGCCAGCCATTGGAACGTCAGCAAAGATGGGAAACATTACGTGTTTCACCTGAGAAAAGGGGTTAAATTTCACACTACTCCCTATTTCACCCCAACCAGAGACATGAATGCGAATGACGTTGTGTTTAGCTTCAGCCGTTTGTTCGACCCGGCTCACCCCTATCACAAGGTATCCGGTGGGCGTTACCCTTTCTTTGAAAATGTACAACTGAGCAGCCTGATAAAAGAAATAAAAAAAGTGGGCAACTATGAAGTAGAGTTTGTTCTCAGTCGCAGAGACGCTTCTTTTCTCGCTAACCTCGCCACGGATTTTGCGGTCGTGCTTTCGGCAGAGTATGCCCGGCAACTCCAGGCCAGCGAGAAACCCGAGCAACTGGACCACCAACCTATCGGCACCGGCCCGTTTAAACTAAAAGACTACAGCAAAGACAATTACATTCGATACGAGCGGCATTGGGGTTATTGGCAAGGTGGCGCTCCCATGGAGCAGATTGTATTCGATATTACGCCTAGTCCTTCCAACCGCTTATCCAAGTTACTCACTAAAGAGTGTGATGTGATGTCCTATCCGGCAGCCAGTCAGGTTGAAGTCATTTCTGATAACCCCGAATTGTTGGTTAACGTGCAAACCGGGCTTAATGTGGCGTTTTGGGCCTTTAATACCAAAAGACCGCCGCTAAACAATAGTAAGGTCCGTCAGGCCCTGTCCATGGCGGTGGATCGCAAGACCATACTACAAGCCGTCTATTACAATACTGGGGTTATCGCAAATAGTATTTTGCCGCCCGTTTCCTGGGCATATAACCCGAATGTCACAGATTACGAATACAACCCGGATAAAGCCCGCGAATTGCTTGAGCAAGCTGGCGTCAAAGATCTTCATATTAGTATCTGGGCGCCCCGCGGTGCACGTCTGTACAATCCAAATTCGTTTAAAACTGCTGAACTTATTCAGGCTGATTTGGCCGCTGTGGGTGTCGGCTCGTCCATCCTTACTATGAACTGGCAAACCATGCGAACAAAAATTGCCATGGGCCAACACGACACAGTATTACTGGGTTGGCTTGCGGACACCAATGATCCGGACAATTTTTTCCGGCCACAGCTCGGCTGCACCTCCATTCAGGTTGGCAGCAATGCCAGCCTGTGGTGCGATCAGAACACGGAAGTATTACTGAGCAAAGCCATCACCACTCCACGTATGGTACCGAGGATCCGCGCCTACTATGAGCTGCAAGAGTTACTCAGGGAAGAAATGCCATTATTACCCTTAGCGCACTCGTTAAGACTTCAAGCTCACCGAAAGGATGTCGGCGGCCTTTCCTCAACACCTTTTAGTGGTGTTAATTTCGCCAATGCTTACCGGAAGTGATCAGATGCTGATTTATATTATAAGACGCATAAACTTACTGGTTATTACCCTGTTTTTGTTAAGCTTTATTGCATTTTTTCTACAACAACAAATTGCGCTCAACTCGGCTGACAATAGCTTTCTGTCCGATTATCCACCCTATCTACTTTCCTTGTTGTCCGGCGACCTGGGAGTTTCCAGCGTATCGGGCCGCCCCGTGATGGAAGATATACTCAGAGTGTTTCCCGCCACGTTAGAGCTGTGCTTTACTGCGTTTGTCGTCTCGATTTTTTTTGGCGTACCACTTGGCACCCTGGCGGGTCTTAGCCGTGGCGGCCCAGTTGATTACACTATTATGACCATCACCCTGTTAGGCGTTTCGGTGCCTGCCTTCTGGCTGGCGATGCTCACTGTGATCTTTTTCTCCCTGCAACTGGGTTGGTTTCCCGTCTCGGGTCGTATTGGCCTCTTATATGAAATACCCAATGTAACCGGATTTATTCTGGTGGATACTCTGCTCAGCGATGACATCTACGCCATGGATGCATTTAAAGATGCCCTGCGCCACATTGCTCTACCCACCCTGGTACTGGCCACTGTGCCCACCACAGAGGTCATTCGCGAAGTGCGTTACACCATAGGGGAGGTAATGAAACAAAACTACATCAAGGCCGCGCTGACCAAGGGACTCTCCAAGTGGGAAATCGTCCTTCGCCATGCACTGAGAAATGCACTGCCCCCGGTGATCCCCGTGCTTGGTTTACAGTTTGGCAGCGTGATAACCACAGCCATGATCACAGAAACAGTATTCAACTGGCCAGGCATTGGTCCCTGGCTAGTACAGAGTATTGGGCAAAATGATTATGCGGCAATTCAGGGAGGTCTCTTATTGGTGGCTTCTTTTGTTTTATTAGCCAGCGTATTTACCGACCTCTTCTTTACCCTTATTTACCCACTAAAACGCAGGGCGCTTTATGCCAGGACCTAAAGTTTTTAGCGAAGAGAAGATCCTCTCGCCAACTGAATATTCCTGGTTAGTGTTCCAGAAAAACACCATAGCAATGGCTGCCCTATGGGCGCTTATCGTGATATTTGTGGTGACCTTGTTTGCCCCTGTTATCGCGCCCTACGCCATGGATTTTCAAAGTCCGTCGGCTTTGCTGCAACCCCCGTCCTGGTCACCAGAGGGTGAAGTTGATTTTTTCCTGGGTACCGATGATCTGGGACGAGATGTTTTTTCCCGGTTAATCTACGGCGCCCAACTGACATTTGGCGGAGCCTTGCTGGTGGTAGTACCCGCTATGCTGCTGGGCACCTTAGTCGGTATCATAGGTGGTATCAGCAAAGGTGTAAAAGCCAGCATTTTGCATCACTTACTCGATACGCTGTTATCCATTCCCTCACTCTTGTTGGCCATTATCCTGATTTCCATTTTAGGCCCAGGTTATTTTAATGCACTAATGGCGATATTTCTGGCCCTGACGCCACAATTTATTCGCGCCGTTTATCGCGCCGTCGATGACGAACTGAGCAAGGAATATATTGTCGCCATCAAACTGGATGGAGCGACCAACTATCGTATTTTACGTTACGGGGTTATGCCAAATATTCTGGAAACCCTGGTCAGCCAGACAACCCGGGCGATCACCTCCGCTATTTTGGATATCACAGCGCTGGGCTTTTTAGGCTTAGGCGCGCAGCGACCACTACCTGAATGGGGCGCTATGCTGTCGGATACCATGGAGCTGGTGTTTATGGCATCCTGGACCGTCACCCTACCCGGCCTAGCCATACTGTTTACCATACTTACTGTCAACGTCGTGGGTGAAGGGCTGCGACAAGCCATTTTAGGAGGTATGGAGTAATGCCATTACTCGATGTACGTAACCTCAGTATTGAGATTGAAACCCCTCAGGGCATCTATAAAGCAGTTGATAAGGTCAGCCTGACCTTGGGAGAAGGGGAAATCCGTGGTTTGGTTGGCGAGTCCGGCTCTGGAAAAAGCTTGATTGCAAAAGCAATTCTTGGTATCTGCAAAGACAATTTACGCGTCCAGGCGGATCGTATGCGATTAGGGGACCTTGACTTACTCACCCTGACCCAACGACAACGGCGAAATATAATGGGTCGGGAAATTGCGATGATTTTTCAGGAGCCCAGCAGTTGTCTGGATCCATCTGAAGAAATTGGCGCACAAATCGAAGAATCAATTCCGGTAGACGCATTTCATGGCCAGTTCTGGCAGCGTTTTCAATGGCGAAAAAAGCAATCCATCGCCCTAATGCATAAAGTAGGAATAAAAAACCACCACCAAGTGCTTAACAGTTACCCTCACGAGCTATCGGAAGGCCTGTGCCAGAAAGTCATGATCGCCATGGCCATCGCCAACAAACCCAGGTTACTTATCGCCGATGAGCCCACAGCAGCAATGGAAACCACCACCCAGGTCCAAATATTTCGTCTGCTGGATAAACTGAACAAGGTAAATGGCACCAGTATACTTTTGATAAGTAACGACATAGAGAGTGTCTCCAACCTGGCGGACCGGCTCACCGTGCTATATTGTGGACAGACGGTGGAGTCAGGTAGTCGGGCCCAGGTGATAAACTCTCCAAAGCACCCGTATACTGAAGCCTTGCTAAAGGCCGTTCCGGACTTTGCCGGCACTTTAACCCATAAAAGCCAGCTCTACGCTTTGCCAGGCAGCATACCCGCCATCCAACACTTACCCATCGGTTGCCGGCTCGGCCCCAGATGCCCGAACGCACAACGAAAGTGTGTGGAGATGCCCAGAGCGAGCTTGATTAAAGGGCATCAATTTAGCTGCCATTATCCGTTAAATCTCAAAGAGGCTGGAAAAAAGTGACAGTCCTAATTACCATTAACAGCCTCATTAGTTTTAGCTGTCTTTATCCGTTAAATCTCAAAGAGGTCGGAAAAAAGTGACAGTCCTAATTACCATTAACAGCCTCGTTAGTTTTAGCTGTCTTTATCCGTTAAATCTCAAAGAGGTCGGGAAAAAGTGACCGCCCTAATTATCATTAACAGCCTCATTAGTTTTAGCTGTCTTTATCCGTTAAATCTCAAAGAGGTCGGGAAAAAGTGACAGCATTGCTCAGTGTAAAAAACCTCAGTAAATGCTATAGCCAGCATTCCAGCTTTTTCCGGAGAAAAATGCAAACCGCCTTTGCACCCACCAGCTTTGAACTCGAGCGGGGAAAAACCCTGGCAGTGGTAGGAGAAAGTGGCTCAGGTAAAAGCACCCTGGCAAAAGCCCTGGCCGGTGTTATTACACCAACCACAGGCACCATATATGTCAACGGGGAGCAAATGCGCGACGGCGACCACGCCCAGCGCTGCCGCCTAATTAGGATGATATTTCAGGATCCCAATACCTCACTGAACCCCAGATCCCGCATCGGCCGGATCCTGGAGTCGCCACTGGCGTTAAATACAGATCTAACCGATGAGCAAAGACAGCAGAAAGTAGAAGATGCACTGCGCCAGGTGGGGCTGTTACCCGACCATGCGTATTATTATCCGCAGATGATTTCCAGCGGCCAGAAACAAAAAGTCGCCCTCGCCCGGGCCATGATCCTGGAGCCAAAAATACTGGTGGCGGATGAAGTACTGGCTGCACTGGACGTATCGGTAAGATCGCAAATCGTAAACCTACTACTCAAGTTACAGCAAGAGCGGCAAATAGGTTTTATTTTTGTAGCTCACAATTTGGGTATGGTGAAACATATCAGCGATAATGTCATGGTAATGCATGAAGGGGTAGTAGTAGAGCACGGCGAAACTCAGGAGATATTTAACAACCCACAGCATGATATCACCAAGCGCTTATTGCAGAGTCACTTTACCCAATTTAAGAAATAACCAGTGTCATTTGAAACGTTCAGCTACACGTAACTGCTCTAGCACCCTCTGAGGGTCGGGAAGGTTTTGATTAGAGTCTGGATTAAACAGCTTAGAAAACTGGCGAAAATCCACATCACACCAGTCACCAAACGTGATCCTGGACATGAGTAGTTCAACGTCACTTATATCTAGCAAGGTCATTTTAGAAACATAACGATAGCTGTCTTTATCATCCAGAGGTTTACCGTGAAAATGATCGTGTAACAAGATAACAGCCCACGCAGCATAAAATGTCCGCCCACACTGATGTGGATCTGTTTTTCTTTTACAGCTTTTAGTCCAGAGCTCGACCAATCGATACCACCGGTCCAATAGTCTTTTCCCTGCACCAGCCCGCTCTGCCTCATTCCCTCACTGACACCTATGGCCATCAAGTCACTGGCAGCCCAAAAAACGTGAATATTCGGATACATCTTTGTTAGGTAACCGGCGTGACGTCTGGCTGTATCTTGCTCCCAATCCGCCTGAACGGACGCTAACAAGTTGACTTTACTGTCTTCGGCAACGGCTTGTTCAAGCCCATTAAAGCGCAAACTGCCGAGACTATCCTTCATTATGCCATTTAGCGCCACCAGATTTACAAAACCACTGCTGTCCTGTAGTCCAAGCTCTCGCGCCCTATTTATCAGTGCCTTACCTAATATGTACCCCGCTTCTTGCTCATCTGGCATTAGACTGGCCAGCCAAAAGCTGTATTTCTCTCGCGGATACCCAGCTAACCGCCGGTATTTATCAGCAATATCTGCATTAAACAGTAAAACGGGAAGCTTCAATAACTCTGCTCGACGGATCAGATCGTAAGCCACACTGGTAAGGTTTGGAAATATCACCGCATCGACGCCATCCGCCTTTGCTATTTTCAAGTTATCCAACATACGTTGCTTGGAGCGTCGAGCATAATAGACGCTGATTTTGACATTAAGCTGTTGTTGACTCGCTTTTGCAAATTCCTCCGTAGGTCCCCAGAAGGCGTCTCTCTCTTCGCGCTGGGTGAAGAGCGCAAAATGCAGGTTTTTATCCCCTGCGTCGACCATAAAGGGCCAACCTATCCCACAAATTACCAGTAGCCACAAATAGTGCATAAACCTGTGATCTCAACTGCCTCCATAGTTTATATACAGGCTTTCATGAGCCGGTCTGCATATTCAGAAACAAACACACTAGGTACCACTATCAAGAACAATTGAAGAAAGAAAACATACTGAGGTGAATTTGCTATAACAGCAATCTAAAAGCGAAGCACTGAATGAGATATGCAGCTACAACCGGTTGTAGCGGATGCGCCCGACCCTGGGGAATTTACGTTGGATAAGATCGGGGTTAATCACTTTATATGATACGGTTTCAATCCTGCCAATCACATTCACAAACTTACCATCTATCTCATAATCTG
Source organism: Psychromonadaceae bacterium (assembly GCA_965249895.1). Lineage (GTDB taxonomy): Bacteria > Pseudomonadota > Gammaproteobacteria > Enterobacterales > CBDFNC01 > CBDFNC01. The sequence continues at coordinate 438,689 of CBDFNC010000005.1, forward strand.
CGGCATAAAAGCGCTTGGCATTCACTATGCCCTGTTCAGAAAATTCCAGGTATTCGTATTGGCCAAATAACTTCTTATCCGACTTCCACTTTCCAACCAAAGGGTTCGCACTAATCCTGCTTTCCAATTTAAAATCATAATAACTGGCATATCCCAGCACACCAGTGGCTATCACTCCGGAAGACAAAGCAATGACTAACACTGTTTTAGCTATCATATTTATACCAGACGAAACTCACTGCTGAGTTAAATTCAAACCTACCATGATACATAGACGTCCCTGATCTATCAGGGGCGGATAACCGCCCCTAAATTTATCTGAATGATAGTTTAGTTACATCATCTTGACCATCATCATTCGTTAGTCGGATAGCTGATTTCCGCTTTGCTGGTTAGCAGGCTTATCAGAGCTTTATAATCCGCTTCGGAGTAACTTCTTTCAACTAAGGTCGCCAATTGCTGCTGAACAGCCTCTTCCGGAGCTTTGTCCGCCGTAATGTCAACCACGCCGTTTAACTCAACCAGGGCGATATCGCCGCTGTTCAAAGCCACTTTTTGACGGCTTACCTGACCTTCACCAGGCTTAACCATAGTAAAAGCGGCGCGTAGAATTTCGGCGTTGTCAGCTGGTTGCATACGAGACAGGGTCTGCTCTTCACCGAAAGCGAGCTCATACTTAGCAAGCTCGGCGCTGATATCCTTGCTTTCATTAAGCTCGGCGATCAGGTTAACTACGTACTCATCCACTTTTATGGCCGCTTTATCGTTAACCAGTTTTGCCTTAATTTCCTCGGCAACTTGCTCGCGCGGCAGTGTGCTTTGCGGCTCATATTTGTTCACTCGCAACACAACTATGTGTTCTGGTGTGATTTCAATCACATCAGAGTTCACCTGCTCTTCTCTCAGGTCCAGGCTAAAGGCTTGTCTGATAACTTGAGCATTAGCCAAAATACCGCTTGCCGTCGCCTTGCTGAACAGCTCTGAGTGCTTTACTTGTGCTCCGATGGCGTCAGCCGCTTCGTCCAATGAGTCAGGTACTTCAAACGCCAGTTCGCTTAGCTGCTGATGCTCTTCATAAAACTGAGCCATGGCCTTGTCTTGCTTAAGTGTTCTAGCGATTTCTTCCTTCACATCATCGAAAGGCGCTGCTTCACTTTGCTCCACGTCCAGCAATTTGATCACATGGTAACCAAACTCACTCTTAACCACATTCGACAAATCATCTTTTGCAGCCAGTACATAGGCGGCTTCTTCGAAAGCAGGATCCATGACGCCTTTCTCAAACCAGCCCAGATCACCGCCGTTTTCACCGCTGAAGGTATCTTCAGAGTTAGTCTTAGCTAGCTCAACAAAATCAGCGCCTTCTGTTAGCTGTTTTAGCAGCTCAGCGGCCTTGTCTTCATCCTGGACCAGGATATGAGCAACACGACGTCGCTCGGCACGTTTATAGTTGTCCTGATGAGAATCGTAATATGCTTTTACATCCTCATCGGTGAGCTGAATTTTTTCGGCAAGTTTAACTGCATCCAGCTCAACATAATCCACGCTGACCTTCTCGGCACTCTGGAATTGCAGCAAGTTGCTGTCGTAATAGGTCTGCAACTCTTCATCAGTTACTTCAATGTCGGCAACAAACTTGCTAACAGGAACCGTTAGCGTTTTAACCAGTCTTTCCTGGTTTTGTAAACGGTGCAGTGCGTTTACTTCATTAGGCAGGCTGACTTCACTACCCACATAAGCCGTGACCAGCTGCTGACGGGAAAGGTCCTGACGTAATGAATCGCGATACTGGGTTGGCTGATAACCAGCCTGACGTAAGACGGCCAGGTAAGTGTCATTATCGAATTTTCCATCACGCTGAAACTGAGGAGTGGATTGGATATTTTCAATAATCTGTTGGTCGCCAACTCTCAGGCCCAGATCGGCAATAGCCTGGTCCGTCAGACGCTCTGCCACCAGACGCTGTAATACACTAGTGCGAATTTGCTGTATATAATTCGGGTCAGAAGCCAGCGCCGCAAATGTCTCTCCGTATTGGCTTTCCATTCTGGAGCGCTCATTCTGATAGGCGCTTTCCAGCGCCTGACGACTGATTTCATCGCCGTTAACCACAGCCGCTGCGACTTCGGTAGTTCGACCCAGGTAGCCACCTACCCCTGCCAATGCGAACGACAGGATTACTACGCCCAATACAATCTTGGCTGCAATCCCCTGAGAATTTTCACGAAACTTATCCAACATGTTAAAACTTCTCTCTCTAATCTCAGGTGAAGCTTAAATAAAAAAACGCACCTTCTATATCGATGCGCTTATGTCTCTCGTTGAGCCAGACGGCTCTCTGCGCTGCTAACTGCAGGCGGACCTTAGGTGTTCACTGCTTCTTTTAATGCTTTACCCGCTTTAAAGCCAGGTACTTTAGCAGCAGCTATTTGTATGGTTTCACCCGTTTGAGGATTACGTCCGGTACGCGCGTTGCGCTCTTTGACGGCAAAAGTTCCGAAACCTACCAGGGCTACCTGGTCGCCATCTTTTAATGCATCAGATACAGAATCAACAAATGCATCAAGTGCACGGCCAGACGCCGCCTTAGAAATATCTGCACCTTCTGCAATTTTCTCGATTAGTTGAGCTTTATTCACTATTTCATCCCCTTTTTAATTTTCCTTGTTACCACCGCCTGTAGTCCTTCAGGTGGAGTGGTGCAGGAATCTTATAACAAGCTTAAATTTAAGTTTCAACCGTTTGGCAGCCCGTTTCGACCATGGTCGAAGGCACCATACGAACTGTCAACTGGCCTTAGGCTACTGCCAGCACGGACCGCTGGCAAGCATTATCAGCCTAATTTCCCGCTATATTTGCGTGTCGTCAACTTTTTACCGTGCAATTAACGGCAAATTGCTGACGCAGCCCAATCAGCGGGAAAGACACTAGTTTTTAGTGCCATTCTTTTTAACGTCAACAGGTTCAAAACCTGCCGGATTTTCCTGTAAAGCGATCTCCAGCACGTCGTCAATCCAGCGCACGGGTTTTATTTCCAGCGCCTCTTTCACATTGTCCGGGATCTCTTCCAGATCGCGTTTATTTTCAAACGGGATCAGCACAGTCTTAATGCCACCGCGAAGGGCGGCCAGTAGCTTCTCTTTTAAGCCGCCAATAGGCAATACCTCACCGCGCAGGGTGATCTCTCCTGTCATCGCCACGTCGGCCCTGACCGGGTTGCCCGTTAAGCTGGATACCAAGGCGGTACACATAGCAATACCCGCACTCGGGCCATCTTTTGGCGTGGCGCCCTCAGGCACATGAACGTGGATATCACGTTTCTCATAAAAATCTTTATTGATGCGAAGCTTATCCGCCCGCGAGCGAACCACTGTCATCGCCGCCTGAATAGACTCTTGCATCACGTCGCCAAGAGAACCCGTGTAGGTCAGCTTGCCTTTACCCGGAATAGATGCAGTTTCTATGGTCAGTAAATCACCACCCACTTCCGTCCAGGCTAAACCTGTGACCTGACCGACTTGGTTCTGCTCTTCGGCTTTACCAAAGTCACATTTACGTACGCCCAGGAAGTCCTTCAGATTGTCGATATTCACCACGACTTTCTTCAGCTCTTTATTCAGCAGTATTCTCAACACCGCTTTACGGCAAAGCTTGGAAATTTCACGCTCCAGGCTACGCACACCGGCTTCACGAGTGTAGTAACGAATAATACCGACGATGGCGCTGTCTTCAATATCGATTTCACCGGGTTTCAGACCGTTACGTTTGATCTGTTTTTCCACCAGATGTTGCTTGGCGATATTAAGCTTTTCGTCTTCCGTATAACCGGACAGACGAATGACTTCCATACGGTCCAGCAAAGGTCCCGGAATGTTCATGGAGTTTGACGTCGCCACAAACATCACGTCGGACAGATCGTAGTCGACTTCCAGGTAGTGGTCGTTAAAGCTGTTGTTTTGCTCGGGATCCAGCACCTCAAGTAATGCAGAGCCCGGGTCGCCGCGCATATCTGAGGACATCTTGTCGATTTCATCCAGCAGGAACAGCGGGTTTTTCACCCCCACTTTCGACATTTTCTGGATAAGCTTACCCGGCATTGAACCAATGTAGGTGCGTCTGTGTCCGCGGATCTCCGCTTCATCACGCACGCCGCCCAGGGCCATACGCACATATTTACGCCCCGTAGACCTGGCGATAGACTGACCAAGGGAGGTTTTACCTACCCCCGGAGGACCAACCAGGCACAGGATAGGACCTTTCAGTTTATTAACCCGGCCTTGTACGGCTAGATATTCGAGAATACGCTCTTTTACCTTCTCCAGGCCAAAGTGGTCTTTATCCAGGACTTCCTGCGCTTTAGACAGATCTTTCTTCACCTTAGAGCGCTTTTTCCATGGCACACCTAGCATCCAGTCGATATAGCTGCGCACCACGGTAGCTTCGGCAGACATAGGCGACATCATCTTAAGCTTGTTCAGCTCGGCAGTGGTTTTCTCCTTGCCTTCTTCCGTCATGCCCGCTTCGTCAATTTTTATGGACAGCGCTTCAAATTCATCCGGCGCTTCGTCCAGCTCCCCAAGCTCTTTCTGAATGGCTTTCATTTGCTCATTCAGATAATACTCTCGCTGACTTTTTTCCATCTGTTTTTTCACTCTGCTGCGGATTTTCTTTTCCACTTGCAGAAGATCAATTTCAGACTCCATCATGGCCATCAGATATTCAAGACGCTCAGGCACGGATGCGATTTCCAGTACCGTTTGCTTATCTTCCAGCTTCAATGGCATATGAGCCGCCATGGTATCGGCCAGACGCGCCGCGTCTTCGATACCACTGACAGAGGTCAGCACTTCGGGGGGGATTTTTTTATTGAGTTTAACGTAACCCTCAAACTGGCCTACCGCACTGCGGATCAGCACTTCTTCTTCTTTCTCGTCGATCTCTTCACTGGCCAGTACACTGGCTTGTACGACGAAATACTCTTCGCCCTCGGAAAACTCCTCAATCTTGGCGCGTTTGCTTCCTTCGACCAGTACTTTTACTGTGCCATCGGGTAGTTTTAATAGCTGAAGAATATTGGCAATAGTACCAACATCAAACATATCCGTTGTATCAGGATCATCCGTAGACGCATCTTTCTGCGCCACCAGCAATACTTGCTTATTCTGATCCATAGCCGCTTCAAGGCAGCTAATTGATTTTTCACGGCCGACAAACAGTGGGATCACCATATGTGGATAGACAACCACGTCCCTCAAGGGTAATACAGGGATCTCAATGCGCTCTGAACGCTCAAAAGTCATTTTGTCCTCTCTGCTTTTTTTTTTTGGCCTGTTACTGAGGAGTATATTGGGGTAATCACTTGAGATTCAATGCTATGGCGGGGTTTTTTATGAAAAAACAAAAAAGGGGCCACAGGCCCCTTGGTATTCTGATTAAATGCTAATCAATCTGCGGATGCAACCTGACTTTCATTGCTTTGATAAATCAGGATAGGATCCGATTCGCCTCCAATCACCGACTCATCCACCACCACTTTCGCCACATCTGCCATGGATGGCAGATCATACATGGTATTCAACAGCACCTGTTCCACAATAGAGCGCAGTCCACGAGCACCTGTTTTTCTCTCCATGGCTTTCTTTGCAATGGCCTGCAATGCATCTTCTCTGAACTCCAGCTCAACGTCTTCCAACTGGAATAGCGCTGAATATTGCTTGGTTAATGCATTCTTCGGCTCTTTCAGAATTTGGATCAAAGCGTCAGCATCGAGCTCAGTCAGTGTAGCGACCACAGGAAGTCGGCCAATAAACTCGGGGATCAAGCCATATTTTACTAAATCTTGCGGTTCAACCTTAGTAAATATCTCGGACAAGCTCGCCCTGTCATCTTTAGATTTTACCGTGGCGCCAAAGCCAATACCGGATCCGGTGTGAACACGCTGCTCAATTACCTTATCCAGGCCAGCAAAAGCACCGCCACAGATAAACAGGATCTTGGAAGTATCAACCTGCAGGAATTCCTGTTGCGGGTGCTTACGGCCGCCCTGAGGAGGAACTGAGGCGATAGTACCTTCAATCAGTTTTAATAAGGCCTGCTGTACCCCTTCACCGGACACATCGCGAGTGATAGACGGGTTATCGGATTTACGGGAAATTTTGTCAATTTCATCGATATAAACGATACCTCGCTGGGCCTTTTCAACATCGTAATCACATTTTTGCAGCAGCTTCTGGATGATATTTTCCACATCTTCACCCACGTAACCCGCTTCGGTCAGTGTAGTGGCGTCCGCCATGGTAAACGGTACGTCCAGCAACCTGGCCAGGGTTTCGGCAAGCAAGGTCTTACCGCTACCGGTCGGGCCGATCAGCAAGATATTACTCTTACCCAGCTCCACACCATCTGCAATGTCGCCGTTTCTCAGGCGCTTATAATGGTTATATACTGCAACCGCCAACACTTTCTTGGCGTGATCCTGACCGATAACGTAATCGTCCAGGTGTTCTCGAATTTCATGTGGCGTCGGAAGGCTATCGCCTTCTTTCTTAGGTGCTATCTCTTTAATTTCTTCACGAATAATGTCATTGCAAAGCTCAACACACTCGTCACAAATATAAACAGAAGGACCAGCAATCAACTTCCTGACTTCATGCTGGCTCTTGCCACAGAATGAGCAGTAAAGAAGCTTGCCATTATCACCTTCTCCTTTGCGCTTATCTGTCATTGTTCAACCTCATCATTCTGGTATTTGCCTAACTATAAAACCTGGCAAATGCCAGTTTTCCGATTTCTATTCAAAGTTTAATTCACTGGACTGGAAATTGCCTATTCTCGGCGTTCCATTACAGTATCTACCAATCCATAATCAACCGCATCTTGGGATGTCATAAAATTATCTCTGTCCGTATCACGGGCAATAACATCATATTCCTGACCCGTGTGTTCAGCCAGCAGTTCATTCATGCGCTTTTTGATCCGGATAATTTCTTGCGCATGAATTTCAATATCTGAAGCCTGCCCCTGGAAACCACCCAATGGCTGGTGGATCATCACCTTAGAGTTAGGCAGACAATGGCGTTTTCCCTTCGCGCCCCCAGCAAGTAGGAAGGCGCCCATGCTCGCGGCCATACCCATACATACTGTGCTTACGTCTGGCTTAATGAACTGCATGGTATCATAAATTGACATACCCGCACTGATTGAACCACCTGGCGAGTTAATATAAAGGAAAATATCCTTATCCGGGCTCTCAGACTCCAGAAACAGCAGCTGGGCTGCAACCAAATTTGCCATATTATCTTCTATCGGTCCGGTCAGAAAGATAACACGGTCTTTTAGTAATCGAGAATATATATCATAAGAACGCTCGCCCTTAGCGGTTTGCTCAACAACCATAGGCACTAGTGCATTCATGGGGTTTTGCGGCATATCATTGTACAGAATCGACATAAAATCTGCTGTCCTTAAACGTCAATAACCAGATACAAGGGAAATAGAAAGCCTTTGGTTATTGTAAAAAAAATGGCCCGATGAAACTCATACGGGCCATTATATGCGTTAGCAACGCCTATATGTCAAATTGATTAAGCACCAGCTTGCGCTTTGTTCATAACTTCATCAAACGCTGCTTCTTTTTCAGTCACTTTCGCTTTTTCAAGAATAAGCTCTACGGCTTGCTCTTCCATCGCTACGTTCTGAATATTTTGCAACATTTCTTTGTTATTGTTGTAGTACTCAACCACTTCTTTTGGATCTTCGTAAGCTGAAGCTGTGGTTTCGATGATGCTTTGAACGCGAGCATCGTCAACCTTCAGTTCGTTAGCCTTGATCACTTCACCCAGAAGCAGGCCTACTTTAACCCGACGAATCGCTTGCTCTTCGAACAGCTCAGCCGGAAGCTCAGGCATGTTCTTAGGGTCCATCTGGCCACCGAAACGCTGCATAGCCTGCTGACGCAATACATTTACTTCGTTATCAGTCAGAGACTTAGGTACGTCGATTTGGTTAGCAGCAAGCAGTGCATCAAGCACTTTCTCTTTCACGTTGTTTTTCAACGTTTGCTCAAGTTCACGAACCATGTTTTTCTTAACTTCGGTTTTCAGCGCTTCCAGATCACCGCTTTCCACACCGAACTTCTGTACGAACTCTTCAGTGATCTCAGGTAATTCCAGTTCTTCAACTAACGTTAGTTTGATAGCGAACTGTGCTGCTTTACCTTTCAGGTTTTCTGCGTGATAGTCTTCTGGGAAAGTCACTTCCACGTCAAACTCTTCACCTGCTTTTTTACCCTGGATACCGTCTTCGAAGCCCGGGATCATACGACCGCTGCCCAGTACCAGTTTGAAGCCGTCAGCCTTACCGCCTTCAAATATTTCACCGTCAACTTTACCTTCAAAGTCAACAGTTACCTGGTCTTCGTCAGCAGCCGCTTTTTCTACTTCATTCCAAGTAGCGTGCTGCTTACGTAGCGTTTCGACCATTTTTGCCAGATCTTCATCACCTACAGCAGCAGTCTGCTTTTCTACTTCAATATCAGCCAGCTCTTTCAATGCTACTTCTGGGTAGATTTCGAAAGTAGCAACAAACTGGAAGTCTTCGCCAGATGTACGCTCAGCAGGCTCAAGTGCAGGAGCTCCCGCTGGGTTTAGCTTTTCTGCGATTACTGCTTCAAAGAAGTTACGCTGCATTAGTTCGCCAGCTACTTCCTGAGAAACCGCTTTACCGTAACGCTTCTCGATAACGCTAGGTGGCACTTTACCTGGACGGAAACCATCAATACGCTGGGTTTTAGCTAGTTGACGCAGGCGGTTTTTCAATTCCTGGTCATAGTTATCCGCAGGAACAGTGATTGTAAGGCGGCGTTCCAGACCTTGAGTCGTCTCAACAGAAACTTGCATTTTTTTACCTCAAATCCTTTCGGCATTATTGGCCGAATTCTCTATCAATAAAAGGTATTGATTACCTTTTAGAATTACTCAAAGCAGGCTCATCCTGCTTCAAAAACATACTATCGGAATCTTCCATACGGAATTTTTGACGCGACATTATAATCATGCTGGCTCGCAGAGTCGAGCCATGTTGGCGCGCAATCGGCGAATATAGCAATGCCAGCGACAAATAAAAAGGCCGAACTGGCAGAAAAGGCCGTATTGAATCAAAAAGCTGAGCCAGCTCTCGCCCTTTTCTTTATCAGTGGCGGCGTTATACTAGCGGGCTTTATCCCCTTGCAGGTTTGACACATTGAGAGACTTTCGTTTTTCCGGGTTTAACGCCCACCCTATTGCGGTGGCGCTTATTTTTGTTATCTCTGTGGTGGTGTTTGTATATGCCTGTATACAAAGCTATTTGGCTCTGGGTCCACAAGTACAGGGCGCCGCACTGGTATTTAGTGACAAGTTCGCCCTTTTTTGGGCACCGCTAATGTCCCTGGAAAGTGGCAAAGGGTTTGGCTACGCCACCGGCGTTACTTTGCTGACAACCTTGTACTCGGTAGCCAGGTTTAAAGAGTCTTCTATTTATCGGTGGTTAAGCTACGCCAGTCTTCTCGTGTTCGGGGTGTTTCTTATTCTTGTGTTGCTAATCAGCCTGGTGTAATTCTTTATCACTCTGTGACCTAGGTATCCAGCCGGGTTACGGAGATAAACCGGAACGGATAGAATTAACCAATATCAAAATAATATTTGACCTTACGCCGACTCGCTGACAAAATTCCGCCGATTTTTCCTGCTGGCCTGCCCGACAGGAAAAATGGGAAACTCATCAGATCACGGAAATAAAGGTAACCATAGTTGCGGTCTTTGAAGGAGCAGATGCCTCTTTTTAGGCAAAAAGGGCGAAGCAAGTGCCAGCAAGGTTCACCGAACGTGCATCCATGCGCTTTACATCTCATCCCTGAGATGGGTTCGACTCCCACAGATCTATTTTAATCTGTTACCCAGGTTTGACCGGTCCCAAAAATGGAATATCAATTCCAACAAAAAAACCAAACTCATTGGCCACATTTTCAGGTGCTTTTACTTAATAGTGAATCCTGCGAGAACCAGGAACAGGCCCGCCGCTGTGATCGGGGACAAAAGCTGTACAGGAGGACCTTAGCTAAACGAAACACTGGTGAAAACCACAGCTTCCAGCAATTGATTCACAAAAACGTCACTCGTCAAAAGATTGGGAAGACGCTGCGAGTAGATTTATCCGTGGTACATCAGGGAACAGCGGATTTTTTGTCTGGCTTACACGCCAGGTTTGCCGTCGCCTCTCTCTTAATTCCGGCGGCAATGGAAGGTGTCTAAGATCAGATTAATTGCTCGTTTCTTTATCACAAGGCTGGCATTGTTGTCAGCATTATCAATGTGTCCACAACGCACGCAAATAAACACCGATTGAGATTTGCGATTATCAGGGTGAATGTGACCGAAATTTGCACATTCTTGACTTGTGTGAGGCGCAGGCGCCTTAAACACCGCTTTACCTGCTTGATATGCTTTGTATTTGGTAAACGATTCCATCAAATGCCAGCCCGCACTTAACATCGCGCGATTTAGCCGCTTTTAAGTCCTCGAAGACAAGCACCTTAAACTGACTATCGACCAGTATTCGGCTGATTTTGTGACAGAAGTCCAGACGGTTATTGGCGCGTGTTATGGCTGCGCAGTGGCGGTGGATATCAACCCTGTGACACGCAGACCCAGAGTGAATTTACTACCTCAGAACAATGGCTGAGCCTGGGGTAAAAATAAACAAAAAACGCGCAGAACGTCTTATATTTCTTATCTGGAGTAGGTTTTTTAGCGAGCAAAGATGAGAGGAAAACAACCACGGGTAAGGCTTATCTATGTCTCTCTCGTGATGATATTAAGTTTGCCCGAGTCTTCACTATTTACAAAAGAGCTTACCATTGCATTTCCCAAAGGATTACCTCCCTGGACGTTTACCGAGACAGATAGAGGCATCGCCGTAGATCTGGTTCGTGAGGCGTTAAAATATAGGGGCCATACCCTGAAAACCAATTATATCTCCCTGGCTCGCCTCAATCACAAGGTTATCCTGGACAAGGTTGATGCCCATGCCATGGTTGAATCTACTGTCCTTGAAGGTTTCTATTCGAAAGCCCTGATGGAATTTCACACCAGTGTCATATCGCTGAAAATGAACCCTTTTCACCTCAAGGACATCTCCGATCTAAGCCACTATTCCATTCTGGCATTTCGTAATGCTCATCTGTTGTTTGAGGACGAGTTTCACCAGAAGCAACCCAGCCTACCGGGAGATAAGGGATCAGGAAAAGCAGGTGGCGTTACTTTATAAGGAACGCTATGACACCATCTTACTGGATAAATACATCTTCCTGTACTTTAAAGAAAATAACTCGTTAACTGACACCAGCACCGCCGTCACGTTTAACAATATAGAGTCGCTCACAGTATAAAAAAAACCGGCTTTTGTGGTTTTTAAAAACAAACAATTACAGTTGGAATTTGATCTCGGGTTAAAATACCTGAAGGACAGCGGAAAACAAGATCGAATTTTCAGCGGTTATATTAATAAACCTGAGTAAGTGACGCACAGGAATTCAGGTGAACACGAATACATTCATCGGCTTTACGCAAATCATCCACCAGGGGTTTATCGCATAACAGCAGGCTCACTTGCTCCAATACGGGTAATATACGGTCATCGTGCTCTGCGCAACGGGAAAAGCGTTCTCCGGCACGTAAGAAATTGATTTCTCGACGTAACGAATCGCGGTACGAATCCATTAAGAAATAGGCGAGTTTGTTGTGTTGATCATCAGCGGCTAAAAGGACGGCAACGGAGTCGATTTGTTGCTGTAAACTAACGAGTCTTTTCATACAACGGCATCCCTAAAAAGTGTATTAGCATACAAATGGCGCGACCTTGCGCCTCTTGCGTATAAACATGCCAGAATTATTTTTGAGATCCAAGTCAAATTTTTAATTCTGTTAATGCATTAAATGATGATATTAGTCACGCAGATATGTAAATGACTCCGTCTAAGCGTGATCACAATCAAACTAATTCCCGCCCAGAAACACTTCGCCGGACCGATATCTCGGTCTAGCGGCTGTGGATAGGCGTGGTCAGGTTAGCTTGAGTGCTGGCTGTGAGGGCACTGGATTATCGGGTCAAGCCCGATAATGACGGGGCGCTGATGCCGACCCGTCCACTGCCAACTTCCTGCTGACTAACGCAGCCCATAAATACAAAACCCCGGCGCATAGGTTCAGGGCGTAAAAGCCGAGGTCCATGGCTATTAATGATGCGGCTAAAGCACCGAGTACAGAAGCAAACCCGTTAATCCCCCAGGCCCATGCGACAACACCAGGTCCTCTGCTACGTATACTGGCTACGCCCTGCGGCAGGAAAATTCCCATCACAAATGCCAGGCTAAAACAGGTCAAACCAAGGAGCAAATAGCGGATAAATGCAGGCCATTGCGGGGGCAGCAACAGTAGAGCATCAATAATTGCTGATGCTACCAGTACACCAACACCAACACCAAGCGCCAACAATAAAAGAACCTTGCTAGTTAATTTTAATGCCCCCAGGCATAAACTCCCTACCCCTGCCCCTGTCAGCATAGCGGTTACTACCAGGGTGAAAGCATCCGTCGCAGAGTTCATCAGCAGCTGTACTTTCTGCAACAGCAGGATTTCTACCAGCATAAATCCCAAGCCTATGGCCGAAAAATAGCTAATAACGGGAGCTGAAATAGATTTAAGCTGATGTCGAGTAGGACCCAGTAGTAATGGCGTGAAAATCAGCAATGCGGCGCAGGCAGTAACAGTCGGTAAAGCCAATAGCTCTAGCAAATACGACCACTCGACAAAAAGTGGCCACTGACTGCCGGCCTGAGCTTTCAGTTGAGTCCAGGTTGACCAGCGAAATCCATGATAGAAATAGGGTCTCGAATCGGTCACCGGACTTATATCGAACACATAACCCAGAGTAAATACATCCCCTGCGCGACTCAGCGCTTCTATAAGCGGCCCTCTGTCTATTGCTGATGAATGATATACCGGATTTTTATCATTCAATCTCCCCGGAAATTCCATTAAATCAAACGCCCAACGCTGGCTCCAGCTCGCTAAAACCTGAACTCTTGTTTGCGGAAATACCTGCTTGCCCAGCACAATATGGACACTATGCCAGTCATTTAAGGTCACCAGCCGCCTTTCTAAGCTAAGGCCTTTACCCTTAACAAGCTGGGCTAACGTATTTATCACTCTTAACTCACCTTGTGGCACCAACCCCAGCCGGCTGGTTATCACCAAAATCCCCGAAGGACTGAGGTGGGTATACGCGGCATCGAGTCCTTCGAGGGTAAGCAGGTAATTCACCTTAGAGGCAAACACGCCAGCCTGGGGACTACTGGCATCTAACCAAATAACATCGAAAAACGTTTTATCCTCAGTGATGTATCGGCGAGGTGAACTGACCACTAGGTTGGTATTATCGGGCAAAAAAGACGCAGCGCTAAGCTGGCCGCTAAGCACTGCTAACAAGCTTGAGTTGGGATGGACCACAGTCAGCTCTCCGGCTTGCGCCCAGTGGGCATTCCACGCATCCCAGCTCAGGTTATTGCCAAACAGCAATACCCTGGGCCGCTTATTGGCCAACAGATAAGGTCCCGCGCCAAGACTCTGGGCAAACAGCCCATATTGACCGCCATCGAGCAGCAACGGCTGCGAGCTGTCCCCATCTTTGAATAACTGCCATTGCCTGGGCGCTGCTTGTTCAGAATTAAGGCTCAGCCCTGGCGCAGAATGCTGCCCAGGACTATCGACCACAGTGATCCTGGACTGACTGGAATCCCCTTGCCAGATCACTTGGGCGCCGCGCTCTTGTAGCCTGACGGGAAGTTCTTTAAACTGATTTGGCTCGATATCTCCACTCAGTGGAAGCCACCAAATCAAACCGGCGAAAAACACAAAACTCAGGTAGCTAAGTCGATGCGGTAACTGAATAAACAGCGCGATATAGACCAGGCTCAGGCAACTATAGAATGCCCAGTTCAGTGCATCATTTTCAATGAACCACCAGACACATAACGCGCCAAAACCAGCGCCCAGCAAATCAGCGCAATAAATTACTGAAATTCGCTCAGGCCAGCGGATAAAAACCAGAGTGATATAACTTGCGGCAAACAAAAGCGGCAACAAAAAACACAGCGCATACAGCAGCAGAAAAATACCTTGTCGCCAATTCCAGGGCAAGGCCAGCATATTCAGGGGTATCTGTTGCGCCAACACAAAGCTGAGGGGAAAACAGATAAGGCTAAGCCCGGCGCAAACCGCCAGTAGCCCCTTAGGTTTTGCCATCACCACATTGACCAGGCAACAAGCTATACTTGCAGCGATACCAAAGCCAAGCAAAGCGATGGCAATTATCACGGGCATAAGGTGATGCCAATGTTCAATGGCGATGACCCTGGTCAGCAATACCTCAAAGCCTAATACCGCACCGCTCACTGCTCCCAGACCAACCAGCTCACGCTGTTTCATTCACTCCTGCCGCCGGTCAAGGGTACAAAAATAACCCCAAGTACAGATTGGGTTCGACTCGAGCCATCCTGTTCTTTTTCCACCAGCATCAACTTCTGCCCACCCCAACGTGGACCGACGGGGATCACCATACGTCCGCCGGGTTTAAGCTGTTTCAGGAGCGGTGGAGGAATATGTGCGGCGGCGGCGGTAACGACAATTCGGTCAAATTCCATGGCTTCTGGCCAGCCGTAATAACCATCCCCTTCAATGGCGTTGATACGGTTAAGGCCCAGTTTTTTAAACAATGCCTTGGTGCGCTGAGCCAGCTCTGTGATGATTTCCATGCTATAAACCTGATCGGTCAGCTCATTTAAGATGGCAGCCTGATAACCCGAGCCTGTGCCCACTTCCAGTACTTTCATTCCTGCAGAAACCTGAGCAATCTGACTCATATACGCGACAATAAAAGGCTGGGAAATCGTTTGGCCGTAACCGATGGGCAAGGGTGTATTTGCATACGCCAGTTCGCGTTGGTTACCTGGGACAAATTCATGTCGCGGTACTTTTTGCATGGCAGCGATAACACGTTTATCTGTGACGCCGCCACCTCCCCAAAAACCGGTTAGCTCTTCCACCATTGCATTACGCTCCAGCTGGAAATCAACAGCATCGAGCCGGGGTAAATGGGTTGAGGAAGCAATGGCGAGACTGAGGCCACTACAAATCAAAAGATGAATAAACGAAACACGCCAACCCATGGAACGCGGCTCCCTCCCGCTTTTTTAGCTTAAGGGGCCTTAGTAGCCCCTAACAAAACCAAGCCTTACATAAAGTCTTTCCAGCGACCGTGCCTGTCGGGCATATGAGGAGGCAAAGGTCCGCTAATATCCCCGCTATCACATTCCTTGGTTACGCGTGAATAATCATCATGATCCATTTCCAACAAATGTTGATGGTCGCCGGCTTCGATATACACATTTTCTGTTTCCAGCAAAGACTCATCTAAAATCATCTCCATCTGGTAAGCGCCCCCCATAGCGGGCACGGCCCCCACTTCACAGTCCTGAAATAAGTCTTTGAGCTGATACTCAGATATAAGCTGATACTGTTTACCGGTAATTTTGTTTACTTCATCAAGTAATAATCGACGGTTTGCCGGCACAGCAGCCATTAAATAGTCCCCGTCCCAGCTTTGTAAAATGACGGCTTTAGATACCTGTCCTGCAGGTACATGGGCTGCACTGGCACTGTTGATAGCAGTGCCACAATGACGGTGGGAAACGCTGGTATAGTTAATTCGCTTACCATAGAGGTATTGACTTAACGTCATCGCAATAGCCATAAGTCCTCCCGCTATTCCACTAATGGTTACCTTTCAGGTTTAGCACGCTACGTCGTCTTTAGCTTGCCTCCGGGTTATACGGTTTATATTGCCACTGGATAGCAGAGTTGCCAGCGCCTGCCACTAGAGCTAAATCACAGATAGATACAAACAGTTTGATAACAACTCAAAAGAGGCATATCTTGAACCTTATGCCCCCAAGAAACATTTAGGGCATCCAGGCGGGGCGAAGCCCTCAGATACTCATCAATGGGGTAAGTCACACTCGATTTGGCTAATTTTGCATAAGGAGACTCTATGCTTGAAATCACCAGTAAAGAGATAAAAGTAACACCTGCCGTTAAAGAGAAAATCGAAGCATGTCTGGCAAAACTGGATAGATACAACAAACCTATAACCAATGCCCACGTCACCCTGATTAAAAACGGCGACGGTATAAACCGCGTCGAAGCTGCCATTCATATTCGCCATAACGATATTCAAGCCATAGCAGAAAATGAAAATCTGTTCGCCGCCATCAATGGTGCTGTCAGTAAACTCACCAGGCAAATGAACAAAGTCGCGCATAAACCACATCATTAACTAATCGCTCTATGGGGCAGGTCTGTGGCCTGCCCCTTCTTTGTCTTCCCGTTCACTTCTCTGCGATATTAGTTTGTCTTAGCGCCCCGAATTTTCTATTTCACGTGACAGGACACTGGATTATCGGGTCAAGCCCGATAATGACGGAGGCCGTTAGGCTAAGGATTAGCGTCAGCCTTATTTTAGTGCTTCCAGCAGGTCGGTAATATGCTCGATGGCAATGATTTTGGCGCCGCTGTTTTCCATGGATTTATGGTAGTTCGCCTTGGGAATATAAATCTGCTCGAAACCGTGTTTTACCGCCTCGTTAACCCGAGGAACGCCGCCATTGATGGGCCTTACCTCACCGCTCAATGAAATCTCCCCCATAAAGCAGTATTTCCGTGACATCTCAATATCATTTAATGAGCTTACCAAAGCGGCCGCTAACGCTAAATCAGCACTGGTATCCGTATCTGGTAGCTTTAACCCTCCCACCAGGTTGACATACACGTCATGGAACAGCTTTATCTTACCGTGCTTTCGTAACACAGCCGTGATCATCTTAAGCCGATTAAAATTAAGCCCTATGCTCACCCGCTGCGGGTGCTCACCTTCACATTCAGAAACCAGGCTTTGCACCTCCAACAACAAGTTGCGGTTGCCGTCCCGGATACAAGTGATGGCTGAACCCGTCGCCTTTTCGTTGGCCCCGGATAAAAATAATTTACTCGGGTTATCCACCGAAATCATACCGCGGGAATTCATCTGAAATATGCCGACCTGATCCACATCGCCAAAACGGTTTTTACTAGCGCGCATGGTGCGGATAATGCTGTCGTTGACTTCAATATGCAGCAGGGTATCGACAATGTGCTCCAGGGTTTTGGGCCCTGCCAATTCACTGCCCTTAGTGACATGGCCAATCAGGATCAGGGTAATACCGTTTAGCTTGGCGAAACGACTCAATTCCTGGGCACAACCCTTCACCTGGCTAATTGAGCCTGCACTACCCGTGGCGTGCTCAGTTTCCAGCGCCTGTACTGAGTCAATAATCAAGAACTTAACATTGGACTCCAGCGCCTTTTCCATGATGTTGGGCACCACGTAGTCCGACATCAGCAACAACTGATCCGGAACAAAATTCACTTTTAATCGCTCTGTGGCCCGCGCCTTAAACTGCTCCAAACTTTCTTCCGCAGTACAATACATGGCCGTGGTCTTGTGGCTCATATTGGCGGCAAGCTGCGTTAAGATGGTCGTCTTACCGGCTCCCGGGTCACCGGAAATCAAAATAATGGAGCCCATGGTCAGCCCATCTCCCAGTACGCGGTCCAGCTCACCGATACCTGTAGAGATCTTATCCAGTGCGATGCTGGATATATCATCCATTTTTTTAACCACATTACCCAGGGTGCCTGCATAGCCCCCTTGAACGGCCATGGCTCTTTGTTGGCTGGGTAATTTGGCTTCCTTAAATTCTGATAAGGTGTTCCAGGCTTTACAGCTACCGCATTGTCCCTGCCAACGTGCGAAATCCACACCACACTCCGAGCACACAAATTTAGTTTTATCTTTTCCAGCTTTAGCCACGCACTACTTCCGTTACTTCAGGTCACCCAAATAATTGCTCTATTCTACGCAAAATGGCATCGCAAGCCTACGGCCTTGTGTGAATGCAAAGACCCTTGATATACGTCATGCTTTATCCGACACTCCACCCCCAGCTTTACCGAGCCGGAACTAATTGATAAACAAGGTTGTACATGGCTAATTTTCAAACACATTTTACCGGCGCTGTGGTGGTCAGCGGGATCGGCGCTTCCGCTGCTTTAACCACAGGGTTATTTACCCCAGGAGATGTGATCATCCTCTGGTTACTGGGCTCGTTTGGTGGCTTGCTGCCCGATATAGATGCGGATGACTCCATCGCAATTCGCGTTATCTTTAACCTGTTTGGGATAACCCTGGCATTTTTTAGCATCTTCTGGCTTTATCAGGACGTATCCATCCTAAGTCTCTGGGGTTTTGCCGCCCTCACCTTTACCCTGACCCGATTTGTACTCATGCCTATTTTTGAACAATTCACCGTTCACCGCGCCACTCTTCATTCAATTACCGCAGCGCTGTTATTTGGCCTGGTTACCGTGTGTATCGCAGATATCTTAGGTGAAGCGCCCGTCTTTGCTTGGGCAACGGGACTTTTTATTAGCGCAGGCATGTTACTGCATTTACTGCTGGACGAACTGTACAGCGTTGATTTGACCAATGTCCGAATTAAACGCTCTTTTGGCACAGCCTTCAAATTAGTGGATACTAGATACCCTTGGCACAGTGCCGCACAAGTCGCCGGCATAGCACTGTTACTATTTATTGCACCTCCTACCGATGAACTATTGGCAAAGATAGACAATTGGCCATTAGTACAAAGCGACAAGTTTCAATTTTTCCCCAAATGGCTGGAGCAGGACTTACCAAACCTTATCAAACAGTTGACCCAATGAGCGGATGCTGTAAGGACGCTGGATTATCGGGTCATGCCCGATAATGACGGGGGTGCGCTCGGGTGCTTGATAATACTAGTCCACCTCGTAATAGTGATTCACAGCATTTGTCATCCGCTCGACCAACGCATTCAGGCTTAACGGTGCCTCGGCGACACCGAAACGCATTGCCGGCGTTTCGCCCGCCTCATCCGCCATCACATAGTTAAACAGGTTGCGATATATTTCGAACAAAGCATCCAGTGATTTAGCACTTTTAAGGGAGGTGGGCATCACCTCATTGACAAAAGCAAAAAAACCATCGCAGGCAAAAGGTTTTCTTAAGTCAAATGTATAGGCATATTGTTTACGGTAAGTAATTGGGCAATAGCCGCCAAAATCGGCGGGATACCAGCGATCGCTCCACCAGCCAATATTATTACCATGGCTGGGCAACACCCGACCAGCTTGCGCATGTTTATACACAAAAAATACCTCGGCCCGTCCCGCCCGGATCTCATCAACACAGCTGATCAAACCTCCCCCACGAATACTGCTTTCATGCTCGATATAGTGATGAAAATGGCCGGCCAATGAAGTAAAAGGCCGCAGCAACTGAAAGTGTGCATAAGCCAGTAAAGCGGGTTGAACTAACTCCCCGCCTCGCAGCGGTTTTGCGTCTCCATAGGCTAGCGCCTCGAAGTGATGGCGCATCATAGTGTGCTGATAACGCTGAGTGATGGCATCAAGGATGGAGCTGGTTGCAGGCTTAGGTAAAATACTGGATTTTTTTGAGTGGTAAACTCCTTCTTCAGACACATCCTCCCCGCTCAGGTTATGGTTCAGCATCAACACATAACCAGAATCAGCATCCGTGCTTGCCATCAGCCACAGGGCTTTTTCACCAGCCAGTTGCAACACATGGCTTTCCGTTAACAATCCCAGGATAGGCCGCGATAACTGTGTTTTCTCTTGCCTACGGCTCATCAGGCGCATGCCGTGATAGAGCGTTATCAGCTGCTTATAATAAATCTTCGGCGCAACTTGCAGCTGATCCATCACAGCAACAGGGGCAACCCCATCACGAACCCGCTGTAACAACGCCGTCAGTTGAGCTTCATTAGCCAGGTTGGCACCGGTAAATACCTTGCCGCAGTCGCCACAAGAATAACGTTGGTGACCTGCACTGGTTTTACCGTATCGCTGCACACCCGGCGGGTTGCCAAGAAAAAACCCGGCTTCACAATTAGGGCATCCACAGGGCTGCTTATCGAATTGCGAAGCGCTTTTTTCCTCCACCAGCCGACTGATGGTGACGTCATCCACCAACGGCGGGTAACTGCCACAAGCCCGGCAATGCAGCGCCGGATAACCCAGATAAGTGCTCAGCGCCTGATAGTCGTCACTTCGGGTTTTACCTAAATTGACGCAGGCGTAACTCTTACAGCAATTATAAATTCGGCGAAACTCAAACACTTAACCTCCCATCACTGTAAATTAAGATACACGCCATCAGACCTTAGGCTCACCAAGCATGTTAAGGAGATCACCCTCGTCAAACCAACACATTTGGTTAATATGAGTATATTCTGTGCTTTTTCGATAAAAATTTGTGACCGATATCACAAGTTTTAGCAAGCTTGCTACTTAGACTAGCTCCTGTCAGAAGCACTGTATTAAAGGAACGTTTATGTACGAAATAATAATCGCTGTAATTACAGGATTGTTTGTGGGAGCGCTTTTCTCTGCCCTTAAGCTGCCACTGCCTGCGCCACCTGTTATGTCAGGTATTATGGGAATCGTCGGTATATATCTTGGCGGTAAGGGCTACGGCATAATCGTCGAACGATTTTTTTCGTAGCATAAACATTCACATTTCTGCCCTACACAGCTTAATAGAACAAATTTGAGGAATAACACATGGCTACTCCACATATCAATGCAAACCCTGGTGACTTCGCTGAAACTATGCTGATGCCTGGTGATCCGCTACGCGCCAAATACATCGCTGAAACGTTTCTGGAAGACGTAGTCCAGGTGTGTGATGTTCGCGGTATGCTTGGTTTTACTGGCTTCTATCAGGGCAAAAAAATCTCTGTGATGGGTCACGGCATGGGTATCCCTTCCTGCTCCATTTACACACACGAACTGATCAGTGAATACGGCGTTAAGAACATCATCCGCGTAGGCAGCTGCGGTGCCATCAGCGAAGACGTTAAACTAATGGACGTTATTGTGGCCATGGGCGCGAGCACGGACTCCAAGATTAACCGGATGCGTTTTAAAGACCATGATTTCGCTGCTATCGCCGACTACAACCTGCTTGAAAAAGCCGTAAACAATGCCCGCGCTCAAGAAGTAAACGTGCGTGTAGGTAACGTATTCTCCGCCGACCTCTTCTATACCCCGCAGCCAGAAATGTTCGACTTAATGGAAAAGTACGGCATTTTGGGTGTAGAAATGGAAGCCGCTGGCCTGTACGGCGTTGCCGCAGAGCTTGGCGCAAATGCCTTGTGTATCCTGACGGTATCCGACCATATCCGTCGTCACGAGAAGCTTTCAGCAGAAGACCGTCAGCTTTCTTTCAATGAAATGATCAAAGTTGCCTTAGCAACCGCCATTGAACTGTAAGTTACAGGCTTAAGGAATATTTAAAATGACAGCACAATCTCAACTTGCCCAACTGGCCAAGCACACCACAGTAGTGGCAGACACAGGTGATATGGGCGCCATCGCCCGTTACCAGCCGGAAGACGCCACCACCAACCCGTCGCTGATCTTAAAAGCGGCGCAGCTGGCAGACTTCGCACCTGTATTTACCAGCGCTATCGACTTCGCCAAAAGCCAGTCCGGCGACAAAGCCGAGCAAGTGATCAACGCGGGTGACTACCTGGCGGTACATATCGGCGTTGAAATTCTGAAATTGATCCCGGGTCGCATCTCGACCGAAGTGGATGCCCGCCTGTCTTACGACACCCAGGCAAGTGTGGAAAAAGCCCGTAAGCTGATTGCTCTTTATAAACAAGCAGGCATCGAAAAAGATCGCATCTTGATCAAACTGGCCTCTACTTGGCAAGGTATTCGCGCCGCCGAAATCCTGGAGAAGGAAGGCATCAACTGTAACCTGACGCTGCTGTTTTCTTTTGCGCAAGCGCGCGCTTGTGCCGAAGCTGGCGTATTCCTTATTTCGCCTTTTGTAGGTCGAATTCTTGACTGGTACAAAAAAGACACGGGTAAAGATTACACCGCAGAACAAGATCCTGGTGTGGTTTCCGTTAGCGAGATTTACGACTACTACAAGTCCCACGACTATAACACTGTCGTGATGGGTGCTAGCTTCAGAAACACAGGCGAAATCCTGGCTCTCGCTGGTTGTGACAAACTGACTATCGGTCCTGGATTGCTGGAAGAATTAGCCGCCAGCAATGAGCCGGTAGAAGTGAAACTGCAAGGGACCACAGAGAAAAAAGCAAAACCAAACTCGTTAACAGAGTCTGAGTTCTACTGGCAGCACAACCAGGACCCGATGGCCGTTGAAAAACTGGCCGAAGGTATCCGCAACTTTGCCGTCGACCAGAACAAACTGGAAGATATGATCAAAGCGCGTTTAGCCGATTAAGTTTCTCTGTCATTGCCAAGACGGTTGCCAACCCAATTGCCAACCCAGTTGCCAACCCAATTGCCAACCCAGTTGCCAACCCAGTTGCCAACCCAGTTGCCAACCCAATTGGCAATCTAGTGGTCTGGGGTGGGCCTGGATCAACCACTGGACCGAATGTCGGACCATCCAGGTGTCGGACCACCGCGGTTGCGGGAATGACAACTTTCGTAGGAGCGGATGCCCTTTCTGTAAACAGAGAGTGCGAACACAGAAATCGCGATATTCGCCGAACTTGCATCCATGCGCTTTACATCTCATCCATGAGATGGGTTCGGCTGCTACTTTATCTGAGCCACAGGTTCAGCGAGGAGAAAGC
This sequence comes from Psychromonadaceae bacterium, assembly GCA_965249895.1. Classification (GTDB taxonomy): domain Bacteria; phylum Pseudomonadota; class Gammaproteobacteria; order Enterobacterales; family CBDFNC01; genus CBDFNC01. The sequence goes on from CBDFNC010000005.1 coordinate 461,556, forward strand.
CATGAAAAGAGCCATTATTCTGGTTGCCGATTCTTTTGGTATTGGCGCCACTGAAGACGCCGTTAAATTTGGTGACGTAGGCAGCGACACGTTCGGGCATATTGCCGAACAGTGCGCGCAAGGGAAATGTAACAACGAACATCGCTCAGGACCACTAAGCCTGCCTAACCTCAACAAGTTGGGTTTGGGTAAAGCTGCGCAAGAGTCCACCGGCACTGTGCCTGCCGGGTTTGAAAATCCGGGTGAGATTATCGGCGCTTATGGCCACGCAGCAGAGCTGTCCACGGGTAAAGATACACCGTCTGGCCACTGGGAAATTGCCGGTGTTCCCGTCCTGTTTGACTGGGGTTACTTCGATCAACAGACAGACAGCTTTCCCCAAGCGCTACTAGATCGCATCGTCGAACGCGCTGAATTACCCGGTTACCTGGCCAATTGCCACTCGTCTGGCACCGTGGTGCTGGATGACTTTGGTGAAGAGCACATGCGCTCTGATAAACCTATCTTCTATACCTCGGCGGACTCGGTATTTCAGATAGCTTGCCATGAAGAAACCTTTGGCCTGCAACGACTGCTGGACTTATGCCAGATAGTACGTGAAGAGCTTGAGCCGTATAACATCGGCCGGGTAATTGCACGCCCATTTATCGGTAAACAAAAAGGCGAATTTGAACGCACAGGAAACAGACGCGACCTATCCGTAGAGCCGCCATCTATCACTGTGTTGCAGAAGTTGGTAGAGGAACGCTCAGGAGACGTTATCTCCGTGGGCAAAATCGCCGATATATACGCTCATTGCGGTATTACCAAAAAGATAAAAGCGACCGGGATCCCAGCCCTGCTGGATGCCACCCTAGAGGAAATGAAGCTTGCAGGCGACAACTCTATCGTTTTTACCAACCTGGTAGATTTTGACTCCGCCTACGGACATAGGCGCGATGTCGCCGGTTACGCTGGCGCGTTGGAATACTTCGATAAGCGGTTACCAGAAGTGCTCGAAAAGATGGGTGATGAGGATATCCTTATCATCACAGCCGACCACGGCTGTGACCCCACCTGGCCGGGCTCTGATCACACTAGGGAGCATATCCCTGTGTTGGTTTATGGCAAAAACGTCAAACCAGGCTCCCTGGGCCGACGTAAAACGTTTGCCGACATCGGCCAGACTCTGGCCAGCTACTTCGACACCACTCCAATGGAGTATGGAGAAGTAATGTTTTAATCGGTCCTAACGGATCGAGTTTTAACAACAGTTCCATGTTTTATACCTCCTTTTGCTCCGGCTTTATGCCGGAGCTTTTTTACCGCCGATATAACCCCCACATCACCGTACCCAGCCCATTAAACACCACCTCAGCCACCTCTTTATCTCAGCGTTCACTCGTCATTATCGGGCTTGACCCGATAATCCAGTGTCCTCACAGCGAGCGCCCAAGCCAAAGTCTGGCGCACTCAATTATCCAAACTTCAAACCTTGACCTTCACTGAAACCACTCATAATCTCAATAAAGCGTCTTAAAAAGTCCCGGCTAATGCAATCTAAACAGCCCACTATCTACATCCTCACCAACAAAAGAAACGGCACCTTGTATATCGGCGTCACAAGCAACCTGACCCAACGCATTTGGCAGCATAAGAATAATTGCGTGGAGGGATTTACCAACAAATACGAACTTCACACGCTTGTATATTTCGAACAATTAGACTGCATGAGCTCCGCCATACAAAGAGAAAAGCAGCTAAAAAATTGGAACCGAGGTTGGAAGGTTGAGTTGATCGAGCATCAAAACCCTTACTGGCGAGATCTTTGGCTAGATATTATTTGAAAGCTCATTTCCCAGATGCTGAAAATGCCTTAATTAACTCCCCTAACTCAAGCGTTTTGGTGCAAAAGAATGCAAAGTTATTGGTTACTTATTCATCCATTTGCTGCCTTATCTTATACAATTTAACGCAATTAATAACCCATTCTGCGATATCTCATCTCCTTCGCTCTCCATGAACTTCGCCTAAAAATTCAGCATTTTTCGGATAAAAGACATCAAGTATCGGAGCCCGCACCAAAGCCGAACAATCAACAAATGTAAATCAGTATCATTAACTGCCTACAAACGTATTAACAGAATAACCAACAAGATACCAACAACCAACAGATATGGTTAATAACTTAAATTTAACGCCATATATTCGGAATACTTGTGAACAAGAACGAATTCCCATTGTTGCATATCGTTCATATTTGCCCCTGTAAAAAGCGCCGCGATTACTCGCTTTGTGGCGAATGAAATTAACCAAAATGGGCCGTGGTCACTTTGTTATCACAGAGCGAGCACTGAGTAAAATGAAGCTTACGCAAACGTCGCCCCAACAGGGAAGGCAAGTGTTGTTTCAGTCATAAAAGAGAACACCACTCTACATCTGAATTAAAGGAAGATTATGCAAGCTCTCATGAGTCTGGTCGGTATAGGCGCGTTATTGTTTATCGCCTTTCTATTGTCCGATAACAAAAAAGCAATCAAACCTCGCACGGTTATTGGTGCGTTCCTGATCCAAGCAAGCTTGGGTGCCTTCGTACTTTACATCCCGTTCGGTAAAGACGTACTTCACGCCATTTCCGGCGGTGTACAAACTGTTATCGACAGTGCTCAGGATGGTATCGGCTTCCTGTTTGGCGGCCTGGTAAGCGGTCAGATGTTTGAAGTATTTGGCGGTGGCGGTTTCGTTTTTGCCCTGCGCGTACTTCCAATCATCGTTTTCTTCTCTTCCTTAATCGCTGTGCTCTACTACCTTGGCGTAATGCAGTGGATAATCAAACTGATCGGTGGTGGTCTGCAAAAAGTACTGGGCATCAGTCGTCCTGAGTCCATGTCTGCCACAGCCAACATCTTCGTTGGTCAAACCGAAGCCCCGCTGGTTGTTCGTCCATATATTCCTAAAATGACCCAGTCTGAGCTTTTCGCCATTATGGTTGGTGGCCTTGCTTCGGTTGCCGGTTCAGTACTGGCAGGTTACGCGGGTCTGGGTGTAGATCTTAAATATCTGGTTGCCGCTTCCTTTATGGCTGCACCGGGTGGCCTGTTAATGGCAAAAATGATCAAGCCTGAAGTTGAAGAATACAGCAACAACATCGATGACGTAGTTGAAGAGGGCGAGAAGCCAGCCAACGTAATCGATGCTGCGGCTGCCGGAGCCTCCTCTGGCCTGAAACTAGCCTTGAACGTTGGCGCCATGCTGTTGGCGTTCATCGGTCTTATCGCCCTGATGAACAACATGGTTGGTGGTGTAGGTGCTTGGGTTGGTATCGAAAACCTAACTATCCAGATGATCCTGGGTTACGTTTTCGCTCCTGTAGCCTGGTTGATTGGTGTTCCTTGGTCTGAAGCAATTCAGGCGGGTAGCTTCATCGGTCAGAAACTGATTGTGAACGAGTTTGTCGCCTTCATCGACTTCGTTGCCGTGAAAGAAACCCTGTCTGAGCACACTCAGATCATCATCACTTTCGCACTGTGTGGTTTCGCTAACCTGTCTTCCGTAGCAATCTTGTTGGGTGGTCTGGGTACGATGGCGCCAACTCGTCGCAAAGATATCGCAAAACTTGGCCTGAAAGCGGTAGCAGCTGCTTCCCTGGCTAACCTAATGAGCGCGGCACTCGCTGGTTTCTTCGTTTCCCTATAACGAAGCAATAAAAATTGCCTATAAGAACGCCAGCCTTCCCCGCTGGCGTTTTTTTATTTCCCTTTATCCCTTCCCACACCCCTAATCTCTCACCTTAAGTACACTCGGTGACAACAGCATCTACTGCTACCAACACGACCTCAATCATTGTCAGCTCGCCTGGTATGGTTCTAGATCTCGGTCCAGCGGCTTTGATTTGGTGTGACTAAGTTAGTTTGAGAGCGCGCGGGGAAGACACTGGATTATCGGGTCAAGCCCGATAATGACGAGGGGGGCGCTGATACCCACGCGATCACCGTCATTGTCAGCTCGTCTGGTATGGTCCGACATCTCGGTCTGGTGGCTGTGGATAGGCGTGGTCTGGTTAGCTTGGGCGCATGCTGTAAGGACACTGAATTATCGGCTCAAGCCCGATAATGACGAGGTACGCTGGCTCCTCAACGGTTGACTTGCCAATACCCACCTCTGGCAGCACCGACTCGAATCAAGCAACCAGACGCTTTAAGCTTCGCGATATTTTTTTCTACCGCACGGGCAGAAATATCAAGCTTTTCTGCAATACGTTTCGCACTAATATCCGGGTCCCCTTCAATAAGATCCAGAATTCGGATAGTCGTTTTCTCCGAACCTTTATCCGAACCTTTCTCCGAACCTTTCTCCGAGCTTTGGGTATAAATATGTGGTTCCACCATCAAAGCCTGTTGAAGTGCAATACTGAGCGCCTTTAACATAAACTCAACGAAAAAGGTTGCACTGGATGCCATATCTGACTGGCGTAATGCATCATAATAATGACTCTGTTGATCGCGAATTACACTTTCAACAGGCAAATAAGCCAGCTCAGACTTCCACTGCGATAGGATCAAAGTCTGCCATAAGCGCCCCATACGCCCATTGCCATCCGAAAAAGGATGGATACATTCAATACTGAAATAGCGTGATTAAACCTGGCTTCTAAATTCGTCTGACTGCAGCTTTGTAGACCTGATTTCGCTCACGTTTTCCGACCGCAACAACAGAAACAATAAGCTGCTTGTCGCGCACCTGGTAGACCAAACGATATCCGGCACGACGTAATTTGATTTTATAACAATCTTTCATTCCACTAAGCCGAGAGTTCTCGACACGTGGTTGCTCTACTCTTTCTTTAAGCTTCTTGGCAAACAGAGAACGGATAGTTGCATCAAGCTTATCCCACTCTTTCTTGGCATCCTCCTTGAATACCAGCTTAAAGGTCATCTATATCAACCTCAATTTCCGGCTGATCTTTACGCTCTGCAACAATCGCAGCCAGTTCCATGTCTTCAAGTTTATCCATCAACATTTCGTAAGCTTCCGCTGGGACGGCATAAAAGACAGGCTCATTGCGATTCAAAATAGCAACCGGTGCGCCATCTCCTTGCGCAACAACTGCCATCGGATTTTTCTTCAGTTCAGAAATCCCAGCGCTAACGTCAGCCAAGATCGGGTGTGTAATAGCCATATTTGTATTCCCCTGTCGTTTTACAAGTAACTAATTACTTGCTTCAAGATTAAGTTAGGTCAGTATTAAGTTCAAGTTAAATGACCACTTAACAGACCTTTTAATTGGGCTTGTAAATAGTGAAGAATTCAACCTTCCTGCAAAGCACCGCCTTACCTGTTCCGGTTCACTGGATATTCTGGTCAAGCTCGATAATGACAGGGGGGGCGCTGATATCAATACGATCAGCGTCATTGTCGGCTCGCCTGGTATGGTTCTAGATCTCGGTCTAGTGGCTTTAATTTGGTGTGACTAAGTTCGTTTAAGTGCACGCGGTGAAGACACTGGATTATCGGGTCAAGCCCGATAATGACAGGGGGGGCGCTGGATTACCGGGTCAAGTCCGATAATGACGAGGGGGACGCTGGAACCCACGCGATCACCGTCATTGTCAGCTCGCCTGGTATGGTCCGACATCTCGGTCCAGTGTCTTCTCGCGCACGCCGAGATCGCGGTTAAGCTACTAAATTACCGGGTCAAGCCCGGCAATGGCGGAGGGCACTGGTATCAGCACGCTCAAAGACGTGCTAATAAGCAATGGCTGGAAAGGTGGGCTCCTAGATAGACGAAAACAAAGGATACAACGCCCAGAAAAAGTACTTTTTTCAATGTCGCGTGCTGACTCTTGGGACTTATATATTCAAACATAATTGGCGCCTTTTTAATCTGCTATTCGCATGAGCTGCTGCATACTGTTCAGATTATGGGTCCGGAGGCAGTGACGACTCATTAACTCAGGTTAAGAATTGGGAAATTTAATGGTCATCACGAGGCAAAAAAGAGGACACAATCCCCACCAGCTAAATTAATGGAAAATAAAGAAATATTGGTCATTTACCTAAAAACGTTCAAGCTCCCGACAATAATATGACTAAAACGACGGTTTTTAACCCTCTATAAAGAGTATTTAATCAGTAACTTTACCGTTATTTCCTCCCATTACTGCTATCTAATTCGGCCGGGAATATTCCTCAATGGTCATGTCTTTGAAGCGGGCTTTCGCTGAACTACGCTTAGGGATACTCGAGTCTAACTGTTGTCTTCTGGAGTCCCTTTATGTTGTTTAAAGCGGTAATTTTTAACCCGGTTTACCACCCTCCTTTACCCCACTTTTTTAGTCACAATATTAAAGCGTTAATTAAGGCTATATTTTGTTCTCTTCTGATTTTTTGCTTTACCCCACCGACACAAGCGAATAGTCGCACAACCCCTATCTGCGAGTTTGAGATAAACGCTAAAACCCCCGCAGGAGACTACCTATATGAAATCGAAATAAAAGGTAAAGCTAAAGGGATCGACGACTTTTCTTCATACCGGGCTATCTTAACCCTGTCAAAACCCGGCTCGAGGGCCGCCATGTGGGAAATGGATGAAACTGTTTCTCCCGACGCGCGTAAATTTACAATGAAAACAGATGAGCAAGTTCAAAAGCTGAAGCTTAAACCAGGCAAGGAGCTTAAATTCGAATTTCGCAACAAAGGACTTGTTCCCACCGAGACCTACTACGCTTCCGCAGATATCATCCCGCTAGTCGATGGCTTGAAACTCGATCCTATTTGTCGCTGGGAAGGCATGGTCCGAATTCCAGAAGGTGAAGAAACTACAAATATAGCGGAGGTACAGTGTTTTAAAGCGGAAATAACAGTAGCAGAAAAGCTCACAAAGACTAGCAGCGCGAAAGCGAAGCTTGTTAGCGGGAATGTGAGCATTTCTTGGCGGTCTACCACCGAGAGTAATATTCAAGCTTACCTTGTAGAAAGAAGCAGTGCTGAAAAATTCGCAAAATCAAGGGCTAGGACTGGTAAGCTAGCAGAAGTGGGCAAAAAGGCTGAACAGGCTAAAGTAGCGAGCGCTGAGGTCCTTGGGAACATAGCCGAGAAACAAAAGGCATCCGCAGAGAGAGTAAGAAACGACGAGATAATAGCGTTAAATACAAGTGCCAAAGAAAAATCAGTCAAGTCAGCAGCGGTGAGAGATAGCGCTGAAAAAGTCGCAGTTCTGGGTGAGCTGACGGAAAAAAGATCTGCCGTTGAGAGGAAAGCTGTATTCACACCTATTGAAGGAGGAGAAGTTGCTCCAACAGGAGCTGGTCCAACCTATGAAGTAATTGATACCAGCCTTTTCCCGGGAGTCTATAGACTAAAAGCCATCTTTGCAGATAAAACCGAACTGGTATTGGCAACTTCCTCACTAGATGAGATTTTAAAAACGCAAGCCAAAGCAATCGAACAGCAGCTCCCTATTGATTGCGCACTAGATGAAGCACCAAAAGATGCAGCGGAAAAAGCAAAACTGCAATAATAAAAGCCAATAAGGGGCTAGGCCATATCCACAATAGAGGCAGGAGCGGATGCCTCTTAAATAAGCGAAAAGGGCGAAGCCAGTGCTTAGCCCTCACCTTCCCAGGTATAGATCTCAAAACTATTAAAAGGTAAAAAGTCGAAACTCTCCTGGTAGCTGTAACCCACAGAGGTAAGCTCCTGCTTGATCTGCTCAGGATAAATACCGTGGGGAATAACAAATATAGGAGTGCCTTCCCTGGTATCCAAAATAGCCACTTTAGCGCCCTTCTTAAGGTACTTGGTCAGATTCTTGAAATAAGCTTCCCGGTTTTCAATATGGTGATAAACATTGGCCATAAAGACCAAATCTATATCCTTGGTGGGCAGCAAGGGATCATCAAACCCACCGAGTACAGGCTGAATATTGCGGTACCCGCGTTCCACGACATCTTCTTTTAGCTCGGTTATTTGCTCTTCAGTTACTTCAACCGAATAGACTTTCCCGGAAGCCCCGACAGCATCAGCCAGAAAATAGCTAAAATACCCGTCTCCTGAGCCAAGGTCGACAACACTTGCACCCTCACTGATTTGTAACGAGTCAACCACCTTAGTCGAATGATTCCAGCCTTGGCGGTTAAACAAGTTCTCGTAATCAATTTTTGAAATCATCGGCGCACAAGCCGCAAGAGAAAGAAGCACTAGGGCTCCCACACCACCAACCAATCCTTTTTTAATTAATCTGTATTTACGCTTGGATCCAAAAAGCTCTGCCATCACTAACTCCTACCTAATTTGCCGATAAAGGGCATAACCCTCTAACACTCACGTCAACCAGAGAACTGGTGCAGCTGCACCCCGGACATATTATGCCCACGGAGATGAGGTTAACTCCTTAACCCAGGTTAAGAATTCGAAAATTTACTGGTAGTGGTGACAGCTGAAAGCTAGAAATCAACCCACTTTTATAAGATCCACAGAATGAGACGCTGATACCCGATACCAAGGCGATCTCTGTCATTGCCAGCTCGCCTGGTATTACATCTCGGTCTAGTGGCTTTGATTTGGTGTGACTAAGTAAGATAAGCATACGGCCGGTAAAGACACTGGATTATCGGGTCAAGCCCGATAATGACAGAGGGGGCGCTGAACCCACGCGATCACCGTCATTGTCAGCTCGCCTGGTATGATCCTACATCTCGGTCTAGAGGCCTTGACCGAAGGTGGCATAGTTGACTTGAGTGCTCGCCGTAGGGGCACTGGATTACCGGGTCAAGCCCGATAATGACGAAGGGCGCGCTGGAACCAAAGCGCTCACCGTCATTGTCAGCTCGCCTGGCAATCCAGTGTCTTCTCGCGCACGCCGAGATCGCGGTTAAGCCACTGGATTCCCGCGTGCGCGAGAATGACAAGATAGGGTTTCAGGATGGGCACTAGCTCGCCTGGTATGGTCCTACACCTCGGTCCAGTGGCTTTGAAATCGTGTGACAAGGTCAACTTGACCGCACGCTGACAGGACACTGGATTACCGAGTCAGGCCCGCTACCGACGAGGGGGGTGCTGATACCCAGGCGATCTCTGTCATTATTAGCTCACCTGGTATGATCCGACACCTCGGTCCAGCACCTAAAAAATCTCGGTTCCCACATTTTGATCAATGGGAATCCTAGATTTAATAGTTACAAACAGTGAGCAAAATGTTCTCGCAACAACTTCATCATATTACGCTTGGCTTTAAATTCCTTAGCGAGCTCGGCAACCATACCCTCAATAATTGAAGAATTATGTGAATGTATGCTCAGTGCGCCAGCTAGCTTAACCAATAGCTTAATTGCTTCCTGGTAGGCGGCATTGTTCGTTTTCCCAATGACGGATTCAAGCACCCGCTTGTATAGCGCCGCACACTCTATAGGGTGGTCAGCGACAATCTTATCAGCCAGTTTTAGCAAAGTGCCATGCCCTGCTTTATGCTGCTTTGCCCAGGCTCTCGCTTTATCTGCCATGTTAAGATCTAAATAGAATTCAAGCACAGCATCAAAATTATAAATGCGCCGACCTACCTTGGGATCCTGATAACAACCAGCCAATAGACTTTCTATTTTTACCAGAAAATCAGCTTCTGGCTCACCAAGCTCCCGATGTAGTTGGGCAAGTTGTTTGTAGTCTGAGAAACTGGGCTGGTCAGTAAATAGCTGCCAGGCAATTTTCCACGCAATCTTATTCTCTCCGAGAGCCTTACGCACTAATACCTCATGATGCAGACACTGACGTAACTCGTGATCCTTCGTACTGTGCTTTTTGGCGCGGATTAACCAATCTTCTGCATCCAATTCTTGCTGATACCGGAGACATAGTTCGCTGATGTCCAAGTAGTCGCTATATCTGTGGGCAAGCTTTGCAAGTATGTAAACCTGTTGCTGCCAGTCACCGATGCGCTCAGCATGGTCTAATATTGGCCTGGACAATTTTTGCAGCGGCCAACTCTGCTTAAAATCGCTAACCTCACAGCCTTGTAACTTAGTTTCAAAACTCGCCCTACACAGCACCAATAAAGACTGATCAAGCTCTTCACTAAGCTCAAAGTCAGCTGGTACATCAGGGAAAATATCGAACCCAGCCCCATCTAAACAGTCCGAAAGCCATTGGGCTTTTTTCTCAACAGGCCAATCCAGCCGGTTAAAGATAATTGGCAATTTCTCATTTAACTGCCCTTCAAGAGTGAAACGAAAACCGCCGGAATCATCTATTCGCTCAATGACCTTATTAAGCCTTTCCAGCCCATGTAAGGTAATTTCCCATTGTTCACTCACGGTTAAAGATTCAAATGCATCCCAAATCTGCTCAAACAGCATTTCAGCATTATCAAAGTAGCTGCGTACCCTATCCCACTCCCATACATCACGTAACGGCAGCGCCTTGGTCACAAATTTCTTTAACTCTTTAACCGTCATACTGCCCTGGCTGGTTTCCAATTTCAGCTGCCACTTATCCCACTCTCTTTCATCATTTTCAATGTAGCCAAGCAGCAGTTCAACCAGCTCTTCAGCAGGTTTTTGTGCCAAAAACTGGCGTAGTTTTTCAGTAGGATCTTCTACCGTACCAGCTTCAACCTGATCATCGTTATGTACAGCCAAAGCCACTGCTACACAGTGTTTGCAAAAGTCCTGATATTCCGCGGCAGGGCAAGTACAAGCGTTGGTCATTGGGTTACCAAGTACCAACTCTACCAGATAGATGTGGTGCCCTAACACTTGGGCTTTAACCACGTCGCCATCCTTCGATAATTGGCGAACCTGACCACTTTGATACAGGTCTTTTCCTTTGTCTAAGCTACTTGATCCCGCACGCCGCTCGATTTCTTCCAAATCAATCACAAACCTTCCTTTCGTTATTCGCTGGCCACTGGGAGTTATCAGTTTATGTGTCTATATCATTAGACTCTGGCGCGTAATCCGGCGAACGTTAGCACCTAATTTGAGGCATTGAAATCCCACATGTTTAACTCATAAGCAAGAAATAACCTTTCTTCGCCTCCTATCGCTGAACCAGAAAAATATACCAACCTTTCACATCAAAATTTATGTCTTTGCCCAACTCTAAAGCACATACACTATAGCTAACCCCATTGAGCGCCTGAGACAAATTGGATTGTTTATGCTTATCATTGCCCTGCTTTTGATTGCCATTTTGGGTTACTTGGCTCAGACCACAGGTTTATGCATGGTCCGAGGGGTGAATGAAGCGTTTTTGTTAGGGAAAGGAAAATGTAAGCCTCAGTTTTTATTGGCCATTTTATTAAGTGGTAGCTTGGCTTGGATCGCGTACCTTCTGGCACTATTTCTGGACCTACCTCTTAACCTCAAATCTTATTCTTTTTCCTTATTAGCCGCTTTAGGTGGACTGCTCTTTGGCATCGGGGCGGCATTTAACGCAGGCTGCGGTGTCTCGACCATTAGCAAGCTTGCGCGTGGACAGTCGAGCATGTTAGCAACGATAATCGGCTGGTTTATTGGCTGGTTACTGTTAAGTAATCTTCAACTGACCCTACCCGCACATACAATGACACTGCCTCCAACCTTGCACTTTGGTGCATTAGCTTTGTTGTCTGCGGGCTTGCTTGTTTGGATAATTAAAGTAAGAACTACAAACCGCACTATGTGGCTCAGCATGCTGGCAATAGGCTTAATGGCTAGCCTTGTTTTCTTATATGAAGTGAAATGGACTCCAAGTAGTGTATTAAAAGACATGAGCCATTCCCTGCTACTAGGGGACGGATTAATCTGGCCAGAGCAACACCGCTTTATGCTCATTGCTGCACTCATTACCGGCATGGTTTTAGCGGCAGTGATTACACAATCTTTTAATCCTACTTTTGATACGGCTCGCGGGTATCTGCGCCATCTAGCTGCAGGGATACTAATGGGTGTCGGCGCAGCCCTGGCAGGCGGGGGAAATGACAGTCAACTATTGCTTGCTCTACCCGCATTATCCCCAGCTGGCATAACGTCAGTGGCGTTTATCATCATCGGGATTTACGCCTCAAAACGCTGGTTGAAAGCCTAAATGTTGAGGTGTCAGTGTTTAAAACAATGGGATTCCGCAGCTTACTCTAAGATACCTGTCCGGCAGTGAAGCGACCTATCAATCCAAAGAACTGCCGCCTGAATTTCTAAGCTGCCTGTCCGGCAGTGAAGGCTATTGTATGTATTATTTTAGTCCCTCTTGTTTTCTAAGCTGCCTGTCCGGCAGTGAAGTTTGAAGACGCTCCCCCCCTGTGTCAGGCTAGTTGTCCAGATGAGTTTACTTCAATAATCTAGGCAGGTGGGCGCAAGTAGGAATGAATGGCAAAGTACCCTGAAGAACGTAAACAAGCAGTATTGAGTAAGTTATTGCCTCCTAGTAATAAGCCGGTGCAGGAAGTTGCAGCAGAGGAAGGGATCAGTGACAAAACGCTATATAATTGGCTAAACCAATTGAGGGAGAAAGGTCAGCCAGTGCCAGGTAATGAGAAAAACGCTGAAAAGTGGTCTGCTGAAGTTAAGTTCGCGGTGGTGGTTGAGACGAGTTCTTTATCTGAGTCAGAGTTGAGCCAATACTGCAGAGAAAAAGGGCTTTATCCAGAGCAGGTTAAGTCATGGAAAGAAGCCTGTATTGCGGGCAACCACGGTACCGCAGTAAAGAATAAAGCCGAACGAGCCAAAACCAAGGATGATAAGAAGCGGGTTAAGCAGTTAGAAAGAGAGTTACGCCGCAAGGATAAAGCATTGGCGGAGGCTGCTACGCTTTTGGTGCTATCAAAAAAGCTCGATGCCTTGTACGGAGTGAACCAAGACGAGGAGAGTTGATCTCAACCGAATCACGCGCCTTGCTGCTTAGCCTGTTTGATGAGGCGGTAGTAGAGGGTGCGGCTCGTTACAAGGTGGCTGAAACAATAGGGGTTTGCGAGCGAACTTTTCGCCGCTGGCGTGATGATAAGGGTAATGTAATTGCCGACCAACGACCGTTGAGTATCAAACCTGAGCCAGGTAATAAACTGTCTCAGGTAGAGCGAGATGATATTATTGCAATCTGCAACGAGCCGCAATATGCCAGCTTGCCGCCGAGTCAAATAGTACCAAAGTTAGCTGATGAAGGGCGGTATGTGGCAAGTGAAGCCAGTTTTTACCGTGTGTTAAAGGCGGAAGGGCAACTAAATCATAGAGGCCGAGCCAAGCCGAGAGAAAGGCAGGCGACGCCAACCACTCATGTTGCAACAGGTGCTAACCAGGTTTGGACTTGGGACATCAGTTACATGCCTTCAACAGTGACAGGCTTATACTGGTACCTGTACATGATTATGGATGTATTCAGCCGAAAAATTGTTGGCTGGGAAGTTCATGAATGTGAATCGGGAGAATTGGCCAAGGAGCTATTGCAGCGGACGGTGATGCGGGAACAGTGTTTCGGCCAGCCTCTGGTGCTGCACTCAGATAATGGTGCACCAATGAAATCGTTGACACTGAAAGCCAAGATGGAAGAACTTGGGATCATGAGTTCTCATAATCGGCCAAGAGTGAGTAACGACAATGCTTATTCTGAATCGTTATTTAGGACTACAAAGTACCGCCCCAACTGGCCTAGAAAAGGCTTTGATTCATTGAGCCAAGTTCGTGATTGGGTGCAGGACTTCGTGACGTTTTATAACCATGAACACTGCCACAGCGGCATTAGTTTTGTCACCCCGGCACAGCGCCACCAGGCGGAAGACATTAAGCTATTGGAAAACAGAAAGAAGGTATACGAAAGCGCCCGAATGCGAAACCCTATGCGCTGGTCAGGTACAACCCGTAACTGGGAACGCATAGAAACCGTAGCCCTCAACCCAGAGAAAACGGACAAACAAGAGCAGAGCGAACAAGTTACATAGAAAGCACTAAATTTGGACAACTACCTTGAAAAACACCGCTCCCATCAGGCACCCCCTAGTTTTCTAAGCTGCCTGTCCGGCAGTGAAGCTTTCAAAGTTCTGATCTGCTTCAATCAATAATTTCTAAGCTGCCTGTCCGGCAGTGAAGAGCTCGTCTCTCATCTTCGTTTTGCGCCATTTTTTCTAAGCTGCCTGTCCGGCAGTGAAGTTGACCTGATAGCCTATTGGCTTAACGAAGACTTTCTAAGCTGCCTGTCCGGCAGTGAAGGCGCTGTCGCAACAACACCAACCTATCCAAATTTTCTAAGCTGCCTGTCCGGCAGTGAAGTTTTACAACAGCCGAACTGTGTTTGATTACATTTTCTAAGCTGCCTGTCCGGCAGTGAAGTGAAAAGACTATATAAGCATGATTTTCAAAGGTTTCTGTAACTATTCAGCTGGCTAAAAACCCCGCAATAAATGCATTATTTTTTTCAAAACTTCTTGACACGGTTTTGACTGATTTAGTGCATTTTCATGCGTCACTGTAATGAGCGCTTGTAAGCAACGATTAACTTAACCACAAGAGCGCCAAAACAACAGGTGTACACCAAGCATAGCGCCCCCGGCACAGAAAAATACAACGCCTTAGATTGGCTTACAGAAGCAAAAAATTGCCCGAAAAAACAGAGGGTATAATAGCCCCATGAATAAGCATACAAACACAGCAACGTTGATACCCGAGTCATTGGATGTCAACGCCACCATTGAGCAAGTAGAAAACGCCTTGAAAAATGACAAGGCCGCATCTCCTGCTTTAGTGGCTGCCGTACAAATGATGTTGCTGCTGGTCAAGCTATTGTTTGGCCGCCTGTCTCTTAATAGCCGAAATAGCAGCAAGCCGCCCTCGCAAGACCCCAACCGCCCTAAAGAAGAGCGAAAGAAAAGTAACAATAAACAGGGCGGGCAAAAAGGCCGCGAGGGCAAGACGCTCAAGCCAGTCGATGATCCGGACGAAATTATTCAGGTTCCGGTCAACCGGGATAGCTTGCCGCCAGGGCAGTACCATGACGTAGGCTATGACCGTCGCCAGGTATTTGATATCCAAATTTCCCGCTGGGTTAAAGAATACCGGGCACAAATTCTGGAAGACGCGCAGGGCAACCGGTTTACCGCTGATTTCCCTGCTGACGTGGACAGGGCGGCTAAGTATGGTGCATCGGTTAAGGCGAACGCCGTTTATATGTCAGTGTACCAACTCATTCCTTATGACCGGGTGCAGCAGCATTTTGATGAAATGTTTGGCATCTCCTTGAGTACCGGCTCACTGTTCAACTTTAACAAGCTGGCTTACCACATGCTGGCAGACTTTGAGACGCTGGCCAAGCTCGAACTCATCAATGGCGGGTTAATTCACGCGGACGAGACGGGTATTAATGTCGGCGGCAAGCGCATCTGGCTTCATAATGCATCGAACGGAGAGTGGACCTGGTTTGAGCCTCACGCAAAACGCGGTAAGGAGGCAATGGATGAAATAGGCATACTGCCTCAGTTCGCCGGGACACTCTGCCATGACCACTGGAAACCTTATTACCGCTATACGCAAGTGTTCCACAGTTTGTGCAATGCCCATCACCTGCGGGAACTTACCCGCGCCTATGAGCAAGACGGGCAAGAGTGGGCTAATGGGATGTATGAACGGCTCATTGAAATCAATGATGCAGTAAATGATGCCGGTGGCCAGCTTGATAACGATACTGCGTTGCAGTGGCGGAAAAAGTATCAGAGTTTGCTCGATAAGGCGGAGCGGGAGTGCCCGCCCCCGCCACCGCCGCAAACGGGCAAGAAGAAAAAGGGCCGGGTCGCCCGCAGCAAGGCCAGAAACTTACTGGAGCGGCTCAGGGATTTTGAGGATGATGTGCTGCGATTCATGGATAATCCAGCGGTTCCCTTCACCAACAACCAAGGAGAGAGGGATATCAGAATGGCAAAGGTGCAGCAAAAAATCTCTGGCTGTTTCCGCTCCATGGAGGGAGCCAAGGTCTTTTGCCGGGTCCGCAGTTATATATCAACGTGCCAGAAAAATAATGTCGGTGTCGGGCAGGCGCTGGAGTGCCTGTTTGCCGGAAAGTGGCCAAACTTCATTCAGGGGAAATTGAATAATATTCCGCCAGCTGAATAGTTACAGGTTTCTAAGCTGCCTGTCCGGCAGTGAAGATTACTGGGAACGTTACAGTGTCGTTCTGTGTTTTCTAAGCTGCCTGTCCGGCAGTGAAGCGTGACGCCGGATTTAGCCGCAAGCAGTCAAATTTCTAAGCTGCCTGTGCGGCAGTGAAGGGCAAGAGAGAGAGAACCCGCTAAACCTAATATTTCTAAGCTGCCTGTGCGGCAGTGAAGAAGTGGAGGGTATCCCCCCGCTCTATATCGCTTTTCTAAGCTGCCTGTGCGGCAGTGAAGATAGGGTTTGGTTGAGGAAGTTCGTTTATCTTTTTCTAAGCTGCCTGTGCGGCAGTGAAGAGCGGCAGCGGTACATTAATGATTTTGGAAGATTTCTAAGCTGCCTGTGCGGCAGTGAAGGCATAACTGGCTGGATAAACGCGGCTTACGCTTTTCTAAGCTGCCTGTGCGGCAGTGAAGTACCTCCCATGAAATTGCAGAACTCCGCCCGTTTTCTAAGCTGCCTGTGCGGCAGTGAAGAGTAGAATATCAGCAAAAAAATAAGTTACAACAAGTCGTTAGGCTAAAATTTCCAATTTAACCTTCTAAAATCCAACTCATTGTAACCATTTGTTTTTAAAGTTAATTTTTAAAGAGCAAAAGTAAAGGGTTAAAACTTGGGTAAACCCCCTTTATTCGATAAACCATAACTATCAAATATTACCGTCTGTTGGCTTTGCGCTTCACAAAGCAACTCTTCAATAAAGAGAGGAAAGCGCATGTCTTTGGTATGGCTTTTAATGTGCACAAACGGAGCTTTACTCTGTTGCGGTTTAAAGCCCTCAAAATGTTCAGTGGCTTGCTCTAGGCTTTGGTTATGCCGTTTCATTCTGCGCTCAATAAGCCGCTGTTTGTTATTCATCACTTTTGGCCGCCCATAAGCCATATAATGACCTATACCACTAGGCACGGAGCGAATACTGGTTATGTGAACATAGTCTGCAAAACGCGCTAACCACTTGGTGATATTAAGCTGAATGAGTACTTCTTCATCCTGAGAAAGCAGCCTTAGCTTAGAACCTAAACGCTTTTTATCCGTGCTGTACTCGGGAAAAGCGGCGGCTATACTAAAACCCCCAGCCGCATTTTTATGCTCAACCAGCGCCAGATGCACCTGGTTATACACCTTTTCCCATAAGAAATAATGGCCGATATCTTCACTGGGCAATAAGGTAATATCAATATAACAATTCATAGCGGCTCCTTATTCGCCAAACACTCCACCGCGAATGAGCATCGCCATTAAATAATGTTGTTGCTCAAGGCTCGGCTCTTTGCCTTTTAACATCCAACCATCTAGCAGATTATAAAAGTCGTTTTTTTCTTTTGGCTGGCGATAAGCCGCGCCGCGATTAGTCACCGACCCATAAGGTTCAATCGCAATCGCTCCGATCTCTTCTGCTTCAGGGTGCCAAGTATCAATCGTACGTAGTGCATTGCCAATTTTTTGTGAGTGCATGGCGACTTGATCATCCAGCTGATACAGGAATTTACTTTTATCACCTTTACCACCCCCCATCACCAGCTCTTGTGACGGAAATACAGATTGGCCTTGCCCTAGCTTGCTATAGGCTTCAACTTTAATAAACGCATGTTGTTCAATCAGACCCAATTGAATAATTTGCGCCAGTTCAGTCACTTGCTCATTATCATCAAAGTCACGCAGGTTGAACTCGTAACTATCAAAAGTAAAAGTTTGATTGTTAGCTGTCACGACGACTTTAACTTCTTCTGCTCCCACTCGGTTGCGCCATAAAAAGCGCCCATTGGCAATATTTTGTGCGTAGCGTTTGGCTAGCTCTTTAAATTCTGTCGCTGCTTGGTATTGCTTTACTTTTTCAGCCAAATCACTTTGATACCTTGGGTCATTACAGGTCGAAGGTACATGTAAGTTGCTTAAAATACGTAAAGTAAAATCTAGCTTAAGGGTATCGGCAGAGTGAGGGAGCGCCGCAATATCCACAGTTTGTAGGTTTGCTTTTGATACTTCCGCATCTAGCTTCGCAGGATCATTAGCTGTCGCCGCTTTTAGGCGGTTTGAAATGGTGCCTCTTACTGCTTTTTCACCCACTACTATTGGTTGCCAACTTTCTCCATTCCAGTTCCCAGCAAACATCAAAGCGTCTGAGGGAATTAACTTTGCCTCAAAGGCCAATACTGAAGGTGTTTTAAGTTTTACATCTGCCATGGTTAAATCTCCATTTAGTTTTAAAGTAAATCAGGGTCGAATGCCGTCTCAGTATCAAACTCTGGGGCATCTATCTCTGGAATAATGGGTTGAAAAGGTTCCGCCTTAGCAAGATACCAGGGGTGTTGATGAGCGTAGCGCCACACACCTGCATTAATGTTGTTTAAGCGATGCACACTTTGCCATTCACCTACACTGTATGCAGTTTCGGCAAAGGCAACTGGTACTGTTTGATCTCTTACGTTAGCCACCTCACCCGCTTCATACACTGGTGATATGGCGCAATAGCCTGCTGCGATGGGAACTAAGTAACCGGGCTGGGGTTTTGCTACATATTGCCAATTTGCTTTTTCTGACTCGTCATTTTCCTGTTCATTCGCATCATGTTCGAGAGTTATTTTTGTCGCTTGATATTTGAGCTTTGCAAAATCACACCAAGCGTCGAATACACTTATCTCGTTATTTCGCTGTTGCAAAGTTTTGCAGTGCTGCACTAGGTAATCACTGCGATCGAGCAGCACAAATCCGGGCATTAATCTACGCAATGCTTTTTGTTGCTGACCTTCGTCAGTTAGTACCTCGATTCGTTCGTAGTTGGTGATCTGGCCGCCAGCAAGTCGCATACTCGGGATTAAACTATTTAGCTGCTCAAGTAACGTTTGTTTGCTTTGTTCGTCTCCTGCAATCAAGCCATCCAACTCAACCATCAAAGACACCTGCATATTCATGCGCCCCTCTTCATTGATTGGCGCAGTTTTACCTTGCTGCGTTAATGGGTTGCGAGTTAGTGCAAAAACATAATCTCCCCACCCTTTAGGCTGACGCGCATGCACATTGTTTTTATGGCTCACCACCGCAACACCGCCTAATGTGATGTTAAGGTCATTTGATAATTTACGTGATAGCGCGTGAGCAAAACCTAAAAAGTTGGTGATTGCGGGGAAACCATAAGTTAAACCCGCAATAGCATTAACGTTTTGCACGTCGAGCTTTTTAATGAGTAAATACTGGCGCATGTTAAACCTCCCCCCGCTTAGGTGTATTGCGTTCAAACGACTTTAGCTGCGCTAGACAAAGTTTCTTAAAATAACCGTGCTCGATATCGCCCATTACATAGCTATCGTGTTTTAACTTACCAATCAGCCAACTGGCAAAGTCATGGGCAACCACCTCTAACCAATCTCCTTTTGCACGCTCAATCTGAAATTTTTCATTGGGGTTGTAGACATCTAGCCAAAGCACATGTGCGGACTTTAACTGACAGTCGTGATCTGTCCCCCACCCGGCTGTCATGTTTTGAATAACCACAGCATGGTTAAGTAACGCATCGATGAGAGGTAGAACAAAGCCATAGTCACGTTTGTAACGCACTTTAAAGTTACGCTCGTGATCGCCTAAATTGGTTAAAAAGACTTTAAATTCGCGGATCATCCCTGAGGTTTTATAACCAAATTGGCGGTTAAAAATAGTCGAGCTAGTAAGAGGTGGGGTCATTTGTGCTTGATACGTTGGCGGGGCGCAGTTGAGTAAAAAACTCTGCCCGTATCGCTCACTATTCAGCTGAGAGATATTTTGTGGCTTTGAGCCACCAAAATTTTGAACTGCGGTCTCAGGGAAGCTTTGATCAAGGGATTCATGATACAGCCCTTTTTTACGCGCTTCGCGCACTTCTTTTGAATCACCAAAACGCGTACCAGTAACTTGCTGGTGCAACTCATGGGCTAATGATGAAGAAAATAGCGGACACAGGAGATGATAATCACTCTGATCTTGTACAGGAAAATAGAGCTGCTTGGTCAGCGTGTGTCCAGCAAGCTTTTCATCTCCTAAGGCCTTTTCAAAACCAGTTTGCCAATCACTGAGCAAATTCGCATCACCAGTAAACGCCTTTAAAGCGCTAACATGCTTTTGCTGTAGTTGGTTAATCAGGCTCTCACCGTTAACCGATATTTTTAACAGCTTTGCCACATCAAGGGCTGCGGCGTTACCCACTGCGTCAATGGCTTTGTTTGACAAATTTGCAGTAACCACATAACTGGTTTGCTCAGTATTTGTCACGTTAACCAGTATGCTACTTGCCTTAGCATCACTGTTGGTAAACTTAGCGGCATGGGTCGCTAAACTGATTTGTTTTGCTCGCCTGGCTGCATCACTCAACCAAGCTTCCGGCTTAAACGTTTCCTCAATCGGCGCTGACGCCTCGGCATATATTGCTTTCGCTTTTGCAATTTTCACCACATCTTCGTTTTTAGCTAGTACTTTATCTCGCGCTTTTTGCAGTGGCTCTAGCTTTGTTTGTTTGCGTTGTTCGATATAATCGGCAATCGCATCACTTAGGGTTAATTCCATTTACTTTCCTCATTTTCTTTTAATTCATATACGCCGAGTTGTTCATGCCATGACCATGTAAGAGGTTGATCTTGTTTTGGAGCCCTGAGGTTTATTTCGCCGAACTGCTCGCTGGCCTTTTGCTGTGAACAAGACATCAAATCGGCAAAATACTGGTAAATCTGTTCGGTCGATTGGTTAAACCACCAATAACATCCGTTAGCTAAACTGACTTGATCGGCATTAAAACGGGTATTTTGGGACGGATACTCATAGGGTTTTCGACTTGTATCTAACTGGCACCAATCCAACGCGTCGCCTTCCGGCATACGTAATACAAATGCCTCTTGAGGTTGTGATTTCCTAAACTCGGTTTGACGAATAAACTCGCCGCTCCAGGTGGTATCATGCTGCCACCATAATGCGGCTTCCTTATAGTTGCGGTAAAAAGCTTTACCGAATTTGCTGCCATCCATTTCTTCTAAGCAAAATCGCAACGCTCGGTGCTCTTGTATTGCAAAACTCTCCGAGCGGTTGGCTTGGTATTCTTTTTCTTTCTGATCAACCTCAAAGTCTTTAATAGAAAACGCAGGTTCGATAATGCGCGGGATGGCCGAAATATTATCCAGTTCAGTACTCACAAGTTTTGCTAAATCATATTCAGCGAGCGGCAATGACTTACTTTCAAAACCTGGTTTACAATAGGCAGGGTGCTCACCTTTTAGCGCGCGGATATTTTTATTCAGCACCAATAAGTTTGCGGTTTCAGGAACTTGTTGGCGATGCCTTTGTATGCGGCCCGCCAGTTGGATCAAAGCACGTAGCGAACTTGGTTCCGCGATGGCCCAGTCATAATCATGATCTCGCCCGACTTCAACCACCGAAGTCCCCAATACAATAAATACATTATTGGCGGTACTCGTATTTGCCAACGCCTGTTGTATTTCGGCCTGGCGCCAAAGTTGATTTTCATCATCTCGAGTCAGGGTATTGTCCAGCCGGTGTTCTTTGTAAGAGCGCAGCGCCAATGGAAATTGCGAGTGGTAAACACAAAAATGAAAACTGTAACCCGCTTTGGGTGGCAAATTGGCAAGCAATTTTGCTACTGCCACCATAGGGTTAATATTCGCCATCCGCACCACGCCAACTGACACCCGCCGACCCTTTTTGTTGCATTCATGGTGTGCGTCGTGGAGTTTATGAATATGCTTGTGAAAGGTTTCTGTGACGGATTTCAATACCTCGCCGTCACCAGCATCTTCCGGCTGAGCCGCTGTTTCTAGCGGTACAATCAACCCTTTGCGGATCACTTCCCCATCACTTTTTAGCTTTGCGACTCGCCCTTTAACAAAGGCTTTATGCTGAGTTATAAATGCCCTTTTAGTTTCTTTTTCGTTTCCAGCTTTAATGGCGATGGTTTCACTGTTGAATTCGTCAAACCAGCCACAGATGACAGCCGTTTCTTTTACATCGGAAAAATTTGCCTGTTCAAAGTGCTTACGCCCCGCCTGATAGGCGTCAAACAAGCTACTGATCAGCGATGGTGGTAATGTCGCCGATGAAAGCAAAACTCTCGAACCTAGTACTCCAGCCCAGTTCACTAAACGACATAAAGCAGGTAAATCTTCTAAACCAAAGTCGTCGGGTTCATCCAAAATCAAATCTGAGGTCAATAAGCGCAACATAGGCGCTATTTGTTTACCGCCGCGTTTACTTTCAGTCGCTGGCATTAGGTGGTCTATGGTGCTAACTAAAATAGGGGCGCTAAGCAGTTGCTCCAATTTGGGGCTGGCTGCCAGCCAGTGCTTTAAGCGACCGTCGTAAATTTGCCCATCGTAACTGACACTTAGTTGGTCAAATAAATCATCTTCCGATTCACTGCCCGTTTTACTTTGCAGCTCGGGTGCTTCCTTAAGTTGATCCAAGGTTTTAACCGCTTGCGAGCCAATGAGTACCGCAAGATCATCATCACCCAATTTGAGTAGATCTCGATAAGCATTCCCTGTTTGCAGGGTCAGTGTTCGCAACCCAAGCGCCACGGAAAAACGGCAGCCCTCATGTTCATCCGCTAAGCCATACATAATCCGAGCATTAGCCATGGTTTTTCCACAACCCGTAGACGCCATATTAACGCCGAAAAAACCCTGCCTTTCGGTTGCTTTAGCAATCAGCTTGGCTTGGGTAAATGCTTTGTTTTGCCAACGATACTTTGCATTTCCGCTGTTTTTACTAAGCAGCTTATGTTGCGCTAGCGGAGGTAAGGTATATTTAAGCGCGGGTAAATTTTGTGCAAATCGCTGGGCGCTGACCGACACACCTATATTGTGTTCATCCAATTTTTGCTTTAGCACATTGCTGGTTTGTGACGCGCTTTGTCGGTCTGTATTAGCAAAAGCGTTATACGCCTTGTCTCGCCAAACACTTTTCGATTTTTCAATGGGTAAAGATGAGTAGTAGTGGTCGGCCAGCATTAACGATAGTCGCGCCATATGGCTAACAAAACGTTGCTCTAACCAGGTGTCGGTTGTGTACAGTGAAGGATAATTTAATGCCCGCTGAGCCAGTTTGCTCGCCTTTCGCTGCCACACCTGGCTCACAAATGGCGTGCCTTGGCTAAACTGCCAGTTTTGCTTCAATAAGTTTGGGTCGATTTCAGTTAAATTTTCCGCATTGCCGGAGTTCCAATGACAGCTAAAGCAATGCGTTAGCCAGCTTTCTATATTTTTGGTGTCAACTGGGTCCACATTCGATAACGGTAAGCGATGGTGAGAAACAATCAGCCACGCCACCAGCTTGGCAAAAGGTGCTAGGGAGTTAAATGGTTTTTGAAAACCGCCATTGTCTTTAAATAAGGTGGTTAGGACTTGCTGTTCAGTGGTTATTCCTTGGCCAGTTTGATGCAAGTTAGAAAGTTGCGTAAGCCATTCTTTATCACTTAGCCCTTTTGCAAATGCTTCAAACAAACGCAGCGAAACCCATTCATGACGATAAGGCTCTCCCTTTGATTCGGTCAACCCTTTGAGCTTGGCTTGGAATAAATCATTGGCTTTGCCAAAGTCATGAAACAAACCTGCGATGCTTGTTGCAAGCACAATCGCTTCGTTTAAGTGCCAACCGCTTTCCCATTCTTTATGCTCTAAATTCAGTTGTGTTCGATTTACCGGCACTACGCCTTCGCTATTAAACTTCAAACGATTACCCACCACCCACAGCAACTGGCTCCTAGCACGGCTTCTGATCCAATGGCAACTTACCGCCGTACTTCGACTCGCAGTTTTACGCAACATTTTCTTAAGAGCAAGAAGCCCGTCTTCGGTGATCAGCGTCTGCCAGGTATTGTCACCAATGCGGTTGGCAAAGGCGTCTAATACTCTGCGGGTTTTCTTCAGGGCATTTTTTTCGCATTGAGAAACCAGCGTGACCATCATATTACTGGTCCTTATCAGAAGGGGTATGAAGGGCAACTTTTTTCACCTGATCAAACATAAAATCCAGCGCTTTATGATCAGTAAAGGCTTGTAGCACTTGTTGGCGAAACTCCTGCTCAGAAGCATTTTCTTTAGCGCAGATAAATGCCCAAGGTAGCACTAAGGTATCTTTGATTAGATCGGCGACATCAAACACCAATGCCCCGCGCCTGGTTTTGCCATGTATCACAGCGAATCCATGGGGAATGCCCAACACCCAAAGCGTGGTTGCCGCTAAGCCATAGGCTAGATAATTGCCGTGATTTAAAAAGGTGTTGGCAAGGTCAGTCGCCTTATGTTGCCGGGAAAAATCTTCATATTTGGTTTGTTGCGCTGCGTATTTGTAGAGCTTTTTGGTCAGCTGGGCTTCTTGTAACAATAAGTCCGAGGGCTTTTTCGCTGTCACCATCCGAGTAGCAAAACTATCTAACGCCTGACCTATTTCCCTATCATCTTGACAAAAGCCTTGGTTTTTAAGATCTTTGTCTTTTGACCATACTTTTTGCAAGAACGCAATACGGGCAGTTTGGAACTGTTTCGCGGCTCCCACTCTTAGCGCATCATCAAACCAGAAGCCTAACCAACCTTGTAAATACTCGGTGGGTCGGTATTCACTTTGTGGCGTCATCCATTCGATTTCACTGCCCATGTATAGCGGTGTGCCGCCACCGCCACAGAAGCCAATCAATACACCCGCTTGTGCCAACATTCTTACCGCAGCTTGGGTAATCGATGTGCCATTACCCAATAAGATCACTGTGGTATTGGCGATAGGTATATTAAAATATTGGTTTTCTTTTTTGGCTTCGGTTAAGTACAATACTCGACCATCTTTTTGCATCACTCGGCAGTATTCCAGGTAATACAAGTTTGCTCGTTTGGAGTGTAGGATTGCCTTTAAATCTGACGGCGAAAAGTCTTTCATTTTCAAACCTCTAATTTTGAAACGCCTTCAAGTTATTTTGTCTCCAGCGCATTATCAACGCTGGACAAATAAACATGTCGCTTATTTAGGCATATAAGGCTCTATTGCTTTCTCGCAGGCTGGGCTAACGATGATTTGTTGGGCTTCCGGTTTTTGTTCATACCTATCTAAACGCAAGCGTTGCCGCTGATACATTAATAGAGCTGCTCTGACCTTTAATACACGCAGCCATTGGCCTGGCGCCGACTCCTCCATTTGATAATCAGTAGCTATTACTTGTTGTTGTTCTAAAGTCAGCCTGGGATCCGGGATTATTTCCAGAGCAAGCCAAGTGTTCCATTTATGGTCATGTTCTGCGGTAAATTCTGCGTCCCCTTCAAATTCATATTCGCCATTAAAGCGAGAAAGTAAAAAATCACGATATCCCTGATTTTTCCCGCAGTAGGCTCGAACGTGCCAACGGGCACCGTCAAAAACCAAGTTATGAGGGCTAATAATTCGGCTGGTATATTCCGGGGACGTTAGCGATGTGTAACCTATATCAATTCTCTGTTTAGTTCGCATAGCCAGCAGTATTGGCCGTACCAACTCAACATTGATATTGCGCAGCGGCGCTTCTAACTGACTAATACCGACAATTTCTGTCTCGTGTTGCTGGCCTTTTTCCAGCTGCAATCTGTACTCGTCTATCAAACCTTTTGAAAACCGCGGTGAAAAAAGTTTCGTTGGGCAAAAGCCTTTCTTTGATGCGTCATATTCCAAGTTGTGGGGGCAAAAATTGTGGTAAAGTTTTACCAATTTAGATGAGCTACTGCGGCTTATCCCGAATTGGCTTTGCAAATGGTTTGTGGTGATTTTACCTTCCCAATAGGCCAACACCTCTACGAATAACAGGCGTTGTTTAACCTCATAAGAAATACCCTTCACCTCATATTGAACAATCTCAGTATTCAATATCACCACTCCCTCAATTGCTGCATTTCTTTTAGCCTGCCTCGTTGTGCCATCAAAGCCTCAAACACATCATCCAGGCTCTGGTTGTCGGCGCTTAATCCTGGCAGCGCCAGGTTTGCTTCGGCGAAGAATCGTTGCTGTTGAGAGATACCGGACTTTTGAATTTGATTGTTCACCCACGCATCCTTCCACCACTCATGGATCAATGGGCGCGCGTTTTGCAGCGTAGTTTCAGCGGGTAACTTGTCTCGTTTATCATTGTTGGCTTTTGAAGAGCTGGGCAGTAAATTCCAAAGGTCATTGTTGGGCCAGCGGGCAAAAGGCATGCAATGGTCAATATCATATTTGTCTTTGAGACGTTTATCTGTCCAAACACAGTGTTGCGGCTGATTATTTTGCTGTAGCTGCTCGAACCGTTTTCTCACTTCTGTGGTGGTACGAGTTGGCTCGCTCCAGTTCAACGCATCATATAAAAACTGTCGGCTGTATTGCTCATTGCCCTGGTAACCTTGCATTACATTCACCCATTCGTTAATCAGAACCGGCTCTATCCAGCAGGCGTAACGGGAGAACGCGAGCCAAATTGACTCGGGCAAGATAAAGTTCCCCCACCCCTGCAGCGTTTTAATATCCAAGAACAGAAAGTCACTGGCTCTCACACTTTGATATTCTGCCTGGAACAGCTGCTCATCCGTGTTTGGCAGTGAAATATATTTACACGGCATATCCCGAATGGTTTGAGCCGCGACAGAAATTGTTCTGTTGAGTGCTTTTGCTTCTTCACCAGCAAAAATGTTACCTATTGCGAAGTCTTCCGCAACGCGGTGATTCAGCTGCTGCCAGCCATTTTCCTTGACGAAACCCATCCCCTTTTTTGGGTCTGAATTTTGCCTGATCTGATGAGTATCAATGAGTGGTTTAAATTGATGGCACCAGTAAAGTGCAACTAAACCCAGCGGTATAATGACATGGTTTTCTTCGTTTCTGGCGACAGCGCCTGGGTGTCCGTCCGCAATTCGCAGCAAGACTCTAAGCAGCGCCAACTTATAGGTTGAGGCCTTTGCATCATTAACTATGATGTGCCTTAGTGTTGGAAATGCCCCAGTACCATCATCGCTGAGTTCAAACGCTAAGGTTTGCCAGCTTATGCCATCACGTCCTAATAAATCACTGGCAGTTTTCGGCTCTAAAATACAGTGCAGCCCCTGTTTCCCTGCAAGTTTTTTTAACTCATCGGCGCAAACGCAATACTGTTTACTACCAGCAGAGCTATGTCTTAATGTAAATACAATACGTCCATTTGGTTTCAGGTAATTCGCCAGTTTACGCAGGCATCTTTGCCTTTTCCCGGGAGGAATATGAGACCAAACTGCATTCACCAGGATAAGATCGTATCGTGCATGTAAGGCAAAAACCTTGCTCAGTTCAGGGATGGCATCTTTAACCCAACGAATTTTTGTATTCGGGTATTCTATTTCTCCTAGTTGGATAAAGTCTTCTACCGGCTCAACAGCGGTGACATCAAAA
Organism: Psychromonadaceae bacterium; assembly: GCA_965249895.1. Lineage (GTDB taxonomy): Bacteria > Pseudomonadota > Gammaproteobacteria > Enterobacterales > CBDFNC01 > CBDFNC01. The sequence continues at coordinate 489,023 of CBDFNC010000005.1, forward strand.
CCCTTGCTTGCCAACCAATTCGCGTCGCGACCTGAGCCCGCGCCGATATCCAGTGCACTGCCCCCTTGTGGCAAATAACCTTCCCAGACTTGATGGACTTTATCGGGATCAAGTCGGTTATATCGCTCACTGAAGGATTTTGCATCGCCGCTATAGCTGCTAATCACTGAGTCCATGTTTTATACCGCCTTTGTTGCCAGCAAATTAAGCCATTTTTCATCGCTACGTTCTGGTCGCTGATCTGACGTTACCCCGAGTTTGTTTGGGCGCAATGCAGGAGTATTGTCGAGTAATAACTTTATTGAGCGCTCATTCATGTCGGTGAAGGTGCGGCCATCAATCTGCCTCTCTCCCTTTCCATATTTGAATGACGCATATAATACGCCACCGGATTTCAAGGCTTGTGCAAGTTTAGCGAATACCAGGTTTAACTCTTCAGCTGGAACATGTAACAGACTAGCGCAGCACCAAATACCATCGAAGCGACCCTGCCAATCAATCTGTTGAAATTGCTTCAACTCCACTTTCTGGCCCAGGTAAATTTCTGCCCGTTTGACCAATTCGGGGCTGGCATCCATCGCTGTTACCTGAAACCCCTCTGACTTGAAATGCTTTGCATCCCTGCCTGATCCGCAGCCAGCATCTAAAATATGCCCGGCTTTTGCTATCAAGGGCAAAAAGTCCTTATATAAAGGCGTCATGACAATATTTGAAGTCGCGTCGAAAAAGGCTTGAGCGTTGGCATTGTAATAGGCGGTATTATTATTCATTTTGTTAACAACTTTTCTACAGGGCTTTTAGAATTCAGGTACACATTTGTTTCGACTAGCGGTAAAGGTTAGTTACCGTAATAGCATCTGGATATTAAACCATATGTTAGTGTATTCAAACGGTTAGGGTTTCAAATTAAGAATATCAAAGACCAATATGAAAGTACTAACTCTTTAACTGGAAGTACGAATGAAGATCTCATTACATGTGATTACAGCATCAGTGGATAGCTAATAGTGACGGTTTGATCACAGCTTAGCTTGACCTCGAACATTAACCTGCGATGCACCCGCTACCATCGGATTCCAAATGAAAAGTGACAACCACCAGCAGATAAGCCAGCCTCCTCCATTAAATGACATTTTCTGTACTCGTTAGTGTTCATTCTGGTATGTTGCAGAAAATATAGAAATTTCTCTGCTGGCGTATTCACCCTTAATGTCAGGTTATTCTGCGCGCCCCGGAAAAACGGCAAAGTTATTGCCGTAAGCATCTCTATGAGAACGCCGGCATTGGATAAGTTAGCGGCCCAGTTAAATGTGTCGCCCAATCAGCTGATCCTCGCCTGGATGTTGCAAAAGAAAGTACCCGCGATGCCTGTGATAGCAGCTAGTACTATTGCGCAGCGTGAAGAAAACCTGAGTGCCGCCGCGCTCGTGCATAGTGATGATCAGTTGGACGCGCTGGAAAACAGCTAATATGGCTAGCTCGCCAGAAACTTAACTTAGTAGGTGGCCGTGTTTATTCCCCAACCTCTCCCTGTTGGCTGGAAGTTGTTCGTTCTTATGGTTAACAGTAAAGTGTGCTTGTTATTCCGGCTGGACCAGGTAAAGCCATGGATTTAGATAACGTCATTGAATGTTTACCCCAAGGTTACTCTGAAGTTATGTTTCAGGGTCGTAGATACCGGCTGCTGGTAAAGCGATTTAATCAAGGTAACAGCGTTAAAATCTATGCCGCTGAACTTGGTGGAAAAGATGTTATCAGCGCCAACTATTACAGACTTAAGAAAGGCAAGCTGCTGAAGCCTTGTGAAATGCCGGAGCGAAAGGTGATCCACTTTTTATGTGAGCATACCCCTCTTCCAGTGACGACAGAGTTAACCCGCGAAATATCAAAGCGCGATGATACGAGCCCTTTGACAAAGATTGCCTTTGGCGGTGGGTGTCACTGGTGCACGGAAGCTGTGTTTCAGTCTTTGCGTGGCGTGGTGACGGTCGAGCCGGGTTGGATAAGCTCTGAGCCTCCGTTTGGCTCTTTTTCTGAGGCGGTGATAGTGGAGTTTGTGGCCAACCTAATCCCACTTGAGGTATTGATTGAAATTCACCTCTATACCCATGCCGCTAATCGGGATCATCCCTTGAGAGAAAAGTATCGCTCGGCCATTTATAGTTTTTCTGAGGTTCAGCGTCAGCAGGTGGCAGATATTATTGGCTTGTTACAGCAAAAGTTTGCCGAGCCAATTATTACGAGATCGTTACTGTTTCATGACTTTCGACCTGTTCAGGGAAAGCACAGGAATTATTATCGTACCGACCCACAACGACCATTTTGCCAGGCCTATATTACGCCCAAGTTGGGGAAACTGATGCGGTCGTTTGCCCGCTATGTCGGCGATGAGAAGTTGGCGCAGTTGCCAGTGTTGGAGTATGAGGACAAGCCTAAGCGCTGAAGTCGATACGCGTTTGTTGTTTCCACTTAGCGGTGGTTTGGCATATTGATGGTCCGACACTCGGTCCGGTGGCCTTTAAGGCACTGGATTCCCTTGTTCAAGGGAATGACGGGTGAGAGTTGAGGCCGGCTCGTACACCTTTATGTTCAGCTTGCCGGTGGACCGGAATATGGATGGTCCGACACTCGGTCCGGCGGCCTTTAAGGCACTGGATTCCCTTGTTCAAGGGAATGACGGGTGAGAGTTTAAGCCGACACGTACACTTTTATGTTCCAGTTGGCGGTGGTTTGGCATATGGATGGTCCGACACTCGGTTCGGCGACCTTTAAGGCGCTGGGCCACCTTGTTCAACGGGGTGACGGGGGTTTCGGCCCAAATACCTCAGCTTCAAGCTAACCTTTAAAATCGTAAAGGGTTGGCTAGTCGTGAAACCGAGGTAGCTGTGAGCAGAATGTCACTATTTGCTGTGATTATGCTATTTGTTTTCGATACCTAACCAGGCCAGCTTGTTGGGTTCAAATTCCAGATCTATGGTTGAGGTTACTTTCTTCGCTTCCAGGTCAACTACCAGCAGTTGCTTATCAACCGGGTTTGAAATATACACGTGATGATTGCTGCCAGAGCTGGTCATGACAAATCGTTGTTTCCCTGTCAATGTCGGGACGACGTCAAATAACTTAAATCTGGTGATAAATGTAAAGTCTTGTTTAATCTCAAAAACATTTAGCTCACCCGCAGAATCAAGCATTAAGAAGTGTTCCTGATGATGATCCACCCCATAAGCCAAATAGCTTATTTCCGGGCCTGACTTCCAATGAATTTCTTCCATGCTGGCAGCCGCAGGATCGATCAGAAACGCTTGCTGAGTCCGGGTCAGCCCCAGGAACTTATCGTGGCCATGGCTGCCCTTGATAGTACCAATACGTATTCCTTCCGCCAACCCCGCCGGATTGGCCAATTTGCTCGCTGTAAATTTATCGCCGTCTTGTTTAATAGACAACACACCATCTGTACAGCCAAATACTGTCCAGTCAGGCCCTTGAAAGCTGCCGTGTAAGCCCGGGCACAGCTCTGCAAAGACCTCCCCCTGATGATAATGATCGTTATGTTGATGCAGCAGCACCACAGAGTCCGGTGAAGTTCCTGTCGCATTTTCACTTATAGCCGTGGTTAACACATGTTGCCCCCGTAACTGCGCCGTGCCATGCATTGCGTTGGCGAATTCGTGGCTGGCAACCGGGGCTGAGTTAGCAATGCTGGCATCACTTAACACTTGGAAGCTCGCATTGATACCCGTGCTTTTATTTCCGTCTAAAAACAAAGCAGCTTGATCACCCACCAGATCAAAATGCGTCGGTTTAACACCATCAATTGAATAACTCAGTAGAGCCGGCGCCTGCTTCACCGTGTCATAGTGATCCCCATGAGCGCGTTGCGACAAGCCAGAGTCGATAAATTGCACCTTGTTTTGACTGCGCTGGAAAGCCAATAGATACCTGGAGTCGGGGCTGGCGGCAAGTGCACTCGCCGTATTAAGCAGCGGAAAATCACCCAAGGTTTCTTGCGTATCCAGTTCAATCAGACGTACTACCGCATTGTTGGCATCGGAAATAGCCAACCGACCTTTACTTGCTGCGTGAGGGTCTTGCGGCTGATCCGGCGCAGGAGTCGGTACAGGCACGGGATCATCTTTTGCACTGGTTGGATTGTTGCTGCCAGTACCGCAGGCGGTTAACAAAAACAGGCAAAGTGAGGAGGCAATTAACGATTTACTGAAATGTATTGGTGCTTGCATAAGGGTTTTCATCTCTCCGTGAATATAAATTACTATCAATGACTTGATAATTTGTAATGTTATACTATAGCATTAGTTCCGCGCAAGCGGCCTTGGATAATTCCTTTCAACTGTTGCGCAAACAACCCTCTCCTGTGACAGCGGAGAAATATCAAACCTAAATGATTAATGGATTAAGAAAAATGAGTAAAAAATTGGCAGTAGCATCTGTGCTTTCTTGCAGCCTTGGCACGGCGTTCGCCAGCGACGGTCAGATTTTATCTAACCCTGAAATAGGTGTAGTGCTGGATGGATTTTATCAGGACGGACAAAGAGCCTTTTCTCACCGGGAAGAAGGATTTGGTCTGGGCCATACAGAGCTAAGCCTTAATGCCAGCGTAGACGACAAATTCCGCGGTGTACTCACCGTTATGCTTGACTCCCACGCAGGAAAAACTGAAATCGAACTGGAAGAAGCGTTTATCGAAACTCTGTCACTACCCGCCGGGATGAAAGTAAAGGCCGGGCGATTTTTATCTTCTTTTGGTTATCTCAACGGCAAACATTTACACGAAGACGCCTTCACCGAACGCCCTGGGGTATACCGGGCCTTGTTAGGCGGGCACTATTTTGACGACGGTTTACAAGCCAGCGTATTGTTACCCACAGACTTTTACCTTGAACTCACCACGGAAGCATTCAGCGGCAAGAAGATGGATGCAGGCTTTGATAACCCGGAGAAGGTCGGGGTGATCAGCGGCAATATTAAAACCGGCAACGATATAGGCGATTCCAACAGCTGGATGTTTGGCCTGAGTGTACTGCGCAATGGCAATGGTCATATGCAGTTTAAAGGTCATGATCACAGTCATGACCACGGCCATGATCACGGTGCGCACGAGCACGACGCTTCCCACTCCCATGATCACAGTCACGGCCCGGCCTTTACCGGGCGTATGACATACGGGGCGGATTTCACCTGGAAATGGGCGCCACAAGGTAACTACAAATATCAAAATGTACGCTTTACCGCGGAGTATCTGCAACAAAGGGAGCTGTTTGATGAAAGGTTTTCTGACCTGACAGGCGCGCGGGATGAGTTGCAAGGCTACTATGCCGCGGCTGTTTATCAGTTTTCGCCAAACTGGTCTGTAAGTGCAAGGGCAAGTCAATTCGATACCTTTGCCGCCCATGATGTTCACGGACACGGTGACCATGCCCATGGCAGTTTTACCGATGAAAAACTGACCGAGTTGGATTTCGCCCTGGCCTACCATAGCTCACATTTCGGCATGATCCGCGGCCAATACAGCCAACAAGACTACCTGGGTAAAAAAGACGATATTTTTACTGTTCAATACGTTATGACATTTGGAGCACATGGTGCCCATGCTTTCTAGATACGCATTTATTACCCTGGCCTTAGTGGCCGGGCCCGCACAGGCTCTTAATGTTTTTACCTGCCAACCTGATTGGGCGGCATTGGTCAAAGAACATGCGCCTGACGCCGATGTTTACAGCGCCACCACGGCCTATCAGGATCCCCACTTTATCCAGGCCAGACCTTCTCTGATAGCCAAGATGCGCAAGGCTGATCTGGTGGTATGCTCCGGGGCGGAGCAGGAAATTGGTTGGCTGCCGGAGCTGCAGAGGCAAAGTCGCAACGCCAAAGTAGCTAACGGCGCACCTGGGCTTTTCTGGGTGTCTGATCACGTGAATTTGCTGGATAAGCCGGACAAGGTGGACAGAGCCATGGGTGATGTGCACGCCTCTGGTAATCCCCATGTACAATTTGCCGTTGCTGCTATGCCGCAAATTTCACGGGCGCTAACTGCCAAGCTGGCGGAGCTGGATCAAGCCAATGCCGCTGATTACCAGCGTCGTGGCCAGGAATTTCAGCAGCGCTGGCTCGGGAAAATGAACGTCTGGCGAGTTAAGGCCCAACCCCTCAAAGGCAAAAAAGTAGTGGGTTATCACGCAACTTATCGCTACTTATACGACTGGCTGGGTATTCATCAGCAGGCAGATCTGGAGCCAAAGCCCGGAGTGTCCCCCACCACTGCTCATTTGAGTAAACTGGCGCAGCTCGATGCCGAAGGTATCTACGCTATTGTCTATTCCACTCATCAGTCCGACAACGCCGCTAATTGGCTGGCGCAGCGGACAGGTTTGGCTAAGCTGACGTTGCCGCAAAGTGTCGGTGGCAGTGAGCAGGCGAAGGATATGTTTAGCCTTATCGACTCGAGCATTACTGCACTGTTAGACCCATTACAGGGACAGCAGTAATGGCGGAATACGAATGGCTGCTACCGCCATTTGTCTGTGGTTTGCTGGCTCTTTTTTGTAACCTAACCTTGGGCCAGCAAGTCCTGCAACGTGGCATTATTTTTATCGATCTTGCCATGGCGCAAGTGGCCGCGCTCGGGGTACTGATCACTGACAGGTTTTTCCATGAGCTAAGCCATGAGTATTTCTGGTTTCCCATTGCTGGGGCCTGCATTTTAACCCTAACCGCGGGCGGCATTATTGCTGTGCTGGAAAAAAAACGTGTGCCGCACCTAGAAGCGATGATCGGTGTGTTTTATGTTTTCTCCGCCTGTCTTGCTATCACCATAGTGAGTAACGACCCACACGGCGGTGACTTAGTGAAAAACCTGTTAAATGGTCAATTGCTCTGGGCCGGATGGCAGCAAGTCTATCCTTTAGCAGCGCTGAGTTTTGCCTTTGTATTACTGGGTATATTCTGGAAGTCTTGCTTGCAAGGCGCCGGATTCTATTTAGTTTTTGCCCTTAGCATTCCCATACTGGTGCAAACCCTGGGTGTTTACCTGGAGTTCGCCATGTTGGTCGTGCCTGCGGTCGCTGCCTGTTTGATATCAGAAAAGCGACGATTTAGACATGGCTGCATAATTGGCGCCCTGGGGTTAATCTCAGGTTTAATGGCTTCACTCTGGCTGGATCTACCGTCAGGGCCCGCCATAGTGCTAGCCATATGTTTACTGGCCGTAGCGGCGCCTGTTTGTAAGGCGTTACTGTCAATTAATCCAATTCAATTAACGAGACATTGGGTCTCCTTGTTCAAGGGGGTGACAAGAAAACAATGAACCCAAGTCAAACTACCCTCCGTCATTTTCAGCTCGCCTGGAAATACAGTGCCCTTTAAGACGCTGGATTCCCTTGTTCAAGGGAATGACGGAAGAACACCCAAGTCAAACTACCCTCCGTCATTTTCAGCTCGCCTGGAAATCCAGTGCCCTTTAAGACGCTGGGTTCTCTTGTTCAAGGGAATGACGGAAGAACGCTCAACTCAAGGCACCCAAATTAAGAAAATGACAACTAATCTCATTAACCCCCATTTTGTTCGGTATTTAGCGACCAAAAATTAGGTTAAACTCCGCTTTTATTGACTTTTTATTATCGAGAATATGGGATATTTATCAGCGGTAACTTTACTCTGGGCGTTTTCGTTTAGCCTGATCGGGGTTTATCTTGCGGGTCAGGTTGATGCGTGGTTTTCTGTCATCACCCGTGTCGCTTTAGCCGGATTGGTTTTCCTGCCCTTTATCCGGCTAAAACACCTGCACCGGACCCTGGCCTTAAAATTGATGGCCATAGGTGCATTTCAGCTCGGGTTTATGTATTGCTTTTATTATCAATCCTTCCTTCATCTGTCCGTGCCCGAAGTATTACTCTTCACTGTCTTTACTCCTATCTACGTGACCCTGCTTTACGACATGATGCAGCGCCGCTTCTCTGCCTGGTATCTGGTTACCGCTGTCGTCGCCGTATTTGGCGCAGCAATGATCAAGTACAAGGGTGTTAGTGATGATTTCCTCTACGGGTTTTTCATTGTTCAGGGCGCCAATATCTGCTTCGCCATCGGCCAGGTAAGCTATAAGCGTTTGATGGAAAATGAAAAAGCTGATATTCCGCAACATACTGTGTTTGGAATGTTCTACCTTGGCGCACTTGCGGTGGCTGTGCCTATGTTTATCCTGTTTGGCAATACTGAAAAGCTGCCCACCACAAATACTCAGTGGGGTGTGCTGATTTACCTGGGCACCATAGCCTCCGGCCTGGGTTATTTTGCCTGGAATAAAGGCGCTACTATGGTTAATACAGGCACCCTGGCCATTATGAATAATGCCCTTGTACCAGCTGGTTTATTGGTTAACATTTTTATCTGGAATCGCGATGCCGATGTGCTTAGCCTGACCATAGGCGGGCTACTTATACTCCTGTCTCTGTGGCTCAATGAAACCTGGGTAAAGAAACGTGTGGCAGCGAAATATGCCGGCCAAATACCTGATGACACAGCCATAACCGCCAAATAACCCCGGCATATATCTCTTCCCTGAGACGGTTCCGTTCCTATTCGAACGGAACCCGGGGTTGATCCCTTCCCCCTCCTCAAGGTGTAATGGCAATTTAATTTACCAAAAAAGCACTATCTGTCAGTTATTTCCACCAGCATAAGTTAAACTGCTTGCCGAATTTAACTCCTCGCGATCTCAACTCGAAACCGCTGAATTTCACCAAGGAAGTTGTAATGACCACACAAACGGAGAAGTTGGCCAGTCAGCCTATCGGCAAACTTTTTACCCATATGGCGCTACCTATTATTTTTGGGCTGATGGTAAATGGGTTATACAATGTGGTGGATGCCATCTTTGTGACCCGTGGCGTAGGACCGCTGGCCATCGGCGGCGTATCCATCGTATTTCCACTACAGATGCTGCTGTATGCCACTTCCTCTTTGATTGGTACAGGCAGCGCGTCGATTATTTCCCGCTTGCTGGGTGCAAAAGATATTAAAGGCGCGGAGTCGGTGGCGGGAAATGCTATTTCCATCGGTATCATCGCCTCGCTAGCTTTTGCTGGCCTGATGCTGTTATTTCTGGAGCCTGTCTTGCGGATGATCGGCGTGACTGAACAGCTGCTGCCTTACGCCTATGACTATGCCCTGCCCCTGGTGATGTGTTCGACAATTATGATGCTCACCACAGTGTTTAGCGAGCTGCTGCGTGCGGAAGGCAAGATGTACATTATGTCCATGATGTTGCTACTTTCTTCCGTACTAAATATAGTGCTGGATGCGGTGTTTATCTTTGGTCTGGACATGGGGGTCACCGGCGCTGCGGTGGCCACAGTGATCTCCCAAGCAATAGGTCTGTGTCTGGCCTTGTATATTTACTTCAACAAGCGTACTGCCGTTGCCATTCGTCGCAAGAACCTGGCGATAAAAAGTAATAATCTAAAGCAGATCCTTGCTCTTGGAGTGCCTACTTTTATCGGAAATGGTGGTGTAGCAATAACCATAGGTTTGGCGAATTTCTCATTGCGTCAGTATGGCGGATTGGATACGGATATGTTGATCAGTGCGTATGGTATTACCACACGTATCACTATCTTTATCATCCTGCCCCTTATCGGCATGATGATAGCCTTTCAAACTATCTGTGGCTTTAACTACGGGGCGCAGAATATGCAGCGTGTACTAGAAGTGCTCAAAGTCGCGCTGATTGTTACCACGGTTTATGCAGGGTTCTGCGCTGCTGTGATGGTATTTATGCCTGAGACAATCGTGAGTTTGTTTACCAGCGATGTCGTCTTGATTGGAAATGCGGTATCCATATCACAATTGATCTTTATTGGCTTTGTGACCGCAGGTATGGGTTTTATTAGTGGTGCTTTGTTTCAGGCAATTGGTAAAGCAAAATCGGCGATGTTTTTATCCACCGCACGGGTGTTCCTGTTTCTTGTGCCTATGTTGATATGGTTGCCAATGAACTATGGGTTGAAGGGAATTTGGATCGCCTTTCCCATTGCCGACGGTATTGCATTTTTAATTGCTCTGGTTTTCTTAATGATTGAGCGAAAGCGCCTGGTGGAATATCCAGAAATGCCTTCGAAGTTAGCTACCCAGTAACGAGTACCCATGCTGAAACGCCGATTCTGGGCCAATTAACGGCAAAAGTTGCGAATGTCGAAGGAGCGGATGCCTCTTTGTAGGCAAAAAGGGCGAAGCCAGTGGTCGCAAGGTTCGCCGAACAAGCTCAGCTTTCCGAATACCCTGCTTCAGGGCGGGCACTAACTAGTACCTCGGGTCATAAATACGTTCAAAAATGGCGGTTATTTGATCAGGCCGTCAATACCTTCCCTTTGTAAGTCCATTTAAATGGTTTCGCCAGCTGTTTATTAAAATAGCTGATAAACCGGGTCAGTTTCCCTCGTAGATCCTCCAAGCTAGTGAAGTTTCCCCGCTTGAGTAACTTTCGCGATAAGATGCCAAACCAAATCTCGACCTGGTTCAACCATGAGCAGTGCTTTGGTGTATAAACAAAACGGATGCGATGAGATTTATCACTCAAAAATTGCTGCCTGGACACGGTATCCTTGAGGATACCTGATTTTCCCTTAACGCCAAGCTCTTCATCTATGCCACAACGTTCTGCGACAAATCGAACCAGCGTTTCCGACTTATGCACATTCAATTGGTCCGTCACTATCACCCAGGTACTTTCCGGGGATGTCGCCACCGTTTGTTTTATATGCTCACAGAAATCCACCTCGTTGCGTGTTTCAGCGATACGATAATTCATTATCTGACCAGTCACTATATTGAAACTTGGCGTCAGACTGAGCGTTCCGTGACGTTTATATTCAAACTCCCGCTTTTCAATCATTCCTTGTTTTGTTGGCTTATCAGGCGAAATGCGCTCTAATGCCTGGATACCTGTTTTTTCATCTACTGACACAGTGATAACATTCTCCTCGGCCAGCATTGAGGCTTGATGATAGGTATCACAGACATGATTGACTTCCTTCTTAAACTCCTCGTCATCCTTAACCTTGGGGTTAAGCCAGTAGGTAGAGCGATGTGGCCTGATATCGACCTGTCTGAGAAAACGTCCGACAGTGCTTTTTGATATCCCTGAGGCTAATTGTTGTATATTCGCTTCATCGGCCAGTTCTGTATGTGTCCAATGAGTAATTTCTCTTCCACATTTGGTCGGCTCTTTTAGCGCCAGAGCCATCAGATTACATAGCTGCTCTTCGGTATAGGTCAGCGGCGCCCCGCTTCTGGGTGAATCAGAGAAAGCTTTACATAAGAAACCTTGCTTGTCTTTTTTGCTCACCAAGTCAGTGGGCCAGGCAGCAAACAACAACCGAGCTCTGTCCCTCCACTTAATGACGAAATTACAACTAACCCCCAATTCTCTGGCTACTTTGTTCATATTAAAGGTCTCGTTAATGAGCAAGACAGCCTTTAACCGAGTCAGAATACAGGCTGGGGTGGTGTAACATCGCAACATTGATAAAATAGTTGTAGTGATGTCATTTGCATATTGCGTAGGAAATAAGGTATTCATCGCCAACCAAATATAGTTAATATACTATATTTATGGTGTGATAGCTAATCAGCTTTGGGAAGACAATGGGTTACAAAGTAAAAATACAAAAAGTACAAAGACCGACTAATAAATCCTTTTACCTCAATATGCCAGCAGCGATTGCTGAAGCCTTAAGCATGGAGAAAGGGGAAGAGTTTGAGTGGACAATTGAAGATAAGAACACGCTGGTGCTTAAAAGGGTTAGCCCGCTAGAAATTAACGGCCGTACAAATAACGAGCAAATTTGCACGGACTTATGATCTCGGGTACTAGTGTCCATCCTGAAACTCACATATTCGCTCTTCAGTCATAATCTTAGAACGCGATAATTATCGTTTGAAAAGGCCTAAAGTTAGTCACTACTATCACAGCAACCCCTGTCATTTCCAGCTTGCCTGGTAAGTAACAATGACTGGGAACACCTCGATAGTGGTGGTTAACTTTTGAAGATGGTACAAAAGATGTTGATTTCTAACAGTATGCTAGAAAAACCAATATATGAGTTTCAGGATGAAAACTGATTCACAAAATTACACGGGATTACCAATTACCAGCTGTCCATATTATTTTGTTGCTTCGTTTATTTTCGTTTTAGTTTTACTTCGCCACTACCTTACCCGTCAAAAATAGGAGGTTCGCCTGAGAATAGCATGAGATTTAAGGCTGTATTTTGTTCTGAACCTAATTTAATGTTTGTAAACGGTAATTTATCTTACTCCCTTTTAGCCTGCAACAACGTATGGATCCTGACTGAGATTAGTATTGAGCCGCTGATTTTGGACTAATCTAATGACTGGGTGCACACTCCTGATGCATCACTGTTTATATCCGATTGAAATTAAACACCCAAAGCGACAACTCTAATTGGAAGGAGTACGACATGAAACTGATAAGGATTATCACTTGCGCATTTCTTCTCGTTATCCCTTTCTATTCTATTTCAGTTAATCAAGCCGCTCCGGTCGTATTGATGGGAAACATCGATTTTATGCCTTATGAGGGAATCGACCGGGGCCAGCTCACCGGAATGAATGTTGATTTACTCAGAGAAATCGAAAAAACCATTAACCAGCCCATTCAAATACAGTTGCAACCATGGGCGCAATCCCAGCAACGAATTAATAATGGTGAGGGCGACGGGGTAACCATGCTGGCACGAACGGCAGAGAGAGAACTGTTGTTTGATTTCTCCCACGAAACTTTTGCCATGCGCTTTTCCTTATTTGTGCAGAGGAAAAACATCTCTTTGATAAGTATTGATAACCTCAATGGCAGAAAAATAGCAGTAAAACAAGGTGGGTTTCCGGCGTCACTGCTGAACAAGCATGACAGCGCAATCACTGCTGTTTATGTAAATAGCGTCGCTGAAGGTTTTGAATTATTGCTAAACGGTGACGTGGAAGGAGTATTAGAGCATGAGCAGGTTGGCTATCATTGGTTAAATAGAAACCACATCACCGGGGTTCAGGCGATTAACACTCCTTTAGCGACTCGGCCCATATATATCGCGTTACACAAAGGAAACTCGGGGCTGCTAGCTGCCATCAACGCAGCCATTGAGCAGATCAAAAGTAATGGCAGGTACGAGAAAATCCTCAACGACTGGTCGGGCGAACGGATAATTTTAGTGAAACACAGTGATGTAAAAACCTATAGCTTCATCCTGGCTGGTATATTTTCTGCCCTGTTACTACTGGTAACGTACGGGCTTATATTGCGCTACCGGGAGCGACAAAAAGTAGAATTGCTCGAATCTCTGGCCACTACAGACAAGCACACTTTGTTGGCCAATCGACAATGCTTCGAGCGGCAAGTTTGCACTGAATGGCATCGCATGCAGCGGGAAGAAAAAGCATTGGCATTGATCCTGTTTGAAATCGATGGTTTGCCTAGAAACACCGCCAATATGAAAGAAATTGCCGACCTGTTAAAAAATCGGCTACTACGACCGGGAGACCTGGCAGCCAATTATGGAAATGGTACATTTTCTGTCTTGCTACCCAATACAAATAAAGCGGGAGCCGCTCACGTCGCCGAATCCTTGCACCGTGCTATTGCGACCCTGGTACTGACAAAAGCCAAAGACAAGAATGCCGATTACATCACGATAAATTTAGGCCTGGCCAGTATGCTCCCAAATTCTGGCCACAGTTTAGATATGCTGGTAAAAGCAGCGAAGGATGCGATTAACGAGGATAAATTTAGTGTAAAACACAGGTTTTTGGCCCCTTTTAATGACAGTGGTAACCCTGCCCCACCCATTGCCCTAAGTAATGATTTTCGCTAAAGCCGCATGTGTCTAACCAGACGATTGGGCAATTTGTGCAAGGAAAACAGTTTAAGGCTCAGGGAAATAAGGGACCGGCTACACGCGGCGATGAGACAACAACCAACTGGAGCTGACGATAACGTTAAAATACTTCGCAAACAATGGTTATCTGTATAGCAGCAAGGATGATAAGAAAGCTTAAATCGAATGGATATACAGCCTCTAATCGGAAAAACTATAACGTGCCCTCGTCATTACCATCTTGCCTGGCTACTCAGTTGCTTATAAAATGCCTACGAAAATATTTTTATAAAAAAGTAGAAAAATCAACCTATTATAATGTGATTAAGCAATGAATAAAACTGACTACTTGGACCGCCTGAAAACGACTCTTGAGACTCATACCAAGTTTACGGATGAAGCCTGGAATGCCGCACAAGGTAGCTTTGAGTTAAACACCTTTGACAAAAAACAGAACTTCTTTAGTGCGGGGGATTCTTCAGACAAAGTTCACTTTCTGCTCGATGGTCTGGCTCGCTTTTACTACACCAATGATGAAGGGAAAGAGCGTATTAAATCCTTCGGTAAACCCTTTTGCTCAGTGACTAGTTTACCTTCATTAATAGATGGGTCACCTGCCCCTTTCGGTGCGCAGGCAATAACAGACTGTACTTGCCTTACCATTAACTATTCCCTAATGAAGGAACTCAATGCCATTTATCCCTGCTGGGCAAAGCTCACCCTTTCATTGTTTGAGCAGCTGGTAAAACAGAAAGATATTCGTATCGAAGAACTACTCATGCGCTCAGCATCTGAACGCTACCTGATATTTCTGGAAGAGTATGGAGCTCTGGTTGATCTTATCCCTAACTATCAAATCGCCTCATACTTAGGCATCACAGAAGTAGCCTTATCGCGGATCCGTGGCAAGATGAAGCTCACCTAAAGATCCTTTAGCCACAGCTAAGGAACTGTAGTCGCTGGGAAAGCGAGGGATCCTAAACCTGTATCTTAAACGCATCTTTATGATCAATGTTGAGCTGATTTGCATAGCTAGTGTCCATCCTGAAACGTCGATTCTGTCATTCCCTCGCACGCGGTGGTCCGACATCAGAATGGTCCGAGACTCGGTCCAGCGGCTTGACAGCTAGCTCTGTGCCCGCCCTAGGCCACTGGACTGGCAGCTTGTTATGCCGGTTGATTGAATTCGGGAACAACTGAATTTTCGAAATTAACCTGAGTTAAGGAAATTGATTTGTCTCTCCTTTAAATTTGACTCCTCAACGAAACAGCTAGCAGGGTAAGTTATGCGTAAGCAGCACCAGGAAATAACCAACACCACAGTACTTGTTACAGGAGGTAGTTCAGGGATAGGCAAAGCACTGGCTCTAGAGCTTGTTAAGGAGAATAACACCGTCATTATATGCGGCCGAGACAGCGAGAAATTACAACTGGTCCGAGATCAGGACCCACGGATAATTACACGAGTATGTGATATCACAGATAATAGTGCCAGAGAGGAACTTATTCAGTGGGTCAGCTCTGAATTCCCGGATTTCTCCGTACTGATAAATAACGCCGGAGGCCAACAGCAAGTGGACTTAAGCAAAGATAGCAACAAGATGGATATCGCCAAACAAGAGCTGGAGCTAAACTTTCTTTCTCATGTCTCGCTGTGTGAATTGATTTTACCTCATTTCAGGCTACAAGAACATGCCAAGATAATTAATCTCACCACTGGCCTTATCTACCTTCCTAAAGCGAGTATTTCCTTTTATTGTGCGGCCAAAGCTGCATTGCATTCTTACACTCAGTCCTTAAGGGTTAGGCTTACACAAACCAATATAAGGGTGATTGAGATAATGCCACCGCTGGTTGATACTCCATTTCATCAGGGTTCACTGCCAAACACTATTCCATCGCTAAAAGCATCCGATGTTGTTAAGTCGATTACCAAAGGGCTTAACTGGAGTCAGGAGGAAGTGTTGATTGGAAAATCAAAAATGGCAAAATTTCTTTCTAATTTTGCGCCTAACCAGGGATTAAAGCTCATCAATCGATAGTTAATCCACTACAGAAAGTCACGTATTCCCGGTAAAGGCGGAGAGGCGAAATCATTGATTCACTCTCCGTCATCAACAATCTAATTGAGTTATTTAGCAACCCATCAAATAACGGGTTTGTGCGCCCTTTGTAGATACCAGATGCCTCTCTATAAGTGAAAAGGGCGAAGCCTGTGCCCACAAGGTTCGCCGAACGTGCATCCATCCGCTTTACATCTCATCCCTGAGATGGGCTCGGCTCCTACCAAGCCCGATAGATCTGTTACCCAAGTTTGACCAATCCCGTTATTTAGTGAGCCTCGTCCAGCTACACCAACCAAGGAATATTGAGCATTACAGGTATTAACATCAAATTACACACAGCTACCAAAAAAACATGATATTTATTATTCACCCCATCTACAAATAAGGGGAGAAAAACAGACCCGCTCTAAAAATAAGTCATACTTAAGTCAAAATAGGGAATTAAGTACTGATCTTTTTTCCCACACACCAATATGCCGACAGACTTACTTAAACAAGAAACTTTCTAGCACTCACTCTCCTAAAGTTCATACTTTTTACTCACTTCCAAGCCGGGAATATTACGCTAGCCTAAAGGATGAGTATCCACTATTGATACACCAATATTGAAATCATAAGCAAATTATAAGGAGGCAATTTTATGACTTTTCTTAAATCACCTTTAAAGGCTGTATTTCTTATTTTTACCTTGTTTACATCAACGGTAATAGCTAAAGATGAAAGCATTGTATTAATGGGAGATATTAGTTTTGTCCCTTATGAATTTGTAGATAACGGGCAACTCGCTGGCATGAACATAGAATTACTGAGAGAAATTGAAAAAACCATTGGCAGACCGATCAAAATTGAGCTACAGCAATGGGAAGAGTCGCAGCAACGTATTAATAGTGGTGAAGGAAGCGGACTTACCATGCTTACGCGAAATGAACAAAGAGAAAAATTATATGATTTTTCTCTCGAAACATTTTCCATGCGATTTTCTCTATTTGTGCCAGTGAAAAATGCAAATACTGTTTCAATAGATAACTTGGCAGGTAAGAAAATCGCGGTTAAACGTGGAGGTTTTCCTGAGTCTGTATTAGAGAAGCGTTACACATCAGTGACTCCGGTATTCGTGGAAAATGTGTCCCAAGGATTTAAATTAATGCTAAACGGGCAAGTTGACGGCGTATTTGAACACGAATGGGTCGGCTACCATACACTACAAAGCGAAGATATTACAGGGATTCAAGCTCTTAGTCGACCTCTAGCAACCCGTCCCGCATATATTGCTTTACGCAAAGGGAACCCAGCACTGTTGGTGGAGATAAATACAGCCATAGAGCAAATAAAATCTGATGGCCGATACGAATCAATCTTAAATAATTGGTCAGGTGAACAAATAATTTTAGTTAAAAGTGGTCAGGCTAAAACCTACACAATTATATTGTCGATTATAGTATCCAGCTTACTTACATTTGCGTTAATTGGGCTTATTTCCAGGAAACGTGCTAGAACTAAAATAAAAATACTTGAGTCTCTTGCTACCACCGATGAGCATACATTACTGGCAACCAGACAGAGCTTCGATCAGCAAACCCAAAAAGAATGGCGACGTATGCTTCGCGAAAAAAAGCCGTTATCAATGGTTTTATTTGAAATAGATGATTCATCAAGTACTAAGTTTAATATAAAGAAAATCGCCAACACGCTCAGCTCAAAGCTATTTCGCCCCGGGGACTTGGCGGCAAGCTATGATAATGGCATCTTTTCGGTTTTACTTCCTAATACTGATGGTAAAGGCTCCCAGCATGTCGCTGAACTGATGCGTAAGTCAATCTTGGACTTGAAACTCACTAAGCGAAAAGGGAACGCTTCCGATTACGTCACCGTAAATGTCGGCGTATCCAATATAATGCCAAACAAGAACACCGATCTGGACAAACTTTCAGATTCAGCCATGAAGGCGCTTAAAATAGACAAGGCCAAAACAAAAGCAGAAAAAATTATCGGGTTTGGGGGTACTAAAAACACGGATCCGCATATTGCTTAAATGTAAAAATGGCTCTAGCCCCATGTGATTTTCGGGGCTTTTCTGTCCTTGTTATGAATTAACCAGCCAACCACACGAGATTTGAACGTCGACTTTGATAACGCTCGCTATTCTCAACCTGATCTGACGTTATTAATGCGAAGAAGGTGAACGTACGGAACCCATCAAATAACCTGTCTAAGGGTAACAATTGTTGCGCCCTTTGTAGGAGCAAATGCCTCTCTATAAGTGAAGAGGGCGAAGCGTAAGCCAGCAAGGTTCGCCGAACGTGCGTCCATACGCTTCACATCTCATCCCTGAGATGGGTTATCTCCTACCAAGCCAGATAGATCTGTTACCCAAGTTTGACCAACCCCGAATGTACCTTCAAAGAACCCCACTTTTCCCCTCTATATACCTGAAGCAATATACTTAGGCCAATTAACGCAGCAACTATCGATAGCTTAAATCCAAGCTACCTAGTGCCCATCCTGAAACGTCGATTCTGTCATTCCCGCGCACGGGGTGGTCCGACATCTGGATGGTCCGACACTCGGTCCAGCGGCCTGACAGCTAGCTCGGTGCCCACCATAGGCCTCTGGATTGCCAGGCAATCGATGTATGGACTCCTCCCCCTCCCGCGAACTACGGTTATTAGTGAGCAACCAATACGAAAAAGGAGTCCACACATGTATAACCATACTGTCATTGGTATCGATTTGGCAAAAAACTCTTTTCATGTTTGTGTCGTTGATAAACACGGAAAGGTAGTCACTGACCGCGCTTTTACCAAGTCAAAATTAGAGGTCTGGTTGGCACAGCAACTTCCCGCTCTCGTCGCAATGGAAGCCTGTGGCTCTGCACATTACTGGGCCAGAAAAATGCTCGCCATGGGGCATACACCTATGTTGTTAACGCCCAAGGCCGTTAGCCCTTACAGGCAAGGGCAAAAAACTGACAAAAACGATGCACTTGCTATCGCTATTACCGCCTGTCAGCCACGCATCAAGACGGTGAGCGTAAAATCAGTAGAGCAACAGGGACTTCAGGCCATTGAGCGGATGAGGGAGCACTGGCTGGACCACATTACAGCAACATCTAATCTCATCCGGGGCTTACTGTATGAATTTGGTATTTCCTTTCCAAAGGGGTTTGCCGCTCTAAAACGGGCGATACCCGAGCTGCTTGAGGATGCAGAGAATGGCTTACCCGGTGCTTTTCATCTTCAACTGGCTGAGCTTTATCGTGCATTTGTTCGCCATCAAAACGAGCTATCTAAAGTTAACAAATCGTTGGATGCACTGATCCGACAGCAATCGGATTGCCAGCGCTTACTGGAGCTGGAAGGGGTTGGCCCGGTGAATGCATTGGGGATATTTCTTGCGCTGGGAGATAAGGGGGAGAGCTTTAAAAATGGCCGAGAAGCGTCAGCATGTATCGGAGTGACCCCGAAGCAGTACAGTACGGGGGGAGTCGTCACACTTGGACATATAGGGAAGAGGTCCGGGAACAAACGGCTGCGTTCAACGTTAATTCAAGGCGCATTATCTGTGGTGGTATCGGTGGATAAACGAGCATCGAGCAACACAAAAGAAGCCTGGCTCAAGTCTCTTATTGAGCGACGTGGAAAACTCAGAGCGGCGGTCGCATTGGCCAATAAAACCATCAGAACGGCTTGGGCGATGTTACATTACAACACGGCATATCAAACCCCCAAGGCACTAACAGCATAACAACAAAAGAAAACGAGTTTAACTGCAACACAAAGAACGAATAAACAGGTGAGACCGACCTTCAAGAGCCTGATCATTGTCAAGGTAGTAAATACCGAGCAAGCGTAGAGGCATGAAGGTGCGAATACATCCGGGGCCAGGGGCCGCACCCCAAAAAGAGTCCGAATATACGCACGCATCTAAACTGTTTATTCCAAAATTGCTGTTGCAATCTTGGAGGAGTCCATATACTGACAATGACAGGGGGCGCTGTGATAGTGGTAACTAACTCAAATCCAAGCTACAGCGATAAGTCTTGTGCGCTAAAAATACGACTTAAGAATAAACACACGAGTTTCAGGACGGGCACTAGCTACTGAAGTGAAGGGTAAACGATGCCCCTTTGCCAAATATACCTTCCGCCAACAATTTTCCGCCATGGCGCTCGGCTATACGACGGCAAATGGCTAATCCCATTCCAGTGCCTTCATATTCTTTCCCATGTAAGCGCTCAAAAACCTGAAAAATTCGTTCGTTGAACTCAGGTTTAAAACCTATTCCATTGTCTGAAACCATTAACTTATATTCAATGCCACAACCTGAGTCAGGCTCCTCTTCTAGGGTTATGCTCACCACTAAAGGTCGGTCTGGATGCCTGAATTTCACGGCATTTCGAATTAAATTGGTAAAAAGTTGTTTCATCTGAGACCGGTTGGCTTGTATGGTGGGTAATTCATCAACCTTTATTTGAGTATCGGTTTCATTAAGGAGCAGGTCCAAATCAATTAATGTTTCTTTCAGAATAATATTAAGGTCAATTAACTCCAACGGGTGCTCTTTACTGGTCACTCTGGAAAAAACCAACAGTTCGGAGACGAGTTGACTCATACTTTCGCCGCTATTTTTTATTCTTTCGAGATAATCAAGAGCCTTTGGCTCCATCTCGTTACCGTATTTGGTTTGTAACATCGCAGAAAAAATTTGTATCTTGCGCAAAGGCTCTTGCAAATCATGAGCAGCTACTCCGGCAAACTCTTCCAAATAAGCATTACTACGTTGCAAGTCCCTGTTGATTCGCTCTAATCTTAACGCATAACGTTTGGACTTTTCCCTGGAACGAAATAAAAATATTTGCGATACGAAAGCAATGACCGCGATAAGCCCAGCAATTGCAAAACTGCTATATCGGCTGATGTCGTCTCTGGCAAAAAACATAATTTTTTGACCTGACCATTTATCCGCAATATGACCCATGGATCCATTTTCTTTTAGCTGGCTAATGGCGTCATCTATTTTCTCCAGTAAGGCTAGATTTCCCTTACGCAAAGCCAAATGCGCCGTATTGGTCGCCAGCGGAGGTTGAATAGGCTGGATCCCCTTTAAGTCCATTTTGTACAGTGCATAATTACCCACCCACTCTTCTTCCATCACTACATCAACTTCCCCTAATGAAAGTCGATTAAACCCTTCTTGAACGTTATCGACCAACACCAGAGTGGCTTCCGGATAGCGCGTTTCCATAATGTTCCGTGGCGCGCCACCGCGTTTCACTGCTACTTTGATTTTAGTAAGGCTGTTTTTATCGATTACCCCAACGTTTCTGGCATTAACAAACATACTGAATTTCATCGTAAATGTAGGCTGGGTAAAATCGTATAATTTCTTTCTTTTGCCATTCATCGTCAGCATGGTGAGTCCCACTCCCTGCCCAACTCCTACTTTTTGTTGCGACTTTCGCCATTGTCCTAACTCAACATGAATTGGGACATCCATTTCGGCTTCCAGGGCTTCAAGAAACTCAATATTAGCCCCCACCGGCTTGCCATTCTCAAGATATTCAAAAGGTGCAAAGCCAGCATCGCCAAACAGTCTTATTTCCTGATACTGCTCACCATGGGCTGACGTCGAGGAAAGAGAAACTAGTAAAATTGAACACAAAATCAAATAAGCACTAAAAAACTGATTATTTAAATAGATCATCTCACCACTCCACTTAAGGTAGGTTTTTCAATGCTGGAACCAATATCAATAAAACATACTTTACATTGATAATTTTATCACTTACAGTTGATTTCATCCCATCTAAATCTCCTCAATTGGAGGTAAATAGCGACATTTTGAACGTGCTTACTCAGAGATAGATAAGGGTGTTATAGATTTACACTTAGTTACATAACCATCAAAAGCATCAACTTTTGTGCAAACACAAGTGAATAAACGCCAATCTTTCTCGGTAGATGATCGACAAGTAATTGATAAAATACTATGAAAATACCGGATGGTAAGTTATGAGAATCGATAAAAATGACCAGCTTCGTATACACATGTGTGATGACGATCCTGATGACAGGCTGCTGATTGAAGAAGCGCTTATTGAAGCCAGACTGTCAAATGAAATTGATTTCACAAAAAACGGGAAAGACCTTTTAGATTGCCTAAACCATACTGGTGACTATGCCGACATACCTACAGCCCCCTTGCCTAACCTAATTTTACTCGATTTAAACATGCCTCAAATGGATGGCCGTGAAGTGCTTAAAAAGGTAAAAAGTAACCCGAGGTTGAATTCCATACCTATTATTGTTCTCACTACTTCTACCGATATACAAGATATTTCCAAAGCCTATGCGTTAGGCGCCAGTTCTTTTATCGTAAAACCGAACACATTTGAAACCCTGGTTGAAGTCATTAAGGCGGTCACTTGCTACTGGTTCAAAGTCGTCACGTTACCGATACCTCCTGTTCCGAGCAAGGTTGCCTCTATTTGATTACTGGTTAAAACAATGCCGATATACAAGGCTTAACCATGAGAGAGTCTATAAAAATGTTGTTGGTGGAAAGTAATTATCATGATTACTTGCTACTTAAAAAAATGATTGAAGAAGCGATTGGTGAACGTTGCCTTCTCCATCGTGTGAGCGATATCGAGTCAGCTAAAATCGAAATTAGAGACTCGCAATACGATTTCTTTATTTTTGATAATGGGGACTGTAAAAACATCGGTCTTAAGCTTATTGATGAAGTTAATGCAGCCTATGATTTCCCCCCCGCGATCATTCTCATTTCTGCATCATGGGACCGTAGAGCAGATTTACGAGCCATGAACGCTGGCGCCGACGATTATCTGGTGAAATCTGATTTATCACCCGTATTGTTGGAGAAGAGTGTTCGCTACGCCCTACAGCATAAACAAGATGAAGAAAGGCTCAGTAAGCTCGCCCATTATGATTCCCTCACGGGTTTATATAATAGAAGCCTGTTTTATAACTGTTTAGATAACGTTATTTCCCGGGCATCACGCAACAACGTTACCTTCGCTGTGTTGATGCTCGATCTCGACAACTTTAAGATTATCAACGACACGCTGGGACACGCTGCGGGTGATGAACTGCTGCTTAAGGCTTCTGCCCGACTAAGGAAGTGCGTACGAAGATCTGATGATATTGCTCGGCTTGGTGGCGACGAATTCGCTGTCGTTGCGCATCAGGGTTCGACTCCAGCGAATTGGTCTGCACTGGTAGAAAAGCTAATCCAGTCTTTTGAAGACCCCTTCCTCATTGCTGGTGAAAGTGTCACTATCAGCACCAGTATTGGGGTGTCCGTGTTTCCAGAGGACAGTGAAAGCCGGTCAGAGCTACTTAAACAAGCCGACCTTGCGCTATATCACGCGAAAGCCATGGGTAGAAGTACTTACGCATTTTTCGATAGTGAACTAGATAAAAGTGCCAAAAACCGCCTGTCCATTATCTATGAGCTAAAAAAAGGCCTGCAGGAAAACCAATTGGTACTTTACTATCAACCCATATTAGATTGTGACAACCAGAAACTACTGTCGGTGGAAGCACTGATCCGTTGGAATCACCCTAAATTGGGATTGATGATGCCTGATTATTTTATTCCACTAGCCGAAACTACAGGTGTGATCCATAAGTTGGGTGAATTTGTAGTTCATTGCGCCTGTAAACAACATGTCGCCTGGAAAAAGGCAGGGATGGGAGAGATTGTCATCTCGGTTAATATTTCAGCCAATCAATTCAAGAATAAAGAACTGAGCAACAATATTATCAACACCGTCAACAGCTACCAAATAAACCCGGCCCATATCGGCGTCGAAATTACCGAAACTGTATTAATGGACGATATGGATCTGGCCCTCAAACAGCTAAATAGGCTTTCCGATTTTGGCATCAAGCTATCACTGGATGACTTTGGCACCGGCTACTCTTCATTAGCCTATTTAAGATTATTTCCAACGGATAATATTAAAATAGACAGGTCATTAATCTCCCATATTGATACCAATCAGAAAGAGCAAGCTATTTGCAGCGCTATCGCTGCCATAGGTAAAGCACTGAATATGCGTGTAATTGCGGAAGGAGTTGAAACCGAAAGCCAATATCAGAAATTAAAGAGTTTTCAGTGCGGTATGGTTCAAGGTTTTCATTTCAGTAAACCTCTGTCAGCACGCAATTTTCAACATTGGTACGTCTCACAGCAAAAGGAGCTGAGCCAAAGTATTCATGGTTAACCGCTTTTGCCTTACTTTCCATGGTAAGGCATTAGGTTCACTCAACTTAGAAACTGGCTGATAAAGACAGAATAAATAACTGAGATAGATACAAAAAAACCCCAGCAATGCTGAGGCTATATTTGGTCGGTGATGAAAGGTTCGAACTCCCGACCCTCTGGTCCGCTTATTCCAGACTCACAATGCGCAATCAAGCTGCGCTAATCATCGAAAACCTTTGTTCGCCGAATGCTTCGGCTCCTACGTAGGAGCGGATGAAATCCGCGATTTTTTTACCAGACATTCGTCCAAGTAAATAAAAATGGGGCGAATGACGAGGATTGAACTCGCGACAACCGGAATCACAATCCGGGGCTCTACCAACTGAGCTACATCCGCCATAGATTTAAAGAACTCTCCCGAGCCGGGGCTCTACGCCATACAGGCACTACAACCACCATTAGATTTAAAACTCTCCCGAGCCGGGGCTCTACGCCATACAGGCACTACAACCACCATTAGATTTAAAACTCTCCCGAGCCGGGGCTCTACGCCATACAGGCACTACAACCACCATTAGATTTAAAACTCTCCCGAGCCGGGGCTCTACGCCATACAGGCACTACAACCACCATTAGATTTAAAACTCTCCCGAGCCGGGGCTCTACGCCATACAGGCACTACAACCACCATTAGATTTAAAGAACTCTCCCGAGCCGGGGCTCTACGCCATACAGGCACTACAACCGCCATAGATTTACACTCTCCCGAGCTGGTAATAAAAAAACCTCAGCACTGCTGAGGCTTTAAATGTGGTCGGTGATGAGAGATTCGAACTCCCGACCCTCTGGTCCCAAACCAGATGCGCTACCAAGCTGCGCTAATCACCGAAATTTTCTACTGGTATTTATTGTATTCCCGAGGGGATTCCCTTTGGTCCGCTTATTCCAGACCCACAATGCGCTACCAAGCTGCGCTAATCACCGAAATTTTCTACTGGTATTTATTGTTTTCCCGAGGGGATTCCCTCTGGTCCGCTTATTCCAGACCCACAATGCGCTACCAAGCTGCGCTAATCACCGAAATTTTCTACTGGTATTTATTGTATTCCCGAGGGGATACCCTCTGGTCCGCTTATTCCAGACCCACAATGCGCTACCAAGCTGCGCTAATCACCGAAATTTTCTACTGGTATTTATTGTATTCCCGAGGGGTTGCCCTCTGGTCCGCTTATTCCAGACCCACAATACGCTAATCACCGATACAGAGCTGGTATTTGGATGTATGCCGAACATACGATGCGCTACCAAGCTGCGCTGTACCATTATCACTAAGATAATGGTGCGAAGAGGGGGACTTGAACCCCCACGTCCGTTAGGACACTAGCACCTGAAGCTAGCGTGTCTACCAATTTCACCACCTTCGCAGATGGGGCGAATGACGAGGATTGAACTCGCGACAACCGGAATCACAATCCGGGGCTCTACCAACTGAGCTACATCCGCCATAGATTTAAAGAACTCTCCCGAGCCGGGGCTCTGCGCCATACAGGCACTACAACCACCATTAGATTTAAAACTCTCTCGAGCCGGGGCTCTACAACCACCATGAACTCTTCCGAGTTGGCCTTAATGGCGCTCCGTACACGATTCGAACGTGTGACCGTCCGCTTAGAAGGCGGATGCTCTATCCGGCTGAGCTAACGGAGCTTTTAAGGCCGGCTAGTGTATCTTCTTACTCCTCTCAGAGCAAGAGTTCTACCTTAGCCAATCTTGCCTCAAGCTGCATTATTGCTAGCGCTGCCTGAAGACGGGCGGATATTACCCAAGAGGTTCCAAGCCGTCAAACTCTTTTTCGAATATAATTTCCGTTCGCATAAATGTTAACCAATATGCCTATCCGCCATACGATTTGGCTGACATTAATAGTGTGATCTGAGACAATGCGCGCAGTTTCAGTAGATAAAAGAGTATCAATTTCAATGTCTGCCCAAATAATCGATGGTAAAGCGGTTGCCAAGCAAATAAGAGAAAACGTTGCGGCAAAGGTAAAAGAGAGAGTGGCACAGGGAAAACGTGTGCCTGGACTCGCTGTGGTACTGGTAGGTCAGGATCCCGCCTCCCAAGTTTATGTTGGTAGCAAAAGAAGAGCGTGTGAAGAAGTTGGCTTTATTTCTAAGTCCTATGACCTGGACATAAACACCACGGAGCAGCAACTGTTAGATTTAGTTGACGAGTTAAACGAGGAGCCAACGGTCGATGGCATCCTGATCCAACTGCCTTTACCAGAAGGCCTGGATTCCACGAAAGTTATCGAGCGTATTCGCCCCGATAAAGATGTCGATGGTTTCCATCCTTATAATGTTGGCCGTCTCGCGCAGCGTATTCCCCTACTCCGTCCTTGTACACCTAAAGGCATCATGACCCTGATAGAGACCACCGGGGTGGATGTTCACGGCTTGCATGCCGTGG
Source organism: Psychromonadaceae bacterium (assembly GCA_965249895.1). GTDB lineage: Bacteria > Pseudomonadota > Gammaproteobacteria > Enterobacterales > CBDFNC01 > CBDFNC01. Next base: position 515,691 of record CBDFNC010000005.1, read on the forward strand.
TTGTAGGCGCTTCTAACATTGTGGGTCGTCCCATGACGCTTGAACTGTTACTTGCGGGCGCCACGGTGACCTGTTGTCATAGGTTTACCGAAAACCTGGAGCAACATGTTCGAGCAGCAGATTTGGTGGTAGTTGCCCGAGGCAAGGCAAACTTTGTTCCGGGAGAGTGGATTAAGAAAGGCGCTACGGTTATCGATGTTGGTATCAACCGTCTGGAGAATGGCAAACTCGTCGGTGATGTCGAATATGAAGTGGCGAAGCAGCATGCAGCTTGGATCACTCCAGTCCCAGGTGGCGTCGGTCCAATGACAGTTGCAACCCTGATTGAAAATACTCTTATCGCGTGCGAGCAATTCCACAGCTAAGTAAACAATAGCCAACTGGATTACGGGTTTCTCTGTGATCCAGTTTTCTACATCTTTCACCTTCACCTAAACTCAAATCATGTTTCCGTTAAAAACCCACTATTTTGCCAAGCCTCACACTGGTTATATTTCTCTTGTTTAGCTCCATAAGCTACGGGGCGACTACCAGTCTGTCCCAATTAGTTTACGTAACAGAAGAATTCTACCCCTTTAACTATACCGAAGAAGATGCCGTCACAGGATTTGCCGTTGAGTTGCTGGAGTTGGTTTTCACTCACATCCTACTGGAGAAACCCGACGTTAAGGTGCTGCCCTGGGCCAGAGGCTACAAAATGTTGGGAACTGAGGATGATGTCGTTTTGTTTACCACGGCGAATACCCCTATCAGGCACCCCCTATTTCAATGGGCTTGCCCTATCAAGGAAAGCCAGATGATGTTTTTTGCGTTGGCCAGTAACCGCATAGAAATCAATGAGCTGGACGATGCCAAGCAATATATGGTGGGTACTCTAAAGTCATTTGCAACAGACCAATATTTGCGGGGCAAAGGTTTTAAGCCGCCCGGCCTGCTCGCTGTTGATACCACTGAGCAAAATATTAACAAGCTACTTATGGGCCGTATTGATTTAGTCGCAGGCCTGAAACGAGCATTTTATAATAATTTGGATCGACTCGGGCATAAGCCAGCCATGCTGAGAGAAGTCTATACCCTTCAACGTAACCTGCTCTGTTACACCTTTAGCAAAAATGTGCCAAAGCATTTGGTTGAACAGTTCCAAGCTGGATTATCTGAAACCCGTAATTCAGCTCAATTCAAGGCCCTTGAAGATAAGTATTTTGGTGATGCGAACGCTAGATAAGTAATTTTACAGATTAAAAAACTGACAACTTTGAGAAAGCATCACACCTACAGTACATACCTCCAAAATTACAGCTTCAAGCAAGACAGAAAACCAGCTAGATAAGAGCATGTGACATTTCACTCCATTTGTGATCGAGATGTTAAATTAATACTTTGAGCATATTGACCGCCAATTCCAACTTCCTAATATTGATAACTAACCCAATAATAAATAACTCAAACTCTATGTTTTATCACACATTTTTCTTAATGCTTGGGGTTGCTGTATGCGTTTTAGGAAAGAAATTTTGGAATAAACTTAAAGGGAAATTTAATGGTATTCGATAAGATTAAAATAAAAACAATTCTAGCGGCAGGCGCCTTTTCGATGGTCTCAGCCAGTCCACTCGCCATTGCCAAGGCGTCCGATACAGACAGCACAGACAAGACCTTCACCGAAGTAGCCGGCGAATGTCCCGATGTCTGGACTGCCGAACAGGCATACAAAGGCGGCGATCTTGCCTTGTTTGGCAGCAGCCTATATTTTGCCAAGTGGTGGACTCAAGGGCAAAGCCCGGAGAGCAATTCCTCCGAATGGGCAGTATGGAAGAAACTGGAATTGACCTGTGATCAAAAGTTATCACGACTGGTTGAGCCGGAAAATATTATCAACCATCTTAATGTATTTGATCAAATTGCCACCGACAATGACGGTAACCGGTTTGCTGGCAGTAAGGGCCATGAAATGTCCCTGGCTTATATTCGTGATCAACTGGAAGGGAAATATGAATTGTCCGAACATGAGTTTTCCTACAGCTCCTTCCAGGAGCTTTCGCCACCAGAATTTACTCAGCAAAGCCCGGTCGCTAAAACTTACCTCACACCCGACGAATATGTAACCGCAAACTATTCCGGCTCAGGTGAAATACAAGGCAACGTGGTAGGCGTCGACCTTGTCTTACCTCCCGCAACGCAGCCCAATACATCCAGTAGTGGCTGTGAGGCTAACGACTTTTATGACGCCAATGGTAACAGCCTGGTTGATGGTCAGATTGCCCTGGTACAACGTGGCTCCTGCTCCTTTAAAGATAAGGCCGAAAATGCACAAGATGCCGGGCAGCTGGTGTGATCATCTTTAATGAAGGACAGGAAGGACGCACCGATGTATTGGGGGCGGATACCCGCACCTCACTACCTGTTGTATTTGCATCATTTGCAGTAGGTAATGAACTGGCTGAAGGTGGCAATAGCCAGGTATCGTTGAGCACAAATACCCTGACCACAGTGACCACTTCACGCAATTTACTGGCAGAGACCAAAACAGGTGATGCAGAAACAGTGGTGATGGTTGGCTCGCATCTGGATAGTGTTGAAGAAGGCGCCGGGATAAACGGCAGCGGGTCAGCGACAATTCTGGAAATGGCATTGCAACTCAATCAGCTGGGCGCAGCACCGCTCAACAAAGTGCGCTTTGCATGGTGGTCAGCAGAAGAGTCCGGCCTTATCGGCTCTACCCAGTATGTGAACGACCTGACCCAGCAGCAGGCTGATGATATCGAAGTGTATGTTAACTTCGATATGATTGGCTCTCCTAACTTCGCCCGTTTTGTTTTTGGCCCTGAAGGCAGCCCTGCTGGTTCCGAGATAGTCACAAATACTTTTGTCGACTACCTAACCAGCAAGGGCTTTGCTCATGAATTTGACTTCGCTGGTAGTCGCAGCGATCACGCGGCATTCAGAGCGATAGGGATCCCTATCGGTGGTCTATTTACCGGTGCAGAAGTAGTGAAGACCGAAGAGCAGGTCAAAATGTATGGCGGTGAAGCGGGTATCGCATTCGATCGTTGTTATCACTCCGCGTGTGACGATATCAACAATATCAACCCGGATGCACTGGAGTCTATGTCCAAAGCAGCCGCGCACACCTTGTCTGTCTTGGCGCAGCGCAGTGAACCAATGCGACAGAGAACTGCTGGGCTGAGGAGTTTAGCAGCGACCCAGCGAGTGGACTTGAGCAACGAAGAAAGGTTGGGTAAGAAGTACCAACGTTAAAAACCACAAAGAACCAGCGCCGATTGGCGCTGGTTTTTAACCGATAATCTTAGATTCTTAATTCAAGCTCCGCGAAAACGTCGGCCTTTGTTAAAGCCACTGGATTACCAGTCAAGCTGGTAATGACAGAGATCGCGTTAACGACCGAGTCGCTCCAACCACCGTCATTAATACTTAACCCAATAGTTCAGCGCCCTTAGCAGGGCTACTTCACGCACAATATCCCAAAAAACTAACTCGATATAATTAAGTGCGGCGCCAGCTGGTGCCGCCAGCACCGTCTTCCAGAACGATACCCATTTCAGTCAACTTGTCGCGCGCCTGATCTGCAGCAGCCCAGTCTTTAGCCGCTCTGGCATCATTTCTTGCTTTAATCAGTGCTTCAATTTCAGCGACTTCACTGTCTTCCCCGGCCCCCCAACCTTGCAGAAACGCTTCCGGCTCCTGGCCAAGCAGCCCAAGCACATCAGCTAGTTGCTTTAACAGGCCAGCCAGCTGACCGGCTAATGCCGCGTCCGTATTTTTCACCCGGTTAATCTCTTTGGCGAGGTCAAAAAGCACAGGTAACGCTTCAGGTGTATTAAAGTCATCATCCATGGCCGCACGGAAGCGCTGTACATACGCATTATCTGCTTCAGGCTCCAGCACTTCGATTCCACGCAGGGATGTATATAACCGCTCCAGCGCAGAACGCGCCTGCTTCAGGTTGTCTTCCGAGTAGTTAAGCTGACTGCGATACTGACCCGACATCAGGAAGTATCTTACCGATTCAGCGTCATAGACTTCTAAGACATCTTTGATGGTGAAAAAATTACCTAATGATTTAGACATCTTTTCTTTATCCACCTGCACCATGCCCGAATGCATCCACACATTTACGTATTCACCGTTGTGCGCGCAGCACGACTGAGCTATTTCGTTCTCATGGTGCGGGAAGGTGAGGTCTGAGCCGCCGCCGTGGATATCAAATACCTCACCCAGGTGCTTATTATTCATGGCCGAACACTCGATGTGCCAACCAGGACGACCTTCACCCCATGGAGATGCCCAGGCTGGTTCTCCCTGTTTGGACATTTTCCAAAGGACGAAATCCAGGGGATCCCGCTTGCTGTCTTCCACTTCAACCCTGGCCCCGGCTTGCAGCATTTCCAGGTTTTGTTGACTTAAGCGGCCGTATTTTTCATAGGAGGAAACGGAGAACAGCACGTCACCGTTACCGGCTACATAGGCATGTTCCTTTACCACTAATTTCTCGATCATATCGATCACCTCAGGTATATGCTGAGTGACTGTTGGTTCGAGGTCAGGACGGATCATTTTCAGATCATCAAAATCTTTGTGCATCGCCTTGGTAAAACGCGCAGTAAGTTCATCACACGTTTCACCATTTTCATTGGCTCGTTTGATGATTTTGTCGTCCACATCGGTAATGTTGCGGACAAACTTCAGATCGTAACCGGAAAATCTTAAATATCTCGCAACTACATCGAAAGCAACAAACGTTCTCGCATGGCCGATATGACAGAAATCATAGATGGTGATGCCACACACATACATTCCCACTTTACCAGGGACAAGGGGTTTAAATTCCTCTTTTTGACGAGTTAGTGTGTTATAAATCTTTAGCATCTGTTCCTCGATACAAGTAGTTTCGGCGAGCAACAAGCTCGCCAATGAATTCGATATATAGCGGTCAGGTACATTTTTCGTGTACAACACCGCAAATCAGACATTCTATCCTGACCAAAGGCTAAATTCACCTGTTGTTATGCGTCCCTTTACGGGTTTATCTTGTATTTAACCCCTTGGGATAGACTCGACTATTTCACAACCATCAAATCGCTTTCAGCGTTTCGGTATAAGCTTAAATATCAACCAGAATAACGGGGAAAATAAGTAAAGGGTTTTAAGCCCTAGCACCTTGAGCTAGAATGGCCGGCACTTATGTTATTAACGTAAATTATCAAAGGTTAAATATGATCACTTTAACTACCAACTTCGGTGACATCGTTATCGAACTAGACCACGAAAATGCGCCAGAAACTTCTGCTAACTTTCTGCAATATGTGAAAGACAAGCACTATGACGGCACCATTTTTCACCGTGTTATTGACGGCTTTATGGTTCAGGGTGGTGGTTTTACATCAGGCATGGACGAGAAAGACTCTCGTGCGCCGATTAAAAACGAAGCCAACAATGGTCTAACCAACAAGGTTGGCACGCTGGCAATGGCCAGAACCATGGAGCCACATTCGGCATCCGCCCAGTTCTTTATCAATGTGAACGATAATGACTTCCTGAACTTTAAATCTGAGTCTACTCAGGGCTGGGGCTACTGTGTATTCGCTAAAGTAGTTGAAGGCATGGACGTGGTAAACAAGATCAAAGATGTGGACACAGGCAACCGTGGCATGCACCAGGACGTACCACTGGATGAAGTAGTTATCGAAAAAGCTACTTTCCAGGAGTAACCCCCTCTTGCAACCTTTATAGGTTACAGGACACCCGTAGGAGCCGAACTTGTTCGGCGAAGCTGTTCACCGAACAAGTTCGGCTCCTACATTCCTTTAATTCAGTTTGGTCACTATGAATACGGTTTTTATTGCAGATCTACACCTTAGCCCCTCCCGGCCAGATATAACCAAGATGTTTCTTCACTTTCTTGAAACAGAGCTCAAGGATACAAAAGCGCTTTATATCCTGGGAGATTTGTTTGAGATCTGGGTAGGTGACGATCTGGAAAACGAGGCGACCATAGCTGTTGCCACAGCCTTACAAAAGCTGTCAGCTTCAGGCATCCCTTGCTACTTTATTCATGGCAACCGCGACTTTATGCTGGGCAAAGATTACGCCAAACAAGCTGGGATCACTTTACTGCCTGAGAAACACCTGCTTGATCTTTACGGTGAACCAACCCTTATCATGCACGGAGATACCCTCTGCACGCGGGATGAGGCGTATCAAAACTACCGAAAATGGGTCTACAAACCCTGGTTACAATGGTTATTTAGAGCCATGCCCCTGTTTATCCGAAAGAAAATTGGTGGCCAGATCCGCTCGGACAGTAGCGACCAAAAACAAGCGAAAACCTACGAGATAATGGATGTGACCCCGGAGGAAGTGGTGAAAGAGCTGGAAACATTTGCTGTACAGCGTTTGATCCATGGCCACACCCACCGACCTGCGGTACACGAGCTTGAAACCAGCAGAGGTAAAGCACAACGCATTGTATTGGGCGACTGGTACGAGCAGGGCAGCCTGCTGATTGTGGATGCTAATGGCTACCAGTTAAAACGGCTGGAGTCCTGATATTCAGGCGTTTCAGGATGGCCACTACCTGTAATTTTTGGCCAATTGCGCTATTTCCCTACATAAACAAAGTCAGAAAAAGTGTCCTCTTGCCTGTCATCTAAAGATTGAAATACCGCCACTGTCCCCAGTACCTCAACATTAGAGCGGCGGATCAACTGATGCTTACCCTGCATGATAAAATCAAACCTCAGGTTAAAGGTGTTGATGGACACAGAAAATGCGGGACTGATGTCTTCGTTATTAGTAATCGCAATGGATACCAGAGTCTGTTCAACGGCGTTATAGACTAAGGTTCCGCTCAGTTTATGGTTATTCTTTTCCCCCATTTCCACCAACCTGGGACTAAATGACATCACCACTCTACCGCCTATCTCTTCTAATACTTCCAACGACTCGAGGTTTACCATCTCCAGCAGGCTTGCTTCTTGCTCTTCGGTATCTTCAAGCCCCTGTTTAAATCGGGCCAGTTCATCTTCACTGGGTGCTTTACCATTCACACTGAGTAATTTGGTCTGCGCAGCTTGTTCTCTTCTGGGATCATGGGAAATTATTGACGTCTCTCCCGCAGACTTGGACGAAATATTAAATGCCCAATGCTGCTCATCAAATTCGTTTGCCGACTCTAGCAACATCTCTATTTGCTCCCGATAAGGAATTACCTCTGCCTGTGTACTAAAACCAACAATCAGGACTGCCACTCCATGAAGCCAGTTTATCCACCATACACGCTTTGCCTGATCCTTCATTTCATTCTCCATTTTATTGGGCTACTTGTCAGAGTAACGTTAGCAGGGAGATGGCATTAAGACTGTAAGCAAGTGTATCGAAATTGTAGCAGGGCAAACGGGTCTAAATTAACCAGTTGCCATGCCAACTGTCAGTACCTTCATCATATACTGGTTGTCCCAGCCAGCTTTCAATCGTTTGTTCTTGACCCCCACTTTAACGCTGCGCTCGTTCTTCAACAGGTTTAACGCTATTTTGTTCATCAGGGCCACATTTTCTGCAGCATAGCCGCTTCTCAGTCGGTTACTGTCTTCGTTGAAGCTGACGTCTAGCTGCCAGTGCAGCTTATTCTCCACGCACCAGTGGCTGCGGATTGCATTAGCAATGAAGGCGGCTGATTTATCTTTGTGGCTGGTAATGTAGTAACGCCGTTCATAAGACTTATCCCCTTGAATCTCTCGGCTAGATTCAACAACGGCGATGGCTTTCACGCTTTGCCATCTGGGGTGGCGCTCAATGAGCCAATCAATATCTGTCGTTAACCACACTTTACGTTGTTCTATCCGGCCGTGGTCGCCATCTACAGACTCAAATACATCGTGCTTTACTCCGCTAAAAGAGCACGTAAGCTGAGTCTCTAAAAATAGCTTAATGTCATCATGAAATTCACCTTGGTTACCCTTCAAGGCCAATACATAGTCGGCCTTTTTTGCGACGATCTGATTGGCAATTTCATACTGGCAGCCCATTGCGTCAGTCGTAATTGTGGCGCCCTCTATATCCAACAGCTTAAGTAACTTAGGGATAGCCGTAATCTCATTGGATTTATCGGACACTTTAACCTGACCAAAGCAAAGGTTATTTTTCACCGACCAGGCGCTGACTAAATGAATGGCCGGGTTACCATTCGCTTTGTCCAGGGTGCCACGCATGACCTTACCGTCCAGCGCTACGATGTCATCATGTAGGTCACCAAGCGTGCACACCCACTGGGTAAAGGCGTTGGCAAACTCGTGCGGGTTGAGTCTATTTAGCACATCATTGAACGTATCTGGACTAGGGATACCATGAGTCAAATCCAAAAACTCGGCAAACCACGATATCTTAGATTTGCCATATTCAGAGATGGCTTCAAAGTCATCACAACCAGCGATAATGGCACAGATAGAAATAGTTAAAATGTTAGTCAATGAATGGCGCTTGGTTCGGTTCATACGAGGGTCGGATACGCTGCTGAATACTTTGCTGATAGTGGTGGGGGTCATGGTAAATCTTAAGCAAATAGCATTATATGTCACGATCAATAGGATCGGTCAAATGATCCTCCATTTATTCTGAAATTTATTATCAGCTGTACAATTTAGACCCGTTTGCCCTGAATTGTAGGAATATCCGCGACAAAGGTCACATAACTCAAACCCGGTTTACGTTTTGCCCCTTAACATAGATCAGGTTTCTTGACGCTACTTGGATCCTGAACGATACATAAAGGTAGGCCAAAATTTGGCTCAGTTTTTTTGGGGAAGCAACTAAGGATAGAAGATATGATTTTGAACCATATTTGGGGTTTATACACCCATCCGAAAGAAGAATGGCATCATATAGATAAAAGCCGTGAAACCATTACTTCCAGCTTAAGCCATATACTGCTCGTCGCGCTAATACCAACCGTTTGTATGTTCTATGCTACCGCCTATTTAGGTTGGAGCATAGGTGTCGGAGAGCCCATAAAACTCACGGTGCAAAGTGCACTGACCATATCCATTGCCACCTACTTCGCTTTGGTGGCCGGTGTATTCTGCCTGGCTCTGTTGGCCAACTGGATGTCACAAACCTTTGGTGCGGAGAAGAATTTCACCCACTCCCTAGAACTGGCAGCCTATACGGCTACGCCTCTATTTATGGTGGGTTTCTCAGCACTCTATCCAGAGCTGTGGTTTATCATGTCGGTGGGTTTTGTTGGGTTAGCTTGGGCTATCTACCTTTTGTACTCTGGCGTCCCAATTTTGATGCATATTCCGGAAGAGCAGGGTTTTATCTATTCAAGCTCCCTGGTCACTGTGGGTTTAGTGCTTTTGGTGGCCATTATGGCCAGTACCGTCATGCTTTGGTCCTACGGTATGGGGCCTTCATTTTACGGCTAAGCCGCTGACAAATAAAAAGGGGCTGCACTTGCAGCCCCTTTTTCGATTAGTCGTTACCGTTACGAACCTTCGTTATGCATCTCGAGGTTAGCAATTTCTTCTTTTTGCTCTCGAATTGTCTTCACATCATCACTGCGTAAACTATTCAGATAATCCAGATAGTCCTGGTCGATATCATTGGTTACGTATTGTCCGTCAAAAACAGAGGTTTCAAAGCGGCGGATATCCGGATTCAGAGTACGCACTGCAGAAACCAAATCATCCAGGTCCTGGAAGATCAGCCCATCGGCGCCGATATTTTTACAAATTTCATCCACTTCACGGCCATGAGCAATCAACTCATTAGGACTCGGCATATCAATACCGTACACGTTAGGAAATCTGATCTCTGGGGCAGCGGAAGCGAAGTAAACCTTCTTCGCGCCGGCTTCACGGGCCATTTCAACTATCTGCTCAGAAGTTGTCCCTCGAACAATGGAATCATCTACCAGCAGGACATTTTTGCCTTTAAATTCGGCGCCAATGGCATTGAGCTTACGCCGTACTGACTTACGTCGCAGGGTCTGACCAGGCATGATAAAAGTACGGCCTATATAACGATTTTTCACAAAACCCTGGCGGTACGGCAGATCCAGGTGCAGTGAAATTTGCAGCGCTACATCGCAGCTGGTTTCCGGGATCGGGATCACCACATCAATGTCCAGGTCATCCCATTCACGCTTGATCTTGTCACCCAAGGTACGACCCATTTCCAGACGAGCACCGTAAACGGAAATATTATCTATGGTTGAGTCTGGGCGGGCAAAGTAAACATATTCGAAAATACATGGGCAATGCTCTGGCTGCTCGGCACACTGCTGGGTAAATAGCTGACCGTCCACAGTGGCGTAAATCGCTTCACCTGGCGCCACATCACGCATAAATTCGAAACCAATGGCATCCAGGGCAACACTTTCAGAAGCGACCATGTATTCCTGGTTACCCTGCTCATCGGTGCGTTTACCCAGTACCAATGGACGAATACCGTTTGGATCACGGAATGCCACAAGACCATGGCCAATCACCAGGGTGACAACGGCATAAGCGCCTCTAGCCTGACGATGAACTTCCTTCACGGCATTAAAGACGTCTTCCGCCGCCAACTTCTCTTTGTCAGCTTTATCTATCTCATTGGCAAAGACGTTAAGCAGCACTTCTGAGTCGGAAGTAGTGTTTATATGACGTCTTGCTTTAACCTGGCCTTCACGCAATTCTTTAGCATTGGTTAAGTTACCATTGTGAGCCAAAGAGATACCGTAAGGAGAGTTAACATAGAAAGGTTGGGCTTCGGCGGCGCTGGAGCTACCGGCGGTGGGGTACCGAACATGACCAATGCCAATGTTGCCCTTAAGTCTCTGCATATGCTTGGATTCAAATACATCTTTTACCAAACCATTTGCCTTGCGCTGCTTAAAATTGCCATCGGCAATAGTCACAACCCCGGCCGCATCCTGGCCACGATGTTGCAGTACGGTGAGAGCATCATAAATGCTCTGGTTAACTGGCGTTGATCCAACGATGCCGACAATACCACACATGTCTGGAGGTCCTCATTAAGTGAGTTAATTCAGGTTAAAAAACTAGAGTTATTCTGCATATATTCAAAAAACCATTTTATCACCTCGGAAAAATGAGGGATAAGCTGGGACTGGATCCACCAGTCCGTCTCATCAAATGGCGTAAAGGTGCCAATAAAAAAGAGTAACGCACTGACCACCAATACGCCTCGTAATGCACCAAAACAGATGCCGAGAACACGGTCAGTGCCAGACAGCCCGGTCTTACTGACCAGCTGTCCGATAACATAGTTGATTAAGCCGCCTACGACTAGGGTACAGATAAACAAGATCCCAATGGCAATACCATTTAGCACCATTTTATCTTGATTGATAGTGATATGAGCGGCCACGTCTGTATAAAACGTCTTGGCGATGAAGAATGCGGCAAACCAAATTGCCAGAGAGAATGCTTCTTTAACAAAACCGCGCACCAGGCTAATCAATGCCGATAAACCTATAATGCCGAATATTGCGTAATCAATCCAAACCATTAGTCACTTTAGCGCTGATTAAAACGCCGCGAATTCTACCAAAGTTCAACGGGAATAGCTTGCAAAAATTGGGCCCTCCAGCCGCTGGATTGGTCCGACAATTGTCCAAATACTCCCGTAGCGCTAGAGGAATAACTAAATCCTCGTTCGATTAGCGGATTTTTATCGGGTCGAAGGCAATCAAACGGCCCTGTAATCCCGTTAGTTTTTTCAGCGCAGCTAGTTTTTTCTCCAGCTTTTGTTTGGAGACATCTGGCCCGATAAACACCTTGTTAAGCTCACCCTGTGTTATTTTTGCTGGGCTTGTATGTACCTGATAACCGGCCTTTCTAAGTTTTTTCACCAGTTCCTGTACATTCGCTGCATTACGAAACACCCCCAGCTGTACTGTCCATGCGCTGCCTTTAAACCTGGGTTGAGGCGTCGCTTTCACTACCACCGCCTTAGGTTTTGGTTTAGGGGTTGCTTCCTTGGGTTTTGCAGGTTCCGCTTTTGGCGGCTGACTAGGCTTAACTGCGGCAACATCCACAGGCGCTAGATCTACGGGCGCTTTTTTAGCCGGTAGCGTAACTGGTTGAGCTGGCTCATCGGGCAAGGTTTCAGACGTTTCCACAGTCTGGACAGGTTCTTCCAGCAGCTCGCTGTCCATATCGAGGTTTTCTGATTTCTCAAATGGCAGCCTTTCTCTGGGTAGCTCCGCCTCGGGTTTAAGGGGAACACTGGCGAACTCCTCTCTATATTGCTCTTTTTTACCATCGAGTAGATCGGGTAAAAACAATATGCCGGCCGCCACGAAGATAATAGTTCCTACCAACCGATTTTGAAATTGAGTCGCCAACCTTGCCGCCTTTATTCCGTTCTTTCAATAATTTGAGATACAGTGTAAAACGAGCCAAAGACAATTACCATCTCCGCTTCACCACTGTCTGCTAACGCTTGCTGATAGCCTTGCCATACGTCCTGATAGGAGCCTTGTACCCTTTGCTCGCCCAGGTAGGGGATCAGCTCGCTGGCGCTTGCTGCCCTTGGTCCTTGCAGGCTGGCCAGATACCAACTGTCAACCAGTGGTTTGAGCTTATCCAGGGTACCTGCAATATCCTTGTCCTTTAACATGCCAACCACTGCAAGGATCCGTTTTCCCTTGCCGATTTTCGTCAGACGCTCCGCTAAATAAGCCGCTGACTGGGGATTGTGGGCCACATCCAGATAAACCAGCGGGTTGCTCGATACCTGTTGCAGGCGACCGGCCAGCTTAGCCTGAGCTAAACCTGCTTTGATTTGCTCGGGACTCACCGCCAGGCCAAGCTTTTCGATAACCGCCAGGGCTGTAGACGCATTTTGCAACGGCAAAGTAGGTTTTGGTAGTCCAGTGAGCGTTTGCTCTCCTTGCCACTGCCAGTTGTTATCTCCTTCTTGCAGGGAAAACGCCTGGTTCGCCAGGCTTAATTCAGCGCCAATATTGTTCGCGTGATCAATAAGCCGCTGGGGTGGAGTAAAATCCCCGCAGATAGCCGGTTTTTTACTGCGGAATATTCCCGCCTTTTCAAACCCTACGTCTTCGCGGTTATCTCCCAGCCAGTCTATGTGATCTATGTCTATCGTGGTCACAACCGAGATATCTGGCTCGATGACATTTGTGGCATCGAGCCGACCACCCAAACCAACTTCCAGCAAGATCACATCGAGATTGGCGTCTTTGAGTAGTTGCACCCCGGCTAACGTACCGAATTCGAAATAGGTTAGAGAGGTTTCACCTCTGGCACTGTCTACGGTGGAAAACGCCTGGCAGTGGGCTTGCGCGGGTAATTCCTTACCCCTGACTCGAACTCGCTCTTCATAGCGTACCAGGTGCGGTGAGCTGTACACACCGACAGAATAGCCCGCCTGACTCAAGATTGATTCCAGAATAGCGCAGGTTGAGCCCTTACCATTGGTGCCGGCTACCGTTACCACTTTGGTGTTCAGATTGATAAGCCCGAGGCTTTTCGCCACTCGGCCCACCCGCTCCAGGCCCAACTCGATATCCGTAGGGTGCAATTGTTCCAGCTTAGCTAACCATTGCGCCAGGCTCAGATTATTTTCTACACTCGTCATTATTTACCTTATTTGTCTGCGTGAGATTTTCGAAGCGATCAAAAACCACTGAATGTACCAAGAGCTAGTCATCTGTTAAAAACAGAGGGCCCACATGGGATTTGGGCAGTTCAAATTGTTGCGGATAGTCCACTTCTACCAGATACAAACCACCTGCTTTGGCCGTCGCCGCTGCCTGGCTCCGGTCTTTAGCGTCCAGCAAGGTTTTAATCCATTGTGGATCCTGATTCCCTTTGCCCACTTCAAGCAGACTACCGGCAATATTACGCACCATATGGTGGAGAAACGCATTGGCCTTGATATCTATGATGACATAAGGGCCCTGACGGGTAACCCGCAGATGATGCATTTGACGATGTGGTGATTTCGACTGACAGTGAAGGGCGCGAAACGAAGTGAAATCCTGCTCCCCGATCAAGTGCTGACCGCCCTGCGCCATCAGGCTAACATCCAGGTCTCCGTGATAATGGCTCAGACCATTACCTAAAATTGCACCGCGGAAACGGGCGTTATGAATAATATAGCGATAGCGTCTGGCGGTCGCAGTAAAACGCGCATGAAACTCATCGGGCACAGGTTTCGCCCAGGTGACTGCGATATCGGCAGGCAAATTGGAATTCACTCCCAAGGTCCAGGCCACTTCTTTGCGCTGCGCGTTGGTATCAAAGTGGACAAGTTGCGCGGTCGCATGCACACCGGCATCGGTTCGACCGGCGCACTGTATGCTGATAGGCTCGTTAGCTATTCTGCTTAAGGCAATTTCCAACTCTTCCTGAACACTGTTCACTTCTTTTTGACGCTGCCAACCAAAATAAGCGGCGCCATTATATTCTATGCCTAACGCAATTCGCATTTAAAACTCTATCCAATCAGAAAATGGCAATTATAAAAAAAGCGGTGACCCTGGTCACCGCTTTTTTTCTCTATTTTAGCAAAGCAAAGACTAGCTCATTCTGCCCAGTAACTTGGCGACTTCACCTTTCTGCTCTTCGGTGCCCAAATCTTTAATTTCCTCAAGCAGTTCCTTGGCGCCCGCTTTATCGTCGATTTCCAGGTACGCTCTTGCCAAATCAAGCTTGGCGCCAATCCCCCCTTCATCCTGATCGACGTCTACATCTGTATTCTCCGGCATTATATCAGGGAACTCATCCAGCCCCACGTCCAGAGTAACCTCGTCGTAAGGCTCATCCGTTGTTTCTGACGATTCACTTTCATCCAACAGTTTTTCGATATCGATAAATCTATCTTCTTCTGCATGGTCACGGTGTGGCACTTCTGGTGGTTCGACACTTTCGTCGAACGCCACCTCCCCTAACTGGGCCGCCAACGCATCGGATGAGTCCAGCGAACTGTCTTCGGCTTCAATTTCATCTACGCTTTCAATTTCCGCGAAATCCCACTCTTGACCCGAATCATCTTCGCTTTCAGCCTGAGGTTCAGATGCCAGCGCTTCTTGCTCCAGCGCTGAGAAGTCTGTGTCATCAACACCTTCCAGGTCGGCTACATTAAACTCCAACGGATCTTGATCCGATGGACTCTCGGCTTCCGGCTCGGCAGGTGTTACCGGGTCTCCCTGGTCCAGCGAAAAATCATCCGCAGGAGCTGATTCTGGCAGGGCCTGGGCGAGTTCCTCGAGATCGGGAGCGGTGTCAGGCTCTGCCTCAAGGTCGCCAAGCTCTATCTCGCCTTCTGTTTCCAGGCTCAGTTCGTCAAGCGCCGACATCTCTTCGGCTGGTTGGTCGTCGACAGGAGCTTCGCTAGTGATGTCCAGATCACCACCGGACAAATCCAAATCATCGGGCGACTCTGGCGCAGGTGTTTCAGCCAGTTGCTCCGCCCATTTTGCAGCTGCTAAATCTTCAGCGGCTAAGCCTTCGGGCTCAGCCACTTCCAAATCAACGGCTTCAGTTAGTTTGTCCGCATCGGGAGCTTGCTCATCCAACTCTGCGGGGGCCGCTTCTTGCTCTTCGATACTGAATTCCGCTAACAGCTCTTCGTCAGAAGGCGCTTCGGCAACCGCTTCCTCTGCGCCATTGGAAAAGGTTTCGTCTTCATCTGTGAATATCTGCTCCTCTTCCTGCCCCTGGTCAATCTCTTCTTCTTGCCCGAGATCAATCTCTTCAAGCAAATCAAGATCTTCCCCTGCCAGGTTGGCATTGGTCAGGCCTTCGGCATTTAATTCCTCGGCCTTTCCGGCTGGCTCTTCGTCAGGCACGTCAAGGTCGATTTCCTCAGACACCACGTCTTCGGACAGCAGTTGATCGTACTTGCCGTCATCCTGATCCATCATATTGGTGGTGGATTCAGCGAGCTCCTGCTCCTGCTCTTCCAGTTCTTTTTTACTGCGAGCCTTCAGCCAGAAGCTGACTATCAAGAGCACCAATAGTGCAGGAATGGCAATGATGGCCGCCAGATTAACCCAGGAAGAGGTAATGCTCTCCATTATCCCTGCTTGTTCGACCGGCATTTCTTCCGCTTTGGGCTGCAGTTGCTGAGTTAGCAGCGCCTTGATTTCCATCTGTATTTTGGCGTCTTTTACCAGCTGCTCCTTGAGCAGGCTAATATCGTCCGTTAACCCCTGCAGTTTAAGCTTCATCCGATGATTTGATTCCGCCACCTGCGTCAACTGAGTGGAAGACTCATTAACCTGGGTTTTTAGCTCGCCGAGTTCTTTCGCTTGCTCGCCCCGCAGCGATTCAAACTTTTCTTCAAACTCCAGCTTAGCTTGTTCCAACACGGCGACGTCCACTGCGGGCGCTTCAGGCTTAGCCACTGAAACCGGTGCGGGGGTTGGTTTGACCTGGGCTTTTAACACCGGCTTTGCTTCAGGTTTCTGCGCTACTTTTTGCGCGATTCTCTTATCATCCGCCAGTTTCTTTTGCGCAACGCTTTCATTAATATTGGCGATCTCTTCATACGAAGGGATGGTCAGAATAGACCCGTTGATCAACTGGTTAATATTGTTATTAGCAAATGCGTGGGGGTTCTTACGAAACAGAGCCGACATGGTCTGGTAAACAGATACCCGAGTATTGGGGCGAAAACGAGTGGCGATAGACCATAAGGTATCATCACTTGAGATGGGGCCGTATTTTTGCCCGCCGATCGCCGTTTCACTTTCAACCGACTTACCATCCGGTCCAGTTAATTCAACGTAAAATCCAGGAGCATCCTTAAACACATCCTCATCAGCAGCACTGGCGGACAGTACAAGAAGAAAAGGTAAAGCCAACAAAGTGCGGGAAAAATAACGTCCCATGTTCCATCCTTCGAATTTAGATTAGCTCAACGATAGGGTTCACCAACTCGGTAAGCAGATACTATGCCAGCGGGCATTTTGACTAATTACTGCTTACTATAAACTAGCATTGATAGCAGACGCCAGCATTTGACTCATATCAAAGCCGAATTGCGACCCAACCCCTCTATTCTAGCAATAAAGTTCTGACAATTAAGGAGTATTTCCAAATTATCCAGCAAGGGATTGGCTCTGTGTAGCTAGTGCTTGATGTAAGAAAGGAAAAGATGGTTAAGATACGAGCCAATACAAGCCCAGGTGGTGAGAACTTGCCAACTGGCGGCAATGATGGTCACCGCCTTTCTCCGTGAGTTCACGGAGAAAGGCGGATGTAGCTTACAGGTAGTTTTGAATTAACGTTTCCGCTATCTGTACGGCGTTGGTCGCTGCACCTTTGCGCACGTTGTCCGCCACGACCCACATGTTGATACCATTCTCGTGAGAAATATCTTTTCTTAACCGACCCACAAAGACGTCATCTTTACCTGTACCATGGCTTATCTGAGTCGGGAAATCCTCATTTTTATCCAGGAATTTAACTCCGGGAGCATGGTTAAGCAGGGATGCTACTTCGTCGATATCCAACGGGTAACGGGTTTCGATATGCAGCGCTTCGGCATGGCCGTAAAACACCGGGACCCTGACGGCCGTGGGGTTAACCATAATAGATGCATCCTCCAGTATTTTCTGGGTTTCCCACACCATTTTCATCTCTTCCTTGGTATAACCATTGTCCTGGAAATCATCTATTTGCGGGATCACGTTAAACGCGATTTGCCTGGGGTAAAGCTCTGGTTCAGCGCCTTTACCGTTCAGCAACCTGGCGGTCTGCCCTGCCAGTTCATTGATCCCCTTCTTACCACTGCCGGACACCGACTGATAGGTACACACGTTGATCCGGGCAATACCCACTTCATCATGAATGGGTTTTAACGCCAGCATCATTTGAATGGTTGAGCAATTCGGATTAGCGATAATATTCCGGTTGGTATAACCCGACAGGGCATGTGCATTCACTTCAGGCACAACCAGGGGAATATCATCGTCGTAACGGAAACAGGAGGTGTTATCGATAACCACACAACCCGCCTGCGCCGCGATGGGAGCCCATTGCTTCGATACACTACCACCCGCCGAAAACAGGGCGATTTCAACCTGACTCCAGTCGAAATCTTCCACATCTTCCACCGTGTGATTTTTCCCGTTAACCCGTACATTTTGTCCGGCACTGTTACTGCTGGCTAAAGGGTACAAATTGCCGATGGGAAACTTTCTCGACTCCAGCAGCTCTAGAATGGTTTCACCCACAGCGCCTGTTGCCCCTAATACCGCGACATTAAATAAACGTTCCATTTAAACCTCGTTAAAACTAATAATTTAAAACATTGAAGGCGACATATATCCGTGTGGACTAGTCCTGTACGGTAAAGCCGAGAGATTGCAACAGGCTCTGCTCATTACCTGGGGTTAAGCTCACATTCAGGGTGGATAACTCCCGACGCTCACGGTAATTTTTTCGTATTTGGTCAAAACTACCTGGCTGGCCTATTTTGGCTCTGAATGCCTGATCATCCCGGCGCACATCGTATACCAGATGCACCAGAGATTTGATCAACCCCTGACCCAGATCTGACTTGAGCTTGATATAGTCGATGATAGGGGTTGGCAAAAAGAGCACCACTTTATGTTTAGCCATTAGGGACAGGGACAGGCACAAGGCTTCATAAAGCATTTCCGTACCCCTGGCCTTGCCATCCAGGCTATAACCGGCGATATGTGGCGTCGCAATATCAACATAAGGCACCAACTTCTGCTCTATATTTGGCTCTCCCTCCCATACATCCATGATCAGTTTTGGCCCTCCCCCTTGTTGCATTCGGTTCAGTAAGGCCTGGTTATCAATCACTTCGCCTCTGGAGGTATTGATCAGGATCTGCTGCGGTAAAAGACCAGACAAGACTTGTTCGTTGATCAGGTGGTAGGTCGCATCGCTGCCACTACGGGTCAGCGGTACATGCAGACTAATGATATCTGCCGCTAGCACCTGCCCCAAAGCGGAGAACTCCCTCGGGTCACCCAAGCGCTCCAAAGGGGGATCATAGAGATAACATTTTAACCCTAAGGCGCTTAACCTCTGGTACAGACAGGAGCCCGTGTTACCCGCACCGATAATGCCGATGCTTTTTTCCGTTAAATCAATCCAGCTATTTTCCGCAATCGCCAGCAAGGCGCTCAGAATATACTCCGCCACGGAAATCTTATTGCAGCCTGGCGCACTAACAAACTGAATACCTCGACGATGGAGGTAATCCTTATCGATATGGTCGGTACCTATGGTTGCCGTGCCCACAAAACGGATCTTGTCATTCTGCGCTAACAGGGCTTCATCCACCCTGGTCACCGAGCGCACTAATAGCACATCGGCGTCTTTAATATCGGCGGCGGTCACATTGCGTCCGTCGATAAACACGATTTCCCCTATACCAGCAAACATCTGCTCGGCAAAAGGCATATTGGCATCAATATATATTTTCATTAGCGGCAATTGAGAGTAACAGGAAGGGACAGTCTAACTGATAAATCAGATTTGTAGGAGCCGAACTTGTTCAGCCCCTACAAGAATTACTGGTTTTTAGTATTTCTTAAATACTAAGGTTGCATTGGTGCCACCGAAACCAAAGCTGTTGGACATCACAGTTTGCAAGTCAGCCTCGATTGCCTTATTGGCAACGATGGGCAGACCCGCGGCCTTCTCGTCCAGCTCATCGACGTTAATGCTTGGCGCAACAAAGCCGTGTTCGACCATTAACAGGGTATAGATAGCCTCGTGTACACCCGCGGCGCCCAACGCATGACCCGTCAGGGACTTGGTCGCACTAATATACGGAGGGTTGTCGGCAAACACTTCCTGGATGGCTTCCAGCTCACGAACGTCACCCACAGGGGTAGAAGTACCGTGCGAGTTCAGGTAATCAATCTTACCTTCGACGGTCGCCATCGCCTGCTTCATACAACGTACGGCGCCTTCGCCAGATGGAGCAACCATGTCGTAGCCGTCAGACGTCGCGCCGTAACCCACTATCTCACCGTAGATCTTCGCGCCACGTGCAAGAGCATGCTCCAGCTCTTCAACAACAACCATGCCGCCACCACCAGAGATGACAAAACCATCACGGTTTGCATCGTATGTCCGGGATGCTTTTTCCGGTGTCTCATTATATTTGGTAGACAACGCACCCATGGCGTCGAATTCCATGGCGAGTGTCCAGTGTAACTCTTCACCACCACCGGCAAACACCACATCCTGTTTACCCAGTTGAATTTGCTCCAACGCATTACCGATACAGTGCGCACTGGTGGCACATGCAGAGCTGATGGTGTAATTCACACCCTTAATCTTAAACGGTGTTGCCAGACAAGCTGAAGTTGTACTCGCCATGGTTCTGGGCACCATATAGGGACCTACGCGTTTCACCCCTTTTTCACGAAGGATATCCGCAGCTTCAACCTGATTCTTGGAAGAACCGCCACCTGAGCCGACAACCAGCCCGGTACGTTCGTTGGAAACTTGTTCAGGTGTCAGCTTAGAGTCTTCAATCGCTTGCTCCATGGCAAGGTACGCAAAACCGGCAGCGTCGCCCATAAAACGCATGACTTTACGATTGATGTGTTCTTTGGGATCGATGTGCAATGCACCCCAAACCTGGCTACGCAGTTTGTATTCCGCAAACTGTTCAGAGAACTGGATTCCTGACTTGCCTTCTTTCAGCGATTCCAATACCTCTTCTTTATTGTTGCCTATGCTGGAAACAATCCCGATACCAGTGATAACTGCTCTTCTCATTTATAAACCCTGTGTTTCGAATTACTGCCCATTTTACTCCCTATCGCGAGGGAAAGTGGTCAGCTTTCATCTTTTTTAAGGTAAAATCGGCGCAATGATGCCATAAAACAGAGCCGTTTTCCTTGTTAAATAAAAAAGTACAACACGCCAAGCTGGACTGGAACGACCAGGGAACTCCGATTTCCGAGTTTTTCGATGATATATACTTCTCAAATATCAATGGTTTAGAAGAAGCCCTTCACGTATTCATTCAATCAAACCAGCTTCCGGAAAGATGGCAGAACTTTGCTGCAGATCATTTTGTTATTGCAGAAACGGGATTTGGCACCGGATTAAATTTCCTTGCGGCCTGGCATGTGTTTACTGAATTTAAACAACGATTCCCCGAATTGGGACCAAAACGCCTGTATTTTACCAGTTTCGAAAAATTTCCACTGAATAAAGACGATTTAACCAAAGCGCTCGACAACTGGCCGGCTCTGGCTGTCTATGCACAACAACTCATAGAGCAGTATCCCATGGCCACCCAGGATTGCCACCGGGTCAGCTTCGATCAAGGCGCCGTGATACTGGACCTTTGGTTTGGCGATATCAAAGATACATTGCCAAAAATTCAGCCCCCTGCCGGAGGCCTGGTGGACTGCTGGTTTTTAGACGGGTTTGCGCCCAGCAAAAACCCAGAAATGTGGTCCCAATTCCTGTTCGACTCCATGGCCAGGCTTGCCAAACCAGAAGCTAGCTTAGCCACTTTTACCGCCGCGGGTTTTGTTCGCCGCGGGCTAATTGACGCCGGTTTTAACATGAGGAAGATACCAGGGTTTGGCACCAAACGAGAAATGCTGGCCGGCCTGCTCGAAACGAAAAAACCGGTCGAGGAAGTTAAGTTTGGTCATGAACGTCCGGCCGGGAGCGGCAACCACGTCGCCATCATAGGCGGCGGTATTGCCTCTGCAAGCACCGCGCTTACTCTGGTGCGAAAGGGTTTTCGGGTCAGCCTTTATTGTCAGGATGCAGGACTGGCCGAAAATGCGTCGGGTAATAAACAAGGCGCACTTTACCCGTTATTAAACGGAGTACACGATGAACTCAGTCAGTTTTACGCCGCAGGTTTTGAGTACAGCGTTAACTGGTTAAAAGAAATCACTGCATTACAGCCTGTTCCCCATGCTCTGTGTGGCGTGACCCAACTGGGTTACGACGAAAAATCGTCGAAAAAGATCACCAATATGCTCAAAGGTGATTTCCCACCCGAGCTGGTTCACCCCTTATCCGCAGATCAAGTCACCCGAGTCGCCGGCCTTGAGTTTAGCTGTGCAGGCGTATCATACCCTAACGGTGGCTGGTTAAATCCGGCCGAAATGACGCGAGCACTTATTGCACAGGCGCAAAATGAGGGAGAGGTAACTGTATTGTTTAATCAGCCTATCACCGCATTACAAGCCACAGATAATGGCTGGCAGCTACAATCGGAAGACCGATGCTTTGAAGCCGATATTGCCGTAGTTGCGGCCGGTCACAAGAGTAACCATTTTCCTCAACTGAAAAACCTGGCGGTCTACCCGGTTCGTGGTTTGGTGAGTCATATTCCAACCAACAGCCAGTTACAGCAGCTCAACACTGTGGTGTGTTACAAGGGTTATATTGCTCCGGTGGATCAGGGCAGCCACTGCATCGGCGCCAGTTACGCCAGGAACAGTGCGGAAACAGAATTTAGTGAGCAGGATCATTTGGGTAACCGGACAAAATTGGAAGAATCGTTGCCGGAATTGGACTGGTCAGATACGCTGGATTTTTCAGACAATGACGCCAGGGTTGGGGTGCGTAGCGCCAGTCGCGATCACTTGCCATTTGTCGGCGCCGTCCCTCACTTCGAAAATACCCGAGATAAGTTTTCGTTTTCAGATAACAGTGGCTGCGTCCATCAGAACCTTTATATGATAAGCGGGTTAGGCTCTCGCGGACTGTGTTCCAGCGCCCTGGCCGCTGAGTTACTGGCGTCACAAATTGCCGGTGAACCACTGCCACTAAGCAGCAAGGTACTGTTTGCGGTTAACCCCAGTCGGCAATGGATCCGGAAATTAAGAAAAGGCAGTCCGTTGTAGGAGCAGAACACGTTCTGCGCCTACTTGAATCTGAGGCGTGCGGTACGGTCATACTGAACACTTTTCTGCTTGGCGTCGTTCAACAGACGAAAACCGTATTGATCCACCTTCTTTTGCAATTGACTACAACTCGATGTGGGTGACTGAAAGCGGATATAAGTGATTAGCTTGTCGGCCGCCGCAACCACAATATCCTTATGACCACTTTCGTGATCCAGCAAGGCTCCTAAATAGATTTGCCAATGGCCCTGGGATTTCTCACTTTGTTCGTCAACATCCAACCAGCGTGGCACCACTATCTCGATATCAATATCCACTGTGGCATCGCCAATACGACATAAGCTGGAGGTTTTTTCCATGGCCATTTGCCAATTCATCTTATAGCTGGCTTTGGCGGCGGCTTTATTGCCTGGCTTTCCCGCCGGTCCTACCATGCGGATTTTCTGAAACAGCTCCATCAAACCGCTAGCTTCGAGATCATAAAAGCGAAAGTTAACGTTTACATTGGGATTGAGATAATCTAGTTTGGGAGAAATGCCCCAGGGTTGCTGCTTTGCATTGACGGTTAAGTTACCTTTTGTTGCTGGCAGTCCATGCTCCGTATTTGCCTGCACGGCGAGAGGAAGTAAAAGCAGGGAGAGCATCAATGTCAATTTCATATTATTTACGTAATTCCCTGTGACCTGGTCACACATTATGATCAATATCAGTCCCAAGTCTGGCTCAAGCTAACACCTGCATTGCTTGCGGGCAAGCTTCCAGTTCAAAATTTTACCTGATTTGAGAAAAAATTCGACCTTTTAACAAGCACATAGTTTGTGCGTTAGTCCAATTACTCAAAGACTGACATTTCCCTTATTTTTTCGTATCCATTCGTAAATCGGCTAGCTATTTATAAAAATCTTTGCCTAAATTGACGTTTTAGCAAGCTTTCCTTTACAGAATTGGTCATAACTCCCAATCTTAGGTAATAAGCTGGCCCGCGTCTTGGGATCGGCATAAAGATTGACTTAGTATTCTACCAAAGTATTCAACAAAAACGGGGCCTCTCTGCTATATGTGCTTAAGTTATGCAACGCGTAAGGTGTTGCTTGCGTTTAAGACCTCATTGGTGAGATAGATTTGCCGCCGGCTAGCCTGGTTTGGTCCCCCATAAAAAATGAAAGGAATGCCGAATGTCTCTACCAGTATTAATTTGTGATGATTCAGCACTCGCTCGCAAGCAAATGGCGAGAAGCCTTCCCGATGACTGGGACGTAGAAATCACCTTTGCAACCAACGGACAGGAAGGCGTAGATGCCATAAAAGCCGGACAAGGAGACATAGTATTTCTCGACCTTAATATGCCTGTAATGGATGGCTACGAGGTGCTGCAAAATATTTGCAGCCAGGATTTACCGGCCATGGTTATCGTGGTATCCGGCGATATCCAACCCGAAGCCAAAGAAAAAGTCATGAGTTTCGGCGCCCTGGACTTTATAAAAAAACCGGTTGGCAAAGAAAAAATTACTGAAATCCTGACCCAATACGGAATACTCACCGAAACCAAAGATGTTTCCCGCGAAATTGATCTGCAAGTAGACACCCGAGATGCGTACCAGGAAGTGGCGAATGTCGCCATGGGCCAGGCAGCAGATCTGCTGGCTCGCTTACTTAAGGTGTTTATCTCTCTGCCTATTCCCAATGTTAACTTGCTTGAAGTCAGTGAACTAACCATGGCCCTTAAAGCCACGGAAGACACGGATACCATGTCTGCCGTATGCCAGGGCTACATAGGTGCAGGGGTGGCCGGTGAGGCCCTTATTCTATTTCATGACTCCAGCTTTAAGGACATGGCCAGTTTAATGAACTACCAGGGAGAGCTGGACAAACACGCTGAGCTGGAAGTTATGATGGATGTGTCCAATATTCTGATAGGCGCCTTTCTAAAAGGTATTTCGGAGCAGCTGGACATGAGTTTCAGTCAGGGCCACCCAGTAGTGATGGGCCAGCACTGTAAGGTATCTGACCTTATTCACGCCAACGAAGGACGCTGGAAAAAGACCCTGGCCATCGAAATTAATTATGTGATTGAAGACCATAACATCCAGTGTGATCTTTTAATGCTGTTTACCGAAGACTCCCTGGACACCCTGAATAAAAAGCTTACTTACTTATTGAATTAGTGATGCAAAGTAGCAGATTTAGAGCTAAACGAACTCCGATGATTATCTGTAACCCCTTAATAGCGTGTTGATTATATTATGCAAAGTAGCAGCTTAGAACTAAACGAATTCCACTGGTTTATCGATATGGTGCAAACCATAGACGTGGGCATGGTGGTGCTGGACAGAGATTACCGGATCCAGGCGTGGAACGGATTTATGGAAAATCACAGCGGAAAAGGTGCCAGTCAGATCCAGAACAAGCGGGTTTTCGAAATGTTTGATGAAATCCCGGAGGCCTGGTTCAAACAGAAGGTGGAGTCCGTATTTGTGTTAAAAAACCGGGCATTTACCACCTGGGAGCAAAGGCCCTATATTTTCGAGTTTAAGAACTACCGGCCGATCACGGGAACGGCGGAGTTTATGTATCAAAACGTGACCATCATTCCCCTGATGAGCCTCACCGGGCAAGTAACCCACGTGTGCATTATGATATACGACGTCACCGACAGCGCCATCCATAAAATGGAGCTGGATAAAACCCGTGAGCAAGTACAGCATCTGACCCGCACCGACAGTTTGACTCAGTTAAACAACAAAAACTTCTGGGAAGAGAGTCTCGACCGGGAGTTTCGCCGCTCCAACCGTACCAAGCAGGAAGACGTGCTGTTGCTGCTGGATATCGACCATTTTAAGAAGGTAAACGATAGCTTTGGTCATGTGGCGGGCGATAAGGTGATCCGAGCGGTGGCCGGTGCACTCAGAAATACCATGCGCGAAACAGATATTGCCGGCCGTTATGGCGGGGAAAAGTTTGGGGTCGTACTGCTTAATACCAATGTCGACAACGCCCAGCTGTTTGCCGAGCGCTTACGTAAAAGTATCGAAACCCTGGCCATTTACCACGAAGAGCAGGAACTCAATGTCACTGTGAGTCTGGGAATAGCACAGATTGAACCTCAGATGACCCGCTACAAAGAGTGGTTAGAAGTGACGGATGCTGCGTTACAAAAGGCAAAGCAGTCGGGTCGTAACCGGGTGGTCAAAGCCGGGTCTTAATTCCCCGCTTTGCCCTGTAAGGTATTCCACATTTTCAATACCAGGGATTGATCCGGCTCACTCAGCTCGCCATCAACAAAAGCCTGTTCCAGGCTTTGGGTCATAAATGCCAGCAGATCCTGGCGATAGACCTTTCCTTCCAACTCACAGCGAGCGACAGCCAATGACAGGTGCCCCTCGAGATAACTGGATGCAAACAGATCGTCATCTGAGCCCTTCTCCAGTATCTGTTCAATGTGCTGTTCAATCCGCTGCAGAAATGCCAGTTTCATCTAATTCTCCGTATTCAGGGTTCATTGCCCGGTACATCACATGGTCGTGATACCCGGTGATAATAGGGTAAGCGCCGCTCAGGGCCAAGTTTAACGCGTCATCGCCAGTATCTATGATCAGTGGCCGATTATTTAAGCTCTTTAGTTTGCTTTTCGTGGCCAGAATAATAATATTTTCTTTGCCTATTTGGCGTAATAAAGCCGGACTCAATTGCTGATTACCCCGACCAAAAATATGGCCCTGACCACCGATTAGGGTGATCACTAGTTTGCAGTCTT
Organism: Psychromonadaceae bacterium; assembly: GCA_965249895.1. Lineage (GTDB taxonomy): Bacteria > Pseudomonadota > Gammaproteobacteria > Enterobacterales > CBDFNC01 > CBDFNC01. The sequence goes on from CBDFNC010000005.1 coordinate 542,312, forward strand.
TATCGTTAACCTGTGCCATTAGTTCCTCGGCATTCAGATCCGATGCCAGTAAACTCTGCTGCTGAATTAAATCAACTCCCAACAGGGTATTCTCAAGGCCCATTTCCTCCATCACAGCGGCAACTGTGCTGCCCGAGCCCATGATAAACAGCTCGTCGTCCATTTCTTCCATTAAATGGGCGGCGATATCGCTAAGTACTAGTTCGTCAGTTTCGCGACCACCCATTTTTACATTTTGCACATAACCCAGTTCATTGGGGATCTGCATTTCACCATAACGTTTTGCTCTGACATTACCTTGCCTGAACGCCTGCTCGTCGATGTCCATCACATCAGCCTGCTGTAGGCTGAGCAATTCCCCGCTCAATAGCTTAGCTACGATAAGGCCAGCGGCTTTTGGGGTTACGCTGTATACCCCCGAATGGATCTTGCAGCCCGCGGGAATACCAAGCACTGTGGTGTGGTCATCCACCACACTGCATATATCTCGCGCCGTCCCGTCGCCACCGGCAAACAGGAGTAAATCCGGTTTGTCCTGACTGATAATCTCTGCCGCACTGCGGGTATCCTGCGAGGTGGTTTTATCCTGTGCTGGGGTATAAACCACCCGATAAGAAAACTCTAGCTCCCGTAACAAATCCTCACCCATGCTGCCCGCGACAGTTAAGAACTCCAGCTTATTTTTATCTGCGGCCACCAGCTCCAGGGCTTGCTTGCATCTGAGTTGTGCCATAGGTTTAGCACCATGGCTGAGGGCGTACTCCGCCAGGTTGTCACTGCCCTTAAGCGCCAGCGCGCCGCCCACACCGGCCACAGGGTTGATAATAAGTCCTACTCTTACTTTATTCATGGATTAAACTCGTTTTTGGCTGACAGTCTCGCTCATACATGCCGCGGTAATTAAAATCGGCCTGGGTTAATTCGTCGATATGATAAAAAGATCTCAGGGCATTGATCAGCTGTTGAGCCCGGGGGGGAAACCTTGCGTTAATAAAACCAGTACCTGGTCAAACACCTTATGCTGAAAGTCCAGTCGATTTATTTCGATGCCGCTGAGGTTATCAACGCTCACTTTAAAAGGAAAGCCACACGAAACCGCCAGCGCCCATTCCACCGCCTGAGGGCGAATTTCGACCTTTTCAAATTCCGCTTGTTGATGTCTATTACGGCCGTCCGGGATATACCAATAACCAAAGTCCACCAATAAGCGGCGGGCTTCACCGGCAATACACCAGTGAGAGATCTCATGTAAGCTACTGGCGAAAAAACCATGAGCGAAAATTATTTGGTGATAAGCTCTCGACCCCTCTGCCGGCAGGTAGATAGGTTCATCGTCTCCCGCAACTAAACGCGTATTAAATTCATCAGAAAAAGTGTGATTAAAAATACGGATCATATCCTGAATGTCGTGCTGCAAACCGTCCTATTCTCCTGTCCCGCGCTCGGTATCACCTGTGATCTATTGGCATTGTACTGAAACAGGCGATGGGGTCCAGCTAAAAGCCAACTCAAAAGCTACTGACAAACTGCATATAAAAAGCAAAATGCCTTCTTTTACCTGTACTTGAAATAAAAAATGGAACGGATCGCAGGCCCCCATGCCTGGATAGCGTTAGCCACGCTGACGGTACTTGAAATCGTTCTGGGCATCGACAATTTCATTTTTGTCTCTATTCTGGCGGGTTTCACCTTATTAGGGGAAGGATTTGGTTTTTATATTCCAAAAGGTTACATCTATTTCGCCATGGCTTTCTCCATCACCGTTGAATTACTCAATCTCAAGGTAAAAGCGAAAAGGCAAAAAACCATCCGCTTAAATCCAAAGAATGACCAAAAAGATCGAGGGAAATAACGCCAAACTCTTATATGACGGAGCACCAGGCTTATTATCCCTTTTATTAGCCTGGCTTTTTGATTAAGGTAAGAGCAAATGAAAAGCCAATATAGATACGCTTTTCACGAAAATTAACGAGTTAGTAACATGCCTATAAAAACAGACGAATTAAGAACGGAAAAACTGGACTACCTGCTGACCCCGGCAGAGTTGCTGGGCGAGCACCCGATGACGGATAAAGTAGCGGGTCTGGTGACCCGTGCCCGCCGTGAAGTGGAAGCCATATTAACCGGTGAAGATAACCGGTTATTAGTGGTCATTGGTCCTTGTAGTATTCATGATCCGGAAGCGGCCCTGGAATACGCAAAACGCCTGGTAAAGCTAAAAAACGAACTTACCGACGATCTTTGCATCGTGATGCGTACCTATTTTGAAAAACCCCGCACCATAGTTGGCTGGAAGGGTTTGATTAACGATCCCGATCTTGACGGCACTAACGACGTCAACAAAGGCCTGCGAATGGCCCGTAAGCTGCTGCACGAAATCAACGAACAGGGACTGGCCACGGCCACCGAATTTCTGGACATGATCACCGGACAATATGTGGCGGACTTGATAAGCTGGGGTGCAATAGGCGCCAGAACCACGGAAAGCCAGATCCACCGGGAAATGGCTTCTGCCGTCTCCTGCCCGGTGGGCTTTAAAAATGGTACCGATGGCAACCTGAAAATAGCCCTGGATGCTGTACGCTCAGCTAAGACCCGACATATTTTTTATTCCCCTGATAAAGTCGGCCGCATGACCATTTACAAGACTGCTGGTAATCCTTATGGCCATATTATTTTGCGGGGCGGGAAAGAGCCTAACTATAGCGCCGAACATATTAGCGCTGCGGCTAAGCAGTTGTCTGACGTAGGACTGGCCGAAAAACTGGTGGTAGACTTTAGTCATGGCAACAGCTACAAGCAATATAAAAAGCAGCTTGATGTGGCTGATGATGTCATGGGACAAATGCGCAGCGGCAGTAAAATCATTGCCGGAGTGATGGTAGAAAGCTTTATTGAGGAAGGCAACCAGGCGGTGGAAGATGGCGAACAGCTGGTATTTGGTAAGAGTATCACAGATGCCTGTATCGACTGGCAGGATACCGAAACCCTGTTGCGAAAACTAGCTGCTGCGGCTAAAGACAGAGCCAACGTTTAATCTCAGTCTGTGACCACAGGGAAAGCGGTGGTCACAGACTAAACTCACCCGCTTAATGCATTAACCAGCGCTTTGATAAAACGTGCAGCCTCCCCACCGGTACAGGCCCGGTGATCAAAGGTAATTGAGACAGGTAGGGCCTGGCTTGCTTTAAAGCCACCTCCTACAGCAATCACCTTCTCAAACATCCGCCCTACTCCGATAATGGCCACTTGAGGTGGCGATACGACGGGACTTGCATATAAACCACCGATAGCGCCAAAGTTGGTCAAAGTGATCGACGCCCCTTTTAGCATTTCCCTGGGCACTGACCGCGCCTTTACATCCGCAATTAAGGTATCCAGACCGAGCCGTATATCCGCGGCGGGACGCGCGGTGACGTCATTAAGCACTGGCACATATAAACCGTGTTTACTGTCTACCGCTATACCGATATTAACCTGGCCGAATAAGCGACGGGTTAAGGTTTCTCCGTCAAACCAGGCGTTCATCGACGGCTCGGCGCGACACGCTTCACCTATAGCCTTAATAATGGCGACCGTGACATCCTGCTCAGGGGACCAGTGACATAGGCTTACTTCCTCCGTTATGGTCACGGGCACCACGCTTTCATGAGCCAGCACCATGGCTTTGGCCATCGCCCTGCGCGCCCCTTTGATCACCTCGCCTTTTCCCGCAACCGGATGGGCTCCCACTGCAGCTTCAACATCTTCCCGGGTAACCAAACCATTGGCCCCGCTGCCCTTCACTTTATCTATATTGATCCCCAGCTTTCGGGCCAACAAACGGGTGGCCGGTAATGCACTGGTTACTCTGTGGCCACCGGCAGATATTTTTACCTCAAAGGTATCATCCAGGGTTTCCTGATTATCGGATACTGAACCCACCACAGTGCCCTTGTCATCAACTTCGCCCTCAAACTCCACCAATACACCGCCGATATGGATTAAATCACCGGCACTTGCCAGTAATCTCACCACACGACCCGTGGTGGGTGAAGGTACCTCTACCAGGGCTTTGTCTGTTTCAACGGTCAATAAAGGCTGGTCTAAAACGACCCGGTCTCCCTGTGCGACAAACCATTCCACTAACTGGGCTTCAGCCAATCCTTCTCCCAGATCCGGCAGTTTAAAATAACTCATAAGCCATACTCCATTAGCTTGATTGCGGCCTGAACTATGTCTTTGCTGTCATTGAGATAGTAAGACTCATTTCTGAAATACGGCATCACGGTGTCATAACCGGTCAGGCGTTTTGGCGGAGCTTTTAGCTGAGGTAAACAGGCTTCAGTCACCCTGGCAACGATCTCCGCACCCACTCCAAAGCTGCCACATGCTTCGTGTACCACCAGAAGGCGGCCCGTTTGACATACAGAGTCCACTATTGTGGCGCTGTCCAGCGGAGATATACTGGCCACATCAATTAGCGTCACCGATATCCCTTTGTCTTTAAGCTCGCGGCAAGCCAGACGCGACTCATACATACTGGCCCCCCAGCTCACCATGGTTACATCATTGCCATTTTCCAATACGAAACAGCGGTCCAGGGGTAACGCTTCGCCATCATCTGAAACGTCGGACTTTAGACTGCGGTAGACTCGCTTAGGCTCGAAGAAAAGTACTGGATCATCACTGCGAATGGCCGCCAACAGCAACCCATAGGCCAATCTTGGTGAAGAGGGAATAACAACTTTAATCCCTGGGATATGTGCGTACATTGCCTCGACGCTTTCACTGTGGTGCTCAGGAGCGTGAATTCCCCCTCCAAAAGGCGCGCGATAAACCAAAGGACAGGTTAACCGTCCACGGGTACGATTACGCATCCGCGCCGCGTGGCAAACGATTTGCTCCGTACCAGGAAAAATAAAACCCTGAAACTGAAATTCCGCCACCGGCCTTAACCCCTGGCATGCCATACCCACTGCAATTCCGGCAATCAGTCCCTCCGCCAAAGGGGTATCGATTACTCGTTTAACCCCAAATTTCTTCCTTAGCCCTACCGTGGCCCGAAACACACCGCCATTCACCCCTATATCTTCCCCCAACACGACAACATCTGGGTTATGCTGCATTTCATAATGCAGGGCCATATTAACCGCATCGAGTAAGGTTGCTTCAGCCATTGTCCCTCTCCCTGTTCAGCGCCCGCTCAATCAAGGCTTCACGCTGATTTTCCAGCTCCGGAGGCAATTCACAATAAAGGTGATCGAACATAGTTTCCGGCGCTTCCGGTGTCAGCGATTGATAATTACTCACCGCGCTAGCAACCTGCTGCTGGCAATCTTTGTCCAACTCTTGCTGTTTTTGCTCTGACCACAACCTCTGGCTTAATAGATAGATCTTCAGCCGGTACAACGGATCTCTCGCTATGGCATCAGTCAGCTCATCTACAGGCCGGTAACGACTGGCATCGTCCGCCGTGGTGTGGTCACCGAGGCGATAGGAAACGGCCTCAATCAGAGTCGAGCCTTTACCCGCTCGGGCCTTTTCAAGAGCTCGGGAGACGGCGTCATACATAGCCACTACATCATTACCATCCACCAATTCACCGTGAATACCGGCGCCAATGGCTTTGTCCACCAGGTAATCAGCTCCACATTGAATACTTCTGGGCACAGATATCGCCCATTGATTATTGTTAATAACAGTCACCAGGGGCAACTGCCAAACACCTGCGCAATTAAGCGCTTCGAGGAAATCACCCTTGGATGTAGCGCCGTCGCCGCATGTCACTACAGCGACACGTTTTTCGCCACGAATCTTAAAAGCAGACGCCACCCCCACAGCGTGGCCACATTGTGTGGCGATGGGCACGCAGTAAGGAAAGTCCTGGGATACTTGCCCTTTGCCATTGTTAAATACACTGCCCCTTTCATCCCCGCCCCAGTACTGGAGATTTTTTTCCATCGGTACGCCGCGCATAAATAAACAAGGCATATCACGGTAATAAGGGATATATACATCCTCACTGGCCATGGCCATACCGGTAGCAATACCTATGGCTTCCGCGCCGTAATGGGATGGATAAGTGCCCAGCTGGCCCGTTCGCTGCAAGGCAATGGCTTTTTTATCATAGCTTCGCACTAACGCCATATTGCAGTAAAACCGCAGCAGCTTTTCGTCGCTTAACCATGATGGGAAAGGATTTATTTGTTCACCGTCTTTGTTGATGAAACCGAGTGTAGGTCTGGAACTTGCCGACATAGCGCCTCCCTGCCTGAAGAAATGTCCCGTAAGTGTATGTTTTACAAGTATGGCAGAAAAATCTTGCTTGTCAGATGTGAGTCAGGACCCCTCTGTGGCAAGGGATCCTGCAGGACAAAAAAATTATAATTCAGTGGGAATTGCGGTTAATAACGCTCGTTGCCCCAGCGCCACATCTGCATTAGGAAACAGGATCACTTCGTTATCTTGTTGTGCCAGATAGCGGGTGTCCCCTTCAACTGCGAGTTGCTCACCCTGAGTAAATGCAGTGAAGTTGGCCGCGCTGTCGGCAAAGGTCAGTTTAAATTCAGCATTGTGCTTTAATATCACCTGGCTGATATCAAACAGGTTAAAGTCTTGATTGGAAAATGTGCCTAATTCAACTTGCTCACCCTGGATAACTTGTTCCAGGTGTCTGCTAATATCCTCATATTGAGACAGGTCATTTTCACCAAAAGGTCTGACTTTACCTAACTCTAAGGTAAAGGCATTGGCATTAAATTCGTTGGCTGAAAAATAGCTGAAGGTTGTGGTGGGACCATTGGAAAACAACACTGTAGAGATCCCGGATTTTTTCAGCATCAGCAAACGCCGCTTGTCACGAGGTTTGTTATCCTCGAACGGGTAAACGGCAAACTTCTGATGTTTCGAGTCGCGAATTGCAGTGTGTAAATCCCAGTGAAGTCGCTTTCCATTATCCGGTCTTAGGTTAAAAAACCGCCGCACGTAATCTTCCAGTTTAGCAGCCCTAATTCGTTCATCATTGCTTGGAATGTCCTGATGCCCGCCGGCAAACAAACGATTCAGGTTTTCCTCTACAAACCTGGCGCCTTTAATAATCGCGGGGGGGTTGCCCAACAGAAACAGCACCCGCTGCTTCACTCGCAATTCACCTTCCAGGATCAGTCTGACCAACTCATTCACGATTTCAATGGGGGCGGTTTCATTACCGTGCACGCCCGCAGAGATAACCAGATCCTGCTCTCCTTCGCCATCGAAGCAGAGGACGCCATTATCCCAGAGTTTCCCGCCCTTATTCTCTACCTGAGTTGCAAAATCACTTGGTTCACCTTTTGCTACAGCCAGCGTATTGGCAAGAAAATCATTTTTTAGTTTTTTCATCTAGTGACTTCTTCTACTGCAAAACTTAAATACAAATCATAACAAGTTAACAATATTTATGTCACATATTCACAGTGACTCTGTGGTTACTTGTTTCGCTTCCATCCCTTTGCTCTCGGTTTCTCCGCCAATAGACAGAGTCGCTATGTCTGCACTGGGCAACACCGGCTTTTTCTGATTATCTACCAATACCTTTTCTACCACGGTTTCACTCACCTTAAGATTTTGCCAACTGGTATCCAGTTCTTGTCGCTGTACCTTCTCACCATCGTAATAAGACACGCTAATATCCCGGTATTGGCTTCCTAAAGGTAGTAAATCGTTCAGATCGTAAATCAGCTTTCCGTTTTTATAATAGGAAGTTAACTCTAACCAGATGGGCTTTTCTTCATGGGTCCTCAGGCTGATCTTGCTCCAACCGGCTAACTCGGTGACCGGGGTGCGGGTATCACTCACCAGTTTATTGGCGAGCACCTTTTTTTCTCCTATATTCATCGCCAGTTCTTCCGCCCCATCAACTTCATAATGATTAATGGATTGGGTATAACTGATCAACTGGGTTTTCTCGCGCTTCTCGATGACCAGCTCCAGCAAATGTTGATCTTTTATCTCAGCGAGCATCTCATAGCTAGTATCAACAAGGGTTTGCTGGGTATTACGATCGTTGGTTTCAATCAGACTGGTTGACTTAGCGCTACTACAGGCTTGCAAGACTAAAACACAAAACAAACAGACAATTGACTTCAACATAAACTCTTTCCTTGAAGACCTTGGTAGGTCAAAATATCAATATATTGATGATAATATCAAATTTTGACCATTATAAAAAAGGGAAGCAATTGCTTCCCGTAAATTTATAGGTTGTTTCGTACTTCTATAGTTAGCCCATCAAATTACCAAAACCAGCCCAGAGCCTATTTAACCGGGCATTTCTCCAGTCGCCAAATTGTCTCTACATAGTCCGTAATTGAGCGGTCAGAATTAAACTTACCCATAGATGCAGAGTTAATAATCGCCATCTGCGCCCACTTGGATTTATCCCGGTACACTTCATCGACTAGACCTTGCGCCGCACAATATGCATCAAAGTCAGCCAGACAGAGGTACTGATCGCCCCACTCCAACATGCTACGTTTGATATCGGACAAGGCGCCAGGTTCACCTGGAGTGAAAAAGTCAGAATCCAGCCAATCGAGTACCGCCTTTAGTTCCGGATTTGCATAATAGTAATCCCAGGGGTTATACCCTTTCGCCTGCAGAGCCTGAACTTCATCGACATTTAAGCCGAAGATAAAGATATTCTCCTCCCCAACCTCTTCAGCTATTTCTATGTTAGCGCCATCCAGGGTACCCACAGTCAGGGCCCCATTTAATGACAATTTCATATTCCCGGTACCTGATGCTTCTTTACCCGCAGTAGAGATCTGCTCAGACACGTCCGCCGCTGGGATCATTTTTTCCGCCAAAGAAACACGGTAGTTTGGCAGGAATACGACTTTAAGCTTGTCTTTAATCCGGCTGTCATTGTTGATCTTCTCGGCCACTTTATTGATGGCGAAGATGATCTGCTTAGCTATATGGTAGCCCGGCGCCGCCTTAGCACCGAACAGGAATACCCTGGGCACCATATCGTAATCCGGATCTTGCAACAGGCGACGATACAGGGCCAGAATATGCAGCAGGTTCAAATGCTGACGTTTATATTCATGTAAGCGTTTAATTTGCACGTCGAAGATGGCGTCAGCACTGACTTCAACGCCAGTCAGTTCTTTAATCACCTCCACCAAGTGCAGTTTATTTTCATGCTTAATCGCCATAAACCTCTGCTGAACCTTAGGATCGTCGGCATACGCCGCCGCTTCTTTTAGTTTGTCCAGCTCAACCACCCAGTTTCCCCCAACCAGCTCGTCATATAAAGCAGACAATTTCGGGTTGGCAGACTTCAACCAGCGCCTTGGAGTCACGCCATTGGTCACATTAACGATTTTATTTGGATAGAGCTCGTTAAACTCAGGGAATAGATCTTTTTTTACCAGTTCACTGTGAATGGCGGCAACCCCGTTCACCTTATAAGCGGTGACGACACTTAGGTAAGCCATTCTCACCATACGAGTATCACCTTCCTGAATAATAGAAAGGTGCCGCTTCATCTCATCATTGCCCGGCCATTTTGTTTCCACCTCTTGCTCAAGGAAGCGGCGGTTAATTTCATAGATGATCTCCAGGTGTCTCGGCAACACTCTTTCAAACAGCTGTACCGGCCAGGACTCTAACGCTTCAGGTAACAAAGTGTGGTTGGTATAAGCAAACGTACGCTGACACAAGTCCCAGGCAACGCTCCAGGTCATGCCTTCTTCATCCATCAGGATCCGCATAAGTTCGGGAATGGCCACTGCCGGGTGAGTATCGTTAAGCTGGATAGCCACTTTTTCCGGGAAGGTTTGCCATTGATCTTCATTGGCGCGTTTAAAACGTCGTAAAATATCTTTTACCGAACAGGCGCAGAAGAAGTACTGTTGGATTAGCCTTAACTCTTTACCCTGCTCGGTGGCATCATTTGGGTACAGCACCTTAGAAACGGTTTCCGCCTGAGCTTTTTCAGACTGGGAGTCCACATAACCGCCCGCGTTAAACACATCCCAATCGAATGCTTCTCCAGGTTTACTTTCCCAAAGGCGCAGTACATTCACCAGTTTGGCGCCATAACCCACAATAGGAATGTCCCAGGGCACGCCTTTCAATTTACGCCCCGCATGCCAGACTTTGCGCATGCTACCATCTTCTTCAAATACTGTTTCTACATATCCATATAAAAGTACTTCTTGCACCGATTCCGGCCGACAAATTTCCCAGGGGTTGCCATATTCACGCCAGCTATCCGGTCGCTCTATCTGGTGCCCATCTTTAAATTCCTGCCGAAACAAACCGTGCTCATAATGAATACCGTAACCTATCGCCGGATAATCTAGTGTGGCTAACGAATCGATAAAGCACGCCGCTAAGCGCCCTAAGCCGCCATTGCCAAGGGCCATATCCGGCTCTTCTTCGCAAATTTCGTCGATGTCTTTACCCAAGTCTTTTAACGCCGCCTTGGCTTCTGAAAACAGCTCAAGGTTATGTAAATTATTGGACATCAAACGGCCCATTAAAAATTCCAGGGACAAATAATTAACGGCGCGAGTATCGTTTTTTGCATGAGTACGTTGGGTGCTGGTTAAGCGGTCGAAAACCAATTCATTAACGGCGCAACAGGTGGCGTGCCACCAGGCCTTGTCATTGGCTTTACTCTCATGAGTTCCCAAAGTAGTGTGAAGGTGACGAACAATACTCTCTTTAAATTCGTCGGAAGTTAGATTAAAAGGCTTGGTCTGTTGTTTTTTACCCGCCATTGAAAATCCTTACTATTTTATATATTAGTCTAAGCAACTGAAGTTAATATCCTTTTATAACTCCAGCCGAGCATATTGATGTTCTAGAAAGTAATACATATCTACAAATATTACCAACAATTAAGTTAATAATATCCGCTGAAAAACAAATCAACCAGATGAACATGCTAACTTACTGAAAATAAGGGAAATCTAACTTATTGAGAAAACTAAACCATGCAAAGTTATGGTCACATTCCCGCTATATAATGAAAATCAAGCTTGTGATTAAATCACAGTGGCAAGGTTATAAAGGGCGTTAAACTTGCGTTTTCGGGGAAAACAGCAAGCAACTCAGAGAAACAACACATGGAAACGATGCATTTATAAAACAGTCGAGTACCTGTATTTCGACTGAGGGTAAGGAGAAATTAAAGCTTGGTAGTAAAGCTATCCTCTTCTCGATACTTGGTAGTCTCCTGCTCAGAATAACGTTCTGCAGCCTGCTCCATCAACTCTCTCACCTGCTCGTGTACCAGCTCCAATTGTTCAGCCTTTTGCTCCGGGGTTAAGCTCTCATCCTTGGCAATTCGCTCCATTTCTGCCTTCAGCTCCTCGAGTTTTTCCCTATCAACACCGATCCGTTTGTCCAAGATCCGTTGTAAAGCCGTCGCCATAAATTCGCTAGTTTCTCCGCTATCCTCCAATTTTGACGAGGTCGATGTTTGCGGGTTAGCCGTTGGCGCCCCCCAACGACCAGAAGCTGTGTAAGTCAATGTATCTTTAACAGGGAAAATACCTTTGGCGGCTTGCTTAGCCTCGGGAGAAATACTGACTGTGTCGGCATAATTATTATTTACAAATTGAGCTTTATCTCTCGCATGTTCCGTTCTATTGGTTATTTTTTCGCTAGGGCTAAAACTCACGGGTGAGTAACTGCTATCTGTAGAGCGGATCATAATGCTGCCTGCAAAAATCGGAATAAATTTGAATTCTCATTTACTTGCTGCAAGATCTGCACCAAGACTACTTACCGCACATAACCTAAGGCTACATATCAATAAGGTGCTAAATGTTGCCGCAGGCGGGGGAAATTGCCGGCAAAAGATGCCGCAGCCGAGGCGACCCCATCTCTTAAACCTCCATCTAGATACCGCAGATTTACGGCTTTCTGATGGGAGTCAAAATCAACCGAGTACTTAAATTATGCCTATAGAAATCAGACATATGCTCCCTAGTTGTAAAGCCAAAAATCGTGGCTACACTTGCTATACCCAATGATTAAAGGCTAATTATTGCACAGCGGATTAAGCTAAAACAAAGTCTTGGGTAGTAAACTGTTCATCAGCATCCGACGAAACATAACGTTTAACGATGACTCAACTAAATAAGAAAGGTTTTATGCATCATAATTTGCGCTTAAAACGATCTATTTCCATTCTCTTCGCTTTTCTTCCCCTGTGCGTATCCGCTAAACAAGTCGTATTGGTAGGTCTTGCACACTTCCCTCCATTTATTGAAGCGCGAGACGATAGAATAGGCGGGTTGGCTAAAGATATGCTCGAAATAATGAACACTCACCAGAGCAGGTATTTTTTTAAAGCCGTTCCTACACTTCCTGCAACCAGGCATGAAACCTTTAAATTAGGTCGCTACGATATGTCCATGTTTGACAACCTTGCCTTGGGCTGGCAGGGCTACGATGTGGAATCTTCAAGGGTTACCATTACGCATTTGCAGAGTTTAACGCTGACGCGTCGTTTTTAAAATCCAAGTTCAATATGCAGCTGACTAAAAGTAACTTGGGCAGTATATTGATGGTTATTTCAGGTAACAGAGGAGATATTGCGGTTGTCACTAAATCTTTTCTGGGCAAATACTTGAGAGAAAACCCGGAGCAACGCAAGAAACTATTAGTTTCGAAAAAGATGGATCAAGAGTATCAGCTTGCCATCATTATACGCCAAGGAATAGGCCAAGGAATAGGCCAAGCGCTACAGAGATAAATCAATTGTTGCACGAATTGGAAAATAAAGGCGAGTTGTCAAAACTCTGGAAAACAATTGGTTCAGATTATATCTATCAAGATAATCGTCAGACAACCAACTGAGGTATTCTTGAATAGGCTTGGGCCCGCAGGCTTGAATTAGTTGGGTGGGTGGGTGATTCTCTGCGCCAGATCAGCGCAGAGTTCCTAATTTAAAGACCCGCTTTAGCGAAAGCCGCCGAGACAATTTCCTGGGCTTCCTGCTGGATCTGTTTCAAATGCTTTTCACCACGGAAAGATTCGGCATAGATTTTATAGATATTTTCGGTGCCCGATGGGCGCGCCGCAAACCAACCATTCTCGGTCACTACTTTAAGGCCACCCAATGCTGCGCCGTTGCCCGGCGCTTCAGTCAGTTTTTCCAGGATAGGCTCACCCGCCAGGCTCTGCGCTTCCACCAGCTCAGGGCTTAACTTGGACAATACCGCTTTTTGCTCCGGACTGGCTGGTGCATCTTCACGCTGATAAACAGGTGAACCAAAGTTAGCTTCCATCTCCTGATAAAGCTCACCCGGATCTTTGTTGGTGACCGCAATGATCTCGGCGGCCAGCAGGGCCATGATAATGCCATCTTTATCCGTACTCCATACCGAGCCGTCTTTACGCAGGAATGAAGCACCGGCGCTTTCTTCGCCGCCAAAACCAAACTTGCTGTTAAACAGTCCGTCAACAAACCATTTAAAACCCACCGGCACCTCCGATAGCTCACGGCCTAATTTTTTGGCCACGCGATCTATCATAGAGCTGGACACCAGGGTTTTACCGATTAACGCATCTTGCGGCCACTGAGTCCTATGCTGAAACAGGTAATCAATAGCTACCGCCAAATAGTGGTTTGGGTTTAACAGTCCACTGGATCTAGTGACAATACCGTGTCGGTCATAATCCGGATCATTACCTATGGCCACATCAAACTTATCTTTCAGTTTGATTAATCCCGCCATGGCATATGGAGACGAACAATCCATCCGTATCTTGCCGTCTTTATCCAGGGTCATAAAGGAAAAGGTTGGATCAACCTTGCCATTAACCACCTCAATATCCAGACCATAGGTGTCAGCAATCACGCCCCAGTAGGCGACGCCTGAGCCCCCTAAGGTATCGACACCAATTTTCACCTTGGCATTTTTGATGGCTTCCACATCCAGCACGTTTTTCAGATCATCCACATAAGGTTTCACATAATCGAAATGCTCGACAAAGTCCGAGTGCAGCGCCGCATTAAAATCCATGCGTTTGATATCAGCCAGATCAGAGGCGAGTATTTCGTTGGCTCTATCCTGGATTATTTTGGTGACATCGGAATCAGCAGGACCACCGTGGGGCGGGTTATATTTAAAACCGCCATCCTGGGGTGGATTATGAGAAGGTGTGATAACTATGCCATCGGCTTGCTCATGGGGGAACTTTGCGTTGTGCCCTAAGATAGCATGAGAGATAACCGGGGTCGGTGTATAACCTAAACCTTCCTGTATAACTAATTTGACGCCATTACCCACCAGGACTTCAACCGCTGTCGCGAAGGCAGGTTCGGACAAAGCGTGGGTATCTTTACCTAAATAGAGCGGCCCGTGGTATCCCTGCTCCTTGCGATACTCAGCAATCGCCTGACTGATGGCCAGGATATGAGACTCGTTAAACCCGTAGTCAAAAGCACATCCCCGGTGACCCGAGGTGCCAAATGCCACCTGCTGCTCTCGCTCTGCGACATTCGGTTTATTCAGGTAATAAGCCGAGACCAGTTTAGGAATATCTGTTAAGTCTTCTTGGCGGGCAGGTTTACCCGCGTGAGGGTGAAGGGCCATAATTTTCCTTTAGTTACAATTGTTCACAAACTCTTTCTATCAGCTGATGTTCGTACCCTATGCTCGCCATCAACTGAGCCATGATAATGCGCTTGCGTCCGGTATTGGTGTTGGTGATCACCCAATACGGCGTATTTGGTATTTCTCTTGGTTTACTGGCACTCGCTGATTCCCGCAGGTCTTCCTTTGACTGGGCAAAATAGACCCGGGTTTTCCCCTTAATTACATCAGTTGCAATAGCGAACGCATTTGGGTCTTCCTGATACATCACACTGAGGATCAATAAAAATCGAGCGATGGACTTGGGCTCCTCGCTAAGCTCACTACTGTCGAGTAATGAAACAACCTTTTGTGATTTTGTCGAACGCTCAAATGTAGTAATTTCGCCTTGCGCCGAGACATTAAGCAGACGTCTTAAAATTTGAGAGGCGCTTTCTCCAATATCTTGGGTTTGACCTGCAATATATTGATATAACTCGTCATCGACCTCAATTTTCTTCATATCTTTGTATAATTTGTTGGTAATTTCAGTTGCGCATGATTATACATAGGCTATCCCTATCTCTCCAATGACTTTCCGCATTCTCTGTTGTGCTGGCATTATCAATCAATCACTCGCCAACAATCATCACAGCCATTTCGACTTTATCCCTTCGTCTGAGGTAAACTCCGCAGAGGTGCCATATCATACGTTAATAATGAGAAAACGCACAATAAGAACCTAATATTACGGAGTCATTCAGTGCAACTTAATTACCAAACCAGCGGCGAAGGTCCTGCCGTGTTTTTAATCCATGGTTTATTTGGCGATTTGGGCAATTTGAAAATGTTGGCCAAAGATTTGATCCCGAATTATCAAGTTATATTAGTAGACGTCCGTAACCATGGTCTATCGCCCCACTCCAACTCCATGGGTTATCGCGACTTGGCGCAGGACATCATAGAGATAGCCGACCAGCTGTCGCTAACGCGTTATTCCTTAGTCGGTCACTCCATGGGTGGAAAGCTCGCCATGTCCGTGGCGTTTAACGACAAGGAAAGAGTGTCAAAGCTAGTTGTCGCCGATATGGCGCCGGTTGTTTACTTGCATAACAAACACGACAACGTATTTAACGGCTTAAATGCTGTCAACCTGGCGGAGATCTCTTCTCGCAGTGACGCAGATAAACAACTGGCAGAGCATATAGAGGAAATGGGCGTTCGCCAATTTTTATTAAAATCCCTTTATCGTAGCGATAAAGGCTTCGGCTGGCGCTTTAATATCAATGCTTTATATGACCAGTATCAGCAAATAATCGGCTGGCCATACACAGATCAAATCTTTACCGGAGACACCCTGTTTATCAAGGGTCAGAACTCCGACTATATTAAAGCCGCCGATAAAGCAGAGTTTGCCCGTCAATTCCCCAATGCCAGTGCAAAAATCATCCAGGGAACCGGACATTGGTTACACGCAGAAAAGCCGCAAATTTTTAATCGCCTCGTTTCCGAATTTTTAGCCTCCTAGGGTTAGATAAGGCAGCCCCTTTGTGATATATTTCCGCGGTTTAGAGAACAGCTAATTTATCCTCATGCTTAGTGAATATACTGAACAAATTGAAACTCTCGGTCTTTATGGATTTTATATCGCAATTTTTGTCCTTATCGGCTTGTCGATTCAGGATGTGCTCAAGCGAGGAAACGTGCCTAAGTTTGGTCGAGTTGTAGTATGGCTAGTCCTTTTCTTTGGTTGCCTGGGGTTCATTTCCAAGGGCATTATCGAAGTGTTTTGGCAATCCAGTGGTATCGGTTAAAGGCAGTAGTGAATGGCAAAAGAGCTTTCTGACCGGACAACAATAGATCTGTTTTCGGAAGAAAAACGCCCAGGGCGGCCCAAAACCAACCCTCTTTCCAGGAATCAGCAGCTTAAGATCAATAAGCGCAACCAGATAAAACGGGACAGGGATAATGGACTAAGACGAGTTGAACTAAAAATCGAGCAAGACTTGTTCGATCATCTCAACGAAGTGGCCCTTAGCAAGAATATAAGCAGAAGCGAGTTAATTGTTTCTATGTTGGAAAACCAACTCGAATCATAGACATCAGGATTTAAGATATGGCAAGTGTAGGAATATTTTTCGGTAGCGATACAGGTAACACAGAAGCGGTCGCTAAGATGATCCAAAAGCAGCTTGGTAAGAAGCTGGTTGAGGTGAAAGATATCGCGAAAAGCACCAAAGAAGAGATTGACGAGTTTAGTCTCATTCTTTTTGGTATCCCAACCTGGTATTACGGCGAAGCACAGTGTGACTGGGATGATTTTTTTCCTGATCTGGAAGAAATTGATTTCAGCGAAAAACTCGTTGCCATCTTTGGCTGTGGTGATCAGGAAGATTACGCAGAATATTTCCTCGATGCCATGGGTACCCTTGGTGATATCGTAGCAGCAAAAGGCGGCACGATTATTGGCCACTGGCCCACAGAAAGCTACGAATACGAAGCCTCTAAAGCTTTGGTTGACGATGACAACTTTATCGGACTCGGTATCGATGAAGACCGTCAACCTGAACTGACTAAAGAGCGAGTAAACGGCTGGGTTAAGCAAGTCTATGAAGAAATGTGCTTAGCCGAACTGGAAGACTAAGCATAAAAAAGGGGGCGCTAGCCTCCTTTTGTTATCTATATAAATAAATGTTATACCGATCCTGGCTTTTGTTAACAAAGTCCACCAGCTAAAGGTTTCATGTTAGCCTGTTAGCTCTTATAATGGATACCAGACAAGTTGCCAGGACCCACCTGACAACTGAGTAAACAACTCGGAAACCTTATTTCTTATGGCCGACAATAATCAAGCTCTAAAAAAAGCAGGACTAAAAGTTACGTTACCGCGTATAAAGATCCTGGAACTTCTTCAAAAACCCGGCTGCCAGCACATCAGCGCTGAAGACCTTTACAAAATGCTTATCGATAAAGGGGAAGAAATAGGCTTAGCGACTGTCTATCGTGTATTAAACCAATTCGATGATGCAGGTATCGTCACTCGCCACCATTTCGAAGGCGGAAAATCCGTATTCGAACTTTCCACGCAGGAGCACCACGATCACCTGGTTTGTCTAACGTGCGGCAAGGTGATTGAATTCGCCGACGACGTGATTGAGCAACGTCAGGAAGATATTGCCAAAAGATTCAATATTAAACTGACCAATCACAGTTTGTATCTCTACGGCACGCCGATAGATGGTGAATGTAAACATTAATCTAAAAAAGCGCATTTGATGCGCTTTTTTATTGCCTGAAGTTACGGTGACAAAACCAGCTTGCTGAACTCTGGCTTCATTTTTTCCATCACCTTCTTGGTTTTATCTGTTAGCAATGGATTTGTTAATTCAATCACAGTGCGCTCAGAAAGCCTCAACTTCTTCAGGCTGAATTGGTAATTCTCGTTAAACATCTGCTTAAATTCACCGGACTCATGTAATCGCTTCAGGCCCAGTTCAATTCGCTCAGCTAACTCAGGGTAGGCTTTATTAACAAAGTAAAACAATGGAAACGGGTAATAAACCACCAATTCCTGCTCAATTTCTATGCCTTTATAACCTTGACTGTAATACTCTTGCACGACTTCATTAGCGCCTCTGGAAAAGCAGTCAAACCGGCCAGCTATTAACTGATCAAATAGTAAGTCGTACTTAATACTGCGCCACAAGGTTAAACCATTCGCTTCCAAAATCGTTGCGTCTGGCCAATCCTGATGTTGGCCGATGATCAGTCCACTGTTACGCAATTCGGCCAAGTCCTGAATGTCGTCAAATTTAGCTTGTGTCCCACTTCGGATCAAACAGATGCGATAGCTAAGCAGAGTACCCGTCACGGGAAAGCGAACCGGAATGGCCACCAGCTCTCGCAGCTGGTTGGGACCAAATACGGCAATATGTAGGTTTTCGCCCTCTTCCAGCCTTCTTACCGCCCGTCCCTGCTCCATTTCACCAGACGGTATCAGCTGATAGCGCCCATATTCCGCTTTCGTGATCTCCAGAGAACGTTTAAGTAGCTCAGGCACCATGGTATTTGGGTGCGTCATTAAACGATTCCAGACAATAATTGGTTTCGCAGCCAATTCGGCAGAAATCAGCAACAACAGACCGATAAGTAACTTCATCTGGCACTCCTTATGACGTAATATCTTCCAAAGCTAAAACAGGATATGACAAGACATGACAAGCGGTCAAACTCCAGCAGCTAGGATGATATTATTGTGACAAGACTAACTTACTGAATTCCAATTTTATTTTCTCCATCCTTAATTTGGTTTTTTCCGTTAGCAATGGGTTATTTAGTTCAATCACAGTACGATGAGATAAACGGAGTCTTTTCAGGCTGCTTTGGTAATTTTTGCGAAACATATCCTCAAACTCTCCAGATGCGTATAACCGCTCCAGGCCAAGCTCGATACGCTTCGCCAAATTTGGATAAGCAGTATTAACGAAATAGAACAGTGGAAAAGGGTAATAGATGATAAAACTCTTCTCGATTTCCAAACCTTTATAACCGTGGCTGTAATACTCTTGCACAATCTCGTTAGCACCACGTGAAAAACAATCAAACCGCCCGGCTACCAGCTGGTCAAATAATAATTCGTACTTAATACTCCGCCATAGGGTTAACCCGTTAGCTTTTAGAATCGTCGTGTCCGGCCAATCCTGATGCTGCCCGATAATAAGGCCGCTTTTAAGTAAATCCGCTAGGTTCTGTATATAGTCAAATCTTGCTTGTGTTCCACTCCTAATCAAACAGATCCGATAGCTAAGTAGCGTACCCGTTACCGGGAAACGAACAGGAATGGCAATCTTTTCTCGCAGCTTGTTGGGACCAAATACGGCAACGTGTAAATTTTCTCCTTCCGCCAGTTTTCTTACTACTCGCCCCTGCTCCATATCACCGGACGGGATCAGTTGATAACGCCCATATTCGGCTTCGGTAACATCCAACGCGCGCTTAAGCAGCTCGGGTACCATGCTATTAGGGTGGGTAAGCAATTGATTCCAAACGACGATAGGTTTAGCCACTAAGTTAAATGACCAAGGTAACAGGAATAACAAAGCGACAAACCACTTCATTGTCTACTCCGAATTGACACCATTTCACTTAAGTATCAAAGCAGATATTATTTATGCCAGTTAAACGGAAATTTATTACCTAGGATGAGGATTCCTAGTTCGCAACTATGGTTCGAAATAAAGGAAAAAACCAGCCTGTCTCGGCTGGCTCTACAACAAGGAATTAACCTATTTTTGCCCAGGTATCACGCAGGGCAACGGTGCGGTTAAATACCAGTTTTTCAGGGCTGGAGTCTTCACTGTCGACGCAAAAATACCCCTCGCGTTCAAACTGATACGCCAGGCCAGCTTCAGCAGACTTAAGTCCGAGCTCGACAAACCCTTGCTTGACCACGAGTGAATCTGGATTTAACGCTTCATCGATATTTTCAACCGCAGCTGGATTCGCTACAGTAAACAATCGATCGTAAATACGAATTTGTGCAGGCAAAGAATGGCTCGCACTGACCCAATGGATAACGCCCTTCACCTTACGTCCATCCGCCGGGTTTTTACCCAGGGTTTGTGGATCATAGCTACAACGAATTTCGGTGATCTCACCATTGTCATCTTTAATGACGGACTCGGCTTTGATCACATAAGCGTTGCGCAGACGCACCTCTTTACCCAATACCAGCCGCTTATATTTCTTGTTCGCTTCTTCGCGGAAATCATCTCTGTCGATATAAATTTCGCGAGTAAAAGGTAACGTACGTTGACCCATAGATTCATCTTTCGGATGAGCCAGCGCCGTTAATTGCTCGACAACGTCTGCTTCGACGTTTTCTATGATGATTTTAACCGGATCCAGTACAGCCATAGCTCGCGGAGCATTCACTTCGAGATCTTCGCGAATACACGCTTCCAACATGGCCATTTCAACCGTGTTGTCTTGCTTGGTGATACCAATACGCTTACAGAACTCACGCACAGAAGCAGCTGTGTAACCACGACGACGAATACCGGCTACGGTTGGCATACGGGGATCATCCCAACCAGAAACTATGTTCTGCTCTACCAAGGCATTAAGTTTACGCTTGGAAGTCAGCGTGTTTTCCAGATTCAGACGGGAAAACTCTATTTGCTGTGGGTGGCAAGAAATAGAAATATTGTCTAACACCCAGTCATATAAAGGACGGTGGTCTTCAAATTCCAGCGTACACAAACTATGGGTAATGCCTTCCAGCGCATCCGATATGCAGTGGGTAAAGTCGTACATTGGATAAATGCACCACTTGTCACCGGTCTGATGATGATGGGCAAAACGGACCCGATACAGCACAGGGTCACGCATCTTCATGTTCGCAGATGCCATATCAATCTTGGCGCGCAACATCAGCTCGCCTTCCTTGAACTCACCGTTACGCATACACGCAAACAAGTCCAGGTTCTCTTCGACACTGCGATCACGATAAGGGCTGTTTTTACCCGGAGAAGTTAGCGTACCGCGATATTCACGGGTTTGCTCTGCATTCAGAGAACAAACATAGGCTTTACCGTTTTTGATAAGCTCCACGGCAAAGTCGTATAGCTCTTCAAAATACCCGGATGAGTAATGAACCTCTCCCTCCCACTCAAACCCTAACCATTCAACATCTCTTTGAATAGCTTCGACGTAATCTATGTCTTCTTTTTCCGGGTTGGTATCATCAAACCGCAGATTACAGGCAGCATTATCGTAATCCTGGGCGATACCAAAGTTCAGGCAGATGGACTTGGCATGGCCAATATGCAGATAGCCGTTAGGCTCAGGGGGAAAACGGGTGTGAACCCGACCATCATTTTTGCCGTTCTTTAGGTCTTCATCGATAATTTGACGAATGAAGTTACTAGGGCGTGATTCCGCCTGACTCATCGGGCACCTCAATAATAAATTTATATTTCGAACCGGCAATGATCCATCATTCAATGGCGTAAGACAAGGTATTAGCGAGATAAATTGACCAAGTAGAAAAAAATAGTGGTGGTAAGCTAACTACTCAGAAGAAACCAGTTTCCCTGGTGGATTGCCAGCCAAAAAAAGGGCGCCTGCGGCGCCCAAATTAATATTGATGTTTAGGTCTTAAACAGCTGGTAAAGCTACCTGAGACAGGTCTTCAGCACCAATCTCTTTCATCAGACCAGCGATGATCTCAGCTTGGGGACCAAGAATAACCTGCAGGTTATTGTCACCCAGATTCACCACAGCCATAGCGCCCAGCGCTTTCAGCACTTTCTCGTTGACGACGCTGCGATCGTTCAGCGTCAGACGAAGACGAGTGATACAAGCATCGATTACCGTCAGGTTGTTCTGGCCACCCAGAGCTTTCAGATACTTTTTAGCCAGCTCACGTGAGTCGGTGGTACCAACTGCAGCAGGTAATGCACCTTCTTCTTCATCTTCGCGACCCGGTGTTTTCAAGTCAAATTTAGCGATAACTACGCGGAAGATACCGTAGTATATACCGAAGAACGCCAGACCTTGCACAATCAGCATGTACCACTTAACTGCTAGAGGATTCTGTGAAGACAGCACCATATCTACCAGACCGGCACTGAAACCAAAACCTGCAATCCACTGCATGGAAGCAGCAATATATACGGAGATACCCGTTAATACAGCGTGAATACCGTACAGTACAGGCGCTACGAACATAAAGGAGAATTCAAGTGGCTCGGTAACCCCAGTGAAGAAGGATGCGAAACCTGCAGCTATCATAAGCGACGCTACTTTCTCTTTGTTTTCTGGCTTAGCCGCATGGTAAATCGCCAGCGCCGCACCTGGCAGGCCAAACATCATAATTGGGAAGAAACCAGCCTGGTAAATACCAGTGACACCTGGCGTACCCTGACCACTTAGGAAGTTAGGGATATCGTTAATACCCGCAACGTCGAACCAGAATACCGAGTTCAATGCGTGGTGCAGACCAACAGGGATCAGCAAACGGTTAAAGAAGGCGTAGATACCCGCGCCGGCTTCACCCAGACCCGTGATACTTTCACCAAATGATACCAGGCCGCCGAAGATAACAGGCCAGATAAACATAAGTACAAAAGCAACGCCTATCATAACGAACGAGTTCAGAATAGGCACTAAGCGACGGCCGCTGAAAAACGCCAGGGCTTTATGTAGCTCAACGGTGCTGAAACGGTTGTACAGCTCCGCAGAGATGATACCCACCAGGATGCCGATAAACTGGTTCTCGACTTTGCCAAATGCCGCTGGTACATCTTCAAGAGCAATACCCTGGATTTGAGCAACGGCGCCAGGACTAAGCAGCGTGGTTAATACCAAAAAGCCAACGAAACCGGTCAAGGCCGCCGCGCCGTCTTTATCTTTCGACATGCCGTACGCAACACCAACGGCAAACAGCACGCCCATGTTGTCGATAATGGCAGCGCCGGATTTAATTAAGAAGGCGGCTAGCTGACTGTTCGCCCCCCAACCCGTTGGATCGACCCAATAGCCGATACCCATTAATATTGCAGCTGCAGGTAATACGGCGACGGGAACCATCAACGCACGACCTACTTTTTGTAGATAACCTAGAATATTCACAATGACCTCTCCTTTCCAATAGGTTTGTGATGTTTGCGATTTTTTTGTTTTGTTATATCGCTAACATTTATGTAGCTAATTTAGCTAAAAGCGAGTTTAAGGGATTTATTTCGCTCCGCAAATTAATAAACTAACCATTTGTGATCCAGCTCAACTGAATTGAAAAAAAAGACCCTATATATATGGTATCTAGTGCGAACTTAATTTACGCTATTAAATAACTCAAAATTGTGAACCGATCTTTTAGCTGGAGATAACACCATGAGACTTATTCCACTAGCGAATGCCAGAGATGTGGGCCTGTGGTCTGCACGTTATGTCGCTGACCGTATCAATGCATTCAAACCTACTGCAGAGCGCCCTTTTGTACTGGGTTGCCCGACGGGTGGAACTCCACTGTCAACTTATAAGCGTCTAATCGAACTTTATAAAGCAGGCGAAGTAAGTTTTGAGCACGTGGTTACGTTTAACATGGACGAATATGTGGGAATCCCTCAGGATCATCCAGAAAGCTACTACAGCTTTATGCACAACAACTTCTTTAATCACATTAATGTCCAAACAGAAAACATTAATCTGCTGGATGGTAATGCGGAAGACTTGGAAGCAGAATGTCAGCGCTACGAAGACAAGATCAAAAGCTACGGCAAAATTAACCTGTTTATGGGCGGCGTCGGTGTTGATGGGCATATCGCATTTAACGAGCCCGCCTCTTCCCTGGCTTCTCGCACGCGTATCAAAACGCTGACGCAAGATACCCGTATTGCGAACTCTCGTTTCTTCGATAACGACATGAACCAGGTTCCATCTCTTGCCCTGACCGTTGGCGTAGGCACCTTGCTAGATGCCAAAGAGATCCTGGTACTGGTTACCGGCCATAACAAAGCACAGGCCCTCGAAGCCGCCGTCGAAGGCAGCGTAAATCACCTATGGACCATCTCGGCGCTGCAACTTCACCCGAAAGCCATTATTGCGTGTGATGAGCCTTCGACCATGGAACTAAAAGTGAAAACGGTAAAATACTTCCAAGAGCTTGAAGCCGAAAACATCAAACATCTTTAACCATAAGGGGGTGGAACTGAATGTATGCGTTAACTAATTGCACAATCTACACCACAGAGGCAGTACTGGAAAACCACGCCGTCGTGGTGGCTGGCGACAAGATCCACTCCGTCGTACCGGTTTCCCAGGTGGAACCCGGTGTCGAACTGGTTGATCTGGCAGGCGCTAACCTGACGCCCGGATTTATCGATCTACAGCTAAACGGCTGTGGCGGCGTGATGTTCAACGACGATGTTTCCGTGAAAACACTGGAGATCATGCAGGTAGCCAACTTAAAATCCGGCTGTACCAGTTATCTTCCGACCTTAATCACCTCTTCCGATGACGATATGAAGGCCGCTTTGCGTGTCGGCCGTGAATATATGGACAAAGTGGCTAACGAAGTGCTGGGGTTGCACCTGGAGGGTCCTTATCTCAGCGTCGAGAAAAAAGGCATCCACAGGCCCGAGTTCATCCGTAAGCCCGCGCAGGAAATGATTGATCTTATTTGTGAAAACGCTGATGTTGTCACAAAAGTAACACTTGCACCTGAAAACACCCCCCTTAAAGTGGTAAAACAGCTATCCGAAGCAGGAGTTGTGGTTTCCCTGGGCCATAGTAACGCAACTTATGACCAAGCCAAGGCGGCGATTGATGCAGGTGCAACCTTTGCAACTCATCTTTTTAACGCCATGAGTGCTATAACGGGTCGTGAGCCGGGCGTGCTTGGTGCAGTGTACGACAGTGAAGACGTTTACGCGGGTATCATAGTTGATGGTTTCCATGTGGCCTACCCCAACGTCAGGATTTCCCATAAGATAAAAGGGGAAAAACTGGTGCTGGTGTCTGATGCAACAGCTCCTGCAGGCGCAAACATAGATCAGTTCGACTTTGTAGGCACGACTGTGTATTACAAAGACGGTAAATGTTTTGCCGCCGACGGTACTTTAGGTGGTTCGGCTGTCACCATGATGGAATCTGTCGCAAACAGCGTCATCCATGTGGGCATTGAACTTGAAGAAGCCATACGTATGGCGACTCTGTATCCTGCAAAAGCCGTTGCCGTTGACCACACGTTGGGCAGCATAACGGCAGGTAAAATCGCGAACTTGGCGATTTTCGATAAGGAATACAAAGTCACCGGCACTGTGGTGAACGGTAACTATAAGAAACAGTGAATATGAATGCTGGGCAAATCGCCAACGTCGATTTAATAAAACAAGTAAACAGCGCCGCGGTTTATCGGCTTATTGATATGCAAGGACCTATCTCCAGGGTCAAGATTGCTGAGATAAGCCATTTGGCGCCTGCAAGTGTCACCAAGATCACCCGCCAGCTATTAGGCCATGGTTTGATCAAAGAGGTTGCACAGCAGGCATCAACGGGCGGTCGCCGGGCTATCTCCCTGACCACGGAAAAGAATCGCTTTCATTTTGTGGCAGCCAAGCTTGGCCGACGTTTTTTAACGGTATCGTTATACGACCTGTCCGGTAAGGAGCTGGCAGGAACCCAGCTCCTCATTCAAGAAACAGAGCAGGAACCCTTAGTAGCGTTTTTGCTGGATACCCTTGATGAATTCATTTCAAGGCAACAAAAAAAGCTAAATCTCATAGGTATCGCCGTGACTATGCCGGGCCTTATTAACCCGCAATCCGGTACGGTTATCTATACACCAAGATATAATATGCGCAACTTGCCACTGGCAAGCATCATCTCCAAGAAATTTAACTTACCTGCGTTTATCGGCAACGATACTCGCGCAATGGCGCTGGCTGAGCACTACTTCGGTGCATCCAAAGACTGCCTTGATTCCATTCTTATCAGTGTTCACCACGGTACGGGTTCAGGTATCATCTCTAAAGGTCAGGTGTTTCTGGGGCAAAACCGCAACGTCGGTGAAATAGGTCATATTCAAATCGACCCCCTGGGAAGGCGCTGTCATTGTGGTAATTTTGGCTGCCTCGAAACGGTGGCGTCTAACGAAGCCATTATTGAGCAGGTAAAAGAATTGCTTGCCGAAGGGCATGCCAGTGTACTGGCTAAGAAAGAATTCGATATCGCTGATATCTGTAAGGCGGCTAATCAGGGTGACGCCCTGGCGGTCGCCGTGATAGACAAAGTAGGTAAGTATTTGGGCCGTGCTATCGCCATCACTATCAACTTATTTAACCCACAAAAAGTGCTTATTTCTGGGGAAATAGTGGCTGCGGACAAAGTACTCTTCCCTGCAATTCGAAAATGTGTCGAGCACCAATCATTAAGCAGTTTCCATCAGGGACTTCCCATCGTTAAAGCAGAGTTCCAAAAGCAACCGACCATAGGCGGTTTCGCCCTAGTGAAACGCGTGTTGCTAGATGGCTCTTTACTTCAAACCATTATGGATCCGGAATAACTGTTACCGCCTATAGTAGGTTGCTGGCAACCTACTGATCCAGACGGGCGGTTTCGCCCTAGTGAAGCGCGTGTTGCTAGATGGCTCTTTACTTCAAACCATTATGGATCCGGAATAACTGTTACCGCCTATAGTAGGTTGCTGGCAACCTACTGATCCAGACGGGCGGTTTCGCCCTAGTGAAGCGCGTGTTGCTAGATGGCGCTTTGCTTCAAACCATTATGGTTCCGGAATAACTGTTGCCGCCTACAGTAGGTTGCTGGCAACCTACTGATCCAGACAGGCGGTTTCGCCCTAGTGAAACGCGTGTTGCTAGATGGCTCTTTGCTTCAAACCATTATGGTTCCGGAATAACTGTTGCCGCCTACAGTAGGTTGCTGGCAACCTACTGATCCAGACGGGCGGTTTCGCCCTAGTGAAACGCGTGTTGCTAGATGGCGCTTTACTTCAAACCATTATGGATCCGGAATAACTGTTACCACCTATAGTAGGTTGCTGGCAACCTACTGACCCAGACGGGCGGTTTTGCCTTAGTCAAGCGTGTGTTGCTAGATGGCTCTTTACTTCAAACCATTATGGATCCGGAATAACTGTACCGCCTATAGTAGGTTGCTGGCAACCTACTGACCCAGACGGGCGGTTTCGCCTTAGTCAAGCGCGTGTTGCTAGATGGCTCTTTGCTTCAAACCATTATGGTTCCGGAATAACTGTTGCCGCCTACAGTAGGTTGCTGGCAACCTACTGATCCAGACGGGCGGTTTCGCCCTAGTGAAGCGCGTGTTGCTAGATGGCTCTTTTCTTCAAACCATTATGGTTCCGGAATAACTGTTGCCGCCTACAGTAGGAGACGAACTTGTTCGGCGAATATCACGCTCGCTGTGTTCGCCCTATCACCTGTAAAGAGGGCATCTGCTCCACAAAGGTCGCAAAGACTTTACCTATTACCACCATTATTTGAATGGTCCACTCCTTTTTTACCCCGTGTTAAAACAACACCACTCTGCCTACCAGCCTGTTATGATGTGCCACCGCTTTAGGTTGAGCATTCAGCACAACGTATCGAAAATAATTAAGGAAACCAGTCATGATTAAAGTAGGCGACCAACTACCTCAAGCCGAGTTTTCACTGTTAACTGAGTCGGGCATGGAAAAACCAACAAGCCAAAGCCTGTTTACCGATAAAACTGTGGTGCTATTCGCCGTGCCTGGTGCATTTACACCAACCTGCTCGGCCGCACATTTACCGGGTTATGTAACCCTGGCGGATAAATTCAAGGAAAAAGGGGTTGATACGCTTATATGCCTTTCAGTTAACGATGCGTTTGTTATGAAAGCCTGGGGAGATGCTCACAATGCCAGTGAGATTGTTATGTTAGCCGATGGTGACGGTGCTTTTACCAAAACCATAGGATTGGGGAAAAATACCGCCTCTTTTGGCGGCTATCGCTCCACACGCTACGCCATGGTCATAAAAAATGGTGTTGTTAGTCACCTGAATGTCGAAGCACCTAAAGAGTTTGAAGTATCCAAAGCTGAAGTTCTGTTGGCACTGTTGTAAACCACAAGCTCTGCACCTGGCCAGTTCAGTAAAACAATAATGGAGTAACAATGATTCTACCTGTCATACTGGCTGGCGGCTCTGGTGCTAGATTGTGGCCCTTGTCGCGACAACAGTTCCCCAAGCAGTTTCTTACCCTGCATGGAGACAACTCTATGTTGCAAGCCACGGCGCAGCGCCTGAAGGGGATTAAGCACCAAGCTCCTTTGGTGATCTGCCATGAAGAGCACAGGTTTACCGTTGCTGAGCAGCTAAGAGCGGGTCAAATAGATCACAGCGGTATTATCTTAGAGCCTGTAGCTCGTAATACCGCTCCGGCCATCGCCCTAGCCGCCCTGAAAGCGCTGAGTGAAGGGCAAGATCCGCTTTTACTGGTGCTGGCTGCTGACCATGTCATTAAAGATGAACAGGCATTTTGTGATGCAGTCACTCAGGCGGTAAAGTTAGCGCATTCTGGAAGCATGGTCACCTTCGGTATCCATCCTGACACTCCCGAAACCGGATATGGCTATATCAGGCGCGGTGAACAGCAAGAAAACACTGCGGCTTATAAGGTAGCAGCCTTCGTGGAAAAGCCAGATCTTAATACAGCGCAACATTACCTGGCCTCCGGTGACTTTTACTGGAACAGCGGCATGTTTATGTTTAATGCCAGTGTTTACCTGGACACATTAAAAAGACTGAACCCAGAGATCTATCGAGCCTGCGAAAAAGCCATGTCGAAGCCCCAGGTCGATTTTGATTTTATTCGTATCGCAAAGGACGCATTTGAAACCTGTCCAAGCGACTCCATCGATTACGCTGTGATGGAGCCATTATGCGCTAGCGAAAACACACACTCAGTTTGTGTGGTGCCCATCAATTGCGGCTGGAGCGATATAGGCAGCTGGTCCTCTCTGTGGGAGTTAGCAGACAAAGATGAAAATGGTAACGTATTTCGCGGGGATATCATCAGCCTGAACACAAAAAACACCTATGCTTACGCCCAAGACAAACTCGTCGCCACCATTGGCCTGGAAGATATTGTCGTGGTCGAAACCAGTGATGCGTTATTGGTTTCAAAACGCTCTGATGCACAGCAAGTCAAGACCATTGTCGACCGTTTAAAAACCGAAAATCGCAAAGAGTATCAACACCATAAGCGAGTCTATCGGCCATGGGGGGAATATGATGCGATAGATAGCGGCAAACATTTTCTGGTAAAACGTATTACGGTAAAGCCAGGGGCAAAGCTTTCTCTGCAAATGCATCACCACAGAGCAGAACACTGGATAGTGGTAGCAGGCACGGCTAAAGTCACCCTAGATAAACAGGAGTTCCTGCTAACAGAAAACCAATCCACCTATATCCCCATTGGAGCCATTCATGCGCTGGAAAATCCGAGCACAACTCCCCTTGAGCTTATTGAAGTACAATCTGGCACTTACCTGAATGAGGATGATATCGTCCGCTTAAAAGACAGATATGGCCGGAGCTAACGCTAATATCTGAGTTTACATTCGCAATCTTTACATGCCATTCAAGTTATCAAAGTGAGCTCTGCTTTAGGATACGGTGGCGAGTAATAAGCAAGCAGAGCGACCAAATTAATTTCCCTGTATATTGCTGCATTTCAATTAACACCTAAGTTAATAAAAAGGCAGCGTTGGTAAAGCGTTTCACCCTACGCACCACAATAGTTATACTTAACTTAAATGATATTTTTTAAGGTACATAGTGTGAATTCCAGTAGTGACCATTTTTCCCTTAAACTCCCTCAGCTCATGTTATATTCATCAGGTATCGCGACACTAATGTCCTTGACTGGCTTTATACTGTTAGAGAAGTTTGTTTTTAACAAGGTTTTCAGCTCTGCTGAATTACTCCTGTTTGCTTTTATCTTTCTGCTGCCACTAGCAGTCATGTACCTCATAGGCAAGCACCTTCAGGTTTATGCGTTAACTTATATTGCTCAGTCGAATAAACTGGCCAATGGCGACCTCAAAGTAGAGTTCGACAAAACCAGTATCTGTTGGTGCTTTAATAAGCAAGCAAAAACGCTTTCTCAGGCTGTTGGTAGCTTACGTAATTTGGCTTTCACAACCTCTAAAGTGAGCCGCCGGCTTGAAAGTAATATCGGTGAAATCGATGTTGAAGCGCAACATGCGGACGACTTGGTTAATTTAGCTGCACAGGAAATTAACCAAGTTGCATCCTCGGTAGGAAAATTAACAGATAGCTCAACAGTGATTAGTAGCCATGCGAACCATTGTGTGGATATGAGCCAGCAACTGAAATCTGTGAGTGAAGACAGTGAACAACTATTACAATCGAGTAACGACAGTATTGCCAGCCTAAAGCTATCGCTGGATAAAGCATTGGACCGGGTGCGCTCTCTGGAAGATATGGCCCGCTCAATAGATAATATAAGCGGAGAAATTCAATCTATTTCGGAACAAACTAACCTGCTTGCGCTCAATGCGGCCATTGAGGCCGCTCGGGCTGGTGAAGCTGGACGCGGTTTTGCGGTTGTTGCGGATGAAGTTCGAACCCTTTCACAACGAACGGCAGAGTCCACTACCAATATTCAAACTACCATCACAGAAATACAGTCGGCGGTATCGGCAGCCAATTCTGTTGTGAGTGATAGCCATAGCTCTGTGACTCAGGTTGAGAACAATGCTGCAGAAATGCTTTCCACTTTTGAAGGTCTTAATCAGGCCGTTGTCTCACTGGACGGGCAAATACAGTTGATATCATTATCTGCGAAAGAGCAAGTGACGATTACCGGGGAAATATCCACAAATATTGACGCAATAAATGACAATGCCCAAGAATTAACCTTATCTCTTTCCAGCGTCAGGGATAAAGCCAATGGCGCGTCTTCGGGTTCAAAGGAGTTAATCAGCGCTGTGAGTAACTTCAATATATAGCGCCAATGTTTGTAGCCGGTGTTCACCCTGGAAATGGTAAAATAAATTTACCAGGCTTCCCGTAGGAAACGAACTTGTTCGGCCAATCCGGTAAGTCTACGGCTTCACATTATCACCTGTTAACAGCACATCCAATCCACGAAATCCGAGATATTTACCGCCGATTGTAACCCAGTCGGCGTTTCAAGATGAATTGTAGCTAAATGCGTTAGCGCCAAAAAACCATCTCAATCAAAAAGGTAAATTACACGTTTGGTTTAGCCAGGCCCAAGAATAATTTTCCGGGCAGCCGCCATACGGCTTATAATTCATGCCTCTAAAAAGAAAAGGCTTTATAAAATATGCGTAAGTCCGATAAAAAAATAGACAATAACCTTCGCCAAGTCCTGACCGAAGCTTGTGAAGTCGCTACCGAAGATATTCCTGGATTCCAATGGTTAACTCATTTTGCAAACTACGACAAGTTCCCGGCCAGCCTGGCTATCGTATGTGTTTTTGAGAGTAACGAACAACTTGATGAGGCCCGCCGAAATGGTAGGGATGTTTACCTGCAAGGCCTGATTAAACACAAGTTAGCTGAAATCAATATCACCATCTCTAACATCCGTAAGCAGGTAACATTTGATACCGAAGAGAATTGCAGCCTGGAAAACGATGGAAGGTGGCAAGATAGATTTAACTAAAAGGCCACCGCCGAATGGCCAGTGGCCCGGAACATTTAACCAGCGATATTTAGTCTGCTGAATCGTATTTGTGGGGCATAAAAATCACGACTGGAATCATGCTGAAGCGCATCGCCTACCGCGTCGATTTCCTTTAGCATCTGGTAGAAGTTACCTGCTACTGTGATACCGCGTACAGCCTGCACTCGTTTTCCATCTCGGCATAAAAATCCGCTGGCACCAAATGAGAACTCACCGCTTACAGCGTCAGCTCCCGAATGCACCCCTTGCAAGCTGACCAACTCGAGGTATTCTCCGGCCATCACTTCAGCATCGCTATTGCGACCTACGGCAAACACAGAGTGGCGACCACCAACACTTAACCCTCCCTTAGCGCCCCTTGAACCGTGATGGGTATTTGCAGTATTAAAAAAGCTGGCAGTGACACTATTGTGCAACAGATTCATCAGCTTTCCTTGTTGGATAAGCGGAGTCTCTTTAACTGCAAAACCTTCACTGTCAAACCCAGTGATGGCATTACCGCCTTTGACATAAGGAGTGTCTGTTAAACTTAGCAGCGGACTTGCCACCTGCTCTCCCAACTTATCACGCCAGGGGTTAATGCCTTTCATGGCGGCTTCTCCGGATAAGCTCATGCCAAACGCTCCGAACAAGGCGTTTAGACAGTCTACCCTGAAAATTACCGCATACTTATTGGTAGCGACTGGCGTCCCTTCCAACAAATCAAGAGCAACCTGATAAGCCTGGTCGATGCAATAGTCAGGGTTGAGCTCTGCAAAACGGCGGGCAGTACTCGCTTCATACTCCATCGATTGTTTGCCATTATGATCAATCAACGCCGAGGTGTAGCAGCTTACACTACGTTCTTTATGCCAACAAAAAGTTCCCTTGGTATTGGCAATGATCTGCTCCCCTTCCCCGTCACTGAAACCATTGTAAGGTGCACTCTTTACCAGACCTTTATCCAAAATACCTTGCTCTAATGCCAGGGTCAGGGCAATTTTATCGTCAATGGAAGTATCATCTTGCTGGTATAACTCTGCATAATCAGTGGTGATTTTACTGTTTGCACAACCGATAGATTGATGCTCATCTTCTTTGCTGAATTTGGCATTACCCAGCGCCTGCTTTACCATCTGGGCCAGGCTTTCCGGCGCCAGGGATTCCGAATAACAGGTGGCGCTACGGTTGTCCTTTATCACGCGAACACCAATCACCTGGCTTGATGTCACCTTGTATTCTGCAAGTTCACCCTGATCAGCTTTTAACGACAGCGCACTGCCCTTGCTGGCGATAACATCTGCTTGTGCCCCTTGTGCAGTTGCAGCGTCCAATACGATGTTAATAGCCTGAGTTAATCGATTGTCAGCCATTAGTTTCCGCCTCCCACAAGAATATTATCCACTTTCAATACCGCCTGACCCACAGTGGTGGGCACTGAACCACTGACCGAACCACACATCCCGGCAGCCAGAGCGAGAGCTTTTCCTACCATGCTGATCTCTTTTAGCACCTTAGGTCCGGTACTTATCAGAGTCGCCGACTTCAATGGTTTGCTTATCTTACCATTTTCAATGAGATAAGCCTCCTGGGTGGCAAAGTTAAACTCACCTGTTCCGGGTTGCACAGAGCCTCCCCCCATCTTCTTGGCATAAATACCTTTTTCCACCGAACTTATCATCTCGTCGAAACTATGCTGACCGGGCTCGATAAAGGTATTACGCATTCGTGATGCAGGGGCAAACTTGTAGGACTGACGACGACCTGAGCCAGTCCTGGCGTGGCCGGTTTTTTGTGCACCCATACGATCCACCAGAAAACTGGTAAGTTTGCCGTCTTTTAACAATTGGGTATGCTGAGTCGGCATCCCCTCATCATCGATATGAATAGAGCCCCATTCGTTTTTTATGGTGCCATCATCAACCGCGCTAACCACACTATTCGCGATCATCTCTCCCATTTGGTCATGGAAAACCGACGCTTTTTTAGCCACAGCGGTTGTCTCCAGCAAATGGCCACAAGCTTCATGGAAGATAACACCACCAAAGCCGTTACCTATAATAACCGGCATTTCACCGGATGGGCATGGCGCAGCATTAAGTTTAATCAACGCCTGCTTGGCTACTTTTAGTCCGAGTCGAGCGGGGTCAACTTGCTGTTCAAATTCCCAGCCCGTTAATGCGCCAGGTCCTTCAAAACCAGTACTTTGATCCTGGCCATCCTGAGCTATGGCGGTGGCTGCGATACGACAATAATGCCGCGTATCTGCAATATGTAATCCGTCAGAATTAAAAATCTCAACTTGCTGCTCGGACTGCGCGATGCGCCCGATGAACTGCTGAATAAGCGTGCTTTCAGCGCGAGCAGCCAGGTCCAGTTTTTTCAGGTAAGCAATTTTGCTGTCTAGCGCCGCATCTTTGCCTAACGGTTTTACTGCCGTATGCAAAGGCTCATAGCGATTTAAATTAAAGGCGCAAGCTGTGGCTTGTTGAACGCGTTTATTTTGCGCAGTCAATAAACCTGTCACCCGTTTTAGCTCTTCCTCATCCGTGCTGTTGGTATAACCGTAAAGAATTCTTTCGCCGAAAAACAAGCGAATACCTATACCAAAATCGATCCCTGAGTTGATTTTATCAATACTTTTTGCATTGATTTCGAGGTTACTATTAAGCCGGCTCTCCACAAATAGCTCGGCAAAATCAGCGCCGAGAAACAAGGCCTGATCAATCACAGATTTAGCTGTGGCTGGATTAAGCATATTACCTCCATCGAATAGGTTGTGCAGCGCGGACTGCACCGGATGTCGTTATCATTACCGCCAGATTACGCGGACCGTCATGCTAAGGCAATATAGCATAGCAAAGACCCAGCTACCGGTTCCCGCAGTATTAAATGCTGCGCGACTCGTACTGTTCGCAATGCACAGAAGCTTCGTTCAGTAACTGCCAACTTGTTGACGGCCCTGCTGCTTAGCTACGTTATATGCCTTTAGAGAAAAATTGATCAGTATGACTACATATACCCAAACTACTTGGAAATGCAGATTCAGAGCTCAGGCAGGATGTCAGAACAAGGCGCAGCGAGCAGGGAATGGCATTCCCTTTTCAAGCGCTGCAACGCAGTGCTGACTTTCTGGCTGAGCTCCCTTCGGGCAAGATGAGAAGCAACCCTCTTCGGCGTTATAAAACCTTGATGTAGAAGACTAGATCTTCGGCTTTATGCCTTGAACCCGGTCACTTCTCGATTTGCTGACCCCCGCATTCCCAAGCAGCTTGGGTATAACACTTAGTAAACACAGCAAGCGATGGGCAGGCTCCCTGCAGACAGGCGCGAAAACAGTCGCTAAAGCTGGGTGGTGCAGATGCAAAATTTTCGAAGCGTTTAAGCGAAGAGTTAACGTAAAATTCTTGGATGAAAAGCCGTATGGGGGAAGTTATTCCCCCGTTAGCGATTAGTGTTTAGCGCTGTTTTCTACGTTTTGCTTTGGCTCGGCGAATAGCGGCTGGCGTATTCTCAGCTTTCTTGCGAGCAACCATTTGGTTATGCTCTTGTGTCGCTTTATAGCGGCTCATTTTAAGTGGTTGATCCGACTCATCTTTATATTGAGGCGGTAATTCAGCATCCAGCTCATACCCTGGGTAAACAATACGTTCGAACTTACGACCGATTAACGTTTCAATATTATCTAAGAATTGCTCATCTTTAGGGCTCACTAACGAGACCGCTATGCCACTCTTACCGGCGCGTCCCGTACGCCCTACCCTGTGTACATAATCTTCGGCTAAAAATGGCAGGTGGAAATTAACCACATACGGTAAATCAGGAATATCTAAGCCACGAGCAGCCACATCCGTTGCTACGAGAACACGCACGCTACCTTCAGTAAATTTTTCGATCGCCTTGTTACGTGCGCCTTGGGTTTTATCGCCATGGCATAATGCGGCTTTAATACCATCGAGTTTTAACTCTTTCGCCAGCAGGTTGGCACTCTCTTTAGTACCGGCAAAGACCAATACCTGCTTCCAATTCTTTACCCCTATCAGCTCGGACAAGAGTTCACGTTTGCGTTTCTCCGACACCCAATAAACCTGTTGTTTAACCTTACCTGAGGTTGAGTTCTGTGGTGATATATCCAAGGTTTTCGGCGTGGTTAATAACTGCTTGGCGAGCGTTTTAACCTTGTTGGAAAACGTTGCAGAGAACATCAGGGTTTGATGCTTTTGTTTGATCACTTGCATCAGCTTTTCAATATCTTTTAGAAAGCCCATATCCAGCATACGATCCGCTTCGTCTAATACCAGATATTTAACATGGGATAAGTCGATGTTTCGCAATGTCAGATGCTCGATTAACCGACCCGGCGTCGCGACTAACACGTCAACTCCGTGTTTAAGCATCTTTGTCTGTGGCTGCATATTGGCACCACCGGTAACGACACCTGAACTCAGTGGTAAAAACTCACTGTAATCTTTAATGTTCGACGCCACCTGTAAAGCCAGTTCACGTGTCGGTGTCAACACGAGCGCCTTAATTGTGGTGTTGTTGGCTGGTTTGTTGCTGACATTTTTCGCCAGCATATCCAAAATTGGCAAGGTAAATGCCGCTGTCTTACCTGTGCCTGTTTGCGCACTTGCTAACAAGTCAGTGCCTGTACGGATAAGCGGTATTGCTTGCTGTTGAATAGGGGTTAAGTTCTTATAACCACAAGATTTTACCGCTTTTAACAACTCAGAAGATAAACCTATTGCATCAACACTCATTTACATTACCACTCATTTACATCAAACATGGAATTCATTTTAGGGGCGAGAGTATAACAGCTGAAATGCATACGTTACCTAACAAAATGAAAAACATTAGCTGCCACGTGTTACGCCATTGCCTAAGTCATCGCATCTTTCCAGTGGTGACAGCTGCTCGGATCCGGGCATAGCCGACACCGTCCACCGGCAGTGAAGATAAATTGGTTATCAACTCGAAAAATTCAATTGAAATATACGATATATATACATATCATTACGTTTCATGCATTTCGAGACGAAACCTATGGGCATAGTAAAAATTTCCGATGAACTACACACAGAACTCAGGGTCACCAGCAAAGCACTCAGCCGGTCGATCAACGCACAAGCCGAGCACTGGCTAAAAGTAGGCCAGCTGGTTGAAGCAAATCCAGAGATGTCCTATTTCCAAGCCTGCCAAGTTTTGGTCACGCAAGCTCGAGAAACTGACAACCAAACCCCAGATATCAAGGCCGAGCAAGATGACTAAAAGTCCGGTGGATATAGATAAGATGCGGATTGCCGGGCGCTTAACCGCTAAGGTTCTGGAAAATCTGGAAGGTAAGATAATTGCAGGAATGAGTACGGCTGACGTTGACCGGATTTGTGACCAGTTTATCACTCAGGAACTCGATGCCAGGCCCGCCAGCAAAGGCCAATACGGCTATAAATTTGCCACCAATACGTCCCTGAACCAGGTGGTATGCCACGGTATTCCATCTAAGAGCAAAATCCTTAAGCACGGCGATATTCTTAATGTCGATGTAACTGTAGAGAAAAATGGCTTCTTTGGTGACAGCAGCAAAATGTATGTGGTAGGCGAGGCGGCAATCCACGCAATGCGACTTATAGAAACAACACAAGCCTGCCTCTATAACGCCATCGCATTGGTTAAGCCAGGCACCACGCTAGGGGATATAGGCCACGCCATACAAACTCATGCTGAAAGTCATCACTACTCTGTGGTGCGCGAGTATTGCGGCCACGGTATTGGCACCAGTATGCACCAGGATCCGCAAGTACTTCACCACGGTAAACCAGGAAAAGGCATGGAATTAAAACAAGGCATGACCTTCACAATTGAACCCATGATTAACCAGGGTAAACGTTTTGTCCGACAACTTACCGATGGCTGGACGGTAGTGACTAAAGACAGGCGTCTGTCGGCTCAATGGGAGCATACTATATTAGTCACTAAATCAGGCTGTGAGGTGTTAACAGTCCGTGATGAGGAAAGAAAAATGCTGGCGAACTTTCTGCCTCGCGTGGATGTAGCAACAGCACTGGCAAAGTAACTAATCAGGGCGATATACTGCCTTGCTTCTACAAGCCTGTTATTGGTAATGAGGTAAAGAGCATGTATGCATTTTCATGGATGATGGGCGCCCTGGTTGCCCCTGAAAGAGCGGCTCATTCTGGTTGTCTATTGGTTTGTGCTTGGCCAGAATAAAAACAGAGGTGAACAAATCATCAGGCACTGTAAAACATATCTCCGGTCTGTCTATTTTGCAGTGCTTCGCGTAACTAACCTTCCCAGTACATTGTCCAGCTTTCGTTAGGACAGAATATTCTTAGTCATTTCCGATAACCAAGTAAGCGCGGGCCCCATGGCCACATGCTTAAGCGTTACGCACTCCACGGGCGGGCTCCAATGCTTGTGTGCAAAGCGCAGTCTCAACTTCGCCAACTGCCCAGAAGCAATCGCGCTACTTACCAAGTGTTCGGGCAAATACGCCCAACCGACGCCGTGGAAAACCAGCTCACGAATGTTGTGGAAGCTCGTGGCAGTCCAGATTTCCGTCGACAAGGAAGGAAATTGATTAAGGACGGCTCCCCCCGGACTTCGTAGCAAGAGTTGCCGATGAGGCAGCAAGTCGTTGGCACCGATCGTTTCGAGTGTTGCTAACGGATAATCCGGCCTGCTCACCGAAACGAAGGGCAAATTACCGATAAATATCTGCTCGACACCCTTTTGAACTATTCCACCTGAGAACATCAGACCTATATCGGCATTACCCTGCTCGACAAACTCAGGAATATCGGGACTCACCGCCGATAAAATTTCCACTTGTGTTGCCGGGAACTTCTGCCCAAACTCGACGAGGATGCGGCTCAACGAAGGAAGCAATATCGCGTCGTCGAGTACAATCCGAACGCATGTTTCGTCCCCCGAAAATATACTATGTGCCGCTGCATTCAAATCTTCAGCCTGTAATAGAACCGCACGTGCAAACGTGAGCAGTCGCTTGCCACCACTCGTTAGCCCGGGCTTTCGGGTGGTACGGTCAAACAGTTCAAATCCGAGGTCAGTTTCGAGGTTTGCAATCCCAATACTGATAGCAGATTGCCCTTTATTCAAAGTTCGCCCCGCAGCTGAGAAACTTCCAGCGTCTGCCGCGGCAACAAACATTTTCAATTGTTCCAGATTACTCAAACTACACCTTCTAATTAAGCTTCTATTGAACAAATCAATGGTAACTAGCTTTTTACTATTCGTAATTCGAATTATTCTATCACGGTATCTACCTTGCAAAACCCAAAGGTGATTCATAAAAATAATTACTACTTCAACTTAACCACAGGTCCAAAACATGAAAACACTGTTACAAATCAATTCTGGTATGCAAGGCTTAAGCTCACAATCATCCATACTCGCGGACAAAATGGCTGACGCTTTGCTGGCCCAGACACCTGGTATAAAGCACATTAAGCGCGACCTAAGCAAAGAAGCTATTCCGCATCTCAATCACGGAACCTTTCAAACGTTTTTCGAACCAGCCACCGCTGTGACACCCACACTGAAAGCAGGCTTGGCGTTGTCGGATAAGCTGATCGCTGAACTGAAAGAGGCTGACACTCTGGTGCTTGGCGCGCCTATGTATAATCTTATGATCCCATCAACCTTAAAATCCTGGATTGACCATATTACGCGTGCAAGTGAAACCTTCCAGTTTAGTGAGGCTGGTCCGGTTGGTCTGCTAAACGACAAAAAAGTGTATATCATAATCACCCAAGGCGGAAAATTTCTAGGAACACAAGCCGACCTGGTGACCGAATACCTCAAGATGGCTCTGGGCATGATGGGGATTACAAATATTGAGTTCATCTATGCACAAGGCCTGGCAATGGGATCACAGTCGGCAGAAGTAGGTCTGAAAGAGGCCTACAGCAAGATTGATGAACTTTCCAAATCGGAAGTCAGGTAATTTAATAAGATGGTCTTATAGAATTAGAGTATTCATGCTTTTTACGAAACGTTTTACCACCCACAATAGACAGTGGTTATCTGTTTACGCGCATGCTCGAATTTAGCACTAAAGATCAACTTGCCTTTGCTCTGTGGTAAGTTCTGATTTCACGGGACTTCACGCTACTGGCGATAACCAGCCCGTTAACGCCTGATAACCACAATAACTGGGACAGAAATGGACGGCCCAGTTATTGGCGGGGTTGATGTAGATTAGGTTCGTCGACATATATCCGACGTCTTGATAGGGCTTCGAACCCCACTACCTATACACCCACTCGGTATTACGTACTTTGTCTCAGTTCGGGCTCTTGTGGGGACTGGTAACCGCAACTTCATCAATGCTTGAAAACTCAGGTGTTACGTAACTTTCAGCTTATTATTTCTCTTTTTTAGGCGGTTTTAAACGCCTTATTCATGTCAAAGTCTTCTGTCCCTACGAGAACACATCAGCCAATTCCGGCCAGCTTGTTGGCTAATGCAACGTAAGGTTTTGTGTAAAAGAAATCGTAAAACGCCTTTTTTTACCATAGGCTGAAGCGACGAAATACCGAACTCCAATGCCTAAAGTCTGGCGAAAAATAACCATAACGTTCAAAAATCACTCACCAAAGATCAACAGCCCCCCAGGGCAACGATAATCAAAATGGCTATTTTTGCCCATCCCCGAAATGGTAAAAGGTTTTTGAACTACCATGCTTAATACAAATTTAATCATGCTAGTTTTTTACATCTCGATGTCCAGAACATGTTGTGGTTGAACGAAATTAGAGCGCTATAGCTCAATTCTGGAATGATAATATTTCTTTTCGGCGGTTGTTATCGACCTTTTCTAACGCATACCTGATAGTAGAGCGATCCATACTCCCACGGTTATTTTTAATGTACTCGATAACATCAACCTCATGCTGTAACGATGTCGCTTTTAATAACCAACCAACGCTTTTTTGAACAAACTCATCTTTATCACCTATTAACAGGTCACAATTTTTAAAAATCAGTCGTTTGTCCAAATAATATACAGACTTGCCAATTTTTCGTTTGATGAATTTAACCCAAACAACATTACTAGCACGCCGACACCACGAGACATTCGAGTGTGCCCAATGCTGTGTTTTTTCAATGAGGTAAGGGCGAGCCATAAGATACCTATATATTGTTTTGATACATAGGTCATCAACTAGAGCCCAATTAGAAGCGTAATTTTCTAGCCAGTACTCAAAGCGGAACAATAAATTATCGTCATAACTATTTTTAACAAATTTATTGATTAAGCCGTAGGCCACCATTATTTCTTCACTAAATTCAGAGGCCTTTAGAATAGATTCTGATATGCTAAGCATCTCCATCGCTGATAATTCAACGTTATCAGAGTGGAAATTATTTACCACCAAGGTTATATCTGATGCTGTTGCCCCAATACAATTTATACCATTAGGAAAATATCGACGCGTTGATTCTGCTTTTTCAGCTGTTCCAATCTTTTTTAGGTCATTTTTTATTCTATCAATATATATTTCATATTTATTCATAAAATTTTCTAAACCCTGTAATTGATTAAGAGTATAACAAGGGTTTGAAATTTATCTTGCGGGAAAATAGCGTCAATGTATTGTCCATATCCATTTTAATTTATTCCCTTTAATAAAATCAGACATATCGTCAGCCCACCATAACCCTTCTAGTGGCAATACTATTTTATTCTCTGTTGTGATAGTACGAAAATACTTAGTGTTATGGATCATAAAAGCTGACGAATTGCTATAAATATCCCATTCTCAACCTGACTTACCCTTTTAAAATTTTTGTCAAATTTAATTGACAAGAATTCATCTGTCAATTAAATTTGACGAATGACTTCTATAAAACCTTTACCCCATCCAAGTAAACCTGCAGAGGCTCTAGCCGCAGTTTCCTCCTTACGCATGATGGCAGATAAGTTGGAACGAAGTGCTGTTAAGGAAGCATTGCAGCAAGGGTGGACATGGGCTCAGATAGCAGAGGCTCTTGGGATAACTCGGCAAGCCGCTCATAAGCGACATGCCGCATTTTTAAATAGTAAGGAATATTAATATGTTTTTTTCATTTCTGAGGCCCTTAAAACAGAAAATACATGATATGAAAACTATCAGCAGACTTTGTCAAGGCGCAGAAAAACACGCGAATATCAATGGTGAAGAAAAGCCAGGAGCAGAACATTTCATGCTTTCAGCTTTAGATTTGCCTGATGGCACTGCGAGAAGAGTATTCAAACGTCTAAACATTGATCCCAATGGAATCAATCAAGCAATAAAACAGCAGCACATCGATGCACTAAATGAAATAGGAATTGATCATCGCTCGATAAATATTGATTTGAATACACCTGAAGTCGCCAAGTCAAATTCAAAATTATATGATGCCCAACCATCAGCCCAAGTCTTGATGCAAGAGCTTCATAAAAGGAATAAAAACAGAAATACCCCTCTAATTGGCGCAAATGTTCTCGAAATTATAGCGTCAATGGAAAATGGTATTGCAGCTAGAACACTGAGAGCGATGGGTATTGACTCAGGCACTCTCAAGAAAGCGATTGAATCTGAGACATCGAAATAAAAATTGTAAACACCTTGAACGTGGAGCTGTACAGTATGCTTCACTCAGATAGTGAAGCCCATCTATTAGAAAATATCTAAGTGCATAAGCAAAAGTTCACCAAGGCTTAAATCAACCTACCAATCTAGGTATGCCGTGCAGTACTAGGCGAATCAGTATATTTACACTGATTGAAACTCATACGTAATCTCTAAAAACTTATACTCACCCACTTAACAGAACTCTAATCAGGTAATTATCAAAAGCTTCGGGGTTTGTACAAGGAAGTGAGCTCCATACGATTGATTGGCATATTCACGGATTGCGAGCCGCCAAGCAAAATCTGCATTGAAAGGATGAAATCGGTATTTTCTAAGTGAAAAACACACCACTATCGTTCATAGTCACGTTATATTTACTTTGAATTTACCTTGCGTACGTATGAGCAATATATTTGTAACTGGTTATGAGCAAATAGAAAAAACCATCTTCTTTACACTTGGCAGAAAAATTGGGGGGAATTTAGCGTTTCTTTACCTGTTTCAGATAACAACCTTGTTATGGCTATATGGTGCACTGCGGGTCAACAACCAGGAGTTAACGGGTTTTTGGCTGCTGGCAATTTTCTCCACCCTGGCTTTTGGCTTTACCCTCTTCTACTTGAGGTTTTTGATAGTCCGCCCGGTACAAGCCGTATTGGATGTGCTTCACCAAATAAACCATAAAGGAGCCGACCTTTCGTCCAAGCTTCCCGCATTTACTTTTGATGAATTTCGAGATTTATCAGATAATTACAACAAATTTACCCAGCATTTAGCAGATCTGCTCCGCGGCGCCTATGACAAAGCTCAAAAAGCCTCAGAAAGTAATCAGCAAGTGAGTGAATCCATTCAGCAAACGGCGGAGATTGGCAACCAGCAACTGGTTTTAAGCGAAAACATCTTTTCCGCAAGTT
Organism: Psychromonadaceae bacterium; assembly: GCA_965249895.1. Taxonomy (GTDB): domain Bacteria; phylum Pseudomonadota; class Gammaproteobacteria; order Enterobacterales; family CBDFNC01; genus CBDFNC01. The sequence continues at coordinate 585,650 of CBDFNC010000005.1, forward strand.
CAACAGTGACAGCGAACCTTGAAAATATTGTGCATAATGCAGACTCTGTGTACCAGGCTACCCAGGATAATTTGAAAAACGTCAAGATTTCGGAACATGATTTGGAGACCATTGTGGGTCAAATTAAATCAGTCACTTCGATGCTTGGAAAGTTTTCAGATACCATTTTCAGCTTAAAAGAAAACTCCGAAAATATAAGCAAGATCCTAAAAATGGTGGAAGAGTTTTCGGATCAAACCAACTTGCTCGCTCTCAACGCCGCGATAGAAGCAGCCCGGGCCGGTGAAGCGGGACGAGGTTTTGCAGTTGTCGCCGACGAAGTTCGCTCACTGTCCATCAAGGTAAACGACGCCACCCGACAAATAAGCGAATTTATCAATCAAATGAACAGCCTGGTGAATACAACAAACCAGAACTCGCGAAACCTGATTTCGCAATCATCCAGTGCAGAAGCATCCATTGCCGAAACATCCCGTGTTTTTGCAGATATGGTCTGTGACCTTGAAAACAACCAGGCGCAGCTACAGGATATTGTAAATGCGGTTCATGAGTTAGGAGAAGCACAAAATGAGACCCATCAGTCGGCCCAACAAATTGTTGAACTGGGAACGGAGTCGAAACAGCAAATTGACCGAGCTTCACAAGACAGCAAAATCTTACTTACTCAAACTCAGGCGACTCAAAAAGATCTGACTCAATTTGTTTAACCAACAACCGCCGGCAGAGTCGGTGGTATGAAAAAAGCCTCTGGAAGAGGCTCAAAAACAGCATCCTAACTGTCCCACCTGCTTACATGTCACAGCACCGAGATATCGGACTATACATGTTAGTGGTTGGTTTCTATCCAGGCGCATGACGGTTCACCTGGTCAAACGGAAATAACAGATGGTCATCGCGTAAAGGAAACCAGGAAAGGCTACATACAAATTTCGGTGATTCAACATAGATTAACGATGAAAAAATCACAAAGTCTGGTGTCCGTTTGTACTTAACCGGACTGTCTCCCCTCACTGGTATGATCTAACTTTGCTTTCAACAAATTGACCGACGCTAATACAATATCTGTTTCCTGATACAGGTTTTTTACTTGCGCGGCTGTTGGCCAATCCTGTGACTGGTGCATAGCTTGTGAGGTGACCATGGTTAACTCGTGTAACGTATTCGCATTGAGGCAAGCCGCAGCCCCGGCCAGATTATGGGTTTTTCTATAAAAGCCGTCGAAGTCATTTACTCGCCATAATGTCTCGAGTTCATTTCGAGAAGCTTGGTGTTCGTTGATAAATCTATCCAACAGCTCGCGAATGATTTGCGGATGTTGGCCGATGCGTTCAAATAGTGATTCTACGCAGATGCCTGGTAATGAGACGATCCAGGACGGTGATTCATTCACCCAGTTAACACATCCTTCACCGGTGATAGTTTGCGCCTTGCAATAGGTAAATGTTTCTAATAATTGATACAACTCTTTTGGCTCGAAGGGCTTTCTTAATTCGCCATCAAATTGAATGTTAGCGTCAGGGGCCAAATGCTCCGACAGCGGGCTTGCTGAGAGGCAAATTACGATAACCTCATCATTTTTCGGCTCGCGGCGGATATGTCTTAATGCTGTCAGGCCGTCCATCACCGGCATATGCAGGTCCATTAACACCAACTGATAGCGCTTTTTCTGCATTGCTTTTAACGACTCTTTGCCATTCGCAACGATGTCAACCTGAGCACCTGCCTGGCTAAGAAGATGGCCACCCAATTCCTGATTTAGTCGATTATCATCAACCAATAGAATTTCCAGCTCGCTAAGCTGACCCCCAGGAAATACGGCTTCTGGCTCGCATTTCGTTGATGAATGTCCGTGAATTAAGGCCTCTAGCTTGGCTAAATCTATTGGTTTTTGCAAAGTGGGTATGTGTGCCGGGAGCAGAGCGTGTCGAGGTGTGCCAAATTCGCTGAGTAAGGCCATTGCCGTATCATTAAACTCTGCTTGTTGGCAGAGGATGTTCAAGAACTCTGCTCCTGTGATGTCTTGTAAGTCGTTATCCGCGATGATTATCGAAAATGATTGCGTTAGGGTCAGGACATCCGCAGTTTTTGCGCAAACCACATTGCCTCGAAGCCAGGTTAAACAGGATGCTACCGCCTGGCGCGTTATTTCATTTTCGCATACAAACAGCACCGTGGGTTTTGGCTCAGTCGCACAGGGGGTTATATCAGCTAACTCCGGCGCCACGAATTTGGCATTAAAACTAAATTGACTGCCCTTACCTGGGTTGCTATTACATTCTATCTTGCCCCCCATTAACTCGACCAATCGTTGGCATATGTTCAGGCCCAGACCTGTACCGCCGTATCTCCGTGTAGTGGACTCATCGGCTTGTACAAAGGGCTGAAATATACGCTTTTGCTCTGACGCCGAGATGCCGATACCGGTGTCGGTCACGCTAAAGTCGAGGGTGATTTTATTTCCCTGCTGGCGGGCCAGGGAAACGGTCAAATGGACATCGCCGTTACTTGTAAATTTCACGGCATTACTTATCAAATTTACTATCACCTGACGAAGCCGCACTGCGTCCCCTATCAGCATTTTAGGGGTGTCAGGGGCAACGGTTATATGTATTTCTATCTGCTTTTTCGATTGCTCAACGGCAAAAAGAGTAGCGATATTTGATAGCAATTCCATGAGAGAGAATGATGCTTTTTCTAACACAAGTTGCTTCGCTTCAATTTTAGAAAAATCTAATATCTCATTAACAATATCAGTCAGGTTTTTAGAAGCCTGCTCAATGTTGTTCAAGTACGCGGACATCATCGGCATGGGTTTTTGCCGCTGCGCTAAATGGGTAAAGCCCAATACCGCATTCATTGGCGTGCGAAGTTCATGGCTCATATTAGCGATAAACCGATTCTTTGCGTTTGCTAAAGCCGTGGCAACCACTTCTTTAGCCTGCGCTTGATTTCTTTCATCTTTAAGCTGAGTAATTCGGGCGGCCAGGGCGATAGAAAAGATACAGGCTTCAAATACCAGGGCAAAATGTAATGTGTATGCGGTGATGACTGTTGCGGGGATAAGTCCAAGCCTAGCTAAGATCAAAAGAGTCATCCCGACGATTATCATCATCCAGCCAGACAGGTACAGTTTTGCGTATCGGATACCGTTAGCTGCCCCAACAATACCAGTTATTAAACAAACAACTGTTGTACCGATCGACATTACAAATGTAAGCTGATCGGCATTGGTAATAGAGGTGAGAACAACACTGAGGGCGTGAGCAATAAGTAATAGTTGCACTACGCAAAGTAGCCGGTGGAGCCTTGGCAGGTATTGTTTAGTATTTAGCAACACCTGAGCAAACATGATTGCCGCCCAATGGCTTAGAGTTCTAAAGAAGAAGTCTGACTTATTTGCCCAAGATGGGGTTTCTGGCCATAAGTACTGATATGCCAGGCCATCTATACTAGCCAGCGCAAGGATAGAGAAGAAGATAAAGGCTAGGTAACAGGCGTATATTTTGTCTCTTGTTATGAACAGTAATAGGGCATTGTAGATAAGCATGATGAGCATGGCACCGTAAAACAGGCCAAGTAACAGCATTTCCTGATAAAGCTTGGCAGCGTAGTCTTCACTGGACAGCAAAGAGATGGGAACTCTGATCATACCGTCACTTTTTATCTTTAAAAAAAAGGTCTGCTCAGCGCCCTTGTTGATTGGTAATTTAAAAACGGGGTGACGACTGGCGATTTCTCGGGCAGAAAAGCGAAACAGGTCACCGGACTGCTGCCGAATAACCTGTCCATCGGAATTTTGGGAATACAGCTCAAGATAATCCAGACCCGAAAAGCCGATACTCAGATAAAATTCAGTATCTCTATCCAGAGTGTTTACCAAGGATAGCTTAAGCCAAAATACCGATTTGCTAAATCCTAGGTTTATCCCTTTGCTACTCCCGATTTCTTCAAACTTAGCCGAAGAGTGTGAAACTTGACTAAAGGTCAACTTCCTCGTTGAATCTTCAAGCACGTAGAGACGTTTACTCATCTGGCCTAAGTCGTCTTGATTTTCGCTCGAATAAGCTGTCTGTGACAAGATTGGAGAAACTAAACATAAGAGCCAGATAAAACGCAAAAAGGACTGTTTTCGAATAAAAAACAAGATATTTAAATGAGTTAACATACATTCCATTTCTGAGTTGGCTGAACATGGTGAACTATTAGGGAAATACACAAGTGTTAAAAATAATGTTGTCGTATCTTAGGTAAACTTACGGCAATCTGGTTTGACTTGAGTGAATTAAGCAGGCCTAAGTTATTTACTCCGCAACTAATAATCTTTTGTTGCATCTTGGCTATTTTACTTGAAATTACCTTTGTTCAGATACGTTTGTTCTGGTAAGCCATACTGTCCGATAGTCTCAGTAAAAAGCGTTAAACGGTGTGGGTATAGCGATTTTCAATGGGTATTAAGCCTATCATGTTACCGAATTTATCGACTGTACGATATAGAAGCCGTCGCTAACTGTGGGGGCACATTCCGGAATTTAACCATAAAAAGTAACACCCTTAATACCAAACTCAGTATATTTCTACAATATTAACAACTTAAAGAGGACCGCTTTAACAAAAAGCTCTTCATTTATCAACCCGATTTTTGGTGTTAACTTTAGCTATCAACTTCAAAATTGGATTAACTCTTCTGGTGGCCAGAGCATGTACTACTGTCTTTTATCTCGTCGATTAAATAAGTTCCCAAAATAAATCAAGGCTATAAATGACTGGTATTGTTACACTTCCTCCAAGGGCTAACGATATGCATCAAATTTTTGTCCACCTATTCAATGCTTACCAGTCACAACAGAGCGTTACAAATAATTACATTAGCTTACAAATGATACCAATAATATATAAATCTGATATCATACCCACCTCTCTTATAAAGTAAAAACACATCTAAATTTTTAATATGGCTAAAGCACATGTACTCCTCATTGAAGACGACAACTTTGCACTGCAACCTCTCATAAATATCTTCGAAAAACATGAGTTTAGGGTTTCAACAAATGTTACTGGAAAAGATGTCCTCGAACAGGTTCGATCTAGTGAGCCTAAAATAGACGTTGTACTCTGTGATATCGCTTTACCTTACTCAAATGGACTCGCTATTGCTCGAGACCTTAGTCAATGTGAAGAATGCGGCGTTATATTATTATCTGTTAGTGGTAGCGAAGATGATCGAATCTTGGGGCTTAAACATGGTGCAGATGATTACGTCATTAAACCCGCAAATCCCATGGAGGTTTTTCTTCGTACTCAGGCTCTGATAAGAAGAAAAATAAAAGCTGAGAGCGCCGTTAATACTGACCCCCACTTCTTCAATTTATCTCCTGGCTTTAAGCTCCATCAACAGTCAAAGGTACTTGTACGCCCGGACAAAAGTAAGGTTCAGCTAACAGACGGAGAAAACTGTATTTTGCTATTCCTGATGAGTCGATCTGGTAAAATATGCTCTCGTGAACAGCTGTCCAATCAAGTTCGAGGAAAGGGGGTAGATTGGACTCCGGAGGATAGGAGTATCGATGTGCTAATTGGGCGTTTGCGTAGGAAACTAAAAGGTGACTCTTCCAGCCAAGAAATTCTCGTTACAGTTCGTCACAAAGGTTATATGCTGGTTGCAGGTTAGACTTATTAAAACTGTAGTTAATGCTAATTGAGCCTTAATGTTAAAACTTTGAGTTATGCTGGTATATATTCAATTGATATAAAAATATATCAACATAATGCGAGAATCCGCTTTTTCGCCATTTGGTATGACACAACTATGTTCATATACGGAACCCATAAAATAACCCGCCTAAGGGTAACAATTGTTGCGGCCTTTGTAGGAGCAGATGCCTTTCTATAAGTGAAGAGGGCGAAGCCCGTGCCCACCGGGTTCGCTGAACGTGCATCCATGCGCTTTACATCTCATCCCTGAGATGGGTTCGGCTCCTACCAAACCAGATAGATCTGTTACCCAAGTTCGACCAGTCCTTCATATACAGTTAGCCCGCCAGTTTCCTCTTAGGTCTTATCTGGAGTTCATCTATATGTCTATCAAGAATGAACTCCTTTTACATCTAGCCGGTCTATTGACCGGGCAAGATGCTGCATACTATTATTTTAAAATAATTTTAACAGAACGTTCAATAGGTGAAGAACCATCAGAAAGCGGATTGCTATCTGATACCGAATCAACACTTAAACGAGAAGGATCAATTCCACGTTCTGTCAGATACTGAGCAACAGTACTAGCACGTTCAAAAGATAATTTCTCGTTAATTTCCTTACTGCCGGTAATATCTGTACGACCAGTGATATTGGCTGTTAATAATGAATTTTCCTGCATGGCTTTAACAATTTCAGTTAAGTTAAAAGTACTGTAATCAGATAAATTAGACTGGCCAACTGAAAATGGGATCAAGTAGTTAGACCTTCCAGGCACAAGCACCTCAGAATCAACCAAGACTTCTTTTATTACTTCGACTTCTTTAGTAATCACGCGTGACGTATCAGGCTGGCCAAACTTGTAAGTCAACCCCCAATATAATTGATGCAAATCAACATCTTTAGTCGAAGCTATGCTGTTTATTGTTTGCTCCATTTCAACATTAGGAATATATTCATACCCTAGCTTAGTTGAAATTGCATTGGTAAGTTGATACTCAACTCCAGCTCCTAAAACCAGGACTGTATTACCCTTACTGAAATCACTTGAGCTGTTGCTAGCACTATCATTATAAAGGTAACCACCACCTAACTTTCCAAAAAATGAAAAATTATCGGTAATAAAGCGATTCCCTTTAACACCAAGTTGTACATTATGTAAATTAGAACCTGCGTAATTATCGCTATAACCGTAAGCAGAATAAAGCCCCCAGTACTTACTAAAATCATAACCTCCATCAAATTTTAATAAGTTTGCGTTATTTGATCCTTTTGTATCAGCCAAACCGTCCGCCAATCCAAGGCCTGTTGCGGCAGAAACCCACCAGCCAGTCCCCTTAGCATTAACATCGTTTGTGGTTACATTCTCTGCTTGTACCGTAGCTGAAACACCAATAACCAGAAGAGCTATTGCTGACAAAGAAACATTTTTTACCATTTTTAAATTCCTAGTTTTTATTTATTATCTGGATTTGGCAATCAAATTTTGAATAATTTGATAACCATCACTGCTCATTAATGTCTTCCCGATGTATTAAGCCAGATGAACACCTTGCTTGGGGACGATGGGTAAAATTGATTAAGTAGTTGCGATATGCGCCTATAGCTGAAATACAGGGAGTTTGGTTCCCGTGCCAAGGTCTGCCAGCGTTAATACCTTCGTACTGTAGAGGGTGGAGTACAATAAATGACCGATCCCAACCTGTGCCTATCGCATTGAAACAATATATCGGCACACATGATTAATATGCAATAAATCATTAGCCAAGTAGATATTCTGGAGAGTATAAAGCCAAAAAAAGGTAGCATTGTAACAACTTGTAAACAGGCTGGTGAGCTTATCAATAACCTGTGACTAAATCCGTACAGGGGTATAGCTCTGAGGGCCCCACTCTTTTCACCGAAACTCAGCTAAGGATCCCTAATGCTAAGGCGATACCCACCACACTAAATGGGTAGCCTCTCGCCCTGAGATTTCCTTTCCCAAGGAAAAGTACGGGAATTATCGGCGGGTCTTGATATTGTTGTCTTGAAAATCTATGTAGTAGCTTTTGATAAACGCGTCTTTCCTGCCATAGCCGGACGAACTGGGCCAACATCCTTAGTTCAGCAAGATTTCAACGTGCTTGGTAGCATGGCTTTCACAGTAATTTAACGCCAAACCATAGCGTTCTTTTTGATACACCCGAAGCCTTCTTCAATCTGCACCCGTTGGGTGTATAAGACGACCTATTCGGCACTACTTATCTTTTGGCCAGTTACGGTTCTGTCACACCTGGCTGGTACGGAGGTTTATTATGCCGTGAGAAATGCTCAAACTTCTGTGTAGAAAAAGGATCAGCCTGCTTGTTTTCTCAGGCAGGTGCTGCCTGCTGGGGTACAAAGCATATACTGCATTTTCGCTCACAATTTCATACTCCGGTAAAAGGTTAACCAATTGCCCATTAGCCAATTCAGATTGAACGGAAAAATCCGCAAATATACTGGCGCCTAAGCCCTGACGCGCAGCGGCATAGGGTAAACTCGGATCATCAGAGCAATAACGAGCGTTTAATACCAGGTTGCTTTCCACCCCCGTCTTTTTGCTGCGGACCTTCCAGTTGTCCGGCCAATAACTAGGTAACCAGCAGGCTATGGATTGCAGATCCGTCAAACCTGCATTCGGCTTTTTTTGGTAAAACCCAGCTGTAGCACAAAAGACAAAAGTGGGTTTATAAAGCAGCCGTGCAACCATTTCAGAATCTTTTAGCTGACCAGCAATACGAATAGCTAAGTCAATATCCTCTTCAATAATATCTTGGTTGCGATTACTTACTTTTAAATTCAGTTCCAATTCCGGATACACAGCCATAAACTCTGCCAGCCAAACCGCCAAAACCTGGCTGTTGATAAAATGCGAAGTGCTTATTACCAACTTACCAGCCATACTGCCTTCTTTGTTCACAAAGTCACTGGTATTTTTCTGCAACTGAGCTAGAAGCGGTGCCGATTGTTGATACAACTCCCTCCCCCGCTGAGTGAGGCGCATTTTGCGGGAACTACGCTCAATAAGCTTGGCTCTCAGACCAGACTCCAGATTTTTTAACCGACGGCTAACTGTGCTGGGGGGAAGCGACAACTTTTCTGCCGCAGCAACAAAACTGCCCTTTTCGACTAAAACCGTAAACAGCGTAAGATCATCATAACTCCAGTTGTTGGCGGATTTTTTCATATTGACCATTCCATTTATGCAACGCTGCATTAGCAGAAACGCGATATTAACAGCTAAAGCATAATGATAATATTTTTACGGACAAAACAACTATCCCTTTGTTTATTAAATAATTATGGACTTCGCCATGCTCTATTCAAAATATCGTTTCATTCTAAAAGCTGCCTGTATCTACGATATATTTGCACTTTTACCGTTTGCTCTCTCTGTTTTAAATCAGCACAACCTGAACACGCTTAGCCAAGTTGATATGTACTAGGGGGTTCACCTTGGCCAGCATTCACGGCTATCCAGCTTTTATTTATCCAAATGCTCGGTATTCTCGGAGTGGCCTGGTCAATATGGCGCTGGCGCGACGGCTCTGTTGAAATCTGTGGCTTTGAAGGGTTTGTGCGGCTGATATTTGCCGCCGCTATGGGTTGGGCAGCAATACAGACAGGTTCGGAACTATTTGCAGTGTTTGCGATTATCGATATTGTTGCGGGCTCACTCCATATAGCTGCCTGGCTAGGCCGTAATCATGCACTTGAACCAAGGGCAGGATCAAACTTTCAGGAATATCCATATAGCCAAAAAATCACTAAATGACACAATAAATTTTGAACTTGTCTTCGATTTAACGATCAGATCTCCAAATTACTGAATTTGGTCGAAAAATGGTATTAATTGAACAGCTACAAAAGGTCCAGGAAAGTCGCTCGCAGATCAATCAAGACTATCCCGTCATTGAGGTCGTGTTTCTGGTGATAGTCGCTATGATTTGTGGACAAAAGCAATGGACTGACATTGAAGACTTCGGTAAGGGCAAGGAAAACCTAAAGTGGTTACGTCAGTATTTGCCATACAAAAATGGCATACCTACCCGGCATACTATCGCCAGGATCATGCGGACTGTGATCCCTGAAACCCTGCTATCAGCAATGGTTGGGTGGGTGAATATTCGCCGGGAAAGAAATGGTGCACCTATCATCAGCGTGGACGGAAAGGTGATAAAAGGTGCTAAAGCCAGCCGCCATGATGATCCCTTGTTCCTCGTTTCGACCTTTGAGGTTGAGCAGGGGCTAGTGTTAACTCACCGACCTTGTAAAGGAAAAGGCATGGAAATACAAGCGGTAAGAGAGATGATAGACACACTGGATATCACTGGTTGCTTGCTGACAGCCGATGCTTTGCATTGCCAAGTAGAAACGCTGAAAGAGGTCAAAGACAAAGGCGGAGATATGCTGGTTCAAGTAAAAAGTAATCAGCCAAAACTGCTCGCCGAAGTGGATGAGCAGTTTCAAGCATACTGGTCACAGCCAGAAGAGCAGCAAGTCTCCTTTGAAACCAAAGATAAAGGCCATGGACGAACAGAAGTTCGTACCGTTTTCTCGCTACCCGCCGCTTTTAGTAAGGAGATAAACACAAAATGGCCGATGATTAAAGGAATAGTAGCTGTAGTCCGAGAGCGTAGTATCAATGGCTCAGATACAGGCAGTTATGAGACATCATATTATGTTTGTACCGATGAACTACCACTGGAACTTGCAGCCCAAGCCTCAAGGCAGCACTGGCACATAGAAAATCAGCAGCATTGGGCGTTAGATGTCATTTTTAGGGAAGATGCTCAGAAAATGTATGCTGGACACTCGCCATTGAATATAGCGTGTTGTCGCCGTTTAGTGCAGAACCTCTTCAGAAAGTCCCCCGGGAAAGAGTCTGTACCAAGAAAAATGAATAAGGCCGCGTGGGAAGGAGAATATAGGTCAGCGTTGCTTTTTACATGATGTTAACAAAGCTCGCTCGCGCCCTTCACTTGAACCCACCCTGCAGAACTAATAATGTTTCTGGCCTGGTTTAACAAGTAAACCAGGCGTTTCATCCTTAACCAGCTAACTCGATATTGGAATATATAGCGGTAACTGTGGTTTGATAAATCAGCTCCACTAGACAAAGTGATTCACTAACCGGTAATTTCGACTATAATGCACTTCCTTTTATTGTGTATAAAAGGAGCTTGCTAATGTTTGGTACCCAGGATTTATTTCTCTTTATGGTTTCCGGCATGTTACTTAATATCATCCCCGGACCTGATTCCATTTATATCATGGGCAGAGGAGCAACCCAGGGATTTCGCGCCGGCTCGTCTGCAGCTCTGGGTATAGGCGCAGGTACTTTCGTGCACATTTTTGCCGCAGCCTTTGGCCTTTCCGCCATTATGGCAACTTCTGCCACAGCCTTCACGGCGGTCAAGATAATTGGCGCGATTTACCTGGTTTACATTGGCTGCACTATGTTGTTGACAGGATCTCAAAAAGATAGCTCTACGGGTTTTACTGCCAGGCAAACCTCAATGGTCAATATTTTCTCCCAAGGTTTTTTAACCAATGCCCTGAACCCTAAAGTTGCCCTGTTTTTTCTCGCGTTTGTACCGCAATTTATCGACCCTAATGCGCCCGATAAGGTAGTGGCTTTTCTGTTTCTCGGTCTGGTATTTAATTTCAACGGTATGATCTGGTGCCACTTTCTCGCCTGGACTTCATCAGTAGCGGGCAAGAAGGTTAAGCAAAATGAAGCCATTGGCCTGTGGTTTAAACGGACAGCAGGCGGTTTGTTTTTGTATTTTGGAGTAAAACTGGCGTTTAGTGAACAGAACTAGATAGCTTTCACCCTATTACTAGATTAACTAGTGCCCATCCCGAAACACCAAATTCAAGGCTATATTCACGACCTAGAGCGGATGCCTCTATAGGCAAAAAGGGCGAAGCCAGTGCTCACAAGGTTCGCCGAACAAGTTCGACTCTACAGGAATACAGGCCAACCTACCTGCTCCTGTGTTTCAGAACGGAAACTAACTAGTACCGTTCTGAAACACACACCGAGATCGCGGTAAAGCCGCTGGATTCCCTCGTGCGAGGGAATGACAGAATCGGCGATTCAAGACGGGCACTAACTAGCCAATTCGACTATTCACAGGGCGGCGCTAAATGGATCATTGCCAAACCGCCCAGCGAGGTTTCACGATATTTTTTGTTCATATCTTTACCCGTCTGGTACATAGTTTCAATTACTTTATCAAGCGATATCAGAGACTTCCCATTACGCTTTAACGCCATCCTAGACGCATTTATCGCTTTCATTGCCCCCATGGCATTACGTTCAATGCAGGGAATCTGAACCAAACCGCCTATGGGATCGCAAGTCATTCCCAGCGAATGCTCCATGGCTATTTCGGCCGCCATGCAAACCTGCTCATTGCTGCCCCCTCTAATAGTGGTAAGGCCAGCCGCCGCCATAGAGGAGGACACGCCCACCTCTCCCTGGCAACCTACTTCCGCCCCGGAGATGGACGCATTCATCTTGTAAAGCATGCCTATCGCGGCGGACACAGCCAAAAAACCTTTGAGCTGGTCGTTGTCCAGCTGGCGAATAAATTTGTGGTAGTACATCAATACCGCGGGAATAACACCTGCCGCACCATTCGTGGGGGATGTCACTACCTGGCCACCCGCAGCATTTTCTTCACTTACCGCAAAAGCAAACAGATTCACCCAGTCAAGCACTGTCATGGGGTCATTATCTATGCCTTGATTTGCTTCCAGTTGTTTCAGCAGTGCCGGTGCGCGGCGAGTCACGTTTAACCCCCCTTCTAAAATCCCTTCGGTTTTGAAGCCACGCTTCATGCAAGATGACATCACCTGCCACACCTGCGCGGCGCGTTTTTCTAGCTCATCCTGGTCCCTAAAAGCCAGTTCATTTGCCAGTACTAAGGCGTCCAGGCTCAGGCCATTATCTTCTCCATGCTTTAATAGTTCCGCCGCAGAATTAAACGGGTAAAGCACGGGCACAGTTTCTCTGCGCTTACCCAGCTGCAACTCATCTGTTGTCGCAATAAATCCGCCGCCGATGGAATAATAGGTTTCTGTCGCTAATTTCTGCTTATTTTGGTCAAAAGCCGTGATAGACATGCCGTTTTCGTGTAATGGCAGACTCTCACGGTGAAATCGTATATCTGTATCTGCATAAAATGAGATGGTGCGCCCACCTGAGAGGGGTAGCGTTTGCTCTGCCAGTGCCCTCGCCATCACCTGGTTGGCCGCTTCAATATCGATGGTGTCAGGTCTATTTCCCATCAGCCCCAGTGTAACGGCTTTATCTGTATGGTGACCCTTACCAGTCAGTGATAGGGAGCCATAAAGATCCACCTGAACCCGTTCGACATCATCGAGTTGAGCTTGAATTAGCTGACAAAATTCAAAACCGGCGATCATAGGACCATTGGTATGTGAGCTCGAGGGGCCAACACCAACTTTATAGATATCGAAAATGGATAGCATATTGATTTCTCGGTTTTCCCTAGCCTATTTTAAGAATAGATCAAGGCGGATCCCTTCGAGTGTTTCCGCTGGCCTTAAAATGAGCCAAGTAAAGAGATCCGCACGGTTAGGTGGCTTTAAGAGCCGAGCATTGTTAACTCGCTTTTTCTCCTCTTCGAGCGGCGCTGTATGCTCACTTAATACTTCGGCTAAGGTGGCGCGGGATAGCTTACCCCTAACCTGACCATCACTATTAATCACGGGTAGTGGGTGAACGCTATCTAAAGTTTCCGGGATCACTTGCTCCAACAGCGCATCTGATTGTACCGCGGGGACATATTGCAACATCGAATCATCAATAGATTTGCTGTAGTCGGATGTTGCGATTTCCTCTAATACTTACCGAGTTATAACCCCTTGATAAACATCATCGTTCACATAATAACCATAGTCATCCTTGGCTTTACGCATCTGCGCCAACGCTTCCCCTATGGTTTCTGCCGAGATACGTACTATCTGGGGTTTCATTACGGTCTCTACCGTTAACGCACCAGCCCGGTTCACATCTTTTACAAAAGCTTCCACATAATCATCGACGGGGTTAAGCAAGATCTCCACCGGCGCACCTTGCTGCACCAAAATACCATCTCTTAAGATAGCGATACGATCCCCTAAGCGGAGCGCTTCATCTAAATCATGGGTGATAAAGATAATGGTCTTGTGTAACTTTTCCTGCGGGGAGATCAGTTGGTCCTGCATTTCACTGCGGATAAGCGGGTCCAGTGCAGAAAAGGCTTCATCCATCAGTAAAATATCAGCATCGGTGCAAAGCGCTCAGGCCAGCCCCACTCTTTGTTGCTGCCCACCAGAAAGGTGGGCTGGATAATGGTGTTAATAGCCAGTTAAACCCACAGCGTCCAGCCATTACATCGCGCTTTTATTACGCTCCAATTTTTTACCCCCTGGATCTGCAAACCATAGGCAATGTTTTGCAGCACAGTTCTGTGTGGCAACAAACCAAAGTGTTGAAACACCATAGCCACTTTTTGCCTACGAAACTCCTGAAAATCCTTTGGATCTAACGCCATCACGTCCACCCCGGCAATTTCTATCACTCCTTTGGTGGGTTCAATCAAGCGGTTAAAATGACGGATCAAGGTAGACTTGCCAGAGCCGGACAGCCCCATAATGACAAAGATTTCTCCATCATTGATTTCCAGGTTAATGTCTTTAAGACCCACGGTATGGCCCGTTTTTGCCAGGACTTGGTCTTTGCTCTTCCCGGCTTTCACTTGCTCCCACACACGTTGTGGCGAGGGGCCAAAAACCTTGTAGAGGTTTTTACTCGAATAAGAGGAGATAACTTATCCTGCTCAGTCATTTTCTCGGCCCCCTAAGTGTTGCTGAGTTCGTTTAGCGTAACTTTGTGTTACCCGATCAAACACTATAGCCAGGCCATTAAGTAACCCTAAGGTAAAATACTGATTGGTGATTGATTTTAAAACCGGTTGGCCTAACCCTTTAACCCCTATCATAGAGGCGATAACCACCATAGCCAGGGCCATCATAATTGTCTGGTTAATGCCCGCCATTATATTGGGCATCGCCAAAGGCAACTGCACGCCAAACAATCTTTGCATTGAACTGGCGCCGTACGCGGTAGCAGCCTCCAGCACTTCCTTATTCACCAGGCGTATCCCCAAATTGGTCAAACGAATAACAGGCGCTATGGCATAGATCACCACAGCAATAACTCCGGGGATCCGGCCAATACCCAGCAGCATGACCACAGGAATTAAATAAACAAAAGCAGGCATGGTTTGCATCACATCCAACAAAGGAATTACCGTAGACTGGACCCGGTTTGATCGCGCCATGGCAATACCTGTGGGCTCCCCACCCCGATAGCCACAAAGGTCGATACCAGTATGATGCTCATAGTACGCATAGTGTTCTCCCACATGCCAAATACACCGATAAACACAAAAGCAGCTACAACGCCTAAGGTCAACTTCCAGGAGCGGCTGGCAAGATAAGCAAGTCCGGCAAGCACAGCCAATACTGCCCACCAAGGGGAGGCTAACAGGAGTTTTTCAAACCAGACCAGGAAGGTTAAAAGAGGGTCAAAGAAGGCTTCTATACTATCGCCATATTCGCGCGAAAAGCTGCGGTAAGCGCCATCGAGCGTTTTACGAATTTCCAATAACTGTTGGCGGTCCAGCTGAGGAAACTCAGTTAACCAGGAAGAATCCGACATAAGTGCTTCTATACAATTGAATGATAGGGATATCCGGCAACTACCGGGCTGATCTAGTTTACAGTTTAGTTAAGGCAGAGCTTACCTTTTTAGTCACACCTGAGCTAACGGCAGGTACGCCTGCTCATTGTAAAAAGATCATTATGACAGGTATTTTCTATTGAATAAAAGCGCCTATCCTGGGTATAACCAACAAGCTTTGAGTCCCACTTTGCTCACATAAAAATTGGCAGTGCAACAACTTGCTAGGCCTTGTTAGGTTTTGATCCCACTTGAGCTCTATGGCAATATTTATTTACCAACAATGGTGCTCTGCATCCCCTCTTGGTTAGCGTTAGTTACTTGGTTTTAGAGCTTTTGATGAGGCTACACTTGCATCTTTTTTGATGACTGTTCGAGTGCTTCGCTAAGCACCCAATCACGAAACGCAATAACTGCAGGGTCCTTACTGTTATTCTCGGGGTATACCAAATGGTAAGCATGCTGCTCCGACACATTCAGGCTAGTATTAAACAGCCTGATCAATCGACCTTGAGCCAGATCGTTAGCAATCATAATGGGCTCTGCTAGCCCCACAGCTCCCCCATCAAGAACCGCCTGTACAACATGGCTTAGGTCAGAGAATGCAACCGTTTGGCTATCATTGAAATCATCAATTCCAGCCTCCTTCATCCACATCGACCAATTAGGCCAGGCCTTTCCTTCAATTGCGCAATCTACATAGCAAAGTGTGTGTTCTAGCAAGTCTCTCGGTTCTTCGAGCTGGCCCCCCTTTGTAAGCAGCTCAGGACTGCAAACAGGAACTACAACAGTGCCGAATAACCTGTCTGATAACGTTGCTGGATATGTGCCAGTTCCAAATCGAATCGCAATATCGACATCATCAAAATCCCTTACCTCATCGGTAATATCAAACTCCAATTTCAGGTCTGGGTTAACCTTTTTGAAATCTTCAATTTTGGGCAATAACCAATTCGTCGCAAATCTTGCACCCAATGAGACTCTCAGCTGCGAGGCAGTACGAGTCGTTTTTCTTGCGCGACCGATTGCACGTTGCAAATCGTCAAGCACCTCTGTCACGGCCTTAAGCATTACAATACCTGAAGGTGTTAACCGCATTCTACGGCTGGTACGCTCAAAAAGAGTAATCCCTATTCGTTCCTCAATTTCTTTTATTTGGTAACTGACTGCCGCGGGCGTTAAACCCACTTCATCTGCCGCCTTAGTAAAGTTCAAATGTCGACCTGCCGCTTCAAAAATCGTCAGGGCTCTCGTACCAGGTAGTGTTCTGCTGCTCATTTATCTTCAAGCCAAATTTAATGATCTATTGAGTAATACTCGTTTCCCAAGGCTCAGTCAATCAGAGAAAATCTAGCTGTATTTAGATAACACCCATTCAGCCCCCGGGTATGGGCTTTAGATCCTATTAGCAATTGTCAGGAATAAACAGATGTCATGTAAGCTTAATTATGTAGTCCAGGTTAACGATAGAGCAGCCACTATTGAGGAATTATCTCCCCTAGCCTTTGCCGGACATGCGCACATGACTGCCATGCAGATTCATAACGGCCAGATCCGTGGTCTTGATCTGCACTTGGCGCGCCTTCAAGAAGCATCACTAGCGCTGTTCGGTAAAGCGATACCGGATTACATAATGCCTACCTCGCTGAACCACTAGTACGACCATGATCATCAAGTTATAGGCGGCTACCTGACTTAGGTATGTTGCACAAAGAATAACGCCAAATCTGCTTAGATATCTGCTATTCAAGCTGAGTAACTTTACTGCTCGGCTTGTTGGGCTGTTATGTGTTTGAGTATACAAATTATGGTTATTTACATATTAAATAACATTTAAAGAGGTTACAAAATGCACGCTCTTATAGTACTTGCAAATCCTAACAAAGATTCATTGACTCATGCAGTAGCAAAAAAAATTTCTGATAGTATTTCGCAAAGTAATAAATCAAATAGCTCCGAGATTGTGGATCTTGCAGCTGAAAATTTTAATCCTTGCTATACATCGCATGATGCATTGGTATTGCATGGAAAAGCTGAACCATCCGAAGCTATTCTTGCTGAGCAAACCCGAATAGATCGAGCTGATACACTGATATTGGTACATCCAGTGTATTGGTGGTCTTTCCCAGCAATACTGAAGGGGTGGATTGATCGGGTTTTTACGAATGGATGGGCTTATGATGATACATCCAGTGATGGATTGAATAAGAAATTAGGACACCTGCCCATCCATATTTTTTCTATCGCTGGTGCTGGGATTGGAACGTACGCTCGTCACGGCTATTATGGGGCGATGCGTACACAAATTAACCATGGTATCTTTGGTTATTGTGGTGCTCCAGTACAAACATCAGAACTTATGTTTCAGTCTAATTCTGAAGCTTGCATTGAGATCGCTGGAAAAATTGGGAAAAATATTTTTAGTTATTGATAGGTTATAAAGAATACTGCACACATAAGAATGCAATTCACCCGGCTCCACAACGCTGCTCGGGTGATTGCAGCGATATCTGTACAGCAGATAAAATAAACAAAAAAATAAACTACTCGCCCATTTCGCCCAAAAAAAACAGGCCACCAAGCGTTCTTTTAAATCAAATTCACAAGACATATTCTAATGAGTTAAACCGGGCTGAATTTTAACCGACAAAAGGCAAGATCCGACCCTGGCAATGCATCAATTATTGGCGATAGTCGGTTATAAAAACAGCACTACCAGCAGTCCATATGATTAAATGGGACCGGTCAAACCTGGGTAACAGATCAAAATAGATCTGTGGGAGTTGAACCCATCTCAGGGGTGAGATGTAAAGCGCATGGATGCACGTTCGGCGAACCTTGTGGGCACAGGCTTCGCCCTCTTCACTTATAGAGAGGCATCTGCTACAAAGACCGCCACAATTGTTACCCTTATTCCCGTTATTTGATGGGTTTCCATCTATCCCTATGGGGGTTGTGAGACTCTAAAATTTTCATTTAGATGCCATGATAAGTTAACGCCTGATGAATCCGCCAAATGTAAGCGAGTAGCGAGCATTTGGTCGGGTTACTTTATTTGTTAGTTCCCGGTGGCAGCTGTATAGTTTGTACGCTTGCCCTAAGTGCTGATTCATACTTCGGGAAGTCTTCTTTGGTGGAGTTGAAATTGAAAATA
The DNA here is from genome assembly GCA_965249895.1 of Psychromonadaceae bacterium. Classification (GTDB taxonomy): domain Bacteria; phylum Pseudomonadota; class Gammaproteobacteria; order Enterobacterales; family CBDFNC01; genus CBDFNC01. Next base: position 604,279 of record CBDFNC010000005.1, read on the forward strand.
AGCATTTCTTTTCCATAGCTAGTGAGCAGCATAATATTGTATATATCTGCATTAATAGCATTAGAGGTCATCTCAAGATATACCCACGTCTTACCAGAAAGCTCAATAATCTCTCTCTTTTTCCATTCAATTCCCGGGATGACACGATCAAAAGTAGTTTTAAAGTAGTTCATTAGCTCTGGCATACGTGCAGCTGAAATATCATTTGGCTTGATATCATATGCGATAGTGGTTGAGCCAGATTCATTGCCAACAACCCATTTAGGCGCCCTTTTTTGAGGCCACTTAATATCAATAAGATCTTGAGACAATGGCTGGAACTCATCAGGTGCAACAAATGATATTCCCGAGTCCGATATGCTGAATTCCTTTGCAATGGATGCAGAGGAAAGAATGATCATAATAAGGCTTAATACAATTTTCATTTAGTGTACCTAGAGAGCTGACGTGTGTGTTATCAGGAATTTCGTGTATACCTGGAACTAAAATTGACCCCTTTAACAAGAATTCGCGATAACTACTCAATAAATTTGGTGGTTTTAAGATACCTCAAAAGGTAAGTCGATACTATGCCACCTGTAGAAAGCGAGACTTGAGTTTACCGGTAATTAAAATAACTAGCTAGTGCCCGTCCTGAAACTCGCATATTCGTTCTTCATTCATATTCTTAAAACGAGATACTTGTCGTTTTTCAAAGGCCTGGAGTTAGTCATCACTATCTCATAACCCCTGCCATTACCAGCCATCCTGGCAACCCAGCGTCTTTTAACTCACACCGAGATCGCGGTAAACCCACTGGATTCCGAGATGTCGGACCACCGCCTACGCGAGAATGACAAGATAGCGTTTCAGGACGGCCACTAGTTAAATAAAATAGTATTACTCAATTAGCATTCAATACCAATAAATCAAGGTTTCAACTTGGATAAACAAGCCTTTTATGACGTTGGTATATCGAGGCGAAAATGTTGAAACTGGAGGAAAACTGTGAGTAACTTAGCCCCATTGGTGTCAATGTTTCAGCTACCAAATTCGTTGTTATTTAAGTGACCATTCTAAATAAACTCATTATTCTTGCTGATTTTTCACATCTAACAAGCAACATGTTCGCAATAATCCTTGAAACGCGCTCCAGTGAATTATAAATTCATCACAATGGATGTAGTTCAATAGAACACCTTAAAAGGATATAGCAATGAACAGACGCGGATTTATTAAGGTATTTGGTACCGGTGCAATTATTGCGGCGGCACTACCTACTGTAGGTTGTTCATCAGACTCTAGCTCTCCCACCAAATGGCGACCTACTCACGAGTACGATGATATTCGTAAGACGTTAATCAGCTATGCTATGTTGTGCCCAAACCCTCACAATAAACAGCCTTGGACAGTTTCATTTGTTGCTGACGACACCATATTACTTTATGTAGATCAAACGCGTTTATTGCCTGAAACCGACCCTGTACATAGACAAATACATATTGGCCAAGGTACGTTTATCGAAAGTTTGGTGGTCTCAGCTTCCAACTTTGGTATCTTAGCAAACATAGAATATTTCCCCCAAGGTGAATACAATAATCAAAGTATTGAATTTAAACCTGTAGCTGCCATTCGTTTACAAAAATCGACCAATGTACAAGCCGACCCTTTATTTGCCCAGTTGCTTACACGCCAATCCAGTAAAGGGGAATATGAATCAACCCAGCTTAATTCAACGAAAACCCAGGCTATCGCTGACATAGCGTCTGCCGACGATTTCAGTTACCGCATGGTGGATAAGCCGGAGCAGAGAAAACAAATGGCTGATATGCTCACCAAAGCAATGGCAATAGAAGAACAAAACAAAGCGCGCAGTTTAGAAACCATCGCTATGTTCAGGTTTAATGATGAAGAATTTGCAAAATACAGAGATGGTTTTGGTTTACCACAAAATGGCGTTAAGTGTATTAGTATAAGTTTTTCGATATTATGTATTAATTTTAACCATTGTAAATGTACTGATTCGCATAGTTCTGCATGTCCTGCCTAGATTGGTAGGTTGATTTAAGCCTTGGTGAACTTTTGCTTATGCACTTACAGGGTTCAAACGCATTCTCATCGAAAACTTTTTTATCAGTCGAGAAAATGCAATTCAAGACCCAGCAACCTTTGGCAAGGAAGGCGTTAAATTGACCGATAAAATAACGGCTAGTACGCAACATTTTGCCTGGATATCAAGCCCTGACAATAGCCGTACCGCACAGCTAAAAGCCGGTAGATTGTATAATCGAATTAACCTCACCACATCCGCAATGGGATTGGCGCAGCATCCAATGAGCCAAATCCTGCAAGAGTATGAAGATATGCTTCCATTACAAGACGAATTTAAGCGTGCTTTTGATATACCCAAACAGGATACAGTGCAAATGCTATTTCGTTTAGGTCTCTCGGCAAGAACCCCTTTAGCTCCCAGACGTGATGTCGCGGATATTATCACAAGCTAATGCCCAAGTTGATGCGCCCACTAGGGATAATCGGGCGCTAATGTCACTCGCGTTGAAGGTGCAGATGCCTCTTTGTAGGCAAAAAGGGCGAAACCTTTACTCATGCGATTCGCCGAACAGGTCCAGTTCCTACAGCGACATGCGAAAGCTTGTCGGTCCACCTATTTCAAGATGAGTACTGGTAACAGCCCATCCTGAAACGCTGACTTGTTGCTAGAGTGGTTTTAACTGCTTTGTGGGAACGCTTTTAGGGCTGGCACAAAATCTCAATTTCAATATTTAAACGCTAAGCCACCAGGTGAAAAAATCAACCCCTAGACAGAAACTAAGTGGATGTTACCTAGTATTGGGGCCTATGTCATCGAAAAGGTTCACTCGATAGTCGGTAAGAAATGATTGCAACTAGGTAGTACGTAGGTTCTATATGGTGAGGCGATTTCTCTGTGAAGTAAGGGGCTATACAACCCCTTTTGTGTTTTTAACTAGCCCAACGGTTAACAGCCTCGGCAAAACGTTTACCAAAGGCTTCCGCTGTTGCTAGATCTCCAGGTAATGGGCCCTCTTCCGGGGAAGAATCAGACGGACTTTGCGCTAACAGTCCCGAGTATCCACCCAAATAATTGATATCATTTCGCTGGGCAGCTTTACTATTCGATGGAGCCAATCCAGTACTCACCCACAACATACCATGCTGAGCGGCGAAGGTTTTTAAGAAACCGACGGTGCCATCTTTGTCTCCATTAATCGAAGCTGAATTCGTAAAACCCGCCGCAAGTTTATCTTTCCAGCCAGCAGTAAACCAGATTTTGCTGGACTCATCCGCGACTCTTTTAAATTGCCACGGAGCACTACCCATATATGTAGGAGCCCCAAACAAGATACCATCAGCGTGATTAAGCACCTGCCAGTCCTGCTCGCTTATCTCCCCGTTTTCACTGATACCAATACGAACTACTTCTGTTTGCTTTACACTCAACAGCCCCGCCTCTACAGACTCAGCTTGTTTTTCGGTGTGGCCGTAGCCAGAAAAATACAGTATTACGATATTTGCCATGTGAGATTCTCCTTTAATTTGGTGCTATCCATAGTAATGTCCCGGAATATTTGTTAAACATTCAATTACAGAACCTTACATCCCACTGGTGGGACAATAATGTGGCACTTTGACGATTTACATATCTTCGTAACGATTGTTCAGCAAGGCAGTTTTATCGGTGCCTCGCGTAAACTTGGCACCCCTTCAAGTACAATAAGCCGCCGAATGAAGAGTCTTGAACAAACTCTGGGTTTTAAGTTGATAGAGCGCAGTTCACGGAAAATCTCACTCACTCAACAAGGTAAGCGCCTGTTTCAGCAAGCCGCTGATAGTTTTTTTGCTATTAACGAAGAAATCGAATTTATTAAAGCGGAGCACCAACAACTCAACGGACAGCTGACCATTACCTGTCCTGTTTTTCTGGGACAATCGCTTATCGGTGGATGGTTATTCGAATTTAGTCAACGCTACCCCAATATTCAGCTGGATATTAATTTAAGCGATGAATATGAAGATTTGGCCGATAAAGATATCGACCTGGCCATACGCTTTGGGCCATTAGCAGACTCGCAGCTAATAGCGAAATATATTTTCTCTACTGATTTTAAGTTGGTGGTAACCCCAACGTTTATTCAAGGTGATTCGCTACCAGCGAATATATACCAACTAAACGAACACCCACTTATAATGATGAAGCTACATCAAAATGAGATCCATGTTCGCACGCCTGATAACGAAGAACAGAAAATACGAACTCAGGCTAAAATAAAAAGCAATGATATAGGTTTATTGAAGCAATACTGCCTAGATGGTGCTGGCATCGGATATTTACCCACCTGGAGTTTGAAAGGTGAACTGAATAGTGAAAAACTCGTTACAATATTTGATGATCACCAATTCCTACCCAAGCGAGACGTATATTTAATATATCGCCATCGGGAATTTTTAAGCCGCAAAACACGTCTGTTGATCGAGTTTATCAAAGAGAAATTGATTGATATCACGTAGTACCAGGAAATTTATATATCAAAGTTTTTAGCGCAGGTTTTTTATTTACAAGCTTCATAACTTAAACCACATTGGTATTTAACACAATAACATATCAAGCTTAGACTTAATAAAACTAGAAATCGTCATAGCCATAAATAACCAACTATCTCAACTAGATTTTTTAAATTAAACATATTTATGTAGACTATCTTTGGTAGGTAATATGTTTATTTAGATAGATAGATAGATAGATAGATAGATAGATAGATAGATAGATAGATAGATAGATAGATAGATAGATAGATAGATAGATAGATACCAGTTATTTGTCAAACTTAGAGCTGTTAGATGCTCGTAAGAACGACCAATTAATTCAAATAAACGTAATGTTCACGTCAGACAGAGCGATTATTTCCGTTGACGAACAGGTAAATATAATTGGTCACTAAGATCAAGCTGGTAGAGTGAAAAAACGTTCTTTTTTATGCCCTTATCCTTACTTAATATTCACCTGTTTTACCTAAAATTCTATGCTCTACTGCGTGAACTACGTCTGCTTCGCTTGATAAACCTAAACAATTTGTTCCCCAATTAGGGTTTACGAGCAATCATTTGTGCTTTAAAGCAAACACTCGACTCTTCTCCAAACTCACCTTGCCGGAAGTGCAAGCAATCCCAATCAGAAAAAACTAATTTTAGTTCACCGTATTTAAGCAAAAATTTAGGATTACGTGGCCGTCCTATCTCGGCTTGTTTTTCTATAAAGGTTTCATAGATAACCAGCCCGCCCGGTTTTAATGCCTGCTTGATCTGTGGAAACAATGGGCGGTGAAGGTAATTAAACACCAGAATAATATCAAACTGAGCCTTTGGTAGTTCCGGTGCCGAGCCGTCTTCTAAATCAAATTGCATCAATTCAGCGTTTGCTTCCAGCGTTTTTACTTCTTCACTGAGTGACGTCAGATCCCTATCGAGAAAGGTGACCGAATAACCCTGCTTTGCAAACCAGAGTCCATTACGACCGCTGCCGCAGGCAAGATCCAATACCTGCGCTGAGCTGTGCGGCTTAACAAAGCCACCAAATTTTGTGATTAAAGAAGAGGCCAACCGCGCCTTGTATTTATGCTCTAGCATCTTACCTGCACCTGTCAGTCACTGATTAGGATTGTTTCATATGTTGCGCAGATTAATTTATCGCGTTTCGATATACCAGATCTTCCTCGCTTTCCTGCACGCAATAAAGCTGCCCGAAGTAACGCGCTCGGATTTTTTAATTCAAAACTCAATTGACGCCAGGTAAAAATACCAAACAGGGGTCTAATCGGTAATCCGCTGTCCTGAGCTGAATAATGTCCCTTAGGTTTAATGGGTTTTGGAAATGAAGCCGTTGTTTATATCTTTCCCGTAAGCATCATGCTTTAAAGCGACGAACGACCTTGCATCAGCGCCTGCGATGATTTTTTTACCATCACCGCTGCTTTCATTCCAATATTCCCAATAGACATTATTGTCTTCTACTTGGTAGCCGGAACACGCAGTCAGCAAAGGAATGAACAAAGGTATATATTTAAATAATTTCAAATAGTTATATCTACAATTCCAACCAAACCGTCTATTTTTTACTTTACCAACTAAGGGCTTTGAGTCAAGTGATTATCTGTCTTCATAACTCTTTTTCAGGGTTATAAACTGTTAAGGTATTGTCGATAGTGCCTATAGAGTACTTGGGGTCAGTAAAGACACGCCAACTAAGGGAGATTAAAAAAGCTTATAAGAAACTGATGTCGCAGCATCATCCAGATAAGCTTATTGCTAAAGGTTTACCGCCAGAAATGATGGAAAGTGCCAAGCAAAAGACTCAGGATATGCAAGCAACTTATGACTTGATTTCCAAGCAAGCTAAGTGAGCACTTGAATAAGAACTCACTGTACTCTGAAATGCCGACCATTCTATCTCCGTAGAAAAGCCCTCGTTTGATAGGAATTCGCCCATAACATGCAACAGCTGACGTTTTTTGACAACAATTAGCTAATCAGTGATTTGTTGAATATTTTCTAATGGTCTCATGCAAAGCTGTAGTAACCGAATAAAATAACCCCAGTAATAGACGGGAAATTGTATCACAGCATTTTGTATACAGAAGGCAGGGCGGTTCCGGTGACTACAGCGCAAACTCTTCTAATGCAGCCATAGCAATGTCGACTTTTTCTTTTTGCACAAAAATATGGTCGTGATAATAGGCGGCTATTACATTTGCACTTACTTCTCGTGAGGCAAGCTTGCTAGCAACAGCAGCAGTTAAGCCAACGGCATCCAAACTAGAATGTACCGTTAATGTTATCAACTTAAACACACTATCAAAGGTTAAACTTGCGTCAATAGCGCTCTGCTCTTTTAGCACCAATGTTAAACCTTCATTCTCGCGGAATGTCGCAACGGGGTCTAATTGTAGGTAGTCCGAAATATAACCATCAACAGTGCAAAAAACATAGTTACCATTAATAAGTTTAGGGGACATGGACCTTAACAAAACGTCTAAGTCGGTAACTGCGGCCATTTAATTTTCCTCTTTATGAATACAAACAAGATTCCAGGTTATACCTGTTATACGAAGTTATATGGAGAATATGAGAAGTAGATATATAAGTAAAATCAATAATATTTATAGGGTATTAATTTTTCTTATACTGTATTGCGGTTTGACTACCTTAATGTAAAAAGGGGGCTTAAGCGCAGCACTAAGATACCACTGATTCACAATGAGAGTAGATAACCCGAGATCCAGCAATGCCTGGGCTCGCGACCGGAGTAGATAAAGTGACCTAGCTCACTGTTCGCCCATTCCGTGCAAACTTAAGCCCTTTCTGACAGGCACCTTATTACTGAGTAGCAAGTATTTTCTAATGTGGAGACTAACCCGCTCTAGGGTCAAACTTACGAGCTGTAACGCCCGCGTCTCAGGCTGACGGCGCGAAGCGGCGGCAGTCCCGAGCATGCACTTGTTATGACAGCCCAAAATAGCACCATATCTAGATTAGAGGAGTGTGACGAAAGGCAGCCTTGATAAAATTTTTAAACGCCTTTGCTCTGGGTGATAGAGGTCCGCCAGAGTAAACCAGAAATAAATTTCCCGGTTGACTGGATTCCCAATCGACGAGTATCGGGACTAATTGGCCGCTGTCGACATAGACTTTTTGTACCGAGGGTGACATCAAGGCGATGCCTCCCCCAGCTAACGCCGAATCGGCCAAAAAAAGCGTGTCCTGACAGGTTATGTGGCCTTCAAGATAAAATATTTCCGTCTTTTCAGGCTGTTGTATGGGTTGCATGCTAATGCTGATGCCAGAACCAAAGGTTCGCGGTAGGAGCAGCCTGTGATTTTGAAGATCGCCCGGATGTTTGGGAACGCCATTTTTTTCAAGGTATTCAGGGCTTGCAGCAAAACCAAGGCAAACTCTGGCAAGTAATAGCGCCCGATTGCTGGAATCAGGTAAATCTCCAGGCGTTAGACGAAAAGCAAAATCAATCTGATTTCCCTGCAATGACAATATATCCGTTGTCATAATCATATCGACGCTGACTTGCGGATAAGCTTGGGCAAAACGCCCCAAACAATCACCAAGATTCAGCGTGTTGGCAAGGCCCTGCACTACAGTTACTCGCAAATGCCCCTGTGGTATCACGCGCTGATCCAGCAGTTCATCTTGAGCAGCATCCAATATTTCCAATGCCTCAATCGCACGCTGCCGATAAGCCATTCCTTCCGACGTTGCCTGAGCTCGGCCAGAGCTCCGTTGTATTAAAGGTGTGCCCAGCTTTTCTTCCAGGCGGGAGATACGCCGACTGACAGCACCTTTGGTCTCAGCCAAAGCCTTTGCAGCCGCAGTGATTGAGCCTTGATCAACAACAGAGCAGAAGGCGCGTAAGTCACGCAAATTGATATTGGTTTCCAATTCAGCAACCCTAAGTTAATTATTTACTATCTAGTATCCAATTTCAGCAACCGTTAATCTAGTGTCATCTTTCAGCGGAACAAACAAGACGAGATAGGATTGTGAAAAAAAGTAATTTACTCATTCTGGGCGGCTCTGGTGCTATAGGCCGCTGGGTTATTGAATATGCAATTCAGCGTGGTCACCAGGTGACAGTTGTTGTGCGCAACAGAATCAGTGTTGAACATCATAAATCGATCAAGATCATTGAAGGTAACGTGCTAGACGATGCGATATTAACTCAGGCTATCCAGGGCCAGGATGCGGTGATTTCCTGCTTAGGAATCAAGCGTAAAAATGGAAAAAATCCGTGGTCACCTCTCATATCTCCAAAGGATTTTGCCGAACAGGCTACCAAAAAAGTGCTAAAACACATGGCAAAACACCAGGTCGAGCGCTTTATTGCAGTCAGTTCTGCAGGTGCTGGTGATAGCAAAAAAAGCATGAGCTTCGCGATGAATAGCTTGGTTCAGCTGAGTAACGTTAAATTTTCTATCGCAGATCTAGGTAAAATGGAGTGGGCAATGCAGCACAGTTCTCTTGATACGCTTGCGGTTCGGCCCGTTGGTTTGACCGATTCCCAACAAGTACAGCCGACCGGGATCGTCGATAGGTTTAACATGTCATCGACCATTTCCAGAGCTTCTGTAGCCTTGTGGTTGGTCGATGCTGTTGCACGACAAGGACGCTTTAGTCACCCTGCAGAAATGATAGGAGGCGTATAGTTATTAAAGTGCAAGGTCAATCTCTGACTAGAGGTTCTGTTTTTAATTTATGTGCTCAATATTTTCGGCACATGTGTATTTTAACTTTCGTGACATAAAGAGAATATTGTGCGGAATAGTTTGTTTGGACTGCTCATAACGCCACGCTAAGCGGACTAAAATTGTTGGTTATAATGTGGAGCGAAGCGAAACCTAACCAACTGTTTTAGTTCCGTTTAAGCGTCTTGTTACATTTCTTTCTATAAAGTTACGATTTGAGATATCAAGCTTTTAATATCAACGTGTATTTCATCGGCATTCATCGTTTTTGCAATATCATATTTAGATATTTCATATTTAGTAGTTAAACAATCATCGCCTTCAGTCAAAATATGCTTCGAGGGTAACTCCTGAAAAGCAGAAATAATTTCATTTGGATCAAAGGCACTAAGATCAACGCCAAAGACCGTAGCATCTTGAATTACTTTATCTACTTCCTTTCCTGCTGCCCTAGCAATTGCATCTGGAGATAATAAGTAAGTCTCAATATATCTAAACCTCCAAGTTCTTGCTAATAACCCATCTTTATCACATCCAGTATTATTTTTATCCAATAATGATTCAGTGATTGTTTCAAAAGGTTGACCGTCTCTATCCCTTAAACTCAAACCTGTTAACCCACTAATAACCCTTTTTAATTGATTAAACAAATGCTGTCGTTCTACATGCTTACCTGGCCAAGACCAAATTACTATATCTTCGGAAATAGGTGTGCCAATTTTTTCAGCTAGGATTTTTATGGTGTCTGCATCTGAATCATTTTCTACAAATAATACTTTTTTAGTTCTTTGCAACTTGTGAAGTTGAGGTGAGAATTCAGAACCTAACCCAGTAATCAACCCTACTTTTTGAGACTCTTCATTTAATATTTTTACTTTACCATTTTCGAATTTCATAATGTTTTGTGGTGATTGAGATGCAATTAACTCTGTAGAGTGTGTAGCAAACAAAATTTGCTTGTGGTATTTATCAGCTAGTACATTTAACTCATCTAATAATGAAAACTGTAATGATGGATGTAAATGCGCATCTGGTTCATCTAAGAATATAACTTGATATAATGGGTCTAATGCGAGAGATAAAACGTTTAATAACTGCAAAAAACCACTTCCCTCTACCATAATATCTCGTCTATTAAATCCCGCGTACTTAATAAATTTGGTTTTAGTGGGGTTAAATTTCCCTTTCCAATATTCAATTTTAATATAGGTATGGTAATCCTCATTAAAGTCATGAACAACTAACTCTATGTCAAAGAGCCTTCTCATAACCTCAAGTAAATGCTCCCAACCGTCTTTTTCACGAAGTTTTTTAAGGTTGGCTGGTGAAATTCTATCTTTTTCTCCTTGAAGTTCCTTTCTTTTTATTTGGTTTCTCTTAAATAATTCCAATAGTGTATTACGCATAACCGAACCACCCAAGCCTTGCCCTACAAGCCGAGATCTCATTGCTTTGGTATGAAATGGTTCCCTGTTTAATATACCTGCAAAAGGTGGAATATATGCAACTTGAGGTAATTCTTCAATATTAGTAATATTTGATCTAGTCGTTTTAACAAACAAACGTTCATTTGCTAAAGACAGAGAGAACCTTAAATAGCGAGGCTCATCCAGTAAGCTATTAACCCAGTTAATTTCTAACCATAAAGTATAGCCATCAGCTTCTTTTTTTCCGTCCGTATCTTCTTCAGGATTAATTTTTAGATTAGTCCATAAGTGCTTTAATGAAGGGATATTCAAAGGTAGAAAATCTTCTCCGTTAACTCCTACACCTTGTTTTTTACCAAGGAATTCGTTAAGTAAGCCATTAGAGCCATGCTCTAATTTTATTAGATTCTTACAGAATTCCCACAGAGCAAATGCCTGCATAAAAGTAGATTTACCAGAATTATTTGAACCCGCTAACAAGCAAAAACCATCAGGTGTAGCAATAGTTTTATTTCTATATTTTTTAAAACGATGTAATTCGATTTCTTTTATTGTTATGACTTCCAATTAACAGCCTCGACTCTTCGGTTAAACTTGAGAAATGTAACATTTGTATACACTGCGTGCACACTTTGCCGATTTCCAAGGCAGTTAAAAATCACTACTAAGGCGTTAATTTTTCGACGTAACACCCTAGCTTTTAGTTGCTTCCGCTCGGAGAAAGTGTGCATGTTCATTTTCCCATTTCTCCTGCCGGTTATCTCAAAACAGGAAAATACTATGTCAATGATAATAAATATATTTTTCTTATTGAGCAATGAAAAACCGTGCTCACTTGACGGGGAAAGTGAGCATGGAAAGCTAACAAACCATATACACCTGTATATAAAAGCAGAGATCAGAGGGTCAAATATTTAGGAAAATGGGGTAGTGGCGACTAAAATATTTGTCTAGCATCGCGTTACATAGATGCCATACATTTCCGAATCCGAAAACCAATCCGGCACATTTTTTGATTTGGGCGCTTTAGGCGCAAAGCGAGCAAAATTGATCAGACTTTGACGTGACCAAACAAACTTTAATGTCTTCCCACACCAGGTAAGCCACCAATGACTATGTTAGTTCCGATAGTGATGACTAACTTTAGGCCTTAGAAAAATGATAAGCTTTGTATTACAAATGTTTGAGTTTCAGGGTGGACACTAGCCAATGAAGGCAAGCCTGATTCAACTTTGATTTCAGTGGATCCCCATCAACCTCAATAGCGAAGTTACCGCTGCTGCGGAAAGCACAATAACCAAAAAGGGCATTTTTCGATAAGCTAAAAATCCAGCGACTAGAATGCCAATCACCCGAGCATTACCGGCATAGGCGTCTCCTTCAAAAAGAGTAGCTGCTATTGCAACAGCAAAAAGTAAGACTGCGCTTGACTCGGAAAGCAACGACTTAGATTTGCTGGAAAAGTCAAAATGTTTACCTATAAATGGTCCAGCTAGGCGAAAGATATATGTTCCTACTGCCAGAACCGCAATTCCAACCATGATGGTTTGGTTATCGCTTATCATTTTATTTTTCTCCCTAGTAAAACCCCACTGAGCGAAAGGAGCGCTGGCAAGCCCGCAGGAAAGAATGGCGTGGTAACTACTGTTACTAGCGCACCAGAAACAGCCGATAGTATTTTCTTGGCTGAGTTAAGCGTCGGTACAACCAGCGCTATTAATATTGCGGGGAACATTGCATCCAGGCCCAGTGTTGAAGTGTCTTCAATCACGCTACCTAGGATCCCGCCAAGAAAGACGCCTAGTGGCCACATTAATAGAATTCCCAGCCCACACAGCCAATAAGCTGTTTTTCTCTCTTCTTCGGTAGCTTGGCTAATACCAAATACCACTGTTTCATCATTCATAAGATGGCAACCTAAATACCCCATAGGACCACGCCCTACTAAGTCTTTGACTGTCATTCCAAATGGGATATGTCGCGCATTAACTAACAACCCAGCTAAGGCTGCAGCTAATGGGCTTCCTCCGCTGGCTAGGATGCCTATGAACAGAAACTCTGAAGCTCCAGCAATCACTAAAATAGACAGCGATAAAGGGATCCACAGTTCAAATCCAGAACTTACAGCCACTGCGCCATAGGACATGCCAACGACACCATCAGCTAAGCAAACCAATGCAATACTACGGACAACCTTACGCTTCTTTAAAGAGTGATAACCAGTCAGCATAATTTAATTCTATTTCGAACGAATGGTCGATATAATGAACCACAATGAATAAAACATCAAGACGAACGAACGTTTTTTATATTGAACGAGAGGCAAAATGAAAAAAGAGAATTCGGCTCCCATTGAGCTTATTGCCACAGCTTTGGTAAGAGAGCGCCGAAGAACCGGCTATTCTATTGCCGAGATAGCTCGACGAGCAGGAGTTGCCAAATCAACGCTTTCACAATTAGAGGCTGGCGTAGGGAATCCAAGTCTTGAAACCTTATGGTCGTTGAGCTTGGCCTTAGATATCCCTTTCGCCCGACTGATTGAACCTCAGCAACCTCAGGTACAGGTTCTGCGTAAAGGCGAAGGGATCTCTGTTGCTTCGGAGCAAGCAGACTATACCGCGATACTATTAGCTACGTGTCCCCCTTCTGCTCGCAGAGATATATATCTGGTAATAGTGCAACCTGGAGAACCTCGACTTTCTCAGCCTCATATGGCAGGAGTGGTTGAACACGTTATCCTGACACAGGGGCGAGCATTGATAGGGTTAGCACAAGACCCGATTGAACTTCATGCCGGGGACTATATCTCCTACCCTGGTGATCAAGCCCATATATTTGAAGCGCTGGAGCCGGACACAACTGCCGTTTTTGTTTCCGAACAAAACTAGGGCTGATACTCCTTACCAGCAAGTTTTCCAAACCGATTCAATATTTAAGGCGGGCTGCACCAGCAGTTCCGTCTATATCAAAACCTAGTGGCTATACGTCTTAAATTTCATTTTTATCACCTCACAAAGTTCTCATCGTGTGACTCTTAATATCAGTAAAATGCGCACAATGGCGCAGTAACATGCACCATGTTGCACATTGATGCAATAAAGTGCACAATGCTTACTCTTATATCTAATTTACGGTAACCACCATGCCGACTTCTTCACTCGACCTTAATAACCCAGACACGCGTCAAGCCATTCTAACCGAGCGTCTCAAACAGGGAAAAACACTAATTGCCAGGAATATTTCGACAGAGTTTGCTGTGTCTGCCGATACCATACGACGCGATTTTATTGCGTTAGAAAATCAAGGACTGATTAAACGAGTGAAAGGTGGCGCAGTGCCCATTCAGAAGCCTGCTGCCCCATTAGTCGAGCGAATGCAGAATAATTCTAATTGGCTAGCAAAAGTGACCGACCACCTTCCTACTTTGCTCGCCAACTCCCCCACTATCTTCCTTGATGGTGGAACATCCGTTTTAGAGTTTGCTAAGCACTTACCATTTCGGTTTTCTGGCCTAGTACTAACCCCATCTCCATTGGTCGCAACGGTTTTACTTGAGCTGGAAATCGAAACCATATTAATTGGGGGCAGGATCCGACCATTGGGAGGCATTGCGACAGGTGTTGAAGCAGCGAACGCAATTTCAAACTGTGCAGCCAATTTATGCATCCTTGGTACCTGCGGGTTTCACCTCGAATATGGCTTATCCGCTGATGATTATGATGAAGCAAGCATCAAACGAGAAATGGCAAGATGTTCTGACCAAGTCGTAGTGCTCGCAACATCAGACAAACTCAACAGCCGCTCACACCACAAAGTCCTGGAGGGGGCTGACGTCGATATTCTGATCACAGATGGTATCGCGGAACTAACCGATTGCTATCAAATTGCAGGGATTGAGGTGTTACATGTTTAACTTATCACGGCTAAGAACTCCTCATAAAGCGGTCGCCGCCATGTTCATATTGAATGGGGCATTATTCGGTGCGTGGGCATCTCGTATTCCTTCCATTCAACATTCTTTTGAACTCTCTCCTAAAGAATTGGGCCTCTTCCTGCTGCTACTGGCAGCGGGTGCCATCTCGGCTTTTCCAATGTCAGGTTATTTATGTGATCGGATTGGCACTAAACAAGTCACCATGATTTGTGCGCTAGCCTATTGCCCAACACTCGTCCTGATCGGGATCAGTCCTGACATCACTACCTTAGCCATATCGATATTTCTCTTTGGCGCTGCGCATGGTGCGATGGACGTTTCAATGAATGGTTGGGGAGCAGAAGTCGAAAAAAGACTTGGTCACTCTATCATGTCGAATCTACATGCCATGTTTAGTATTGGCGCTGGAGTTGGCGCAGGGTTTGGTGCCATTATCACGAGTTCAGGGCTAGATTACACATTACATTTCATTATATTTCCCGTGATTTTGCTTCCCTTAATTGGCTTCTCACATATCCAATGGCAAGCAGCGCCGACAATAAAAAAAGCACAGAGCAAAAAGTTCGTTATGCCTAAAGGGTCCTTACTTGTAGTGGCCATCGTGGCGTTTTCATGTGCCGTTGGCGAAGGCGCAATGGCAGATTGGAGTGCCGTCTTTTTAAATACGGTTATCGAGGCAACGCTCAGCGAATCCGCGCTAGGCTACACTATATTTTCCATTGCGATGGTCATCATGCGTTTGTTAGGGGATACCATCATTACTCGTTTAGGTGCGGTACGAACCATTCAATTTTGTGGTACTGCTGCATTTCTTGGGGCTGTCGTGATCACTACGTCCGATTCGCTAGCCACCAGCTATTTGGGCCTGGTATTCCTTGGCATGGGTTACTCCATCGTAATGCCACTTGTTTTCTCAAAAGCCGCAAGTTCAGACCAACTCAGTCTTGGTACAGCTATTGCCAGCGTAGCCATCTTCGCCTATGGCGGTATGCTGCTAGGTCCACCATTAATCGGCTTTATCGCAGAGTTATTCTCTTTAAGAGCGGCTTTTCAGCTCTTTATAGTATTGGCGTTGGTTGTATTCTTGGGAGCTACAGCATTTCGAGCAAAAAAATCGAGCCATACACAAAATGAAAAACAAGCCAACACATTAACTGAACGTTAATAACAAATTGCGAGTCCACTGCTGTGGGAGAGTATTACAGTCTCGTAATAAGTATTAAAGTATCATCCTGGATTGGAGCTGTTCTTATCTTATGCTACGCAACTAGTGATTGCTGCCAACTCTGTGTTGAACTCGATCACTGGATCAGGCGCGGAGTTCAAATGGCTTATTGGCGACAGTAGCGAAAGCCCCAAACCAAGGTGAAAAATCTGATGCGACTGGGAGTTCCAGTTCTATTAGCGGTTACGTGTGGTCATCACCAGCAAAGGCCCATGTCAAAGCTCGAAAACCCCCGGTATTCAACAGGCATTATCCAATGCTTATTTGAGGAGTCAGGGGTTGGTTGAGCTACGAGATGGATGGATTCGCTATCCTGAGAGAAACACCCTGTGCAGATACGCCAGTCAGACGTTTCGGTGCAGGATGTTGTCGGGCTGAAGATTAATGACCTCCGGCTACCCGATTATGGCTTGCTTGATAATATGACAATCTCTTCGATGATTGTTGTCAATTTTCTATTTGAAAGAGATCCAACATTGTACTCCTCTTTCGTTTTATCGACTTTAATTGAACTGTTGTAGAATTCAATTATTGCCTTTTTGGTCCAGCGCTTGTTTATCGTTAAAGGAGTTAAAACATTATGCTCAGGATAATAAGACCAGCCTTCGCCGGATGCATCGATAACCTGATAAACACCTTTATTTTTAAATGTTAGTTTCTTGATCAGTGAATTTAATTCCCCATCGCTCTGAGCACCAACAACAATCGTGTCAGACTCTAATAGGAGTGGGAATTTCGCTTTACGAAACTGATATCTTATCATTTTAATTAACCATTCTAAATTTTATAAAACCCTAAGGCCATAACACCTCAAATACTGTCTTTACCAAGTCCGTGGCTTTGACTTGTTAAGTGCATAAGTAAAAGTTCACCAAGGCTTAAATCAACCTACCAATCTAGACAGGTCATGCAGTACTAGGCGAATCAGTATATTTGCAATGGTTAAAGTACATACATAATCTCGAAAAGCTTATACTCAATCACTTAGAAGCCTTTCTTCACTACATTTCGAATTCTGGCTTTTACTGATGGAGCTTCATCTCTCATTGCCATTTCAATAAATTGTTAGTCTCTACTATATACTCAGGATGCTGCAATGATAATTCATAGAGCCCATTGTATGTCCACGACCTAACCAATTTATTTTCATCAGTTAAGCACTTTCTTAAGAAATTCTCGACTTCTTTCTTTTCTTATTTGTTATGACCATATAAGGAATACATTGAAGAATATGAAGTTTTTATTTCCAATGTTCCAGGTTAGGAAACAGCTCAATTACTCTGTCAACGTGGCTTTCTTTAATTTTATGACCTTCTTCGAGGTGGCTACTTAATAACCAATAAGTACTCTTTTTAAAAACCGAAACACCTGAAAACTTTACGATATCCGATATTGTTAACAAAGCCATCGCTATTGCAATTACAATCATAAATGGCACCAATATCGCTCGATGACTTCCCATCCCTGTTGTGAACTTTCTTGCTCAATGCTCATAACTTTCCTGACTTTTAACGCCACAAGCACCCGCGGAGCAACGTCACCCTGTTTTTGCGGCTCTTTTGCAAAAACAGGGCGACGTTGTGGAGTCGGGTTGATTGCTTTGTTAGCCCCGACACCTGCTTTATTATCCAGGACGTCAACTTTCCTTAATTTGGAGGTTATCAATTAGTACCCATCCCTTTTCTGTACCGGATGGTTTGCTGGACCACTGCCATCCATTTAATACGCTAGAGCCTACGAGTATCTCACCTTCCTCAACACTAAGCTCCCTAGCAGTATAATTCTCTAAGGCAACCCCTGAATTGCGGTCTGTCCACTCGATAACTTGTTTAGGAACCCAGCCTTCTATTTGTTCGGCAGTTTTACAGAAATACCAATTATCCCAGTCTACAGGGCCTTCATATTTTTCCCCAATTACAAGGGCGTCTCCCTTCGTTAAAGATCCACCTTCTTAGAAGGTGGCTTTGCCTTTAACCCCCTAGAAGGGGGCGTAAGCTTGCCCTCTTAGAAGGTAAGCTGATTATCCCCGATTTAGACGGCTAAAATTCTAATTGTTCTTGGCGCTTTTCAAGCTTTTCTTGGTACTTCACATATTTTCTTATCATTTCCGCATCCACACCGACAGTGTCTACAAAATAGCCTTTTGCCCAAGAATGGTTACCCCAATATGGCTTCTTGCGCAGATGGATAAACTGCTTAAATATCCTAATTGCTGTTCGGCCTTTTACAGCTCCTAAAGTTCGGCCTTTTACAGCTCCTAAAAGTTCGGATATTGACTTTTTCGGTGGCACCTTTATTAATAAATGGACATGGCCTGGCTGCACATTTAACTCTACTATTTGGTAATCGAGCCTGCCACAATATATCTGGATACAATTATATACTTCTTGCGCTACCGGTCCGGTTAGTATCCTATAGCGGTACTTCGGTACCCAGACAATATGGTATTGGCAATGCCATAAAACGTGCGATAATTTCTCAAATCTACTCATGCTACTGTTCCTTTCTCTGTTGTGGGGACAACCGAGATTGGTCATAGCATGAGTGGATGCTCCAGGCATAGCCTGTCACTGATTACCACGCCCACAGGACGTGGATTCTAGTTTTCATTGAAAAAACTAAATATCAACTTAGAGCCTAAATAGGCTGTTAAGAAATGGTATTAAATATTTCATAAGTGATTGAGTATAAGTTTTTCGAGATTATGTATGTACTTTAACCATTGCAAATATACTGATTCGCCTAGTACTGCATGACCTGTCTAGATTGGTAGGTTGATTTAAGCCTTGGTGAACTTTTACTTATGCACTTAGCCCCTCATTTATTTCTAAAAGTGCTGCCATGAAAGTAGTACAGGCATATACAGCTAACGCCCTAATATTGGACAAAAAATTATTGGCTAAAATATTGAGGGACGAAAACAGCCAACTGTTTTTTGTCCTTTTTTATTAGCTTGTTAGGTTTAATTTACACCAAGATTATACGAGACTGCAACAACATAAACGCTTAATAACACAGCCCAAAGTCGAGCAATTGCATGTTTAACTTTTAGTTTTGGGGATGATGCACACATCCAAACAGAGCGAATTGTAAAAACATTAAAAAGTATGACTAGCGAAATAGTAATTAAGTTATTTAATGGCATTATGTTGAAGCCAATATAGCCATTGCTTTTTAACCAGAGAACAGCTGCACCGATAAGAAAAGCTAAAATAAAAGCACAAATTAAACCTATAAAGCTTAAAGAAATTGATTGCCAAATCTTAATATCACCATTCCATGCTTGACTAAGACACCCCTGACTAATCCCATTTCTCACCGATACTCTCCTTAAACCTAACGCCGCACTAAGCGGACTAAAATAGTGGGTTAAAATGGAGCGGAGCGAACAAGCCCGCTGTATTTAGTCCTTTTGAATGACTTGTTATATTCCGGTTTCATGTAGTTGTTTTTACTTTTACTTTAACTTTTAACGGCTTAATGTAGTATCTATAATAACCAACTATGTTGCTTGTTATAAATAAAACTTCCATGAGAACTGCTACTGGTGAACCAACAAGATAATTATGTAATAACCAAAAGCTTGTACCAACAATCATAGATAACCTAAGTTTTTGATCGTCTTTGCAGAAAGCAGCTGTTGTTTGAAATAAAGAGCCTATACAGCTAATTATACTGGTCAGCCCTACATAAGTTAAAGATGTTACTACAACTGAACTCACAGAAAAAAACACCATCATTTTTTTTGATGTGGTGAATACACTTGTAAGGTAACGTGTAGTTGCAAGTGCCATTAGCCCAGATGCTGTCCACTGTTCGAGTAATACAAAATGACCAGTTATTAATATACCCGCTATAAAAAGACAGAAAACTATTTTACGCCTTTCTTTGAACTGAAAAGACATAAGATCAAAAACTATTGCTATCGCAACTAAAATTTGCGATATGACGAAATACGACAAGTTAGCTCCTAGGAATATAACGCTTTGCTAAGCGGCAATAAAATAGCTGGCTAAAATTAGCGAGGAACGAGCAAAAGCCAGCTGTTTTTTGTCCGTTTGAGCAACTTGTTATGAATCAACATCTTCCAAGCTATAATTAAAAGAGTTTAAGTGATTTAGCTCGGACTTATATTCTTTTCGTTTAGCATACTCAATTGTTGTGGATTTAGATAATGATTGAAGACAAGACCTGCGTATACCCTTATATTGATGACATGATTTATCCTGAAAGTTATCGGTCAACACTAACGCTGTTTTTGCATCTTTTTTCTCTAAAGCCAGCATACATTCAAGTGATAACCTGACATCATTCTTAGTTTTAGGGAAGTCAGAATTAAGGATACTCATCTCTTGTTCTGCCTCAGTAAAGTCCTTATTTTTAGTTAATGATTTAACCAGCTGAACTCTTCCAGAAAAAAAACGA
Source organism: Psychromonadaceae bacterium (assembly GCA_965249895.1). Classification (GTDB taxonomy): domain Bacteria; phylum Pseudomonadota; class Gammaproteobacteria; order Enterobacterales; family CBDFNC01; genus CBDFNC01. Next base: position 624,556 of record CBDFNC010000005.1, read on the forward strand.
CTCCCTCCATTATTAACAGCCTCTCTAGCTGCATTAACGGCTAAGTCAAACCGCTGAAAAGTCATATGAAAAGCGGAAAGCCTTAAATTGTAATGCTCAGGTGTATCTAATAATTCTAACCTATTAATATATTCCTTAGCAGTTTTTTCATCTTTATTTTTAATGGCTATTTTAGCAGCCATATCAATAACTTGATCATTGTTTGGCTGGATAGATAAAGCTTTCATTATGTAAGTATTAGCAGATTGGAGGTTATTATCCATTAAATAACAATGTGATAACTCTCGAAACAAAGCAAAACCTTTTCTTCTGTGTTTTTCTGCCTCAGAATAAGCTTCGATAGCTTCTTTAATATTACCTCTTTTCCTTTCTAAAAAGCCCTGTAAAAAATAGACGTTTCTATAATCATCTACAGGGTATAGATCATCTATTTGCTCTTGTGCTGCAGCCCATCTCTCATCCTGTACCAATGCTTTTATTAGAAATGTTCTAGTTGTCGCATCATCAGGATTATACTTAAGGGCCTCATACCCTAGTTTTATTGCCTCCTTATATTTTCGTTGGTGGTAAGCTCCTTCAAGCATTTTAATATAATCGGAGTTTAGATGAATGCCACTATCGGAAGCTTCTTTATCTCCAAGATAGTAACCTAGCCTAAATAAGACCCTAGATAAGTCTAATTTCTTAGTATCTGGTGCATTGCTTATGTAATCTTTCAAATGTGATGAAATTACTTTTAAATCTGTTATGTCAGCAAACCCAAAGACACCATTGACCGAACCTTTTATTGGGTCTGCAATTTTGTACAGTTGCCCGTCCTCAACTCGAATTAAAGAGCAATCGATCATTTCATATATGCGGTCATGTGAAATTTTATCAGATTCTTCATATAAAGCTAAAAGAGCTTTTAAAGGGAGAGGTGAATACCCAGAAAGTACTTGGAGAACTTTTTCATCTGATTTTGTTAAATCATGATCTTGAATATGGTTTATAAATCGCTTTTGACTAAACTGGCTGAGCTTACTTTTATCGCTCATTAGGGCATCTATTCCATAGATAGACGCTTGCTTAATTGCGAAGCTAGCTGCAGGAGGGTAACCTGCTATATACTCAGTTAGTTCACGAATATCTTTTGGCTCAATAGTTAATTGAGATCGACGAGATAAGCCCATAAGTAACTGTGATGTGGACTTGCTACTAAGCTGTTCTATTGAAATAGCCTGAATGTCTTTTATGTTATCTCTACTGATTCTTCTAGTAAGAACTAAAACTAAATAAGCATCATCACTTTTCTCTACTCCATCAATAACTTCATTAAGAAAACTATGTATACACCCATTATTTTTTAGTACTCCGCCCATATCAATAAATAATGGCAACTCTCCCGACCTGACAATATTATTAATATTAACAATTGAGCGAGAAATGGCTTCGACCTCACTTAATGACATGATCTCATCAACAATATCCTTTAACTCTTCCTGACAAGAATATGGTTCTATAACATCAGCGAGTTTTGCGCAAAGTGAATTCGCATTTTCTCCAGAGTCTAGCTCTATTTCTACATACTTTTTGAGGCTATAAAGCTCTTTTATTGAACTTTTTATCAAAGATTTTCTACCAACTCCTGGTAAACCGAAGATAGATATTACTTTTGGATTTTTCGAACCATCGAAAGGGTTTAAGCACTCTTCTAACTCTTCTCTTTCGCTGCCTCTACCTAAAAATATAGGTCTTTGAAACTCATCTGCTTGTGCATCTAAGTGATGCTTTATATCCCTAGCAATGACTGCTGGTGAGCTTTCATTTTTAATTAATGATTTTTTTAACCAATGTGGGAGCTGATCAAGTGATACACCTTCATCAAGAACATAAACAATAGCATTATCTATTTTTGACTTTAGTTGGGAATAGAATGCTTCATCTATTTCAAAAGAACACCAAAATGACTGAAGAGAATCCCTAGTGGCAAAGAATACAAATACAGATGAGTTTTCAAGGTTATCTTCAATAGCGCTTTTAAAGTTATCTCCTGATGAGAAACTTCTTTCATCAAAAACACAATTTAAACGCCCTAGCTTGTTAGCTATTTCTCTAACAAATTCCTTATCAATTGATGAGTGAGATAAAAATGCTTTCAATTTGTTTACATCCTTTATAAGTTAAAGTTAGCACAGAGCTAGCCGTTGATTCATAACGCCAACAACACAGGGCGTGTTTTAAGTTGATTGAGTGGAACGAAAGCAGCTTAAAACCGCTCCTGTGCTTGTTTTTGTTATGCATTTACGTTTGTACTCCAAATGTCAAAGCCTGTGTGAGCATATATAATATTGGACTTACATAACTCCCAATTTGAACCGCTATCTTTGACGCCAAACAGTACAAACATTTGCTTTCCTTTGGATATATAATCAAACTCTTTTGCTGCGTATTCGAGCTTAAAAATAAACATTGGCTCTGATGATGAATATAATACCGCAACATATTCAAACTCAGACAATGATGATGAAAGAACAAATTCTTCCACTTCACTATCAGATACGCTTCCCCAGTGTATGTGAGAATGGTTAGGGATCTTTGAAAAGTCCATACGCGAGGGAAGCCAAGGATAATGAGATGAGATGTAATCGTTTACACCTTTGGACTCATTAACGTTCAGATCACCAATTACTTCCAAATCTTGGTACATATTCATATCGCATAACGCCGCAAGCAACTGCAGCTGAAACGGAACTGGTTTGTGTGCGAATATTTTTCCGCACACAAACCAGTGGAGAGTAAGCTGTCAGATTGCCTTGCTTTGTTATGCACGCTATTTGAACCCATCATATTCCCACTTAAAAACACCCGATAATTGAGCGGATATGCCTGACCAAGAAATATCTTTGCAGCCAGCTATTTTGGCATTAATGAGCTCTAAAACCTGCTGCCAGCCTTCATAATAAGAGATTACAAGTACGTGGTCATAATCTCTTAGCTGTGAAACCAATCGCTGAGTGACAATCCGGACTTCGAAATTATCAGCGCCTTCTTCTCCGCTAACACCAATTGATAAGTTGCACCAAATATCCACTAAAGATGGGTCATCAGGTACCCAGCTATCTATTGGATCATGCTCTACACAATCCCAGGATTTAAGTTCAGGCTTCTTCATGATTTATGCATAACGCTTCCCACAGCGGAAAGCGTAGCGATTCCGTTGCTGGGACTTGTTAATGAACAGCGCGCAATTAAGCGTGCTGAATTAAATTCGTTGCAACAAACTCCTGCCTTTGCCGCCGCTCACTCTCAAGCTGAGTTGGCTACCTAAAGCAAGTTGCAATGTTGCGGCTAATTGTAAGTTGCGCCTGCGCTGTGTCCGATTTGCTTAACGGCCAAAAATTCCGTGTAGTATCGCTGATTTCAAATGGCCTGTTAAGCAACACACTGTTACCAAAGCGCCGCAGCGAGCGCAGGACTAAAAACCACAAGCTCGGATTTTATGAACCCCGGAAAATTAAAACACATCTTTAAATAAAATCAGGCGGCACATTAACGCTTCCCACAGCGGAAAGCGTAGCGATTCCGTTGCTGGGACTTGTTAATGAACAGCGCGCAATTAAGCGTGCTGAATTAAATTCGTTGCAACAAACTCCTGCCTTTGCCGCCGCTCACTCTCAAGCTGAGTTGGCTACCTAAAGCAAGTTGCAATGTTGCGGCTAATTGTAAGTTGCGCCTGCGTTGTGTCCGATTTGCTTAACGGCCAAAAATTCCGTGTAGTATCGCTGATTTCAAATGGCCTGTTAAGCAACACACTGCTACCAAAGCGCCGCATCGAGCGCAGGACCAGAAGCCACAAGCTCGGATTTTCTGAACCCCGGAAAATCACAACACACCTTTAAATAAAATCAGGCGGCACATTAACATTTGTATAGTGAGCACGCTCGGTTTACTCGTTGGACCAGTAAAAGCGCGCACAGTTAATCCATTGTATTAAAAAAAAAATAGCTACTCGCTTCAATACACCTTGCGTGTAAATGAGCATGCGCGATTTCCAAACCTATTATCTCAACCTTTGTTTTTCTAAGTATCTGACAATACATATTATTTTATTACCCAACAAGACTAATCGCGCACAATCCGGAAAAATGATTGCTGAAAAACTGGCTGAAACAAATAATACTGAGTATTCGCACAGTATTGAGAGGTTAACTCTATGCCAAGTCAAAGTCCATTTCTCAAACGGTTGCAAGAGAAAATTCGAATGCGCGGGTATAGCATTAAAACTGAAAAGGCTTATCTGTATTGGATAAAAGCCTTTATCAACTTTCACCATAAACGCCATCCCGATACCATGGGGACTGAGGAAGTAGCTTCGTTTTTGAGTTTTCTTGCTAGTGTCCATCCTGAAACGTCGATTCTGTCATTCCCTCGCACGTGGTGGTCCGACATCTCGGAAACCAGCGGCTTTACCGCGATCTTTGTGTGCGCTAAAAGACACTGGACCGAGATGTCGGACCATACCAGGCAAGCTGACAATAACAGGGGCGCTGTGATAGTGGTAACTAACTCAAATCCAATATACAACGATAAGTCTTGTACGCTAAAAATACGACTAGAGAATAAACATATTATTAGAACGCGATAATTATCGTTTTGACGATGGCACAACACAAATTTTTGGGGTCTAAGAATATGCTAGAAAAATAAAAAGTTGAGTTTCAGGATGGAAATTCATTTTTGGCAAAGCTTAGCGCCATGGTTGTCTCTTTGGCCGGGTGGAAATTCAACCGGTGCTTATCTGAAGTTCAAGGATATTTCTACTAAAGTGACTCCTTTCTCATCGAGCCGGTCTATTGACCGGCTAAGATGCGGCAAAACCGCTTTGGCTGCTTAATAGAGATCTTTTCGAAACCGGCCACTATCGGTGAGATCACGTAAATAGTCTTGCGCCTGCTCCTCAGATAGCCCGGCTTCATTCTGAAAAATTTGCAGCAGACTCTTGTCTATGGCTTTATCCAAGTTGGCCTTGCTGCCGCAGAGATAAATCATGGCTCCCTGGGATAACAGGTTTGAGATTAAGTAGGCCTGTTCAAGCAACAGGTGCTGGACATACCTTTTCGCTTCCTGCTCACGGGAAAAAGCAGTGAACAGCTCGGTTAAAACATTTTTATCTTGCCATTCTTGTAACTGCGTTTTATATAAATAATCTTTCTCTTGATACCGTTCACCAAAAAAAAGTACGCATTTTGGTGGTTTTGATATGGATTCGAGTTGTTGTAAGAAACCTATGTAAGGCGCGATTCCTGTGCCAGCTCCGATCAGGATAAGTGGAGAGTTAAGCTCTGCAGGCAGATTAAAGTCAGGGTTAGCGCGTACAAAAACCTTGACCTCATCGCCTGGCGACGCAATTGCTAAGGCGTGGCTGGCCGTTCCATGTCTTTGCCTTTGGCTCAGAGGGTAAGATACGTCACGTACACAAAGGTTAAGTTTGTTATCCAGAAAATCTGATGACGCGATGGAATAAGCCCTGGGCGACATATCGGGTAAGACACTGAGTAAGTCTTCTAATGTAAAGCTAGCGGGCTCGGCATGGGATTGCAGTAAATCCAATAGATCTCGGCCGTATAGGTAACTTTCTAATTCCGCTTTATATTTGATTTTCAGCTTTTTCTTTAATTCATCATTTCCGGGCTGCTTGGCCAGCAAACGCAACAGGGGTTTGCCTGCTCGTCGTAACTCCTTGCCACTGAGTGCATTAATCGCGCTGGGTTGTCTTAACCAAGCCGCTAACCCTTCAAGCAATTCTCTATTATTTTCCGGAATGACATACAACAAATCGCCTGCTCGGTAGCTCATTCCGCTACCAGAAATATCTATCTCTATATGAAAGACACCCGATTCGCTTGTGTTCAACCTCTCCACCCGCAGAATTTTTCCCGGGTGAGGCGTATGTTCACTGTAAGCCTTGATCTTAAGTTGTAGATTTTTACCAACCGCGAAATTTCCCGCCAGACAGCTGGATAAAGCATCACACCAAAGTTGAAAGAACTCCTGATAATGAATATCGGCGTCGACACGGTTAATCAGCTTAATGGCACCCTTCTGTGCCAGGCTAGTATCCAGATCTTTACCAAACTGGCAAAATTTGGGATAGGCAACGTCACCAAGGGCGAATACCCCATAGTGGAAGGTGCTCAGGTTTTGCTGCTGTTCCAGCATGGTCGTAAAGGCATCCGCGTTGCCAGGTGCCTCCCCATCACCGAAAGTGCTAGTTACTATAAGTAGTAGATCTTTCTCCTCTATCTGGCTGAGTTGGCAGGTATTCAGCGAACTTAATTTTATCGGAAAGTCCCGTAGAAAATTTAACTCACAAATTTGCCGGGCCAGGCGTTCAGCATTGCCAGATTCGGAGCCATAGCATACAAATATTCGTGTGAAGGGGAGGTTCATATCAATTAGTCCTGGTAATAGTCGTCAAACGTCTCTTTTGAAAACTCGACGCTATCGAAGTCATCCATAAGATCGTTAATGACTCGACGAATACTTATGTACTCGGTTATTTCCTCCTGTTCGTTAAAAATAGGCTGTACTGTAGTATCAACGATATATATGCCCCCTGTCTTTCCTACGTTAGGAATAATACCCGTCCAGATTTCGCCTCTTTTTATCGTATCCCACATATCTTTATAAGTGTCTTTAGGCACGGACTTATGCCTGACCAGATTGTGGGGAGCACCCAGTAACTCAGCTTCTGTATAGCCAGTTAACTCACAAAATAGATCGTTAACATAAGTAATATTCCCTTGCAGGTCTGTCTTCGAAATCACCATGACTTTTTCTAAAGCGCTAAGGATCTGCTGAGATGTCTGATTTTCCATAACATAAACTCCTAACTTTACTAGTTGAACAACAATGGTTTCCATTTAAACTATAATTGTTGCATTTTAAATGCAACAATTAGATCTGATTTCTTGTATTTTAAATGCAACAATTTAATTTGACTTCTTGCATCCGGTGACTGATCGTACTTACAATCAAGTTTCCGACGCAGAGGCAGGCACCAAATGAAGCTCACTCAATTTACCGACTTTGGCTTAAGGGTATTGATGTACTTAAGCTGTGAGCAAAACGCTGAGCCGGTTAAGATAGTTGAAATCGCAACTCAGTTTGATATTCCCAGAAACCACCTGATTAAGGTGGTCAACAAGCTGGCAAAATTAGATTGGGTGGAAACTACAAGGGGACGCAATGGCGGTCTGCGTCTAAAGGTTCAACCTGAAAACCTGAGCGTAGGTTTGGTATTACGCGAGCTTGAAAATTGTCAGCACCTGATTGACTGTGAGAGCCGTAATTGTGTGTTACAAAGTGGCTGTTTGTTAAAAGAGGCCCTGGATAAAGGGATGCAGCGTTTTTTTGAAGAAATGGACGGCATTATGATTGCCGATGTGATTGCCACGCCTACCGGCAATAAAATAGAGCAGATGCAGCAAAGCTATTATCAACTCTCTTTGTGAAAGTTTGATATTTCCTAGTTCAATATTTGCCTTCCAGTTCTGCATTGATTCAAGAGCCGACCAGGAAGAAACAGCAATGCCAAAGCGACTGTGAATTGCAGATAACAAGGTAGTGAGCAAGGCACTTATCAGATAATGCGAAGTAACTGCCCCAGAGATACCCGAAACCCTTCATCCATGGGTTACGTACAGTTCCTGTAGATAAATCGGTGAGCGATAAAATCCAATACCCCAGCCGAATATTGCGACGACGAAAGCGATACGTGCGACGGCCCACCCTTTGCTATTGGTGCTTACTTATCGTTCTTCTGGATCCAGGTCCCGAATGAGTGTCACATGATTTTCGATGTCTTGCCTACTATATGGCGAAGAAGTTCGTTTACTAGCAGCGGGATGATATCTAAGTCCAAGATTGACTCCTTCACGCCAAGAGTTTTGCGGACGAATTGGGCGAGGAGCGAATCCTCCACCGCAGGTCGGGCAAACATTATGCAGAGCCTTTTCGGCACAAGTTGCACAATAGGTGCATTCGTAGCTACAGATGCGTGCCTGCGTGCTTTGTGGCGGAAGATCACAATCACAAAGTTCACAATTAGGGCGTAATTCAAGCATTATTTTTCCTAGGAATATCTGTTCCTCATTGAAATTAACTTATAACACATCCTAATTTACGGCATAAATGACACATTCCCCACTATTTATGCCAGCGCATATGTAGTCTGATCTTAAGCCTGTTTTGTTGTCCTCTTTTCCGAGACGAAACTTCTTGATGTTGCAGGCCCATTGCAAGTCTTTAACGATGCCAGATGTAATAACGGCAATCGAATTCTGTCGCATCTTGCCCGGTCAATAGTTTGGCTCGATAAAAAGGGAGTGCATTCCATGCTCGGATTCAAATCCATGGAAGGTGCACAAGCCACTATCGCTGGTGTCGAGTTGTGGCAAATACTACGTAAGGGACAGATGAAAAACGTGGGAGCGATAACGTCGTCAGAACGCTTCCACATTTGGACGCTCATTGTATGAACAGAATGACACAGGTGAATTGAAGGGCTTAGTATAGTTGTTTCGCTGTGCGGGAAGCAGAGCAAAGAGCTAAACCGGCTGCTATTTTTAGCTATTACTTAGGGTCTAATATCGGTTTAAACTTGTGTTCGGCATGTTAACGCGGTAATTCGGGGGACGTATTCTCGCCTTAATGGCCTCTTTCGTTTGCATGATATTTTTATACTCATAATAAAGTGAGAATTACGTTTTATAGTTAGTTTCCTTCCTGGAAAGTTGATTCTGTTATTCCTCGCACAAGGGAATCCAGCGGCTTTACCGCGCTCTCAGCGTTAGCTAAAAGACTCTGGACCTAGATGTCGGACCATACCAGGAAAGCTGACAATGACAGGATGGTAGGAGATAGTAGTGACTAACTTTAAGCCTTTGAAAAACGATAGTTATCGCGTTCTAATAATATGACTGAAGAACGAATATGTGAGTTTCAAGATGGACACTAGTTAAACCCCTCCGGACATCCCTCCATAACGCCTAAGTTTCTAATTCAAGCGGACCGGAGCCCATCAAATAACGGGAATAAGGGTAACAATTGTGGCGGCCTCAGTAGATACAATCTCTCCGAACGTGCATCCATGCGCTTTACATCTCATCCTGAGATGGGTTCGCCTCCTACCGATCTATCGTGAGCTGTTACCCAGGTTTGACCGGTTCAAGCGGACCCACTCGCAGCTTTTTCTTTTGAAAAACTCCACCATGGTATATATTCAACTATTAACATTACAGTTAATTACAAGTAACTACAGGCTGCGACGCGGAACTATGCTTGATTTCTCACCCCTATTTACCATTGTCATTATTCTTGGCTTGATCATCCTGCCTTTGGTTTTGCTACTGTTTTTTCAGGATAAAGTCTTCGTATTGTTTGAGTGGATCATCAATCTGATGAGTAAAAAAAATGAAAGTAGGAATAGGCGTTCTGGTGACGAATGAATCAACCTGTTGCTCGGTTGATACAGCTTGCCATAGGAGCCCTCCGCTCTCAAAACCTATAAAGCAAGCTTAAGGACATTTTTAGCGCTGTCACTCAGGGTTATATCTCTTGTAATCGATCATTATCAATTCTCCCAACAATTTTCTGTGTTAACTTTTCGTTATTCGTACATTTCGTCAACAGTTGGCATATAAGGCTGGCTTTAAATAGCCTAATTGTTGTGCCATCCATTGTTCAGTGGCAAAACAGCTTAAGATATAAAGGATTAAAAATGAGTAAAGCAAAAATCGGCATTGTTACCGTGAGTGATCGAGCCAGCGCAGGTATCTATGATGATATTTCCGGTAAAGCCATCATCGAAACTCTCAATGACTATCTGGTATCGGAATGGGAGCCTGTGTATGAAGTCATTCCTGATGAGCAAGACGTTATTGCCGCAACGCTTATTAAGATGGCAGATGAGCTGAATTGTAGTCTGATAGTGACCACAGGCGGCACAGGTCCGGCCAAGCGAGATGTCACTCCGGAGGCCACCGAACTGGTGTGCGATCGCATGATGCCAGGTTTTGGCGAGTTAATGCGTGCGGAGTCACTTAAATTTGTTCCAACCGCTATTTTGTCCCGTCAAACTGCCGGGCTCAGAGGTGATTCCCTTATTGTCAACTTACCAGGTAAGCCAAAATCAATTCGTGAATGCCTGGATGCCGTGTTCCCTGCCATTCCATATTGCATAGATTTGATGGAAGGCCCCTTTCTGGAGTGCGATGAAACTGTGATCAAGCCCTTTAGACCCAAACAAAAGTAGCAACGCTTCCGATAAAACCTACAATGGGTCGGCACAAGAAGTTAGCAATTATCTAATTTCATATATTCTGCCGACTCCACACTTTCTAATTCAAATCACTAATGAAGAAATGAACAGTCAAATCACACCACCCAATGAGAATGTAAACTATTTGACTTTTATGTTGTCAGCAATTAATTTGTTCAGACCTTTAGCCACTGCACTTCTTACTATGCCTTCACTTCACCTAATAGATTGGGCAACTTCGCTTAGGAGCATTCAATGTTTTTGCTCGATAGCCATCGATACCTATCTGCTCAAAAAATCAAGAGATGAAATGGCATCTAAAAAATTCGGCTCAGCGGGGCAGTTCATTGATTAGGGGTTATTATGACTATTGAGATCTTGATTTTCGCCATGTTTCTAATTCTATTGGCAGGGTCTATTCACGGGGCTCTTGGGTTTGGATTCCCGATGTTATCCACTCCAATTCTGGCTTTGGTGTATGATTTAAAGACCGCAGTGCTGCTCACACTTATTCCATCACTGGTCATTATTATTGTTAGCCTTCTAAAGGGTGAGCATTTAAAACAAACCATCCTCCAATATCGACTAGTAATATTTGTTACCACTATTGGCAGCCTATTTGGATCTTGGGTGCTTATCTTGGCAAACCCAGATCTTTTGAAGCTGCTACTCGCTGCGACTATATGCCTTTATCTTTTTTCCAATAAACTCAAGCAATATTCAACCCAGCTTACCAATAACCCTGCGCTGTTTGCCATTGTTATGGGCAGCCTCGCAGGCATCATAGGGGGTGCTACAAACGCGATAGCGCCCATACTGATGATCTATTTGCTGCAAGTTACTAAATCATCCAGACAGGTAATAATTGTTTCTAATGCCTGCTTCCTACTTGGGAAGCTTATGCAACTGGGTATGTTGTCGGTACATTACTCAACGGATGACATTGTAATTGAGGAGCTAGTCATGGTCCTTGGTGCTGCAATTATAGGCCTGACCATAGGGCTAAAATTACAAAGCAGCATTGACGACGCGCGTTATCGCAGCCTGATCAAATATGTTTTAGTTGGGTTTATGCTTGCGCTGGTTTACCAAGGGGGCTCCGGCATTGCGGAGCTGTTTAACGGACAAGAAACATATTCAATATTGCGCGGGTAGCAACATCGCCGTTTACTCTTTGATTAGCCTTCCAGAGCAGGTTCAGGAGTATCAAGCAATTCAAGATCTGCCGGGAGGTCGTTTGCATCTAACCAGATCCCCGCCAGGTTTTCATGCCGTTTTTGTTCCTGCTCCAGGCTATAATCTATAGCGCGTAGCACTCCCATATGGGCCACAACCAGTACATTTCCTGGTACAGAAGAAAGTTGCCTCAGGCCACTATTAACCCGCTTAACGAAGTCAGTCCACGCTTCTCCGCCTGGCGCCTTTCCGGGCTTACCGGAATTCCAATCGTCCACAAAACGAGGATATTTTTCCTGGGCCGCAGTCCCAGACAGTCCGGTAATATCGCCAAAGTCTCTTTCATTCAGTTCGTCGATTGGTTGCAGTACCTTCAGGCTTAGTTCGTTGCTGATAATCGACGCTGTTTCGCGAGCTCGCTGCAGGGAAGAGCTGCTAACGTAAGCAAAGTTAAACTGGCTTAGTTGGCAGCACGCTTCTTTCGCCTGCTTACGTCCTTTCTCTGTCAACGGAGGGTTCGCACTACCAGCCCACTTTTTCTCTGCATTCCAAGTTGACTCGCCATGGCGTACCACATAAATCTTATTCATATAAAATATCCTTATCTCACTTGCATCACTTCGCCTGCCGAAAATCACATAAACCACGAATTAACTACGACCATTAGATGTTGCCAAGAATAGAAATGGCTCCAGTTCTACTCATTTATCAATAAATGGGGATGAAAACCACTAAATAACGTTAAATACTCGAACTCAAGCACCGCGCTAGTCCGCAGAAATAAACAACATAATAGCGGACTTAGGTTTCAATTCGATATGAAACTTTATCATTCTGGCCATTCGCGGACCATTCCAGGCGTAGTGTCACCTCGGTCGTTAGCTTGAATCTAAAACACCGCTGGTATTAAAGTCGGTGTAAATCAACGGAACACCTCCATCGCGGCCGAGTAACTATACGTGAGTCATTCATCGACTTCATCCATTAGCAGGTTTTGGAGTACATCATTATGCCCTGTGCCGTACCACTCTCACTGGCACCTGGTCGCAGGAAAACTTGAGGTTGTATCAAGAAAAGAAACAGCCACTCAAACGGAAAAGGAGCTGGCCGCATATTCATAAATTTTGTCATTACACGCGTTAGATCACTTGCTGGGTCAGTAGTGGGCAGGCTCAGACATTGCCCATATGCTGGACTTGGGACAGTACATAGAGTAGCTTTTTGAGAACTTCATGTTTCAAATTATACAGCAACCGACTTAGGCTAAGCAGTACTCACAACTCCTTATATAAAGGCGTATTCATGCTTCTCAAATTCAATGTGTTTGGTAAAGGTATGTCCGTACAGCGTAAAAAGGGCGAGTGGTTGCTATATGTTGAGTCAGATACTTCTATGCGAGTCCGGGTTTACGACGTCGCTATCCCTTCATGGCTCGAAGAAAGCGAATTAGCGGGTTACCTGGCAGACATTTTTCATGAAAATGCCTGCTATAACCACCCAGACGTTCGCAGGTTATACTAATAAAACCACAGGAAAAAAATGAGCACTAGCAAACAAACCAAGGTTCTGGCGTTAACCTTCCGCACTATTCCACCGGACCTGGTGCCAATGGATCTATTGCTCGACGCCGACCCGAGTGAAACCAATATTAAAAAGTACCTTAATAAGGCAAGCTGCTATGTCGCAGAGAATACGGATAAAGTAGTTGGAGTTTGTGTGTTAAACACCTCGACATCAGGTACTACTGAGATATTTAACATAGCTGTGTCAGCTGATGCGCAAGCAAAAGGTGTGGGTACTGCTTTGCTCCAACATGTAATAACGGAATCAAAGTGGCAGGGTATTAAGCATATCGAACTAGGCACAGGTACCTTTGGTTATCAGTTGACCTTTTATCAGCGCGCCGGGTTTCGAGTCGACTCGATTGATAAAGACTTCTTTTTAATCAACTACGATGAGCCTATTTTCGAGAGTGGTATTCAACACAAAGATATGTTGCGCTTGGTGCTTGAGCTGTAGCAAACAATCGTTCCCCTAAGCCTCCAGTTAAAGGAATAAAACAATGAAGCTGAATGTTGTCGGTACCAGCGGCAGTGGAAAATCTACGTTCAGTAAAGCTTTGGCGGAAAAACTCGCCATAGAACATATAGAGATGGACCAAATATTTTGGGGACCCAACTGGTAATGGCCTGACGATGACACTTTTTTATCCGACCTAAAGTCACGACTTAATCCCGAGTCCTGGGTGCTGGATGGTAACTACACCCGCTCAATTCCGGTAAAATGGCAATCGGTACAAGTCGTTATCTGGCTAGATTATTCCTTTATACGTACTTTGTACCAAGCCGTAAGCAGAGCAATAAAGCGTTCTGTATCTGGCAGGGAGCTCTGGCCGGGAACAGGTAACAGAGAAACCTTTCGAAAGAGCTTTTTAAGCAAGGATTCCATCATTTTATGGACGCTAAAAACCTACAAGCCTAACCGGCTCAAATACCAGTCGATGATACAAGAAGGTCAATTTGCCCATATTCAATTTGTCCGACTCAGCTCTCCACGACAAGCAAAGCAATACATAAACTCGCTCAGTTTATAGGTGCCTCGACCTCGCTCACATTGTTTTAACATTAACTTTACCCTTGATAACAATGCCAGTTAGTATGTAAAACAAAAAAGGATCCGATCTTAATGTGATCGCGTTCAAAGGTCTGAATTGGAATTGGCTAATTAGCGAGCGTTCATGAGTTTTTAACATAACAATCGTTGCGATTATCCAGACATATGTAGTATAAAATCACAGAAAAATAAAAAACAAAAGCATATCGCTCCGAAGGAGTGTTGCTTTTTATACCGTAGACAATGCAGCCCAGCATATTCCAATGCCGGGCTTCTTTAGTTAGCGATTCTAGCAATATTCATTCCGGGCAAAAACCGGAAGTAAGGTGAAAACAGTGAGAAAGGGATTATCGATAAAACTTGCAGTGAGCGCTGCACTAGTTACGTTGACTTCAGGTTGTGCGTCTCAAATGGCGGCAGAGCCAAGCTGGGACAAAGACACCACTTACAAGTTAACCGTCCTGCATACTAACGATCACCATGGCCGCTTCTGGCCAAACAAATATGGTGAATACGGTATGGCGGCGCGTAAAACCCTGCTAGATAGCCTAAGAGCAGAGATCCGCGCCGATGGTGGCAGCGTACTGCTTCTTTCTGGTGGTGACATTAATACAGGTGTACCTGAATCAGATCTTCAGGATGCCGAGCCAGACTTTAAAGGCATGAACATGCTGGGTTATGACGCAATGGCCCTGGGTAACCACGAATTCGATAACCCGCTTGAGGTATTAAACAAGCAGCAAGATTGGGCTGAGTTCCCTATGCTGTCCGCCAATATCTACGACAAGAAAACCGGCAAGCGTCTTTTCCAGCCTTATCAAATCTTCGTCAAACAAGGTATTAAAATTGCCGTTATTGGCCTGACAACAGAAGACACAGCCAAAATCGGTAACCCGGAATTTATCAGCGGCATTGATTTCCACGATCCAAAAGCGGAAGCGAAAAAACTGATCGCCGAACTGCAAAAAACTGAAAAGCCAGACCTGATTTTCGCGGCTACCCATATGGGTCACTACGAAAATGGTAAGCGCGGCATCAATGCGCCGGGCGATGTAGCCCTGGCGCGTTATCTTAAGCCGGGCGATCTGGATATGATCATTGGCGGTCACTCGCAAGAGCCTGTGTGTATGGAAGGCCCGAATGTAACCAAGCAAAAATTTACGCCAAGTGACGAATGTAAGCCCGATCAGCAAAACGGCACCTGGATTGTTCAGGCACATGAGTGGGGTAAATATGTTGGTCGCGCCGATTATGAATTCCGCAACGGTGAACTTGAACTGGTCAGCTATGACCTGATCCCGGTTAACCTGAAAAAGAAAATCAAAGTTGACGGCAAGAAAAAGCGTGTACTAATTGGGGAAGAGATTGCTCAAAACCCCGAAGTCGCCGCTTTCCTTAAGCCTTACCAGGAAAAAGGTCAGGAGCAGCTAAGTGTGAAAATTGCTGAAACCAATGACCGTCTGGAAGGCGACCGTAATGTCGTTCGCTTCAACCAAACAAACCTAGGTCGTCTGATTGCAACTGCTCACATGCAGCGTACTAAAGCTGACTTTGCGGTCATGAACTCTGGTGGTGTGCGTGATTCCATTGAAGGTGGCGATGTAACATATAAAGACGTATTAACTGTGCAACCATTTGCCAATATCGTCACTTACACAGATATGACGGGTGCCGAAGTACTGGATTACCTGAATGTGGTAGCAACCAAACCTGTTGATTCGGGCGCTTACGCTCAGTTCGCTGGCATCTCGATGACAGTTTCAGGCGGCCAAGTAAGCGATGTTAAAATTGGTGGCAAAGCTATCGACACAAACAAAACTTACCGCTTCAGCGTACCTAGCTATAACGCTGCCGGTGGTGATGGCTATCCAAAAGTCACTTCTCACCCAGGTCACGTAAACACCGGCTTTGTTGACGCTGAAGTATTGAAAGAATATATGGAAGCCAACAGCCCAATAAATGTAAACGCATACGCTCCTAAAGGCGAAATGGTTTACAAATAAAAATAGAAATACAATTCTTGCAATTCAAAGGTGCCTTTCTGGCACCTTTTTTTGTGCCAATATCCGACTTTTGGTCAGCTTTTTCCTTTTATAGATCAGTTATCCAACAGGTCAGAAAATATCGGCGACTTTACAGCTAACAACCTTACATCCCAGCAACCTATAAAGGGACGGGCGACTTGTCCAGAATCAAAGGCGATGTGTTAGCAGACTGTATCAACTCCATATTGCCCGCTGCTTTTAATACCTTCCCCAATACAACCTTTAGCCAGAACAATGGGGTCATACTACTTTCAGGCGTAGCAAGCCGATATATCGGTTACTTCATTGCCCTTACCCTGGTGATCTTAGGTTTATTCCCCGTTATTGACGCCCTGCTGAAGGTAATCGCAAGGCGAGGTATTAAGATCAAAAAACGGCCTTACCAACCCCAAGAGTTTGGTGAAGGCCGTTGCCTTTAAGCCGTTTTAACCTCTGCGGCTTTCAGCCCATGCAATTCCGCGAGGCTCGTCATAGGGAGTTACAGGCTTAAATTTGTTTTCAACAAGCTGCTTGTATTCCTTACCTTCCTGAGACTTGAGTCGAGCTTGTTCAGCTTTACGTGTAGCCAAGCTTTCATCTTCATCGACGGAATAGTCTTTGAACGATATGCTGGTGTTGCTAACCGGAGTCACAATATTGTTCAGTCGAGCCTGTTCGGCAACCGCCTCACTGAAGCTAATTTCGGTATTTGCATTTGAGATATTGTGGGCCTGGGCACTTCCACCAGCAGCAAATACAGCGCCGCTTACAGCGTAAAGAGATATGACGGTTACAGTAGCGATAATAGACTTATTCATGATTTATTCCTTAAGCACTTATAATTTGATTGACTGTTTAATTGAAGAACTTTAGCGACCTGAGTCTCGTTTTCTTCGATGGGTTAACTATACTCATTCCAAAAAACTTATTAAATACTGCTTATAGAATTACTTTTATTCCATATTGGAATAATTTGACACATGGATACTTCTCGCCCGCCAGCTATTTTCTGAGCGAGTACAGATCGTCCCAGGAAGGGCTGCCATTTATTGGACTTTGTAGATCTGGTTAACCACAGGTGTAATTCCGAGGATCACTCAGGGGTGGTTGGTGGAAACTAACAGCAGAGCTTAGACAAAACTTAGCCGGTAGGATTTAGCAAAACTGGCCGGTCAAAGCCGATTAACTGAGCAAAATTGATCTGTTACTGTATTTGCTCCCTGAGCTTTGCTGGCTTTCACATGACTTTATTCACCTATAAAAAGAATCTGTTGTTATAAAGAAAGCAACAATTGTTTCCGATGTTTTGTGAGTTGATGGGACCGGGAGAATTAATAGAGATATTTTTCACTACTGAGCTTATTGATATTAAACAGTGTTGACGCTACCCTATTAAGTCATTAATTAATAAGTCGAGTTAGAAATGTCTTCGCTACCTGAAGCAGTGCAAACCTTAAAAAGCAAAATAGTCGATTCGATTAGTGACATGAGGGACACATTCACAACACACGAAATCACGTTATATGTCGCGAAAAAATACCAGCGCGAATATTTCGCTGCTGGACACTCTCTGTCCTGTGAGGATGGCTCTCCGTTTAAGCGGATCCATTCCAATGTCGCAGAAGCACTGCAAAGCAGTGGGCGAGTTAACCCAACAACTCATGTAAGTAGCAAGGATATCTTTGGAAGAAGCAACCAGGCTATGCAGTGGGAAAAAACAAAAGTTCTGGGTTAATCCCTTACCCGTCTGATCGAGGATAACTCAGCAGCTATATCGTCACATCAAGCCTTGAATATCCAGTGATCTCACAAGTCACTGGGTGACCAGGCTAGTGTCCATCCTGAAACACACACATTCGTTCTTCAGTCATATTCATAAAACGCGAAATTTACCGTTTTGCAAAGGCCTAAAGCTAGTCCAGTCAAACCCAAAGTAAAAAACTTTTACCGATAACCCTAGAACTCGGTAAAGGCTGCTACTTCAACACAGGGAACCAGTAGCTCAAAGAAGTCAGGTTACTCATCAGGAGATATTTAGACTCAGTACGAGAACTGAGTCGTATACAAAACAAATTTAACTTCTGCGGCTTTCAGCCCATGCGGTACCACGAGGATCATCATGAGGGGTGACCGGCTTAAATTGGTTTTCAACATAATCCTTGTACTCTTTGCCTGCCAGTGATTTCAGGCGAGCTTGCTCGGCTTTACGGGTAGCGAAGCTTTCATCTTCATCTACGGAATAGTCTTTAATTACTAGGTTTGTATTATTAACCGGGGCCGCGATATTGTTCAGTCGAGCCTGCTCAGCAATGGCTTCACTGTAGCTTACTTCAGTATTAGCGTCAGACAGTGCGTGGGCCTGAGCATTTCCGGCAGCAAATACAGCGCCGCTAACAGCGTATAGAGAGATGGCAGTTACGGTAGCGAGAATAGACCTATTCATGATAATTTCCTTAATTACTTATAATTTAGTTGGCTGTTAGGTTGAAGAATTAGGTGACTTGCGTCACATTTCCTTCGATGGACTAACTATATTTATTATCATGTAATTGTTAAATACCTAATTTGGAATTACTTTTATTCTGATTTGGAATGAATTAATCCATGATAAAATTGCCCACGACAAAACACGTCAGCGGACAGTAAACAGCCAGCTAATTTAAGGAATGTTATAGTTTGCTACTATGTCATTGGCAGGCTTAATCAACACACACAAGGCATTGATTTATTTTATGAAATACTGTTTTCAGTGAGACCCCACTTGCTAGGCGGCATTCTTATCGTTACTTATCACCTTGCTAATCTCTGATCCTGTTTTGAACTAATAAGACCTACAAAAAACTATAGATTCAAGCAAGTACGAGTAGCCGGGGGACTACACCCCATCATGAAGAACTCTTAGTTGACAAAGTTTAAGGAACTTCCTCTTCGCTTAGCTTAACCTGTCCCGCTTAGCGTAATAGTCTTTCAGGTAATCTACTAAAAGCCTTAGCTTCTTAGAGCTAGCTCCTCCCTGAGTAAACACACCGTATATATTGATGTCAGGCAAATTATAATCATCCAATACCACTTCAAGTGTCCCCTGTTTAACCTTTGGCATCGCGTCATAAAAAGGAATGCGGCCAAGTCCATGCCCTCCCTCTACAAATGCGGTTCGCGCCGCCGCATTATTAGTGCTTACGCCACCCGACATTTTTATCTCAAAGCTTCGATTTCCTTTTTGTAGCTTCAGCGAGCCGGAGGTGAGTTTGTATATAACCCAACTATGTTCCGCTAAGTCTGCCGGACTTACCGGACGACCATTTCGATTAAGGTAATCTGGAGAACCACATAAACAGGTGCGAAGAGTCCACAATTTACTGGCTTGCAGGCCGGAATCCGGCAGCGGTGCACCACGTATAGCCAAATCAATACCTTCCTGAATAAGGTTAACCACCTCGTCGGTCAGCATCACATCCAGCTCTATCTTAGGGTAGAGTTTTTTAAATGTGTTTAATGCCGGGACTATTGTCTGTAGGCCTGCATTCACCGGGCAGGTGATTTTCAGCAGTCCTTCCGGCTCATTCTTTAAGTTTTCAATTTGCTGATTGGCAGCTTCCGCCTCTTCGGCGATTTTATGGCAGCGTTCGTAATACAGCTTACCAGCCTCCGTCAGAGTAAAGCTTCGAGTAGAGCGGTTTAACAACTTCACCGCAAGGTGCGTTTCAAGTTTCTTAATATGGTAACTCACTACCGCCCGCGATAGACCAATATGTCTGGCAGCCGCACTTAAACTGCCCTGCTCTACCACCTGAGCAAACACCACCATGCTCTTTAACTGTTCAAATGGCACACTCAAAATCTAAACCTTCTCTGTGGCTAAGTAACTCATAGATTGTATCAATTATTAAACCAATGAATTCAATTTTATCTGCATTGTATAAGCATATTTTAAGGAATAGACTGCTTCTTATGGTAAAGCTAGCGATAGAAAAACATCGCTTTTGCTACCCGGATTTAATTGGAGCAATGACATGACAACACGCATAAAAAAAATCTTAATGGTGTTAACCTCTCACGACCAACTTGGTGACAGTGGCGAGAAAACCGGATTCTGGGTCGAAGAGTTTGCCGCCCCGTATTATGTCTTTATCGATGCCGGTGCAAACGTTACCCTGGCTTCACCCGCCGGAGGACATCCACCAATCGATCCAAAGAGCGAACTGGCGGACTTTCAAACCCAGGCCACCAAGCGCTTGGATAGCGATGAAGTAGCAAAGCAAGCATTGGCCAATAGCGTCAAATTGGGTGATATCGACCCGACTGAATTTGACGCGGTTTTTTACCCCGGAGGACACGGCCCTTTGTGGGACCTGACCGACAACCCGCAGTCTATTGAGCTTATAGAAAAGTTCGTTCAAGAAGATAAGCCTGTGTCTGCGGTTTGCCATGCCACCGCAGCCTTTTTGAATGTCAAACAGCCAAATGGCGAATACCTGGTAAAAGAAAAGTCCATCACAGGTTTTAGCAATAGTGAAGAAGACGCCGTGCAACTAACCGGCATCGTTCCTTTTTTATTGGAAGATGAGCTCAAAACGCGAGGGGCTAACTATCAGAAAACCGATGACTGGATGCCGCTAGCAATTAAAGATGGCTTGCTTATCACAGGACAGAACCCGGCATCGTCCGAACCGGTTGCAACAGCATTACTGGCGAGCCTAGCGGCCAAGTAACTTGGTTTCCACCTTAAAGCAAGGAATAGACAAGCCGGCTTGTGTTCTCATAAGAACCGAACTTGTTTAGCGAGCCTTCTGAAAAAGGCATCGCATTATCTCCTGAGAAAAGGGCATACGTTAATTCATTTAAAATTGCTCCATCGCCGGCGATCCTGGATGGAAATTAACGACCCAAATTAAACAAATAAGGCTAAACATAATGAATTTTTCTTTTCATAACCCAACCCGCATTCACTTTGGCCAAGGCCAGATCAGCGCCATCAGTACTGAAATTCCGGTTGATGCTAAGGTTCTCGTGTTATATGGCGGCGGCTCCATCAAAAATAACGGCGTATACGATCAAGTAAAAACCGCTCTCGCCAACCACAACTGGTGTGAATTTTCAGGTATTGAGCCAAACCCAAGCTACGACACCTTAATCAAGGCGGTAGACGTTATTAAGGAAAACCAGGTTGATTATTTGCTTGCGGTTGGCGGCGGCTCAGTCGTGGACGGCACCAAGTTTATTGCAGCAGCCGCGTTATATCAGGGCGAAGACTCGTGGGATATTGTCGCCAAGGGTCACCCCGTTGAACAGGCTTTGCCAATTGGCGCAGTGCTCACCTTGCCAGCCACCGGCTCAGAATCCAATACCGGCTCAGTAGTAACCAGAGATGGCCACAAACTACCCTTTATGAGCCCCCTAGTTCGCCCATTGTTTGCCGTGTTAGATCCCGCGGTTACTTTAAGCTTATCGGACCGCCAGATCAGTAACGGAGTGGTTGATGCGTTTGTACATACCATGGAACAATACCTGACTTACCCGGTTAACGCCCAAGTACAGGACCGTTTCTCGGAGAGCCTGCTTAACATATTGATTGAAGAAGGGCCAAAAGCACTCAGGGCAGAAACCAAGGAAGATCTTGCTGTTCGGGCCAACATTATGTGGTCTGCAACTATGGCCCTTAACGGCCTGATTGGTGCCGGTGTACCACAGGATTGGGCAACCCATATGATTGGTCACGAGCTAACGGCCGCACACGGCATCGACCATGCTCGAACATTGTCCATAGTATTACCTGCTGTGATGAAAGTATGCCGCGAAGCAAAACACGACAAACTGCTTCAATATGCAGAGCGTGTTTGGAACATCCGCGAAGGCGATGATACACAGCGAATTGATCAAGCTATTCGCCTGACCGAAAACTTCTTCAATCAGATGGGGGTACCTACCCGTCTAACTGATGTGGATCTGGACGGGGCCGCTATAGACAACCTGGTCGAGCAGCTTGAGCTGCACGGGATGACAGCATTAGGCGAGAAGCGCGACATCACACTGGCAGTAAGCCGTCAGATCTTGGAAGCGGCAGTTTAACCTTATTCGGCGCAGCTCTGCCTGCGCCATTTCAATTTCACCTATACCAACTAGCAGGGCTTTATGATTACCGTTCACCACCTCAACCAATCCCGCTCCAAGCGCGTACTCTGGCTGCTGGAAGAGCTGAAAACTCCCTATCAAATCGTCATTCATCAGCGAGACCAACAAACACATCTGGCACCCGATACTTTAAAAGCAGTACATCCGTTGGGCAAGGCTCCGATGATTAAAGATAACCAGATAACCCTGTGTGAATCTGGCGCAATAATGGAATACCTCCTATCGAAAGCCGCTAACTCCACTCTTCAACCACAACGGAATTCGGCAAACTATTATTCCTATCTGGAGTGGTTACACTTTGCCGAAGGATCGCTGGCATTACCCGTGATCACTCAGTTGTTTTTGAATATGGAAAAACGCAATGGACAACCACTGGATAATTACATAGCTAAAGAGTTAGCGCTGGATTTAACTTATATCGACGCAACGCTTGCAAGCCACCCTTACTTCGCTGGTGATGAGTTTACTGCCGCCGACATAATGATGAGAATAGTGTTGGAGTTTGCCGATAATATTAAACTATTGACTGATTACCCCAATATCAGGACCTACCTAAACAAAGTTCAACAACGTGACGCCTATCGAGCGATAGAACACTATGGCTAGCTCGGATATCACAATAGCCGAAGCTTGATGTCAATTTTGTTGCCGTTTTGGCAACAAATGTGACAGTGACCGCAGGCCTGAACACTGCGCATTATTAAATGATTTCACTAGTTAGTGCCCGTCCTGAAACGTCGATTCTGTCATTCCCTCGCACGGGGTGGTCCGACATCTCGGAATCCAGCGGCTTTACCGCGATCTCTGTGTGCGCTAAAAGACACTGGATTGCCAGGCAAGCTGACAATGACTGAGTTCGTTGTAATAATGGTGACTAACTTGAAGCATTTGTAAAACGATAAGTTTGGATGCTAAGAATATGACGGAAGAATAAATATATGAGTTTCAGGATGGGCACTAGTTAGTCCATTAACTGCACACATTTCAAACTCTGCAACTTTATTACGTAGTTTAATAGCATTTGAATATTCTTCAGAATAGTAGAAAATTTTTCTTGTTCTAAAGAATAAAATTCTATAACTACTATTCGCCTGGTTTCACCTTCACCCTCCAACGAAACAACTTCGCCACCTCTTGGTAACTTTTAAATTTGGATGGATAATCAACTTTAATTCTAATTAATATATAAGCACTCATTGATACGACATTTTTCCTTTTCTTTAATTCTTTAGCTTAGGAGACTACCGTGCCGTGGTTTCAATTTCTTAAAAAAATTTATTATGTTTTACCATAAATAAACACCCTTCAATATGGTCTATTTTGTCAGGGTAATCATGAGCTAAAAAACCAAGGTTTTCATACAACTTTTTTGCAGGGGAATTATTTCCGTATACAAACAGAGAATAATCTAAACCATCGTTTGCTGTAGACTCAATAAGAGTGTTCATTAATTTATATCCAATGCCTTTTCCGCGCATATTGGGAGAGATGACAATTCGACCTAAGTGTTTATATCCGAATCTATGAAATACTTGAGCAAAGCCAATCAGATGCCCTGTTTGGTTTATAAATGCATAAGAATCAGTATCATTCCAGCTTATTGCAACCTTTAGCTTTTCCAAATCTAGTGGGAAAGGAATTGATGGACCACCCCACCTTGTGGCTTCGGCCTCAGTTGAGAACCAGCCAGATATTTGAGATAGATCTTCCTCATTTGCTTGTTTAATCTTCACTCGACTTCCTTAAAACATAACTAGTAAGTTTTTATCTCTCATCATCGAACCCATTAAATAACGGTCTAAGGGTAACAATTGTTGCGGCCTTTGAAGGAACAGATGCCTCTTTATAGGCAAAAAGGGCGAAGCGTAAGCCAGCAAGGTTCGCCGAACGTGCATCCATCCGCTTTACATCTCATCCCTGAGATGGATTCCGCTCCTACCAAACCCAATAGATCTGTTACCCAGGTTTGATGGGTTCCATTTAATGCCTAATACCCTCATCAAGGGCTTTTACAGTTTTCCAAAATTTGAAGTGAAGCGGAACCAGAGAACTGTGAAAGTTCCACTTGAATTACCTGTAACATTTACTTTTTTCGGAGTGACGAAATTTTTATTCTAACAGCCCAAATCAAACTAATAACAATTCCAACAATACCAATAGGAAGCGTAACAAGTGAAAGCCACAGCATAATACCCATAGCATATAGAGCATCACCAATATCCACACCAAAAATAATACAAGGATTACTATAACCTTCATGTAGTTTACAGCTATTACTCTTGGCTATTACTGAAGCTAGAAATGTAATAAGCAAAGGAAGAAAACCAGCTACAAAAGAAATAATTGATAATATTGTTGATTTCCTATACATGCGCTTAACTATCCTTATAAATATAACTATTTAATACCTACCAATAGGTATATTAATGCTATTTAGTCGTGAAACGACTAGCTAAATACTTCCTACGGGAGTACATGATTATAATAATCCAAAAATGGCCTGAGAGCATAGGAAAACATTTATCCACAAGGTTTGTTTCAGATGACATTAGTTCAATAGCACCGTATTTAAATACACGCTGACATACGTTATAAACATCATATCAAGAGCAATTTTTATGCCTAAAGGATTTCCTGAATCAGTGGGACTTACATGATCTTCTAGAAATACCCCCCTAGCTTACACTAAGCAACCTCTAAGATTGCACACCTGACTACCAATTTTACACGATCATATTTTTCAGTAATAAAAGGTCGTTTCATTTTAAATAACTCTCAAGAAACACAAAGCTTAATTTGCATTATATACATGATCAATGTATCAAAACAACATTATTTGGCTTACCATCCTAGTCATCAGCAACTGGTTTTATAAAGTAATCGCTACTCTTCAGGACAATATCCTATTTTGTATATACCTTTAAGTTACGCCTACTTTTCCTTCTCCGTCTAAATGGTATTGCTACCTGTAAAATAGTCATCACCACTAAGTTAGGTTGAAACATGTTCTACATTTAAAATATACCGAAAGCTAAAACTTTGTATGAATTAAAATCAACCCTACGGATTTAATGTTTTCAGCAATACTGATATTTTTTTTACAAATGAAACCATGTATTTAAGACACTGCTTAAAACTTCTTAGGAGAACGGAGTTTTAATACTGAAAAAATTTACTTTTTATTATTCCACACATCCACTAGAGATTATTGACAGAATGTGATGATATAAAGTGCTCATTAAATCGGATAAATATAATTAACTGCAATAATTAACGTAGTTAACAACTAAACTATAGTTGATCTGTTTTAGTGACTAACTAAACGGGAGATTTAATTACAAATCCTTTTTCAACCCCGCCTTTAAACCCTACTGATTCATATAGAGCATGAGCTGTACGTAATTCTTCGTCTGAAAGTAGCATAACTTTATAACAGTCTTTTTGCCAAGCAAGTGATATAGAAAATTCAAGGACTTGGCGACTTAAACCCTGCCTACGTAACTTACTGGAAGTTATGACATGCTCAATAATTGCAAATGGTCTTGCTCCATTAGCGATACTATTATTTATACCCAACGCACAAGTTGAAGCTAATTCACCATCAAGTTCAGCAACAACAATATAAGTTTGAGTATCTCCGATTAACTCGGCCCATTTTGTTCGAGCAAAACTACTACCTAGGCTTGGGTTAAAAGTACGAAGCTCTTTGTATAAATTAAGGGCAGCTTCTAAGTCATCCATAGTTGCAAGTCTAACCATAAGTACGAAATCCCGTTTAATCTCGAGGCCAAATTTCTGCGCCTTGTTATACACTTACTTAAATACTTGGTAATGTCTTTCCACACTTTCTGACACTTTACCTCAATTGGAGATTTTTACCCTTGCTTGGTGCGTTTCAAATACAGCTTTATCTCTGATCTCTTCATAAACATAGAAACGGTTAGGGTTATTTTCAGATTTAACTACTTCAAAAACTAAGCATCCTGTCTCATTACGTGTTAGATCTTGATGGTTTATCAGTTCACACCGAACAGCAGATAAATCATCCGATGAAACTATGATGAATCCCTTTAGAACTACTTTCGATATAGTTCCCCTCATAACGTTTTACTCTCTGCTAAATTTAATTACTTGAATATATTCTTAATATTGGAAACTTATGTTCTCCAAACGAAACAGTAATCGACTGCGTTTCTTTCCCCATGAAAGATAGATTATATTCGAGAGGACTTTTACGACTACCATCAGCAAATAGTGCCATTAAATGATCACGTTCTAAGTTACGATTACCAGAGGATAAATTAGTTAGTGTAATGACACTCCAGCGCTCACCGATCTCATTACTCATAAGAACATAGTTTACTATTTCAAAATCGCCTTTTTTAGGCTTAATGTTACTATCGTTAGGAAAAGATAAATTTATACTCTTTGATAATGACCGGTCAACGGTCAACACTTCTGTATCTTCTGCTTGAATAGCCCACGAAAGGAATATTAAAACCGAAAATAGAAATTTAGACACACTAACGCCTCCTGAAACAACGCCCCTCTAATAAGTGAACCAAAGCGGGTGGGCGATTATCTCCGTAAATGGCATGATGTAAATCATAATTCATAGGCATGGTATATATTGTTACCACCAAGCCTTTTTGATCTTTGCATATTCAGTAATAAGGACCTTTGAGTCATGTTTATTGAGCAAAACTCTAACCAGGTTTTCTCCAGTATCTTAGGGAAATATATCCTCTAAGGTGCCTCGATCGAATATCGTATGCTTTACCTTTAGGCCTCTAGTAGCTAGGCCAACATCTCCCATTTCAATTGAATCTAAAGGTTTTGGTTCTTTCTTCGTATCCAAAGCTAATTCCTAAACTTGTTCGGATGTGTAACGCCGCATTAAGCGGTGAGTAATAGTTTTCTAAAATGTGGAACGAAGTGGAACCGAGCAAGCTGTTACGAGTCCGACTTTAATGCCTTGTTATACGGGGATTACAACAGTACCAATACTATTTGCAAAACCACCAACTTTTACATTGATTATCGTTGAATCATTAGACTTAACAGATGCCGTAATTATTGAAGTACAATTCATAGCCCTACCTTGCTCAAAAACATAATCACTACCTAAACTTAAATGTTCTGTAAGATAACATGCTAAAGCTCCATTAGAGGTACCTGTGGCTGATTCTTCTGAGATACCAAACAAAGGAGCAAAATTACGACAGCTTGCTGTGAATTTACTTTCCGGCTCACAAATCTCAAAAACATGAAAACCAACAACTTTATGCTTTTTGCAGAAGTCAGCGATAATATCATCATCTGGCTGTATTTCATCTAAATACCCGTTAGGAACAGGAATAATCACATCAGGTAGCCCTGTTGAAACAACTTCAATAGGTAGCTTCGTTCTTTCGAGTATGTTGCTTTCAATACCAATAACATTTGAAATGTCTTGATATGAAAAACAACCTAGTTTTCGAGGTAATTGTTGATCCATTACTACCTTACCATTTGACTCGATGATCACTGACAGCATTCCAGCCTTCGTGCGTTGAACATAAGAGCCAGCAGTAAGAATACCTATTTGGTACATAGTGGAAAAAGTAGCTAGCGTTGCATGACCACAAAAATCAACTTCACCTGCTGTAGTAAAGAAAGAAACCTCATAATCAGCTTCGTCATCACTGGAGACAAAAGCCGTTTCTGAATACCCTACCGCTTGTGCAATTTTTAATTTTTGAGCATCCGATAGTTTATCAGCATTAAAAACAACACCCGCAGGGTTTCCACCTTTTCCATTTTTAGTAAATGAGTTTACTAGCGTGACTTCGATATTCACCAACATCCTCTTCTCCGTATAACGCCAGCAACACCGAGCGCGTGTTAAGTTGTTTGAGTGGAACGAAAGCAGCTTAAAACCGCTCCGAGTGAGTGATTTTTTAAGTGCAATTATTTCCACCCAAGACTTTTATAAGTTTCTTTGCCTTAATCTGGATAATCAGACTTATATTCTCCCCAGTCCATGTAATCGTAATACTTAGTCATAGCCTCAAAATATGACTCAGTCTCACACGCCCATGACAAATTTCCGCCTGGCTCCAATAGATTTCTGGCACCGTCTCCGTGTGGCCCAGCCAAACAAAATATCTGACCTTCTTCTTCAACCCAGAATTCATGCTTCATAGTGATTTAGCATTTAACATTTAACATTTGTATAGTGAGCACGCTCGATTTTTTCATTGGACCAGTAAAAGCGCGAACAGTTAACCCAATGTGTTTAAAACAGCCGATAAATTCAATACACAATGCCCTGTATCCAAACCGATTATCTCAAGCTTTGTTTTCTTAAGTATCTGACAATACATAATATTTAATTATCCAACAAGGCTAATCGCGCACAGCAAGCCAGTTTATTACTGGAAAACGGCTTTGTTGATTAAATCAGGAAACATTTTTCTAAATCGGCGACCAGAGAACTAAATTTGAACATTAAATCCGTTCTGATGGGCAAAGCAAAAAACAAAATTGTCAAATGGAAGGATTATAATCTCGCTTTGATATCACCTGCTTCTGGCGCATTTTCTGATAGGCGATTCGGCCACCACTGGCTGGACTTGTACTACACATCACGGAAAATGTGGCCATGGCTTTCAGTTCTCCGATAGGGCTATTGAAACTGCGCTAATGGTTAAGGGATCATTTCCACTTCCACTGCGCGCCCGACAAGTGTTTATCGATTCTATTTTTAACCTAATGGTGTGCCCTTACGCAGCCCGAATTACAACAGTATCAGTAAGTGGGTAAAGCAGTCGAAGTGGAATACTGTAATCCTTCGAGAGGTGCTGAGCACCACATCGCAATCCACTACGCCGAAAGATAATAGAGGTTTTAGCCGACGGGGCTTATGATACGAAAGCGTGCCATACGACGCTTAGGAAAAAGAAGTTATAAGCCATCATTCCACCCAGAGTAAACGCCACCTTATGGGAAGAAGGTCACCCAAGGAATGAAGCGGTGAAAGCGCTAAATGAAGATAATCTAGCCCAATGGAAAAAGGGCGTAGGTACCATTCTAGATCTTCGTCAGAAACTCCCACTTAGAGTACTCGATATACAGGTAAGCGGGAGCTGTCTAAGACAACTGGCTTACGAGTTTGCAACGAAGTATAGCCAGTGCCTATCAATAATGAATAATCATTCGATTATACAAACCACGACAGTTGGGTTAATTTTCCACAACCAATTTATTGCGGACCCCCCTATGAAAGTCAAAGCCACCACTTCATCAATTAACTCCTCTACCTGTGCATCAACAAATCCAGTCAAAGACACGGCCTTAGTGGTTGAGGGTGGAGGCCAAAGAGGAATATTCACCGCTGGAGTATTAGACAGTTGGTTATCGAAAGATTTTAATCCTTTTGCCTTGTTAATAGGAGCGTCTGCCGGAGCTCAGAATTTGTCCAGTTATATCGCAAAACAACCTGGCCATGCGAAACTGTCCATCATGGATCTCTCCAGTCAGCCAGAATTTTTCAATATGACACGATCTCTTCTCGGGGGCCACGCCGTAGATCTCGACTGGTACTTTAATAAGGTGAATGATTCAGCTCATGAGCTAAATATTAACTGCGCGTTGTCTCAACTTAAAAACCGCCGACTACTCTTTTCCGCAACCACAGCCACGGGCTTATGCCCGACGCTTTTTGAGCCGAAAGCAAATAGTTGGATGACATTGTTAAAGGCGTCTAGCGCATTACCTTTTTTGTACAAAAAAGGCGTAAGAGTAGGTTCAGATTTCTATCTTGATGGTGGTGTGACGTTACCGGTGCCAGTCCAGGCTGCATACGAACTCGGGGCTAAAAAGATTGTAGTCATTAGAACGGTACCAGAGCACCACAATACTCAGTCCCCCTGGGCGCACAAATTAAAGTCATGGGTATGCAACGAAAACAGGTGCCCCAAGGTGCTGAATATTATTACTCGGCATGAAACCTCATATAACGACGCGGTGAATTTCATAGAATCACCGCCAAGTGACGCAACCATAATGGAAATTGTGCCGCCAACCATGCTCGCCAGCCGCATTTTAGGTAGTAGCAACAAGGCACTCAAAGCCGATTATCAAATGGGCTTTGAAGCCGGGCTAACGTTTTTAGCAAGTTCTCAGCGCGCACAGTTGTAAATAAGGAAGCATACCCGTTACTAGAATTCTCGATTAGGGTAAACGGCAAAGACACCGTCATTTGGCGGCCTGTAATAAGGAAACAGACGGACTATCCGTTTCTCGCCAGTCTTGGGCAATAAAGTGAGGTAATTGGGTTAGCCCTTCCCCCCAGAGAACAAAGCTCAGCCAGCGCTTCGTCACCATCGACAATAAATTGCTGACCCGGATCATATTCTTGCCGCCCTTCTCCGGCAGACATCATTATGGGCATTAACCGCCCTAGTATATTTATTTTGCTGACAATGGGGAGTCCACATAAGCTGAACCCATCTCAGGGATGAGATGTAAAGCGCATGGATGCACGTTCGGCGAACCCGGTGGGCACGGGCTTCGCCCTCTTCACTTATAGAAAGGCACCTGCTCCTACAGAGGCCGCAACAATTGTTCCCCTTAGACCCGTTATTTGATGGGCTCCAACCCACCATATAGACCAATTGTTTCGTATCCCGTGATCCAGTACCCTGCTTAGTGAAGGCACTTAGATTAGCCTTTACGCCCCGCCCAAGCTATCAGGTATTCTTCGCGAGACGATTATCCAAGGAGAAAGCTCCGGCGCCATTGGCAACCAGGATCATTAAACCTCCAGCGATAGCAAGATTCTTCATAAACATAATCATTTGCATCTGATCACTGAAATTCCCATGGAACAGGATGGCAGAGAGAATACTAAACCCAGCCAAACCAAAAGCAGCCAGCCGAGTCTGGTAACCGATGATGACCGCCAGGCCAAATACAACCTCGGTAACGATCACCAGTGGCAATAGAGCGCCAGGCACACCCATAGCTTCCATATAACCCTGGGTACCCTCATAAGAAAAAACTTTGTTGACGCCAGCCATAAAGAAAATCATGGCGATTAACAGTCTGCCTACGGGCGCGCACAGCTCTAGTAGTTTGTTCATAGAATATCTCCAATCATTCATTTTGGTAGCCTATGTTCTGGATACCTTGCTTAGATAACTTATGGTTCAGACAAGAAAAAACAGCAACGAAGATAATTAAATATTCTTATATAGAGCATTGGCTGAAAGAAATGGATGGCTTGAGGAGCTAGATTTGCTGGAGCGATATACCGAGTCAACACAATAGTGACAGGCATAACAGCCTACTTCCTCTTGCTATTTCGACTCTGATCAATACGGAGTCAAAAGCATCAACCTACCCGACCCATTGCATAAAACAAGGCGACCTTCTGATACAATCGGCTGTAATTAACAAATCCAGGTACACTTATTTATGGCCAAACCCAACAAAAAAGGCCCTACTTCCACCGTCGATATCTATTGCGCTAAATGTAAAACCCAACTTTATAAGTATCGCAAAGGCGGCAAAGGCGCTTTGGTCAAATGTTTTAAGGAAAGGATCACTCAAGATTTCACCACAGACCCCTGCACCTGCCCGGGTTGCCTCGCCGTATTTGCTCGAGATACGTTGATCCGCGGTACCCCAGCATTTAAGATGATTGGCGGAAAAGTCATGGCCAAATAATTGCTTCAACCAAGTTAATGAAAACTTTTACTGCCCCTTGTAAGTGAAAAAATCATACACTAACTCAGTTAGCGCCACCCCCTGAAAGTATTGGATCACCTTGATGAAGCGACACCTGGAAAGTACCTTCACCACTTTATCCATACGAGGAAGTTCTCAATGCACGGCGACGTAGCCATTCGCTCTCACCCCGGCAGACAATCTCAACAAATGCTTTGGGTGTAGTTCCTTTAAATCGACGAGAACCCTAGAGAGAGCAACCAGTTGGGCGTAAAAACAAGAGGGGGTGATAGTTTTCTCGTTATTCATCCTGTCTGGCTGTTCAATAGAACCAAAAATACCCACTCTACTCGTTAGAAGCTGCTCTGACCGTTTAATCTACAGTCAATTACTGTCGAACCAGAAGAACTACACCCAAATGCTTTATGTATAAAACTAATAGATATATTTTGCACTGTACTCAATTTCTAAATATTGCTACCACTCCCAAACTGGCAGTAATCAGTGAAAACCAATAGTCATGCTATATATTTTGACCAAACCGCCAAAGGACACCACTAGGGTCAGACATGGTAAAATCGAACATTTTCCAAGGCTGCTCGCAAATATCAGATACTTTAACCTCATATTTTTCGATAACACCAGAGGCTGTAATTTTAGCATGCCACGACTCGATATCTTCGACCAACACGTGCATTAGAAAGTTATTGGCATGATTTTCATCGTAGAAATCTTGCAGCAAGAAGCTTGAATCCCCAAAATAAAAATAAGCGACCCCACCAGCATCTGACCCCTTACTAAAGCCAATTTCCTCGTAAAAAGACTTTGAAACTTCAAAGTCTTTAGCCGGTACGAAAGCTTTAATTTCCTCTACTTTTAAATTTTCCATTTACCCTCCGTGTTAAGGACTGAATTGTATTTAAAACAAGAAAAGCGGTGCTTTAACCACTTATCAGTTCAACAATTAATCAAACGACTGCTATGACGCTGCTGATACACAGTACATTTGTGTATTAATTATCCTCTCCTAATTGGCGACATATTCTTGGTGTTGCCGCGTATAGGCAGGAATAATGGGATAGCCCTTCCATCAACTCGATACCAGAGCAAGTTTCTATAAATTCCTTTAAATAGTGGGCTATCCCAACTGGAGACCAATTGCTTGAATCCAGCAGTACTAACGAATGTGTAAAAGATAGCTTACTTCTAACGCGACATGGCACCCTATTGAAAAACCAACAAGGTCAACAGCCTCTCCATCAGCTTTCTCTTTGATGCCTTCAGCCAGGTGCTGATAGTAATCCGCACCTGTCAGATATGGGTCAATAGAAAATCGATTGAAGCATATAATATTAAGATTGTATTCTTTCGCATATTTATCAAACAAAGAACACTCTTCTGGGGAACCCGGTGCACCGTGAAAATACACCACCAATTTTCCCTTATTACTTCCGTATTCAGAAAATTCCAACATATATTCCTAATAAGACATAATCGCTACACAAAGTGCATAGCATGACTTGTTAGTATAAGTAGCGAGCTTTAAAGGTTAGTGGGCTACCCAGAAAAACTAAGCCAAAATGGCATGGTCGCTAGTATGTACCCAATATACCTAAGAATCTACCCCGCAGTCCCCGTCATTACTAAACCTCACCTTGCGGTGATATTTTACTGCTACATTTAGCCGACTTCCTACCCGAATGTCTAACGTCCCGTAAACACCTCGAACAACTGAGATGATTTTTATTAAAGTTACCTGAGTTATTGCCGATGAATATCACGCTAAATACTTAGGGGTAACCATGTCCAAAATTCAATATATGCTGTCCAATATGCAAATAAAGTTACCTGAACAAAAAACACAGGAACAAAAAGAAAGTGCCGGACAAGATAAATTACCAGTTTCTGAACAAGATAAAAAAACAACTGAAAAAGGTACTGTTACCTTATCGGTCGAAGGTGTAAAAAGGTATGAAGATGCGAAAGCCGAGGCTGAAGAAAATGTACCTGTACTTGTTAAATTACTAAAGGCACAATTAGAAAAATTACAGCAGAGATTAGTAGAAATAAAAAAAGAAATTGATGCTTTAAATGCAAATGATAGCCTTGATGAGGAGACAAAACAATCTATGTTGGCAGCAAAACAAGATGAAACTGCTCATATAATGGGCGCAATTAAAGAAGTAAACAACGCGCTGATAGAGGCAATGAAACCACCTGAAAATCCTGAGCCTGTAAAAAACTCTGAATAAATATTCCCGTGGCTTATTTAATTTGACCCGCTTTAAGTCGTCAAAATGATTAGCACCAAAATATCGGTCAAACGTTATTTATTCAAGACCCAGGTAATCTTTCACATTGGTAATATTAGATTGTATCCGCAACGCCAGCTCCCCATCACTTTTGGTTTCCTGCAACACATAACTGCCAGTGCGTAATACGTCTCGCCACCTGGGTTTCTTCGGTAGGGTTTGCTCAAGGAAGTATTTATCCATGGTGCGAGTTTGGGCTGAACTACGATCCAGATATACACTCCAAATCCGACTTTGATCAGCCAGGGCTATTTTGCTCTTTTTGGTTGATCCTTCCCAAAGCGCCAGGGAATCGTTCATTATATTAACTATGGTTTGACGATACACCAGCTCCGGCGTTTGCTTGACCACAGTATTTTTCTCCACTTCAGCCGTGACAATGATAGACTCCGAAGATATATCGCCAATATCATGCAACACTATAGTCACGTCATCTGCTTGAGAGCCATTAACCTGGGTGATAAACGCCTGAGCTTTCAGTTGAACCCCATCATGTCGGATAATATTCAGGCTGGTTTCCACCCGAACATTCGCCCCTTCTTGCAGGGCTTTACGCAATCCATCTTTATCTATAATTCGGGCGATATCCGAACCTATTACCTGACTTGCGTTGTAACCAAGCTTGCGCTGAGCCGCCTGATTAAAGAACACGATCTGGTCAAATGGATTCATCGTGATGATCGCGTCTTCTACACTTTCAAGCA
This sequence comes from Psychromonadaceae bacterium, assembly GCA_965249895.1. Classification (GTDB taxonomy): domain Bacteria; phylum Pseudomonadota; class Gammaproteobacteria; order Enterobacterales; family CBDFNC01; genus CBDFNC01. The sequence continues at coordinate 659,531 of CBDFNC010000005.1, forward strand.
TAGAGGTCATGCGGGCCTGAGATGACTTCAACGCTTGCTCAGCTTCAATCCGCCGGGCTACTTCTTCTTTTAATAACCGGTTTTCTTCATTTCGCTCACTTACCTGGTTGGCCGCCAACAGGTTATGTACACGAGATAGCAATTCATCCTGCAAAAACGGTTTCATTAGATAGTCATTAGCGCCAGAGTGGAATCCTTCCATTAGGTCCCGGGTCTGGGTTCGAGCGGTAAGCATTAGTATCGGCAGACTAGCCAGATCTTGAGTTTCCCGAATAGCCTTTGCCACAGCAAAACCACTCATATTGGGTAACATCACATCCAGGATCACTAAGTCGACTTTGTTTGTTTGCAGAAACTCAAGCGCTTTTTGACCATCATTCATTAATTCCAACACATAACCGGCCATGGATAAGTGATTGTTCAATACCTGTAAATTCAGTTGCTCGTCGTCCACAACCAAAACCCGCAATCCAGATCCAATTGGCGGCATATCCAAAGCCGGTACAATAGATCCAGGCAAGGCAACTTGATTCCTCTCACCCAAACGGGTCAAAGATTGTCTCTTGACGCCAATATCTTGCTCGACCATTTCACACATAGGTAATGCAAAACTAAATGTAGAGCCCAGCCCCAGATTACTTTCAACCCATATCTCCCCTTCCATCAGCTGAATTAACTGCTGTGAAATAGCTAGACCAAGGCCACTGCCCCCTTGCCGCCTGGTAGTACTACCATCCACTTGTTTAAAAGGGTCAAAAATCTGCGCTATATTTTCGGCCGCGATACCAATACCTGTATCCGTGACAGAAAATATCACTTGCCCCTGTGCTTCCCTCACCGATACACGAATTTTCCCGGCCTCAGTGTACTTAATACTGTTACCAATCAGGTTATAAAGCACCTGCTCCAGCCGGGTGGCATCAGCGAGAACATATCCCACCTCTTCGGGTAGCTCGGAGTACATTTGAATGGGTTTGTCAGCCAGCAAATGCTTTGAGAGTTCAAGAACATGGTTGATAACCATGGTGGCATTCACCGGCGCTGTGGAAATGCGTAATCGGTTGTGTCTTACTTTGTGAAAATCCTGAAGGTCATCCACCAGGTGAGCCAGCCGCGTAGCCCCGGTTAACGCCATATTAAGCTGTTCAGTTTGCGAGGGGTTTAGTTCACCCGCAACGCCATGAAGTACCGACTGGGTAATACCAATAACGCCACTAAGTGGCGTTCTTAGTTCGTGGGAGGTGTTGGTAAGAAATTCATCCTTGACCCTATCCGCCATTTTTAACGCATCATTCTGCTCGTTAATTACCGCGACTTTTTCTTCAAGTTCGGAGTTCTTTTCCCGGATCACACCTATCTGTTGCTGAATCGAGCGCTGCATATAGGTAAAGCTGGTGGCCAAACGGCCCATCTCATCACCTCTGGAGCTGCCGGCAATCTCCCTGTCGAGCTCACCTTCCGCCACCGCTTCCGTCGCCTGCATTAAAGAATGCAAAGGCCGGGTGAGAGAGCGAGATAACAAGTAAACAATGGCCAAAATGATCAGCGTGGATAGAAAGCCAATAAACAAAATCAGGTTTCTGAACAACACACTGCTGGCTTGTGTCTCCCGTTCAGATATTTCGGCAATCACCGCCCAGCGACTGTCAAAAAAATCAAGGTAGCTATACGCAGACAAAGAGGTGATTCCGAGATAGTTTTTCCCACGATTGACGCCATTCTCCCCTTTAAGCGCTAAATTAACCGCAGCCAGGTTCAGATCTCGACCCGCTTTATGTAACTGTCTTAACGCTATCTTAGGATCATCTTTGTTCAGTAACGCGGTAATAGGTAGCCCTTTATCATCGACAATATAGGTTTCACCGGTATCACCCAGGCCCTGGCGGCGTGCCATGATAGCCGTCAGCGGATCTGTGGGTAGTGCTAGCGCGATAATACCTGTAGTCTTAGCGTGGTTTTTAATAGGCAAAACCAGATATGCAGTGACATCATTTGTTACCTTGTCATAACTAAAATCTACAAATTGAACCCACTCATCCACTTTGGGTTCCGCTTGTTGGGAATCTTTCTGTGGCTCCGGCAGCTGATGATTTAACCTCATATAGACGAGACCCAACGGGCTGCTGCTATAGTCGTCGCTGGACAAATTCGCACCGAAATAACCGTTTTTCTCAGCGCTATAAACTACCTGCCCCTTCATATTTATCAGTATGACATCACTGAAGTCGGTGGCTTTCGTGTAATCTTTAAATCCATCGTTGAAGCGGGAATGGACCCCTGCATAACTGCCAGATGCCCCTTCGAAACTGGTGGGAAGATTTTTAAAGTGGCCCTGCTCTTCATATGCTTTTTTCAGTAATTTGGCCGACTTTGCCGGTGAGTCTGAAATAAAACCAAAGGCAAAGGAAAAACCATAGAACTTACTCATGGCATAGCGGACAAAATCCGTATTAGAAAAGTGCAACGCCTGTTGTGACAAGCTTGTCATATGCTGCCGAAGGGTATTTTCTTTATTCAGGGCAATGGAATATAGGGTGTCGTATACCTGCTCCTGGTTGTTTTGCACGAAGGAATAATGAAACACTCCGGAGATCAACGCCATCGGAGTAATAGACAGGATTAGAAACGCTAGCCCGAGCTTTGTTCTAAAGCTCATGTTTTTCAGCCGCTCGAGCACTACCAATTTCATACCTCCATGTATTTATCTACCTATAAACCACTCATAGTGTCAATGAGCCGAACGTAAGAATAAAGAAATATCGTTAAAACAGTTATTTATTCTTGAACTAGATCCCACCCTGTTGAAAGGTAGGCAAGCGTCACAGCTACATGTACAGCTAAAGGTCGCTAGAGTTCACAGTTGAGAAATGTCACTACCAACTCAACCTGAGGTATATGCGGCTGAGCAACACCACAAATCTAACCAACAACAAGAAGGAAAAACAATGCTATCTCCCTTAGTGATCGGTTTTCAGGGTACTCAATTCACCACACAACAGCTTGACTTTTTTAAGCAAGTCAATCCTTACGGCCTGATGATAGGCAGGCAAAACCTGGTCAATAAGTCCCAGCTATCAGAGCTTATCCAGGCGTTTCGAGAAACCGTAGGCCGATCCGACGCATTAGTCACAACAGATCAGGAAGGGGGTCGAATTCAATACCTGGAGGGGCCAGAATGGCAGAGCTATCCCATCTACGGAGATTTCGCTGCGCTGGCTAAGTCCAATATGGAGCAGGCTAAACAGGCAGTTCGTCTGACTTCACGTGCCATGGCATCAGAGATGGCTGCGGTAGGTTTTAACGCGAACTGTGGCCCGGTGCTGGATTTGTCTGTTCAGGGTTCAGACGAGGTGATGTCAAATCGCAATTTCAGCAGTAACCCTGATGTGGTGAGTCAACTAGGCGATGAAGTGATTAAAGGTCATATGGAAAGCGGTCTGCTGCCGATGATCAAGCATATGCCGGGGCATGGCAGGGCCACAGAAGACAGCCATAAGACACGTCCCGTGGTGGAGTGTTCTCTGGAAGAGCTGGATAACACGGATTTTTTACCGTTTAAAAACCTGTCTCACAGTCCCATCGCTATGGTAGCCCATGTGGTTTACAGTGCTATCGATTCCCTTCCTGCAACCGTATCTCCGACTCTTGTCAAAGAAATCATTCGCGGCAGATTAGATTATCAAAACGTGCTGATTTCAGACTGTATCTATATGGAAAGCCTAAGCGGCCCACTGGACCAGCGTTGTAAGCAGGTTCAGGACGCCGGGGTAGATTTGGTGCTTAGCTGTCATGGTGAAGTTGATGATTGGTGGAAATGGCATGCGGCGCTAAAGCCACTTTCGACAGAAAGTTTAGCTCGTCTGGAGAACGCTTTTAACCACCTTGAATCAATGGCTAAATTACCAGACCGGACACCCGCTAAAACCATGGAAACCGTCCACCAACTGCTAAGTAAATAGTACCAAGTCCGCCCTCTCAATAAGGGAGAGGGCGTTACTTTTAGCTAAATAAACAGTGTTAAATTGAGCAATAAAATTTTGCCAGCATATTCATTTTGTGATCTGATGTTGCATTCTTGTAAATCAAAAATAATTACCCTAATATGTTGTTTTTATTTTAAATAAAACCTGTTTTTACGTTTTTGACAGATAATTTACGAGTTTTTACTTTCACTAATCCCAGCGGAGGTGATTGAATGAATCGTCCTCACCGAGCAGAGTCAATTATATCTCAACACTCAGAGGCAACATCGCAAGTTGTACTAATTCAATCCCACAGGGAAGTAACGAACAACATGAAAAAATTACTACTTACCTCGATAACTTCAGCCATGCTGATAACATCCGTTTCCGTACCGACGATTGCTGTTGGCGCTGAAAAATCCGTATTAAACATCGCGCCTGTCCAACGTACTTCCTGGGTCCGTAACTACAACCCTTATAACCAAACCACTATTCTGCCGACTACGAATGAATATGTGTATGAGCCACTGGCCATCTACAACGCCCTGCAAGGTGGTAAGATCCATTACCGCTTAGCCGAAGCGATAGAATATTCCGACGACCTTAAGTCAGTTACCTTTAAACTACGTAAAGGTGTTAAATGGTCTGATGGTAAAGAATTCAATGCCGAAGACGTTAAATTCAGCTTCGACATGGTTAAGCAAAACTTAGCGCTGGATACCCGCGCTATCTGGAAACGCATCACTGGCATCGAAGTTGTTGGCAGCCACACGGTTAAATTCAACCTGCCTAAAGCAGATGGCGGCGCAGCCATGGAAATCGTACGTGTTCCAATTGTCGCCGAACACATCTGGAAAGACGTGAAAGATCCTGTCACCTTCACCAATGAAAACCCGGTGGGCACAGGTCCAATGACAGAGGTTGAGCGCTTTACCGAGCGCGTTTATGTTCAATGTCGCAACCCGCATTACTGGGATAATGACACTCTGAAGGTTGACTGTGTGCGCTTGCCTCAGCTGGCCAATAACGACCAGGTGTTAGCCGCGGCACAAAAAGGTGAGCTGGATTGGTTTGGCTCCTTCCTGCCAGACATAGATAAAACCTATGTCTCGAAAGACACTAAAAACCACAAATACTGGTTCCCCGCAGGCTCAAACGTTGCGTTTAACCTGAACCTGGAAAGCAAAAAGCCAGGTAACAAGCAAGCATTTAACGACATTAACTTCCGTCGCGCTTTCTCAATGGCGATGGACCGTAGTGGTATGGTTAATATCGCGGGTTATGGCTATCCAACATTGAACGACTACCCTTCCGGTCTGGGTGCTGGTTACCACGCATGGAACAACCCGGAAGTGGAGAAGAAGTACGCCCAATTTACCAAGCTAGATACTAAAGCCGCGAAAGCGCTGTTAGCTAAAGCTGGCTTCAAAGATGCTAACAGTGACGGCTTCCTGCAAAATGCCGACGGCTCTGAGATCAAGTTCTCCATCATAGTGCCTAATGGCTGGACTGACTGGGTGAACACTGTACAAATCGCGGTAGACGGGCTGCAAGAAGTTGGCATTAATGCAAGTATTTCTACACCGGAAGCACCGGCCTGGACTGCGGCTCTGATTGATGGCTCTTATGATGTTGGTATCAACGCCTATTTTGCAGGCGTTACACCTCACCTGATGTATAACACTGGTTTCCACTCGAGCCAGCTGAACAAGACTCGCTTTAGCGCGGCTCGTTTCTCAACACCTGAGTTGGATAAGCAGCTGGATAGCTTCTACAACACAGTAGACAGAGCAGAGCAGCAAAAAACCATGAATGAAATTCAGATGATAATGGCGGAAAATATGCCGTTTATCCCTGTGTTCAACAACCCAACCTGGTTCCAGTACAACACCACTCGCTTCGAAGGCTTCTTTAGTGCCGACAACCCAGTCGCTAAGCCGCAGCCACACCCTGACGTACCTGAGCGTTTGCTACACCTGTTAAGCTTGAAACCTAAAGTTTAATCATTTTGGCGCCACGTCTGTGGCGCCTTTTAATAGCCCGTTATTCCACCAATACCGGTTTAATTTAAGCACCATATTACGGAGTTAGATATGGATTTTGTGCTACGCCGCCTTTCGTTCTATTTAATAGCGTTTTTCTTCGCGGCAACCTTTAACTTTGTGCTTCCCAGGCTAATGCCGGGAGACCCGATCATGGTTATGTTTGCATCTCAGGGTAACCCCCTACCCGTTGAAAGCCTCGACGCATTAAGAGCAACCTTCGGGTTTGTCGATGGTCCGCTATACGTACAATATTTCACTTACCTGAAAAGTGTCCTCACCTGGGACCTTGGTCAGTCGGTGAAGTTCTTCCCACAGACGGTGAATGAAGTCATTGGCCGTTCGATGATTTGGACCCTCTTCCTGGTCGGTACCTCAACCCTTATCAGCTTTTTTATCGGCTCTATCGCCGGCGTAGTCGCCGCCTGGAACCGAGGTGGACGCCTGGATAGCATCCTTTCCCCGCTCTCGCTGGTTTTACAGTCCATACCTGCAGTGGTCCTGGCCCTGTTATTTATGTTTGTCTTTGGTGTCGCGCTAAACTGGCTCCCCTACTCTTATGCCTACGATATAGAGCTGGACCCGGCTTTTGATTGGGCCTATATCGGCAGCGTTGCCGAACACGCCATCATGCCTATTATTTCACTGGTAGTGGTGCAAATCGGTGGTTACCTGCTCACCATACGTAATAACCTGATCAACCTGCTTGGTGATGACTATATCGTGATGGGCAGAGCAAAAGGCCTGACTGAGCGCAGGTTGATGTTTAATTATGGCGCGCGTAACGCCATGCTGCCTTCCATTACTTCTTTTGCCATGACCGTGGGTGTGGTGCTTGGCGGCTCGCTGGTCACCGAGGTTGTATTTAACTATCCGGGCCTTGGCAATACACTTTACGAAGCCATTATTTCCCGTGATTACCCCGTGATCCAGGGACAACTCTTAATAATGACCATTGCCATGTTAACGGCAAACTTTGTCGCCGATATGGCTTATGTATTCCTCGATCCTCGCTTACGTCGCGATTAGGGCTGAATTATGTCTGATGTATTAAAGATTCTAAAACGCAATAAAAAAGCAGCATTTGGCCTGTTTATTGTTGCCACTTTTTTAATTATTGCCCTCACGGCGCCACTGCTAACCGATCACAATGGTAACAAACGCGTTGCCAGGCCCCACCAGGCGCCTAATGCTGAAAATGTCATGGGGACCACACGTATGGGCCGTGATGTGTTCACCTTGTTTGTACAAGGTACCTCAACATCCCTGGCGGTTGGCTTTGGCGCTGGTCTGATGATTGTAGTGATAGGAACTACGCTGGGCGTCAGTGCGGGTTACTTTGGCGGTAAAGTAGATGAAGTTATCAATCTGCTCACCAATATCGCTTTGGTGGTGCCCCAACTGCCCTTACTCTTGGTGCTCGCCGCCTTTATTGGCAACTCGAGCCCCTTAACGATCGCCATTATAATCGGCTGTACCAGCTGGGCCTGGGGTGCCCGGGTTACCCGGGCACAGACCCTGGCACTACGCCAGAAAGAGTTTATTCATGCCAGTGAGCTTGCGTGTGAGCCCCCCTGGCGGATTATTTTCGTGGAAATCCTGCCCAACCTGACGTCTATTATCGGTCTTAATTTCCTGGGCTCGGTGATCTATACAATTATTACCCAAGCCACCCTGGAATTTTTGGGACTAGGTGATCCCTTAGCGGCTAGCTGGGGCACCATGCTGTATAACGCGCAAAACTCCTCCGCCATGATAGTAGGTGCCTGGTGGGAAATCTTAGTACCCTGTTTGGCCATCGCCACATTGGGCATGGGTCTGGCGCTACTGAACTTCGGCTTGGATGAAATATCTAACCCAAGACTGCGTACCTTCAGCGGTGTCAAGAAGTTTGAAGAACGGGTTAAAGCCATCAAGCAAAAATCCACTCAAGTGAAGGAGGTGGCTTATGACTAATACAGCCAACACACTGGAAGTACGTAACTTGAGCGTCGATTTCCTGATGGACCACGACGAGTTCCGCGCCGTCAACCGGGTTAACTTTCACATCAAAAAAGGCGAAATTTTTGGCCTGGCGGGAGAAAGTGGTTGTGGCAAAAGCACCATCGCCTTCGCCATCAGTCGCTTGTTGCAGCCCCCAGCCTTTATTTCCGAAGGCCAGGTGCTGGTGAACGGCGAAGACACACTAAAAATGAGTGCTGACGAGCTGACTAAGCTACGCTGGTCCAAAGTCAGCATGGTTTTTCAGAGCGCCATGAACAGCCTGAATCCGGTATTAACCGTAGAAGAGCAGTTCCGCGATATGTTTTACCAGCATAAAAAATACTCTTCTAAAGAATCTGCCAAACATGCCGTCGAACTACTTAAGTTGGTGGGTATTTCTGGCGACCGTTTAAAAGATTACCCCCATCAGTTCTCCGGCGGCATGCGCCAGCGTATCGTAATTGCCATCTGCCTGGCATTAAAACCGGACCTGCTGATCATGGATGAACCCACAACGGCGTTAGACGTTGTTGTGCAACGCGAAATTCTGATGCAAATTCACGAGCTAAGAAAAGAGTATGGATTCTCGGTGCTGTTTATCACCCACGATCTCAGCCTGATGACCCAACTTTGTGACCGAATCGGGGTGATGTATAAAGGTGAATTGGTGGAAGTGGCGACCGCCAAGGAGATCCTGAATAACCCGCAGCATTCTTATACCCAAAAGCTTTGGGGTTCTATTCCCTCCGCTTTTGAAAGTGGCGTGATCACCACAGAGCAACACAACACAGCGGAGGTAAGCCTGTGACTACACCCGTGATAGAAGTAAAAAACCTGGTGAAAACGTTTAAATCCACCAAAAAAGAAGTCAAAGCCCTGCGTAATATCAGCTTTACCCTGAACAAAGGCCGCGCCATGGCCCTGGTAGGTGAAAGTGGTTCAGGGAAAAGTACCGTAGCGCGTATGCTCACCAAGATGTATGACGTGACCAGTGGGGATATGCTGTTTAAAGGGCAGAGTATTAACGAGTATGTGACCCGTAAACAAATCACCGAATATCGTCAGCAAATTCAGATGATCTTTCAGGATCCCTATGGTTCCCTTAACCCGGCCCATACCATAGAGCATCACCTGGCACGCCCCCTGCTTACTCACGGCCATGTGAGTAATAAACAGCAGGCTAAGGAGCGCGTTCAGGAACTGCTAAAAATGGTTGAGCTCGACCCTGTCTCTACAGCGCCAAAATACCCTCATCAGCTTTCAGGGGGACAGAGGCAACGCATCTCTATCGCCCGCGCAATCGCCGTGGGCGCTGAAGTGATCCTGGCGGATGAGCCCACCAGCATGCTGGATGTATCTATTCGCCTGGACGTGCTGGGTCTGTTGAAAAAGATGAAGGATGAACAGGGCATTACTTTCCTCTATATCACCCATGATATCGCTACAGCGCGCTATTTTGCCGAAGAAATAGCCATCATGTATCAGGGGCAAATCGTGGAATGGGGTGATACCGCCAGTGTTATCGACAATCCGCAACACCCTTATACCAAGTTGCTATTGTCCGCGGTGCCCAACCCTCATGTGACGTTCGAGGAAGCCGCCAAAGACGGTGAAAGTTTGATGAGGGAAGCCGATGCAATTCGTGAAGCCAGTTACGCTACTATCACAGATATAGTGCAATATGCTGACAATCACTTTGTCAGCACCTTATCTTATGACAAGGCAGTGTAATGCCCGCTAGATGCTCTTGGTGGCCTACCTTATTTTAAGGTAACTCCATGGATTGCCAGGCTAGCTGACAGCTACAGGGGGGGTTCTAAGAGCACGAAAAAAGAACAAATTCATGAGTTTCAGGATGGTTGCCAGTTAGTGTCCACCCTGAAATTTCAACTCGCGGCAATATTCACGAACATAGTAGGGGCGGATGAAATCCGCGAAGTCAGCGCGCGGGATCCGCCGAACAAGAGCACAAACCAACCAACGAAGAAGAGAACACTATGCCCAGCCTAAGACCTTTCCAACCTCAAGATCTTCCTGGCCTATACCGGGTCTGTCTGCTCACTGCGGATACGGGAGAAGACGGTAGTCACCTATTTGAGGACCAGCAACTGATAGGGCATATTTTTGCAGCTCCTTACGCCAAATATGAACCAGAACTTTGCTTTGTGCTTGAAGAAAATGGCCAGATTTGTGGCTATATCCTGGGAACCAGCGACTCCAGCGCTTTTACTGTTTGGTGCGACAAGCACTGGTTTCCTCCATTAAAAGCAATCTACCCTGAACCACCGCAAACAGACCAAACCCTGAGTGCTAAGTGTATCCGCTACATATATGAGGGATATAACTTCCACCCCAAGGTCGTCGAGAGCCACGCACACTTACACATTGATCTACTGCCGCAAGTAAAGGGACAAGGCTGGGGCAGAAAACTTATGGAACATTTTAAGCAAGCCTTGCTTAAAAAAGGAGTGACCTCTTTAGCGTTATCCGTATCGAACAAAAATGAAGGGGCCATCGCCTTTTATCACAAAATGGGGTTTAACCTGCTATCCGAAGAAACTGACTACCGAGTCTTTGGCAAATCTATAAGCTAACATCTGCCTCGTCAAGCAGCGAAGGGTCTACTACAGAGGTTGCAGAGCAATGCAACCTCTGGTTTTTTCCAGCAGCATAAAACTGCTGCCCTCGAATAGCGCTATTGCGAGCTCCAAACTAGAAAGCAAGCGAGCATATCTAGAATTAGCAAGATCAACTAAAAACCTATCTTGAACTAGCATATACGCCACCAAAACGTATAATGAGAATCATTTTCATTTGGTATTTAGAGCCGTATGACTACGTTATCTCCTGCCCTACTGGGTTTATTAATGCTTTCCCCTTTTTGTCTAGCCAGTGAAAGCTTGTCCTTTGAAGGTAAACTCTTATCTAACAGCACAAGCATTCATGAATTTAAATTAGCGCAAGCCGATTATGTACATGGCTATTTTAGTTCAAAGCCTGCTGCCATCAAACTGGAGCTGTTAGACCATAACAATCAACTACTAAGTGATCTGTTAACACCAGGTCAATCCGATGGTCGTATTCTTTTTATCGCTGAAACATCAGGTTTATACCGGATAAAAATCAGCTCAGCAGAGCAGCAAACAAGTTATCAGATAAAATTAGAGCCCCCATAAGTCAGGCGGCACAAAAACGCGATTATCAGGTTTTGTTAAGTCCCAAAATGGAAGCGTTAAGAAAAGATCTAGATGACGGCGGAAATAGCCAAACTTTTTGGCAAAATATAAACTCCCCCTTGGTTGAGCCGCTCTCACCGTCAGAATCTCTGGTCACATTTTTGTGGCGCGGCACCAAACACAATGTACGCTTATTTGGCGCACTTTTTGGAGGACACACTGAGTTAAAACAACTTGCCAATTCAGATGTTTGGTATAAAACCTATCATATGCCAAATTCAAGCCGCCTCTCTTATCAATTGGCTCCTGATGTACCTAAGCTGCCAGGCAGCGCCAGAGACAATAAAGTGGCCATATTAGCCACAGTCCAAAGAGATCCTTTTAATACCAAAACCTGGCGGCCTTCAGGGCAAGATAAATATGCAACTCATTCTGTACTAGAGCTGTCCGACGCGCCTCAAGATAACTGGCTAAAGGAAAACCCTGAGGTAACTAAAGGCAACTTAAGCAAACATACAGTGTTCAGTAAAAAGCTTAATAATACCCGGGAAATCACTCTCTATACTCCAGCCAATTTTGCTGTATTTGTTTCCAACCCTAGTCGAGAGAGTCGCAGGCAAGAGCTACCACCAAATCCAGACTTTGCTTATTTTATGGCAAAAGAGTTAATGCCATGGTTTAAAGCTCAGACTCAAGCATCTCCTAGCCCTACTCAAACCTTAGTATCAGGGTCTAGCTATGGTGGTTTAGCCTCGGCTTGGGTCGCTTTGCAGTATCCTGAAGTATTTGGCGCAGTATTAAGTCAATCTGGGTCCTTTTGGTGGGCGCCAAAAGACTTTGAACAGGGGGAATGGTTAAGTCATGAATATGCGAGTGCCAACAAACATGATGTGCGCTTTTATCTTAACGCCGGGTTATTTGAAACAGGCCAATTTTCCATCGATATCCTGGAAAGTAACCGCCACTTTTATAACGTATTAAAAGCCAAAGGTTACCCTGTAAAATATGAAGAATATGCTTCTGGTCATGACTACTTTAGCTGGCGGGTCAACTTAGCCAAAGGCTTGGTTCACCTACTGTCAGAGAAATAAAAATATGCCCCGGGGCAAAAGATTAGAAATCGAAACCTAAACTGGCATAAAAAGTACGTCCAATTTCAGCATAACCATAATCTTTGTCGCCTGTATCTAAACGTTTATCAAATAGGTTGCTTACACCTAGATTCACCATAAGTTCAGGAGTAACATAGTATTTACCGCCAAAGTTGACTATTTCATAGGCCTCCAGCTTTTCTTTGTCCCAATTAATTTGAGTGCCAGTATGGTTTAACTGGACAAACATAGAAGCGTCTTGAGTGGCGGCCCAATCCAGGCTTACATTTGCCAACCATTTCGGTGTGAAGTTAAGGTCAGAGTCAGACTCCACATCTTTGCTCTGAGTATAAGTCGCATTGGCTTTTAGATATAACGTGTCAGACAGCTCAAATTCACTGTCCATTTCCACACCGCGGGTTTTTACCTCATCTAAATTAATATGCTGAATTTGCCTGAACTCGCTAGGATCTTGTCTAACAGTGGTGGTGAAATCACGCGCGATCATATCTTTCACCTTGTTGTTAAACAAGGTCGCACGTGCAAACCACAGGTCTTGGTGATACATGGCAGAAACTTCATAAGACAAAGACGTTTCTGGTTTTAATTCCGGGTTTCCTATCAGTAAACAGCCACCGCGGCAACTTGGCATAGAAAAATGCTCAGACGAACGCCACATCGCGGGCGCTTTAAAGCCAGCGCCTCCACCGCCTTTAATGGTAAGGTTGTCCGTTGCAGAAACCACTAAATATGCCCTAGGGCTAAAGTTATCGCCAAACTCACTATGGTGGGTATAACGGCCACTTAAGGTCAACGTCACAGGGTCAGAAAAACTGATCTCATCCTGAGCATACAAGGCAAATTGGGAGTTTTTGGCTTCACCCGCATAGTCTCTTGGATGCGCTAACTTAGTATCGCTATAATCAAAACCTAAGATAATTCTTTGTGATTCTGTATCAAAGGAAACCTTACCATCCAAATTATGATTCGTTTGCTCACCCGTTGTTTTACTTAACACAGGGTGAGAGTTATCTTCCATTATCTCGGCTTGTTCAAAGTAATAGTTAAAATCTGTTAAACCCCACTGCCAATCTCTTTCATAACCAGCCGACACGCTTAACCTATCACTTTCGTAAAAACTTTCATTTTTGGGCTGTCGGTCCCTCCCTGGATATACCCTGTCATCTTTCATTAATCTGGCATCCAAGGATAACTTATCTTGCTCACTGGCTTGCCAAACCAGGGGTAAAGCTGAGATCCACCCTTTCGCGGAAATCCGTTGAGATAAGGTTTTCTGCGGCTAAAAAGTCTCTGGCTGCCGATCAAGTCGGGACACCTCTGAACACAGAGGAATAGAAAGTCATTACCGGCCTAAAACGATATCTAGTGTCCATCCTGAAACGCCAATCACGACCTAGTAGGAGCGGATAAAATCCGCGAACACAGCGATCGCGATATTCGCCGAACAAGTTCGACTCCTTCAGAAATACAGGTCAACCTGCCTATTCCTGTGTTTCAGAGTGGAGATTATCTAGTGTATCTATTCGCCGGGGAGCTATTGACGCCTTAGAGTGGGATTATCGTCTTTTGGTCCCATTCCCCCTGGAACGATCTTTTCTGTCAGGCTTGGTGACTGGCCGGGGCAGCTTATTTCTCAGACCATAGAAGTGGGATATGGCGTGCTTCACAATACGCTATTATCACAAGAAGCTGGTCTTATCACCCACCATCGAAAACCTTTTGTTAATACCAGCTTTCATATCCTGCTAACAAAGAAATCTACAAGAAGTAAACGCTTACTGAAGCTGTTTAACCAAAGCCTTAGACAATTAAAAGAAAGGGGCCAGCATGCCCAATACATCAAGGAGTCCCGCCGAGGGGAATTTCCCGATTAAACCCTGACACATATCAACACCGCCGATTTATGCATGCTGTGATCTGAGTGCATTTAGCCCAACATACTCAATAAATTCGACCACATTCCTGTCTGGGTCGCGAATAAATATGGATGTACCTGTAGGGTGTTTCATCGGCCCACCACTGAGTTCAATACCCAGTTCTTTTAGCTGCTTAACCACGGCCTCAGCGTTGCTAATTTCCAGTGCCACATGGGTGTAGCCGGCATATTTTATTTCGCTATCCATCAGAATATTATCATTCTCTCCTTGGTCGGCATTTAAAATAAAATTAATATTTACCCCCGAAGGGTGCTCTACGATAGCTACAGGCTCTGGACCGGACGGGCCAGCGATAAATTGGAAGCCCAGTTTTTCGTAAAAAGCGCGTGAGATTGATAAGTCCTTCACCCTCAGGCCGATATGGTTCACTCTGGTAATGTCTAACATCGCCTCTCTTCCTCTTTATTACCGGGTTAATGCTCTAATATGTTGGGTGCTTAAATCTAAGGATTTGCGATTAGTGTGCATTTGGCCATGGTGTTGAACAATGCAGTAAGCCCAGGGTTTATTTATAGCGACGACAAATTGAGTGTCTTCTTTTGCTGTCACGACTAGATCATCTGTCGATTCTGCTAACAGGGCTAGTTGCTCTTTTTCAACGTCAATACCAGCAATCTTGATACTGCCTGAACGTGGGTAAACAAAACCCCGCGTTTGTCCCGGTGGACAATTGAGTTGCCAGGCTTTTCCTGCTTTTAGTCTGACATCGAGATAGCTGGCGTTGCAAGTTAAAATACGCACCTCGGCAACCTCCTCCTAGGGTCCTCAGCACAGTGCTTGTTGTGGGTAAGACCTCAATCTAGCGAATGCGATAACTTTAGCCGCCAGCAAGATCATAAACAGGATTGCAATCTCCAGGTTGTTGTCAGTTGGAATCATACTGGCCAGGGCACTGCTGAGCGAGCCGAACATCAACATAAGACAGCCTTGCAAACTTGCTGCGACACCAGCGCGATCAGGAAACAGCGACATAGAAACGGCCAGCACATTCGAGAAAATAAACCCCTGTCCAAAGGCAATCAGCATAACCCCTCCCAATGCTGTCCATAACGTTAGCGTCAACGGCGTCGAGAGTATCAACACAATACCGATAGCGACGTGCATAAACCCGAGCTTGATCAACAGATTACTGGCCATCTTCCTGATCAGGATACGGTTAAACAGGGTCCCCGCTAAATAACCTAAGCCAACCACAAGAGCTGTGGTTCCAAAGAATGATGCACTGAACCCCAACTGCTGTTGCACAATAAAAGAGCCAATGACATTCCACAATAAAAACGCGGAGAAACTAGCTCCCAGGATGATGACTACCGCAACAAACCGCCCATCTGTGACGATGCCTTTGTAGGCTCCGATAATCTCCCCTATTCGGCGAGCATTTTGTGTTTTAAGAGATTCCTTCAGCCCAAAATAGACAAACGTCAGCACCGTAATGCCATAGCAAGCGTACACCACAAAGTTATAGCGCCATCCAGCGTACTCTTCGATAATGCCGCCGATATAAGGAGCAACTACTGGCCCCAGGCCGAATGCCAGGCTCAGATAGATAACCGCGACTTTAAACCGATCACCCTTGATTTTGTCGACCAGAATAGCTCTGGCCACCACCTGGCATGATCCAATCGCAAAGCCTTGAATAGCCCTGGCCACCAGCAGCATATAGATATTGGTTGAGAATATAGCCAGGACACTGCCACCGATAAATAAGATCAAGCCGAACAAAATAGAAGGTCGGCGCCCTTTCGAGTCGGCCATAATCCCGAAAAATAACTGACCCAGCGCATAAAAAATCAGGGTGATGGTAATAGTGTTCTGCATATAACTGGTCGTGACACCAAATTCACGCCCGATAGACGGCATGCTAGGAGCGTACAAATCGATGGCAATACCGGCGACACTGTTAATCAGTGGAGCCAAGAAGACGATAACATCCTCTTCTCGTGTCGCCTTGACCATGCAGACTCCTAAAACGAAAAAACTCAACCACTTTCAACAAACGAAAGCGCCTTCCCACCTATGCCTGCGAATACAGCTTCACATCTCAAATTCCTGCCTCTTCGGAACAGGAACTATTCTGTTATTACCAACACGAGTTTAACTATGTACAGTACGCGCCAGACAAGCCTTTTAGAAGTTGAGGCCGTCCAGAAGAGTTGCCTCAAGGTAACCAAGCCAGCCTAAACTCTGTCCACATCATTGGGTTGACTGCCATGGATTAGAATCCCCCTGATGCTGTCGGTCAATTTGCGGCCAATAATCTTCGTATTTGGCCCTTGATTCATGGTGATGTGATTTCCTGGGACCCGAATAATCTCGATGTCATCGACCAAGTCAATCCAGGCCCGTTCCGGGTTTAGCGCATTATAGGGATCTTTTTCTCCGGCCAAAAAATATAAGATCCGTCCCGAGTAACTTAACGGCGTGTATTTCGCCATCGCTTGAATATTCAGCTTAAAAATAGCTAAAAAATTTCGTAATTGACCGATGGTAAAGTTGACATATTTATCGTTTATTTTTTTTCTTCTTCTATATATCGTTGCAATACGGATTCATGACTCAGTGAACTCAGCTCTTCCGCCGTCACCGGTAAGTTGCCCCCTACTCTGAGAAAATAAGCCAGGACCTCGATATCTTCCATCGGCTTTTCGACTCTTGGCATCTCATCTCCTCCGGGAGTATCCATCATAGCTAATAGCGCGATACCCTCTCCCCGGCGCTTAAATTGTTGGGCTATTTCATAGGCCACCATGCCGCCAAAGGAGGTGCCTGCAATATAATACGGGCCTTTTGGTTGAATACTTTTTATCACTTCGATATAGGAGCCGGCCATTTCTTCTACGCTGCTCAGCGGTAACTTATCATCACCTTCCAGACCCCTGGCTTGTATACCATAAACTCTCTGCTTAACATCTAAGGCCTTCGCAATATCACGATAAAAATATACATGCCCGCCCGCTGGGTGGATTAAGAAAATCGGCGCAGTCTTTTTTGTCCCTTTGTTGAGCAAAATGGCCGTTTCTTGCTCCACATCAGGTACGCCTGACCCCGCCAATGAATCTATGGCTCTGGCTAGTTCGCCAACAGTTGAAGCGCTGGTCAAAATGTGGCTGGATAACTGCAGATCAAAAATTTCCCTCAATTGACCCACAAGCTGTACGGCAAGCAGTGAATCCCCACCCAAATCAAAGAAGTCATCAAAGACGGACAAACCTTCAACACCTAAACAGGCTGACCATACTCCCATAATGGCAATCTCAGTCTTTGACAAAGGTTCTCCCTGTGGCCTTAAGTGATCAACGTCTTGCTTTGGGATTGGCTCGGCGTAGTCATGGGATGTCTGTGTATTAAACACCTCCGATTTATTCGCTGACTTACCTATCCAGTATTTTTTCATTTCAAATGGATAAGTTGGTAAGGAGATATATCGAGACAAATGACCATGGTGAAAACCAAGCCAATTTACAGAGCCTCCCACCTGCTATAGTCGGCCTACCGAATCAAACAGTTGACAGAGATCTGAGCTGTTGTCTTTTTTGCCAGTCAATGAAGGTATCGTAAGGACTTTTTTATGCTTAGCGAGTGCATTCTGCCTTACGAGTGTACCGAGTACCTGCCCCGGCCCCATTTCGATAAAGGTATTAATCTCTGAATCCAAAAGCGAGCCAATACCTTTCGAAAACCGGACCGTTGCTCTTAAATGTTGCGCCCAATAGCCAGGCGATTTAACTTCTATTTCGCTTATCGGCTCACCAGTGACGTTTGAGATATAGGGGATCGCAGGCGAATTCAGCGGTATATCACTCATAAATTTTGCAAAAGAAGCCACCACAGGCTCTACCATCCGTGAATGAAAGGCATGTGAGGTACTGAGGGGGGACGCATTAAAACCTTTTTCTGTTAACACATGCTCACATCGAGATATATCCTCCAGCGAGCCGGAAAGGACGCAACGGCAGGGACTATTGTCTGCCGCAACGCTCACTCTATTAGTTAACAAATATTGCAATTCAGCAACTTGGCTCACCTCATTGGCCCCGGCACTAACACTTAACATTTGACCAGCGGGTAACGACTGCATTAACTTCCCACGTTCAGCAATCACCTTTAAGGCGATCTCCAATGAAAACACCCCAGCCAGACAAGCAGCGACATACTCGCCTATGCTATGACCAATTAAGACATTGGGATACATACCCCAACTCATCCAGAGCTTCGCCATTGCATATTCTATGGTGAACAGAGCCAGCTGCGCTAAAGCTGTATTTTGCAGGCTGTCTTCCGCAATCCGAAAATCGCTATCATCAACGGGAAATAGACACGCTCGGATATCAATATCAATCAAGTTAATGATGATATTGGCGCACAGCTCCACTTGCTCTCGAAATATGGGAGTATCACGATAAAGAGAGCCCGCCATATTCGGATACTGGACGCCCTGTCCCGTGAACATAAAAGCGATAGTTCGTGAATTTGCGGGCACAATGGCGCGATCTGTGGAATAGGATTTAGCGGCTTCGACAATATCTTTGTTCGATTGATAGACAAACGTGTGGCGATAAGGAAAACAGCTTCTTCCGGTATTGCGGGTATAGGCTATATCAGCTCCGCTAAGATTTGGGTGCTGCGCTACATGATCTGCTAACTCTTTAAGCATCTGCTGCAAGGCAATGGGTGTTTTTGCTGAGAGTGTCAACAAATGGAATTTGGCCAGGGTTTCAGATGATAAAAAATCCGGGGCCTCCTCCATCACCAGGTGAGCATTTGTGCCGCCAATGCTAAAGGAGCTAACACCTGCCCTGCTCCTTACACCTTTCATCCGGGGCCAATTCGTGAGCTCCGTATTGACATAAAATGATCCGCTTTCAAAGTCTATTTCTGGGTTTGCTTGCTCAAGAGGGATGTCAAATTTGCCCGAACCGTCTCCTCACTGAGCAGTTCTTCAAACTTAAGCAGAGAAGGTGATTTGAAGGAAAATACTGCCAGTCCGCTCATCAGACAATCAGTCATTGAATAGGTAGGTTGACGCTTTCTGAACTCAGATACGTGGTGAAATTCAGCCCTGACGATGTTGAGCAGACCGGGAGCTGAGAGCTGCTTGCGTAGTTTCAGCTCTTCAGGTCTGGGTAGCATGGCCCTGAGACGGCGCTGCTTTTTAAAACGATTACTAACTGACAATGTTAATTTCAATTTTCATGGAGATGAAATATATGTACATGATTTTGTTGATAACTTCAACTCGCTGGGAATTGCTGTAGAAACCCCATCACCTAAGCTGTGATGATAACAAAAATGAAGGTAGACTATTTTTTCGCTACATTTTGATATCACCCATCTAAATCCACCTTTACTTTCAAGATCAAACGGTTTGAGATGGTCACTTCAAAGTATTTCATCACTTCCAATTCGTTTAACATTGGAAGAAATAGCACTGTAACATCTGACTTTAACGTGGAATTAACTCTCTGAAAAACCTCCCCATCTGTGACTTTATATGTGGTTCTTAATGCCGGATGAATACGAGTGACTTCTTCAATGGATAGTTTCAATGAATTTATATCTATCTCAGAACTAAGCTTCCATGTTTGAGAAAAATTAAAGAGGCCATCACGGGGGTTTATTTGATGCTCTAACCATAAATAGAGCTGCCCTTTAGAAAGGGGGAAGTCTTCAAAGTTTGTTCCCATCTACCCTCCGTTAATTAATTAAAAAAACAGTACTATACCACCAACCATTAGTAGTACCTCGAGGGAACTTTGACTATCTATATCGATAACTATATTTCATTTACCCTAAGTCTATTTCCTCATTTGACCCAACTTATATCAACGTGTACGGGGTGCGAAAAATTATATAGTTGGGCATAGTTTTCAGGACAATAACTCTGCAAATTCGACCTGAAATCACTTGATTTCAAGTTAACTAAGGCTTTCGTTACTCAGAACCTCAAGAGTAGCGACAGCGCTATCCAGGTCTAAAGGTGGTCGGGTAAGAAGAGCTGAACGCAATTTACGGAAGAGCGTTTTTTCCGATTTGTCGCCCAACAAAAATAAAGGATCGCTGATAGCTACAGCCTTCGAGCGAGAGGGTCAGACTCATCATTGTCGTTAAACTGCTCTGCTATATCTGCAAATTCCTGCTTTATGCGGCTAAACGCCGCCACCAAATCCGGGTCAAAGTGGTGGCTAGCTCCTTCCTCAATTATTTTGACAGCTTTGTCATGGGACATTGGAGGCTTGTAAACCCGGCGGGAAATCAATGCATCGTACACATCGGCCACTGCCATCAAGCGGGCTGAAAGAGGGATAGCTTCCCCGGCTAACCCTTCAGGATAACCACTGCCATCCCATTTTTCCTGATGAGAATAAGCAATTTCTCTGGCCAGGGTGAGAAAGGTACTGTGTTCATTTAAATTGCCTTCCGCGACTAGAATTGCATCACGACCTAACCGAGTGTGTAATTTCATATAATCGAATTCACTATCGGTTAACTTGCCAGGCTTGAGCAGGATATCATCCGGGATCCCTACTTTTCCTATGTCATGTAAAGGCGCTGACTTGTACAACAGGCGGATCATTTCGTCGGATAAGATATCCTTATATTTATCCAGCTTTTGCAGCTCTCTCGCCAACGCGGCAACATAACTTTGCGTGCGGATAATATGGTTACCTGTTTCATTTTCCCGGGTCTCCGCCAGCGAAGCCATGGCTAAGATAGTCACATCTTGTAACTTCTCAAGCTGGCTTGTGCGTTCTTTAACTTTTTCTTCCAAGACAAGGTTATGCTGTTTCAGCTGCTTGAGAGAATCACTTAACAATAGGTGGGTCTTAACCCGAGCCAACAATATAGGTGGACTAATGGGTTTGGTGATAAAGTCTACTGCGCCCAAGGCAAAGCCGTGCTCCTCATCTTCTACTTGATCCTTCGCGGTGAGAAAGATGACAGGAATATCACGAGTATCTGGGTCTTGTTTCAGTTGTTCACAAACCTGATAACCATCAATTCCCGGCATTACCACATCGAGCAGTAACAGTTCTGGCCGATGCTTTTTAACCAGCTCCAACGCTTGCTCTCCATTTATCGCCACTTTCACTTGGTATTGATTAGCAAGCAAACCACACAACAATAAACGGCTTTGATCGCTATCATCGACAATAAGTAGGGTGTGTATTTCACTATTCACCTTACAACTCCTCACCAATCAGACCCGGTCGCTGTTGAATTATCTCGTGTAACTGTGCAGCCGCATTAACCAAGTCGCATTTCTGAACCAACTGACACAGTTCTCTGAACTGTAAACTATCCATTGTGGCAGACAACTTTTCCTGCTCTCGTGCTAACAATTGGATGGCATCTGCATCCATATCATCAAGCAACGCTAGTAGTTTTTTAATTATGAGCTTAACCTCGGGGCTCGGCTCGCTTTTAACTTCTATGGCTACAGGGTGATCTGACTCAAGGCACTCACTGAGCTGATCCATCAGCTGGTCAAGCTTTTGGGTTAAATTAGATAAGCTCTCCTTCCATTCATCACCTCCCATTTTCACTTTTTTCTCTAACTCACTGGAAAGTTTATAAATACCCTCAGCCCCAATGCCCCCGCTCACCCCTTTTAGGTCATGCAGCAACCGCTCAGCCTGCAGCCTGTCCCCGGCTCCCAGGCTATTAGCGATCAACTGCGCTGCTTGACGCTGATTATTCCAATATATCTGAACTAACTTTTGGTAGATCTCGACATTACCCGCGAGGCGCATTAAGCCGATTTTAGTGTTTAACCCTTCAACAGATTCATATCCAGTGACAGGCTCAGTATCTACTCCTATTTTCTCGTTAGCTGGGACATCAGAAAGCGCACCACACCAACGTGCCAGAGTATCGTGCAAAATCTTAGGGACTACCGGCTTAGATACATGATCATTCATCCCCAACGACAAACATTTTTCCCTCTCTCTGAGCATGGCGTGAGCTGTCATCGCGATTAGCGGGATATGATCAAAGCTGGGGTCAGAGCGGATCTGTTTACTTGCTTCGTACCCATCCATAACCGGCATTTGTAAATCCATTAATATGGCGTGAAACGCTTTATCTTTGTGCAGCCAATTCACTGCCTCCTGACCATTGTTTGCTAAACAGACTTCAACTCCCATACTTGTCATCAATTCGATTGCAATTTGTTGGTTGATTTCATTATCTTCGACTAACAGCACTCGGATCCCGGATAAACTGGCTGAAGATAAATCATCAAGAATAACGAGTGATGATTCAGCTTTCACTCCGTGGAATAAGTTCAATAGCAAATCATATACTGAAGAATGATCTACTGGCTTAGCTAAATAACCACTAATATCAAGATCTTCAGTTTGTTGTATTACTTCACCTTTGTCGTAGCTGGTGATCATGACTATCTTAGGTGGGTAATTTAAATTGAGCTGGTCGCGTATAAGTTGGCAGGTAGTAATACCGTCCATCTCCGGCATCCGCCAGTCCATCAGCACCAAATGATAAGGCTGCTCCAAACGCTCTGCCAGGGTTAACTTTTTTAAGGCTTCTTTACCGCTTTCGACACAATCCGCGTGAACTCGAAACGAATGAAGCATGTCATATAAGATCTGACGAGCAACCGCGTTATCATCCACAATCAATACTCTTACACTAGACAGCCCATCCACCTCACCTTGGGGAAAACGTGTAGTTTCACACCAACCAACAGTGATATTAAATGTTAAGCAACTTCCTTTGCCGGGCTCACTCTCTACTCGAATATCGCCGCCCATCAGATTTACCAACTTTTTGCATATGGACAGGCCCAACCCGGTCCCCCCATACTTTCTGGTGGTAGTACCATCGGCTTGAGTAAAGGCATTAAATAGCCTCTCTACTTGCTCCTTAGTCATACCGACACCAGAATCTATAACCTTAAACTCCAGCTCAATACCAGCACTGTCTCTGTCAAATTGCTTGATCTCCAATAAAATCTGGCCTTGGTCAGTAAACTTAATCGCATTATTTACTAAATTGGTTAAGACCTGACCCAGCCTCAGCGGGTCACCAACCAGCTGTCCGGGAATACTCGCTGGTACTTTAAATAGAAATTCCAGCCCCTTATCGAATGCTTTTTGCCCGGTAATAGTGGCAACGTTATTAAGCATTTCATCCAGAGAAAACTCCGTTTGCTCAATCTCAAGCTTGCCCGCCTCAATTTTAGAAAAATCAAGAATGTCATTAATAATCCCTAACAAGGCTGTGCCGGCGCCGTGAATTTTAGCCACATAGTCTTGCTGCTTAGGATTCAGCTCTGTTTGTAAGGCCAGGTAAGCCATACCAATAATGGCATTCATTGGTGTCCTTATTTCATGGCTCATATTAGCCAGGAACATGGATTTCACCTCTGCTGCTTCTTCTGCCTGAAACCTTGCCAGCTCCATTTCAGTTTCCGCCTTTTTGCGGATGGTCATATCTCTTATAAAGACAGTGGCTTGCCAGCTATTAAACAACTCGAAGCTGATGATACCTAACTCAACCGGCACTGAGCTTCCGCCGCGCCTTTTTGCCAGCATCTCAACAAAGCGATTGTGCTCGGTAAGCTCAGGATGTTTATTCAGACCTGTACTCAGTAGCTCAAGCAGCTCGGGATCACCCTGTAAGTCCAGCCAGGAAACTAAGCTTTTCCCCTGAGCCTGTTTTCGGGTATAGCCAAAAATTTGCTCTGCGGCATGATTCCAGTCAGTGACCTTGCCGCTTTCATCTAAACGAATGATTGCAACCGGAGCTCCATCAACCACAGTACGTGATAGACATTCGCTGTAACTTAGTTGCTCGGTACGTTCCTTAATGGTTTTTTCCAGGTTAAGTTGGTGCTCAGCGAGCTGTTTATTGCGATCTTTAAGCTCGGCCATCAACTCACTTCGACTGGCCTGACTGAGCATTTCACTCAGTGCTTTTAACTGGAAAGCATCCAGCTCATTGGGTAACTGAAATTGGCTTTTTACCCAACACCACTCTTTTTGGTGAACAACAATGACATTAGAAAAGAAGCTATTCAGAAAAAGACTCTGTCTTCTATGTTCAGGGCAACGAAACGCCATCTCCAGTACGCCCTCATTAACACTCACCTCTATCTGAGGGTTTTCAGTATCAACCAGTTTACGGAGCAGCTCAGCGCACCCCAATACCAAATGTTCGGAATTTTGTTCTGATAAACCCAACGTATTTACCAGGCGATTTAATTTACGCCTGGCTTCCAATCTGCACAGCTCTGTGTTTAGAACAAGAGTACCCAATTTCATGACATAACGACCCTGATTAAAATACAGGTGGCGTCATCATGGAGTTTGGCGAAACGGTGAAATAAACTCGCGGTAATTGACTCTAATCGCTGTAACCTATGTTCTTGCAACTCCTCGTCGGAGCCATGTTCAGCAATACCATCTGTCATAAATGCCCAAACCTCATCTTGATTCAGCGAAGTCTGCTCTTCCCTCAGGTGCGGCAACTCAAGACCAACAATTCCTGGCTGCCCCTCATGATGGGATACTGACTTACCAACCAACAGCAGCCTGGCGTTACCCACACCTGTATAACGGAGCGTTGCATCTTCCCGGGAAATAAATGCCAACAGCACCGCAGCTCCACGGCTACCTATAAATTCCGCATGTAAGTCTTGCATAATAGAGCGAATATTCTGCCCGGCCCGCTGGGACAAAAAACATTCCATTGCACGGGCGAGTTGGGCCGCTTCTGAGCCATGGCCCAAAACATCGATTATTGCGATAAACCAGCCTGTTTTAAGCTCCACCAGTACAGTGCCATCTCCAATTTCAAACTCACCAAAACAAGGCCGCGTTTCCACTCTATGCTCTATATGATCTATCGCCATTTGCGCCCCCATACACGTGTACCTTGGCCTGGAGCAGAATCAATTTTAAACTCATCCATCATGCGCTTAACCCCGGGTAGCCCTAACCCCAATGTGCCACCGCTGCTATAACTGTCTTTCATTGCTTTATCCAGATCGATAATTCCTGGTCCATTGTCGTGCGCCATAATGTCCATACCGACCCCGTTGAGAGGGTCACACAGACCAAACCATAACCTTCCCTCACCTGCATACTTGCAAATATTGGAGCCTAGCTCAGACAGGGAGGTGGCAAGTTCCTGGCTCGATTCTTCAGCAAACCCTTGCTCTTTTGCATAATGATAAATTCTAAGCACCGCATATTTAACGTCATCCTCCCCCCAAATTTGATAACCTTCTCCCGCAACCCCTTCTCGCCTGTTAACCACTGAGCAGCTCCCTAGCTTGATCTATATCACCAGCGCAACGCAGTCCAGCAGGGTCCAGTCCCATATCCAGCAAGCCACGGATCACGCCTGGCCGAAGTCCGACGAGTACGGCAGGTGTGCCCATCATTGCAGCCATTTTTGTGATTTCATTGAGACGATCAAAATCCTCCAGATCCAGAATACGGGTCATGGAAAGGTCCATTAGCAGACCGCTATATTTGCTGTGATGGAGTAGTGTCAGTAACTGTTGCTGAAACAGGTCCATTGTTTCCGGGTACAGTTCCATTTGGAATGTGGCGATCAAGACATCGTGGAGGCCGCTAAGTGTTACCTGTGTACTGGCATCCGACTCACTCATCTCTGTTTAGCCTAGCTCCGACATCAGGCAAGGACTGCACATCCAACCCCAGTTTCCAGAAAGCTGATTCTAGCGCTTCCCTTAAGGTTGCACTGGTCATTACATCACCCACATTAATCCCCAGGTGGACCATGGTTTGAGCAATAGATGGTGAAATCCCCGAGACTAAGCAGGTGCAGCCCATCAAACGGGCCGCCTTAGAGATTTTGATAAAGTGATTGGCCACCGCCGTATCCACTACCGCAACCCCAGAGATATCCATAATGAATATTTTCGCGCGGCTATCCTTAATCTTCTCCAACACGCTGGACATAATGTCCTGAGCTCGCTTAGAGTCGATGATCCCCACAATGGGCAACATCAGTATATCTTGCCAAATCTGGGTGACTGGAGTGGACATTTCCAGCAATGCGCGGCTTTGCTCAGTGATCCTGCGGCCCATGATCCGCGAATAGGTATCAACTACCAGAGTGGTATCCAGGTGCAACAATTTAGTCATAGCTGTGACTATGGCGCTGTATTCTTCGCTGTATAAACCGCCGTCATACAACTGCTTGGTGTAGATAATCAAAGAGATATTCATACCGGCAAAATAACTGGTGAGCGAAAGGCCGATCTGAGCATGCACCTCGCCAACCCTACGCCTTTCTCGAATAAAGTCTTCATCTACGCGAGCTTCAAAAAAAACCTTCCAATAGCTGATTTGCGATTGCTGAACACGACGTAAGCGTGCCTTATCATCGAAAAAACGGCTAAAATCGGGTAATTTTTCCAACCAGTTATAAAAATGATCAATATATTGTTCAAGTTTAGGCACCATGAGTGTGCCGAATTTTCGTACCAGCTCTAAGTCTGCGTCATTGATCTCATGAAGCCTTAGCAACTCGCCAGCCGTCATTGTGGAAATGTCGCTATCACTAGAATCATTCATGGTCATACCTTCTTTTATTCAGCGAAAACCACCTGAAACTGACCTCTATTGAGGCGATAGTGATCTTTGTAAATAATAGTAGCTGTCAAGCAAGCATGCCTTGTTCGCCTGCAACCAAAACGTTGAGGCCAGTGAAGAAACAAAGGGGGGTTATGGACGGAATAAGTTAACTACCTCCGGGTTACTGGCGGTAGTTCAGTACCAACCCAGGATTAACCCGGGTGGTTGCCGTATATTGTGGAGACTAGAGCAGCAGGCGCCGAGAGGTACCTGCTGAATATGACTAACACTTTAGTGTGGTGAACCACAGACCTAAGTAAATACTAGCGGGTCAAATTTACTCCGTACTGTTCGCCGTAGTTTTCAATGACAAAATCAATATCTTTGTCACCTCGACCAGACAAGTTCACTAAGATGCTGCCGCTCTGCTGTTGGGCCAGCTTTAATGCATGTGCTACCGCGTGCGCAGATTCGATGGCAGGGATAATACCTTCCAGACGGGAAAGTTCGAAGAAAGCATCGATGGCCTGTTGATCGTTGATATCGCTATAGCTCACCCTGCCCGTATCTTTCAGATAACTGTGTTGTGGCCCAACCGAAGGGTAATCCAGTCCACTGGCAACGGAATAAACCTCTTCCGGCTCACCGCCTTCATCTTGCAACATATATGATTTAAACCCATGCATAACACCGGGTTTACCTTTGGTGAGGGTAGCCGCATGCTCGCCGGTCACTTCAATATCGCGGCCGGAAGGCTCCACACCGTGCAATTGAACCTGATCATCTTCCAGGAACGCGGTGAACATTCCAATGGCGTTAGAGCCACCACCAATACACGCCACAATATGCTCAGGCAAACCCTGGGTCATTTCGTTAAATTGCTGTTTCGCTTCGTTACCCACAATGGACTGAAAGTCACGAATCATCATAGGAAACGGATGGGGTCCAACCACAGAGCCAATACAATAGAGTTGGCTGATGGGATCTTTTAAATATGCTTCAAATGCAGTGTCCACAGCTTCTTTTAAGGTTTTCCGCCCATGCGTAGCGGGTATCACCTTGGCACCTAATATAGCCATACGGACCACATTTGGGTGCTCTTTTTGCATATCCACTTCACCCATATAGATATCGCATTCAAGACCAAGCAAGGCTGCAGCAGTGGCCAGTGCGACCCCGTGTTGTCCTGCTCCGGTTTCGGCGATCAGTTTCTTTTTGCCCAGCTTCTTCGCCAACAAGGCTTCGCCCAGGCAGTGATTGATTTTATGTGCACCGGTATGATTAAGGTCTTCACGTTTAAGGTAAATATCTGCACCGTATTTGGCTGACAGGTTTTTGGCATGAAAAATGGGACTGGGACGACCAACATAATGCTTATAAAGGCTTGCTAACTCGGCGAGGAATTTTGGCTCCTGGCGTATTTCCTCGTAAGCCTTGGTGATTTCATTCATCACTTCCTGTAGTTCTGAAGGGATAAAGCTGCCACCGTATTCACCAAAAAAACCATCACTATTAGGTAGTGCATGATCAAAGCTGTTTTTCATCCTTAGCCTCACTTAACTCACTAATTATTATTGGAATTTTATTTAATCAGAAGTTTAGCAATATAGCCAGGCAGACGGCTTGATTGGTCAAGTCCGAGGGTAATACTTTGCAGTAAATCAAAAAATACCAGCTTCTATCAAAAGCGGGGACGCGCAATACGACCCCATCAATAATTTATCGGATTACCTGCATATTCCAGCCCGAGAAAGCTCCTAAACTCAGCCACAGGCGTAACACTCGATACAGGTGGTTGGGTAAACCTCGAACGTCAGGGACTGACTCCCTACAAGATTCGTCAAGAGAAACTTGACGAACTAACATCACTTGTGGGGCCAATTTATTGTACCCCTCTAGGGAGCTTTACAAGCTAGTTTCGTTTGTATAATGCTTCTATTGTGCTCGAAGCAAGGGAGTTGGCGTTCACCATATAACCAACTAATGCCCCTGACGCCCCTTCCGGAAAATCTAACTTTTTAGACATAGCGTGAACAGTGAATCGATAGCGATGTGCTCCGTGCCCCCTGGGGAGGACAGGCTCCGCCAAAACCATTCGCGCCGTAATCATTGTCTATCTGCAAACTACCTTCAGGCGCAAGTTTACCGCTTATGTTGCCTGCATCAGCTGGTAAACTATGTGTATTTTTAGGGATATTAACTATTTGCCAGTGCCACCAACCACTGCCTGTTGGAGCATCGGGATCATGTACCAAAATAGCGAAGGCCTCTGTACCTTTCGGGGCTCCGGTCCATGAAAGTGATGGTGATACATTATCGCCAGCGCAACCAAAACCTGTAAACTCTTGGACATTACTCATGAATTCTCCATGAGTAATGTCTGCGCTATTCAGCGAAAACGATTCCGCCAGTGCTGTGGTTGGAAAAGCCATAGTTATATGTAATAAAACCAGCCACAACAGAAATAGCAATTATAAAAAATATGAGCTCTAGCATAATTTAATTTTAAAACCCACCTACTAACATAATACCACTAAGGTTAAAATCATAAATTACACCTAAGCATCTATAAGATGACCAATACTTACTTACCAACTTGAGTTAACATTAGGTTATTTCCTTACGCACTATACTTAGTGGTTCTATATCCGGCATTGTTTCTAGTATTGTTTTAGTGTCACACCATGGGTAAGATAGTGTACTTACCCAGCTCATGACCTGGCTAGATAGATCTGGAGTAAGTATAAGCATTTGCTCTATAGTGATAGCTAATTTATTAGCTCGGGCATTATTATCACCATCAAAAAACCAATTATACTGACCACACCCCACTCGCACATTTCCACTTTTCTTTTCGCTCATACATACTAACCATTTACATGACAATTCATTGTCTTTGTATTCTGCTGTATCGACAAGACAATATGTGTAAACATTTTCATATGTCTGACAAAAGTTCCTGACCAACACATCAGTGATAGCATCTAACCCCTCTGTATTCGAAGGGAAAGAGATGCTTTCTGTTTTCATTACCATATTCAAAGTGACTGACTCTGAAAATGCCTTCGCCATAAAATGTGGTCTATTTTCATCTTTTGCTCTAATGTAACTATGTATTATATTTTGATGTGTACTTTCGATTAAATTTAACATACTTCACCTTCCATTATGTATTTTATAACCCCCTATTTAGGTGAGATATTGTTCAAACAGAAAAAGTCAAGATAATTTTATCCTTCTAAACTTATAGTCAGTTGTTTTCTGTTAGCTACTTTTCAATATTGCGGTAAACTCACTTAATGTACTTTGATAAAATAAGCGTATCAACTTCTCTGTTTCCCGTTTATTTTTATCGATAAATATCTTAAACGTATCTCGTTTTAAAAAAGGACCAAGAAATCGTCTTCGATTAGACACTTTCACAGATACATCCCATTTACCTTTTTCTAAACTAGAAATTTGTATAGAGGAATCATTAGCAGAAGGACTTTGGAACATTAGCACTTTCATTACCGATTCTTCTTTCTCATTTTCCCAATGAAAAGAATTGAAAAATAAAATGGCCTCATCTAAATTTGGTTGCAACGGTACATCCTGAACCTTTTCTTCGTCGTAATAACCACAATAAGTAGGTGAGCATAAGTTTTCAGAGCTGCTCCCTGTTTGTTTTTTATGCAGCGGTACAGATATTTTTGCGTTTTTTCACCGACTCCAGTATACATGCATCAATTTTCAACATCATGCGTACCAATCCGTGAAAGTAGTATGGCGCCTTACTGAGGCCGAACAAATTACCCTTATAGAAGTTGTGGTTAATCACCCCAAACATCGTTGTAGAATCCGGGCTCATGCCATCCTACTCAGCCATAAGAGATACGATATTAAGCAGCTAGCGGATATCTTCGATACCAGCTTGGAGACGCTTTCTAAATGGATCGATTGCTGGGAAGAGTTCGGGATCTCAAGCCTTTATGACGCAAAGCGAACGGGGCGGCCCACTATTTATACGGGTGAGGAGAAACAGCGCCTGAAAGAGCTTGTGGATGAGGAGCCTCATCAACTCAAGCGAGCCCAGTCCCTGATAGAGAAAGAAAGCGGCAAAAAAGCCAGCGTTTCAACGATTAAGCGAACGTTGAAAAAAAATTTAACTACAGCCATAAAAGAGCCAGACATTCACTCAAACTAAAGCGTGATGAAGAGGCGTTCCGAAAGTGTTACAACACCCTGAATAAATTTATAAAGCTTGAACAAGAGGGCGAGTTGGACCTCTATTATTTCGATGAATCAGGTTTCAGCCAAAAATCGAACTTACCTTACGCATGGAGCCCAGTCGGTGAGCCGTTTGCATTTCCTGCCTATTCGCATAGTAAGCGATTGAACGTACTTGGCTTTTTAAGCCGCCAAGGAAAGCTGGTTTACCACAGCACCGAAGGTCACGTTACTACTGACACAGTCATCGAGGCGTTTGAAAAGCTGATAGAAAATAAGCCACACACCGCAAAGAAAAAACTGACAGTCGTTTTTCTGGACAACGCATCTTTTCACCGCTCTGCGAAATTTAAAGAGAAATGCAGTGACTGGATAACAGAGGGTGTTTTGGTGCTGTATCTGCCAGCTTATTCGCCAGAGCTGAATATCATAGAAATACTATGGCGGAAAATTAAGTATGAATGGCTTCCCACCTGCGCTTTTGAAACATTTGAAAATCTGACCAAGTGTGTAAAAAACATCCTGTCTAATTATCCATCTAAATTCAGAATAACTTTTACCTAGGTACTTAGATCCCTTCCATTACATTTACCCTTAATAGAACCAAAAATAATCACTAAGTGCATAAGCAAAAGTTCACCAAGGCTTAAATCAACCTACCAATCTAGGCAGGCCATGCAGTTCTAGGCGAATTAGTATATTTGCAATGATTAAAATACATACATAATATTGGAAAACTTATACTCACCCACTTAACGCTTGCTTAAGCGAAAAATCTAGTTAACTAAATATTTAACCGAGTAAAGTCAGCCAACTTTATTGGCCTGATTAGTGCTTGGTTTGCATAAAAACTCATACTGCTCTTCACCAGTAACATAAAGCCGAAGCCTTTCGCATAATTTAAGTGCTGATTTTTTAATCCGGTTAATTCAACGAATTAACATTTTCCCTTCCAATATTTGTTCCATAACTTTACGGCTAACACCCTTATCTTAAAAACCAGGATGAATTTTGGTCTGCACTATTACGAGTTTACATTCATACTCTCGATGTTTTAACAAACTAATTAGCTTACTTTCACAAAGAGTCAGATGCGAGTATTCATATGCGTCCTTTAATCTAAATTCATGTTCTGCATCAGATAAAATCTATCCAGATTTTTCTAAATTATTAATCATTTTTAGCCTACGAAGCTCTAACAGATAAACTCTATCTTTTTCCGTAGTTTTGATAGGCTCATTTAGACCTACATCCCAACAAACCTACATAGCAAGCTGGTCCGGCTGCTTGTTACGCACTATTTTACTGTTAGTTAATAAGTTGTAAACTTATTGCCGAAAAGCTCAGTTTCATACACATTGCTAGCTATTTTTTGTAAAAACTTATAGTCCGGACGAGTATGGAGAAAATGTATGAAAACCACATCATGACCTAACTCTTTTGCCCAGTACATAATGTCATGGAATACATTCTTACCTAGCCCCCAAAATTTATCGTCAATAACTATTGAAATCTCATATTTCCCGCCTTCACACTGTATACCGCACCAACCAGCTAATTCATTATCGCAAATAATGGCCCTGACTCTACAGCCATCAGTGAAATCAACTTCTATCTTAGAATTTATCCAAGCTTTTACAGTATCAATCGTAAATAATTTGTGCTCGATTAAGTGCTTTCTAACCTTTCGGCTATTCAGTAAAGGTATGAAATAATTTGGATTTACTTCATTGAGTCTTAAATACTTTATTCCATCCATGATTTTGAAAATTCCTCTCTATGTTTAACGCCACACCTACCAGCGGTTGCTGGCTCTTTTTGTGCGGAATGCATTAAACGTGACAGTGGTCGGAGATCAGATTGCTGTGTCTGGTTACATTCCTGGTTTACCAAAAAAGTTGTCATATTCCACTTTAAGTGAATGTGGAAATATCTCCCATGCCCACTCTCTCACATTATTTTTAGTATTTTCGAACTGTAAGCCCTCTACAAAACTAGTTACAACTACGTTACAAACCTTATTATTTCCTTGCCTATAGTACTTGTCAGCAATAGAGAAACACTGCTTAACAACAGCCTTATTACCATCATTTATATGTTTCTGGGGAACCCATCAAACCTGGGTAACAAATTGGAGGGAGAAATCTGAGGAAATAAGGTCTGCTATTTGAGATAATCACTTCGCCAAAAACAACAACCAAAAAAGACAGAATGCCGATACTAAACCGAACACCACTTAGCTCCTCAGACAAACTCGATCTTCTCGCAAAGAGCGCCATTTTACAAGCCCATGGTGATATCACCGCCTTATCCGATGAATTCGGTATATCCCGCAAGGCTGTCTATACCGCCCGTGGGGCTGCCCAGGCTGCGTTCGATGCCCTCGTCAACGCGCAAAGTGAGCCGGATTGTATCGCGACGCTTGATGTGGATGTTCCACACCTGCGCCGCAGTATTGTTGCGTTAACCATCACTGCACCCAATTCTATTCGCAGTATTGAGGCACTTATTCCTCTGCTGTATCCCGGCTGTAAAGTCAGCTACGGCTATATCCAAGGGGTCATTGTCGAGGCACAGAAAAATGCCGCCGATTTCAACCGAACGGTGCCATTATCCGCCATCCAGAGCGGAGCTGTGGATGAGATGTTCAGCCAGGGCGACCCTGTGCTGGCGGGTGTTGACCTGGATTCCGGCTACCTGTTCTGCCTGTCTCACGAGCTACAGCGTGATGCTAAAACCTGGGCCAGAGTACTCCAACAGGCTGCTGCGCAGGGGATGATGCCAAAACACATCATCAAAGACGGCGCCAAGGGGATAGCCGCAGGTGTCACAACGGTTTTCGAACAGGCACAGCAACGTGATGATATTTTTCATGCCCTGTATATCGCTGCCAAGGCGGTGCGCAGGGTTGAGCAACGTGCTTACTATTACATTGCCCAGGAAGAAAAGGCGTACCAGGCCATCAGCCCCGCCATAGCAGAAGACCCGCATGATACATTCGGTCAATGGTTACGTGCGGATAATCAATGCGATAAGGCTATAGAGCGGTATGAGCAGGCCGAGCGGGCATTACATCTTCTTCATGCCGCCTTCAGCTGCGTTTGTCGAAGGACCGGCGAGCTAATGACGACCGAAATGGCTCAGACTAAGCTGGCCCAGGCCACCCTATTACTGCGCAGGGCGGCACATAAGGAATGCAACAAGGCGGCGACCTACTTGGAAAACCGCTTGGATGGTCTCACTTTGGCCACCCAGGCGCTCCATGATAAGTTGCAAGGCTGTATTGCACGTTATTCTCAGCAGCCAGTTGAGCTGACCTGCCGCTTCTTCGAGTGCCGACGTGAACTGGCAAAAGCCGGGAAGCATAAGCAACAGCGGCTTATTCAGGAAATGCTCGGCAGCTACCACCTGTTGACCACACAGTTGGATGAAACACGCTGTGAGCAGCTGATGCAAGAAGTGGAAATATTGCTCAGCAAACGTCACCGCGCGTCCAGTGCCATTGAAGGCTTCAACGCCACCTTACGCACTTATCTGTATGCCAGAAAGGGCGTAAACCAACCGTTTCTTGAGTTATTTCGCGCCTGGTACAACCTGCGTGAAAAACGCTGGGGACGTCACAAAGGCCAGTCAGCCCATGAACTCTTGACGGGAGAAAAGGTGGCTGATTGGTTAACGCTACTTGGTTTCCCACCGAGTAAACTCAGCCACTGATTTTAGCCTGGTAACAGGCAAGCCAAACTGACTATTTATTAATCTGATCCAGCACTCGCTGAATTGGAGAGGAGCTATTGGTTTTGTGACCCTAAATGGGTGGAATTTGATCAGTCCCGTTTCTGGGTAAATGAACTGAACACATCCATTTCAAAGGTGAATAAGCCTTCCTCTGCATTTAGTACCTTCGCCAGCTCAGGAAACTCTTCCTTTACCTCCTTCAAAAATTGGCTTCGATCGAGCTTCATTTTTTACCTCTCCAATTTCGCCAAAAGCAAACCAGGCCACCACTATGCGCGATATCCAAATCCTACACGATTTATTGCTAATAACAGAGTCCCAATATTCACAAAAAACATTGCCCACCCTGAAGCTCACATGATAATTCTTCTAGCGTACTCTCAAATCCCAAAATTTGTTGTTGCGCCACCTTCAAAAGTTAGCCATCACTATCGAAGCGAACCCAGTAATTGTCAGCATGTCTGATATAGTCCGGCATATCAATCCAGTGATCTAGGGTGGGCGCCGAGCTAGCCGTCACCTCGTGCGAGGGAATGACAGAATCGATGTTTCAGGATGAAAACTAGATAGCCAGATCAATGGTTCAGTTGGTCAAGTCCGAGGAGAATATTTTTCTAGAAAACAAAAACGCCCCTGCTTCTTTCGAAGGCAGGGACGCACAACACAAAAACAATAATAATTTTTGGGGTTTCTTACGCAGTCTTCTCAGACAGGCTACGGCTCTTCAACAAAGCCATTAACTTTGATCCAAATAGAGATAGC
This sequence comes from Psychromonadaceae bacterium, assembly GCA_965249895.1. Lineage (GTDB taxonomy): Bacteria > Pseudomonadota > Gammaproteobacteria > Enterobacterales > CBDFNC01 > CBDFNC01. The sequence continues at coordinate 695,018 of CBDFNC010000005.1, forward strand.
ATCAGTAATACCAGTATCACCAGGGTAATGGGTCGCTCCAGCACATAACTTAATTCACCACCACTGATCTGGTAGCTGTCCAGCAACGAACTCTCCGCCATACCGCCCAATAAAATGCCAATTACAGCAGCAGGAACGAAATAGTTGTAGCGACGAAACAACCAACCAATCTCCGCAAAAACCAGTACTGTGACCGAACCCGACATATTAACCGTCAGTCCAAAAGAGCCAAACACCGCCAACGCTAACACCGATGGGATCAGGTAACTCATGGGAACTCTTACTACACTTGCCAGCATTGGCAGGAAGATAAGGGCCAGGCCCATAAGCAATATCACTTGACCAAAATTGGCAAAAATAATGGCGTAAACAATCTCAGTTTCTTCTCGAATAAACTGAGGACCACCAGTAATATTGTGCATTGCAAATGCTGCCAACATAACAGCCGTCGCACCACCTCCCGGGATCCCCAGGGCCAATAGCGTTGCCATCGAACCCGCTTCAGACGTACTGTTCGCCGACTCAGACGCGACTACACCTTTTGGATTCCCCTGACCAAAGCTCTCCGGATCTTTATCTCGACGCTTGGTTTCGATATACGAGAGTAAGTTGGATACTGACAATCCAACACCAGGCACGGCACCGATAAAGACACCAATCACACTGCCTCTGATCAATACGCCCGGATGGCGAAACGCCCGGCCGAATCCCTTGAGGATCAATCGTATGTTTACTTTACGCGCCGACTCATCTTCCACCAAGTATTTGGTATTCACCAACCTGAGTAATTCGGAAGCGGCAAACATACCCATCATCGCCGGTATCACAGGAATACCGTCCAGCAAATACTCGTTCCCCATGGTGCCGCGTAACCCCCCTGCTTCACTGACACCTATGGTGCCGATAAGCAAACCCACAAAACCTGCAATCATCCCCTTTAACATATAGGTGCAGCTCAGGCTGGCTATTAAGGTCATACCCCACAGGATCACCGCAAATAACTCAGCCGGCCCGAGGTTAAGCACCATATCCGAAATGGGTTTAATCAATAAAAACAGAATGATGTAATCCAGTAATACACCAAAAGCTGAAGCGCCCAGTGCAATACCCAGCGCCTCGTTATGCTGGCCTTTACGCGCCATTGGATAACAGTCAAATGCGGTGGCTAACGCTAAAGATGTACCGGGAATGTTCATTAAAATGGCCGGTACCCCGCTGCCGAAAGAGCCGCCGGTGAAAATCGCGGTCAAAAACAGCATCGCCTCCATGAAATCCATATACAGAGCCATGGGTAGAAAAATGGCCATCGCCATGGAGATTTGTAACCCCGGAATGGCACGATAACCGTTAGGGCTGGCTATCGAAACAATCAGGCGGTGATTGAGGTGGAGGACGAGGGATCGGGGATCCCGGAACATCACCTGCAGGATGTCACCCGACGCTTCTACCGGCTGGATACACAACAACAAGGCAGTGGCCTGGGATTAGCAATAGTGCGCCAGATCAGTGAATTCCACCATGCCTCTATGCAAATGAGCAACGTTAAACCGCACGGGTTACGAATAACTATCCGCTTTCAGCCTTCGGCTCAAAATAGGAACCACATTCGACCTTAAAAGAAATTGAGTGAGACATCCCTTCAATTCCTCAAACGATTCCAAGTTATTTGGCTGGCGCGTATTGGGCAAACACTTCTGCGCCGGTCATTTTCTTTGTATCATTGGCAAAGCAATAATACTCCGGCTTTTGGTCAATAAAGATCTCTTTGACTAACTCCTTTTCCCCTACATTATCAAACAATCCAACCGGTACAACGTAGTGATTGGCCTGCTTAATTCGATAATACAGGTGGGTACCACATTGCTGACAAAAAGCGCGCTCAGCCCATTCAGATGAATTGAATACACCTATATTTTGTTCACCTTCAATTACTACCTCACTTCCACATTCGATAGCAAGCAGCGGGCCTCCCCCCCACTTTCGGCACATATCACAATGGCAAGCTTCTATTGTGTTAGCCGCGGTTTCCGTGACCAGTTTTACTTCGCCACACAAACACTGACCTTGTAGTTTTTCTTGGCTCATTATCATCCCCTAATGGTTTTCAGTTACTTTGTATATCTGCTGGCAGCAGGTATTTTTTGGACACAACACCAATACATCACATTAACATCAAGGTGGTGACTATTTTTACCCGATATCTGCAAATTAGTCCATTGTCGGCGAGCAGGCTCGCGTAAAAAGGAATGGTTGTGATAACCGAAACAAAGAATGCGATGCGGTTTAAACCGGTTTGTGCGATCATGCCTACGCATAATCATACTTAATTCAATTTATTTAGGTTTGTAGAAAGCGAACTTGTTCAGCGAACCTTGCTGGCACAGACTTTGCGGATTCCATCCGCACCTACCTCCACCGCAGTAGTTGTTGTTGTTACCCTTATGCCTGTTTATTTGATGGGTTCCAACTAATTACTCTATGGGCAGGTATATATCGGCTTTTAGCTGATGTTCAGCGGTCTCAGGAAGTAAGTTAGCGAGATGAACAAAACATGGGTGCACTCCACGGGACAACCCTATGTAAGGCAACCAAACCTCCTCCAGGTAGCGTACACTTGATTCCAGTCCTGACCAGCAACCTTCATGGCGCATAACAGCACAGCGCATGGCAGGGATCACCTTTTCTTTCACTCCATAATTATTCACAGTTACAGGCTTTTTTATCGTACAGCCAATATCGATACAGTATTCCTCAGGTTTAACCGCGTCTGATACGTTGTGCAGAATATTGTATGTTTCACATACATGCGGAAATCGCTTATTTTTCAATCGCCATTCGATAAACTGCTTTACCGTATTATTGGCTAGTAAAGGGTCGTTTCGATGGGTTAATACCGCCAACCTAACTTCTCTACTTTGACACACAACCACCTGCCTACTTTGCCGTTCTTCCTTGGTTTTAAACTGATACTGACTATTCCAGTTATTCCAATTTGGTTCGTTACGAAACTCTCTGGGTGTCTGTAAAAATGTTTTTTTAAACGCCCGAGAAAATGATTCTGCACTGTTGAAACCTGCCTCTACAGCAATATCAATAATTCGAATATTTGGAAGAAAAGCTAAGTAGTATGATGCGCGTTTTAGTCGAAGTAGACGCACATAATGTATCGTACTTACACCAGTAAATTCTTTGAACAACCGATGAAAATGATATTTTGACAAGCCTGCGACTTCACTCAGGCCTGTGAGTGTCATATCTTCATATAGGTGCTCATCAATATACTCAAGAATAACCTCAACCTTTTGTATTGACTTTGTTTTATCCAATTCACATCACATTTTTCGTATCGATATCGCCATTGTAACCAAGTCCAACATCATTAACTTGACCAAGGTTGCTGTGAATAGAGAACCAATGAACTACCCGTGAGCATCGATTGCTAGAGTCGATCCCCCAGCTAGCATCCATCCTGAAAGGATGTTTTATCATTCTCGCGCTCACCTTGGTCCGACACTCGAAATTCAGCGGCTTTACCGGGAGTACTAGAGCTATAATATAACGAGCACATCCCTTAGCTGGGGAACACGTGAAGTTAATCAAAACACTCTACTCCATTGTTTTTGTCTTATTTTTATCAGTCGCCAACGCAGCAGAAAAAGTTAAGTTAGTTACTTTGGATAATTTCAAACCTTATCGTTGGACTGAAAATGGCCAGCTTGTGGGCATCGACATTGATATATTAAACGAAATAAGCAAACGCACAAATATTGAGTTTGAATATGAATTAGTGCCCTGGAAAAGGCTTATTCACTATACAAAAATGGGGTTAGCTGACGGCGCCTTCTCCGCAAACAAGACAGCAGAACGCGAAACGTTTGCCCACTTTTTAACCGTTCCTATTCATCTAGCGCGGTTTCGTCTGTTTGTACTCGCAGGTTCACTGGAGAACTACCAAAAGTTATCAGATTTAACAGGTAAGACCATCGCTAAGGTAAGCGGTTTTTACGTGAGTGAGGAATTTAAAAATGCCAGAGCTGCTGGGCAATTTAAGGTGGTTGAGGTAAAGAGTTCACAAAAATATATTGAGCTATTATTACGTGGTCGTATTGATGGGTTTGTGGCTCAAGAAATTTCCACTAAGTACGAGCTTTTTCAACAACAGTTGCACCAAAAAATCATATCTAGTATCCCGGTCTCACCGATAAAGGCGGGGTACATTATGATATCTAAAGCATCAAAGTTACCACAAAAAGACATGCTGATAGATAAGATGAACAATGCGTTATTAGAAATGAAAAAAGAAGGTGTATTTGATCAAATCAATCGTATATACATTTCCGACCAGTGAGCAAAGCTAGGCACAATTTACATGTCTCCTCTACCCCAGTTTTTTCGATACACCAAGTTTAATGAGCGGTTTGCAGCCAGCTGGAAAATTTTGTACAGGATAACCAAACAAGCTTGCATTTGTAACAGACTTGCATATCACACTCATATTACTGGGTCACCGAATTTAATCGGCGCAATATAGCTTGTGCAGCACAGCGATGATTTCAATGACTTCCTGGCTGTCCAGAGAATAATAAATGGTCTGCGCTTCACGTCTGGTTTTCACATACCTTTCCCGACGCAGCCAAGCCAGGTGTTGAGATAAGGAGGATTGAGGAATGGGGAACCTCTCATTCAGTTGGGAAACTGATAATTCCCCTTCTTGTAACACACACAGAACCATCAACCTATGTCGGTTACCCATGGCTTTCAGCAAATTGACTGCCTGTTCAGCATTGGCTTCCATCTTTGACAAATCCTGCATGACTTTTTCTACCCTTTATCCAATAATCGCGTCACAACGCCCGAAAGCCAATGATTTTAACATGACCACCAGGCTGGTTGGCAACAGCCGGGCCGGGACAAATATCGGCAATCCACCACCCTACCTCAAAAATTATCACCCCATCAGCAGTGACTTATCAATTTAATGAGTATCGGGAAGGTAAACGGCTGCAATATAGAGAGCCCCTGTATGCTATTGAAGTATTTTATTCTCACCCCATATAACACTGAGCGTTTGGCCACGCTCTTCAACTAATTTGTGCTCCCTCGCTTTTACCGTATCGACAAAATTCCATTGGGCGGTTGCACTTTCATTTGTAAAAGTGACCGTGAGGTAGCCTCTTTGGTTTAGGTTGGTGTATCGCAAATTGGTAACCAAGGAGGTCAACGCTGCTTCCATACCCTGGACTTGTTCGTCTTTGATATTCAGGTAAGACTCTAGTCCCGGCGAGCTGACCGATGCGGTGGCAAATTCAACTCCAACAGACGCCCCGTCTGAATCGACCAAATCGCTTGACCAGGCATTATGTGTATCACCCGCTAACACCACTAAATTGGCATTACTCTGCTTCGCATCGAGCAGCAATTTGTTACGCTCTTGCGCATAACCGTCCCAGGCATCCAGGTTATACGGCAAAGGCGGCATGGCGAGAAGCTCCTGCTTTTCCGGAGTAAGCCTGGCGATATTGGCAGCTAAAAAGGCCTGTTCCTCATCTGTCAGCGTGGTGTCACCCGCAGTTGCGCGTTTCGCTAATTGTACTATCTTGCCCAGTTCAGCAAATTCCGTTAACTCCATTTGTTGCGTTGCGACGGCGCCCGGCAAATTCATTTCCCCCATCAATACTTGCTGGACCAACACCTGCCACCGGGAGCTTGAATTGGCGAATTGATCTTGCAGCCAGTTTAGTTGCGCCTCTCCCAACATTTGACGATCTTGGTCGGCCAAATCCGTGGTAAATTGTTCCAGGTTAAATATACCTGTGTCCTTGTTTGTGTAATCAACTAAATCAAGGGGTTTATCCCGCCCAATGATACGTGTGTCCAACGTAAACAGATCCGCCAGTTCACCCCAACTAAAAGTTCGATAGATACTCAATTCATCTCCAGCCGCCGCTGGGCGTAAAGGCATCCATTCGAAATACGCTTTCAGCGCTGCCAGCTTACGAGCCTGGTAATACCCCTCCCCCTCATTGTGATTTTCGGCGCCATTTTTCCAACTGTTGTTGGCGATTTCGTGATCATCCCAAATACAAATAAACGGACGCTCTTTATGCAGGGCCTGCAGATCTTCATCACTACGGTATTGCGCGTACCTGGTACGATAGTCGGCAAGACTTACAATTTCTCCTTCAGGCAACACTTCCCGTCCAAGCGCAGTGGCATCTTGACTCGCGTATTGACCGCGCCCGTATTCGTAGATGTAATCACCCAAGTGCAACACAATATCCACATCCTGCTCTGCGGCCGCCAGCTGGTATACATTAAAATAGCCGGCTGGGTAATTGGCACAGGACAACACAACCAATTTAAGCCGTTCAGCGCTGCCCTGAGGAAGAGTCAGGGTCTTTCCGGTCGCTGACAGAGTGTCTCCGGCCTTAAAGCGGTAATAATACAATGTGTCAGGAGACAGCTGAGCAGCATCGACTTTTACCGTGTAATCCCTGTCGGCATTGGTCATGGTACTGCCGGTGGTGACAAGCTGAGTAAACTCCTGATCTAAAGCTACGTCCCAACTTACCCTTACGTCTGCTTCAGAAATGGGAGTCACCCTGGTCCAAATAATCACTCGATCCGTTGCGGGATCGCCACTGGCTACGCCATGGAGAAAATGTGCTTTAACTGATGCTTGTTTTGGGTCTTGTTTGTCAGTACCAGAAGAGTTACATCCTGTTAAACCTATTGATAATACCGCACTGCCCGCCCCCATAGCTGATACACGTATAAATTCACGACGACTTAAATGTTTGCTCATCACATTTCCCTGATCGATAAATCAACAACATATCCGGGTAATATTTCAAGCAATAGACACTGAGGTGAGCAATCAATCAGCAAGTAACTTATTCCTCGTAACGCCGGGAGACTTAAGCCCTTATCGGAATTACCTTGGCTATTTCACATCGCACATTCGTGATATACGAATTTGATATTTAATACCGAGGGAGGGAATCAATGTTTGCTACTGAAAATTTACTGTCTGACTCAGGTCGTGAGACGCCAAGCTAGGCGCTTAGGTAAGTGCAGCTACGTTGCTTCGCTGGATTTTTAAGAATGCCTATCTGCTATGCGTGGGTAACTCGGGTAGCCAATGCCGCCAACAACGGCCGAAACAGGCTGTCGCTTTTTTTTACTCCGCAAATATGTGGCTACCTGCGGAGGTCGATTGGCTGGATTTTAAGCTCCCAACCAATCCAACCATTAATCTAATCAGACTTGTCATCTGATATTAAATGATGCATTCCATTCTGATGTAACCAGATCGGATCAGCATTTTGCTCAATATATTCATCAACGGGAATACCTTCAATTGTATAAGGCTTCTTAACACTAACTTGCTTGCCTCCAATGAAAACCCATTCATATTCCTTCTTTCGTTTCTCAGAAGCTGAAAGTTTTCCTTTAACTTTTGCCATGCTCTCAATACCTCTAAAATGCGAATGCCTTTGTCAGTTTCGACTGTAAGTGGAAGCCGTAGGCCGGGGCTTACAGGCATCACCAGCACAAACTTGTTAAGCCTATAAATTAAGTGTCATCAAAGAATTCTTTCGCAGGTACATTCCATAACTGTGATGCTGGAACTCCTGTTTTTTCAATGTAGTTTGAAACAATAAAATACCCTAATGCATACCCAGCATACCGAGGTATTGACTCAGCTTCGGAGCCATAAAACCAGGCGTTATGATCATAATTTAAATCCGTAGCTTCATTAAGCATTTTCGAATATAGAGTATCAATTGACTCTTGGTTTACTGCTTTTGCGTAAAACGGAATACAACCATTTCTAAGCTCTGTTTCAAAATGGCAGGCCAAGCCTTCACTTACTATTGCTTCCTTAAGCGTTTCTCCATACCCAACCCCTTGATATCGAAAGCAGTGGTGAATTTCATGCCCAAGATTAGATATAAACTTGGCATCAAGGTGAGCATTCAAATTTTTATTTTCTAGATCGAAAAACAACATTATTTGTTCTGATGAGGGGCAGTATCCACCAAAACAAAATTCAGGAATTACGAAGTCACCCTCCGAAATAACTACGTCAACATTGATTGATTCCAAGGGTGATTTTTCACCAATACATTTAAGTCCATCCGAAAAAAGGTCATCTAACTTTGTCACAAGGCTATCAAACCTTCCGTGTGCATTTAACTTATGTAAGTAGATTGCCATATATATCCTAAGGCCTAACACCAAATTTAATAAGTGAGTCAAAGCTGGCGGGAAATTTTCTCCATAATGACGTGACAGCGTTGAGTGACTCTCAATTAAATTTTTTAGTTTTGATTGTAATGCACCCTCACATATAATCAATTGCAGAGCCAGCAAGAAGTATTTTGGGGCTGGTCAAACTTGGGTAACAGATCTATCGGGTTTGTAGGAGCTGAACCCATCTCAGGGATGAAATGTTAAGCGCATGGATGCACGTTCGGCGAACCCGGTGGGCACGGGCTTCGCCCTCTTCACTTATAGAGAGGCATCTGCTCCACAAAGACCGCCACAATTGTAACCCTAATACCCGTTATTTGATGGGTTCCAGTATTTTCACAGCGTTTTGAACCTGTTACAGTCTCTTCATTTTCTTTCAGCTATGGAAAAATTATAATTTAACAAGTCCGTTGCTGCTACTTGTTAAATTATGCCATTTCACGAATGGTCTATTTGAATATCATTCGGAAAAGGCCGACCTTTATTAGTCTCAAGAGCTTCTTTTAGGCTAATGAGGAATACCGCCCATTTCGTGCTGCAATGAGCCATAAAATTAGTTGACTCCTTCCAACTTGAATGTGTAAACCGGACAAATGTTTGTTCATTTTCAACACGTAGATGAAAAACTATTTCTGTTCCCACCCATGCCTCAGGCATGCAACCAGAATGCTTCCATTTTACGGTTTCATTTTTAGTAAGTTCAGAAATCATAAAGTCTGGGCCTCCTCCATTAAAACGAAACTCAATAACAGAGCCAACTTCCCCTGCACCAGATGTATCAGTGGTCCACCATTTAGCTAAGCCTTCATTAGTAGTTAACGCTTCATATACTTTCTCAGGTGAAACTTTGATGCCAACTTGGTGATTTATATCAAACATAACATTCTCCTGATACTCAATGAACCCATAACAGAGCCAACTTCTGCACCAGATGTACAGTGGTCCACCAATAGCCTTCATTAGTAGTTAACGCTTCATATACTTTCTCAGGTGACTTTGATGCCAACTTGGTGATTTATATCAAAAAAATTCTCCTGATACTCAATGAACCCATAACGCCTCACTAATAAGTGGCGGCGGTAGATTTTATCAGAAAATGGCGTGACAGCTGTGGTTAATATTTATTCAGCGACTTGTTAGTATATGATTATGTTTTTTATAACCAGTGCATTGCTGTCTGCTACTTCTGCTCAACCATTAATAAAGTGAAAATCTAAAATAGCCAATTTACTTTAGTCTTCTTGAATGACTTGTTAGGGATATGACTCCAAGAAAGCCTCTTTAGTTTCAACAAGTAAGCGCGTAACTTCAAGAGCTTATTTACTATTAGCCGACATCCCCATGGAGCCTTACTTTATTTTTGTTAAATATGAGGCGACTTCATGATTCTTAGATTCATTTAGCAATAGCTGAAATACTTGAAGCAAATATGGTTGATATTCATCTCGAGCCATTGGAATGTCGCAAACACCAATGGGATCCCAGAGTTAAAATAGGATTTAAGCTGGTTGTTAGGCATTTTTCACGCTTAATTTTGACCATGACTGAAAGGTGCCAACTGCGTATAGCATACCAACACCTAAACAAATACCAGAGCTTACGAGCCAAAATGTTAAACTATTCTCTGGAAACATAGGCATTATACCTACGAACGCAATACCACGGATAAGGTATACTAAAGATATAACACACAACCCTAAACGAAGAAGCGGTAGTCGAAATATTACTCGCGCACCTGACAGTGCATATAGCGACCAAAGCGAAAGCACAACGACAATTACTGAAGTCACAGCAGTAGGATACCAATGACCTTGCTCCGCCATCTTGGCCATTTGCTCGCCAGCACCAAAGAAACGATACCAATCACCACCAAAAATAATACACCCCAAATGAACAAGAGCCGCAAGGCCACTACAAATTGAGCCAATTACTAAGAGCCTATTACCTGACTGCATGATACATCCTTAATATCTAACTCCACCGGCATCGGTGGAAAAACTTGGCCTTATTAGCCATTTATCTCAACTTCATCAGACGGAACTGCAGTATTAGTCGGCCCCATTGATAGAATCATATTGTGGTTGTCTCAGATCTTATAGCTTGAATCCAGCAATACCCCACCTGAAATAGTAATAATTTCGCCAGTTATAGGATTATTAATCCTATTTTTATTATTGCCAACTCTTAAATCAGAAAGCCCTTCGAGTGCGTTTGATAATTCAGTTTAAGTAATAGGGAATCCTGGCTTTTAAATATGTATCAGGTATGCCATGGAGGCGCCTTTTAACGCTCGTATAATGCGCGCTTTTTTAGCGAAAAAGGAGCGTAAAAACGTCGATATTCACACGTTTGTTAGGCTGGTTCAGGAATCGTGTATACATCTCTTTTAAGGCCATCTGGGAATTTATCCCTTCTAGTTTTGATACCACCTAATCTTCCCACTAGTGTACGAGCAGGCGCATTCTCATCATTCATATAGGTTTCAACTTCACTCCAGCCGAAAACTTTATATGCATGTGAAATTGCGGCTAGAGATGCCTCAGAAGCAACCCCTCTGCCACGCGCCTCTGGCAATAGCCACCAAGTAAGCTCACGTGGCCATCCTTTACCTTGCCAAAACCCACAGGTCCCAATAAGGTTACTTCCATCTTTCTCTTGTATTACCCACACACCAAAGCCGGAAAGGTACCATGCACCTAAGTCTGCTTTTAATCGTGCCCATGCTTCGCCAGAAGTTATAGGTCCTCCATACATTTTGGAGGCTTGTTCGCTTGTGTAAAAACGCTCGTATACTTCAAAAGATTCCGCGCTTGGAGGAATAAGTAAAAGCCTATCAGTTTCAATTTTCGGAATCATATTTTATTTATTAACTCGCTGTTAGTTAGGTTTGTTTGCTTTTTTTAGCATGCGGCCATCAAGAAACCAAAGGTTGCCCTTACTAGAATCAATATGAACACCACCAATCCATTCATCGATTGGATTTTCTGGAAACGATGACCTGGTTCCATCTGCGACTGCGTGACCAAACTCAGTAATATCAACCGTGGTTTCCCAGAGACTAACGAAATCTAACGATCCTCTTAGTATGAGCAGAGGCGTAGGGTTTTTGTCACTAGCTAAACATAACATGCGATGAAACAAAAAATCATCTGAAACATAGTGATTTATCGGAAGCTCACCAATCAAACCGCCTATTACTCGAGCAGTGTTCGGTCCCAATTTTTTCACGTAAAGAAGTATTTGATGATCCAGAAAGGTTAACCCTGTATTTTTAGATGGATACTTTTCAAACATAATATGCATTGCATCTCTTACATGTGCTAGTGGATGCGAATTTAGTAGCTGGAAATCGTTAATTTTCATTGGATCATTTGAGGTCAATGCAAGCCAGGCGGTACGGCAATATGAAATTTCAACATTTGAAAGCAATCGAGCTAGTGGATGCTTATACATATATTCTGGTGCAAGCTCTCCTAAACGAGTTGTTTTAAATTGATTACCATTTACTGTTATTTGCTCGTATTGAACAACCCTTAACCTTTTAAAAGAAATTTTTGCTCTATCTAAAAGAACCACAACCAACATGAGTAGCAATTGTTCCCCAGCTCCGGTGCCTATCCAGACGAATATATTTTCATCACCACAAATACGCTTTTCATAATCAATAAAATCAGTTGCAAAACTCAAGCAAGGCCTATCAGGACTGATTTCCCGAAAGAAGCTATTACGTTTATCCTGCCAAGCCTCAAGGGTACTCACATTTACCATAGGGCCACAAGACAGATTATTTTCGATGTGAAGCAATTTACCAGTGACATTTGATTTTTCAAATGCCTGCTTCCAGCTTCCTGCTGCGGAGTCGCCATTTATTACGTGTAATCCATGCATAGTTAATGTCACTTACTAAGACCATCGCCGTAATAAACGGCTAAGTAATAGGTTGCTATAATGTGAAGCAAAGCGGTACCGAGCCAACTGTTGCGTGTCCAACTTTTAATTGCCTTGTTGAACGAAGCGGAACCAATCATAAGAAAGGATTTTGGGTAACAATTGCCGCGTTGGCTGTAGGAGCGGATGTAATCCGCGAAGCCTGTGCCAGCAAGGTTCGCCGAACGCGCATCCATGCATTTAACATCTCATCCCTGAGATGGATTCGGCTCCTACCAATCCCGCTGGAACTGTTACCCAGGTTTGATAGGAACCAACGAAGCCGCTCTGCGGCAGGAAAAAACATCTTCATATCTACTTCTTATATGCCCTGAATGTCTTGAGTTATTGATGAACAACGACGAACAAACTAGCTTTAATAAACTCTACCCACAATATATTAATGAATTGACGTTACAAGGAAAAACCCAAAAAATAATTGGAATGTATAGTCGCTAAATACGCCATATTGCTTAACACTTCGATTCCTGTCCTGACCACCTATCCACTAAACAACTTAAGCACTATTTTATTACCTGGTTGAAAAAAATAATGGAGCTCGGTTAAGATTTGCCCGTAACGCCATCCAGTTTTTCTATAGGCATGTGCTGGAGATCCTGGGTCAATATCGTCAAGCCACCTAAAGGACAAACGCTGCAAGATGTAGTAACCCAAGCTGAGGTCAACGCGATAGTTAATAGCACCCGTAAATTGAGCTCTCAGGTCTACTTTCTGACCACGTACTCACCCATGCGAATGAACGACTAAAAGCGGTAACAGCCGCGCAGCGATTAACAGCGGCAGGTTTGCCCAGCCCGGTGGGCAGTGTGGGATCCACCCACACCGCACATTTCGCCACAGGGTTTGATGGGATCACCGAAGTACGCGCAGGCGTTTACACCTTTTTCGACCTAGTGATGGCAGGCATTGGCGTATGTCGCCCAGGCGAGTTTCAGCACATCAGCTTACTGCCAGATAAAAGCCGCCAACCATGATCGGCGACGTATTAATGGGAAGTGCTAACGGGCGGCAAACATCGAGCGAAATCACTGTGTTTGGTAGCTCAGGTATTGCGCTGCAGGATCTCTTTATTGGCCAGTACTTGCTAAATAGCGCCGAGAAATCCGGTTTAATCACCGAACTTCAATAACTGAAACCAATGCACTATTTTCGCCATAACAAAGCAGCTAAAACTTGTCGCTTTGCTATGGCCTGAAGTTGGATACAGAGCTTTGGCGCTTTTGGACAGGCATTATCTATTGTGTTTACTTTGTATTACTTCTCACTGATGAAAGAAGAGTAATAATTAGAGTAAGTAGCCGCTTTGATGAGGCGACGGTAACATCGGTAGATCACTGCCTGGAGCTTGATATGAACAAGAGAAATACTCACTTTCCTATGGTTTTATATTCGCAAGCTGACTCAGAGTTAAAGGCGATATACGATGACATAATGTGTCACTTCGAAATGGATTTCGTGCTTAATTATTTTAAGGCTCAGGGCTCGAATATCCCCTTACTTAAAGGTAACTGGGAAAAATTAAAGAGTGTGATTTTTTGCGGCACAGTCCCTCGATTAGTTAAAGAAGAGATTATTTATCGAATTTCCAGGCAACGAAATTGCGACTATTGCAGGTATGTACATACCAAAGTAATCGAGGATTTACATAAACAGGCTGAACATTTACAGGGGCACCAGGTCAATGCTGGGCTTTCTCCAGACCAAGAAGATGCTATAAATTTGGTTACCAAAATGGCTTTTGATACATCCCCGGACATCCAAAGCTATTGTGACCGATTGATTACGCTAGGGTTTAACTCAGATCAGGTGCCAGAACTGCTAGCAGTGGCAGATCTGACCACTATGCTTAACATGCAAGCCATTATGTCCGGCATTGAAATTGATGAGGAATTATTAAATTCCCAACCACTGTAAATTTAACTCGCTGTTAAACGTAACGATTACTGGCAGAAAAAGCTCGCCGTTGAATACTTAGCGACGCCTCAACAAAAGCGACACTCATCCCACACAACTTACTTTTTTGATTTGAGTCAGTTGCTCTTTGGCTTGATCATGACCCTGTTTAACGGTAAGTGAGTACCATTTAATGGCAAGGTTACGATCCCGTGTCACGGCCAAGCCTTTGGCATACATTCCGCCCAGGGACGCCTGTGCATTAGCTCAGGGTTTATCCCACCCCTTTCCAAAAATATCACCAATAATTCCATATAAAACCGGTCGAATTTACCATGCCCCGGGGCAACGCCAATCCTGCTATCGAATAATTGGCAATGCCTTCGATCAAATTAACGAGACATTTTGACCTGTAAAGGAGTTAATGTGACGGTTTTTATTGAATCGTTTGTCTTTTCTTGCTCCAATGACGCCCCAATACTACATAGCAACGTAAAACGGCTGTGTTAAAGTCGATATTGTGAGCAAATTAAACCAGTTTAATGAAATATTCCCGCGTATTTATCAATAGCCTTGCTTATGAGCTGGCCCCCCAAGTGGTAACCAGCTCTGAGTTGGAATCCCGCCTGGCACCTTTATATCAAAAGCTACGAATTCCCCTGGGACAGCTTGCTGCCCTCACCGGGATCGAAGAGCGTCGTTGGTGGCCTAAAGGGCATGTATTGTCCGATGGCGCCATCACCGCGGCCCAAAAAGCCATTGACGAATCCGGCGTGCAGATCAGCGATCTCGGCGCTGTGATTTATACCGGAGTGTGCCGCGATCAACACGAACCCGCGACGGCATGTCGCGTTGCCGCTGAAATTGGCGTTTCCCTGGACACAGCTATTTACGATATCAGTAATGCATGTTTAGGTGTGTTATCCGGGATGGTAGATATCGCTAACCGTATCGAACTTGGACAGATAAAAGCGGGATTAGTGGTATCTTGTGAATCCGCTCGACATATAGTCGATGTCACCATAGATCATATGTTGGCTGAACCCACCATTACAAACTTCGCCCGCTCCCTGGCGACGCTGACTGGCGGCTCAGGCGCCGTTGCGGTAGTGCTTACCGATGGCAGCCTGCCGCTGAAAACACCTCGCCGACATCAGTTGCTGGAGGCCAGTCAAGTCTCGGCGCCAAAGCACTACAACCTATGCCAGTGGGGTCTACAGGAAACCGGACAACAGCTCTACCGTGAGTTTATGCGCACGGACGCCGCCAACTTGCTAAAAGCAGGGGTACAGTTGGCTCACGATTTTGCCCAAGGACCTGAGTGGAAGGTTGATGAGGTTGATAAAGTCATTTGTCATCAGGTAGGAGCATCTAACCGTAAGCATGTGCTTAACGCCCTCAATATTTCTGAGGAGAAAGACTACCCCACCTTTCAGCGCCTGGGAAATATGGGCAGTGTTTCTCTGCCTGTTACCGCCGCATTGGCGCACGACGCCGGCTTCTTATCCGCCGGCGACAGCGTCCGATTTTTAGGGATCGGGAGTGGCATCAATTGCATGATGTTGAATATTGACTGGTAATGCAATCAGCAGTCGACAATGTCATTACCACGCTCCTAGAGGTTGCCAACTTGACGACAAGCTTATAAGTTAAGGGGCGATATAACCGCCAAACAACTAAATTGATCACCAAAGGATGAGTCATGTTAGACACGCTGTTTCCCTTTATGCGGCACTTTCTTAACCGAAATGGCCATCAGTTACATTATGTCAACGAAGGGAAAGGTCAGCCTGTGGTGATGGTTCATGGTAACCCCAGCTGGTCCTTTTATTATCGAAATCTTGTCACGGCCCTGAGTAGCAAGCATCAGTGTATTGTTCCTGATCATATAGGTTGCGGACTGTCTGACAAACCAGATGATAGCGGTTATGACTACACCCTAAAAAATCGTATTGATGATCTAGAGGCCTTGCTTGAACACCTGGATGTTCGCGAAAATATAACCCTGGTAGTTCATGACTGGGGCGGCATGATAGGCATGGGTTATGCCGCGCGCTACCCTGAACGTATTAAACGCCTGGTCTTTCTGAATACCGCTGCTTTTCATCTACCCGCCACCAAGCCGTTTCCCTGGGCCTTGTGGGTGTGCCGAAATACTATATTGGGTACCGGGCTGGTTCGTGGCTTTAACGCTTTTTCATCCATTGCATCAATTGTGGGTGTTAAACGTAAACCCATGCCAAAGGAAATTCGCGAGGCCTACGTGGCCCCATTTAATTCATGGGCTAATCGGATCTCAACCTTGCGTTTTGTACAGGATATTCCGCTTAAACCAGCCGACAGAAACTATCAACTGGTATCCGATATCGAAGCCAGTTTGGCGCAGTTCTCTTGCGTCCCAACCCTAATTTGTTGGGGCCTGAAAGATTTTGTGTTCGATAAGCATTTTCTTGCCGGCTGGCGAGAAAAAATGCCACACGCCGACGTGCATGAATTTGATGATTGTGGCCACTATATTCTCGAAGATGCTAGCGATGAAGTAATTGGTTTGATCTCCAACTTTATGGAAGATGGCCATCCTGCAACAGGAGCCAACAACTGATGACTCAAGGGCATAATATGGGCGCCAACATATGTCGACACCTGAAACGGGCAGCCCTTGAAACTCCCGCATCACTGGCAGTTGCCGTACAAAAAAAACATCGCGGCAGACTCACCTATGAAGAGATGGATTTTACAACTCTGGACCGCGAGAGTGACCGCATCGCCAAAGCGTTGGACACTTATGGCATTCGCCGCGGTATGAAAGCCGTGTTAATGGTGACACCTAGCCTGGAGTTTTTTGCCCTTACCTCCGCCCTGTTTAAAGTCGGCATCATTCCTATCCTGGTGGACCCCGGGATGGGAATTAGAAATCTCAAACAGTGCTTTATCGAGTCAGCCCCCGATGCCTTTATTGGCATCCCCAAGGCGCATATCGCCCGGAGGTTGTTTGCTTGGGGTAAGCCCAGTGTACGGTTCCTGCTCACTGTGAACGGTAGTGGGTTATGGGGCGGCGCCAGTTTAACGCAACTGGTTAAGCGAGTCCCCGCAGACGCCAACTATAAAATGGCCCACCTTGAAGACGATGAAATGGCTGCGATCCTGTTTACCAGTGGCAGTACGGGACCCCCTAAAGGTGTGGTATATACCCACACTATGTTTGAGGCCCAAATTTCAGCCCTTAAAGACGATTATGGTATCACCCAAGGAGAACGTGACTTAGCGACCTTCCCGCTATTTTCACTGTTTGGCCCCGCCCTTGGCATGGCTTCTGTGATACCGGATATGGATGCCAGTAAACCCATCACGGCGAATCCCGAACATATTTTCTCTGCTATTGAGCAATATCAGTGCAGTAATATGTTTGTTAACCCGGCACTGATTGAACGGTTGGCGCAGGCGGGAGTCGAACAGGGGGAACTTCATAGCTTACCAAGTATCCGGCGGGTGATCTCAGCTGGTGCACCGGCCAACATAAATTCCATTTCTCGTTTCAGCAAAATGCTCAGCCCAGGAGTTGAAGTTCTTAATTCCTATGGTGCAACCGAATCCCTGCCCCTGACCCAAATAGGCAGTGAAACGCTTTTAAGCACATCAGACATCACCGACAACGGCGGTGGCATCTGTGTTGGTAAGCCCGTGCGCGGGGTCAACATCGCTATTATCGAAATTACCGACGCACCTATCCCCAGCTGGGACAATAACCTTAGGTTGGCAAGCAACCAAATAGGGGAAATAGTGGTCAAAGGGCCCATGGTGAGCAGTGCCTATTACCATAGAGATAGCGCAACCGAGCAGGCAAAAATCATTGATGGTGACTCTGTTCGTCATCGTATGGGGGATTTGGGTTATCTGGATGAACAAGGCAAACTCTGGATGTGCGGTCGTAAAGCACACGCTGTGCATGTCAATCCAAAGAGCCCCGAACACCGGCAAACAAGTTATTTCTCAATTCCCTGTGAGCGAATATTTAACATCCACCCTAAGGTAAAACGCACAGCGCTGGTGGGAGTGGAGCATGCTGGAGAACTCCGCCCCTTGTTATGCGTTGAATTGGAAAAGGAAGTAGATGTCGATACCAAACAACTTTTTACTGAACTCAAAACTATTGGCGCCAAACATAGTCAAACCAGCGGCATTCGGGATTTTTTAGTTCACCCGGACTTCCCGGTAGATATTCGCCATAACGCCAAAATCTTCAGAGAAAAGCTGGCGGTTTGGGCGCAGAGAAAAATACAGGGTTCCCCGCTTGGTGATGGATAAAACAGCAAGCACAATTGAACAATTCCAGCCGGAAGAGCAAGCGGCGCTGACCACCCTGGCAGCAGGTGTCAATCACGCCTTTGTCACGGGAGCCGGGGGCTTTCTTGGAAAAGCCATCTGTCGTTCCCTGTGTGCGGCGGGCATTAAGGTGACAGGGTTTGCCCGAGGTGATTACCCAGCGCTTGAACAAATGGGCGTGAGCATGGTTAAAGGGGATATTGGTGACTTCACAGCCCTAAGCCATGCAATGCAAGGCTGTGACCTGGTGTTTCATGTGGCCTCAAAAGCAGGCGTATGGGGTAGTAAAGCAGATTATTATCGTCCTAACGTAGACGGTGCGCGCAATATCATTCTGGCATGCAGAAGCCTAAATATCAGTAAGCTAGTTTATACCAGTACCCCCAGCGTTACATTTTCTGGGGTAGATGAAGCGGGTATCGACGAATCAGCACCCTACGCGAGTCATTTTCTGAATTACTATGCCGAATCCAAAGCCATTGCCGAGGCGATGATGCTTGATGCCAACACCGGTTCACTGAAAACCGTGGCACTGCGCCCCCACCTAATTTGGGGACCAGAAGACCCTCACCTTGCCCCCAGAGTCGTTGCCAGAGCACGTGCAGGTAAGATAAAACTGGTAGGACGTCAGGATAGATTGGTTGACACCATTTATGTGGACAATGCTGCCTATGCGCATATTCTCGCGGCCAAAGCTCTTTGTCACCCCCAGGCTGAGTGCGCTGGCAAGGCCTATTTCCTCAGCAATGACGAGCCACTCACCATGGCGGCTATGCTCAATAAAATACTCTCCTGCGCGAACTTACCCCCTGTGGAAAAGCGGGTACCCGCTACCGTTGCTTATGCCGCTGGCGCTTTGCTGGAATGGATTTACCAGAGCTTAGGCAAAAAGGAAGAGCCAATCATGACCCGCTTTGTCGCTCGTCAGTTATCAACCAGTCATTATTTTGATATCAGTGCGGCTAAAAAAGACCTAGGATATCGACCTCTGGTGAGCATAGAAGAAGGTATGAAACGGCTTAAGCTCTCGTTGAAAAACACGTCAAAACCTTAACCAAGTAACCTCGGCTGAACTCATTGTTTGATTGGTTAGCTACCCTTCGCCGAGCCAAAAATGATTGATTCCAGTTATGGCTTTTTGGCGTAGCTAAGAAAAAAGTCTGGACTGACTGCCGTGAAACACTGATATGACGTTGTGGGATCACCTGCAACTTAAGTGCGGACAATTGGCAAACCTGTGTAATGCCCGCCACATCCTTTTTACAGATACTACCCCAATTTTACTTCTGCTCTGATGGTTAATGGAACCCATCAAATCACGGGAATAAAGGTAACAATTGTGGCGGTCTTTTAGGAGCAGATGCCTTTCTATAAGTGAAGAGGGCGAAGCCTGTGCCAACAAGGTTCGCCGAACGCGCATCCATGCATTTAGCATCTCATCCCTGAGATGGATTCGTCTCCTACCGTTCCTCCGGGATCTGTTACTTAGGTTTGACTGGTCTCTGGTTAATTAAAACTTGCTAAACCACCACCTCTGGTGGTGTGATTCGACAAGACTCTGCCGGGGGGTTACTGACTTAGCCCGCATCATAAGTAACCTTTTTGTTGTGTTGACCCTGATATTGATAAAAAAGAGCTAAAACATGACTTACTTAGCATATATACGAACAATTGACAGTAACAACAATTAAAGCTTACATCTAAAGTAAGAGGGGAAATAGGAGTAAATCACTACATTACGCATATTAGTTCGCATTTTTTAGGTTAAAATCACAAACAACAAACTTTTTCAATGATAGCTCAGAAAAAACTCATATTGCGCCAACTCTAGCGCACATTTTATAGTGATTTCACTGCGCTGATATAACCTTATGTTAGCGACTAAACCCAGCAAATCAGGATGATTTGGGTTTTCTTTTCTTCACTAAGGACGGACATGATAACGGCACGGGAGGCATAGTACTCCTTAACTTGCCAAACTCCTCTGGCTACAACCTCTCTGGTGGGAATACCGCATAACCGCGCAGTATCGACGGACGCAGGCAAAATTTCTGCGACCGAAAAACACACCGAAAATTAGTACAGATAAATGGAATTACTTTATGTATAAACTAAAGCTTCTGTCGGCGCTGATAGGCTGCGGTATTGCAGCAAACAGCTTCGCGATGAATCCACAGCCTGATCCACAAAACCCCACTGGTTATATTGTTTCTAGAGTTGAACTTAAAGCTGCTGAAGACACAAAGACTGCTAACCCAATGTACGAGGTCTGGGCGAAAGCCCTGGAGACACGTCCAAATAGTGTCGTCGAAGCAATTTTTCCAAGCACCGCTGGTAACCCGGAAAACGTCAAACGGGTAGAGCGTGTATTCCCACTAGGTGAATGGGAATTCCTGACCCGGATGGCGGCAACTGAATACACTTACACCCGCTTCTTGCGTGCCATTGGTAAGTTCCCTGCGTTCTGCGGTGAGTACACAGATGGTCGTGATTCAGATGCGATCTGTAAAAAATCCGTCGTCACTGCATTTGCCCATTTCTCACAGGAGACTGGCGCCCATATTAAGAAAGACAACATATGGGATAACCCGCTCGCCCTTGAAGAATGGCAGCAAGCATTGCTCCACGTGCGGGAAATGGGCTGGTCTGAAGGCCAGGAAGGTTACACTACAGGTTGTGGCCTAGATGATTGGCAGAACAGACGTTGGCCATGTGCCGCAGGCCAGGGTTACTTTGGCCGCGGAGCCAAGCAACTGTCTTATCACTATAACTATGGCGCCTTCTCAGAAGTAATGTACGACGGTAACGCCACTGTGCTGTTGAATAATCCGGGTTTGGTCGCGGATTCGTGGCTGAACTTTGCTTCGGCAATCTGGTTCTTTTTAACGCCGCAAGCACCTAAACCTGCCATGCTGCATGTGATTGACCGTACTTGGTCTCCATCGCAGGGTGAAATCAATGCAGGGATTGGTTACGGTTTTGGTACTACTATCAATGTGATCAACGGTGGCATCGAATGTGGCGAGCAAAACAAGACCAAGAGCCAGCCTGTCAATCGGATCCGTTACTGGGAAGGCTTAGCTGCCCACTACAACATCCCTATCGAGTCGGATGAGAAAAACACCTGCTGGCAGCAAACACCATACGGCAGCCTAAACCAGACTGGAGCTACAGATGTATTGCTCACCAACTGGGATGGTAATTGGCAGTATTATAAAGACCGTCCCGAAGGCGAGTCATTTGAATGTAACTTAGTTGCTTACCAAACAGCCTACTCGGCGCTGGTTCCGGGTGACTATGAAAAATGTGTAACAAACTTATACCGTTCTCACCAAGAGTGGCCAGAAGTTCGCGCGGTTGATAAAATCGATATAAAACCACCGCCTGTTGGTGGTGCAGCTTGGATAGCCGATAAAGAATATCTGAAAGATGAGAAAGTGAAGTTTAACAAAAAAACTTACCAGGCCAAGTGGTGGACACAAGGCGATCAACCGGGCCTGGGGGGGCCATGGAAAGAAATTACTACTCCCTAACTAAGTTGATTTCCGACTCTATACCTACAGACTGCGCCTACACTGCCAATAACCGGGCTGGTAGCACGTCTAATTATCATTAATAACTAAACAAGGGGAGCCAACTGGCTCCCCTTCTAATACGTCAAAAAATGTTTGCCCATCTCCGTTAAAGATACTTGAAATCATTGCAGCAACACCCGTACTGGTTGAAAAACACAACTACCCTATGCTTCCCAATTCTCGTGTTTAAAAAACCGGGCCTCGCAGCTAGGGGGTTGTTCGTCAGTACTACACTAAACCACGCCATCAAAGCTATGCTGAATTGGTTTCTAACACCCTTTATTCTCATTTTCTTAGCTCTTATTCATTTCCCTAAAAAAAAGCCCGCTGATGTAAACAGCGGGCCATATTTCAAATGGTTAACCTGATAAAACTATTTACTAGTCAATTACTGAAGTGTAATCCCCATGGCATTTAACGCTTTAGCAAAGTTAGCCCTGCGCGCATCTAATCCATCTACCGGGCCTGCAGAACAACTGGTGATGTCTGGACAGCCACGATTAACAATACCCGAAGTATCATCAATAAACTTGGTGCCGACAAAGCCGCCGTCAACAAAAGCTTTAAGTTGTTCATGATAATTCCAAGACGCATAAGGGCCACCTGTATTGTCATACCCTTGTACTTCATTCATCCAGAAAAATATTCCCGCAATCCACTTAATTTCTTTGTGCTCTTGGGTGCTACACACCAGCTCTGGGTTAGAGCAAAGGTCCATATCCGCATACAGAGGGCTATCAGGAGCAGGTTTAACCAAGGTTCCTTCAACAACCTGACCTATATTAGCCGGATCCACATGACTACGACCCAGGAAGTGGTTCAGCTTACCGAAGTTTAACCGTCCGGTCGTCTGGATTACCCCCCTTCCCCACCAGCCACAACCTTCTAATGACTTACCGGCGCTGCCATCCCAAATAAACCGCCCTGCTTGTTGACCATCATATATTTCACACTCTTTACGCTGATAGGCTTGCTTACTCTTATCCACGATACCGGCTACTGGGGTGCAGCCAGGGTTATGGTCCCAACGTCCCACATGACCACCAACCAGCAGACCTTTTTCCTGTAGCACTGAATCCGGTGCAGTAAATAGAGGAGCTGGCGCACCATACCACTTGGCATGGGTTATCGCTGTGGTCTCCATCTTAGGATTGCGCGGGCAGGAATAAGGATTATCGGTGCCGTTCGCATTGGTGCCATAATCTGCATAAACCTGCTGCAATTGACCGCACGATGAAGACAAGGGATAGTTCACCGGATCACCGGAATCGATGGACCAGTTGTTTTCGTCACAAGCATCATACTGAATGGTTTCCTTCATGCTCTGGGCAAGAAACGATGCAATAGCGACCTTAGCGTACTTGATATTTGTTGCCTCATCGACGTTGGGGTCTATGAGCCAGAACTTAACATTTTCAACTCCTTCATTATGCATGGCGTTCAGCGCAGCCAGGAAGTCAGCCCACTTATAGATAGTGGAAGGTACCCAGGTCTTAGACGGTGTTTCAAAAAGGAACACCTGATTGTTCATGGTTGATTCAATACTCTGTAAATCACTGTTAAGCGCAGGAATAGAGGTTAATGGTTTAGCCCCCGTTGCAGTGCCCACATGATAAAGCGGAATTTTTCCCTTGGTTTGATAATCAACTACCTTATTTTTCAACCAGTTGTTATCTCCACTCCCGTTTGTCGAAATGGGAACAACCCCGGTAGTAGATCCACCACCCCACATAATAGAGAACACATTACTATAAGCGGCATGACGTAACCTGCTCATTCCCCAGTCATGGTCAGGCGTTTGCTGTAACAGGCCCTGCACCGAGGTAGCGCCATCATACACACTGGCACTGAGTGGAATATTCAGCACTTCACTACGAACATTCGCGATGTCAGTACCAATATTTTTATCACCCATAAAAAAGCTGGCTGCACTTGCTGAATGATTTAGCAGATCGTAACTACCCGTCTGTTCACCCAGTGTGGCCATATGCCCGCCGGGGATCTGCCAAAGCATTGCCGGGATATCCAGGTGATCCGTTATTTGCCTTACATAGTTAAGGTAGTTATCCCACTCTTTCGCGCCAAAAGCGTAATTGCCACGACCGTCAGGGGAAAAGCCATCACGTTCGTATTTGTCAAAGGTGAGAAAATCAGGGCGAAACGCGTTATTTGCATAAGCTCCAATCCAATCGACAAAACCAGCAACATTTCGTGACGCGCCATTCCAAGTCGCTTCTAAACCGGTAAAATTAGTGTGGGTCCAATTCGCAGAGCCTGGATTCCATAGGTTAACTACCCAACCAAAAGGCACGTCCGGACTAAAACGTTTGATCACAAAGTTCTGGGATTGTACCCAACCCTTGATGTTATCAGTGACTGCCGAATTTACTTCTGCTTTTAAAGCGGTGAGATCGTATAAAGTTGAGAGACTTGATTTAGCTCCATTAGAATCGGAAACCAGGTAATTCTCTTCTTTGGTTATCGCTTCTACTAACGCTTGTTTTACCTGGATCTGTGTCCAAGCGGAATCATCTCCGTAAGCTGTCTTAAATGAACCGTTTTTACTCTTTTGCCATTCCCCAAGTAAATCTGCATTTAGCACTATTGAGCCTGGGTGAGCATGCTCGACATCCTTATTGGCCTGCATTACTGCCGTCATACGAATTAGGTTTTGATAGTGCATCACCAAGTTTGCATAATCAGTGATATCTTCAGCGGCAATTCCGCCTCCGCTAGCATTGGCGGTATACACCACCATAGTTGGCATCACTTTAGTTGCGTTGATTTGCTCTACGCCTCTGGCTTGCTGTAATGTCTGCAGGGTTACAGCTGGCTCGATTACAGCTCCTCGGTTGCCCGCACCATCACCGGCATATTTGAAGATAGAATCAACTTGTGCCGCTGCAAAATCACTGTTAAGCGCCGGGCTGTTATCTGTAATGGTTCCCATTGCTAATGTACTTGGCCACCCCTTAACGGTCAGATCAACCGGATCTGCCCTGTTGGACAAACAGGGGGTTAATTGAGTTCCACAAGGACCCGTACCAGGATCAACGTCATTAACCGTTACAATAACGTCATCGGTTCCGGTAAACTCATTATCATTAACAGATAACCTCAAGCTATAACTACCTTTGGCCGAGAAGCTTGCTGTTGTTGCCGAAGTATTTGCACTGCTAAAGGTAGTAATTCCCGGTCCGGATACCTGGCTCCAGGTAACGGTAATAGGGCTCGATTTATTGTCATCGGAATAGCTGCCATTTAACGTTAAGGCATTGCCTAAAACTATATGTTGATCAAGTCCCGCATTGGGTACCGGCGGCTGGTTAGCGGCGGTGCCTGTGACCGTAATATCCTGTGCAGCACTGATACTGCAAGACTCAGGAGCAACCGACGAATCACAAAGCTTAACCTTATAGGCGTAGCTACCGCCTATGGATTGATTTACGGTAAATTGACCTAATTGTGCACTTTGCCCATTAGGCGTTAATGCGGCGGAATGGATTACATTGTCATTTTCCAATAAATACCAAACATCGCCGTTTTCTCCCCACCACATATTCCAGGAAATAGTATATTGTGCCGGCGCCGAGTGTTCTGTATTCATCCAAGCGACTGTCGGTTGACCGGGTAAAGCTAAAACATTAGGCGCGGCCAACGATGTTATAACTACTAACATCCCACCACGTATAAGTTTAAAAGGAGCCATAATTAATCATCCATGTGATTTGAATTAATTCCATTAAATATAATAGGAACGAGTTCAACTTTAATTGTTCTTCCCTCTCGTATTCTGATCGTAGGAGATAAAAAACATGAGAGATTCCAACTCATCCAGCATAAATAAAGATTTGTCATCCTGAGCGACACTACGCTAAAACGCTAGCTGTCAATAGTCAACCTTCTCACATCTCGTTTTAAACATATTACTATTAATCATCAGTGATTTTATATATTAACAATTAAGATATAAAAAGCGCATATTCGATTTATTAATGATAAATTACAATGACTTACTTTAATTCGTTCATATTTTTAAGATGCCGAAAAATATTGATCAAATAATCAGACTTTACTAAAGTCAGTCAAAACAACCAAACCACCACCTATTAGTAGCTACCAATAAATTTGGACTAACCAAGAGAGCTATAACTTTAAAATCATAAAAGTCACTCAAGAAAATACTGAAGGGGTTTTTTGGAATAGCTATATCTTTAGGTCCTGAAAAAAGTAAGTTAGCTAAAACACATACTTTTTATCTACTGAAGTTCAGAGTGTTAACTATTATTATATCTTTATGAATCTACACACCTAGAAAATCAACACGGTTTTTATCGAACATTAGTAGTAATTTACACTCACCCTGTTCGCTTTCGAACAAACTATTACTAAAGACACTTCACTAACTATTAGGTTATTCGCGATATGTTTACTTAACCTTTCGTTCTACTAACTTATTAAACAACAATATAGATTCATCAGTTGACATAATTAATACTCGGTAAAGATCATTAGAATCTACACATCTTGAATGATCTATGTACAAAGAGAGACAATATCCGCCGGGTCCACTAAGCGGTTGTACTTCAAAGTCGGCATGGGCACCTATTTGTCAGTGAAATGAAAGTGATGTTACATCGAAAATCAGAAAATCACGGCAGGGGGCCAAGCTTAGCCCGACTGATTCTAAATCTAGTGAGTGATGATCAGGCAATGAACTAGCTCATTGTTATTTTTTCAGTAACGTATGGGAAGTAGAAGCAGCAGAAGTGCCACGTGGCATTGCTGGCGGTGTAGCATAGAATAATGGTTTAAATTACTGAAATCAGGTGGTTTCCAGTTAGAGAAGTGACTCAGCGAGCTTCAAGCTGTACAACAATGAAACACAGCGGCTGAAATGGTTTCTAAAAAATAAGTAGTCGATTCATTAAGTGCTCAAAGCCGGTGACTCTCCCCAATCTTGTTTAATCGGTTGCAATGAGTAATTCAGATAGAGCATTTCGGAGCCGCGGGTAACCCTGAAAACGTCAAGCGTGTATTCCCACAAGCTGAGTGGGAAAAACTGACCCCTGATGGCAGCGCCCGAATACACCTATACCCGCTTCCTGCGTGCTATTGGCGAGTTTCCAGCGTTCTGTAGTGAGTAGACAGATGCAATCTGTAAAAAACCCATCGTCACTGCGTTTGCCCATTTATCACAAGATACTGGCGGCCACATTGCTAAAGACAACATTTCAGATAACCCTCTCGCCCTTGAGGAATGGCAGCAAGCCTTAGTACATGTGCGCGAAATGGGTTGGTCTGAAGGCCAGGAAGGTTACACCACAGGTTGTGGTCAAAATGATTGGCAAAACAGACGTTGGCCCTGCGCTGCAGGCCAGGGTTACTTTGGCCGTGGTGCCAAGCAGCTGTCTTATCACTTTAACTATGGCGCCTTCTCAGAAGTGATGTTCGACGGCGACGCCACTGTACTGTTGGATAACCCTGAATTGGTCGCAGACTCGTGGCTTAACCTTGCTTCGGCAATCTGGTTCTTTCTAACACCGCAAGCGCCTAAACCCGCCATGCTGCATGTAATTGACCGAACCTGGTCGCCTTCACAGCGTGAAATAGATGCTGGTGGTCGGTTATGGAAAACCCCGATGGATCCTGCATTTGGAAGTCATCTGGGTACACCTTGTAATTCTGGTATAGGGCTTAACTCCTCCACTAAAAATTCCAGTAAAGCTCGAGTTCGCGGCAACAGAATATTTTGCTCGTTCCATACAGCATAGATAGGTCGTGTTTCCCCACGCCAGTCAGGTAAGATCCTAACAAGCTTTCCTTGCTCAAGATGTGTGATGAGCTCGGAAACAGGACAAAGCATCACACCTTGGCATGCATCCAGCATCGCTAACGCCACCTGTAGATCATTGGCATAAAAACGCGGCTCGATAGAAAACTCAAGCATATTTGAAGAGTGCACGGCATACAGTTTTAGTCTATTTTCAGACATCGCTGAAACCAAAGGTAGTTGCAGAAGCACTTCGGGATTGGCATCACTAGCAATGGTTTTAGCCACTTCTGGCGGGGCCACCAAAATAGTACTGACTTTGCCCAATTTACGCTGGCGAAGATTGGCATTTGGCATTGCGCCTGTACGAATGGCCAGATCAGCGCGACTACTCGCCAAGTGATCCAACTGATTACTGAGAAGCATCGACAATTGAATGCTTGGAAAACGAGAGATAAAGCGGCCGAGGATGGGCTGCAATATGGTCTGGGTCAGGTTCACTGGCGCCAACAGATGAATTCGTCCCTGCTCATGGCTGGTGTCTGCTTGGAAGTGGTTGATCTGTTGCTGTAAATCGTTGATCTGCAAAACACTGGCATCAAACAAGCGCTGTCCAGGCTGAGTCAGGCGGATCCCTTGTGAGGAGCGACTGAGCAGCGCGACATTGAGTTGCTCTTCTAGTTTCTGTATACGGCGCGTAAGCGTGGCGGCAGATAGTCCATGTTGCTTTGCCGCAGCAGAAAAACTTCCTTGGCGCACAACGGAGACAAAAAGCGAAATAGAATCCAACATGATTGCAAATATGAAATCATATATTGTCGATCTGCCTATATAGTGCAAATCAGAAATCAATTAAGTTATCACAACAGCGTTCGCTTGCCTATATAGATACAAGCAATAGCGAGTGCTGAAAACCGGAATGATCACTTGAGGTTGAAAAACGATGATGAAAAAAGCCATCGCTATGGCGTTAGGAATATTTGCTTCTACAAATGGGTTTACCATGCAACAAATTCAGGAGGAAGGCTCGCCTATGAGTATGATCCAGGTACAGTTAAAGGAGCGATACCTTGGCTCTGAGTTAAATTTGGTTGGTGAGTTAAGCGGCCAAATGGGCAGCGCGAATGTAAAGCTGTTGCGTTTTCAGAAGGCAGTGAGGTCAGACATAAATCTTGGTGGAGAGCACGTTAGTTTGGTTATTGACCGCCACGGTAAGCTGAAGGGGATGAGTCGCATGTTAACTTCACTTGTAGCTGACAACAAACGCTCGCTACCAAGCGTCGCAGATTCGGAGCAGATAGCGAGGGAGTTTATCAGGCAACACGCGGCAGATCTGTATTCAAATATAAAGATCCAGTGGGTTAAGCCACACGACGAGCAGATTTCGTTTCAGGCAAACACCGTTACGCTGACAGGAATGAAAGTAAAGTGTCGGGATAGCGTTAGCGGCTTGTACTTTTGGGTGATTGTTGCAGCAGATCGCAGCGTAATGGTATTTGAAAGAGATATAGAGTGGAACTTTTTTCAAGGCGGCAGAGAAACACAAAAGTGGCTACACGACAGTTGGTTGGCTGAACAAGGCGCTACATTTTCAGCAAGTGTTAGATAGGTTTAATGCTGGAGGTATACGATGACACTAAACTAAAACTACGTGTGTTGCAAAGCAGTTTGATGTCTCTATTCCTACACCTACCTAAGCTCGCTAATGACTTGTTGGGCCACCTTGATCAGTCTGGGGTTTACCAACACCTATTTTTGGGACTGGGGTAAAGCGTTTTTACTCGCTTGGCCCGCCGCCTGGCTGATCTAATTCTGCTTTGGTCCAGCTGTTGGTAAATTAGCAAATAGGTTATATCTGTTTAGCCGCTGAATCCTGCATTTTGAAGTCACTTGGGTATATACCCGTTCTCCTTCAAAACGCGGATTCTGCTGATCCCAACTTTTGAAAGTTGTCATTGAGCGTACTGTTTAACGAGTCCGCAATATCTGGGAGCTTGTCTGTAAAAAATCGGTCTATTCGCTCCCGAAATTCTTTTGCTGTCGCAAAATATTGGCTATTTCGAGAATGCTTATTCATCACCTTCCAGAGATGCTCTATCCGGTTAAGATTTGGACTGTAAGGAGAAAGATAGTGCAGTTCAATGTTGAGTTTTTCCGCTTCTTCAACGACCTGAAGTGAGCGATGGTAACCGGCTCCATCAAGTTTAAGCCAGAAACACTGTATGCACCTGAAAATGTCCCTTTGACGTAAGCCGCTATTTGGTGGGTATGCAGATAAGTCACATCACAGAGATGCTATATCAAATGTTGAGTTTCGTCTGCACTTATACCCAAGCTGCTTGGGAATGCGGGGATCAACAAGTCGAGAAGTGACCGGCTTCAAGGCATAAAGCCGAAGGTCTAGCCTTCTACATTAAGGTTTTATAACGCCGAAGAAGGTTGCTTCTCGTCTTGCCCGAAGGGAGCTCAGCCAGAAAGTCAGCACTGCGTTGCAGCGCTTGAAAAGGGAATGCCATTCCCTGCTCGCTGCGCCTTGTTCTGACAGCCTGCCTGAGCTCTGAATCTGCATTTCCAAGTAGTTTGGGTATAAGTATCCATCAGAGCCACCGCTTTCAGGAGCAAGCTTTTCCCTTTGGATGAAGTCATTAAGCTGACGAACAATGCTTGCTTCATGACTACGCAATGCTTGAGCAATCATTGCCGATGGCCAGCCTTCATCACATAGCAAAACGGCTTTTATACGATCACATTCCCGCTTATCACGGCACTTTTTGTGCCGTGATTCTAGGCTGCTTTCTCTTTTTCGGTAAGAGTGATCTTTATCATCGGGCTATCATGATCCTTTGCTCCAAAAATTCAAGCATTTTCAATGATCACGGGTCTAGACTCATTCCGAGCCGAAAAGGAGCTACGCATTGTACCGAATGTTGACCCTGCCATTTCGGGCGCCTAATGACCAGCCGCCAAATACGCCAACAAAAAAATCAAAGTAAGGCAAATGGATAACATGTGATCTGACCGCACAACATGAATACACTGCATCACGACTTCCATGGGTCGTTACCCACGAGTTTTTAAATAGGCAACCGCCTGATCCCAACTGCACACATGAAGCTGACCAAAAATATCCCTGCCAACAAATCGGTCCTCGTCAAAGCGAATTAAAATCAGTTTCTTCATTCGCGCTTGAGGCAGAGCCTTTCCCTGGCAGAAAACAGTGACTCGCTTTGCAATTCCATCACCCGGAACCAATTGTGCTTTCGCTACTTCTTGATAAGGGTTGCTAGATAATTTAATCCACTGTCTGGTCATCATTCTACTTCGGCTTATAGGTTATCCGCGGTGTTATGGGGAATATTTACCCTACTGCAGGCTCTTTACCTAAAATTAGAATACAGCCAGCGGATCCAACATATGAAGATGTTTTCAATGCACTCAATCAATTCGCCAGTAATCTATCTATTCGTATTTGTGACCTCTGTGTTGATACTGACAAGCTGCCAAACTAAACAGTATGCTAAGCAGATACCAACAAGCTGTGCCGTGGTGGAACTAACCCCACCGCCAAAGCTACTTTCCCAAACTTGCCTTTATCAGAATATCAGCCAATCCCGGATTGCCAATGACTTGAACCGCTTCACCCCAAACTATCAACTGTGGAGTGATGGCGCCGATAAGACGCGCTGGATTTACCTTCCCCCCGGCACACAAATTGATACCAGTGATCCGGACCGTTGGGTTTTCCCGGTAGGCACCCAAATCTTCAAGGAATTTCGCAAACCTGTGCAGTTGCCTGACGGCTCGACTAAGGAAATTCGCTTAGAAACCAGGCACCTGGCCAAAATAAAGCAGGCCAGTAACTACCGCGCGTGGTCCATCACAACTTATGCCTGGCAACAAGATCAACAAGAGGCTCATTTGTTGCTAGAGGGGGCAAACCATGTACTAGGCACCAATCATAATATTCCAACAAGAAAGGAATGCATTATCTGCCACAAGGGAAACATCGATTTTATCTTAGGCTTCGATGCAATCCAGCTCAGTGACGCACAAGCAAAAAATGCCTTCGGACACGGTCCAAAGCGCAGCGATAATGAATTAAGCTTGCAAACCTTGCTTGATAACAAGCTGCTTTCCCACCCTATGCCCCAGCCTACACTACCGGGCAGTCCACTGGAGCAGAAAGCCCTGGGTTATATGCATGCCAATTGCGGAAATTGCCACAACCCTAGTGGCCACGCCGCTAAGCAAGAGGCTGAGCACCTGAAGTTACGCCATAAATTGGAGATGACAAACCTCGAGGAGACAGATGTCTACCGCACGGCAGTAAATCAACCCACCAAAAACTTTACCATAGTTCCCTATATCGTCATGGGAGCGGCTTATGAGGAGATGGCGATCCATAAAAGCGCACTTTTTGTTCGAATGAACAGCACAGACGAAGACTATCGGATGCCAATGATAGCCAGCGAGGCGGTGGATTATGAAGCTCTGGAGCTGATGCATCGATGGCTAAAAACCATTGATACGCCGCCAAACTATGATTTTGCTAGGGAAACCAGGGCCAGCTTACAGCTTGATAATCAGCTACAAACCTCAGTACCTACCCCCAACATGACGGGACCAGGGTTACAGTTATTTCTGCGATTTAGCAAGAATGCGACTCCTCCATCGTCGATGATCGTATATTGGCCCGAGGATAAGGGTCTTGCAAATCAGCCCATGATGGACCACAAGGATGGTGAATTTACTGAAGCACTCATTGTAGGTAACAAGGGCGCACTCATGAGCCTGCGTAATTCCGATGAAGTTGGCCATACCATTTATGTTAAGGACAAGCGGCAAAAGGTAGATTGGCGTTTAGGTTATATGCCGCCGAATTCCCAATATTCGCAAGAGCTCTACTGGGAAAACGACGTATTCGTCGAGCTGCGCTGTAAATTACACCTTTATATGAGTGCCTGGGCAGGCTCCATCTCCAGTCGTTTTTACAACATCGTTGAATTTCAGGAAAACGAAAACAATAAACTCGTGACCA
Source organism: Psychromonadaceae bacterium (assembly GCA_965249895.1). Lineage (GTDB taxonomy): Bacteria > Pseudomonadota > Gammaproteobacteria > Enterobacterales > CBDFNC01 > CBDFNC01. The sequence continues at coordinate 727,824 of CBDFNC010000005.1, forward strand.
TGACTAATTTTCCCGAAAGCTTTACCGAAGTGAAAATATGGATGCCTCGCTTCAAGCCTATCCATACCAAGATAAGTATTGGAGAAACCCAGCGGTTTAATCTAAAAAGAGGCGCTCAGATTTGGGGTGAGCTGATTATAAAACGATCGTCGCAGTAAGCTTCATTCGGTATCGACCCTATCCGAAAAAATACAATCAAACTGGGACAATGGCGCTACTTTGACACAATCATCCTGGGTCCACTCTTGCTTATCAGCAGCCACTTTTGTGTCGAGTTACACAGGATACACTGGCTCAAGCCCCGCTCTTCAGGCATAAATTCCAAGACAAAAAGCTGTCCCTCTTCCACCTCTTTGACACTGGCGCAGCTAATAAATCCAATATCCACTGAAAATTTTGCCATAAACTCCAGTGCAGAATATCCTACCAAATCTTGATCATTGGCTCTTAACCTTCCCCCAGCTAGCCAAACTTCAATATGCGGGCTCTGGCTAAACGTAGAGGCAGCTTGAAAGTTACTGGTCACCACACGTAGAGACGGTTTATGTATCAATCGCTCCTACAAAGCGCGTGATTTTTTTACCTCTGTTCAAAAACTATCAGTGTGTTTCAGGGTAGAAACTATCCACTAAAACAGAGGACTTGCATCTGGATCTGCACACCTCCGCCCTAACTGTCATTTAACCTTCATATTTCTTTCACTTGAACTTCATTTGAGCCATCTAACTTAGGTTTCGTTTTCGAAACAACTGTTTGTATTCCGCATAACTGATAAATATCCAGGAGAGGAAAAATGATAACAAAACGAGTAGTAGGCTTAACTACGGCGGCGATCATGCTGTCGGCACAAGCAAGTGCAGCGACGGAAATCCAATGGTGGCACGCCATGGGTGGTGCGTTAGGTGAAAAAGTAAATGAGATAGCAGCGGGTTATAACTCAAGCCAGGATGAGTTCACCGTAAAGCCAGTTTATAAAGGCAGCTACCCGGAAACCATGACGGGCGCTATTGCCGCATTCCGCTCCAACAAGCAACCGCACATCGTACAGGTATATGAAGTGGGTACTGCAACCATGATGGCGGCGGAAAAAGCGATCTACCCTGTACACCAACTAATGACCGACACTAAAGAGCCCTTTAGTGTCGACAACTACTTGTCAGCCGTGACCAGCTACTACACAGACAACGGCGGTAACATGCTGTCAATGCCGTTTAACAGTTCAACACCGGTACTTTATTACAACAAAAAAATGTTTCGTGATGCGGGCCTTAACGAGAACAAACCGCCACAAACATGGGAAGAGCTTGAAGCCGCAGCCAAGAAAATCGTAGCCAGTGGTGCTAAGTGTGGTTTCACCACGGGTTATCAATCCTGGGTACAAATCGAAAACTTCGCGGCTCGTCAGAATATCCCTTTAGCCACCAACAACAATGGCTTCGATGGCAAAGATACCAGTCTGCTGATCAACAAGCCCGAATTCGTGCAACACATATCCAAAATGGCCGAATGGAAACAGGCGGGGATCTTCGAATATGGCGGTCGAGCCTCCGACGCGGCACCGCTTTTCTATAGCGGTAAATGTGCCATGTATATGAACTCGTCAGCCGGTTACGCCGGTGTAAACGATAACATGAAAGGGACAGAAGTTGGCGTAGCCCAACTGCCTTACTGGAAAGGAATGATTAAGCAGCCACAAAACTCCATTATCGGCGGCGCGTCACTATGGGTATTGCAAGGACACAAGAAACAAGAATACAAAGGTGTTTCAAATTTCTTCTCCTACCTGTCTAGCCCAGCAGTTCAGGCAGATTGGCACCAGTTCACTGGATACTTGCCGATCACAGAAAAAGCATACCAACTGACTAAATCACAAGGGTTTTACGGAAAAAACCCTGGCACTGAGCAGGCTATCAAACAAATGACCAGTGTTGCCACAACAGCTAACTCAAAAGGGATCCGCTTAGGCAACTTCGTTCAAATTCGAAATGTGATTAACGAGGAGCTGGAAGCCGTTTGGGCAGGTAAGAAAACTGCACAACAGGCACTGGACCAGGCAGTGGAGCGTTCGAACAAGCTGCTAAAACGCTTTGAGCGCGTTAATTCTTAATTCGTTAAATCGTCACTATTTAGCTTTACGCATCTAAACCACTTGTTAACTGGTTTAGATGCTGAATTGTGACGTTACTCAATGCTCTGGGGGCCAATCTAGCCCCCATGTTTCGGAGATTACATGGATAACAAGACGTCATTTAATCACAAATGGCTTCCCTTATTACTGCTCGCGCCACAGCTGATTATCACCCTGGTATTCTTTATCTGGCCTGCAGGACAAGCTGTTTTCCAATCAATGCAATTGGAAGATGCATTTGGCTTGAGTGTGGAATTTGTCGGCATTGAAAATTTTATCGCGCTATTTACCAACCAACTCTATTTCGAGTCCTTTGTGACTACCCTGCTTTTCAGCTTAGCCGTTGCCTTTATCGCCCTGGCAAGCGCATTATTGTTAGCCACCCTCGCCGACCGGGTCATTCGTGGAGCGGGTGTTTATAAGACATTACTAATCTGGCCTTATGCCGTTGCTCCCGTGATCGCTGGTGTGCTATGGCTGTTTATGTTTAATCCAACGGTGGGCATTTTGGCTCACTGGCTCACAGCTCTGGGGCTAGATTGGAACCCCTTTCTAAACAGCGATGATGCCATGTGGATGGTTATACTTGCTGCCACCTGGAAACAAATAAGCTATAACTTCCTGTTTTTCCTGGCTGGCCTGCAATCTGTTCCCAAGTCGCTGATTGAAGCGGCAGCCATAGATGGTGCACGACCGGTCAAACGATTCTGGACCATAATTTTTCCGCTTTTATCCCCAACCACATTCTTCCTGCTAGTGGTCAACCTGGTTTACGCATTCTTCGATACGTTCGGGATTATTCATGCGATGACTCAGGGCGGACCCGGCACATCCACATCAACCCTGGTTTATAAAGTTTATTCCGATGGATTTTTGGGCTTAGATTTCGGTGCGTCTGCCGCTCAGTCCGTGCTTTTGATGGTACTTGTCGGTGTGCTTACCGTGTTCCAATTTAAATACGTCGAAAAGAAGGTGGCTTACTAATGGTAGAGCGTAGACCCTTACTTACCCTGTTTTCACACTTGTTATTATTGCTTGGCGTGCTTGCGGTGGTCTTGCCTGTGTGGATGGCGTTAACTGCAGCCACTCATAACAACCAAACATTTGTATCCGGTGCAACCCCCCTTTGGTTCGGGGATTTGGGTCTCTCGATATTTGCAGAAGTGCTTACAGGCAGCGCTTCGCGCGAGTCCAGCGTATCCGTAGCCAGCATGATGGTGAACTCCGCCATCATGGCTTTTGGTATCACCCTAGGAAAATTATCTATTTCTATTTTGTCTGCTTATGCCGTGGTCTTTTTTCGGTTTCCCGGTCGTATGCTGGCCTTTTGGCTGATATTTATGACCTTAATGTTGCCTGTTGAAGTGCGCATCATGCCCACATTCCAGGTCATTGCTAACTTGGACATGTTGAACTCATTCAGCGGCTTAACCATTCCTTTGATTGCCAGCGCCACGGCTACTTTCTTGTTTCGGCAGTTTTTCTTAACTGTACCTCACGAACTGATAGAAGCCGCACGCATAGACGGCGCCGGGCCAATGAAATTCTTCTTCGATATCTTGCTCCCCCTGTCGCGCACCAATATCGCAGCCCTATTTGTGATCACCTTTATCTATGGCTGGAACCAATACCTTTGGCCATTGCTGATCACCACAGACGATAGCTACTACACCATAGTGATGGGAATAAAACACATGCTTTCAGTACCAGATGGTGAGGTTGAATGGAATAAAGTGATGGCAACTACCTTGTTAGCCATGCTGCCGCCAGTGCTTGTTGTCATTGGCATGCAGAAGTTTTTTGTAAAAGGCCTTGTCGAGACGGAGAAATAAATGGCTACTTTAACCCTCAGCAAGATTGAGAAAACCTACCCCAATGGATTTAAAGCTATCCATGGTATCGACCTGGATATCCGACACGGCGAAATGGTCGTGTTGGTTGGCCCCAGCGGCTGTGGTAAATCCACCTTGCTGCGAATGATTGCCGGGCTGGAAACCGTATCAAGTGGTGAAATGTATATCAATAACACCCAGGTAAATGATGTTGAACCCGGCGATCGCGATATCGCCATGGTATTCCAAAACTACGCGTTATATCCGCATATGACAGTGTATAACAACATGGCTTACGGCCTTAAAAATCGTAAAATTTCAAAAGCAGAAATTGAGCAAAAGGTAACAGCCACGGCGAAGATGCTAGAGCTGGATCACCTGCTGGACCGCAACCCCAAGCAGCTTTCCGGAGGGCAGCGTCAACGTGTGGCAATGGGTCGGGCCATTGTTCGCCATCCCAAGATTTTCCTGTTTGATGAGCCCCTTTCCAACCTGGACGCAAAATTGCGGGTACAGATGCGACTGGAAATCAAAAAGCTTCAGCGTCGACTGGATACCACTTCGGTTTATGTGACGCACGACCAGGTAGAAGCCATGACACTAGCGGATCGCCTGGTGGTGTTAAATGGCGGGAATGTCGAGCAACTGGGCTCCCCCCTCGAGGTTTATGACAAACCGGCCAGCGTATTCGTGGCCACCTTTATCGGCTCGCCATCGATGAATATTCTGCCTGCAACCTATCAAAACCACAGTTTGCTCCTCGAGGGATCACAGCAAATTTCTGTCCCTGAACAGCAAACCTACCCAACAGGACAAGTACAGCTTGGTTTGCGGCCAGAGCACCTGATAGTTTCTGAGCGAAAAACCAGCCTTACTGTCACTGTAGAAATGGTCGAATCCCTGGGTGCTGATTTATTGGTGTATTGCACGCTTTCAGGTACCAAGTCTCAGCTTGTGGTTCGCATGGAAGGGCACACTAAACTGAACGAAGGACAAACCTTGTATTTATCAATTGCAGCGGAAAACCTGCATGTTTTTGACCATAATTCGGGGCTACGTTTAGTCTCGGAGGATGCGGTTCAACTCACCAAGGAAGAAAGGCTTAAAGGTTTTGACCAGGCCTTTGCCGTCTAGGCTCTGAGCTATCTATTGCGGGCTCCATAGTCACTAATAATCTGCAAAATGGTACAGCCAGTATTAATACAAAAATATGGGCTGTGCCTAACCTGTAGAAAACAGATGAAGACTTGAAAGAGCCAATATGCCACGCTAACTGGAAGATGGCATAATTTTGTATCATTTCGTTCACCCTCCACTGCGGCCAAGTCCGGTATAGTTATTGGTCTAATTGCACCCCGGCAAACCCGTCGCAGCTCCGAACTCTCATTCTACTTTAGTTAACCAATGAGAGAGGTGCATCCTGCCCTGGTGATTTACCTCCAGTTTATTGCGATGAAGTTTTTTGGCTCTAAACTTAGTAGCACTGTCTATCTAGAACCAACTGCGACCACACAAATATATATACCCCTTTTCTGAAACAGGTCCAATTAAGTTAACAATGAATAATACTGGTCAATATTTAAGGGTAGAGTTGGAAACCTTGATGAAGGATGCATCTTTAATTTTAGATTTCCTTCAGGAAGACACAATTGACGGTATCGGGTATTTCGTTGTGCGACTTACGAAATCCAGACAACGTCTGGATAAATGATAGATTTTGGCAAACTCTGGGAATTGACCCTGAGAGCCGTAAGAAACAAGACACCTGTTGTTGGCTCGATTACATATTCGAAAATGACGCTGAGTTAGCTCTAACCAGCTTAGTAAAGCATTGCGCTGACCCTAGCCAACCTTTTGGTGAAACCTTAAGGTACCACCATGCCCAGGGGCATACTGTATGGATAAGATATCGTGGCTTTATTGTTCGTGATAACAACGGTGAGCCTACTCGCTTTCTAGGTATTCATAACGACATATCAGAACAAACGCGGATCTACGATTCTCTTAAGGAATTCAATAGCCGGTTTGAGCTGGCAGCGGGATCCGCAGGGATTGGAGTATGGGATTTAAATCTGCTGAATAATGAACTTATCTGGGATGCCAGAATGTTTTCAATATTCAGGGTTCCCTTCAGCGACTCTGTGGTCAACTATGAACCTGGAAAAATACAGTTCATCCCGAAGATATCGATAAAGCAGAAGCCGAAGTACAGGAGTCAATTAAAACCTCCAAAGGGTTCCATAGCGAATTTAGAATAATTTGGCCTGATGGTACAGTGCGCAATATTCGAGCCTTTGCAAAAATCACCTGTGATGAAAATGCAGCTCCAGTTCGAATGACGGGCGTAAACTGGGATATTACAGAGCAGAAAAACCCTTTCTGGCAAAAAGCGTATGCGGTACTGCCGGATAAGCCGCTGTTGCTTGTGCTTCCCGGCTGCTATGGCTCAAAGAAGCGGCAGCCAGCTCAAGTGCCTAAGAGTGCTTGGGTGGCCAGAGTGAAACGTATGCACTGGAAATACGCTCTATGGCCCAGAGTGCTAAGACACTTAGGCTTATTCTTAGTGCTGTACAGCATATCGTTTTAAACCTATTAAACAATTTCCAGTTAATACGCCTGGACATTGAAGACATAGGTACAGTAAAAAAGGAATCTTTAGCGATGTTAGATAAAGGCGTAGAAGAAACTGTTGATCAGTTACGCCAGTTAGAAAAAATTAAGGAGCCCGAAAAGCTAGAAAGTTATAAGAATATCTTCCCGAAATAACACTCTCAAATTTAGTTTTTTCCATCGCTACAGGGCCCAGGGAAAGATACTGAAATAAATTAAACTACGTTGTAATTAATATTCGCAGACCTTGCAGAAAACGTATAATTATTCCCTTGGCCAAGCGTAATCCTTTTCGGAACATGGCCTGTCTCTCGATCAGATCTCAATTCCTGCGGCCATCATTTCTCTAGCTGTCTGAAACCCACTCACTCGATCCTGCAATTTTGCCCAACCTTTCTATAAGGTATCCCATCCCGCGATGCCCGTTCGTTTGCTATCGGTAAAACCACCCAGTTTCGCTAGCGCCTGGTACGCCCACTGCAGTGTCGGCACTTCGTTATTTTTCACCACTGTCTCTTCCAGAAAGGCCAACAATCTCCACTCATATTCCGTCAGCACGTGGCTGCAGGGCTGGTTTGCTACCCGTTGTGCTTTCTTTTCCAGTCCCTGACTTTTCAGGTAATAAGGGAGCGTAAAGCTTTCTCGCAATTGCATTAAACGCACGGCGAAAAAGGCCAGTACCGACAGAGCCCTCTCCAGGTTATCTGGCTCTGCCATCCGCTACCGCTCTGCACCACAGCCCGTTTTCCAGGCTTTGTGAAAACCTTCTATCCGCCAGCGTGCCGCGTAGACACGGATCACCCTCAAGGCTTCTTCTAATGTGGCTACCGGCTCTGTGGTCAACAGCAACCAGCTAAGTGCTTGTTCGCTTGTCTGGCACGCCGATTTTTCTTTTTTCCTTGCTTATTCTTCATCCCTTTTTGTGGGATATCGACCTGATAGCAACCTAATGTTGTTTGTTCCTTCAAATGACTGATCAGATCCTGCGATGACTCTTCAACCGTTCTCAGGCGTTTTCCTCGAACCACAAAACGCTCGTTGTGGCTCAGCTTGCTGTCAAGATAATCGAAGATATCCGCTTCCCGATCACAGACAGAAATCACCTTTGACATCTGCTCGCTAAATAACCTCCTGTAGCTCGCTGACGCATCCTTCCACTTCCCGGTTTCTTTGATATCTGCATCTTTGCTGTCATTGGGGCGGCACCTCCACTTCTGGTGAACTAGCCCGATGGTCTGCATGGTATGCCCATGCAACAACAGCACTGAATGTACCCACCAACCTCGCGACTTATCAGTGGTCTTCCCAGTTTGCCAAGTTCGGCTGCGACTTCATGTCGGTAGCTTAATGAGGTGGTATCTTCTAGTGCCAAGATTTCTTCTATATCTGAGCAGGAAGCCACTGTTTCCTTAAACGCGGCATGCCTGAAAACCGCAGGCTATATGTTATCGTTTCGAATAAATCGATATGCACCTTCCACCATTGCGCTGTCTCCTTCACATGCTGATGCCACTGACTGGCCGGTATTGCGGGCTAAGCTGCTGGCGATGTCCACCAGACGCTCGGTTCTTCGTTTGTCACCCAGTGGCGCATTACCAAATAGGTTGTTTGCCCATGCTGTCGCGTCATGTGGAGCAAGTATCACTTTTCAATCCTTCAATAACCAGAATACGGTGATCTGATCGCTGAAAAATCAAAAGGTTCAATGAATCTTAAATTTGTGTAGAAGAGTCAGTCCCTGCCTTATTTTTTATCAAAACGTTAATAGTTTACTTTAAAGGCTAAAAACACTGGCGGACGGACATAGTTACTGAGCGTATCGGCCTCTTTAAATGAAAGATAGAGCACCTGGTTGTTACTGTCATACGTACCACCACTGATGGTGCCTCGCCCCAGATTGACTGGAATGTCAAACTTGCCATACTCATAAGGGCGTACATCATAGGAAAGCATTTGACCTTTTTTAACTTTCAATAGATCATTTACATTCCACAGCCAGTAATAATTATGGGAATCATCAGGTTCATAAGCACAGGGTCCACCGCAAACGTGTCCGTTGCTCTGAGTCTGCTTATACGCTATTCTCGATTCAAGCCCGCCAATGCGACCAAGTGTCATATAGGTATCAGTCCCTGGAACAATGAAACCATATGACGCCCCAGCTAAAATATTCCACAGGTCATTATTGCCATCCTGATTATAAAGAATATAGTCTCTGTTATTAATTGACTCACCATAAACCGATTTGTCATACAGCATATTTCTTAGCGGGAAATCTAACAGACCAAGGGTATCTACTGAACCCGGCTCAGTAGCCAGTAGATCCTGCTCTGGGTTAAATACAAAAGCCGAAGGACCAACAGACAGAGCTGAATTGATAGCGGCGAGTGACTGGTTGCCACTAATATATGTGCCCGCTAACCGTCCCTGCCAGTTTTCTGGGATAGCAGAAATCCAGCCGGCAGCATTCATTTTGCCGCTTAGCTGATAGGGGCCGCTTACTTCACTATTGGCTAGATCATTCGCGTTTTTGATCACTATACTGGTGTCTGTTTCTGTGCCATGTGCGTCATAATTGTTTATATAATTAGCAACCAGTTGACCTTGGATCACGGCCAGCCCGGTATAACGAAAATGACCGGGTATGCCAGTATCGACTCTCTCTGTCTTTTGAAAATTAGTGAAGTCTTGCAAAGATTCACGGATCACATTGAACTGACGGAAGTCTGAACTTTTAACCAGTTCGGGGATGGCAAACTCAGCAAGGTACCCCCCTAAACGGTTACCCACTAAAAAAAGAGAATTGTTGTCCGAATTGTAAGCCATAATACCGGGTGAAAAATCTGCACTCCCCTTTTCTTCGTTACCAAAACGCTTTGCCGTGATCCTGAATCCACCGGCATACTCAAGTATATTTATATTCACCAGATCTTTGGTGGGTGAGGGAGGTAATAACACTTTACAGCTTTGAGATTGATAGCTACCGCTCCAATTCTCCAGTCGGCCATCATGACAGACAGCCGTTTGCTGTTCACTGATACATTGTTGATCATGCTCGACCTCAGATCGTTCGAACCTCTCTCTGGTAGTTGCTCTTCCATGAGGGATATCACTACAATCATCATAACCGCTGATAGAGCTCTCTAATTGATACTTTAGAAACAGCGGTGGCCGGGCATATCTAGGCACTTTATCGGCATTTGATAATGCCAGATAAAGCGATCCGCTTGTATCATCGAAGGTACCGCCGGTGATCTGATAACCTATAGGAACATCAAATTTACCGTGATCATAAGGCAGCAATTCACTGGCCTGTTTCTTGCCATTTTTCACCGAGATCAGATCATTAACGTCCCACAACCAGTAATAGGCATACCTGTCTCCATCAACGAGCGGGCAAGGGCTGTTACAAAAGCGCCCGGTATCTTGCTTGACCCCAGAGCCTATCCCGAACTGATGGCCACTGGAATAGCCAATGGTTAGATAAGTGCTGGTGTCGGGAATGATCACGCCATAAGCCGCATGAGAGGTTATTGTCCATAGATCATTTAAACCATTCTGATTCGCTAAAATAGCTGAATTGGATAAATTATCACTATGGCGCAATGGCTCTTGCAAGAGCTTCTGAAATGAAAAGTCGAGTAATTGGTTACTGGCCACCGGACCTGCTGCCTGACCAGACAGCATGTGTTGCCTCGGGTTAAACGCAAACGCGGTTGGTCCAGGGCTGGTCTTCCATATAAACGTTGGGCCTGGTGCGCCACTGATATGCGTGCCGCCTAGCTGAGATTGCCAGTGATCTGGAATGGCGGAGAGCCATCCTGATGCGTGTAATGCCCCGTTCAGCTCGTAAGGGCCGCTAATATGACTTTCAGCCACATTAGTGTGATCGGTAAAAACAACGGTGGTTTTTTTCAAAGTGTCATTGGTATCTCTTGGTGCCATATAATTGACCAGTAGCTGGCCATCGATCAGTTGTAAGCCGTTAATACGCAATGTTCCCGCAATGCCCGTGTCAACTCGATCTGTGTTGTGGAATTGCGCAAAAGGTTGTAGAACATTTTCCCCGACGACAAAGTTTTCAATATGGGGTGAGTTGACGACTTCAGGAATTGCAAATTCAGCGATTGCGCCTTCATAGGGATTACCGGCAATAAACAAAGAATGATTAACCGAATTATACGTCATCACCCCAGGTGAATAGCTCAGCGTAGCGTAACTTGAAGGGCCTGCGTTTTTCGAAGACAGCCGAAATCCGCCTCGGTAGATTAGTTCACCCATTGACATGCGTGGTAACATGGCTCCATCAGCGCTAATTTCGCGGCATGATAAATAATGATAGTGTCCGGACCAACCTGATAACTGATTGTTACTACAGGTTTGTCTCTGACTTTGGGATTCACAGACTTGTGGTGTGGTTACATCAGCAGACAAATACCGTATTCGGGTTAACTGCTCAGGGTTAAATTGCTCACAGTTAACCTTAGGGCTTGCGGTTGAAAAAAATGGCACACTACTGCACAGAACCATGACTCCCGTTAAAATATATCTTATACTAACCATAGTTATATCCTTATTATAAGCTTCGCTATCTACTCCCTCAGCACAAGATCACAATAGTACATGCTCACTTAATGCTGACAACAAGGCGGACTTGAACTGTTAAGTGCCCTGTCTCTTGATCAGATCTCAATTCCTGCGGCCATCATTTCTCGGGCGCTCTGAAACCCACTCACTCGATCCTGCAATTTTGCCCAACCTTTCCATAAGGTGTCCCATCCCGCGATGCCCGTTCGTTTGCTATCGGTAAAACCACCCAGTTTTGCCAGCACCTGGTACGCCCACTGCAGTGTCGGCACTTCGTTATTTTTCACCACTGTCTCTTCCAGAAAGGCCAACAATCTCCACTCATCTTCCGTCAGCACGTGGCTGCAGGGCTGGTTTGCTACCCGTTGTGCTTTCTTTTCCAGTCCCTGACTTTTCAGGTAATAAGGGAGCGTAAAGCTTTCTCGCAATTGCATTAAACGCACGGCGACAAAGGCCAGTACCGACAGAACCCTCTCCAGGTTATCTGGCTCTGCCATCCGCTGCCGCTCTGCACCACAGCCCGTTTTCCAGGCTTTGTGAAAACCTTCTATCCGCCAGCGTGCCGATCACCCTTAAGGCTTCTTCTAGTGTCGCGACAGGCTCTGTGGTCAGCAGCAACCAGTTAAGTGCTTGTTCGCTTGTCTGGCACGCCGATTTTTCTTTTTCCTTGCTTATTCTTCATCCCGTTTTGTGGGATATCGACCTGATAGCAACCTAACGTTGTTTGCTCCTTCAAATGACTAAGCAGGTCCTGCGATGACTCTTCAACCGTTCTCAGGCGTTTTCCTCGAACCACAAAACGCTCGTTGTGGCTCAGCTTGCTGTCAAGATAATCGAAGATATCCGCTTACCGATCACAGACAGAAATCACCTTTGATATCTGCTCGCTAAATAACCTCCTGTAGCTCGCTGATGCATCCTGCCACTTCCCGCTTTCTTTGATATCTGCATCTTTGCTGTCATTGGGGCGACACCTCCACTCCTGATGAGCTAGCCCGATGGTCTGCATGGTATGCCCATGCAACAACAGCACTGAATGTACCCACCAACCTCGCGACTTATCAGTGGTCTTCCCAGTTTGCCAAGTTCGGCTGCGACTTCATGTCGGTAGCTTAATGAGGTGGTATCTTCTAGTGCCAAGATTTCTTCTATATCTGAGCAGGAAGCCACTGTTTCCTTAAACGCGGCATGCCTGAAAACCGCAGGCTGTATGTTATCGTTTCGAATAAATCGATATGCACCTTCCACCATTGCGCTGTCTCCTTCACATGCTGATGCCACTGACTGGCCGGTATTGCGGGCTAAGCTGCTGGCGATGTCCACCAGACGCTCCGTTCTTCGTTTATCGCCCAGTGGCGCATTGCCAAATAGGTTGTTTGCCCATGCTGTCGCATCATGTGGAGTTAGTAGCACTTTTAAATCCTTCAATAACCAGAATACGATGATCTGATCGCCGAAAAATCAAAAGGTTCAATAAATCTTAAATTTGTGTAGAAGAGTCAGCTGTTACTGTATACATTCGCACCGCCCGTATAGATGGCTGGCTTTTGAAAGAAATAGAATTCTTGTGTGGATGGACTTTCATTAACCAGATTAATTTTGTAACGGTTAGCCATTTTCATATGCTTATAACTGAATTAGATTATGAGATTCATCCGATACTTTCTAAGGAATTAAGGCTAAACAAAGAATAACCCCTTAGTAATTATCATCGATTAACTACATAGTAATTATATATATTACTAGACTTACGTGGTACGAGATGAATAGTATTGACTTTTCTATCAGTAGTATATTACAGATGAATACAACCACTCTTAATCGTATTTATCAATTAGTTATTTTTAACACTATTAGATGCCACTCCAGGTGAATAGCTACTCTAGTTTCGCAAGCCGCCTCTTCATCTCAAAAAAACTATTTATTTCATGCAAAAAAGCAGCCACGCGCGGTCCAAAGTTACCAAATCTATAAGTACCCCAGTGAATTTCAGTTTTTTAAGCTCCCCTGCCCCTTCATTTTCAAGTCGCACCCGAAGCCTTTCTCCGTCTGCTTTGACGATTACTACGCGATCATAGACTGAACCTTGAGTATTAAACACTCCATAAACATCTCCTAAAGCCCTGCCTTACTTGGATTTTTTTCCTGTGCGGGTTGAATATTTTTTTAAAATAAGTAAACGCCAAGATGATGTGTTACTCAATTTAACCCATTGTTCTTTGACTGATAGCCTCTAATATTGGTGCAGGGCGGAATCACACTTTGTTAAATGTATTGAACTTTATTCTAATTCGATGTCCTTACGATAAATTTACTTTACCGAGTTATCACCAATGCCACTTTTCAACACCTATCATTGGTCGAAGAAAACCGCTCTCATATCAATCAACAGCATGATTTGGTTGATGTTCTTTTTTTGATTCTTTCTTCCATCGCTAGTAGCCAGAGTGGATGGGCTTAAATTCAGCAATTCGGTGAACTTAGGCAAGATTGATTAAGGAAATTCAGGCCTTTTAAAAATGGTATCCCACGCCGTAACACAGCTTTCCGGCGTGCTATTGATGGCAAGACGTTAAGAGAGGCTTCAAAGCAGCGAAATCCTGCACTCCGTGGGCGAATTTGATGTCACCGACGGTGTTGCGCTGTATCAGGAGATGGCAACTAGCAAAGGTAAATAAATCATCACTGTGCAAAATCTTATTACCATGCTTCACATAGATAGCGCACTTGTTACGATGGATGCTTTGAATGCGCTGCGGAAGACGTTGGAGTAAATTATCGACCGTAACGGTGATTATGGGATCCAGCCAAAATTATCTGAGGCTATCACCGCTCAGTTTGACGAAGCGTTCAAAGATGATAGTGCCATCCCACAGTTTGAGACGTCCAATAAAAGTCATGGACGCGAAGAACGGCGTATTACCTTCAAGGTTGAAGCACAACTACCTGAAGAACTAAGGAGAAATGGCCTCCAGTAAAAACACTGGTAGCCGTCGAACATTCGTTAGTACTTAACTATTACCATTTCACTCAATAACTGGATAAGTGGCAAGCCCAAGCTTATATAGCAGTGTTTCCGCATCCCTTTTGGGATGAGCTCTGCACCCATGCCTGGCAAGAAACCTCATCGTCTCTGAGATCCAGCTCTCTAAGGCAGCATCACTTCCATTGAGCAGTGTATCCAGCAGGCTCGTCATCCAATTAGTACCGCACCTCGCCACCTTTTGTGTCGATATCATGACATTATGCATAACGCCGACTGAGTAGGCTACGTACCGCTTCATCAGCATGGATAACATGCTGGCCCATACTAAGCTTTTGACTATGTTGGGGTCTTGCGTGCCAAACGTCTTCAAGCAGTTGTGTGATTTCAATTCCTTGAAAAATAACTCAACCTGCCACCTTAGCCCGTATAGCTGGAGGATGTCTTCAAGGCTGAACGTTTCTCTGCTTAAGTTTGTCGCCAAGTAAGTTTGTCGCCAAGTAACTCACGCCTTTGCTCTTTCGAACCCAGAAAGCAATTAGGCGTAACGCGCCTGTTTTCCATCTTCATCAACAGCCTCTACGATGATTGGATTGATGGATTTTGAGGTGCGAATAATAAAGTGGCCACCAGTGGCATCGGCTTCACAGCACCACCCAATATCAAAGTAACCGGCATCCATCAGGCTCAATGTGTCTTTAAGCTCATTAGGAAAAGGCATGTAATGATGCTCGCTCTCCTTATCGGGGGCAATCTCCATATAGTTCATGGAGCCAGATGCTAGATCCATACTCATATGCAACTCAATAGCCGCTGGTGAAGTCTTGGTAAAGCGCCCTGGGAATGTTTTCGCGAGTTTGTCCTTGAGCTTCAACGAGCTGCCATCATGTAAGTGTATGTACCTGAATGGATATTTTTTCGGCAGCGCGCCTTGGAATGGTGCTAACAGCCAGCGCTCAGCGGCTTGCATATCCATATCTCTAAGCACTTGAGTTAGCTGGGCTTTCTTCATTTGATTATGGAAAGGTTTGTATTCCATTTCTGCACCAGTCATACAGCCGTATGCACGAAGCACATCCGCTAAGTTAGCTTTATCACGAGTCCCCAATGTTTGTATTCACGACGTGATGAATTCAAAGGGTCGCAGCACTCACTCACGTTGAACGAATCCCCTGCGCTTATTGAGTTTAGAGATGTTGGAACGACTAAAAATAGCTTTGAGATTTTGGCTGAAATTGATAATATCCATGCGTGTCTTATTTATGTGATATTTTGTTCGGAAAACACATTAGATCATACTTAAGGCACAATTAAAATCCTTCCAAAATAAATACTTATGAGAAAGTCCGTCTAAAGATCCTACGAATGAGCCGTCGAAAGGCATCGAAAAGTCAAAAATCGAATGTGTTGGATACCTCGTTTTATATCTCGTCACATGACATCGCTCCAGAATTTATGAGTGGAGCGCTTCGTGGACATTGGCAAATAGAGAATTGCTTGCGCTGGGTGTTAGACGTTGTTTATAAAGAAGATGCATGCCGGGTTTACGAGCAAAATAGTGCTGAAGCTTTGGCGGTAGTACGCCGTATAGTGCTTAATCTGGCAAAGCTTGAAACAACGCAAAAACGGAACATGAAGAGTAAAACTCAACGAACGCAGCTCAGTGATGATTATAGAGAAATGATGATTTTCGGTGGATGTTAATTCAATTTAACAAAGTATGCTCCGACTCTGACCATCGCCATACCTGAGTAGCTCTTCATTCTTATTCTGAAGTCCAAAACAAGTAATTCTTGTTCACACTTTATTATCCTAGGGCAGCAGGTCTAGAATTTATCCGAGTAATAAGCATCCACCAACTGTCGGTACCGCAACTGTGTCGCTTCGTCGAGCCAGGCTTCGTAATAGGAAGAAAATTCCATAATTGCCTTTTTGTTAGAGAATACCTTCTCTATATCCGATAATATCCTGCGCCCCCATTCTGTTTTTGGCGCTGATATATAAACCTCGGACCAGGGCTCCATGCCAGCAACAGGGATGAGTTCAAACATACCAGTTAACTTATATTTTTTGGCCGCATAGGTGGTTTCAATCGGAAAGCCAAACGTGAGGTCGATATTCTTTCGCTGAAGCATATTCAGCAAGCCCCCGAATATATTGCCACTTGCCTGGACAATATTGATATATTTCAACTTATGTTGTTTCAGCGTACTGTCAATCACACCTGAATAGACACGCTTTGAAGCTGTACCGACTTTAAATTTACCCGAACTAAGCACCCCTTCAAGGTTGATGCTGCCATCTTTAAGCAAATAGGGTTCAAACCTGTAGCGCTCACTTCCCAAAATAACCATGTTGTTTGGCAATACTAAAAAACTGGGTAACGCAGAAAATAAAAGGAAACGTTGTCGCTCAGCGGTTTTATACAAGGCTCCGCAGACAATAGGGTCACCACTCTTCATTTCTTCGATAATGCGGGCGATATTAGCCTTTATAAACTGGTGTTGATATGCCGGCAGTGCGCTTTGGATATAGCTGGTGATCTTGTCATTGGTCCCCTGACCTTTATCAGGCCCGCGTGTGATAAAATAAGGCGGGAAATCAGCCACACACCAACGCACCTTTTCTACAGCCTCCACAGTGGAAAACCAAACAACCAGCACTAGCAAGAACCACCACTTACACATCTCTTTCTCCCTGCTCGCGGACTAAGTACAACTTAAACATAGAGCGCTCTGCCACTACACGTGGCTAGGGTAAGTTGAAAAAGCTGAGTGTGCTGGATTCTACGCCGAGTCACGCCCTCTGAATTAGCATGACTACTTTGCGTAATGTCTGGATTATCGACAGCTAAAACTTAAGAGCGGGTCAAAAAATCCGCCAACATCAGAGTGGAACTTATTCGGAAACCTTGCTGGTTATGCCTTGTCACTATCATTTTTGAGCTGGTTAATCGCTCCTTGCCCGGCTTTCAATTACCTCACTATCAAGGCTTGCGAGTAATCAAACATGTCAAAACACCAGAATACTGTCAAAATAGCGGGAAAGCTTGGCCTGGAACAGAGATGTTTATACAGAATACCGAATGGAACGCTTGCTTAGCTGGCAATCGAAAAATGATTAACCGGCCTACCCTGATCTTACTTATATGCTCACTTGTGTTGGTGATGGCAAAACCCGGGCTCGCCGCAGAACGCTGGCAAGACGAAAACTATATCAACAACAGCTTTATTGAAATCGCCATGAAGCGAGAGTATCAGCCGGGAGTACCAGCTAAGTTGCTTCGTTGGCAAAAGCCATTAAAAATCCGGATTATTAGCGAGCTAGGCGACGCCACGTTACAACAGCAAATGTATCGAGTGCAGGCCCAGCACCTAAGTGCAATAACCGGCCGAGCTATTCATTTTGTTACGGCCGAATCGAAAGCCAATATTATCGTAGTGTTTACCTCTGCTGCGCGGATGAAAGAAAACACTAAAAAATACATTAGTCGGACAAGCAGCCTGGATGATGTGCTGCAAGAGGCTGTGTGTATCGGCCATGTGCAACGCAATGATAATTACGAAATCAATCGCGGAGTGATCCTGATCCCCGTTGACTTAGCCCGTGCTCGGGGCCGGTTTCTCGACTGTATTGTCGAGGAGTTAACTCAGGTAATGGGGCTTACTAATGATTCTGATAAGGTCTACCCATCAATTTTTAACGATGTTAGCACTAATAGTTATCTGACCGGCTTGGATTATTTGTTACTGAAAATCGCCTACCATCCGGATCTGCACCCAGGTATGTCCGAAGATAAAGTCCGATCTTTACTGCCAGGTATTTTGCGCCAGTTGCGAGACCAGGGCGAAATTAAACACGCCAACCGGCGCGTATTAAAAGGGAGTATGAAAGTATGGGCGGGGGATTGAGAAGCACCTCCGGTATTCACCGAAGGTGCTCTGCAGGCTACTTAAAGCGGATTTGATCCAACAGTATGTACATCATCACCCGCGTCCCGGATAACAATCTTGTATGATCCAGCTCCTTTTTTCACTTTGACGGTTTTCACCAACGGTAAAGTCGATTCCCGTCACCGCCTGATAGGTGGCTCATTCTCTGTCGCTTGAGCTAATACTGTCTCGTTAGCAAAAGGGTCAACCAGTACAATAACTAAACTATCGTTAAATTGTGTGCCAACAAACTCAGGCAAACTCCTCGCTGGCATGGTTATACCAGAGCCCAATGGCTAAGTCGGGGTCCTCATTACACAGCCCTCTTGAGCTGACTTTTTTTAGCCAAGATCCCGATAAAGCCAAATGCCAATAACAAAATTGGCATAGGCTCAGGTACGGAGGTTGAGCCGGTATCCTGGGTCGTAAACGCCGAGTCGGAAGCTTTAAAAGTCTGCATTCCCGGCATTCCCATGCCCAACCAGTCAAACGTTAAGGAGAACCCGCCTAATGTATCTCCAGGTTTAATGCCAACGTTGGTAGCAAGTAGATCAAAAGCACCATGATAGTCAGTGATAGCATAAGGGTGGTCAATCAATGAGCTCCATCCGCTGGGTGCGTTCACGTATGATAAGTTGGCGTAGTTATTATAATTAAATTCGATTTCAAACCTGTCGATATCCACAGCCAAGCTGTCATTCTTCACTGTGTAATCAGCCTGCCAGGTATTCCCCCCTTTTGGGCTCAACCCTGTTGTTATAATGGTTCCGTGAGCCATTGATATAGAACAAATAAGCAGCCCAAAAAATTTAATCATAGTTCTGAGTTTCATCGTATTAAGGTCCATTTAAAAATAAAGTTTGAACGCCGAACCCTCACCGTTTAGCAAGAATCACCTAGTTAGTAGCAATTATGCGAAACAGCAATAATTAAATTGACCCATTTTTGACTTATATTATTCAGGGTATTACTCGACTGTTAAGCACATTGCTTATGTCTGATTACGCTTGAACGACAGCGGCTTGCCGAGTCTCATCACCAGATGGGGAGGTTTACCGATAACGCGTAAAATAAATCGCTTTTCCTTGAAAACACATCTATCGAAGCAAGCTCAACGAAGTTGTGACCTTCACTCTGTCTTCAAATGTCAACATATGGTCCAGTTAAGTCAATACCCTAACCAGGGCATTTTTGCATAATTATTCCAAGTTCAATTCAGCAAGTATTTGGGAGTTTCCTATGACAATGCAACAAGTCAGGCATTTGGTTTTTGGTTTTTGGTTTTTGGTGGTAACGGGCATTTGGGCAAACCAACAACCACCGGCAAAGCCGGGGGTATGATGAAAGCCTCTGGAAGAGGCTAAAAAACAATAAATAAAACGGACCTTTGCGCTTATAAGCCGCTGGATTACCAGTCGAGCTGGTAATGACGGTGATCGCGTTATTACCTGAGAAAAAACGTCATTCCCTCGCACGTGGTGATCCGACACTCGGTCCAGCGGCCTTAACCTATCGTACTTGGTCCAACTTATACACCTGAACGGCAGAGCCTAGTCGGGTCACACCGCCAGAGGCGGTGGTTTACCAAGGTTTAATTAGTAAAATCGGTACTTCTGCGGAAAACACTGAGAAGGCTAAAATCTATATAGGGCATTCATTTTCCGGGTGATGATGCCCAATAAACCAACCCGGTATCTAACTAGGAGGCAATCATGGATAAGAGTGGCGGTGGCCCTAAGGTTGGAGTGAAAGCCGGTGGGAAAGGTCCGATGGTGCCAAACTTGCCCAGTAAAAATCCCGGTATGACTTCCGGTAAACGCAGAAGCAATTATCCTCAAAAGAACAAATAAGTGAAGCGGTGGCGCTGATGCAAGCGCCACCCTTTTATCGTTTCCTGTCTTTCCCACGGGCCTGGTAAACTCATCGGAAACCACCTAAAAGAGAAATGGCTAAACTGACATCTAGTACTCCTAGCATGGTGAGCTTTATGTGAAACGTAAGGAACGAATGGATCCAGATGAAAGAGTTGAATACGTCCGAGTAATCTGTACGAAAAAATTTGGCAATGCAGCGTTACAGTTCGCTATCGAAAATAGCGACAAGCTCATGAGCATGTTAGTTCAAAGAGTTGGTGATGATGACTGCTGGGTGGTGATCCCTTGGTGTCTTATGGATAATGATCAGGAACAAGAAATCCTCCAGCTTTTGGATGACGATTAGCATATCTGTTACAAACACTATCCCAGCTGCTACTTACTCGCGCAGAAAAATCAAAGAACTGGCTCAGCCACTTTTTGCCAGCTCATACTGAGCAATCAAACGCTGTAATCTTGGCCGTGATACATCCAGCACATCACAAGCCTTGCCTTTATGCCAACCAACACTGCTGAGCACCCGAGCAACGTGTACTTTTTCAATATCTTGTAAGCTTAAATCGACGGGAAAATTTTGGCTGCCTTGAGTCGAGCCGCTCACATCGGGCACCATTTCCGCAAAGAGATCCAGTGTTAATATATTACCCGGGCACAGGGCCACCGCTTTAGTCAGAGTATTTTCCAGCTCGCGAACGTTACCCGGCCAGCGATAGTTTTGTAGGGCCTGCATCACATCTAGTGCAATACTAGTGATACGTGTGCCCAGCTCTTTATTTGCCCTGGCCAGCAAAACCTGAACCAAGTCCTTAATATCGTCCTTACGCTCTCTGAGCGGTGGCAACTCAATATTCACTACCTGTAATCGGTAATAAAGATCCTCGCGAAAACGCTTTTCCTTTACAGCGCTATCGAAATCGATATTGGTGGCCGCCACAATTCTCGCATTGCTTTTCACCGGCGCTTTGCCACCTAAAGGCATAAATTCCTTTTCCTGTAAAACCCTGAGTAATTTTGCCTGAATAAGGGGTGACAACTCACCTATTTCATCTAAGAATAACGTGCCGTTTTGTGCTAGCTGAAACTTACCCAATTGATCGCTGACAGCTCCGGTGAATGATCCTTTTTTATGGCCGAACATTTCAGATTCAAGCAGGTTATCCACCAGCGCAGCACAGTTAATCGCCACAAAGGGCGCCGATTCACCAAAACTGGCTTTGTGCAATGCCTTGGCCACCATCTCCTTACCCGTGCCACTCTCTCCTGTGATCAACACAGGGGCCTGAGTCTTTGCCACTCGCCCGATGACTTTATACACTTCCTTCATGGCGTGGCTGGAGCCCACCATGGCCTGCCCATATATTTGCGGCACTTCCAGCGCGCCTTGCTCGCTTGACTGAAAATAACGCAGTGCCTTAATCACCGCCTGATCCAGCTCATCGATATCAATGGGTTTATGAATGTACTCATCCGCCCCCTGCTGCATGGCAGTAATGGTACTATCAATATCATGATAAGCGGTGATCATCACCACCCGAGCGTGGGGACACACATCGCGGAATTCTGGTAAACCGTCAAGTCCAGATTTTCCACCAAGACAAATATCCAAAATGATGACTTGCGGCTGCTGCTCGCGGGCGATAGCAACCCCGGAGTCAACGCTGTCGGCAAGGTCTACCTGATACCCTTCGCTGGAAAAATGCAGCTCAAGAGTTCGGCAAATCGCAGCATCATCATCGACAATTAGTAATTTATTGGCCATTTATTTCGTCCATGCCGGCTGCTGGTTGGATTGCGGACTAACACTAATAGGCAGGATTATCTGTGCCTCGGTGCCGCCTTTTATCCTAGCTGCCAATTCAATACGCCCCTGATGCTGTTCGATAATACCTTTCACAATAGCGAGTCCTAAACCCGTACCTTTGGCTTTGGTGGTAAAAAACGGCTCAAACGCCTTATCGCGTAAACAGGGGTCTATGCTCTGGCCGTTATTATGTATGTTCAGCACGATTTGATTACTGCCCTGGGTCAATAAAAGGTTGGTTGTAACACAGACGGTTGGGCTGTCGTCGCTAACTGCGGCCTGGACAGCGTTTACAATTAGATTTTGCAGGACCTGGCGGAGTTTGGTTTTATCGCCAAACAAGGTAGGGAGGTTTGGTTGCAGCTGACACTGGACGTTCACGCCACTTTCATTGATAAGTTTCTGGCAGGTGGCAAGCGCCATTTCCACCAACTTATTCACTTCCAGCCATTCCGGCTTAAGTTGCTCTGGCCGTGAGTAACTCATTAAATCCTCCAGAATCGCCTCCATGTATTTCACTTGCTCCAATGATATCTGGAACAATTCGGTAAACTTAGGATCCGGTTGACGGCTGGCCAACTGCAGTGACATTTTTACTGAGCTAAGTGGGTTACGTAGATCATGGGTGATCATATTTGCCGCGCGACCTACGGCAGCAAGCTTCTCATTTTTCAGTGTTTCCTGCGTCTGATGTTCCACTTCTTTTTTTAGTCTTACCTGCTCGGTGATATCTTGTTTCACCGCCACATAGTACAAGGGGAGACCATTCACATCTTTCACAGGTGAAATACGTGCACTCTCCCAGTAAAGCTCTCCGGACTTCTTCTTGTTGTGAAAAATGCCACTCCATTGCTCGCCACGTCTTATAGTCGACCAAAGTTCCTTATATTCCGCTGGCGCGACCTCGCCGGATTGCAAAATGCTGGGGGATTTCCCTATAGCTTCTTCCGGCTGGTAACCTGTCATATCCGTGAATACCGGGTTCACCGAGATGATCCGTCCTTCAAGGTTAGTGATCATCACCGCATTCTGACTGTGCTCAACCGCATGACTAAGTTGGCGGAGCCGATCTTTTTCCATTGAGGTCTCGGTAATGTCTTCCCCAACAAAGGTAACTGCGCTCACCTTGGCGTGATCATTTTGATTAAATGTCGAAGTCCAGGAAACCAGCCTCACCTCCTTGGCTTTAGTCATAACCACACCTTCACTCAAGGGCTGATTGGCCCCTTGCTGGAATATCTGACTTAGCGCGTGTTGAACATCGTCCTGTAACTCTTCGGGAATAAAGGTTGCGCTCCATTGCTTACCAATTACCTCTTCCCGCTTATAACCGACCAGATTTAGGAAGTAGTCATTACAGAAACTTATTTTCCCGTCACTGCGTACAGTCACGGCTACCAACTGGATTTTCTCCAGGATAAAGCGAAAATTACGTTCGTAGCTGCGCTGTGCTGAAATCTGTCTTTGTATTTTTTTATTTTTAGCGCTCATTAGAGAAAAAACCACCAGCGTCAGGAGCAACGCCCCGTACATGGCCAGGTTTTCCTGAGTAAAAATACTGCGAACTTGGTGTAATTTGGCTTTATCGAGAAAGGAGATCATCGTCCAGTGCTGTCCACTGCCCGGCTCAGCAAGCTTACTGAAAGTAAAAAAATGCCCCTCAAAGCTAAGTTGTCCGGCATCCTGCTCTTCGATCAATGACCACAGCTTTGGGTATTGATCGGCAAAGCTGTTACTGGCCCGATAGACTAAGTCCTGCGGCGCTTCAGGTTGGATCAACGCATACCCTTGTGGGTTGATAAGAATAAGGTGTTCGTTAAACCCTGGCGATACAGTAGCCAGATTATTGATCAGCTGAAAGGCGTCATAGTTAATCAGGGCGATGCCTAATATATTACCTTGGGTATCGAAGGCTTTTGTGCCAACCCGGATAGTTGGTTGTGGTGGTTGCTCTACCTGACCATCTTCAATATTCAGATCCAGAGGTGAGATATACACCTGGTTGCTCATCAGCGCCATAGTGGTATCGAAGTAATAGCGCCCCATCTTATTTCTCAGCCCCTGGTCGGGGATCAGCCTGGTGCCCTGGTCATCATGCTCTGTACGCACGCGCTCTTGACCAGTAACATCAATAAAGCGGATTTGGTCATAATTGCCCCGATATAAACTCAGACGCGAAAAGTAACCTGCCAATAATTGCTTAAATTCAGATTCGGGCCGGTACGAGACACTCTGGATATAGTGAGCCAGCATTTTTACATCTGCTGTCATGCTGGTTAGATTACTCCCTACCAGCTCCCGGGTTAGCTCTACTGTGACTTTTTCGTTGTTCAGGTAAAGCTCTTTCTTGGCTTTAATGGCAACTTCATAGTGAATTAACAGCATCACTAATATCACCAGAAAACCGGGTAAAAAATAAGCCAGAAAACCTTTCAAAAATGGTGTCAATTGGGTATTAAATTGCAGCAAGTAAACGTCCCTTTCTTGTGTGTATCAGGGGTTATTGTTAGCTAGCGCCCACCCCGGAGTGCCCACTAGGGGATAATCAGGCGCAAAAATCACACGTGTCGTAGAGTGCGGATGCCTCTTGTCAGGAGACAGCGCGAAACCTTTGCTTATGCGGTTCGCCGAACAATTTCGGCTCCTACAGGTGAGCGCTTGTTCGACAATACCACCGGCGTAAAGGGCATCTGTTCGGTTACTCCTGTGGCAACATTAGGCAGCCAACAGTTCTCCCAACAACTCGATGGCATGAGCTTGAGTTAACCCTTGCAAGGTTTGGGTTCGCTGAACCAATAACTCGATCACCTCCTCTTTGGCAAACGACAGTGACTGAACCACAACACTGCTCAGGCCCTCTTCATTAAGAGCACACTCCAAAATCGGGCCAATAGCCTGGTTAACCTGATATAAAGACAACGCTCTGATGGCTGCCTGTTTAACTCCAGATTCAGGGTCGGTCAGTTTGGTCTGAATTTGTTGTAATACTCGCAGAGGATGGATCTCCTCGACGGTTACATGATCATTTTCTGTGGCAGGTTTTGCATCCTCACTGATAAGCTTAGCCAACGCATTGATCACGTTGATTCGAACGATGGCATCGCCATCGTCAAGCGCCGATATCAGTATATGTATGCTGGCCTGATGACCAATCTCTCCAAGGGTTTGCGCACTTGCCTGACGCAATTGTTCATCTCCGGCCACCAGGAAGGTTGCCGCTGGTCCCATCGCATTTTTCAACAGTGACAGATCAGGGTCGACAGAGGCAATGCGACCCAGACTTTTCACTATCTCCAGCTGCAACTTACAGTCAGCGCCCAGCAAAGCGTCCAGCAGCAGTTTTATCGCTCGACGACTTGTGGTGCTACCGAGCGCCCTCGCTGCCAACACCGGATTATCATAACTGGGTGGCCGGGCGATTTTTCGACGGTTGAAATCCAATCGATCCGCCGCCTTAAAATTCGCTTCGACTATATTGCCATATTCCTCAAGCTCACCCGGCAGTTCTTCCACCATATCCATGATCGTTTGCTGCGTTTCCGCAACAGGAGCCGCTTGTGCCTGCTTGACGTTGTCCGCAGCTATCGCCGCTAACGTCGAACCACTACAGGTTCCCTCTTCGACAGGTTGCACCTCGGGATATTGACTATCGACACTGGCCAGTATTTCTTCCATTGGGTCGGGATTCTGAGCTTCCACTGCCACCGGAATCGGCTGGGCCTTGAGTTTTTCTGCTCTGGCTTTCTCTTTAGGATCCAGGTCTACATCTTTAGTTTCCTGACCTTGCAGCCAACGAGAAACGAGATCCAGTGATTGGCCATCGATGGCAACCAGAGTCTCCAACACCACTTGTCGCAAACCGCTGTCTTCATCACTTAAGCAGAGGTTTAACGCTTTAAGAACCTCAACGCTATCGTCTTGTTGTTTGGCGATACATTGCGCCAAAATGATCCTGACTCGAACAGGCAGCCCTTGATTGCCAAGCTGTTGGCACAACTTAACTGTCGCTTCACTGTCGTTAATAGCCACCAATAATTGCGCGGCACAGGCAATAGCATCTGAATTGTTACAGACCAGATAACCTCGAATTATGGCTATTTGTTCCTTGTTTAACGCCTGCCCCATTGCACTAATAGCCGTTAGCAGAGCTAACGTACCTTCTCCATGGCTCTCCTCCAATACTTGAAATAGACGAGGTAAGTCCGGTTTAAACCTGGAATTATCCGCCAACCTTGGCGCCAAGTGGAGTAGCGTACTCACTGCTTGCTTTTGTACTTCACCACTTTCATCACTCAACAGGGAAAGTACGTCAACGACATATTGATGGGCCTGTAAGGATTTAATCGTAGCCAAGGCCTCACAACGTATATCTGCATCCGAATCTTTGAGCGCTTTAAAGGCAAAAATTTCGGCCTTGTCCAATGAACTGGCTCTTAATGCCCGTACGGCGCGACGACGTCGCCTCACATTTTGCGAAGTAGTGAATTCAATAACCTTATCCAGCCCGGCTTCGCTGTGTTGTGCCAGGGCGTTGAGCAAGTCGAGCTCCAACTCCAGATTATTCTCGTCCTCTAGCAATTCTCGCAAGATTGATTCACCACCTGGTACTTGATACCGCCCCAGAGCTTTGATTGCGATAAGCTGTAAATCCCACCAGTCATCCCAGCCTTCTGCAACCCCCCCCCAGCCATCGTCCGCCGGGCGACCTTTAGCAAAGTCCAGCACCAGGGGATACACCTCGCTGCTCCCCATCTGGGTCAAGGCTTCTAATGCAGTAATTCTGGCATCACCATCCGGGTGGAATTTAGCGACATCGGTCAACAGCTGGATGCTTTGCACTCCAGCGATATCACCGAGTGCCCGCGCTGAATCGATCACCACATCCGGATCTTGGTGATAAAGATTAGACTCAAGCACTGCCTGCGTCTGAGTTGCTTTTATTTTGCCTGCCGCCTGAGCGGCATAGCAGCGCTGTGCTTCATCACCATCTTTTAATAGTGAAATGAGTAGTTCAACCGCCGTTTCATTTTGTATACCAGTCATAGTGGCTCCTGATCGCTTCCTTTATCACGTAACAGTTGCTCATTAGCCAGTTCACCTGAATTTAATGAACACATGTTACGCCATTTGCTGGCTTAGATGCAGGAAGTGTACCAGTGACTCACACGCAAATTTAATGATATGGGTCAAGCTTAAGTGAGATCTTATTTATATGAAAAATAGAAGAAAAATGGCTTTTCCCGTTTTTCTAGCTAACCGCAGTTCGGTAAGCGAACCATTGAACGATTTATCGAATCGATACAAATAAATTGAATAATTCGTTCAATACAAAATACCCCATCAAACCCATCGTAAAAGCATAACCAATTGAAATGTAAGAACAATTGTAAATACCTACAAATTGGTACGTTTCCTGCTCTAAGAGATTGAGCAGAAAATAAATATTAATAAATATACCGAGCTCAACGTTTCTATCGAATACGTAAACACTGGAAGTAAAAGGAGAAAAAAATGGGAGTAGCAACACTGATGCGACCCCTGCTGCTAGCGACTGCTTTAGGCTCAGCCTTTAGCAGCATTGCCCTGGCAGCAGATGACTCGCAAAAATTCGGCCCCTTACCTCCCCTAAAGGTCGACAAAGCAAAAGCAGAGCTGGGAAAAAGACTGTTTTTTGATGCGCGCCTGTCGGGTGATGTACAACTGTCCTGCGCTAGCTGCCACGACCCGAAGGAGGGATACACAAAAAATGTTCCACTATCCCCTGCTTACCCGGGAAGTGCTCACTTTCGCAACGCCCCTACTCTGATCAATACGGCTTATAAGCCCAGTTGGTTCGTGGATGGCCGTATCGGCACCAACCTCAATGACGTGACTCGTGAAATGATCACCGAAGATCATTTTATGAATATGGATATGCGCCTGATGCAGGAGCGTATTAAACTGGATCCTATTTATGTGAAGATGTTTAAGGACGCAGGTTACGGTGAGCCGTCTAATGGCAGCGTACGTAAGGCGATTCCAGAATATCTGAACACTTTGGTGTCCAGCAACGTTCCTTTTGACAGCGGTAAACTCAGTGCCA
Source organism: Psychromonadaceae bacterium (assembly GCA_965249895.1). Taxonomy (GTDB): domain Bacteria; phylum Pseudomonadota; class Gammaproteobacteria; order Enterobacterales; family CBDFNC01; genus CBDFNC01. The sequence continues at coordinate 755,653 of CBDFNC010000005.1, forward strand.
GCGCCAAAAACGGCTTTAAGCTGTTTAAAGGCAAAGCCGAGTGCGCTCAGTGTCATACGGGAGCAACCTTCTCCGATGGTAAAGCACACAATACCGGGGTGCCTGAAAACCTGGAGATCTTCCGCGACCCTATGCGCCATCAGACCTTTATCGCCTTTAACATGTTTATGGGCGTACAAAACTATATGAACCTGAAGCGCGATGTGGGTGCTCACGTGCAACTACATAAAGCCGACGGCAGTGATATGGGTAAATTTATGACTCCAACCCTGCGCGAACTCAAGCAAACAGCGCCTTATATGCATAACGGTATGCTGGCAACTCTGCCAGAGGTCGTTGCGTTTTATAATGCGGGCGGCGGCCAAGACAGCAACAAAAGTGACAAGATCAAACCACTTAACTTAACGGACAAAGAACAAAAAGACTTAGTGGCATTCCTTGGATCTCTGTCCGGCGACAAACTCGATAGCGCCAAACACGTTTGGACTAAAAATGACTACAGCTACCAGTTAATCAAAAACTGGCTTAACGCGAAGAACTAGGGGGCAAAGATGAAGAAATTAACAAATCAGTCCGGCATCCTGGCATTCGCTATGCTGGCCGGTAGCAGCGCATTCTCAGTGCAAGCCGCTGATCAACAAGTTGTTGAACTCAATGGCAATAACTATCCCGCTCTGGCGCCACTAGGTAAACCGCCTGAGCCAAAAGATAATCCAAATACGCCCGACAAAGAAGAGCTGGGCAAACTGCTGTACTTTGATGGCCGTCTCAGTGGTGATACATCCACGCCTTGTGTTGCCTGTCACCTGCCAAATGCGGGTTGGGATTGGCCCGCCGATATTTCCCTGGGTTACCCAGGCACAATACACTGGCGTAACTCACCCACCATCATCAACTCGGCGTATTACGACAAGTTTGGCTGGGCAGGTTCACAACTTTCCCTGGAAGCTTGGTCTCCTAGCGCGGCAAAAGGCGCGGTTGCCGGGAATGGTGAAGACGACATAATGGAAGCACGTCTGGCCTTGGTACCTGACTACAGAGAACGCTTCAACAAAGTGTTTGGTGACGACTATCCAAAAATCAGCAATGCCTGGAAAGCCATTGCCGCGTTCGAGCGTACCTTGGTACAAAGGGACACACCACTGGATAAATACTTGAAAGGGGACAAAAAAGCCCTGACCAAGCAGCAAGTCAAGGGCATGGAGCTGTTCAACGGCAAAGCCAACTGCGTTGCCTGCCACAACGGCGCGCTGGCCTCGGATCAGAAGAACTACAACATTGGCGTACCCACCAACAAAACATGGGAAACCGATCCGCTGCGTCAAATCACCTTCCGTTTCGAGCTGTATGCCAAAGGGTCCAAGGAAGAACAATACCGCACGGTTAAAGCCGATCCAGGTGTCTACTTCCGCGGTAAGTTTGAGCAGCATAAAGGAAAATTCCGTACGCCAACGCTGCGTTACACCAAGTACACAGCACCATTTATGCACAACGGCACCATCGCTAGCTTAAGTGATGTGGTGGATTTCTATGATGCAGGCGGTATTGCCAAAGATGGCCGTACAACAGGCTTTCCACAAACGAAGAGCCCGTTAATCAAGCCACTGGGACTGAGCAAGAAAGAAAAAGTCGATCTTCTGGCCTTCCTGGACGCGTTTAGTGGCAAGAAGATAGAAATGGACTACCCGGCCCTGCCCCCTTATGCACCCCTGTTCAGCGAAGCACAACTTGCGGAGGCGACAAAATGAGTACTAAGAAAACACCCGAGCAGGAAACTGCTGCAGAGCACAGCCAATGTATGGTAACCCGTCGTAAGTTTCTGATGTATTCAGGTGCGACAGTGGGTACCGCCAGCATGGTATCGCTGACATTGTTCCCAGGCACAGCCAACGCACGTAATGTGCAGGCTCGAGTGATGGGTTACCCACGCAAACTGATTGGCAAATTGAGTCAGTTAAAAGAGAACCAACCACTGGATTTTAATTATCCGGATGACGGTCCAAACTCACAGGCAATCCTGACGAAAATGGGCGTGCCTGCTGGCGGCGGTGTAGGTAAGAAACAGGATGTGGTGGCATACAGCTTGATGTGTACCCACCAGGGTGGCCCGTTAAACGGCACCTATCGAGTAACGGGTGAACACAGAACTTTGGGTCAATGTCCGTTCCACCTGACGACTTTCGATCTTCGTCGTCACGGCATTATCGTATCAGGCCAGGCGTATGAAAGCCTACCTCAGGTTTTGCTGGAAGTAGATGGCGATGATATTTACGCCGTCGGCATTATGGGGCTGCTGTTTGGCCGTACTGACAACCTGGTTGCAGGATAAGGACATTAATTATGACCACGAATTTCTATATCCCACAGGACCACGCACCTTTGCCACCAAAGAACGCCGAAGTAATAACTACCGCCTGTGACTACTGTGTTGTTGCCTGTGGCTATAAGGTCTATCGCTGGCCTTATGAAGCAAAACATGGTGGCCTGAAAGCGTCTGAAAACGCGTTTAACGTCGATTTCCCGACTGCACCACTGCAAGCCTGGGTTGCCCCGGCGCAGCACAACGTAGTCATGCATGAAAGCAAACCATACAATATCGTTATCGTTCCAGATAAAGACACCAATGCGGTGAATAAGATGGGTGATTCATCCATGCGTGGTGGTTTGCTGGCGCAAAAATCCTATAACCCCGCCACAGGTACCCGTGACCGCTTAACCCAGCCTCTGGTGCGTATCGGCGGCAGCTTGCAGCCGGTATCCTGGGATTTCGCCATGGAGATTGCGGCTGAAGTAGGTAAATACATTATTGAGAAGCACGGTGCGAACGCCTATGGCGTGAAAACCTTCTCTTATCAATATATTGAAAACACCTACGCGATCACTAAGTACGCCTTACGTCATGTGAATACGGCTAACTTTACCTTCCACGATACCCCGTCGGACGTGACGTCGACACCGGGTTTCCGTGACGCAGGTTTCGATAATTTCGGCCCAAGTTATGACGACTGGGGCGCAGCAGACACATTAATGATCTGCGGCACCGACCCATATGAAACCAAAACCGTACTGTTTACCCAGTTCATTATGCCTGCCGTACAACGCGGCATGAAAACGGTTATCCTGAACCCAAGAGACACCGCCGGTATTGCTTGGCTGAAAAAGCACGGCGGCCTGCACCTGGATATCAACCCGGGTACAGATAACCTGGTGGTTGGCGCCATTGCTAAAGTCATCATGGAAAACGACTGGCATGACAGCGAGTGGATTAAAAAATGGGTAAACAACAAGTGGGAGTCTAACTCCGGCTTTGGCCAGGGCACGCGTAATACGCCGTGGCAGTGGCGTACCACTTGGGGCAAATTCCAGACCAATGGTTATGAAGACTACAAGAAGTGGGTCTTGGGCCAGAAGGAATATGAGCCTAAATATGCAGCTAAAATTGCCGGTATCGATGTGAAAAAGATTTACCAAGCCGCCGAGATGTTAGCGAAACCAAAAGCAGATGGTACTCGGGTGAAAGCTTCTATCGGTATCGAAAAAGGCTTCTACTGGTCCAACAACACGGGTAATACCAATGCTATCTCCTCATTGGCGACAATTGTTGGCGCTGGTGGCCGTGAAGGCCGGGTAGTCGGACGATTTGGTGGTCACCAACGTGGCGGACAATCAGGTGGTAAATTACCACGTAACAAGTCGCCGGAGAAAGTACCAGGACGTCGTAGAAGAGCACTGGATACGGACAGATATACCTACTCCGGTCATACCCGTTTTGCCCATGTTATTGGCACCACTTGGATCCAGGCCATGTGCGGCAGCCAAGGGTTACAACGTAAATTCTGGGAGTTGGTCACAAAGAACCCGCACCAGGTCTACAGCTATGACAAAAAGGACATTATCGAAACACTGAAAGCCCGTGCCGACTCCGGTGGTATGGTGGTCATCAACCAGGATATCTACCTGCGCGATCCCATCGGCGCCAAGTTTGCCGATATTGTTTTCCCTGCTGCTACTTGGGGTGAAGAGGACTTTATGCGAGCCAACGGCGAACGTCGCCTGCGCTTGTACCAGAAGTTTAACGATGCCCCAGGCCAGGCTAAACCAGACTGGTGGATCATCTCCACTCTGGCCAAACGTATGGGTTACGATGGGTTCGACTGGAAGACCTCCAACGACGTAGCGGAAGAAGCATCACGCTTTAGCCGCGGCAGTCGTAAGGACTTCAACATGCTCAAGGTGGCCGCCCATGCGGAAGGCAAGACCTTACATCAGAAGTTAAGAGAATACGGCACCGACGGTATTCAAGGTCCGGTTTTCTACAACTACGACACCAAAGAGTTGGTCGGCACCAAGCGACTGCACGATACTGAACTGCGTTACGACAAAAAACAATTGAAAAAAATGGGACTGGAAAATGGTCCTGTGGGCGCCAACGTGTTGAAGAAGCAGCTCACGGCGTTTAACAGTCAAACCGGTAAGATCAATCTTCAGAAACACCCTTGGTCTCTGTTCTCCGATTTCTGGGAGTGGTTAAGCCCGAAAGAGGAAGAGCTTTGGTTCTCCAACGGACGGGTCAATGAAATCTGGCAGTCCGGTTTTGATGATGTAGAGCGTCGCGCCTATGTACAGCAACGCTGGCCTGAAAACTGGGTTGAAATCCACCCCGATGACGCGAAAAAACGCGGTATCGAATCGGGCGACCAGGTAATGATGTATTCCGACCGGGTAGCTGTGTTTAAAGATACTATCTTGGGTGTTGAAAATGATCACTTCCAGTTCAGCAAATTGCTGGGAAAAGGTCATATCCAGCTGGATAAAGCGGGTGTAACGGCTGTGGCTATTGTCACTCCGGCCGTTAAGAAAGGCTCCTTGTATGCCAATATGATTGACATGCGCCAGCCTTCCAACTCACTCACCTCACGTGTTGTGGATCAGATTTCGGGTAACTACAACTTTAAGATGGGAGTATCCAAGATTAAGAAGATTGGTGAGTCCAAGTACAAGCATGACTTCCGAGCTTTCTCATTCGCACCGCGTAATATAGTGTGATCGGGTATCCTTTTTAACTTAACACCAAGGCCGCTTATATAGCGGCCTTTTTATTGGATAACGGGTCTGCGCAAACAATACCTAATAAGCTGTTCGTAATAGCGGCTCAATAATTTCCTATGTAATATTAGAATTCATGATCTGCGGTATCAGGGTTAAGATTGGAAACTCCTAATATTTTGGCCGCTTTTTCTATTTCACCTGTCTGTTTAACCAAAGCTAAAATTGATGCAGTTACAAGCTTGTTCCCCTCTGCGTTGCCTGATGCGATTAGTTGGTCGAAATAAACACCTGCCTTTTCGGCAGAATCAACCAGTGTTTTAACTTGATTATCGGCGGCGGAAACAGCGGCAGAGGTTTGTTGGGCTGTTTTTTTGTCTTTTATTGCAACAAGCTCATCCAGGCTTGGGCCAGTCAGTTTTGAGCCATCAGTACGCGTAAGCGGCCAAACCAGACATTGCTAATGCCTTTTTGGTTATAGTAGTGGGCGTTATGAGTATTATCTGAGAAACAATCGTGCTCATCTTCTGGGGAGTTAGCTTCCAACGCCACTTTCATTCGCCGTCATCTGCGCATCTTCATATACAGCTTGTGCAATATCGGCGTAATGATTAACAACTTCTTTTGGCTCTATAGCCAGTGCGGAGCTGGTTGCTAGTGCTGCGGTAATAAGTAGCGTTACAGCGCTATTTTTCATTTTTATCACCCTTACTGCAAAATTAATGATTTCATCAAACTAATGGTTAACTTTGGTTTTGTTTAGTGATTCATTGACATACATAGCAGAGATATCGGCTATTTTTTGCTGTATCTACGCGCATAGATCCACCACATATAGGCGCCAGAGATTGAAAGTACAATCATCAACAGGGCTATGATGTCCATCAGGTAGCGTCCAAAAGAGCCGAATAGACGGCCGGAATGTAAATCCAATAAGCAACGCTCCCAGCTAATTTCATTCCCACTAAAGGCGCCGTTCAGCACCTGTAAAGCATCATTTGGTAAGACCTTTGCGCTCACCCAGTCAACTCTGCCGTCGAAAACCTGCCAGCTGGCTTCATCTGGATCAACAGCAAACAGCGTTGCCGTCGTTTCAATAATGAGTTTACCCTGCGGACTAACACCGGCTTGCAGTATAGGCACAGGCAAATCAAAAACCTGACCGATACGATCTAATACACCGCCGTACTGATCTATCAGCAATAGTTCTCGCTCACATACCAATAACAACAACTGTTTATAGGGTAAAACGCCATGCAAGGCACCTTCACACTCACCAATCTGCTCACCTGCAAAATAAAGGGTGTTGCCGACATTGGTGATCCACTGTTGGTTGATTTCATATCCCGTGGCTTGCTTGATACTGGCAACGCCATACAAAAAGCCTTGCATATTCGTACCCAGGTATCTTTGGTCCAGATCCAGTTCATTGGTGTGGTTTAACAACACTCCGGTCAGCGCCAACAAAATAGCAAACACCACAATGCACAATCCCAACCGCCGATGCCACCTGCGTATAAAGAGCTTAAGGGCGCTGCCGGTAAGCATGACTACCCTCTAGGTTGGTATCCACTTGGCTGTGCAGATAAAGGGCAAAGCGGGTGACATTGGTTACCGCTCGCACCGACAAAGTGGCGCCAGTGATGCCGTCAATGTGAGTATTCAATCTATTGCCGTCCACAAGAATAGAGCCGTTAAACTGCTGTAAAAAGAATGGGTATTTCACTTCTCCACCACGGCTTTCCCGGTAAACCAAGATATCACAACGTTTCACCCTGCCATCTTCAATGACCACACCTATGGTAATGGGGTACTCCTTACCAATTTCATCCAAGATCCAGGCGGTTCTGCCACCATGGATCCAATAGCGAACTCTGGGACGTGAATGATGGCTTTTGAGGATTTGCCGGGCAATACGTTTGTGCTCCTTATTGAGCCAAAAAGTTTTCCTTTTAACGTCGATGCCCTGAAAAGAGCGAGCAATAAACTGCTCGGCGGTCATATAGATTTCTACCGCCATGCAATTTAAGGAAAAAATTAAGCAACAGAGCGTTAACAGGCTTTTTTTCATAAATATGGAGCCACATCACATGAGCAATAAGTATAGTCCCAAGCAAAGAGAGCTCTTTAAAAACTATACCCCATACCCAGGTTAAAACCTTTTTTGTCCTTACCACTGGGTACATCCTGATCCTGATAATCCACTTTAAAGACGACAGTATCTGTTAACCAATAATTCAATCCAATATCTGCTTGGTTGAATTCGGTATCCGGGCTAGCATCGGCTTGATTGTCCCACGCAGAATATCGGACAAACACTCCTAAACTATCGGTGAGCTTATATGAGGGTTCTATATACCAGCCGCTTTGCTCTGCGGCGCCTGCCTTAATCGTATTCATTGATTCATCTATGTCCCAATACGCATACAGAGCGCGCAGTCCAAAGCCCTTGTATTGATAGGCCGCATGGGCTTGATACAACCAAGCGGATAGTTCCATAGGCGCGCTCTGGTTAATATCCTGCTGGTACTGCAAGGTTGCCGCCAACTCCAGGCCCAGCACGCCGGTATATTTCAAACGTCCCGTCATTGCCAAGTCCTCTGCTACGGCTTTAGAGACCTTTTGCCGACCATCACGGATTTTATACTTGCCACTCTCCGTATCAATATTTAACCCTGAATGCAGCGCCACATCATAGTTAAAACCATTAGTCACGCCACCACCAACAGCCGCCCCGGCTTCCCACCAGGTCGAGGGGATCACGTTCTTTTCAACATTATTTCGTTCAACCCCATAAAACGTATCCGGCTCATGAGTTTCATTCAAAATACCCACAGGAATTAGAAAAACTCCGGCTTTGGCGTGCTGTTCAGAGGCAAAATTCCATTCGACAAACGCCTGCTCAATCTCAACTTCGCCTTTTTTTCCGTCCCCAGATAACGCATGTTCAACCTCTAGTTCCGAATAAAACCGTACGTCATCGGTAAATTGATGGCCGAAAAAAATCACGAATCTGTGAAAGTCTATTTTAGCGTCTTCGCCATCAATATTGTTATAATGTAACTCACCATATCCGCCCATACTGGTTTTGCTGGGCTCTGTGCTTTCCATCGAATCAGCCAGGCTTTCCAACTTACCATTTAGCTCTTCCAACCTTTCTTCCTGCTCGGCCACCTGGCGTTGCAGCTCTTCCATAGATTCGGCCATGACAGGTCCACTCAGTGCAGTGCAAACTGCAACGGTGAGGATATTCCCAGTAGTTAAAAACGTTCGCATTCCTTGCCCCTTGTTCCTTTAGCGTAAAAAAGCAGTACCCTTGATGTACCACCTCAAAACAATCCCGTTTAGCATTGCTTTTAACTTTGAGGTTAGGAAATGTTACGGAATTGTCAAAAAGTTCACTTTTAATTTAACATTAATTTATAAAGCCGATTTTTATAGGTTCGATCCCATGGCAATAAGTCATAAGCCGCCTATACTACTGGCAGAAAATGCACCCGTATTTCTTCTCATTTATAGAAAAACACCTGTCAATCTCGCTGTTTTTACTACGGGGGGATTAGAACTACTGAAACCAGACATAAGTCTGGATACGTACGTGCTACATATGTTCAATACCACTGTTGCAGACTAGGTTTTACGATTGGAAAGAAAGCTGAAGTAACAGGGTTTGGAGCCAATCATAATAAAGGATTTTGGGTAACAATTGCCGCGTTGGCTGTAGGAGCGAATGCCTTTCTATAAGTGAAGAGGGCGAAGCCTATGCCGGCAAGGTTCGCCGAACGCGCATCCCTGCATTTAACATCTCATCCCTGAGATGGGTTCAGCTCCTACCAATCCTGCTGGAACTGTTACCCAGGTTTGATAGGTATCCGGGGTTTAAACCCTTGGGTCGTCAATATACTCAATTCTCCAACACTCCAAGTACGCGTTACTCTGCTTTCAGCGGGATCATGGCATGCACATGGAATAATCCTGACAAGAGCGTCCACTTTACTGGCAGCAGCTTATTGTAAGGTTGAGTAATTACACCTGTTCCCGAGATTTTATCGGACACATTACAATTCCACTATTCCTCAAATTCGCCTATTTGCAGAATTTCTTTACTAGCCCTTTTTCACTTCATTACATTAAGATATTCCTCAATTGATGAATAAGTTATAGGGACGTATGAATACTAAGGTTGGACGCCCAACAGACGATAACCGAACTCGGGATCGCCTCATCGAAGCCGCTCGAGTCCTGTTTGTTAAAAAGGACTTCGACAAGGTTTCTATTCGCCTGATTTCACAACAAGCGGGTGTGGATTCTTCATTGATTCGCTATTACTTCGGTAACAAAGCCGGTTTGTTTGGCGCCATGATGAAAGAAACGGCAGAGCCCATTGAGAAACAACTAAAACAAGTACGGGCAAAGGCTGAGTTTGAAACCCTGGCTGATCTGCTACGCACTTATTATCGCGTCATGGGGCAAAATCCAGACTTTCCTAAGTTGGTATTTCGCCTGGCCAATATGGACGACAGCAGTAGTCAGGTAAAAGCCTTTAAATCCAACCTGATAGACAGTGTCCGTCCCCATGAGTTGTTTATTTTTGAACATCTAAAACGGTTAGGCCTGCTGCACGATGATATCGACCCTCAGCTGGCCCAGATCAGCTTTATGAGTTTAGTGATTTTTCCATTTATTGTGCCCGACCTGTTTAAGCAGTTACACCAAATCCAATTAACTCCGGAACACTTGGCCAAACTGGCGGAGCAAAACATTAGCTTACTTACCCGCGGCCTACTCAAAAACAAGGATTAAATCTAATGAGCCTTTCGAAAAAACTCCTGATCATTCCGGGGATAGCCATTGGTATAACCTGCCTGGTACTGGCGATAAAACTTAAACCCGCAGCTCCTGTGGATCCCAGGGTAGATCGTGCGCGATTGGTGGATACCCAGGTTCTGGCTAAACAGTCCAGTGCGCCGCAGATCAAAGGGTTTGGCCGGGTCGCTCCAAAACACAATTGGCAGGCAGTAGCTGAAGTCTCGGGTCGGCTGATTTACAAAAACCCGCTGGTCGAAAAAGGTCGCTTATTACCGGCTGGAACCTTACTCCTAAAAATTGATCCACTTGAATATGAACTCAAACTGGCCCAGGCCGAGGCAGACCGTAATGCCAGCCAAGCCCAGCTAGGGCGCCTGGATCAACAGGTCGAAAATACCAAAACCAGCTTGGCCATAGAGCAGGAAAGATTAAACCTGGCCAATGACGAATATCAGCGCAAAGTAAAACTCAAACAGAAAAGCCTTATTTCAAGCTCCGATCTGGAAAACCAGAAGCAACAGCTACTAGCACAGCGCAAGTTGGTCCAAGATCTCGAAAGCGCGCTTAAGCTGCATCCGGATGATCGCAAGGTCACTCTGGCACAATTAAAAGTAAACCAGGCCAGGCTGGAAGATAGCCGGCGTCAGCTGGAAAAAACCGAGCTGGTATTACCATTTGACGCGCGAATTGCCCAGGTTAATATCGAAGAAGATCAGGTCGTTAACGTACAATCTGTGATGTTGGAAGCCTATAAGCTGGATATGGTAGAGATCGAGGCACAAGTCTCTCTACAAGATATGCGTAATTTGGTGCGCAGCATTAGCATGTTTCCGCAACCGGGACAGCTGCCTTCCATTGATAAACTCAAGCTCAATGCCAGCGTACATCTAACCAACTCAGGGATCACCTTCAATTGGCCAGCAAATGTCACCCGGGTCAGTGAAACCGTAAACCCTAAACAAGGGACTGTGGGAATATTTCTGGAAGTAAAACAGAACTACCGCTCAATGGATCTAAGCTCTAACCCACCACTGGCGAAGGGAATGTATGTTCAGGCCAGTATTCAGGGGTTTGACTCTGAGCAATTTGTGGTGCCAGAGCGTGCGCTTCACGGCAATCAAATATACCTGATGGATGAAAATAATACCCTGAAAGTAGTACCTGTCACTGTATTATTTCGCAATAAATCGGGTGTGGCCATTAGCGGAGACATAGCTCTGGGTCAGCGTTTGATCCTCAATGATCTGATCCCGGCAATTCCAGGCATGCAGTTAAAAACCGTGGAGAACAAGCAATGATCTCCTTCTTCACACGCCACCCTACCCTAGCTAACCTGATCATGCTGGCGTTTATCGTATTGGGGCTTTCCAGTGTTACCAATATCAAACGTGAAACTTTCCCGGAATTTGCGCCACCTTATATTATTGCCTCCGTGGTGTACCCCGGGGCCTCCCCCGTAGAGGTTGAAGAAAGCTTGTGCTTGCGGATGGAAGACGCGGTAGATGGCTTATCCAATATCGAAGAGATAAAGTGTGAAGCCGTCGAAGGCAGCGCATCTTTGCTGCTAAAGCTGGATGAAAAAGCCGACCTGGGCCGTATGCTGGTTGATGTGCAAACCGAGATCAACGCTATTAAAGACTTTCCGGCGGAAATCGAACCTCCAGTGGTCAAGGAGCTCGACTGGGCAGAGCCAGTGGTCGATATAGCGGTTACCGCCAACACCAGTTGGCCGCACCTGAAGGCCTATGCTGAAGATCTCAAACGCAGATTAAAAATAGACGCCGGCGTAAGTTTGGTCGAAATTACCGGTTTTTCCGATCACCAAATTCGCGTGGAGCTAAATGAAGCGGATATTCGCCGCTTAGGTCTCACCGTCTCCGACATCGCCAATAAGCTGGGACGACAGAACGTGAAAATGCCCAGCGGCAATATTGAAATTCTCGATAAAAACCTGCTGATCCGTTTTGACGAGCGCAAGGTAACCCCAAGTGAGTTAGCCGAAGTCGTGGTTTCGTCTGGCCCGGACGGCGCCGTGGTTCGCCTGGGTCAAGTCGCTACCATAACCGACAGATTCGAGCTCGATGAAGAAAAAACGCAGTTTAATGGCAAACATGCCGCCATCTTAAAAGTGAAGAAAAACAAAGCCGATGATGCGTTAAGAATAAAGCAGCGCGTTGTCGAGTTCGTTGAGACTGAACGCAAACTGGCTCCGGCTGGCGTCACTATGACCCTGACCAACGATATGTCATCTCTGCTTAACGACAGATTGCAGATGATGCTTAAAAATGGCTGGCAGGGGATCATCCTGGTATTTTTAAGCATGTGGCTGTTTTTTTCCCTGCGTTACTCCCTGTGGGTATCTGCTGGTCTGCCTGTGGCTTTTTTGGGTGGCCTCTTCCTTATGTCGGTACTCGGTTTATCCATCAATGTCATGTCCTTAGTGGGTCTGCTGATGGCCATAGGGATCATGATGGATGACGCCATCGTGATTGCCGAGTCTATCGCTGCACATATTGAACGTGGCCTCAAGGTCGATGATGCGGTCATTAAAGGCGTAATGACGGTCGCTCCAGGGGTGGTATCTTCATTCTTAACCACAGTGTTTATATTCGGCAGCCTGCTTTGGTTAGACGGGCAAATGGGGGCCGTGCTTAAAGCGGTTCCCATGGTACTGATCTTAGTGCTCACCGTTAGCCTGATAGAAGCCTTTTTGATTTTACCCAATCACCTGAGCCATTCGCTACACAAGGAACAAAAAGAGCAACAGCCAGTTAAATTTAAGCGAAAATTTCTCCATGCTTTCGAGTCCTTTAGAACCAATAAACTAGTGCCTGCGGTAACATTTGTGGTGAAGTGGCGCTATGCCGCTATCGGCGCTACTTTTGGACTCTTGCTCGCGTCTGTGTCCTTGGTGGCTGGCGGTATCGTGAAATTTGTGCCTTTTCCAGAGCTTGACGGTGACATTGTGGAAGCCAGGATCATCTTGCCCCCCGGCTCAACCTTGTTTCAAACAGAAGCTGTGGTAGATAAGATCGTAGCCAAAGCAAAAACGCTGGGCGACAAACTCACTCAACAGAATAACGAACCAGCACCCTTGATCAGTGATATTACAGCTCAGTTTAATTTCAACGCTGATGCCGGTGAAAAAGGCCCACATGTTGCCACAGTTAGATTAGATCTCCTGTCCGCTGAGATCCGCAATACCTTGGTGAATGATCTGATCAGCGACTGGCGAGAAACAACCGGTGAACTCGCTCTGCCCCTGTCTTTGGTGTTTAAACAGCCCAGTATGGGCCCTGCCGGGCGCGCCATTGAAATACGCCTGCAACATGACGACTTAGGCACGTTAAAATCCGCCTCCGTTGAGCTACAGCAATACCTTAGCCAGTTTAACGGGGTTAATGGTATTCTCGATGACATGCGCCCAGGAAAGGAAGAAATCTTAGTCTCTTTGCGACCCGGCGCCGAAGCTTTTGGTGTGGACGGCCAAACTATCGCTTCACAACTACGTGCCGCGTATTTTGGTCAAACAGCCGATGAAATTCAGGTGGGGACCGAGAATATCGAAATTGAAGTACGCCTGAACAAGATACAAGCAGGCGATCTCAATGCATTAGCCAACTTCCCCATCATGGTAAACAATGCTACTCAAATCCCCCTGTCAGCCGTAGCTAACGTGGAATATCAACGCTCTTATGTGCGTATCCAGCGTATTGATAGCCTGCGCACAGCTACCGTGATGGCAGATGTCGATAACCGTATTGCTAACGGCAGCGAAATTCTCAATGGTGTGCGCAATAATTTTCTACCGGGACTGCAAAAACAATATCCCGGCCTGAGAGTGGACTTTGAAGGAGAAGCCAAAGAAACCGCTAAAACCGGCGCTTCTTTGGCCAAAGGTTTTCTTATCGGCTTATTCGGTCTGTTTGCCATCTTGAGCTTTCAGTTCCGCAGTTACCTTGAGCCTGTGATCGTGATGCTGGCTATCCCTCTCGCCTTAATCGGTGTTATCTGGGGGCATTTGCTACTGGGGCACAGTTTAAGCATGCCATCCATTATGGGATTCGTTTCGTTGGCGGGCATAGTCGTGAATGACTCGATATTACTGGTTCAATATATTCGCCACCACGTGGACCTCGGAGACAAAGTGCACGACGCAGTAGTCAGTGCCAGCCGCGAACGTTTTCGCGCTGTGTTTATTACCTCGCTCACCACTGCCGCCGGCTTATTACCCTTGATGATGGAAACCAGCTTACAGGCACAAATCGTACAACCTTTGGTTATTTCCATTGTGTTTGGTATTTTTGCCTCTAGCTTGCTGGTGTTGTTTATCATCCCAAGTGCTTATGCCGTGCTGGCCGATTTTGGTTTAGTGCATAAACACAAAGAAATTTAACCCCTAAGCCCTCGCCATCACGAGGGCTATTCTGGTGAGCCCATGCCTATTGAAGCCCTAGGTTTGCTATTTTGGTGAGTTCAGGAAACTTGGCTTTATATTTTCGATAAGCATCTGGATCATATTTAATTAAGTCATCTTTCCAACCAACAACTCGTGCCAGCGGCGCCTCTTTATCCAAAAGGGCCAGAGAGTAAGCTAAGCGACCCTCACCTAAGACGATATTATTGACCTTTCATTGTCGATATTAACTTTACGACCGGTAATATCCGTTACTGTGATAACTTCCGCCTGCAAGTTAAAAGAACAACCCAATAACACGGGCAATAATATTTTTTAAACACTTTTAATATTGAAGCCTAACACCATGTTTTCTCTGCTTAGTGGGCGTTCTCAATTATCGTATATTGCTCAGTTCAAGGTAGAATCCCGGATTTCTATTTGGAATAATCGATGGCCCGTATGATCTTGCGTGATGACCAGTGGATGCGAATTGAGCATTTACTACCTGGAAAATCATCGGACTGTGGGGTCAGCGCTTTCTGGAAGCGGTCCTCTGGGGTGCCCCTTGGCGGGACATGCCACTTGTGTTTGGTCACTGGCATCGAGTTTATGTTCGATATAGCCGCTGGTCAAAAAAAGGCCATTGGAGGCCATATTTAACGCATTGTCTGAAGAGAGAGACCTTGAATATGTGATGGTCGATGGCAGTATTACACGCGTTCATCAGCATGGTACGCCAAAAAAAAACGTCAGAAAGAAGAGTTCGTTAGTAAATCCCGTGGCGGATTAACTACGAAAATTCATGCTGCTGTTGATGCGCTGGGCAATCCAGTGAGATTGCTCCTGACAGCAGGGCAAGCCTCAGAATATGGTCAAGCCAATGCGTTGATTGAAGGCTTCAATATGGATTACATACTGGCGGACAAAGGATATGGTTACCTTGAAGTACGCCTGCATATCGGCGAATGACGGAGGTATCCCCCTCAGTCTGGTGTATTCGAGAATATAGGTAAGATACGCCCGTTCTTTTCCGTAAACGAGTAATTCTCAGGGTCAGGGATCGACACAGCAAGCCTTTTATGATCAAGTATGACGGTTATCAATACCGAGGTTGTGTCATAAATGTCAAATATGTTGTAGAGCTGAACACTGAAGAACGAGAAGCCCTGGTTGTACTCACTTCCAAGGGCAAGGAAAGTGCCAGAAAACTCAAAAGAGCACAATTGCTGCTACTCGTCGATGGCGGCAAGCGCGATAAAAAAATTGTCGATCTACTCAACATTAGTACAGAGGAAGCCTTTCATAACGGTAAGAAACGTGCCACTTCAGGCTCGTGGCAAATGAATGCGACGTATATCAAAGTGAAAGATCAGTGGCTTTACTTGTATCGCGCTGTTGATAAATTTGGTGACACTATCGATTTCATGTTGACTGAAAAACGGGATGAAGCCGCGGCCAGACGCTTCTTTAACAAGGCTGTTAGCTAGCATGGCTTACCTAAGAAGGTGGTAATTGATAAAAGTGAGAGTAACTGCGCCGCCCTGGATACACTAAACTGGCAACTTTGGTTTGCTGGTATGGTGGGCTGCCTTATCGAAGTGCTCCAGGTGAAGTACCTTAATAACATCGTGGAGCAGAGCCACCGCGCAGTAACATGGAAGATACGCACTGCGCTCGGATTCAAATCCATGGCGGGGGCAGAAGCCACTATCGCTGATGTCGAACGATGGCAAATGCTTCGTAAAGGCCAAATGAAAAATGCCGGAGAAATGACCCTGTGGGAGCAATTTTATTCTTTGGCAGCGTAACTGTATCTAAAGAAAAGTTCGACCACCTCTTTTTCCGAAGATGCGACACAACCCTCCTGTTTACTTGTTTAACTCAAGAAGGGTTGGAGTTCTTCGATAGACTCTAACTTTATTTTTAATAGATTGACCGACTCAAGAACAATATCTGTTTCCTGATACAGGTTTTTTACTTGCCCGGCTGTTGGCCAATCCTGTGACTTGTGCATAGCTTGGGAGATGACCATGGTTAACTCGTGTAATGTATTCGCATTGAGGCAAGCTGCAGCCCCGGCCAGATTATGGGTTTTTCTATAAAAACCGTCGAAGTCATTTACTCGCCATAATGTCTCGAGCTCATTTCGAGAAGCTTGGTGTTCGTTGATAAACCTATCTAACAGCTCGCGAATGATTTGCGGATGTTGGCCGATGCGTTCAAATAGTGATTCTACGCAGATACCTGGTAATGATACGATCCAGGACGGTGATTCATTCACCCAGTTAACACATCCTTCACCGGTGATAGTTTGCGCCTTGCAATAGGTAAATGTTTCTAATAATTGATACAACTCTTTTGGCTCGAAGGGCTTTCTTAATTCGCCATCGAATTGAATGTTAGCGTCAGGGGCCAAATGCTCCGACAGCGGGCTTGCTGAGAGGCAAATTACGATAACCTCATCATTTTTCGGCTCGCGGCGGATATGTCTTAATGCTGTCAGGCCGTCCATCACCGGCATATGCAGGTCCATTAACACCAACTGATAGCGCTTTTTATGCATTGCTTTTAACGACTCTTTGCCATTCGCAACGATGTCAACCTTTGCACCTGCCTGGCTAAGAAGATGGCCACCCAATTCCTGATTTAGTCGATTATCATCAACCAATAGAATTTCCAGCTCGCTAAGCTGACCCTCAGGAAATACGGCTTCTGGCTCACATTTCGTTGATGAATGTCCGTGAATTAAGGCCTCTAGCTTGGCTAAATCTATTGGTTTTTGCAAAGTGGGTATGTGTGCCGGGAGCAGAGCGTGTCGAGGTGTGCCAAATTCGCTGAGTAAGGCCATTGCCGTATCATTAAACTCTGCTTGTTGGCAGAGGATGTTCAATAATTCTGCTCCTGTAATGTCTTGTAAGTCGTTATCCGCGATGATTAGCGAAAATGATTGCGTTAGGGTCAGGACATCCGCTGTTTTTGCACAAACCACATTACCTTGAAGCCAGGCTAAACAGGATGCTACCGCCTGGCGCGTTATTTCATTTTCGCATACAAACAGCACCGTGGGTTTCGGCTCAGTCGCACAGGGGGTTATGTCAGCTAACTCCGGCGCCACGAATTTGGCATTAAAACTAAATTGACTGCCCTCATCTGGGTTGCTATTACATTCAATCTTTCCCCCCATTAACTCGACCAATCGTTGGCATATATTCAGGCCCAGACCTGTACCGCCGTATCTCCGTGTAGTGGACTCATCGGCTTGTACAAAGGGCTGAAATATACGCTTTTGCTCTGACGCCGAGATGCCGATACCGGTGTCGGTCACGCTAAAGTCGAGGGTGATTTTATTTCCCTGCTGGCGGGCCAGGGAAACGGTCAAATGGACATCGCCGTTACTTGTAAATTTCACGGCATTACTTATCAAATTTACTATCACCTGACGAAGCCGCACTGCGTCCCCTATCAGCATTTTAGGGGTGTCAGGGGCAACGGTTATATGTATTTCTATCTGCTTTTTCGATTGATCAACGGCAAAAAGAGTAGCGATATTTGATAGCAATTCCATGAGAGAGAATGATGCTTTTTCTAACACAAGTTGCTTCGCTTCAATTTTAGAAAAATCTAATATCTCATTAACAATATCAGTCAGGTTTTTAGAAGCCTGCTCAATGTTGTTCAAGTACGCGGACATCATCGGCATGGGTTTTTGCCGCTGCGCTAAATGGGTAAAGCCCAATACCGCATTCATTGGCGTGCGAAGTTCATGGCTCATATTAGCGATAAACCGATTCTTTGCGTTTGCTAAAGCCGTAGCAATCACTTCTTTAGCCTGCGCTTGGTTTCTTTCGTCTTTAAGCTGAGTAATTCGGCCAGCCAGGGCGATGGAAAATATACAGATTTCAAACACTCGACTAAAGCTTAAGATGTAATCGGGAGCCATGTAAGTAGGGATGAGGCCTAACGCTGCCAGATTAATTAAGATGAGACCAATAAAAACCACTGCCCAGCCTGTCAGATACAATTTCGCCAGCTGGATACCGTGAATTACAGCCACAACACCAACTAAAAGACATGTGATAGAACCAATGCTAGTGAGTACAAAATTAAATTGGCTGGCGGTGGTGTATGGAGCGAAGACAACAACAAAAATTTGAATAAGGGCAGAAGTTTTTATAATCTCAAGGAGTATGTTCAGCTTGGGTAGTTTTTGTTTGGTATACAACAATTCTTGGCTGAACTTGAGTGTGGTCCAGGTGCCACAAGCTGTGAAAAAAAGCATTGATATATCAGCCCAACCTGGGCTATCTGGCCAAAAATACTGATAGGCCAGACCCTCCCAACTCATAGAGCCCAAAGCGACAAATATTAAGTTAGCAAGGTAATAGACATATAATTTGTCTCTAACGATAAAGAATATAACTGCATTGTAAATAATCACAATAAGCAAGGCGCCGTATAACAACCCAAACAACAACATCCCCTGATAAACCTCAGCGGTATAGTCTTCACCGGACAACAAAGCGAGGGGTATTTCAATGACACTTTCAGATTTAATCTTTAAAAAAAAGGTTTGCTCCGCTCCTTTATTGATTGGTAACTTAAACACTGGATGTCGGCTGCTAATCTCACGACTGGAGAAGCTCTGGCGGTCTCCGGCCTGCTGTCGGACGATCACGCCATTGGCATCTTGATAGTACAACTCAAGATAGTCCAGAAACGGGTAGCTAATATTTAGAAAAAAATCAGCGTCTCTATCCCATCTATTTGCCACCGTTAATTTAAGCCAAAATACGGATTGGCTATATCCCAGGTAAATATCTTTGTGGCTATTAATTTCTTCAAAGCTATCTGCCAGGTTAGAAACCTGGCTAAAAGTCAGGTTACCCGTTGGGTCTTCAAGTAGATGGAGCCGTTTAGTCATCAGAGGTGAGCCTTTAACTTCACCCGCATCAGCCGCATTTGACAACACCGGAGCAGTTAAACACAGCAGCCAGGTAACACACCAAAGTAAGCGATGACGATTTAAAAATGAGGGCTTTAAATGAGAAAAAATAACATCTATCTCCAAATACTATGGCTATTTTAGCAATACCCTATTCTTTTCATGCTGATTTTGGTGCATGTTCAGACTAAAGCGCTTTATTCGGACACTTCTACCACTTAATCGCCCAAAAAATCAAGCCGCCTCTGTTTATTGCAGGTAAATGCCTTAATTGCTATATCTGGTTCTGTCGCATTTTGACTGGTCAATAGACTAGCTCAGTGAAAACCGAGTCCATTTTGAACAGACATGTTCATGACATCTAGATAAGCTCCGGCTGAAACACCACCCGACCAAAGAGACAACCGTAGCGCTAAGCTTTGCCAAAAAACAGTTTCCATCCTGGTTGTAGTTCGCTGGTATGTCGCGTACAAACTCAGCTACCGGGATATTGAAGAGTTACTGTCAGAGCGCAGTGTCCTGATTGATCACGCTACGACCCATCACTGGATGTTGGAGTATGCTCCTCAGTTAGAGGAAGCCTTTCATGACGATAAGAAACGTACAACTTCAGGCTCGTGGCAAATGAATGAGACGTATATTAAAGTGAAAGATCAGTTGCTTTACTTGTATCGCGCCGTTGATAATTTTGGTGACACTATCGATTTCATGTTGACTGAAAAACGGGATGAAGCCGCGGCCAGACGCTTCTTTAACAAGGCTATTGGCTAGCATGGCTTACCTAAGAAGGGGTCATTGATAAAAGTGAGAGTAACTGCGCCGCCCTGGATACCCTAAACTGGCAACTTTGGTTTGCTGGTATGGTGGGCTGCCTTATCGAAGTGCTCCAGGTGAGGTACCTTAATAACATCATGGAGCAGAGCCTCCGCGCAGTAAAATGGAAGATACGCACTGCGCTAGGATTCAAATCCATATAAGCCGCTGAAGCCTACATCACCGGTGTCGAGTTGTGGCAAATGCTACGCAAGGGACAGATGAAAGAGGCCGGAGAAATGACATCATGAGAGCAGTTTCACTTCCTGGCGGCCTAACTGTATCTGAGCCTCGGTGTTTCCAAGCCAAATGACCAAGATGCGACAAAACCCCTTATTGATAAGTTAACTAGCCTATTTATAAATTGTTACAGTACTACTTTATTTTTACTTTATATTTAGCACTTAAGCATTAGATGTAAAGAGTAGACAGAATGAAAATTGAGATAGCTTATTTTAAAATTGGTCTCTTCGCACTTAGTTTTATACTGATTAAGTACCTAGGTAAAAGTTATTCTGAATTTAGATGGATAATTAGACAGGATGTTTTTTACACACTTGGTCAGATTTTCAAATGTTTCAAAAGCGCAGGTGGGAAGCCATTCATACTTAATTTTCCGCCATAGTATTTCTATGATATTCAGCTCTGGCGAATAAGCTGGCAGATACAGCACCAAAACACCCTCTGTTATCCAGTCACTGCATTTCTCTTTAAATTTCGCAGAGCGGTGAAAAGATGCGTTGTCCAGAAAAACGACTGTCAGTTTTTTCTTTGCGGTGTGTGGCTTATTTTCTATCAGCTTTTCAAACGCCTCGATGACTGTGTCAGTAGTAACGTGACCTTCGGTGCTGTGGTAAACCAGCTTTCCTTGGCGGCTTAAAAAGCCAAGTACGTTCAATCGCTTACTATGCGAATAGGCAGGAAATGCAAACGGCTCACCGACTGGGCTCCATGCGTAAGGTAAGTTCGATTTTTGGCTGAAACCTGATTCATCGAAATAATAGAGGTCCAACTCGCCCTCTTGTTCAAGCTTTATAAATTTATTCAGGGTGTTGTAACACTTTCGGAACGCCTCTTCATCACGCTTTAGTTTGAGTGAATGTCTGGCTCTTTTATGGCTGTAGTTAAATTTTTTTTCAACGTTCGCTTAATCGTTGAAACGCTGGCTTTTTTGCCGCTTTCTTTCTCCATCAGGGACTGGGCTCGCTTGAGTTGATGAGGCTCCTCATCCACAAGCTCTTTCAGGCGCTGTTTCTCCTCATCCGTATAAATAGTGGGCCGCCCCGTTCGCTTTGCGTCATAAAGGCTTGAGATCCCGAACTCTTCCCAGCAATCGATCCATTTAGAAAGCGTCTCCAAGCTGGTATCGAAGATATCCGCTAGCTGCTTAATATCGTATCTCTTATGGCTGAGTAGGATGGCATGAGCCCGGATTCTACAACGATGTTTGGGGTGATTAGCCACAGCTTCTCTAAGGGTAATTTGTTCGGCCTCAGTAAGGCGCCATACTACTTTCACGGATTGGTACGCATGATGTTGAAAATTGATGCATGTATACTGGAGTCGGTGAAAAAACGCAAAAATATCTGTACCGCTGCATAAAAAACAAACAGGGAGCAGCTCTGAAAACTTATGCTCACCTACTTACCATTTTAAATCAAGCGTACTCCTTCCCGTTCTTTGTCACCTTTTATCTATACGGTCTGCCTTTTGTGTTGGCATTTGTATTAGGCGCAAGAGGAGATAGCCTGGAGAAAGATGATCTGACCTCTGAGGCTTCTGACTCGTTTGGGCTTAAATCGCCGTTATAGGTATGTGCCCTAGTTTGGCTGTAATAACCAATAATGTATCTTGCTATTGTTTTCTTTTTTTCATAAAAACCCAATAACCGCGCCAACCAATGCTCACCCGGACAGAACCACAGTTGTGTTAATAGAAGGAGCGGATAAAATCCGCGAAACCTGAATTTGAAAGGTTCGACGAACAAGTTCTGCTCCTTCTGATACTGAGCGGTTAGGCTAAACGTCCTTCTATCAAACGTGTAAACGTAGCCAAGTCGATCACTTTAACCGAATGCTCGTCTGCCATTTTAGTATAAATAGCATACAACTCTTCGATACTAAGCTGTTGATCGGCATATACGCGCTTTATCGCTTCCATGAAAAAGTGAATCAACCTTTGCTGGGCGATATTTTCTGTTTTCTGCTCATTGGTTTCAGCGTTACCAGCCGCTGGATCCAGAGCATCATCGAAATCCGAGATACCTGCTACAGGATCCGAAATTTCATCCACATATAGCGCCAACACTTCTTCCAAATCTAAATGTTCTGTTGTGCCAATATTAGGTGTAAAGTCGTACCCTAGCTCACCCAGCATACTTAGCTGATACCGTTTCATAGCATCGTCGGTACTGACTTTTTCATTTTGAGCATTCTCTTTATTGTTGGTTGCAAATAAATTGCCCGCCCATGCACCTATAGACGTATTTCCCTTTGCTCCTTCCGAGCCTGATGTTATTGCATGGGATTGCGTATTGCGGTTACGTGATAATTCATCCGCTAGCTGGTCATAATTCATTGGGCCCCAATCACCAATCCCCCCGCGAACATACAGAAAACCCTCTTTACCCGTATGCATTTTATCATTCACGATACGAATGCCTTGATCCAGATAGAAGTCCTGCAAGATATAGCCACCAATGGTATAACCCGCCACCTGTTGGCCTTGTGTTGAATAGGATTCATGACGCTGACGTATATCTTTATTGTCGATGGTCAGCTGGCCGGTAATTGTGGCAAACATCAAATTGCCAGCAGCGTTAAAATTACGTGCGCCCTGACCGGTTACATTGATGCTATCTTTCTCCTGAACAAAAATATGGTTGCTGGTTTTGTTGATCATTTCGATTTGCTCAACATCTGTGTCGAGATCTTGCACACCTAACAAGCCAATACCTTTGTTCGCCAACAAACTCAGACTGTTAGACTCGATGTTACTTTGCTCTCCAACCAGCTTACCTATTTTATAATTTCCATAGTAGTCAACGCCATTTTTGACCACTGTGGTGTGCTTAGAGTTAACCGTACGCGCAGCACTTGGATCAATTTTCTTACTGTAATCCACTTGTCCCGCACCAATTTGCAGGTTATCGCGGATTTGACCCGTATCGGCAATCACAGTGGTGTGAGCCTGGCTGACTAATCTTGACAGATCTACATCCACCTTGGCCTGATAATGAATATTACCTTTGCCCTGGGTGCGGGCCTGAGTGCCATCTGTCATATAAATGGAGCCGGTCAGGGCTTTGACTTCGATATTCCCGTCCATGGACACGTTAATGTCAGCCTGATCTTCTTGTAGTACCGCATCTTCAGCCAGGATATGAATATTACCGGATCCACTGATAATATCCGTGCCTTCTTTGATTAAAACATCTTGACCCGCACCTCGGGCGTCAATATCTATATTACCTGCGCCATGGGCCTGGATGCCAATACCGTCGCCAGGCACCTGGCCATCGTAAATAGAAATAGTGCCATCGGTGGTTTCCAGGCTAATAGAGCCGTTATCCCTGGTGCGCAAATCACTCAGGGGCGCATCTGTGATGCTGCTGGTGGAAGCATCCGCCCGCACGCGCTCAATGCTGATGGCCGATAGGGTATTGATTTCGATATCGTCATCTTCATCCAGGTGTAAGCCGCCTATGCCGGCGCGACCGGCATAGGTATCGACGGCAGTATCTATTGCATTCTCTGTACCTGCGCCTATGCCGGCATCGATACGCAGTTTGCTTGCTCTAATATCTTTATAGTGATCGCCACTGTCTGTGATCGAACCTGTTTCGGTGGTTACGCTCACATCCGCCGTACCAGCGTGCAAGCCACCAATGGCGATATTATTGTTGGCTTTGACGCGAATATTACCACCTGCATCGCCGGTTGTAGCGCGTGCGCCATCCGCTTGTATCACAGATCCTGCACTCGCTTCAATATCAACATTGCCGGCGACAGTGGTTATATCTGCGGTATTGGTCTGGGTTATATCTTTAGCCGCCAGGACGCTGATATCCCCCGAGCCTGACTGTACATCTGCATTTAAGATAATTGAAGTGCCTGCGCCTTTAGCCTGCAACAAGATATTGCCGCTGCCGTTGGCATGAATTCCCTTATCATCTGTGCTGACGCCATCGTTGACGACTATGTTACCCGCAGTGGTTTGTAATACGATGTCGCCATTCGTACCGGCAACCAGGTCGCTTTGCCACCCATCGGTAACTGTCTGGCTGGAAGCATCGGCCTGTACCCGTTCAACACTCACAGCTACCCTGTCAATCGTAATGCCGTTCTCTTCCAGCAGCGCAATACCGCCCGTGGCGGATTTAGCACTCAGGGTATCCACCGCAATTTCCAGCGGGTTAACCCCAGCGCCTAAGGCACCAATGTCTTGTCGTGCATCAATGCGCAAGCCAGCTGCATCCACATCCTTATAATGGTTGCTGCCATGCCCATCCGCATCATTCACCTTGCCGGTTTCGGCAATGATACTCACATTACCCAAACCCGCATGTAAGCCGCCAATGGTGACATTGTTGTTGGCTTTGACACGAATATCACCCAAAGAATTATCGCCTGTACTGATGCGCGCCTGAGTATTTTGGCTGACACTGCCTGTGCTTGCCTCCATATCAATATTGCCGGCGACAGTGGTTATATCTGCGGTATTGGTCTGGGTTATATCTTTAGCCGCCAGGACGCTGATATCCCCCGAGCCTGACTGCACATCTGCATTTAAGATAATTGAAGTGCCTGCGCCTTTAGCCTGCAACAAGATATTGCCGCTGCCGTTGGCATGAACTCCCTTATCATCTGTGCTGACGCCATCGTTGACGACTATGTTACCCGCAGTGGTTTGTAATACGATGTCGCCATTCGTACCGGCAACCAGGTCGCTTTGCCACCCATCGGTAACTGTCTGGCTGGAAGCATCGGCCTGTACCCGTTCAACACTCACAGCTACCCTGTCAATCGTAATGCCGTTCTCTTCCAGCAGCGCAATACCGCCCGTGGCGGATTTAGCACTCAGGGTATCCACCGCAATTTCCAGCGGGTTAACCCCAGCGCCTAAGGCACCAATGTCTTGTCGTGCATCAATGCGCAAGCCAGCTGCATCCACATCCTTATAATGGTTGCTGCCATGCCCATCCGCATCATTCACCTTGCCGGTTTCGGCAATGATACTCACATTACCCAAACCCGCATGTAAGCCGCCAATGGTGACATTGTTGTTGGCTTTGACACGAATATCACCCAAAGAATTATCGCCTGTACTGATGCGCGCCTGAGTATTTTGGCTGACACTGCCTGTGCTTGCCTCCATATCAATATTGCCGGCGACAGTGGTTATATCTGCGGTATTGGTCTGGGTTATATCTTTAGCCGCCAGGACGCTGATATCCCCCGAGCCTGACTGTACATCTGCATTTAAGATAATTGAAGTGCCTGCGCCTTTAGCCTGCAACAAGATATTACCGCTGCCGTTGGCATGAATTCCCTTATCATCTGTGCTGACGCCATCGTTGACGACTATGTTACCCGCAGTGGTTTGAATGCGATGTCGCCATTTAGCCTGCAACAAGATATTACCGCTGCCGTTGGCATGAATTCCCTTATCATCTGTGCTGACGCCATCGTTGACGACTATGTTACCCGCAGTGGTTTGTAATACGATGTCGCCATTCGTACCGGCAACCAGGTCGCTTTGCCACCCATCGGTAACTGTCTGGCTGGAAGCATCGGCCTGTACCCGTTCAACACTCACAGCTACCCTGTCAATCGTAATGCCGTTCTCTTCCAGCAGCGCAATACCGCCCGTGGCGGATTTAGCACTCAGGGTATCCACCGCAATTTCCAGCGGGTTAACCCCAGCGCCTAAGGCACCAATGTCTTGTCGTGCATCAATGCGCAAGCCAGCTGCATCCACATCCTTATAATGGTTGCTGCCATGCCCATCCGCATCATTCACCTTGCCGGTTTCGGCAATGATACTCACATTACCCAAACCCGCATGTAAGCCGCCAATGGTGACATTGTTGTTGGCTTTGACACGAATATCACCCAAAGAATTATCGCCTGTACTGATGCGCGCCTGAGTATTTTGGCTGACACTGCCTGTGCTTGCCTCCATATCAATATTGCCGGCGACAGTGGTTATATCTGCGGTATTGGTCTGGGTTATATCTTTAGCCGCCAGGACGCTGATATCCCCCGAGCCTGACTGCACATCTGCATTTAAGATAATTGAAGTGCCTGCGCCTTTAGCCTGCAACAAGATATTACCGCTGCCGTTGGCATGAACTCCCTTATCGTCTGTGCTGACGCCATCGTTGACGACTATGTCACCCGCAGTGGTTTGTAATACGATGTCACCATTTGCTTTGGTGATTAAATCACTTTGCTCTGTATCGGTAAGTGTTGATGTGGTTGCATCTTCATTGACTCGTTCAATACTTAAACCAACGCTATCAACCTTAATCCTATCGCCTTCGACCAGACTAATACCGCCTGTTGCCGAGTGCGCGGTTAATACGTCGACATCAATCTCCAACGGGTTAACACCTTCACCCAATTGACCGATATCGCTTCCTGCTTGCATACGCAGATGGCCAGCATGAATATCTTTGTCCTGATCACCAGCATCCATTACTGAACCATTATCTGTTTTAATGCTGACACTGCCTGCGCCCACGCTTATGCCAGCCAGTTCGATGGAACCACCTGCCTGTAGCCTGGCTTTACCCTGACTGCCAGTGGTTATCATTGCACCATCATCTTGGATTATGTCGCCCTCTTGCGCCCAGAGATCGACAGTCCCCTTATTGGTGTTGATAGACTTACCGGCTTGTTGCTTTATACCTTGCTTAGCTTGTAGGCTGATAGTTTTATCGCTTCCAGTGCTGATATCTGCTCGAATATCAATACTGCCTGCATCGGACTTAACCCGAATGTGTCCTGCCCCTCCAACACGGAGATCGCCATTAAGGCTAATATCGGCCTGTTTATTATTAACTAAGATATTGCCATCATTCGTCACCTGCAAACCGGCGGCGAGTATATTGAGCGCATTCTCTTCCTGAAGATTAATACTGCCCGTTGTCACCTTGCCAGAAACATCCCCTACATCCGTGTCGATATCGTTACTATCAACACCAAAGCCCGTGTTTGCCGTAAATTCCAGTTCAGCCGCCTTGATATCAATATCCGTGTCGCCTGAATCAAAAATACCGCCATCGGACGCACTTAAGGTGACTTTAGCCGTCCCTGCATCTATGTTGGCAACATCAATGTTTTGTTTGGCAGTAATATCGATAGCAGTATTATTGGTTTTAATATGGCTAGCATCGCTCTGGCTCACCGAACCTTGAGTCGCACTTATTTGAATTGTTTTATCCTGCGCTTGTGTTGATATACTTCCTGCGGTTTGATTAATATCCCCGCTTGCCTGCAGATGAATATTACCGTTTTTCGCAATCATATCCGCAGCAATCTTGACCACTCCGGAAGCGTCTTGCTGGGTAAATTTAATATCCCCCAGAGTCGCCGTTAAGCCGGCGTTAAAGTTGACATTAGAACCAGTATCAATCACCCATTTCGCTGCAGAGAAAGCACCATCTAGATTGAAGTTATCAGCATTGATTTCAACCTTGGCATCCCCAAAGTCATAGCCTTCACAACTCATGGTGAGTGTCTTGCCACCGCTGTTTAAGCTATGACTGGACACACCATCAAAGCGGCTATTCTCCATTTTTTTATTGTAATCAATATGGCCAAAGTAGAATTCATCTATCCCCCTATCGAAGACCGTTGTCTTACCATTAAGTGTAAATCTGTCTCCGTTAAAATAGGCGTTGCCGTCCTGTTTAACCACATAATAGAAAGTGTTAATACCACCGGCTTCGGTTAACTCAATGTCGTTTGCTTCGACAATCACATATTCATCATGGCCGTAACCAAAATCAATACGGTCAATCAAAGGGACGATTGTAGAGGCCAGCGCCAGGCTACCAGCATCACTTTGCATGGAAAACGCCTCACCATGGTAATCGTATTCCAAATTAATATTATCGACTATCTGGCTCATATCCAGGTGCGAGATCTTGCCTGATCCGTCCAGCTGATCATTACCAAACCCATCAGCCAGGATCAGTTTTAACGTGCCGCCAGACATATTGGTTTCTATGGTGTCATTGCCCGTGCCAGGGGTAAGGGTATGATGGCCGGCGCCATTAAATTTAATAAGGTCATCGCCTGCTCCGGCAGTGACAAAAGATGTGCCGCTGCCGCCTAATGTAATATTATCTGCTCCGGAGGTGCCGCTGATATTAGCGGTGCCTTTACCAGAATAACTAACGGTTTCTGCATTGGATATATTGACTTGGCCATCGACCGAACCAGAAATGATTACCTTGTCATTTCCCGAACCGGTATCTATGTTGATGCTGCTGTAACCGCCCTTAATCAGGGTCACCTTACCTTGCACATCAATCATTAAATCATTGCCAACGCGGCTGATCCTAATTGTTTCATCACTAACATTTTTATCAAAACTACGCTCCGACGACCTGCTTCCCACATGCACGGTAACAGCGCCGCCAGATTTGGAGGCTACATTGGCTGGCGGGATATTCGGAAAGGCTAATTTAAGACCAGGCACCGGGATTGATAAATCATAGCCAAAGACATCGGCCCCAATCGAGAGCGTGCCGCTATCCGGATCATGAACAAGATCAAGCCCACCTGAAATTGAGCCGCTCAAATTGATATCGGGAATAAACTTTGGCATTGATATTTTAACGGACCCGCTTCCTGTTAGCCGAGAGTCCAGGCTAAATTCATCGTTACTACGTTTGACCGTTAATTCTGCTTGCGCATTTGCCCCAACGCCACCCACGCTGGCACCGGCTTTTACCCCAAAATCAAACTCAAAATTACCCAATGAGTCCAATTTAGATAAGGTTACATTTCCTTTTATAACTGCAACATCTACACCTGCAGTGATAGGGCTGGCCATTTTAAATACGCCATTATTAAAGCCAAGGCTAATAGAACCACCTGGAGCCAAGGTAAAGAGTGTCCATAATTTCACTGTCGGGTCAGCAACCGTGAGTCTGATCTCTTCGCTGCCTGCCCTGGTATCAAGTTTGAAAGTGAAGTTACCACCAATTTCGATCAGATCCAGGATCTTAGCCTTACCCTCTAGATTTAGCTCGGTGCTAATGCCATTTACACCTAAGGTAATATTACCGGTAGCTTTCAGTTCCCCCAAGCCGGGTAAATTAATATCACCATTAACACCAAAATTAAGCTCGCCATTTGCTGAACCAGAGATCACAGCACTGCCATTGATGGAGAAAGTATCCATCAGGGTTAACTTACCTTGCGCTTTCAAAGTAAAGTAAGCTGCGGCTTCGCCCTTTGAACCATCAATTTTGTCTGGTGATTTATCAATAGTGATCGTGTCATAGCCCAATTGCGCTTTAAATTTTTCATTCAGCTCAACGGAAATATCTTCACCCGAGGTATTTACCCTAAACTCCATTCCGGCGTTTAAGGCGACGACTCCTGGTACATCAAAACCACCCTGAGTGAGCAGTTTAATGCCAAACTTGTGGCCAGTAATTGTGCCATCTTCATCCTTGATAAATTCATTGACCATGACACCTTTAGCATTTAGTACTAAAGCTTTTGAGCCATAACCAACATTGAGCTTGCCATCAAAAAACACCTGAGTGTAATCTGGTGACACAACCGTATCGAAGGTGCCAACCAACTTAACACCTGGTAAGGAGTCTAATGTAAATACGGCCTGACCACGAAAGCCAACAAACGCAGCGCTGTAGTTCAGTAACACCGCGCTATCGACCACATCATCGTTTGTTGTAGTCAGCACTAATCCGGTCTGGTCAATTCTGCCATTGCCATCTAGATCTACGCCGGCAGTGCTTTCACCTCCATAGCTTTTCGCAAAATCAATAGCAGCAAACACTCGATCTTTAACATCTGTTACATTTGGCGCTTTACCGCTATCTTTAGTGTCAACAGCTAGATCTTTAGCATCATTTACTAGACCCGGCACCTTAATATTTGCATTTAGCTCTATAGCTTTAAGTTTTACTTTAACCCCGTCAAGCTTAGGCAATGCCGGGATATCTACGGCAGACGATGCTTCTAAATTTAATTCTGTTTTAAGAGCCAGGTAATAATCACTTTGAACCAGCCCCTTGCGCATAAGGGCAACCCCCACTTCCGCGTCAGCCCCCAGATTTTGATCTATGCCACCCAACTTAACCGATGCTTTGAGATTTTTACCGACAAAGGTGATGCCATCGACATCTTCAATTTTACGATTATCCGATAATGTAACGGTTTGCCCCGATAACCGGGATATGGCCAGCCCACCACTAAGGAGCACCACATTCTCTTTGGTCACAGGGTTTGCTATCGCGACTTCGGCATGCTGTATGGCTAGCCGAAATGCCTGCGCGGCATAATCCAATTTCATCGGCTCGGCGTTGTTAGCGACATCAACCTTAAAGTGTTTATCCTTAAAACTACTGGCGAAGTCGATTGCCGGCGCAGCGCTTGCCAAAATCGCCGCCTGGGATTTTGGATCTAGCCCGGGAAAGTAAGTAAAGTTAGCTTCCACTTCTATGCTCTTCGAGGCAGATATTGTAACCGGTGCCCCTTCCTTCACCTCAACGGATGCCCCGGAGCCTTTCGCTTTTAAGGCGATAAACTTAGGCGCATGGTTTTCCCCGCCAGGGAACAAACCTGCGAGCGTTGGCGTAGCAATAAATAATGCCGCATCCACATTCTTTATTGTTGCCTTGGCAATACCTAAGTCTTGAGTCAAAGTGACATTATTTAAGCCAAGTGTCATTACATCCACGTCACCGGACAGCTTAAACTTGTCTATATCTTCTTTGTCTATAACACCTGTCTTGACCAGCACTTTTTTGAGTTCTTCCAGGCGGCTGTTAACTTTGACATTGACTGTCTTGCCCTTTTCAAATACGAAGCCGCCTTCAATCTCAATAACCCCCATTAAATCCAGTTTGGCTTTTTCTACGCCAATACGGAGTACGCTGGTATCATAATCAAGGAGTATTTTGTCACTCAACTTTGATCCAGTTTTGACTGCATAACCTTTATCATCACCAAAATCGCTTGCTTCAAAATTAATCGTGGGAGCTATATCCAACCCCTCAACCCAAGGCGTCCCCTCATTTATATCAACCGTTACCCCTTCTACTTTGAACCGGTCTCCTAAACCAACAAAATTGCCTTCTTTAGCCTCGATGCTTAATGCTTGAAATTCTGGTAAAAAATCCCCCAACTTAGTGTCTCCGCCTAATGTGGAGGAAAATTTAGCAAAAGCGAAATCGACATCTCTTATCAGGACACCCGTTGCTCCGGAATTGATCTTGCCGTTTTTAAAATCTGAGCCACCGATACCGGCAAATACATGTATATCTTCGCCACCGAATTGCAAGCTATCAACTTCCATCTCGATTAGTTTAGGAAGCTTGGGAAGCCTATTAGCTAGCTCGCCAAGTTTACTGATATTTGATGGGATACCTGTGTTAACTTTAACTGTATGAGTCGGACCCTTCAAAAAGGAAAAATTACCTTCTGCAACGATAAAGTTGAGGATGTTTAGCTTTGCATCATTTAATGACACCTCAATTCGCTCATTTCCGTCATGATCAATGTAAACAGATTTATCTTTATCTATTTTCACTTCATAACCGGCTTGCTCACCCTTATTCCCATCACCATCTCGGTCAACTCCAACCGGTTCTTCTGCAAAGCTGCCTGCAAAATCGATCACCGCAGGACCAAATCCACCTGGCCACTTAGGTCCCATATTGAGATTAACTTCAATATTTTTCGCCTCCAGCTTCATATGATCTTCAAATCCAATTAATTTGACTGTTTTGGCTTCGGCATGTAATGCCCGGAAGTTTTTGAGAAGTTCATTAATTTTGGGTAAGGTGGGCGTCATATCCAGATAGGCAAAATCCAGCCCTTCCAACTTCAAACCAGTTGCTGAATCTGTATAAAGTTTACCCTTGTCGTTAAAGCTTCCTCCGACACCCACAAAGGCGTTAATATCTTTGCCGGCAATTTCAAAGCCTGACATTTCCACGCTATTAAGCGTTTTGGTTTTGTCGCCTAGCGTCTTAACATAGTCACCGAATTTTCCATCTGCTGCGTCAGCAACTTGATGAGCCTTTGCTGCTATATCCGCAGGCAAACCTGTGGCAATGTTAAACGAGTTTGTCGGGCCTTTCCTAAAGACCAAGTTGCCGCCTATATGTACAAACCCAGCCAGACTCATACGCCCTTCGATCAACGACGCTTCGTTCCGCTGATTACCATCCAAATCGATATATACGGATTTTTCTTCGTCAATTTTTACTTCATAGCCGTCTTCCGTATCAATTTTACCATCGCCATCTTTATCGATTGCCCTGCCATTTTTATCCTTATGTTCAGTTTCCGCCTCAAAGCTATGAGCAAAATCAATTACCGGAGGCCCTATGTCACCCGGCCAGGCTTCGCCTTCATTTATTTGTACTTCTATTTTGTCCGCTTTAAGCTTCAGGTAATCACCCATGCCTGTTGTATTAAGCTTATTTCCTGTCGCTTCCAATGCGCGAAAACCACCGGTCAGTTCAGCTAATAGAGGATCTGTCGGATTCATATCAACATAGGCAAATTCCATGGATTCGACTTCAATCCCTTTTGCCGAATCAGCAAGTTTACCATCTTTGCCATAACCCCCACCTGTTCCAACGAAGGCTTTCAGGTTCTTCCCTGCAAGTTCAAAACCATTCACCTCTCTATTTTCTAGCATCGAATAGTTATCGCCTAGCGATTTGACATAATCGACAAGCCGCTTATCCACGTGAGATACAATACCGAGAACTTTTTTAATATCGCTGGGAAAACCCGTGGCGATATCAACTTCCGATGTCGGCCCTTTGCGGAAAACAAAATCTCCCTTGGCATGAACAAAATTCAGCAGACTCACTTGTCCGTTAATCAAAGCCGCTTCGATTCGTTGATTTCCATCAAAGTCGATATAAATAGATTCATTACCAACTTTAACTTCATAACCTTCTGGATCAATTTTTCCATCATTGTCCTTATCCGAAGTTTCAGCCTTAAAGCTCGTTTTAAAGTCAATAACCGGTGGCCCAAAATCACCTGGCCAAGTTACACCATCGTTGATATTAAGTATGATTTTATCTGCTGACATTTTCAGATAGCTTCCCATACCCACTGTTTCTATTTTTTCATTTGTAGTTGTTGATGCCTCCGCGACCGCTTTTAAGGCGCGAAACCCATTAGTCAATTTATTTAGGATGGGTGAAGTCGGTTTCATATCGACATAGGCAAAATCCATGTTTTCAATTTTTATACCTTTGGCTGATCCTGACAGTTGGCCGCTTTCATCAAAACCACCATTAACACCCACAAAGGCTTTCATATTGACACCCGCTATTTGGAAGCCACGCATATCAACTCCGCTTATTTTCTCGGTGTCTTTACCTAAGTCTTTTATATAACCGCCAAATTCACTATCGATTTTATTAGCAAGATCCCCAACCTTAGCTCTGATGTCATTGGGTAACCCTGTTGCTATCACAACATCCTTGGCTTCAATGGAATCAATTTTTACCGTACCTTCAAATTGAGCAAAGTTCGCGTATTGCAAACGTACTTTACCTTCAACACTCTTAATATCTGTAGTTGGAGAAAAGTACTTACTATTTAATAACTCGCCGAAATCATTACTATTACCTTCGTTATCGAAAACTATTTTTAGGTCATTGCCCAACTTTCGATAAACCAGTTCTAAACTATCAGTCGATTTTTTTAGTTGAAAATAACCTGAACCATCATCAAACCCAAATAATCCATCGGCGCTGGCAAAATTTCCTTGTACGCTACCAAAGGTTAAAAACTTAAAGCTATCGCCTTCTTTTAGTTTAAAGCCATCAATTAATTTAATGGTTAATTTTCCACCTAACTGTGCGCTATTAGTAACATTGAGTTGATCAAATTGACCTACACCCGTACCACCGATTTCAATGATCAGTTCTGAGTTGTTAGTGTAACTGCCGACTGACACAGTACCGGGTGAATTACCCGGTCCAATGGCACCATTATTGGTTAAATGCGCTTGTAAACTGCCGTTACCTGTAAGGGTCTGCCCCTTTTCAACCACCAGGTCATGGCTATTACTTTCCAGCAATTGATCATCTACTGATAAATTATCATTTGGATCAACCAATCTATTGAGTGGCAATTTTGCTAAGCCGGCGAAGGCATCCTGGTCACTTCCTGGCGCCTTATTTTCAACCGTATCAGGCTGGGATTCGATAACCTGCACTTCTACAGCGTCAGGTGATGCTGTGCTGGGGAAAATCACAGGTGTTAATAAGGGATCAGCCGAGAGCAAAATGCGTTCTTCCAAGGCTTCTAGTTGATGATTAACATCCATTTTTTTTATTGTCATTTTTTGCATTTCAAAATTCTCGACCAATTAATCAGCTACCACCGGCAAAGCCCAGCGGATGATGAAAGCCTATGAAAAAGGCTAAAGATAATTTGTGGGCACCAAGTGAAACTCCGATTACGGCGCCCGCTAATCAGAGTTTCACAAAGTGTTATACGTGTGACTTGGTATGCTTTAACGGCACTGCTTGGTAAAAATGAGTGCATATAACATGGTGTTACAGCACTTCCATTCGTCCACTTACACCCAACTTTATTTCGCCGTCTGCGTTATCAAACAGTACCTTGCAGTTAACCAGGTTACTGGCGGGGTCAGTGACAGGAGAGATAAAAACAACTTTACCTACTCGCAATACTGTTTTTTCACCTGCCTGTATATGTAGATTGACTAATTGATCGGTTTGCAACTTCCTGGCAATGTGTTCTTCGACGTTGGTGGTAAAATAACCCTGTGACGAGTCCACCAAACGTAACAACGGTTTGTTAGCTTCGGCGCTTTCGCCCTGATCAAACCAGATTTTTGTAATCACACCGCTAAATGGTGCCTTTAAGATTCCAAGGTTTAATTTCTCTATCGCCAACTGATATTCAATTGCTTCACGCTTTTCATTCATCGCCAGTTGCTCGCTCTTGGATGCTAGCAGGATATATTGGGACTTCTTGCGCTTTAGCTCTTCACCACTGATGGCTCCACTTTCATCGTGTAATAATTTTGCGTCTTGATAAATGCTCTTGTAGATTTCGGCTTGTTGTTTAGCTGAGCGCCATTCACTTTTATCTTTCAGCAATAAATGGCGACGTTTGACTTCAAGTTGTTCTACCAGCCCCTCTAACTTTAATAATGTATCTCCCGCCTTAACCCTTTGTCCTTCTGCGACATTTTTCTCTGCAAGACGGCCTGTTATCGCCAGACTGAGGTATACATCTTGTTTGGCTTGGGTAATTCCTACAATCTGAACCACTGTGCTTTCAGCAAATGCTGCGCTGGACAAAACACAAGCTATGGAAAAAGTGAACGCCTTCATTATGAAAACCCTCCTGCTATTGCTGGTTGTAGCGGCTCGTCAATATCGAAATAAGTCAACAAACTACCTTCTATTTGTTTTAGACGAAAAACAGATTTTTGATATTCGGTCAGTGCTGTCAAAAGAGCTTCTCTCGAAATGGCCAAGCGTCTTTCGCTTTCAATAACATCATCAATAGTAACGTTTGCTTTCAGGTAGCTCTGTTCGTGAATTTGATACAAGCGCAGGTTAATATCCTTCACTTTTTCAAGCTGTTTTATATTTTCATATTTATTCTTAATATCTTCAGTTAGAGAGCTAACCTGGTTAGCTAATTTTATTTCTGTTTCTTTTATTTCATAAATAGCTTGCTGTTTTTTGGCTTTAGCTGCGCTTAGCTGGCTTCTTGCTTGGTTATTAGCTAAAGGTATTCTAAACTCAAGGCCCACTGACCAACCTGGGTGGTTGGCTTTAAAAGCATCCTTTGCCGAGTCTTCGAAGCTGGTAGATAAGCCGTTTAAACGGTAGCTTGCCACTAAGTCTATTTCTGCCAGCGTTTGATCCTCTGCAAAAACAAGCTTTAGTTGTTCGCTTTGCGCGGCATGTTTAGCTGCCAGGTAAGCGGGGTTACGCTCATAAGCGGTTTGCACACTTTGCATCACATCCACATCTGGACTTGGTATATTTTCAACCGCAGTGACCAAGTTTTCCTGCTCAACTTCGATTTCATAACTGTGCTTTACAGCAGAGATAGCCATAAAATCTTTCAGGCTATTCATCGTCTGTGTAAAGCGCTGTTTTTTATGTATTAGAAAAGATCTCTCAGCCGCCAGACGAGACTCTACCCGCATCACATCGGTTAAAGGAATATTACCCAAACGCGTTCTCTTCTTGCCGAAGCTAAGCATTTTTTCCAATAATGACACGCTATGCTGGCTTAATTGAAAAGCACCTTGTGATTGGAAGAAATCCCAATAAGCATCAACGGCTCTCAAACTCTCCGAAAGGCGTATTTCACGGAAGATTTGAAAAGCGATATCTTCGCCTTTCTCGGAAATCCTTAAATCCAAGGTTGACGCAGACCAAGCGCCTTTAAGTATAGGTTGTCGTAAATTTAAAGCGGAAACAAAAGCATGCTCCTGCCCCCTGATATAATCGGGCTGAACATTGTTTTCCAGATCCCGATTACTCAAGTCAAGCTCTAAGGTAGCACCTGTAGGAACTTTCTTTTTTAAACCAAAATTATATATATTGTTACGCTCTTCAAATTCAGACAAAGATGAGACGCTTAATGACTCCTGGACCGTATTACGCTTCTTGTTTTTTTCAGTTTTCCAGCTACCATAAAACTCTGTGTCAAATTTACCTTCTTCATTCTGAATAGCATCTTGTGCCACTTTCCAATCTAACTCGCTACTCTTGAACCTTATATTCTCACCCGTAACAATATTCATATATTGTTTTAAGTTTATTTTAAATATTTCTTCATTAACTTCAGCACTTGATACGTAAGGAGAAAATAAACCCACTAATAACATGCCAACTATAAGGAAACGCGTAAGGCGATGTGAAAAATGGTTTGATCTATAATCACTTAATTTCTGGCAGCACAACAACATTATTTCACATCCACAAAGTTAAATTTACAAAACACTCGTTCTTTACTCATTACTTTCACTATTCCCTTATAAACTATTTACATCCATTTTTTATACTATATTCAGATATAAATCTGACCATTTATAGTTCAACAGGCGGACCAATCAACAATAAATAGTCTTACTTATATATAACCTGTGATAACAGGCCGTAGATTTTAAAAACCATCTATACCCAATGTGTTTACCTTCACTAAAAACTCAACTAAAACATACCTTTGTTATATTTAAAAAATCAGAACTGGAAATGATAACCACTTCGATTTAACCATATTTCGGGTAATATCCATCTTAAATAACTAAACCGGACTATATAGTAATCTATGCATTACCTTTAGCTTTTCGGGAGGTAATTTGTAACGGAATGTAAACAGATAATTACCAACTAACCATTAACCTATCTAATACCCAATGGTGTGAAAACTCAGGAAGTGACCGCTAACAATACTTTAAGATACTTGTTTTATTTTCGTCGAGAGAAGTCATAAACCTTCTTATTTTCAATGTAATAGAACATTAAAAACAACGACATCAATAAAACAAAAGACCACCATCAAAGGAAAAAATCGACTTGCTTCCACGGACACTAAATATCAGAAATAGGTGGCGAACACTAAAAACCTTCCCCCTCTAACCCCAATTAATAATAGTTGACAAAAAGTCTACCCTTGACGGTCACAAAAAGCACAGTTAACCTTCAGCCCTAAATAGCTCACAATCTTGATCCAACTTTTATTAATATGAATAACGCAAACCGGCAAAACAAAATAAAAAACCAATCGTTAATATCAGATCTGCACTCTCTGCGTCATTTCACTGAAGAACCAAGTCGATTTTGGCCAATGTTCATGACTAAAATCGGCCAATTTTTCAATGCAAAACAAGCGCTGCTATTGGTGCCAGAAAACAATAATTGGAAAGTACTATACAACTGGCAAGAATCACAAAATTCCACGCAAATAGAACTGACTAAAGTCCTATCTTCCGCACATTCAGCAAAAAAAAACAACCTAAACATAGAGGTAGATAAAGAAGAAAACACACTGATCTTTAGTGGCTTTATTTCATTCAAAAATGGACAAGATTCTGCGGTGATAAGTTTATCACTTTCTCTTGATTCATCCCCAGATAACGAAACATTAGTTAATTACTTTCAACTACTTTGCGGAATTCCAGATGATTATTTAAAACAACTAAAAATAATTAAAAGTGGCGTAGATAACAAAACTGCTTATGAAGTTTTGGAACTGCTCACGCTATTACAAAGTAGCCAAAGTTATCAACAATCCATCATTACCTTGTGTAATGAGATCAGTAGCCGTTATCAGTTTAAAAGTGTCAGCTTGGGTTGGTTGGAAAAGGGGTATATTCGATTACAGGCAATTAGCCATAGCGAAAAATTAAACCGAAAAATGATGCACTGCCGCTGCATTGAAAGCGCCATGGAAGAAGCTCAAGATCAAGAACTCCTTTACCCCAGCGACAGTACTCAAATTCAACATAACCATGCCGAAATGGCGAAACAAAATGGCACTAAATCCATTGCTTCCATTCCACTGCGTTACCAAGGGGAGGTGGTTGCGGTATTAAGTGCAGAAAAACTAGAACAAACCATCAGCCGGGAAGAGCTAATGCGTTTACGGATTTTATGTGACCAGGTGATTGATAAACTTTACCCACTCAAGCAAAAAAGCCGTGGTTTGATCCGTCGTGGTTTAGGCGCTATCCGCCAAAAGACAAGAAAGATACTAGGTGTAGAGCATACTCTCGCTAAGCTAGTCATTATTTCACTCAGCCTTGTTTTACTATATATGAGCTTAGCTACGTGGCCTTACCGTATAGAAGCCCCGTTTGTTTTAAAAGCCGATAACACGTATTTTATTACCACTCCCTTTGATGCCTATATTGAAGAAAGCTCTGCCAAAGTGGGAGATAAAGTAACGCAAGATCAAATGCTGATACAACTTAATACCGATGAACTGTTACTACAAGAAGCAAACCTGCTTGCTGATTTAAATCGCGCTAAACGCGAAGCCGAAAAATACCGAGCTACCCAGGCATTAGCAGATATGAAAATTGCCACTACGCGTCAACAGCAAGCAGAAATTAGGCTACAGCAAGTTCAACAAGATTTACGAAAAGCCAGTATCCAATCACCTCGGCAAGGCATAGTGGTTGAAGGTGATTTGTCACGCTTATTAGGCGCTCCGGTTAAAAAAGGGGATATTTTGCTTAAAATTTCCTCCTTAGATCAGCTATCTGTGGAGCTTGAATTAGATGAAATTTATATTCACGAAATGCATAATCAACTCGAAGGGGAAATCACCTTCCAGAGTCAACCTAACCAAAGTTTTCCAATCCAGATCAACCGTATCAACCCATCGGCCACAGTGAAAGAAGGTAAAAACCTGTTTATCTTGAAAGCCGATTTTAGCCAGCAAAAACAAGACTGGTGGCATCCAGGCATGAGTGGTATCGCCAAAATTGATCTAGGACCACGCAATATTTTATGGATAGTCACACATCGCACAAGCAACGCGTTGCGTTTGATGTTGTGGAGGTAGTATGACGAATAATAAACAAACCTTTAGCGAGTCATGGCACCGCATTGGCCATATCAACGCGAGCTTAAAAAGCACTGTAAAAGTACATAAACAATATTTTCGCGGCGACTGGTGGTATGTCCTGCAAGACCCATTTAACAATCGTTTTTTCCGCGTTCCACCGCAAACTTACCGGTTTGTTGCGCGATTATCTTATCAAAAAAGCATTGATCAGGTTTGGCAAGAATGCCTGAACGAATACCCGGATGAAACCCCGGGCCAGCAAGAAGTTATTCAACTGCTCACCCAGTTACATCACAACAGCTTGCTGCATTACAATTCAGCAACCGATAATTCGGCTGTTTTTGAGAGGCAAGAAAAATTAAAAAAACGCGAGCTCCGAAGCAAGTTGCTGAGCTTTATGTTTATTCGCATTCCTTTGTTTGACCCTGACCAAATGTTGCAAAAAGTCGGCCCTTTTCTCAAACCGTTATTTACGGTTTACGGGTTAATCTTATGGTTAGCAGTAGTAATTTGGGGTGGCGCAGTCGCCATTGAACAGACCGACTCTTTACTGGACCAAAGCAATGCAGTTTTAGCTCCAGGTAATTTGCTTTTGCTTTATTTAGGCATGGCATTAGTTAAAACCTTGCACGAGTTGGGACACGCCTTTGTCTGTCGGCATTTTTCCGGCGAAGTTCACACCCTGGGGGTTATGCTAATTATATTTGTGCCCCTACCCTATATGGATGCCACTTCAAGCTGGTCTTTCAGGCAACCCTTGCAACGCGTTTTTGTTGGCGCTGCGGGCATAATAGTCGAGTTATTTATCGCTGCGGTCGCTATCTTAGTGTGGGCTAACACAGGTGCCGGTACGGTCAATAGCTTGGCCTATAACATCATTTTTATCGCATCGCTATCTACCTTGCTATTTAATGCTAACCCGCTGCTGCGTTTTGATGCTTATTATATGCTCTCAGATGCCTTGGATATCCCTAACCTTTATCAACGCTCCCGGCAACAAGTTGTATATTTAATTGAACGTTTTGTTTTTGGCTGCCAACAGCTTGAATCTACCGCACACAGCGTTAAAGAAGCCTTTTACCTGGTGCTTTATGCTATTTTAAGCAGCCTGTACCGTATTGTCGTTGTTGTTGGCATTATTCTTTTTGTGGCTGATAAATACCTTTTACTGGGTTTGCTGATGGCTTTATTCAGTGCCGCTATGTGGCTGTTACAACCCCCGGTAAAACTGGTTAAATATTTAGCCACCAATCAGCGCATCGCACGCCGCCGCAACGTGGCGATCTACGTCAGCTTTGGTTTTATCATTGGTCTTGTACTGGCACTCAGTTTAATTCCTCTTCCTGACCGCATTCGTGTCCCAGGGGTGATTGAATCGGTTGATTACACTCATATCAACACCCAGGCAGCGGGCCGCCTGATAGAGATCTTAGCCCCTGACGGCAGTCAGGTTAGCGTCGGTACGCCTTTATTACGGTTTGAAAACAAACAGCTAACTCGCCAGATTAAACTAGTTAGCTTGCAGCTAGAAGAAAACCACTATCAACAAAAAAAAGCGCGTGACCGGCAAAGCGCCGATCTTGCACCCTTGCAAAAACAACAACAATCATTGCAAAAACGGTTAGTCAAACTCAAGCACAAGCAAGGGCAATTGCGACTTAAAGCGCCCATTAGCGGTATCTGGTCTGCGCCAAAAATTAAGCAGTTAACCAATACTTGGGTGGAACGCGGTGCTACCCTTGGCACCTTGTATTCTCCCCAAGCTTATCGTTTTTCCGCTGTGGTGTTGCAAGATGATAATGCACGCTTATTTCAACACCCATCCGAGGTCGCCGAAGTACGAATCCATGGCCAGGAAGGCGTTAACATCCAGGTACGAGAGTTACAGCTGCAACCTTTTCATAACGAAAAACTACCGTCAGCAGCCTTAGGCTGGCAAGGCGGAGGCGAGCTAGGCGTACAAACCAAGGATCAAACCGGAACACAATCGAGAGAGCCTTTTTTTCAACTCCATGCCGAGTTACCCGGTAGTGATGAGGTTCAATATTTTCACGGTGTCTCTGGGGTATTGCGAATTAGTTTAACGCCCACACCATTGCTTTGGCAGTGGTATCGACAGTTCCGCCAATTATTACAAAAGCGTTATCAATTATGATCTTACCGTCTGTAGACTTATACCATTTCAAACCAACACAAGCGTCCGAAATTCATCAAGGGTTGGACAAACAAGTCGACGCTTTACTTGGAGCATATAAGCGCCGTAAAGGCTACTTGAAGCAATTTGAGCGGCAAGCAGAATGCATCCAAAATATGATGGAGGAGCAAACTGAATTAGCTCCTTCCGCATTAAGATCAGCCCTTGCCCAAGTTCAGACTGAATTTGCTAATCACAAAAAAATACCGGATTCAAGCCTTAATCACGCTATTAGTCTATTGGCCAGAGCGACACAACAACTGCTCGGTTTACGTCCTCATAAAGTCCAGTTCATCGCCATACTTGCGTTGCAGAAAGGCTATGCTTTGGAAATGGACACCGGTGAGGGAAAAACCCTGGTCGTTGGCTTAGCGGCAATCTTATTTGCCTGGCAAAAACACCCTTGCCATGTGTTAACCGTGAATGATTATTTAGCCGAACGTGATATGCGTTTTATTCAGCCCTTAGCGCAATTCTGTGGTTTAAGCTGTGCCGCCATCGTCGCAGAGCAAACTCCCACAGAACGTCGCCTGCTGTATGCCTTCGACCTGGTATATACCACTACCCATGAATTACTGGCCGATTTTTTGCGCGATCGTATTCAGTTAAAAGGCAGCAAAAGCCTGACTCACCATGTCTTAAAGCAGTCCGCAAGTCAGCGACAAGGGGTGTTAACCACCCGAGGCATTCACAGCGTGATCGTCGATGAAGTTGACAGTATCCTCATTGACCAGGCGGTTTCCCCCTTAATCATCTCCGCCCCCAGTGAAAACCCACTATTAATACAAGCGGTAAAAACAGCGCAACAGCTCGCACAGTCATTAGAGAACAACCTACATTACCGAACGTATGAACAACACAAAGTTATCCAACTAAATAGCGCTGGTCTAACCAAGCTGGCCGAACTGGCCTCTCAGTTACCTGGATTTTGGCAAAAAAAATCACGAACTCAAGAGCTTATTCAACAATCCCTGAGTGCACGCGAGTTTTTTATTAAAGACAAGCACTATGTTGTGGAGGAAGACAAAGTCATTATTGTGGATGAGTTTAGTGGCCGTAAAATGCCTAGTCGCTCATGGAGCTTAGGTTTACACCAAGCCGTAGAAGCGAAAGAACAAGTCACCATTACAGCGCCCAATGAAACACTAGACAAGTTGAGCCTACAACACTTTTTCCGCTTGTTTGATCGCGTTGGCGGGGTAAGCGGAACAGTCTATGAAGCCGCCAATGAGCTCTGGCATATATATCGCCTGCCGGTCCTGAAAGTGCCGCGGCATAACCCTTGTCGGCGCATTATCGAAAAAACCCGGCTGTTTAAAGATAAACCAGACAAATGGCAATATCTGCTTGAGTTGGCACAGCATAAAAAACAAAAGGGCCAACCGCTATTAATTGGTGCCCGCACCATAGAAGACAGCGAAAGCATCGCGTTACAACTACAGCAAGCAAAAATAGACTACCAGTTACTTAACGCCCGCCACAGCGAATCTGAAGCCGAAATAATCGCCAAGGCCGGTCGCTTGGGGAATATA
This sequence comes from Psychromonadaceae bacterium, assembly GCA_965249895.1. Taxonomy (GTDB): domain Bacteria; phylum Pseudomonadota; class Gammaproteobacteria; order Enterobacterales; family CBDFNC01; genus CBDFNC01. The sequence goes on from CBDFNC010000005.1 coordinate 799,199, forward strand.
ACTATCGCAACCAATATGGCTGGTCGTGGCACAGATATTGAGCTTGGCGAAGGCAGCGCAGCAAGCGGCGGTTTATGCGTTATCGTGACTGAACGCCATAACAGCGCTCGCATCGACAGACAACTTATCGGTCGAAGTGCGCGTCAAGCAGATATAGGCAGCTGCCAAAGTCTGCTTAGCTTGGACGACGAGATTTTACGGCACAATCTGGCTCCCGGGCTGAGACGTTTTTTGCAAGTTTTTTTACACTGGCCTTTTATCCCCGCTTTGGCGTTACTGGCTTTTTCGTATGCGCAGAAAAAAGCTGAGAAAAAAGCGTACCAACAGCGCCAGCAAGTATTAAAAAGCGACTTAGCCTTAAAACAATCTTTAAGTTTTAGCGGTGATTAACTTAAGTAAACAACGACCACTTACTGAGGAACCCATCAAATAACGGGTATTAGGGTAACAATTGTAGCGGCCTCTGTGGAGCAGATGGAATCTGCGAAGCCCGTGCCCACCGGGTTCGCCGAACGTGCATCCATGCGCTTTACATCTCATCCCTGAGATGGGTTCAGCTCCTACAAACCCGATAGATCTGTTACCCAAGTTTGACCAGTCCCCTTACTGAGCTGGGATATATTAAAAGGTTCTGTCGCATCTTGCCCGGCCAATAGGTCGACTCGGTGAAAAACAAGTTCATTTTTAACAGACATACCCATGAACTCCAGATAAGCTCAGGCTGAAATAGCACCCGAGCAAAGAGACAATCATGGCGCTTTGCTTTGCCAAAAAGTAGTTTCTTCCGAGACCACCCTGATGACAGTACGCTGGTTTGTCGCATACAAACTCAGCTACCGGGATATTGAGGTGTTACTGGTTAAGCGTGGAGATCAGGTCGATCATGTCACCATTCACCGTTGGGTTTTGGAATATGTGCCGCAGCTGGAAGCAGCTTTTCGTAAAACTCACAAGCGCTCTGTTTCTGGCTCATGGAGAATGGACGAAACCTATATACCCAAGCTGCTTGGGTATATAGGTTGGTAGGCGAATGGCTTTGCCTCTATCGGGCGGTCGACAAGCGTGGAGACACGATTGATTTCATACTCCGTAAAAAAAGAGGTGAGGCCGCTGTTTTAAGCTTCTTTAACAAGGCGATCCGCCAGCAAGGATTACCTGAGAAAGTGGTGATTGATAAGAGCGGCAGCAATGCCGCACCCTGGATAACGTGAACTGGCAATGCTGGTTTGCCGGAATGGTCTACTGCTTGATGGAAGTACTGCAGGTGAAGTATCTGAACAATATCGTGGAGCAGAGTCATCGACTGATAAAGTCGAGGGTGCGCACCGCGCTAGGATTCAAATCCATGAAAGGTGCTGAAGCCACCATTGCCGGTGTCGAGTTGTGGCAAATGCTACGTGAGGGACAGATGAAAGGCACTGGAGAAATGACATCGTGAGAGCAGTTTTTGCTCCCTGGTGGCCTAACGGTATCTGAACATAAGTGCTTTCAGACCAAACGGCTAAGATGAGACAGAACCAAAGTTTTAACGCAAGTTTCTTAGTTATCTGCACTTTCGGGTTGCTAGTGCCGGGCGCCGACCTTAGGGCTGCCCACTTTCATTGTGCTCAAACACCACATCGTTTACAAACCGTTACATAATCTACTTATTTTAGGCTTTGTTCTATTGCTCAATATTTCCCATTGGACGATAGCACCGCAGTTAATGCTTTTCATGATTATTTATACCATTGCGATAGATACCATTTGAAGTATCTCTTATAAGATGTCTTATTTCTCACTGTCTCCGCTATCATCGCTGGATGGGAGGATATTGAAAACTTCGGCCGCTGTCGACTTGACTGGCTACGCCAGTACGCCCCTTTTGAGAAGGGTATTCCGGTTCATGACACGATAGCCCGCCTCATTAGTCGTATGGACCCTAATGCGCTCCATCAGTGCTTTGTCGAATGGATGAAAGAAACCGAAACTCTCACCGATAGCCAAGTCATTGCGATTGATGGGAAAACGTTGAGACGCTCCTATGACCCGTCAGACAGAAAATCAACCTTCCATATGGTCAGCGCATTTGCAACACAAAATGGTGTTGTTATGGGACAAGTTAAAACAGATGCTAAGTCGAATGAAATTACGACAATCCCTGAGCTATTGGATTTACTGGATCTTAAAGCCGGCTTGGTATCATTAGATGCGATGGGATATCAGACGAAAATAGCCGATAAGATTATTGCAAAAGAAGCGGATTACTTACTGGCTGTTAAAGGCAATCAAGGGTCGCTGCACCAGGAAGTATGCCAGCAGTTTCAGGACGTGAGTCGAAGTAACCAGACCACGAGTCATCGTTATGTGGAGCAACAATACGGGCGGATAGAATACCGGAAGTATGAAGTATCACCGGCAGAGTCGCTAAAAGCTGCTAAAAAATGGCCACAACTGACAACCCTGGGGAAAGTGGTTTACTACCGATTAGAAAATGGAAAAGAGCTAATAGGCATTCGCTACTATATTAGCTCAGCCGAGTTATCGGCAGAGGAGTTGGCGAAACATGTGTGAAGCCATTGGGCGATCTAAAATCAGTTGCACTGGGTTTTGGATGTCTCATTTCGTGAGGATAGCAGTCCAATAAGCCGGGGAGATGCAGCTGAAAACTTTGCAACCTTCCGACATGTGGGATTAAATCCGTTAAAAAGGGAAAAAACCTTAAAGGTCAGTATAAGACGGAAACAACGTCAAACGGCGATGGATACCGAGTATTTAGATAAGGTTATAAGAGCGTAAATTTAACAATATGTTCACGCTCTCACCCTGATTCTACGAAGGTGTATTACCAATACGATGTAAAAATTTACAAATACCCTCCCTTTTTTTCAGTCTACTCCTTCCCCCTCATGTATTTTTAGCTGACGATATCTCGTTACAGCCAAAGCCATTCAAACTAAAGTACTAATTATAAAACTTTAGTAACCACCATTGACTTAAACTACAAAAGCCGGTACTAATATATTTATACAAAGTTATTTAGACCAATCCAAGCGCACTTGATATATACAAGAGATACCAGTTTCGAAATGAATTGCATAGAAACCGGCCAGCGCATGTGATGGTTTTGTTTTCACCGGTTCCGGACTCGGTTCTGGAGTCGGCTTCGGGATCAGTTCCGGCGCCGGTTTCGGAACCAGTTCCGGGGTCGGTATCCTACCAACAAACGGCGTAAAAGTGCCCTTCAAGCAATACACTCGTAATACGAAAGACTGTAAATCCAATGTAGAAAATACACGCTTTTTTGTTTTCTTCTGAACGGATGAATGGCGCTATTCTTGTTCATATTTTTTTGCAGGCAGCTAATTTTGCTGACTTAATCCAAAGACCGCCGAATTACCTCGGCATGCCCTTACATGAGCCATGTACCCTAAGCAAAACCACTACCACAGCTCCTACTATCAGCCAGATATCAACGAACGTCAGAGACACTTCAGAAATCATTAAGATAAAATAGCGACAGGTAATCGACCCGCCGTCACTGGGGGAAGGAGCTGAACCTTTGCAGCGAATATAGCGAACGCAGTGTTCGCTGAACAGGTTCAGCGCCTACGGTGACCACCTCAAATATTACCCTTTTTCTCGATATTTGATGGGGTCGATAACACACTCATCCTCCACCAATTGTGACTCCCGTTGGCTAACGTCAGTTCTTTTTAAAGCCACAGATGGACGAACCAACAAGCCTTTAATATCCTCTCCCACCCGATATAAACACGGCACTAGAAATAAAATAACCGGCACGCAGAAGATCAAACCATAAGCCAGCGCCAAAGCCATAGGTCCCATATATACATCGGTCCCACCCAAGCCATAAGCTAAGGGCAATAAACCAGCCACAGTGGTGATGGTTGTGCACAAAATAGGGCGTAAGCGGTCTGTTGTCCCCACTAATAACCAGTTATCCACATTTTGTTTTTTCAACTCATTGAGATGACTGATTAACACCAAAGCAGTATTAGTCACTACTCCCACTAACCCTATCCCGCCAATCAGAGAAAAAAAGGACAGCGGCTGGCCATGCAGCCAAAGGGAAATCGCCACAGCCGCCAGGCTAAACGGCACTGCGACTAACGCCAGCAGCGGTTGGAACAGGGAGCTAAATAACAGCACCAGCACCATGTAAACACCCACCAGCGAAAGCAACAGGGCATAAACCAAACCGCCCACCGCTTGGTCGGTTTCCTCGGACTCCCCACCGATCTCCAAACGAACATTGCCAGTGCGCCCGGCAAACTTGTCCTGGATAGCCAGACTTAGCAGATTAGGATCCGCCACACTGTTATCCAACTGAGCAGTGAGGATCAAGGTCCGTTCACCATCAAAATGAAACCGTTCCGCTTCCGCTTTAGACTCCTGCCAGTGTACCAGTTGCCATAGTTTCACCCGATCTCCGCCGGATGTAACAAGCTCAAGATCCTTTAGATGATCCAGGGTGCGGTATTCATCCGCAAACAGGACTCTGAAATCCACGTTTTCATCCTCCACCCTGGCGCTGGATACCAAGTCGCCTTCGAAAGCCACCCTTAATGTTTGCGCAATATCGTCAGCTGTCAGTCCATACTTAGCCAGCCAGGGGTAATCCAGCCTTAACTCTAATTGGGGTTTTCCTTTTACATCGTTACGATTAAGGTCGTATACCCCTTCCTGCTCTGCCAGCCATCGCTGGATATCATCACCCAGCTCTTGTCGGGATCCGCCATCGCCGCCAATCAGGCGTACTTCGAGTGGATCTCCCCCTGGCGGACCACCTGCATCAATCATAAATCGCACCGACTTAAATTCAGCCAGAGCTTGTGCTTGCTCTCGCAGTGAACTGACTATCTGCTCGGCAGTTCGACTGCGCTGCGAAAACGGCGTTAACGTCAGGTTAAAGCTAGAATATGGAGAACCAATTTTGGCTATATATGCCCCTCTTTCGCTGTCCGGTAACCCCAGCAATAATTGCTCCATCGCTTGATTCATTGCTTTACTCGCCGCCAGTGAGCTACCTTCAGAGACCTTGGTTTCAATCTCGATATATCGCGCCGCCTGTTTAGGGAAAAAGTCGAATCCCAATTGCGGCGCCACCCAGACGCCAATCCCAAGAAGATAGGTAAAGAAAACAGTTACCACGCCATACCGCCACCTTAACGCAAAGGCTAACAGAGGTTTAAAACCCGACTTAACCCGATTAAACCAGTGCTTGCGCTCCGCGGCGTTCACCCGACTAAGGCCTGAGCTCAAATGAGACGGCAAGATAAGGAAACATTCCACCAACGAGAGTAATAATGTCAGCACCACGGTCAAAGGGATCACATAGATAAACTTTCCGACCATGCCGGGAATAAAAAACATGGTTGAAAATACCAAAGCCGAGACTGTCAATGCCGCGATAATGGGCTTAAACACCGCTGCCACACCATTTACACAAGCTTCGAGGGGACTATCTCCCAATTCCGCCCGGCGGTAGATACTTTCGGCGATAAGCACAGAATCATCCACCACTATTCCTATGGTCAGCAGCAATGCTGCCATGGTCAGGCTATCCAGCGCTTCCCCGGATATGGGTAATAAAGCAACCACGCCAAGCAGACACACAGGGATAGATACGGCCACCCAAAATGCAATATACCGATTAATAAACAGGGACAGCGCCACAATCACCAGCACCAAACCAATGGCGCCGTTAGAGCTGACAATGGAAAGCTTATTGTTTAAGTCTTCGGATAGGTCAAACGCAGTAGCCAGTTCGAATTGCCCTTGAGTACGTGCTCGCTCCTTCTCTATCAAAGCCTTGATCTGCGTCGCTGTTGTTGCCGCATCAGCTGTCTCAGATTTTCCGATGGAAAATGCGATCACATCTTTGCCGTTCAAGCGTGTATGTTGCTTGGCGGGTTCATAATCATCCACCAGCCGTGCGACATCACTGAGCTTTATGTGGGTACCGCTATCGGACACCTTAACTATAAGTTGTCCAAGATCTTCCAAACTGTGCATCTGTGCCAGCGTCACCACACTTAATTCATCTTGATAGGATTCCAACGAACCTCCCGTCGCCGTTATATTTCGTTGTGAGATAGCTGAGGTTATATCCGTTAACGACACCTGATGACGCTTAATTTGTGATGGGTCGACTTCAATATGAAACTCCCTGGCGTTGAGAGACATAGCATCAATGCTACCAACCCCGTCGATGGCTTTAAGCTTGCGCTCTATCTGTCTTGCATAGCGTCGTAACTCGCCATAGCTACCCGTTGAGCTTATCCCTAAGGTGAAAAAACCGAATGAAGCGCTGGTCACTTCGGTGACCAAGGGTGCCTGAGTAACAACCGCCGGCAGATCAGTCACTCGGTTAATGGCTTGTCGAATATCTCTGTTTACGGTTTCAAGTACCGCATTTTCTTTAATGGTGATTTCAATATTAGATCGCCCCAACTCCGATACTGAGGTATAGCGTTTTATACCATTGACCAGGCTCAGCTCTTCTTCCAACCGGTTAGTGACATTGAGTTCCACATCTTCAGCCGACGCGCCTGGGTAAAAGGTCAGCACCTCTGTTTCACCCGTATTAACATTCGGGTACTCCGCCAACGGTATCGTCTTCAGAGTCACCATCCCGAGCAATAGGATAAACAGGGTAAATAAATGGGCAAACAAATGGCGGCGAGCAAAAAACGCAATAAAAGCCATTATTCTTGTCCCTCCAACACGGCTCTCACTGTAAACCCGGGGCGTAATCTCAAATCAGCATTGTCTATTTCAAGCTCCACCGGGTACCCCGACTGTTGGCTGATACCGATATGCTTAACTGTTGCGACCAAAGTGACATCGGGTAACGCATCGACGGAAAGCGATAAGGTTTGCCCTGGGGTTAACTTGAGATAATCTCGTTCAAGGAGGATAAACCTGGCTTTAATGGGGTTCAGAGACGCCAGTATAAATAAGGGATCGCCGGGTTTTACCCAGCCGCCAACCTCGGCTTGTGCTTCCACCACATACCCCGAAAACGGCGCTTTTGTCTCGGTCTGCTCCAGGTTTATGTGCGCTTGACGTACTTCCATATCCGCCAGCATAAAGTTAGCTTTCGCCAGCTGGTAGTTCACCGATACCTGATCCAACTCAGACAGAGACACATTATTATTTTTCTGCAAATTTTTAATCCGTTTTAACTGTTGCGTTTTATGCTCCAGTTCAATGCTTGCCAGTTCTTTTTTGCTCAGGCTAACGGATAACTGATGCTGATAATCCGTTACGTCAATACGAACAACCACCTGCCCCTTAGTGATCTTGTCTCCCAGTTCAATCTGATACTGCTGGATCTGCCCGACCTCCTGAGCCGGTACGGCAACTTGCTTGTCTGGCACCAGCTCTCCCACCAGGTGTAACGGTGATGCCGCGTGGGTAAGTCCGCTCACTATCACAGCGAACAAACCTATTAAGTATTTCATATCAACCTCCAGTAATTTGTTTTCACTGTATCAGGCCGTTTGTGACACTTTTGTCACATCATTCGTTGCATTATGATGGGGCCAATTAAGGAGAAATAAATGCGCATACTGGTCGTTGAAGACACAATTGATATCGCCGCAAATATCGGAGATTACCTGGAGATAAAAGGCCACGAGGTGGATTTTGCCTATCATGGCCAGGCGGCATTAGCTCTACTAAAACAAAGCCAGTTCGATGTTATTGTGTTAGATATTATGATGCCGGGCATAGATGGGTTAACCCTATGCAAGCTGCTCAGAAACCAGTTTTGTCTGGATATCCCCATTCTATTTCTAACCGCGCGCGACTCGCTGGAAGACAAGCTAACCGGTTTTGAAGTGGGCGGCGACGACTATCTGGTCAAACCTTTTGCTCTGGAAGAGTTGCATTGCCGGTTACAGGCCCTTTGTACCCGCGGTCGGCGTAAAATACGTAAAACCCTCTGCTACGGACCTTTAACCATTGACCCTAATGCAATGTCCGCCAGTTGTGCCGGCCAGGCACTGCGACTGGACCCCATTCAATTCGACATACTGAAACTCCTGTTGCAAAACGCGCCTGTTCTGGTGACAAAAGAGGACATTGAATATGCCATCTGGCAGGGAGATGCTGGCGAGTCCAGTGCCCTGCGAACCCATATTTACAGGCTTCGAAGCGCGCTGAACGATGACTTAATTGAAACCGTGCATGGCAAGGGGTATCGCATTCGTGAGTGTTAAACAAAAGATCAGAACCTGGTTTGGTCAAAGTATCTACAACCAAATCTTCGGTTTTATTTTTGCCTTTAGTCTATTGCTGAGCCTGACTGTAGGTGTAATTGGCTGGAGCACTTTGGAAATCACTGCCGACAGCTTCATAAACCAAAGACTGGAACAAGCGATGGACAGGCTGTTAGTGGAGTCCAAAACTAACGGTGAATTGATAAAACTGAATCATGGCGAATTTAAAACCTACCAAAGCGGTGAGGCTCTACCCAATTTTATCGCCGCATTTAGTATTCCCGGCTTATACGAAGTCCACGGCCCAAATATTCATATTGAAGTGGTGGAAAACCCTCTGGGAGAAGGACTTTACTATCTCGTATATCAGCCAGATAAAGACGATATTGTCGCCAAATATGGCTCAGAAATAGATATCCATATTATGCTGACCATGACGCTGATTATTGTGCTTGGCTTTTTTGCTGCGCATTTTTTAGCATCAAAAATATCAGCTCCCATTCGTCAACTGGCCATCGACGTCCATCAAATCCAACCCCAGCAAGCATTTCCACCGTTGGAACGACAAGATGAATTGGGCATGTTGAGCACTGCATTTAGCGACACAGTAAATCGGATAAACGCCTTTATACACAGGGAAAAAAGCTTTAATCGGTATGCCAGCCATGAGCTGCGAACGCCGGTAGCGGTGATCCAAGGTGCGCTTGAACTATTAGACCACACACAAATGGCAAAAGATCACCCTAAGCCGTTAAAGCGTATCTCTGATGCCAATGAGCAAATGAAAGATTTGATTGCCACATTCCTGACATTAGGTTGTGAACAAGCTTCATCGTTGGATATAGAACAAAGACTACCCGCTCAAACATTACTGCAAGAGAGCTTAGCGGCCTTTGCCCAATTGCAAATCAGCCGTCAAATTACCTTGCGACATAACCTCGGCCATACCACCGGTCCCGAGTTGCCCAAAGCCCTCGGTCAGGTCCTTTTTAACAACCTAATCCGCAACGCCATGAGTTATTGTGACAAGCGGGTAAAAGTTGTACTAAATGCCCATAGTCTGGTGATCATTAACGATTTGTCTGCCCATAACAGCCAGGGCTACGGTCATGGCATAGAAATCATGGAGCAAATTTGCCAGCGTGCCGGATGGACCTATTTAAAAAGAAATAACGGCAAATATTATATATCCCAAATAAATTTCACCCCATGTGACAAGTTTGCGACAAACACTCAGGTAGATTAGCCGTAGAATTTATCTCGCAAAGGAAATGTCACAATGAAATTTAGGGTTATCGCAGCACCGCTATTGTTCGGATGTTTATCTCCAACCGCCTCAGCCGAGCTGGCCAACGAAGCGGGCTTTAGTGGCCAGCTTAGCCTTCATGTCGGTGCAAAACGCGAAACGTCACAGTTCATCACCGATGAAAATGAAACCCAGACGAGCTTAAGTGCTTCAGCTCCCAGCAGTACCCAAATTGTCCCCTTCCCCATGTGGGACCTGAACTACACATTTAACGGTTTAAACAACCAAGTCTACTTTAAAAGTGACCTCGAAGGCATGGCCAGCGGCTTTTACACCGAATTGGGCGTGCGCCATGGATTTAGCGATGGCACAGCCGTTAGTTTAGGTTATATCCCTGGGCTTATCGCCAGAGAAACCTGGCAAGACCCCTTCCAAACCGGCAGTAAACGCCAGGTGACAGATGAGAATATATCCGGTATTAGGCTCTCTGCCGATAACCTATTTGGCTCGGCGTTCTCCGGTGAGTTAGCTTATGGCAATCGTAAAATTGAAGATGAAACAAGTGGCTTACATGGCTACTCGACTCAACAGCAGCATCAATTACAACGTTCTGGATACCTGACTTACCTGTCGTTAACGCACCAGTTAACCATAACTGAAACCAGCTACCTGGAAAGTGAAGTTCACTGGCTCAACAATGACGCCGATGGTGATGCGATGAACAGCCAACGAGTTGGGTTGGAGCTGGAGTATCAGCAACGCTTTGGCTCCCATCTTGTTTTGCTTGGCGCAAACTACTTCAAACATGACTACAAGGACACGCATCCCGTGTTCTCTTTTACCCGTGACGACGACCAGGTGGGCGCGTCTTTGGGTTACGTCTACCTGGCGCCTTTTGGATTAACGCAATGGAGCACTATCGTCAGAGCCGGTTGGGATAAATCAGACTCTAATATCGACTTTTATGATTCCGAGGAACTGCTGACAACAGTGGGTGTAATGTACCGGTTTTAAGTTCGCGACTGACCACCCTGAAGCAAGGCAAATCGTCGTTCCTGAGATGTTAAATGCATGGATGCGCGTTCGGCGAACCTTGTAAGCACAGGTTTCGCCCTATTCGCCGGTCGAGAGGCATCTGCTCCTTGTATCTCTTCAGGAACACTGGTTAGCTCACCCATTCCCGTTTGCATTGACATAGTAGTCCAGCCATTAGAATATGACCGGACTACAAAAAGGTCTTTTGTTAACGCTAAGATCTTCTTTCTTAGAATAAAAAATAGAGTATTAATGAACGACTTTTACCCAGAAATAACCCCGTACGATGACTTTTTATTGGCTGTAGACGAGCAACACCAAATTTATGTAGAACAATGTGGTAACCCTGACGGCCAGCCCGTCTTGTTTATTCACGGAGGTCCAGGTGGAGGCTGCTCGACCAATGATCGCCGTTTTTTCGACCCGGAGCAGTACCGGATTATTTTATTTGACCAACGCGGTTGTGGCCGTTCATTACCACACGGTTGTCTAGATAATAATGAAACCGGATTTCTGGTAGAAGATATCGAAAAAATCCGCGAAAAGTTGTCTATTAACCAATGGCATATCTTTGGGGGGTCTTGGGGCTCAACCTTAGCGCTGGTTTATGCGCAAACTCATCCGACTAAAGTAACCAGCTTAGTATTGCGCGGCATCTATTTAGGCCGCCCGGAAGATACTGGGTGGACCTTCACCGGCGGCGGAGCTACCCGCCTTTACCCTGATTACTGGCAAGAATACCTGGACGCCTTACCCGAAGGTGAATCACAAGCGTCGGTGCGAGCCGCATACGACATCATGGTTGGTGATGATAAAGTAGCGGCAATGAAAGTGGCTAAAGCCTGGAGCATATGGGAAATACGTTGTTGTACGCTGATCCCGGATCAAGCGTTTGTTGACGCGGCCACAGATGATGAAAGTTGCTGGACCTTAGCGCGCCATGAGGCACATTTTATGGTCCACGATTGCTTCCTATCGGACAATCAAATCCTAGCCAACTGCGATAAAATCCAGGATATTCCAACCACAATTGTGCATGGCCGTTATGACATTGTTTGCCCGTTTGACAACGCCTGGTTATTGCACCAACAGCTGCCAAACTCCAAATTAGTGGTCAGTGAATCAGCCGGTCATGCTTCAATTGAACCGGGTACTAAGCACCATTTAATTAATGCAACTCAACAAATGCTAACGCTTATTGATTAACCTGCCCCGTGCTTATGTTTAACCGAGAGTAGTCAAACAATATACTCACTCTCGGCCGCTAAACTAAAGACAAATAGCTCATTTATTCCTTCATATATACTTGTTACAGCAACACTCAGTAATAAGTGAGCACCTTGCTAAACCTAACCACGATACATATCGCTCTCGCCCTGTTCTTGTTAGCCCTTCCGCTACAAGCCAAGGCACTATGCCAGACATTAAATTACACTTGGGCAGATTGGAAACCCTATGTATTTATGGAAAGTAACGAGTTACAAGGGCTTGATTTTAAACTAGTGGAAAAAATCCTAGACCACGCGGGGTGCAAAATCAGCTACAACTCACTAGAGGTCCCTTGGCCCAGGCAATTGCTCTGGGTAGAGCAAGGCAAAGCCGACTTTGTGACTGGTGCGTCTAAAACACCGGAAAGAGAGTTATACGCACACTTTTCCTTGCCCTATCGCCAAGAGAGTGTAGCGCTTTTTATCCGTAAGTCGGACATTGGCAAATATAAGATAAACACGCTCGCTGATATTGTGAATTCTGGCATCATTTCCTTTGGAGTATTCCGAGGCTCGTATAATGGCGAAGAGTTCCAACGATTAAAAAAAACAGACAGGTTTCGAAACATGTTAAATATCGGCCAGGATGACAAAAAAAACCTATTAAGGTTGGTTGGAAAAAGAGTTGACGCCCTGTTAATGGATACTGTGTCTGGGGTGGGCGACATCAAGAAGTTTGGTCTTGAAAACGACATTGTTCGACACCCTATGCCCGCCATCATCACAGGCCATGTACACATAATGTTCAGTAAAAAAACGGTTCCGCTGTCTGTCGTGAAGGATGTGAATAGAAGCTATACGGACTTAAAAAAATCGGGTCAGTTAGAAAACCTATTTGACGAATACCTGCACTGAGTTCACCTAAATAAGTTTCCTTCTTCTTCTGCCCACAGGGTCTAAATATCCAAATTGGAGAGCAGCATCGTTGCAAATGAACTCGGTTAATTTCATCAGAAATTAGTCCATTTTTAATGAAGAAATCTGCAATTTTTTCTGCTTAAATCATATTTATTGTCTTGATTGGAATGACAAAAGGAAGCCGACATGAAAAAACATCTAGTGTTAACCTGCTCATTGGCCCTGCTGTTTAGCGGCCAATTAAGCGCCGACGGACATAAAGAGGCACTTAAAGCCGATAAACTCGCGGCTAATATCTACATGCTGTCCGGTAAGGGTGGCAATATAGGTGTGATGACGGGCGAGGATGGGACATTTTTAATCGATGATCAATTCGCCCCTGTTACCCCAGCTATCCAGGCCATGTTAAAGGAAATCGGTGGCGACTCGCCACGCTTCCTGATCAACACTCATTTCCATGGTGACCATACCGGCGGCAACGAAAACTTTGGTAAGTCTGGCACCCTGATAATGGCCCACGACCATGTACGCAAACGCATGGCCGAGGGTTACAGCATAGACACGTTTAAAATGACCTCTCCCCCTGCCAATAAAGATGCTTTACCTGTGGTTACCTTTAATCACCAATTAGGTCTGCATATCAACGGTGAGAGCCTTAGGGCAATCCATGTGGCCAACGCCCATACCGATGGCGACAGCATAATACATTTCCCTAACGCCAATATTATTCACACTGGTGATATCTTCTTTAACGGCTTTTTCCCCTTTATCGATGTCCCCCATGGTGGCTCCCTGAAAGGCACCGTATCGGCAGTTGATGAGATATTACTCCTGGCCGATGACAACACGAAAATTATGCCAGGTCATGGCGCTGTCGCAACCAAAGCAGATCTTAAACGCTACCGGGATATGTTACAGCAAGCCTATGAACGGCTGAGTAAACTCAAAGGAAAAGGTTTATCCCTGCAACAAACCCAGGCAGAAAAACCGCTTGCTGACTTAGATAGCAAATGGGGTAAGGCAATATTTAGTTCACAGAAATGGATAGCAGTTGTTTATCAGGGTCTGGATTAACACTTAGTGGGCTACCTTTGGTAGCCCACTAAGGCAAAGACTTAAATTTTTTGATTTAGATAGTCGAGAGCGCCGGTGATGGCCGCAACCTGTGCATTGTTACACTCTTCATCTGTTACCAAGGGGCTATCAGGGTATACTTCTGTCGTTGTAGCATACAGGCTGTCGGTAAAACCGCTGCACAGTCCCAACTCCTTGGTCGCGTAGTTCACTACACCTTCCTGAGACAGGGGTACTCCAATTATTTTTCCTTGCTCATCTGGCGGGGCAATATGAGTCACTTTTTTAACCGATGCGATAATTGCCTTTTGAAAAGTATTCATTGGATTTTCAGTATCACCCACCAGGTAAAATCCATCCGGGATATTCCAGTTAGTGTGCTCTACCCCATCCCTGGCAGCAAGTGCGGGTCTGAATTCTGTGTTGTCGGTATCTGTCGTTTCGTGCAAATCAATATGAGCCGTAATCTCAACACCCAGTGAAGCCACAAATTGCATTAAAGCGGCTGATTCCTCAGACGGGCTGTCCTTGTAAAAAGAACGGTTAGGATCCACTGCATTTGGGTTCCAGCGATTGATTGCTTCATAACCCCAGGGGCTTACACATGGCGCAACAACAATATTAAACTTGTCACTATAGTTGTGCGCTTGTGTGTCAAGGAATGCAATTGCGCCAAACACACCACTGGTTTCATAACCATGTACACCACCGGTTACCAGGATTGTCGGTTTATTGCTATTCCACGCACGTGTTTTAACTGCAAAAAGCGGATATCTTTTTACGTCATAAGAAAGTGCACCATATTGAATAATGTCAAAGCTAGCTTTGAGGGGTTCGAGCTTAGTTACCACCTCTTGCTGATATGAGCGTTTTATCGATGTACTTGCCAACCAAGCGGATTTTTCGTCTGATCCCCATTTTTTGCCTGAGCTGCCAATCGGGTATACCTGTGAGTGGGTCATCTGTCTGCCTTTCAATCGTCGGTTTTACGGCGCTAAAATGGACAAGGAGAATAAACATCCCAGTCGTTTTTGGCAACTATATTTGAGAAGAATAAAATCGCTTTTTATACCACGATAATCTGCTGTTCTGGTCAACGCTAACAAGAAACTTTTTGAGTGTTTCCACAACAAATCAAACGAATACCTTGTACGCCCGTTTTTCATCCAAGCTTAGTTGCTATCCTTATACCCGTATCAATGCTTGTTTACCAACAACCAGATAGCGCCATATTTTTTCTAATGGGCCGGTTTTGTGCTTTTTCATCCATGCATTAGCCAAAACAATCTGTAGTAAGCTCAAGAAAAATACAATTATAAACAATGAAACCCTGTCCCAGCTGCCATATGTGGCTGGAAACAACCATTGAAACAAGGTAACCGTAGCCAGAGACTGGAAGATGTATAGGGTAAATGCCATTCGCCCGCACGCGATAAAGGGTTGGATTAAGAATGAGTGCTTCTTTGTTATAAATATGATGACTTTTGCATAACTCAATGCACAAAATATAGAGATATACATATTGAGCAACTGTACAGTCAACCCAAGCTCAGTATTAAACCCTATTTCACCTCTGTAGTAATAAATCAAAGCCGCTAACAGGTTAGCGATAAGTCCTGTACAGCACCACCTGACTAAATTATCAGTTTGACTGAAGAAGCCTTTACTGTATAGGGCCATCCCCATCAGCATAAGGCCTCCGGTATGGAGCATCACTATGGGCAAAACAGAAAGTACTTGTAAGTGGTATACCTTAATGTTGAGCGGGATTTGTTCGGTAAGAAAATCACCTGTCGCAGCTTGAATTAGCATAGTTTCCTGCTCGCCTGAAAGTGGGATAAACCAACCAAGCATAGGGGGAGTCATTGCCTCGAGATCGTAGCTTAATACGAGTAAGCCGATAAGCAGCATAGGTATAGTGATACAAATAACCCCTAAGGAAAGCTGTGTGCCAGGCTGCCAATTTACAGCACGATACAATGCTAATCCGGTTATTGCGTAGACAAAAAGAATGTCTCCTGCCCAGATAAAACAAGCATGTATTGCGCCGAATAAGGCTAACCAAAATAACCTTCGCTGGATCCACTTTCCCGGCGCTTGCTGCTTTTTCTGCCAACTATTGGTTTGTATCACCAAACTAGCACCAAACAATAAGCTAAATAAGCTCAAAAAGCGGCCATCGAAAAAAATGGTTTGGATAGCGTATATCCAATAATCGCTATCAGTCGCGGCGCCATTCCAGTTAGGAGAGAAATAGGCTGGGTGCGGCATCGCCTGAGCAAAGATATTCATAAACAAGATACCTAAAATAGCCAGGCCTCTAATAACATCCAGACTCAGTACCCTTTGCGGATCACCTCGTTTTCCACTCATTCTCAATATTCCTTTAAAATATTTACGTTGGCCGAATTTTTTGGGTGTCGCCAAAAAATAAACTAGCTTCCCCCACTAACTGGTTTAATATAACTTTTCAAATATTAATTTCGCATTAACTACAACAAATTAGCCGGGCAGTTGGTTAAGGACTCAGGCCCTGGATTTTGGTGTGACTACAACAACCGTATTAGCATTGGTGTACTCCAACCTTTGACCTGAACATTACGCCAAGGTGTTTAGCTAAGGGTTGGTCAATGGCAAAAGGTTATATTTCGTCCGTATTTCTTTCCATTCCGGATTACTTGAAAGACTCAAGACAAACTGACTTAGAAACTCATGCTCTGCTTGCAGCCCTTGCGTAGCCATAATGTGACGAGTATATGAAGATAACGGAATAAGAGATTTATAAAGTTTTCCTTTGAGTTCCATATTATTAATAAAATATTCCAGCATAGAGGCTGGCATTGTGGTTACATGAACTCGCCCCAGTAATATTTTTGTCAAATTTTTATCATGAGTCGCCACATTTTCCCTAAGAATAAATTTATTTTCCATCGCTCCCATTAGACCTTTATAGTGTCGCCCAAAAACCGCACCAAAGGTCAGGCCGTAGAGTGACTCCGGTGTCCCATCAAAATCAATTTTTTTATCGATTCGAGAAATGATTTCATTCCGGTCCAGGACTATAGGTGGCCCCCATAAATATTTATTTTTAATTTTATCTTTCATCCAGGACCAATGAACAAACAAAACGATGCCCTGCTTTCCGGATGCTAGCAAAGCATCGAGACGTTTTCTGGGGTAAAAGCTTAGTTGAAATTTATATTTCCCTCTCGCGTAACGGTTCAGTAGGTCTATAAAATCATAACTAAAGCCTTTGTGCTCTTCGGTCAGAAATGGTGGAAATCGATAATAGGTCCAGGCGGTAATTACCTTATCTGTATCTGCATTCGCTGGGGTACAAACTAATAAAAGCCAAATAAAAATGCCCGAGGTAACAACACTCAACGATGGATGGGTAGTCATGCTCGGTAACCTCAAATACTCTCTGCCTCAGTTTAGCAGTACAAACCAGCAAAATCGTAGCTCAAACCAGCTACTTCTAATCGTTTATCAATATGAACGTTTCTACTGAAAAAGGACCATTAGAAAATATCTCGCAAGCCACTAATCGGTGAGTTATCAAAATACATCATAATTTGCTCGCTATATAGGGCGAAAACTGCTCATTTAGCAATCACTCGTTACGTAGCAAAAGATAAGAACCCGTCCAAGCCAGTATGAGACTTTATTACTCTCCCACAAAACGCCATAGTCGCATATTTACGGGCCATTCCGGCTAAGTCACGTCAAATACCGAAACGTAAACCTCCAACGGGTGTTGAGTCTGCTTTTCAAAAATTTCATGTAGCGGATGCTACAGAGTAAAAAAAGCTGAATTAGTTCCGCCCTTTTTACTCTGGGTCTAACACTTAATGCTGATAACTCATCTGCTGCTTTTGCAACTCGATGACTTCAGGCTCTGGAATATTTTCCTCGGGGAATGCGGCGTGCACCTTATCCGACAGACCTTTGGCAAACACTTGATAAAGCACTCGGGTTGACACCTTAATCGGATAGCTAATGCCTTCTGGCAAATCAAACACCTCGTTTCGGGTTTCACCGGATTTAATGCGTGTATCCTTACCTATTTTCTCGTACCGCCAGAATGTCATGCCCACGGGTTTACCGGATTTATCAACACCCACTTTAATAAACTTACGCGCCTCTTTTGGTATTACGCCCTGCTTCATCACACCGGACTCAAATACCCGCTTGCCATCAGCGTCATCCACCATCACTTCCAGCCATACCTGACGTCTGGCCCCCCCGGGCATATCATGGCCCGAGTTAACATTGGTGACTTTAGCGATCAACCTATTGCCTTTTTTCTCCACAGAAATTGGGGACACCCACTATTTAGATTGTGGGTGTCCCAACTTTTCCACCAACTTTTCCAAGGAGTAAAAACACTACCTTGACAGCATGCTTACACGTTGTTAGTCTGCTGTCATATTCAGCACGGGAGCAAAATCTTATGACTAAAAACACCGTTCATCTCGCGATCTATGACTCGATGACCGATT
Source organism: Psychromonadaceae bacterium (assembly GCA_965249895.1). Lineage (GTDB taxonomy): Bacteria > Pseudomonadota > Gammaproteobacteria > Enterobacterales > CBDFNC01 > CBDFNC01. The sequence goes on from CBDFNC010000005.1 coordinate 817,410, forward strand.
GGGAGTTTGGCCACGTCGTGGCACATATCAATTCACCGGAGTTTCAAAAAACACCAGGAGAGTTCGAGGTAAAAACCGTCGGCGAAACGCTTGAGCCGATCATCACCAAGGGTGGGTTGAGGGTTCTACCTGACCTCAGCCTTGACAGGCTCGAACCAGGTGACAGCCGGATGTTCATATTGCCCGGTGCCGATACGGCGGCTGGGGGTGGTATAGACGTGTTCGTACAAATGGCTGCACGCTTCTTGGAAGCCGAAGTTCCAGTCGCTGCCATTTGTGGGGCGACAGCAGCGCTAGCGCGATACGGGTTATTGGACGAGTTGCCACATACAAGCAATGCGAAAGAGTTCTTAGAAATGACTGATTACAGCGGGGGATGCCACTATCAGGACAGACCTGCCGTTACCTCGGGCTCCCTTATTACAGCAAGCGGAATTGCCCCAATCGCCTTTGCAATCGAAATTTTCCGCAAGCTTGACCTATACACCGATTCAACACTGGAGGCATGGCGGAAGCTGTATCAAAAGCAAGACCCAGAGGGTTTTAATGAACTCATGGCTGTACATGCCAAATGAGCAATGCGCAAGAAAAACTCGGATCCATGGCGGTGACAGTCTTTGCGCTGAATAGCCAATTTCTAAAGGTTGCAGAGCAACTTGCCACACCGGCCGGACTTACGGTGACACGTTGGAAAGTTTTGGGGGCGGTACTCAGAGAGCCGCAGACTCAGGCGGAAATTGCACGTAGGATGGGAATAACGAGACAAAGTGTTCAACGGACGAGTACCCAGCTAGTCGAAGATGGAATGGCCCATTGGGTTCCGAACCCGTCACATCGCAAGGCCAACTTATTGCAACCTACGGAAAAAGGCTTTTTGGCTGTCAGGAAAATTGATCCACAGCATGCAGTTTTTGCACAGCAGCTAGAAGTGGAACTGGGTACCGAGCGGATGACTCAGCTATCAGAAGCTCTGACAGACCTCCAAAGTGCGCTTGACACATTAATACTATCAGAAGTGGACTAGCGGAAATGGAAACGGACAGAATGCCTGTGATATCGTCAAATATTAGGCCTTAAGTAAGGTTTATTTAACCTGACGACATCGTCTGCCAAAGAAGATTTAACAAACACTTTCAGCTTACGCATTGGTACCAGATATGAAGAGGCATAACATCAAATGGACAACTGTATCGAACGGGTCAGATCCGTTTTCAGTGGCCAAATCAAAAGAGTTAATCTAATTAATCAAGGCTGGTCCAATCAGATAGTCGAAGTTAATGATGAGTGGATATTTCGATTCCCGAGAGATAAAGACAGTCCTCAGTTTAGATTAGAGTCTGACTTTGTTGCTCAGTTTGAACAGGTTTCGCCTGTACCAATCCCAAGCATTGAATCATCTGAGGATGGCTTTACTTTATACAAACGTATTCCTGGGGTAGCCTTTTCATTAGACAGCTTTCAGTCACTATCATCCATACAAAAGCGTAAGGTATACAGGCAGCTAGGCGAATTTCTGACCTGTCTGCATAGTTTTGAATTCAGTCATAAGTCACTTTGTGCTTTTCCTTATGGTGGGAGCGATTTCTGGCCGGATTTATGGGCTAACGTAGAGGGATGCTTAACACCCGATGTAAAAAACAAGGCCGAGTACTATTTCGAGTCATATCTGGAAAGTACGGAGTCGTTAATTATACCTAAAAGTATTACCCACTCTGACTTGGGGACGAATAATACCCTGCTAGATATAAATGCAGGCTGCCTTAGCGGGATCATAGATTTCACTGATATATCGGTCTCAGATATCGCAGTTGATTTTAACTGCTATTACCGCACATTTGGCCAAGCTTTCATCGAGGAAGTACTCAATTATTATGAGTTGCCTTTAGGTGACAATTTCTGGCGCAGAGTCGAGTTTGAAAGTTATCGTAAGTCTTTATTTATAATCTATTATGCTAAACAGTACGGATATGAAGAGTATATCCCGTCTTGTATCGACGGATTAAACGTCATGCTTTCTGAAATATAAACTAGTTGTCCTCACAATGTTCAGAACCAATCAAAATAAAGCATTTTGGGTAACTATTGCCGCATCTACAAGGATCAGATGCAATCCGCGAAGCCTGTGCCAGCAAGGTTCGCCGAACGCGCTGCATGCGCTTAACATCTCATCCCTGAGATGAGTTCGGCGCCAACAACCCCCTCTGGTACAGTTACCCAGGTTTGATTGGTAGCCGATGTACTTACCTCGGTGTCTTTATTTGACAGAGCTACACCCAACTTAAAAAGCAGAGCAACCCAAACTGGGCATGACTCCCTCCAAGGTTTTAAAATGTATCTCCCGGAACTCTAACCCAACCTTCCATCAACACGCGAGCACTGCGGCTCATGCTTGCTTTCGTTACTGTCCACTCCCCATTAACTTCTCTGGCGTGTGCGCCAACTCTGAGGGTGCCTGATGGATGACCAAAACGAACAGCACTGGGCTGGCCACCTCCTGCGGCGATATTAACCAAGGTGCCCGGCACTGCAGCCGCGGTAGCTATGGCTACGGCGGCTGTACCCATCATGGCGTGGTGCAGTTTACCCATTGAGAGTGCGCGCACCTGCAGGTCAAATTCACTAGCAAGGATCTCCTTACCACTTGACGATACATAGTCTGCGGGCTTTGCAACAAAAGCGATTTTAGGCGTATGTTGTCGCTGGGCTGCCTCATCAAGGTGATTTATCAGCCCCATCTTTAGTGCCCCCTGAGCACGGATCGATTCAAACATGACCAACGCCCTGTCGTCACCGTTAATCGCCTCTTGCAGCTCGCTGCCCGAATAGTCGATATCCGCTGCGTTAATAAAGATGGTGGGAATACCGGCATTGATCATGGTGGCTTTAACTAGACCTCCTTCCACAACCTCGGATGGTAACTCAAGGGTGTCTACCAAATTGCCCGTAGGAAACATAGCGCCTTCACCATCTGCGGGATCCAAAAACTCGACCTGGATCTCCGCCGAGGCGAAGGTCACACCATCAAGCTCAAATTCACCTGTCTCCTGCACCTCTGCGTCGGTAATGGGGATATGAGCAATAATTGTCTTGCTGATATTGGCCTGCCAGATCCGTACCGTCACGAAACCATTGCGCGGAATACGGCTCGTATCAACCAGCCCGCTGTGAATGGCAAATGCACCCACAGCGGCAGAAAGGTTGCCACAGTTACCGCTCCAATCGACAAAAGGTTTATCGATTGCGACTTGGCCAAACAGATAGTCGACATCATGATCGGCCTGCTGGCTTTGCGACACTATGACTGTTTTACTGGTACTCGACGTGGCGCCGCCCATCCCATCTGTCTGCTTACCATAAGGATCCGGGCTACCGATAACGCGAAGCAGCAACGCATCACGGGCAACTCCGGCCGTTTGTGCCGCTTCCGGAAGATCTTGTAGACGGAAAAACACACCTTTACTTGTGCCGCCCCGCATATAGGTCGCGGGGATCTTAACTTGCAGTACCTGGGTCATAAAAAGTTTGTCCTTGTTAAGAAAATATTTTTCGCGCTGGTTAGCGCCTATCCTGAGATATAGGAATACGCAGGGTTGCCATTGTACGGCGAATCTTGCTGGCTTCATCTGCTCCTACAGGGTTATACACACTAGCTCTGAAGCGCTTTTAACTAGGGGACTCCAAAAAATCCTGAGCAAAACGCTGTAATACGCCGCCAGCCTCGTAAATAGAGACCTCTTCAGCCGTATCAAGTCGACAGATAGCCGGTACTTCTACAGACTCTCCGTTGGCACGAGTGAAACGCAGAGTCAGGCTCGAGCCCGGTGTGCGTTCACCCAACACATCGAAGGTTTCAGTGCCATCGATACCATAGCTAAAACGGTTTTCACCTGGCTTAAATTCCAGTGGCAGTATCCCCATACCCACCAAGTTGGTGCGATGAATACGCTCGAATCCTTCGGCAACAATGGCTTCGACTCCTGCTAAGCGCACTCCTTTCGCTGCCCAGTCACGGGAAGATCCCTGACCATAATCGGCACCAGCCACAATGATCAGTGGTTGCTTACGTGCCATATAAGTCTCTATGGCTTCCCACATACGACTCACCTTACCTTCAGGTTCGATACGGGCAAGGGAGCCCTGCTTGATCTGGCCATTTTCCTGCACCATTTCGTTAAACAGTTTAGGGTTGGCAAAGGTGGCGCGCTGGGCGGTGAGGTGATCACCTCGATGGGTTGCGTAGGAGTTAAAGTCCTCTTCCGGCAGTCCCATCTTTGCCAGGTACTCGCCGGCCGCACTATCAAGCATAATGGCGTTGGAAGGCGACAGGTGGTCGGTAGTGATATTGTCGCCAAGTACGGCAAGTGGCCGCATCCCCTTTAGAGCACGCTCGCCGGCAAGCGCCCCCTCCCAATATGGCGGACGGCGGATATAGGTACTTTGTGCTCGCCACTCATACAACGGGTTATTGTCCTCGCCATAGTCGACGCTGATATCAAACATGGGATTGTAGACAGTGCGAAATTGCTCTGGCTTGACGCTGCTGGCAATAACCGCATCAATTTCCTCATCACTTGGCCAAATATCTTTAAGGGTTATCGCATTACCTTCACTGTTTATACCCAGCACATCACGCTCAATATCAAAACGAGTAGTGCCTGCTATAGCATATGCCACCACCAATGGCGGCGATGCAAGGAATGCCTCATTAGCATATGGGTGGATACGACCATCGAAGTTACGATTGCCCGATAGCACGGCGGTGGTATAGAGATCACGCTCGCGCACCTCTTTCTCGATAACGGGATCTAATGCACCGCTCATACCGTTACAGGATGTGCACGCAAAGGCCACAATACCAAAACCTAGCTGCTCCAGTTCCGGCAGTAACTTAGCTTCATCTAAATAGAGCTGGACCGTTTTGGACCCGGGCGCAAGGGATGTTTTCACCCAAGGTTTACGGGTAAGACCATGGGCATTGGCATTGCGGGCTAACAATCCAGCTGCAACCATATTTCTCGGGTTACTGGTGTTGGTACAGCTGGTGATGGCGGCAATGATCACTGAGCCATCTGGCATCTGCCCGGGAACCACTTCAAACTTAGCAGCGATCCCCCGCTCCACCAGCTCGGTTGTTGGTACGCGGTTATGTGGGTTCGAAGGACCAGCGATATTACGGACAACACCGGACAGGTCAAATGTAAGCACTCGCTCATACTCAGCCATCTTTAGGCTATCGGCCCATAAACCCGCTTCCCTGGCATAGGTTTCTACCAGCTTAACCTGCTCATCCTCACGCCCCGTTAGCTTAAGGTAGTCTATTGTCTGTTCATCGATATAAAACAGCGCTGCGGTGGCGCCAAACTCAGGTGTCATGTTGGAGATGGTGGCGCGATCGCCTAAGGTGAGATGAGCAACCCCTTCGCCAAAAAACTCAAGATAGCTTGAAACCACCTTTTGCGCCCGCAAAAACTCCGTCAGCGCCAGCACGAGATCTGTGGCTGTGATACCGGCTTGCAACTTGCCGGTTAACTCAACCCCGATAATATCCGGTAGTCGCATATAAGAGGCGCGGCCAAGCATAACGCTTTCCGCTTCCAACCCGCCCACGCCCACCGCAATCACCCCCAAGGCATCGACCATAGGTGTATGGCTATCCGTACCCACCAGAGTATCGGGAAACGCTACGCCATCACGACTCTGCACCACAGGCGACATACGCTCTAGGTTGATCTGGTGCAAAATTCCGTTGCCCGGTGGAATAACATCAACGTTCTTAAAGGCGGTCTTGGTCCAGTTAATAAAGTCAAAACGATCTTCATTACGGCGATCTTCGATGGCCCGGTTTTTAGCGAAGGCATCTTTCTCAAACCCGGCGTGCTCTACCGCCAGCGAATGATCGACAATCAGCTGAGTGGGCACAACCGGGTTCACCTTTGCTGGGTCTCCCCCTTTAGCGGCAATGGCATCACGCAGACCAGCCAGATCGACCAGCGCAGTCTGCCCCAATATGTCATGGCACACTACTCGTGCAGGAAACCAGGGGAAATCCAGCTCGCGTTTGCGCTGGATGATCTGCTTAAGTGAGTCGGTTAAGGCTGCAGGATCACAGCGGCGTACCAGGTTTTCTGCCAGTACGCGTGAGGTATACGGTAGCTTGTCATAGGCGCCGGTTTCGATGGAATCGACGGCGGCGCGTGTATCGAAAAAATCGAGTCCGGTTCCGGATAAAGGTTTGCGATTAATTGTATTCATAACGTCATCCACAGAGCTATAGCTGGGGCAGTACTTTTACAGCCTGCCCTGCTCTCTTAATCAAGGTAAAACATCGCGATCTATAAGTTAATCGCTGTTAGATATCATCGGCCAAAAATCGGTCGCTATTGAGGTTTGGAGCTACAAGCGGTGACTTGTATCCATCCTGAAACGTCAACACTAGGCGTAATTAGAGCCGATATTCACGAACTTCGTAGGAGCGGATGCCTCTTTATAGGCAAAAGCGCGAAACTTGCCGTTTTGCAAAGGCCTAAAGTTAGTCACTACTATCTCAGCGCTCCCAGTCATTGTCAGCTTGCCTGGTATGGTCCGAGGAATGACAAGACAGACTCGCTATCGCTCAGCAATAGGAACAACCTTACGAGGCTCAGAGCCGATGTAATCGGCGCTTGGGCGAATGATCCGGTTGTTTGAGCGCTGCTCCATAACATGAGCGGCCCAGCCAGTTAACCGTGAGCAGACGAATATAGGGGTAAACAGCTTGGTTGGAATGCCCATAAAGTGATATGCCGATGCATGGAAGAAGTCAGCATTGCAGAATAGCTTCTTGGTATCCCACATAAACTCTTCACAGGCGACAGATATGTCATACAAACTGGTATCGCCATGCTCTTTAGCCAGCTTTTCAGACCAGGCTTTAATAATCACATTACGCGGATCGGAAGTGCGATAGATAGCATGGCCAAAACCCATGATCTTCTCTTTGCGACCCAGCATACCTGCCATCTTCTCTTTCGCATCGGCTGGCGAGCTGAACTTTTGGATCATATCCATTGCCGCTTCGTTTGCGCCCCCATGAAGCGGACCACGCAAGGTGCCGATAGCACCGGTAACACAGGAGAACATATCGGACAAAGTTGACGCGCAAACGCGGGCACTGAAGGTCGACGCGTTGAACTCATGCTCGGCATAAAGAATGAGGGACACGTCCATCACACGGCGGTGCTGCTCTGAAGGTGATTCCCCATTTAATAAATAGAGGAAATGACCGCCAATGGAGCTTTCATCGGTAACACAATCAATCTCTACACCTTGATGGGAAAACTTATACCAGTAACACATGATAGCTGGGAATACCGCCAATAAGCGGTTAGCGGCTCGATTTTGCTCGGAGAAATCATGTTCAGGCTCGAGGTTGCCTAAAAATGAACAACCAGTGCGCATCACATCCATTGGGTGAGCATCGGCTGGAATAAGTTGCAGCACCTCTTTTAACGTCTGCGGCAAGTCGCGCATGGCGGTTAGTTCAGCCTTATAGCTTTCAAGTTGATCAAGCGTGGGGAGCTCACCGTTAAATAGCAGATAAGCCACCTCCTCAAATGTCGCATTATCGGCCAAGTCCGATATATCGTAACCACAATAGGTTAAACCGCTACCTGACTTACCCACTGTACATAATGCTGTCTCACCCGCACTTTGGCCACGAAGACCTGCTCCACCTAGTTTTTTATCAACCATCACTCATTCCTCATCCAGTTAACTGCAGCTTGCTAACTCGTCTAGCAAGTAGGGTATTTTTATTATCTTTTTAGTTGCTATCAGTAGATGTTAATTTTTATTAATTCAATTGGACTCTCAGTTTTTCCCCTCACTAAATAACACGTCGAGCTTTTGCTCATAATCGTGATAACCAAGGTAATCGTATAGCTCCATACGAGTCTGCATCTTGTCGACCACAGCTGTTTGATCGCCATCTCTTAGCAGCGCTTGATACACAAGCTCTGCGGCCTTGTTCATGGCACGAAACGCGGATAAGGGGTACAACACCATGGCACAGCCCCACTGCCCCAGTTGTTCCTTGTTCCACAGTTCAGTCTGACCAAATTCGGTGATATTGGCCAAAATCGGCACATTAAGCGCCTCTGAAAAAGCGCGGTAATGCTGCTCTGTTTTCACCGCTTCAGCAAAAATGCCATCTGCACCTGCCGCAACGTAAGCCTTCGCCCGGTTTATGGCCGCCTCTATCCCTTCTTGTGCGAATGAATCCGTACGAGCCATGATAAAAAACTCAGGGTCGGTGCGCGCATCAACCGCAGCTTTAATCCGGTCCACCATCTCTTCAGTTGAAACGATGGCTTTATTAGGCCGATGACCACAGCGTTTTTGCGCCACCTGATCCTCTATATGTACAGCTGCGGCTCCGGCTTTCTCCATATCACGGATAGTTTTGGCTATGTTGAACGCACCGCCCCAGCCAGTATCGATATCCACCATCAGGGGTAAATCACATGCAGAAGTGATCCGTTGCACGTCCACCAATACATCGTTAAGTGAGGTCATACCAAGATCCGGCAAACCGTATGAGGCGTTTGCAACGCCACCACCAGAAAGATAAATAGCCTGATGGCCTATCTGTTTTGCCATCATCGCGGTATAGGCGTTAATGGCGCCAACAACCTGCAGTGGCTGATTGTCAGCTAAAGCTTGACGAAACTTTTTACCTGCGCTCATAACTCTTCTCTCTTCTGATTGACTAGCTTTTGCTCTACATTATTCTTCGAATATAGAATGTGGCGGCGCATCAACATCTCCGCCAACTCCTCGTCTCGGTTTGAGATGGCCTGAACAATATGCCTGTGTTCATCAAATGCCGTGGTCACCCTTGGCCCTGCCATGCCCAGCTGAACACGGTACATACGCACCAGGTGATAAATACCATTAATCAACATACTAATAAGGTGACTGTTTTTACTGCCAACAATGATCCGATAGTGGAAATCTACATCCCCCGCTTCCTGGTAATAGGACTCATCGCTTTTTACCTTCTTAAATTGGCTATTCAGCAGGCTATTTAGATCGGCTATCTCTTCATCTGTCATGTTTTTTGCTGCTAATCTCGCAGCCATCCCTTCAAGTGATTCGCGCACTTGATAGAGATCCACCAGTCCTTCAGCTGTTAAGGCGACCACTCTGGCCCCTACATTAGCTTTGCGCTCAACAATACGACAAGACTCCAAACGGTTTATTGCCTCACGTACGATAGCCCGGCTCACTCCATACTTTGTCGACAACTCTGTTTCACTTAGTTTTGAACCCGATGGGATCTCACCTTCAACAATATCTTGTCTCAGTTGGATAAAGGTTTTATCTGCTGCTGTAACTGGCGACTCAGTGAAATACGGCATATTTACTTAACGACTTATTAACATTTATTGTCGACAATATACCCAGTTTATTCGATTTCGTCAAAATAAGAACCAGCTATTGTCGACAAAACAGACTGATAATCTCCATTGCAAACTCTGCCATAAGGGAATTAGCCATCAATGAACATAGCGGCAAAAGAGTTATATCGCATCTTTAGAAAATAGGTCTTTCGCTGGGCACAATTTTCTTGCCGGAGAGCGTTACGGTTGGTGTGTAACTGCCTTATTTCTGTTTCTATCTAGGTTTTTTCTTCTGAAGGCGATGACTCCCAGATATAGCGGCGACGCTGTGTTGGGGAGCCTCGAGGCAACCAAACTAACTCGAACAATAACAGGCTTACAAATAATTTGAACTGGCAGAGGGGATTGCCACCTTGGCCCCGAGAGATCCCCCCCAAAGACATCTTCCCCTGCGAAAGGGAGGGTGTTTACCCTACTCGATAACTTCAGAAGCAGAAAACTCAACCTCTTCAGGAATATTGACGCCCAGCACTCGTGCAAGCCGTTTATTCACACCAATGTCCCCTCTTTTATTTCGCTCAATTGGGATATCGGCAGGAGATTCGCCGAGCAGGATCCGCATGGCAGTTTGCGCGGCCCAATCGCCCTGTTCGGAGGCCAATTTTGCATAGGCAAGGACACTATACTTAAGCATCCATTTATTGGTTGTTCCCGTGACCACTTGAGTGTTTTTTTCAACAAAAGCAACAGCATTTTCGTCATCCCAACCTTTTATGCCTGCGTTGTTGTTCAGCAGGATCATATCCACCTTTTGGTTAAGTTCCTTAAACATGGACTTCCATTGCTCGAAGTCGGATGCTTGTCTGACCTGGTCGATTTGTAAGCCTAAAATGCGCTCCGAACGTTCAACAATCAGCTGCCCTGTTGTCCCAGGACCTGTCAGAAAACCGATTTTTTTACCCTTTGCGAGGGGCGTAAGGATTGATATCAGATCTGGATAAGCATTCACTTCAACCATGCCCGTCACATTACTGGCCGGAAAGCCATAGGGTTTCGCATCCCAGTTAACGCCAGCAAAGACAAACGGTAAACTTTTCCCCCGATAATAAGGAACGATAAGGTATTTTGACGCATTGTCATCTGTTGCGATCACGACGTCAGGAGAAAAAGACTTAATGACAGCCTTAGCTTTTAAGGCGGCTGCTTTTTTAAATGCCTCAGAGCCATTTCGTTTGGTGTCCATACGGTGAATTTTTAGCTCAGCGCCCGAGCCTTCAATCAGCCCCACAATGGCCTCTGTCATGCCATCACTCCAGGCATACCCCTCATGATAGGAGTCGATATACAATATTTTTTTACCGTCAAAATCGCCTCCCAATGCTATATTGCTCACCAGCAGCAAGATTGCACTGCCCATAAATGACATAAAAAATCGCTTCATTTTCATATCTCCGTTAACTAATTGTTCTAATTGATCTTGAATACACTAATTGCTGTATTCAGGCGACTGGATAACTCCGAAAGCCGGGTTGCTGTTTCATTGAGCGAGAGAGATATTTTCGACGTATTTCTCGCTGTTTGGTTAACTCTGGTAAGAGATTTATCAATGTCTGAGGCTACACAGGTTTGTTCTTCGGAGGCTCCTGCTATCTGGCTGTTCAGATCACGGATCTCTGTTATGTGAGAAAGAACACCATTGATACTAGTGTCGGCTTTAACCGAGCTATCTCGCGTTGACTCCGCATTCACAAGAGCCGTCTCCATGCCGCTGGAGACATTGTTGGTTCCTTTGAGCAGGCGCTCTATCCCTTGCTTTACCTCTTCCGTCGAACTGTGCGTGCGCTGAGAAAGCATACGTACTTCATCTGCAACCACAGCGAACCCCCGACCTTGCTCCCCCGCGCGAGCTGCTTCAATCGCTGCGTTTAATGCCAATAGATTGGTTTGTTCTGCAATACCTTCAATGACATCCACTATGCTCACGATATCTGTCGTATCTTTACCCAGCGCTTCCATCTGTTGCGATACCGAGGTAAATTCATTCACAAATGCCGATGTCGCACGGGAAGATATCTGGATCATTTTGATGCTGTCCTCCGCCTGCCGATTGGTATCCGTCGCTTTTTGATCCGCAATTTCTGCATTTCGCGCAATATCAGCTGATGTAATCACCATTTCATTCATTGCACCTGCGACACTTTGCAGATCTGTCGTTTGCTCCTCCACCGCGCTTTGAGAGCGAAGGCTGATCTCCCTCATCTCATCGGATGAGGTCGCCAGCTGCTGTGAAACAAGATGAATATCATTAATAACCACTTTTACTTTATCGAGCATATGTATAAAACTGGTTGCTATCTGAGAGATTTCATCTTTACTGGATGTATCTACATGGATGGTAAGATCTGAATTGGTTGCAATTGACTCAATCGAGTTTTGCAATTTATTGATTGGTTGCCGGATGGATCGGTAAATAAGGATAATGATGATGGCCAGAAAAGCGATCATCACCAGAATATTAACAATGAGTGAGCTTTTTTGACTTTCATACCTTTCAGTTATGACACCCATTTCTTGCGCCGCTTGTGCCGTTTTAATGTCAATCAGATTAAGCAGCGCGTGCTTGATTGGCTCTGTCACCACATATAAATTTTTGACATCTCGATCCAACTTCCCCGTTACATCACCGGATTTAAAGATTTTCGCCATCTTGCCCAGCTTATTTGAAACTTTACTCACCGCCGCTGACGAGGTTTCAATAAGGGTATTTATCTCATTGATAACCTCACGCTCGTCATCTGTTGCAGCTTGTTCTTGCTGATACTGACTCCACAGCGCCAAAAACCGCTTATCAGCTTCCGCCAAGCTTTTTGCCGCCTCCCCGGCTTTGGCCAGTCCCACCTGAGTAAGGCTGATCTTATCTATTATCTCTGTAGTCAAAATGCCAGAAATTGTTTTGAGATTAACTAAAGGGATCAACTGACCATCATAGATTCGGGTTGCGGATTGATTAAGTTTTCCCATTTCAATCATGGAAATAACAGAGATGTAAATTAGCCCGACAATAGGGAAAAAAGACAAAAGCAATAGTTTCGTGCGTATCGTCATCGTTTTACTCTCTAACCCAGTTGAAACCACCAAGGTTATCGATTAATGCAGCGTTACCAAAGTATAGCGCCGATCTTAGAATTAATTGCAGAGGGAGCGGCATACTGCTGACTGCCTCAGCATAATTTTGATTCTGGGAAATTTTACTGAGTTCGAGAGCTATCGGCAGGTATAAGTACTGTCAGACAGACTAAGTTATCACCGCAGAAGCCTGTTTACGTGGTAAGTCTTCCGCGAGGTAAGTACCAAGGTAGGCTTTCGCAGCACGTTTTGCTTCGCCCGCCATTCCTGGAGTGATAAAGCCATATTTCATCTGTGACATGGTAAAAATAAGGTCGACAATTTCCACCCATATATAAAAAATATCGGAGCGGTTATCAATCGCCGGTAGCTCGAAAAACGTATTCAAAATATGGTACAGGTTGGTAGACATATTCTGGTCATTGTTACGGTCTTTTTGCTTAATTTCTGCCGATGTTTTACCTGAAATGATTAACTGGCGAGCGGCCTCTTCCCTACCATAAAATGCAATGGCGCGATCCACCTGAATATCAACGATATCCCACCAATGCTGAACCTGGCTCTGTTGAGGTAATTCACTCAATATGTCGAGTAATGTATTGTTGTATTCCACGGCAACTTCGGCGAAGACTTCATCAATATTGGCATAAAAATGATACGCGGAACTTTTCGGCAGCTTGGCGCGCTCCGCAACATCGGCAAACGTAATTTCCGCGATATCCATTTCACCTAACAACTCTTTGGCTGCTGATTTTATAAGCTCTCTACGCCTTATTCCACGAGCCTGCATTGTCATTTTTCGCCACCCCAGCAGCGCAATCTTTCAAAAGCATCACGTTAACATAAAAAATCTTGTCATTCATGAGCCGGCTTCCAATTGTTAACCTTTATCACTTTGGCCAGCGGGTTCTTTTCTATGCTGTCGACAACACTTTTCAAGTAACGTAATTTCAGTTCATTTGGCTGAGCCATTTAAAGTAGCCTCCTGGATGCATTAATATCACCTAGAGATCCACCCAGAAAATCCGCTCCATCAATTAAATGATGGAGTCAGATAAACTGTTAATGGCGTCGAAGGTTTACTTATATTTTTAGTGAGGGTTTAATTTCAGGTAGATACATTTGGGTTGTGGCGGGCAATAATTTGACCAATTTAGCTCTGGCTGTTTGCCAGAAGGCAGACAACAATAAAAGCGCTGCACCGATAAGCACACCTGTTATTGCAAAGCTGTAACCGACAACCCCATAGACTTGTAGCAAGGTTGACAGCGCATAAAGCACGTACACCAGGGAAGAAACCATAAAGGCCCGTCTGTCAATGGCAACCGAAATAAGAGTCATCAGCAGGTATAAGATAAGTACAATTGCCATACTAATTAAGCTTTCGTTACCATCTAAAATACCGAGATTTGAAAAGACTGGATGGATAATTAGCGGCGCCGACAAAAGGTGGAGCCAAAAAGCCACGTCCGAACGTTGTGTTGTCCTGGTTCTGTCTGAGGCATCCCAATACATAGCAAACGTAAAAGCCATCACTCCACAGATAAACAGAACCATTAATATCCAGTTTTCCGCGACAGGAAAAGCGGTTAGTACTGAGGTAACTAACAGACCGATAATTGCGGCTGTGCCTGCAGCTACTGTAATAGGTACGTTAAAACGGCGCCAATGAAAATACGCCGCGATTGCCGATAAGCCGGCTGCCACTATCAAAGATATTTCCGCCAGCGACTTAAATATATTAATGCCTAATACAAACACGCCGCCTACAAAAGACAGCAACAATACAATTGCCGGTAACGCCATTTTTCTTTTGAGTACGAAGAATTCCGCTAACCCCCATGCCAATACGGAAAACGTTAACAGCGCCAAATTTTCATTGACCCCCCTCAACACCCACCATGAAGAAAAAAGCAGCAGCGAGCACGCGATGACCACAAAGATGTCGTTAAAACCTGTGATCAGCCTGAAGCTTTCTTCATCTACTGATGGAGTATTTCGTTCAGTAGAAAATTGTGTCCTGAATTCCGTTACGGATACGGCGGTAAATATTCCTTTTTTTATCGCGTGATCGAGATCTTCATCTGTGTACATATCTTTCTCTCGTTGCAGCCCTCAGAGTCAAATCGACACCGCAGGACACAATTTCAATTGTCTTGGTGTGAAAGCTCGACATGTTACCAAGTTACCCTGACTACGCAACTGAACAATCCACGCTTACAGGGTCTCAGGTAGCGTTAGCAAAAACTACACAGCCCCAAATTAAAACCAGTACTTAAAGCCTTCATGTGACGCTTTAAAGCCGAGGTTCTCATAAAACCGGATGGCTTCACTACGGCGTTTATCCGAGGTCAACTGCACCATATTGCACCCCCTCTTCCTGGCTTGCTCCAGCGCCCAAGTGAATACCAACTTACCGATACCACGAGAACGATAATCTTGATGAACCCTAACCCCCTCGATCAGTGCACGCCACGAACCCTGATAAGTTAGGTAAGGGATATAGGTCATTTGCAACGAAGCAACAATGACCTCGTCGAGTTCAACAACCACCAGTTCATTATTGGGATCGCCGCTGATATGCTCGAAAGCCTGCTGGTAACTATCAAGCATCCCCATAGCAGCAGATTCCCGGTTAGCCCCTAAAGAATCATTCGCCAACATCTGCACCAGGCAGGCCAAGTCATCCAATCCCGCTTGTCTATAGTTTAACTCCACCTTTTTACTCCTATAACCACCGTATTATTCAAAGGGCATGTCGTTGCCAGGTTTCTATTTGGCCGCAATCACATCCGCTAATTCGCTCAGAGATTTAATTGCATAAGTAGCCGTGGAGAAATCCTGCATTTTCGTAAATTTGTTAAACACCATAGCGCAGTCAACTCCGGCAGCTACAGCAGACTTTAGGCCTCGGGCGGAATCCTCCACCACCACGGCTTCGTCCCCCGATGCATCAAACTTTCTCAATGCACATAAATAAGGCTCAGGGTCGGGCTTAGCTTTTGCGTAATCTTCAACCGTTAATACAAAGTCCATGTACTGAACAATGCTTCTGTTGTTATGGATCAATTCGAAATCGACTCGTCTGGAAGTGGTGACAATGGCCATTCGATAATCTTTGGATAAGGATTTTAATACTGCTTCGACACCCGGGATTTCGATGTCTTCTGTGGCAAGGTAGGTTTGATAATAGCTGTTTCGAATTTTCCTTTGACTATTAATAACTTCAACAGAAATCCCCGCTTTTTCAGCCAACTCCCAACAGCTTCTTCCATCTACCATAATCCCTTGGTAGACATCTGAAGTCAGCTCGACACCAATTTCAGCTAAGGCTCTCTGGCTCGCTTTAAAATACCAAGGTTCCGTCTCTACCAAAACACCATCATGATCCCAAAGAATATATTTCCTCATTCTTCTCACTACCCTGTATTAGTCTGTTATTGATATAGCCCAGCATAAAAATGCCCCGTCCAACCCGTTGGCCAAGCTATAAGTGATTACATTTTACTCGAAAAGCGGGTAGCTAAAACCGTTATTTTCCAACCCGATAAAACCAATCTCCATCAAGTCTATTTGCGACACGGGTTTCGCCGTAAGACGCCATTTACGACACAGTACGGTTAACGTATTGTTCATAATAACTAGAACGCCCCATTTGAGAATTCCCCTTGCTAATATTTGACATTTTATTGCTAATATTTTTTGTCTTTATTGTGGTTTTTATTACCGTGTCGATCATATATAGCACTGTAAAATTAGGTATATCGCCCATGCCAAGCTCAAATAAAGCCTATCTCGCTATGATGCAGCTAGCTGATGAAGCAGGTACAGGCGCCATCATTGATTTGGGGAGTGGCTGGGGCAACGTTGTCATACGAATTGCCAAGAGATATCCGCAAAGGCAAATAGTCGGTTACGAACTGTCCTTTCTGCCTTGGCTTACATCGACGTTACTTAAAAAGCTGCTGGGTTTAAAAAACCTAACCTTGCATCGACAAGATTTTTATAAGGCCGACTTATCAGCTGCATCAGTGTTAGTTTGCTATCTATTTCCGGAGGCTATGGACAAAATCAGTAATAGATTACTGTTAGAGCAATCAGGCGCTGACTTTCTAATAAGCAATAATTTTGCGCTACCATCATGGCAAGCCTGCAAAATTATACATATCGATGATTTTTACAGGTCACCCATCTACCTATATAAAGTTAAAGAGCCACCTTCTTAGAAGGTGGCTTTGCTTATGACCCCCTAGAAGGGGGCGGTGCTTCACATACTTTATTACCATTTCGACATCTACACCTACTGTGTCAACACAGTAGCCTTTTGCCCAAAAATGGTTACCCCAATAAGGCTTCTTACGCAAATGGAGAAATTGTTTAAATATCCCAATCGCGGTTCGGCCTTTTACCGCTCCTATAAGCTCTGAGATTGACCTTTTCGGTGGCATCTTTACTAATAGGTGGGCATGATCTGGTTGAACATTTAGCTCAATTATTTGGCAACCTAGCCCGCCACAATATATCTGGATACAACTGTATACTTCTTGAGCCACTGCTCCCGTTAAAACTCGAAAACTGTACTTCGGCACCCAAAAAATGTGGTATTGGCAATGCCACAAAACGTGCGATAATTTCTCAAATCTACTCATACTACTGTTCCTTTCTCTGTTGTGGGGACAACCGAGATTGGTCATAGCATGGGTAGATGCTCCAGGCATAACCTAAAGCTGATTACCACGCCTACAGGACGCGGTTTTTAGTTTTCAATAAATTATATGTATTCCGTACCGGCTCTGATACCCGGAAAGGGTCAGTTTCAAGCATCCCATATAAGAAGAAGCTGGATACGGGGTAGAAGAAGTTAACGTCCAACCAAGGTCAGTCAACTGTAGATGAGTAAAGGGTTTCCCTGCCTGGTTAAAGCCTGTTTGGGACAAGGATTTTAAATCCGTGTGGATGTTGAAGGCGATCAGGTACGGATTTCAATAGAGGCCAGAAATGAGATAAGCATTTCTTTTGAGAGCCTGGATATATGTCAGCATTGATTTGCTATGAAGCAAGATACATAAAGTAAAAACTGAAATCCTACAAGACAGTGAATGGCACAGGGTTAATATTCAAGAACAAAGGGTTGCACGGCTGCGCCGCGCAAAAAAGAAGCGTCGCGCCTTGACTCCGCGGGGTCGTCCATATACGTCCCAGTTACTTCCCGCTTTATCGAAGTCGACCTGAAACTCAAGGTAACAGAGAGGAAAGTCGGGTAGTTAAAAGCAGCCAATGCAAATTCTTAGGCTTCCAGTTCGCTGGCAAGCTTATCAAACTGCACCCCAAAACCATCGCCAAACTAAATCATCAAGTTAGGAGCCTAACCCGGCGAAGTAAAGGGATCTCCATGAGCGCCAAAATCCAAAGGTTAAGCCGCTATCTTAGAGGCTGGATCAACTACTTCGGTATCGCTAACACATACCAGCAAACGGTTGATTATGATCACCGGATCAGGCGTAGAATTCGTATGTGCTACTGGAAACAGTGGCGACGACCAAGAACTAAGATCAAGAATATGCTCAAGCGAGGAGCCCCATTAATATCAGCGATTGGCTGCGGCATCAGTAGCAAAAGCTATTGGCGCAGCGCCAAGACCCCAGGCATAAACATGGCTCTGAGCAACAGCTACCTTGAGCAACAGGGACTGATCTCGTTAAAGTAGGATTGGATAAGGTTTCACTATGGTAAGTGAACCGCCCAGTACGGTCCCGCACGCCGGGTGGTGTGGGGGCTGGGGGTTAGATACCTCCGGCTACCCGATTAGCACTACATATTAAAATAAATCCAAGCCCGGTATTGCCGCTTTTTCAGGATACAGGCAATGATACAAATATATTGCAAGTCCAGCATCACCAGTCCATAAAGTATATCGGCCTTGCCCGTAACGCAAACGCGCTTTCTGGCACTGCTCAATAGAATGTATTGCAAATTGTCTTGCTCTATCAAGCCACACCGAGTTACCCGTCCTTCGATATAAATACAAAAAGGCGTAACCGTTACCTGATGTCCCATGGCAGATATTAGAACCTTTTACAAGAGGGCCTGCTTGCCAAACCAACTCACCCGTTTCTTCTAACAACTGATCAAGTTGTTTAGAGTTATTAGAATCAATTGCAGGTGTTCTTGCCATTGCTGTAACAATCCCTGCCGCGCCGTGACACCATTGCACAAGCAATTTATCAATATTTGGTTTAGTACAGAGCGTCCAGTTAGCTAAGTTAGCTTGTTGTTTCACCGAGATATTTAACGTGGAAATAGTACGTTCCATGATCATTTCAGTATGGTCATCTGATAGTAAATCAGCGCCTTGTAAAAGAATATTGGCATTACCAGCTAAACCATGACAAGCACCATAATAATGACGTTTCAGTCCGAACACTTGGCTTTGCCAAAGCCATTCTCCTGTATCTGTATCTTGCCTCCAATTATCCAACAATGACTTTGCGCCTTTAATGTACAAGTCTTTCCAGTGGTTTTCACCAGTTTTACGATAAAGTGCCAAAGCAGCATGCATCATACCACTTTGCCCAGAGGTTATTTCATACAGGGGAAGCTCTATAGTTGCTTCCATGCATCGCATAACACGTCTTGATAACTCTGCATCTTCAGGTTGAGCTAAAATTGCGGGCATTAAAATGCCAAGCTCACCTATTTGTAAGCCTGGTTCGACTGAAACATCAGGTTTTTTCAAGAAAGATTGGTAAACGATTTCTATTAAGCCTGACAAATCACTTACTTTATAACCGTATCGACTAAGAATTTGTAAAGCGTGAATTGTACCTGCGGCTCCTGCGTATGCAGACCATTTAGGCCCTTCCCTAGGATAGCTTTCTGCATCAAGTGGATGCGTGGACCAGCAGGCATCAGGTAACAGTGATCGCTCAATATCATCAATAATTGATGATATTTCTGTCTGTACAATATTTTGATCCCATAAGCTTTTGGTCAGCGGTTCGTGACGAGATTTATCAAATAACATTGACTATATAACTTTTCATAAAATTGAAGATGATGCCGCCTGCAGTGCTAGCGCTCAAAGCAACCGCGCGTTACTTCGCGTCGGATTGCCTTTGCTTGTTATTTGATAATTGCTCATTAAAAATGATTCTATTTGAGAATGGATCGGTAATCTCGAAAACTCTAGAACCCCAAGGTGCTGTTTCGATGCTCGGCTTGGAATATTTGTATTCAGTTGCGGTTACCTCAGCGAACAGGGTATCCAAACTATCAGTATTTACGAAAATTTTGGTGCCTGGGCACCCGTCACCAGAGTGCTCACTCAGGTGAAATACAAGACTACCCTTAGATACTTGCATATATATGGGGTAATCGGACTCAAATCGATGCTCCCAATCCAGCGTCATACCAAGGAATTCAAGATAGAAATCCTTTGCCTTGAATTCATCGAAGATTCTGATTATCGGTATAGTTTGGAAGTCCATATCTAAACTCTCCGTGATACATAACAGCTTATTGTAAAGTACGCTCGAAACGGTTCTGTCAACATTACCTTTCGTCTGTAGCTTAAATATATTGTAACTATTCAGCTGGCTAAAAACCCCGCAATAAATGCATTATTTTTTCAAAACTTCTTGACACGGTTTTGAGTGATTTAGTGCATTTTTATGCGTCACTGTAATGAGCGCTTGTAAGCAACGATTAACTTAACCACAAGAGCGCCAAAACAACAGGTGTACACCAAGCATAGCGCCCCCGGCACAGAAAAATACAACGCCTTAGATTGGCTTACAGAAGCAAAAAATTGCCCGGAAAAACAGAGGGTATAATAGCCCCATGAATAAGCAGACAAACACAGCAACGTTGATACCCGAGTCATTGGATGTCAACGCCACCATTGAGCAAGTAGAAAACGCCTTGAAAAATGACAAGGCCGCATCTCCTGCTTTAGTGGCTGCCGTACAAATGATGTTGCTGCTGGTCAAGCTATTGTTTGGCCGCCTATCTCTTAATAGCCGAAATAGCAGCAAGCCGCCCTCGCAAGACCCCAACCGCCCTAAAGAAGAGCGAAAGAAAAGTAACAATAAACAGGGCGGGCAAAAAGGCCGCCAGGGCAGTACCATGACGTAGGCTATGACCGTCGCCAGGTATTTGATATCCAAATTTCCCGCTGGGTTAAAGAATACCGGGCACAAATTCTGGAAGACGCGCAGGGCAACCGGTTTACCGCTGATTTCCCTGCTGACGTGGACAGGGCGGCTAAGTATGGTGCATCGGTTAAGGCGAACGCCGTCTATATGTCAGTGTACCAACTCATTCCTTATGACCGGGTGCAGCAGCATTTTGATGAAATGTTTGGCATCTCCTTGAGTACCGGCTCACTGTTCAACTTTAACAAGCTGGCTTACCACATGCTGGCTGACTTTGAAACGCTGGCCAAGCTCGAACTCATCAATGGCGGGTTAATTCACGCGGACGAGACGGGTATTAATGTCGGCGGCAAGCGCATCTGGCTTCATAATGCATCGAACGGAGAGTGGACCTGGTTTGAGCCTCACGCAAAACGCGGTAAGGAGGCAATGGATGAAATAGGCATACTGCCTCAGTTCGCCGGGACACTCTGCCATGACCACTGGAAACCTTATTACCGCTATACGCAAGTGTTCCACAGTTTGTGCAATGCCCATCACCTGCGGGAACTTACCCGCGCCTATGAGCAAGACGGGCAAGAGTGGGCTAATGGGATGTATGAACGGCTCATTGAAATCAATGATGCAGTAAATGATGCCGGTGGCCAGCTTGATAACGATACTGCGTTGCAGTGGCGGAAAAAGTATCAGAGTTTGCTCGATAAGGCGGAGCGGGAGTGCCCGCCCCCGCCCCCGCCGCAAACGGGCAAGAAGAAAAAGGGCCGGGTCGCCCGCAGCAAGGCCAGAAACTTACTGGAGCGGCTCAGGGATTTTGAGGATGATGTGCTGAGATTCATGGATAATCCAGCGGTTCCCTTCACCAACAACCAAGGAGAGAGGGATATCAGAATGGCAAAGGTGCAGCAAAAAATCTCTGGCTGTTTCCGCTCCATGGAGGGAGCCAAGGTCTTTTGCCGGGTCCGCAGTTATATATCAACGTGCCAGAAAAATAATGTCGGTGTCGGGCAGGCGCTGGAGTACCTTTTTGCCGGAAAGTGGCCAGATTTCATTCAGGAAAAATTGAATAATATTCCGCCAGCTGAATAGTTACAATATATTTAACTTATTGTATCAGCGTGTATTTTTCTCTCAACAACAAGATTTAATGATCATTCCATCAAAGCGATACTCCGCATGTGATGTATCTCAACTTAGATGCTTGAAAATGAGGACAGCCACAATCACAATGGTAGCTACCCTGCACTCATGACTTGACCGAACAACCAAGCTCACTCGTCGCCCATTCAGTGCAAACCTAAGCCCCTTCTGACAGGTACCTGATTGCTGAGTAGCAAGATATTTTCTAATGTGGAGATAACCCGTTCTAGGGTTAATCCTACGTGAGCGTCTTGCAATCTGCACCTAACTTTTGGATGTAGCGCTCCCCTTAAACTGGTTTTGTTTATCACAAAACGGAGCCAGATATGCGAACCTTCAGAAAATCACAACAGTGGCTTGAAGTCTTTCAAGCGCAGCAAGAAAGCGGGCTTTCTATTGCGGAGTTTTGCCGTCGCCATGATATTCCTAGCTCTTTTTTTATACTCAGCGTAATAAGCTAGTTGGCAAAACACCTAACCTGCCGGAGATGTGTACTAGAAGCTGGAGCAATCTGACCAGTTAATTAGCTAGATTGGTATAATACAGCTAGTAGTAGAGTGGCCGAACGGTCAGAAGCAAAACTCCTCAAAAGTGAAAATAAGGAATTAAAGAAGGAGCTGAACCGGAAAGAAAAAGTTCGATGACAACCTTGAATTTCAAGGAGTGACCATATAAGTCCTGTCAAACGAAGAGGTCACCCAATGATCATTGTCTTATGAAGGTCTATAAGACCCTTAGGCATTTTTCTGGGGGCAAGCTTAACAAGGTGTTAGCGAAACCAATTTTTTCATTACTCCAGTTTAATGTAGCTTCTTCGCTTTCTTTAGATTTCCTATCGGCCTCGAAATAGCTATGCAGTGGGTAGCCATCGGCAGGGGTCATAACCATGGTTTGCTCGTTAACACGCATTGTGAACAAAAATTGACCTCGCTGACCCTGCAGCGCGCCTGGGTGATGCAGGGTTGTATCACAGCAATAGCGCCGATCTCGGCTTGCTCGGCAGGTGTATTCAAAGGCATCTTGGGTTCCCCGCCCAGGAAAGGCGGTGTAGATACTAATACCATCCCTCTGTAAAGGCCCGGTCCCCGCGGCCAGTTCAACGGCATACTGAACTAACCTAAATCCCAACACCAATCCTCCCACACTACTCAGGCCGCTATATTGAATGGCTCCCGCCAGATTAAGACGCAAGCGGTCATCTTTCTCATACAGGTACAGATCAGGGGATGCCCAGTCACTTTCAGGAATAAGCAGCTTGGTAATGTCAGGTTGGTCCATTTTCGTCTCCGCAGTTCGCACGCACAATTGAAATTAGCCCAATACTCTATACGAATAATAATTATTATCAACAAATGCTAGTTGCGTTAAAATAATGTAAAATGATCTGTTTTATTTATGTGTGTTACTTGTCCCTAGAGGTTTGTATGAGTTTGTATTCAGAATACATGGATGAAATCGAGACCCGTAAGAAGGATCTAGGATTGCATCCGATGCCGATTGATAGCGCCGAGTTGCTGTCAGAGATTATTGCCCAAATTAAAGATTCCAGGCATGAACACCGCGACGATTCCCTAAAGTTTTTTATCTACAATACACTCCCAGGCACCACCAGTGCTGCTGGTGTGAAGGCCAAATTTCTAAAGGAAATCGTTCTCGGCGAATCCGTAGTCGAGGAGATTGCGCCAACTTTCGCCTTTGAGTTGCTGTCTCACATGAAAGGTGGTCCCTCTGTTGAGGTTCTTCTTGATCTCGCGTTAAGTGATGATGCGACCTTAGCAAAACCCGCTGCCGAGGTCTTGAAGACTCAGGTATTCCTGTATGAAGCGGACACAGAGCGACTTGAAACTGCGTTTAAAGCAGGTAACGAGATAGTTAGCGACATTCTCGAAAGCTATGCTAGAGCGGAGTTCTTCACCAAGCTTCCAGAGATTGACGAGAAAATCGACGTCGTTACCTACATCGCGGCAGAAGGTGATATTTCTACCGATTTGCTCTCTCCGGGTAACCAGGCGCATTCGCGTTCAGACCGTGAGTTACACGGCAAGTGCATGATAACCCCGGAAGCTCAAGCCGAAATTCAAGGGTTACAAAACCAACACCCTGGCAAAAAAGTGATGCTGATTGCTGAAAAAGGCACCATGGGCGTGGGCTCTTCCCGAATGTCAGGGGTGAACAACGTTGCGCTATGGGCCGGTAAGCAAGCTAGCCCTTATGTGCCATTCGTCAACATCGCCCCGGTCGTGGCTGGGACAAACGACATTTCGCCTATCTTCTTGACCACAGTGGGTGTGACAGGTGGTATCGGGATTGACTTGAAAAACTGGGTGAAAAAACTCGATGCTGACGGCAACCCCGTGCTTGATGAAAATGGCGACACAATTCTTGAGCAAACGTATTCTGTAGAAACGGGCACTGTGCTTACCATCAATACCAAAGAGAAGAAGCTCTATAACGGTGACAAAGAACTTGTCGACGTGTCTTCAGCGTTCACGCCTCAAAAAGTCGAGTTTATGAAGGCTGGCGGGTCCTACGCCATTGTCTTCGGTAAAAAACTGCAGAACTTTGCCGCGGAGACGCTCGGTGTGAAAGCGCCACCAGTATTTGCACCCTCAAAAGAAACTTCCCATGCAGGTCAGGGCCTGACTGCTGTTGAAAAGATCTTCAACAAGAATGCTGTGGGCGTTGCTTCGAAAGCGGCTTTGCACGCTGGATCGGATGTTCGCGTACAAGTGAATATCGTTGGTTCGCAAGATACGACGGGCTTGATGACCTCTCAGGAGCTCGAGTCGATGGCCGCAACGGTGATCTCTCCGAGCGTTGATGGCGCCTATCAATCGGGCTGCCATACTGCTTCGGTTTGGGATAAAAAAGCACAAGCCAACATTCCTAAGCTGATGAAGTTTATGAATAAGTTTGGCCTAATCACTGCTCGTGATCCCAAAGGCGTCTATCACTCCATGACCGATGTGATTCATAAGGTGTTGAATGATATCACTATCGATGAGTGGGCCATCATTATCGGCGGTGACTCCCACACCAGAATGTCTAAGGGGGTTGCGTTCGGGGCTGACTCCGGAACCGTTGGACTCGCGCTCGCCACGGGCGAAGCCACCATGCCAATTCCCGAATCCGTTAAAGTGACCTTCAAAGGTAATATGAAGGGACACGTGGATTTTCGCGATGTGGTACATGCCACTCAGGCTCAAATGTTGAAAAAATTTGGCGACAACGTCTTTCAGGGACGCGTTATTGAAGTGCATATTGGCACCTTGCTCGCAGACCAGGCCTTCACATTTACAGACTGGACCGCCGAAATGAAAGCGAAAGCGTCTATCTGTATTTCTCAAGACGATAAATTAATCGAATCTTTGGAGATCGCGAAGAGCAGAATACAGATCATGATCAACAAGGGAATGGAAAACCACGCCAACGTTCTTCACGGACTCATCGAAAAAGCGGATAAGAGAATTTCAGAAATAAAGTCAGGAGAAAATCCTGCATTAATGCCGGATAGTAATGCCAAATATTTTACAGAATTAGTGGTGGATCTAGATCAAATTGATGAGCCTATGATTGCTGATCCCGATGTGAATAATGAAGACATCTCAAAACGTTATACCCACGACGTCATTAGAGCTCTTTCTTATTATGAGGGCGCCAGAACGGTTGATCTCGGGTTTGTAGGATCTTGCATGGTTCATAAAGGCGATTTTAAAATTATTTCCCAGATGTTGAGGAATTTAGAAGCGAAGAACGGCGGTATTGAGTTTAATGCCCCACTTATCGTTGCCGCTCCGACGTATAATATCATCGACGAATTAAAAGCCGAAGGTGACTGGGAATTATTACAAAAATACTCTGGCTTTGAATTTGACGACAATACACCCAAACAATCTGCTCGAACAGAATACGAAAACATGATGTATCTTGAGCGGCCAGGTTGTAACTTGTGCATGGGAAATCAGGAAAAAGCGGAAAAAGGCGATACTGTATTGGCAACCTCTACACGTCTTTTCCAAGGGCGCGTTGTAGAGGACTCCAAGCGCAAAAAGGGTGAATCATTACTGGCATCCACACCAGTCGTCGTCCTTTCCGCAATTCTTGGACGAACACCTAATATGGATGAATACAAAAGTGTAGTAGACGGAATTAACCTCACAGATTTCGCTCCCCCACTCGAAGAGCTACACACAAAACCTAAAGAGACACAAATCGTGCATCTGAAAGTCATTGATCACTAAGTAGTGATGTTACCCACAAAAAGTAGACACGGATTTGCGCGCACTTTTTGTAATAATTTTCTGCATATTGATTCAGGCTTATCTGGCCGTTGGCTGAGTGTCATTGGATAGAGTTGTAAAACAATTCGATAGACTCAAATACGTCCGAGTAAGCTTGCTCCTTATTGCTGAACTTCTGCTGTGGGAAGGCAATATAGTTTGATCAATCGTAACTATTCAGCTGGCTAAAAACCCCGCAATAAATGCATTATTTTTTTCAAAACTTCTTGACACGGTTTTGACTGATTTAGTGCATTTTCATGCGTCACTGTAATGAGCGCTTGTAAGCAACGATTAACTTAACCACAAGAGCGCCAAAACAACAGGTGTACACCAAGCATAGCGCCCCCGGCACAGAAAAATACAACGCCTTAGATTGGCTTACAGAAGCAAAAAACTGCCCGAAAAAACAGAGGGTATAATAGCCCCATGAATAAGCAGACAAACACAGCAACGTTGATACCCGAGTCATTGGATGTCAACGCCACCATTGAGCAAGTAGAAAACGCCTTGAAAAATGACAAGGCCGCATCTCCTGCTTTAGTGGCTGCCGTACAAATGATGTTGCTGCTGGTCAAGCTATTGTTTGGCCGCCTATCTCTTAATAGCCGAAATAGCAGCAAGCCGCCCTCGCAAGACCCCAACCGCCCTAAAGAAGGGCGAAAGAAAAGTGACAATAAACAAGGTGGGCAAAAAGGCCGCGAGGGCAAGACGCTCAAACCAGTCGATGCTCCGGACGAAATTATTCAGGTTCCGGTCAACCGGGATAGCTTGCCGCCAGGGCAGTACCATGACGTAGGCTATGACCGTCGCCAGGTATTTGATATCCAAATTTCCCGCTGGGTTAAAGAATACCGGGCACAAATTCTGGAAGACGCGCAGGGCAACCGGTTTACCGCTGATTTCCCTGCTGACGTGGACAGGGCGGCTAAGTATGGTGCATCGGTTAAGGCGAACGCCGTCTATATGTCAGTGTACCAACTCATTCCTTATGACCGGGTGCAGCAGCATTTTGATGAAATGTTTGGCATCTCCTTGAGTACCGGCTCACTGTTCAACTTTAACAAGCTGGCTTACCACATGCTGGCTGACTTTGAGACGCTGGCCAAGCTCGAACTCATCAATGGCGGGTTAATTCACGCGGACGAGACGGGTATTAATGTCGGCGGCAAGCGCATCTAGCTTCATAATGCATCGAACGGAGAGTGGACCTGGTTTGAGCCTCACGCAAAACGCGGTAAGGAGGCAATGGATGAAATAGGCATACTGCCTCAGTTCGCCGGGACACTCTGCCATGACCACTGGAAACCTTATTACCGCTATACGCAAGTACTCCACAGTTTGTGCAATGCCCATCACCTGCGGGAACTTACCCGCGCCTATGAGCAAGACGGGCAAGAGTGGGCTAATGGGATGTATGAACGGCTCATTGAAATCAATGATGCAGTAAATGATGCCGGTGGCCAGCTTGATAACGATACTGCGTTACAGTGGCGGAAAAAGTATCAGAGTTTGCTCGATAAGGCGGAGCAGGAGTGCCCGCCACCGCCGCAAACGGGCAAGAAGAAAAAGGGGCGGGTCGCCCGCAGCAAGGCCAGAAACTTACTGGAGCGGCTCAGGGATTTTGAGGATGATGTGCTGCGATTCATGGATAATCCAGCGGTTCCCTTCACCAACAACCAAGGAGAGAGGGATATCAGAATGGCAAAGGTGCAGCAAAAAATCTCTGGCTGTTTCCGCTCCATGGAGGGAGCCAAAGTCTTTTGCCGGGTTCGCAGTTATATATCAACGTGCCAGAAAAATAATGTCGGTGTCGGGCAGGCGCTGGAGTGCCTGTTTGCCGGAAAGTGGCCAGACTTCATTCAGGAAAAATTGAATAATATTCCGCCAGCTGAATAGTTACGATCAATCTAGCTGTTGAATAACCAGCCCTATGCCTGTTTTAATACGATAATTACAATAAAGTCTGATCAAAATTGCTCACTCATCGCCCACAGCGCCCAAGCCTATGTGTTTAATGATAACTCTGTCAACATTAATTCGCAGTATGTTTTATAACCATAAAATGATTATGCTTTGAATTTGCTTCGAAAGGTTTTCGGGGGGATTTGCTTATATTTTTTGAACAGTCGGTTGAAGTTGGCTTGGTTGGAAAATCCCGACTGCTGTGCCACAAGAGAAATTGGCATATCGGTTCGAATCAGTAATGAGCATGCTTTGGCAAGTCGCACGTTAGTAATATAACGGTTGATACCTTGCCCCATCATACGTTTAAAAAATCTCGTCAGAGTACTTTCACTCATACCCAGCTCACCCGACAATTGCACTAAGCTAATCGGCTGGGTGTAATCAATGTGTATTATTTCTAACAATTGGCTAAGATTGCGTTGCTCTCGCCTATCTGAATCTGCATTAACAATGTCAGCAACGACTGAGATCTGCTGATAGTTATCACATTCGTTTAAATGCTCAAGTATCTGTAAAAAAAGAGTTAATCGTCTTGCCGGGGTGGCTACATCTAACAGTATAAATAGTGGTAGAAGGGCTTGGGCTAACACTTTAGGGAACACGACTCCACGCCGTGCGAGCTTGGCGAGTGTGCCAAGTGGGCGGTACTCTGGAAATAGCTGAGTTAACTGATCGACCCACGCCTGATTAAACCAAAGCACATAAACTTTATGCGGTTCCTGCTCATCAATTCTCAAGTGTGACTGCCATGTATGCGGAATGTTTGGCCCTAGCAGAGTTAGGTCATAATCTTGGTATTCAGAAATGTTATCTGCAATGTATCGCTCACCTTGGCTGTTGAGTGTCAATGTGAGTTCAAATTCAGGGTGAAGATGCCATTCAAATGGAATGGATTCGAGCTCGCGAATCAATAATCGCCATGAGCTGTCTTCTGGATATTCGACTTTTTCAATCAGAGCTTTCATAAAAATTTATACTATTCCAATACAACAGCATCGACAACTTGACTAGATAGTACTCTTTTTTGCTTAGATTGCATCACCACAGCGTTTGTTTTATTGCAACAATGTGAATAAAACCAATGGCAATACGCCTCTTCCCTAAAAGGAGTAATGATGAAAAATAAGCACGGTTTTGGTGATAACGTACCGGGTAATAACAGTGTATCTAAGATGCATGACATTCAACTGCGTGACATTCAGAAATCTTTTCCGTTGAGAAAGTTGACTCAGGAGCAGTTTGAGTTTTGGCAACATAACGGTTATGTTGTGATCCCGCAAATTATTAGCCCAGAAGCAGTCAAACATAGTCAGGAATTTTTGTGGGAGTTTCAGGAGATGTCGCCAAATGATCCTTCCACATGGTATCAAGATCAACGTCGTGACCATGCAATGGTGGAACTAAACAATTCAGGAATGGTCGAGTGTTACAACAACCAAGTGTTGTGGGATAACCGCCAAAACCAAGACGTATACAACGCATTTGTAGATATTTGGGACCGTGAGGATCTTTGGGTGACCATCGACCGTGCTAACCTGAACCCACCGAACAGAAATGGTCGCACATTTAGTGGCTTTGTTCATTGGGATGAGGATTCCACGCTAGATCTTCTACCCGTTAACGTTCAAGGTGTATTGGCTCTTTCAGATACCGATGAAGAAACAGGTGGCTTCCAATGTGTACCTGAGTTGTACCGCCAATTAGAGGAGTGGCGTAAAACTCAGCCAGCCGACCGTGACCCTTATGTACCTGATTTAACGGGTTTTAATGTAGACTTTATTTCGATGAAAGCTGGCGATCTGTTAATTTTTAACTGCCTATTACCTCACGGTATTCACCCTAACCAATCTGACCGAGTACGTATGGCGCAGTATATATCCATGGTGCCGGCAACAGAAGAAAATACCACGATTCGTGATTGGCGGATTAATTCTTGGGAAAAGCGGCTTCCACCAGAAAGTTTTGCGTTCCCTGGCGACCCACGAAACTGGGAGCAAAATAAATACCCTCGCGCAATGCTAAACGAACTGGGTGAAAAGCTACTAGGTAAAGTGAGCTGGAAAGAGCCTATTCTTGAGTAATTGGGAGCAATAAAGATCGCTCCAACACTCACATATACCAGCCCCTTTTAGTACTACGCCATAGCGATGGTTATGGCTTTTTTAACAGCGGTATTGGCGAAGCTAGTGAACGGTAGTTGTCGGCGGGCATTATAGTTTGATCAAAATACCGCACAAAATAGAGCTTTTCAGATGGCAATTTCCGTAAAGTTTGATCATTTTTTCACACCATCACCCACAGTGAGAAACAAGTAATAGCTTCCAAACGACCTTCTAAGTCATGCTCGCAAAGACATATTCTAATGAGTTAAGATGGGCTGAATCTTGGCATGCAAAAGGCAAAACCTGGCTCCGCCATTTCTTTTTAGCTACCTCTACTCACGCTGCTCCTTACTACTCTCAGCCCCTTTTAGCTGATTACTTATTGTGGACTCTTCTTGTTGATCTTTATCTTTTTTATCACTACATCCCATCATTTTCATCATTTTCATCATTTTCATCATCATACCGGCACATAAAACTACCTGTATAACAAGAGCGCTGATGGCACCTACGGCGAAGTTTCCGGCGAGAAATAAATAGACTAGTGGTATGGCCAAACAAAGTGCACAAATAATCTTACATAGTACCTGACCGAAAACCCTGTAACCCTTTATTCATAAGGGCTGTAGACGGGTTTTAAAAACAACGATTTAGATGCTAATACAGAAAACATCTAAAAATTGGAAGCTCTTTATGAAATATCACCCAAAACTTAAAAACTTCGATTCCGAATTCTGCCTGAAAGCCTTGCGCACTCTAGCTCTAGGAGTTTTCGTTCAGACACTACATAGTTTCTTGTTCATTGTTCTAAAACCCTTAGCGTTTGTGTTAATCGGTAACTGAGCTAAAGGTTAAGCTTAACCTTTAGGGGCAGGTCAAGGTTGATATCCCTAAAAATTAAATTTATTTTCCACAACGAACGGACTCTTTTTATACCGGGGTTTGAAGCGCAACGAAGCTGATATGTAGAACTCTTAAATATGGGGAGCTATGGATAATAACCTCACCGAATGATAATGTCTTCGAAAATTCATGTTTGATCAATTTTGCACGCTTGTCGCCCATACCGTGCAAACCTACGACCCTTCTGATAGGTGCCTGACTAGTGATTAGCAAGATATTTTCTATATGTACACATGGCATTCGTACCAGACCGTATTGGAAAGAAATATATTTTTACAGGATATAGCACGGAAAAGAGCTTCATGGGTGTTCAATTCCCTTAAGTTCGGGACGCTATACCTAAACGTGTTCCCAGCAAGAAAGCCTGATTGAATCAGTGCATTCGACGCCCAAACGGTCAGCTCCGTATAGTGAACGATGATATCACTTGCAGATATTTTCTAGTCTGTTGTTGACGCATTCTACGCAGTTGCTTCCAATATTGGTTCATGTGGAAAGTCTACCTTAAGGAGGAGAAACTTCGCGTACCATCTCTGAAGACCCCTTGCAACCAACAGATGAGAAAATAGTCCCACACAAGCCACATCCAACTGATTTCTGCTCCAGATACAAAATTAAATTTATCGGATAAATGGCAGCTTTCATTAACCTATTTATATAACCACGTCTTGCCGGGATTTGAATTCTATCAATAGTCTTTCAAAGGCTAAAACACCATGCTCAAAATCAGCTCGAATATTTGAACTCCCCAACGACAACCTTAAGGCATTTTCAGCAACCAAATTACTCGTTCTATGGCGAAATAAGTCAGCTGTTCTTACTTTGACATTGTTCGCGAATAAATGGCCATTAAACTGATGCATATTGATGTCATTAGGCAGAGTTACCCAGATATTTAATCCGCCCAACCGGGCTGCTATGCCATGTTTTTCAAATATGCATTTAAATACCTGTTGACGGTAACGCATCTCATCAGCCAAGCGTTGTTGATTATGTATAAAAATCTCTGAGCCGATAAAACGAGAGACCAGATCAATATTTAATGCTGAGCTCATCCAGCATTGGCTATGAAGGTGCATATTAAACGATTGTTGCCATTTACTTGGTACCAAAACATAACCAAATCGAAGTCCTCCAGCAAAATATTTCGACAAACTGGAAAGGTAAAAGACCTGTTCAGGAGCTTCTTGTTGTAGGGGTGTACGCCAATGTTCTGGAAGACAGTAATTTACATCATCTTCAATAATATAAAACAGATACTTCCGACTGAGGGCCAATATTTTCTGCCGTTGCTCTTGGCAATACTGGATATTCGTCGGGTTTTGGCAGTTTGGTGTTATATATAACACCTTGGGATTGTATTGCTGGCAATAGGCTTCTAAGCAAGCTAAATCCAGCCCTTGCTCTGAAGTGGGTAAAGCTAACATATTTAGCCTGCTGGCTTCCGCTGCACGATAAAAACCCGGGTAGGTCAGCGCTTCATGCAAAACATACTCCCCCGGCTGAGTAAGAATTTGCAAACACGTATATATCCCCTGTTGTGCACCCTGGGTAAATACAATATCCGTAGCCTTATTCTCAATTCCTTTTGCCTGTAACCAGTCGCTCACCACCTGCTTGTGTCTTGCTATTCCATCAATGGAATAGCAAATCGTTGCCGCAAGCTTTTCAGGTTCTTCCGCCAACGTTTGCATGGCTTGCGCTAAAATATTCTGCTGTCCCAGCATCGGCTGCATACTAGAAGCAAAATCATAGACTTTGCTGGCCGTCGTCCCCTCAGTAGGTTTATTGCCCAACAGGCCGGCATTTACAAAGGTACCAGCACCCAATCTCGCTTTGACAAAACCCCTCTTTTCAACCAGCTCATAAGCCCGCGTTACCGTGCCATGGGTTATTGTAAGTTCATCCGCTAGGATACGCTGTGCAGGTAATTTTTGCTGATGAGCCAATTCTCCGCATGTAATGGCCTGCTCAATCATCAGAGCTAGCGCCTTGTACTTTGGTTGAGCATTACAAGCTGTAACGAAGCCTTCTCTATCAATTTTCCAGATTGTACCCATAACAATAAACTTATTGCCTCAATTATCGTCACGTAATAACCTTTGTATGTAAATTAATACTAAATTGTATTAATACAATTTTCAAGTCAAAATCATGATAAAAGGGAAAATACCTTGCATAGCTCATTAATCGACTTAGCCCCTGCCATCATACTTTTTTGCTTTATCAGCACAGTGACTCCAGGCCCAAACAACATATTACTCGCCCATTCCGGCGCCCATTACGGCATTCGTAAAACCCTACCCCATGTGCTGGGGATTCGATGTGGCATGACAGTACTACATTTAATAATTCTGCTAGGTTTAGGGAAAATATTTCAACACTGGCCACAGGTGCAACAATTACTCACCCTCATTGCGGCTAGTTATATAGTTTATATGTCTATAAAAATTGCCACGGCAAAGGTGCATAAGGTAGGAAACAAACAACAACCTATGAGTGTCACTCAGGCCGCTAGCTTTCAGCTGATAAACCCTAAATCCTGGGCCAGCCTGATTACCGTTAGCACGGCATTCACTTTAACTGGTGACCTATTCTGGCCTTCAGCAATACTCGGTATCGCAATATTTAACATCGCCACCTTACCCGGTACTTTCATGTGGATAACAATCGGTAAGTTAGTATCGGGTAAACTACAACAAGCGAAATACAGCCGTATTTTTAACATAGTAATGGGATTATTATTATTGTTAACACTACCGATGATGTTTATATGAAGATTACATCTAAGAAAGGGTTTCGCGACACATCTATGTCTTGATTAGCATCAGGTTTGTTTATTCGTTCTACGTGAGCTTACGGCAGCATGGTTTGCGCTTGTTGAGACCAGTTTCTAACGTTGGCGCCGCTGAGCTTGAGGGCGGAAGATATCTTGCTTGATGAATAATGCGTAAGCAAAGCAACAGCTTGCTGGCGCAATGTCTCTGGCGTTCTGGCGTTGCGGTGAGGGAGAGCATCCCTCCATTGCTGAAATGGCTGAGGCGATAACGGTGAGTTGGTCTTGGTTTGGCATATTACTTCCTCCTTCTGGGTCGCAATAAGTAAACCAAATTTAAAAAGTTAAGTTAAGCTATCCTACCGTAAGCTCACGATTTACTACGACACACTTCCCGTCGAGTCATTGGGATATTCTATCTCGTGCTAGGTTACCCAAGTTATCGCGACTACTATCAGGTTTCTGTTCGTCGTCACCATGATTTGCCATTTGCTTCCTGCAGATTTCATCTCACGATGAACACCCTTGTAGAGGACTTATCGAGATCCGACATTAGTTACAGTATTCAGGTTTGCAAAAAGAACAGCCCTTGATACCCAACCGTCAGGGACGGCCAATGACACGCTCAAACGTAGCTGAACGCTTTAAGCTGGCGCTAACCAAGGCAATAGAGGAGTGTCCGCAACTACAGGGGCGTAAAGTATCGCCGCACATAATACGGCACTATCTACCCTTCTTGACTATGTCTTGTTGAGCCTCGCCAACCCAGCTTTTCCGGCAAATGAGCAAATAAATAACGATATAGTTTAGACTCCTTTCATTAGCCCCGCGCAGGGGAGAAGTCCACCATGAAGTACATCATTAATAACCAAGTAGTTCTATCACAAAAGCCAGAAGGGCCGCTCAAAGAATATATCGACTCATTTGCAGAATACACCAGCCCCCTTGGATATGCTCTGAATTCAATTCATCGGCAAGTCCTGCTTGCTGCGTGTTTTAGTCGATGGCTTAAACAAAATGAAATTGAGCTACACCACATTGCCCCTGATCACCCGAGGCAATATTTACAATATCGCGCTCAACAGGTGCGGCCCAGCTCGGGCAACGCTGCAGCACTCAATCACCTCATTGATTTTCTCCGCAGTGAGGACGTTATTCCTGCAGAGGCAATATCTGTACCTCAGCTAACTCCGGCGGAGTGCTGTGTGCTGGCGTACGAGAAATACCTTCGTGAGGCTCGCAATTTAGCCGAAGCAACAATTCTTAACTACGTGCCATTTGCCCGCTGGTTTCTTAAGGATTGCTTCGGAGCGGGTTCCATCAAGATCTCAACCCTGTGTGCTCGCGATATTGTGAGATTTGTACAGCGCCAGGCACCGCGTTTGCATATGAAGCGAGCGAAGCTCATGACCAGCGCCTTGCGTTCTTTCTTGACCTACCTTCGTTATCAGGGTGAGCTAGTGCTTGATTTAGCTGGCGCTGTTCCCATAGTGGCTAACTGGTCGATGCCATCTGTCCCTCGCGCGATTTCGACAGAGCAAGTCAGTCAGTTGTTGGCTAGCATCGATCGTCGCACGGCGACGGGGCGTCGAGACTATGCTATTTTGCTGCTGCTAGCACGGCTGGGATTGCGTTCGGGCGAAGTTGCATTTCTCGAACTCAATGACATCGACTGGAACACCGGGACATTGAAGGTATGTGGTAAGGGCGGCCTGCGCAACGAGTTTCCCTTACCTCTTGAGGTGGGGAAAGCAATCGCCAGGTATTTGCGTGATGGTCGACCGCTTAGCACCAGTCGACGCGTATTTTTACGCGCGAAGGCACCCATTTGTGGCTTTCAAGGCGCCAGCAGTATTAGCTCAATCGTCCGACATTAACTCAAGCGTGCTGGGATCAATGCGCCGACTCATGGAGCTCATCAGTTTCGTCATGGTTTGGCTACCCAGATGTTGCGCCAAGGCGCTTCACTTGGTGAGATCGGTGACGTATTGGGGCATCGAAATCCGCAGACCACAAAGATTTATACCAAGGTCGATCTTGATGCATTGCGTACACTGGCCTTGCCCTGGCCAGGAGGTGTGCAATGAATACGCTAAGGCAGGATGTTCATGAATATCTGAGTATGCGGCGTAATTTAGGATTTAAGTTACGGGAAGCAGGTAGCGGGCTACTGGATTTTATCACCTTTATGGAGCAACACGGTGCGGCCTACATCACCCAGGCGTTAGCGCTTACCTGGGCGCAACAGCCCGAGAACGTTCAACCGGCGCGTTGGGCTCAGCGACTGGGTTTCGTACGCGGATTTGCCCGTTACCGTAGTGCTAGCGATCCACGCACGCAGATCCCATTACCTGGGTTGCTACCCTTTCAACCAAAGCGGGCGCGACCCTACCTGTACTCAGATGAAGAGGTTAAAAATCTACTCCTCGCCGCACTAAACATGCCGCACAGCTATAAAAACGGCGCATTGCTGCCCTGGGTTTATTATTGCCTGTTTGGGCTGCTGTATGTTTCAGGTTTGCGTCTTGGCGAAGCATGTGATCTCATGCTTCAAGATGTCGACCTTGAGGCTGCTGTGTTGACGGTTCGCAACGCCAAATTCGGCAAGGATCGCCTGGTTCCACTGCACGCTTCAACCTGCAAGGTGCTGGCTGACTACCTAATCCGACGCCAGCGCCATTGGGCAGGTAGATCGGTATCTTCTTATTTGTTTATTTCCAGTTGGGGAAATCGGTTGGACGGCGGACAAATCCACCGCGCTTTTTATGTCTTGTCCCGACAGATCGGTTTACGCGGGGCGTCCGACAGTCACGGGCCTCGCCTGCATGATTTGAGACATCGGTTTGCAACAAACACATTGCTCAACTGGTATAAGTCTGGTCAGGATCCCGAGCGTCTCCTGCCAGTCCTGTCCGCGTACCTGGGTCATGTTCATGTCGCCGATACGCAATGGTATTTGGAGAGCTCTCCCGAACTGATGCGTGAAGCGATGCGACGCTTAGAGCAGCGCTGGGAGGATTTATCATGATCATTGTTACCAGCCTGGCACCCATATTGGAGCGTTTCTTTACCCAGCGCCTGATGCAGCAACGCCAGGCCAGTCCTCACACCATCAGCTCTTATCGAGACACTTTCCGTCAACTCCTGACATTTGCACAGCAGAAGTTACATCAACAGCCATCACACCTGGACATCAAGCAGATTGACGCGCCGTTGATAGTAGCCTTTCTGGATGAACTTGAAAATAAGCGAGGCTTAACCGCCCGCAGTCGTAATTTACGGCTCACGGCAATCCACTCCTTCTTTCGTTATACGGCTTTCGAACTGCCAACCCATGCGGCACAGATCCAGAGAGTGCTCGCCATCCCCAGCAAACGATTTGTCCGCACCCAGATCAGCTTTCTTAGCCGACCGGAAGTGGATGCGTTGCTCGCTGCTCCAGATTGTAGCTCCTGGTCTGGGCGGCGCGACCACGCGTTTATTCTGACTGCAGTGCAGACAGGCCTGCGTTTATCCGAGATGACGGGGCTCCAACAGGAGGATCTTATATTAGGCGCCGGCGCTCACATACGAGTAATAGGCAAGGGCCGTAAGGAACGTTGTATACCCCTGGCCAAATCTACACTTGCGGTGTTAAAAAACTGGCTGCGAGAGCCACAGCGAAGTGACGATGGAGTACTGTTCCCCAGCGCCAGAGGTCAACGTCTCAGTGTCCATGGCGTACAGTATCTGCTGAACAAGCATCGCATGGCGGCTTCCAAAGTATGCCCTTCATTAAAACAAAAGCGCGTTACTGTCCACCGCCTGAGACACACCATGGCGATGGACTTGCTGCAAGCGGGGGTTGACCGCTCTGTAATTGCATTGTGGCTTGGACATGAATCAGTTGAAACAACACAGATTTATCTGGAAGCAACACTTGCGATGAAAGAGCAGGCGCTTGACAAGGCAACACCACCAAAGGGAAAGTTGGGTCGCTACCAAACGGGGGATAAGCTATTGAGTTTTCTTAACGGCCTCTAGCGGAGAAAACTATGTCGGGTATTCGGATGGTGTTCCGCGCAATATGTCATTCAATTTATGGACATCTTCGCTGACCTCTTCATGTTATCCGACATAGTCAAGAAGGGTAGATAGTGGCGACTATGTCGTTAGCGACATAGTCGCCACACAACCGCCATGCATTTGTT
Source organism: Psychromonadaceae bacterium (assembly GCA_965249895.1). Lineage (GTDB taxonomy): Bacteria > Pseudomonadota > Gammaproteobacteria > Enterobacterales > CBDFNC01 > CBDFNC01. The sequence continues at coordinate 855,425 of CBDFNC010000005.1, forward strand.
ACAGGCTGGCGTTGATCTAACGGTCATCGCTCTGTGGCTGGGCCATGAAAGCCCTATAACAACCCATGGATACGTTGAGGCCGACTTGGTGATGAAGGAACGTGCACTGGCAAGTATAACGCCACCACAAGCCCCGAACATACGCTATCGCCCGGAAGATACACTGCTCAGTTTCCTGGAAAGCCTTTGAAATTATGTAAAGCTAATCATGCGCAATGCGTCCTATGCCGCATTGCGCAGTAAAAACTGGACATAGTAAATGACTGTACATAATTTCTATTATGCAAAGCTTTGCATAATAGAAAAAACTATTTATTCTGCTGGAGTGAACTAGGCGCAGAGCAACTTGGCATACTACAAAGTCTGATGGTGACCTGCCGATTACACGGCATCAATCCGTATCACTATTGGTGGATGTACTACAGCGAGTGGGCCTACACCTGGCCTCACAGGTTGAAGAGTTGACGATCCGCGTTTGGAAAACCAAATTCACGGACAATTTTTTAACCTCTAACTTGGCCTAGTTGGGGAGATCTCCCCCTGGAATGATCGCTTACTCACCAAACGCCATCGCGCATCCAGTGCCATTGAAGGCTTCAACGCCACCTTACGCACTTATCTGCATGCCAGAAAGGGCGTAACCCAACCGTTTCTTGAGCTGTTCCGGGCTTGGTACAACCTGCGGGAAAAGCGCTGGGGACGTCACAAAGGCCAGTCAGCCCATGAGCTGTTGACGGGAGAAAAGGTGACCGACTGGCTGACACTGCTTGGTTTTCCACCGAGTAAGCTCAGCCACTGATTTTAGCCTGGCAATAGGCAAGCCAAACTGATTACTTATTGATCTGATCCAGCATTCGCTGAATTGGAGAGGAGCTATTGGTTTTGTGACTCTAAATTGGTATAATTTGATCAGTCCCCAAACGACCAAAGGGGGCGACATGTCTCAATCTAACACACTTTTCATCGGCTTAGACGTCCACAAGGTAACCACTGATGTCGCCTTTATTTCCGATTCGCTGACGCACCCGTACCCTATCATGGAACTAGGGCGGCCCTACGCGGGCCTGCACGCAGGGGGCTGAGGGTTAGAGACCCTCGGCTACCCGATTATGTATTTAACACTGAACTATAAAATTAGAGTTCTCTTTTGAGATTAACTTTACAGATAGTTTTACCTCTTCTGCAAGTTCTTTGTACTCATTTTCTGTCATGCCAGGCCAAATATTTTTAGGTAAGTTTGAAAATAGAGGGTTTTGAGAAAGTTGACTTTGGATCGTAGTACATTGTTTTTCACTAATCTCTTTAGCTCGACCAACTAAATTACTAACTAAAAGCAATTCATTGCCCTGAACAACCACATTGAATTTATTTATTTTGAAATTTGTTTTACCTACACGCTCACCTTCTAATTTGTCTGAAAGCACAAATGCTACCAACTCTAATTGCAATTTCCCCAAGTCATATTTACTAGCTGGCACACTCTTTAGATGGTCAATACCTGCTGCCACATTAAACGATATTAAGGCGACTATTAAAGCGAACATTACTTTCATTATAAACTCAAACCTCTTCAAATTGATGGCATGAAAACTAACATATACAATAATGTGCTTGAGCACTAAATGTCTGATTTGTGAAGAAGTTCGCTTAATACATAACGCCGCAAGAACGTGCGACTGGAACGGAGGTGTTGTGTGCTAGCGTAGCGTAAGCACGCAACAACCGGAGTGTAAGACTGAAATGGTTTAATCCGACGAAACAGAGCAGGCATGGTTTCTAATCTGTTTGCTGTGAGCTTCAAGCAAGTCAGATAGTAAGATAGTAAGATCGAATATCACCCATGCCAAAGTTGCCTGAGGTTGTGCCGGGCAGCTTGCCATACATTTCCGAATCCGAAATCCAACCCGGCACATTTTTGACATGGGCGCTTAGGCGGCAAAGCGTGCAAAACCGAGTATGAGACTTTAATACTCCGCCGTTGCACTATCTGTCCAGACACCTATGCGAGGTATGAAACTCTATTACTCTTCCACAACTACAGGCTTCTTTTAATCACCCCTGGCATCCACAGTAAGGCCCAGTCCATTACCTGCCCCAATATTTTAACCCGCTAAATTGATAAAAATAATTTTTATCAGGCTCCCAGATGTTCTGGGTTTAACTTGACAATCTCGCCACACTTAACGAATATGTGAACCGTTATCACTAGCATTATCATTGCTAGTACTTACTGTATAGTCAGTAGCATACTCCTCCAGATTACAGGGCAAGCCCCTCAAGGCAGTAATATCAATAACGACATTAAATTTTCTCGTCTAGAAGCCCGGGAACTTGAGGTTGGCTACGCTGATACCAACATCATCAAACAACTCAATTTATGTATTCCTACTGGCAAAACGACAATTATTATTGGCGCCAATGGCTGCGGTAAGTCCACCCTATTAAAGTCGCTAGCGAGAGTTCTTGTGCCAAACAGTGGGATGGTAACGCTTGATGGAAAAGATATTCATAAAACGAAGACAAAAGAAGTAGCTAAAAAATTAGGGTTATTACCTCAAGGACCAACTGCACCAGAAGGCCTTAGTGTAAGGGAACTGGTCAGCCAGGGTCGATTTCCCCATCAATCACTTCTCCGCCAATGGACAACAATAGATGAACAAGCGATAAACCAGGCAATGAAAATTGCTCGGGTAGAAGTATTTGCCGATCGCCAAGTGGACGACCTATCCGGGGGACAAAGGCAACGTTGCTGGATTGCAATGGTGTTAGCTCAGGAAACAGAGATAATCCTATTGGATGAGCCGACAACTTTCCTCGACTTAAAAATACAAGTTGATTTAATGAATTTACTTTCCGCTTTGGTCCATAAAAATGGGCTTACTTCAGTGATGGTTTTACATGATCTAAATTTGGCAGCAACATATGCGGATCAGCTGATCATGATGAAGGATGGCGAAATTGCTTTTAATGATACGCCAGACAAAAATTTTACCAGCGAAAATTTAAAACAGGTTTTTGGACTTGACGCCGATATTTTAACTGAGCCTAAAACTGGCCGCCGTATTTGTGTTCCCCACTTACAAGACGCAATCCCTGACATAACCAGAAAGATTGCTGCTGCGTGAATATTGCTATCGCAGTAACGAACAAACCGAATAGGCCAAGAGTTTTCATTGGGATCACAAGCGCAATAATAGCCTGCCTCACTCTATTTTTATTGCATATCTCCATGGGCGCAAAATCTTTAGATTATAGAATCATCATTAACGCACTTACACTTTTCGATAAAAATAATTTCGACCACATCATCATTTGGCAAGTTAGGCTACCAAGGGCATTAATAGCGCTTTCAGTTGGGGCAAGCCTTTCTGTTGCCGGTGCAATCATGCAAGGAGTCACCAGAAACCCCTTGGCATCGCCGAGCATTTTGGGTCTTTTATCAGGAGCCGCATTTGCGATAGTAATCGCGCTGGGGTTGTTCGACATTCATTCCCCTATGGTAACACCTTGGATAGCTGCCTTAGGGGCCACTATGTCCGCTGGTTTAGTGCTGCTAATTGCATATGCAGCGCCTGGCGGCGCCACGCCGCTAAACCTGACATTAGCTGGTGCGGCGGTGACTTCTTTTCTTGGTGCAATAATTGCTGTTTTTAATTTGGCCGATGAGGATAATTTTGATGACCTAAGAGTTTGGTTAACCGGCTCGCTGTCTGGGAATAACCTGGAAACATTTTTTATTATTGCCCCATGGCTATTTGTTGCCATATTTTTTGCGAACCTGTTATCGAGGAAAATAACCGTCTTAGGAATGAGTGAAGATACAGCAAAGGGCTTAGGTGTTAAAACCAATGGCTTGAAGGTTCAACTGTTAATTATTGTAATAGTCCTTACCGCCTGCTCTGTGGCAATGGCTGGCCCGGTAGGTTTTATCGGTCTTGTCGTCCCCCATGTTGTCAGGATATTGGTCGGCTCAGATTATCGGTTGATTATTCCATATTCCGCATTGCTAGGAGCTGCTTACCTATTGTCCGTCGATATAATCGCTCGAACAATTATTAGCCCCAAAGAAATATCGACAGGAATAGCAACAGCACTTATCGGTGGCCCCTTGTTCATCTATCTAATAAGAACCAAGGTGCGTTAAATATGTGCTCTGTCGAAAAAAACCAGAAACGCTATTTAATATTACGTCAATTTAATGAACGCATGGCGTTAAGACTATCTAAGAAAGCCTTAATTATTTTAGCCACATTGGTTTTTCTAACTATAAGCACAGTAATTTTAAGTCTAAATACAGGTAGCTATTACCTGACCACCTCAGAAGTCATCGCGATATTATTTGCAGGTAGTAACGACGTGGCGAATGATAATGTGGTATGGCTATTTCGTTTCCCCCGAACCCTGGTGGCTATTTTAGTCGGTATGATGATGGCCCTCTCTGGCGCCGCGCTACAAAACTTAACCCGTAATGGCCTAGCAGACCCATCTCTAGTGGGCATAAGCCAAGGCGCAGCTTTGGCCGTGGTAGCATCTATTTTTATATTTCCAGAATTAGATCAATCATGGCGCTCGCTACTCGCCTTCGCCGGCTCTATTGTTGTCGCTATTGCCATATTACTGCTCAGTTATGAAGGAAACACCAATAAACCGATTAGGTTTATCTTATTAGGGATTGGTATTTCAGCATTTCTGAGTGCAATAACCACCGCATTTCTTACCTACGGCGAAATTTATAACGCTAGCGCCGCACTAGCTTGGTTAGCCGGTAGTATAGACGCCGCCAATTGGTCAGATGTAAAAGTACTGTTTTTCTCCGCCATAATCCTCATCCCTCTTTTACTGATATTAAGCCGCTCTATGGCGGTAATTCGCCTAGGGGAAGAAGTAGCGATTAGCTTAGGTACTAACATCAAACTTATAAAGTATGCGCTTATCGCCGTTTCTGTTGCCCTAGCAGCGACGGCTACTTCAATTGTCGGCCCGATTGGGTTTATCGGTTTAATTGCCCCCCATGCGGCAAGAAGAATAATCCATTCCGGTGTCGCAACAAATTTATTACTCACAGCCCTTATTGGCGCTTTACTATTGGTTATCGCCGACCTAGCAGGCAGAACGATTATTGCTCCAAACCAGATCCCAGCGGGAATATTGACTCAGATTATTGGTGTTCCCCTATTCGTTTACTTATTACTTAAACAAAAATCTAGAAGCCATATGTAGATGTAGAAATGACATTTACAAAACCTGATCGTAGGAGAGAAAATGAGAAGGACTATAGTTAGAGCTGTTTTTATTGCCGGCATAGCTGCAACAACGTTAATAACTTCTGTGCAAGCTGCCACCCGAGTTTTTACAGATGATTTGGGTCGTGAGGTTGAAGTGCCTGTTCAGCCTGAAAGAGTGGCTACACTACATGATTCAGTGTTAACTATTCCCTTGCTCGAACTGGGCGTATTTCCTGTGGCTAGTCATGGCCGTGTCACCAATAAAGATGTTCCTTTCATCCGCGGGAGTAAAGGGTTAACGGGTTATGATTTCGATAATAGTGATATTAAGTTTTTGGGAGGGTCTCCCGTTGACATCGAAAAAGTAGCGAGTGTTAAACCGGACTTGATTATTACTACCCCTTGGCAAAAAGCTTCTATCGAGCAGTTACAGGCGATAGCCCCAACGATAGTACTTGATTATACCAAACGTTCAAAAGTAGAAGTATTTGAAGCCCTAGCGGACCTATCTGGTACGCAAGAAAAACTTGAATTGTTGAAAGGTCGCTATGATCGGCAGATTGACCGGATTAAACGTATCATTGATACGCAAGCTATTACCGTTAACGTGATCCAGGCTAACAAAGGCAAGGTATTAGTTTGGAATAGTTACTTTAATCTAGGCAAAGTACTACGTGATTCTGGCTTTAAGTTTCCCAAGATTGTTAATGATATTAAGCACGGAGAGCGTGCGGAATTCAGTGCGGAAAAACTACAGGATCTAGATGCGGATTACTTATTTATCACCTACAGAACAGATAAACTTCGCACGCCTCAAGACGCTATAGATGCGTTTGAGACTGTAGTGCCTTCCTTTTGTAATTTCTTGAAAGCTTGCCGTGAGGGACGCGTATTAGTAATGCCGCGTGAAGAGGCTTCGAGTAATTCATTTAACGCACTAGGCATCATTGCCTACAATGTCCTGACCCATATAAGCGGAAAGCCGTATACCAATAAATAGTAAGACGAGCAAGGGTTGGCAGGCTGATCCTTGCTTCGCTATTTATGCCAGCAGGTGTATTTAAAGTGAACAGCTGAAAATCTGGTACCTATCAAACCTAAATAACAATTCCAGCAGGATTGGTAGGATCCGAATCCATCTCAGGGATGAGATGTTAAATGTATTGATGCGCATTCGGCGACCCTTGCCGGCAACGGCCAATATTGTAGCTTCCGGTTTTAGCCCGGGTACATTTGCTCTGCTCGCGCTAATAAGTGACACTTTTCGCCTTCATCAGTAAGTCCGTTTGCATTCACCAAGACATTTTTTTTGGCACTGGCAACGCCAGCCTGAATAAGGTGCATGACTACTTTGACATCAGACAGTAGATTGGGATTACCAATCAACGCCAGGCGTTGACCTGCTGGTGTTAACCCAGATATTTGTTCCATCATCAAAGGGGGCTGTGCAGCACGCTTAAGCGCATCTTGCAAATCATGTTCTGCGGGATGCCTATAGGGCAACATCACCAAATCAAAACCATCGGCATCTTTTTGCACCAGATCTAATAGCGCCTCGCGAGTTTGCTCAAGCTTGGCGCTCAACGAGATATTTTCTTCTTCAACGCTGGCAAACTTTGCTTTCCCTACAGTTAGGTTGCAAACCATCGCCAGTAATGCTGCCGGTTACTGCGGCAGCGGCTCCGCCCACTGGGACATGCGAACTACTGGCTAATACTTCGAGATAACCCGATAAACTCTTTTCTTTTACAGACATGACTTACTCTACAATTCGAGGGAACTACCAAGGCGAAAATTGCGGTATAAACGTAACGCATTACGCATACACATGGCTACCGTAACCGGGCCCACTCTGAGAATGGTTTTGTCTGCGAATTCAGCGACATCATCAGCCAGGTTTTCATAGGTCGAAAAATTAAATGCGATAACTCCGGGTTTTAATTCACCTGCGTGGACCTTAGAAAAATTGGCACAAGGTACCCCGGTGATCACTATATCCGATTGCGCCAACGCACCTGCTCGAGATATGGATATCTCCTTTGGTTGAGGAGAGTCGAATAATAAGGGGCCATCCACATCAAAGGAATACACTATTGCACCATCATTAGCCAACATAACCGCCAATGGTCGTCCCACCACTTCGCTACGATTAAATATCGACACAACTTTTCCCAGTAGCGGTTGAGTGTGGGTAGTTCCGTATGCTCCAGCGGCTTCCAGTAACTTCACAATTGCTAATGGCGTACAAGGTAGTATTGCCTTACGAACTTTGTCCCCATCTACTGCGAATCGATCATTCGCATAGAGCTTACTAGTCCAATATTGACATAACCCTTCAACGTCTTTACTCGGATCAACCTGATCACGGATATACACGTCCTGTTCGTTATTAAACAGTGGGTAATAAACAAAGATGCCATGGATTGTATCGTCATCATTAGCATGGGATATTGCGGCTTCCAATTCAGCCTTGCGCAATTCACGTAACTCGAAGATCATGCCCATCTCTTCACAGGCGAGTTTTGTATACTGGGCGTACGTATGTGAAGCGCACCCATCAGTCGACAGAAAGCCAACTATTTTTAACGGTTCGTCCAACTTACTAACTTCATTTTTTATTTCGAGGTGAAACTGGTGGGTAACAACATCTGGATTAACGATAAAGCTCATAGTAACGTCTAAGACCTCAGGGTAACGCTGTCTACCGGCATACAGTATTGTGCCAATTGACTACTGGGTTATTTTTCGGCCAACGCAAAGTAAGGGCTTGTTTTCTGCGTCCTTGTAGTGTGCCGGGGATAATTTGGTCAAACTCGCCCATCATTCATTTTTTGCTAAGTTGCAACTCGATAACGCCACGCTTTAAATTGCAACATCACAAATATAGGTGATGTCAGGCACTATTTCACCCACCACTACGGTTTGTACTGCTGGCACCCTTGTATCCGATTGGGTAGTCAATTCGACTTTGCCAGCGTCGTTAATCTAAAGTCACACTCAAAAAATTTTAAATTCAAGTGGAATGACTTGGATAAGAGGATATATGAAAGATAACCGCCTCACTCAAATAACCAGGCGGTACCTAAAAGAAATGACTTCGTTTCTTCCATTTAAGGGCTAGCATTCTAAAGCTAGTGAATTAACGTATTATCATTTGCTCACGCTCAGGACCCACAGAAACCATTTTAATCGGCACACCTAACAGTGATTCAATACGCAGTACGTAGTGTTGTGCTGCACTGGGCAAACTATCAAATGTACGACAGCCCGAAATGTCTTCGTCCCAACCAGCTAACTGCTCATAAATTGGCCTCAGAGCAGAGGTTTGAGGCCAGATTGGATTCTCCTTGTGTTCACCTTCATAAGCTACGCAGATCTTCAGATCTTTCATTCCTGTTAGGCAGTCTATCTTGGTCAGAGCGACTTCCGTCGCAGCTTGTAGCTCAACACCATTTCGTGTAGCAACTGCATCGAAATAGCCCATGTCACGAGGACGTCCCGTTACCGCCCCATATTCATTTGCGGCTTCACGAAAGTTATCCTGCTCACCCATCGCTGTGATCAAGGTGCCTGTCCCAACGGATGAGCTAAATGACTTCGCCACCGCAATGACTCGCTCAGGGCGAAGTGCCGGCAAACCACTACCGATCCCGGCATAGGCTGCGGTAACGTTAGACGATGTAGTCCACGGATACTCACCATAAACCAGATCGCGGCCAGCCCCCAACTGGGCTTCGAAAAGTAAGTTTTCGCCTTTTTGCTGCAGCTTCTTAAGCGGCTCGGTGACATTACAAATCGCATCGCGCCAAGGTGCAGAAACCTCCAATAACCATTTGGTCATCTGCTTTGCAGTTTGCGTAAATTCGAAGGATGGGTAGAGGGCTTTTAATTGGGGTATTTTCCAGTCAAGCAGGAATTGTATACGCTCCAGCAGCACCTCAGGTTGTTTCAACCAGCCTACCAGAATTCCCTTTTTCATCACGCGGTCGCCGTAAGCAGGTGCAATCCCCTGACGAGTAGAGCCATAGGCCCCATCACCCAATCGCTCTTCTTCTAACGTGTCTTCGATGGCATGAAGAGGAAGGCAAAGCGTCGCGCGATCTGAGATGCAGAGATTAACATTAAGGCCAGCCGTTTTAACCTCAACAAGCTCTTCAGACAAAGGCTCCGGACTGATAACCATGCCAGGTCCTAACACAGCAATACAGTTTGGATTAAACACGCCGCTTGGGAGTTGGTGTAATTTAAACGTACCAAGGCTGTTGACCACAGTATGGCCTGCATTATTACCCCCCTGAAAACGGATACTGGCAGACACTTGTTCTGCTAAATAATCGACAATACGGCCTTTCCCTTCATCACCCCAGTTAGCTCCGACAACAACAATAGACGACATAACTCAAACTCCTTAAACGCAATGCTTCTATCCTATGCCTTATCAAGCTAATAAGAATAATTAATTATTGTTATTAGCTTGATAAGAATTCCATATCTACGTATTTTAATTCCTTCGTTTACTATGGGCGCAAAACCATGTTGGATATCCACTGGCTTAATACCTTCGCTACGTTAGCTAAATTGCAGCATTTTGGCCGAACAGCAACAGAGCTCCATATGACTCAGCCCAATGTCAGCCTGCATATCAAGCAATTGGAGCTAGCCACACAAGTTAAACTCATTGAACGCAGCCCATTTAAGTTAACCCAGGCTGGCCAACGATTGTTGCAAAGTGCCCAGAATACCTTAATGGAGCTCCAGGTATGTCAGGCGGATCTGAATGCCATAAACGACCTTAGCCAAGGGTCACTCACCATAGCCGCCAGCGATATTATTTCGCGATTACTACTTATCCCACCGTTCCAATCTTTTAAAAAAGAGTTTCCTGGGATAGATCTGTCGCTGCTTAACACAACCTCTGCTCAGGCGGCCGAATTGGTAAAAAGTGCAAACGCTGATCTAGGCTTCGTGATAGCGCAGAAAGAAAGTCAGCCACTGCATTTCACAGAACTACAGCAGGTTACCTGGTGCGCGCTCGGTAACGGGTTATCACACTGGAAACAAGGGAATGTACACTCGCAAGAAGAACCCACACTTATTCTTTTAGGCCATGATACCCGAACGCGCGAGCTGATTGACTCCGCCCTGCCACGACTCGAACTGCCCCACTTCCGTATTATGGAAGTGGGCAGTGTAGATGCACAAATTGATTGGGCTGAAGCGGGATTCGGTATAGCAATTGTGCCCGAATTTTCACTTCACCCTAAACTAAACCTAAAAACTGAAATGACACGACTAGCAGATTTTCCGCCCACCAGCCTGGGTTATATCGTGAGACAAAACCAAATCCCTTCTCGCGCCATTAAACAACTATTGCATTGGGTTATTGAAGAAATGACGCGCTCAAGAAACCTGTAAATAACTAAGACAACGAGATGACCGACCACATTATAAGTATCAATTCTAGAAGGTTAGCGATATGACTCACAAAGGGAAAATAACCTCCTGGAATGAGGCGAAAGGGTTTAGAAATCAAAGCCGACGGCCGCAGATAAACCAGCGTGTCGCCTATGACATATCGACTGATAGTCGTGGTCGCCCGTGCGCAACAAACGCCACGATGGCTGGGCCACCAAGGATAAAACGAAAAAATATCCCCCTGTCGCTGATAACTGCCGCTTTGTTTCTGGTTATTATTGGTATTTGTACAGTTACCGCTAAAATCCCAGCTGTGTTCCTCGTCGTTTACTTGCTGGTGAGCCTATTTACATTTGTGCTGTATGCCGTTGATAAATCGGCGGCGAGAAAAGGGGCGTGGCGAATTAAGGAAAACACTCTCCATTTACTATCACTCGCAGGAGGCTGGCCAGGGGCCCTTATTGCGCAAACAGTCTTCCGACATAAGTCCAAGAAACCGTCTTTTCGCATCGTTTTCTTGGCTACTGTACTCATTAATTGCACGGCCTTCATTTGGCTGGCTATTCCCGCCGAATTTGTGAGGTTAGAGTCGTTTATTAGCCGCTTATTATAAATTCCACAGGCCGCAAGAGGTGAACCGGGTTAACGCCGCGCTAAGCCATATTTCCTGACATACCTAGGCTGCATTGTTTCATTACCCAGCAAACCGCCTTGATGAACATACAACCAGGGTAATTCCATCGGCTCACTTTCGAGGTGATCCAGCAAAGTTAACCAACCAGCAGGATCGTAGAGCAACTCAAATTCCACCCCTATTTGCTCCTTTAAATCGAGCCAAACTTGATAGAACTCTGGGTAGAGCTTACCAAAATGGAACTTTTTGCGTGGTGATAGAATCGTAGGAAAAGCGGCATCACCTCCACTCAACATAGAAAATTGTTGCTTCAGGTACGCTGAGTCGCCGACGCAAGGACATGTAAAAACATCAAATGGCAGGTGCTTCTGCAAAAAAAGCGATGTGGTGCCGGTACCGGATGGTAGAAACACCTTAAGATCTTCAATCTGCTTCGTGTGCGCCCAGATTAATATTTCTTCTGCCAACAGCTTCACCCCCTCTTCCGCATAACCACAGCGGCCACCTTCCGGGACAAACCAACTTCTCTGCTCATTGGGTAACACGACTTGTTTGAGGTATTGCTCTGCTGCCAGCCCTTCCGCAAGCTCCCGCGTCTCGATAATGTTGGCGCCATAACTTAGCGCCGCTCTGTAGTTACCTTTTGGGTTTAGTTTGAGGAAATCAGCAATATGGTCGACATAAAAATCGAGTTTTAGTCCTTTCATCTTCGCTAATACGGACAGGCTGTACAAAGAATTAGCTTGGGGAGAGCCGTGCCCTATCAGGGTATCGAATCCAGCAAAGTCTTGTCTTAAGAAAGAATAGAATTTCCGCGCCTTATTTCCGGAAAAGTCGGGATGAAGCAGATCATCCCTTTTAATAAAGAATTCGTGACCAGAAAAGCGCACTCGATCAACAGGGGACTGCTTAAGCTTCATTTAACTCAACTGACTAAAAAAGAAAATCCAATTAAACCAGTATTTGCGGCAAAAACACAGAGTCTTACAGCCAGGTATTCACTGCTTAGGGGTAACCTGAGTATTTTCAATCTCATGGTATAGCGCTTCAAATTGCTGAGTCAGTTTGTGTTTCGGTGCGTAATGGATCAGCGGTTTTTGCTCACGGTGAGACTCTCTCATTTTTACCGAGGACGGTAAGTACTGGTCGAGCAGTTTAAATTTCTCCAGTTTTAATTCGGCAATCAAAGCCCTGGGGAGGTTTGCCTGACTATTAAACTGATTGACCACCACGCCTTCGAACTCTAAGCCTTGGTTATGGTCGGCCTTTAATTCGAGTAAGTTTGCCATAAGGTTATGCAGTGCTTGTCGGGAGAAGCTGTCACAGTCAAACGGCACCAACACCCTATGTGCAGCTATCAAGGCCGCTTTACTGTAGAAATTGAAATTTGGCGGAGTATCGATATAGATACGGTCGAAGTCTTTTGCCAACTCATCTAGCGCATCGCGCAGCTTAAAAATTTTGTACCGGCTTTCCAATTCTTTTTCCAGTGAAGACAGGGCCGGACTCGAAGGCAATAAATACAGATTTTCGAACGCAGTCTCGCTCACAAACTCTTTGGGTTGCTTAGAAACACTGAACCAACCCACAGTTTGATCGAACAATTCAGCGACGGTTCCTACCTTACTGTGCTTTTCATTACCAAATGGGAAATCATATCCCGCGTAATAGCTGGCATTACCCTGGGGATCCAAGTCTACAATCAGGGTCTTGTACCCGGCTTTCGCACTAATTGCTGCCAGGTTACAGGTAATACTGGATTTACCTACCCCTCCCTTTTGGTTAAATATGACTCGACGCATCTTTTCTACTCCTTGGCCGCCTGTTGGTTTGTTTGCTACTTGATAGTTAATGAGCTCTTTATTTAATAACACATTTAATATCAAAGCCCCATGTTAGCCGAGAATATTTTAGAACTGCCTCGCCATTTTAAGTTGTAATTCAGCAAGGTAAAGGTGGCTCATTTTCCATACCAAAGAGTTCCACATAGTTTTGACCCTCCTGCAATCTCAGCTCAAACAACAGCACACCACGACAAGTCTCTTTTAATCTGTCATCCATAAACTGGGGATCAAATTCCTGCATAATATCAATCAGATCTTGGGCGGAACGGGCTCCAATCAAACCATCATCACTTAAGACATCAATAAAACTTGCCACCAAGCCATAAAGGTCCTTTTCCGCCCCCCCCCTCCAATGCCCACAAGTTTGGATCTGCATGCTGTTGGCTATAACTACTGGCCGCCACATCCAGGCCGACACCAAAATTCACCAACACACTTTTCATCGAGTTGCAGATGATATTTCGCGGACAAATGGCGCCATGGTATATATCCAGGCTGTGCAAATATTGCAATGCGGTAAGCAACTGTTTAAACCAAGCCCCGTGTTGGCGAGGTTTAATCTTACTCGCCAGTTCATCCAGTGACCAGGCATGAAGACCCGCATTGAGCCGCCCGATATAACCTTTGACGTCAACCACATAAATACCCCATTCGCCTATAACCAAAGCATCAACTTCAAATGCCTGTCCGGTTTTTGTGGGAATTTCTATATTGGTAAGCAACATATAATCATCGGGGAGCTCTTGGGCCAGCCACTTAAAAGCCCAGCGATCTGCCTCATTTACCGCCTGACCTAAGTCAATTTACTTTGCCATCATGCTCTCCTTGGTGGTTTCCGCTGCCAATAAATTGAAGAAATTTTGTGCAAAGATAGGTAAATGCCATTGAAAACAACTGGTCGGATCTTTATATATAAAAAGGTCAGCCTATAAAGGCTCACACAAATTCAACGGGGAGCATTAATGAACAAGATATTCCATACCCTTTTGCTGTTGATGATGGTTTCATCCAACGCCAGTGCATCACCGGCAAGACTTAGTGAAGTTTCCGAGGCAGACACAGAACTGCGTCCAATTTCCCAATTCAGCCAAAGGGGATTTTTCCCCAAAACACTTTCTGGCCTCTATGGCATTCAAAGTTTCCAGGCACAAAATCTAAAACAACCCATTGCTGACTTTGATCTGCTTTATCAACGCGCACAAAATGGCCAGCAAGAGCTGGAAATATTAACCGCTCAGATTGCCCTGCTAACCAATACTAAAACCCACTCTTCCGGTATCAAGTCGAAACAACGAGCGCAATATAAGGTCGATGCCAAACTATCCGGTGAAGCCGATCAAATAACAGATCTCGTACGTAGCTCCATCGTAGCCAACGACATTCAGTCTTTAATGAAGGTCTACGAGCTGGTGAGCAGAGAAAGCGACGTAGTCAGAGTTAAGAACCGATTTAAGAAACCCACTCCGTCAGGCTACCGGGACCTCAGCTTATTGGTGAGACTGCCCAAGAGTCAGATGATCGCAGAGGTTCAGCTTCACCTGGCCGACTTCTCCACCATTAAAAATGGAGCCGAACACGATAACTATGAACAAATTCAGCAGATAGAACGCCTGAAAACCATTGAGGACCGTAGTCTGACCGAGTTTGAACTGGCCAGGATTAAAAAATTGAGAAGTAATTCCCACCTTTTGTATCAATCAGTCTGGGACAATTATTTAACCCCAAAAGCTGCCATTTCTTAACAATTGCAAGCCTTCATTCTCGGTGAAGGCTTGCTCGCTTTAGGACTGACCAAACTTGGGTAACAGCTCACGATAGATCGGTAGGAGCCGAATCCATCTCAGGGATGAGATGTTAAATGCATGGATGCGCGTTCGGCGAACCTTGCCGGCACAGGCTTCGCAGATTGCACCTGCACCACAAAGACCGCCACAATTGTTACCGTTATTTGATGGGTTCCCTCACTTTAAACAGTGACAAACTTACCCCACCAGTGACCCTGCCTTTTTTGTGCCATCACAAAACCCGATCGTGAAGCCAGCTTGTTAAAGTTGAACAGTGAGCCGGTACTCAAGGAGATGCCAAACATTTCATCAAAATGCTGCTGCACCCGGTCATAAGGAATGAGTTGGTATACCGACATATAAACGGCGTTCGCCTTAACCGATGCACCATACTTAGCCGCCCTGTCCACGTCAGCAGGGAAATCAGCGGTAAACCGGTTGCCCTGCGCGTCTTCCAGAATTTGTGCCCGGTATTCTTTAACCCAGCGGGAAATTTGGATATCAAATACCTGGCGACGGTCATAGCCTACGTCATGGTACTGCCCTGGCGGCAAGCTATCCCGGTTGACTGGAACCTGAATAATTTCGTCCGGAGCATCGACTGGCTTGAGCGTCTTGCCCTCGCGGCCTTTTTGCCCGCCCTGTTTATTGTTACTTTTCTTTCGCTCTTCTTTAGGGCGGTTGGGGTCTTGCGAGGGCGGCTTGCTGCTATTTCGGCTATTTCGGCTATTTCGGCTATTTCGGCTATTTCGGCTATTTCGGCTATTTCGGCTATTTCGGCTATTAAGAGATAGGCGGCCAAACAATAGCTTGACCAGCAGCAACATCATTTGTACGGCAGCCACTAAAGCAGAAGATGCGGCCTTGTCATTTTTCAAGGCATTTTCTACTTGCTCAATGGTGGCGTTGACATCCAATGACTCGGGTATCAACGTTGCTGTGTCTGTATGCTTATTCATGGGGCTATTATACCCTCTGTTTTTCCGGGCCATTTTTTGCTTCTTTAAGCCAATCTAAGGCGTTGTATTTTTCTGTGCCGGGGGCGCTATGCTTGGCGTACACCTGTTGTTTTGGCGATCTTGTGGTTAAGTTAATCGTTGCTTACAAGCGCTCATTACAGTGACGCATGAAAATGCACAAAATCAGTCAAAACCGTGTCAACAACTTTTGAAAAAAAATAATTCATTTATTGCAGGGTTTTCAGCCAGCTGAATAGTTACAAAAGTTTAAGCTATTTCTAATTCTATTGTGACGCACTGAAGTGTTATATTATAACATCGCAAATGTTATGGTAAATAGTAATAAGAAGGTTAAAAGAACAATTATGGGTACCATTTATCGAGACAATACCCCCTGAGATCCTGGCTAACCTGCGTCACTTCGCCTTAAATATGCTACGGGCTGAAACAACTAAAAAAGCGGGTATATGTCGAAAGCAGAAAATAGCTTATATGAGCATGGACTACCTCGATAAGGTACCTGTAGCAGGTCTGCGCGAAGTGGCAGAGAATTAAACGACTGAAAACAAATCATTACTGTGACCTAAATGGTTTTATTAATATTGTTAATCATAAGAAATAGTGGGCTTCAGCTGCCAATAGTTTAAATGATCACATGGAAGTCAATTGGTTTATCGCTAAGGTGCATAATAAAATATTTGAGCTAGTTACAAAAAATGACAGAGAAATAAGAATGTTTCTTCTGTCAGAACCATTAAATAAAAGGATGTATCTATAGTGAAGACAGATAGCTACTATCGTCAAGAAACCCGTTTTCTTACACTTGAAGATGTTATACGGTGTGGAGGAAGTGATATTGTGGCCGCAGCCAATGATATTGAAGAGGGGTTTCATCTCTTACAGGAAGAGAAAATTTTACAGCCCTCAAAAACAACGCTCAAACGGCCTATTTCAGAAAATGATAAGAGTGAGGGGCTTGTAAATATTCTCTCCGCGCTTATATCCGATACAAAGAGTTCTGATATTTATGGCTTTAAGGCGCTTGGAGCTATGCCTCCCAATGTATTAAAGGGGCTCCCCCGAGCAACGGGAATTATTACCCTTTTCGATGCAGAGACCAAATCCCCCACGGCGATTATGGATGCACAGGTAATTAGTGCCACCCGTACTGGAGCAGTAACAATGCTTGCAGCTCAAAAACTGGCTAACAAAGAAACGGAAAGTATTGGTCTTGTAGGCGCTGGAGTCAATATGAAGACTCAGCTTTTGGCACTCAATCAAGCACTACCCAACCTGAAAGAGGTTCATATCTTCTCTCGCGGAGAATCAAAATATCGCTTTGCTGAAAAGATGGGTGAAAAAACGGGACTGACTATAATTCCTGTCCACTCAGCCAAAGAGGCCGTAGCTGAAAAAGAACTTATTGTAACCTGCCTACCCAATGTATTGGAGCCTGTTGTCAAAGCTAAATGGGTAAAAGAGAAGGGAGTGACCTGCATTAATATAGGCTGTTATGAATCGCAAGCAAGACTTCTTAAACGAATGGATAGAATTGTTGCTGATATTTGGGAGCAGGGAAAGCACCGAGGCGTGCAGACTCATGCTAAAGCCTATCAAAAGGGGTATATCATCGATGAGCAGGTGGAAGATTTAGCGCCCATTCTAACGGGATATATAGAGGGTCGAAAAGATCGGAGTGAAAACATATTTTTTGCTCCAACAGGACTTGGCTTTCAGGATCTTTTGGTAGCACGGAGAGTCTATCAAACTGCCCTCGACCGCAATATTGGAGCAAACTTATCACTCTGGAATAATAGTGATTGGATTTAAATAATGAATAATATAATGAAACAAAATCAGCTTATCGAAAACCTAAAAAGCATATCACTACAAGAGCGTAAAAACCTATTTGACGAACTCGAAAAGCATGCGTACGCGAATAATTTGGAAATTGGTGGGCAAAAACTTCCCTTTATAAAAATCCCTTTTATCTTAGATAAGGAATTAATAGAGCATAGTTTAATTAAGTTTGATAGTCTGACAGAAGCGCTGATTTCTCTTGAGAAATATGCGCTTTCTTCGGAGGGTAAAGAGGTTTTTGAACGACTTATGAATTCGTTAACTGAGGGAGGCCGTGAACTGGTAAATCAGTGCTCTTATGAGTCTGACTTCTCTTTAAAACGAAGGCATCGACGATTTGATAGTTATATTGATCCAGTTGCTAGGACGGCTTCTGTTATTGAGGTTAATCAAGCCGCTCCTTTGGCTATAAGTTATTATGATACGGTACAACAAGTGGCTGACATTACGCTTTCTAAGGCTGGTTTTTCTTCTAAAAAACATAATATCACCGAGGCAATGCTTGAGTGGTTTATAGCAGAGTACCAAGAGCGATTCCCAAAAAAGTTTCCTAAAACGGTAGCCCTTGTCATTGAGCATGGTTATGCGCCAAAATTCACAGATTTGCCCACTATGGCTCAGCGGATTATGGAGAAAGCCAAGGAGAAGTATCATCAAGAGATTGAAGTTTTAACCTGTTTTCCCTATGATATTCGGTTGCAGAATGATACTCCTTATTTTGGCAATATCCCCATTGATATGATTTGGAGAAACTCCGTCTATATGACACAGTATAAAGAGGATGGAGAGTATCTGGATGATTATTTGACAATCTGTAATAATCCCGAAAAATACCTACTTATCAATGCGACTCGTGTCTGGCTGACTCGTAACAAAGAGACTTTTGCTCTTCTTTCCAATACAAGACTACAAGAGACGCTGGGGCTTTCGGAGCAACAGAAGCGTGACCTTGCGGAGATAATACCTTATTCAGTTAATGGTTTTTATGAAAAAGAGGTGCTTGTGGAGATCATAGAAAACAGGGAGGAATGGATCACCAAACCTTCTGATGCCGGGTTTGGAAAAGGAGTCGAATTTGGCAGTAACCACAGCTTAGATTCATGGAAAGCGATTGTCGAAAAACGGTCAACGGAATTCGGCTATATCTTTCAAAAACGGGTTTCCTATCCAAAGGCTGAGGTGTGGGATATTGATGAAGATGGGTCTTTAATTACCCATCATATTGAATTTGATATATGCCCTCACCATATCAATGGTGCCTTTACGGGGACAGTGCTTTCCCGGGCCAATATTATTAGCGATGACCCTCAGATAAATAAGATGAATCTTGTTTCTGGTGGCTATCTATTGCCAATTATTGTGGCCTGAGGCGAAGTATGAGACAGAGCAGTAACAATGCCTCTTTTATGGTGGCTCTTCCCTTAATTGTGGCGCTTTTGGCAGTGGCTATTGAGCCAATTGTGGTCAAATTTAGCTATCAAATGGCTATAGCCCCTCTTGATTTGCTTATTCTTCGTACCCTTGCGGCAGGAGTGATCATTCTTCCCTTCTGTGGAGGGTTTCGGATAGTCAAAGGAAAAGCCCTCCTTAGTATGTTGTTTGTGTCACTTTTATTTTTGGGGACAAATGTTGCTATCTACTTTGCCTTACAGTATGTAACATCGATAACCCTGATAACAGCAGTCACAACGACTCCAGCCTTTGTGGCTATTGTCAATTCCATGCTAGGAAAGGAGCGGCTAGGAGCCACTTTTTGGGGAGGCTTTTGCTGTTGTTTTTTGGGAGTACTTCTCTCCCTAAATATTATGGAACAAGATTTCTCTATCAGTGATCCAACAGGGTTTTTCTTTATCGCTTTGGCCATAATCGGTTCCACAATATACCGAACTCGTATGGATAAAATCACCGCAACATTTAGACCAAAATTGATTGCTAACTATATCTT
Source organism: Psychromonadaceae bacterium (assembly GCA_965249895.1). Lineage (GTDB taxonomy): Bacteria > Pseudomonadota > Gammaproteobacteria > Enterobacterales > CBDFNC01 > CBDFNC01. The sequence continues at coordinate 875,091 of CBDFNC010000005.1, forward strand.
TCTTCTCAATGGTATTGTGGCTATCTTTGCCATTCCCTATCTCTCCTTTGAAGAGATTGATCGAAGTTATATAGGGTATGGCTTTTGGCTTGGATTTGCCGCAGTCATTGGGAATTTGGCATTTTTATCGGCTCTGAAAGTTCTGGGTTCCACCAAAATCTCCATTATTGGTATTTTACAGCGGCCTCTTCTCGTTATATTGTCAGCCTTTCTTTTAAATGAGAGTCTGGGAATTCCAGAAACCATCGGGATAGCGTTGGTACTCTATGGCGTTCATTTGGCAAAAGTGCAAAGGTTGAGGCCGGAAAATGGGTAATATAAGAGGATTTTTTAAAACTTGCTCTTATTTTTCTCGGTTTTTTTAAAAGAGTGTTGAATAACCCTTGTTTTTATTCTGCGTGGATCATACCAACCTGACATAAGCCTTATGGCGAACAATCGTAATCGCCTTAAGGCGTATGAATGTTGATCGCTTCCTTAATAGGTTTAATGAAAAGTGTATAGTTTTGTTAAAAATAAAAATTGGAGAACATTATGTGTCGAATTAAAATGTTGATGTTTGTTTGTTTATTGTTATTGGCGGTTTCGGGATGTGGTAACGATAAGTTAAGCGATAATACTTTAATCTTTGCATGGGATAAAAATGCAGGTCCGTTAAATCCTCATCAGACTATCCCTAATCAAATGTATGCTCAAGCCATGATTTATGAGTCTCTTGTTAAATATAGTAAAGATGGAGAAATTAAACCATGGCTAGCGAAAAGCTGGAGTATCAATAGTGATGCTACAGAATACACTTTCAAGTTAAGGGAAGACGTTCAGTTTTCAAATGGAGAAGAGTTTGATGCGTTAGCGGTAAAAGCTAATTTTGACGCGCTATTAATGAACGCTGAGAAGCTGAAATGGCTTCAAATCATGAAAATGTTAAAGAGTGCCGAAGTAGTTGATAAGCACACTGTCAAAGTGACGTTTAAAGATAGTTACTATCCAGCTCTACAGGAGTTAACCCTGATAAGACCTATTAGGTTTATCGCCCCTTCACAAATTACAGAAAGTGGAAATACCGCTGACGGGATAAAGTCCCCAATTGGAACAGGGCCATGGGTCTTTGAGTCGTCTACCTTAGGTGCTCAAGATGTATTTGTTAGAAACGAGAATTACTGGGGAGAAAAACCAGAGATTCAAAAGATTGTTGTAAAAATTATCGATGATCCAAATTCAAGGGCGATAGCGCTTGAAACCGGTGAAGTAGACCTGCTTTATGGTAAACCTGGTCAGGTACATCCAGATACCTTTAAGCGATTGCAAAATGACCCCGAATTTAATGTAAAGCTCTCTACGCCATTCGCAACCAGAACCATCACTTTAAATACAACAAAACCAGGCTTAGATGATGTCGCGGTCAGAAAAGCAATAAACCATGCTGTAGATAAAGAGAGTTTCAATAAACTGGTGTTAAATGGGGCCTATACGACGGCCAATACTCTATTTTCAAAGAGTGTTCCCTATGCAGAACTCCCACTAAAACCATATGGATTTGATATTGAAAAAGCGAAGAAGATATTAGATGATTCAGGTTGGTTATACGACAAAGAAAAGAAAATACGTTCCAAAGGCGATGTCGAACTTGAATTTGGGCTTTTATATTATGGCAAAGATGCAGTTATGAAGTCTATCGCTGAATATGTTCAGGGCTCTTTGCAAAACATTGGTATAAAAATAAATCTGATTGCTCAGGAAAAATCTGTGTTTTTCTCAATGCAAAATAAAGGTGAGTTTGATCTGGCATTTAACAGAACTTGGGGTGTTCCTTATGAACCTCATGTGTTTATGAGCGGAATGAGAAGATCTAACAATGCAGACTTTGAAGCTCAAAAAGGATTGGAAAACAAACAGTATATTGACAAACTAATAACTGAAGCGCTGTTGACAGCAGACGACAATGTTAGAAGAGAGAATTATAAAATAGTATTAACTGAATTACATGAAAAGGCGGTTTACCTTCCAATATCTTTTTCAGGCTCTATTGCAATCTCTGGCAAAAGAGTCAAAGATTTTGAGATGGCTCATATGACGTACTATGTTCCGTTTGAGGAAATGAAACTCGCAAAATAGTAAGGCAGGCTCCGGCTTTAGGTTATAAGGGTAGACCCTTTAAAACACTAATGCCGGACCACTCACCCCAGACTAAACCTCCCCAAACAAAAAAAGTCATTGCTGAAGTGTTGCATGCTGTAAGTGCCTAAGTAGGTGAGCATAAGTTTTCAGATCTGGTTCCTGTTTGTTTTTTATGCAGCGGCACAGATGTTTTTGCGTTTTTTCACCGACTCCAGTATACATGCATCAATTTTCAACATCATGCGTACCAATCCGTGAAAGTAGTATGGCACCTTACTGAGGCCGAACAAATTACTCTTAGAGAAGCTGTGGCTAATCACCCCAAACATCGTTGTCGAATCAGGGCTCATGCCATCCTACTCAGCCATAAGAGATACGATATTAAGCAGCTAGCGGATATCTTCGATACCAGCTTGGAGACGCTTTCTAAATGGATCGATTGCTGGGAAGAGTTTGGGATCTCAAGCCTTTATGACGCAAAGCGAACGGGGCGGCCCACTATTTATACGGATGAGGAGAAACAGCGCCTGAAAGAGCTTGTGGATGAGGAGCCTCATCAACTCAAGCGAGCCCAGTCCCTGATGGAGAAAGAAAGCGGCAAAAAAGCCAGCGTTTCAACGATTAAGCGAACGTTGAAAAAAATTTAACTACAGCCATAAAAGAGCCAGACATTCACTCAAACTAAAGCGTGATGAAGAGGCATTCCGAAAGTGTTACAACACCCTGAATAAATTTATAAAGCTTGAACAAGAAGGCGAGTGCTGGACCTCTATTATTTCGATGAATCAGGTTTCAGCCAAAAATCAAACTTACCTTACGCATGGAGCCCAGTCGGTGAGCCGTTGCATTTCCTGCCTATTCGCATAGTAAGCGATTGAACGTACTTGGCTTTTTAAGCCACCAAGGAAAGCTGGTTTACCACAGCACCGAAGGTCACGTTACTACTGACACAGTCATCGAGGCGTTTGAAAAGCTGATAGAAAATAAGTCACACACCGCAAAGAAAAAACTAACAGTCGTTTTTCTGGACAACGCATCTTTCACCGCTCTGCGAAATTTAAAGAGAAATGCAGTGACTGGATAACAGAGGGTGTTTTGGTGCTGTATCTGCCTGCATATTCCAGCCCATCGTGAACGCTGATTCCGGAGCAACGTGAACACTTTTTACCTCATTTCCGGAATCGATGTTCACCATCAACCGGAATAATTTTCAATGCATTGATTATTAATATCTTTTGATAACCTGACCTTACATTTATCAGCGAGGAAGGGTTATGACGGCAAAGAGGATAACAATGCGTAAAATGAGAGAAGTTTTAAGCCTACGCTTTGATGCTGGCCTTAGCATCCGTCAAATCAGTGCCAGCACTAAGATTAGTGTTGGTGCTATTCAGAAACTGCTGGTAAAAGCCAACGAGTTAGCGCTTTCCTGGCCATTGTCAGACAAGCTGGATGACAGTGAGCTGGCCCGGCTGTTTTACCCTCAAGCGGATACCCGGGTATCCAAACGATTCCATACACCTGACTGGTGCACAGTGCACCAGGAGCTGAAGCGCAAAGGCGTGACTAAGTTATTGCTATGGGAAGAGTATTGCCAGCAATATCCTAACCGCTGCTGTAGCTACTCCCAATTCTGCGACCACTATTTACACTGGCTCAAGAAACAAAAACGTTCGATGCGCCAAACCCATAAAGCCGGCGACAACAGCAATTCTGGGCGTTGACCAATCCCCTTGTGTAGCAAGGGGTTCAAAGCATCTAAAAAAAGACTTTTCGCGCTAATTAATCGGCAGAACATAATCTTTGTTATGTACTGCCGCACATAACAAAGATAAGGCCAAAGCGGAAGTTGGCGTGCAGATCATTGAGCGCTGGATCCTGGCCAGACTGCGCCATCAGACCTTCTTCTCGCTCGCTGAGTTGAACTTGTGCATTGCTCAGTTGCTGGAAGACGTTAACCAGAAACCGTTTAAACAAATGCCGGGAAATCGGCTGCAATGGTTCGAACAGCTGGATAAGCCGTTGCTAAACCCCTTGCCTAAACATCCATACCAATACACCGACATTAAAACCGCTAAGGTGAATATCGATTACCACATCCAGCACTTGTACTCGATACCACATCACCTGGTTGGGGAAAAGGTTGAGCTTCACGCCAGCGATAAGCTGATGCAGATCTATTTCAAGCATCATATCGTTGCCAGCCATGTGCGTAGATATCATGCCGGCACCACTACTGAGCCGGGTCATATGCCTAAAAAGCATGCTAAACATCAACAGTGGACGCCAGGCAGATTAAAGAACTGGGCAAAAGATATCGGGCCTGAAGTGTTACGCTGGGTACAGGGACAACTGGCACGCAAACATCACCCGGAGCAAGCTTATCGGGTGTGTCTGGGACTGCTAAATTTAAACCGAAGTTATCCTGCCAAACGTCTCAACAACGCTTGTGCCATTGCCAACTGACAAGCCATGGTAAAGCTCAAAAATATCAAAGCTATCCTGCAAAGCAATCAAGACAAACTACCTCGAGACTCACAAATAAAACCGGTCTCATTACCCCAAGATCACGAAAACATCCGTGGCCCTAAAAGCTTCCACTAGAGAGAGAATAATTGATGATCGACCAGACCTTATTACAGCTACGCCGATTGAAACTCAGTGGTATGGCACAAGCGTTACAAAGTCAGAATGAGCAACCTGGCACGTATGAAGGACTCTCCTTCGCAGAGCGGTTTCATTTACTGGTGGATACGGAAAGCCAGGAAAGAGAAAACCGGAAACAACAACGCTTGATCCGAGGCGAAAAGTTCAAACTTAACGCCAATGTCAGGGAAATTGATTATCAGCATCCCAGAGGATTACAGCAGTCCCAAGTCGCGGCGTTAGTACAATGTGACTGGTTAACTAGTACCTGACCGAAAACTCTACAACCCTTTATTCATAAGGGCTGTAGAAGGGTTTTAAAAACGAAGATTTAGATGCTAATACAGAAAACACCTAAAAATTGGGGCTATTTATGAAATATCACCCAAAACTTAAAAACTTCGATTACGAATTCTGCCTGAAAGCCTTGCGCACTCTAGCTCTAGGAGTTTTCGTTCAGACACTAACTAAAGCTCAGAACCTGCTGGTTACCGGCCCCTGCGGCAGCGGTAAAATCTACCTAGCCTGCGCATTGGGTCATATGGCCTGCCTTAAAGGATTCAGCACCCGATACTACCGGCTTTCCCGACTATTGCTGGAGTTAACTCAAGCAAAAGCCGATGGAACTTACAGTAAGGCGCTGAAAGCACTGGCTAAGATTGACTTAATCATCTTGGACGACTGGGGGCTGGAGCCGTTAAAAGCGGCGCAAAGAAATGATTTAATGGAAATCATGGATGATCGCCATAGCAATACAGCCACCGCGATAATCAGCCAGTTACCCACTGAGCAGTGGTATGAATCGATAGGAGACAACACGCTGGCTGATGCCATTTTAGTTCAATTAATGCACAACGCCCATCGGATCAAACTGAAAAGAGAATCAATGCGGAAAAAACATAATTCATTGACCCATGGTGAACACCTGGGTTAAAAATGTGGGAGAGCAATGTATTGAAAAATTAAGTGTTCACGTTCACCGGAATACGCAATCTGCCAGCTTATTCGCCAGAGCTGAATATCATAGAAATACTATGGCGGAAAATTAAGTATGAATGGCTTTCCACCTGCGCTTTTGAAACATTTGAAAATCTGACCAAGTGTGTAAAAAACATTCTGTCTAATTATCCATCTAAATTCAGAATAACTTTTACCTAGGCACTTAGTACCTCGGGTCATAAATACGTTCAAAAATGGCGGTTATTTGATCAGGCCGTCAATACCTTCCCTTTGTAAGTCCATTTAAATGGTTTCGCCAGCTGTTTATTAAAATAGCTGATAAACCGGGTCAGTTTCCCTCGTAGATCCTCCAAGCTGGTGAAGTTTCCCCGCTTGAGTAACTTTCGTAATAAGATGCCAAACCAAATCTAGACCTGGTTCAACCATGAGCAGTGCTTTGGCGTATAAACAAAACGGATGCGATGATATTTATCACTCAAGAATTGCTGCCTGGACACGATAACTATGAACAAATTCATCAGATATAACGCCTGCAAACCATTGAGGACCGTAGTCTGACCGAGTTTGAACTGGCCAGGATTAAAAAATTGAGAAGTGATTCCCACCTTTTGTATCAATCAGTCTGGGACAATTATTTAACCCCAAAAGCTGCCATTTCTGTAACTATTCAGCTGGCTAAAAACCCCGCAATAAATGCATTATTTTTTTCAAAACTTCTTGACACGGTTTTGACTGATTTAGTGCATTTTCATGCGTCACTGTAATGAGCGCTTGTAAGCAACGATTAACTTAACCACAAGAGCGCCAAAACAACAGGTGTACACCAAGCATAGCGCCCCCGGCACAGAAAAATACAACGCCTTAGATTGGCTTACAGAAGCAAAAAATTGCCCGAAAAAACAGAGGGTATAATAGCCCCATGAATAAGCAGACAAACACAGCAACGTTGATACCCGAGTCATTGGATGTCAACGCCACCATTGAGCAAGTAGAAAACGCCTTGAAAAATGACAAGGCCGCATCTCCTGCTTTAGTGGCTGCCGTACAAATGATGTTGCTGCTGGTCAAGCTATTGTTTGGTCGCCTGTCTCTTAATAGCCGAAATAGCAGCAAGCCGCCCTCGCAAGACCCCAACCGCCCTAAAGAAGAGCGAAAGAAAAGTACCAATAAACAGGGCGGGCAAAAAGGCCGCGAGGGCAAGACGCTCAAGCCAGTCGATGATCCGGACGAAATTATTCAGGTTCCGGTCAACCGGGATAGCTTGCCGCCAGGGCAGTACCATGACGTAGGCTATGACCGTCGCCAGGTATTTGATATCCAAATTTCCCGCTGGGTTAAAGAATACCGGGCACAAATTCTGGAAGACGCGCAGGGCAACCGGTTTACCGCTGATTTCCCTGCTGACGTGGACAGGGCGGCTAAGTATGGTGCATCGATTAAGGCGAACGCCGTCTATATGTCAGTGTACCAACTCATTCCTTATGACCGGGTGCAGCAGCATTTTGATGAAATGTTTGGCATCTCCTTGAGTACCGGCTCACTGTTCAACTTTAACAAGCTGGCTTACCACATGCTGGCTGACTTTGAGACGCTGGCCAAGCTCGAACTCATCAATGGCGGGTTAATTCACGCGGACGAGACGGGTATTAATGTCGGCGGCAAGCGCATCTGGCTTCATAATGCATCGAACGGAGAGTGGACCTGGTTTGAGCCTCACGCAAAACGCGGTAAGGAGGCAATGGATGAAATAGGCATACTGCCTCAGTTCGCCGGGACACTCTGCCATGACCACTGGAAACCTTATTACCGCTATACGCAAGTGTTCCACAGTTTGTGCAATGCCCATCACCTGCGGGAACTTACCCGCGCCTATGAGCAAGACGGGCAAGAGTGGGCTAATGGGATGTATGAACGGCTCATTGAAATCAATGATGCAGTAAATGATGCCGGTGGCCAGCTTGATAACGATACTGCGTTGCAGTGGCGGAAAAAGTATCAGAGTTTGCTCGATAAGGCGGAGCGGGAGTGCCCGCCCCCGCCACCGCCGCAAACGGGTAAGAAGAAAAAGGGCCGGGTCGCCCGCAGCAAGGCCAGGAACTTACTAGAGCGGCTCAGGGATTTTGAGGATGATGTGCTGCGATTCATGGATAATCCAGAGGTTCCCTTCACCAACAACCAAGGAGAGAGGGATATCAGAATGGCAAAGGTGCAGCAAAAAATCTCTGGCTGTTTCCGCTCCATGGAGGGAGCCAAGGTCTTTTGCCGGGTTCGCAGTTATATATCAACGTGCCAGAAAAATAATGTCGGTGTCGGGCAGGCGCTGGAGTGCCTGTTTGCCGGAAAGTGGCCAGACTTCATTCAGGAAAAATTGAATAATATTCCGCCAGCTGAATATTTACCCATTTCTTAACAATTGCAAGCCTTCATTCTCGGTGAAGGCTTGCTCGCTTTGGGACTGACCAAACTTGGGTAACAGCTCACGATAGATCGGTAGGAGCCGAATCCATCTCAGGGATGAGATGTTAAATGCATGGATGCGCGTTCGGCGAACCTTGCCGGCACAGGCTTCGCAGATTGCACCTGCACCACAAAGACCGCCACAATTGTTACCGTTATTTGATGGGTTCCCTCACTTTAAACAGTGACAAACTTACCCCACCAGTGACCCTGCCTTTTTTGTGCCATCACAAAACCCGATCGTGTGTTGTCCGCCGCCTGTAATAAACTGCCGTCCGGACGCCAGATAGCACTTTGACCTGCGGTTTGATAACCACCCGAAGAGCCGACAAAATTAGCCATCAGCGTCAGCATATTATATTGCGCCGCGTAACCAGAAAGGTTGTCGAGCGCTTCTTTCATTCCCCCTTGCGTCATCAGCACACCAGCTGCATAGACACTTGCTCCCATACCATGCGCTTGTAGGGCATACTTCCCCTGATTGATATCCGCACATATGACAAAGCTGACACGTTCATCTCCAGTCTTAAGACATAGATAGTTGTCATCAGCAGCTTGAAAGTAGACTTCTTCGCCAGGATGCAATGACCGCTTTTTGTAAATGTTTTGACAGCCACTTGCCTGGATCACCAGCGCGCCTATGTAGGGGGTTAAAGTCTTGGAAATAACAGGACAGCCCACTACCAGGGTTATATTTTGGGCCTTTGCGATTTCATAAAGTGGCGTCAGTATTGGTTCAGTCCCATCTAATGCCAGCTGTTGAGCTAACTCGGGCTCATAACCTGTGAGTGACAATTCGGGGAAAACAATCAGATTGACGCCATGTTCTGCGGCTTGCTGAATAATGGTTAGGTGTGCTTGAATATTTGCCTGAATATTGCCCTTTATAGCCTTAAATTGCGCAGCGGCAATGTTCAAGTTTTCCATTTCTCATTATTCCTTTTGTACTGGATGTACCTTGTTAAACGCTATGTATTTTTTCCATGCTTGGCTAATAATTTATCCAGTTCATTGGCAAATGCTTGTCGATCGCTTTGACTTAACGCCGCCGGGCCACCTGTATTCACGCCACTGGCCCGCATGGTATCCATAAAATCTCTCACGTTGAGGCGTGCTTTGATATTACTCTTAGTGTACATTTCCCCTCGCGGGTTTAGAGCGAAGCCATTCTTTTCAATCACTTCATCCGCTAACGGAATATCGCCCGTAATAACCAGATCACCAGCGCTCAGCCTTTTTACTATCTCATCATCGGCAACATCAAAACCAGAGGATACTTGGAGCATCTTAATGTTTCTTAATGGGGGAATACGCACCGCATGGTTAGCCACCAGCGTCATCTCAATACCCGTACGCTGTGCGGCTCGAAACAGAATTTCTTTGATTACGACGGGGCAAGCATCTGCGTCAACCCAAATTCTCATTTTATGCCTCTTGTATTAAACAATATATGTCCCTTATCTTATTACGTGCTTAATTCCAGCTGGAAACATTTGCTCCCAATGGAGTGCGAAGTTACTTGGATATCAACCCGATATGCTGAACTTAATCAAGGATGCGTTTTGACTATTACATTTCCAAAAATATGGCTAACTTGATGCTGCACTAGTGGGTTTTCAACGACGCCATTGTAATCGAACTGGAGAAGCGAGTCATTAATCGAAATAGTGAGGTAAAAGACCTTTTTGCTGGTTAATATATTTTTGGACTTACAGACCTTTGAGCTCCACATAGCTGGAGCTCAAAGATTCCTTTTAACTGAAGTAGGTCTCACACAGTCTGAACCAGATAAGTCCAAAAACCAGCAGTGCAGCCCCAACAAGTATTTTAAATGCGGACATTGTCCCTCTTTTCATCAATTTCAAAGATTGAATCGATAATGATAGGCAAGTTATCTCTAAGGGAGGCGGCACCAAAGGCGGAGCGGGCATGTACTCCCCTCTCACCGAAGATTTCCACCATTAAATCAGAACACCCATCCAAAACTAATGGGTGCTCTTCAAACTCTTCCGTCGCATTAATGAACCCTTGCAACTTTACCACACGAGTCACCCGGTCCAACGAGCCCACATGTTGCTTCACCACGGCCAAAATATCTAAGCCGGTTTGCCGAGCAAACTCATACCCTTGGTCTACAGAATAATTGCGGCCTAACTTTCCCTTTGGTACAGCACCTCCCACTGCAGTCGGCCCTTTTCCTGACACATATAACAGGCTCCCCGTAAGAATGCAGTTACCATAGTTAGCAGCCGGGTTTGAAGCTGCAGGTAAGGTTAAGCCCAATTGATTTAATCGTTCTTCCGTGTCCATCCTTCCTCCTTTTATGATGGGGTTAAGGTCTTTATGTACCTAGTTCAGCCCCATCAATCTCTTCGCTATCGTATTTCCTAAATTGAGTATCATGCCGCCCTTGGTTGAAACATACGATAATCCACTTTGCTGACCCTATGTAGTAATAACATCAGTAACTAGCTTTACTAAATCCCACACGATAAATACGCCTATCTGGCTATGCTTTGGTACTTGAAATATTCAAGTTCGCATTAATAACTTAGACCTACGGCTAGAGAACTGCTCCACTTGAGACCGTGCACGCGGCAAAGACATTGGTTCTCCTTATACGAGGACGACAATGCTAATGTCCATCCTGAAACTCAACTCTTTACTCTTCAAATTCATAAGATTGACTGGTAAACGAACAAATCGGACATTTTTTGTCACCTATATCCAAACCGTTGATAGTTTGACTCCCCACACTTTCAGAACCACAATTTGGGCAGATTAACTTCACCGTAGGCTCATTTGAACCGGATTCTAAAGCATCATGATTTCCGTTTTTAACGGGAGAATTGGTGAGTAATAAGCTTTCAACCAAATCGCCTAACTCAGCGATAACTTTACTTTTACAAAGCGTTACATCGGCCCCCAAACAGCCAGCAACACCTAACGCAGCATGAGACCCCGAGTCTTGGTTAAAGCCTGAAGAAATAGCTAAAACCAATACATTTTTATTACTTTTCAGATAACTAATCAATGCAAGGCCGTCCATCTCCGGCATCACGATATCGGTAATGACCAGGTCCGGCAAAAAATGTGAATGAGTAGCTACGGCATCAGCCCCGTTTTCACACTCCTTAATTACTATCTTATTAGCCAGTTTCTCAGTCAATAAGTGGTGTATCAGGTCTCTCATCACGTTGGAATCATCAACTACCATAACTTTTTTCATTGGCCAGGCTCGCATTTAACCCATACTTTTAGTGTGCTTAATATTATAGACACAGCTACTAACTTAGTTATCAAAATAATTCTGGTATTGTTAACTACTTTGGCTGTAGCTCGCTGAAAGATATGAGGGAAAAGTGTGAAAAAGCTCCGAAATCTTGGGCTACATCATTTTACTGATGCTAAAAATTCGCCTTAAAACAAGCTTTTCTGGTTAACCAAACTTGGATACTTTCCAATTACAATTTTCAAACTCTACAAGCGTCATATCTCCGAAGATCGTATGCAGCATGTCTAGGTCGTAATATCGTATCCCGTTTACCCCAAATCAAAATCTGATCTAACAGTATAAAACCTTGGCCCCGCTAGCTAGTGTCCATCCTGAAACGCTATCTTGTCATTCTCGCGCACGTGGTGGTCCGACATCTCGGAATCCAGCGGCTTGACCGCGATCACGGAGCACGCTAAAAGTCACTAGACCGAGATGTCGGACCATACCAGGCAAGCTGACAATGACTGAGTTCGTTACGATAGTGGTGACTAACTTTAAGCTTTCGTAAAACGACAAGCTTGGATGCTAAGAATATGACGGAAGAATAAATATATGAGTTTCAGGACGGGCACTAGCTACACAGTATAGCACTCGTTCTTATACAATAAGCGCACCAGGATATATCGACTATTTACCTCTGGCATCACAAGCAACTTAACACATGGAGTTTGGGGTTTTGCTAACCGTTAGTATGAGCACGGCTTACAAAGTTCCTGCTGACTGGACTTATTATGAATCGATGCCTGGTAACGGAGCATTTAGATCACCATTTCCTATGGGGATATTTCCGAATACAAAAGGTGACACACCTTCAATACACGCAATATTTAATGCAAATTCTTTAGGATTACTTCTTCTTTTATGATGAGTATAAACGCCACATTGGCTACAGAAGTAATGTTTTGCTACCTTTGTGCCCCATTGATAGAGGGACAAGATGTTCTCACCTTTAGAAATGCGAATATCTTTTAACAGAACACTCGCCATCACATAACCTTTACGGCTGCAAAGGGAGCAGTCACAGCGACGAATATTCCGAAGGCCTTCAGCAAGTGTCACTTCAAGCTCCACTGAACCGCAATGACAAGTTAGTTTCCTTATTTCAGTCATGTTTTCTCCTTAAACCCTGAGACTGCCTTGGTTAATAAACCAGAGCGTACTGTGAGAATACTCTAAATAACCACGAATACTCATTGCAACAAGAAATGCTAACAAAACAAATAAAAAGATAGGCTTTAATTTAGCCTTTGTGCCATATGTGTATCTGGTAGGCCTGGGTACCAGAAATTATCCCGTAGTTATGGCAGTGGGCCACATTGATATAGCTTTCCAACCAAGGGAAAATATATACTTTTGTAACACCGTATAAAGGCACAAGACATACTATTACCTCCAAGAAAAGTATTCGTTTTTCACGTTGAGTATACTGGTGCATATTCACTCATGGATTTTCTAACAGGCTCAAATTCACTCCATAACCTCTACCATACGCTTGATTTTTACCGCCTTTTCAAAGTGGTCTAGTTTTTGGCTCATAATCCCCCATTCGGCAGCCTCCATTAGAAGCTCGGGATCATCATTTTTATTAGCAAAAAATGCATAGAATGACAGACCTACATCTGCCCCTTTGCTACCAATTTTTTTGTCGCAAACATAAATAATTTTTTTTCTTAACGATTCTCTCATTGAACTCTAAATCTTCTCGTTAGTTGAATCACTGGTTTCGAATTTATTCTATTGGGAAATAGATTCTATTCATTAGGCTTGATGGCTCTTTTAGGCGTACAAGCAAAAATCCTTTCCGGATCGGTTCCGTCACGAAATTCATCAGACAGCTGACTAAGCAGTGCCTTATCAGCGAGCCCTTCCATACGGATTAGCATTAATTGCATTGAGGCTTTTGACCTACTATGACCGTCGAATAACCTAGCCATCTGCTTATTTCTATTTTGAATAAGTTTATACAGTGATAAATATCGGTTGTGAACATGTTCCGAGTTGTCAGTAATGACCACCTCAGACTCGCCAAGAACCAAGGTACAATACTTTTCGATGGCTTTATCCTTAATCTCTTTAAATTTTTTCCAATCTGATTCTTTCATGGTTAGCTTTTGAACCTCTACATGTACGGGCCCGTTTCTATTCTTTCATCATCGTCATAACTTAGACAAGCTGCAAATCCAGACTGACCGATAAAGCCGTCCTTTACCCTAAAATCTCTTGAGTTTCGGGATAAAAAAAGGTCATGAAAATACTGAACTGTTAGTAGGTGTGGCTAGTTATTTTTACTAGGCGCTCAGCAGTGCATTAGCCAAAAGGCAAGCCAAGACTAACGCTTAGGAACAAGCTGGCGGTTTGGTATCTATTGGTAAGATATTGCAACCACCATCTTTTACAATATAGGATTGCTCCCTTTGGTCCGATTTAGGCGCCAAAGGAAAAGCAGCAACCCTCTGCATTAACTTGGTAGCAAACCTACTACTTCTCTGATTTTACTACTTTGAATAACTTCACCTGTTGGTCCAGCTCGAACGATAACTCCAGTAGCTGTTCACTGACCTGCTTACCCCGAATGGCATCATCGCTGGATTGTTCGGCTATATCACTGATATGAACTACATTTTTATTGATCTCTTCAGCAGCGATGTTTTGCTGTTTTGCAGCTTCCGCTACCTGACTATTAAGCTCATCGAGTTCTTTAAACTGCTGACTTAAATCACTTATCAAATCAGAAACTTTTGCTACATCACCCGCTTTTTCCTGTGCCTGCCTGCTCACTTCATTCATCGACTGGACCGCATTGCTCGTATCCGTTTGCAGACCTTTGATAGTTTGCTGTATTAAACCAATGGAATCATGAGTACGGACAGCTAATGTACGAACCTCATCGGCTACAACGGCAAATCCTCTACCCTGCTCTCCTGCTCTGGCAGCTTCTATTGCAGCATTTAATGCGAGCAAATTGGTCTGATCGGCAATGCTGTTAATGACATCTAAAACTGAACCGACTTCTTCCGTCTTACAATTTAGCTGGGTTATCATCTGAGCATTTTGCTCCACTTTGTCTCTAAGGGCATCGATACCTTCTCGGGTTTCTCGGGCCAGAGCCAAGCCTTGGGACGCTTTTTCATCGGCGGAAACCGATTTTTCTGCTGCGATCTGAGTATTGTTTTCAACATCGGATGCAGAAGCATCCAATTCATTAATTGCCGCAGCCACAGATACCGTTGCTGACTTTTGTGACAGTACAGCTCCTTTGGTTAACTCAGAGATGTTGTCCACTTGCTTAGCCGAACTGATTAACTTCCCCGTAACATCGGAGACTGTGGTAAAGCTCACCAAAAACTTATCCATCATTCGATTTAGAGCTGCGCTAACTTCACCAATTTCATCGTTATAATTCACCTTGATGCGCTGGTTTAAATCGAGGTTTTGTTCTACTTCTCGCATGGTATTGCCGACATCTCGTAAACGATTTATCACCAACTTTCTGATTATCAGACTGAGGACTCCAAAACCGATCAAGATCAATACCACTTGCATCAGACCCACTTTTATTAACGAGTTATGGATCCGTTTATCGACCAAAGACAAGTCGTAGGTCATTCTAACCACGCCCAAAATGTCACCTTCTTGCGCTTGGTGACACGCTAAACAGTTGGTACCGCGATAATCTGCGCTAGCTTTCATGGGCATAACAAATTGTAATTGGCGTTTGCCATTTTCTGTGACCAGCTGAAACGATTTATCGCCACTCAACCCGCGACGATCCAATGCATCCATGGCTTTTTGATCCTCGAAACCCGGACCAAAGAGACCAGTCACCTTATCACCGCGTATAATTCTGGCTTCGACAATGCCAGGTTGCTGCAATAACTTATCTTGGATCAGCTTGCGGTTAGCCATCGTACCAGTAAGCATCATAGTATTGACCGAATCGAAGTAGTTTTGGGCTGAGCTTTCCAAGTTAACCTTCGCAAACTGTTCAGCCAATTCTTTTTCGTCATTGTAAAAATAACTAACAGTTGAAATTAGTAGCGACAAACCGATGACACATAAAGCCAATTGTATTTTGCAAGCGAGCGACATAGAGCCAAACATAAAAGCACCTCAATCAAAAAATCAAAACCAGGTTACGGCGGCAAGACAGATAACAGTCAAATAGCCCCAGAGAAAGCCGATAGTTGCAGATGATTCCGAACCGAACGAAGGCCATGCGAGCTTGCAAGCAACAAGGAGGATCATCATAAAACTGGATTTTTATCGAAAAACTCTACGGATATTGTTAATTTTCTTTCCGGCGTCATGTTTGATCTGGGTTAAATTTTTGTACGATACATACATGATGAAGGTCACGGGCTTTACAAAACCTTATCGCTTGACGTCGCGGTGAGAGATGAGGCTATTAAGAAAGTAGTCGGCTCTTACCCTTACAGGGCGCCAAGCATTCGATATGCCTGGCTAATATGTGACCCCACTCTTCCTTAACAGTGACCGAGCCCCCTCTGTAAAGATATGCACGGCTTAGTGCGACAGATAGGGGCTCTGAGATAACCCCACTAAATGGGTAACAACTTGCTCTGGCGTAACCGAGGGGTTGAAAAAGTAGCGATGTAACTCATGGACAATTGCCGATTGCATCACCGGAGACACTGACATGGAATCCGTCAGGCTCGGCAACAAATTTTGGTTTTCTTGCGCTTGTTCAAAATCTGTTTTCGCCTGAATGGAGCAGGCATTGTAACCATCGAGGTTGATATCTTGTCGGGCAGGTAAAGAACCCTTTAGACGGTTGAAATCTTTAACAAACTCAGGGGCCGATAACAATTTCGTCAATTTAGAGAATTGGCTATCATCCTGACTAGACTGGGCAAAAAACACAAAGCTATCCATATTGTAAGTAAAGTAATCTCGTGTGCCCGGCATGGGTAAACAAGCAATTTGTTCCGGCACCCTGGCCTTTAATGCCTGCAGCTCACCTAATACCCAGTCTCCGGAAAATTGAAAGACCACTTCTCCTTTGGCCAGGGCTTCACTTCCCCTTTCCCAACTAGCGTAACTTCCGGCCTCCTCAACTAAACCGCTAATTTGTCTGAACAGGCGCAGCGCCTCCAGGGTTTGCGGACTCGCCAATGCCGCTGCGGACAAGTCTCTGAATGCCGACTGGTAGTAGTTTTTACCTCCCACCGCCAGCGCCAGATTTTCAAACAACATCGCTACTTGCCAGGCATCATCCCCCAGAGCCAGCGGCCTGATACCCTTTTGTTTAAGCTGCTTCATAACTCGAATTAATTCTGGCCAGTTGTCCGGCACGGATAGATTGTGCTTGCCAAGCAAGACTTTATTAGCCCAGAGCCAGTTAGTTCGATGGATAGTTAGTGGAACGGCAACATACTGTCCCTGGTACTGATTCACCTGCTGAACTATTTCGGGTAATACCTTAGCCCACTGCTGCTGTTTGGCCAGCTCATCCACCGGCGACAAAAACCCCAGCGCCGCCCATGATTGAATTGTCTGCCCTTCCATCTGAACCATACCCGGCGGGTTGCCTGCTATGGCCCTGGTTTGCAGCACACGCATCGCACTATCACCACCACCACCAGTTACAGCAGAACTAGTCCAGCCAATACCCGCCTCGTCCAGGGTTTTCTCCAGCAGTGAAAAAGCGAGTTTTTCTCCCTTGGCAGTCCACCAATGCATCACTTCTACTTCACTATGTGCAGAAAATGAAAACAGACAACTAATTAACAACAATCTTAACATTTAGGTAGTCTCAAAATAGCTTGTAAGCCGTAGCTCGCGTGATTTTCCAGAACAACCTCACCGCTATGATTTCGGGCAATACTACGGGCAATAGTTAGACCTAAACCGGTTCCTGAGCGGGTTTGTTTCTGATCTCTAAAATAGGGCTCAAATACCTTAAGCAATAAGGCAGGATCGATTCCCTTACCATAATCGACAAAAACAAGTTCAATAGCGTCATCGTTATCGATCAAATCGATATCTACTTTTCCGCCATACTTGATCCCGTTTTCCAATAGGTTGTAGATACAGCGCTTAATTGCTAAAGGTTTACCTTTAAACCCTTGTAAACAGGAGCCGGAGACCTCTACCTGGCGTTGGTAACGGTTAAAATACTCCTTGGCCTGGCTCAGTAAACCGTCAATATCAATCAGCTCTTCCTCTTCGAGAATATCCGTGTCGCGGATACACTGAAGTGAGCCTTTCACCATCAGGTCCAGCTCCACCAGCAAACGTTCAAACCGCTCGCGTGTTGCGTCGTCATCCAGCATCTCAGTTCTAAGGCGTAAACAGGCAATAGGCGTTTTGAGATCGTGAGAAATGGAAGCAAACAGCATTTCCCTGTCTCGAATATAACTCTGCACCCGCCGATTCATCTTATTAAACGCATGCACAGCCGTCTGTAGCTCGGTACTTCCCGCCTCCTCGACAGGCGGCACCTGCAATTTGCTATCCATCAGGCTCGCCGCTTTCGCCAGGCTCCTCAGCGGCCTGAGCTCCTTGCGGATCAACAGCCAGGTCACCACCACCAGCATCACCACACTCAAGCCAACAAACAGCAACTGCTTTCTGTCGATAAACTCAGGCGTAAAGCTGTTTTCGGGTATTGGCAGCACAGCGGCCAGGTAGAACCACTCCTTTTCCGACAACTCGACCTGAACCACCATGATGGGCAAGTCCAAATCCCCCGATGCAAGATTATAACCTGACCAAAGCGCCGGTAATTTATCGATACTGATGGCGGAGTTAAACACTTTAAGATCCTGGCGCTTGGAAAAATCCAATCGCACTTCTCCTTCACCAGCCCTGCGTCGGACTATTTTTAATGCCTTATCAAGCAGCAACTCTTTCCTTTGGCTGGCTTCTAATCCTAAAACGGGTAGCGGGCGATTATTCAATGAAACGAAGAAGCGGGTTCCACCAAACTGGCGGATCTGCTCCAGCACCAGATGGCGGTAATTTATGGGTAACGATTTGAAATAACCTATGCTAGCTGCCGCGCTATCTGCCAGCGACTCAATCGTATTCACCAGGCTATCCTGCTGGCGTTGATCGCTACTTTGAAACCAGATCACCCCGGCTAATAATTCTGCCACCAGAATAACCATGGATAAGGTCAGGCAAATACGTGCGGCCAGCGAACGAGGCCAGCGGACATTAACTTTCATGCACAGACTCAAAGGCTGCCATATAGCCCTTATGCCTGACGGTCAGTATCTTGCAGCGTTTATCATCGTGAAGGTGCTTTCTCAAGCGGCTGATCTGCACGTCAATTCCTCGCTCAAGAGGAGCTGCATCCCTACCCCAGATGGTACGGGCAATATCATCTCGACTTAACAATTGATTTGGCTTGCTCAAAAACAGGTAAAGCAATGAATAATCGGCACTGGTTAACTGCTGAGGCTGTTCATTAGCGAAACTGAGTTGGCGAGTAATTGTATCCAGGTGCCAGCCATCAAAATTTATCTCTCGACTCGGCCCCTGTCCTGATTGAAACTGACAGCGCCGCAGCAAGGCTTTTATCCTGGCGAGTAACTCTCGTGGGCTGAATGACTTGGTAATATAGTCATCTGCTCCGACCTCCAAACCCGCCACTCGGTCAACTTCATCTGTTACCGCAGTCAGCATGATGATGGGCACATTCGAACGCCTGCGAATTTGACTGCATAAGGTAAAACCATCGTCACCGGGCAGCATAATATCCAATACGATTAGATCAGGCTGCTTGTTCGCCAACTTTTGCCACATGACCTCACCATCGCTTGCCGTATCCACCAAAAAATTTGCCTTACCCAGATACTCACTTAATGCCTCTCTGAGCTCTTGGTTGTCATCCACCACTAGAATGGTCTTTTGCTGTACCATATTTCTGCGTCCTCTAGCACGTCCCTCACCCATTCAACCCCAGCCATTTGTAAAGATCAAAACCTTATTGTAAGCAGCTGCTTACAATCCCTTATTAAATCGTAACCTTCGGCCCAAAAAAATGGCGTAAAGTGCTGGTTATATCCATATAACAAGGAAGGTATTACCATGAACAGTTCGCTGTTTGGCCAATTACAAAAAATAGGTCGCTCCCTCATGTTGCCGGTCGCCGTGCTTCCGGTGGCAGGTTTAATGCTGGGGCTGGGCAATGCGGGATTCGCCTTTATCCCGGATGCACTCAGCAAAATCATGCTTGCCGCCGGTGACGGCGTATTTGGTAATATGCAGCTGATGTTTGCTGTGGGGGTTGCTCTTGGCTTGTCAAAAAATAATGACGGCGCGGCCGCACTGGCAGGTGTCGTCGGCCTGATCATAATGAACGCTTCTTCAGGGGTGGTGACAGGATTGCGCGGGCTGGAAACGGACGCCACCATACTCGGGGTTGAGACCCTGCAAACCGGTGTATTTGGCGGTATTATCATAGGTAGCGTCGCGGCATTTATGTTTAACCGCTTCTATAATATACGTCTGCCTGAATACCTGGGCTTCTTTGCCGGAAAACGCTTCGTTCCTATCATCACAGGCATAGCCGCCATTGGCGTGGGTACGATTCTGGCCTTTGCCTGGCCACCTGTCGGCGAACTCCTGGACGTATTCTCACACTGGGCCGCCTATCAGAACCCTGTTCTTGCATGGGGCATCTATGGTGCTGGCGAGCGTTCTCTGCTTCCTATCGGTCTGCACCATATATGGAACGCACCTTTCTTCTTTGAAGTGGGTAGCTATACGGATCCCGAAACCGGCAAGGTGATAACAGGTGAAATTAACCGATTCTTCGCCGGTGATAAGACTGCCGGCGGGCTAGCCGGTGGATTTATGTACTCCATGTGGGCATTACCGGCAGCAGCCCTGGCCATGTACCATTGCGCCAGACCTGAAAAGAAAAAACTGGTGGGCGGTTTAATGGCCACTGCAGCGCTAACCTCCTGGCTCACCGGCATCACGGAGCCTATCGAGTTTACCTTCTTGTTCGTGGCTCCTGTGTTGTACGTGATACATGTCTTCCTGACCGGGATCGCCTTCGCTCTAACCCAGTACCTGGAAATCAAACACAGTACTGACTTTGCCCATGGCGCCATTCAGTTCTTCCTGTACATGCCATTATCGACGAATGCTTGGTTGTACTTTGTGATTGGTCCAATATGGGCAGCGCTATATTACGGCCTATTCCGGGTATTGATCACTAAGCTAAACCTGAAAACCCCAGGCAGAGAAACGGAAGAAACCAGCGACGTCGCCGCCACTGTGGTGGGAGAAAAGCTGGCGACCGAGGTGATTCAAGCGCTGGGAGGCAAAGCCAATATCAAAACCATCGATGCTTGTATTACCCGCTTACGTGTCTCAGTAAAAAATATAAGTGATGTCGACAAAACCAAGCTGAAACAGTTGGGCGCCATGGAGGTTGTGATTATGGGCGACAATTTGCAGGCTATTTTCGGCACTCAATCGGATGCGATTAAAACCGATATCAACATCCTTTTGGAGGCTTAACACAGAGTTTCACCCTCAGCATTATTCAATTGATTAACGCTGAGACCTCTCCTTTGGCCGCGCAAGCGGCCCTTTTTCAACTACTTGTGGAAGGTAATATAGCTTGAGAAAAATACTGCCCAATACAGAGCTATTGAGATGGTATTTCTAGGGCCTGTTGATCTTTCGTGTTCAAAATATATTTAGTAGCTATTTTCACATTGACAGCCACATCATAGTGAAAGCTAGTAGCCTTGTTTACCTGGTAGCCAGAAGGGTTTGTAACGTATATTGGTACCCTTTACGCCATTAGCCTTTAACCAACGTTTTAAACAAGTTGCTACCTCACCACGACCACCCAGGTAGAAAGCGGCTTTACCCGTTAACCAGGGCGTGAGGCGTTGTTGCAATTGTTGTTGCCAGCCATTGCTTGAATCGGGTGAAACTGAGAGGTTTTGTGCTTGGTCGCCGGGAAGTTCAATCCAGTCCAGTTGCACCTTTCCCGAGTCATTTTAAAAACACAGCCGCTGATCATCACCGTAGATCATCAGCTGGATATTTTGCTGTTGATTCAGGCCTTGCTGTAAATGATAAAAATGACCTAAAGCGCACACATCACCGACCATGATGTGCTGGCTTGCTCCTGAAATGAGGTTAAAACCCGAAACGGGCCCGGTAAATCTCAGGTGCTGTCCTTGTTGTAACGATCTGATCCACTGGGCGCCTGGACCTTCAGTGAAGTGAGCTATGGCTAATGTTACCTCACCTCGAGTTTGCTCTTGTTGCCAAACTGAGTAGCTACGGTTGAGCAAAGTTGATCCGCCTTGTTTATTGCTTTGTAACAAAATATGCAAGTATTCGCCTGGCTTAAAAGGGTACTTTTTAAAAAAATCTGAATTCAAAACTAATCGGAATATCTTTTCATTGATCGCCGATTTTTCTACAACTCTGGCCTCATGGGTCAGAGCCTTTACTAGGGAATTTTTAATTAACGACATACGTTCTCGCTCTAACTTATAAGCTGGGTTTATTCTCTGTTTTGTTTTTTATACCAAGATGGCGGCTTTGCTTAGCAAGGCTCGAACGGGAGTAATGGAAGTGAAGCCGGATTGACGCGCTTTGGTTAACGACGCTTTAAAGGCTTGCTTGGATACCACGAAGTCCGGCTCCATAAAAAACATCTGCCCCCCAGGCTTAAGTTTTTCTCGCAGTGATTGAAAAAACAACGCTTGGTTCGGCACTTCGTGCATCACGTAGGCGGCCAAGATAAAATCCACGGACTCGGTAATACCCACATCTTCTCCGCTGGAGAGTATAGTGCTGACAGGACCGGCAACCTGAGTTCGAGTTAATTTTTCTGATACTTGCGATAACATATCTGCTTGCATGTCCACTGCATATACGTGACCTTTGCTACCGACCATATTGGCCAAGGGTAAGCTGAAATAACCTGAGCCACAGCCTAAATCCATCACCTTATCACCCGGTTTTACATATTTGCGTAACAGGCGATACGGATTTTGTAACCAATATCGCCAGCGACTTTCCAGTCGGTGCGCTTTATGAGAAGGGTAGACATGATCATTTTCGGGTTTCATGGGTATTCACCTTTAAGTTACGGCTATTGCTCGATGGGCGGAGTTTTACATTTTGCTTAATAAACCACGTCATTCGCTCGACCGGATAAAATAATGGGAACACTGTACCTGTGGTTAACGTTTCTGGCATTAACCTGGGTTAAGAGGGGTTATGCTGTTGCAAAGGAAGGGGGAGGTATCCACCTGAACTTTTGAAGAGTATCGGGAAATGATAAGGGATAAGACAGTTGTTCAGTATCTTATCTGCTCGAGTTAAGTACCTATTCACCAATAGCTATTGGCGCATCTAAAAGTGAGACTGTCATCTCTTTATCACATTTTTCCCTTGAACGATCTTTTCTATCAGGCATGCTGAATCACTCACCTCTCAATCTGCACATTCCAGCTATGTAATAGCAGATAAAGGTTATGACAGTGAAAAATTAAGGGAGCATGAGAGAAAATGTGGCTCAATCCCGTTCACTCCGCGTCGAAAAACAATCAATCAGGTAACGAAGATATGGATTGGTGTTTATAAAAATATCGTCATTTAGTAGCGAATGCGCTTGCAATAATTGAAGATTTCCCGCCCTATAGCAACAAGTTAGAGAGAAATCACGCAAGCATGCTAACTCTGGCATTTACAATAATGTGGCTGCTGATGTGAAAGACCAACAGCCCCTAGGTATAACGCCTATCCATCGTTTTTGAGATAATTACTCGAACAAGGTTTTTTCTCTGGCTTATCTGATTCTTTTCGAGGTGCTTTATCCGGCCAGGACATAGCAACACAAGACGCCACAATAACAGCACCGCCCAAGGCGGTGAGCCAGTCGGGGATCTCACTCCAAAAGATAACCCCCCACAGAATGTTAAAAACGAGCCCAATATACCGAGTAACAGCAACGGTTGCGGCATTTTCATGGGTAAAAGCTTTGGTTAAGAAAACCTGGCCGAGTAAGGAAACCACACCGATAGCCAGCAAATAGAACCATGTGATCCCAGATGGCATAACAAATTCATCTTTCATCAACACAGCCGAAATCACGGTTGCTGTGGCCAAAAAATAGAAAATTATTTCGTAGGTGTGGTGGTTTTTACTTAATTGCCTGATAGTGATCGAAGCCCCCGCAGCAAACACTGCACTGGCTATACCGAACAAGGCATAAATGTTGAAAGCCGAGAAACCAAAAGGGTCGATTACCATGGCGACACCTAACAATACCAAAGGCAGCAAATATACAGCTTTCTGCGGTAAGCGCTCTTTCAACACCAGCTTGGATAACACAATCACAAAGAAGGGTGACAGGTAGACAAGGATAGCGGCATCGGCCAGTGGAATGTGCGCTATGGTATAGACGAATGCCAATAAATACAAAGCGCCAAAGATACCTCGCAATACTAATAAGGGAATACCGGTGCTTGAAAAGGCAACGCGGCTTTGCAACATCAACAGAAGTACGAGCACAGTTCCGATAATGCTGCGGAAGAAGACGATTTCAGAACTTGGAATCGTCAAGCTGGCCGCTTTTATCAGCGCATTCATTACACTAAATACTAATGCAGATGCAATGGCCAGCAACACGCCCTTGTTCATAAGACTTCCTTATAGGTAGACAGTGATTTTTTCATTGCCGTCAAGATGATGCCGACATTTTCAAGCGATGGCTTTGTTAAGCTTTCAACCGCGTTGGGGTCACGGGAATTACGGCCATACCAATTTTCAAATCGAGCCGAAATTTGTGATATACAAGGGGTTTTAATTTTTAATGCTTGGGCCAAATACTGGAAAACATAGATGGCTTTCATGTCTTCTAGTGGGACTCTTGGTAATTTAAGTCGACCGTTACAATATGTCGATTTAGGAAAAGGGACTGCGGAGAAGTCGAAATATCGGCCAGCTTCATTAGGTTGGGAATATGGGTCAATCAAGATGGAAGAGTAGCGTGCATACAAAAGGTATTCTTGCTTATCAGACGAATATGATACAAACCTTTCGATGTTCTCCCTGGGAATACTTTCATCTAAAACGGGATAATTATCGTCATTCAGAAACTGAAGTAAATTGATGGGTGACGCGCCAAGCCGAGTGACAATAGTCGAAATCTCTTGCCACAAAAGTCTCATTTCTTTAATTACGGCTGGCGTAATTGGTCCTTCAGGGAACAGCTTATACATGTATTTTGGCGGTCCTGAATTTGGCAAGATTGCATCCAGGGAATAGTTATTTACAAACAGGGGCGGATGAACATAGGCGGTGATGCTACGCGCTTCCACGCTAAAGCAGTCTGTCAGCTTTTTTACTTTCACATTCACCGAGTTTAGGATGTTACTCACTACTGAAACTGTATCGCTCTGTTCGCGCTGATTTCCCGAGCAATAAGATGAGATATAAATCCGCTTCTTGTGTGCTTTGGTGATTACGTTAACGCGACTGCTATTACCATCGTTAAGGACAACGCCTTTTGTTGCTGCGAAATAGGTGGAAAGGCAAATAATCTCTACATTAAAGCCAAAGTGCTCGAATTGATGACTGACAATGAGGTGAGACCCGAAGGATGGCGACAACAACACCACTCGTTTGATTTTATCAAGACGCCGTAATGGCAGCTTTTCAATTACGTCGCGATAGCTGTCGGCAGGAACACATAGGATTAAGGTCTGCCACTGATTGGTTACACTGGCCAAACTGGCGTAGCGAACATCAAAATTAGCATGACCCGCAAGCCCGGCCAATATAGGCTTAGCCGGCGCCACGCTGACCTGTCCCGCATCGTCATATTGCTGCTGAAACGCGAGCCACTGTGCAGACTCTCGACTGACAATTCCCAACTTCTTCGTCCAGCCTCGCTTGAGCATCACCGAAACCTGAATTGCCGCCGGGCCAGCGCCAAGGATAAGCGTATTTTCCAGTGCTGTATTTCGTGAGTCCATTTAGCATTTCTCCATCATCACAACATCATAAACGGCGTGTTGGTTTTGGATTTTCGTGCTCCGCCATCCAAGGGACAAACTTGGATTGAAAGGATAATTAAAAGCAGATTTTAGCTCATTGCCAAATCGCACTAAGATACACGTCGATGCTGAAATCAAAGGTCTTAATTCAAGCAACACTTCCCATTTGTGTTCTACCAGAGATGCAATTATCACATGAGACGGAGTGAATTGAGTGAGTACCGATGACAAGTCCCTGTGAGTAAATGCAACGTTATCGTGTTTTTGCCCCAAGTCTGATGCAAGCTGAACGGCTTTTTTATCAATATCTACCCCAAGAAGATTCGCACCGGTTAATTGAGCTATGGTGAATGCCGACAGCGGATAAGAGCCTGAACCGATAAAGAGCACATTTGAGTCCTGCGAGATCCCTGCTTGGGACAGCTCTGTTGAAGCGCTTATCGTTAACGCTTTCAGATAATGTGTGACATCCAGATCGTGTGTCTTGGCACATTCAGATTGATGCTTTTCAAGCAAGCACAAAGCGTGAGTGGCGGTTTCTCGTAATTTTTTCAGCTGTCGGTCCAGTTCTCCGCATAGCGGAAATTGCAGCCATATCGTTTGATGGTGAGGGTCGCGAATAAAATCGCATAATTGGTCTAACAGCGTTTGGATAAGGGAGTAACAATCACAGCTTTCCAAGCTGTAGTGTGCCAACGTCGAGAGTTTTGCCTCAAATGACGTCAGTTCCGATAACAGTTGGTATTTATGGGACGACATATTCTAGAACCTCTCGAGTTGATATTCACCGGTAGGTCGAATTGGCGTAACGTGCCAATGACCTTGACTGCACCTGCCCACTTCTACTTCAACTTGATACAAAGATTCAAGCAATGACGGGGTCAGCACCTCTTTCGGAGTACCGGATGCGACGATATTTCCTTGGTTAAGCAGCAATAACTTATCGCTGTAACGGGCGGCCAAAGAAAGGTCGTGTAATACGGATATAGTGATGGCTCCGCTTTGGTGGGTGTATTCTCTGGCGAGCTCCAGGACTTGAACTTGATGTCGCAAATCCAATGCACTGGTTGGTTCGTCGAGCAGCAATACAAGGGGTTTCGAAACCAAGGCTTGCGCCATGGCAACCATTTGTTGCTGACCACCACTTAAAGATCCAAACCTTTGCGTGGCCAGATCTACTAATCCTAATTCACGTAACATAGATTCAGCCTTGTACTGCTGAGCATCGTTTATGCGCCACCCCAGTTGATTAACCAATCCTAGCAACACCATTTCAATGACAGTGAGCTGGCTGGATGATTTGGTCAATTGGCAAAGGTAAGAAAATCGAGAAAGGGGTATTTCATCGGAATTACTTATCCCTAATACAGTTCCTTGATAAGGCGTCGTTCCCATGATCGCTTTCAGCAGTGTTGTCTTCCCTGCACCGTTTGGGCCCAGAATTGAAGTAAAGCTGCCCCCATTAAACTGGGCAGACAGATCAGACAAGATAGATTTTCCACCTAAAGAGACAGATAACTGCTTTATACGAAGTTGGTTCATTAGACAAACCTCTTACTGATCAACAGATAAAGAAGAAAAGGCACCCCTACCAAAGACGTAACAATACCAATGGGGATAATGGTGCCGGGCACCACAAGTTTGGAAACCAATGAAGCTAACGCCAGCACCAATGAGCCCATAAGGGTCGACATGGGTAAATAAAATCGTTGATCTTCTCCCACTAACATCCGGGATAGATGAGGAGCTACCAAGCCAACAAAACCTATGGTTCCGACAAAAGAAACTGCGCCCGCAGTGAGCAGAGAACACAACAAGAACATACGAAGTCTGAGCTTATCGGTTCTGATACCCAGGCTTTGAGCTCGTTCATTGCCTGCGGAAAGAGCGGTTAGCGCCCAAATTTGCGGCGCCACAAACAGAGAAGCAAAAATCAAAATAACGCCGGCCACCCAAACCGACGTCCAGCTGGCTTTTAGTAAGCTACCAAATAGCCAAAATACGATTTGTTGTAGAACTTCCGGGGATGCCATGTATTGAACGAGAGACTGCAGTGCTTGAAAGAAAAACAGCACCACTATGCCCGCTAAGATGAGGACTTTTGCATCCATATTTTTACCCTTACCGATAAAGAATATCGCTAAGGTAGATAATGCAGATGTGACAAATGCGGATACGGGGACCCCTAACCATGCGTGACCAAAAATGGTGATCCCAGATAGGATAGCTACCGCAGCACCAAAGCCAGCTGCCGCTGAAACACCCAGGGTATAAGGGCTTGCCAACGGGTTCGCCAACAAGGTCTGCATTAACCCGCCAGCCAGACCCAGGGAGGCTCCGACCACCAGACAGGTCAGGGTTAATGGCAACCTTAATTGCCAAATAATCGTGACGTTCAGTGAATCGCCTGTTGGCCCTGCCGTTAATGCACTAACCATATCGGCAATACTCATCCACGATGAACCAATACAGAGATCAGCGATAATGACTGTGATTAACGAGATGGCTGTCACCAGCATATAGCGTAATCTTGTTCGATTCACAGCGGTATAAATACCGCTGTGAATTACGTTGCCTGGCAGAGAGTCATGCGTGCCGACCAGTTGCTTCATTACCCGTCAACTCGGATCATAAAGGTGCCATTGAGAGCTTGGGGCATGTAATTTTCAAAGAAAGCCTGATGATTTTTCTTCGGATCAATATCTTGAAAAGCTTGCGGGTAAATTGACTTGGCCAGGTATTGTAAAAACACGTGGTCATAAATTGTTCGTGTGCCGGAATGATACATACCAAACACCTGTTGATTTTTTACGGCGCTTAGTCGACTCCACCCCTGGCGGTTCAAATAAGGCCGGTAACGTGATTGCGCTTCTTTTTCTGTGGTGCCAAACCCCAACAACGCACTGTCACTGTGTTTAGACCAATGTGCGCCTGAGACAAAAATCACTTCCGGATCTTGGCTTAATACGTACTCTGGTGTTAAATGCGCAGACCCTTTAAATTTCCCCGTTGCGATATTGTTGGCGCCTGCCAAGGTCAACAAATTACCCCACATGGATGTTGTGTAGCTTTTGCCGTATTCGTCTGCCCCACCCGTGCCTATTTCTACATATACCCGGCGAGCCGGGTTAGATTTTAGATATGTTGAAACGCGGTCCTGCACATTAGTAACGGTAGCTTCATACTCTTTGGCTATGCGTTCGGCGCGCTGTTGTGTTCCCATGACTTTGCCAATCACACGTGTGCTCGCCAGATGCTTCTCTACGGTTTGTGCATTGAAATCGACCACTACGACTTTAATACCGGATTGCTCCAGCAATTTCACTTTATCGCCCAGTGATTTGTATTGCCAAGCAGCCATCAAGGCTACATCGGGCTTCACAGCCAACAGTTTTTCGAAATCAAATGTACCTGTATAAATTGAGCCTGAGTCTTCTATTTTATCTAATCGTGGAATTATTTTAGTGTACGTATCCCACTGTGATTGACGGTAATCTCTCCAAGAAGCCTTCGGGAAAATGGCCACTTTGTCGTAAGCATCCGGGCCTGCAATTGCCAGATAATCTTCGAAATAGAAGCCTAAAAAGATACGCTCTGCTGGCTTTTCCAACGAAATATCTCTGCCGACCACATCAGTAAAATCGATGTTAGCGTTGACATTGGTGACAGATAAACTGAATGCGGCAAGCGCGGGTAGGATCAGCTTGGAAAGTACTTTCATTATTAACTCTTCGATATTATTAGTTGATTTTAAAGAAATGTTATAACATAACCTATGGGTAAAGAGTTAATTTAAATGATAATTAATATCAAATTAGAGTTTTCTGGTGATCTCAATTACGGTTAGGGTTGGCCCCGTTTACAGCTTCGGACTTGCGTTAATAAGGCTATTTCCGGAAATATCCTGGTACTCTATTTGGCTTTGAAAAACTTGGAGAAACGTCTGGACAGCCTGAATAGGCCAGGTTCAGTCTAGAAGTGCACCAGTCATCTCTTTATTCGTACACTACAGGCACATGTCTTTAACTCCCAAAATCAATAACACTTAGTAACAGACGGAGTGACTATATTAGGCGGCGAAGCGAGCAATTTTGAGCAAACTTTAATGCGTTCGATGAAACTATATCATCCTCCCACACCGCTGTGTCAATTGACGATAGATTAGGCGCCATACTCCTGCTTCGAAAGTACTAACCAGCTAAATGGAATCCAGAAAATCTAGACTGTCATCGGTTGGCGGTTTTACTGGTTCAGTCTGCTCTAACTTATTTCCTACATCCAGCCGTTGATACTTACCTTTTACCTTCAAAGTAATAACCACAGGAGCTGATGTTTTGTTTTTCCAGTACCAACCATGAGTGCCTTCAAAGGGAGCAGTTAAAGCTCCACTTGACTGGCTGTCAGTGCTCTTTTTGAAGCTTTGGAAAAAACCGCTTGTATCGCCTATAGGTTCTCCGTGAAAATCAAAAAACAGTTTTTCTCCTTTGGTTTTCCATGAGAATTCAAGCGTCGCGCCTTTGCTAAGCTGAAATTTATATTCTTTACTACCTCTGGCTGGGATCGTGACCTGGATTACATCCTTCCACTCAATCTGTTGCGACACATCAAGAGCTCCACCTGCAACCGACCTACCCTCTCTCAGAAGTGGCTCTGTACTGACATTAAATTCCCCTGAATTACTCGTATGCACATAACCGTGCATCTGCATAAGAAAAAGCAAACTTCCAACCACGATCAGTCCATAATTGGCAACCAGACTGAAGGTCTGAAACGCATGGCTTTTCCGCCAAACCGCGACAAGTACCAACATCAGTGCCAACGCACTGATCTGCCCCAGCTCAATACCTAGATTAAACGAAATGATATTAAGCAACAGGCCATCTTCGCTTAACGGCAGCTCCTGCAATCGAGTGGACAAACCGAAGCCGTGTATCAGGCCCAATCCAATAATCATCCACATCATGTTAGGTGGGTTGATGTTTAGGTATTTGCGAAAACCATCAATGTTGGCAAAAGCGATATAACTGACACTTAAGCCAATCATGGCGTCAATAGCAAAGTAGTTAAGCTGGATGCCATTAAACGTGGCATAGATCAGGGTTACACTATGACCTAGCGTAAACGCGGTGACGTATTTGGCAATATCTCGAAAGCCACTAAGAAAAAAGATTATCCCAAAGACAAATGCCAAGTGGTCGAAACCAGACAACATATGCGTTGCCCCCAACCACATATAGCGCAGGTTACCACCCTCAATAATGGCCAGTTTATCTGCCTCTGACATACCATGTGCGTAGGTAAATGGCGGTAATAGCGTAACTATAAATATCCCAGTAACCAGCAGAGAATAAAAAATTGGTTTCAAGCTCCTTCTGCTCCCATCTCCACTGCCTGTCGTTTCTGAGTTAGATTTCGTCATTATGACTTTCCAATTCGGTAAATAAAATGTCACGAAGCACACTGGCTCGCGCCAACGGTTTTCGGAACTTACAGACGTCCACTCTGCTCCGCCGCAGTGATCCAGTAGATAGCGTGATCTTTAACGCCGTATGTGGTGTCACGTAGCACGTCAAGCACGGGCTCCACGTCGCTGTCCTCAAGCAAAATATCCACTCGTATTCGCGGGGTGTAACCAACCAGCTTGTCACGTGAGGAAAGAAAGGGATCACGTTCGACATGTTCTCCGTGCCCTTCTACATGACTAAAGGTAAATCCGTTTACCTCCTCCAGGGCGCGCAGCTGATTAGCCAAATCTTGTTGCACTTTGGTGCGAACAATAAGTACCAGGTGTTTCATGTGTCCTCCTCCACAGTAAGTTAGGTTTAAGGTGCCGATCGGTTATTTGATGTCGTCCTTTTTGGATTTCAGGCTGCTTAACGATGGTCGATGATTTCTGGCGTTCCTGGGTAACGATATACTCATCTGAAGTTAGCGCTGTAAAACTGGACGACAACCTTTGATTGACTGGCGTCAGCGTTTTAAATACGCGGTGAAAAACAGAGGAAAATACCTTGCAGTAGACTTGTATACATAAACTTAGCGTAACTGCTCACCTATCGCATCTAAGGGCATATTTTGAAAGCAAAGAAACGTGGAAAATCCAGATGACTAAGCACACCACTTTCCACACCTTGGGCTTCGGTCTGTTGATACCTTCTTATTTAGGAACAGATCCTGATTCAAACAGTCTGAACTCCATATGAGGTGTTTAACTATTTAATAGCTAAGGTTTAATCACAATATCAATAGCATGATTTGCGAAAGTTGTACTCAGTACACATAAGAGTCACTTCCGAGCTCCTAATTCTATTACAGAACAACTATAACCATTGTCAGCATTGCTCTTAGCGAGTTGAGGAGGTAAAAGGGATATACCAAGGAGAACGTACCTCATTTCGAAGCAGACATACGCAATACCTATGATTCAGTTGGAAAACCCTTCTCAATTGCCACCAAATATGTAAGCAGCCAGCTAACCATTCATTCAGCTCAAGGTCTGCAAGCGTTAAACCATCACCTCGCTGATTTAAAGCGCCTAAGGAGCACAGCCGCTAACGAGCAGCTTATACGCTTTCACAGCTGTTTTTCTTCTCAAAGCAACTTGGTTTACGAGGACATACCCCACCTCGTGAACAAATCAACCTCACTTCGCTTTCTATGCCACGTTCAATCCAGGAAATATTTAGAATCTTCGCCACGCTCATTAAATCGGCCTTAATTCCCTTGGGGATCATCGCAGATCCTCCCTGTGCCACACAGGCTTTTTTCAGCTCTGATGCCAATGTAGCCGAATCCCTACCCTGGGCATCAATGGCAGGATTTAAATCGATGCCAGCACATAACACATGGTTCATTTCTGCCAGGTCTTCCACCTTGATGGATTCACAGCAGTAAATTCTGGGTTCATCGCCCACATCCAGAATAGAAATCTGCGCCGAAGTACCGTTGGATGGCGCATTTATCATTCGAAAAACAGCCCAGTGCTGACACGGATCTTCCACCATCCGCATGTTGCCCCACGGCAGAGGGATACCATTACCACGATACACAGCCTTTAACTTCCCTGGGGCGTAGGCATCAAAATAATGCCAATGTGGATAAGGGGAAACCGCCGTCATACGGCGCATTGCCACCGCCGGCGATACCTCAACTAAGTTGCTCACACTGACATCATAGCCGTGTCTGTCCAACAACTGTCGGAACGGGACTTTAGGGCAGAGTAATGCCCCGGCAAAAAAGGTCGATTCAAAGTCACGCCAGGCGTACAATATGTCTTTGGCATCAACTGTTGAAGACGTTCCTGCTGCCGCGCCTCCTTGCAACGGATCATCCTCCTGACTGCCCGCAGATACCAATATACTCTTAATCCCGTCTTTGTTGTGCAGCACGCAGTGACCAATATGTACAGCCAAATCGTACTTAAGTCGCAACGGCTTGGATTTTACAATTTCGTTCACATGGATAGTGCCTGGTGGTTTGAAATAGGAGCTTACTATACGCTTTGGCCCTACTCCCAGCTCTTCTTTCACCTTTTTGGATAGACGCTTAAACCACTTAATGGTCAGGCCCATTTCTTCGGTGATCTCGATAATATCTTCCAACCTGAGCGGCATACGCTTCTGGCCTATCTCTTCGGCTGCGCGCTCCAGATCCGGAAAATGATTTTGATGATGCTCCTGATGAGCCCGGATCAGCAGGTGAGCAAATTGACGGCCCGACGTCCCTGTTTGCGACAACATCTCCGGTATGGCTATTTGTAGTATTTCGTTAGAAAACAAAAACCTAGGCTCCAACGCCATGCCACTGATCCCACCGCGGCTGCCTTTCACCGGGGTGATATCTTGCTCGTCAGGCACACCATCCAGAAACCAGTCCATATCTTTCTGGAAAACCTGGGCGATGACTTCGAGCATGTCTTCACTGGGTACCCGTTTACCCCTCTCAATCATCGACAGATAAGACACCGAAGGCGCAGAATCAGCATCAACTTTCACGCAACGGGCGGACAAATCTTCCATGGTCAAATGATTACGCTTTCGCAGGTTGCGAATTTTCGTACCGAGGAAGTGCGATTTCCTAGTCAGGCTTTTTCTACTCTTCATTTGTGAAATTTCTGTTTTGTAAAATTTACATTGTAAAATTTTTGTTGTGAAATTCTAGCGTTTTTTCACTTATGCTTTAACTCAAGCGAATTCAAAGGGCTTTTAGCAGAAATCGCTGGCAATGATTAAACAACAATGACGAGGATGGGTCGATGAGTATGCCGCTTGAGAAAAACAATCATATAAACGAGGGCTTTTACGACTTCATTAATGAAGAGGTATTGCCGCTCAGCTCTTTAAAAAAAGACAAATTCTGGGATGATCTACACCAACTAATCAGTGGTCTGGCGCCGTTGAACCGAGATCTGCTGACTACCCGAAATCGCATGCAGTCTCAAATTGATGACTGGCACCGCGCAAATCGAGGCCAGGAGTTTGATCAGGATGCATATCAGGCATTTCTCACAGAGATCGGCTACCTGGTGGAGGAAGGCGAAGACTTTTCAATCACCACCACCAATGTGGATGAGGAAATCGCCAGCATTGCCGGACCTCAGTTGGTCGTTCCGGTTAAGAATGCACGCTTTGCATTAAATGCAGCTAACGCCCGCTGGGGTAGCTTTTATGATGCACTGTACGGTACTGACGTCATTCCAAAATGCGATGGCTTAAAAGCAGGGAAACATTACAACCGTGCTCGTGGTAATCATGTAATTGATTATGCAAAAGAATTTCTTGATGAAACGTTTCCACTGAGCATTGGCTCACACAGTGATGTCACCAGTTATATGGTGTATTACCAGCATCTACTGGCGGTTTTCCCCGATGGCAGCTCGTGTGGACTAAAGGCGCCACGCCAGTTCGTCGCCCTTAGCGGTCATAAAAGTGAACCCACGTCTGTTGTCCTCAAAAACAACGGCTTGCACATAGAAATCATATTTGACCGCAACGGTGTAAACGGCAAAAAGGATCTGGCTGGTATCGATGATATTCAGGTTGAAGCTGCCTTGACAACCATTATGGATTTTGAAGATTCGGTCGCTGCTGTGGATAGCGACGACAAGATTGAGGCATATCGTAACTGGTTAGGTTTGGTGCAAGGCGACCTGACAGCACGTTTTGAAAAAGATGGCCAGTCGGTAAAGCGCGGCTTAAACAAAGACAAGATACTCACCCTTAAAAATGGTGGCGAGTATCGATTACACGGCAGATCTCTTTTATTGGCCCGAAATGTCGGCCACTTGATGGATACTGAACTGCTGCAAGATGAGCAGGGCAATTATGCACCAGAAGGCATAGTGGATGCGGTAGTTACCGCACTTATTGGCGCCCTTGATTTACAGCACGACAAGTCAACTTGCCGCGACCTTAAGAGAAATAGCCGTACCGGTAGTATCTATATCGTCAAACCAAAGATGCACGGCCCAGAGGAAGTGAAGTTTACCTGCACCTTATTCAGTGCCGTTGAAGATATGCTTGACCTTGAGCGAAACACCTTAAAGCTCGGCATTATGGATGAAGAACGCCGCACCACAGTGAACCTGAAAGAGTGCATTCGCCAGGCAAAAGAGCGCGTCGTATTTATTAACACAGGCTTTTTGGACCGCACCGGCGATGAAATCCACACCAGTATGCAAGCAGGTCCTTTTCTACCGAAATCTGAGATTAAAAATCAGCCTTGGATAACAGCTTACGAAAACTGGAACGTAGATATCGGCCTGGCCTGCGGACTTCAGGGCAAAGCCCAGATAGGTAAAGGGATGTGGGCGATGCCGGATGAAATGAGCAAAATGATGGCTGAAAAGATCAACCATCCACGTTCAGGTGCCAACACAGCATGGGTGCCCTCCCCTAGCGCAGCAATTTTACATGCCCTGCATTATCACCAGGTCGACGTATTTTCCGCGCAAGGTGAAATCAAGCAGCGTGAACGTGCTTTGTTAAGTGACATTCTGACCATTCCACTAATGCAGGACAAAGATGGTTTGTCAGCCACTGAAGTGAAGCAGGAACTAGAAAACAACATTCAGGGCATTCTCGGATACGTAGTGCGCTGGATAGAAATGGGCATAGGTTGTTCTAAAGTGCCCGATATCAATAATGTCGGTCTGATGGAGGACAGAGCCACACTACGTATATCCAGTCAGCATATCGCCAATTGGTTACTCCATGGTATATGCGACGAAATCCAGGTGCTCAACATCATGCAGCAAATGGCAAAGGTAGTTGATCAACAAAATCAGGGCGTGGAAGGGTATATTTCGATGACACCGGACACACAGAAAAGCACTGCATTTCAAGCCGCAAGGAAGCTGATTTTCTCAGGTCTGGAGCAACCAAATGGTTACACCGAACCTCTACTACACCATTACCGGTTAGTAGCGAAATCTAAGTAGTAACATCCCGAAGTAACAACAAAAAATAATAATAAGTACAAACTAAAACACTAAGAGGTCAACTATGTTCAATTACAAAAAAGAAATGTTAAATGCCAATGAATCTGTAACCAAGCAAGGGGATACCTGGCAAAACATTAACCCGGAATATGTCGCGCGGATGCGATTACAGAACCGGTTTAGAACGGGATTGGACATTGCGAAGTATACGGCGACTATTATGCGTGAAGATATGGCTGCCTACGACAATAATCCGGAAAACTACACTCAGTCCCTGGGTTGCTGGCACGGTTTTATCGGCCAACAAAAAATGATTTCCATTAAAAAGCATTTTGGGGAGACCAAAGGCCGCTACCTGTATCTTTCTGGTTGGATGGTCGCCGCGATGCGCTCGGAGTTCGGTCCACTGCCGGATCAGTCAATGCATGAAAAAACCTCTGTACCCGCATTGATTGAGGAGCTATATCAATTTCTGAAGCAAGCTGATGCGCGTGAATTAAACCACCTTTATCAGGATTTGGATGCTGCGCTGGAAGCGGGTGACAATGTTAAAGAGAGAGATGTGCTAAACCAGATAGACAATTTCCAGACCCATGTGGTGCCTATTGTTGCCGATATCGACGCCGGTTTTGGTAATGAAGAAGCTACTTACTTGCTAGCCAAGAAAATGATTGAAGCGGGTGCATGCTGTATCCAAATCGAGAACCAGGTATCCGATGCAAAACAATGCGGACACCAGGACGGTAAGGTAACTGTGCCTCACGAGGATTTCCTGGCTAAAATCAATGCGGTTCGTTACGCCTTTATGGAGCTTGGAGTTGAGGAAGGGGTTATCGTAGCGCGTACCGACTCCCTGGGTGCAGGCCTGACACAAAAGATCCCTGTATCTCAAAATCCAGGTGATTTGGCCGAACAATATAATGAGTTTATCGATGGTACTGAAGTTACTTCCCTCGATGAACTGGAGTCTGGTGATTTGGTTCTTCGTCAAAATGACAAGTTAATCAAACCTATTCGCCTGCCAAATGGCCTTATTCGCTTTAAACCAAATACGGGTGAAGACCGCGTGATATTGGATTGTATTTCATCGCTGCAACAAGGCGCCGATCTACTTTGGATTGAGACGGAGAAGCCACACGTCGGACAAATCGCCGATATGGTAAACCGGATCCGTGAAGTCGTACCAAATGCCAAACTGGTTTACAACAACAGTCCATCATTCAACTGGACGCTGAACTTCAGACAACAGATCTTTGATGCATGGCAGGAAGCAGGAAAAGATACGTCTGACTATATCCGGGACAACCTGATGAGTGTTCAATATGACGAAACAGATCTGGCTAGTGAAGCGGATGAAAAAATCCGTTGCTTCCAGGCTGACGCCGCAAAACAAGCGGGTATTTTCCACCACCTGATCACCTTGCCTACTTATCACACGGCCGCGCTGTCTACCGATAACCTGGCCAAGGATTACTTTGGTGAGAAAGGCATGTTGGCTTACGTAGAAAATGTACAGCGCCAGGAGATCCGTCAAAGCCTGGCTTGTGTGAAGCATCAGGATATGTCTGGCTCCAACATCGGCGACGACCATAAAGAGTACTTCTCTGGTAGCCAGGCACTGAAAGCTGGCGGTAAAGACAACACAATGAATCAATTCTCTTAATTATCCATCCGAGAATTGATTAATATTTAGGCCCTCGCCGTCCCGCAGATATCTAA
Source organism: Psychromonadaceae bacterium (assembly GCA_965249895.1). Lineage (GTDB taxonomy): Bacteria > Pseudomonadota > Gammaproteobacteria > Enterobacterales > CBDFNC01 > CBDFNC01. Next base: position 912,715 of record CBDFNC010000005.1, read on the forward strand.
TTATCGCGGGATGGCTTTTTCTCCCTAAACCCATCACTCCAACAGAGTGGACCATTGCAGTGATGAGCAAACGGGTTATGCTGGCAAACACGCTGTTACTGAGGCGTGGGTGGCAAGCTCCCAAGATTGCCAGCGCACAATGTCCGCCCTCTGTGAGATCTCCCGAGGAAATAATGTCTCATCTGTGGATTTTTCAGCCAAATATTGATTGATGGCGTTTGACCCCCACAGCTTAAAGTCTCCATCAACCAGTGTTGGCGCCATAGCGTTGGGATTTAATGCCTGATATGCAGGCTTACTGGTATCACCTTCAAAAAGGTCGAGATACTCAACATCCACTTCAATACCCGTATGGTGTGCAACGGCTAATACTTTGCGCGAGTTTGGAGATCCTGCAATGGCGTATAGTTTCATCTTTCTTATCCTGTTATGAAAGTTTGTTACGCGAGGTGTGAACCACTGCTCTTGTTAATGCTGAAAGACCAAGTTACTCCGCTTTATTTAACTTGTTATTTGAAAGTAAAACACCAGTTAATTAACTTTTAATTTGCAAGTGTTTTTTTGATGCGTTAATATCTGCCTTATGGTTGATAAAAAAACAAAAGCTTGGTCCGGCTGCCCTGTACGTTTTGGCATGAGTCAGTTTGGGGATAAATGGAGCTTTCTCATTATTCGCGACTTGATGTTTAAAGGCCGCAAGTACTATTACGAATTCATAGAGGCGGGCGAAGGCATATCCACGAATGTACTGGCTACCCGCCTCGTCGATTTGGAAAGCAATGGCATCATTAGCAAAACAAGAGACCCGGCTAAGGGTTCAAGATTCATATATACGCTAACTCAGAAAGGTATCGAACTAATGCCGATGATGCTGGCTATGATGGATTGGGCGGAAAAGTATGATGCTGAAACCGAGGTGCCAAAAGACTTTATCAAAAAGCTACGAAACGATCTCGGTAAACTGCAGCAAGAAATTCTTGAAAATTTACCAAAGTAAATTTTCTTCCTTCGCTCGGCGGACACAAATACCTGTTGAATGTTGAAGGTCTGATTAACCACACAGAGGCATAATCAGACGCTGCTAATCACCCAAAAACTCAACCGCGCCGTTCAAGGTGAGCAATAGATAGTAATAACGCTAAAGCTAGGCATACTCATTAGAAAAAGTCGCTTCCAGCGCATTTTCACCTACGCAAAGGACTTGATGGTTTTCCGCACTTTTTTAAGCGCCAGTTGCTTTTTCAGCGGTGATAAATAATCAATAAACAGCTTGCCTTTAAGGTGATCTATTTCATGTTGCATTGCGATCGCCAGGAAATCGTCATCTTCTATAAGGATCTCTTCACCATTACGGTTCAGTGCTTTTACCGTGACCTTAGTAAAGCGTTCAACACTGGCGTAATAACCTGGTACCGAGAGGCAGCCCTCCTCCCCTTTCGCCTTGTTTTCTCCCGCTACGATCTCCGGGTTAACAAGTACCAATGGCTCATTTCTATCTTCCGAGATATCAATGACAACGACCGATTCCTTTCGTCCAACTTGAGTGGCAGCAAGGCCGATGCCATCTTCAGTCTGGTACATGGTCTCTAGCATATCGTCGATAAGCCGTTGAACTTTTGCCACGTCTCTTACATCTACAGACTGAACTCTGAGTTTATCGTCTGGGGCTGTCAGTATGTTTAAAATCGCCATTTTATCTCATCTAAATTTGAAGCCGAAAAGTGTCTCTTACACCGAACCCATATCGCTATCCAACCAGGGCGCTTGAATTCCCGGCCACTATATACATTTCATACCCCATTGATCAACGTCGAACCATAAATGGCGGCTGGGTATTGTCATATTTGCGGGCTTTTTATTCCTTTACTGCCATTCTTGGATTCAAACACCTATCAAGAATACGGAGCGGCCACTTTACATTCATCGTTTCGTTATTGATAATCATTTTTATTTATGGCCTGTTTAAGCATGAAATCTATTTTGATCTTTGGTGCCAGTAATGGCGTTGGAAAGCTTCTCACCAATAATTGCTTGCGAAACGGATACTCTGTGCACGCTTTGGTTCGCCGAGATAAGGCGGTTAAAGAACTGAGCCAGTTAGGGGTAAAAATAACCAAAGGCGATGCATTAAACCTAAACGATGTGGCAAGAGTTTGTCAGTCGGTTCCTATGGATACAGTTGTGATTTCCACGTTGGGAGGAAATGGCGATAAATTGAATCAAGGGCCTTCGGTAAACTATCAGGGGCAGCGTAACGTTGTTGATGCAACAGAGTCCGCCGGGTTAAAGCGTTTGATTATGATTACATCAATGGGTTGTGGTTTAAGCTGGACAAGCTTACCAGAGAAGATAAGAGCGAGTATTGGCATCGCATTAAGAGAGAAAAGTCTGGCGGAGAGTTGGTTACAAACAAGCGGTCTAGCATTCACAATAGTCAGACCCGGAGGGTTACTCGATGGCGAAGCCACTCACAAGGCCAGCTTAACGGAAGATAGAGAAGCACAAGGGTTAGTATATCGAAGTGATGTAGCCACTCTGTTAATGGGGCTTATTGATAACGAGCAGGCCATCGGCAAAATATTTTCCTGTGTACAACCAGGGCTGACCTGGCAGCAGGGCTAATTTAAAACCACCCTTGGTATGCTAAACACTCCGTTTAACATCCACTTGCACAGAAAATCATCACAATAAGTATTTTGGGTCACAAATTCTGGATTAAACGTAACAGCGGTTGCCTTGTTATAGGCGCAGAGGGCGAACACAAGATCGCTATATTCGCCGAACAAACTCGACTCGACTGATCCATCTGGGTCTGTTATCCAGGTTCGAGCTGTCCCATAAATTTACTGGTTTTCTTGTTTATGACTGCATTTTTTGGTTACTCTGTGAGTCACTTAGAGTAAAGGTTCTATTTCCATATGATGAATTCAGTCTATTGCCAGTATAGCGATATTCCATATTTGACCTTTAACCAGGGACAAGAAACCCTGGTATTTGCCCACGCTAATGGTTATCCACCCGCCTGTTACCAGCCACTCTTTCAGCAACTTGCAGAGTATCGAGTAGTTGCACCTTTCCTACGCCCTTGCTGGCCCGAACAGCAGCCAGGTAACACTGACCAATGGCAACGGTTGGTGGATGATATGTTGATCTTTGTGCGTGGACAACGAACACCAGTTGTTGGTTTCGGCCATTCCATGGGCGCAGTAATTCTGTTGATGGCCGCGGTTCAGGAGCCGAAGCTGTTTAGTAGACTCATCTTTGTTGAACCCGCATTTTTGCCCGTCCATTGGGTTGAAACGATGAGGCTGCTACCCAGCAAAATGGCGCGTCATATTCCCTTGGTCAAAAAAACACTAAACCGCCCGGACCAATGGTCCCAATTGCAGCAAGCATTTGACTTCCATCGTCCTAAAAAAGCGTTTAGAAAATTAACCGATGACGCGCTCTGGCACTATATAAATGGAGGCACTCAGCAGGTTGATGACAATTATCAGCTAATTTACCCCAAACTATGGGAGGCTTACTTTTACTGTAATCCACCCCGCGTTTGGTCGTTACTAAAGAAGTGTCACGTCGAAGTCTTAGCAATACGTGCAGAAAGTTCCGAATTTCTGACGCCCGAAAGCTGGGGAAAATGGCAGAGGCTCAAACCTGACACCCAATTTGTTGAACTAAGAAACAGCCATCACCTACTGCCGCTGGAGCAACCAAAAACAGTCAGCGAATCAATTCAAGCGTTTTGCCGGGACAGTCAGCTGGTGCAAGCATCTTAGCCAAGAACAATTATTTCTGTGTCGGACACTGATCAGTACATTTTATTGTTTGTCTTTCTCAGCGCCTTCATCGCACTTTTTACACTGAAGCTTGTAGCCAAGCATAGTATCTCTTCCTTGCTCGGTAATAACCCAGGGACGGTTCATCCAGGGTGGATCGTGGCGAACATGTTGAAAATGATCACAAGCGAGTTCCGCTACCCAGTGGCTCTCTTCATCTTTGTGGTACCCGGTAATACGCTGTTCCATAATTCGTTGCCTTATCAATCTCGCCCATGCTCACCTGGCTTGTCGCCTGCTGCTTAGAAGGGTAAATCACCTAATATAGTATCAATGACGCAACACTAATAGATACAGAATTAAGCGCCTCGACCAATAACATTGCTCCCACCAAAGCAACCTAGACAAGTAAAACAAGGGACGTTAATGCAAACCTTAAACGGCTAACCCAATTTATTTTGGATAAACTAAAGGTCAGTTTTACCTCCGGTAAAGATCTGGTCTGGGCTTTGAGTAATAAGAAAGGCTTAAAGTATCGGACCAATTTTTCATGGGCCGACACTAGATTATTTTTACAAACGGCAAGTAGCAGTGATGACAGCTTATCGCCAGAGAAGTCTATCTATTTCCGCCAACCTGTTTGGCGTGTTTGGGTGGGTGACAAAAAAGTGGGATTGATGCGCCCGAGTCACTTTAATCATCATAGACCCGAAAGCTTCAGGATATAGTCCTCGCTCCACCATCAATTGCGCTGCAAATTGTTCCGCTTCACCCTCAAGAGCTTTATCATAACCGGACAATAGCAGCAGGTTAGCTAAGGTATTACCCGACTCAGCTATCTTGTTACCAGCTAGCTGTGAAATAATAAACTTAGCTAGAGAGTTTTCGATTAGGGTTTGCATACCGTGTTGATAGTGTAAGTGCCCCAACTCATGGGCTAACATTGCAATCAGCTCTTGCTCACTCTCCGCCAACTTAACCAATTGGTCGGTAAAAATAATTGTACCATCTGGAAAGGAGAATACATTTGCTCCTAGCGTTTTACCTGACCTAAATATTACTCGTGTATTTTCAGGCGTATAAAGAGAAAACACATTTTTCAGGTGACTAACGGTCGCTGCAGGTAGTTCAGAAGGTGCTAATCTTCGCTCTATCGAAGAAAGCGCGGCTTCGCCAATTGGACGGGAGTGGCTCTCCGGCAAGGCCTCGCTTATCCATTTTGCCGTTACCGGACCTCCCCATTGTAAAAATGCAGCAATTCCACTTAGTAAAATCAGCAGGACTATCCATATACGCTTCCCCGTGTAGGAAGAGCTGGCCTGATCGGTTGGTATAAAGCGTTCTTCCAGAATGTCCAAAACGTGATGCTGAGTCGTCTCAAACAGTCCCCCATTAGGAAACTCTATTTGCCTGGGGGTATCGCCAATCCGAACGCCCAGGCTTAAGTTAGTAAAGGAAATCCTTTCAACGCTGTCCCCCAGTTGGCAATTACCCACATTATCAATCCACAAAGACAACTCTTTCTTACTTTGTCTACTACTGTCTAAATAGACGCCTTTTATCTCATTCACAATACGAATTCCATATCTTCTATAGCCAGCGGTGTTATACCACTGGGGACTTTCTAGCAAAATGCCTAATATAAAAATTTTATCAAACTGCGGCACCTTATCTCAATCCCTAAACAACAACTTATTGAATTTTTATCTGCGCGGCGGTAACACTATTAAGTAGATGGTATGAGTCTGCTGTCAGCCAGCAATATAGTTCGCTTAATATGCCGAGAAAAATTGCCCTATTGCGATGCAGCCCTCCTTAACATTTGAGCTTTAGGTAGCTGAACAGTACGAGCGCTTAGCCGACGCCAATATGATTGAAGAAGGCACTATGCGCTAATGCGAGCCATTTATAGATGACTCGGAACATCGTTTCTCCTTTACGCATATCAACGCCGGCATAATAGGTGGATTAAGTTGGCAGCTCTTTACTTCTTTTTTCAAAAACACCACCAGCTTTCTGAGTCCTGCTTTAGGCTTTTGTTAATTCTCTTAAACATGTTGATCTATCAGTATCGAATTACCATCTGGATCAATAACTGAGAAACTTGACGGGCCAGTTTCACTTTTAATAGCCTCACTGGAGATTTCTATTTCTTCTGACTTAAATTGATTATAGAGTTCTCGAACATCGGTAAATGATTTAAGCTTATTGCAGTTTTTGTCCCAGCCAGGATTAAAAGTTAAAATATTGGTCTCAAACATACCCTGAAATAAGCCGATACTAGTATCACCGTTTTTCATTATTAACCAATTTTGTGATTGGTTACCACCGCATACGTCAAACCCTAATTTTTCATAAAAAACTCTAGATTTCTCGATGTCTTTAACCGCAAGACTTATTGAAAATGCACCTATCTCCATAATGTTCCCCTTGGATTGATGTGCTATAAAGCACAAACGCCCACAGTTGTGGACGAGCTGTAGCGACTAAGGAGCGGAAAGGCGTTCCGACAACTTGCACTTGTTATGAGTTGATATCGTGTACACTTCCCATGCCGGAACCCTTTACAATATGCCTAGTCAAAATAGGATTTCACGCTAGCCCATCCATTTGCTCTTCACTGGAGATAGATGACATGATTTATTCGCTTAGAATGAAGCCGTAACTCCACCAAGCATTTAAACCATTGAACTCTTCGTTTGGATAAAAATCAAACTCTATTTTTGTATCATCAATACTTGTTTGCATACCGATACCATGAGGGCGAATTTTGTAGTTATCGGTCTTATATTCTGTTTTTTGAATAACAGAGCCGCTGCGAAATATGAAATCATCAGATGCGGTTGGTCTAGGACAATTATCTTCTGATCTAATTGAATAGGCCTTGTATATCGACTCCATTTTCTCTCTGATGAAGCTCCCCTCACGCTGACCCTATTAAACCAGTATTAACAAACGAGCGAAAACAGTGGAAGTTAAATATCGCAACCCTTCAAGAGGTGCAGGTCGTCATAAAGCGAGTGACGGCACCGGACTGAAAGTTTTTGGTGAAGGAAAATTGAAAGTTAAGAAACATGGTAGAGAGAAGCGACGGACATGGTTAAAGCTTCACCTTATTGTGGATGTTGGGGACAGGTAAAACCTGGGTAACAGCTCACGATAGATAGGATCCGAACCCATCTCAGGGATGAGATGTAAAGCGCATGGATGCACGTTCGGCGAACCTTGTGGGCACGGGCTTCGCAGATTGCATCTACAGAGACCGCTACAATTGTTACCCTTATTCCCGTTATTTGATGGGTTCCGGATGTTGATACGCATGAAATCATTGGAGCAGAAATCAGCCTGGTCAATGTTGGCACAATGAAGAGCTGCCTACATTAGTCAATCCATTGCATCGAAAGGCTACCGCTCCATCAACGGATAGAGTCTATGATACAAAGACCTGTTATAAGGCACTGAAACGAGGTGAGCTGAAGCAGTGGAAAAAAGACGCAGGTTATCATTCACGCTCGTTGTCAGAAACAGCCATGTCCGGGTGCAAAGGACTAACGAGCGGAACGCTGTCACTTCGTTGCTACAACGTGCCGGTTGGAGCGGTGCTGGCCAACGTAGAAGTGAAAAACAAAGTCACAAGGCTTGCAACGGCAGTGGTTTTTGGTAAACGTTTGCCGAGGCTATTAATCATTGGAGCAAGTAACAAAGACAAAGGGGCAACCCCCCTTATCGATAGAATGCTGAAAAAGTGTTCCTTTCTGCAATTTCTCAGCAAAATAAATGCTTGCAACATGCAAACTATAAAATTATCAATTACCGGTAACTAAAAACCGATGGCTTTTCTTCTGTCATGCTCTATAACAACTCCCCTTCAGGCAATTAATTTGCAATCTGGAGCAACTATTTAAGCAAAGGAAAATATATGCGAAAGCTACTGGCTATACCCTGCATACTTGCCTCCATGTCATTACCAGCCCAGGCTGACGAGTGTGGCAAGGTAACAATAGCGGATATGAATTGGCAATCAGCAACGCTGATTGCCCATATTGATAAGTTTATCCTTGAGCACGGTTATGGTTGTGATACCGAACTCGTGCCCGGGGATACCATGCCCACCGGGACCTCGATGATAGAGAAAGGTGAGCCGGATATCGCCCCGGAATTATGGAGTAATTCCATGAAAGCGGCTCTGGACAGAGGGGTAAATGAAGGGCGATTAAAAGTTGCAGGTCAATCCTTGTCTGACGGTGGTGAGGAAGGGTTCTGGGTCCCTGCTTACATGGTTGAGAAAAACCCGGCACTGGCCACTATTTCCGGTATCAAGGCAAATGCAAAATTGTTTGAGCATCCGGAAGAACCCGATAAATCAGCATTTATGGGTTGCCCAGCAGGTTGGAACTGCCAAATAACGTCTGGAAACCTGTTTCGGGCCATGGAACTGGAAAAAGCGGGCTTTGATTTAATCGACCCTGGTTCTGGCGCGGGATTGGCAGGCGCAATAGCGAAGGCTTATGAGCGCAAGCAAGCCTGGTTTGGTTATTACTGGGCGCCGACTGCTGTGCTGGGTAAATACAAGATGGTTAAAGTTGATTTCGGCTCTGGCGTAGATTTAGAACACTTTAGAAACTGTACCGCCAAAGAAGACTGTCTTGATCCCAAACCAACCATGTATCCGCCGTCTCCGGTAGACACAGTAGTGACTTCTGCGTTTGCCAAGCGAGCGCCAGGAGCGATGACGTATCTGTCTGCGAGAAGCTTTAGCAATGCGCAAATGAATGAGTTGTTAGCCTGGATGGAAGACAATCAGGCGGATGGAGAAATAGCGATGGAGCACTTTCTGTCCCAGGAGCAAAACATTTGGGCCAGCTGGGTTTCTGCTGACGTCGCGAAAAAAGTAAACTCAGCCTTAACTAAACTGTAAGCTATACCCGCCCGGTGAAAACCGGGCATCTCATTTTTAATAATATAGAAGTACTCATGTCTGACTCTTCCTGGTTAACCGAATTTCCTCAACTGGATCGCCATCAGTTGCTGGAAATTCGTAAAACACTCGATGGCGCCTACCGCAGCTTTTCTCGTGAATATGGCGACAACATAGAAGCCTTTTTCGATCCTTTGTTAATGTTTCTCGTTTGGTTCGAAAAACTCTTGCTGGGGTCCCCCTGGTGGGCGGTGCTGGCCGTGATTGCTGGGCTCGCTTACCTCGCCAGTCGTTCCTGGAAGCTGACAGTAGGCGTGATCGTTGCATTTGCATTTATTGGTGTATTTGGTATGTGGGAAAATACCATGCGCACCATGAGCATAATATTGGTGTCGACCTTTGTGGCGATTGCCGTGGGGATCCCCATAGGCATCGCGATGGCGCGATCGAACCGGGTTCAATCCACAGTGATGCCCATGTTGGATATCATGCAAACCATGCCTGCCTTCGTTTATTTAATACCCGTCGTCATGCTACTGGGAATCGGCCGGATCCCCGGTGTTATTGCAGTGGTGATCTATGCCATACCTCCGGTGATACGGCTGACTAACCTGGGGATCCGGCTGGTGAACAAAGAAGTGCTGGAGGCAGCAACCGCATATGGCGCCAGCCCAATGCAACGATTGTTTGGCGTGCAATTGCCATTAGCGATGCCAAATATCATGGCGGGCATTAACCAGACGATAATGATGGCCCTCGCCATGGTGGTCATTGCTTCTATGATAGGGGTGAAAGGATTAGGCCAACCGGTACTCAAATCCATCACCAATCAATATTTTACCTTGGGTTTACTGAATGGCCTTGCCATCGTAGTACTGGCGATAGTGTTTGACCGGGTAACCCAAAGCTATGCTAAAAGAACCCAGCAGCATTTAGGAGGGAGGGACAATGACTAAGCAAGGTAAATCGTCACCTCTGATTCGGGTAAAGAACCTCTACAAGGTTTTTGGTCCCACGCCCCAGCGTATACTGGAGCAAGTGAAAGCGGGCAAGAGTAAAGATGAGATCCTGGTAGAAACGGGCCATACAGTGGGCCTAAAAGACATTAACCTTGAAATAAATTCCGGTGAAATCTTCGTCATTATGGGGCTGTCTGGATCTGGTAAATCTACCCTGATCCGTCATTTTAACCGCTTGATCGATCCAACTGAAGGCGTGATGGAAATTGCCGGCGTGGATGTGATGGCGCTAAGTCCAAAGGCTTTGCAGGAATTTCGTCGTCAGAAAATGGCCATGGTGTTTCAACACTTTGGTTTACTACCACACAGGACCGTGCTGCAAAATATCGGTTATGGCCTGCAAATTCAGGGAATGAAAAAAGCGGAGCGTAATGAACACGCAATGCAGTGGCTGGAAACTGTAGGACTAACCGGATATGAACATCATTATCCGGCCAACCTTTCCGGCGGTCAGCAGCAGCGAGTTGGGCTTGCCAGAGCACTTTGTACTGACGCCGAAATCTTACTGATGGACGAAGCGTTTTCTGCATTGGACCCACTGATCCGAAGTGAAATGCAAGATCAACTGATATCCCTGCAGGAGAAACTACATAAAACCATTATCTTCATTACCCACGATTTGGATGAAGCACTGAGATTGGGTGACAGAATAGCCATATTAAGGGATGGGGTCTTGGTGCAACAGGGGGCGCCTGTAGATATCTTGCTAAACCCGGTTAATGATTATGTCGAAGCTTTTGTCAAAGATGTAAACCGGGCCCGTGCGCTGACTGTTGAGACTGTGATGAAACCTCAGGTTGTGCGTATCTCAGCCGAAACCATAGGCGAAGCCTTAGCTCAGATGCGCAAAGCAAAAGATGACTATGGTTATTATGTGAATGATGATGGTTATCAAGGTGTTATAACTCGCGAGATATTGGAGAAGGTGGAAGCGTCTGACCACAACAAGATTATCGATGACTCCATGTTGCAAGCGGTACCAGCTGTGATGGCTGATGCATTACTGGAGCAGGTGATCCCGGAAACCCTTGACAGCGTACATCCATTGCCGGTTATCAATCATGAAGGGCATGTTGAAGGTAAGCTGTCTCGCGCAACCCTGGCCGAGGTGTTAAGTGAACACAATGCGGCAGCCCAGGAGGAGAGAAAAGCAAGTTAGCATACTACGCAGGGGCCGCCAGCTCCTGCGTTAATTCTGCGGTTGAATAGTGCGTACCTCCGGTCATTCTGATGAACTTTCCCTCTATCAGTCGAAATACCTTAAAACCAGGTTTTGTATCAACACTTGGATGAATTGGCTTTAAGGACGTCACTTAATATAAGTTAAACGCGTGTGGGATGTACTCAGCTCCTTTAATCGCCGTGTATTTTTCACCACAGTTGTTAATTGACACCGTGGTCGTCCATCACCGATGTTCATGCAAACGGAAAAGATAAACGGATAGACAATTCCTGTCACTATCTATAGGTTAACTTCTAGTAACAATGATATTGATTTGGCGGCGTCTTTACGACGCTTCGCTTTTTAGGAATAAACATCTATGCATTCATGTGATGTCACGATTAGAACCACGACCAAAGACGACATTGAAACAATCATGAGCTTCATTCAAAAGAAGGCGGAGTTTGATTTCACCACTCGGGGGTTTGGAAGTTCGTTAGAAGTCTCACAAGATCGGTTACTCAACACTTTGTTCAATGATTCACCATATGCAAACGCAATATTCGCTGAATTAAACGAAACGATATGTGGCTTCGCCATGTACCATTTCAGGTATTCCTCTTTTATGGGTTTGCCTTATCTTTGGCTTGATGACTTACTTGTTAACGCCAATACCAGGAGCAAAGGCATTGGTAAAAAGCTGATGCAGAGTTTAGCCACGCAAGCACTGGATAAAAACTGCTCACATATGGCATGGACTGCGAGTACGAAAAACTTAAAAGGTTTACAGTTTTATGCAAGGCTTGGAGCAAAACGTCAAGATGATAACGGCAAGTTAATCACATTTCGTCTGGATTGTTCCGGTTTTTTAGCTCTGGGTAACAGCTCACGATAGTTCGCCGAACCTTATGGCCGCGGGCTTCCCATTTTGCTGTTTCTTGCCAGCTACAGGTTTGACTCGAAACAGCTTCTCGCCATGTGTCACAGTCGTCCATTCACTACAGTTTGACCTACCCTAGGTGTCGCCTAAAACAGCTGCATCACTCCTTTACTACCACCACAAAATGTCAGAAAATTTAACAATCAAAAAAAATATCTACTTTTAAAAGTTCATTTATTCTGCTTTTTCAGCAACTTATCCAGTTAGGTACAGCTTTTGCTTTGCCAATATAGGAAGGAGCTCAGGAGGCGAAGATGGATACCAGCGAAAAAGCACTGAATAAGGCTCAAACCTACTACCCCCTCCTTGGTGTCACCCCAAGATATTTCCTCGCAATTTTAGTCTCTCTCACACAAATTTTGTTGTTGTTTATGGTGTTGGATCACCTATTGATATCCCAAACTCAGCTAACCGAGCAGGGGTACCAGCAAACAGTCTTGGTCCTTGCTTTAATAACGCACCACAGCGCTCATCCTTGGTTGATAGCGCTCATTGTTTGCGCCGCCCTTGTTATTTTGTGGCGTTACCCTGCATTCCTGTCGCCCTGGAAAAACCTTGATTCGGGGCACCTTATCCGGCTTTTTGTGGTGTTTGTTGCTGGCATTCTAGCCTGGCGATTTACCACCTATGATTACAACCTTTATTACGGTCAGGCTCATTACCTCGACCGCATTCTTTTACTCGCTTTATTGCCTCTCATTTACTGGCGACCACTGTTTATTTTTCCCTTCATCGTCATCCTGTCCGTTGTGATATGGCAGTTTGCTCACCCAATTGCTCCTTATTCATGGGCTCAGCAGTATATGCCCATACGCTTGATGACCCTGTTTGGCAGCGCATTTATCGTGACTTGTATTACGGGAAAACAGCGCACTATGGACTTTATTTTTCTCACATGTTGCCTGGTGATTTCCCACTATTGGGTACCTGGGGTGGGTAAATTTCAGCTCGATTGGTTTAGCCATGGCCATATCTACAACTTACTGCCAGCAACCTATGCAAATGGATGGTTAGCTTTTCTCCATCCCGATCAGCTTTCTGCTATCACCAGCTTGGTTGCAGAGTTTGACGAGGTGATGATCGCTTTCACCTTGTTACTCGAATGGGGAGCATTACTGGTATTGTGGCGTAAGCTGACTCTGCTGCCGTTTTTATGCGCCGCCATTTTGTTTCACTTGGGGGTATTTTTCCTGTCGGGCATATTCTTCTGGCAGTGGATCGCCATCGATACGGCACTGATCTTACTGTTGCAACAAATACAACACAGGCGAATATTTAACAGGCCCTACTTTTTCTTATCCATATTGCTCATCGGCGGTGCCCCATTTTGGTTTAAACCCGTCAAACTGGCCTGGTATGACAGTCCCATGAGTTACACTTTTCGCATCGAAGGGCTGGACTCACATGGGCAACGAATTCCTCTACCCCCGGCCTTCTTTGCCCCCTACGACTATCAGTTTACCCAAAGTAATTTTAGTTATTTGGTTCCCAGACCCTCCCTTGGGTTGGTTTGGGGGGCCACGCGAAACTATTCCTTGATCCAGGCACTCAATAACGCGCAAACACCGGGAGAGGTGAAAACCATTGAGTTGACCAAAGGTAAATTCCGCTTTAACGATTCAAAAGGTCAACAGTTTGATACTTTTATCCAGAAATTCGTCGGAAATTTTAACCAAAGAGGCAGCAAGAAAACCTGGCTTACTCCGCTCAAATCGCCTTCTCAGCTCTGGACCCTGTCTCCCGGACCTACCGGTTTCAGCAGCATAACTCAGGTCCGCGTGTATCTGATAAGCAGCCTGTTTCAGCACGGCCAGTATATTGAATTTGGCAATGAGTTGGTGCGAGAAATCACCATTCCTGTTAAGGGGCATCACCCTGCACCGCTACAGGCCACTATTCTCGCTACTGTCGGAGAGGACAGCTGATGAAGGCCTTATTGCTCATTTATTTGATATTTTTCTCTACTAACCTTCAGGCACACCGTCTGGGTGAAAGCTATATCTTTTTAACCATCACAGAAAACGCCCCCCTAAAGGGAAGAATAGAAGTCACCCTGAAAGACTTAAGTAAAGTTATCGTCCTGGATAAAGATGGCAACGGGGACATTTCCGAAAGTGAATTACAACGAGAAGCCGCCGAAATCAAGGCTTACTTTTCTCATAGATTACACTTTTACGACCAGGCTCGTCAGTACAAGCCTGAGTTCAATGAGCATGCTCTACGTAAGCTTAAATTCGCTACCTTTGTGATGCTTGATTTCAACGTCCCGGATTTGTTCCCTATACCGGAATCCCTTGATGTGGATTACAGCTTCCTGTTTAACGATTTAGAGCCCAGTCACAGAGGGTTACTGGTGCTCGAAAACAACACCCGCAGCGGCGCCGTTAGTATGGAGTCCAACGTTGCGCTTATCTTTACAGCTGACGAAACACGCCAGGCATTATCACTGAAATCCCGCAGTTGGTTCGCCGCTTTTAGCGCCTTTGTAAAACAGGGGATCTGGCATATCTGGATAGGAATTGACCATATCCTGTTTATTATCACCCTGCTGCTCCCCTCTGTATTAATTTATCGTCAGAGAAAATGGCAACCTGTAAATAACCTTAAAGAATCTATCCTATATGTGTTCAAAATCATCTCCCTGTTTACCCTGGCGCACTCCCTGACCTTATCCCTGGCGGCACTGGAGATCGTAAAACTTCCTCCAAACCTGGTGGAAGCAGTGATTGCCATCTCCATTGGTATTGCAGCCCTGAACAATATATTTCCCCTGTTCAGACAAAGAATTGGTCTGCTAGTGGTGGGGTTTGGTCTGTTTCACGGCTTTGGTTTTGCCAATGTATTACTGCCCTTAGGGTTAAGCCAGTCATCGCTGCTGTCCTCTCTGGTGGGGTTTAACCTCGGGGTGGAATTGGGCCAGCTGGTTATTGTCGGTTTGGTATTTCCATTATTGTATCTCAGTCGAAACTGGAAACCTTACCGCCTTCAGATACTCAATCTGGCCTCCGTTGGATTAATTGCCGTTTCGTTTGTGTGGTTCGTTGAACGTGCATTTTTGGCCTAGGAAAAATAATGAAGACAAAAATTCTTAACGCGCACGACATCCGCAAAATCGTATTAAAGGTAGGGCTGAATGAGTTAATGGATAACACCATCATCTGCCTAACTCAAGCGTTCGCCAGCTATAACGCCAGGGAAACCCGGATCCCTCCAAGGGAGGGCTTTAGCTACCACCACCCCGAGTTTGGCCTGATTGAGTGGATGCCTACCCTGCAAGCGGGCGAACAGGTGCATATGAAAATGGTCGCTTATCATCCAAATAACGGCAGGCAGCACCAATTACCCACCATTTTATCTACATTAAGCTTGTTCGATGTAGCAAATGGTCATATGCAGTGTTTACTCGATGGCTGCTTTATCACAGCCCTGCGAACCGGAGCGGCGTCCGCACTGGCGAGTAAAGCCTTGGCCAGATCAGCCAGCACCCAGCTGGGCATCATTGGTTGCGGCGCCCAAGCAGTCACTCAACTGCATGCTTTATCCCGGATTTTCCAACTCAGACATCTTTATATCTACGACGACGATCCGCTCGCTATCGCCAGTTTTGCCAGGCGTGTGCAAGGGCTGGGCCTATCAGGTCTGGAAATTCAGCCCGCCAGTCCGGTAAGTTTTGTTCCTAAGGTCGACATCTTGTGTACAGCCACCTCTGTCGCCACAGGACATGGCCCGGTATTCAAAGACACTGCGGTGCAAGATCACCTGCATATCAACGCGGTGGGTTCTGACTTTAAAGGCAAACTTGAACTACCCGAAGCCCTCGCACGGCGCTGCTTTATCTGCCCTGACTTTCGAGCCCAGGCCATTAAAGAGGGAGAATGTCAGCAAGTGGCTGCCGGTGATATCGGACCCGAGCTACACCAGATCATCAAGGCTCCCACTCGTTACCGGCACCTGCCGGATGACCTTACCTTATTCGACTCTACCGGTTGGGCCATCGAGGACATGGTGGCCAGCAAGATGATGATGGCCTACGCCGACGAGTTACACATAGGCAGTGATATTGAACTGGAGATGGTTTCCAGCGACCATCGCAACCCATATCAGTTTATTTTTGACGGTATCGATGCTGTCGT
Organism: Psychromonadaceae bacterium; assembly: GCA_965249895.1. Classification (GTDB taxonomy): domain Bacteria; phylum Pseudomonadota; class Gammaproteobacteria; order Enterobacterales; family CBDFNC01; genus CBDFNC01. Next base: position 928,663 of record CBDFNC010000005.1, read on the forward strand.
TAGCAGACCTTCAGTCAGCTTAGAAACCGACATTAAATGGGAGTAGAGCCATGGATTTTACCTGGAGCCCCGCGCAACTCGAATACAAAAATAAGGTCGTCACTTTTGCCAGGGATTGCTTGCAAGATAACCTGAAAGAGCGGGACAGGTGCGGCGAATTCTCCACAGATCACTGGCAAAAATGCGCTGCTTTCGGCATTCAGGGCATGGCCATGCCGGCGGAATACTCGGGTACCGAGGAGCAGGACATATTAACCGGCTTACTGATGATGGAGGCCCTGGGTTATGCCTGCGCCGACAACGGGTTTACCTTTGCCCTTAACGCCCAAATGTGGACAGTGCAACTGCCCATTCTGCACCACGGCAGCCGACAACAGAAGGCCCGATTATTGCCCTGTTTATGTCAGGGTAAAAGTATCGGCGCCCACGCAATGACAGAGCCAAACACGGGCTCAGATGCGTTCGCTATGGAAACAACAGCAGAAAAGGTCGCCGGCGGTTACCTGTTAAATGGCAGTAAAGCCATGATCTCACTGGCGCCAATCGCCGATGTCTTTTTGCTATTTGCCTCTACGGCGCCTTCCCTTGGAAAGTGGGGCATCTCCGCCTTTCTGATTAACAAGGGCACTCCAGGTCTCACTGTTAGCCCCCCCATAGAGAAAATGGGCTTACGGACAGTTCCCATGGGAAACATCCAACTCTCCCATTGCCTTGTTGCGGAAGAAGATCGTCTGGGGCCGGAAGGGGCTGGTGCCAGCCTGTCCATCAGCTCACTTGAATTTGAACGCTGCTGTATACTGGCCAGCCAATTAGGCGCCATGGAGCGCCAGCTAGAACAAACTATCGCCTACGCCAAAAGCCGACATCAATTCGGTCAGCCTATCGCTAAATTTCAATCCGTATCCAACCGGATCGTGGATATGAAAATGCGGCTGGAAACAGCACGCCTGCTGCTTTATCACGTGGGTTGGTTAAAACAACAGGGTAAACCCGCCATGATGGAGGCAGCCCTACTCAAACTCTATTTAAGTGAACAATTTGTCGCGTCCGGGATAGACGCTATTCGTACTTACGGAGGCAAAGGGTTTCTCACCGAAACCGGTGTCGAGCGGGACTTAAGGGACGCCATCGGCGGGATCCTGTACGCGGGAACTTCGGATATACAAAGAAACATTATCGCCGGACTGTTGGGGTTGTGATATGGAGCCACTGCTTAGCCAGGTAATCGACCAATCCGCAAGCCTCTATCCGGATAAGGCTGCCTTTCGCTTCAACGGTAAGAGCCTGAGTTACGAAAGCCTGGCCACGGCTGCGGATAAACTAGCTCGCGTATTAGTGGAGTTAGGTGTTACACGTGGTGATCGGGTGGCCATTTACCTGAACAAGAGCCTTAAATCACCCGTTGCAATATATGGCGTAATGCAAGCAGGCGCCGCCTATGTACCATTGGATCCCAGCGCCCCACTAGCCAGATTAAGTAAAATACTCAGTCACTGCGGAGTAAAGGTGATAATCAGCCAACCACAAAAACAGGCTGAACTTAGCACCTTGTTGAAGCTAGCAAAAACAGTTATCACCGCTGTTGGGGTGACCGAAACCTCACCCGGAGTTACCTGGATTTCCTGGCAACAAGTCTCCAGCGCCCCCACAGGAATACAAGTACGGGGAAAAGCCACAGATCTCGCTTACATTATGCCCACCTCGGGCTCAACCGGAGAGCCAAAAGGTATTATGCACACACAGGCAAGCGGCCTTAGTTACGCCAAACTTGCCAGCAGTACTTACCGGCTTAAGCCACAAGATAAACTAAGCAACTTTTCTCCGCTGCATTTCGATATGTCCACCTTCGACTACTTTGCCGGTCCACTGTCCGGCGCCTGCACCAGTATTATCCCGGAAGCATACACCAAGCTGCCGGCCAGTTTATCTCAGCTTATCGAAGACGAGCAGTTAACCATCTGGTACTCAGTGCCCTATGCCCTTATTCAATTATTGCTGCGCGGCGCATTGGAAAAACGCAACCTTAGTCGGCTACGCTGGGTACTCTTTGGTGGCGAGCCCATTGCTCCAAAACACCTGTTTGGCCTGATGAAACACCTGCCTAAGGCCAGGTTTAGTAATGTATACGGGCCTGCGGAGGTGAATCAGTGTTGTTATTACCATGTTCCCAGGCAACGAATGAACCCTATGCAAGCAGTGCCGATTGGCAAACCCTGGCGAGACACTCAGGCGATAATTCTGGATAACGCAAACCGTCCCTGCCCACCCGGAAAAACCGGCGAGCTGGCTATCAATAGTCCTACCATGATGTCCGGTTATTGGCGCCAGGAACAACAAAACAAACGCTGTTTCTATATCACTCAAAGCAACGAAAAATACTACCGAACCGGCGATTTAGTGAAACAGACGAACGACGGAAACCTGCACTATCTCGGCCGAAAAGACCGGCAAATAAAGATCCGCGGCTATCGTGTTGAACTGGATGAAATAGAAGCCGTGTTATTAACCCACCCACAGGTGGAAGCGGCAGGGAGTTACTCCGTCCCCATTCTAGGCATTGGACCCGAGCTGGAAGCCGCCGTGCTGGTTAAGGGCGACGTGACTTGTGAAGAGCTGCACGCCTTCAGCGCCCTCTCCCTACCCTGGTACGCGTTACCAAGACAGGTGTTGATCTTAACATTCTTACCCACCACAACCACAGGAAAAATCGACCGCCGAGCCCTGACACTACAAGCACTGGCGGCGCAGGAACAGCGCCGGCCGTTAAAAAAAGGTAAGGATGCATGAAACAAACTATCCATCGCTTTATCAGCGAAGAATTGTTAAGCGGCCAGGTTCAACTCAGCGAAGACGCCGAACTGTTGCTTTCCGGACTGGTGGATTCCATCGGAATAATGCGCCTGGTGATGTTTTTGGAAGACAGTGCTGATATTCATATTCCGCCCGAAGACGTCACCATAGAAAACTTCGTCACCATTACTACCATTAACGCGTATATGAGAGGGAGGGGCAGCGAATGAACCAGCCAACCACCTTTTCCCTAACTCAAAGCCAGTCCCTGCTATTGACAGCGCAGCGATTACTTTATCTCCCACCCGAAGACGTCACCATAGAAAACTTCGTCACCATTACTACCATTAACGCGTATATGAGAGGGAGGGGCAGCGAATGAACCAGCCATCGGCGTTAACCCTTACCCAAAGTCAGGCCCTGTTATTGACAGCGCAGCGATTAATTTATCTCCCACCCGAAGACGTCACCATAGAAAACTTCGTCACCATATCTACCATTAACGCGTATATGAGAGGGAGGGGCAGCGAATGAACCAGCCAACCACCCTTTCCCTAACTCAAAGCCAGTCCCTGCTTTGGACTGGTCAGCAACTGTTACCCGAGTCGCCCCTGTACAACATGGTGCTGACTTTCGATATATATGGAGAGATAAACAGCAAACTATTTTGTCAGGCCTTTCTCGCGCTCACACAAAGCAGTGATAGCTTACGTACAGTGTTTAAGCCGTGTCAGGGTCACCCTGAGCAAAGGGTGTTGGAAACAATGAACCGGCCACCCACCCTGCTGGACTTTAGCAAACACCCCAGGCCACAAAAATCAGTGCAGGGATGGCTTAAAAAGCGCAGTCGCGATCGGTTAGAGCTGACCCAATGTTGCTTCGACTCCGCTCTGATTAAATTGGGGGAAAAGCATTTTTTTTGGTACCTGAACCAGCACCACTTGATCACGGATGCCTGGGCCAGTTCGTTGATTTATCAGCGCATGGCCCAGTTCTATCGGCTCGCGTTAACTGGCAAACTTGACCAGGCGCCAACGCTACCACAATATATGGAGTTCGTGGGCTTTGAACAAAGCCAAAGACCAGATAAGGAACAAGCCAAAGCTTACTGGCAACAGCAACAAGAAACCACCGCTAGTTTACATTTCTATGGCCGAAAACCAGCAAGGAAAAAACCAGACAGTTTCAGATTAACCCTGCCACTCGGGCCAACGCGAACCTGGCGGCTCAAGCTATTGGCAGAGCAAAAAGGCATTCGTAGCCTGAATCTGCATATGACCCTGTTTAATCTGTTTGCGACCGCACTTTTCAGCTATCTATTTCGAGTCACCGACTGCGCTCGGTTGGCCCTGGGTTGCCCGGCTCACAATCGTCACACTATGGATTTTAGAAATACCATAGGGCTATTTATGGAGTTGTTTCCATTACATACCGAGCTGATAGAGCAGGAGACCTTCCGGTCTTTACTCGGCAAAGTCGCTGCCGCAGGCCAGGGATTCTTTCGTCACGCCCAGCCCGGTAGCAGCAGCGCCGAAAGCAGCCGTCAGTTTCAGGTGGTGATGAACTATATTCACGCCACCTTTCCAAGCTTTAACGAGTACAAGGTTAATCCTGCTTGGGTCCACCCAGATTGCAGCGACCCAAGCCATCTGCTCAGATTACAGATCCACGACTTCGAAAACAGTGGCAATATCGTCCTTAATTTCGACTTCAATCTGGCCAGTTTTAATAAACACCAGGCTAAATCGGCCCAACTGCACTTTCTTAGCCTGCTTGATGCATTTATCCAGGACCCGGATCTGCAAATCATCAAGGCTCCATTGCTGGCGTTTAGTGCGCAGGAAGAAACCCTCGCCGGGACAAGACCGGTCAAACAACCTGTTGCTCAGGCACACACAGTGCTTGACCTATTTGATCAACAGGTTAACAGATATCCCAATAAGCCAGCGTTACGGCAAGAAAACAAGTGTCTCAGTTACATTGAATTGGACCGAGCGTCCCGAACCCTGGCGACCTACCTGGTTGAGTTCAATCGAGATAAAAACCTGCCAATTGGTCTGTGTTTACCCCGCTCTATGGACATGATCATCGCCCTGATCGCCATTTTACGCGCCGGCACCGCTTACGTGCCCTTAACCCCTGATTTACCAGACAAGCGTCTGGACTACCTGATAGAAGATACGGGTATCGAGCTGGTACTGACTTATAGGGACCTTAAGGAAAAATTCAGCCCTCAGCAGAGTTGTTTGTGTCTGGATTCTACCTGGGATAAACCTGAGACAAATCACCTGCCCCGGGTCAGCTCAGCCGATCTGGCTTATATCCTGTATACATCGGGTACCAGCGGTACGCCCAAAGGGGTGGAGGTGCTACATCGAGGTTTATTTAACTATGTTTCGTGGGCACAAGATACTTACGCAAGCACCCCTGGCCTCACCTTTCCCCTGTTCACCTCGTTAGGTTTTGATCTCACGCTAACCAGTATCTTCGTCCCATTAACTTCTGGTGGCAGTCTGGAGATCTATTTAGAGCAGCAGCCTAAAGATCTCAGTGTCTTGCAAGTGTTTACTGATAACAAGGTGGATGTGGTTAAATTAACACCGGCTCATTTAAGCCTGCTACAAGGGTTGGACCTGAGCCAGAGCCGGATAAAAACCCTTATTCTGGGCGGAGAGGCTTTAACCAGTCAACTTGCCAGAGCCATTACAAGCGCAATGGCTCCTGACGTCAAAATTTACAACGAATATGGCCCGACAGAGGCTGTTGTTGGCTGTATGATCCATCGGTTTAACCATGAGCAAGACACCGGCAGTAAGGTCCCCATAGGCAGCGCAATCCCGGGCGTCAGCATCTATTTACTGGATGCGGGCCTTAACCCGGTCCCACCCGGCGTGACCGGGGAAATCCATATCTGTGGCGCTTCATTGGCCAGAGGTTATCTTAATCTGCCTGAACTGACTAAACTGGCCTTTGTTGACAACCCACATAATCCCGGCCAAAAGATGTATAGCAGTGGCGACCTGGCCCGCTATAACGCTAAGGGAGAGCTGGAGTATCTGGATCGCAAGGATAAGCAGGTTAAGTTTAACGGCGTCCGCATAGAGCCAGGGGAAATTGAAGCTCAACTGTTACAGCACCCGCTTATTGAACAGTGTACGTTGCAGCTGGTCCACCAGCGGCAAAAAGATCCCGAGCCCAAACAGCATTGCACCCGTTGCGGCTTGCCTTCCAATTACCCGGGCAGTAGTTTTGATTCCCGGGGGCTGTGTCATTTGTGCAGTGATTTCGATACCTATCAGGACAAGGTACAAGCTTATTTTAAAGACTTACCACAACTCAGGGCTTTGTTTCGCAACATTAGTAACAACAGGCGCGGCGATTTCGATTGCCTGATGTTGCTCAGTGGCGGTAAGGACAGCTCCTACGCCCTTTACCAGTTGGCAAAAATGGGCCTTAAGATTTATGCCGTAACCCTGGACAACGGGTTTATTTCCGATGGCGCCAAAGCCAATGTCAGCCAGGCCGTGACCACCCTGGGTATTCCCCATACCTTTGTCACCACCCCCTATATGAACGAGATCTTTAAAGACAGCCTGAAACTGCATTCCAACGTCTGTCAGGGCTGCTTTAAAACCTTGTATTCACTGGCGCTTAAAATCGCCCATAAAAAGTCAATTCCCGCTATCGTAACAGGCCTTTCTCGCGGCCAGTTTTTCGAAACCCGGTTAACCCCTGAACTGTTTAAAGACAATGAAAACTCAGAAATAGACCAGACGGTGCTCAGCGCACGTAAGGCTTACCACAGAATGGATGATCTGATCAGCCGACGACTGGACGTGAAGTTTTTACAGGATGATCGGGTATTCGAACAGATCCAGTTTATCGATTTTTATCGCTACTGCGATGTGTCATTACATGAGATGCTGTCTTTCCTTGAGCTGCACGCGCCCTGGATCCGCCCGCAAGATACCGGACGCTCTACCAACTGTCTGATCAATGATGTGGGTATTCATATTCACAAGCGCAAGCAGGGATATCATAACTACGCCTTACCCTATAGCTGGGATGTCCGCCTTGGCCATAAAAGTCGCGACCAGGCACAGGCAGAGCTAAGTGATGATATTCAGTTGGATAAAGTATATGAGGTACTGAAAACCTTAGCGTATGACGACGAGGCATTTTTTCAACATGGGGAGAATACCAAGCTAACGGCCTATTACATCGCATCTGAACCATTAAATACTACCGAGTTGCGGCAATTTCTCAGCAACGCTTTACCCGCAGAAATGCTACCGAGCTACCTGATCCAGTTAGCCGAGTTTCCACTGACGCGCAACGGCAAACTGGACGTCGGTGCATTACCGGATCCCCTCATACACAGAGATAACTTACCCCGTACGCTAATTCAGGCCAGCAGCCTGATGGAGAAACAACTAGCTGACCTATGGCGCAACGTTTTGCAGCTAGATCGGCTGTGTATTCAGGATAATTTTTTCGAGTTAGGCGGGGATTCCATCGCCGCGTTGCAAATCGTTGCCGGCGCGCGGGATAAAGGTATACACCTTGCCCCGGATCAGCTGTTTACCCATCAAACTCTTGCCAGCTTGGCAAAGGTTGCAAGGTTTAAACAGATTGCCAATGAGCCTGTACAGTTACCCGGCCAAATCCCCCTTACTCCCATACAAAACTGGTTTTTCAGCCTGAAAACCCCTAACCCTGATCACTGGAATCATGTCCAGTGGTTCGATGTGGATATGTCTATCACCGCCGCTGAAGTAAGTGAAGCGCTAAACAAGCTAATGGACTACCACGATGCACTGAAACTTAGCTTCACACAGTCAGCCGGGCAATGGCGGCAAGACTTATCCGACACAAGTAAGGAACCCGCTTTTTACTCTGTGGAACTATCCGGGCTCACGCCATTACAACGTAGAGAAAAGCAGTCCCTGCTGCTCGAGTTACTGTACGCAGATATAAATATAAAGCAGGGTAAGCTGTTTGCCGCCGCCTTGCTGACTCAGGCCGAGAGTAAGTCCAATCGGCTCATAGTGGTAATACATCACTTGGTGATGGACAGTCTTTCCTGGCTTATTTTGCTGGATGATCTCGGCAGCCTTTTATCCCAGCCTTCGGTGAGGCTGCCTGCAAAAACGGCATCCTTAACAGCCTGGGGACAGTATTTAAGCGGCCGATTACAGCCAGCCTTGGCAGAAAAAGATTACTGGGAACAACAGTTAACCGGTAGCAGTATTAGCACGCCGCCGGCCAATACCCTGTGCAGCTCTGCCGAGCATTTTTCCTTTGAACTCACGCTTTCCAATGAACTCCGCGCCCCCGTCAATGAGATTTTGTTGTACGCCTTAACCCTCGCTTTGTCTGCGCAGTACCATAGCCAAAACATACGAATCGATACAGAACATCACGGCAGAGAGGTCCTCTCTGGAGAGCTCAATGTATCTCGCACCCTGGGCTGGTTAAGCAAGCTGTATCCCTTGACCCTGAAGGTTAATGGCTCGCAACGACTGCCACAACAACTAACCGACTTTGAGTCCCAGCTAATGCAGGTCCCCAACAAAGGCCTAGGCTTTGGCCTGCTGTGCCAGCACGAGATCATCAAGCACAAGCCTGGCGGCCCGGTGCTTTTTAATTATCTCGGCCAGCAAAGATCAAACAAAAGTGCTTGTCTAACCCCCAGCGGACCACTCGTACTGGCCAGAGACCCGGCAGCTCCCCTTTGCTACGCCCTGGAACTACACGGCTACCGGGAACAACAAAAGCTGGTTCTTGGGCTGGTTTACAGTAACACCCACTGCCAGTCACAAGAGATAGCCGACCTGGCGGGCCGGATCATCAGTTATATGAATAAGATCATGGCGTTAAATTTTATACAGGCGAAAGAATACGAACTTGCCAGGCTCAAGCCGAATGATTTGGACAAATTGGCTAATTTGCTCAGGAAAATTTAACCGGGGACCGACTTATGCAACTGGATAATGTAGAAGATATTTACCCCTTAACACCCACGCAACAGGGAATATTGTTCCACTGTGAAGCAATGCCAGCAAGCGGTGTTTATATTGAGCAAATCTGCAGCTTGCTCAGCGGTGACCTGGTGCCATATATACTGGTACAGGCCTGGCAGAAAATGCTACAAAAGCATGCCTGTTTACGTACTGCGTTTGTTTGGAATGGACTCGACGAACCATTACAAATCGTCAGGGCAGAGTTGACCGCCCCCTGGGTTTTGCTGAACTGGTCAGATAAAAGCCCGAGTCAGCAGCAACAAGGCTTAAAAGCCTTGCTGGCCAAGGACAGGTGCAAAGGTTTCGAGCTTGCCAATGCCCCGTTACTGCGATTTACGCTTATCCGCCTTTCCCCAAGCAGCTATCAATTTATATGGAGCTTTCACCACCTGCTACTGGATGGTTGGTCCAGTGCTATTGTGCTAGACGAGTTGTGGCATTACTGCGCGAAATATCGGAAACATGACTTCCCTTACGGATCCCCACCCGCCTTCAAAAAGTACATTGCCTGGCTGCAAGCAAAACCACAGGACGAAAAAACGAAAACATTTTGGAGTAGCTACTTAAAAGGCTTTAACAAAACCACCGACTTGGCGTTAGCCAATAATCACAAGCCACCAACTAAGTCACGAAACCAGGTTTTTTTCTGCCTGTCCCAGGCAGAAACTCAGTCGTTAACCGAATCCGCAAAACTGCACAGATTAACGTTAAATACCTTGGTACAAGCCGCATGGGCTAACTTATTGCAACGTTATAGCGGTGACATGGATATCGTTTTTGGCACTACCGTTTCCGGACGGCCCGCGGAACTCGAAGGCGTAGAAACCATGGTAGGCCTGTTTATTAATTCACTGCCGGTAAGAGCCAAATTCGACGTTAAATCCAAGCTACTCACCTGGCTACTAGGGTTACAAGATCACCTGGTTCAAACCCGGCGGTATGAAAACGCTGCCTTAGCAGATATCAAACAATGGAGTGAATTAGCGCCATCGGCTCCTTTATTTAACACTCTGACAGTGTTTGAAAACTACCCCCCTAACCGCATTCTCTCCGAACAGGAATTGGGGTTCAGTTATAGTGCCCCCGAATACCTGGAGCAAAGTCACTATCCATTGGCATTATTGGTGGTGCCGGGCGATGAAATAACACTGATGTTTAACTATGACACCCGTCACTTCAGCAAGGGTAAGATTACGCAACTGTCCAGCCATGTTAAAAACCTGCTGACAAATATCCCTCATTGTTTAGACCAACCGGTACTATCTTTGCCCATGTTGACGTCTTCGGACCGCAGGGCCCTAACCAAACTGGCGGGTCTCAAACAGCATAAGCCCAATGCATCTCCATCTATACCAAGGCAAATATCCCAGCAAGCAAAACGTTGCGGTCCCAAAATTGCCGTGAAATCACAAGGGCGCACACTAACCTACAGTGAACTGGCCTACCACAGCGACATGCTGGCGGCGACTTTACATCAACACAGGGTCAATTCGGGTGACAGAGTCGCTATCTGTTTAGCCCGAGGGGTCGAGCTGATCCCGGCAATGCTGGCAGTTCTTCATATTGGTGCAACTTATATTCCCCTCGACCCAAACTACCCGCAAAAAAGACTGGATATGATCCTGGCCGACGCCGATCCTAAGCTGATCATTACCACTGAGCAATTACAATCCCATTTGCAGCTAAAACTCACCAATCAACTTTGGCTGGATAAGCTGCCGCATGGTCCTATGCCACTGCAAAAACAGCCCGAAATTCAGCCCGAACAGCTGGCATATATTATCTATACGTCCGGCTCCACAGGTAAACCTAAGGGTGTCATGGTAAGCCACCACAACTTACGTCATTCTACTGCGGCGCGCTTTGATTACTACCACACCGATCCGAGCGTATTTTTACTGCTTTCCTCTTTCGCTTTTGACAGCAGCGTAGCAGGTATTTTTTGGGTCTTGTGCAGCGGGGGAATGTTAGTCATATCTGAGCCAAGACTCGAGCAGGACATGGGTCAATTGCGAGCATATATAGCTCGGGAGAAAATATCTCACCTGCTTTGCCTTCCTACCTTGTACGAAATGCTGCTCACACATGAACCCGCATCCGGGGATACGCTGGCGCATGCCAACAAGGGCCTGCACTCGCTGCAAACCGTTATCGTTGCGGGTGAGGAATTCCCTGGAGTAGCCCTTATCGAGACTCATCAGCAAACCCTACCCCGATGCCAACTGTTTAATGAGTACGGTCCCACGGAAGCCTGTGTTTGGAGCACAGTGTTTAACACCCGGGATCAACGAGGTCATCACAAGATCCCCATTGGTAAACCTATCCCCGGCACACAGGTATATCTGCTAAACGCCACGTTAGAGCCGGTGCCAGAGGGCGCCATCGGAGAAATTTATATTGGCGGAAATGGCGTAACTCAGGGCTACTTGAATCAGCCTGCGGACACCAGCTTTATGGCAGACCCTTTTTCCAGTGAGCCCGGCGCCCGAATGTACAAATCCGGTGATCTAGGCCGCTACGATGAGCGAGGCAATATCGAGTTTCTCGGGCGCAAGGACAGACAAATCAAGATCCGCGGCCATCGAATCGAACCGGGAGAAGTAGAAGCAGCACTTGCGCTTCACCCACAAATCAAACAAGTCAAAATTTTGCCCGGTAACGTCCTGAGCAACGAAGCTGAGTTACAGCGGATGAGCGAACAACTTGACGCGCTATCACCAGAGAAACGCAGAACCCTGATGTCGGAATTGCAGCAACTATCTGACCAGAAAGCCGCTGAGCTGGTCGCTATTTTAAGCCAAAGCCCACGGCAAAAATAAGCCAGGGTGCGTATTTCAAACAGGAGTGGCTGATGACCAAACGTATTAAAAGACATCAGAACTTTGAGATAAGTTTGCAAATCACCAGTGATGCCTTTATTCGCCCGCCCAGAGAAACCCAAAGAAATTGGTTCCTTAGTAGAGCGATTAAAGAGTTGTCCGATGATCTGCTGGCCCTGGACAGGCAAGCACGGCACTTTATCAAAGGCGCCGAAGTGGTTTCCTTTAAAGACAAGACTCAGCAACAACTTTCAAGCCAGGAAATAATGGAAGACTGGCAACGGCCTGTGATGCAAGCGATGGCCACCGCGGTAGCCCGTTCACACGGAGACATACTGGAAATTGGCTTCGGCCGCGGTGTTGCGTCTTCTTTTCTCCAGGCTCACCAGCCAGAATCTCACACTGTGATGGAATGTAACCTGAGCTTGCTGGACAGCTGGCAGACCTGGAAAAAACAGTATCCCGGTCGAAAAATACGCCTGGTGCCCGGGTTATGGCAAGACTCCATTGGACAGTTAGGACAATTTGACGGGATTTTTTTCCATACCTATCCGCTCAATGAACGCGAATATATTGAGCAAGTGGTGCATAGCGTAACCTTTGCCGAACATTTTTTCCCGGAGGCGGCAAAACACCTTAAACCCGGCGGCTGCTTTACCTACCTAAGCAATGAATGGGAATCACTCAGTCGCGGCCATCAAAGGTTACTGTTTCGCTATTTTTCCTCGTTCACCTTGAGCCGAGTAGAAGATCTGAACATTCCCGAAAACAGTCGGGATGTGCAATGGTCTGATGCCATGGTCATAGTGAAGGCCGTTAAATAAGGGAGTAATCTAATGAGCCAATATACTGATTTTATCAGCCGATTATCGGTGGAAAAGCTGGCGTTATTACGTTTACGTTTGGGTCTGAGCCCCGCCAAGGAAACCTACTCTCATCGGCTCGAAGCCTTCGTACAATTCAAGCAACACGGGTCTGCACAAAGTCACGACCTCAAAGATCACTTAGCGGCCCTGCTTCCCGATTATATGCAGCCACACAAGATCCACATGGTGGATGAGTTTCCTCGTTTACCTAACGGAAAGCTGGATTGCGGGGCACTAAGTCGTTGCGTATTGCCCCTGGTGAAAGAAAAAAAATCGCCTATCAAACCGGGTAAAACACTGCAACAACTCACTCAGATCTGGTCCGATGTACTCAACACCTCACCCATCAATCCGCAAGATAATTTCTTTGAGCTTGGTGGTGACTCTATTTTGAGTATTTATGTGGTGTCCCAGTCAAACCAAGCTGGTTTGACGCTGACCCCCAATGATCTTTTCCAACACCCCATACTAGTTGAGCTCGCCAGCGTTATAGAAACACGGCAACATAAAGAGGATAAGCCTGCACAACAAAAAGCCGGGGAATTTCCCCTTACCCCTATCCAGCACTGGTTTTTCGAACAAAAATTAAGGGAACCCCAGCAATGGAATCAAAACCGCTTACTGGCCATCCGAGAGCATACCCATACCGATGCCCTGGCAAAAGCCATCAACAAGTTAGTCAGTCATCATCAGGTACTCAGGCTCTGCTTTCCCATTATTAATGACAAACGGGTTCAACAGATCGGCACGCAAGGGAAAAGTGAGTTAAATGTCGCCCCCATCACCAATTTAGACGGTCAAGCCCTGGATGCCAGAGTTGCTGATATCGCCAGCCAAAACCAACGCAAGCTGCAATTGTCACAAGGTCCCCTGATTTTATTTACTCTGCTTAAAACCCCAGTGGCGCATCCGGACCTACTGCTCATCACCAGCCACCACCTGCTGGTGGATGCTATTTCCTGGCAGATCCTGGAACAAAACCTGACCACCTTATATGATCAGGCAAAAGCAAACCTGCCCCTTTCGTTAATCCAAAGTGCGGCTTCATACCTAGACTGGGTGGATTACTTACCAAACCTGGCCAAGCGCAGCAAACCAGAAACGAATTTTTGGGCGGCTCAGACCACTCCCCATAGCAACGACATACCTAAAGACTGGCAGCGGATAAAAACACCACGCGAAGGTGACGCTAAAATCGTTAAACAAAGGATAAGCGAACCACGCAGTAAAACGCTGCTTACCCAGGTTCACGAAAACTATCACACTACACCACTGGACTTCTTGTTAACCGCCCTATGTCAGACTTGTTGTTACTGGGCTGAGAAAGAAGAGCTTTGTATTGGAATGGAAGGTCATGGACGCTTCGATCCTAGTGGTCAATTCGACCTAAGCCGTGTATGTGGCTGGTTCACCAGCTATTACCCCTTGCTACTCCACTATCATAAAGAGCCCGGCATCGCTCTTAAAGCAGTCAAAGAAAAAGTAAGATCAGTCCCAAATTCAGGTCTAGGTTATGGTTTGCTCAAATACCTGAGCGCCGAAACAGAGATAAGGCATAGGCTGCAATGCCAGTCAGCACCACAAATTCTGTTCAATTTTATGGGAAATATTGAAGGTAGTCAGATCAAAGGAGGCAGCTTTACCCCGCTCGCCATAGAGCCTGAAAATCAGCGCCATCCGGAAAATTCCAGACATCAGTGTATCGAGCTAAATGTACTGATGGAACAGGGTAGTTTCTCCTTTTACTGGCGCTATGATCCCCATATTCACACCTGGAAAACCATCAGCCAACTAGCGGATGCCTACGTCAATAGGCTGGAAGATTTGATAGATCATTGCCTTAACTGTTCTAAACCCGAGTATACACCCACAGACTTTCCGGCGGCTGGACTAGAGCAGACAGATCTGGATGCTTTCATTCAACGCTTACAAGACTCACAACACCACTGCGAGGGTGAAGACAATGACCAATAACAGGGACATTGCCGACATTAGCCAGCTAACGGCAAATCAACATCAGTTCGTCTTACGCAGTTTAAAAAACCAAGAGCCTGATCCCGGGCAGGTGCAGATCATGGTGACCCTGAGAGGTCTGTTGCAACCGGTACTTTTTAACCAAGCCTGGCAGCAAGTGATACAAGCTCACAGGGCCCTGCGTAGTTCATTTCATTGGCAAGGGTTGGTAAAGCCGTTACAGGTTGTACATAAGCAATGTCGGCTGCAAGTAACCTATGAGGATCTGACCAAATACGATGATGGCGAGCAAGGCCAACTCGTCTTGCAGTATCAGCAGCAAGATAAAAGCCATTGTTTGGTTATGGACAAAGTGCCCAATCAAAGGTTACATATTTTTCACCTTAGCGAGGAGCAGCATTTACTATGCTGGACCTGTCATCACCTTCAACTCGATGGCTGGTCTGCTGCCCTGGTGGCCAATGAAGTGCTGACGCGATATCAGCAAATCATCAACGGACAAAACACTTCCCCGCCCCCTTCCGCTAACAACAATCCCTACATAAACTGGCTAGACACAAGGCCGCTGGTAAATGCTAAAATGTTTTGGCGTACTCACCTTGAAGGATTAAAACAAAAAAATTCCTGGTGGCGCTGTCAGGGCAGCTCCTCTGAGCAAGATCAACACAGTATCCTGCTTTCCAAACAAACCAGCCTAGAATTATCACGTTTAGCCAAGGATAACGCCGCCACCCTGTCCCATGTTTTGCAAGCTGCCTGGGCCTGCAGTTTGGCTAGATTAAAACAACAGCAAGATGTGTGGTTTGGTGTCAGCTTATCGGGCCGAAGCGCACCTGTCCCCGGAATAGAAAAAATGGTGGGTTTATTCGTCAACATACTGCCAATCCGGGTAAGCCTTACCCAACAACTATCATTCAGCCAGCTACTTAAGCAACTGGCGCACGACAATCTGGCTATTAGAGAATTCGAATATGTTTCCTTAACCCAGTTGCAAAATTGGGGTTGTATGCCGCCTTCGCAATTGTTCGACAGTCTGTTGCTGGTTGAAAACTACCGAGTGTTTGCCGCTGACTACAAAGCCTTAAAAATTGCTGGCTTTAGCAGCACAGTAACGAGTAATTATCCTTTAACTCTGATCGCAATACCCGGCGAGAAACTAAAACTCTCTTTACTATTTAACAACCAGCTGATGGGCAAACAGCAAGCAGTCGAACTACTGGCGACACTTTCTCAACTCCTACAGCAAGCGGCAACCTACCCTAATCAACCACTTTCAACACTGGAAACCTATGTTGCAATACCCGAGTTATGCCACATACTCGAAGTGCAACAAACGCCAAACCCTATAGAAAAAAGCCAGACTTTAGCAGGCATGCAAAAATATATAGCGCCGCGCAACACCATAGAACTGCACCTCCAGAAAATGTGGGAAGATTTGCTAGGCATTAGCCCCATAGGCCTTGAAGACAATTTTTTTGATTTAGGCGGGCATTCATTATTGTGCGTCCGTTTGTTTAAGGAAATCGAAAAAGTCTTTAATAAAAAACTCCCACTGGATTTCCTCTGGGTCAGCCAGGGCACCATCAAAGACATCGCTAATCTGCTCGCTCAGTGTACAGACCAGCAATCATGGCCAGAGCTTATCGAGGTGAAAAAAGGTGAAGATAAGAGACCGCTATTTTGTGTCCATACTATGGGCGGTCACCTATTTCATTACTACGATCTGGCGCATCACCTTAGCCGGGACCAGCCCGTTTATGGCTTACAAGCCCGGGGGATCTATGGAGAGGAAAAGCCCAACTCAAGTATTGAGGAGATGGCCTGCGTCTGTATTCAAGTAATGCGTGAGCATCAACCCGAAGGCCCGTACCGCCTGCTAGGTTTTTCCAGCGGCGGGATCATAGCCTATGAAATGGCCCGCCAGTTAACGGCGAAGGATATTGCTGTAGAGCCATTAATTCTGCTGGACACTTATCTAGACGACTTCAACCCCAAGGGTCGATGGCTTCGCAGGCTCCAAGGCTTAATTCGTGCCAAGAGGTTCAGGCAGTTTCAGGAGCAATTTTATCACTTTGTGTTAACGAGTTTAGGTCTTGGCCATAAACGAACATTCAATAAAGCAGGCGAAGCCCATCGCTGGGCATACTGGAGTTATTGTCTGGGGGCCTATACCGGTGAAGTCACGCTATTTTTGGCTCAACAAAAGAACTCGTGTGATCCCGCCCCCGGGTGGCGTCAGCTGGTAAAGGGTCGGCTGAACACGTATCAATCCGCAGGCAGTCACAGTTCAATGATCAAACCGCCTCACGTACAAAATCTCGCGCTGGTACTGCAGGACCTGTTAGATCAGCGCGAATAACAGCGAGCCCTTGTTTAATTTACAGTTAGTTATAGGCCTCCAGTCCATATTGACCTTTAGCATACGCTATAAGGGGTTTACCCGAAAATACTGGGGGAAGGCAGTATAGTTTGCGCTATTTGGTTTCTGAATAGCAAGCCCGAGACTGCTTATAAATTGACCGTGGCAATCAGTTAAAAAAGCTAACGACCCTTGTCATACCAAGTATTTAGCATGGTATTTAACTGGTCAATGCTGACAGGTTTACCCAGATAATCATTCATCCCGGAGTTAAAAATTTTTGCTTGATCGGCTAAAGACACACTTGCTGTTAGTGCAATGATGGGGATAGCTTTCTGGATACCAGATTCACGTATTTTTTGTGTCGCAGTGAAGCCATCCATTACAGGCATCTGGCCATCCATCAATACTAAGTCGAATTGATTTTCTATTAGCGCATCTATCGCTTGAAGGCCGTTATCAACTACAGAGCCGTGATGCCCCAACTTTTTGAGCATTCGCATCGCAACATTTTGGTTAACAGGGTCATCCTCTACGATTAAAATATTCATTTTACCTTTGCAAACCCTCAGATTTGGCCGGACCATTGAAACTTCTTTAGGCTGATCAGGTGTAAGTAGTTCCAGACAGCACTGCCTAATTTCACTTTGTTTCAAAGGTTTGGATAATTGAGAAAATTGTAAATTGTTAAGAGGAAATTGCGGCTCTTTATAGGTCAGATTTGAGGTTAATACGATTAAATGTGGATTGTCTCTAGCGAGCATTAAAAAAAATTGAGGAGCTGCATTGGCAACTAAGGCTTGGTCGAGAAATATAATATCAAACCGGCTACTTTCCAGCTCAATCCTTGGTCTAGCTGTATCGAAAGAGGTAGCTGTAATACAAGTGGCGCCCCAATGGGTCATATATTGATGGATTAAGTCACAATTGCTTTGGTATGTATCAAGGATGAGAGCTCGTTTTCCCATCAGTTTTGGCGCTGGCTCAGAGGTTTGTTGCTCGCTAGCTGTTAACGGTAGGATAACTGTAAAGGTCGAGCCTTCTCCCATTTCGCTATGCACATCAATTTCCCCTCGCATTTCTTCAACCAGCTTTCTACATAAGGCAAGCCCTAGACCAATCCCTCCATACTGCCTTGTCATTGAGGAATTAATCTGACTAAATGCCTTAAACAGAGATTTAAGTCCTGTTTTACTAATCCCGATACCAGTGTCTGTAACCTTAAAATCTACCCAGCTAACACCTTCCTCCTGCTTCAATAACCGGACATCAATATTCACTTCACCGCTGTCAGCAAATTTAACTGCATTATTGGCCAAATTATGTAAAATTTGACTTATCCTGACAGGGTCACCTAATAACTTAGATGGGATCTCTGGCGATAAGCAACAACTGACATTCATCATTTTTTCTTCAGCACTAAAGGATATATTGTCAACAAACTTATTAAGGACAGACTCAAGACTAAACTCTACAATTTCCAACTTAAGCTGACCTGATTCCACTTCAGAATAAGACAAAACATCACTTAAGACATGAAATAACTCTTCTGCTGAATTATGTACGGTTCTAGCCAACTTAAATTGATCTTCATCCAGCTTAGTATCAAGCAAGAAGTCAAGCATACCAAGCATACCGTTAAGCGGGGTCCGCACTTCATGACTCATAGTTGCTAAAAATTCACTCTTGGCTTTGGATGCTTGATTCGCCTTTTCTTCCAGGGCTAACGCTTGTTTCCGGGCATCATTGAGCGATCTTGTACGCGCCTCCACTTTATCTTCAAGGCTTACCTTGTAGGCTTCCAACTCATCCCTGAGCTTTAGGTTTTTATTAGATTCCGCAACTATTGTTTGATGCTGTTCACGCAATTGTAAAAATACTTTTACCTTTGATACAAGAATGAGAGGATCTACTGGTTTAAACTGAAAGTCGATTGCACCTACTTCATAGCCTTTAGTTACTAGGCTCTGATCATTATCATAGGCGGTGATAAATATAATCGGGGTATATCGAGTTTTCTCCACTGCTCTTAAGCATTTAGCCGTTTCAAAGCCATCGATACCTGGCATTTGTACATCAAGTAAAATGAGGGAGTAATCGTTTCGAGAGCAGAGTTTTAACGTTTCCACGCCTGAGGTTGCAGTATGTATCTCGGCTTCAATTTCTTCTAAAATAGTTTCCATCGATATCAGGTTTTGCGGGTTATCATCAACAACTAGGATCTTATGATTATCAACTTTGCTCATCATCAAGCCTAATTTACAGCAGATATAACATTATTTTAGCGTCTTAAGGTATTCATGAGGACTAATTTTTATAACCCGAATTAGGTATTCAGGCCGATACAGTTAAACCTTAAAGAATGACAATGCAAGTACCACATCATATCTGTTAGGTTTTAACCAAGCATTTCGTAGCGTAATAAATCAAGCCTTTTAACCAGTGGAAAGTGCCGCCCTGATGATTTGCCTTGACTAAGTTGTTTACCCGATGCTTTGCAGCACTTATCTCCTTCACAGGGTCTGCTGACCACAAATACAAGATACGGGGGTTACGGAACAATCCCACAAGCGGCAAGCCCGAATTTCCCGATATTGTACTCAGTGCAAAAACCAACCGTATTGTCCCAAAAAATTGCCTGAGCATCTCATTTAGCGTTTTTCCAGTTAATATACAAAAGGGGCCAGGCCCCTCTCTACTAATCCAAATTCGGGTCTATTTACCGCAGCATTTCTTATACTTTTTACCGCTACCACAAGAGCATGGGTCATTTCGGTTCGGCGTTTTCTCAAAAACCGTCGTTTTAGGCTTATTAAGCACACTATCAAGTTCAACCAGGTTTTCATCCACCTCTTGATTGATTTCTATATCGGCGAACAACGTGTGCTCTTTCAATATGCTTTCAACCTCAGCCTTACGGGTTTCATTTGCTACGATAAGCGTTAGTGGGTGCTCTTGAGTACCAAGCTTAATGGCGCGTTTGGTGTTATAACCGGAGCTCCCATATTTTGGTTGCTTCTCGATACGGCCTTTGAAAAAAAATTTGGACATTGTATGACTCTGTTTAGCTAAAATAACATTTAGCACGCTATATACTATAAAACACCTGCCGTTGAAATCTATGTATAAGAATATTTGCTCCTGTTAACTGCAAACCTGCCTTGCCTGTTAACTAAAAGGGGCTGTGTGCTAAGCTCAGGCTGTTCAATTAAAACAGTTAGCCCTCTTCCTTCTCTCCACCATTGCAACACGCCTTATATTTATGATAGTAATATGATTTTTATGGATATTAATTAGTCTAAGTTTCAGGCTTAGACTGGCTTTATCGAGGTATTTCTGATGGCAAAATTTAACGAGTACAAGGTGCTACATATTGTAGAAGGAGGCTGTGGTACGCTGCTGTTAGGTTCAAGCGGGTTACCACTCAAAAAGCTTGAAGCTACGCTTAACGAACAGGCAGCTGCCGGATGGCAGGTCGTATTCCAAGTTATTGAGCGCAAACGCTTCTGGCTTTTCTGGAATCGCGAAGCTGTTATCGTCACCCTGGGACGTTAGCCGTCAGCATGGTAAAAAAAATAGTCATCGCCTTGATTAACCGTTATCAAAATGGTGGGGGTTCTCGCCATTACTTCAACCTTGAATGCAATTTTGAGCCGACCTGCTCTGAATATACCAAACAAGCCATTACGAAATTTGGCTTGGCGAGCGGTGCATTGCTAGGGATCAAACGAATGCGGCGGTGCGCGGACCCAGACTGTATAACCAAGTCCCACGACGCTATTCCAGAGGAATTGCCATGAGCTTATCCAAAGAGCAGTTAGATGAGGAGGAAGAGTCACTTCGCGCCTGTATTCGCAGGCTGGCAGATACGCAGCGAAAGCAATATTACAAACTAGAGCTAAAAAGCGTGAAAGACCCGGATAACTATGCAGCATTAAACTGGTGCTTTATAGCGGGCCTCCACCACTTCTATCTAGGTAACTATAAGCGGGGGACGTTTAATCTTTTACTGCTACTGTTTACGGTAATATTACTGACCTTTGTAGGGACACCATGGCCAGGGCTTGCCACTCTTGTTTTCTTGAGTCTGCTGGAGATCCCCCAATTGTTTAACGCTCAAAATATAGTACAGGCATACAATAATCAGGTGATGAAGAAATGCCTGGAGGAAGTTAAAACCTAGCTCATCGGCTAATGCCCCATCGATTCACGGCTCACCCATGGAAAGCTATTCCGGCTACGCCGACAGAGATTATCCAATAGGTGAAAAAGACAACTTGTGCGGGTTTCACATGGCGGCGAGCAAGGTATACACAGGCCAAAAAACTTCCTAGAATAGCCTCGCGAGGCTGTCATTTACGATGGTAAAGTAACTACCTGTATTTATCGTGTATCTGTTTGTACAATCCACTTGCCTTCACTTCAGCTAGTTGAATATTGAAATCATCACGCAGTTTCTCCGCATTCGGCCATTTTCGGCTAAAGCACAGGTGAAAATCCTTAGCGTTAAACGATTTATATGCGATTTTATCGCTTACTCCCATATCTCGCGCTTGATATTTTGCCGATTCCATCGGGATATAGCTGAATTCGACCCTATTTTTCATAAGAAAAGCGATGGATAGTTTATCTGAACCAACGGGGTAATTTTTAATTCCCAACTCGTCCAACTCCTTGTGCTGGTTGTATCCCCTCACTACAGCGATTGAGCGCCCTCTTAATCCTTCCACATCTTCCGGCAAGGCGCCTGAAAAATTTTTCCGATAGAAATATCCCCAGGTCCCCTGACTAATAGGGTTAGAGTAAAATAAAAACGGGTCTCTGTCCTTGCGCTGTCCACAAGATAAGAGGGCAAACCCTCCCCCTTCAAATACCATTTTTTTTGCTCTGGCCCAGGGTACAAAGGTTACCTTTGTCAGACGATCCATCCTACGAAAAACTTCCTCAACAACTTCAACATCGAAGCCTTTGAGTCCATTTTGCGGGACCTCAAACTCATACGGTGGGTAGTTAACTGCCAGTATTTCCAAAGGGGCAGCCTTGACGACACCCACATGTAAACTGGTAACGGCGGTCAGCACAATTCCCGCTAAGCCACTACAAGAAAACACGACTCCCGAATACTCTGGGTACATTTTCAATTTCCTTTTCAACCTTGCCCCTTATACCGTTTGTATTCCGTGTATTTAAGTCCATCTCTGAATTGTTAATACCTTACACATAGAATTGTCGACCAGTGTATTAAATGTGGCTTAATCTCCACAGTCACCTGAGCCGGAAGAATCACCATTCCCACCATCCGAGCCATGAATTGCACAGCTGCCACAGTCTATTTCGGATGCACAGTATTCGTTATTTTCGGGGGGTTATGATTAATCTTCTCCTGGCGGCACCCATGTTACCAGGCGCGTTTGATGCCTTCTTGAGCTGATGTCGCAGACTGCATTGCCTCAGCAGGAGTATGATGTAGAAAGTACCCTATACCTCTTTGGCAAAATGTGTCGTATTGGCGAGTAAACTCATGCCAAGCAAGATCCACTGCATGAGAAGGCATGGCGATAAGTTTATCCCCGCCATGCAAGAAAACTGAAAAAAATGCCTTAGGCCATCAATACCATTTCGACTTCCACGTCTTCAAGATGTGGATACTTCTCTTTAAGGCAAACTCGAAGCTTCTGCGGATAGTCAAATTGCTCGATGTAACGTAATCGACCTGCTCTTCGTTGTCGAAAGCGCAGCAATAGCAGTGTCCTCACAAGACATACACTAAGGAGTAAAATCAATTCCAAGTTCAATTTCCCTATTGAGCTTCTCCGGACCTCTCTTATCAACTAAACATATTCTCCCACAGAAATAAAAACCAAAATCGGAAGTGAGGCCATTAGCCCCTCTAGCTGGGTTAGAAATGCAAAATAAAGGGGGTCTTCGCTATGATGAAGGTCGCTGTGAGAGATATAGCCTGTTGAAAATACGGCATTTTCCTCCAACAACCTTAGAAAACTTCGGACTGGAACGTTATTTATAAGATATTCCCAAACGTTTTATCATGCTTGCATTTTTATTTACAATTCATGGATAACACGGCCGAAGGAGGATTTTCTCGTTAATTCGCCTTACTCACTAAAGGACTGACAGAGGGAATGGCAGAGGAAACCCGATAACATTAACCCTGCCTCTTCTCAAATAGTTATTGTCAAGATGGTTAATTGTTAAATACAGATCGTGATTGCCACCCCAGCTCAGTCTTGGCCTTATCACTGGTAAATGGCTGTCGCAGAGCATAAGCCCCGGCCCAATCCCCATAGAGCTCCTGCCACTCTATAATTGGCACCTTTTTTACCGGCAATGGAGATAAACGTGCAACTATATCCACCACGTCTACCTCGCTATCACCCGCCCCAATATACTCTTCACCGCGCTTCCCTTTCTCCAATACCAAACGGTAAAGCTCCGCAAGATCCTCTCGATCAACCAACGACCAGCACAATTGCTCGGTCGACGGAATACAGGGCTTACCGCACCGTTCCAATTCCCAGAGTAGGATGGGTGGAACACTTTGCTGCTCTTTACTCACTACATTCACTGGGCTGACTACCCGAAGGTCAATATTCGGCTTGTCCTGCATAAAATCAATACTATCCAGCATCCACTGAAACTCAGGCATTGAATTCTTTGGCGTCTGCTCGGAAATAGCCCTCTCACTGTTACCATAGGTCCAGCAACCTGACGTATATACCAAAGTCAGAGGAGATTTACGTTTAACCGAACTTTGGGCTATTGCGTTCATTAGCTGCAAATCAATCTGCCCCATATCCGGACCAAACCCACAGGCCGTATGGATTAATGCATCAAATCGACCAAGCGCTTCAAGCCAATGCGTCGGCTCTTCAATACTTCCTGCCACCACCCCGGCCCCCATTGTCCGGGCGCGGTTTTCGCTTTGCTCTGAACGACATAACACACTCACACAGTGGCCGTGCTGTAATAGCTCCGCAACCACGGCACTACCAACATTACCTGTACCACCGGTAACCAAAACAGATATAGATTGGCTCATACATTAATCTCCTTCTAAACGACTTTCAGACTTTAACCAGGTCCAGATAGCGATGCCATACATGCTCTTTCATTAAGTCGTTAGCGTCGATCAATCAGGATAAATCGTCGATTTTTAATCTGGGAAGACAATATAGTGTGATCAAAATACTGACTAAATCAGTCCTTCTAGGATGGCCTATTCCCTATTGTTCGATCAATTTGGCAGCTAAATAGCCAGCCCTAAGCCCGCTTTCAGTACAAAATTTACAATTTCGTCTGATCAAACCTGCTCACTCATCGCCCACAGTGAGCAAAACCATCTGCTTTTTGATAACTAACCGTTTAGAAGTTTGCAAGATAATTTCTCGTGGGTTGAAAATTCACCTTTTCTTAGCAGTATCTATTAATCCCCCTGTGTCAGGCTAGTTGTCCAGATGAGTTTACTTCAATAATCTAGGCAGGTGGGCGCAAGTAGGAATGAATGGCAAAGTACCCTGAAGAACGTAAACAAGCAGTATTGAGTAAGTTATTGCCTCCTAGTAATAAGCCGGTGCAGGAAGTTGCAGCAGAGGAAGGGATCAGTGACAAAACGCTATATAATTGGCTAAACCAATTGAGGGAGAAAGGTCAGCCAGTGCCAGGTAATGAGAAAAACGCTGAAAAGTGGTCTGCTGAAGTTAAGTTCGCGGTGGTGGTTGAGACGAGTTCTTTATCTGAGTCAGAGTTGAGCCAATACTGCAGAGAAAAAGGGCTTTATCCAGAGCAGGTTAAGTCATGGAAAGAAGCCTGTATTGCGGGCAACCACGGTACCGCAGTAAAGAATAAAGCCGAACGAGCCAAAACCAAGGATGATAAGAAGCGGGTTAAGCAGTTAGAAAGAGAGTTACGCCGCAAGGATAAAGCATTGGCGGAGGCTGCTACGCTTTTGGTGCTATCAAAAAAGCTCGATGCCTTGTACGGAGTGAACCAAGACGAGGAGAGTTGATCTCAACCGAATCACGCGCCTTGCTGCTTAGCCTGTTTGATGAGGCGGTAGTAGAGGGTGCGGCTCGTTACAAGGTGGCTGAAACAATAGGGGTTTGCGAGCGAACTTTTCGCCGCTGGCGTGATGATAAGGGTAATGTAATTGCCGACCAACGACCGTTGAGTATCAAACCTGAGCCAGGTAATAAACTGTCTCAGGTAGAGCGAGATGATATTATTGCAATCTGCAACGAGCCGCAATATGCCAGCTTGCCGCCGAGTCAAATAGTACCAAAGTTAGCTGATGAAGGGCGGTATGTGGCAAGTGAAGCCAGTTTTTACCGTGTGTTAAAGGCGGAAGGGCAACTAAATCATAGAGGCCGATCCAAGCCGAGAGAAAGGCAGGCGACGCCAACCACTCATGTTGCAACAGGTGCTAACCAGGTTTGGACTTGGGACATCAGTTACATGCCTTCAACAGTGACAGGCTTATACTGGTACCTGTACATGATTATGGATGTATTCAGCCGAAAAATTGTTGGCTGGGAAGTTCATGAATGTGAATCGGGAGAATTGGCCAAGGAGCTATTGCAGCGGACGGTGATGCGGGAACAGTGTTTCGGCCAGCCTCTGGTGCTGCACTCAGATAATGGTGCACCAATGAAATCGTTGACACTGAAAGCCAAGATGGAAGAACTTGGGATCATGAGTTCTCATAATCGGCCAAGAGTGAGTAACGACAATGCTTATTCTGAATCGTTATTTAGGACTACAAAGTACCGCCCCAACTGGCCTAGAAAAGGCTTTGATTCATTGAGCCAAGTTCGTGATTGGGTGCAGGACTTCGTGACGTTTTATAACCATGAACACTGCCACAGCGGCATTAGTTTTGTCACCCCGGCACAGCGCCACCAGGCGGAAGACATTAAGCTATTGGAAAACAGAAAGAAGGTATACGAAAGCGCCCGAATGCGAAACCCTATGCGCTGGTCAGGTACAACCCGTAACTGGGAACGCATAGAAACCGTAGCCCTCAACCCAGAGAAAACGGACAAACAAGAGCAGAGCGAACAAGTTACATAGAAAGCACTAAATTTGGACAACTACCTTGAAAAACACCGTAATCGTGAGGGGTCAAGCTAAAATGGCCAATAATCCTTCAGTGATGATACGAAAGAACTAAACAGCCAAGTGTTGCAAACTAAGTATCTTCTTTTGTTTAAAGCCATTTAAGCTCACTGTAAGGCTTGTCTTTGATACCTGCTAGCCTTTCTTTTAAACTGCCGACATGAACTTCAAGTTTGTGGCCATCAGGATCTAAGAGGTATACCGATGCCCCCTCACTGGAATTTGGTTTCCATTCAACGATATTGAGAAATTTAACTTTTTTCAAAAATGCATCAAATTTACTACTATCAATGTCAAAAGCTATATGCGTGTAATCTCGGCTTGGGCAAGGTTCATCAATTGACAAGCATAACCGTAAGGAACCTACCGATAAATAAGCTCCTCGGTCCCAGCGAGCATGCCCCT
Organism: Psychromonadaceae bacterium; assembly: GCA_965249895.1. GTDB lineage: Bacteria > Pseudomonadota > Gammaproteobacteria > Enterobacterales > CBDFNC01 > CBDFNC01. The sequence goes on from CBDFNC010000005.1 coordinate 955,028, forward strand.
TAAAATCCAATACGTTCATGTAGAAATCTAGAGAATCATCAAGATTACTTACCGCTAGAGTTATATGGTTCAAGCCAGATATCAATATTCATCCCTTAAATCTAATTAATTAAAATTCACCTTGTCATAACATGATGAGGAGATAGCTAAGTAGGTGAGCATAAGTTTTCAGAGCTGCTCCCTGTTTGTTTTTTATGCAGTGGCACAGATATTTTTGCGTTTTTTCACCGACTCCAGTATACATGCATCAATTTTCAACATCATGCGAACCAATCCGTGAAAGTAGTATGGCGCCTTACTGAGGCCGAACAAATTACCCTTAGAGAGTCTGTGGCTAATCACCCCAAACATCGTTGTAGAATCCGGGCTCATGCCATCCTACTCAGCCATAAGAGATACGATATTAAGCAGCTAGCGGATATCTTCGATACCAGCTTGGAGACGCTTTCTAAATGGATCGATTGCTGGGAAGAGTTTGGGATCTCAAGCCTTTATGACGCAAAGCGAACGGGGCGGCCCACTATTTATACGGATGAGGAGAAACAGCGCCTGAAAGAGCTTGTGGATGAGGAGCCTCATCAACTCAAGCGAGCCCAGTCCCTGATGGAGAAAGAAAGCGGCAAAAAAGCCAGCGTTTCAACGATTAAGCGAACGTTGAAAAAAAATTTAACTACAGCCATAAAAGAGCCAGACATTCACTCAAACTAAAGCGTGATGAAGAGGCGTTCCGAAAGTGTTACAACACCCTGAATAAATTTATAAAGCTTGAACAAGAGGGCGAGTTGGACCTCTATTATTTCGATGAATCAGGTTTCAGCCAAAAATCGAACTTACCTTACGCATGGAGCCCAGTCGGTGAGCCGTTTGCATTTCCTGCCTATTCGCATAGTAAGCGATTGAACGTACTTGGCTTTTTAAGCCGCCAAGGAAAGCTGGTTTACCACAGCACCGAAGGTCACGTTACTACTGACACAGTCATCGAGGCGTTTGAAAAGCTGATAGAAAATAAGCCACACACCGCAAAGAAAAAACTGACAGTCGTTTTTCTGGACAACGCATCTTTTCACCGCTCTGCGAAATTTAAAGAGAAATGCAGTGACTGGATAACAGAGGGTGTTTTGGTGCTGTATCTGCCAGCTTATTCGCCAGAGCTGAATATCATAGAAATACTATGGCGGAAAATTAAGTATGAATGGCTTCCCACCTGCGCTTTTGAAACATTTGAAAATCTGACCAAGTGTGTAAAAAACATTCTGTCTAATTATCCATCTAAATTCAGAATAACTTTTACCTAGGTACTTATCGAGCTTATTTTCCTGGCGCAACCCTTATGTTCTTCTCCGGGTATTTAGATATGCACAGAACCAGAAGTATATCAAATTACGTTGGTCTGCACTTTCTCGCAACAACAGTATATGTATGCCAATGTTTAGGTTTTCCTAAAGCGGTTCTACCAACTTCATCGCGCTCAGTAAACTTGAGTATTTCAAACTGGTCAAACAAGCTTTTAACTTGCGCTTCCGGTAATGTAGTAATCGTATGCCTTGAACCCTCAGCCCAAGAATCATTTACACCCATAAAATCACCACAAAATATACCACCTACCTGAATAGAAGCTAAAATCTTATCCAACGTATTCGTGAAAACGGAAGGGTCGCAAAAAAACAAACTTGAATGGGCTACAACTAAGCCGGATCTCGGATAACAGAAATTTTCAAAACTGTTTTCTGTAACTAAGACGTTTGGGTGATTTTCAAATTTATTACTACATATTTCGACAGCATTTGAATTGATATCAAAAGCATGTACCGTATAACCCAATAACGAGAGATAAACGCTATCTTCTCCGGTCCCACATCCACAATCTATCGCCGTAAAAATAGATGACTCATTCGAAGCTGCTGCCCATTCTAAAAGTGGCCTGTGAGGGGCATTCTCCACTTTTTTATAATACTCTTGTAAGAGTTCTTCATTATTTTTCAATGTAACTCCCTTGTGCAATCATGCATTTACTACATGTTGACTTAAATTACTCCGGCATCAACAGTGATTTGTGTGAGCCTACCATAGATTACAGGTGTGATAATGACAACACCTTCATAAATAACATTATTACTAGTTGCTGGCTATCCCTGGATCACAAGCACCAACCTGTAAATGTCATCCTAAAGAATCTACGAGTGAAACTGCACACTTATCGCCCATTCCGCCCTAAATTGGCAGTTAATCAAACGACCACCTAAGCCATACTCGCAATATAAGCTCTAATACTCAGGAGCCCCTACTATTACATGACTAATATCGGTTATGGCCAGAATAATTAGCAATAATCCACTTCCTAGCTTCATTTAGATTTGAAAAGCTTTTAATCGCTTTACTAAAATCGTGATTTTTCGACATCGAAGAGGATACAGCCACACATGGAATATTAGCCGCGACAGCTGCGGCGACTCCACTTTCAGTGTCTTCAATTGCTAAACACTCTGATAGATTTACACCTAATCTCTTTGCAGCGAGCAAATAGCAATCCGGAGCTGGTTTACTCCTATCTACATCATCGCCAGAAACAACTGTAGAGAAGTATCCGTGTAGGTTATGCGAATTAATGGTTACCCTAACACCTTCTCCGCCAGCACCAGTGACAACAGCCATCTTGAAGCCTTGGTCCTTAAACTCATTTATACATTCTTTTGCCCCTACCATTAGTGGAAATGATTCTCTAGATAGGAACGCAGAGGTGGCGGCATTTTTTTCTTTCGCTAAAGTGGATGGGGGAACTACAAGTGAAGAATAATCACTAACCATTCTCATCGAATTAGAAGTCGTAGGAATACCTGCATAATGCTGCACATATTCTTCTCTAGTAAGAACTATTCCATATGATTTCAGAATTACCTGCCACATATTGTAATGAGTAATTTCTGAGTTAACAAGCGTACCATCATGATCAAAAAGAATTGCTTTTATAGCCATTCGTGAACCTTAATTTTTTGAAAGTTACATGTCCTCCAATAAACAACGTCAGAGGAAATAAATAATTATAATTACTTTATATACAGCAATGGTATTTAACTAATAAGAATATATACCTTCATGAAAACTAGGCATTCATAGCACTTTCATTATTGAATCATAAATTACCAATTAGTGGCAAGCACTAGCCAAGAAAAAAATATTACAGAAGAACTCTATCTGCTTAGCGAATTGCAAGATATTTTCTAATGAGAATGACTTATCCATAAAGGGTGACCAAACTCTGAAATCTTACCTCTTGTTACTACTACTGCATCAGAATCTGAACAAGGAGCCACTTTATTTTTCGTATCAAACGCGATGTTAGAAGCTTTTTATTTTTCGTGAGAACTTTTCTGGGCTTGTGGAGAAAACATAAACTGTACGATATCAAGGCCCGAAGTGTCAGAAAGTCCTACCGCGTTAATGTCACCGCACAATTGAGCCGAATCGATACTGGGAGTTAAAATCATTGCGCCGGCGCTGATCCCAACAATTGTCTTACCTTCGCAAGAAAATCTAGCTATTTCCACATCCAACCCACGTTTCTTTAACCAAATTAAAAAGCGGTATGTATTACCTCCAGACAAATCAATGACACTGGAAGAAAGTGCTTTCCTAGCGATAGATTCATCATAGGATTGTTCTAATTCGATGTAATGAACAATATGTATATCAAGCGATGGGACCGGTCAAACCTGGGTAACAGATTGAGAGACCTGTAGGAGTCGAACCCATCTCAGGGATGAGATGTAAAGCGCATGGATGCACGTTCGGCGAACGTTGCTGGCACAGGCTTCGCGAATTGCATTCACTCCTACAAAGGGCGTTACAAATGTTACCCTTATACCCGTTAGTTTGATGGGTTCCCAAGCGATGCATAAAATTGCTTTACTTGTTCAAAGAACATTCGTTGAGGATCAGGTTGAGAAGCGAAATAGGCTATTGACAATTCGATACCTGGTCGAGATATTTCTGATAGCAAGTACTCAATAGCATTTCTTCCCTGTTCCGTTGCGTTATCACTTATCAAAGCTAGATTTATACTATTTTTCAACTGCTCTCCAACCATCAGCATCAAGGGAAGGTATAAAAAATGCCTTACAAGCAGGAAGGCATTGGAAACTTATGCGATCAATACCGATCAATTATATACCGCAGCTTTGCAAAAAACCTGCCAATCGTGAGGCCCGTTTAGGTTTTAAATAATGTAATGATTAATACTATTCCTATACTGACTATTGATATATTGACTCCAGTGACTGGATATAAATCGGCTCTAGAGAACAAATATGACACACCCACATCATATACTTGTTATTGGTGGTACAGGTATGCTTAGAAAGGCTAGCCTCGCCTCTCGTTAGCATCAAACTGCGATGTCTTCACATGTGTAGCAAGAACAGAGCACTCCTTAAATAACCTAAAGAGAGATACAGCACAAACTGCCAGCCAAAAATATTTTTTAAAATCTGACTGGAATGATAAAAGCCGGTTTCTTGAAGCGCTAAAAGCTCAGTGTACTGATGTCGTCCCACCATCACTCATTCTAGCTTGGCTGCATGACGACAAGCTTGGCCCTGAAATTATTTCAGCCCTTTCAACTGACAAGCATCTCGATTTCTATCAGGTTAAGGGCAGTAGCGCAGCCGACCCAACAAAAAACATCGAAAGTTCAAGAAAGGTAATTAAGAATTCCAGATTCGTAAAATACCATCAGATTATTCTCGGCTTTAAAGTCGTATCGAACACCTCCCGATGGCTTAATCATTCGGAGATTTCTGATGGTGTTCTAGATGCTATTACAGCGTCCAACCCCCTTACTATTGTGGGACAAGTAAGTCCTTGGAATAAACGACCATAACCCAAACTTCTACTCGTTGAAGTGACTAAAGCTTCCGGGATTAAATATTAGCTGAAGCAACCGAACAGCCTACATCGAGTTGCTCACTCGTCGCCCATAGCGTGTATAACCCGAACTTTTCTGACAACTCGCTGCTTAGCGCTTTGCAGGATATTTTCTAATGGCGACAAAAAAAGCTCTAAGGCCGAGGCTACTAGGTACAGCCCCAACTCCGCTGGCAGATACAAAGCAGAAAATATAGTTCACTTGCGACTCAAAGCTAGGCGGAATTAGCGTGCCCAGCTTCCTCTAGCTTTTTCATTGCAAACCGCCCCCTTTCGGATACAGGGTGGGACGGATCTGAAGCAAATTTTTCAGCTAACCCGCGAGCGGAATCACCAAGGGTTTCTAGCTCCCGAATCAGAATTTCCGCAGAAACCCGCCTAACAATAGATGAACGGTCTTCAGCTGAACTTGTTAACAAGTAACAATGGAGTTTGAACGTCAATGGAGTTTGAACGTCTAATTTCCGTTCAGAAACGATTGCTTCAAGCCTTCCCTCACAATAACGTTTGTCAATCCATACCCATTTTCGCCCTTCAATCCAAACTATTCGGCTTTCGAATAGACTTCGGTAAGCCTTGGCTCGAACAGAGGGCTGTATAGCGAATCCAGCAATCTTTTCAAGATTGCCATCGAGTATAGGTGTACGACCAAGCTGAGAAAAGAGCGAAGGCATTGGCCCAGATGTCGATGAAATTATTGTAGACCTCAGTGACTCAGCTATTCCTTCTTCACATATGATCTGCAAAAGAACCTTTTTCTCCGCTTCCTCAATCCTACCCCATGAATTCCAATTTGAAAGCGCAATACACAGCGCTTCAGCAACATATTGGGTTCTGTCGCATCTTGGCCATTTGGTTTGAAAATACCTATGTTCAGATACAGTTAGGCTGCCAAAAAATAAAACTGCTCCCACAGGGTCATTTCTCCGGCATTTTCCATCTGGCCTTTACGAAGCATTTGCCATAGTTCGACACCGGCTATAGTGGCTTTTGCCCCCGCCATGGATTTGAACCCGAGCGCAGTGCGCATCTTCCATTTTATTGCGCGGTGGCTCTGCTCCACGATGTTATTAAGGTACTTCACCTGGAGCACTTCGATAAGGCAGCCCGCCATGCCAGCAAACCAACGTTGCCAGTTTAGGGTATCCAGGGCGGCGTAGTTACTCCCACTTTTATCAATCACCACCTTCTCAGGTAAGCCATGCTGGCCAATCGCCTTGTTAAAGAAGCGTCTGGCCGCGGCTTCATCCCGTTTTTCAGTCAACATGAAATCGATGGTATCACCGAATTTATCAACGGCACGATACAGATAAAGCCACTGACCTTTCACTTTGATATACGTCTCATCCATTCGCCACGAGGCTGAAATGGCACGTTTCTTACCGCCACGGAAGACTTCCTCTAACTGAGGAGCATACTCCAACACCCAGCGATGGAGCGTAGCGTGATCAACCTGGACACCGCGCTCTGCCAGTAACTCTTCAATATCTCGGTAGCTGAGTTTGTACGCGACATACCAGCGAACTGCCATCAGGATAGTCTCGGATGGAAACTGTTTTTTGGCAAAGCAAAGCGCCATGATTGTCTCTTTGGTCGGGTGCTATTTCAGCCGGAGCTTATCTGGATACCATGAACATGTCTGTCAAAAATGGACTCGGTTTTCATTGTACTGGTCTATTAACCGGTCAAGATGCGACAGAACCCTATTAGTGTACGATCACAGTTTAATACCGGATTGAACTTATCGAAGCAACAAAAAATTAAGCTAGGGTTGTTTGACTGATCGTTTGTTGATCAACTTGATTGAATTTTGATCATGCGTTTTCCCTGAACCCGAGGGCGTCCCCTAATAAGCCTCCGGCTTTGCCGGTGGTAATTTAACTTTTAAAAGTTCTTTTGGCCTAACTCCAGCACTATTGCTTTACGTACATCATCACTCCAATTTAAAAATACCAGCTTAGAACAAGCATTAATTAGATCAGAACCAATAGTTAGATTAATTAACCAAACCAATGTTCCAACTCCCATAGAAAACAAGAGTAGCCCAATCAATTACAAAAAATTACACCCTGGACAACCCTTACTAATCAACTGATTTCATTGGAACCTAAACCCAACCAAAAATAAAAACATAGCCAAAACACAATCATTAAATTTTCAATAACAGTCAATTACAAAAACCCCGCACGGATAAAATCATCAAGAAATTAATTTAATTAGTCCTATGATTTTAATCATGTTCATATCCACACGGTGACCGCGATGAGAAATCTATTAAAATTAATGCCACTTATTCTATTGGTTCCAACTACAGTATTTGCAGCTGACTTCTCCTTAGACAAGTACCGGATCCTGCTAGACGAAAAAAACAGAAGAGATCAAGTGAGCCTTCTAAATGAATCTTTTGAGATGAAAGATTTTCGCTTAAAACTGGTGGATTTCGCCATGAATAATGAGGGAAAACTAATCCCAGCCAAAGCCTTCGCTCTATCAGCTAAACCATACCTTAGAATTGGTCCTAAATTGGCGAAACAGGTACCTTCATATACACCACAAAAATTCAAGATTAAAGTAAAGGGAAAGAAATTAAAATCGGGAGAATACCGTACTCATTTAGTTATCGAGAATACTAAAAAAAAGATAAGAACTGTCGAGGAACTTCTTAAAAATCCAAATATTCGACTCTCAATCCCCATATTTATTCGTCATGGGGAATTAGATGCCCAGCTTAAAATTACCAATTCAGAAAAAGTAAAAGATCAGGATGGAAATGAGTTCCTTGCTATTCGTTTCTTACGACAGGGAAACAGATCTATTTACGGTCACCTTGAAATCAAAGACAAAGTCAATGGTACCCCCGTATTTAGTCAGGAGGGACTAGCCATCTATACAGAAGTATCTGATGTGCAATTCAAATTTCCATTAGATAAATTCACTAAGCATTCAGGGAACTTGGAGGCTCACTTTTCCGAATACCCAGAATACGGTGGAGATATAAATCTCACCGCCAACTTGAAACTTTAAAAGGGAACAAAATGAAAAAGTTGATCACATTGCCTGCAATATTAGCCGTTACCACAGCCGTTAACTTTGCCCAAGCTGAATCTTTTAATGTGCAGGTGGATATACAGGGCAACAACCAACTAAAAGCTACTCAAGTTCAGGCTATGGCCTTTCCTCCTGTTATTGTCAGCGATAGTCGTGCATCTGGAGACAGATGCGTAACCTATGCGACACATTCACAGGATCCAGGTTCAAACGCACTGTGCCCTTCAGATGTAGGCAGACAAAATGCGCAGATAAAGGTTACAGGCAGCCCACTTTCCAATGTACAAGTGGATATATTTGGTACAAGCCAAGGTGGCTTCAATCTAAACGGCTATGTTTTGGACACCAATGGTCCCATCCCTACGCCTGGTGGCCCCTCAAGCCAAGTTTCTCTCGATGGTTCAGGTGAGTCAAATGTGGTTATTGGGGGTGAAATATATCTTATGGATAAAAATATGGTCAGGGCTCAGGATGGCTTCAGCCTAAACTATACTGTTACTCTTAGCTACTTGTAAATAGTGCGAGTATTTACCCTTATCTGGGCGGCCTTGCTGCCCTTTTATTTACAAGCACAGCAAGATGCAGATTTTATCTCCCTTGATGCCTTTGTTAAGGAGTACGAGCTAAAACAGAGTATCGATGCTCTCACCTTTAACTATCAAACCTACTATCTGCAGTTGGAAGAATTAGCGGAAGTGCTTCAGTTTCAACTCGATGGCGATCGGAATACAGGTTGGATATTTAGCGAAAAAAATCAATTTAAGATCGAAAATAACATCATCACTTTTTCCAACAACCCATTTTGTAAGCAGGCAAAACTCCTGCTACTGGACGACGAATACTTTATCGACCTTGACGAATTAGAAAAGTGTATTGGTATAAAATCGAAAGTTAACACGAATAAATTAAAGGTGAACTTTTATCCCTTGGTGCCTTTACCTATGCTGGAACGTATAGAGCGTGAAGCTAGACACAAGCTAAAAGCCAACAACACGCAAATAAAACACAAAGAGCTTGAAGCAGAATACTCATGGGCTTCCTATCCTTATGTAGAAATGAACTACAGACACTCCTTAAACAGGGAAAAAGCACAAACCTATAACTTTAACTTACTTGGAAATGTCGACCTTGCCAAACACAATAACCGCTATTCTTTCACTCAAACAGATAGTTCAAAATCCGCCCGAGTTTCTCTTAACAAAAAATGGAAGCTTACAGATCAGCACCTTTATTATCAGCTTGGAGACACTTTTGGGCTGGCCAATACTTTTCTTACTTCGGCTAATCAAGGTAGGGGGGTTAGCCTGACAACTAACCTTCAGGGGCTACAAGAGAGGCAGTTTCAACGAATCGAAGGTGATGCCCCGTCTGGCTGGGAGGCCGAATTATTTTCCGGCTCTTACTCCATCGACTACCAATTAGTGGACAGCTCTGGCCAGTACTTATTCGAGATGGTGCCTATACGCTACGGAATTAACGAGTTTAAAGTCGTGCTATATGGCCCTCAGGGTCAAAAGAGAGTCAGAAAAATTCAGTTTAATAATTTAGCCCTAGATATAAAACCGGGACAAGTTAAGCCAGAGTTTTCCCTTGTTGATAGTGGAAGAACACTAGTTTGGCCAAATAACAAGCAAGACTTAGGGTTAGTATCAAAAGGGAAGTTGAACCTGGGGTTAACAGAACGACTGGCTTGGTCTCTTGGGTATGAATATAACCAGAAACAAGATATAGGGTTAATAACTTCTGGTTTCGCAAGCTTGTTTGACACCACTAAGTGGTATCTGGACCTAGCCTGGTCGCCAAAATTAACCCGCCCTGTGTTGAACTTGAAAAGTACCAGCTGGATTTGGGGGCATACACTAAACCTATCCTATATAAAGCAAGATGCCAGGCTATCTGCCATTAGGCATCAAATTAATGCTACATTTGTGGGCAGGTCCAATTGGCTACATTACACCCTGAATTTAAATCACAACGTATTGGCAACGACAAGCAGTAAAAAAGCCGAGTTACTATTGGCAACTAATATGCGTTCATTCAGCCTTAACCATAGATTGAGCTATTCCAGTAGCAAGAGTAATCAGTCTCTAAACGGTAGACTACACGCTTCATTATCCACCAAAATCGCACGCTTCTCTGCCCAAACCTTCTACTTGATAGATCCAGTTTCAAAGGTAAAAGAGTTAAGGTTATCCGCAAACAAATCCCTGTTTAGCTATGTTGTTAACCTTCAGACACAAAGGGATTATTCCCGCTCATTAAACTTGGCTAGCCTGAGTATTAGCCGGCAATTCAGCTATGTGAACTTAGGTGTCACCTTTGAGCTAGATAGCCAACAGAACTGGCGTAGCTATCTTAATCTTGCTACCGGGTTTGGCTTTAAGCCCAGGAACATAAAATGGCTTAACGCCGGGGCCAGCAACCTGGCATCTATTAAAGTGAAAGTATTTAAAGATACAAACTATAACGGAGTCTTGGACCTGGAAGACACACCACTGCAAGATGTCAAGTTTTTCGGTCAGAATCATTGGCAAAACAGCGCAACAGATGAATATGGTGAAGCCATACTAACCGGCGCCAAGACAAGCAGCGCACAATATATTGAACTGGATTTTAACAGCCTTGAAGACCCATTTTTGTCCACTGACAACGCTGCTTACATGGTCAAAAATCATGCGGGAGGGCTAAATCAGCTACTTATCCCCTTAATCAAAACCTTTGAACTAGAAGGAGAGGTAGTAATCTTTAAAAATCAGGAAAAAAAAAGCAAAGGAGGTATCCCTGTTGAGCTGATTAATCTGGTTTTCCAGGATACTGCCAGCAAACAAACTACAGAATACGATGGCTTCTTCCTGTTTGAAAAATTAAAGCCAGGAAAGTATGAAGTTAAGGTATCCCAGGAGTATTTGGATCGAAAAAAATTTGTCCAACAGCAAACCGTGCAGTTTGAAATTAAACCCGGAGGTGAAGAAGTCATCGAACTGGATACGATTACCTTGTTAGCTATGTAAGTATTTGATCATAAACTGGATCTTAAGCATTAAACGCTTCATAAACATGTAACTCCTCATCAACTTGTGGCTGGCAGGGTGTACCGGCATCCTCTATCCAGTAATAAGCCGGGTGCGTTAGATGAGTTGATGGTGAATTCTGACAATTTTGCCGCTTTCCTTGCTCGCTATCATAATGCGCTAGTCGCCAAACCTTAAGAGGAAAATACAATGCAAGAATACACTGATGGTGGTAACCAACTTCAGCAAGCATTTCAAAATTCTGGCGACCAGTTTAAGGTCATTGGCATTAGTTCCGGACATTAATCGCTGGCAGACAGACATCAGCTGGATTTTTTATCTCAACAGGTAGATTGCTCGATGATCCAAGTCCGTGACACCGGCTGGTGGATCAAGTTGTATGACGAGGTTGACCTGAATATGAACTATACGGGGATGTCTGATGAATTTCATTGCATGCTTACAAGCGCTGTATTGACGGGCTATCGGATGATTGAGTTTGATTGTGATGGCACGATATACGAGCAATAACGAGCTTCGACTAACGCAAGTCCCAGGTATTGTGCGGGACTTTCTTTTCAACCATCAGCCGGCACTCAATCGAGTGCCTGCTGATGGCCTTTAGTTTCAGCGAATTCGCAGAAAGAGATCCAAGTGCCATTTTATGAACCAAGGCTTACTATTGTTCAGCTCTTTGTACAATTGATACGGTGAGTATTGATGATAGAGTCGATTGTTGCGAGCGATAGATTGTGAGCTCTACTTCTTCTTGTTTTTCTTCTTACGCATTTCGTTGGCTCCATGATTTGCCAGAAATGCAATAATTAGTACCTGACCGAAAACCCAGTAACCTTTTATTCATAAGGGCTGTAGAAGGGTTTTAAAAACGAAGATTTAGATGCTAATACAGAAAACATCTAAAAATTGGGGCTATTTATGAAATATCACCCAAAACTTAAAAACTTCGATTCTGAATTCTGCCTGAAAGCCTTGCGCACTCTAGCTCTCGGAGTTTTCGTTCAGATACTAATTAAGAAGAACGAAACGAGCAGTAAAATTCCCCAAAGTAACGGAGTCATGATTTCAGTGCTGATAAATTGACCTTAGTTGTACTTTACACCAGATTGGGCTGGTGGAAAGAACATCCAGTGAATCGACAACCCCCTAAGCTCAGAGTTACCCCGTATTTTATCCAACCAAATTAACCAGAAAAGAATGTAATAATACCTGTGGTAGATTATGGTAGATGATTTACCACAAAGTGTTATAGTGGTAAATCATCTACCATTTTGTACCACAATGGAGCGTTTAGGTGATTTCCTGGCACTACCCACGGCAACAATTCGCTGAATTCATTATTAATGGCATGGAACAAGGCTTGTTGCAGCGTGTTTCAATTTTTGCTCCGCGAAAGCGAGGGAAAACGCAGTTCATTCAATATGATGTAATCCCAATTTGCCACGATAGGGGTATCTTGCCAATTTACATCGATTTTTGGCTTGATAAAAACAACCCACAAGCCGTGTTTATCAAATCCGTGCAGCTCGCCTGTCAACGTAATGAGTCTTTTCTAAAAAAGCTATCTAAACGAGTATTCCCAAATAAAGTGGGGATATCTGCCTCAAAACAGTCGCTTGAGTTGGGTTTCGAGCAGAGTAAGGAAGTACCAGAAGTATCGTTACTGGAAGTATTCAAGCAACTAGAAGATTTGGATGTACCAGTATTGCTTTTATTGGACGAGGTTCAACACCTGGCCACAGACAAGTCATTTGAAACATTCACAGCTGCGCTGAGAAGCTTCATGGTTAATCGTGGAGATCAAAAAGTGAAAGGTATCTTCACGGGGTCTAGTCGAGAAGGGTTGAATCAGCTTTTCAAAAATAGTCAGGCCCCATTTTACAACTCGAACCAAACGTTGGATTTTTCTGCATTGGATAAGGACTTCGTTGAGTATGAGTTAAACGTATTTGAAAAGGTAACAGGAGGCGTGAAGCTGAATGTTGAGGAGGCTATGACTATTCTCATTGTACAAAACCGCGCTCCCGCCAGGTTTGTTGAAATGCTGCAAGCAATGGTACTCAATAAAGTACATGACTTGAGAGAAGGACAAGCGCTTTATGACAATGAGTTGCCAGATTCCCAGGGCTCATTCATAACGATTTGTGGAGCATTACAGCCGCTAGACTTGACGCTCCTTAAGCTCATAGCGATGAACCAGGCTGCAGGTATCTACACTGAGAAGGGGATGCAAAAGCTCAGGCTTTTTGCCGAGAATGACGAACTGGCTATCAACAAAGCAGCAATCAAAAACGCGTTAAACCGGCTCAAATCAGCTAACCATATTTACAGCCCGTCAAGAGGGAAATGGGTTGTAGAAAACCCAGAGTTTAAGGATTATCTCTTGCAACCTTAAGCTAATTTGAGATGCTCAATACCGTGTAGATGTAACATGGCTTGGTAGTTACGCCCCAATCGCTCATACCGTGTGGCAATTCTTCTGAATTGCTTCAACTTCTGGAAAATCCTTTCCACCAAGTTCCGCTCTTTGTAAAGCTCCTTGTCATACTCACGAGGTGCTGTTCTATTGCGCCTTGGAGGAATGACTGGCGTAGCACCTGAGTCCTTGATGACGTCTATAAAACGACCTGAATCATATCCTTTGTCCGCCAGTACATAATCCATATTGAAGCCTTCAATCAACGCATTGGCTTGACCATATTCTGAGGCTTGCCCTGCTGTCAGGAGCCATCTCACTGGATTGCCCAGCGCATCAACAGCAGCATGGATTTTCGTAGTTAATCCGCCACGGGATTTACCAACGAACTCTTCTTTCTGACGTTTTTTTTTGGGGCGCGCCATGCTGATGAACGCGTGTAATACTGCCATCGACCATCACATATTCAAGGTCTCTATCTTCAGACAATGCGTTAAATATGGCCTCCCAATGGCCTTTTTTTGACCAGCGGCTATATCGAACATAAACTCGATGCCAGTGACCAAACACAAGTGGCATGTCCCGCCAAGGTGCACCGGTTCGGGCAATCCAGAGGGCCGCTTCCAGAAAGCGCCGGTTATTCTTGGCAGTGACCCCACAGTCCGATGATTTTCCAGGTAGTAAATGCTCAATTCGCATCCACTGGTCATCACGCAAGGTTATACGGGCCATCGATTATTCCAAATAGAAATCCGGGATTCTACCTCGAACTGAGCAATATACGGTAATTGAGAACGCCCCCTAGTAAGTTAATTATAAAAAGGCTTCAGCTGTTGCAAGCTTTGGGCGATCATGGATCCTGCATTTTCGGCTAGTCATGAATACGGAATAACTACCATTGATTTTTTGGGGCGAAAAATTTAGGTTTAGGAGTGATTATGTACCAAGGAAGTTGTCTTTGCGGCAGCGTCAAATATCAGCTAAAAAGCCACCCAAAGGCAATTACTAACTGTCATTGCACTATGTGTCAAAAACAGCACGGTGCTGCGTTTTCGACTTATGGCAGCGTTCCTACCGAAGACCTTATTTATCAAGCTGGAAATGAAGTTTTAGCTACATACAGGTCCTCCGAAAATGTAAGTCGTAGGTTCTGTGGGGAATGTGGCAGCAGTATAGAATGGAGTGGTAGTTTAGCCTTCTCTGATTGGGTTTCAATTGCCATCGCAACTTTAGATAGTCCTCTGCAGATAGAGAAGATTAGGAATGTAAACCTAGAAACTAAAGCATGCTGGCTTGATGCCAGTTAACTTGTTGCAGCCTATGGCTGCAGGGCTTGTTACACTCGCAGCTGTGTAATGGGTTACTCTATGTGGACAGAGTTCCCAATAGAAAATATCTTGCTAACCACTAATCAGAAACCTATCGGCAGGGTTCCAGGTATGCCACGCAATGGGCGACGAACGAGTAATTGGTGAAAGCATTGCATTCACAGTCACACGGCTTGATGCATACAGCAGCTAACAAAAAATTCATTGGGTCAAGCAGGCCCGGGGCGCAAGCGTCCCAAACCTACTTGCCCAGATTTGGGCCTTAAATTCTAGTAGGAGTCATGGAATGTCCACCAAGGAAATATCAGAATATTTTGATGCAACAGAGGATCGTGAAACTAGAGCTGATCTTAAGCTAGCTGTGGAATTAGTGAGTGATCCAGCGATCGCAATTGATTGTGGGTGTGGTGCTGGAAGTGATATCGCCTTCCTCCGAATCAACGGATTCCAAGTACATGCTTTCGATATAGAGGGAGAAGCGATTGAACGCTGTCAGAATCGATTTGATGGAGATAGGAATGTCATACTCACCAAAAATTCATTCAACACCTTTAATTACCCCTCTGCCTCTCTGATATTGGCGGAATCGAGCCTTTTCTTTTGCCCATCAAATTATTTCGATGAAGTGTGGGAAAGAATTACTGGTGCATTGCTTCCGGGTGGTGTTTTTGTGGGGTCTTTTTTGGGACCCGAAGACACAATGGCAGGGCCAAATTATAAAAAGGACGCCTATTGGCCGGATGTGTTAGTGGCATCTAATGAAAAAGTTAACCGATGGTTGAGTGGCTTTAAAATCATGTCATTTACAGAGCATAAGTTTTCTGGAGTTGCTTCTGACGGAGATCCACACCATTGGCATATATTCTCAGTTGTCGCTCAGAAAGAATCTAACTGACAAGGATAGGGCGCTGTTCGTGAAGACTGTTGGTTAAATTGACAGCGCTTCATCCAGCCAGCCCCTGCTCGTGCCTGCTCGGGTTCTGTCGCATCTTGACCGGTTAATAGACCAGCACAATGAAAACCGAGTCCATTTTTGACAGACATGTTCATGGTATCCAGATAAGCTCCGGCTGAAATAGCACCCGACCAAAGAGACAATCATGGCGCTTTGCTTTGCCAAAAAACAGTTTCCATCCGAGACTATCCTGATGGCAGTTCGCTGGTATGTCGCGTACAAACTCAGCTACCGAGATATTGAAGAGTTACTGGCAGAGCGCGGTGTCCAGGTTGATCACGCTACGCTCCATCGCTGGGTGTTGGAGTATGCTCCTCAGTTAGAGGAAGTCTTCCGTGGCGGTAAGAAACGTGCCATTTCAGCCTCGTGGCGAATGGATGAGACGTATATCAAAGTGAAAGGTCAGTGGCTTTACCTGTATCGTGCCGTTGATAAATTCGGTGATACCATCGATTTCATGTTGACTGAAAAACGGGATGAAGCCGCGGCCAGACGCTTCTTTAACAAGGCGATTGGCCAGCATGGCTTACCTGAGAAGGTGGTGATTGATAAAAGCGGGAGTAACTGCGCCGCCCTGGATACCCTAAACTGGCAACGTTGGTTTGCTGGCATGGCGGGCTGCCTTATCGAAGTGCTCCAGGTGAAGTACCTTAATAACATCGTGGAGCAGAGCCACCGCGCAATAAAATGGAAGATGCGCACTGCGCTCGGGTTCAAATCCATGGCGGGGGCAAAAGCCACTATAGCCGGTGTCGAACTATGGCAAATGCTTCGTAAAGGCCAGATGGAAAATGCCGGAGAAATGACCCTGTGGGAGCAGTTTTATTTTTTGGCAGCCTAACTGTATCTGAACATAGGTATTTTCAAACCAAATGGCCAAGATGCGACAGAACCCCATCGGGCCCCAGTGGGCTATGTGTTCAGTCCGCTACAGTTATATGGTCTGTAGAATGCACAATAATTTTTGCATTACCACCCATGCCGGCATCGACATAACTAAAAATTGGACCACTTTGAACTATAGTGCCAACTTCAATTTCATAACTAGCTGAGGTTTCTGACTCTGTCTCAATAACAAAGGTAAATGTATATGTTGAATTAGGCGATACTGTACCAAGTGGGATAGGCTCTTGGCTGGGTGTGATGATCCGGATTGCAGTTACAGAATGTATAGTGTTATTTTCTACGGTTAAGGTGGACTCGCCGCTTTTTGTGGATACCGAGTCAAGTATTAATGAAGCTATAGGAAAATTAGAAAATAGAATCATTCCGGACAACAATGATTTTAGCAAAAATTTAGGCCGTTCTTCTTTATAGCTTGTATATAAAAATAGACATAGAAATATTAGGCCCAGTGGAAATAGAAAAACACCCAAGAAAATATTGTAAAACCCTATCACTTCGAAAATTAAAGATCGATTATTCAGCCATAGTAGATAGCAGCTCACCCCAATTAATAATGGAGCGAGCCCACAGACAAAAGAAAAAAATAATGATTTATTCATTTAGGAAAATAACTCTTAGCTAATAAGTGAATGACAAGGGCGAGATTTTGCAAATAATATGACCGCAGCAACCTTCCTTATTATTGAAATTGTTATAGCGAATTAATTCCAAACTACACTGCAGTTAATATTCTGGAATTCACTTTTTAAGTCAGTGAAACATAATTTAATCTGCTCATATGAATTTGGTAATACTGACTTTAAAATCATATAACTTGTGAATTTTATATTTCTTGGCAACTCAAGTAGACTAATAATTGAACCCCAAAAAGCATCCCGGTTTTTACCGTGAAAATTAGGAAAAGATAGCGATCTTGATAAGAGCTGATGAAGCTGAACTTCTGTTTCAATTGAACTAAAATCTATCTGCATATTCACTTTTCGCTATAGCTAGTGCCCATCCTGAAACTCAACTATTTATTCTTCCGTCATATTCTTAGCATCCAAGCTTGTCGTTTTACGAAAGCTTAAAGTTAGTCACCACTATCACAACTAACTCAGTCATTGTCAGCTTGCCTGGCAATCCAGTGGCCTAACACGGGCACCGAGCTAGCTGTCAGGCCGCTGGATTCCGAGATGTCGGACCACCACGTGCGAGGGAATGACAGAATCGGCGTTTCAGGATGGAAACTAGCTAGTGCCCATCCTGAAACACACACATTCGTTCTTCAGTCATATTCATAAAACGCGAAACTTGCCGTTTTGCAAAGGCCTAAAGTTAGTCACTACTATCTCAGCGCTCCCTGTCATTGTCAGCTTGCCTGGTATGGTCCGACATCTCGGTCCAGTGTCTTTTAGCGCACACAGAGATAGCGGTTAAGCCGCTGGATTCCCTCGTGCGAGGGAATGACAGAATCGGCGCTTCAGGATGGAAACTAGCTAGTAAGTAAGTATTTATCTCTCGTCACTGTATGATGAGATAATATCTGTTGAGCTGAGCCCCTTGGCACAGACTTTATAGTTTTGTTAATTTGGAAAGTTTGGATATGCTGCGGTAATCTGCTCAAATGTCCTTACAAGACCGTACAATTGGCACTCTTTCGTTCCCTTAATCTGTGGTCAGTTTAGCAGTAACCAGGGCTGTTTTAAAGCAAACCGAAGCCGTGACTCTCGCATTTTTCAGCTCATTATTATTTGCTTAGTGACTCAGATTAGCTCGTTCGTATCATGCCCACTTTTATCTCCGGAAACGTGATGCCCAATAGCACCATTGCTTCCTGGTGACAGCGATGAGACCTCACTTCTCCTCATCATTGGTTTTCGCTTCCGTTATTTCTGTGCTAGCTACTTTCCAAGCTTGCACGGACCAGAGCCTTTGCGAGCAAACCATACTTTTACGGACCTAAAACCGCCTGAAGCTAACCTTTTCGACTCACGATACGTCAGGTTATCAGAAATCCGACCTGGCACATTTTATGACTTGGCCGCTTTAGGCGGCAAAGCGAGCAATTTTTATCAAACTGTAATGTGATCGATCAAACTATATTGTCCTCTGACATTAATTGCTGAAAAGTGATGCTAACTTCTTATTCACTAAGCACCAAAAATAGAAAGATTAAGTTGAACATTATCACCTAACCAATAGGCGTAATCGGTATGATCCTTTAAGTCATCGCCGGTTTGAGCATGCACAAAGACGGTAAGACCATTGCGGTTATCACTGAGCCATGGAATGAGTTGGTCGAAATTTTTGTCAGAGAAGCTAATTTGGCAACTCCATTTGGGATGGGGACCCACTGGCTTTTGATGAACTCTGCCCACCTTTAAATCAAAAAGCTTACCTGCTTGCTCACACAAATTGCTCGCAAACTGTAACGTTTGGCTGTCGAAATAGACATGAGCGTGATAATTCTTATGGATGTTTATTGGGCGTTTTATTTCAGTCACTTATGTTGGCCTTGTTCAATACATTTGGAGTTAGAATTTTTCAGTAGAAAGTTTGATAACCTCGTTGAGTTCTGCAAGTTTAGCCCCATTTCGTGCCATCACCGACAAACCAAACTGCAATGACAGAATGTAATTAGCCATCATTGCTGGTGAGCGTTCACTAGCTATATTTCCTACTGATATTTCGTTATTGAAAAACTCTATCAAAGAAGATTTCGATACTTCGTTTATTTTGAATATAGTCTGCAAAGCATCAGTTGGTATACAGGTTCCGCCAACTTCACAGGTACTTATACAAACGAAACAGCCACCGGGTAAGTTCGGATCTGTCACCATTTCCGCAATGGATGTTAAGTAACCTTGTACTCTGTCATTTAAGCATTTATCAGCTAAAAAAAGATGTCTAGCGTGGATTGTTCCATGTTTTTGAACGTACCTTTCTAACGCACTTTTATACAGTTCTTCTTTATTCCCAAATGCCGAGTATAAACTGGGTTTATTAATTCCCATAGCATTGGTCAGATCCGCCAGGGAAGTTCCCGGGTAACCATTGGTCCAAAATACTTCCATCGCTTGATCAAGGGCAATGTCTTTGTCAAAAGTACGGTGACGACCAGCTTTCATTTTCTACAACCTCGTTTGGTTAATTACCTGCTTGCAATTATATACCGATAGGTATAAATTACCACCAACTGTACCGACCGGTACGCAATTATTTTATTACATAAACAGGGTAAAAGGATCGAAAAGTATGAGTAACTTATCTGGAAAAACTGCTGTAATTACTGGGGGTAACAGCGGCATAGGCTATGCCACTGCGAAGAAATTTAAGGCCGACGGGGCCAATGTGATAATTACAGGCAGGTCGGCAGAAAGAGTGCGAGCCGCAGCAAATGAGTTGGGGGTTAAAGGGATTGTTGCTGATGTCACTAATTTGTCTGCACTGGATGATCTGGTAGGGCAAGTAAAAAATGAGTTTGATAAGCTTGATATATTATTTGTCAACGCAGGTATTTTTGCACCAGCTCCTGTTGGACAAAATACGGAAGAACTGTTTGATACTCAGATGGGCATTAACTTTAAGGGGGCTGTGTTCACCATTGAAAAATTCCTGCCTGTCTTAAATGATGGTGCGTCTATCATTAATCTGTCATCGATTAACGCCTATACCGGCATGCCTAATACCGCTATTTATGCCGCGTCAAAGGCTGCCTTGAATGCTTATACCCGGACCGCAGCAACAGAATTAGCAGCAAGAAACATCAGAGTTAATTCGGTAAATCCCGGACCGGTTTCCACCCCTATTTTCGGTAAAACCGGCATGCCGGAAGCGCAGTTGAGTGATTTCGCCACCGCCATTCAAAAAAGAATTCCGCTAAAGCGTTTTGGGCAGCCTGAAGATATAGCAAACCTTGTGGCTTTCTTAGCATCAGATGACGCCTCGTTCATAACGGGTAGTGAATATAATATCGACGGCGGCATGAATGTGAATCCACTTTTATCGTAAAGCCTAACCCATATAATCTGGCTGCATGGTAAGTTGCAGTCGGATTACCGAAAGGAATAAAGAGAAGAAAATACATGACTAAGAACATATTAAGAGTTGATGCCAGTATGCGAAAAAACGGCTCCTACAGCCGAAAACTGGTCGACAGTTTAATAGCACAACTGAATAAAAAAGAACGGTACACGACAAAGGCGCGAGACCTTTCAGACGGTGTTCCTTTCATCAATGAAGAATGGATTGTTGCAAATTTCACTGCGCTCAACGAACGCACGCCAGCACAACACTCTGAATTATTACAATCAGACGCACTGGTAAGGGAGTTGCAAGAAGCTGATGTTATCGTTATCGGGTTGGCTATCTATAATTTTTCCGTGCCTGCCGCATTTAAGGCCTGGATTGATCAGATTGTCCGATCCAAAGTGACTTTCCGTTATGCTGACAATGGGCCAGTGGGCTTGCTTGAAAACAAAAAAGCTTATGTGGTCGTTGCTTCTGGTGGTACTCAAGTGGGCAGTGATATCGATTTTTTCTCCGCACATGTGCGCTATATATTAGCTTTCATTGGCATTAACGATGTGACCTTCATTGATAGCAGTGCAATTGGCCGGGATGAAACCAAGGTTTTAGCTCGCGCCAACGAGGCGATTACTGCCATTTAAAGGTGTTGTTGAATAAATGGGACTGGTCAAACTTGGGTAACAGATCTATCGGGTTTGTAGGAGCTTAACCCATCTCAGGGATGAGATGTAAAGCGCATGGATGCACGTTCGGCGAACCCGGTGGGCACGGGCTTCGCCCTATTCACTTATAGAAAGGCATCTGCTCTACAGAGGCCGCTACAATTGTTACCCTAATACCCGTTATTTGATGGGTTCCGAATAAATACTAATTTGACGATCAATGGCATCGGTAAAGATGATCAATGAAATAATATTCAATTAGTACAAAACCACTATTTATTAATTCTAAATAGAATTTCATTTATTCAATAACGCCTGAAATTAGATTTTCGCCAATTCAGATACCCCACATTATCCGAAATCCACTCCGGTACAATTTTTGACTTGCACGTTTTAGGAGCCAAGTGCGCTATTTTGATCAGAGCTTATTGGAACTAAGCAAACTATATTGTCCGCCTACATATATGAATACATGTTCGGCGGACATTATCCGAAATCCACTCCGTTACAATTTTTGACTTGCACGTTTTAGGAGCCAAGTGCGCTATTTTGATCAGAGCTTATTGGAACTAAGCAAACTATATTGTCCGCCTACATATATGAATACATGTTCGGCGGACCATGAATATAGGCCGCTTTCGGGTTACACTCTACAATTAGCCGATCGGCGTAATGATGCCGAACAACTGGCGTATTAACTTGAAAATCCCGACAGTAGTTTACTGATTAATTACTTCCTTTAACGATGCTAATTAGTTTATTAATGAAAAGCTCTACTGAAGCCGGATCATCGAATCTAAAAGCGAGTCCATAATGAATTCCATTTAACCCCTTATGGACTCTTTTTGGGAATCGTGTCATTTCGGCGTTGTGGTAATAGCGCTCTTTGGAATGAGTACCCTCTAAGCTTGCAAGATCGGTTAAAAAGACTTCATAAGCAGGTCGGATTACTATCTGCGGCATGCCATTATCAATATGCAGATAAAATGGCTCTTTTAATTCCGGCAGCATATATTCTGTAATTTTCTTCACGGTATAATTCGTACGACATTGCAAAGAAGTCAATACGGTCACCATATCACTGTGTTCAATTGCCAAACTAAATCTCCTGAACTATTAATGTTTTCAACAAATCCCGCGAGTTCAGAGCAGAATTCATCTGTGAAACCTTGCTGGCTTACGCTTCGCCCTCTTCACTTATAGAGAGGCATCTGCTCCTACAAAGGCCGCAACAATCGTTACCCTTAGACCCGCTATTTGATGAGCTCCGGTCCTGAAGGTATATACCCAAACTACTTGGAAATGCAGGTTCAGAGCTCAGGCAGGATGTCAGAACAAGGCGCAGCGAGCAGGGAATGGCATTCCCTTTTCAAGCGCTGCAACGCAGTGCTGACTTTCTGGCTGAACTCCCTTCGGGCAAGACGAGAAGCAACCCACTTCGGCGTTATAAAACCTTGATGTAGAAGACTAGGTCTTCGGCTTTATGCCTTGAACCCGGTCACTTCTCGACTTGCTGATCCCCGCATTCCCAAGCAGCTTGGGTATAACTACAATAATTTTTTACTATTCTTGCGTAAAGCTAGGTAGAGCTCTTCCATCGCGTCTACGAACGAGTTTTCACGCTCCCAGAACTGTGGGTAATCGCCGCCTTTTTTAATAACCAGCCCAGGGATAATAGCTTCACTTACGGATTTGATCTCTTTGGGTAGTGGTGTTTTTCCATACCAGAAATCTCTAACCTCTAGCTTATCGGGGAGCTCAACTTTTTTAGGACGCGTAAAATAACTACTGTGTTTGGGAGGGTCCGGCTGTTTAGTCAACAATGACTGCAGTAAGGCTTTTCCCAGCGGGGAGCTAGACAGCTCTTGATGTAGCTTGTCACGCGATAGTCCGCGCAGTTCAAACAACAAAAATGGATCGTTATCTAATTGCTCTCCCAGCCGATAACATACCCCAGCAATGTGTTTACAGGGTACTACGCCATCGGGACAGGAGCATGCCACCTTAAAATCTTTGTAGTTAATGGGTAACAAATGCTGACCCACCGCCTTAAACTGTTGCTCAATATTATCCGGCATCTCATTTATCATTAACTTACAAATAGAAGCTGCGTTATCACTGAGCGCTGCAATCACCTTGTGCCACTCGCCTGGCAAGATCGGTGTCATTTCTAATGTCGTTGTATAGGTGGGCTCTTTGTCGACGCCAAAATAGGGATTGGCGTTACCGCGGATCTTGGCGGTGACTTTGCTGCCATTAACATCCCATTTTTTCACCCGGTTGTCAGTGCGGTAGGCGCGCCCTCTGGATAAGCGTCCGCTGTCAGTAAAGCTCTCCAGCGCATCAATAAACTTCTTACCCCACCAGGTTTTACTCATAGTGCCCATTGTGCTACTCCATGACCGATTGTTTGTTCAGCGCAATTAGCGACTTAAAAGTATCGTTGTCCAGTTTAGCCAACCAACTTTCATCCTGACCAACGATGCTTCCGGCAAGTTGTTTCTTATCTTCAATCATCTCATCAATGCGCTCTTCGAGGGTTCCCATGGTAATGAACTTATGCACAAAAACATTCTTCTTCTGACCAATACGAAAGGCCCGGTCTGTGGCTTGATCCTCCACCGCAGGGTTCCACCAGCGGTCGAAGTGGAAGACGTGATTGGCCCGGGTCAGGGTGATACCAACACCACCCGCCTTAAGCGACAAGATAAATACCGATGGGCCCGTGTTTGGGTCCTGAAATTCACTGATCATGGTTTCACGTTTTTTACGGGTGACGCCGCCATGCAGATAATAACAGTTGACCTGTTTTTCTCGCCCAAAATACCGGACCAACTGCTCGCCAATCTCGGTAAATTGGGTAAAGATAAGCACACTGTCGCCGTCTGCCTGGGCCTCTTCGACCATCTCACCGATCCGCTCCAGCTTATGAGAACGGTCGGCGCTAAACGCACTGCCATCTTGTAAAAACTGCATGGGGTGGTTACAAATCTGCTTCAGCTTCATCAAGGTAGACAACATTAACCCCTGCCGCTCGATACCTTCTTTCTCTGCCAATTCCTGCTCAACATCGCGCACCACGGTTTCATACAGCGCTGCCTGCTCTTTACTCAGGTTGCAGAACAGTTTATTTTCCACTTTATCGGGCAGGTCTTTGATAATATTTTCGTCGGTTTTCATCCGCCGCAGAATAAACGGCCCGACCAGTTTTTTCAGCAATGCAGACTTAACGGCATTGTTATTCTGCTGGATCGGCAATTCATAGACTTTACGAAATTGCCCCTGGGTACCCAAATAACCCGGGTTCAGGAAATGGAAGATGGACCAGAGATCCATCAGTCTGTTTTCAACCGGTGTCCCGGTCAGGGCGAGCCGGGACCTGGCATTGAGCTTAAATATGGCCTTGGTTTGAGCCGACTTAGGATTCTTTATGTTTTGCGCTTCATCCAGCACAATACGTTGCCAATTAATGGCCTCCAACAACTTAATGTCTTTGCGAACCAGACTATAAGAGGTGATCAGCATATCTTGCGCTAAGCAAAACTCGCTAAATTCCGCCGCATTTTTTAATCGATTTGTCCCGTGATGGATGGCAGTTTTCAGCTGAGGGGCAAATTTTTCAACTTCTTTTTGCCAATTTCCCATTACGGATGTCGGCGCAATCAACAGGGTTGGGCCTGTCTGCTGAGCTCCCGCCTCCACTTCATCTTGAACGAGTACCAAATTCGCAATCACCTGGATTGTTTTTCCCAGGCCCATATCATCGGCCAGGCAGCCGTTGAGCCCCAATTGCTCTAAATAACGCAACCAGGAAACACCGCGCTTCTGGTAATCACGCAGGGTTGCATTGAGTCGCTGGGGGTTCTCTATCTGTTCCAGATCGGCATGGTCGGCTAATTTCGCCAACATTGCCGCAAGGCTGTCATTTTGGTCCAGCTCAAATATTTCGTCTTCTTCGGCCAGCTTTTTAAGTAATTCCGGCATGCTTGCCTGTGGATTCTCATCGCCGTGTTGTTGCCAGAATTCCAGCATATGCCGCATTTTTTCCGGCTCCAGCTCCATCCATTGACCACGAAACTGAACCAAAGGTGTTTGAGCCGCCACCAGCTGGGTCCACTCTTGTGGACTCAGCGGCTGATCTCCGATGGCTAATTCATAGCTGTAATCAACCAGGTTATCTAACGACAATAACCCCTTACTCGCAGCAGCCGAACTTGCTCCGCTACCACGGCCGGTCCGTAGCCGGATCTTAGCCCGCTGACGGCCTTTGGGTGTCCACCAGGCGGGAACCATCACCTTAAAACCGGCATCTTCCAGTACCCAGGCCGTTTCTTTCAAAAACTCAAAAGCCTGCTCCAAATTGAGCTGAACACCCTGCGGCTGGTGATTGGCCATACCCTGCCATAACCTGGGATAAATTTGTGCAGCAGCGCCCAAGCTACATAATAACTGATGCTCAAAATCAGCACCTAACAGCGGTTCGAGGGCTTGCCTTTCCTTAGCTGACAGCGCCCAATAGGCCGACAATTCTTGTTTAAACACAGGATCTTGACGGCTAGCTGCAAGAAATTGGATAGACCAGTTATCCGGCGCCTGTGGTCCGGCTTCACATAACCGAAAACAGAGCTGGATCCCGTTTGCTTGAACCTGATCATTTATTTTCAGTTGCCAAGAGTGCCAATGTTCGAACTCGGCATGCAAAGACTTGCCGGACCCTAGTAAGTAA
The DNA here is from genome assembly GCA_965249895.1 of Psychromonadaceae bacterium. Taxonomy (GTDB): domain Bacteria; phylum Pseudomonadota; class Gammaproteobacteria; order Enterobacterales; family CBDFNC01; genus CBDFNC01. The sequence continues at coordinate 981,029 of CBDFNC010000005.1, forward strand.
CGAGACTCGAAGAACTCCTCCAGCAGAGTGCCGGTAAACTTTTTTCTAAGGCTTTGTGAGGTCTTGCTATTGGCAAGCTCTAACAGCTCGTTTATGGTCACTTCACAAAAGTGCCGCAGCAGGCTCTCTGATTCAAACCTCTGAGAACAAACCAATGGCATCTGCTTTACTGCTTGTTGCAGCAAGTTCTCATAACCAGGAGAAACAATCTGCCAGGTTCGATAAATCTCGCAACCGGCCTTCGGTTTTCCCTTGCGTTGTAGTAGCCCGGGAATATATTGATCCTTGGTGATCACCTGCTTGATGGACTGACTAAGGTAGTACCAAAACAAGAAGTCACTGCCAAGGCGTGTTTCACTGGCTTGAAAACTACTGAGAAAATGGATTTGATTAATCGCCTGAAGAGGTAACTCCAGTGGCAAGCACTCTACCTCCCACGCTTGCAGAGAAAGACTCTGAGGTACTTCATCTTGGTCTAACGCGTTTCTTAACTCGGGAGATGCCAAAGGGGTTTCGTTGCACGTAGGTAACAAGATCTTATGTCTGATGAAACATTGGGAAAATGATGGCTGGCGGCCCGGTGCCAATTTTAGGTTAGTCAGTAAAAACTCGTTTAGCGCCTCACCTTTTAGCTGGCGAGGATGGGTAATCCCATGGCTCTGGGCAGTTTTCTCTTCAGTCTCAACCCAGACACAAAACTGACCGGATTGAATAAAATCTTTGCTCGGTGACGGCAACCAGAGCCCATGTATGATATTCATTTTTTTAAATTTTTGACCAACGGTTAGTTCTGCGCGTTATTATGCATTAATTACTAAGTTGGTGCTTGCACGTCGGGATATAGTCCCCATCAGAGCAGGGACCAGCCTAATTAACTATCAGGTCTTTTTTAGTTTTAAAAAGTGAAGATGAGTTCAGACCCTCTCCACCATTACTGCGGTTACGCTACTCTCAACTTTCTTTCCTGGCTCGCCAGGTACTCATCATAGGTCCCCTGGAAATCCACCAGCTGCTGATCTTTAATTTCAATCACGCGGGTAGCCAATGAGGATACAAATTCCCTATCGTGACTAACAAAGATCAAGGTGCCATCAAATTCCTTCAGTGCGATATTTAACGCTTCGATGGCTTCCATGTCCAAGTGGTTGGTTGGCTCATCCATGATTAATATGTTGATGTCCTGCATCATTAACTTGCCAAATAACAGTCTGTTTTTTTCACCACCGGAACAAACCTTGGCCTTCTTATTCGCGTCATCGGCGGTAAACAATAAACGCCCAAGCATACCACGCACCATTAAGTCATCGTGTTTGGCCGTACGCCACTGAGACATCCAGTCGAATAGGTTTAAATCACAGTCAAAGTCAGCCGTGCTGTCCTGAGGGCAATAACCGATAGTCGCATTCTCGGACCATTTAATGTCACCCGTATTAGCTTTTATCTCATCGATTAAGCAGCGCAAAAATGTCGTTTTACCCGCACCATTTTCGCCGATAACAGCAAGCTTGGCGCCCGCCTCCAGAATCAAATTGCCATCTTTAAACAGCGTTTCATTACCAAAACCATGAGACAGGTCTTCCAGCACCAATGCCTGGCGGTGGAGCTTTTTGTCTTGCTTTAAACTGATAGAAGGCGTGAGTCGACTCGATGACTTAACCTCATCCAGGGTTATCTTCTCCATCCTTCTGGCACGGGAGCTTGCCTGCTTGGCTTTTGAAGCATTGGCAGAAAAGCGATTTACAAATGCCTGTAACTCGTCAATTTCAGCACTCTTTTTCGCATTCTCAGTATGTAGCTGTTCGCGGATCAAGGAGGAAGCCGCGGTGAATGCTTCGTAATTACCTGGGTATATACGCAGCTCACCATAATCGATATCGGCCATATGGGTGCATACCGCGTTTAAGAAATGTCTATCGTGGGAGATAATGATCATGGTGCATTTGCGCTGGTTAAGCACAGTCGCGAGCCAGTTGATGGTATCGATATCCAGGTTGTTGGTCGGCTCATCTAACAGCAAAATATCTGGATTGGCAAACAGCGCCTGCGCCAGCAGTACCCGTAACTTCCAACCGGGAGCAACCTGCTTCATTAAGCCAAAATGGTATTCTTCCTCGATCCCCGCTTCCAACAATATATCACCGGCACGGCTTTCGGCGCTGTAACCATCCATTTCTGCAAATTCGGTTTCCAGGCCAGCGACCTTCATGCCATCTTCTTCGGACATTTCAGGCAGCGCATAAATACGATCACGCTCCTGCTTCACCTTCCATAATTCGACATCCCCCATAATCACGGTGTCGACCACACTGTATTCTTCAAAGGCAAACTGATCTTGACTTAGGGTGCCAACCTTATTTCCCGGGGTAATTGAGAAGTTACCACTCGTTGGTACCAGCGCTCCACTGAGGATTTTCATAAATGTCGATTTGCCGCAACCATTAGCGCCAATCAGGCCATAGCGGTTACCGTTACCGAATTTAGCGGAAATATTTTCAAACAAAGGCTCAGCGCCAAACTGCATGGTGATGTTCGCGGTGGATATCAAAGAATTGTTCCTGGGAGCTTACAAATAAGGGTGTTAACCAACAGCTCGATTTAGATGTATACAAGGGGGGCGCACTATAAAGAATTGAGGCCGCAATGTCGAGCATAGCTGTATATTAAACACACAAAAGCACCTATTTTGATACGCGGGGATGACCCCTTGCAATTCTATGGTATTTACCAAATTTAGTTATTTTTTAAATTAATTGTCCCCGTTTCTATACTTCAAACGTCATAAGGGTAGTTAATCGATATAAACACCTATGTCGATTTACAGGCTCAATAAACAAGGAGAATAAAATGAAAGAGTTTATGTCGATTTACAAAGGTGGAGATCCGCAATGGATGAAAAATACGTCACCAGAAGAAATGGCTGCGGGCATGGAGCGATGGGCTGTTTGGATGGACGGCTACAGGCAAAAGACCAGCTAGTGTCCACCCTGAAACTCACATATTCGTTCTTCAGCCATATTCTTAGAACGCGAAACTTGCCGTTTTGCAAAGGCCTAAAGTTAGTCACTACTATCTCAGCGCTTCCTGTCATTGCCAGCTTGCCTGGTATGGTCCGACATCTCGGTCCAGTGTCTTTTAGCGTGCTCCGTGATCGCGGTTAAGCCACTGGATTCCCTCGTGCGAGGGAATGACAGAATCCACGTTTCAGGACGGACACCAGCTAGTGAGTGGTGGTTCCTCTTGTTGTATCAGTGCTCTGGCAATTGCATTTACGCTAAACCCACAAAGCGCTTTTAAAATAAATGGTATGTTATTTTCGGGTTTGATACTTCTGTGGTAACACATAAATATCATACGCAGCTGATCGTCTTTGCTATTCGAGTCCTGAAAAGCATCATCAAGGGTTTGAGTTAATGTCCATTCACTTTCTAAATGCAGGGATAAATCTTCTGCAAACTTCGCCTTGGTTCGATTGCTTCTAATGGCGTCTAAGGCCTGATTCTTTGCGGTTTTCATTATCCAGCGGTAGGTGAATCTGGAACACCTTTGTTTTGCCAATGGGTAAGCGCCTTGCGAAACGCATCTTGAAGCACATCTTCCGCCAACTGAATATTATGCGCACCAAAAATACTGTTCAGTACTGCCAATATCTTGGCTGATTCAGATTTATAGAGATTGGCATCGAGTTTATGTTCGATATAGCCGCTGGTCAAAAAAAGGCCATTGGGAGGCCATATTTAACGCATTGTCTGAAGATAGAGACCTTGAATATGTGATGGTCGATGGCAGTATTACACGCGTTCATCAGCATGGCGCGCCAAAAAAACGTCAGAAAGAAGAGTTCATTGGTAAATCTCGCTGCGGATTAACTACGAAAATCCATGCTGCTGTTGATGCGCTGGGCAATCCAGTGAGATTGCTCCTGACAGCAGGACAAGCCTCAGAATATGGTCAAGCCAATGCGTTGATTGAAGGCTTCAATATGGATTACGTACTGGTGGACAAAGGATATGATTCGGATCGTTTTATAGAAGTCATCAAGGACTCAGGTGCTACGCCAGTCATTCCTCCAAGGCGTAATAGAACAGCACCTCGTGAGGTTGACAAGGAGCTTTACAAAGAGCGGAACTTGGTGGAAAGGCTTTCCAGAAGTTGAAGCAATTCAGAAGAATTGCCACACGGTATGAGCGATTGGAGCGTAACTACCAAGCCATGTTACATCTGGCGGCTTCATTGGTTTGGCTTGCATGATTGAGAGCACCCCCTAACGATTACACAAGTTTAATTCAGGATAAACCACCGAAACTACCCTAAACACCAACAACTTGAGCTCTTTGATTTATACATAACTAACCTTTGAATTCAATTTAGCGATACACAACCTCATAACCAGTTCCTTATCATTACTTTAAGCCAGCCTCCCAAAAAAAGGATAAATCTCATTAACCAAACCGTAACTTAGTGTAACAAAAAGTAACGAGTGAGTAACCAAAACCCTTAATGTATAAAAACACAATTTAACATTTAAATTGAAATCAAGAAGTAGCCAACTCCGGCTTAAAGGTAATAAATACATGTATATTCAAGCGAATATAAACTATCCAATATAAAAAAGATAAGTTACATATAAGTGGGGGAGCATAAGTTTTTCGAAATTATGTATGCATTTTAACCATTGTAAATATACTGATTCGCCTAGTGCTGCATGGCCTGCCTAGATTGGCAGGTTGATTAAGCCTTGGTGAACTTTGGCTTATGCACCTAGTGAAGTTAAAACCAACAACCATCGGCAGAGCCGGGGGTATGATGAAAACCTCTGAAAGAGGCTAAAAACAGTATCAACAACGGACCCACCCGCATATAAATCGCTGGACCGAGGTGTCGGACCATACCAGTAAACCTGGTATGCCGGAGTTCGCGTTAGTTAATAGCTTAGGTACAGCGTCATTCCCTCGCACGTGGTGGTCCGACATCTCGGAATCCAGTGGCCTTAATCCGACGCACTTGATCCAACTTGTACGCCTGAACGGCAGAGCCTTGTCGAGTTACACCGCCGGAGGCGGTGGTTTACCGAGGTTTAATTACTACACGTAACAAAGCGTAAGCAATTGTAACTTCTTTAGGAAGGTTATAGCCATCAACAAGCCCTCTAATTTGATTGATTAAATTCACTCTATTAACATGACAGCACTGTATGAAAATCATGCTTTATTTTATCAGTGACAACACAGCTAACATTTAGAACTTTAAGGATAAATAATGAAAATTAAATCTCTCTGGATTGTATTAGTCACCACATTCGCCATATGTTCAAGTGCTTATGCAGCTACGACAGTAACAGCATATGCGTTTGGTCCTTATGATCGCGCTTATACCAATGCCATGGAAAACTTGTACACTAAGCACCCAGGAGTAACATACCTGAGGACCACCTGCCGCCGGCATTATAGATCGTACATGTGTACCTCTTATGGAACCATAAATTAAGTATAAAATTACCTACAGGCGGCAAATTGAAGTGATTTTGTCGCTGGTTGCGTAGTGGTCTTCCAGGGAGCGTATCCTAAATAACGCTTCCTGATTAAGAACAGTGGATCTCATTGGGCAAAGCGCTAGTTAATTAACCCTCAAGCCGAATCAATACACTACACGCCTAATTTTAAGCACGCATTTGCAGAACACAGGTGTTTGGCGCCCTGCTCGGACTGGTACGAGTGGCGAATGGAAGAAAGCGGAAAACAAAAATATCTATTTGAACCTCGTCTAGGTAGCTGCTTTATGGCGGGGATCTGGTATCCAACATCAGGCATGAACAAAACGCCAAACTGGTCACCTTAACCACAGCAGCAGACGGCATATGCAAACCTTATCACCACCGAATGCCGGTATTAATCCAACCAAAGGATGTTGATCATTGGTTCAGCGCCAGCACCGAGCAGCTTCAGGCCATGCTTAGTGAGCAAAATGAGAACATAGTTGTTAGCCCTGTCAGCTGATAGGGCTAATACCCTGAGTTGGCTTTGATAGGTTAGGTGAATTTCAAAGTTGATAATACTGTTTGGCCCATACTTGATTATCGTTTTCGGCCGAATTTATCAAACAGGCCACAATTAATTAGTGATTACTCTCCCTTCACCCCTTCTCATTGCACTACACCAAATGCATAATAGCCTGCTGCTATAAGGAGTATGTATGAAGTGTCCCTGTAACAGTGGCTTGGTTTTTACCGACTGCTGTGAGCCCATACTTTCGGGAAAAGCCAAAGCAAAAACCTGCGAGCAACTAATGCGCTCCCGCTACAGCGCTTTTGTTGAGCAAGCCGGGGAGCACCTGTTTAATACCTACCACCCAGACTTTCGCGGCGAAACCACACAGGCTGAGTTAGCCGAGTCTGGAGCTCAAACAAACTGGAAGTCGCTGGATATTGTATCCAGTCAGGGAGCTGAAGGTGATTTAAAGGGTACAGTAGAATTTCGGGCCTGGTTTATTGCAGAGGGTCAACTCCAGGTACACCACGAAAAGTCCAATTTTGTCAGGCTAAACGGCGACTGGGTATACACAGACGGTATTTTTAATCCCGACGGCAATTCAGCAAGAATAGGCCGTAACGACCCTTGCCCCTGTGGTAGTGGTAAAAAATTTAAAAAGTGTTGTGGCTAGAGTCCACACCATCAACGGATTCAAAATAAATTAGAGCATTCAATGGAACAGAAAATACTGCTGACCGATTGTCCTGATGATAAAGGACTGATCGCTAAAATTACTAACATTTGCTACAAGCACCAGCTTAATATCGTTAAAAACAACGAGTTTGTCGATAATGAATACGGCCGCTTTTTTATGCGCACCGTGCTTGAAGGGTATTTTAACGATGAAACCTTCCTTGCGGATATAGAGCAAGCCCTGCCCGAAGGCGCCAACTGGGACTTAGTACCCGCAGGCCGTAAACGCATCGTTGTTATGGTCACCAAGGAAGCCCATGCCATCGGCGATATCCTGATGAAGAGCGGCTACGGCGGTATGGATGTGGAAATTGCCGCTGTCATTGGTAACTATGACGTACTGGAAAATCTGGTGAGTAAGTTTGATATCCCTTATCACACAATCAGTCATGAAGGTGTAAACCGGGTTGAACATGAAAAACAGATCATGAAAGTCATCGACCAATACGCACCTGATTTTGTGGTGCTGGCTAAATACATGCGCATATTAACACCTCAATTTGTTGAAGCTTATCCGAATAAGATCATTAACATTCACCACTCTTTCTTACCCGCATTTATCGGCGCCAGTCCATATCGTCAGGCATTCGACCGAGGTGTAAAAATCATCGGCGCCACGGCGCATTTCGTCAGCAATGATCTCGACGAAGGCCCAATCATTCTGCAGGACGTTATCCATGTGGATCACACCTATAGTGCACAAGAGATGGCCAGAGCCGGTAAAGACGTTGAGAAATCAGTACTCAGTCGTGCAATTACGCAAGTCATTGATGAAAAAGTGTTTGTTTATGGCAATAAGACTGTGGTGTTCAGATAATTCTGGAAAGAGAAAAGGTGCAGAAATGCGCCTTTTTTATCAGGCCACCTTATTAAAGTAGGTTACCTTTAGATCTTTCTCGTAATCAAAGCCTTCAAGCACCTGGTTAAACTTTTCTTGAATGAGTTGGGCGGGCTCTGGCGCCACCTTGTTCACTTTTTCCATGTGTTTTAATTTGGCTAACAAACTGATGTTATCCAGCACATCGGCATCAACCCCACCCAGCGCCTGTTCATTACACAGAGGCTCCGGATTTACTGCCTGCTCGAATCGTATGGCCGTCATGTTCAACTGATGCGCTTGTTCGCTCATCGCTTTAGCTTTTTCCGGACTGATCCCTTTGCCCCGCAACACTTCAGGCCCGCGCAACGAAAATTCACTACGCAGGTTTTGTTCCGCTGGTATTGTTACCTGGGGCTCTTTTAACGCAAATTCCGGAAAATCCAATACGTCAGCCGTTAGCATACTAAGCAGCAAGGAAAACTCAGCTCTGTTTCCCTGCTTTACAGCAAGGTTAAGCCGGTTTCCAAGTTGTAGCTCATCCGTCAGTATGGTCTGTCGTATATCGCTAGATATCATCCAAGATCTGTATTTAATTAGTCCTGAAAAGCTTATCGGCCGTGGCAAGAAAATATTAAGTGCTTATTTAATAAAAAAAAGCTTCACAAACGCAGGTGTTCTGGTACTATCGCCGCGCACTTGAGGAGGGGTTCCCGAGTGGCCAAAGGGATCAGACTGTAAATCTGACGCGAAAGCTTCGGTGGTTCGAATCCACCTCCCTCCACCATCAAGCTAAGAACGACTTATGACCAGTAGCAGTTTCATCGTATCCAACTCGAACATCCCCGTTAAAGAAATATTCTCTTAAGTTCTCGTGTGTTATAGACTGATAACTGGTTAATTTATCGAGTTATCAGCAGAACCGTGTATCAATATCAAGAAAAAAAAATACTGATTGTTGATGATCAACGCGCCTTTCAGGTAATGCTGAAAATGATGCTGGGTAACTTAGGTGCAGGCACTCTCTACTTCGCCGACACCGCAGAAGAAGCGGTGAAGCTGTGCCGTAAAATTGAGTTCGACCTTTTATTGCTGGACTATAACCTGGGGGCCGGTCGAAATGGCCGACAGGTATTGGAGTATCTGCGCCACAATCAGCTTGTTCCGGTGCACGGGGTTTGTATTATAGTGACAGGTGATAACTCCCGCTCCATGGTGCTGACGGCGTTGGAAATGGAGCCTGATGACTATTTAATGAAGCCTTTCTCGCAAAACCAGCTTCATACCCGCATAGTTCGCACTCACCTCAAAAAAGAAGAACTCAAAAATATCTATCAGGCACTGCGTAACAAAGACTACGAGGCTACTGCCGACGCGTGTCGCGCGCAGCTTAAAGGCGAAACCCGCTACAAAAACTACTGTCGCAAGATGCTGGCAGAAATGTTGCTGCAAACCAAACATTATTCCGATGCTGAAAAACTATTGGAAAGCCTGGTGGCTAAACGCAACTTGAGCTGGGCCAATATTACCCTGGGTAAAGCCTATTACCACCTTGGTAAATATGATACAGCCATCGAGACCCTGACTCTGACGCTGAAGCACAACCCACTACTGATAGATGCTTACGAGTGGTTGGGCCATGCCTATAAGGCCAAGGGCAATATGGAAAAGGCATTAAGCACTATATCCCGGGCTACCGAGCTGGCGAGCCAGAGTGTGGAGAAACATAAGTTATTAGCGACACTCGCCTTAGAAATGGGTGAGCACAAGGTAGCTATGGATAGTTTTAACGCTATTTTGCAGCTCAGTCGTAATTCTTTTTATCCTTCTCCATGTAACCTCACAAACTATATCCGCTCCGTGTTACTGGCGGCGAAACATGCTGAAGATCCGCAAAAACGCAATCGTATTTTACAAGATGTGAACACTGCCCTGTTTCGCGGTAGGCAAGAAGAAGGGCGGGATGATAAATTCGATTTCGCCACCTTTGACGCTATCTGCCGCGCCCGTATGCACGAAGTAAAAGGCGAAATGCTAAAAGCCAAGCGAAGTCTGTTTGAAGCTATTTCGCCTGTGCTTAGGGACAATAACGACATCGCTATCCCTATTCTCTCTGAATCCATCATAGCCTTGGTCAACCTGGGAGAGTTTGACTACGCCGAAGATCTTAAGGCCATGCTGGACGAAAAGGACATACTGGATAGCTTTACCAAAATTGCTATTTCTGAAGCTACCGGAGAGCAATTACAGAAACGCCTGGCTGTATTTAAAGAGCTTAATCAGATGGGTAAAAAAGCCTATACCGAAAAAGACTTTGAGGCCTCGTTGGGATATTTCAGTCGGGCACTGGATAAAGAGCCGATGAATACCGGAGCCCAGATAAACAAATTACAGGCGGCCATTGCGCTACTCAGCAGCAAACGTGCTTTTTCTGCGGTATTAACCGGAGACTGTCAGCACTGTATATCTTTACTTGATGGCGTCGACCTGAATGAGCTGCACAAAAAGCGCTATACGCAGCTCAAAGAAGAATACTTACAAATCATAACTAAGTTTAAAAAAGGTTAAGCCGCACACGCTCTAAAGCCAATCCGGAAGCCCCCCCAATGCCTACCATTCACCTTAATGGGAACAGATAGATCGTGCATCACTTCCCCTGTATCCCTTTTATAAGTCTGTAGCAATACGGTTTCCGTATGCTTACCGCATCGGCGTCCGGTTGGATCATCAAAAATTCGCTTGGTTCGATTGTTGGCCAAATCCACCTCATAGTTACCGGTTAAGGATTTGGAAAATCGCTTATTGTGAGTCGGGAAATAACCGTTAGAATCCACGGCTCCGGCATAAATTACTTCCTGGTGTTTGCCTAAAATAGGCTCCTGTATGTCGGGTAAGTTTTGATCGGTAAAACCATCAAAGTCAGTACTAAATTTGGCCGGATTGGTATTGGGTAACGCTTTGTACTGCTGATTGAAGAGTTTATGCTCGGATAGCTGACCTAGGCTGATGGCCTGCTCAAATAGCAAGCCAATTGCTTGTGCGGCCTGCCTGGCATCTTCAAGCACCCGCTGTTCAAACGTGCCCGTGTTCCAGTTATCCAACTCGGCAAACGTTTTTTCTGCGGTGCAGGAAAGTTGAAAAGCTTGCTCTGAGATAGTCTCACTCTGCACTTTAGTTTCCGATAAGGAGTCTCTAATACCGCTAATTGACTGCGAGATTTCCGCAGCTGTGCCGGTTTGTTCATCTAACGCCGACTCGATATGTTGAACCGCTTCAACCGAGTTATCAACCATTTGGGAAATTTGAACAAAGGTTTCGTCCAGTTCACTTATATTGGCCACCACGGAGTCAGTATGCTCTACCACCTGGCCCATCATCGCCGAGGTGTTTTCCGTTTTCTGCCTGACCTCCCTTAGCATATTGGCGATATTCTGAGTGGCTTCGGCCGTTTTCCCCGCCAGGGACCGAACTTCATCCGCCACCACGGCAAAACCTCTACCCTGCTCTCCCGCCCTCGCCGCTTCTATGGCTGCATTAAGGGCGAGTAAATTGGTTTGTTCGGCCACTGAGTTAATCACTTCCGTGATCCCCTGGATCTGGTCGGCATTCTGTTTCAGTCCTGCCAGGGAATCCGCCGCACTATTTACATCACTGCTTAATTCGCAAATCGCCGCTAAACTTCGATGGGCTAATTGGCTTCCCTCTTCGCTCTTTTTATGGGTTTGCGTAGCCAGTTGCGATGCAGCACCGGCACTGCTGCTAATTTCCGTTGTCGCAGAATTTAAGTGCTCGGCAGCGATAACAATTTTACTGGCATACTCACCATTTCTTCCTATGCTGGCATTAAGTTTATCGAGGAAGTGAGACACTTCCGCTGCACCAATCGCCATCTGGCTGGTATTTTCGCTGATGGCTTTTGCACTGCTGTCGAACGAAGAAGCTTGCCGTTGAAGAGATTCATCGTTATCGGATGTCCTATTTTCACTCAACCAAAACAGACCCGGCCCCAACAGCAGCAAAGAGAATACAGCCGTAATTCCTGCGTTGAATAAAGCATTGTCACCTTGGAACCATAGATCGGCAATGTAACTGGCAACAGAAACCAGAATGAACAATGAGCTTAATAAGATGATCAGATGACGCATTGCCATAACAAGGTCCTTTTGTCTGTGTCCCTGAGCAGGTATTACCCAGGGTGATTACTCTATCGACAATAAGGTCCAATATTAAAGTTTTGTTTTGATTCGGTTTTAATTGTGTGATCCGTATAAAGTATTAATCCACCCTTAAAAATTCAACACTGGGCCTTTTGGTACGATCTGAGTGGGATTCAGATGTCTGTGACTAAAGTAGTAATGCCGCTTAATATGCTCGATATCTATGGTTTCCTTAATACCATTGTGCTGAAACAGACGACTCAAATAAGCCTGTAATGCGGGCATATCCTGAATACGCTGCCGATCACACTTAAAATGCCCCACATAAACTGCGTCAAACCGAACCAAAGTAGTAAACAAACGCCAGTCTGCCTCTGTAATCCTTTCTCCCAGTAAATAAGGCTGTGTGCTCAGCTTGGCTTCCAACCAATCAAGCCCTTTAAACAGAGCGTCGAAAGCGGTCTCGTATGCCTCCTGTGTGGTGGCAAAACCACAGCGATATACGCCATTGTTCACATCCTGGTATATGCGCTGATTAATTTCATCTATTTCTGTTCGGTGATCTTGTGGGTAGAAATCTAACCTATTACCGGTAAGTTCATTAAATGCCGTATTAAAAATACGTATTATTTCCGACGATTCATTATTCACTATGGTCTGGGTCTTCTTATCCCAGAGAACGGGCACTGTCACCCGCCCCGTATATAATGTGAGTCTGCTTTTTGATAAATCTGGTAGAAATACTGCATACCGTAAAGCGAGTCGGTAAACCCTCGCCCGGTTTCGAACTGCCAGCCATTTTCCAACATATCCGGAGACACTACAGAAACACTCACTATCTCCTCAAGCTGCTTTAGTTTACGAAAAATAAGGGTTCGGTGGGCCCAGGGGCAGGCCAGGGAAACATACAAGTGGTATCTGCCTGGTTCCGCGACAAAGCCCTCACTGCTGTGCGCAGAGATGGTATGGCGAAAACTGGATTGGTCGCGAGTAAATTTACCTTTTTTTTGGGGGTTATTGTAACCCTGCTCCAGCCATTGCCCTTCGATTAATAGACCCCTCCTTCGCCCTTTTGTTAAGCCGTTGATTTTCCAGTGTCCCAAGCAGCTATTACGAACCATACGTAAATCTAGTTCAATCCATCTTAAAAAATCGATTGGTTACTTGACCTATACTAAAAGTTTATAAAAACCCAATTAATGAAACTAAAAAGTGACTTGTAAATATCACGACCATTTAGGTGACAGGTGCGAGGGAGAGGCCGGTAGCTCAGGTTATTGCTACTGGCACGATACCGACATAATCAAATCTGGCCCGGATACAGCCAGTAAGCTGGAAGAATACGCTAAAAGTGGCGGTATGCTGCACGGCCTATCCCTCAAACGAGCCAACCTAGAAGGTATAAACCTGGTTAAATTCAACTCAAAGTCAGGTTACGATTTTTCTGAGAGTGACCTTTACCGCGCGAACCTGAGAGGCGCGCATTTATTTAATATCTGCCTGATCAAGGCAAGCCTAATGAAAGCGGACTTACGGGAAGCCAATTTGCATTGTGCTCATTTGGAGGAATGTAACTTACTCGGCGTCAGATTGACCAATTCCAAGATAGATAATATCCGTATCGGTAAATGCCTTATTCAGGAAACTATCGCAAAAAAAGCGCTGGTCGGAAAAAATATAAATAAGGCTATCGACAATTATGAGCAGGCGGAAGAGATTTATCGAGACTTAAGAAAAGCCAGTGAGCAGCAAGGCATATTCACCCTTTCAGGCCCTTTTCTGCAAAAAGAGCTCACCATGCGCCGCTACCAGATGCCCAAATACTCTTACCAGCGCTACCTGTCAAAGTTAGTGGATGTGTTTTGCGGTTACGGAGAAGCTCCGATCCGAGTGGTACTTTTTTCCGTCTTACTGATCATATTCAGCGCCATATTTTATTTCCTCTTTGGCATCAATTTCGAAGGGGATACGGTAAGGTTATCTTTCTCCAACAGCTTTAAGCAAAACTTGGTTTCCCTGCTGGAGTGCTTATATTACAGTGTGGTCACCTTCACCACCCTGGGTTATGGCGACTTTACCCCTGTGGGTTTGTCGCGAGGAATGGCGGCTATCGAGGCCTTTACCGGCAGTTTTACCATTGCTCTGTTCGTCGTGGTATTTGTAAAAAAAATGACCCGCTAACCGCTTATCAACTGTCACTGTGTTTAACACTTAACCTACTGAGGTAGTTTCAGTGTTTATGCCTCTGGTTATTCCCAACGCCCTGCTCTAGTATGTGGACAAAATTATATTTGGAAACCACAGATGAAAATCGTTTCGTTTAATATCAATGGACTGAGAGCCAGATTACACCAACTGCAAGCCCTGATTGATAAACATCAACCCGATGTGATCGGTTTGCAGGAAATCAAGGTTCACGATGAAGCTTTTCCTATCGAAGCGGTTGAAGCTATGGGATATAAGGTCTACCACCATGGTCAAAAAGCACACTATGGCGTCGCTATGATGTGTAAACAAGAGGCTTTAGAAGTACAAAAAGGCTTCATCACCGACGATGAAGATGCGCAGCGCCGTATGATTATGGTCACCGTAACGGATGAAAATGGTGAAAAAGTACGTGTGTTGAACGGTTATTTCCCCCAGGGGGAAAATCAAAGCCATGAAACCAAGTACCCAGCCAAGCGTAAATTTTACTCTGATCTGATGTTATATCTTGAGCAACATCAACCGGATGAAAACCTGATCATAATGGGGGACGTAAATGTCTCCCATACCGATCTGGATATAGGTATAGGTGAAAAGAATGCCAAACGTTGGCTGAAAACCGGAAAATGTAGCTTCCTGCCCGAAGAAAGAGAATGGATGGAAACCCTACTGGCCTGGGGTTTGACGGATACGTTCCGCCAACTAAACCCGGAAGAAGCTGAGAAATATAGCTGGTTCGATTACCGCTCCAAAGGCTTTGATGACAACCGAGGACTACGTATCGACGGTATTTATGCCACAGCGCCGCTGGCTGACAGAGCCCGTGAGTCCGACATTGATTACGAATTAAGAGGCATTGAAAAGCCTTCAGATCATGCTCCAATTTGGACTGTGTTCAGCTAATAGTAAAAAGTGCTGGCAGGCCCCGTTAACGCTGCCAGCATCAAAAATATTAAGCCCCCACTACTCCAGCACAATTCCCTTTTCAGAAATTTCTTTGGGTAACAATAAGCCCCACCGCCCAAGCTCCTGTTGACTAAACACCAGGGTTCCCCTTTTCGGCGTACTAATCAAAGGTAACTTACCTGTACGAAAATAGGTATTTACTTTTTTTGCAGCCTCTATGCCTTGTTGCAGCCCACTAATGGTCAGCCCACCAATCGCCTTTCCCGGACCAATGGAGTAAGCCCAAAATGCAAAAACAGGCACAGGGCTATGTTCCCCGGTCCACTCACTCACCTCGTTTAAAGTAACGTGTTTTCCCTGGTAATTCGTCATCGCGGCATAATTGGCAACAATTATGGCGTCATAACCCTCTTTCTGAGTGAGTGCTACGTTTTGCTTCCAAAGCTCAAATGTGGCTAACAACACAGTATCAACTTGGATGCCGGAAATGACTTGCTTCATTTTGTTACCAAACGAGGTTTCCAGAATAGCGTATGAAGTTACACCATTATCCATCATGACTTTTACCCGTTTTAGGTTTGGCACTACCTCTCTTAACATTGAAACAGAACGCCTCATCAGCGGACGCTCCAGCACTCCAGTCATGGTTTCTGCAAGGGAGAAATAAAGCCTGGGGTTGCCGTTAACACCAAGAAAGACGGAAGGAAGCTGTTTTTCTATTAATCTGGGACCAAGTAGGCGCAGGGCGTTGTCGTCGGCCAACACCACCAAATCAGGCTGCTTTTGCTGAATAAATTCCCAGGCATTATCTCCAATTGTCGCAAATTCACTGGCAGGCCTTCGCTTAGTATTCATTTCATATTCGAATATGCTGATTTCGTCTACTACTCCGAGAAAACCATGTCGATATTCCTTAACCCAGGGGTATTCGAGGTGATAGCTATGAATAAACACCAGCTTGTTAGCCCAAACCGGACTGCAAAATAGGCAGATCAAAAAAATGCTTGGTAAGAGTTTCATCACACTGCTCGAACACTGCTTCTCTTTGTCAGTTTAGACGGGTTCGAGCAGCGGTGAGGTCAGCCGGACATACAGCTGCTTGCATGGTTTGACGATATGGGGACGTTGACGGCCGCATAAAGCAGCCCACAAAATAGAGTGTTAGCAGCGAAAAGTGACAACTTCCTCAGTGCCCAGGTTAATTTGTGTAGTTGCAGGCTGAGTTTGCGCTATGACCTTGCCAGAGCGAACAGAGTAGCGAACCGGCACCTGACGGCGCAATGCATCGAAGCCATTTTCAGCGGGCAGGATAAGTAAATTGCCCGGCTTACCTAGCTCAATACCATAATTATCCTGAATGTTCAGGGTGCGTGCTGACTTGGTGCTGATCAGCTCGAGTGATTGATTAATCTGCTCGTAACCCATTATCTGGCATACATGTAACCCCATATGCAGCACTTGTAACATGTTCGCTGTGCCCAGCGGATACCAGGGGTCGAAGACATCGTCATGGCCAAAACAAACATTAATATCTGCCGCCAGCATCTCTTTGACCCGGGTTACCCCGCGACGTTTTGGGTAATCATCGAAGCGCCCTTGCAGGTGAATATTCACCAGTGGGTTAGCTACAAAATTAATACCTGACATTTTCAGTAAGCGGAACAGGCGTGATGTGTATGCGGCATTATAGGAGTGCATCGCCGTAGTATGGCTGGCGGTGACTTTTTCCCCCATATGGTGTTTATGGGCCAATGCCGCCACCGTTTCTACAAAACGGGATTGCTCGTCATCTATTTCATCGCAGTGCACATCGATAAGACGGTCATATTTGCGGGCTAACTCAAATGCAAAGTGCAGCGATTCAACACCGTATTCACGGGTAAATTCAAAGTGAGGAATCGCGCCAACAACATCGGCCCCCAGTTTCACAGCTTCCTCCAGTAAGGCTTTACCGTTTGGGTAAGAGAGTATACCTTCCTGGGGAAACGCCACTATCTGAATATCGACCCATTGCTTCATCTCTCGCTTAACTTCCAACATGGCTTTCAGCGCGACAAGAGTGGGGTCGGAAACATCGATATGGGTTCGCACATGCTGAATACCGTTGGCTATTTGCCATTTCAGCGTCTGTTTTGCGCGCGTTTTAACATCCTCCATCGACAGCATTAATTTACGCTCTGCCCAACGCTCAATACCTTCAAATAGGGTGCCGGAAATATTCCAGTTAGGCTCTCCCGCTGTCTGTGTCGTATCTAGGTGAATATGAGGCTCACAAAATGGAGGCACGGCTAATCCCCCCTCACCGTCTAATACTTCCCCTACAAACTTAATCGTTTGGCTCATCGGGGCAATAGTGCTGATCAAACCCCGTTCAATTAAGACCTGGTACAGGCCTTCTCTGTCTTGTAAGGTAATATTTTTTATCAGCATGGCTGTCGCTTTTGCAATTACAGAAGTCACCCCAGCTTAGCAGATGGCCTGAAATTAGTTATACCCCTGTCTTTGTCAGCTTGCCTGGCAATCCAGCGGCTAAGACAGACGGCCTAGCCCACAGGAAGACGACTGAGTCGAGTGTGGTCCTTTTTAAAGGCTCACAATAGTAACGCCACTAACAGCAAGTATATTGGTATCAAACCCGGTGCACAGGAGTAACAAAATCCGACTTAGATATCTTCGCTAAACCCTTGGCCACGGCAGCATGGACAGTTCTCCCAGCTCCATCAACTTGATCTCAAATTCTTTAGTTAAGTAATAACTTCCAACATCTGGCATTGACCGATACGTATAGCTCCGGCCATCCAAATCGAAACCGAGGGAGTATGCGTGCAGATACCCTCTGTCAGCGGCATCTCCTGCATAACGGGAATCTCCCAGAATGGGCGATCCGATACTCTTTAACGCAACACGAATTTGATGGGTCTTGCCGGTTTGTGGCTTCACCACAAACAGCCTTAATCCTTCATCAACCGAATAGCTAAAAAATTGGGTCACCGCTGGGTTGTTTAAGGATTTAACCAGTTTCCAGCTACCACGGCGGGCTTTTTCCATATCCCCTTTGATCAAGCCCTGTTTTTTCTTTGGCTTTTTCAAAGACAGGGCAAGATAAAACTTTGTCACTGTTTTTTCCGCAAATGCCTGGCTGAGCTTAGCGGCTGCGCTGCTGGATTTGGCAAGCAGGAGTAAACCTGAAGTCATCTTATCCAGCCTGTGCACGGAATAGAGCTTTAAACCCAGCTCTTTTTCAGCCAAAGCGACTACGCCTGGCTCACCGTCTTCACAGTGGAAGTTCAGGCCAGCTGACTTGTTCAATACAACAAAATTCGCTTCATCGGCAACTAATTGGAACGGAGGAAAAGTTAGAGGCATACTGGGCTAGGTCTAGCTGAAATTGGCGACATTATACGAGGGATTTAACGGGAAAGGAAAGAAGACATCAACGCCTGTTAGATAACAGGCGTGGTTTAGCTATATGACAAAACCTAGCTCTGACTTTTTCTGCGACTAAAGCCCAGTATGGTTAGCCCCATGCCCCACAGAGCAAAGGTGACAGGCTCTGGGATACTCACAGTATTAAAAGCCAGCTCATGGCCGATAATACTGGCCGAAGAAAAGAAATCATCGGGCTCAGTACAACTTGGAAAGCCCACTAAGCCGGGGGACGTAAAGGCAACCATACCTGGAATTGGCAATCCGGGAGGGCATACAACGCCACCATGGGCCCAATCCTGGATAACAAACTGCCATACTTCACCGGGTTCAAAAACCTCATTAATATCTATACTCTCGGAAATCAAAGGGTTGTTTATTCCTGGAGTAACAAGTCCATCGATACGAAAAGCCTCCCCTCCATTTACAAAGTGATCAATATTGGTCAATGTAGCGCCCGGGGCACCACCAGAAACACCAGGGATATCTCCGAAATCACTCACGAACCAAAGGTCGTTCCAGTACTTCCCGGAGAGGTTCATGATAGTCACTATGGTATCCGCTACGCCGGGCAGATTAGTCGGCGCACACACGGGGTGGTCAACCGTATTTGAGGAATAGATAATCGATTCATCAACTGGAAATAAACCCGGGATCCCTAGTTCATGGAGGCCAGTTGGTGTTACCGCGTCACAGGTACCGGGACCATCAAGCGTATAGGTAACTGGCAATGCGAAAGCAGAGGCCATGACTCCCAAGCCCAATATCGCCGCAGCGATAGAAGAAAATATTCTACACATAATTAAATCCTTTTAAACGTGTATTAGTTTCTGATTTTTAACTTCCTCCTACTTTAAGCATAATTAATACCAACAAAATATGTAACTATTCAGCTGGCTAAAAACCCCGCAATAAATGCATTATTTTTTTCAAAACTTCTTGACACGGTTTTGACTGATTTAGTGCATTTTCATGCGTCACTGTAATGAGCGCTTGTAAGCAACGATTAACTTAACCACAAGAGCGCCAAAACAACAGGTGTACACCAAGCATAGCGCCCCCGGCACAGAAAAATACAACGCCTTAGATTGGCTTACAGAAGCAAAAAATTGCCCGAAAAAACAGAGGGTATAATAGCCCCATGAATAAGCATACAAACACAGCAACGTTGATACCCGAGTCATTGGATGTCAACGCCACCATTGAGCAAGTAGAAAACGCCTTGAAAAATGACAAGGCCGCATCTCCTGCTGAATAGTGGCTGCCGTACAAATGATGTTGCTGCTGGTCAAGCTATTGTTTGGTCGCCTGTCTCTTAATAGCCGAAATAGCAGCAAGCCGCCCTCGCAAGACCCCAACCGCCCTAAAGAAGAGCGAAAGAAAAGTACCAATAAACAGGGCGGGCAAAAAGGCCGCGAGGGCAAGACGCTCAAGCCAGTCGATGATCCGGACGAAATTATTCAGGTTCCAGTCAACCGGGATAGCTTGCCGCCAGGGCAGTACCATGACGTAGGCTATGACCGTCGCCAGGTATTTGATATCCAAATTTCCCGCTGGGTTAAAGAATACCGGGCACAAATTCTGGAAGACGCGCAGGGCAACCGGTTTACCGCTGATTTCCCTGCTGACGTGGACAGGGCGGCTAAGTATGGTGCATCGGTTAAGGCGAACGCCGTCTATATGTCAGTGTACCAACTCATTCCTTATGACCGGGTGCAGCAGCATTTTGATGAAATGTTTGGCATCTCCTTGAGTACCGGCTCACTGTTCAACTTTAACAAGCTGGCTTACCACATGCTGGCTGACTTTGAGACGCTGGCCAAGCTCGAACTCATCAATGGCGGGTTAATTCACGCGGACGAGACGGGTATTAATGTCGGCGGCAAGCGCATCTGGCTTCATAATGCATCGAACGGAGAGTGGACCTGGTTTGAGCCTCACGCAAAACGCGGTAAGGAGGCAATGGATGAAATAGGCATACTGCCTCAGTTCGCCGGGACACTCTGCCATGACCACTGGAAACCTTATTACCGCTATACGCAAGTGTTCCACAGTTTGTGCAATGCCCATCACCTGCGGGAACTTACCCGCGCCTATGAGCAAGACGGGCAAGAGTGGGCTAATGGGATGTATGAACGGCTCATTGAAATCAATGATGCAGTAAATGATGCCGGTGGCCAGCTTGATAACGATACTGCGTTGCAGTGGCGGAAAAAGTATCAGAGTTTGCTCGATAAGGCGGAGCGGGAGTGCCCGCCCCCGCCCCCGCCGCAAATGGGCAAGAAGAAAAAGGGCCGGGTCGCCCGCAGCAAGGCCAGAAACTTACTGGAGCGGCTCAGGGATTTTGAGGATGATGTGCTGCGATTCATGGATAATCCAGCGGTTCCCTTCACCAACAACCAAGGAGAGAGGGATATCAGAATGGCAAAGGTGCAGCAAAAAATCTCTGGGTGTTTCCGCTCCATGGAGGGAGCCAAGGTCTTTTGCCGGGTCCGCAGTTATATATCAACGTGCCAGAAAAATAATGTCGGTGTCGGGCAGGCGCTGGAGTGCCTGTTTGCCGGAAAGTGGCCAGACTTCATTCAGGAAAAATTGAATAATATTCCGCCAGCTGAATAGTTACCAAAATATAAGCTTAAATACAATTGAGTAAGAGCGTTTTTCAAAACAGCGAGATTGCGAATGTAAAAAATGTTGTCACTACAATGAGAGGGATAGATAACGAAGAAAGAATAGCTAGTGTTCATCCTGAAACGATAACTGATTGAATTTAAATAAAAAATCAGAAAAAAAAAGTGAGAACCCCGGTGAGTTTGGTATAATCAATATCGCTAAACAGTTGATTATAAAGTAAAAACAAAAACACCGGAGGTTGGCATGCGCGAAAAATACATACCGCAAATCAGTATATTCGAATATTACTGTAAGCACGAGATGGGACAGCAACTTAAAGCGATATCTTCCATGTTGGATGCCTGCCCGGGCATA
Organism: Psychromonadaceae bacterium; assembly: GCA_965249895.1. Lineage (GTDB taxonomy): Bacteria > Pseudomonadota > Gammaproteobacteria > Enterobacterales > CBDFNC01 > CBDFNC01. Next base: position 1,002,247 of record CBDFNC010000005.1, read on the forward strand.
CTCGACTTGGCCGCCAAGGACTTAATTGACCCGAGCACTCAGGCCACCGGGCGAAATGGCTTGAGTGTTGATTCCATCGTTCGCGCTACCTTGCTTAAGCAATCGATGAGTCTGAGCTACGATGAGCTCAGTTTCTATCTGATGGATTCGCTCAGCTACCGCAGCTTTGCCCGGATTGAAAGTGATCCATCCAAATCCAGTTTACAGGCCTGTATCGGCCGACTTGACGCCCAGACCTGGGAAGCTATCAACCGCTTGCTGTTAGCTGATGCCGCCCAGCAAGGCATTGAGAAAGGCCGTACCGTCAGGATTGACAGCACGGTGACCGAAACCCATATTCATGCACCAACGGATAGTTCCTTGCTGTGGGATTGTGTGCGGGTAATGGTGCGCCTGCTCACCCAGCTGAAAGAGGCGGTGGCACCGGGCTGCTTGTCCTTTTGTAATCACAAAAGGGCGGCCAAACGGAAAATGTACAAGATAGAATTTGCCAGAGGCGCGAATAAAACCAAGCATTATAAGGAGTTACTGAAGCTCACCAAGCAAACCCAAGGCTATTTACAGCAGGCTCTCTCAGAGCCAGGTCCGGTACAGAAACTGCTTTTCTTTCCTGTCATAGAGCAAGAGGCACAGCAGATAATGGCGCTGACCGAAAAAGTGATAAGCCAGACTGAGCGCCGGGTGCTCAAGGGTGAAAAAGTGCCGCACCAGGAGAAGGTGTTCAGCATTTTTGAGACGCACACAGATATCATTATCAAAGGGGCCAGAGACATCCAGTACGGTCATAAGTTAAACATCACCACAGGCAAAAGCGGCCTGGTGCTGGATGTGTATGTGGAGGAAGGCAACCCGGCAGATACTGCGCGCCTGTGCCCGATGATTGAACGGCAAAAAGATATTTATGGCCGGGTCCCCCGGCAGGTAGCCGCTGATGGCGGCTATGCCTGCCGGGACAACCTAACCCAAGCCAAAGAAAAGGGAGTCAAAGATGTGGCATTTCAAAAGAAATGCGGCTTGAAAATAGAAGAGATGGCAAAGAGCAGCTGGGTTTACAAAAAGCTGTGTGACTTCCGGGCCGGAATAGAAGGCAATATCTCCTGCTTAAAACGTCGTTACGGCCTGTCCCGCTGTCTGTGGAAAGGCGAAGATAGGTTCAAGTCTTATGTCTGGTCCTCGACCGTCGCCTATAACCTAATGGTGCTGGCCAGGATAGAAACCAGCACCTAACCAGTTCACCCCACTCAAGCTAACGGATCAGGGAAAACCTGAGGATTAGACGCGTCCAAACATTGGTCATTAAATAGACAACATGGTTTTTTATCGCGATCGCGCGCTGCGCGCGCGTACCTTAGACAAAAACAGAACAGGTTGATGATGCGCGAGTTGCCGTTAGGCGCCCAAAATCCACGTTTCAGGACGGACACTAGCTAGTAGGGAAATATGATCAGGGTTAAAAAAGGGAAACACTTTGCAGCATTTCCCTTCTATTTTTACTTGCTTTCCAGCGGACGCAAGTGGCGATGCCAGCGTTTTTCCCACTGTTTAAAGGCAAATACAATGATGAAGGTAACGCACATATAGAGTAGCCCGGAAGTGATAAACGCTTCAAACGGCGCGTAATAACGAGAGTTAACGATACGGGCAACACCTGTTAGGTCAACGATAGTGACCACACCTGCAATAGCACTGCCGTGCAGCATAAAAATCACTTCATTACTGTAAGCAGGCAAAGCGCGGCGAAAGGAGCTTGGCAAGGTAATGCGACGCATGGTTTGCCAGTGGCTCATACCATACGCTTTAGCGGCTTCGATTTCACCTTTAGGCATAGTATTAATACTACCCCGGACTATCTCAGCAGTATAAGCGCCAGTGTTTAAGGTAAACGCTAACAGTGCACAGAACCAGGCATCCTCAAACGGGGTGCCCTGAACATTAAAAAACTGACCTGAGCCGTAATAGATAAGAAACAGCTGGATAAGCAGTGGCGTACCGCGGAAAAAGTAAACGTATGCCCAGGCCGGACCTTTCACCAGCCAGTTGTCACTGTTACGCATGATCCCGGTAGGTACAGCAATTAATAAGCCAAAAATCAGGGCTAACGAAACCATCCAAACTGTGGTCCATAAACCACTTAGGTACAGAGGCCACTCAGTGGTGATCATTGAAAAATCCATGCTGATTACCTCGTCTGGATGCTGTATTTACGCTCTGCCCATTTTAAAGCAGAGGTGGATATGCTGGTAAATAACAGGAATACACAAGCGACAACCATATAAAAGGTAAACGGTTGCTGTGTAGAGCCCCCGGCGTCCGCAGCTGCTTTCACCATGTCTTCTAAGCCGATGATAGAAACAAGGGCCGTGGTCTTTAACAAGACCAACCAGTTATTGCCAAAGCCGGGTAAGGCGTGACGCATCATTTGTGGGAACAACACACGGTGGAAAACTTGCCAGGAAGACATGCCATAAGCGCGTGCAGCTTCAAGCTGGCCTTTGTCTACGGCAATAATAGCGCCCCTGAAGGTTTCAGCCATATAAGCGCCGAAAATAAAACCTATGGTGGCAATACCCGCGAAAAATGGGCTGACATCAATATAATCCGGTAAATACTCGGTCCATTCATGAGTCGCATCTTGTGCGGCGAAATAGCCGTTTAGCCATTCATTGACGTTATAACTGAAATCATTGATAAAGATCTGACCACCAAAAAATATCAGCATCATTAAAATCAGGTCCGGAATACCACGGATCACTGTGGTATATACAGTAGCTAGCCACCTTGCAGGCGCAAAATGAGATAACTTGGCCAAGGCGCCTATCATTCCGAGTATCATAGCAAGTAACAATGACAAGAGTGCCACTTGCAATGTCACCCAAGCACCGGCCACTATGGTGCCTTCGTAACCATAAAGATTTAACATAATTCACTTTTCTATTGAAACAGAGTAACAACTATCGGAACCAATATCCGACACGCTGAGTCCACTTCCATGACGATAACGACTTAACAGAATTCACTAACTTACAGAGCATACGAAACAATTGTTACCTTAATGAAGGAAGGAGAGCCCTATGTTCGCATTGATTTCTAAAAATTAAGGGGCGACCAGCGCCCCTTTGGCTGGCTTAGTTGCCGCCGTATACATCGAAATCGAAGTACTTGTCCTGGATTTCTTTATATTTACCGTTAGCGCGGATATCTTTAATCGCCTGGTCAAACATGGCTTTCAGATCTTTATCCCGTTTGCGCATGGCAATACCAGCGCCTTCACCAAACCATTTAGGATCGTTTAGTTTAGGACCAACAAGCTCATAAGCATCGCCGCCAGGCTTGTTCAGCAGGCCATCTGTGATTGCTGCGGAGTCAATCATTACATAGTCAAGACGACCGGACTTAAGATCCAGGTACGCTTCGTCAGCAGTGCCGTAGCGCTTAATTTCACCCTTAGGGAAGTTATCTGTTACGTAAGTGTCCATGCTGGTTGCACGTTGCACACCTACTCTTTTACCAGTCATAAATTCAGCTGTTAGCTCGATGGAAGTGCCTTTTTTCGCAGCGAACCGTGCTGGAATATGCTGGTACTTATCTGAGAAAGCGACTTTTTTCTTACGCTCTTCGGTAATATCCATGGTGGCTATAATCGCATCATATTTACGCGCAAGCAGAGCGGGAATAATGCCGTCCCAATCCTGCTTAACCAGCTTACATTTTACCTGCATCTGCTCACACAAGGCGTTAGCGATGTCGATATCGAAACCTTTTACCTCACCGTTTGGCTCTGTCCAGCTAAATGGAGGATAAGCGCCTTCAACACCAATACGAACTTGCTTCCACTCTTTAGCCTGCGCTGTGCCCATAGTTGCTAACAACACTGCGCTAGCCAAAATCAGCTTTTTCATTATCATTCTCCTTGTTTAAATAATCCGCGATAACTGTTTATTTTAATAGACAGACGAGATAAATTGTTTGAACCTTTCTGACTTAGGGTGCTGGAAAACCTCATTGGGATCTCCCTGCTCTTCTACTTTACCCTGATGCAAAAACAACACTTTATTAGAGACATCTTTGGCAAACGCCATTTCATGGGTCACTACTAACATGGTTCGTCCCTCTTCTGCCAGGGTGCGCATAACACCTAACACCTCACCGACCAACTCAGGGTCCAGCGCCGATGTTGGCTCATCAAACAACATTACTTCCGGGTCCATGGCTAATGCTCTGGCAATGGCAGCACGTTGTTGCTGCCCACCGGATAGATGGCCAGGGAAATAGTGGCGTCTTTCATACATGCCGACCCGATGTAACAATTGTTCCGCCTGCTCTATGGCTTCTTTCTTCGGCTTTTTCAGCACCTGTATTGGCGCTTCGATAATATTTTCCAATACAGTCATATGGGACCAGAGGTTAAAGCTTTGGAACACCATGGCTAATCGGGAGCGTATATTCTCCACCTGGGGAGCACTTTCCGGCATACGACCACCCTGGCGATCGGCTTTCATTCGGATCAGCTCACCTTTCACCAACACATCGCCGGCATTGGGCATTTCCAACAGGTTGATACACCGGAGCAGCGTACTTTTACCCGAGCCGGATGAACCGAGGATAGAAATAACATCACCCTTATAGGCGGTAAGGTCTATGCCCTTCAATACTTCATGTTCTCCGAAGTATTTGTGCAGGTCTTTGACTTCGAGAGTTGCTAATTCACTCATGTAAGAATTGGAGTCCTTTGCGATATGTGTGCTTTCTACTCGTTAACTTTTTGTTAACCTTTTTCAGGCTGAAAATATCACCTGATGACCACCAGCACAACATTTTGTAACTAAGTTGCGTGACAGAATAATAATTCCAGACCAAAAAAAAAGCCAGAGTATCAACTAATAATTCATCTACCAAGCATAGATATCCGCTCATTTCGTTTGAAAGGGCATAGTTATTCCTTTTTATGCCTTCGATGGAGGATCTGCGATTTATTGCCTTGGATCACGAATGTTAAAGTCCCCCGAGTTTAAGCCTTGCTTCCTGCTAAAACCCTTCGCCGCCTATGCTGTGGTGAAATATAGTGAACCAGGGCCGTATAATCCAAGTTCATACCACATTGAGTCGATGACGATAAATTCTTTGCATATTTGCGGGATTTGTTAATGAATGTTTAACAGTCTGAGAGAGAGTTGATAATCAAACTTTTCACAAGTTTTAAATGTCTATTTTTTCCGCAAAACAAGCTACCCCACGGCACTTTATACTGATATCTTTGCCGCCCTTATCTCCAAGCTAACTAATTTGAGGAACCACACTTTGTCATCTACTACCTCTGATCAATATGCCAATCCAGCACCTTTAGGCTTGATGGGTTTTGGTATGACCACAATCCTGCTGAATGTCCACAACGCAGGTTTTTTCCCTATCAGCGCCATGATCCTGGCGATGGGCCTGTGTTACGGAGGTTTGGCGCAAGTGATTGCTGGAATACTTGAATTTAAGAAGAATAATACCTTTGGACTAACTGCATTTACCTCCTATGGCTTTTTCTGGATCAGCCTGGTGGTACTGTTGATATTACCTGAAATGGGTCTGGCTGAACCAACACCCAAGGCATATATGGGTGTTTACCTGTTGATGTGGGGAATCTTTACTGCCTTTATGTATGTCGGCACACTGAAATCCAACAAGGCCACCCAGTTTATCTTTGCCAGCTTAACTCTGTTGTTCTTCCTGTTAGCATTAAGAGATTTTACTGGCTCAACATTAATCGGCACCCTGGCCGGTTATGAGGGTATCATCTGTGGCGCAAGTGCCATCTATGTCGCCATGGCGCAGGTTATCAATGAGCAATTCGGCAGGGAAGTATTGCCCCTAGGTGAACCTAAGCCAGAAGTACAAGCCACTCCAGCGGGTAAGTACGCTTAAACGTTCGGCTGCTCTCTGTGGCCATCATTCGGCCACAGAGAGCACAAATAACTAATTAAGAGTGGACTGGATAAAGTGAACAACCTGGCTTACCGCCTCGTCTGCTTCCGGCGCCACCCCTATATTGCTTTGCCAAAAGTGCCAAAGCCTGGGCCATACTGTCAACTCCACCCGCACGCCATACTGGTTTTCATTTTGTTTGAATAACAAGCTATCTCCGAGCAAGACTTCATCTTGCGCCACTTGTATTAATAAAGGCGGTAAACCAGATAACTCGGCACAAACGGGGGATAACAAGGGATGGTCTATGCTCCAACCACCACAATACCTGTCCCGGCAGGCAGCAAGATCCATGCTTGATACCAGCGGATCGAGTGCTGCATTTTGCTCCAGATAATCCGACGTTAGTCTCATATCCAACCAGGGGCTGAACATGACAGCAGCACCCGGTAACGGCAAACCCAGCCCTTTGAGCTTGAGCAATAAAGAGAGTGCCAGTCCCCCGCCAGAGGAATCCCCAACTACGACAATTTCGCTTGCAGCATACCCCTGGTTACGCAACCAGTGATAGCTTTCAACCCCCTTATCCAACGCTGTGGGAAACGGGTACTCCGGGGCTAAGGGATAATCGAGGAAAAATGCAGCGCAGCTTGTGCGCTGCACTAAATTAGCGACAAATCTTTTATGGGTGTTAAAGGAGCCCAGACAATAACCCCCGCCATGTAAATAAAGCAGGACTGTCTTGTTCCCACCGTTTCGATTAGTAAACAGGTGGCCGGTAATATGACTGGCATTTATCGCCTCAACCGATACAGAGTCCGGTATTTCGTCCTGCTCACAATCCTTATCCCATTGCTCCCTTTGTACACTAACAGGCGTAGTTAACGACGCTTGTTTTAGGTTCAAGCGAAACAACTGCTGTTTTATCTCTTCTCCCGCATGACTCAGCACTTGTACTCTCCTTGGTGATGTTAATCCAGACTCGTTATTCTGCCGCTGCCTGAAGTGCTTTGCTCCAGCTTTGGCTGACCATGATAGGCCACATAACCACTACCCGAAATCGCCACCTTTAGCTCATTTTTCACCCTTAACTTGGCTTCACCACTACCGGAAATATCTACTTGGGCGCTATTTACCGGGTGTTCAACGGCTTCCAGTTTACCCGAGCCACTTATAACCAGGCTCAGTTGGTCGGAATGCCCTCCGGATATCACGCCCTTGCTGGACCCTGAGGTTGCTATGTTAAGTTGCCCGGTTACCACCCGCTCCAGAGCCAGCTGAGCGCTGCCGGAAAATATCGTCGATAAGCGATTGTCCACCCGGAGTCCGGTGAGTGAGAGCCTGGTGCTACCACTGCCCGCAATGGATAGATCAGTGGTGTTCACTCCATCAACTTCCAGGATACTGGTGCCTGATACCGATATACCGGATAACTTGGGTGTCACTATTTTGATAACTATTGCTTGACTGGGATCCAGCCGGTATCCCATCTTGGTCCTTATAGAAACCGACTGACCCGTGTTATCGCTGACAATGTAAGGTAGTAAATTAGGCTCGGCATATACCCAAGCTGCTTGGGAATGCGGGGATCGCAAGTCGAGAAGTGACCGGGTTCAAGGCATAAAGCCGAAGGTCTAGTCTTCTACATCAAGGTTTTATAACGCCGAAGAGGGTTGCTTCTCGCCTTGCCCGAAGGGAGCTCAGCCAGAAAGTCAGCTCTGCGTTGCAGCGCTTGAAAAGGGAATGCCATTCCCTGCTCGCTGCGCCTTGTTCTGACACCCTGCCTGAGCTCTGAATCTGCATTTCCAAGTAGTTTGGGTATATATGCTTAAACTTGACTGATTACCCTGAGTAATTTTGGTGGTGGCCGGCACACTGACTGAAACCGTGTGAACAGACCCTATTTCTCTGCTTTCTAATACCCTGTCACCGACACCACTGATACGCTCATAGAGTGAACCGCAAGCCACCAGCAGGAGCACTGTAATTAACACAGCGAGTTTTTTTATTGTTTTCATTCTATTTCCCTTAGTGAATACAGATTCAACAAGAGTTAGGCAAATAACAGGCCAATTACTTTATACCCATAAAACAAATAGTTAAAATAAAATCGATACGCTCGGTAGCCAAAATAACTACTTATTTATCAAAAAAACCAATATCTGGATGAGCATCAAGGTTTTGCAAGAAAAACAGGTAAAACATGATATTCTTGGCCTTTTCCAAATGACTGGTAAGCAAGATGTCACTGACCTTTATCACCGGCAAAGATGCCGCCCTGGAAGACTCCATCGAAACCATGCAACATAAGTTGCAAACTCTGGGTTTTGATATTGAAGAAGCTTCCTGGTTAAACCCTGTTCCTAACGTCTGGTCTGTACATATCAGGGATAAAGAGTGCCCCCTGTGCTTTACCAATGGTAAGGGCGCCAGTAAAAAAGCCGCCCTGGCTTCTGCCCTGGGTGAATACTTTGAGCGCTTATCCTGTAATTACTTCTGGGCGGATTTTTACTTAGGTAAAAAAATTGCAAAAGGCGAGTTTGTCCATTACCCAACAGAAAAATGGTTCCCGTTAAGCAAAGATGACAAGCTGCCTGAAGGCATACTCGATGAGTACCTGCACCAACACTACAACCCGCACGGTGAACTAAAAGCCAGCCATATACTGGACATCAACTCAGGTAATAAAAAACGCGGAATCTGTGCCCTGCCGTTTACCCGCCAGGACAACCAGGAGCAGGTCTATATTCCCATGAATATAGTGGCAAACCTGTATGTGAGTAATGGCATGTCAGCCGGAAATACTCGCACCGAAGCCAGGGTGCAGGCGTTATCTGAGCTGTTCGAACGAGCGGTGAAAAATCAAATCATTGCCGATGGTATCAGCCTGCCTGAGATCCCGGCAGATATCATCGCACAATATCCTTCCATCAAGGCCTCTATCGATACCCTTGAACAGGAAGGTTTTCCTATATATAGCTATGACGCCTCCCTGGGCGGTAAGTACCCTGTGATTTGTGTTGTCTTGCTCAATCCAGAAAATGGCACCTGTTTTGCCTCATTCGGCGCCCATCCTAAGTTTGAAGTGGCCTTTGAACGTACAGTCACCGAACTGCTTCAGGGGCGCGGGCTCAAAGATCTGGATGTGTTTAGTCCACCGAGTTTCGACAATGAAGATGTAGCGGATCACCATAACCTGGAGACCCACTTTATCGATAGTGCGGGTCTGGTTTCCTGGGATATGTTTAAGAAAAAGCCGGATTTTTCCTTTGTCCACTGGAACTGCGAAGGCAGCTCACCGGAAGAGTTTAATAACCTGATAGAGCTGTTCCATGAAATAGAACAGCCTGTTTACATCGCCGATTACGAGCACCTGAACGTATACTCCTGCCGCATTCTGGCCCCAGGATTATCGGAAATATATCCCATAGAAGACCTGGTGTGGCGTAATAACTCAGGCGGAAACCAGTTGCGCAAGCTGATCTTCAAACTGTCCAAAAACTGGTTTAACGAGGAGTTGCTTAATGACACTCTGGCTTACCTGGAAGAGCAGGACTATTCGGAGCAAGAGCGGATCTTCGAGCTCATTGGCGTCGCGTTTAAACCAGGCTCGCCATGGCGAACACTGCGTGTTGGCGAACTGAAGTGCCTGATTTTTCTTGCGCTGAAAGAGTTTGAAGACGCACAGGAATGGGCGCAATGGACCCTGGATTATGGAAGCTCAACCTTATCTGCAGAGCGGATGCGCTTCTATCACTGTTTAAGTCAGGCGCTACAGCTTGAACTGGATGAGTCGCGTAAACGCAAGCAATATGTGGGTGTATTTAAGCGTATGTTTGGTAAAGAAATCACCAAGCAAGTATTTGCACTAATGGATCAGGAAGGCATCTGCCACGGCTTAACACCACTGGATGCAAAACTGGAAGATCAGGAACTGCACCAGAAACTGCTTAATGCCTACCAGAAACTGCAAAAGGCGAAAGCTAAGCACCACGCCAAACAATCAACCAAGTCTGCCTAGGGCTTTCTTACTGAGTTCTGTGCTTTCGTCTTCGGCGTGAGCACAGAACCCTCAGCGACAAATTACACTAGTTTATTGGTACTCGCCCCTTATTTATTTGTGACAAAATAACCGCTATTCGCACTCTTTGCTTCCCCAGATAATACCTAGCACTACGCACCTTTTGACACACACCAGGCATGTCTGCGAATTAGTTCGATTGCCAGTAGGAGTTCCATGAATACTGTTTTTACAATTGGTGAGCTGGAATCATTTTTGACCGCGATTCTTGTGCTGTTTATAGGCCATGGCATCAATCGCCATGTGAGTATCTTCAGAAAATATAATATTCCCGAACCTATCGTAGGCGGCCTTGTTGTCGCTGGTTTTATTACCCTATTGCATGCCTATGACATCACGATCACCTTTTCATTACCCATGCAGAATACCCTGATGCTGATGTTCTTCAGCACCGTGGGACTGGCAGCCAGTTACAAGCTATTGGTTAAAGGTGGCCGTAAGGTGTTTCTGTTTCTTGGCATCGCCTCGGCCTACATAGTGATCCAAAATGCCGTCGGTGTAGGCCTGGCTCCCGTGTTAGGATTAGAGCCTTTGATGGGGCTAATCGCAGGCTCCATCACCCTCTCCGGTGGCCACGGTACGGGGGTAGCCTGGTCGCAAACCTTTGCCGATGACTACGGCTTGAGCACGCTGGAATTTGCCATGGCTGCCGCTACATTTGGCTTGGTGATGGGTGGCATTATTGGTGGCCCAGTAGCACAAAGGCTGATTAATAAGAATAACCTGGTCTCTTCCTACGGTGTGGGTGGTAATCATCATAAAGACCACCCAGAGCTGGTCACCTATGATCAGCTGGAAGAAGACAGGGTTACCGCCAAAAGCATTTTGGAAACACTGTTTATCCTGTTGCTTTGTGTCGCTGGTGCCAAACTGGTTGAGTATTTGGTATCCAGCTTTGGCATCTCCTGGCTAAAAATGCCAGATTTCGTCTACGCCCTGTTCATAGGCGTCATTATCACCAATCTCACTGAGGTTACCCGGGGTTATAAAATTAACAACGAATGCGTGGATATTTTGGGTACCGTGTCCTTATCCCTGTTCCTTTCTATGGCCTTAATGAGTTTAAAGCTGTGGGAAATTTTCGACCTGGCGCTGCCTTTACTCATTATTCTTCTTGTACAAACAGTAACCCTGGCGGTATTCGCTTATTTTGTCACCTTTAAACTAATGGGCTCTGATTATGACGCGGCCGTTATGGCCGGCGGTCACTGCGGTTTTGGCATGGGAGCCACGCCTACAGCCGTGATGAACATGGGAGCCCTGGTTTCCCGCTCGGGACCATCGCCACAGGCCTTTATGGTGGTACCTATCGTCGGCGCTTTCTTTATTGATATCGTCAACCTGATTGTACTGCAGGGTTATCTTAGCCTTATTTTATAAATAGCCCCGAGTAGGGCTACTTCCACAGGGCTCTCATTGGAGGGTGATCTAGTCGACTTGTGTGCCAGGAGGATCTGCTATTCGACTGTACTTTTCACCAAACCAGGTTCGAATTCTCCGGAGTTATAAATCAGCCTACCGAATGGGCTATAAAAATGATAAAAGTCGACCTTGTATTTTGTATCAAACACGGCCAATACAGCCTGTCCCATACCTTGGGACAAACGCGCTTTACTATATGAGGTCTGGATATCGGAAGTACTCTTTGCGATAAAACGCTTTCGCAGCTGAAAGTTTGTTAAATCGACTACCCATCCAGTATGAATTTGCTGTTGAGGCGGCGATGAAGTATTCAACTGAAAGCCTGTTAATAATGCGCTGGTAGTTTTGCTGAGGAATGTTATTTCTATCGGCAGTACTGGCCGCGATTTTTTGCATGGGTTTTTCATGACCGAATTCATAATCTGAAATAACCCCCATTGGTTGATACAAACCATCAAACCACTTCCACACTGAGATTTCAGGTGTCCCCACTCCCGTTTCATCCAACCCGGAAAACTGCCCCAGAGCCAGAACGGAGCCTGATTTATTAACATCCATATAATAAGCAAATAACTGCGTTTGCTGGCTTGGCGCAATGATTTTTTGTAAGAAATGAAATTGCCCTGTGACTGGCTCTTGTTGCAACACCAATACTAGACCTGTCTTATTTTTCCAATCCTGCATGGCCAGATAGATAAAACGCCACAGGCATCACACTGCCCCTAGGGTATTGACTGTCAGATCTGGGCTGGTAAAACAACACAGCTAATTCATCGCCTTGCAGAGCATTTGGAAATTCATCGAGAAGGCGATGAAAACCATTAAAATGCCGAGCGGACGGGATCCATGACTTGGTGGCATATTCAGTTATAAAACCACCCAGGTGCCGCTTTTGCTGGGCAATGTGTTGTTTATTTTCTGTTTTTATTGGATCAACAGGAAAACCATATTTCAGCCCAATCATGGCCGCAATAAAAATCAGCGGTAATATAACCACCGACCATTTTTTAACGCGGCTCTGCACACCGGGAATATTCACTTTTGCAGCGGATCCAGGCGACGGGGCAGTCACTTTCCCCGCCGCATTAGTGACACTTAATAGACTCGCGTTGTTGGAACGCATTAATAAGCCCGCTCTTCACTCTGTGAAGAGCCTAAATTGATGCCCGATATCTGCGTTGATTCTGGCTGGCCTGAAAAATCAAAAACCGACATCTTATATGCCTGAGAGTAACTTCCTTCACTGGAGCCTAAGCCCGCTTGTTTATATTCAAACCAACCTAAAATAGCCTGCTCTCCAGAATCAGACAAACGCGTACTTATATAGGTATTAGACCCCAACCCAGCAACTCGACTATAAGTGTACTTTTAGGCTAACTTAGCCATTAATTTAGTCGTCCCTTGTGCTGCAGATAACGAATACAAACCAGCATTTACCGCGATACTTTGTCTTTTCTTTTCGACATCTAAACCCGTCAGCAGTAGATCCCCTTTGTCATTAAGCTGGAAATCTCGATTTACGCTATGTCTAATCACCAGTTGATTGCCTGTTGCCATCGACATTCTAGGGCTAAAAAAGCTGACATTGTTTGGTTTACGAACCAATACAGGCGCAGAAAATACCTGACTGGCTGCTCGATTTTCTTGTCTGTTTTCTCCAATTGTTTGCAGTAAAGTCCAGTCACCATGCATATTTTTATGCCAGATACTGATCGTAGGTTGGGCTAACGTCACCTCTACCTTAGTGCCTAAAACCGAATAACTGTCACTGTCTTTAGCCGGATTAACATACTCACCTATGGCTACTAGATCCCCGCTGTCATTAACGGCGATATCCATACCGGACATAGGGTTAGGGTTTGGTAAATCTGCAAATCGGGTGACGACTCGGTACTCATCTTTCGCTTTTTGTAATTCCACCACAAACCCTTGAAAACCATCCCCATATTTTCCGGCTTTGGTATAAGCAATAAACAAGCGCGAACCTTGGGCGTTACTGACAATACGGCTGATGTAATAACCACGCCAGCCTTCAGGAAGGATTTGCCGTAACAGAGGTGTCGAGGATTTATTGGTGTCATACACCAGCAATTCATAGTCGCTGGCCATAAAAAGCAACTTACCGTCTCCGGATAAGCTGAAACGCCAGGAACGATAGCTATTGGCAGGCGTTTTAACTTGGTTTTTATCTGGATAAATAGCTTCATCGGTAAAGTCATTAAACTTATAATTCCGTCTTTTGTCGCTGCTTATTTTTACCACATGGGTACAGACACCCGGATTGTATTTACAGTTATAAGCGTAAGCAGTTTGCCGGGACTTATCATATTGCCAGCCGTCTAACTGATAGTGCCTGTCCGTCCTATCTTTAAGCCGCCCTAGATCTTTGCCGCCCAATTCAAAGCTAACGCTTGCCAAATGCGCCCCCGCCGCAGATGAGGCAAACAGAGTGCCATAAGGGGAATATTTCAGTATTGCCACATCCCGGCTGGAATGAAACTCACCAAATTGGTAAAAAGGCACTTCAGCCAATTTTTTCGATTGAGTAACCCGCCCGCTTTTATCTCTGTACTTTACTTCTCCATTTATCGCTTTGACACTGCTGTAAACAGGCGTGTTATCTGGCTCAGGAGGACGAACAAGCGGGGTTTGTTGCTCGTGATTAACAGCATTGTCCTGCTTTGACGATATTGCGCTACCGTAAACGATCAGTCCGATAACAAGCAATCCAATCAAAATGGTCATCACAACAGGAGAAAAGCGCTTTTTACTGCCGGGCACTTTCGCTACGCTGGTTATTAATGCCACTTTTTGCACCGGGTTAAGGGCTGCTTGCCTGGCGGTATAAGCTTGATGGTGTTTTCGTTTACGCCGGGCCTTTCTGGTTGGTGCCTTTTTACTTATTTTGTAACTATTCAGCTGGCGGAATATTATTCAATTTTTCCTGAATGAAGTCTGGCCACTTTCCGGCAAACAGACACTCCAGCGCCTGCCCGACACCGACATTATTTTTCTGGCACGTTGATATATAACTGCGGACCCGGCAAAAGACCTTGGCTCCCTCCATGGAGCGGAAACACCCAGAGATTTTTTGCTGCACCTTTGCCATTCTGATATCCCTCTCTCCTTGGTTGTTGGTGAAGGGAACCGCTGGATTATCCATGAATCGCAGCACATCATCCTCAAAATCCCTGAGCCGCTCCAGTAAGTTTCTGGCCTTGCTGCGGGCGACCCGGCCCTTTTTCTTCTTGCCCGTTTGCGGCGGGGGCGGGGGCGGGCACTCCCGCTCCGCCTTATCGAGCAAACTCTGATACTTTTTCCGCCACTGCAACGCAGTATCGTTATCAAGCTGGCCACCGGCATCATTTACTGCATCATTGATTTCAATGAGCCGTTCATACATCCCATTAGCCCACTCTTGCCCGTCTTGCTCATAGGCGCGGGTAAGTTCCCGCAGGTGATGGGCATTGCACAAACTGTGGAACACTTGCGTATAGCGGTAATAAGGTTTCCAGTGGTCATGGCAGAGTGTCCCGGCGAACTGAGGCAGTATGCCTATTTCATCCATTGCCTCCTTACCGCGTTTTGCGTGAGGCTCAAACCAGGTCCACTCTCCGTTCGATGCATTATGAAGCCAGATGCGCTTGCCGCCGACATTAATACCCGTCTCGTCCGCGTGAATTAACCCGCCATTGATGAGTTCGAGCTTGGCCAGCGTCTCAAAGTCAGCCAGCATGTGGTAAGCCAGCTTGTTAAAGTTGAACAGTGAGCCGGTACTCAAGGAGATGCCAAACATTTCATCAAAATGCTGCTGCACCCGGTCATAAGGAATGAGTTGGTACACTGACATATAGACGGCGTTCGCCTTAACCGATGCACCATACTTAGCCGCCCTGTCCACGTCAGCAGGGAAATCAGCGGTAAACCGGTTGCCCTGCGCGTCTTCCAGAATTTGTGCCCGGTATTCTTTAACCCAGCGGGAAATTTGGATATCAAATACCTGGCGACGGTCATAGCCTACGTCATGGTACTGCCCTGGCGGCAAGCTATCCCGGTTGACCGGAACCTGAATAATTTCGTCCGGAGCATCGACTGGTTTGAGCGTCTTGCCCTCGCGGCCTTTTTGCCCGCCCTGTTTATTGTTACTTTTCTTTCGCTCTTCTTTAGGGCGGTTGGGGTCTTGCGAGGGCGGCTTGCTGCTATTTCGGCTATTAAGAGACAGGCGACCAAACAATAGCTTGACCAGCAGCAACATCATTTGTACGGCAGCCACTAAAGCAGGAGATGCGGCAGCCACTAAAGCAGGAGATGCGGCCTTGTCATTTTTCAAGGCGTTTTCTACTTGCTCAATGGTGGCGTTGACATCCAATGACTCGGGTATCAACGTTGCTGTGTTTGTATGCTTATTCATGGGGCTATTATACCCTCTGTTTTTTCGGGCAATTTTTTGCTTCTGTAAGCCAATCTAAGGCGTTGTATTTTTCTGTGCCGGGGGCGCTATGCTTGGTGTACACCTGTTGTTTTGGCGCTCTTGTGGTTAAGTTAATCGTTGCTTACAAGCGCTCATTACAGTGACGCATGAAAATGCACTAAATCAGTCAAAACCGTGTCAAGAAGTTTTGAAAAAAATAATGCATTTATTGCGGGGTTTTTAGCCAGCTGAATAGTTACCTTATTTTTACCTTACCCAACTGGCAATGTGGGCAGCTACCACCCCAGTATTGATGGTGTTTATCTTGCTGGCAGTTCGTTAGTTTAGCCGCAGAGTCTTCCAGCAATGTTTGCCATTGCTTTGCTGAATGACGCACTCTTGACGTTAAACAACGTTGCAAAGCTTGGGATAATTCGTCGGTGAACCCTAAATGTAAACTCCAGGGGGAAGGCAAGATACTGGCATGCCCCTTAGGCCCATAGGCGTATAGGCCGGCAGCCGCTTTTGCCTGATTATCACTTGGTAAATTCGCCCCTGCTACCGGCACTCCCTGAAAAGGATGCAAGCCATTGTTAAGCAGCAATATCACCGCCATTGCATACATGTCTTGCCCTACAGCCAGTTTTTCCGGGCCTAACTTACAGTTAAAGGCCTCCGGAGAAATATACCCCGAGGTATATTGATGGCCATAGTATTGGCACTTATCTCCCTTTATTGAAAAGCCATCGCAATCAACAATAGCGACATCTGCCGTGTTTTTATCAAAAGATAAGTTAACGGGTTTAAGGTCAATAATATGATGACCCAGGGCATGCAAGTCAGCGATACGTTTAGCAAGATTGGCCGCGACCTTAACCCTGAAATCATAGCTTTCTGTAATGCCATGGGTTTGCCTGGCTCTTTTGGACAGCAAGAACTCCAGCTGCACATGGGCATTAAGATCCAGCAAAGGCATCAGAAAACCAATAAATTCACCCTGACTGTTGCCTAACATCGCCTCAGGCCAGGCAAAACCATCAGCCTGAGGGGCATGTTTGATCATTTGCCAGATTTTTTCCTGCCGTTTAGGGTCTTTAGCTGGGTCGTGATAAATTTTTAACGCATATTTCTTATCTAAACTGGCGTAAATATAACCATCGGCACCACTGTTTAATGCCTTCGCCGCATAACTTATGGAACCAAGAGTGCCATCCAGATAAAAAACTTGGGCTTTTTTACTCATTGAACAACCAAACTAAAGTTTTGTCATCGCTGGTAATGCTGTCTGTTCGCTTATCTTTCAGTGTACCTTCAAGCGCTTCCAGCCCTGTTGTTGCATCAACACTGGTCAAATAACGATGCACCGGCAATAGGAAGTTTTCAGATAACTATTCAGCTGGCGGAATAGTTACAAAAAACCTTAACTTATTAGCCAAAGCAGGCATTTAACCAAAAACATCAAGCTTAGGTAAATAGTCAATTTTAAATAAAGGGTTATTTGTGAACTGAAATAGTGAAAAGCGCGAGATCTCCACCCGGGTTGATGAATATCTTTAAGCCCTTTACTTTTGATCATTAAATCCATTTCCCAATGATTCTGAACAGCTGAGACGGGACTGAGAATTTAAAATCGCTAGGCAAACAATCTAGTGAAAGTTACCAGCCTTATTGGGAAAGCAAGGCCAAATTATTAGCCCAACCCCATCACAAATACGATGCTATTGAAGCTTATATCCGGGCTACAGCCGTTAGCCTTCCACGGTGCAGCAAGAGTTTTTTCTCAAAGCACGTGACAAATTGATAATCTCAAGATAAACGTCACACACCCCATAATTGGGTGTAAAGAGTAATATATTGAGTTTTACCCATATCCAAAGTCATCAGCTGTGGTTAGCTGGCACACAAATGGGCTGAGAGCTTGTTCTGGTTGGAGTGGTATTGCTGACTTAGCATTATTGTTCGAGTCGTTCGAAGCCAGACAAACACCATTATGTGTTATGTAGTAATATTACAACCATATTCGTTATAAAATGATCTACGTCAATTCCGCGCTTTAGGCTCTTTGTTAATCTCTCTTTAGAGGTAATAACAAAGAGAAAACAAGGTGAAAAACTTCGACGTATTACTCCCTCCAGAATTGGCTGAAAAAGCCGAAAATGTGGGCGTCGCTAAAGCAACAAAATCACCGCTCACCGCCTTTTTCCTAGCTATAACCGCCGGCGTATTCATCGGTTTGGCATTTGTCTTTTACACCACAGTAACCACAGGCGCTGAAAACATGCCCTGGGGTGTAAATAAGCTGTTAGGCGGCATCGCTTTTAGCATGGGTCTGCTGTTTATCGTTGTGTGTGGCGGCGAGCTATTCACCAGCTCTGTACTTACAGTAATGGCCAGATCAAGTAATAAAATTACCACAATACAATTAATCAAAAACTGGTTGGTGGTTTATGCAGGTAACTTTGCCGGCGCAATGCTTTTGGTTTTACTTATCTTTTTAGCAAAACAATATATGGTCGCCGATACACAATGGGGTGTTAACGCCATGAAGATAGCCCAGCATAAAGTGCATCACGACTTTATCCAGGCCGTCAGTCTGGGTGCCCTTTGCAACCTGATGGTATGCCTGGCTGTATGGATGAGTTTCGCTGCCCGCTCTGTAACCGATAAATTTGTCGCTGTGCTACTTCCCGTCACCATGTTTGTCGCATCCGGTTTCGAACACAGTATTGCCAATATGTTTATGATTCCAACAGGCATCATCACGGCAAATTTCGCGAGTCCCGAATTCTGGCAAATAAACGGATTAGACCCGGCAGACTTTGCAGACCTCACCATTAGCAATTTCGTTTTTAACAACCTTATTCCTGTCACCCTGGGAAATATATTGGGCGGCGGACTGCTGGTTGGCATGACTTACTGGATTATTTACCGCCGGCCAAACGCTAACTAGGCGTTTTCGGTTTCACAATTTTTTAAGTATATAGGTAGGATTTTATGGCTGAACAAACAGAACAATTTGCCCAAGCCTGGACAGGTTTCGCCGCTGGCGACTGGAAAACCCAAGTTAATGTCCGTGATTTTATCCAAAAGAACTATACCCCTTATGAAGGCGATGATCGGTTCCTAAGCGGCGCCACAGAAGCCACCAACGTCCTTTGGGGTAAGGTGATGGTGGGCATCAAACAAGAGAACAGCACTCACGCGCCGGTGGACTTTGATACTTCCGTTATTTCTACGATTACGGCTCACGATGCGGGTTATATTAACCAGGAACTGGAAACTATCGTTGGCCTGCAAACTGAGGCCCCGCTAAAGCGAGCGATCATCCCCAATGGTGGCATTCGCATGGTGGAAGGCTCTTGTAAAGCCTATGACCGCGAGCTGGATCCACAAGTCAGCAAAATTTACAGTGAATACCGTAAGACCCATAATCAGGGTGTTTTCGATGTATACACAAGTGACATTATGAAATGTCGTAAATCGGGTGTGTTAACGGGGTTACCCGATGCCTATGGCCGAGGCCGGATCATTGGTGATTATCGTCGCGTAGCCCTGTATGGCGTTGACCTCCTGATGAAAGATAAGGCGGCTCAGCACAAATCTTTGGAATCCGAACTGGTCGCGGGCGGTACATTAGAAGACACAATGAAATTGCGAGAAGAGATCTTCGAGCAGTATCGTGCGCTGGAGCAGATGAAGGTGATGGCGGCTAAGTACGGCTTTGATATTTCGAGCCCGGCAAACGACGCCAAAGAAGCTATCCAGTGGACCTACTTTGCCTATCTGGCTGCGGTGAAATCACAAAATGGCGCCGCTATGTCCTTCGGCCGTACCGCCAGCTTCCTGGACATTTACATCGAGCGTGATCTGCGGGCTGGGGAAATCACCGAAGATCAAGCCCAGGAGCTTATTGACCACCTGGTAATGAAGCTTCGTATGGTGCGTTTCCTGCGCACACCTGAATACGATACCTTGTTCTCTGGCGATCCAATCTGGGCAACAGAATCCATTGGTGGTATGGGTGTGGACGGTCGTACCCTAGTCACAAAGAACAGCTTCCGCTTCCTGAATACTCAGTACACTATGGGGTCATCTCCAGAGCCTAATATCACGGTGCTTTGGTCGGAATCGTTGCCGTCTAACTTTAAAAAATACTGTGCAAAAGTATCCATAGATACGTCTTCAATCCAGTACGAAAACGATGATCTGATGCGGTCTGATTTTGACAACGATGACTATGCCATCGCCTGCTGTGTATCTCCTATGGTGGTAGGCAAACACATGCAGTTCTTTGGCGCCCGCGCCAACCTGGCAAAGACCCTGTTGTACGCCATCAATGGTGGTGTGGACGAAAAACTGAAGGTGCAAATTGGTCCTAAGACTGACAAGATCACCGATGAAATACTGAACTTCGATGACGTCTTTGCTCGCCTTGATTTCCTGATGGATTGGTTAGCCAATCAATACGTCACGGCCCTGAACTGTATTCACTATATGCACGATAAGTACAGTTATGAAGCGGCATTGATGGCTCTGCACGACAGAGATGTGCGTCGCACTATGGCCTGCGGTATCGCCGGCTTGTCTGTAGCCGCAGACTCTTTGGCCGCAATTAAGTTTGCTAAGGTTAAGCCGGTTCGTGATGAAGACGGTGTCGCTGTCGATTTCGAAATCGAAGGCGACTACCCGAAATTTGGTAACAATGATGCCCGCGTCGACGATATCGCCTGCGACCTGGTCGAACGTTTTATGAAGAAGATCAGAAAACTGAAGATGTATCGTAACGCGGTACCGACACAGTCTATTCTGACCATCACCTCTAACGTTGTGTATGGTAAGAAAACAGGCACCACACCTGACGGCCGCCAGGCTGGCGCGCCTTTCGCCCCAGGTGCAAACCCTATGCACGGCCGGGATGAAAAAGGTGCCGTTGCATCACTGACATCGGTTTCCAAACTGCCATTTGCCTATGCTCAGGACGGTATTTCCTATACCTTCTCCATAGTGCCAAACGCACTGGGCAAGGACGATATATCCCAGCGCAGCAATCTGGCGGGCCTGATGGATGGTTACTTTAAACACACTCCAGCCAACGAAGGCGGTCAGCACCTTAACGTGAACGTGATGAATCGGGATATGCTGCTGGATGCTATGGAAAACCCCGAGAAATACCCTCAGCTAACCATACGAGTTTCCGGTTACGCCGTACGCTTTAACTCCTTAACCAAGGAGCAACAGCAGGACGTCATTACCCGAACCTTTACTGCCAGTTTATAAACGAGTCCCCTGCGCACTACGGGGGTAAACGGCCAAGGATGGCCTTTTACCCAACATAAACACAACCCTAACAAACTCGTCTTGACCTATAAAAACGTTTAGTAACCCGCTAATTAAATTGATTTAATATCTTCATGTTTACTTCCCAGCGTTACCGGGTTTAGTTACAATCGAGGGCAGATAGGGAGTGTCATTTGATTAATAAGAAGGCGTATTAGTAAAGGTGCCTATGCATAACTTAATTCCCTCAGACACTTCTCCCCTAACGGCAACAGGAAGAATTCATTCCATCGAATCGTGTGGCACAGTAGACGGGCCCGGCATTCGCTTTATCGTGTTTCTCCAGGGTTGCCTGATGCGCTGTAAATATTGCCACAACCGAGACACCTGGGATACCGAAGACGGTAAAGAGGTCACAGTAAAAACCTTGATGGACGATCTCACCCAATATCGCCATTTTATGGAGGCCAGTGGCGGTGGGATCACCGCATCCGGTGGCGAAGCCATGTTGCAGGCTTCCTTTGTTAGCGCCCTGTTTCAAGCTGCCAAGCAAGAAAACATCCACACCTGCCTCGATACCAATGGTTTTGTACGTAAGCTGGATAAAACCGTGGATATGGTATTAGACGCTACCGATCTCGTAATGCTGGATATTAAGCAGGTCAATGAAAGCAAACATATCGACCTTACCCATGTCAGCAACAAATATTCCCTTGCGTTTGCCAGGTACCTGGCTGAGCGAAAACAAGAAACCTGGATCCGTTATGTGGTGGTGCCGGGCTATACCGATGATGAGGCCTCCGCACATCAACTAGGTGAATTCATTCAACCGATGACAAATATAGAAAAAGTGGAATTATTGCCCTACCACGAATTGGGCCGGCATAAATGGATCGCTATGGGTGAATCGTATCCCCTCGAGGGAGTTTCGCCCCCGAGTCGCGCTGTAATGGAGAACATCAAGCAGATCCTTTCTCAATACCACGCTAACGTCATTTTCTAACCGAAACTCAAAAGGACTTGGATCTTGTTTAATTTCGCGGAAATCAGTTGCCTTGTCCTGTATTTTTGTCTGCTAGGAGCGAGCGCGCAGAAAGCCACTTTCCGTCAACTGGCGCAAGACAAATTACGTCAGCACCTAAGCTTTGGCTGTGCCATTTCCTTATTGATGTTATGGTCTTTAAAAGCCGGATTATTTGACGAATTACAAATACATTTTCTGTGCCTGACCGGAGTCACCTTAATGCTGGGCTGGCGAACCGCACTTTGGACAGCGAGCCTGGCACTATTGCTACTTTCCGGTTTTGGTAAAGAGCCCTGGCCACTCCTGGGGATAAACGGTTTACTCGGGGTAGTGTTACCAATCGCGGTTAGCTGGGGAGTTTTACAGCTTGCCAATCGTTACCTGCCAAAAAACATTTTTGTGTTTATTTTTGTGGCGGCCTTTTTTAATGCTGCTCTCGCCATCAGTGCGCGACACCTGGCATACACTGGGTTTTATTTGCTTTCCGATAATTTCACATTCGATCAAGTGTTCGATAACTTCTTTATTTTATGGCCGCTGCTTCTGTTTCCGGAAGCGTTGCTAAACGGCATGTTAGTTACCTTATTGGTGATCTATAAACCTGACTGGATCAGTACCTTCAACGACAAAGAATATTTAAAATAGCGCTCTTGCTTGCCGATCCTGCACGACTTGATTGACACACAGTTCATTGAAACTTACGACTTTTTAACTAACAGGATCAGACGTCGGTAAGGAAGGTTTTATCCAGTTGCTTAAACGCACTTCTAAGTAGATAGGCTAGATCTTGGTACTTAGGACGATGAACTAAGGGGTTGGTTTTGCAGCCTTCCTGTTGCATCTTTTCATGCAGATCTCGATACCAGTTCGCCATACTAGGTGGCAAGTGACTGGTTGCTCTATTACCTAACCAATACAAACCTTGCATCGGCAGGCTAACCATAAATAAGGTAAGGGCTATGGTTGTTGGCCAATAGAGTGGCTCACCGAATTGATATTGCAACATTAACCCCAGTACCGCCAAGGCGGGCATCACATTTTTACCTAGCTGAGTTGCTGAAATTACGCGGTTCTCAGGGAACAAAGAATTTAGCTCTTTGCGCTTAGGCCAGGAGTTTAAGTATTTGTTGCCATCTTGTAATTTTATACCAAACATATTCATAAATTCTCTGCATTACCTCGATTATTCAGAGAAAAACACCCGTTTTGCAAAAAAAATTGATTTACATTAACTATAATTGTCACTCTCTTTGTTATTTTATTACACTAGGAGTATCCTTACTGACGCCTTATCGTTTCAGTACTCACTAAGTGAGATTTTCAAGGACATGACCCCTTTCTTGGGTGTTATCATGTAAGCAATCAAGATTGCCTACCCTCTAAGGATACGTTAAGTGGACCAAATGCTCTAGTCGCTTTTGGTATAGCCTGTGATCGTAATGTTATTTAGGATTTTCTAATGAGCAACAAACTTGTTCTAGTACTTAACTGTGGTAGTTCTTCCCTTAAATTCGCCCTGCTTGATGCAAACAGTGGGGATGAACATATTTCCGGCTTAGCCGAGTGTTTTAACCTTGAAGACGCCAGAATTAAGTGGAAATTAGATGGACAGAAACAAGAGACGTCTTTGGGCGCGTTTTCTGCTCACCGTGAAGCCATCGAATTTTTGGTATCAAAAATCCTAAGCCAAACACCTGCTCTGCTGGAAAATCTAGTGGCGGTTGGCCATCGCGTGGTACATGGTGGAGAGAAATTCACTAAATCAGTACTTATCGATGAAAAAGTTATCGAAGGGATCCAAGACTGTGCGGCCTTAGCACCTTTGCATAACCCGGCGAATTTGATCGGTATCCGCTCTGCACAAGCGGCTTTCCCTCATCTACCACAAATTGCTGTATTCGATACCGCTTTCCACCAGACAATGCCAGATACAGCATATTTATACGCGTTACCTTATAAGTTGTATCGCGAACACGCTATTCGTCGTTACGGTATGCACGGCACCAGCCACCTGTATGTCACCGAAGAAGCAGCCAAAATGCTGGGTAAACCGGTTACCGAAACTAACATTATCACAGCTCACCTTGGTAACGGTGCCTCATGTTGCGCGGTTAAAAACGGTAAAAGTGTTGATACCAGCATGGGTCTTACGCCACTGGAAGGCCTGGTAATGGGAACCCGAAGTGGTGACCTGGATCCAAGCATTATTCAGCACTTGGTGAACAAACTGGGTTATACCCTGGACGAAGTAAATAACGTACTTAACAAACAAAGTGGCTTGATGGGTATTTCTGAATTGTCCAGCGATTGCCGCGCTATTGAAGATGGCTATAAAGATGGCCATAAAGGTGCAACCCTGGCACTGGAAATCTTCTGCTACCGCTTGGCCAAATACATTGCCTCTTACACTGTGCCTCTGGGCCGTTTGGACGCCATTATTTTCACCGGTGGTATCGGCGAAAACTCCGACATTATCCGCAAGAAAGTGCTGGATAACCTGGTTATTTTCGGTTTTAAAGTGGATGACGAGAAAAATCTGGCGGCGCGCTTTGGTGGTGAAGGTGTTATCACAACCCCAGACAGCCCTGTCGCTATGGTTATACCTACTAATGAAGAGTGGGTCATTGCCAAAGATGCCGCCCGCATCCTAGGTTAATCAACAAAATCTTATTCGGGGGCTCCCCCCTTTTTTTGAACTTAATATATAGGGTAATAGCTGTGTCTCGTACCATTATGCTTATCCCCATCGGCTCAGGCGTTGGAGTTACTTCCGTTAGCTTGGGTATGGTCCGTGCCATGGAACGCCATGGTGTTGCAGTAAACTTCTTTAAACCCGTAGCTCAGCCGAGAAGAGGCGATACCGGCCCGGAAAGGTCGACGACTATTATCCGCAGCGCTACCAATATTTTACCGCCAGAACCTTTTACTATGCCGTATGCGGAGAACATGATCTCCAGTAACCAAACTGCTGACCTGCTGGAAGACATAGTCGCCCGTTTTAAGACAGGTACCAGAGGTGCAGAGGTCGTAGTGATCGAAGGCCTGGTGCCTACGGTAAAACACCCCTTCGCCAATGAAATTAACTACAACGTCGCCAAAGCCCTTAACGCAGAAATGGTGTTTGTTACTCATCCGAGTAACGACTCCTCACAGCAGCTGAAAGAACGCATCGAAATGGCTGTATCTGCGTTTGGTGGCCGTAAGAACAAACGAGTGGTTGGCTGCATTATCAACAAGGTAGGCGCCCCCCTGGACGATCAGGACAGCACCCGCCCTGATTTGACTGAAATGTTCGACGCAGCCAGTATAAAAGCAAATGCAAACTTGGAAGTATTGCAAATGTTTGGCAAAAGCCCACTGCGTATTTTGGGCTGTATTCCCTGGAACCCAGCATTGATAGCCCCACGTGCAAAAGACCTGGCCGAGCATTTGCAAGCAGAAATACTGAACAGAGGTGACATGGATACCCGTCGCCTACACAGTGTGACTTTTTGCGCGCGCTCTATTCAAAACATGGTTGAGCATATAAAACCTGGCAGCATGCTGGTAACATCAGGCGACCGCTCCGATGTTATCGTGTCAGCCTGTTTGGCTTCGATGAACGGCGTAAAAATAGGTTGTTTATTGCTTACCGGCGGTTATCCTCCTGAGCCACAAATACTAAAGCTGTGTGAGCGCGCCATGGAAACCACTGGCTTGCCTATTATGGTTATTAAGACCAATACTTGGCAAACATCCCTGCGACTGCAAAGTTTTAATATGGAGATCCCCACAGATGATGCAGAGCGCATCGAACTGGTGCAAGATTATGTGGCTGGTCATATAGATCAACACTGGATTGAGTCGTTAACTCAAGGTTCGACACTGACCCGTAAACTCTCACCACCCGCGTTCCGTTACCACCTGACAGAGCTGGCGCGTAGCGCAAATCGCCGTGTCGTATTACCCGAAGGCGAAGAGCCAAGAACAGTGAAAGCGGCAGTGATTTGCGCGCAGCGTGGTATCGCCACACCTGTATTACTTGGTCGTCCCGAAGCCATCCAACTGGTGGCTGAACAACAAGGTGTTGAGCTGGGTGATGTGGTAGAAGTCATAAATCCAGAATTGGTGCGTGAGAAATACGTAGCGCCAATGGTTGAGTTGCGCAAGAGCAAAGGTCTGACAGAGGTTGTTGCTCGCGAACAACTGGAAGATAATGTTGTACTCGCCACTATGATGCTGGCTCAGGATGAAGTAGACGGCTTGGTTTCTGGCGCCGTCCACACCACAGCAAATACCATACGTCCGCCATTGCAACTAATCAAAACTGCGCCTGGCGCGAACCTGGTCTCCTCTATCTTCTTTATGCTATTACCGGATCAGGTACTGGTATACGGTGACTGTGCTATCAATCCGGATCCAAATGCAGAGCAACTGGCGGATATTGCCATTCAATCTGCTGATTCCGCCGCGGCATTTGGCATCGAACCAAAGGTCGCCATGATCAGTTACTCTACCGGCTCTTCCGGATCGGGATCTGATGTAGAGAAAGTACGTGAGGCTACCAAAATTGCCCAAGAGCGTCGTCCAGATCTGATTATCGATGGTCCATTGCAATACGACGCAGCGATTATGGAAAACGTTGCCAAGAGCAAGGCGCCGAACAGCCCAGTGGCAGGTAAAGCCACTGTATTTATTTTTCCAGATTTAAATACCGGTAATACTACCTATAAAGCGGTGCAACGAAGCGCAGACCTGATCAGTATTGGTCCTATGCTACAAGGTATGCGTAAACCCGTGAATGATTTGTCCCGCGGGGCACTTGTGGACGACATTGTTTACACAATAGCCTTAACGGCTATACAGTCTTCTCAGCAAGATTAATCATCAAAAGGCCTCGATATTCGAGGCCTTTTTTTTACCCATAATTCAGTAAAATAACACTCATAAATAACTCACAGAGTTACCCACAGATTTTGTGGATAACTTAAACCCCTCACACCCACTTATTCACATAGATTATATACCAGAAAAAGCCCAAGCAGATGCTTTTCAGCCTGTTAGTTGCACTTTCATCGCATTACTCGCAGATTCAATGACAAATAGAATAATAATAGGGCGTTTTTTATCCAACTTTCTACGCTATACTCCCAGCCGATTTGATGAAACTTAAACTTAGCAGCGACACACTTATCCACAGGCTTGGCTATTTTTTACCAAGATCAAGTCTGACTCAGTCAAACTTTTCCCTTTTTCCAGGCTTCCCACGCCATAAATTATCTATAAATCATTGATATCAGGTACTGACTGTTAACCGCTTTAATCATCGGTCAAGCGGGTCGAACAGACATCGACTTTTCAGTCTTTATTTCGATAAAGAATATATTGATTCAGCATTCTGTGGATTAACGGAACAGATAAAAATTCATCCTTCTCTGGAGAGAACAGATTTCTCGAGGATCCCGACCCGACGTCTTATAGGAATAGGGAAACTTTACAGGAAAGGCCTCTCAAATCGTTTCAGTGAGTTTAACTGGGTTAAGTGTTCCGCTCACTTTTATCCTTGCCCCGTAGGGACCTTATAAAACTAAATATCGTCTTCATCGTATTCCATGACAAGACTCCCTTTGCTCTACGACTCTGAGTAACATTAGCTGCTGCTCCCATAAATAAAGAAAGCTGGTAATTGGATAACTGCTGTAAGGAATTAACTACATATACCCAAGCTGCTTGGGAATGCGGGGATCAGCAAGTCGAGAAGTGACCGGGTTCAAGGCATAAAGCCGAAGGTCTAGTCTTCTACATCAAGGTTTTATAACGCCGAAGAGGGTTGCTTCTCGTTTTGCCCGAAGGGAGCTCAGCCAGAAAGTCAGCACTACGTTGCAGCGCTTGAAAAGGGAATGCCATTCCCTGCTCGCTGCGCCTTGTTCTGACATCCTGCCTGAGCTCTGAATCTGCATTTCCAAGTAGTTTGGGTATATTGGAGCAATACAATACCTGAAGCCAAAAACAAAGCGCTAGGAAGTTGAACACTTATTCAGACGGGGATAATTATGTCTGACTCGGTGATTGCCTCTATAGTTAAAGGCGTTACAAAAAATATTATGTATATCAAACAAGTCTAACCCGCACCTGTAACTCTATTAAAGTTATAAATAGAAGCCAAAATTGGGAGTACAAGTATGAATACTATGCTAGAAGGACAAGCGGCCCAGTTAAGTGAATATCTAAATAACAATGATACCCTTTCGGCACAAATCTACCTGGAACGTCTCAACTTTTCTCACCCGACTCAAGACAGGATCATGATGGAAGTATCCAGTCTGAGAAATATGAGCGTACAAAACGTCGCTGAAATTATTGAAAGCTGTACCCTCATACCCAGCGACAACTTTTTATCAAAATAACCGCAGCACCTTATTCAACTTTCTAACTGATAGACCAGACACTTAAGCCCCCTATCCGTTTCTGCGTTCATAAATACTGTGGGGGGGTCTATTTGCTCAACCCGCTTGGCTTGAGGGCACTCAAGTATCATGGCTTGCTTCAAGAATTTGAAATCCAGCTCAGGCGCGTTTAAGCAAAGTAAGGCTAAACCATTGGGAGCCAACAACTCAGGCAGGCGCCGCATGATTTTCGGGTAGTCGCGCTTAATATTCACACTGCCTTTTTGTAGCGATGGCGGATCGGCAATGATTATATCATAGGGACCAAACTTTCTTAACTTTCCCCAGGATTTAAACAGATCGTGACCAAGGTACTTCACCTTACTCAGGTCGTGTTGATTCAACCTGTGATTGTCTCTCCCCGTGGCTAACGAGGCCTTGCTTAAGTCCAGGTTAACTACACTCTCAGCGCCTCCGGCAATGGCAGCGACAGAAAACCCACATGTATAGGCAAAAAGGTTTAACACCTTTTTCCCAGCTGCCCTTTGCTGCACCCAATCTCGGCCGTTGGCCATGTCCAAAAACAGCCCGTAGTTTTGATTTTTCCCCAGTGTCAGTTGATATTTAAGCCCGTGCTCACTAGCGACCAGATCTCGGGTTTCATTACCCAATAACAACTCATATGGCGCCAGGGGACGGCAACGATACTGAACCTGAACAGACTCACAGCGTTCGCCAAGTTTGGCTTTTAGCTGGCAAGCAAGCTCCTCTAACCAGTCTCGCTCTACCTCCTTGTATAAAACAATTAATGCGACAGGAGATAACCAATCCACATTTACAAAGTTGAGAGTCGGCACCTGATAACCCCGGCCATGAAAGAGCCGGCAAGCTTGGTGATCGGCAGGCCATTTAATATAATCAATTAACATCTTTATTTACTCACACCCTATAAAAAAGGCGGATAGCTCCGCCTTAGATATTCAACCTGTCAGGCTGATTACTAATTACCGTTTTCCAGGGCTTCTTCCTGAGAACTCAATAACACCGCAAACCAGCGTCCTTCCGCGCTGGTTTCCAGACCAATTTTTAATATCATGGTCAAAGGCACGGATAACAACATGCCTACCGTACCGAGCAACCAGCCCCAGAATATCAATGATAAAAATACAACCAAGGTCGACAAACCCAAGCCACGTCCCATAAACCTGGGCTCAATCACATTACCCATCACCATATTAACGGCGACGTAGCTACCAGCGACCATAGCTGCATGACCGGGACCCAACTGCAAAAAGGTCAGTATCACCGCCGGAATCGCGGCGATCATCGAACCGATATTAGGCACATAGTTCAGAAGAAATGCGACCAGGCCCCATAACATATAAAAATCGACACCCATGGCCCATAAAATAAAGCTAATCACAGCGCCGGTGGCCATACTTACCAGGGTTTTTATCGCCATATACTGATTTACACTGCTCAGGAATTTATCGATTTTTTCCAGTTTCATTTCGGGATCTGAGAAGGCAACATGCAACTTCTTAGGGAAGCTCTTTGCCTCAACCAACATAAACACCACAGTCAACAAAATGAGGAACAGATTCGCCATTACGCTGCTGAAGCTGCTCAACATATTAGTCACCATCGCCATAGCAATACCGGGGTCAAAATATTCTTTGATAGCTGCGATGGAAATATTCAAGTCGCGAGCCGCCAACCACTGTGTCGCCCCCTGAAAACGGTCCGCTAACTGTGCTTCATAGTCCGGTAGCGCCTGCCTGAATTCATTTACGGACGATCCCACAACGCCAGCAAGTACCATAAAAGCGACAACAATTACGGCGATAATTGCCACTATGGCTATACCTCTGGGTACTTTTAACCTTTCTAACCAGTCAATGGCCGGATTACAAATAATGGCGATAAACAGGGATAATAAAAATGGGACTATGACACTGCTGGCAAACTTGATCCCGGCCAGACAAATCACTACAGACGCCAATACTAATATGCTTCGACCGATGACCTGAGCATTGGGCATAGATTATTCCTAGGCAGCAAAAAGCTAAAGAGTTTAGCTTGCAAATGGTTAACCTAAAAGGCTAAATGAAAAGAAAACTAAAAAAGGGGAAAAAATGCATATAGAGGATGCGGTTATCAATATCACTAAGCTAAGGCTTAGAACCTTTATCGGAATTAACCCAGACGAAGTATTAAACCGTCAGGACGTAGTTATCAGTGTTGAAATTCATTACCCAGCCGATAAGGCAAAATCTACGGACAATATGGATGATGCCCTTAACTATCGTACTATCACTAAAAAGATCATCGATTTGGTAGAAAATGGCCGCTTTTCACTGCTGGAAAAAATCACTTCAGATGTGTTAGTTCTTGCTTCAGACCACCCCTGGGTCAGCTATGCTAAAGTGAGAATCGATAAACCCCACGCATTGCGATTCGCTGATTCAGTTTCCTTAACTCTTGCATGTAAAAAAGACCCATCATGAAGATACTGCTTACCGGAGGAACCGGTTTAATCGGCTCCGAATTTTACCGCCAGTTCTCTCCGGAAGCAGAGATCACCATTTTGACACGCAACGAAACCAGGGCGAAAAAAGTACTTGGTCAGGCAACGAAAACCTTAACTAATATAGAGTCCTTAACTCACCTCGATGATTTTGATGCTGTTATCAACCTTGCGGGTGAACCGATTGCCAATAAAAAGTGGACAGAAAAACAAAAAGAAGAGATTTGTCAAAGCCGCTGGTTTATTACCAAGCGATTATCCTGGCTTTTCTCCCAAAGCCAACAACCTCCGGCCGTGTTTATCAGCGGCTCCGCGGTAGGTATGTATGGCCGCCAAGATAGCAGCCCGATAACAGAAAGCCACACCCACTTCCATCACGAGTTTTCTCATACTATCTGTAAACGCTGGGAAGAACTGGCCATGCGCAGCCAGCCATACACGCGAGTGTGTATATTAAGAACGGGTATAGTATTGAGTCCAAACGGGGGAGCTCTCGCTAAGATGCTGCCAGCCTTCCGACTCGGTCTGGGTGGCAAGTTGGCAGGTGGCCAGCAATATATGCCCTGGATCCATATCGATGATATGGTGAGTTTGATAATACTCTTATTAACCAAGAATCAATGTGATGGTGTGTATAATGCCGTCTCCCCCCATTGTGTGCCCAACGGCGAGTTTACTCAGTCCTTAGGTCATGCAGTTCACCGCCCGGCATTTCTCCCCATGCCAAGTTTTGTTCTCAAACTCCTGTTTGGGGAAATGAGTCAATTACTGATATATGGCCAAAATGTCAAACCCGCTCGAATACTGGAAGCGGGCTTCGAATTTAAGCACCCCGAACTCGATGAAGCACTGAAATCGCTACTTTGAGCATTAACCAATTATCGAGACATTAATGCCAAATCAGATTATCGACAACCAACTGCTTAGCAACCTCCGCCAGGAAGCGGTAACCTCTCCCCGTAAACGAACCCATCATTTATTACATTTAACAGCCAATGATCCGGTTCAGCGTATGGTTATCGCTTTACACAAAGACACTTATATCAGGCCCCATATTCACCGTCAGGAAAATAAATGGGAGCTGTTAGCCCTATTGGATGGGGAAGTCTTAGTTTGCTTATTTGATAAGCAAGGTAACCTCACTGAAAAACACTTAATGAGCCAGCAAACCCAAACCCTGGCGCTGGAAATATCTGCCAACCAATTCCACAATCTCATATGCCTCAGTCCCAACGCACAGATCATTGAAGTTAAAGAAGGCCCTTACACACCCTTTTCTCCAGAGGACTTCGCTTCTTGGTCACCACCTGATAAAAACGTTGAAAAAATAAGATCATTTAATACATGGTGTTCAAAAGCAAAAATTGGCGACAGTTGGTCGAATTAGCATATTATTTTTCCTGGTAAAACGCTGCACTCGTTATTTCCATCTTTAATAGCAGAGTTTTTACCATCGGACTTAACCCCGCCTCACTGGTATATCTAAATAAACCTTCATCGCCACTTATTTTATAAGGTATTGAGACTGGCACCATTAGTAATCTTGGCTTTAATAGCCGCACCTACTCACAGGTGGTCTGACAGCATTTGGAGCCGGACCGGCTGGATCTGTTGAACTTATCTTTGATCTGACAGGTAGCGACGAATTAGAACTTTTTGCCCCTTCCACAGACATGATTCTAACCGATACCGAATATTTGGGAGCAGGGTTTGGCAGTAGTTTCGTCAGCAGACGCAAACACAACTAACTCTTTACAGTGTTTGAAGCCAACAACTTTCTGAATCAGGTAAGTCACATACGAAAAAGGCTACCTGAAAAGGTAGCCTTTAAATATGGTGGACGCTACTGGGCTTGAACCAGTGACCCTCGCCTTGTAAGGGCGATGCTCTCCCAACTGAGCTAAGCGTCCAAATTTTTAACTCGCTTCACCATGCGATGCTCTCCACAGAGCAGCACTAAGCGTCCAAATTTTTAACTCGCTTCACCATGCGATGCTCTCCACAGAGCAGCACTAAGTGTCCGAATTCTTCACTCGCTTCACCATACGATGCTCTCCACAGAGCATCACTAAGCGTCCGAGTTTTTACTACTGCTCGACCAACAGCTTTGCTGTAAGTCTAAATTTGGTGGACGCTACTGGGCTTGAACCAGTGACCCTCGCCTTGTAAGGGCGATGCTCTCCCAACTGAGCTAAGCGTCCAAATTTCAACTCGCTTCACCAAGCGACGCTCTCCGCAGAGCAGCACTAAGTGTCCGAATTATTTACTCGCTTCACCAAGCGATGCTCTCCACAGAGCAGCACTAAGTGTCCGAGTTTCAACTCGCTTCACCAAGCGATGCTCTCCACAGAGCAGCACTAAGTGTCCAAATTTTAACTCGCTTCACCAAGCGACGCTCTCCGCAGAGCAGCACTAAGCGTCCGAATTATTTACTCGCTTCACCAAGCGATGCTCTCCACAGAGCAGCACTAAGTATCCGAGTTTTTACTACTGCTCGACCAACAGCTTTGCTGTAAGTCTGAATTTGGTGGACGCTACTGGGCTTGAACCAGTGACCCTCGCCTTGTAAGGGCGATGCTCTCCCAACTGAGCTAAGCGTCCAAATTTCAACTCGCTTCACCAAGCGACGCTCTCCGCAGAGCAGCACTAAGTGTCCGAATTATTTACTCGCTTCACCAAGCGATGCTCTCCACAGAGCAGCACTAAGTATCCGAGTTTTTTTTTACTACTGCTCGACCAACAGCTTTGCTGTAAGTCTGAATTTGGTGGACGCTACTGGGCTTGAACCAGTGACCCTCGCCTTGTAAGGGCGATGCTCTCCCAACTGAGCTAAGCGTCCAAATTTTAACTCGCTTCACCATGCGATGTCTCCACAGAGCAGCACTAAGCGTCCAAATTTTAACTCGCTTCACCATGCGATGCTCTCCACAGAGCAGCACTAAGCGTCCGAATTCTTCACTCGTTTCACCATGCGATGCTCTCCACAGAGCAGCACTAAGCGTCCGAGTTTTTCACTCGCTTCACCATGCGATGCTCTCCGCAGAGCAGCACTAAGTGTCCGAGTTTTTACTACTGCTCGACCAACAGCTTTGCTGTAAGTCTGAATTTGGTGGACGCTACTGGGCTTGAACCAGTGACCCTCGCCTTGTAAGGGCGATGCTCTCCCAACTGAGCTAAGCGTCCAAATTTTTAACTCGCTTCACCATGCGATGCTCTCCACAGAGCAGCACTAAGCGTCCGAATTTTTAACTCGCTTCACCAAGCGATGCTCTCCACAGAGCAGCACTAAGCATTCGAGTTGCTTTTTAACACCGGCGTTTTTCTTTCGAAGTCGCCATGTTGTGGGGGCGTATTATAGGGAGCAGCCTTTTTCAGTCAACCAATTTTTTGCAAATATTTCTGACTGCGCAATATTTGGCTAATTCGCTCAAATTCTAGGCTTTTCGAGAGATAATAATGGTATTTTTCGACCAATTTCAATACAAAAATTGCCGTACGTTGATAGCAAAGATAAAATAGCGCCCAATTATCACACTCCCTGTTAAAGGACATTTACGCATCATGGCCGTAAAAACACGCTTTGCACCAAGCCCGACTGGCTTTTTACACGTAGGCGGTGCACGTACTGCACTTTATTCCTGGTTATATGCTCAACACAATAATGGTGAATTCGTACTACGTATAGAAGACACCGATATCGAACGCTCCACCCAGGAAGCTATCGATGCCATTATGGAAGGAATGGAATGGTTGGGCCTAAAATGGGATGAAGGTCCTTATTTCCAAACTAAAAGATTCGACCGCTATAAAGAACTGATCCAAAAGCTGGTCGATGAGGGTCATGCTTACCGCTGCTATTGCACAACAGAAGAGCTGGACAGCATGCGTGAAGAGCAAATGGCCAAAGGCGAAAACGCAAGGTATACAGGGATATGGCGTAACCGCACTGATTATCCGGTAGACCAAGCTTACGTTATTCGCTTTAAAAACCCGCAAGAAGGCACAGTAGTTTTCGACGACCAAATCCGTGGCCGTATCGAATTTGCCAATACTGAGCTGGATGACCTTATAATTCTACGCAGCGACGGCTCACCGACTTATAACTTCTGCGTTGTGGTTGATGACTGGGATATGGGAATAAGCCACGTGGTTCGTGGTGAAGACCATATCAATAACACCCCACGTCAGATAAATATATTAAAAGCCCTGGGTGCACCTGTTCCCGATTATGCACACGTTGCCATGATCTTAGGAGATGATGGCGCCAAATTGTCCAAACGTCACGGTGCAGTAGGTGTAATGCAATATCGAGATGACGGATACCTGCCCGAAGCCCTGCTTAACTATCTGGTACGTTTAGGCTGGTCTCATGGCGATCAGGAGATCTTCTCTGAGCAAGAGATGATCGATCTGTTCTCTCTCGACGCAGTAAGTAAAGCGCCGTCCGCCTTTAACACAGAAAAACTTATCTGGTTGAACCAGCACTATATTAAAACGCTGGATCCCGAATATGTCGCCAAGCAATTGGAATGGCATATGGCAGATCAGAAGATTGATACATCCAATGGCCCAACCTTACCCGAAATCGTCACCGCCCTATCCGAACGCGCCAAGACGTTGAAAGATCTAGCCGCATCCAGCCGCTACTTCTTCGAGGATTATCAAGAATTTGATGCCAATGCGGCAAAGAAACACTTACGCCCGGTAGCAAAAAGGCCGCTAGAGCTTGTATTGCAAAAACTGCAAGCACTTGAGGACTGGACCCATGAAGAAACCCTTCAGCAGATAATTCAGGGTACGGCAGATGAATTGGAAGTTGGCATGGGTAAAGTCGGTATGCCGCTGCGTGTCGCTATTACCGGTGCTGGCCAGTCGCCATCTTTGGATATCACTTTGAAACTTATCGGTAAAGAGCAAAGTGTACACAGAATAGGCAAAGCGCTTGAATTTATAGCAAACAGAGAAAACAGCTAGTTTTTCTGTTGACACTTTAAAACGAGGTGCATAAAATGCGCCTCGCTTCTCAGGAATACGAGAGCGACTCAGACAGTGGGGCCATAGCTCAGCTGGGAGAGCGCAACGCTGGCAGCGTTGAGGTCTGCGGTTCGATCCCGCATGGCTCCACCACTTTCTGTTTTAAGAAAATGAAGTTTACCCAATTATGGGGCCATAGCTCAGCTGGGAGAGCGCAACGCTGGCAGCGTTGAGGTCTGCGGTTCGATCCCGCATGGCTCCACCACTTTCTACTTTAAGAAAGTTAATTATATCCCAATATGGGGCCATAGCTCAGCTGGGAGAGCGCAACGCTGGCAGCGTTGAGGTCTGCGGTTCGATCCCGCATGGCTCCACCACTTTCTACTTTAAGAAAGTTAAATATATCCAAATATGGGGCCATAGCTCAGCTGGGAGAGCGCAACGCTGGCAGCGTTGAGGTCTGCGGTTCGATCCCGCATGGCTCCACCATTTCCAAATACCATTCAGCTAACATTATGCTAGAAGCTGCAATTTACGGCTGTCCTCGTATATATTAAATCCGACTGAGTTTAATAAGTTTTCCCCGGCAGAATGCTAGGGTCTGTCAAGTATCGTACAGCTAGTGTCCATCCTGAAACACCGACGTGGTTACAAAGAGGTCCACAAGCCCAACGATGTGGCAGAGAATAGCTGACGATATCTATCGCAAACTGCGTTGAATAACTTTAAAACTGTTGAAGGTGTGGCTATTGAATAACCGCTATAAACCATCTCCAGCAACTGTGGAGTGTCCCCTGTATTTGGCAAACTAAACCAGCTGAATACCACAGTAAAGTACTGACCTCCAGGCTGGACTCACTCCTGTATAACGGTAGTGATGCTAATCAGCTTAGTCTGGGGTTCTCCTCCATTATCGCAAGTTGTCTTTACGGATATGACTGCTGGTGCCGGGACCTTCAGCTATTGCGTACGCGCTAACAATTCTGCGGGATCTTCTGACTAGATCTGTTCAGCTCCGGATGACGTGACAGGGGGACGCGGTTGCTGTGGCGGCGGAGGCAATTTCTGCACGGCTCACCCTAATTACAAACGGTGAAAACCTTGTTGCGGAACCTCTACCCTATATGGGAAGAGTCTCACTCGCTTGTTATGTACTTGAAACCTAAGGTGCGGACTATTGCCAGCGACTTCGGTTTCCTGTGCCACCACTGTTTTCTCCCTCTTGCCAAACCAGAGGATCGCCAATTACGCTTATCATTATCCCACAATGCCCGTTTTAAGGCCTCAAACACCGCCATTGAACCTGTGATTTTTTAAAAATTCACATTCACTTCCCGATACAGTAATTTTTATTAGGTTGAAATTTCTCCCAAACTCAGACTTATATATCAAAAAAATGTAAACACGCTACTATTCAACCCATCAATTGAAAAACTAACAACATAATGAGCCTTATTCGCACGCTAAATTACTAATATACCCTATCTACCAAGCAGATAGGTTCTCCCTTTTACTGCCATGCGCATTCCGGTATGCTAGCGGCATAAAAACTAATTACATATTAATACCCTTTTCGGAGCCTCATATGAGATTAACCAGGATGTTTAAGACCTCCAAAATACTTGCCTTCGCCCCTTTGGCAATAGTTTTGACTGGCTGTCTTGAAGAAAAACAAGCACAATTCCAGGCGCCACCACCAAGCGTTACCGTTCAAACCATTAAAATGGAACAAATCGACCCGTTTACTGAATTCGTCGGCCGAACTCAGGCAACTGAAGATGTGGTGATTAAAGCAAGAGTAAAAGGAAATTTGTTGAGCCGCTCGTTTGAAGGCGGTCACGACGTGAAAAAAGGGGATTTATTATTTGAAATCGACCCGGCTCCTTATCTGGCTATCGTTAACCAGAAAAAAGCATCTTTAACTCAAGCCAAAGCCACCAACGAAATCGCCGTGATAAAATGGAAACGCGGTAAGCTACTTCATGACGCGGGCACTATCTCAGATATGAACATGGATGAGTTAATCGCCGCCAAGCTTAAATCCGCCGCAGAGGTCACCGCAGCTAAAGCCTCATTGGACGCTTCCAACCTTGACCTGAAATACACGAAAATTGTTGCCCCCATCGATGGCCGGATCAGCCGGACTCATGTGAGTATAGGTGATTTAATCAGCCCAGATACCACTGAAATGGCCACCCTGGTTCAGCTTGACCCGGTCTGGGTTAATTTCCAGGCCTCTGAAAAAGCCATGGTCGCGGCGCAGAAAATGGCGACCGGAATGAATGTTAAAGTCAATTCCCTGTCAGAGCTGTTAATGAACATTAAGCTGGCCGACGGCGAAACTTATCCGCATCAAGGTGAAATCGATTTCGTCGATAACCGGGTTGACCAAAGTACAGGTACGTTAGCCATTCGCGCTACCTTCCCTAACCCAGAAAAGATGTTGCTGCCTGGTCAATATGTCACAGTGGTTATCACCGCACCGGAAACACAGAGTGCCATACTGGTACCCCAGGCATCCGTGCAAGAAGATCAGCAAGGCCGTTTTGTGCTGGTAGTAGATAACAAGAACGAAGTGAAAAAACGTATTGTTAAGATGGGTCAACGCTTCGGCATTAAGTGGGAAGTAGAAGACGGCGTCAACGAAGGTGACAAAGTCATCGTCGAGGGGATCCAAAAAGTTCGCCCAGGCATCAAAGTTAAAGCAACTGAGCAAACCGCCGAAGCTTTTGCTTCACAAAGCTCTTAAGAGGTGACTTATGATAAGTAAGTTTTTTATAAACAGGCCCAAGTTTGCCTTTGTTATTTCCATCGTGCTTACCATCGCTGGGATGCTCTCTATCCCTATGTTACCGGTAGCCGAATACCCGGAAATAGCGCCACCACAAATTAATGTGAGCACCAGCTATGGCGGCGCCAGCGCTGAAATAGTAAAAGCCACCATAGCCCAGCCCATAGAGGCCGAGGTCAATGGCGTTGAGCAAATGATCTATATGGAGTCTAAAAGCGCCAACGATGGTAGCTATTCTCTCAATGTGACTTTTGAAGTAGGCACAGATGCGGACATGGCCCAGGTTAAGGTGCAAAACCGGGTAACCCAGGCCATGGCTAAACTGCCGGAAGAGGTTAAACGCCAGGGGGTAAAGGTCGAGAAACAGTCCCCTAATATGTTGATGGTAGTTAACCTGGTATCACCAAAGGAAAGCTACGACACTCTGTTTATTACCAACTACGCCGGTATTAACATCAAAGACACACTGGCCCGAGTGAAGGGTGTGTCCAAGGTACAGATTATCGGTGCCCAAGACTACGCCATGCGGATCTGGCTAAACCCGGATCGCATGGCCAGCCTGAAAAT
This sequence comes from Psychromonadaceae bacterium, assembly GCA_965249895.1. GTDB lineage: Bacteria > Pseudomonadota > Gammaproteobacteria > Enterobacterales > CBDFNC01 > CBDFNC01. The sequence continues at coordinate 1,041,596 of CBDFNC010000005.1, forward strand.
CACCACTCAGGACGTTATTGGCGCGCTGCAAGAGCAAAATATTCAGGTGGCCGCCGGCCGTATTGGAGCCGCACCTTTTGATAAAGATCAGCAATTCCAATATACCTTGCAAACTAAAGGTAGATTGAAAGACGCTGAAGAGTTTAAGCAAATTATACTTCGCTCGCGGGATGACGGTTCCAAAGTTTCCATTGGAGACATTGCTCACGTCGAGCTGGGTGCCCTAACGTATGACGCCGAAGGTAAATTAGACAATAAACCTTCCGCCATTATCGCTATTTATCAGTCCCCCGATGCCAACGCGCTGGAAGTAGCGAACGCTGTTAAAGCGGAAATGGAACGTTTATCCAAGGCCTTTCCACAGGACCTTGAGCACAAAGTACTTTACGATACCACCTCCTTTATCGAAACCTCTATCACGGAAGTGGTTGAAACCCTGCTTATCGCCGTGGCGCTGGTTATCCTGATAGTATTTATCTTCCTGCAAGATGTCAGAGCGACACTAATTCCCGCAATCGCAATCCCAGTATCTCTGGTGGGTACCTTCGCCTTCCTGTTGATATCGGGAATGAGCATTAACACTGTATCTCTGTTCGCCTTGATAATGGCCATAGGTATAGTGGTAGATGATGCCATCGTTGTGGTGGAAAATGTCACCCGATTAATGCAAGAGAAAGGTCTGTCGGCAAAACAAGCCACCTTAGAGTCAATGGAGGAAGTAACCGGACCGATTATTGCTACCACCCTGGTGCTGTTAGCCGTATTTGCGCCTACCGCTGTGATGCCGGGTATAACCGGTCAGATGTACGCCCAGTTCTCCGTGACTATCTGTATAGCTGTGCTTATCTCTTCTGTTAATGCCTTAACCTTGAGTCCCGCCCTGGCAGCACTACTACTCAGAACACCTAAGGAGCACACCACGGGTTTTCACGGTGCCTTTAACAAGCTACTGAATGCCTGTAATAGGGGAAACACTACTTTTGTAGGCTGGATGATCCGCCGCTCCTTTATGGTGGTCATAGTATACGGCGGAATAATCGCCGGTATCGTCTGGATGGCGGGTGTCTTACCAAGTGGTTTTGTGCCTACGGAGGATAAAAAAGCCTTTATGGTAGATATCCAACTACCGGATGGCTCATCACTAAACCGAACCGAAGCGGTGATGAAAGAATTGGTTGATCTAACCAACGAAGAGCCCGGCGTCGCTGCAGTTATTCACGCCAGCGGATTCAGTATCCTGACGGGTTCGGTATCCTCCAACGGTGGTTTGTTAATTGTTACCCTGGATGATTGGGACCTACGTCCGGGTGCGGATATGCACGAGTCGGCCATATTGCAAAAACTTCAGGCCAAGTACAACGCTCACCCACAAGCCAAGGTGATGGGCTTCTCCCTACCGCCACTACCGGGCTTGGGTAACGTCAGTGGTTTCCAATTTGTCTTGCAAGACTCGCAAGGGCGCTCACCGCAGGAATTGGCCGGAGTAATGCGGGCGTTGATCCTGAAAGCCAACGAACAGCCAGAAATCGCCTATAGCTTTAGTAACTTCCGCGCCGATGTGCCACAGATGTTTGTGGACGTTAACCGGGAGAAAGCGAAGAGCTTAGGTATTCCATTATCTGAAATCTTCAATACCCTGCAAACCCAATTGGGCGCCATGTATGTCAACGACTTTAACCGTTTCGGTAAGGTATTTCGCGTCATGGTACAGGCAGAAACCGAGTATCGTAATTCGGAAACGGATATCAAGCGCTTTTATGTGCGCAGTAAAGATGGCGAAATGGTGCCGTTAAGCACTCTGGTGTCGGTGAAACCTATATTGGGTCCGGAAGTAGTTGAACAATATAACCTGTTTGGCTCCACCAATATCAATGGCATACCAGCTCCGGGCTTTAGTTCGGGTCAAGCTATCGCGGCGATGGAACGGGCTGCGGCTGAGGTGTTACCAACAGGTTATACCTATTCCTGGACGGGACAAACTTATCAGGAGCTTAAAGCCGGTAACCTGGCACCCATTATCTTTAGCTTGGCGTTACTATTCACCTACCTGTTTCTGGTTGCCCAGTACGAAAGCTGGACCATACCATTTGCGGTATTACTGGCGGTGCCTATCGCCATACTGGGGGCATTTGTTAACGTTTGGCTCGCAGGCGGAGAGGTAAACCTCTATACCCAAATAGGTATGGTGCTACTTATCGGCCTCGCCTGTAAGAGTGCTATATTGATCGTGGAGTTTGCCAAGGTCGAGCGGGAAGCCGGAATGTCAATCCATGATGCGGCAGTGAAAGCGGCCAGGTTAAGATTCCGCGCCGTACTGATGACAGGTTTCTCCTTTGTATTAGGCGTAGTTCCCCTGGTTATTGCCACAGGTGCCGGCGCTGCAAGCCGCCAGTCCCTTGGTTTTGCCGTATTTGGCGGTATGATCTCAGCTGTAGTCATAGGCACATTGATGGTGCCTGTGTTCTACTACATAATGCAGAGCATCCGTGAGAAGGTGAAGGGTGAGCCCAAGTCACCTGACCAAGACGAGCCAAAAGCAACAGAGCATGCAGCTGTCAGAGAGCCTGAATCGGTGACCTAGCTATAGCTTTTAATAAAACGCCGCGATTTTTATCGCGGCGTTTTTGTTACAGCCCACACACTTTCCTTATCGTGTCACACGTTTTTCTGACGACACACACAGCACAGGATTTTTTGTTATTTCCTTTGTCAGCTAGCCACTATCAGGCATTTCTCACACTATCGAGCGCCAGTCCCAGTTACAATCGATATAACTATCAGATAGGTTTGATGATTGATTCACAACGGGGGGGATGATTGAGCACTCAGTTCACAACACAAAGCTGGGCCGATATCAAAAAAGTAGCCAGCTGCCTTGATGCGCATACGGAAGGCACCATACTGGTGGATGCCGAAGTTAAAATTCACTGGATCAGTGAAAAATACTGCAGTCTGTTAGGGGTAAGCAGCTCTGCACAGGTAATAGGAAAAACCATCGAAGATATAATTTTCCACAGCCTGATGCGCCAAGTTGTCACCAGCGGTCGCCCAATCCTGCTCGACTTAATGCATGCTAACGGTCATTGTCTGGTTGTTACACGTTTTCCCGTTCGTGACAAAAATGGTCGGGTCACTGGGGCTATTGGCCTGGTATTCCACGACCATGCTGAACAGCTCAAGCCCTTAGTGGACAAATATAGTCAGGTTTTAAATACCCGAACGACCGCCGAACGCAGCCTGGCTTCCCAACGCACCAGCAAATACAGCTTTGCCGATATCATCGGCTCCAGCCATTCTCTACGTAACATGGTCGACAAAGCCAAACGTGCTGCAAAAAGCGATACCAATGTCATGCTGCTCGGCGAAACGGGGACGGGTAAGGAGCTGGTTGCCCACGCCATCCATCAAGCCTCTTCCCGACAGCAAAAAGCCTTTGTCGCGGTAAACATGGCCGCCATTCCCGAAAATTTACTCGAAGTTGAATTCTTTGGCGCCGAAGCAGGGGCTTATACCGGCCTCAATAAAAAAGGCCGGCAGGGCAAGTTTCTCCTGGCGGATGGTGGCACCCTGTTTCTCGATGAAATTGGCGATACTCCCCTCGCCTTGCAAAGTAAATTGCTCAGGGTACTGCAAGAGCAAGAAATTGAACCCATAGGTGGCAACAAGGTCATCAATATTAATGTCCGCGTCATTGCCGCCACCAGCCGAAATTTGGACAAACTAGTCGAAGAAGGTCTTTTTCGCGCCGATTTACGCTATCGCCTAGATATACTCACCCTCGATTTGCCGCCGCTCAGAGAGCGCTTAGAAGACATTCCACAACTTGCCAATAGTATGCTGGCGCAAATATCCAGCCAGCTTGGTAACAAGAGTTGTGAATTGAGTGGCCAAGCCCTGACATTATTACAGCACTATAGCTGGCCGGGTAATCTCAGGGAGCTTAGAAATGTCCTGGAACGTGCGTGTATATTTACATCAGGTAATGAGCTGACTGAGCGTGATTTCACCCAACTAGCCGGGGTTTCGACACCTCCCCCTCCAAACATTGAGCCATTGACCGAAAGGCTAAATAAAGTAGAAAAACAAGCATTGCTGGATGCCCTGAGTCATACCAAAGGAAACCGCAGTAAAGCCGCTACCTTGTTGCAAATATCCAGAGCTAATTTTTACGAAAAACTGAACAAACATGGTATATCCAGGGCTGTTGACTAAGGATTAACCATCACATTAAACAAGGAGCTTTCCGGGTGCACCTGGCTAGCTCGCATACGCCACCCAAGGCTACAACCTTCTCTCAGCTCTATGATGATCATCAGTAGCTATAATTACCCCCATAGCCAATCACCAGCCCTTATTGCCAAATTAATAAATGTATGCAGCAATATTGACGCTTAGGGGTACACCATGGGGTTGCAGTCTCTAACCATTAAAAACAAGATCATCCTTGGCACAAGCTTGGCGCTGGCATTGTCGTTATTGACCTCAACGGTAATGAACAACCAACTGGTAACTAATTTACTACGCGACAATCTTGAGCAGGATGAACTTCCTGCAATTCTGACGAGTATCGCCAACGCCATCGACCGTGATATTCAAATACCGGTACAGATATCCACCCAGCTGGCTGAAAACGCCTGGCTCAGGGACTTTATCCTCAAGGGGGAACCAGAGACAGGACGGCCACTGCTGGTAAAAGAACTACAACGGCTCGATGATGCCCCGGAGATCGCAGCCGCATTTACCGCCACCAGCGATATGAATATGCAGGTAGCAACGGCAACCGAACAGCAATCACTTGTGGTCGAAGAAATTGGTAACAATGTCGAGCAGATCAATGTGTTCACTCAACTAACTGCAGATGCGGCAGCGCAAACTGGTGACGCTTGTACTTCGTTGACTAAACAGTCAGAGCGTCTGGGCCAGTTAGTTAATCAATTTGTAACTATTCAGCTGGCGGAATATTATTCAATTTTTCCTGAATGAAATCTGGCCACTTTCCGGCAAACAGGCACTCCAGCGCCTGCCCGACACCGACATTATTTTTCTGGCACGTTGATATATAACTGCGAACCCGGCAAAAGACCTTGGCTCCTTCCATGGAGCGGAAACACCCAGAGATTTTTTGCTGCACCTTTGCCATTCTGATATCCCTCTCTCCTTGGTTGTTGGTGAAGGGAACCGCTGGATTATCCATGAATCTCAGCACATCATCCTCAAAATCCCTGAGCCGCTCTAGTAAGTTCCTGGCCTTGCTGCGGGCGACCCGCCCCTTTTTCTTCTTGCCCGTTTGCGGCGGTGGCGGGCACTCCTGCTCCGCCTTATCGAGCAAACTCTGATACTTTTTCCGCCACTGTAACGCAGTATCGTTATCAAGCTGGCCACCGGCATCATTTACTGCATCATTGATGTCAATGAGCCGTTCATACATCCCATTAGCCCACTCTTGCCCGTCTTGCTCATAGGCGCGGGTAAGTTCCCGCAGGTGATGGGCATTGCACAAACTGTGGAACACTTGCGTATAGCGGTAATAAGGTTTCCAGTGGTCATGGCAGAGTGTCCCGGCGAACTGAGGCAGTATGCCTATTTCATCCATTGCCTCCTTACCGCGTTTTGCGTGAGGCTCAAACCAGGTCCACTCTCCGTTCGATGCATTATGAAGCCAGATGCGCTTGCCGCCGACATTAATACCCGTCTCGTCCGCGTGAATTAACCCGCCATTGATGAGTTCGAGCTTGGCCAGCGTCTCAAAGTCAGCCAGCATGTGGTAAGCCAGCTTGTTAAAGTTGAACAGTGAGCCGGTACTCAAGGAGATGCCAAACATTTCATCAAAATGCTGCTGCACCCGGTCATAAGGAATGAGTTGGTACACTGACATATAGACGGCGTTCGCCTTAACCGATGCACCATACTTAGCCGACCTGTCCACGTCAGCAGGGAAATCAGCGGTAAACCGGTTGCCCTGCGCGTCTTCCAAAATTTGTGCCCGGTATTCTTTAACCCAGCGGGAAATTTGGATATCAAATACCTGGCGACGGTCATAGCCTACGTCATGGTACTGCCCTGGCGGCAAGCTATCCCGGTTGACTGGAACCTGAATAATTTCGTCCGGATCATCGACTGGCTTGAGCGTCTTGCCCTCGCGGCCTTTTTGCCCGCCCTGTTTATTGTTACTTTTCTTTCGCTCTTCTTTAGGGCGGTTGGGGTCTTGCGAGGGCGGCTTGCTGCTATTTCGGCTATTAAGAGACAGGCGACCAAACAATAGCTTGACCAGCAGCAACATCATTTGTACGGCAGCCACTAAAGCAGGAGATGCGGCCTTGTCATTTTTCAAGGCGTTTTCTACTTGCTCAATGGTGGCGTTGACATCCAATGACTCGGGTATCAACGTTGCTGTGTTTGTCTGCTTATTCATGGGGCTATTATACCCTCTGTTTTCTCGGGCAGTTTTTTGCTTCTGTAAGCCAAACTAAGCCGTTGTATTTTTCTGTGCCGGGGGCGCTATGCTTGCTGGGCTTCCGTGCCTTTGGCGCTCTTGTGGTTAAGTTAATCGTTGCTTACAAGCGCTCATTACAGTGACGCATGAAAATGCACTAAATCACTCAAAACCGTGTCAAGAAATTTTGAAAAAAATAATGCATTTATTGCGGGGTTTTTAGCCAGCTGAATAGTTAATCAATTTAAGGTATAACGCCATTCACCGTTTCAGTCAGGCTGCGTAAATACGGTCTGGCCAGCTCCCTTACCAGTAAAAACTGAAAAATCAGCTGAAATACGGTTATTTGTTTACCCAGGATATTGTGGTTTAAAAAACCAAAATAGCCACTTTGGCGTACATTTTCCAATTAAATATAAATTTAATATAATCACTTGCTCTTTACATAGTGAATTAGAGTATATAGAGTTTCTTTTTTTTGGGATGAAAGTTGTCCAATTTGCGGTAAATTTGCAGAGAAACGCTTAATGAAAAACCATCTTTTAATTGTAGGGATCAGCTGTTTTTTGAGTGCTTGTGGGGGCGGGGGTGGAGGCGACACAATAAAGATCGATCCTACGCCAGAACCAACCGTAGAGCCAAATCCAAATACACCGCTTAACGATATTTTCAGTGAAAAGACCTTAGCCGATTGGCATCTCTATCGCGATGACAGCAAACCAGCCGAAATCCGCTATTTGTCAAAAACCGCCCGCATTGCCAGTAGCGAAAATGATGAAAACGCTGCGCCACTATTTGCCGCCGATGTCTATCAGCCGTCAGATCCAATGTGGGACTCAGTAACCAACGATAGCAACGCAATTCGCGTAAGCGGCAGCCTGGTATTTGCCAATACCAGTGAATCAAAGAGCTTGCTGGAAACCGAGGCCGAGCACAGTGGTTTAACCCTGTTACCTGCTAAAGTGCGACAGGCCAGCATATCATTAGATCGTGTGGCTTGGGAGCACTCGGGGGCACTTCCACCCGTCGCTCAATGTCATAGTTACCCGTTAGATCATGAGCGCAACTCTTTTTGGATTAACAAATGTATTAATATAAAGTCAAAAACCGGAATACCTGCTAATGCCACTTATTTTGACAATGCCAGCATTACGCTAGCCAGTCTGATATTAAGTGACCATGATCCCGTTAGTTTTGAATTAAACAGCATTCCCAATGACCAACTGACTGAAATCTTTGTCGCTGGAATGGCATTAAATACTAACAATCCGGTTTCGAACACGTTTCGTCTGCAAGCATCCTTCGAATTGGACTACGGGGCATATTCCCCAGGATTGACTTATATCCGAGTTGACTGGCATAAAATCACAGGTTCGATCGGAGAAAGCTTTAACAGCAAAGGGCAAGCCATATCAGAAGCTGAGTTGAATGAATACCTTAGGTCAATAACAATGAATGGAATCGACGGTTTAATGTATCAATACACAGCCGGTCAAGAATGGACTAAGTTACCAGCAACCTCAGTGAGAGACAGGATGGCAAATGCAATAAAAGAAAGCCTGGGTAAGCAGCTATTTGTTCCGGTTCACCATACGTTTGATGGCAAGTTAATCACCAGCTACCTTCCCAAATCCAATTATGAGTTGTTGGCTACAAATAGCGAACCGCAGGAAATTGGCTTGACGGTTCGAAATCATCCGAAAAAAGTGGTGGTAAGCGAAATATCACTGTCTTGTGTGGCGGGTGGCTTCGGCGCAGCGCCCGTATATCGTCCTGACTGTTAGATATTAAGGGAGAAATCTTCAAAATAAAGCGCCCAACGGGCGCTTTATTGGTTAAGATGTTGTCGCTTTATCAGCCGGTACTACTGACACTGACCCGCCTCAAAATAATTGGAGGAAGTCTCTTTTACCCAACTGCTGACAAAAACATTATAAAAACCGAGGTTTTCCTTCGACCCCTTGGTATAAACGTATATTTTTAAGAAATCGGTTGATGCGCGCTTGTTCGCCACATGGTTGTAATTGGTGTCATAGCTATCCTGACATAATCCTCCGACAACTGCATTTTCTCCCATCACCTGAGTACTCTGACTGACGGAATCAACCGCTTCAACCCGTACTTCATAACTGCCTGCAGCAAAGCCACATTGCTGGTATTGCCACTGATTGGCGGTTAATACCGCGCTCTGCCAGTTCGCCGTACCCAACTTAACATTCACCGCCGCCAAAGAGTTATCATCGGAGGCACTGCCATTAACATTGATACAGTCGCCAGATACCAGTACTTGTGAAAGGGTGATAGTCGGCGGTAAATCCAGATTTCCTACGGTAAAGCTGTTGCCCGGTTTCAGTGTTTCCTGTCCGGCATCATCTACGGCCTTAGCCTGATAGTTATGCACTCCATCACTCAGGCTGCACACTTCCAATGACCAGTTTTCAGCGGTTAAACTTACCCCCTGCCACGTGCCGCTATCCACTGCGACAGAAACAGATGCCAGACTCTTGTCATCAGATGCGCTGCCTGCCATCGATACACAGGCGCCCGTTACTACCGGAGAGTTTAAAGATAACAGAGGTTTCTTATCCGTTACCTGGCGAGGTGGGATATTCTCCGCCAGCTGGTACCAGACTCCGCTTAGCTCATACAGGGTAAATGCTGTACTGTTGCCATATTGATTAAACAAGTCCAGATATAAGGTATCAAACGTGCCATACCCCACACCGCCGGGATAGTTGGATATACGTTGGCTGGCCACATGACTGGTCAGCGTGGCTTCGACAATTTGGTCCCATGGCAGTTGATCTATGCTGAAATTGCCTGCAGTGAGTTGGGTTTGTGCCGCTTCATCGTCGGTAGCACGTATCTCCAGTTGATAGTTTCCTACTGCCAGGCCGCACTGCTGATAACTAAATGCACCTGCACTCAGTGAAGCTTCTTGCCAGCCACTACCTGTATTAACTTCAACACGCGTCACTGTCGAGTCATCACTGGCGGCGCCATCAACAGCTACACAAGTTCCGCTTACCACTGGTTCAGTTGCCGTTAATACAGGAGCCTGGTTAGGTGGGGGCGTGCCAACAGTCAAGCTGGCTTGTACGGCTTGAGATACAGCCCCCTGATCATCCTTAGCAGTCACCTCTGCGATATACACAGCATTATCTGTCAGTTCACAGGCCGAAAACGTATAGCTGTCACCCGAGATAACTGCCTGCTCCGGCGCTTTCGGATATTTGCCCTGTAGCGCTACCCAGACTTCGGCCAGCTGACCATCTGTATCTGTCGCCGTGCCTTGAACCGTCACACACCTGGCCTGAGGATCGTCGCCCTGAGCATAATCCAGGGTCACCAGGGGGGCCTTATTCGCACTCAGAGGGTGCTCGCTAAAAAACTCCCAAATGTACTGAGAAATAACCGGTCCGTTGGCATCCGCATATTCACCAGACTGACCGCCAACCCATCCATGGTCTTTGTTATCAACAAAAAAGGTTTCGATATTCGAGCTTCGGCCTTCCAGGTTGCCGTATTTTTTATGCCGCCAGGGTGTATTTTCCGCATTGCCCGAATGACTGTAGGTGGGATCCATCACGTCAATATCAAAGCACAAACCCCATGCATCCCGGTTAACTTCGGCGCCCTTAATATAAACAGTGTTGTCTGTGGTCGAATGCACCAGGAAGACAGGTACATTACGTTTACGCGCACCCATTTCATTATTCATATTGGTACAGGCTTGCTGGGGCGTAATATATTTGCCGCCTAAGGGGACATATGAAGAAGATGTTTCCCCGTAGGCTAATCCAGCAACAGGCGCGCCGGACGCAAAAACATCCGGATAGGTGGCCATCATAATCGTCGTCATACCACCGCCAGAGGATAACCCGGTAACGTGAACGCGATCGCTATCCACCGCGTAGTCCCGCGATACCTCCGCCACTACACCGGCCAGGTCTCCAGCTTCACCGCCGCCTCTGTGCCGCTGCTCCTCAAGCCAATAACCCCAGCAGTTCTTATTACGCGGGGGTGAGCTGGGATAAGAGGTAACAAAGGGATACACCACAATAAAACCCTCTGCATCGGCGATAACGTCAAACTCCGAGTCATGCTGAATAATATCATTGGTCTGTTTACAGCCGTGTAATACCATCACCAAAGGATATTGCTTGTCACCCTGGTATCCAGTGGGTAAATGCACTGTGTAATTTCTGTCCCTTTCTCCCGAAGTGTAGACTTTTGAAATATTCTGCCCGGCAAAACAAGTGAAGGTTGTCAGCAGGCTGAACCAAAAAACAATGAGTTTGCTCATCTTTAAGTCCCTTTTCATTATTATTTTTAGGGCGCCCCAACCTGGTGAGGCGCAACCCTGGTTTTATTCAGGTATGAAAACAGCTCTATCCTGGAACAATATTGGCTTTTCTGGCTCAGCCTCCAAAGCCGGCAGGTGTAACGCTTTATTCAATTGGTTGCCTGCGCCAGGGGGTGTGGTGGAAACCACCTGACTTGGCATCAAAGCTTGCTGTTGGGTAAGATGCGCCCACATTTGCTCCAGCGCCATCTTGTAGTAGTAATCCAGCGGCACATAGGCGCCCGCATAGAAGCTGGAGTTAAAGGTATCCAGATGCTGGGCATTGGTGATCTCGTAGTAATTTACGGAGCTGTCGGCATTGTGCTGCTTATTAAGCCCAAAATAGGGTCTCGAACTATGATTCACCGGGATCAGGGCATCACTACGGCCGTGGACAATAGTGACGGGAATATCTCCCAGATCACCATTTCCCTGTATAGCGGAGATGCTCTGTTTCAGAGTGCCATTTTTACTGTTGCTTTCATCTGTCCATAGATTTCTGAAGCAAACAGCCGAATTCAGGTTCAGGTTGTTACTGCTGTCCCCTTCATTCACTGAGTTTTTCTCTAAAACTGGTCCACCAGAGGCTGCTTCGTTGATTAGAAATAAACCGCCACTTCTCGGTATACCGTTGAAGTTATCAGCCAGGCTGCCACGACTGGTGTGCTCAGTGAGATCCTTGGTGCTAAAACTGATATTACACAGAGGGTCTTGCACCTGACCTTTGGTATACGCGTTGGCATACGTGGCCGTCAGGCTTTTCATCAAATCAAACGCTGCGCCATAACCCGTCATTATGGCGTCCCCTTCCGGCAGGAAACCGTATTCGGACATTTTGCTTTGCGCCGCCGCCCCTTTCTCTGCATCACTGCTTGCCAGCGTGACAGTAGTAAGCAGGCCTTTTTCAATCAGAGCATCACATCGCGCCAATACCTGGGTCTTAAGCGCTGCCGCCATGCTAATAGGGGCATTTTCCCCCATGCCAAACGGAGCGTTGAGATTAGGCTCTGCCAGTGCGGCGCATTCCGCATACAAGTTTGCCCAGCTGCCATAATCAAACAGAGGACGACTGTGGTCAGTTACATCTGCACGCTCACCCATTTTGATAACAAATTTGCTGGAAGGTAGCGGGTTAATGTTCGGCTCAGAAACAACGATGGCATCGAGTAACGAACCTTTGTCTAACTCACCTGCTTTCAGGGCAGCACCACCGCCATTAGACGCACTGGTTGCTATTACCAGGGTGTTGTCCGGAGAAGCAGACACTCCTTCCTCTTCATTAAGCACCTTAAACGCATAACGAATACTATCCAGGGTGTTAACTCCCCAGTCTTGCTCCGGATTCGCCTGGGAGTGAGCATGCTGTACCGCGGCTCGGTTGGGATGGCTGTCTGCCCACGCCTTAACTTCAGCCGTCATCTCCACGGCAAAGCTGGCATTGGCGCCGGCACTGGACCTGTCGGACAGGGTGCCATCGAGCAGATATACCTGATCACTGGTTAACCAGTGCACCCCTGTGCCTTTACCGTTGCTGGACATGGTCAGCACACAATTATGCTCCATGGCAAATGCACCGGCAGTCCCTACCGCACCATAAATACCGCGAGATCCTGAGGGTGGTCCGGCAACAATACAGGCATTCTCACTGTCGAAACTGTCCAGGATCCAGACAGTCACCGCCATTTTCTTACCCGCACTGACAATATAGGCCAGATATTCCTTTCCCGGAAATTCCTTATCGCTAGTCGGTCCGTATAAGCTACCGAAGCCACTTAGCTCGTTGTTGTCAACCAGGGCAACATAGTTGTTGAAAATTGCCCTTGCCCTTATTTCCTCCGCACTCGGGTTGGCGGCGTCCTGGTAGGCCGGCGCCTTACCTGACAATAATTGGGTAATTCCTATCCCTGACATTAGCCCACCTTCCGGCCTGCTCACCTTGCTGGCAGACACGGAGATTTCTTTGTATTTAGTATTAGGTGCCTCGGTATCACCAGCACAGCCAGCTAGCATAGCGCTACCTGATAACAGTGCTAAAGCAGTTAGTTTATTCCCCATTTACTCTCTCCATGAATTTATTGTTTTAGATTTTGTAGCAATAGACTCAAGGCAATAACCGGACCAACAATAAATAGTTACAACAATTCAGCAACATAGGCGTAACGAGAGTGCAAAGGAGAGGGGGAAAAGCGGGTTGGAAAAGGAAAGCAGGCAAAGTGACCGGATATCCGGACACTTTGTTAAATTTACCTGTCCATGATTTAAGACAGTTGTATTTTACAATGAATTATCGATGGGAGTTAAGTAGCGCTATCAACTCCTCTTCATTAAGAATCTCTACCCCTAAGTCCTGGGCCTTGGTTAATTTCGATCCTGCCGCTTCACCGGCTACCAGATAAGACGTTTTCTTCGACACACTTCCTGCAACCTTGGCGCCCAGCGCCTGTAATGCGGCCTTCGCATCATTACGTCCCAGACTGGACAGAGTCCCAGTCACTACATAGGTTAATCCGGCCAGCGGCTGCTGATCCTGCAATTTTTTCTCTATGACTGGCCAATTAACTCCCTGCACAATCAGGGCATTGATCACTTCTAGGTTATGTTCCTGGCGCATAAAATAGAAAATATGCTTGGCCACTATTTCGCCCACATCAGGCACCTGTTGCAATTTCTCAGTGCCCGCAACCTTGATATCGTCCAGATTAGTAAAGAAGTTAGCCAGGTTTGCCGCAGTGGCCTCCCCAACTTCCCGGATCCCCAACGAATAAATAAACCGAGCCAGGGTGGTAGTTTTTGACTTTTCCAATGACTGGATCAGGTTCTCGGCGGACTTGGGCCCCATACGCTCCAAACCCGCCAACTGTGACCAGGTTAAACTAAACAGCTCAGCCGGTGTTTGAACCAACTGCTCGTCCACCAGCAACTCGACCAATTTATCCCCTAGACCATCTATATCCAACGCTTTACGGGATGAAAAATGTTTGATGGCTTCCTTGCGCTGGGCTCCGCAGTACAAACCACCGCTGCAGCGGGCCACTGCTTCACCTTCGATACGTTCAATACTGCTTTCACAAACAGGGCATACTTCCGGAAACTCAATCTCTTTAGTGTCTTGCGGACGTTTGTCTGCGACCACACCAACCACTTGTGGGATCACGTCACCGGCACGACGTACTATCACAGTATCTCCGACCCGCACACCGAGGCGCTCGATTTCATCGGCATTGTGTAAGCTCGCATTAGAAACTGTCACTCCGCCAACAAAAACGGGCTGTAGCCTGGCCACAGGGGTAATTGCTCCTGTGCGGCCCACCTGAAATTCTACTTCTTCCAGCAGAGTCAGCTCCTCCTGGGCAGGGAACTTATGCGCCGTTGCCCACCTGGGAGCGCGAGCGACAAAACCCAGTTGCTCTTGCTGGCTGATATCGTCGACCTTGTAGACAACACCATCGATTTCATAAGGCAGCTGACCACGTCGTCCACCGATATCCTGGTAAAACGACTGACAACCTTTAGCGCCCGACTTTAATGCCGTTTCTGGAGAAACCGGTAACCCCCACTCCTTTAACTGCTGCAAACGAGCATAGTGGCTGGTTGGCAGATCTGCTTCCGCCACGCCTATGGCATAGCAATAAAATGCCAGAGGCCGCTGGGCGGCAATTTTGGAATCCAGCTGCCGCAGGCTACCGGCAGCTGCATTACGGGGGTTAACGAAGGCTTTTTCTCCCTTTTTCAACATGGCTTCATTAAGCTTGTCAAAACCCGCCTTGGGCATAAAGATTTCACCACGCACTTCAATACGCGCAGGAATCCCCTTACCCCTCAACCGTAGAGGAATGCTTTTAATGGTTTTCACATTCTGGGTAACGTCTTCACCTACCGCACCATCCCCACGCGTAGCGGCCCGTAGCAAAGAGCCGTTTTCGTACATAATACTGATAGCCAGGCCATCTAATTTGGGCTCGCAGCAAAACGTCAGCGGCTCATGGCTTTTCAATCGATCAAACAAACGATTCTCAAATGCGTCCAGCTCTTCTTCGCTAAACACATTATCCAGGCTAAGCATGGGCATTTCGTGAGTCACCTGATTAAAGGCATCCAGCGCCTGGCCACCAACTTTATTGGAGGGTGAATCCGGGCTGGCCAGTTCAGGGTGTGCCTCTTCCAGCGCCTTGAGCTCTTTCATCAACCTGTCCCATTCGGCATCTGGGACACTCGGATTATCCTGCACATAATACTGATAGTTATATTCTTCAATGCGTTGGCTAAGTTCTGCGATTCGTTGTTCTATATTCATTTTTTTACCGGATCAAAAAAGCCTCTTCATGGAAGAGGCTTGATAAGACAAATGGTGAGATTAATTTACCAGCAACTGGCGGCGCTCAAACTCGCGGATCCGCTCTTTATAATATTGTACTGTTTGTTTGGTCAACGGGTTGCGGTGGCCGTCTAACAATACTCCCTTTAACTCGCTTGCCAACATTTCAGCGGCATGTAGCATCAGGTTAAAGTTGGCTCCCGGCTCGCCGGCACAAGGTACAGCCATAAAAAACGACAAGCCGTGGCTTTCAAACTGCTCCATATTGTCGATATCGAAGGTACCTGGTTTGACCATGTTGGCCATGCTAAATAAAACTGGGCCAGTACCCGATGGCTCAAGGTGGCGGTGGAATATCTCCATTTCGCCAAATTTAAAGCCCAGTGTCAGTAGCAAGGGTAACAATTCAGCCCCTGCCAGCACCTCACCTTCTCTGGCCACTACGTTTAATACGAATACATCCTGCGGCTCTTCGCTTAGTCCGGCCTTATCTTTTGTCGGCTCAGCAACCGGTTCCTGTTTTACAGGCTCTTCCGGCGCCGCATATACAGGAGCTGCCTCAACAACGGGCTCCTCTATTGAGGTATATAACGGAGTTCTTTCAACCTGAGGTTCTATAACCGGCTCCTGGGTCACAACTGCGGCTTCCACTTTCTGCAGCGCATCTGCATTTAAGCTTGGCTCCACATGATTGTCCTGAGTTGGAGCAGTCACTTTAACCACGGGATCCGGCGCCTGGTTTTGCGATTTTTCTTCGTTTGCAGAAAAGTCAATCACTGGCTCTTCATGCGTTTTAAGCTCGGGCCGGCCCACCACTCTCACTTTCCCTATCCCATCGGCATCAAATGCAGAGTCGTCTGACCCGTCCACCTTTGGCATAGGTTTATCTTTGAATGTCTTGGGTCTATTTTTACGGCTAAGCCATAACCCGTGGAGCAACAAGCCCGCAATGGCCACTGCCCCAATAATAATTAAAACAAGACGTAAATGCTGCATCGGTTCCTGCATTGAAAAATCTCTTACTCTTGGTCGGTCATTGCAAAAGCTTCTTCCACATCCACTGCCACGATTCGTGATACTCCTGGCTCGTGCATGGTCACCCCAGTGAGGTGTGAAGCCATCTCCATTGAAACCTTATTGTGACTAATATAAATAAACTGTACCGTACTGGACATCTCTTTTACCAGCGCGCAGTAACGGGAAACATTCACTTCGTCCAGTGGCGCGTCCACTTCATCCAGCATACAAAAAGGAGCTGGGTTCAAACGAAAAATAGCAAACACCAAAGATAACGCAGTTAGTGCTTTTTCTCCACCGGAAAGCAAAGTGATACTGGTATTATTTTTTCCTGGCGGCTGGGCCACAATGGTCACCCCAGCGTCCAATAACTCATCAGATGTTAACTCAAGCCACGCCGTACCTCCACCAAAGACTTTAGGAAACAGCTGTTTTAAGTCAGAATTAACCTTATCAAAGGTTTCGCTGAACTTAACTCGCGTCTCCCTGTCAATTTTGCGGATAGCGATTTCCAGCATCTCCAGCGCTTTTTCCAGGTCCGTACACTGCTGGTCCAGGTAGGTTTTTCTTGTTTGGAGCGCTTCGAACTCTTCAACAGCGGCTAAATTAACTGAGCCAAAACGCGATAACTTGGCATCTAGCTTTTTTAGCTTATCGCCGTAGTTAAGGTTCAGGTCTGCTTCAGAATAAATGTTCTTTAACTCTTCAAACTTAGCGCCGGTATTTCCCAGTTGCTCCAACAATAGCGAACGCCGGGCGCTCAGTCCCTGGGATTCCAATCTGGCTTGCTCTAACTGGGTTAACCAGGTTTTAAGCTCACTGATACTTTTCTGCCGACCTTCTTTTAACTGCTTAATATTTCTGTCCAGCTGGAGGATCGCCTGCCTGGTGGTTTCCTTTTCTGTATCCAAAACCACTTGCGCTGCCAGCAAATCATCCAGTGCCTTTTGCTGATCAAGATCGCTGCTTGGTAATCTGATACCGGATTCCACCTGTTCCAGTTCTTTTCTCAGGATATCCAGGCTTTGCTCATCCCTCGCCAGCAAGGTCTCAAGTTTTCCTTGCTGAGCCTGTAGTTCAGCCTTTTTAAGCTGCGCATGAGCGCGTTTTTTTTGCAGCTGTTCAATGCTGCTCATCATCTGACGAGAGTTTTCTTTAATCTGACCAAATTTCAGCTGTGCTTGCTCTTTTTGTCCTACCAGTTGCTGCACCTGCTCGGTTAACACCTCCAGCTCTTGGTCGAGTGTCTCTCTTCTCCGTAACTCTTTGATTAACAGTGACCCATGATGTTCAAGCTGCTGTGTGATCTCGGTTTTTCGGGCTTGCTGCTCAGCCATTTTCTGCTGCAGCTGGGATCGCTCTAACTGGTTTCTTTGCACCGTAAGTTTCAATTCATTGCACTGTAATGAGGCCTGTTTATGCCCCGTATTGACCGATTCCAGTTGTTCTTTAGCTTGCTGTAAATCTTGCTTACCCTTCTTCAGCTGGATCTGTAGCTTCCCAATGTCCTGCTCCAGGCGAATACGCTTTTGTTTTGCCTCCAACAAGTTAAACTGCCGCTGCCCCTGCGAAACCCAATTAGTGCCAAACCAGTCACCGCCTGGGGTGATAACACTCTCTCCCGGCGCCAGTCGTCGGCGTAGTTCAAGCGCCTCTGCCCTCGACTCCGCCGGTATTACATTAGTTAGTAAACCATCTGGTAAAGGGCCACTCACTTTCCCTTGTAAACTATCTGACTGAGGTCGCTCCGACGCGGAAAAGACCAGATCCAGGCTTTCCAGTTCACTCAGCTCAGGGGTTTCCTCCACGTATTGCCCATGAAGCCAAAAACCTAACACTTTTTCTACCGCAACTTCCCAGCCCGGTGCTACCTGGATAACATCTGACAACAGTACCGAAAGGGGTAGTTCCGCTCCGTTTTCCCCTTCTATTTGAGCCAGTAATTCAGCCAGTGCCGCCGACTCGGCTTGTAAATGAGTTAAATGATTTAGCTTGACACCGACCTCATGCTTAAGGAGCTGGTAGGCTTTTTCCCCAGTGATCGCTTCTCGAGATAATTCGTCCAGCTGGATTACCAGGGTTTGCTGAGCATGGTCCAACTTATCCTGTTCCGTATTCGTCTCATTCAGCTGCTGTGGGTAGTTACTTTCCGCTATACGCTGCAATTCAGCCAATAGCGGCTGCTCAAATACCGAACCGCTGCTGGCTGACTTGGCCGCCGCATCTATTTTCGCGCTTAACTGATGTTGCTGACGTTCAAACTGACTGTGCCGGGCGTTGACGTCTTGAACCTCACTCTCGGCTAATTCCAATTCCGCAGATACCAGACGCTGGTTATCTTCGTCCTGCTCCAGCAATGACCCGAACTCTTGCAGCTGTGCATCCTGTAATGCCAGCTCAGTGCGGGTGAATTCAAGCTCATTCTGCTCATTGGCATAACGCAGCCGCTTTTCAGTCAACTGCTGCTTAAGCTGATCCTGCCGCCGCCCCAGCACCAGCTGCTGCTCTCCATAGTGCTTATGTTGCTGCTCCAGCTTAGTGATTTCCGTAGCATTTTGATAAAAGCGAGTCTGTAACGTCTGTTGCTGCTCAGATTGATGTCGCTGCCCCAACTCCTGCTCTACCAGTTTGGCTTCCAGGGAGGTTTTGATAACCTCAATTTGCTCTATTTTTTCCTTGGCGTGGCTGGACTTCTCCGCCCAGCTGTCTAATTTAAGTTGAAGGCGGGCTAATTCAGATAGGGTTTGCAGGGATTTCAGCTCCCTCTGTTGCGCTTTAAGCTGTTTATACTGCTGGGCTGCCTGCGCCTGGCCTTGTAGCTTAGTCACTTGCTCCGAAAGCTCCTGGCGTATATCGGCTAAACGCTCCAGGTTTTCCTTAGTGTGGCGTATGCGGGTTTCCGTTTCCCGGCGTTTTTCCTTGTACCTGGACACTCCTGCCGCTTCTTCGAAGAACACCCTAAGCTCCTGAGGACGGGATTCGATAAGGCGGGAAATCATCCCCTGTTCAATAATGGCGTAACTTCGCGGCCCAAGCCCAGTGCCCATAAAGAGTTCGGTAACATCTTTACGACGGCACTTAGTGCCATTCAAAAAATACTGGTTGCTACCGTCTCGTAATACCACACGGCGCACCGAGACTTCGTTATAGTTGGAATACTCGCCGACCAGTCGCCGTAAGCTGTTATCGAATATCAGCTCCACCATAGCCTTGGAAACGGCGCTACGCTGGGTAGAGCCGTTAAAAATCACGTCAGTCATGGCGTCGCCGCGCAGATTCTTGGCTGAGCTTTCTCCCAGCACCCAGCGCACGGCATCGATAATGTTGGATTTTCCGCAGCCATTAGGACCCACTATGGCTGTCATATCGGAAAGAAAAGGCACCTTGGTCGGCTCTACAAAGGACTTAAATCCGGCCAGTTTTATCTGTTTTAAGCGCATTTCCGACTAAAGGTGTGAAACAAAAAGCAAATTTTAGCAAAAGTGGCGCCATTTTAATACTCGCCAATAGAATACAGGTGTCGGATATCCAGTGTTATTTAAACTGATGGTTTGCCTGCTTTAACTTTTAGCTGGTTTGTTCCTTCCAAAAATTCAAACTGACCTTTACCTCTGCCTATGTTGCTTTGTAAACTGCGTTTTTATTTAAAAAGTGAAGGTCTCTCAATGGCAGCTAAAGACATCCAACCCATAAGCGGCGCCAGTTATTTTTTCCAAGGGTTTCAACTTATACGCCAACCCGGACTGCGCACCTTTGTGTTGATCCCTCTGCTGGTTAATTTGTTACTTTTTGGCGGCGCATTCTATTACCTCTATCTGCAGCTTGGCGATTTGATCAACTGGATGATGAGCTACGTACCGTCATTTTTGGATTGGTTAAGGTATTTGATTTGGCCAGTCGCTGTGTTATCGGTACTGTTTGTGTTTTCATTCCTCTTCACCACTTTAGCCAATATTATCGCCGCACCTTTTAACGGTTTACTGGCGGAAAAAGTGGAGCTTTATTTAACCGGTCAACCGTTAAAAGACGAAGGAGCACTGGCAATGGTGAAAGATGTCCCGAGAAGCATAGGTCGTGAATTCGCCAAGCTCAGGTATTACCTGCCAAAGGCCTTGGGTTGCCTGATATTGTTCTTAATCCCTCTGGTTGGTCAGACGCTGGCCCCCTTACTCTGGTTTTTGTTGTCCTGCTGGATGATGTCTGTGCAGTATGTAGATTATGGTTTTGACAACCATAAAGTCAGCTTTAGCCAAATGATCGAAACCATGAAGCAAAAACGCACCAACAACCTTAGCTTTGGCCTGATGGTCACACTATTTAGCGCAATTCCCTTTGTTAACCTGCTAGTTATGCCGGTCGCCGTATGTGGCGGTACTGCCATGTGGGTGGCTGAATACCGGAATAAATCACAACATCACTAATGGCTTTTCTATACCTATTGCTCGTTAGTTAGTTGCCATCCTGAGACGTCGCTTCTGTCATTCCCTCGCACGAGGTGGTCCGACATCTGGATGGTCCGACACTCGGTCCAGCGGCCTAACAGCTAGCTCGGAGCCTGCCCTAGGCCACTGGACCGAGATGCTAGGCCATACCAGGCAAGTTGACAATGACTGGGATCGCTTCAACTGTGGCGGCTAACTTTTGCAGATGGCGCAGCAACAGGATTTGGACTCTAAGAGTATGCTAGAAGAGTAAATAGTTGAGTTTCAGGATGGGTGCTAATTAGCACAAGGCACAGAGCTGTTCGTGTAGTCAGTGTCCCTTTACGCAGGCACAGCCTCTATCTGGTGTGTATCGGCAAACCCCTCCTTGAACCTGATAAATTCATTTTCTTGCGCGACAAAAGCATCGACCATTGCGGGATCAAAATGTGAGCCCCGCCCTTCCAGGATGATACCCTTGATTTTTCCGTGGCTAAATGCGAGTTTGTAAACCCGCTTGGAAATCAAGGCACCATACACGTCCGCCAGAACCATTAGCCTACCGGATAAGGGAGTACTCTCCCCAACTAACCCTTTGGGGTAGCCTGAACCATCCCGCTTTTCATGATGAGTTAGGAATATTTCACTGGCATAACGTAAAAAAGAACTGCTACCCAGTCGAACCGACGCCACATTGAGGGCTGTGGCGCCGATTTGTGGATGCTGTTTCATAACGGCAAATTCTTCGTCCGTCAGTTTGCCGGGTTTTAGTAGAATGGCGTCCGGGATCCCAACCTTACCCACATCATGCAAAGGAGCTGATTTATAGATCAGCTCGATATTCTCCGTGGTGAGAATACCCTTATAACCGGGTTTTACCGAAAGGTATCCGCCAACACTTTGATGTGATTTTACGCCCTAAGAATATGGCCGCCGGTTTCATTATCTCTGGTTTCCGCTAACGAAGCCAAACCAAGGATTGCCACATCCCGCATTTGATCCAACTCATTGGTTCGTTGTTCCAGGTTACGTATCATACGGTTAGTGCGGGTCGCCATAATACCAAACTCATCATTACTGGTGACTGGGACTTGGGAGGTAAGATAGCCTAAGCTCACTGAGGCTAATGCATGGTTTTCATTGAATATAAATAACTTCAGATTCGAAGCATATACCACAATAATCGCCAGTACATAGGCCATCATCACGGTCACCACAAAACTCACTTCGAATAAAATGTAATACTCCGCCACTTCCCGTGGCAGCTGACTACCCACTCCGTTTAACCATTCCAGATCCTTGTTTACTACAAGAAAGGTCACCACAACCAAAATAAGCGCACTAAACGAAGCAAAGGTAACCACTATGGGCCCCAATAACTAAAGTGGTGTTAAGTTGTCTAAAAAAGGGCAAACCTGAACCCCGTAAAATGAAAACAGCAGGGTTGCTATCAGCAAATGCAAACTGAAGCGCCGGGTTTCCATCTTGGCAAGCATACACGGGTCCTTATCTTTTCTGGCCGCCCATAAAACTTGGCCATATCGAAATGGCAGAAACTCAAATAACGGACAGCCTCCTTATAAGACCGTATCGAATGGAAAAAATTACTGCAAGGTCAGACCTTTTTTAACAGCACCGAGCCGATGGCATAACCCGCACCAAAGGTGCACAGCAACCCCAACTCACCAACTTTAAAGTCAGCCTGATGATGATAAAATGCAATGATCGCTCCTGCTGAACAAGTATTGGCATAGTCTTTTAATACGCAAGGCATCAGGGCTTCACCCGGCGGCTGACCAAGCAGCTGCTCAAGAATGCTCTGATTTAACTCTTTGTTGGCCTGGTGTAACCAAAATCGCTTTAACGTCAGTACATCCAGGCTTGCAACCGCCAATTGCTCCTTAATCACATCCGCCACCAAAGGCGACAAGGCTTCAAACACCTGACGTCCATCCTGATGGAACAATTTGTCTTTACTGTATAAGGTATCCGGTGAACAGCGGTTTAAAAATCCAAAATTGTTGCGAATATTGTTTGAAAACTCGGTATGTTGTTTGGTATCTACCACTTCAAACCCTGACCTATCACCCAGCAGAGAGTCCGCTTCCAATACCATAGCGGTACAAGCATCACCAAAAATAAAGTGGCTCTCCCTGTCCCTGAAATTCACCTGGGCGGTGCATATTTCCGGGCTAACGACTAAGGCGCGAGATGCACTGCCGGAACTAATGGCGTCTTTGGCCACCTTAATGGCAAAGGTCGCAGAAGAGCCCGCCACATTCATATCAAAACCGTACCCCTTAGCCCCCAGTAGGGCTTGTAGCTCTATTGAGACCGAGGGGTAGGCACGCTGATTATTGGATGCCGCAACGATAATAAGATCCAGCTCTTCACCCTTTATACCAGCATTTAATAACGCCTCCTTCGCCGCTTCCATGGCCATTTCCGCCAACACACTGGGCTGATCATCACTGAGCCCAGGTAACAACGGCACCATAATATCCGGGTTTAACAAGCCCTCTCGGGACACGACGAATCTGGACTCGATACCCGTTGACGCCTTGATAAACTCGCTGCTGGATAACTGCTTCCTGGCTACTTGACCCACTTCGATAGAAGCGCCGTTTTCATAGTTAAAATACTCGGCATATTGATTATAAGCACTGACCAGCTCGTCGTTGGATACGCTAAATGGAGGGGTAAAAAGTCCGGTCCCGGTAATTAGAGTTTTTATCATTTTATCTCCAGGTGATCCTAAAATGGCGTTAGACTCATTATCAAGCATAACGTGAGTGACTCTATTCGTTTAATACCGCTATTTGAATGTTTCTGTCATCTTATTACCAAACAGCATACAGAGGCGACTCGGATTTTTCCTGCAGTTTTATAAACTACCTTTGTTTGGGTATAAAGCTTTATCAGTTAATAACATATCGTTATAACAAAACTTCAGTTCCCTTTTTGGGCTGCTGTGCTAGCTTTACTTCTGTCATTAATGTAAGCCACTTAAACGAAAGGGAATCCCATGGGTAAAATCTACGAAGACAACTCTACTACTATTGGTAAAACACCTCTGGTACGCCTTAACCGCGTGACCAAAGGTAATGTATTCGCCAAAGTCGAAAGCCGTAACCCTAGCTTCAGCGTTAAGTGCCGTATCGGTGCCAATATGATTTGGGATGCCGAGAAAAAAGGCATCTTGGTTGCGGGTAAAGAGTTGATCGAACCCACCAGTGGTAACACGGGTATCTCCCTGGCCTTTGTCGCCGCTGCCCGTGGTTATAAAATCACCCTGACTATGCCTGACACCATGAGCCTGGAACGCCGTAAGCTGCTTAAGGCGTTAGGCGCAAATCTGCTGTTAACCGATGGCGCCAAAGGCATGAAAGGGGCTATTGCCAAAGCAGAAGAAGTCGTTGCCGAAAACCCGGATAAATATGTCTTGCTGCAGCAGTTTGAAAACCCGGCTAACCCGGAAATTCACGAACAAACCACAGGCCCGGAAATTTGGGAAGACACGGATGGTGAAGTCGATGTATTTGTTGCCGGCGTAGGCACAGGCGGTACCATCACAGGCGTCAGCCGCTATATCAAACTCAAGCAAGGCAAAAAAATCATCTCAGTTGCTGTGGAGCCAACAGACTCTCCTGTAATCGCTCAGACCCTTGCCGGCGAAGAAGTGAAGCCAGGCCCACATAAAATTCAGGGCATTGGTGCAGGTTTCATTCCTAAGAACCTGGACCTGGAAATGGTCGACCGCGTTGAACTCGTGTCTAACGACGACGCCATCGAAATGGCCAAGCGCTTAATGGAAGAAGAAGGTATTTTAGCCGGTATTTCTTCCGGTGCGGCTGTGGTCGCCGCCAAACGTTTGGCAGAATCTGAAGAATTCGCAGATAAAAAAATCGTAGTTATCTTACCAAGTTCCGGTGAGCGCTACCTTTCTTCGGCATTGTTCGCCGGTATCTTCTCAGACCAAGAGCTAGAGCAGTAATTTTATAAAAATTACGAAAAAACCTAAAAAGACGCCAGTTTTGGCGTCTTTTCTTTTTAATATCAACGACAAAACTTAATTCTCGCCATGAATAAATAACCCTTGACTCAAGGGTTATTTACGTTTTTTTTGTGACACAAGTAGAAAAATATTGACCTAAGCCGCCTAATTTAGGATGATTTTTCACCTTAAAACATACTTTAATTTGTAACTGCCTAGTCAAATAATGGATTTCCCTTATGGTGACATGGAAGCGAATTGATAAAATGTGACGTAAAACTTGACCTAGATTAATCTGACAAGCCAAATTTTTCGTTACTTTACTACACAATAAAAGAATGGCTGGCACCAAAGATATGCTGCAACATATCTTTGCTGCCTCGAAAAATAATTAAACTTAAAATGGGGTACATCCATGTATCAAAAGACTGTTACTATCACGGCACCAAATGGCCTTCACACTCGTCCTGCTGCTCAGTTTGTTAAAGAAGCCAAGGGATTTCAATCCGACATCGCTGTAGAAGTAGATGGTAAATCAGCCAGTGCAAAGAGCCTATTCAAACTGCAAACCTTAGGTCTGACTAAAGGCACTACTGTTAACATTAAGGCTGAAGGTGCTGACGAGCAGAAAGCGGTTGATATCCTGGTTGCACTAATGGATGAACTTGAGTAAGTAAATATACGTCAACTTTTTTTGCAGTTTGAAAGGAAAGGTTATGATATCAGGTATTCTGGCATCTCCAGGCATCACTTTCGGTAACGCACTTTTATTGAAAGAAGATGAAATTGTCATCAACACCGCACAAGTTGAAGACAGTGAGCAAGAAATAAAACGCTTCCTCGTAGGAAGAGATAAAGCAGCCGCCCAGCTTGAAGATATCAAGCAACAGGCACTAAAAACATTCGGTGAAGAAAAAGAGGCGATCTTCGAAGGTCATATCATGCTACTCGAAGATGAAGAGTTAGAGCAGGATATCATAACCCACTTAAAGGAAAATAAAGCCTCAGCCGATGCCGCCGTTCATTTTATTATCGAGCAGAATGCAATTATGTTGCAGGAGCTGGATGATCCTTACTTAAGAGAAAGAGCCGCCGATTTCAGAGATATCGGTAGCCGCTTGCTAAAAAATGTCCTTGGCATTGACATTGTTTCTCTAAATACTATTAACGAAGAAGTCATTTTGATCGCCAAGGATCTGACACCTTCCGAAACCGCCCAGATCAATCTGGATAAAGTGTTAGGTTTTATTACTGACATCGGCGGTCGTACTTCCCACACTTCTATCATGGCCCGCTCGTTAGAATTACCTGCTATTGTTGGTACTAGCGATATTACGCAGCGAGTATGTAACGGTGACTTTATCGTTCTTGATGCGCTAAATAACAAGGTTGTGATCAATCCATCTGAGAGCGAACTGGCTCAGTTTAAACAGGTGCAGGAAAAATACCTGGCGGAGAAGGAAGAGCTGGCTAAGCTGAAAGACTTGCCTGCTGTCACCTTAGACGGCAAACATGTTGAAGTTTGCGCCAACATAGGCACAGTGAAAGATTGTGATGGTGCTCATCGTAACGGCGCTGAAGGTGTAGGCCTTTACCGTACTGAGTTCCTGTTTATGGACAGGGATCAACTACCAACGGAAGAAGAGCAGTTTGTTGCTTATAAATCCGTCGTTGAGGCCATGCCGGATCAACCTATCATAATCCGTACTATGGATATTGGTGGTGACAAAGATCTACCTTACCTTGATTTGCCCACCGAGTTAAACCCGTTCTTGGGCTGGCGTGCAATCCGTATCTGTTTTGACCGCCCGGAGATCATGAATCCACAACTGAGAGCCCTGCTACGAGCATCTGCTTTCGGTAAAGTGCGCATCATGTTCCCTATGGTAATATCGGTTGAAGAGGTCCGTCGTCTGAAAGACATTCTGGAAACGCTGAAAGCTGAGCTTACCAATGAAGGAATTAATTTTGATGACAAGGTCGAAGTCGGGGTCATGATTGAGACACCTGCTGCGGCAGTTATCTCCCACCACCTGATAAAGGATGTAGAGTTCTTTAGCATAGGGACCAACGACCTGACCCAGTACACACTGGCAGTGGATCGTGGTAACGAGCTAATTTCAGAATTGTACAACCCTATGACACCGGCAGTATTAGCCCTAATCAAACAGGTAATTGATGCATCCCACGCCGATGGTAAGTGGACCGGAATGTGCGGTGAACTTGCAGGCGATGATCGCGCCACCCTGTTGCTACTTGGTATGGGTCTGGATGAATTCTCCATGAGCTCGATTTCTATACCGCGCGTGAAGAAGTTAATCCGTAATACAAATTACCAGGACGCTAAAGCCTTAGCAGACAAATGTCTGTCCGTAGCAACCGCTGCTGAAATCGAAGCTTTAGTAGATGACTTTATGAAACAACAGGCGGTTTGCTAATCGCAATCCCTTGAATGTAAAAGATTAGGAGCAATGACTATGGGTCTTTTTGATAAACTGAAAAAATTGGTTTCTGACGACAGCCAGGATCAAGGCGGGATTGAAATTTTCGCCCCAATTTCTGGTGAAATCGTACCGATTGAAGATGTGCCAGACGTAGTATTCGCAGAAAAAATCGTTGGTGACGGTATTGCCATCAAACCATCGGGTGACAAAATGGTCGCTCCGGTAGACGGCACGATTGGCAAAATCTTCGAAACTAACCATGCATTCTCTATCGAATCAGATAGCGGTATTGAGCTATTCGTTCATTTCGGTATTGATACCGTCGAACTGAAAGGCGAAGGCTTTAAGCGTATCGCCCAAGAAGGCCAGCAAGTGAAGAAAGGTGATACTATCATCGAGTTCGATCTGGCCCTGCTGGAAGAGAAAGCTAAGTCTACGTTAACACCTGTGGTTATCTCCAATATGGACGAGATCAAAGAGCTGAATAAACTTTCCGGTGCAGTGACTGTATCTGAAAGCCCTGTCCTTCGTGTAATCAAGTAATTTGTGGAAACCGGCTCCGAACGCGGAACCGATAAACTACATAACAAGGGGTCTTAAAAAGCCTTTTGTATGTAATCAGACTGCCAAGGTTCCGCTGCGGATCAGGTAATCTGAGCACCAAGGGGTCTTTAATGGCCCCTTTTGTCTTTCGCCAAGCTGCTAAACTTCTTATAAAACATAAGGAGCAGCTATGCCGGATTACAAGCGTAAAAAAATAAGTAATGCCAGCCGGTGTTACTTACTGCTTATCTGTTTTTTCCTCGCTGCCCTGCCCGCCTTTAATGTCACGCCTTTCTCCATTGGTTATGTCTTGATTATTTACAATTTGATGTGGCTAATGGCTATCGTCGTTTTTTTCTGGCTGGATAAAAAACCACCTGCGCCGAAGAGCAAACCAGATGTTTGAGTCCGGATACCTGGTTTTTGTGATCCTGCTTTATATGAGCATACTTTTTGTGGAACCCATCAAATAACGGGAATAAGGGTAACAATTTAGCGCCCTCTGAAGGAGCAGATGCCTCTCTAATAAGTGAAGAGGGCGAAGCCCGTGCCCACAAGGTTCGCCGAACGCGCATCCATGCATTTAACATCTCATCCCTGAGATGGATTCGGCTCCTACCGATCTATCGTGAGCTGTTACCCAGGTTTGACCGGTCCCCTTTTTGTCATTGCCAAATGGGGAGAAAGCAACAACAAGTTTGCACAGAAAATTAAATCTAATGGTTTGGTATATAGCCTGTCGCTTACCGTTTTTTTTACCTCTTGGACCTTTTACGGCAGTATTGGTCTTGCTGCCAGTAAAGGTATACTTTATTTGGCCCTCTATCTCGGCGCTACCATATCACTAGTATTGCCGACTTTATTTCCACCCGTTACAACAAGTCCCACCCCAAACCTGGCTGCATTAGTCACCCTGATTTGCTTAATAGGCATAACCCCCTATTTAACACTGCAGCTCAAGGCTATTTTAAACAGTTTTTCCTTACTGTGTCAGTAGATGAAAAAACAGGTATCCAGGCATTGACGGGTCAGATAATGAATTATCGTATCGCTGAAACACGCAACGAGGTGGATTTCTGTGAGCATATAAAA
Source organism: Psychromonadaceae bacterium (assembly GCA_965249895.1). Lineage (GTDB taxonomy): Bacteria > Pseudomonadota > Gammaproteobacteria > Enterobacterales > CBDFNC01 > CBDFNC01. The sequence goes on from CBDFNC010000005.1 coordinate 1,070,200, forward strand.
CAAACGGTGGCGACGGCTGCATAAGTCGGAAACGCTGGTTCGATTTTATCAGGGGATAGGCTTGATGGGAGATCACTTGGATCTCTTTATTATCCTACTACTGGTGTTCTTTACCATCATGTTTGGGGTACGCCACCTGGATCCCACAGAGCGACACCCAGGAATGATGGTGGCGTTGGCCGCCGAAGGTTTATTTAAACTGGTGGCTTTTCTGGTTACAGGCCTGTTTATTTGTTTTGTTCTGTATGACGGAATCAGTGACATTTTTAATCAAATAGCCAGTAAAGCAGAGACAAGCCCACAATTGCTCGCTATTCCAACTCCCCCGCAAATCAGCTCTTGGTTTGCCATTAGTCTACTGGGATTTTTTGGCTTCCTGTTTCTGCCTCGTCAATTTCATGTTGCTATCATTGAAAATGCCAACGAATCCCATGTCAGCAGGGCCAGGTGGCTGTTTCTTTGCTATATGCTGCTGATCAACCTATTTGTTCTGCCCATCGCCGCCGCCGGTTTATTACTGGGTTATCAACCAGCCTTGGCCGATACCTACTTATTAAGACTCCCTCTGGATGCGGGCGCCATTGGTATATCATTACTGGTGTTTCTCGGTGGATTCTCTGCCGCCACCGGAATGATCATGATAAGTGTGATGACCCTCTCCACCATGACTACAAACCACTTACTACTTCCTATCATCGAACACGTTGATAAACTAAGCAAAGGCAGAAAATACCTGCTGCAGCTAAGGTGGGTTTGTGTCGTTATCCTGCTGATGGCAGCTTATTCTTATAACCGTTTAATTGGCGATTCATTTATCTTAGTCAATATCGGCATTATCTCTTTTGTCGCCGTGTTACAGTTCGCTCCGGCAATCATCGGTGGTATTTTCTGGCAGGGAGGTCATGAAAATGGCGCCAAACTTGGCTTAATGTTGGGTTTTCTTACTTGGTTATACACCCTGTTACTTCCTGCCCTGGCAAAAAGTGGCTGGCTGCCACTGGAATTTATCGATGAGGGGTTGTTTGGCATAAGTTGGTTGCGTCCCGAGCAACTGTTTAATATTAATCTGCAAGACAATCTCACTCACGCTATTTCCTGGTCTTTGCTGGTTAATATTGGCGGTTTTGTTTTAGGCTCACAAACGGGGAAAGTATCAGACGAAGCTCAGGCGGTTGCACACGATATCATCACTGAGCTGAACGAGGAAAAAGGGTTCGCACAAAAAAGCCAGTTGTCGTGCGATATTGAACTTAAATCCAAGAAACATAAATTAAGGGAAACCTTTTGCCGTTACGTCAGTGTCGACCAAGCTGAGAATATGTTGCTCCATTGCCTGAATAAGGCGCAAATCAAAGGCCAATAACACATCGATATTTTGGACCTCTCTTTACTGCAAAAAGAAGCGTGCAATAAGCTGGCTGGCAGTATAGGCGCAGCTGCATCACATAAAGCGCTGCATACCTGTGGTTTGTTCAGCCAATCAGAACTGGATAAATTGTCTAACGTTTATTCTGAGTTGTTAGCGAGAATGCAACTTTCTCCCGAGGAGTTACGCAGTCGCATAGACTATTTTCAGGAGAAACAAAAATTACTTGAGGACCATGCTAAGCAACAAACCGATAATATTAAATTGTTGGAAAAAGAGATCAATAAAACCCGGGAAGCCAAAGCTGAACTAAAGCAAGTCAATGATGATCTTGAACAAAGAGTAGAACAAAGAACCCACGCGCTAACCCGAGCTAACGAAAGCCTTGAGGACGCCCTGACACAACTGAAGCAAACTCAGCAACAACTGGTTGAAAGAGACAAGATGGCGGCGCTGGGTGGTTTGGTTGCGGGTGTCGCTCATGAGATTAATACCCCTATTGGGGTCTGCTTAACTGCCGCAACACACCTGGCGGAAGAAAAAAAACGCTTTATCGCCAGCTGTGAAGGAGGCAAGGTATCACGCGCCTATTTGCGACAATTTAGTGACACCCTCGGCGAGAGCTGTGACATTATTTGCCACAATATCGAACGCGCAACACAACAGTTAAACAGCTTTAAACAGGTCACTGTAGACCAAACTCACGAAGATATACGTCAGTTTTCGTTAAGAAGTTACATTGAAGAAGTGCTTTTTTCCCTTAAACCTAAACTTAAAAACCGCCCGATCACCTTAGAGCTAGATATAGATCAACAACTGGATATCACCAGTTATCCTGGCGCAATTTCCCAAATTATCACAAACCTGGTGCTCAATTCCCTGACCCACGGTTTTGAACCACAAACTGAAGGGGTTATCTCAATTAAAGCCACCTTGCATAAGGACCAAATACAACTGGGCTATTCAGATGACGGTAACGGAGTCAGCGAAGAGCACTTGGAGAAACTTTTCGACCCCTTTTTCACCACTAAAAGAGGCACTGGCGGCTCAGGATTAGGGACACATATAGTCTATAACCTGGTGACTCAGAGATTGAAAGGAAAAATACAAGCCACTAGTACCCCTGGAAAAGGCTTGACCTACACCCTATGGCTGCCTGCCACCATAGTCGATTAGCCTGTTTATCATTAATAGCTTTAAAGAAATCCAGGCCAATGACTATGACTCCCACCTTATGCTGATGGCGCCCGGCTTTACTAAGTTCCTTTTTGGCACTCTCCAATAAAAAGTAACGGTATACAAGGCAGTAGCCGCGTCTGTCAAAGCTATTTTTCGAGCCGCTGGCGCTGTCGCTCCACTTCATCATATAACTGTTTGGCCTTGATCAGATTCCTTACCCTCACTTCCAGCTCAGCGCTTAAAACTGGCTTAGTCACAAAATCATTCGCTCCCATCTTTAACGCATCGACTCTCTGAGTGATGTCCGGTCTTGCTGAGAGGGTGAGAATGGGTATCAGGCTGTTACCATTATCTAAACCCCGAATGGCGCGGATCAAAGCGAAGCCGTCCATATTTCCGGGTAACACCATATCCAGCAATACCAGGTCACAACCCTCGCTGTTAAGCGTTGTAAATGCAGGGTCAGCATGGGTAAAGTGCTCAACCGTCAACCCCATATTTTCTAGAATATCCTGAGTCATATTGGCGACTGATTGCTGATCTTCAACATAAAGTACCTTGCCTTTGATCCTGTCGACCAGCCGCTCAGACTTAGTCAGGTTAGCAAATAATACCTTAAGTTCAGGGACACTTGTTTTCTCAAATACCTCGCGGATCCCGGCTGCTCTTGCGGCGGTCACCAATTCATCATCACGTTTTGAAGTAAGCATAAAAACAGGTGTATGTTTATTTGCCCCAGCATATTTCAGCTTTTCACATAGCTCAAGCCCGTCCGCATCGGGTAAATGCCTAGCGAGACAAATCAGATCAAACTCCTCACCATCTGCGACAGACAGGGCTTCCTTGGCACTATGTGCCTTAACAACAGCAATCGATACACCATAAAGCAATTCTTCTAACAGCAGCTGGTAGGTTTTAGAGGGTTCAACAATAAGAGCTTTCACTTACGAATCTCCTACTCGAAAAATCAACCCTGAGGAGGGTTAGGATGTGATTACTCTAATCATAGACTCGAGCTTGACACTGGGTTAGTTTCACGCTAAAACGAGTTTGTTTATGTTTCCTCAACCAGCCAAGCAGAGCTTACATCCGGCTAGCAGGGAAGCTACTACCGCCTTCATTGAGATAACAATAAGCAGTTGCCTGCTATACCAAATATCGATAAAAGCAAAGCTTATCCGCTCATTTCAGTATCATACTGGTGACTAGTGTTGCCAATTTATTCATTGAGCAAACAACTATTAAAAACCTGCTCGTATCGCATCTACTTTAATCATAATCGCCAGGCTGGCAATTAAGTAGTATCTGAACGAAAACTTGATTCACTATAAAATTCAACATGATACGGTAAAATTGAATATCTTATTCTGACTTATGATCGCTTGTTATAAGGAAAAAACGCCTGTAATAGCCTGATCTTGTAGCATTTTCCTATACTTTGTCTCGACCTGTAGGGGTTATATCTTCATTTTTCAAAAAACTTCAGGCGGCGAAATCCTATGAGAGAAGTGCTCAATTCTCAGCTCAAACTTTGTGAAGCTGACATTGCCAACATCGAATTCGATCCCAAGTCCCGTGATGATATTCCCAAGCTTCTCATTATCCTTCAGTACATTTACATCATGCCGGAATTACGCGAGGAGGTATTCACCATATTCGCTGAGATCGTACCTATTAACGAGGACGGTGAAAGCGCCAGCACCGATACTGGCCGCCCCGGTATGGATCAGTGGACCATTCTGGTACTTGGGATGTTGCGCCTTGGCCTGAATGCCGATTTTGATCGTATTCATGAACTGGCCAATCAACACAATACCATCCGCGCCATGCTCGGATTGAGCGACTGGTGTGACAACAGAAAGTTCAGCTTGCAGAGCATCAGAGACAACCTGATGTTGTTCACTCCCGAGTTGCTAGTCTGGATAAACCAGTGCGTGGTGAAGGCAAGCCACCGCCTGCTAAAAAAGGACGAAAACAACGCAATCACCGGGCGCTGTGATTCGTTTGTCGTTGAAACCCATGTCCATTATCCCACCGATATAAATCTGTTATTTGACACTGTCACTCGATTCCGTAGTTTTTAGTTGTTGCAAACAACAACATTTAGTCTACGCTGCGGCCTTATATTTCAACGATGGCGTCGCTTCCATCCGTCCCAAGTCAAGGCCCGCCATATGCTTCGTTGATTTTCTGTCTGGCAGTACATCCCGCAAGCCCGCGGACAATTGTTCCAGGCTGGACTGGGGATCTTCTGATCGCACCACTTCAGCTATCGTGTCCACCAGTGCATCCGTCCTCATCCGCTCAGTCAGGCAGCCAACGGGTAACCCGGGCTGTTTGTTTTTAAGGCGGGTGGATTGCTCCGGATGAAGAAGCAACATGTGATCGCACAGTAGACTCAGGATCACGCCTTGCGTCGACCCCTTTTCACCCCTGTGTTTGCTCAATCTGCTCCACCCTCCGTGGGCCTTCCAGTCCTCAATAAAAACCTCGACCAACCAGCGAGGCGTATATGCCCTGGCTATATCCCCATGTCTCCAGCTAAGATCCGCTGCCACCAAGAACCTATATTCCGATTCGCCTTCATACTTCAATGCGACTACAAAACGCTTTTTACCATGCGCCTTGACATGAAGCCTCGCGCCGAGCATGACCACCTTCTGGCTCTTTTGTCCCCGGATCATAAGCTCGGTTTCGACGCCAGGTTGACGAGCAAAGTAATTCTTCAACTGGACATTTCGCCCCTTCATGCGTACCAGCTGGTTTCTACGTAACTGACTGATCACCTGTGCGCCCGTTATTTCTTGCGCCTTATCCATGAAATTACCTGTCCCATAAAGGGCGTCCGCAATCACTGCGTTGAGGGATATGTCAGAGAAATGATGGCTGAATGCATCAAGCATCTCCAGCGCCAGCATTTGTTTCGTTGGATAAACTTGACGATCTGGCGTGGGACAGCGTGGCCGTTCACTGGCAGGGATCCCTTTGTGCTTTAATTGCTTATTTTCCTTTCGCCATGCGCTGACGTCAGGATCGGGGACATAAAAGCGAAAATCGACAGGGAATGTGGCTTTGTCCGTCACGATCACCATGAAAAGCAGCTCCTGAGCGTTAAAATAGCCTCCGGTCGCTTTATCTTTCACCTTGTGGGCAGTTGAAATTCGAGAGGTTCTCTTACAGCGGCACTTATCCGTGTCGTCAATGACCAACACGCCCTGTCTGATACCGTAGTGCTTCAGTATCATCTGAACGCTGCTCCGCAAAAGCAAGCCCCAAGAGATACTTGCATAATGGAATACCCAACTTAACCATTCTTGCTTGTAGACGCCAACAGAGCGCCGTTCAAATGCCGCCCAGTTAAGCGATTGGGTGACAATAATGCCCATCAGTACCACTTGAAGCCAGGTTTTGTGGGTTCTGGACAGCTTAGCGGAGGGCTTACTTGGAATAATCGCCTCATTAAGTTGGTCAATAAATGCAGTAACGTGGGGAAGAGGTCTGATGAGCATGACCATCACTTGAATAAAAATGGTAATAGCATCAATATAGACCTGTCGGTCTGCTGCTGTGATGTTAACTGTCCTTGCAAGGCATTGGCAGGAGTCACTTCAGCAGTCCGATCCTTCAGTAGACTACTTCCTTAAAAAATCAAGTAATAAAACCTACGGAATCGAGTGTCAGAAAGACCATCGAAGAATGCGCCGTCTTGTGTCAACCCTTTGGCCACAGCCTGTGGCGGCAGTATCGCTACAATATCCGCCAGTTTAAGAAGCTGTATCGCAAGGCTCAGAAACTCAAGCATTCCACGTCGAAAGATGAGGCTAAGCAACAGCGCCAGCTTGAGCGGGTACAACAGGCCTTAATCGAGCCACTCAGAAGGTCGAAGATCGCACCCGGCAAACCCGTGAACTACTGCGTCATAAATACGGTTTATTCAACTTGGAGCTGGCGAAACTGGATAACCACCTTGGTCATGTCAAGCGGAAAATCGACCAGATCCGCAGACACGTTTTGGAGGGAGAGAAGATCCCTCACGCTGAAAAGATATTTTCAATCTTTCAGCCACACACCGAATGGATCAGTAAAGGCAAGGCTGGCGTACCGGTTGAGCTGGGGCTTCGAGTCTGTATAATGGCTGACAGCGACTGCTTTATTTTGCATCATCAGGTGATGGAAAAGCAGACGGATGACAAGGTTGCTGTTGCTATGGTCGAAGAAAGTCAAAACCGGTATGCCGGCCTAAAGAGATACAGCTTCGATAAGGGTTTTCATAGCAAGGCAAATCAGGAGAAACTCAAGCAGCGACTTGAGCTAACAGTGCTGCCAAAGAAAGGCCGACTGTCGAAAGCAGAGCAAGCACATGAGTACGCGCCCGAGTTTGTCGAAACAAAAATAAAGCACTCCGCAGTTGAAGCGGCCATTAACGGTCTGGAAGTGCATGGTCTGGATACGTGTCGCGATCATAGTCTAGCCGGTTTCAAGCGTTATGCCGCGCTGGCGGTTGTGGCGAAGAACATTCATCGCCTGGGCGCTTTGGTGCGAGATGTGGAGAGAAAGCGAAAACGAGGGCCATACAAAAAAGCAGCCTGATACTGGCGTGCTTTCCGGAAGAATGAGCATATGGCCACGACTAGCCAGACAAAATATCCCCTGAAAACACTTTGCTATAACAATTTCTTATAATAACAAAGCAAGTATAACCATTCTGGTTATAAATAACCCAAGCCAATAATAATCGACTTATCCGCAATAGGTAAGTTGTGCTTTAAAAGTGAGTTTTCTGCCGGGAACTAAGTAGCTCAGCCACCTGTTGCGCACTGATTGGGCGGCTAAAGCCAAATCCCTGGACTTCATCGCAATAACGCTCTCGAAGAAAACTCTGCTGCTCTGCAGTTTCAACCCCCTCAGCAACAACGTTAAGCTTCAGGCTATGGGCCATGGCAACCATAGCCAGAGTCATGGCGGCATCATTCTTATTTGAGGTAATATTTGTGATAAACGAACGGTCTATTTTCAGCCTGTCGACGGGAAATCGTTTGAGGTAGTTCAGGCTGGAATAACCTGTACCAAAATCATCAATAGCCAGAGTAACACCCAAGCGTTTCAACTTTTGGAGTATATCCGTTGCCCCTTTGATATCATCAATCAGCACGCTTTCTGTGATTTCAAGTTCAAGGCTTGCGGCAGGGAAACCGCTCTCATCCAGCACCTTGGCTACAGTCAATGAGACATCCTGGCCGACAAACTGACGGGCAGATAAATTAACCGCCATTCTAAGCTCTGGCAATCCATCGTCCAACCAAGCTTTAGCCTGTGCACAAGCCTTTCTTAGTACCCACTCACCGATGGAAACAATCAGCCCACAATCTTCAGCCACAGAAATAAATTCATCCGGCGATACGGAGCCGAGTTCTGGACTTCGCCATCGCAACAAGGCTTCAACCCCAACCACAGTTTCTGATTCCAATTCAAGTTGAGGCTGGTAAACAATGTATAGCTCGTTTCTTTCTATAGCCCGACGTAAACCAATTTCTAGCTTCAACTTTCGCTGAGCGCCGACATCCATTTCTTCAGAGTAATATTCATACCGGTTTTTCCCGGAGTTCTTCGCGTAATACATGGCTGTATCGGCATTTTTGAGGAAAGTTTCCCCCTTACAATTATCTGGTGTTGCTATTGCTATACCTATGCTTGACGAAACAACCACCTCATTATCGTCCAGCATTACGGGGACGGCCAAGGCGGTTAAAATACGCTGAGCGACTTCCCCCGCATCACTTTTATGGTTTAATCTCGTCAGTACGATGGCGAACTCATCTCCGCCAAAGCGGGCAACCTGATGGGCGTCAACGCTATTCACCCTGTCGCTTAAACGGACACTATTCCGTAACCTGGTCGCCACTTCCATCAGCAACTGATCTCCTGCCGAATGGCCCAGGGTATCATTGACCCTTTTGAAATTGTCGAGATCGACAAATAGAATCGCTGAAATATCCTGATAACGCTGTGCCATATCCAAAGCCTGGTCAACACGTTCTTTAAATACCAGTCGGTTCGCAAGGCCGGTTAAAGCATCAAAGTGCGCCAACTCGATAATCCTGCTTTCCGCTTGTTTTAGCTGGGTCACATCCAGAATGGTGCCAGCCGTCAATCCAATGTTGCCGCTGATGTCCGCTTCAGTCTCAGCTTGCATTTGTAAAGTAAGTTCCTGCCCTGCTTCATCCTTGACCCTTAGAATAATCGAGGGTGAACACGCTTTATTCCTCACATTGTCAAACCATAGTTTCACCCGTTCCTTATCTTCCGCATTAACTCTATCAATTAGGGCCTCAAGGGTTAGTAGGCCACCATCCGGGTGTAACCCTAACATTCGGAATACTTGCTCAGACCAGATTATTTGTTTGCTACTTTTTTCCCATTCCCAATTACCTAACTTAGCAAGTCGCTGAGCATTATCGAGCCTAGCTTCACTCTTTCGTAGCTGTTTGAGCACTTCGCTTGCCCGCACCATATAGCGGATCCTATGACCTAAGATCCGCCAATTAATAGGCTTTGAAGTAAAATCTGTTGCACCAGCTTCGTATGCCCTTTCTATAGACGCAATATCATCTCGTCCTGTCACCATCAGGATTGGCACCGTTCGTCCTTGGCCTAAGCTGCGCAGTTGCCGACAGCTCTCAAATCCATCCAACTTCGGCATATCCACATCCATCAGCACTATGTCCGGGTTATTTTCTGCAAACACATGCAACGCCTGTAAACCGTCTTCCGCTTCCAGCACAGCAAACCCTTGCTGACTCAGGGATTCCACTGCTAACATGCGGGCCGTGATATCATCATCGACGATCATGACTTTTAGCCAATCCTTGCGGCTGTTATCCAATATTCCCTTATGCATAAGTACTCCTTGAAACCTCGATTAATGCGGCCTGAACACGGTCATATTCGGCTTCAATTTCAGTTAATAACTCAGAATAATCAGCGAGATCTGCCTGGCTACTAGCCAATTCCATTTTTTTACATAATTCAACCAATCCTTGCGCACCTAAATTGCCGCTGCTGGACTTAAAACTATGTGCCGACCGCCTGATCGCTTCTGGCTCAAGCTGTGCGACAGCAGCCCTAACCTGCTTCAGATCATCTGGCGACTTGTGTAAATAAGCATCGACTATTCTGGCTAGAAAGCCGCCAGTTTTATCCATTTCGAGTAGTTGACCAATAACAACCGGATCGAGGAGACTCTCCCCTGGTTTAATATCCACTTCGGTCGAAGAAATACTGCCAGCGTTGCCGTTAGCCACCGGCTTAACATCGGGCAATAAACCACTCTGCCCACTCACCTGATTCCTGTACGTCTTGGCTGCCAATTCCGGCAACCATTGCCGTAACAGCGCTATCATTTGTTGTTTGTTAAACGGTTTTGCAAGATAATCATTCATCCCGGCAGCCAAACATCGTCCTTTATCTTCCTCCAGTGCGTTGGCCGTCAACGCAATAATTGGCACATCCGCATTCTTGCTGCCTGATTGGCGTATATGGGATGTTGCCTGGTAACCATCCATTTCAGGTAACTGGCAATCCATCAGGATCAAGTCGTAGCGCTTATGCTCAAATTTATCTATGGCTTCGAGTCCGTTACAGGCAAGCTCGGTTTCTAAACCTAGCTGCGTCAACATTTCCATGGCAACCTGTTGGTTGATAGGGTGATCTTCTACCAAGAGGATGCGTCCCTTAAGGCTTATTTGAACACGGCTTCGTATTACACCTGACGGGGTTTCAGCGAGATCTTCTTTCTCATTACAGAAGCCAACCACATCTTCCAAGGCCTGATAGAGTTCCAATTGACGCACCGGTTTACTCAGGCACCGCAGTATGCCGATATCGCGGCCTGTACTCGAATCATCGGGGTAGTCAATAGAGCTGAGCATGATCAATTTTATATCTGACAGTTGTTGGTCTGCTTTCATCGCTCGAGCCAGATCCATACCACTCATACCAGGCATTTTCATATCGAGGACCACTACCTGGTAGGGCTTCTCTGCCCTGTTTGCGGCATAAGACATAGCTAGCGCCTGCTTACCGTTTTCGGCAAGATCGGTGACAACACCGCATGATACTAAGTAATGGGTTATTATTTCCCGATTTGTGGCGCTGTCATCCACCAGCAATACCCGCAGGCCAGTTAAGTTCACTTTTTCTGCCGGTACCACATCCATCGTCTGACTTACTTTGGGTAATACTAAGGCAAACCAGAAAGTGCTGCCCTTGCCCAATTCACTCTGCACACCAATTTTGCCATCCATCATTTCCACGAGTCGTTTAGAAATCGTTAGCCCAAGCCCAGTACCGCCGTATACTCGGGTTGTAGAGCTGTCAGCTTGGGAGAAAGAGTCAAAAATCGCAGACAATTTTTTCGGCGAAATACCGATACCGCTATCTTTTACTTGGAAGCGCAATTCGAGTTCCGTGTCCGATTCTTGTGCACTGGCCACTTCAACCACCACCTCACCAGATTTGGTAAATTTAATCGCATTACCCACTAAGTTGACTAAAATTTGCCGCAAGCGACCAGCATCCCCGTTAACAGACATGTGAAGGTGAGGAGGGATCCGGAACAATAAGTCCAGCTCCTTATCTTGTGCCCGGGGGGCGAAAACGTCGGAGAGATCTTCGATTAGCTCAGCGGGGTTAAATGGCTGATCATCCAATTGCATTTTTCCCGATTCAATTTTAGAAAAATCCAATATGTCGTTAATAACAGACAACAAGCTTTCACCGGAACGATAGATACCATTAATAAACCGTCGTTGCCTTGGCGTCAGTTCAGTATCCAGTACTAACTCCGCCATCCCTAAAATACCGTTCATCGGCGTTCTAATTTCATGGCTCATGGTGGCAAGGAATTCACTCTTTGCCCGGCTGGCGGTTTCGGCAACTTCTTTATCCGATCTGGCCTGCTGAATATTTTTCTTTAACTCAATTTCCATAAAAACAAACGACTCGGCCAGCCGTCCGATTTCGTCCCGGTTCTTTACCGCCAAATCGTTAACTTCGACGCTGGCTTCGTTCTCTCTGGTAAAGTCATGTTTTGGCAATGTCTTGGCGTAATTAGTCAGAATATTCAGCGGCTGGGATATCTTGGCCACCATAAAAAAGGTAGCCACAATACTGGCGCAGAAGATAAATAAAATAATCTGACTTTGCTGTCCCACCAGGGCTTCAGCCGGCGCCTGGATTTCACTCACTGGCACAACGGTGACCAGATACCAATCAAACGCCTTGATGTAACTGATGTAGGACTTAACTTGTTGATGGTCAGCACCAAAAGGATCGCCGTAGAGATAAAACGCTTTATCCCTCCTGTCAGCCTGGATCAGGCTATCAAGTAAAGGTCCTATATTCGGGTTTAACTCTCCCTCGTCTGACGGGGCGTATGCCCCAGGCGGCGGGATCAATAGCTCCTTGTCACCGGTGAACAAAAACACATAACCGGTTCGTGCCACTCGGATCTTGGCGAAGGTCTTTTTCAACACCTCCACTATGGTGTCCATTTTCTGGACACTCTGCTGTTCAATATTTTCGAAGTTAACAATCGCCACCAGCGTCCATTGCCAGCCCGGGATAGGATTAAAGCGCCCCATCAGCTTGCTGGTATGATCCTGGCCCGGTTTTTGCCAGTAAAAAACCCCTTTATCCCCTTCAGGCTTTAACGCACCATAGCGCATGACTTTGGCCAGTTGCCGCCCTTTCAGATCTCTCAGACCGGTAATGGAGCTGCCTTCGATTTGAGGGTTTGGGTGTGAAATGATAGTGCCCATACGGTCAAACAGAAATAGTTCACCACGATCAAACTTGACGGTTTTCAACCAGCGTTGTGCTGCGGCCTGAGCCTGTTCGTCAGTTATTCTGCCACTTTGACTCAGCCTGAAGTACTCGTCCAGGACCGATGCAGACATTGCCGATATCTGGGTAAGATCCTTATCGAGCTGGGACAATATATCTATCTTGTCGGACATAAGCCTGTTATAACCCCCCATGATATTTAGCTCGACCAGCTGTATCACGTTGAGTGCAGAAGTTTCCTCGGCATGGGTCATTGCATTGCCCACGTACCTGTGTGTTGCGTACATAATGGTCGCAGACGTGACTGCCATAATGATGACGATCAGGCTGATTATTTTGCCACGAAAAGAGCTAAACATTTGTCCTCCATCCTGCGATTACCACGGCTGTCACAACAACGATTATTATCGAGCCTTACTGCTATTCAACCATCTCAATATCCCGATAAATCTTATCGGCTACCGCCAACAAATCGGCATATACATATAGGCCTATTTTCTCCGCCGTCTTCAGGTTGATAACCACATTAGCCTTCTCTTCAAATAGCTGTTCTAGCTGCCTGGGTTTGGCGCCGTTCATTACCCTTGCCATGGTTCGGGCCAGAAATAACCCGACCTCGTCAAAGCCTTGCCGGGAAAGGCTCAGTAAAATCCCCTTTCTCACCTGCTCTTCCCCGTACTGGGAAAACGTCGGTATGCGGTAGTCATGGGATATTTTCACCAGTTTGGGCAGTGTTTGGTCGTTGACCCCTCTCTGATTTGTGACATAAATGGCGTCAGCTTGCCGGGCAAGCCGGTGAAAACAGTCAATGACAGCTTCACCCGCCTGCTTTAGATCGGCAATATCGTCTTTGGTATAACAAGGGACAACTTCAAATCCACCCACCTTTGCCACTTTGTCGATCAGCTCTAACGCGGCATGACTTCGACCACTAATACCACTTTCGTAGGCAACCCCTAGCTTCTTAAAACCCAGCAGATTGTGAAACATGCGAACCTGGCGTTCAGTTCGGTAGGGGTCGACACGAGCATAAATATGTTCCATACCCGAATCGTCGATACTTTTGATAATACCCGCCCCAATGGGATCATTGCTCGACATCACTATGGTCGGCGTATCATGCTCATGGGTGGCTAGCGCTCTTCCTGCCCATGTTCCCATGGCGATAACCAGGTCAATATCATCCCGGGTATTTAGCTGGCGGATCACCTTTTTACTCAGGGCATAGTGAGCTTGCTTGTCCCAACCCGCGGCGTAATACCCGTCACTCACAAACGTGATATAGGGCCCGCTGCCATGCTCTACCAACCAATTCCACAGCGCCCGGGTGTCATTTCCCTTGAAACTGGGTATTCGTCTTCGCTCGATCCAGCCCAAGCTCATCAGCCCTTTAATGCTGGAGGCGAGATAGTGGTAATAACTACTTTGCTGACCACCCTCATAATAAGCGATTCGCCAGGCACGACCTTGTTTAACCGCCGGTGTGGTAGCAAAGTCCTGTTCGGCACCGAGTGCGCTGCTGGAAACTCCAATCGAAATGACGATGACCGCAGCAAGTATTTTCCACCCAGTTAACAGTACACGCCACATGATGAACCTACTTTCATGTTTGGCCATCCCTTTGCTCCCTATCAATTCCTGTACACTGGGTTATTTTGTTTGTGCTATATCGCGATAAATCTCATCCGCTGCGCCCAATAAAAGTAGCGGCATATCAAATCCAATGATTTCCGCCGTTTTCATATTAATGGCCATCTTAGGACGCGCCTCATACAGCTGATCAAGATCATTTGGATTCGCTCCGTTGAAGACCTTACTAAAAGTAGTGGCGTGAAACTCACCTATATAGCGATATCCGGCTTGAGAAAGGCTTGCCAGAAAGCCATATTTCACCTGCTCTGAGCCCGCCTGGGAGAATGTAGGAATATGAAACTGATTTGAGATACGCACCAACTCTGGCAGCGACCTCTGTGTCACCCCCCCTTGCTCGGTGACATAAATAGCATCCACGCTTTTCCCTAATTTAGTGAAACAATCGACAACACTTTGCTCTGCCAACTTGGTATCACTAATATCACTCTGGGTGTGGCAATGCTCTACACTAAAGTCCAGTTGTTTGCCTACTTCTAGCAAGGTCTCCAGCGCCGCATAACTTCTGCCGTTGACCGTGTTTTCATACGCCACACCCAACTTTTTAAACCCGACGCTGTCATGAAATACCCGTATCTGGCGTTCATACCGATAAGGGTCAACCATCGCGTGGACATGGCGATAGCCTGAGTCGTCAACACTTTTAATGATGCCCGCGGAAATAGGGTCGCTGGTCGATAGCACCATCAAAGGCGTATGATGTCTGTTGTTCGCCAGATCTTTTCCTGCCCAGGTGCCCATAGCTATCATTAAATCCAGATCTCGCGTTTCACCGAGCCGTTTTACCGCGGCAGCGGCAATACCATCGCGTTTTTCATCGTCCCAGTTAATGCTGAAATAAGCGTCGCTGACAAATTCGACGTAATCACTCTTCACTTCCGTTGCCAGCCACTGCCACAGTTGTTGAGTCTGCTCGCCTTCTTGCTCTGGAATATCCAGGGGCTTAATCCATCCTAGGTTCATCAACCCCTTAACCGTCGCCATCAGCACCTGTTGATATTTTATGTATTCACCGCCTTCGTAATAACCGATCCGCCACCGCCTACCCTCATTGGAGGTCGGCACCGTACTCACGCTTTCCTTGATGTTGGGCGTATTATTCACATCGAGTTCATCACTCGTCGCCACTGTCATCATAACAGCCATCAACAGTGCCCCCGTGTATTGAAATACCTTGCTCACTGTACTCATTACTTGCTCCTTATCCGACGTTTCGCCAACCCAAGATCAACTGCGTTTAAATAACCTATCCCCTTCTGGTTTTTGTCGATTGATGGAAAAATATCGTTCGTAAGATAACCTTGCTTGCCAGCCTTGCAGCAGCAACTCAGGAGCTGCATCAGCAAGTGTTTCAGGCAATGAGGCTATATGTGCATCTAGCACACTGGTGGTCTTAATACGCTCAATATCAAGCTGACTCAGACCTCCCCCTGCAATAATTTCGACCGGCCCGGCCAGCGATAATCCCCCTTGTTCACTCGCCCCTAACACGGCTTGCATTCCCGATAGGTAGCTGGTGGTAGGTACTCCCTTAACACTTTGTATTACTGACTCAGAAGCGCCGCCCACACTGAGTGCGGCAAGCAGTCCCCGCTGCATCTCAGGTAGATACGCCGCCTGGTAATAACCACCTAAACAGTTGATGCCACGGGAAAGCGCTAAGACAAAGTAACTGGTAAACAGTGACGGAAGCAGGCAACCCGCCTGCAGCGCCTCGGCGATACCACTGGGAGTCAAGGGGATCTGCCACTTTGTCTTCTTATCGGTTCTTCCACACAGGCTAGGTGGCTTGCCTTTTTGCTGAATCGGCGCCAATGGCACCCTATGTCCATCAGGGTCTATTCCCCAAAACAGGAAGGTGCCAGTGGCAGATCCGGTTTGTTTACGGCAATAGCGAGCATTCAACGCCGAGCCTGACCAACATCCCCACCTTCCATCGAGTTCATGGAACAGACAGTTATAAATCAAAGGGTTACCTATCAATCGATAGACCAAACTGGCGCGATCGTTCAGATCAGCCAACAGCAACAAGCTGACCAATTTCTCCATTTCCAAGTAAAGTAACTGAGGCGCCGCCTGTGGCTCGGCAAACATTTGCTGCCAAATAGCCCCATTGAGCTTCACGGCCTGATCGGAGTAACTGTGACACCCCATCATCCCAGGATCACCATAGGTATCCGATAACAGCGATAACAGCGAGCTTGCGTATACTTCACCTAGCTTGCCAGTGTGGAGCAGGTTTAGCGTTTTCCGCCGAGCCCGCTCTATCATGGCCTTATTCAGGGGAGGAGCCTGACAGACCATTTTACGTTTATATCTGTCGGGGAAAAGCGGTAGCCGGAGAGGTTCAGGGCTGTCGGCTGAACAACCAGAACTGTAAATAAGCGCGCCTCTGGGATATGTCATGTTATTGAGCGGTACATTTCCGCAAGCAAAAACCGGCACAACTTGCGCACTATGATCACTATTTGACCTTAAACTGAAGATCAAACTGCTCTGAACGGACTGAGCAAAATAATCGACCCCATGATGATTGGCCGTCAAGGCAACCGGGTGTTGAATAAGCGCTTCACCCGCCTTGCGCGCCAAGTCTTCACCAAGTAACGGACCGGCATAATCTTGGATAGCTTGAGCCAGATCTTGCCGGGGCTGAAAACTGTTATGAGTACAAGTAGAAATGGTTTTCACATAATCTAGCAATGTATAGTGACCAAACCGATTTAGGGTTTGTGCTACTACCGGTAACTTACGGGATACCAGTTGCAGCAAGTGCTCACTGACTGGCACACTCCGCTTATTGAAAACGGTCATCGCTCTCGTTAAATCAGCAATTTGGCTCATATTAATTCTCCCTCCTTAGCATCAGCGGAGAGAAACTGGCCGTCATCACCAGGAATAACGCGGCCATAACCAAATAGATCACGCCAAACCAAGTGACGCCAGCTTCAATGTCAGAGACCAGCATCAACCAAGCAAAGACAACAGGGCCGAGCATTTGACCTACACGACTGGTAGCAAGAAAAATACCCAGGGCTTTGCCTTCACCCAACGACTGCGTCACATCGAGACTAAGCACATATGCACTCTGGGAAGCCCATACTAAGCAATTAGATAGCCCTAGCAGGATGACTGCTACGCTGGTTGCTGCAATACCCTGCAATGTGCTGAAAGCTATAAAAGCACAGCCACCCAGTAGCCCGCCAATCAGAATAGGGGTCTCTTTGCTCTCAGCGTTATCGACCATACGACCAAATGCAGGACTAAATAATGTCAGAATGATACCAAATAGCATGAGTACCTGGCCCACAGTGGACTCTGAGACACCTAACCTGCTCAGGTAAACCGGGCTAAAGTAATAAATAAATCCAATTGCAGCAACAGATGCGGGTAGGCTGCTGAAGAATATGGTGGCAAGTACCCGGCGGTCGGTCAGAAATTTTAGTAAATTTTCCGAACCGTAGTTTTCCCTGTGCTCAGACACTGTAGCCTTGGGTAACTTAGCTGGCCTTACTTTTGCGGGAGAAGAATTGTCCAACGTTTCCAGAATAAAAACCACAGTATAAATAACAACCAATGCGGCGATACCCAAGCCGACCAGAAATACAAATTCATAATCGAAAAACGCCGCCAGAATAGCGCCCGTTGCGGCGCCACATATACTGCCTGAATACAAGCCCGCAAAGAGATGCGCTAACCCATGCGCTTTATTTTTCGGATTGGTATGACAGATAACACAACCTTGAGCCGCCAATATGGTCAACCCATAACCAAAACCAACGACAGCGCGGGCTGCAATCAATTGCAATGCATCGGGAGCTAGCCAGGAGTACAATCCACCAGCAAAGCTGATAAGCAAACCAGCAATGAATGGCCTTTGCCAACCTTGCTTATCTAACCACACTCCAGAATAAATTAGCGCTACCCCCACACAGAAAAATTCTGCCGAGATAGGCAAGCTCATCACTACATCCGGTGAGAGTCCAATATCCAGGTCATTCAGCCGCTCCATATGCAAGGGCATAAAGGACATTGAAATATCAATACCGAACAGGAATAGGAAGATCGCGGGACGGATTAAGGCGCAACCAGCCGGATTTTTCTGGGAAACCGAGCTTGACTGGCGCACAGACAACGACATCAGTAACAAAGTCAGTTCAACGCTCAACAAAAAAGTGATGAGCGCTACCGTGCCACTATCGATCAATGCATACGCCATCTGTTGTCGAACAGGCCAAGCGGACAGCTCAAGAGAAAAACGGCCACCTTGCTGCAGTGATTGGGTGACTGTAAGATCCTTCAACCCCGCGCTGAGGTGCTTAAGTACCACCAATGCACCGAGTTCAGAGTCTGACTTATAGGGGGAGCTGAGAGCATGGTTAACCTGGCCGGTGGCGTCTGATATCGACAGACTTATTATTTGTTGATTTTCATTCAGTAACTGCTGTAGTTGAGCGTTTAATGTAGCCCGTTCGCCGCTTTTGTTAAGCCGTTTAAGTGAGGCTTGAGTTGCCTCGGTGAGCATAGCTGCGTGTAGCTGTAGCTCATTTTCAGCCGCACTCTGAATGCGACTCAGCTGAAATATAACCAAGCTGAGCTGAGCACATAAAAATGTGCCCGCCATCACCCATGCCACCCACCGAGTTAAGCGCTGCGGTTTTGCCTTCGCCGCATACTTAAGCCATAAAATACTAAAAAATAGCAGCACAAGACCTATTGATAAGGAAAGATAAAAGGACGGTGAGCTAATAAAGGAAGCTCCTGACAAATCCTGTGCTGAGGCGAGAATGACGGATTGATCCGACTCAGTCGCTATTGTACTTATGACTTCAGGGGAAGTGACACGGACAAGGAAGTGTGCAAATACTATGTTCATCATCAACCCGGCAAATAGCAGTGAACATATTAATGACGCTATGCCCTGAACATAAAACCTTTGCAGACGCAAATATAGCATTAGGTTAATGCCCGCCGGTTCGATTTATTTTAACTGGAATATCTGGCACAAGTTCTGTGCTGGTCTCCAGCTCAGAATGCAGTTGACGAATATTGATCTCAGACTCGAAAACAGGCTGTAGACGCTGCTCAGTAAGGCGAAAGGAACCTTCATATAATAAAGTTGGATTGGTTTGAAGCAACCATCCGTCAGCCGAGCTTTGCACCCTGATCAATGCATCCGGATCATGCCAGCGGCAGCGATGTGGTAGTACATCAGTTGTTGTCACATCGCGGGCATGTAAGCACT
This sequence comes from Psychromonadaceae bacterium, assembly GCA_965249895.1. Lineage (GTDB taxonomy): Bacteria > Pseudomonadota > Gammaproteobacteria > Enterobacterales > CBDFNC01 > CBDFNC01. Next base: position 1,089,480 of record CBDFNC010000005.1, read on the forward strand.
GACTGACGTAAGCGGCAGCCATAGCCCCAGTACCACAGGCCAGGGTTTCACGGTTAATACCCCTTTCAAAACAACGATTTTCAACCATACCTGAGCTGTGATAGCGGGTAAAATTCACATTAATTCCCGCCGGGAACATATGCCGGTAATGGCTGTTTAGATATGAACCAATTAGCTGAACAAGTTGAGATCCCACACTCAGTCGCTGCTTTACCGAGCCAAACTGTTCGCTACCTTTGCTCGTACCGAAAATATAATCCGCCAGCTCAGGCACAGAAAAGTCATGATCAGGAAAAACAACAAGATGGGGCTCACCGGTAAATACCAGGTAACCGGACAGTTGTACCTGGGTCTTTTCCGTATAGGGCTTTAGATCATGGAACCTGAACTCAACCATGATGGCGTCAACAGAATCGATTACTTCATCGTGACGATGAGTATATCCGGGAATGCTCAGTTCTTCGGGCAAACGCCTGGGCAGCCCCATATTAGCGAACCCCCCCATCAAACCGACGTCACAACCTATATTCAAAACACTCGGCTCTGCTAACGGGATCTCCGTCATAATCCTGGCTCGGTGAATACCATAGGTTAAATGCAGGTAGTTAGCGATACATATAAGACCATTGCCACAACACAGTGCTTCCTCACCATTAGGCTCAAACATGCGAAAAATAAACTCAGCCTGTTGCGCATCAGGCTGCTGTTGCCAGCGGCTGTGTTGGTCCATGAGTTTGGCCAGGGTATCTTCATCACAGCGCTGAATAACCAACAAATTGTCACAGCCGATACCAAATGCCATATTGGTTGCGTAGTAAGCAAAACGAGCTTTATCATGCTCTGATAGGTAGGTGGTCTGTGTCTCGTCAATGATCACAAAATTGTTACCACAAGACGTGTATTTGACAAAGGGTATCGACTTCATGGTTTCTCCCTAAACCTACTGTAGATACGGAGGCCGGCCTATTCGTTGACAAAGTACCAAAACATGCTTTTAGTCCGATAGGCTCTCATCCAACTCTCGCCATTACTACTTCGGACAATATCAAACCTGGTTTCAGCTTTGATTAAGGCCTACTTATTCACTACCTAATCCTTGGTTCTAACGCCTGATTGACAAACGAAAACACATCAAAAAGGCATAACTACATTTATAGTCGACGTCTCAGCGGATTCAATGATAAATGTATTTATAGTCAACTTTGTAACTAACTGGAAATGGATAAGAAGATGAAAAAACGGTATTAACGATCTAATTTTCTTAGCAAAATCAATTGCAGCTTAACTAAACCGGAAACTTCAGTTAATTTAAGTCCGCAATAGTCCATTCGATGGATTTAGGCCTGTTAAACTGTGCGCCCTTGTTTTTTCCCATTGCCAGCTATGCGCCAAGATGCCAAAATCTCAGCCCTAAGATTAAGGAGCGACTATGGCTACCACCCTTTACGGCATCAAGAACTGTGACACTATAAAAAAAGCCAGAAAATGGCTTGAAGTGCAGCAGGTCGACTATCAATTTCACGACTACCGCCAGGACGGCATTACGCCGGAAATGCTGGATACATTTTGTGTGAATTTATCTTGGGAGCAACTTCTCAACAAGCGTGGTACCACCTACCGCCAGTTATCTGAAGAGCAAAAAGCAGACATGACCCAGGAAAAAGCCAAGGCTCTATTGCTGGGGTTTCCGGCCATGATCAAACGCCCTGTGTTGCTCAGTGGTGATGACTACCACCTCGGGTTTAAAGCCGATAGCTATCAAAGCATTTTTAGTAAATAAGGATTAGCAATGTCAGAGAGTGCGGTACTGAAATTGGCCAAGGATTTAATTAGCCGGCCTTCGGTGACACCGGAAGATGCCGGCTGTCAGGAAATGATGATAAAACGCTTGGAAGCTATCGGGTTTACCTGCGAAACCATGGTGTTTGAAGACACTACTAACTTGTGGGCAAGACGTGGCACCGAAAGCCCGCTGTTTTGCTTTGCCGGCCACACAGATGTTGTTCCCACGGGCCCAGCAGAACATTGGCACACACCGCCATTCGAACCCACTATTATTGACGGATACCTGCACGGTCGCGGCGCCGCCGATATGAAAGGATCTATCGCCTCTATTCTGGTAGCAGTGGAAGAGTTCGTACAGCAACACCCTGATCATAAAGGCAGTATCGCTTTCCTGATCACCAGCGACGAAGAAGGCCCGTTTATTAACGGGACCACCCGGGTTATCGATACCCTGGAAGCGCGTAATGAAAAGATTGATTGGTGTATTGTTGGTGAGCCTTCCAGCACCCGCAAGGTTGGCGATATCGTAAAAAACGGCCGCCGCGGTTCATTAACCGGAGACCTTAAAGTAAAAGGCGTACAGGGCCATGTCGCCTACCCCCACCTGGTGGATAACCCAATCCATAAGGCGGTGCCGGCACTCACTGAACTGGCACAAATGCAATGGGATAAAGGCAATGCAAGTTTCCCTCCCACCAGCTTTCAAATTTCCAATATCAATGGTGGTACCGGCGCTTCTAATGTCGTGCCTGGCGAATTGGATGTGCAGTTTAACTTTCGCTATAGCACAGAAGTAACGGCCAATGAATTGGTTGCCAGGGTACAAAATATACTTGACGCCCAGGGCATAGAGTATCAACTGGATTGGACCTATAACGGCAGTCCCTTCCTCACCGAGGCAGGAGAGCTGGTAAATGCCGTGGAATATGCTATCGAAGCTGTGGCTAAATACAAAACCGAACTTTCCACCGCAGGCGGCACTTCCGACGGTCGCTTTATCGCCCCCACAGGAGCACAGTTAGTCGAACTAGGGCCGATTAATGCTACCATTCACAAGATCAACGAATGTGTGAAAGTAGAGGATCTGGAACTGCTTAAAGATATGTACCGTGTCACTATGGAGCGCCTGTTAGCTTGAAGCTAAGTCCGGAGCAGGTAACGGGTCAGTCAGAGACGCATCTGACCCCATATTCCAGTTGGCATAAGATGCATCCGGCTGCGCTGGATGCATTTTTGGCCATGCAGCATAAAGCTGCATGGCAGGGATTTAAACTAGAGCCAGTCAGCAGCTTTCGTAGCTTTACCCGGCAACAACTTATCTGGAATCGTAAATATAACGGACTAACCCCCATACTCGATTCCTCTAGTATACCCATAGATAAAGCGCTTACCTGCCGGGAACGAATACTAGCGATCCTCCATTGGTCCGCCCTGCCCGGTGCCAGTCGTCACCATTGGGGTTGTGATATAGATATTTATGATCCCACACTGTTACCTGAGGGCTATCGCCTGCAGCTTATCCCTGCGGAATATGAGCAGCAGGGCTATTTGGCAAGATTAACCGAGTGGCTTAATCAACATATGGGGCAGTTTGGTTTCTACAAGCCTTACCAGGCATACCGGGGTGGCGTCGCTCCCGAACCCTGGCATATCAGTTTCAAACCCATCGCTCAGCAAGCGAGTCAGGTACTGACCGTGGATTTACTGGATAGTGTAATAAGAAACTCGGATTTGCCGGGTAAGTCTCAGATAAGAAAAATGCTGCCTACTATCTATGCTCAATATATAAACAACGTATGTGAGCACTAATTAATGAACGGATGGGCCCTGACACTATTAATCATATTGGTACTTGGCATTATCGTCAGTAACATTATGCTACTGAAATACTCTACCAAGTTTAAGGTTCCCCCAAAACAGCAAGACGAAAATAAGAAAAAATAGACTTTATTGACTCAACTATTTGGCTAAACTCTCCAATACTCACCATCTCCGAAGTCTCCACAAAGTCTATAGTTAGAGAGACCTCGACTCGAAAATAGCGTTTTGAAACCGCCAAAGCAGTGCCGGCTTCCCTCCTTATTGTGCTTATGGGGCACGATGCTTTGCGGTACGAGCATTCCGGTATACAGCGGCGAGCAGCAAGCATTTTGGCAATATGGCGCCAATACACCCAGCTATAATTCAGAAGGCTGGTTTGGTGAACACACAAACAATGGCGGCGCTGATAAACTGGGGCATACTTATACCAGTTATGGTTTGTCTCGTGGATTATCATCACTGTATGAAAGCTGGGGTTATCCCACTGAGCCTGCAGCAAGTCGCGGCGCGACTATCCAGCTTTGGTTTGATGAGTTTTATGGAACTGGGTGATTCATTTGGTGCTCCCAGATTCTCCCCTGAGGATACCATATTTAACGCCTTAGGCGCTTATGGGGGATACCTGCTACAAAGTAACAAACCACTGGCAAAAAAGGTCGATTTTAGAATTGAATATCTTCCCAAACTTGATGGTGGGGGTCTGTTCACCGATTACGATAGGATGAAGTTTTTGCTGGCGGTAAAACTAGCGGGATTTAACTTAGTCACCAACCCCTGGCTGAAATACCTTGAGTGGCACACGGGTTACTATACCCGAGGTTATTCCCAGCCAAATCACAACAGAGAAAGAAATCTCTATATAGGAATAGGTGTTAATTTATCCAGACTAATGTCTCCGATGGACAAACCCAGGCTGGCCACCTTGTTTAACTATTATCAGTTACCCGGTGCCTCCATCACAGTAAATCGAGGCCTTAACAATTAGCGCCCAGGCACATCACGTGCCTGGGCACATTTATACTAGCTGCTTGCCGTCAACGGCTGCTCTGGTGCAGCCCCTTTCTCTTTGTCACGTCGACGTCTTTGTTTCATAAAGACTAGACCTGCCAGCAGCAATGCGGGAATAAATACCCACTGCTTGGCGATACGCTCATTAGGCTCCTGTACCGCCAGGAGTATTTGGTCAAAATCAAGGCCTGCTTTTTCTGCGGCGCTGGCAAAACCAACCATATCAACAACAGACTGCCCATTCTCTTGTCTCAGCATCAAACCTGCTTCTTCGAGACGCTGAGCCGCGCTGCCTGCTTCCGGCAAAGGTAGCACAACCACGCGTTGCTTGTCCTCACCTTGGAAGGTGGTATAACCCATCTTCAGGCGCAAGGGTTGATCGGTTTCTAAGCGCTCAACCACCTGAACAATATCACTGCCAGGCTGGTCGATAAACTCTGGCGCATAACGGTTCAACCAGAAGTCTGGACGCGCCAGAGTGAAAGCCACCAATATCAATATCATTGCCTCTACAGGCTTGTTACGGGTGATAAAGTAACCTTGCATGGCTGCTGCAAACAGGCACATGGCGAACAATGTCACACAGAAGATAAAGGCTGCATGCCAGAAGCTGTCGACACCCACCAGAATTATGTCGGTGTTAAAAATAAACATAAATGGTAACACGGCGGTCAACATAGCGTATTTAAAGGCCTGCACACCGGTTTTAATAGGGTCAGCTTTGGATATAGCAGACGCGGCAAATGCAGCCAGGCCAACAGGTGGCGTGATATCCGCCATGATACCGAAATAAAACACAAATAAGTGTACGGCAATCATTGGTACTATCAGACCATGCTGGGCTCCCAGGGAGATAACCACTGGTGCCATCAGGCTGGATACGACTATATAGTTCGCTGTGGTCGGTAAACCCATGCCCAGGATCAAACTGATCACGGCTATCAGTACCAGCATCAGACCCAAGCTGCCGCCTGACAATAGTTCTACCAGCTCCGTCATAACAGGGCCAAGGCCAGTTAGGGTCACGGCCCCTACGACAACACCTGCGGCCGCAGTTGCTACACCGATACCTATCATATTGCGGGCACCGGTTTCCATACCATCAAACAAGTCTCTGACACCGGCCTTAAAGTCGGCATCGAAGGTGTTTTGTTTACGAAAGTAAGAAAACAGCTGTCGTTGAGTCAGCAGGATAAAGATCATAAACGCAGTAGCATAAAACGCGGATAAGCCGGGAGACAGCTGCTCCACCATCAAACACCAAACCAGGATCACCACGGGCAACAAGAAATGCAGACCTGATTTCACGGTTGGCCCTAACTCTGGCAGCTTATCGACTGGTTTACTTGGATCATCCACTTCAAGATCCGGGAACTTGGCGCTGTGGGAAACTAAAAAGACATAACCCGCCAGCACGGCTGCACCAATAATCCAGATAGCCGCATCACCCGTCGCGCTTTTAATAAAGCCCAATCCGTAGTACACCACCCCGGCAAAAATCAGCAAGCTGGAGATAGTGATCCCTGAACGTAGCAAGCGTATTTTCCAGGGAGCCGGCGCAGTGGCCCGCTCGATACCCTTAAAGTCTCCCTTTAAGGCTTCCAGGTGCATGATATAAAGGAAGGTCAGATAAGCCGCGATGGCCGGAATAAAGGCGTGTTTAATCACGTCAACATAAGGAATACCGACGTACTCCACCATCAAAAACGCGGCCGCGCCCATAATAGGTGGCATAATTTGACCGTAACAGGAAGATGCGACTTCCACCGCTCCCGCCTTATGGGCCGGTAGCCCCATTCGTTTCATCAGGGGGATAGTGAAGGTACCCGTGGTCACCACATTTGCAATGGAAGAGCCGGAAATCAAGCCGGTCATACCAGATGCCAATACAGCTGCTTTAGCCGGACCACCGCGCATATGCCCTAATAAGGCAAATGCCATCTTAATAAAGTAATTACCCGCGCCCGCTTTTTCCAGCAAGGCGCCAAACATAACAAACAGGAAAACGAAACTGGTTGATACCCCAAGAGCAATACCAAACACCCCTTCAGAAGAGATCCAAAGGTGGCTGGCTGCCTTAGCCACGGAAGCCCCTCGGTGAGAAATTACTTCCGGCATGATAGGCCCGGCAAAAATATAAAACAGGAATATACCGGCAACGATCATCAAAGGAGGACCCAAGGCACGACGTGTCGCTTCCAGTAATAGGATCATACCTGTGACTCCCGCAACAATATCCATGGTGGTTGGAGCACCAGGTCGTTCGGAAATTTGCTCGTAAAACAGAAATAAATAGAGAGCAGAAGATGCCCCGACCAGGGCAAACACCCAATCCTGTAAAGGAATTCGATCCCGCGGCGAATTTTTTAGCGCAGGGAAGGCTGTGAAAGCAAGAAAAATGGCAAATGACAAATGGATCACCCTGGCTTGGGTGTCATTAAAAATGCCAAAATTGAAGGTGAAGGGTAGCGGTGATGCGTACCAAAGCTGAAATAGCGCCCACGACAAGGCTATGACAGAGATCAACCCACCGATCATCCCTTTCGGCTGACGAGCACCGGAATCGGCACTCGTCGCCATATCCTGCAGCTGCTGGGAATTTTGTTTATTTTGCATTTAATTAGACCTGTTCAAGGACGGACAAAGATCCCTTTGCCGGATTTCTTATGCTTGAATTGCATAAACACGGTAAAGAAATAGCCAAAAGCAGTACAGTTAATACTGCACTGCTTCTGTAATTACTGAACTAAACCAACCTCTTGAAAGTGCTTTTCGGCACTTGGATGTAGAGGTGCGATATTACCTTCAAACATCTCTTCTTTTGTCGGATTGGCAAAGCTTGAGTGTAATCTACGGAAAGTATCGAAATTGTCAAATACTGATTTCACAGCCCAGTAAACTGTATCCCCCAAAGTTTTAACATTTGAGACCAAGGTCGCTTTTGCGCCAATGCTAGTTACCACCTCTTCGTTACCACGATACATACCAGCCGACACTTGGTAGGACACCTAGAATGAGGCAGACGCAATCATCTTTTTAATTAAATCATCATTAACGCTAACCACTTTAGTATCACACTATGTAGTAGTGGCTTCTTTGATGGAACCATTAGGCTGGCCAACAAAACAGTGGTAAATTTACACATTACCTGCGAGGGACTAACCGCTGCTAATATAGAAGAAATCAAAAGCCTTATTGTGCCGCTGTCGGCCTCTCGCCTGAAAGCCAGCGCCAGCCCGAGGCCAGATCATGCAATAAAAGGTAGTTCACTGGCACCAGCAATAAGGTTATAAGAGTCGCAAACAAGATACCAAAACCCAGAGACACAGCCATGGGGATCAAAAATTGCGCCTGAGTGCTTTTTTCGAAGATAAGCGGCATCAAACCGGCAAACGTGGTCACCGAAGTGAGTATTACCGCCCTGAATCTCGCGACCCCGGCGCTACTCACCGCAGCTAATACATCGATGCCTTTGGCTCTTTGCCGATTGATATAATCCACCAGCACCAAAGAGTCGTTCACCACCACACCACTTAGGGCCAACATCCCCATAAATGACATAATGGTCAGAGGTAACCCCATTATCCAGTGACCTATCACCGCTCCCACTGCGCCAAATGGGATCACCGACATCACCACCAAAGGCTGCCAGTATGAGCGAAACGGGATAGCCAACAAGGCATATATCACAAATAACACGAAAAATACTCCCCATACCAAACTGGCAAAGGACTCTCGTTGTTCTTTTGACTCGCCTTCCAGACTGTAGCTAAGGCCTGGGAATTGCTGAACCAAACCAGCTAAATATTGGTTGAGTTCCGTTTTAAGGGCTTCAATATCAGCTGTTTCCTTATTCAAGTCGGCGGTTACGTTTAACGTGCGCTGTCGATCGATACGTTTAATACTTGCCGGACTTCGCCCTGGGCTAAGTCTGGCGACATCAACAAAAGGAACTGCCACTCCGGCCTCGGTGCGAATCATCATATGCTGAAGGTTGTATAGCGACTGACGCTCTTCGAGGGGATATCGAACATAGACTTTAACATCGTCTCTGCCACGTTGGATCCGCTGCACCTGAAACCCAAAAAACGCCTGACGCACCTGCCTGGCTAGATCGGATAGGGTTAGCCCCAGTGCTTGCGCCTGCGGTTTAATGGACAATAGCAGTTCCGTTTTTCCTCTGCTTAAACTGTCAGTAATATCAAACACCGCCGGATATTGGGTCAGTTGCTGTTTTAACAAACTGCTTGCCTGCTGCAAGCTAGGAAAATCCTTAGCGCTGAACTGAATATCTAACGGAGCACCGCCACGACCTATTTCCGCCCGGAAACTTAAACTCTCCGCTCCCGGTAATTCACCGATCAGTTGGCGCCACTGAGATACCAGCTCGCGCACCGTCACCGGATTACTTCGTGTTTCCGGCGGCTCCAGTTCAATCATCACCCGGCCGCGATTTGACTGACCGCTGCTCTTGCCTCCGGTAGAGCCCGTGGTGGCAAAAATATTAACAATAACGCTATTCCCTTGCTTGTCTGTATATTCCTGTTGCAGTTGTTGTGCTGCCGATACCATGGTTTCCACATAACTGTCGGTCAATTCAAAAGACGTGCCTGCTGGCATCACCAATACTGCCCTCGCTGTCTCTGCCGGCACCCTGGGAAAGTAGATAAATCGCGTCCAACCGCTGGTCACCAGGGCCAGCATGATTAACCCTAACCCGAGTGCAATGGACAGGGACAAATAACGCCGTTTTATGGCAGCCTCAAGTACGGGCCGGTAAAAACGAACTACCTTAAGCTCAAAGCCATTGGCAAACCTTTCCTGCCAGCGAGAAAAAACCCCTTTATGTAGGCCGCGCAGTTTTATATGTTTCAGGTGGGCCGGCAGGATTAATTTCGACTCCACCAGGGAAAACAGCAATACGGGGATCACTACCATAGGGATCTGGGCAAAAATCTTTCCTCTGACCCCCTCTACCATTAATAAAGGGAAAAATGCGGCTATGGTGGTTAAGATACCAAAGGTAACGGGCACGGCGACTTCCTGGGTCCCCTTAATGGCAGCCTGATATGGACTGGCCCCCTTTTGCTGATGCGCATAGACATTTTCCCCGGTGACAATAGCATCATCCACCAGGATCCCCAGCACCATAATAAAAGCAAACAGGGAGATAATATTTAAACTGACGCCAAGCAACGGCATTAGCGCCAGGCCGCCCATAAAACTCACCGGGATCCCCATGGTGACCCAAAATGCGATGGAGGGTCTTAAAAACAGCGCCAACAAGATAATCACCAAAATACCGCCTTGCATCGCACTATTGGCCAGGGTTTGCAGGCGGGCCTTCACAATGCGAGATCTATCCCGCCAATAATTGATGGCTACCCCCTGAGGCAGTATCCGCCGCTTCTCCTGTATATAGGTTTTGACCTGTTCCGCAACCTGAATGGCACTCTGCTGGCCAACCCTGTATACCTCAATGATGACAGCAGGATCACCGTTAAAACGTGCCTTAATGGGCTCCTGATCGAAGTCATCACGAATGTGGGCAATGTCCGATAGCAATAAACGGCTGCCGTCTGGGGATGTTCGCACCAAGATTTGACCAAAGTCCAGACCACTGTATGCCTGCCCTTTACTGCGCAGTAATATCTCTCCTCCTGGTGATTTAATACTGCCGCCAGACATATCCAATGAGCGAACCTCCACCGCCTTGCTCACCTGCGCCAGCGTTAGCCCATATTCTCTGAGTGTTTGCTCCGACACCTCGATGGAGATCTCATAAGGGCGTACAGATTCTAATACCACGCGGGAAATATTGGCCAAGGCCAGCAGTTCGTCTCTTACTTGCTCACCGAGCTGGCGAAGCTCCAGCTCTTGTAACGAGCCCGAAAGAGTCACACTGATCACTTCCCTTTGATGAATGGGTTTGCGGATCACAGGGCGCTCCGCGGCGGAAGGAAATGTATTAATGGCATCTACCCGGCTTTTGATCTCATCTTTCACCCGAAAGCTGTCATAGGACTGATGGATATCTATACTGACCTGGCTCGACCCTTCCCTTGACGTGGATACCAGGCGTTTGATCCCGGCAATATCCGCCAGGGCTTCTTCCAGAGGGATCGCCAGGCTTTCCTCTGCCTCTGCTGGAGTCGCTCCAGGTAAAGCGACTGTCACAATCACCTTATCCATCTCGAAGGCGGGAAACACTTCGAGGGGGATACGCTGACTAATAGAGTAAAGGCCTGCCGCAAGAATAAACACCATCAGCAAATTGGCAGCCACATGGTTGCGGGTAAACCAGGCTATTATTCCATGCATATGCCGACTCCCCAATTCATATTATTCAGCTGCTGCAGTTTTGGTATTTTTAATGCTTGAATTAAAGAACTCATACAAAAAAGCCGGTCTAATACGGCTCTTCTTTACGGATAACCTGTGCCCGAGTGCCCGACATAACGTTCCCCAGTGGGGTCGTCACCAGAACCTCACCAGCCACTACCCCCCGGTCGACGATATAGGCGCTGGCATCACGCCATATGGTTTGTACTTTTCGCCGGGTGAGAAGACCATCCGTTAACAAGATCACCTGGTTGCCCTGGTATACCGCAGCTTGCGGGATCACAAATACCTGAGATAGTTGTTTTCCCTGTATAGTGGCAGATACAAATTGACCAATTTTTAACGACGGTTTGCTTTCGTTATTTCGCCCATAGGGATCTTCGATACGGGCTACCGCAAATAATTGCCGACTATCCCGGTCCAGCGCACCTTCGGCTCTGACCAGCTCTCCCTGCCAACTGAACTCCTGCCGACCAAACTTAGCAGCTACTATCACCTTAGGTCTGCTACCGGGTTGGGCCTGACTTCTGAATTGCTCAGGTAATTCGATGACGGCTTGCTGAGCACTGTTAAGGGGTATTCTGAGCTCCACATAATCAATAGCATAAATATCCGCCAGCTGGGTGCCACTGTTAACAAACTGGCCAAAATCCACCTGCTTCGCCAATAAGCGCCCCGCATAGGGCGCCTTGACCTGAGTTCGTTCCAGATCCAGTTTCGTTTGCTCCAGCCTGGCTTTGGCCGATGAGACTGCAGCATTGGCCGCCGATAACTGGGGTTTTCTCAGCACCAGCTCATTGGCCTTGCCGCCTTTACCCAAACGGGACCAATCCTTTTTGGCCTGTACCGCCCGCGCCTTTTCTTCCAACAACACCAGTTTTGCTTCAACCAGGGCCGCCTCGGCAATTTTTTTCGCTACCTGGTAATCCCGATCATCGACTTTCAGCAAAATATCCCCTTGCTCAAAAAAACCACCTTCGACGAATGCCGGTGAGGCATAGGTAATCAAACCTTTTATCTGGCTTACCAGGGTGCTTTGGTTGCGGGGTTTAATGGTGCCGTAGCTTTTCACTTTTACCGAATAATCCACCGGGGTTAATGTAAGGGTGAATACCTTAAGCACTGGTGGGGTTTTGTTCTGAACCTTGTTTACCTGAGGTTGGTTTTTCTGGATCGCTATGGCCAGAACCACGCAGCTGGCCAACACCAGCAAAGGCAAGACTAACCTGATGATCTTCCCCTCGGCCCTCTGCCTGGAAAGCCAGCTAACAATCCTATTGTGCAACCTGCCCCTCCCAAATTAATTTATCAGCCTGTTCGCTGACGCTAGTCTCAATGCTACCCCCGATAGCCAAAAACAGATTAATTCGATTTTGTAAGCGCTGATTTCGAACGCTAATTGCCGCACTTTGGCTGTCAAAAGCACGACGGGTGGATTCCAGTACGGTAATATAGCTCGTCAATCCCGCCCGGTATTGCTCGAAGGCCAATTCCTCAGCCAGCACTGAATTCTCCACCGCGACGTTAAGATGTTGCTCCTGGGCCGCCAGCCTGCCTTCAGCCAATAAGGCACGCTCTACTTCAGAAAAAGCAATAAGTATAGTTTGTGTCAGCAATGCTGCCGCCTGCTGAGCCTCAGCAACTTTCTCCGTCTGTTGCGCTTTTAGCCCCCCGGCATTAAATACCGGGGCGGATACGTTAGCAAACACTGACCAGATAAGGCTCTGTGGGGTTAACAGCTGGGATAATTCTGGGCTGGCATAACCTAAAGAGCCAGTTAACTTTAAACTGGGAAAACGCTGCTTATAAGCCACCGATAAACTGGCATTGGCTGCGCTTAAATTATCCTGAGCCCCCCTGATATCGGCTCTGCGCGTAAGTAATTCGGAAGGTAAGCCCACCGGGATTTGCGTGATATCCAGGGCTAATTCAGCACTCGACCTGATTTTAGCGGCCGGATAGCGGCCAAGACTCAGCTCCATATTTTGACTGGCCCGATTTAGCTCCCTGCTCTTCACTTCTTCATTCGCCAGGGCTCCGGCCACATCAGCCCTGGCTAGAAATACATCCAGTGAACTGTTTAAGCCAGATTGATAACCCGACTCTACTATATCCAGATCCTGCTGCAGGTTAAGCCGCCTTTGCCGGACTAACTTCAATTGCAGTTGTGCCTCCAGCAAATCAAACCATAAACTACTGACTCGGGCCACCAGGGATAACCTTTGAAAACGAAACTCATTGATACTCCGGCTGGCTGCGAATAGGGCCGCTTTGCTCTGGTCATTTAACTTACCCAGAAAATCCACTTCCCAGCTCACATCTCCGCCCAGCTGAAAGTTATTGCTTAGTTGTCCGGAGTCCTGACGCCGGGCGGAAATAAAGGCGCCGATCTCAGGCCATAAAACTGCCCTTATTTGATACACGCGAGCGACCGCTCCATCTACTTTGGCCCTTTCCAGTTGCAATTCAGGGTTATTTTTCAGCCCTTCCAGAACCAGAGATTGTAACCGAGGGAGCCTGCTAAGCTGGGGCCACAGCTCCTTCACTTCGAGCCGGTGATGTGGGCTCTGCCACTGTGGAGGGTAAACATGGAGGTTTTGAACCGGTTCAGGAGGGCTGCTCAAACCGCAGCCAAACAAAGTAAACACCACCCCCAGCAGGCTCCATAGACCTTTCATCCGTGCCAGTCACCAACAAAATTATTTACCTAAGTGTGTACTATGTTTGAAGATTTGGCAGATATTGAAGGCAAAAAAAAGCACAACCTAAGTTACGCTTCTTGATTAGCAAAACACGGATGTTGATTTAATCTATCAAACCATAGTGTTCACGAAGAATATCGACGATTTCCGCTTTCGGGTTATCAGACAGGATTAACGTTTCACCTGTGATTTTTTCGGCAATACCCACGTAAGTCTTGGAAATTTGCAGCAGCACTTCTTCCGGTAAAGCGTTGTCACTTGCCAGGGCCTCACGCTCTTGCATGCGATCTTTATTCAACAGGATATCTGGATCCGGGAAGTGTTTTAGCAGCAGCTGGCGGAAATCTTCCTTGGAGTTTTCCACTATCTTACCTTCACGGTATGCAGGGCCATCCCAAATCCGGGATGAATCCGGTGTACCCACCTCGTCCATATAGATTAGCTTTTCCTGACCACCGGCATCCTTGACATAACCAAATTCAAACTTGGTATCTACAAAAACCTGGTCCAGTTTAGCCAGCTCATTACTGATCACATCAAAACCTTCTCTAAGCAGCTTTTCATACTGAGCGATATCGTCGGTACTGCTGAAATTAAAGGCGGCAAAGTTATTCTCTATATCTGAGCGGGTGATGTTCACATCATCCACTTCCGGTACGCCAGGTATGCCTTTCAGAATTCCCTTGGTGGAAGGCGTGACCAACAGCTCGGGAAGCTGCTGGTCTTTTACAAGATCATTGGCAATCTCAATTCCACAAAACTCGCGTTCACCCTTGGCATAAGCGCGCCACATAGAGCCGGTAATATACTGGCGACAAATGGCTTCGATCATTACCGGTTTGGCTTTCTGGACAATCCACACAAAAGGATGTGGAATATCCAGGATATGGCTGTCGGCCAGTCCCTGCTCGCGGAATAACTTGAACCAGTGATTCGAGATGGCATTAAGCGCGGCGCCCTTTCCTGGTACGCCATTTATCCCGCCTTCACCATGCCAGATGCAATCAAAAGCAGAGATACGGTCACTGATCACCATAATCGCTAACGGAGCGTCGGCGGCTACATCATAGCCTTTTTCCTGAATTAGGCGAACGCTATCCTCTTCCGTCAACCAATATACAGAACGTACCTTACCACTGTGAACCGGGCTATCGGTACGGATTGGAAGGTCGTTATTTACCGCCAAGACTTTATCAGCAAGACTCATTGTCTCATCCCTTTTCTAACTACTTTAACAACTTAACTTCAGGCTTTCCGAACTAACCAAACAGATTAAAACAGCGCGCTGAAGCGAATAAATGATAGAAAAAAGGGCCGCACTGCGACCCTTATATTTTACTCTTCTTCAACCTTGGGCTTACCCTCCGAGCGCATTAGCTCGGCGAAGCTGATATACATTTGACTGACCTTAGTGGCGCCCAGGGGACGGCCCTTTTCATCGAAAATGGTAATTGAAGTTCTACCATCACCCAGATCACCCAACTGGAAGCTGTATTTGCCATCTTCCAAGTCAAAGGGCTTCAGGCCATGTTCTTCCCAGTAGTCATCACTAGGAGCGTCATACTCCAGCACATATTTACCCAGATTATGTTCCGATTCTTGCACCGAGAAGTTCAATAGCGTGAACACTTCCGGCAGACGCTGCCAGACCTTTTCATACTTGGCATTGGCGATCCAGGCCGTGATTTGATTATCATCAAAGCCCAGCTCTACTGCGATTTGACGGCTTTGCTGCTCCAAATCCAATGCATTCTCACGCTGTTTCTGTGCCAAAGCGTGCACCAGCACCCGGTTTAACATGCCTATGGAAAGGCGACGTTTTTCATGCTCTAACAAAGGCTTAGTGCGCTTATCACCATCATACCACTGGTCTGCATCCAGCAGCTCTACGGTGAGAGAGGCGGCCTTACCACGAGACACGCTTTTTAGGCTAAAGGCGTACCTTTCTTTGGATTTGTAGCTTTTCTTAAACCAATAACTGCCGAATTCCTGCTCAAAGGTAAACCACTCGGACTCCATTAAACCCTCGGACTTGTCCAGCGTTTTTGGCGCCACATCATAATTTGCCAGGAAGTTGAGTAGTAAGGTCCATACATGGTCGCCCATGTTCTCTTTGGTATTAACCGCGTTAAACCAGACGGTGGCTTTGTTTGGGTCCTCTTCGACACGAGCCCCCTCAACGACGGGTAAAATCTGCACCGGAGAGCGTACATCCACATCCTTGCCCACAGGCAATGATGTGGTGTCTTTGTTCAACGCTGGAATGTCGAACGCATGGGTATAAACAGGCGCGTCCAACCCCTCTACGACAAGTGGGGTACTCAGTTCATAGTCTAGGTAGTCATATCCGTTATTAGCTTGTGTTCGTGTTTCGTAACTCGAACATCCGCTGACCAGGGCAGTGACCACGCCAGCCAGTAATATGGCTTGTTTGTTTAACACTTAAGCAACTCGCTATTGATAATAATAATTAAGCCCCGCGGGGCTACTCGCCATCTAGATTAACGCAGCCTGTTTCAGGGCTGCTTCGACTTCGGGTTGGAGCGATTCTGAAAGCTCGGTTAACGGCAGTCTTAGTTTGCCTTCAGGGATCAGCCCTAAACGCTGACACGCCCATTTCACCGGAATGGGGTTCGCTTCCAAGAAAAGCTTATTATGTAACCCCATCAAGGTTTCGTTAATCGCCAGCGCTTTATCCGCTTCGCCATTCGCTACATGTTGGCACATTTTCGCCATCTGTTTCGCCGCGACATTGTTGGTAACTGAGATGACCCCATGACCCCCTTGCAGCATAAACTCAAGGCCAGTGGCATCATCACCGCTATACAAACAGAAATCATCACTGACCAGAGCTTTAATTTCAGTCAGACGACTCAGATCACCAGTGGCTTCTTTAATACCTATGATATTATCCAACTTAGCCAGCCTGCCGATGGTCGCCGGTAACATATCCACCGCAGTCCGGCCCGGTACATTATAAAGTATCTGAGGTAGGCTTGATGACTGTGCAATGGCTTGGTAATGAAGGTATAAACCTTCTTGCGTAGGCTTGTTGTAATAAGGGGTCACACTCAGGCCGGCATATACCCCGGTATTTTGGAATAATTTGCTCAGGGCAATGGCTTCCGACGTGGAGTTGGCGCCATTACCAGCAATAACAGGCATATGCCCGTCGGCATACTCAAGGGTCTTCATCACCACTTTAACGTGATCATCCACGTTCAGGGTGGCCGACTCTCCTGTGGTTCCCACAGACACGATAGCCGCAGTGCCGGCCGCTACATGATAATCAACCAAGCGTCTTAATGACTGAAAATCAATTTCCCCGGAACTATCCATGGGCGTAACCAAAGCAACTATACTACCTGCTAGCATTCGAACATCTCCTTATAATAGGCGGATAATGGTACTTTTCAGCGCAACTAAAAACAAGTTTTGTTTAGGGAATCAGGATGGTTGCAAAACCAGACGTCGCTGAGTAATCACCGGCGGACTTCGCCGCTTTCTCCGGCGTTGACTTTTCGCTAGCCGATACTGAGCAGACTATAAGGAAAAATATGCTAGTATCCCCCTGATTTTTTTACGGCGAGGAACAGATGTCGCATAACCTGGTAATTACAGCCATGGGCTCGGACCGCCCGGGTATAGTGAATGAGCTGACCAAACATATCAGCAGTACAGGCTGCAATATTGTCGACAGCAGGCTGGCCATATTTGGCAGTGAGTTTACCCTGATTATGATGCTATCAGGAAGTTGGAACGCCATCACTCAAGTGGAGTCCAGCCTGGCCATTCAGGGACAGGAGCTGGAGCTTATCACTATGATGAAGCGAACCAGCCCGCATAAAACCATCAACTATGCCCACAGCGGCCAGGCACAAATCAAAATAAATGACAGGCCAGGTATTATCGAGCAATACACCCAATTTTTCGCCGATAACGCTTTATCCCTGGTCGCCATCAAATCTGAAACCGAACACAGCGCTGGACAAGAGATGCTCTTGGCTCACTTTAGCTTTTACGTGCCCGCTGAACACAATATTCAAACCATAAAAAAGCAGTTCAGCACATTGTGCGCTGAACTTGACGCCAATTTCACTTTGGTGTTTACCGAATCCCCCACCCAGGAGAACCTATGAATACGCTAAAAGCAGGAGATCAAGCTCCTCTGTTTAGTCTGCAAAACCAACATGATGAAACCGTAAGCCTGGCTGACTTAAAAGGCAAAAAGGTATTGGTTTACTTTTATCCTAAAGCTATGACACCTGGCTGTACCACCCAGGCTTGCGGCCTGCGCGACAGCAAATCTGAGCTGGATGAACTGGGTGTGGTGGTATTCGGAGTTAGCCCAGATCCGGTGAAACGGCTGGCTAAGTTTATTATTCGGGATGAGCTAAATTTCGATCTACTGTCCGATGAAGATCACGCCATTGCCGATGCATTTGGCATCTGGGGTCTGAAGAAATTTATGGGCCGTGAGTATGATGGGATCCACCGCATCAGTTTCCTCATCGATGAAGAGGGCACGATAACCCAAGTGTTCAACAAGTTTAAAACCAAGGAGCACCACCAGGTGGTGCTGGATGCGCTAAAAGCCGGCTAATCACCAGGGCCCAGCTGGGCCCTTTATCTTTGCTTATTTACTTGCGATTACCCCAAGCATTAAACCGCTAGTGTCCGTCACAAAACGCCAACTAGAAATTATATTCACGGACTTTGTGGAGTTGATGCCCTCTTTGCAGGTAATAGTACTAAGTCAGCGCGCGGGGTTCGCCGAACAAGTTCGGCTCCTACCAAATTCATAAGCCTACCTGCCTATTCCTGTGCTTCAGGATGGTCGTAAACGTTAATTCGTCTGTATATAGTGCTTTATTCCACCACACCCCACCAAAACATCAACATTAACTCAACTGATGATTAACCTTTTACCCAACTAACAACTAACTTAATGGCAACCATTAATCATTTAGCACCGCCCAACAATCATTCAGCAGTCACATATATGGAAGTAGATGTATTTTTCAGCAAATTAAATGTTAACTATTTTGAAGAGAGATGTTACCGTGCGCAGCCATCAAAGCAGTACAAATACAACTCAATAATTACCCCATATACTCGCAACAACATGGAGATAAGCTCTTGCAAGCACTTGTTGATTTTTTGAATGGTATTATCTGGAGTCCGGCACTGATTTACCTTTGTCTGGCGGCCGGTTTGTTTTACTCCATCCAGACTCGTTTCGTTCAGGTCAGAATGGTTGGTGAAATGTGGCGATTGCTGTTTTCCGGCAAAAGCTCTTCTGAAGGTATCTCCTCATTCCAGGCGTTAGCAGTATCCCTATCTGGACGTGTGGGTACGGGTAATATTGCCGGCGTTGCCGCGGCAATCGGTTTTGGTGGTCCGGGCGCGGTATTCTGGATGTGGGTCGTCGCTTTCTTAGGCGCTGCAACTGCCTATACCGAATCGACCCTGGCTCAGATTTATAAAGAAGAGGACAACGGTCAGTACCGTGGTGGGCCGGCTTATTATATAGAGAAAGTAACAGGTCAAAAATGGTATGCGGTATTATTCGCCGTGGCAACCATTCTAGCCTGTGGTCTATTGCTGCCAGGCGTTCAATCGAACAGTATTGGTAATGCCATCGAGATGACCTTTGGCGCAGGCCAGATCATCGAAACCGGTATCGGTCCAATCAGCTCCACCAAGATAATCACAGCTGTTGGTGTTGTTTCTATCCTGGGTTTCATCATCTTCGGCGGCGTGAAGCGTATTGCCAAGTTTACCCAAATCGTAGTGCCATTTATGGCCCTGGCTTACATCATAGTGGCCAGCGTCATTATTGCCCTGAACATAGAACAAGTTCCTGTGGTATTCGGCATGATCCTTGGTGATGCATTTACCCCTATGGCGGGTATTGGCGCAGCCATCGGTTGGGGTGTTAAACGCGGCGTTTACTCAAACGAAGCGGGTCAAGGCACAGGTCCTCACGCAGCAGCAGCGGCAGAAGTACAACACCCGGCGCAGCAGGGACTTGTACAGGCGTTCTCGGTTTATATCGATACCCTGTTTGTTTGCTCAGCAACTGCATTTATGATCCTTATCAGCGGCGCATATAACGTGCACGGCTTAGGCGATGCTATGCTGGTGCAGAATATTGCTGCAGATATCGCGGCCAACAGCCCGGCCTATACCCAAATGGCTGTTGAAACTGTCCTGCCAGGTGTTGGTAAACCCTTTATCGCACTGGCGCTTTTCTTCTTCGCATTTACCACTATTTTGGCGTACTACTACATTGCCGAAACCAACGTGGCCTATCTTCGCCGTACGATAAAGATACCTGGTTTTATCTTTGCCCTGAAAGTGGGCCTAATGGCGGCGACTTTTTACGGTACTGTAAAAGCCGCTAACCTGGCTTGGGGCCTGGGTGATGTTGGTGTAGGCCTGATGGCCTGGCTGAACATCATCGGCATTCTGGCTATCTTCTTTATGGGCAGACCGGCACTGAAAGCGCTGAAAGACTATGAAGCGCAGCGTAAAGCCGGTGTAACTGAATATACCTTCGATCCGGAAAAACTGGGTATCAAAAATGCGGACTTCTGGGACAAGAAATTAGGTAGAACTACAACATCCTCAGACGATGAGGTAGCTAGTGTAGGTGAGCCAGCAACCCGCAGCTAACTACAGCTAACTACAGCTAACTGGTTAAAAATCAAAGCGGCCCGCACAGCGGGCCGCTTTTTTTTGCCTAACGTATAAACCTCTCGGCTCAGCTGTTAGGGGTCAACTTAGAGCACTAATGAACGAATATCTTCCAGCACGGCCCTTGCAGAAGTCAGGCTGCCGGAGAGATTCCAGTAAATATCATCCACCCGAAAAACCTGTTGGTTTTGTACTACTCTTAGTTGTCGCCACAGGGGGTCTTGCAGCCAGTTAGCCGCTGCTTTATCGCCCTTACCATCCCCTTTATCAAAGGTGTAGTAAAACAGAAGATCTCCGTCCATATCAGCAATACGCTCTTTGCCAACCTTGTCCATAAATGCCATCTTGTCCTGTGCCGGAGGACGCGCAAAGCCCAGCTCATTGATAATATTACCGGCAAACGTATCTTTTAAATACAGTCGCGTTTGACCTGGTAAGAAGCGCACTAAAGACACTTGTTTATCAGTACGACTTCCTAAATCGGTTTTTAAATTGATGACTTCCTGCTGATATTCAGTAAGCATAAACTGACTTTTATCCTCCAATCCCAGTGCCTCGGCATACAACACAAAGTTATCCTGCCAACTGCCGTTGAGAAACTCCGAAAATACGGTAGGAGCTATGCCGTTTAACAGGGGATAAATTTTACTGTGCCGCTGCTTATTGGCCAGGATCAGATCCGGTTGTAACGCCGCAATTAGCTCAATATTAATGTTGTGCTCCAGCCCTAATACCTGGGTATCTTTCAACGCGTCAGCCAGATGAGGGTACCAGGGATCTCCTTTCCAGGATTTTGCAGCCCCTACTGGAATCACCCCAAGGGCAACCAGGGCCTCTGTACCTTCATTGGTCAGTACAACAATTCGTTTCGCATTGTCAGGCACTTGTACCTCTCCCATTACCGTTTCAATCATTCGTCCTTGCGCCATAATTGGCAGCATTAAACATAAAAAACACCAGGTCCTTAACATGCGACTTGCCTCTTTGTAGTCAGTTGTTTACTTATTGGCACCACCATAGGACAGGCATATACAGGGTCTGTTAACACCTCTGCCCGCTGGTTAAATACCTTTTCGATAAATTCACGATTAATAATTTTTGTGGGCGCTCCCTCTGCCAGTATTCGGCCTCCCGCCAACGCCAGCATATGGTCGCCATACCGGCTAGCCAGATTAATATCATGAATAACTAAGGCGATGGTTTTCCCCTGACGTGACAGCTGGTAAAGCAAGTCCAATATTTCGACCTGATGATTTAGATCCAGGTGATTGATGGGCTCATCCAGCAAAATCATCTCGCTGTCCTGAGCCAGGACCAGAGCGATCCAGGCTCTTTGCTGCTGACCCCCAGACAATTGATCCAGCTGATGGTGCTTTAACTCGGTCAAGCCGGTTTGTTTTAATGCAAGCTCTACCGCATTCTCATCGGCTTGAGTCCAGCGCCGTGCTAATTCGCGATGAGGAAAGCGGCCCAGTTTGACCAGTTCAAATACACTCATTTCGGCATAAAGCTGAGGGTGCTGGGGTAACAGCGCAAGCTGCCTGGCGCGGCGTTTTGCCGGCACTTTATCCAAGCTTTGTCCACCTAAAAGGACCTCACCGGCCTGAGCTTTATGTTGACCCGCCAGCACATTAAGTAGTGTGGACTTGCCACAGCCGTTAGCGCCTACCAGCACAGTAAGCCGACCGGGCAGCAGAGACAGGCTGATATCGTCCAGGATTGGTTTTTTACCGTATCCGGCCACCAGGTTTTTACAACACAACATCACAGTCCCTTTCTAGGCATTACAAACAGATAAAGAAACAAAGGCACCCCCAGGATGGCTGTAAATATTCCGGCCGGAATTTCATATGGTGGAAACACGGTTCGTCCCGCCAGATCTGCCGCCAGGGTCAAACCTCCTCCCAGGATGACGCAGGCAAACAACTGACTAAGAGCACCAAAGGGGATCAGTCGCCGCACCAGGTGAGGTACGATAAGGCCAATAAACCCCAGCGCTCCGGCAAACGAAACTGCCGCCGCCGTCAGACCGCAACTCAGTAGCACCAGGATAAACTGCGCCCGATTGGGCAATCCCAGGCCAGAAGACAGGGGCTTGCACAGCTGATTAAGCTCCAGCCAGGCATAGCAGGCTATCAACGCCAGCACCAACACACTAAAAATAGGAAATAACAAACTGACTTCCTGCCAATTGGTTTGGTTGATATAACCGGTTAACCAAAGCTGAGCCTGGCTTACCAAATGTACAGGACCGGTGATCATTAATAGTGTCATCAACGCCTTACCAATCCCCGCCACGCTGATACCCACCAGGATAAAGCGAGTTACAGAGTCACTGCGTCTCAGGGTTAAAAAGTAAACCAGGGAAAAACTGGCCAGGGCGCCCATAAAACCGGCCAGCACCAAGCCAAAGCCACCACTTTCTCCGGACAGACACAAAAATAACAAGACACCCACCCCAGCTCCATCCACAGCACCCAATAAACTGGGTGATGCCAGGGAAACCCGGGTCAGGTTTTGTAATACAAAACCGGCTAAGGCTAACGACGCCCCCACCATTAAGGCCATTAACACACGGGGCATTCTCAACTCAACCACCAGCAGACTATCCAACCTGGAGCCCTGACCCATTAAAGCGTTTACTACTTGCAGGCCGGAAAGGCTTTGCTGTCCCACACTCAGCGCAAAAGGAATAAACAGACCAAGTAATACCAGTGAGCCGGTTAACACCATTAGATTAGGGCGACGTGCTTTTGATAACCAACTCATGATCGTACCCCCACTCTAAGCACGTACCAGATAAATACGGGTGCGCCGATCAAGGCCGTCACAGCCCCCACAGGCGCTTCCATGGGGTAAATTACAAAACGCGCCAGAATGTCGGCCAGGGTTAATAGACAGGCGCCTATTAGCGCGCAACCAGGAAGTAAATAGCCGTGTTTGGCCGGTAACAGAAGTCGACTCAACTGGGGGGCAAGCAGGCCAACAAAAACAACCGGCCCGGCAATGGTGACACTGGCAGCCGTTAAGCTGCAGATAGCCACAAAACTCAAGGCTTTAACCTTGCCTAAGTCGGGGCTTAAGTTGGCCGCCAGGGTTTTATCCAACAAAAATATATCGAGGAAAAAGGCCAGATAGAAGCACAAACCAAAACCAAGCAGCAACATTGGAAAACCTGCCAATAACACATCAAAACCGCGCTCACTGACCCCGCCTGCCAGCCAGAATATGGCTGCGTCCAAGCTGGTTTCATCCAGGGTTAATACAGCCTGAATAATGGCAGAAAATAACATGGACAGTGCGATCCCCAGCAGAGGCAACTTGAGCAGACTTTGCTGACCGGGGTTAATGCTAGCTAAGGCATATACCAGCAAGGCACTGAACCCGGCCCCCACAAATGCCGTCAACCCCAAGGTAAAGTTCGATGCCTGTAGCCCTAACGCCAGGCTAACTACCACGGCCAAGCCAGCCCCGGCATTCATACCGATCAATTCCGGGGCAGCGATAGGATTGCGTGTTAGTGTCTGGATCAACAAACCCGCCACGGCCAGACTGGCGCCTACCAGGGGGGCTATTACGGCTCTTGGAAGCCTTAATTGCCAGAGGATCAAGCTGTCCGTGCCCTGATGTTGCAGCGCCGACCAAACCTGAGCGAGGTTATAGTTCTCATAACCCAACAGCAAACTTGCGCACATCAAACCAAGCAAACCGGGAACTAAGAAGTAAAACGCCAAAAACCGCCCCTTGGGGCGGTTCAAATTAACCAGCAGCATAATTACCAGTACAGGGTATAAGCCAGGGTCGCGTTAATACCGCGAGCAGGCACATGACTGGTATTAGCGTTATTTCTCAACAGCTGGCTATACAGGGGGTAATAGCTGTTGTTAAACAGGTTTTCTATACCCAAATCCAAGCGACCCGGCCCCAGGTCGAACTGGCTGACAAGATCCGCACTCCAGTAACTGTCCACCTCGCGGCGGCCAAATCCTGTTTTGCCATTAATACGATAATCCTTGCTGGCGCTGTAGAAGAGCTGCAAACGGTTTTGCCAATGCTCATTGGGGTTATAACTAACAAATCCCGTCACTTTTACCGGAGGTATACGCCAGCCATCCATTTGCTGATACTGACCGCTACTGGCAGGCTGCACTTCACCTTTTATCCAGCTAAAGCTCGCGCCGGCTCCCCACTGTTCGTTGATTTCCTGATTGATAACGGCTTCAACACCATAAATTCGTTCCGGAGAACGATTGGCTTTTTCCAGCAGACCTTCCGCGGTAGCTTTACCAAACTTGGAATAACTGTAAAACAGTGCCAGCTCCGCTTGAGTCGCAACCCAGTCACCGCGCCAACCCATCTCATAGTTGTCTGTTTTTACCGGCTCGAGGGCATCACTAAACGCAGTAAAACCTGGCGCCTGCTTGCGTAACATCAAGCTGACATCTGGCTGTTCAAAACCCTGATTAAACGCAAGGTACAACTCGTGATTATCAAAACCTCGATATACCACACCAGCATTTAACACCAGGCCATTAGAATTCAACGAACTGCCTGCCACCTGACCCGGGTTTTGGTACTCACTTAAGCTCACAGGTACAAAACTATCCCAGCTAATATCGATAAACTCATAGCGGGCGCCCGCATCAGCAGACCAGTCGGCATTAAATTCATGCCTGAGCTGAGCAAATAAACCTGTGTTTTCTGTGCGTACGGATGGCATCCATAGCCTGTCATCAATCTCCTGATATTTAAGCTGCTTCGCCTGCTCCGCATCATAAATAGTGGCCCGGTTTTCGCTCTTATCGTTGTGATAATCCAGCCCCCAAAGTAGTGAGCTGGTATCGGTGAGCAGGTTAGTTATAGATAAACGGCCGCCAAATACCTCTGCATCCAGATAAGTTTGCGCCGATCTGGGAATTCGCTCTCCGGCTTCATTTTTAAAACCGGTGGAAAATGGGTTAAATCGGGTATGGTAATCACGGTAATAGAGCTGGCTGTTAATATCCCCCCAGTTAAAAGAGGTATCGCTATAACTCAGGTTCAGAATAAGGTTTTTAACCTGATTTTGTTTATCTAGCTGTAAGCCTTGCACACCTTTTGCTTTTACAGTACCGGCTGGAAACTGGTTGACAGACATATCAGGGGCATATTCTGTGTCTTGTTTTATGCCTTTGTAGGTCACTCCAAATGCCAGGCGACGTTGTTCACTCACATCCCAACCAAGATTTGCTCCCAGGTCAACAACACCCGAGTCCATCACATCACCCTGACTCATTTCAGGAGCGATACGATCACCCTCGGCATCAAAATATCCCCCTACCTGTTGATAACCAGCATAAATAGACAGGTCGATGGACTCACCGGAAAAACCTGCTGTTTGAAATATTTGCCCCCCCAACCCGTCTGAGTCTAAGGTGGATAAAGGGGCGCTCATCGCAAACTTAGTTGAGGTGGGCATATCCGCACCTTTACGCGTGGTGATGGCAATTACGCCACCCGTTGCACCGCTACCATAAATAGCGTTACCACCACGAACGACTTCAATACGGTCGACCACATCAGGACTTAGATTAGCCAAGTCACGACTTACATTTCGGTTGGTATTTAATGGCACGCCATCAAGCAACACCAGCATGTTTCGGCCCCTTAACGTCAGGCCCCAGTTAGTCATGGTTTGTGATGCAGGAGACATACCTGGCACCACTTTAGATAACATTTCTGCTACGGAGCGCGAACCCAGCGACAGGGTTTCAATTTCTTGCCGCTCAATCACAGTTACCTGACGCGCTTCCATGGATAAGTCTGCATTAAGACGGGTGCCTGTCACCTGCACTTTTTCTATGTGTTGATCATTGCCTGTATTCGCCAGTGGCATCGCCTGCGTAACCGCGGTTTTGCTTTTGATCACCACAGCATCATCGCTTTGCCAAACAGCCTCTAACTGGGTACCCGAGAGTAATTTTTCCAATGCTTGCCTTGGATTGTCACTACGCTTAAGTGCCTGAGCCGACAGGCCCTCTACCAGGCTGTCACGGACAAAGATTTCTACCCCTGTTTGCTGAGAATATTGCTGTAACGCCTGGTGTAAAGAGCCTGCTGAGATAGATACGGAAGCCGCGTCTTGGGCGGCACTTAAGGGAGAGCTTAGGGCAAGCGTTAACGCGCTTAAAATAAAGAGTTTGTTACGGTACATCTGGTTCGATCCATGATAATAGTAATGATTCACATTTATAGACGTATCCCGGATGCAGAACCCGTAAATAAAATTTATCTTTTTTATTTATCTGTTCATTTTCAATGAATTAAAGACTCTTAATAACTATCGGGTGAAGGGTTATGAGTGCACAAGCAAGGTGGGAATAAATAGACAGCGCCAAACTTGGCGGGGACGGCTCAGATTCGCCGCCATTCCTAGCACGAAAATGCCCCATTCCGTGCTAGAAGCTGCGCAATCGAGTGTTGTTTTTCGATACCAAAATTCATCCGACAAATAGAGTTACTTCTTGTTTTGACATATTGGCACTATCTGCGCCCATGGCTAGTGTTCTCGCAAATAACCAACCAGCCCCAAAATTGCGCAACGAATGCACTACTCGCTATAAGTATCAGTGCATCTGTTAGGTTACTAAAATCCATAACTACACTTAATCTCTAGTCGATTCAGGCAAAATGTAACGCTCTCTTAAGCGCTTACTTTACAGCCATATTTGAGCTCTTTTTCATCTGGCACTTCAAACCTTGGCTCCATAAAGTCAAACATGCCATTTGTGACTTCAAACGCATACACAGCTGGATCTTTTTCCAAATTCCGCTTCTCGACGCGCTGTCGACGCGTGTCTGTTGGCGCATCCAAATAATGAACTTCTGCATTAATGCCTAAAGCTTTCGCTCGATCAGTAAAGACATGTCGCTGTTCTTTTGTGGTAAATCCAAGATCTAGAATCACCGTGCCATCCAGCGCAATAATCTGTTCGCTGACTTCCCAAATTTGCTCGTAGCAGCGATTGACTCGTTCAATCATCCAGCCATAGTCAAGCGAAACCATATCTTTGGAAAATAGGGTTTGCATCCAAGGATCAATTGAAAAGCGTACTGCGTCTATTTCTTTACAAAGCTTTAGCGAATAAGTTGTTTTCCCTACACCAGTAGGGCCACAAACCATAATTAACCTTGCCATAGTATTTCGATTCCTTTTTATTGGTATAATAAGGCAAAGAAGGTCAGCACTCGTCATATCCAGGCTATCAATATAACGAGTGCGACCAACAAAGTCCTTTTGTATAGTGAATTGGCTGTGCCAGTGATAAAAACCAACTCTCTGTCTAAACTAGAGACTTGTTGCGATTAAATATGACATTAAATGAAAAATAGAGCAGCAACCCCGCGGGCCCATAAAAAAACGTCAGCGGTAAACACGGAATTAATCGCCATTTAGCTTTCTTTGATTTATCTACATCATCGATCATCCATCGACCGACAAACAAGTCAAATGCCAAAAAGTGTATCCACCCACCTGCTAAATTACCCTGTGATTCAAATAACATGCTGACGCTTTCAAGACTAGAAAAGCCGCCATCTGGAGCGCTGCCCCAGAACTTAATCATTAGAAATACGTATAGTGCCGAGAGTACGATAGGTACAAGTCGCCCACCTGAGAGTAGCAACCAGTAACCAGTTCTATTAGTGGTGTTTATCGAGCCAATAGCTAAACATAGCCAGCCCAACAGCGCCACGCTACTGCCGATTTCAAACGCTAGATTAGCTATCATCAGTGCTCACCTCGCTGGCTATCATCCAAAATAACAACCGCCTGGTGACCGTAGTTTAATACTCTGCCACCGTTTTGTTTTGCGTATACTTGAGCTTGCTGCTCAGTGGAAAACCACAAGTTAAGGGTTGATATGGCATTCCCGTCATGACTTGAATTCACAGAAGCTTGCTCAGACATAGTTAACAGCACAGGTTTGTATATTTCCCAGCTGGAGTATCCTGCTTCAATCGCCAACATTCTAAGAAAGTGTTTACGTTGCAAGGTTTGACGTTCTTTAAATAGATTTGAGACAGATTTATCATGGCAAACACCTGCTGCTTGAATTCGTCTTAAGGCAGGTAACGCTTGGGATATAGAGCCAGTTTTAGCGGCACGATGTAATTTTCGAGCTTCTCGCAATAGGGCTTCAATTTGACTATTCGTTTTGGTGGGGTTCTGTGGTGTTGAACCTTGAGATATTTTTCGATCGTGCATACAAACTCCATCGAACTTTTGGCCTGTCTCGTTAGGGGCCGAATCGTAGAGTAAGTAAGTTTTTGGCTTACACAACAGGTGGAATAACTTTCACGAGATGGGCGTCCTGCAAGCCCAGAAGAAACATAACAATCTAATGTGGGGCTTGTAAATGAATTTTTAAATACGGCTATTTATTTCGGTTTAGTTTGTGGGGGGGGATGCTTAAAACACCAACGCAGTTGTATTGACTCATACACGAACTGACACTAGGGCTGGTACAACACGATCAAACCTTACATTTGGCCCGACATTAATGAGCTATCTCTAATTTGTTTTTGCCCCATTTCGTGTTAAAGCAAGCGTTCCAGTGATGCGTTGGCACGCTAAAATTGGCTTAGAAAAATTAATCGATGGGGCCAAAGCAAGATCAGCCCGCATTTGTGCAAACAGTAGTCCTACCACTCATATCTTAAATTTTTCCATTTTGTGAAAGTTAGTCTTGGCCTGTCTAAAGCTTCATAGTTCATGGTGTGGGCATAAAGAAGAGGACAGTCCATGTATCGTATTTCGAATTGGCATAAAAAGTCGGGTTAAGCCGCTCGATCCTGCTGTATTACGAAAAGCTTGGGCTAGGTGCTGAAATTGATTCATTAAGGGCGCTCAATGCTATTCCTGTTAAATTTGGTGAACTACTGGACATCGGCTGTGGGAGAGGTGTAGCTACGACCGTAATGTCTGAACACATTCAGTTTTATATCATAGCATTGGATAATGACGAACACTGCGTGAGCTGTTTGAAGGAGAGCCTGTGCCGGAAATCATTACGATATAGAGTTACTCCCGTCTGTGCGAGTATGACGAAAATATGCCTTTTGCTGAACATTAGTTTGATGTGATCTGGTCTGAAGGCAGCGCTTACATCATAGGTGTACAGCAGGCGCTGAGTAGCTGGAAGCCTTTCATCAAAGCAGAAGGATATTTAGTAGTAAGTGATTTAGTCAGGTTAACAGACTCACCAGATGATGAAGCCCTTGAGTTCTGACAACAAAGCTATTCGGAGATAGAAACCGTTGTCCGTAGATGTCAAATGATGGAGAAAGCTGGTGATTGGTTGATCGAGAGCTTTGAGTTGAGCAAGGAAGCGTGGAGAAATTATCTCGAACCGTAGAATACTAAAGTGAAACTATTCACGCAGAGGACATTTACGTCCGAAGCGCTCATCGATATACAGAGAGAGTTAGGCATACATCAGAAATATTTAGGTCAGTACGGCTACCAGATATTTGTATTACAAAAGAAAGGTAAAAAATGAAAATCAGAACCGAAACTATTTCAGATCATAATGCGATCGAAGCATTAACCTATCAGGCGTTTGAAAATCATCCTCATCATGCACTGGGAGCTAAACCTACCGAGCACCTGATCATCAATAAGCTTCGTGACAGTGGTGCACTGACTTTATCTTTGGTTGCCGAAGATAAAACAGGGATTGTTGGCCATATAGCCTTTTCTTCGGTGACTATTGGTGGAGTTTCATCTAACTGGTATGGGCTGGGGCCGGTGTCAGTGACTCCAGAACGCCAAGGAGAGGGTATAGGCAGGCAACTGATTACAACGGGCATGTCTCAACTAAAAGCACAAGAAGCGGAGGGTGTTGTACTGCTTGGTGAGCCAGGTTACTACGGCCGTTTTGGTTTCAAACCACATACAAACCTGACACTGCCGGGCGTGCCTGTGGAATACTTTTTGATTCAGTCGCTACGTGATGATGAATGCGCTGTACCTGTTGGTGAAGTGGCTTATCATCAGGCATTCAGTGAATAACTAAAATATCTATAGGGAAACTCGCTTACTTCAGATAGAGATTTCTATCTGAATGAATTGAGTTAGGGAATACACCCTAACTCAATAATGTCCAGAAGTGAGTTACATTCAGCATGATACTTAAATACTCAGTAGTTGCCCCGTGATACGGCTGAACATCGAGCGATACTTTATTTTCACAGCTCAAAATTAAGCTCGATACAGAATGGGGCTTCATAGATGATTTAGTATGAAACCTTATTACTCTCCACATCAGTTAGAAACCAGCGGGCTTAGTGTAACAACCACTCACCATTAAATTTCTCCAGCTCTAAGCTTAGACCTGTGGCTATCATACCCAGCGCCTTTTCCGGCTCTTTCAGGCTAAAACGACCCGATACCGGTTCATTTAACAAGGTTAACTGAACCAGACGAATTGGCGCAGACACTCGAGCCTGAATCGTATTCAATACCTGATTTAATGGCGTTCGATTAAAAACTAACTCATCCCGGCGCCACGCAGCAGCATCCGGTAAATTGCTCTCAGGTATTTTAAGCCACTGGCCGCGTTTCACCATACCCTTACCCTGCTGAACCACGAATTGTCCTCCTTCCCCATCCAGGCGAACCGAGTGTTCGGTAACCAAGAGCTCTAACTCCGGTCTGGTAGTAAGGGTAAACTGAGTGCCAAGGGCGGTAACTTGCTGCCCCGAGTAGCTGACTGTAAAAGGCCGCATTTTATCACTGGCCACGGAGAAATGAGCGTCCCCATGTAAGATCTCTATCCGCCTATGCTCATGACTAAATGACACGCGAACTTTACTATCACCGTTCAGGGTCAAGCTGGAGCCGTCGCTAAGCTGGTGCGTAACAACCTGGCCTTTGGCGGACGCCAGTTCAATTGGCGCAATAGCAGCTACAGGTAATAACTGCCATATCAGCGCCACCACAAATATACTCGCCGCCATGGCCCAGAATAATCTCGGCTTGGTTTTACCAATTGGCGTCACTGATACAACAGGTTTAACATCGCTAATCGCTAGCTGACTCAGGTCCGTCCAGGTACCAGCAAGCTCTTGATACACTTGCTGATGCAATTCAGATTTTGCCAACCAGTCCTGAAATTCCTGCTGTTGGCGAAATTCAGGATCCTCCTGTTGAACCAACCACAAGGCTGCCTGCTCTTCCAGCTCCGCTCGGTATTGCTCACTCATTAACTTTCCTTTGTCCTGGTTGCTCTATGGCAGAGTAACAAGGCCTGTGCCATGGACTTTTCAACCCAACTCACCGAGCGTTTTTTATGCTTAGCGATTTTTCCGTAGCTCCAACCTTCCACCCGATTTAACCAGATAATATCCCGCTTTTCTTCGGGTAGCGCATTTAACGCGAGTGTCATCGACTCAAGCATATTACGTTGTTCCACCTGACGAGCCGGGCTATTCAATTCACATACGGTTTCATCAATAACCTCATGGGCACTGGTTTCCAGGCGATAACTGGCTCGCCGAAAATTATCTCTGATCAGGTTGCTGGCAATCTGTAACAAGAACGCACGGGTATTATTGATATTGTCGAGCTCAGGATATCCTGCCAGCCTCAAATAAAGCTCTTGCATAATATCATCCTTGGCTTGTACACAATTTACCTTGCGAGTAACAAAACGTGATACTTCTTGATAATGGGCGTTAAAGAGTTCTTCCGCGATCCCTTGCGGCGGAGGGGACATAGTCTGGCTCGTAAAGGGGTGATTTAACAATCATAATTATTATTATTTCATATGTAAAGATAAGTGATACGTAGGATTAAACACTTCAATAAACACAATTTTTAGCGCAATAGCTACATAAAGACATTTTGTTCTACCGCCCCACAAAATGTCTAAGCCCAGTCACAGAAAAAGCCAGTGCATTATAAATCGGATTTAACCAGGCTTCCAAACTAGGTACAACAGCCTACATTCAGGTATCCGTCACCATGGAGGAAATGAACCAGAAACACTACCGCTGAACTGGCCACGAATAGAAGCCAGCATTTCAGAGGACCATTTCCCTCAATGTACCAAACAGCAAAATTCTGGAGACATCCATTATACTGCATCCATTCAGCCCCGAAATTACAAGGTCGGCAAGCTAATCGCCTATTCGCCCAAAAATTATGGGAGCTCAAGTGATTAACTAAACCAAGTCCTCAAGATAAATTCTAATCGATTTAGCAAGACCAGGAATTGAGCTCTATGATCGGAAAAAGGCAAGATCTGACCCCGTCAAAAGGCATTCAGTGTTTCGTTAAACAGAACCACTATTCGCCTCAAAAAAGCGCAAAAAATGACTCAAACCGGACGTTCTCTCGCTGCGCCCCTACTCTCGGACAAGCTCCTAGACGGAGATCTGCTGAACTGAGACATTCAACTCAATAAACTCTCCTGCATGGCCAACATTGGTTTCAAACAGGGTGATCTTTTGCCCTGTCGTGGTGGTCGCTATCAGACCAGAGCTATAGACCCCCTTTCTCACTCGTTCTTTATCACTGTTGCGCTGTTTTTTCACCTCCGGCTGTTGCGCAAGGATCCGGTGAGTGATGCCACCCATATGGAAGTGTGCTGCGTTGCTCGCTTCCAGGCTAAGCGCCTGAATACCGGATAAATGCTGTTGGCGACATACTCTGTTTGATCAAAAATTGTCGAGGCGGTAATGGGGACGCCGAGTATCCGTTGCAGGCTCTCCTGGCGATCAAAAGGAGAGCATAAAAATGTGGGGGTAAATTGCCAATTCTAAAGTTATTTATATCGAATCGATTTATTTTTATTATTCGACATAGTTTTAAAACGTCTGTGCAACCACATCCATTGATCTAAACCACGTAAAATTACCATCTCTATCGCTTTATTCATGACTTTCGCAGCACCTTCAGTATCCTTACGCGGGAAATGCGCACTGATATCTGCATCAATTTCAAGTGTATATATATCGTCTTTCCTAAAGCTTGATGCAGTAATTACTGCGCATTTACTTGCATCAACGAGAACACCAGTTCCAACGGTCGTCGCTGCATCATTAACAGCAAAAAATGGTACAAATATTGAATTTTTAAACCCATAATCATGGTCTGGTAAGTACCATAGGAAACCACCTTTTCGTAAAGTCTTAAGCATACCCTTTACGTCTTTTCTATCGACCATCTCGTGGCCAGATCGAGTTCTCCCCCAGTGTTGGATAAAATCATATGCTTGGTTTTTGTGCGGACGATAGACAGCATAACCAAGCACAAATAGGCTAAATGCTCGCGCTGTTATCTCAAGATTTAATGCATGAACACAAACCACTAATGCCCCCCTTCCTTTTTTTTCTTGTCGAAGTAACTCCTCTGCATTATGAATAACAATGTGCTTTCTAATTCTCCAATCAGGCCAAAACCACGCCATTCCAGTTTCAAAAATAGCAAACCCTGTATTTTTAAAGTTTTCTTCTACAATTTCTTGTCTCTTTTCTTCCCCCATGTCAGGAAATGAAAGCTCTAAGTTTCTTTTTGCTATATGAACTCTTTTTTTCAGTAGTTTCATCGCGAAAAAACCCATCCCTCTACCTAAATAAAACTGAAGTCGATAGGGTAAAATATTTACCAAAAATGCTAACAATCCAAAACTTAACCACACAAGCCAATATTTTGGGTATAAAAGCTCTAGTTTAAATCTTGGTTTTTCAAAAAAAGTCATATCGTCCACTTATTTGTGCGGGTTAATCCGTAGTAGGAGTTTTTAGGGCGATCAGCTCAAAATGTTACGAGGCAGTATTAGACATTAGAGTAACCGCCCAGTACCACTGTCGGTTAGCTGGTGAGGCCCCTGGTTAATCAGGGCTAATCTTTTACTTTAACTTCAATCTTCCCTCCACATTTTTAAGCTCTCTCGACAATTAAGCGCTTACCTTTGTTCTTTTGGAACGCTGAGTTTGCTCTAACTAAGCGAGGAGGCAATTCATCTCCTGTAGTTCCTTTAATTTTTACAGAGGTTGCGCTGAGTACTTTTTGTTTAAACGATATGAAATTTTCCTCTTTCCGCTTTAATAATGAAACCTGGAGAGTCTAGAACCGTATTATTGACATCATAACCAGCTTCAATTGTTTAATATTTTATTGTGAATTTGTATTGGAATTCAACACTTTATTGTAAGTTTTCGTTACAATTTAAGACTTTACTGTACATTTATGTTGGGATTTTATACTTAATTGTAAGTTTGTGTTAATTGTGATGCTTTCGTGATGCTTGCAACGGTTTTTGGTTTTTGGTTTTTGGTTTTTGGTTTTTGGTTTTTACAAAGTGGACATCAATTCTAAATCCGTATGGCGCAGATTAATGCTCCGGAAAAAGATCATTGCTGGAGTAATACAATAAGTGCAACAGATTAAAATTTGGAAGGTGAGTCAGCTGAGGTCGAACTATATGAAAGGGCAGATTCTGCGTCAGTACAAATCTGGATATAGAATTGCTTATATTAAAGAGCAGGATACTGTAGTCTGTTTGCTGGATTTAGCATCTGTGAAAAATTAGGCTGGGGTAAAGCGTTATACATCGACGATTTAGTGACTAAACAAAGCTACCGCTCTTCAGCGATATGGTTCTAAAGCAATTGACTTCTTAAACGAATATGCAGCAGACTTAGATTGTACACAAATCAACCTGAATTCCAATCTCCAACGTACCCAGACACATAAATTTCATTTGAATAAAGGCTTCGAAATAGCAAGCTTTCCTTTTTCCATTACTTCAGCTTATTTATCGTCAGGATTTCTGGGCGAGGGAAGAGGCTAAACAAGCAATTTTTGGGCATATCGAGGTGTTTTACAATCAACAAAGCAATCATTCAACATTTATATTTGGTCTACTCTTGGAGCAGAAACAAAGACCTCCCCT
The DNA here is from genome assembly GCA_965249895.1 of Psychromonadaceae bacterium. Classification (GTDB taxonomy): domain Bacteria; phylum Pseudomonadota; class Gammaproteobacteria; order Enterobacterales; family CBDFNC01; genus CBDFNC01. The sequence goes on from CBDFNC010000005.1 coordinate 1,124,776, forward strand.
CACAATTCAAAACATCTCTAGGATCGATAACTGAATTGACCACCCTTTGATAGGCAATGGATGAGTTATTAACCGGCCGGTTTTAATACAGTCCAAACTGGCCTTTCTAGCTCGCAATACCTCACGTTATCCAAGCGTCCAACATGGTGCAATTTTAATCAAAGTATACTGTTTTTCAACAATGCCAGCTTAGAGGTTTCTTGCTGAACTGACGACGCCATGAAAACTCGCACTTCGGGAACATTTAATTCAATAGCTCACACCACCAACTGCAATCTAATGTTCGTATCGGTCAGCTTTAGTTTTCATAGGTTGGAGTCGGAGATAGAGTTGGACAAATCAGAGTCAGAGAAAAACAAACCCGGCTAAAACGCCGGAGCTGTCTTTAACTAAGTTCAGCCTTCTTCCAGCTCATCCTTGGGCCAGGCATTGATGACTGCTTTTACTAAGGTAGCGAGGGGAATTGCAAAAAACACGCCCCAAAAGCCCCATAGTCCGCCAAACACCAGCACGGATATGATTATCGCCACCGGGTGCAGGTTCACCGCTTCAGAGAACAAGATTGGTACTAAGGCATTGCCGTCTAACGCCTGAATAATGCCATAGGCAATCATCAGGTACCAAAAGTCCGGCGTTAGTCCCCACTGAAACAAGGCAACTAGGGCGATGGGCAAAGTCACCAGGGCGGCGCCAATATAAGGAATAAGCACCGAGAACCCTACCAGTACAGCGAGTAACGCAGAATACCTCAGGTCCATCACCGCAAACACAACATAACTTACCGAGCCGACTATGGAGATCTCCACCACTTTACCGCGGATATAGTTAATGATCTGATCGTTCATCTCATTCCATACCTGATGCGCCAGCTGACGGTTATCCGGTAAAAATCGCTCGACACTCTTCACCAATACACGTTTATCTTTAAGCATAAAGAAAACCAGCAATGGCACCAGGATGCAGTAGATCAGCAAAGCTGCGATACTCACCAGGGAGTCGAGTGAAATAGAAACCAGTAATTCACCCGTTGCCAGTAGCTTATCGCGAAGGCTACTCGAGATGCTTGCGATAGACTGGGGATCAAACACATCCGGATATTCCTCCGGTAAAGCAAGCAGATAGCTTTGGGCTGAGTTGAGCATAGTCGGCAGCTCCCGCACCAGGTTAGCCCCCTGATTAAATACCGTCGGCACCAGACCTAATAATGCCAAGATGGCCACACTGATAAATATCAGCACCACAGCTACCGCACCCCAGGTACGATTTAATCCAACCTTCTGTAGCCGGGTCACCGGCCATTCTAATAAATAGGCAATTACAATAGCCGCTAGTAAAGGCGCCAATAGTTGACCAAAAAAGTAAATAACCAGAAAACCGAAAAGTAGCAAGACGCTGAGAGTGACAGCATGAGGGTCGGAGAACCTCTGTTTATACCAACGGGAAAATAGCTCAAACATCGATTATGAATTACCTTGTTTTATATGGGCAGTCGGAAAACTCCGCTGCACATCCTTGGCATTAGTGAGTTCCAACGTTAAATGGGAACCTTGTTCCGACAAGAATTGAAATTGATAGCCTTTTTTATCCAGATACCGGGGGATATCCTGGCGCGAACCGGGATCGGACAACAGCACGGTCACTGTTTTGCCTAAGTCAGCACTGGCTAACCACTGCTTTACCTTTATTAAAGGCAGCGGGCATTTTAATGCTCTGTAATCTAACGCCTGCATATCCGCTCCCCTACTACTTAAGGGCGTTATTATCCCTGTTAAAACTCTGTAATACAATGCAAGCTTGCTTTCCCACTCTGACAAAGTTTATCCTTTAGATATCGAGGTTTAAGAGAATACTCTGTGTTATTGAAAAAGACCCTAGCCGCAGCGGCTGTCTCTTTGGTGTTGTCCATACCGATTACTGTAAATGCGTCCAATGACCTGCCCGAAATTGGTACCGCTGGCGCTGCCGCTATTACCATAGATAAAGAGAAACAATATGGCCGGGCATTTAGTATTATTACCAGAGCCAATCAGCCGATAGTGGACGACCCTTTACTCAGCGAATATATTTCTGAACTGGGTAACAAACTGGTCGCCAATGCCGACTCGGTTAAGTTCCCGTTTAATTTCTTCCTGGTCCGGGATAACGAAATCAACGCAGCCGCCTTTTTCGGTGGACATATCATGATCCACACAGGGCTGTTTCTTTACGCTGAGACCGAAAGCCAGCTGGCTTCCGTCTTGGCCCACGAAATATCCCACGTCACCCAGCGCCACCTTGCCCGGATCACAGAGGCTCAGGCAAAGAGTAACCCGGCAACCCTGGCCGCCTTAGCAGGCTCTATCTTGTTGGCCATCGCATCGCCACAAGCGGGTCTGGCTGCCATGCAAACAACATTGGCGGCCAATATGCAAGCCAATATCAACTATACCCGTTCCCATGAATTTGAAGCCGACCGGATCGGTTTAAAAACCCTGGCGCGCAGCGGTTATGATCCAAGAGAGATGGCTGGATTCTTCGGTAAGATGGCGGCGCAATACAGGTATGCCAGCGTACCTCCACAAATGTTGCTCACCCACCCTTTACCCGAGACCCGGATCAGCGAAGCAAGGACAAGAGCATCACAATACCCAAACAAATATATCGCTCCAAGCCTGGACTACCAGTTAGCCAAGTCCAGAATAGAAGTGCGGATGGGGAAAATGTCTGCGGAGGCAGCATTAACCTACTACCAGGGCCAGCTGAAAAATAAAACGTTTAAGATAAAGGAAGCGGCATTATATGGCCAGGCGCTGGCATTGATGCAGCTGAATAAAGAAGATGAAGCCGACGGCATCATTAACCAATTAATGGCGAAAGATCCGGATAACCTGTTTTATATCGACGTTAAAACCGATCTGGATTTGGCCAGAAACAAGAACAAAGACGCCATTAACCGGCTTAGTCGGCTCTATAAAAACTCTCCTGAAAGCCCAGTCGTGGCTATCAACCTGGCCAATTCCTACCTGGAAGATAAGGCGTTTAAAGACGCTGCCAAGGTATTGGAGCGCTATCTTCGCAGTCATCCGAAAAGTGTAATTGCCCTGTCCATGAACATAAAAGTGCAAAGAGCCCTGGGAGATTTAGGTAAGGCGCACCAGTCCAGAGCCGAATACCTGGCGCTCCACGGTAACTTCAGAAGAGCCATCGACGAAATGACGTCAGCCATGGCTGCCACCGATTCCGCCTTAGACAAAGCCAGAATGGAAGCCAGCATCGCCGGTTACAAGAAGACTCAGGAACAGCTCGATAGTTTAAGGTAATCGGCTATCAATGTTGCGCGAGCACGGTTAACTCTGTTTCCAGGCTTTGCAGAGTTTGCTCGCCGATTAACGTTCTGGCTAACTTGCCCTGCGGATCCAAAATATAGGTTGTGGGTAACACTTTTGGCCTGGGTAAAGGAAAATCATCCGAGTCGATGGACGCAAATGGAAATGAAACACCGTACTTTTGCCAACTTTGTTTAAGTGCCGGACCTTTTAAATCGTCATAGCTAATGGATATCAGCTGCACTTTTTCACTGTTTTTCTTCTGAAAGTGATCCAGCTCAGGTAACTCCTTGATACAGGGTTTACACCAGTCGGCATAATAGTTTACGTATAACCACTTCCCTTCATAATCGGTCAGGCTGCCTTTACTGCCATCGACAAATTCCAGATTATCGCTGTTACAAGCGCTGAGCAGCGAAACCGCCATTAGTAACCCCAAACTTTTTCGTAACACACTTACTCCTAAACTGAATATCAAACATGCCTCGCAAGAGTATCTAACTCTATTACCTTTGGTTACACTATGGCAATTTTTATAACAAGGAAAGACCGGCATGACACGGGTCACTATCTATCATAATCCACGTTGCTCCAAAAGCCGCCAAACCTTGAGCCTGCTGGAAGAACAAGGCACAACACCTGAAATCGTTAAATATCTGGAAACACCACCCAGTGTCGATGAATTAAAAACCATCCTTGCCCAACTTGGCTTTGAGTCCGCACGCCAATTGATGCGTACTAAAGAAGATGTCTATAAAGAAATGGACCTTGGACAAGTCTCTGATGAAAGCGTTTTACTAGAAGCCATGATAAGCAACCCCAAATTAATCGAGCGCCCTATAGTACTGGCGAACGGTAAAGCAGCTCTGGGCCGTCCCCCTGAGCAAGTATTAGACATTCTTTAATCGCTAGTTAGGATCCAATGAAAACCCAGTCTGCAAGAAAACTCGCTCTCATAGGATATCTAGGTTTACTTATCTGGATCCCTGTGTGGCACCTTTGGCTCTCCCCGCCCAAGTTTGGTCTCAGCCCCTGGCTGACTTTTTCCATCTGGTTTATTCCATTGCTATTTCCCCTAAGGGGTATGCTTAAGGGCGACCCCTATACCCATGCCTGGAGTAGCTATGTGGTGATGTTCTATTTTCTGCATAGCCTGACCTTGGTGGTTGCTGACGAAAACGAACGTTGGCTGGCTGTGGTGGAATTTATCTTTGCCGCCTGTTACTTCACCGGTAATGTCTATTATGCCAAGTACCGTGGCCAGGAACTGGGATTAAGCATCCGCAAGAAAAAGAAAAAAAAGTCAGCCTGATTGTGACCCCCAGCAGGAGTGGGTGCCCTCTTTGCAGGTGATAGTGCGAACACAGAGATCGCTATATTCGCCGAACAAGTTCGGCTCCTTGTTCCATTGGGATCTGTTACCCAGGTTTGACCGGACCCGAATAAACTATTGCGTGTAGGTTTAGGCACATCCAAACATAAGTGATGTGCTCACCAGCTACCTTAATCACCCTTGTTTAAGGTATTGATAGAACAAAGCACCACAGCAAGATAAATCAATTAAGGACAACTATGATGCCACAGGAAATCGAGCAGCTGGCCCTCATTGAAGATGACGATATCGTCCGCCAGGCAACCAGCCAATGGTTGCAACTGGCGGGTTATCAGGTGATTGAATTTGCTGACGGCCAATCCGCCCTGGCAAATATTCCCGTCGATTTTCCCGGAGTGATCGTCAGCGATGTCCGCCTGCCAGATATTGATGGCCTGTCGCTGATGTCCGCATTACTCGCCAAAATAGAGCAGATACCAATTGTATTGATCACCGGTCACGGAGATATCGATATGGCCGTCAAAGCGCTGCGAGCAGGTGCCTTTGATTTTCTGGAAAAACCTTTTATCCCCGACCGACTGGTGGACGCCGTTTCTCGCGCCATGGAAAAAAGGCAGCAGCAAATCGGTGCTGTGGCTCGTGATCACTATTTACTACAAGCGAAGGGACTGGAAAAAGTCTTAATTGGCCGTAGTGAAGTCATGGTGGCATTACGCCAACAAGTGGTAAAAATAGCAGCCATAGATACCAATGTTATCATCTATGGCGAAACCGGATGTGGTAAAGAGTTGGTAGCCCATTGCCTGCATCAGGCCAATCAGCGTCGCAATGCCGAATTTGTCCCCCTGAACTGTGCAGCCATTCCGGAAAACCTGTTCGAGAGTGAGCTTTTTGGTCATGAGGCCGGCGCCTTCACCGGGGCGGCGAAAAAACGGATTGGCAAGCTGGAATTTGCCGATAAGGGCACTCTTTTCCTTGACGAAATAGAAAGTATGCCGGCCAATATGCAGGTCAAAGTACTGCGTGCGCTGCAAGAAAATACCGTAGAACGGGTTGGCGGGAACCAGCAAATCGCTATCGACTTAAGAGTTGTCGCCGCGGCAAAAGAAAACCTGCAAACTCATCCTGAATTTCGTCAGGATCTGTTCTACCGACTTAATGTCGCACAGCTTTATTTACCCCCTTTGCGCGAGCGAGAAGAGGATATTTTGCTGCTGTTTGATTATTATGCTAAACAAGCAAACTCTGACACTCGCTCGCTCAGTCCAAGTGACCAACACACCTTGCTTAGCTATCCCTGGCCTGGCAACGTACGAGAGCTGAAAAATGTCGCTACACGATATGCCCTCGACGACCAGCTAAGTGCCGGAGAAATTTTGGCGGCCCGGCCGGACTCCACATCAGAGCCGACCAATCCGCAACTGTCCCTTGCCATCCAGGCGCAAAATTTCGAACGAAAGGTATTACACGAAGCCCTGCAACGTCATAGCGGCAGCATAGTTAATGTGATGAGGGAATTGGACTTACCCCGAAGAACACTCAATCAAAAAATGCAAAAGTACGGCCTTAATCGCAGCGAGTATATATGACAACATTACCCGCCATGCAGTAGACAAAATTTCGAACCAAAGGTATTACACGAAGCCCTGCAACGCCATAGCGGCAGCATAGTTAATGTGATGGGGGAATTAGACTTACCCCGAAGAACACTGAATCAAAAAATGCAAAAGTACAGCCTTAATCGCAGCGATTATACCTGACCGTTTACCCCGCCATACAATCGGCAATATTTTGCCTATTGTATGGCGGCAAGTAAGCACTTAGCGCTCCCTATATCTGGAAACATCTAGTTAACAAGGGAAACACAGGCATAACATCCATCGGCAATATTTTGCTTATCGAAAACCTAGGTAATGAGCATGATTTTGCTCACTCTGCTATCGAATAAAAAATATCGTATTAATTTTCAATGAGTTAACTATTGGCACAGAATTTGCTATTAAGACGTGAACTTTGGATCCTACCTTTTCAGGGAGTACATAATGCTAAAAAAATCGCTGTTCAAGTCACTGGCTATCGCCACCACTGTGTTTGCCTCACTCAGCGGCACCGTTAATGCCGCGGAAAAACAAAGCTATATTCTGGCAACAGCTTCAACCGGTGGCACCTATTATCCAGTAGGTGTGGCGCTGGCCACACTGAGTAAAATCAAGCTTGAGCCAAAACATCACTTTGCTCTGTCGGCCATTAGCTCAGCGGGCTCTGGTGAAAACGTGAAGCTGTTACGTGAAAACGAAGCACAGTTTGCCATACTCCAGGGCCTTTACGGTGCCTGGGCTTGGAATGGTGAAGGTAAGGTTAAAGCGTCCGGCCCGCAAAAAAACCTCCGCTCGGTCACTATGCTGTGGCAAAACGTTGAACATTTTATCCTGCGCTCAGAGCTGGCGAAAAGCGGCACGGTTACAGATCTTAACAACCTGGATGGTAAAAAGTTTTCTATTGGTAAGAAAAACTCTGGTACAGAAGGCTCCGGACTCCAGATCATGTCCGGCGTAAATGTTAATCCAGACAACTTTAACCTGGCTTACCTTGGTTATGGCGCCAGCGCCGATGCACTTCAAAATGGCGCCATCGACGGCATGAATACCCCGGCAGGCGTACCAGTGAGTGCTGTAACCCGCGCTTATGCTGCGCTGGGTGATAAGATCACTGTTTTGTCCTTCACCGACGAGCAGGTTAAGCAAGCCAACAACGGCTATGAGCTGTGGACAAAATATGAAATCCCGGCGAATACTTATCCGGGTCAGGCAAAACCCATCAATACCATAGCCCAGCCTAACTTTCTGGCGGTACGTGACGATATCAGCGACGATGATGTCTATATGCTGACCAAAACCATCTATGAAAACCTGCCATTCCTGAATGGTATTCATAAGGCCACCAAAGCTATGGCACTGGAAAAAGCAATATCCGGTCTGCCTGTACCACTACACCCTGGCGCAGCACGATTCTACAAAGAAATGGGAATCACTATTCCCGCCAACCTGATCGTTCAGTAACCAAGCCAATGCAGTAGCGGCGCTGCGTGAACCACGCAGCGCCTTTAAGGAGCCGTCATGGCTGACACCCAAGTTTCACCGCAAGAACTAGCGCAGTTCGACCTGCCGCAACGAACCGATTTCCCCTGGATAACCAAGGTAATTTCCGCCACAGGCGTCATATTGGCGACCTTGCATATCTGGTTTAACACCCTGGCAACCTTACCCGAACTATGGGTATCGGCGACCCATTTCGCCGGATTTGCTGTTATTTGCGCCCTCTGGTACCCGGCCCACAGCAGCCTCAAACGAAGTAAACTGGCGCTGGCAGCAGACATACTGTTGGCGGTGGTCGCCGTCGCTTGTTTGATTTATATCCCCCTGGCCGAAGACGCCTTATATGATCGCGGCGTGACATTTGTCACCGGTGATTGGATTTTTTCTATTCTCGCCATATTAGTCGTGCTTGAGCTGATCCGCCGAACCATGGGCTGGTTTATTCCTGTACTGATCTTGATTTCGTTAAGCTATGTCGTCTTCTGGGGCAGCTGGGTAGGTGGCATGTTCCACTTCCCTGGCCTCAGCGCCGAAACCCTGCTCTATCGCAGTTTTTACAGTTCTGAAGGCATGTTTGGACCTATCTCCCGCATCAGCTGGAGCTATGTCTTTATGTTTATCCTGTTTGGCGCATTCCTGGTCCGCTCAGGTGCGGGGGATTATATTATCGATATCTCACGCGCCGTCGCCGGAAAAATAACCGGGGGCCCTGGTTTTGTCGCCGTGCTGGGCTCAGGCTTGATGGGTTCGGTATCGGGATCCAGTGTCGCCAACACTGTTTCTACTGGGGTTATCACGATTCCCTTGATGAAACGCGCTGGTTTTCCGGCTCGGTTTGCGGCCGGGGTTGAAGCCGCAGCGTCCACCGGCGGGCAACTTATGCCTCCAGTAATGGGCGCCGGGGCGTTTATCATGGCCTCGTACACTCAGATCCCTTATGTGGAAATTATTTCAGTGTCCGTCGTACCCGCGCTGATCTACTTCCTCTCGGTGGCGTTTTTCGTGCGTATCGAGGCCAAGCGCAGTGGTGTGCAGGATCTCAATGTTACCGCTGAGCCAGTATGGAAAGTATTGGTTGGCGGTTGGCATTATCTTATTCCACTGCTTGTTTTGGTCTCTCTGTTGGTCAGTGGTTTTACCCCCACCTATGCCGCAGGCCTGTCTATTCTTGCCGTGGTCGTTGCTTCCTGGTTATCGCCCAACAAAATGGGGCCCAAGGCAATTTTTGAAGCCATGGCACAGGGCTCACGTAACATGGCCACAACGGCGATACTGCTTACCGGCATCGGCTTAGTGGTAAACGTCATCAGCACCACGGGCATAGGTAATACCTTCTCACTGATGATCAACGAATGGGCTGGCGGCAGTCTAATGATCATGCTGTTGTTGATTGCATTAGCGTCGCTGATCCTGGGTATGGGACTTCCGGTTACTGCGGCATATATTGTGCTGGGCACCCTCTCCGCACCGGCCCTTTATAACCTGATCGCCGAAGATCAACTGGTCCAGCTAATCGTACAAGGGCAGTTGCCCGAGCAAGCCAAGGCTATCTTTATGTTGGCCGCTCCCGAACAATTAAGCGCCCTGGCCGCGCCCATGGCGTTAACGGATGCGCAGCAGCTGCTGGCAATGGTACCGGCTGACTTTATGGGCACCCTGCTAGAGCAAGGCCTGGGATTAGAAGCCGTCGGACTGGCGTTACTGTCAGCGCATTTGATCATCTTCTGGTTATCACAAGACAGCAATGTCACCCCGCCAGTATGTTTAACTGCATTTGCGGCGGCCACCATTGCCCGTACGCCACCCATGCGCACAGGTTTTACTGCGTGGAAAATCGCCAAAGGCCTGTACCTGGTGCCACTGCTGATGGCTTACACCGCATTGGTCAGTGGGGATTGGGTTGCTGTAGTCACTATTGGCGGCTTTGCTATTTTCGGGACTTACGCGCTTATCGCTGCAATTGAAGGTTATCTGGAAGGCAAATTGAATATTGGTCTTCGCCTGATAGCAGTTGCATCCGGTATTGCCCTGGTGTGGCCCGAACTGCCGCTGGTTGTTCGCTTGATTGGCCTGGCCATCTTCCTGGCACTGTTTTTCTACAGTCGTAAATTAGACGAACAGCCAGCAGCAGCAAACAACACAGAGCAGGGGGCCACCGTCGACAACCAAGCACTAAGCTCGTAAAAAAGTTAGGCTAAAGGTCATGCCCGCTGACCCCTGGTTAGCGGGCAAAACTGAGTCAATCGAGGCTCCTTGCTGCTGAGACGAATTATTCACCGCATTAATGCTACCTTTCATATCGCGAACACTGTTTGCGGAAATAGCTAAACCCAGGCCCAGGCCAACCCCTATTTTTTTGCTTGTATAAAACGGCTCAAACAAGTGGGATAACGCTTCCTCTGTCACCCCAGCCCCATTATCAGTTACCTTAACCTGCACTTTTTCATTCGTTGCAGTTGCTGTAATTGTCAGACTAGGATCGTCGCGCCCTTCCATCGCATCAAGGGCGTTAACGATAAGGTTGCCAAACACCAGACTCAGACGCTGTGCCTCCCCCTGTATCTCAGGTAACCCGCGGGGGATATAAAGACTAACATCCACCTCTTCGAGCCGGGACTGGTGAATACGCAAAACCTGCTCGATAGTTTCTGCGACAGAAACAGGGATCAGTTGTTCGGGTCGGTTGAACGCAAACGTTTTAAGCTGTTTTGTCATCCCCGCCATTCGGTCAACCAGGCTGTCCACCAGCTTCATATTCGAGATCATCATATCCGGTCGGCCGCGCTCAATCAGAACTTCACTGCTTGAAAGCAGGGTCTTGATGCCGGTTAACGGCTGATTTAACTCATGGGTTATAGCACTGGACATACGCCCGAGCGCCGCCATTTTACTACTAAGCACCAGCTCTTCCTGGGCCTCCTGCAACGCAGCGGTTCGCTCACTTACCCTTTGCTCTAGATCTTGATTAGCTGCCCGCAGGGCATTCTCGGCTTTCTTGCGTTTACTGATATCGATTACTGTGACCAAAAAGCCGGTTTTGCTGTGCCCTGGCAGCATGGTCATGGAAAACAATACGGGAAAGCGTGAGCCATCACTGCGCTGCGCCATCGCTTCCACTCCCGTCAAATCCCCGATTTCCTGATTTTTGGGCAGACTTTTAAGTAACGCCATCACGGAAGAGTTACCTGTAAATGTTTCGAACAATTGCCAGGCAAAAATATCACTGGCCAATGACTCAGATAGATTGAAATACGTCAGTGCAGTGGGATTCGCAAAACTTATCTTACCTTCGCTATTGAGTAACAGCAGACCAACATTGGTTTTACTGATCATCCGCCTTAAGCGATATTCAGATTTAACCACCAGTTGCTGTAATTGCTGCTGAGAGCGAAGTTTTTGCCGTCGCTCATAAATAAACAGCGACAACGCCAGTAACAAGGCCATCATCACGATGGCCACAAAACCAACCCAGTTAGCAATCTTGTCTAGGTTTGCCAAAGGAGTCAGGTAATAAATATTCCATCTCAAGTCATCAAGCTGAACACGCTGAACTAGGAAGTCATTGCCGTTTAAGTTGAGCCTTACCGTAGATGTGCCATCGAACAGCTCCAGTGGAACAAACGCCAGGTCTGAAACTTGGTTTAGTCGCTGCGGATTTAACGTCTGACTACTGGATAAAAAGAACTTCTTATTCTCGTCACTGATCAGAACCAGTTCATTCGACGCCAGCCAGGAGTCGGTCAGGGTCTCCAAAGCAATTCTAACCACAGCAATACCAATTAGCTGCGATTTGGCATAGATAGGCGCGGCCAGATAAAAACGCGCCTCTCCTTCAACCAGGTAACTAAAGGTCACAACCTCACCACCGTGTCGAAACAATATTTCGGCAATCGCCTCTCCATCATCGGGTTTCCACTGTGCCGGGTTAAGGCTGGACACCACCAACTGGCCACCTGGTGTGAGAATATGCCACCCCCTGGTTATAGCCGCCTTATCAAGTTGTGAAAGGTGAGATGCAACTTCACTGCTTAAACGCGAGTCCCCCTGCAGTAACGCCAGGCTGGACTGGTGCTCGGCAATCAAATAGGGAAGGAAATGAAAGCGGGATAATGTGCGGCGAAGATCACCCACATAGGTTAATAAGCGGTTTTCACCTGTGTCATGGGTCTGTTTGAGCAGTACCCCCCGAGTGACCTCACGGACGGCAAACGTGCTGGCTATTATGCTAAGGGACACAATAAAAACGGTCAGCATTAATTTTATTCGCGGCGACAAATTCCTGCCCTCTATAAGCTATTCAGCCCAATGTTATCAGGCCGTAATCAGAATTCAGGCTAACACCTGATTTTCATTTTTTTCGATACCAATCAAACTCGGGTAACAGTTCGAGAAGGGTTTTTAGACGCCGAATTTGTTTGCTGACCTTGCGGGCTCGTACGCTGCGCAGATTTCATCCGCCCCTAGAATCAACGCGGCAATTGTTGCCCAAAAACCATAAGTTTGATTGGTTCATCGTTTGCCGTTCTATACAGCGGCCTCGCCGCCATAACGTCAACCACAACGTCATGTTTTTACCTAACTCAGTGAATAAGATCAACTATCATCAGTCATTTACCATCCTTTGTAAGATAATATTTACTGACATGCCGACGTCGAATTCAAATAATAAGTAATTTTTAAGAAACCGACGGGATGCTAAAAATGCGATAAGTATATTTACTTAACCAAATTGAGGTTTGTAATATGCCGATAACACTAAACACCCACAGTGTCACCAATGTTGATCATTTAACATCTCCCGATGATTTCTATGACGTTACGCTAGACTCACCCGCTTTAAATATCCTGACTGATTTTAAAATGTATCGCCCGCTATTTATTCACGGCGATACTGATATTGTGAAAGCAAAGGAGCTGATGGAGGAAAGCAATGTTAAATGGGAAATCGTGGTAGATAGCAAGCGCTACTTCCTTGGCACCCTAAACCTCGATGACATTTCCGGGCAAAACCTGTTAGCCCTGACCTCAAAAAACAGGCCGCCGGAAGATATTAGCGTATTGGATGTGATGTCACCCCGAAATGCACTTAAAGCCATTTCCATTCAGGATATGCAGAAGGCAACGGTAGCTGACGTCGTTCAGACCCTAAAAGACGAGCACTGCGAACATTTCCTGGTAACCAACCCGGAGACTCACCGTATTCGCGGAGTTTTGGCGGCCAATGAAATAGCCCGGCGTTTACATAGACCAACATCGGTGCAAGACGAAACGAGGCTGACCTTTTATCAGATGTTTAAAATGCGAACTACATAAGGAGTAGTTTGATAAACCAGCCCTGCAGGGCTGGATTTCGCTGCCTATCAGGGCTTAAAAGGATCATAAAAATACTGCTCCACATCGAAATTTAGTTCGGAGACTAAGGGGTTTTCGATTTTGTACAGGGTCCGCTCTTGTAGCTTAACAAACGCCAGGCTTTCACCATATTTTGCCAGCCAAAGTTCCAATAATGATCCGTCTTCATAGGCCAGTATTAAGCCCTGTTCAATCCGTCTGATTAAATGCTTATTTTTTTATGTGTGTAGAAAAATCGGGGCAATGGGTAAACTATGGGCATACTTTTATCATAAGTAAGGTTTTTGATATGTCGATGGGAAATGTACTCATGCCAAAGCTCATTGGTACCGCGACAGAACAGCTCAAAGCGGTTTGCCGCCACCATCTTAAACAATAACTCGTCACCATCGACTTCGCTGACCTGTATGCCGTTGGCCCGCAGAATTTCCACATCGCTCCAGTTGCGACCCTGACCATGATTAATTATCGGAACAGGCAACCGACGCGTTAGGGCAAATTGCACAGGCTGTAGATCAGATTTCAGCGGCCAATGAACAAATCGCCACGGCAGCAGAGGAGCAACAGCTGGTATCGGAAGAGATTAATCGAAATGGAACCCATCAAATAACGGGAATAAGGGTAACAATTGTAGCGGCCGCCGTAGAGCAGAGGCAATCTGCGAAGCCCGTGCCCACAAGGTTCGCCGAACGCGCATCCATGCATTTAACATCTCATCCCTGAGATGGATTCGGCACCTACCGATCTATCGTGAGCTGTTACCCAGGTTTGACCGGTCCCATCGAAATATACACAACATCAGTGCCCTGGCGGACAGTTCATCTGAACTTGCACAACAAAACACCAACGCCAGCCTGGCGCTACAGCAATTAAGCCAGAAGTTAGGCGAGCTGGTATCTCAGTTTAAGTTGTAATCCTCACGCCAACCGACAGTGAGTAATCATCTCACGGTTGATTGGCGTGTTTAGCCCCACAGCGCGATCAGTACGGCACTAGAAACCAATCCAATTGTCGTTATGATTGATTTTTGATCTATCTTCTCCTGAAAAATAAATCGTCCAGCCAATATCGAAAAGAAAACTGACAGTCGCCGCAATGAAGATACATAGGCCACATGACCCAATGCCGACGCCTCATAAAATGCCAGTAATGTGGCAAAGTGCGACAAGGATGGGAGCAGGTAAGCGGTCAAGCCTTTTAGTGTCAGCCCTCGCTCTCGCTTAACTAAAGTAACCACAAACAGAAGTAAAAACATCACACTACAAACATGTGCGGTCCAGCCTATGGCGCCAATTTCCGTGGCTCCTACTTTATGCAGAATCGAACTGCCTCCCCAGAGTAACGACACGCTAAGCATCAACATTGAGGAAGGCTCCCGTACCAATTTTACCAACGAAAAGTTGTTGCCATAGAGAATAAAGCAAGTCGCCAGAACAATGCCCAAGGCTCCAATTGGCGACGGTTTATCCCCGAAGATAACTAAGCAAATAAGGGTTTGAAATACGGGGACGAAGCAAAGCATCGCCGATGTTTTGGAGATATCCCCCACTTTTAACGCCATCGCGTAAAGAACAATGGCTATGGTGTCCAGCAGTGACACCGTAATTAACACGCCAAACAGATAAGGTGATAGCGCTACACCTGGAGCAACGGCAAGAATCATTATAGATATCGGCAATGTCACCGTAAGAAGAGCAAGAGACGAAGTAAGGCAGCTCATTTCATCAGATGACTTTTTAATTGATATATCTCGAACAGATAAAAAGATGGCAGAGCCGATGGCGAAAAGCGCCCACATAATTTCTCCACAAAAGTAACTCGCGGTATTGTTCAACAACACCCTGACTAATTGATGGAGGATATTTTGTGGTAATCAACGCAATGGGAAATTAACCTTTGTTAATGCGCTGGCGAATCCTCGAAAGGCTAATAGGCGTAATACCAATATAATTCGCCAACTGAATGTTGCTCAGTGATGTGATCCAGTGGGGAAAGTGCGCCATAACGTAGAGGTAACGCTGCGCTGGAGTATTGAGTAGGAGAAAGGCTTCTTTTTGCTCTTTCAGGAGTAATTGATGTTTGAGTAATGCAAGCTGACAAGGCTGCCAGGTATCTAGCTCCAACAGGTGAAGAGGCACACGAATAACGACGGCTGGTGTAATTGCCTCCAACTGGTATTTAGCCGATGTTTGCATCAACCAACTGGAATAAAATAAGCAAAATTCACCGGAAAAATAGAATTCTTTGCAACGTTCTGTCCCCTGCTCTGAGAAGTGGCAGGCTCGCAAGATCCCATCAATCAAGAAATAACCATACTGTTGTTGGCTCCCTTGAGGTATCAATACCCCGCCCTCGGCAAAGCTCAGCCGTTTGAATCTGTGTTGTGCATTAGCAAGAGACTGCTCGCTGACGCCAGTTGCAGTGAAAAAGGCATTAAAATTAGCCTGAGATTTCGGTCCCATTCCCTTAGTCCTAACTAGTACCCGGCAGAAAACTCACTTTTAAAGCACAACTTACCTATTGCTGATAAGTTGATTATTATTGGCTTGGGTTATTTATAACCAGAATGGTTATTTTTTCTTGGTTATTATAAGAAATTGTTATAACAAGGCGTTTTCAGGGGATGTTTTGCCTGGCTAGTCGTGGCCATATTGCTCATTCTTCGGGAAAACACGCCAGCGTCAGGCTGCTTTTTTGTATGGCCCTCGTTTTCGCTTTCTCTCCACATCTCGCACCAAAGCGCCCAGGCGGTGAATGTTTTTCGCTACAACCGCCAGCGCGCTGTAACGCTTGAAACCGGCTAAACCGTGGTCGCGACACGTATCCAGGCCATGCACTTCCAGACCGTTAATGGCCGCTTCAACAGCGGAGTATTTTCTTTTTGTTTCGACAAACTCGGGCGCGTACTCATGTGCTTGCTCTGCTTTCGACAGCCGGCCTTTCTTTGGCAGCACTGTTAGCGCCAGTCGCTGCTTGAGTTCCTCCTGGTTTTCCTTGCTATGAAAACCCTTATCGAAGCTGCATATGTTTAGGCCGGCATACCGGTTTTGACTTTCTTCGACCATAGCGACAGCAACCTTGTCATCCGTCTGCTTTTCCATTACCTGATGATGCAGAATAAAGCTGTCGCTGTCAGCCATGATACAGACTCGAAGCCCCAGCTCAACCGGTACGCCAGCCTTGCCTTTACAGATCCATTCGGTGTGTGGCTGAAAGATTGAAAATACCTTTTCAGTGTGAGGGATCTTCTCTCCCTCCAAAATTCGTCTGCGGATCTGGTCGATTTGCCGGTTGACATGGTCAAGGTAACTATCCAGTTTCGCCAACGCCAAGTTGAACAAACCGTATTTATGGCGCAGTAGTTCACGGGTTTGCCGGGCGCGATCTTCGACCTTCTGAGCGGACTCGATTAAGGCCTGGTGAGCCTGTTGTACCCGCTCAAGCTGGCGCTGTTGCTTAGCCTCATCTTTCGAGGTGGAATGCTTGAGTTTCTGAGCCTTGCGATACAGCTTCTTAAACTGGCGGATATTGTAGCGATACTGCCGCCACAGGCTGTGGCCAAAGGGCTCACACAAGACGGCGCATTCTTCCATGGTCTTTCTAACGGCATCAAATAACAGATTAATATCGGTGGGATAATGGACACGGGTTTCAACGACAAACGAATCACAGCGCCCGGTGATTGCGTCGTTTTCGTCCTTTTTTAGCAAGCGGTGGCCTGCCTTTACCACGCACTGGTTTATTCGGTCTAGCAACTCGGGAGTGAACAACATCAGGTTGTCTTTGATGCACTGCAAGCTGAACTTTTTACCGTCGCACCAGTTACTCAACCCCAATATGGTGCGGATAGTACTGTGCTGGTTGGCCAGTTCGTGAATACGATCAAAATCGGCATTCAGGCCGAGGCGCAACACCCCGAGCACCAGAATAGTCCACTGAGCCATACCGGGACGGCCGGTATCGGTGCTGGCGCTTTCACCATCCTCATTAATAGGGACGATCTCAGCGAGTATGGTGAATACCTCCTCGCGTAATTCCGGTGTGATATAAATGTGCTGAAGGCCAATGAGGAGCTTGGGAATATCATCACGGGATTTGGGATCGAATTCAATGTTGGCAATGTTAGCTTCACTGAGTTTGAACTGAGGATTGAGCACTTCTCTCATAAGATTTCGCCGCCTGAAGTTTTTTGAAAAATGAAGGTGTAACCCCTGCAGGTCGAGACAAAGTATAGGAAAATCCTACAAGATCAGGCTATTACAGGCGAGTTTTCCTTATAACAAGCGATCATAAGTTAGAAGTCGACATTCAACTTTACCGTATCATGTTGAATTTTATAGTGAATAACGTTTCCGTTCAGATACTAACTAGTTTCCATCCTGAAACATGAATTAACGGCTAGTGCCGCTCCACTCTGTAGATACCAGATGCAATCTGCGAAGCCTGTGCCAGCAAGGTTCGCCGAACGTGCATCCATGCGCTTTACATCTCATCCCTGAGATGGGTTCGGCTTATGTGGACTCCCCATCGCCCCCTGTCATTGTCAGTATATGGACTCCTCCAAGATTGCAACAGCAATTTTGGAATAAACAGTTTAGATGCGTGCGTATATTCGGACTCTTTTTGGGGTGCGGCCCCTGGCCCCGGATGTATTCGCACCTTCATGCCTCTACGCTTGCTCGGTATTTACTACCTTGACAATGATCAGGCTCTTGAAGGTCGGTCTCACCTGTTTATTCGTTCTTTGTGTTGCAGTTAAACTCGTTTTCTTTTGTTGTTATGCTGTTAGTGCCTTGGGGGTTTGATATGCCGTGTTGTAATGTAACATCGCCCAAGCCGTTCTGATGGTTTTATTGGCCAATGCGACCGCCGCTCTGAGTTTTCCACGTCGCTCAATAAGAGATTTGAGCCAGGCTTCTTTTGTGTTGCTCGATGCTCGTTTATCCACCGATACCACCACAGATAATGCGCCTTGAATTAACGTTGAACGCAGCCGTTTGTTCCCGGACCTCTTCCCTATATGTCCAAGTGTGACGACTCCCCCCGTACTGTACTGCTTCGGGGTCACTCCGATACATGCTGACGCTTCTCGGCCATTTTTAAAGCTCTCCCCCTTATCTCCCAGCGCAAGAAATATCCCCAATGCATTCACCGGGCCAACCCCTTCCAGCTCCAGTAAGCGCTGGCAATCCGATTGCTGTCGGATCAGTGCATCCAACGATTTGTTAACTTTAGATAGCTCGTTTTGATGGCGAACAAATGCACGATAAAGCTCAGCCAGTTGAAGACGAAAAGCACCGGGTAAGCCATTCTCTGCATCCTCAAGCAGCTCGGGTATCGCCCGTTTTAGAGCGGCAAACCCCTTTGGAAAGGAAATACCAAATTCATACAGTAAGCCCCGGATGAGATTAGATGTTGCTGTAATGTGGTCCAGCCAGTGCTCCCTCATCCGCTCAATGGCCTGAAGTCCCTGTTGCTCTACTGATTTTACGCTCACCGTCTTGATGCGTGGCTGACAGGCGGTAATAGCGATAGCAAGTGCATCGTTTTTGTCAGTTTTTTGCCCTTGCCTGTAAGGGCTAACGGCCTTGGGCGTTAACAACATAGGTGTATGCCCCATGGCGAGCATTTTTCTGGCCCAGTAATGTGCAGAGCCACAGGCTTCCATTGCGACGAGAGCGGGAAGTTGCTGTGCCAACCAGACCTCTAATTTTGACTTGGTAAAAGCGCGGTCAGTGACTACCTTTCCGTGTTTATCAACGACACAAACATGAAAAGAGTTTTTTGCCAAATCGATACCAATGACAGTATGGTTATACATGTGTGGACTCCTTTTTCGTATTGGTTGCTCACTAATAACCGTAGTTCGCGGGAGGGGGAGGAGTCCATACATCGCTTGCCTGGCAATTCAGTGTCTTTTAGCGTGCTCCGTGATCGCGGTTAAGGCACTGGATTCCGAGTGTCGGACCATCCAGATGTCGGACCACCTCGTGCGAGGGAATGACAAAGTCGACGTTTCAGGACGGGCACTAGCTATTATTGCCCATACGAAGCGTTAGCCGTAAACCATCAAGGTTTCAATCAATGACTTACAGCTTCAATGTTTCTTTTACGAATGGGATAGTAAGTTTCCGCTGGGCAGCAATGGATGCACTATCCAGGTGGTCCAGGGTTTTCAGTAGCAACTTCATATCCCGAGACAGGCGGTTTAACAAAAATCGGCCCACATCTACCGGTAATTTAAATCCTCGCAACTGCGCCCTGAGCTGCAGGGCACCTAACTTGGCTTCATCATCCAGAGGCAGCAATCTGTATGTAGTGCCCCATTCTAATCGGGAAACCAGATCTTGTAACTTAATACCGAGGTTTTTGGCAGAGTTATCTCCGGTAAATACCAGACTGGAACCAGTCTCTCTGAACTGTCTATTTTCCAACCAGCGATTATAAAAATCGAAGATACCCTGCTCCCACTCCCGGTTACCGGCAATAGATTCGATGGAGTCGATACACACTAACTTAAGTCGCTCCATACCTTCGAGCATCTTAGGACTCATCATCTGGTGCAATTCCAGCGGGACATAGGCCACAGCTTCACCCGTGTCACTAGTCTCGGCACAGGTGGCGTGAAGCAGGTGGGAACGGCCGCAGCCTTTACTACCCCATAAGTAAATGATTTCATCACCCAGACCGGTAGCCGCATTTTTCAGCGCGGTAAGGATCTGGCTGTTATCTCCCGGGTAAAAACTGGCAAAAGTTTCATCATCGGGCAATTGGACTGACAAGGACAGCTGCGCGGGGTTATTTTGTTCCACTTAATCGTCTTAAAAGCTTTGCTTGGGAGCAGTTTATCATTAACAGTGATTTTCGCCAAAATAAGGGGCGTAATACCCCGATAATTAATTAGCCTGCCAGTTATAGTAGTAACCTGCATCCTGTATAACATCTTGCTGGAGCCGGCTTTCCAGGCCAATTGCATCTATCACTTCCGCCGAGTTGCCAATTAAATTTAGTCTAAACCTCACCTGGTTTTGGACCATACCCAGGGTTTCGACACTGGCTACCGCCGATAGCTTATTCAGATATCGTTTGATGGTCACCAGCGAGTTTACATCCTGAACATTACCCACATAAAGCTCAATGAACTCACCTGACTCCGACTGACTTTTAACCGCATAACGTTTGCCGTAATAATCGGCTATCTTGTTAATCATCACCGTCACAGCAGCGGTTGGGTCGCCGCGCTCCGTGCCTTGGGTAAGATTTTCAAGTGCCCCCTGGGGCTGATTTTTCCCCTGACCATTTAACTGCCATTGCAACTGCCAGTTGTTGCCTTGAGAAATTAGCCGAGCCATTACGATAGAGTCATATTGATATCGTTTGCTGGCTATTGCCACGGGATCCACGAAACGTCCCCACACATCGGGGACAGACACAATCATACTGTCATCGAGATCCATCAGGGGCAGACTTACAGGTATTCCCCTGATTTGTGCGGCACTTATGATGCTGGGCTTCGCCGCATCCGTCGATAAGTCAGACAAGATCTCTCTTTGTCCACCTTGATCTTTCACCACCCAAATCACGGTTCTTGGTCTCAGTTTCCCCCATACCGCGAAACCAGTCTGTCGCAATAACTGCTGTATCTTGCTGTCATCGAAAACCACCACCAAGTGCTTAGCCCCGTTAATCTGCTGGTATCCGAACTGGACCAGGTAATCGTCTACCTTATTAAGTGCTTTTTTAATACTGGCGTCTGTAAGTAACTGCTTACTACCTGATACCTTCACCAGCACCTGAGACATGGCGGCCTGTTGTAGCACTGATTGCCCCTGCCCCTTATCTTCAACTACCCCTTGATAAACATCCTTTACCTCTGCCGCTACTGCGTTCACAGAGAACAGGGTTAACATGAAAACGAACAAAAATCTTATCATCTGATTATTTGGCCTTTGATTTGATTGCTGGATCATAGTCTTAATTGCCCTGTCTCAGCAAGAGAGAGTTACATTCTTGCTGGCGAAAAATCACCCAAAAGTCACCCATTACAATAGAGTTAGCTTATTTCCACCTATATACCCAAACTACTTGGAAATGCAGATTCAGAGCTCAGGCAGAATGTCAGAACAAGGCGCAGCGAGCAGAGAATGGCACTTCCTTTTCAAGCGCTGCAACGCAGTGCTGACTTTCCGGCTGAGCGCCCTTCGGGCAAGATGAGAAGCTACCCCCTTCGGCGTTATGCCTTGAACCCGGTCACTTCTCGACTTGCTGATCCCCGCATTCCAAAGCAGCTTGGGTATAGAGATCAAGGACAAGCCTTGTTATGAGAAAACGATATTGTTTTGAAAGATATTATCTCATGGGGAGATGGTGCTTATTATACGAACTCCCCACGCAAACTTTAGGCACCAACTCTTTGGGGCAGGCTTCAATGTAGTTTCAATGGCAACGTCAAACGGTCGAGGCCAGAGTCCGGCAGCCCGACCATTGTATGTTTTGTGACAGCAACAAGATCATAAACTGGAGATTCGCTGGCTATTGTTCTGGTGCAATTCATGGCTCGGCAAGCGCCTAACCGGGTTGTCATGGAAGCCTGTTACTCCGCTCATTATTGGGGACGTAAATCAGCTAAATTGGGTCATACACCTCTCTTGTTCCCTGCCCAGCATATCACCACGTTTGTTCACGAAAATAAGAACTAGCATAATGATACGTTAGCGATTGCTGAAGCCAGTCTTCGGCCTAACATCCGCTTTGTTCCTGTCAAAACGGAGCATCAACAGCTCATTCAAGCGCAGCATCGGATCCGCAAACGGTTTGTAAAAGGTAAACCGCTATTAGCAACCATTCCGTTTTACATGCGTATGGAGCTGTTTAACAAACAATCAAGGTGATTCGTTACACTCAAGCGTTGTGGGATCCCAGTACAGCGCCTGTGTCCATGGTAGACTGTCGGTTTGCTCAAATAAACAACCGCGAAAGCATCACAGCGTATTGCTGATTAAGTAGTTATAAAAAATATGCTTGTTTAGCTATTTTTCTTTCAACATAAAATGGTAGTAACTAAGATGCGAATGAATATCTCCCGTCAGCAACCGCATAATATCAGGCACAGAGAAAGCCAGCGCTGGCAACGACACATAAACCGCTGTGATAAACTTTCGGCGCGGCTGACAAGAATATCCAGCCGTCTAGCAGCAACGCGGATGGTGACCTTTATTCTGTTAGTGACGGTACTGGTATCGCCAACGGACAGACGTTTGTACTTTGGTGTTTTTGCTGAATTGGTTATTGCACTGCTTGGTGCTGCATTTATCTATCTGATTTATGCCTATAAAAACATCAACAGGCGTAAGAAATTTTTTGATTATTTATCCGCTTATTACCAGCAGGCGATTAAGCGGCGCCAACGTGATTGGCAAAACCTGCCAATCCCATCCGATTTGCCAAACTCGCAGCATAATAGTTTTAAAGATCTGGCGATAACCGGCGAGCAGGCTAACTTAAAAACCTTATTTGGCATGATGTTTTGCAGTGATGCCTGGCAAACCTGGAATTTATGGCTGAAGACACCGGTCAATGACAAGGTGATCAGCGCCAGGCAAAACTCGGTCCGGGAGTTAATGACCAAACGCAAAACACTGCTACATTTTCTGCACGCCTCATCGCAATTTAACGCTACCGATAAAGTGCGCCGGGATTTACGTTCCTGGTTAGCAAGCGACCAGGCAGATACAGCAATCAAGCCATTATTTTTTATCAGCGTACTTTGTGTTGGCTGTTTCTGGATTGGACTTATCGGCTACTTGTTTAAAGTGATGCCGCTTTGGTTGTGCGGCGCCGCCTTAGTAGGCAATGGCCTGCTCACCCTGCTCAGTTTTGCCAAAACCGACCGTTTATTTAACCGGGCCGACGGCCTACAACCTGTGTTGGCCAGCATGCAACGGCGCATAGCCGTGATAAAAACCAGCCAATTTTGCGATGCCCGCCTGGCGGCTCTGCATAATCCCCTAACAGTCACCCATAAACATTCCCTACGCCTGATACAAACGCTGCTTATGTTGGCGGAACTAAGACATTTCAGTATTTTTTACGTGCTGGCCCAGATCACCTTAATGTGGAATGTCTTTGTTTACCGGGGCATATTGGTTTGGCATCAAAACCATAGCAAGCAGGTATTAACCAGTTATCAAAGTTTAACCGAGCTAGAAACCCTGATCGCTGTCGCCTGCTTTTCCCTAGAGAACAATGAATTCGCCTTCCCCGTTCAGCAGGATAAGGCGCAGGCTATCAAGCTAAACAATATCGGCCATCCGCTGCTTTGTTATCGGGATCGCATCACCAATGATCTGCATTGGACTCGTGATCAACCCATGCTATTAATCAGCGGCTCAAATATGGCAGGCAAGAGTACCTTTATCAAGGCAGTGGGTTTTAATGTAATGCTGTCCCGCCTGGGCGCCCCGGTCTGCGCCGAATATGCCCTGTGGCCAAAATTAAATATAAAAACTGTAATCAAGTTTGAAGATTCGCTGGCTGATGGTGATTCATATTTTATGGCGGAATTGAGGCGCTTAGTGGCCGCTACCCAAGCCAGCCAGGACGGCAGTATGGGTAACCCGGCATTTGATTTGTGCCTGTTTGATGAAATAATGAGCGGCACCAACAGCCGTGACCGCACCGAAATTTTTAAAGCCATAGTCGCCACATTAAAACAGCAAGACACTTTTGCTATTTTCTCAACCCATGATATGAAACTCGCCGATTATGCAGCTAGCGACAAACAATTTGCCTTTTATCAGTTCAATGAAGAGTACAGCCAAAACCAGAACCAGGTGACAATGAGTTTTGACTACAAATTAAAACCCGGCAGGTGTTATCAAACCAATGCGAAAACCCTATTAAAATTGCTTAGGCTGGAGGGTGCATAGCACAATAGTATGCACAAAAATCCCCGAGCCTATATCTTATTAGCTTAGACATTTCACTTACCCAATTGAACCCACGCTCGAATGTCTTCACGAACTTTAGGCAGCGAGCGCACTCCCGGCTCTAGAATGACATCATGAAATGAAGCGATATCAAATGCATCGCCCATAATAGCTCTCGCTCGTTTGCGTTCAGATAAAATCAAATCAGCACCAAGCATATAACTGAGCGATTGACTTGGCATGGCAATATAGCGGTCGACTTCAATTTCGATCTCGGTACGAGACATCACTGTATTTTTCATCATGAAACGAATAGCATCCTCTCGCGACCAACCTCGTAAATGAAGCCCAGGCTCAACAATAAGACGGCTCGCGGCCCAAAGATGTTTTGCTATCATGCCTTGTCGGTCGTACGTTGAGGAGTAGAGATTCATTTCATCAGCCAGATATTCAGAATAGACTGCCCACCCTTCAAGAATACCGGAATTATAACCCGTGGAAGGATTCTTCCTGGGGTATGTCGACCAGAGGTGGTGCCCAGGTATACCTTCATGAAAAGCTATCACTTCAGCCATAAGTCGTCGCTCATTAGGTCGAGATGGGTTGATGATATAGCGAGCTGGCATATTTCCTTGAGCTCCACCGTAATAACCAGCAGGAGCCGAAGCTTGCAAGTATTTCGGCATTTTACTAACAACAAATTTCTTTTTCGTTTGTTTCGAAAATAACAACAAGCTTTTTTCTTGCGCTCTAGCCAGCGCCATTTCCGAAATGGAAACCAACTCTTTAGCGGTAGTTTGATTAGTCTCTGTTTGATTACGCAGGTTTGTTAGTATGCTCGCTACCGTATCGCCCTCTTTCCCCGTCGCCAGTAATTGAGTGCGCGACTCATTGAGTAACCGCCTACCGATCTCTTCAATTTCATTCTGGGATGGACTCAAGGTGGTCCACCATTTTACGGTATCAGAAAAGCATTTGGTCCCTTCTTTTAACTTGGAAAGTCCCGGGGCCGTACTAGTTACAGGGAGATATTCATTATGGAGGAACTTCTCAAACGCTGAAACTGCTGGCGCAATGTTTTCTCTGATGAGTGTATTCCATTGTGCTGCGTTATTATGTTTTACATTTTTAAAAGTGTATTTTGAGTTCTCGCTAGTGAGCGCAGACAAAAGATCGCTAACTTGTCGATGAACTCGAATAACCACCACTCGCGGCGCTGTTTCTTCAGAGGTGATGCCTAAGCGCAACATCTCTATAGCTAGCGCTAATGCTGCGGGGGTTTGAGACCAGGTTTTGATTGCCTCGCTAGCAGAATCTGGTCCGGCTGTTATTGTGTTTTTCCATTGCCTAGGCCATTTGACTTGCCAACCGATAACCTGATTAAGGTAACGCAAATCTGTATTACAACTTTTAAGTGCCTGCGCGGCAAAACCACTATCCGCTACAAGTTGCTTACTCTGTGCACTTGAACAAAAAATCATAAGGGTAGCCATAAAACCGGTTAAAATTTTATTCACTTGCATGCCTCCTCTTTTATTGACATCGTGGTAGAGCGACTCATTGCTGTACAACCTCTCTAAACTTCTGCTGTTATCTGGCAACCTGAAGTAATTCCTAAACCCACAAGCTTGCCTCTCAACTGCGGTATTCAAGTGTTCAACTTCTTTGATCACTTGAATTTAATGAACTGGTAAAACCACTTAGACTTACTCGGTGCTTCTTCGCTCCGGTGTACCGTCTTAGCCTAGGTTTATCCTTCACATCTGGGTTCTGTTACTTACGTAGCATTTGCCACCACTCGATACCGGCGATGGTGGCTTGAACACCTTTCATAGATTTGAATCCTAGCGCAGTGGCTTCATCTCTCTTTTTACGGAGAATGAAATCAATCGTGTCACCGCACTTGTCGACCGCTCGATAGAGGTAAAGCCATTCGTCAGGAGCCAAAAATAGTGCTTACGACCTTGACGGAAAGCCACTTCCAGCTGCAGCACATATTCCAAAGCCCAACGGTGAATGGTCGCATGATCGACTTTAACTATTAACCATATCAATAACCACTCAATACCCCGGTAGCTGAGTTTACACGCGACATAAGTGCATAAGCAAAAGTTCACCAAGGCTTAAATCAACCTACCAATCTAAGCAGACCATGCAGTACTATGCGAATCAGCATATTTATAGTGGTTAAAATTCATACATGATATCGAAAAACTTATACTCACCCACATACCTACGGACTGTCATCAAGATGGTTTCGGATGGAAACTGCTTCTTGGCAAAACAAATTGCCATGATTGCCTATTTGGTCGGGTGCTATTTCAGCCGCTGTTTATCTGGAGTTCATGGATAGCTCTGTTAAAAATGAACTTCTTTTCCATCGAGTCATTCTACAAGCCGGGCAAGGTGCGATAGAACCAAAAATGGGGAATCAAACTAAATAGAGTTAAAGCAAAGAGATTATTAGCTGGCTTCCTATACATTTCTCAGCCTTTATTATTTGGAATATCTAGTCAGTGCCATATCTTTTAAAGCGAATAAAAACCCAATAGAAAGTCCAAACAATTAATTTACACAGTGTTTTTTTCATCCAGGGAATCTGGTTAGGGGGTTTATTAAAGCGCCCTTTATCCACTGAGGTATATTTGGTTATTCTTGGTGACAGTCTAACAAGATAAGCATGACAAACTTCGGCTAAAGTGTAAGGAATTGTTAGAAAATGTCAGCCTACTATCTCACTGTTCAACTCTATGAAATATGCTAGCATAGTCGTAAATTCGTTGATAAAATGCTAATTTTACATCCGTTTAATCGATGAGTGGTATTTTTTTGGCGACAGATAAGATTGAAAAGTAGGACTAACTTCCATTTTTTAATGATCTACTATTACGAACTTCTGTTTAGGGTCAATAGATCGAAATAAATCCTCAAAGTCTCGTTCTGATCTATTACTATTTTGGATATTTTCATTATAAATAAATTCAAAACTTAACTGCATTACTTATAGGGGATTTATGGTGATAAATGGTGTATTAATCATACTTAAATTAAGAGTAATAGGTTGCTATGACCAGTATTATCTCAAGTAATAATCACCAAAACCCTGGCTATGTTGCTCGTGGTAGAGTAGATATTTCCTATGATCAGCTTAAGGCTAATGAAGAGAACTATAAATTAATAAAGAATACTCCTCAAGACTTTCTCTATCAGTATGGTTCGGCGAGTATCGCCGCTTCAAATTTGCCTCAAAAAACTAACAGTTTGTACAGTACAAACCAAGTTAGCGATAAACGTGAGCTAGGTTTAAGCGCATTATCCCTTGAAAAAGTTGAGTTATCTCTTGGCATTACTACAGCGTCAGAAGAAGTAAGTCGTGCGATAAATAAGCAAGTTATAAATAGTATCAGTGACATACTAAAAGAATTTAATTTAGCCTCTTCAGCCCCTAAAAGTATCAAAAATTATACTCAAGGTAATGCGTTGGAATACGCCAATGCGTTGATCAATCAAGGCGCTCACCAAATAATTAAGCAAGGTGGCACGGCTAAAAAACTTGATGACTATTTGTATTCTATGTCGCAACGGATTGATGAAACAGTTGATGAGTTAAAAAACATCTACTCAGACAAAGTCTCCGTTGTAAATGATCAACTTATGGGGTTGCCAACTACAGCTACCTTGCGTGTATGGCAGCAAAGAGATGAAAAGGTGGAAGTGGTTTCACAAACGTTTAATATTACTAATAGTGATGGTGACGTAGTTGAGATAAAGGCAAGTTATAGTAATTCAAAGTCCACTCAAACCGATGATTATAACAATACTACCAAACAATTAGATGTCGAAATTAGTAATGGCTCACTGAATCAAGCAGAGCAAGATGCATTTAATAAATTTTTGGATGATTTTTCAAAGGTTACTAATGCGATATTAGCAGGTGATGAAAACCTGGCAAATGAAGCGTTCAGTCATATAGATCCATCAGACTATGGTTTTCAATCTATTGAAAAAATAAGCGAAAATAGCTGGGGAAGATATAACAATGATAAGGTATTACATATCTACGAAGAAGAACACGGCCATAATAGCGCTTCAGGAACCGTAAGAGGCCGGTTTGATGGTTTTCATCAAGACAAAAGCTTTATTCAAGGTGGAGAGTTGCATGGCACCTATCGCAGCTCAGTAGCAGATTTAGGAGCGTTTAATATAAAATTCGCTAACACTCATGAGAAAGCAACAAGTGGAATCTCGTCACCTGTTGGTGAAGCAAATGATACTAGTTATATGGACGATACTTGGCCAGTTCTTGGTCTAAATCAAAATTATGGTAAAGGTTCAGACGGCCTTATTTTACAAGATGAATCAGGACAATTGTTCCGTTATGAATATAATAAAAAAGACAGGGATTCTTCTGGTTGGCGCAAAATTGACAATGATCTTGTCGATTTAAAGGAATTACAAATAAAGGATTATTTCAATAAAATTAGACTTGAAATAATCAAAGAAACAGGTCAAGTTTTAGTGAACGATACCACTTCAGGTAAAATTGTTACTGCAGATACGAAACTGGCTTTCTCCGATAACAAAAACTCGGGACTGGTCAAACTTGGGTGACATATCTATCGGGTTTTTAGGAGCTGAACTTGTTCGGTGGGCACGGGCTTTGCAGATTCCATCTGCTCCTACAGAGGCCGCTACAATTGTTACCCTAATAGCCGTTATTTGATGGGTTCCAAAACTCTTAATCGCAGATCTCCGCGAGACTTTCTCTACTGAAGTTGGCGATTATTCAGGGCTACACTAAGTGAGCTTACGACAGAATAGCTCAACTTAGGCTTTCTTATCTGGTTTACTTATTCCGACCTAATAGGAGAAAGCAATATGCCAAATCAAGATCAACTGACTACCGTGGCTATCGCTTTTGCAAAGTGGCGTAAACGTAGCCACTTTGCAATGCTAAGACACCTAAAGCATTGGACTCAGCAGCCCTCGACCAGCCCGGCGAATACCGAGTCTATTCCATGCCAGACGTACCAACGCCAAGCCATCTCAGCCTGGAGCTTTCCTTTTACACTGGCTGGCAACTACGGCTCTCCCGCATTGCTCACGGCCCTGGTTCAGGGCGTTGTGTCATGATCCTACTCACCACTAATACGCCTATCTTATTGGCTACCAAGCCTGCTGACTTTAGTTATGGGATCGATAGTTTTGTTGCAATTTGTCGTCACCAGTTGGCTCAAGAGCCACGCTCCGACAAGTCAGCCGTGGCATACTCAGTCTACCAAAGTCAAACTATGCTGTAGCAAGTCTCGTGGTTCTTTAAGCTTGGGGCCCTTGGTAAGCAACTCCGGGCTACAAACAGGAACAACAAGGGTGCCGAACAATCTGTCTGATAGCGTTCCCGGATATGCGCCAGTTCCGAATCGAATCGCGATATTTACGTCATCAATATCAAAATCCCTGATCTCATCTATAATATCGAACGTCAATTCCAGACTTGGATTAACCTTTTTAAGATCTTCAAGTTTGGGCAACAAACAATTTGTCGCAAATCTTGCTTCCAATGAGATTTTCAGCTGCGAGGCTGTGCGAGTCGTTTTTCTAGCGCGACCGATTGCTCGATTCAAATCCACAAGCACCTCTGTCACAGCCTTGAACAATACGGTACTTGCAGGCGTTAACCGCACTCTACGACTGGTACGCTCAAAAAGAACAACAGATGCGCAATTACCTTCGCAAAGCATTACAATCAGGTTCCGATGAAATGTCACTTTTGGCTACCGTCTATTCTTCAACCGGAGAATTTACTGCGGTTGAAGATGATTCAGCTCCTCAGGTGTTGATACGAACCGGGCCTGCCCACAGCGGTCTTAAAGGTCCTCTAACGCTAAAAACCTATAAATACGAACGGGTGCTGCCATCATTGAAACATGTCGGTGAGATAGCTAAGACCTATTTTCTTCGTCAAGCCGCCAGTAGCGGATTCGATGACGCCGCAGTTGAAGATCATAAAGGGCGGCTGAGTGAGGGCTCCATTTGGAATCTAGCCTTCTGGGATGGTGAGGCCGTAGTCTGGCCTAAAGCACCTATGCTGATTGGAACCACGATGAGCATAGTTCGCCGGCAACTAGAACGTATGAAAATTCCTCAACGTGAGCGGGAAATAATAGCAGAAAACCTGTCTGAGCTGAAAGGGGCTGTGGTCATGAACTCATGGAGCCCGGGCGTACCAGTGCATAAAATTCACTCAACTCATCTACCCGAGGCCCCCCTTTACAGAATTACTACACAAAGCCTATAAGGCCGAACCTCTGGTATCACCATAAACATCAAGTCATAGGTAACTGACTGACTCAGGTATGGCGTACAGAGAATAACCTCAAATCTGTACAGGTAACTGTTTGCCATGCTGAGTAACTTCACTACTCGGCGTTTTTGGCTGAGATCTGAAATCTAATCAAAAACCTTATTTGGTAACGAGTTTGGCGGCCTCCTTCAGGTGATTTTTCAAAACCCATCAAATCATGGGAATAAAGGTAACAATTGTGGCGATCTTTGTAAGAGCAGACGCAATCTACGAAGCCTGTTCCCGCAAGGTTCGCCAACGTGCACCCATGCGCTTGCATCTCACCCCTGAGATGGGTTCGGCTCCCACCGCTCCTCCTGGACCTGTTACCCGGGTTAGACAGGACCCAATTTTGACTTGGCCGCCTCAGGTGCCAAAGCGAGATATAAATGGGCAGACGTTAATGTAATCGTTCAAACATATAGTCTTCCCACACCTACCGCTCAAGTGGTTTGACTTGATGGGCTCGATAAACCCACTATTCAGCCAGAAATACCTGCTTGGTTGTCACCATACATACAGAGCCATCCAGTGCAGGGGTTAGATAAGCGAGGCGGGAAACTGATTTTCTGTGGCTCAACACCAGGGTGTTTTCTGTTAATTTCCCCTTAAAATCCCACTTCTTAAATACTTCTTCCCGGGCGACAACACAAGGCGTCCCTAATACAAAAGTTTCGGCGTAGGTGGCTTCACAGTGAGCTTCACCGTCAGGCGCAGCCGTAATGACAAGGTGGCTGTCCCTGTCTCGATAAGACACCACTCCCAGGGCATTAAACAACCCTTCATCTTTTTGTTGCCGGGGGCTCGCCGCATGAATACGATGAGTCCTCTTTTTAATCGCCAGCTCGGCCACTTCCTTTAATAATGGCGCACAGGTTTTGATGCCATATTCTTGAGTGATCTGGTTAATAGAAGTATCTGCCTTAGCTGGCGCAGTTAACACAGCCAGGCACACTAAATACAATGGTTTCATTATTGCTGCCCATATGGATTAATGATGATGCTTGTCTGCCGCTTTTTTCCCTTGCTTCTTACCTCTGGGATCCACCACTGGCATCTCAATTTCCTGCTCTTGTCCGTCTGCGTAAATAAGCTTTAGTTCAACTGTCTGGCCCGCTTTCAGGTTTTGTTTCACCCCGATAAACATAATGTGGTAACCATGCTGGTTAAAAACGACTTGGCTATGTGCTTTAACCTGCACACTATCCACTTTTCTCATCATCATCTTGTCGTTATCCATACTGTGTTCATGGAGCTCTGCCCGTTTTGCCACAGCCGTTTTCACATCCACTATTTTAATGTCGCGATCACTGTGATTTTCCAGGGTCAGGTAACCAGAAGTATTCTTTGTCCCCGGAATATTACCTTTAATATAGGGATCTGAGATAAGCAGTTGTTGCGCATAAAGCACCGGGCTAAACATAAGGCTAATAACCAATAAGATAGGTTTCATGATTTTTCGTTCTCTGGTAAATAAGTGAATAAATTAAAGTAATTCGGTAATTTGCGCTACGAGCTCATTTGGGGTTGTGCTATGACTCATGGCTGTCACTAACTTGCCCTGTTTATCAATAACATAGAAGCGGGACACATGATCCAGGGCGTACTCCATTGCAGAGTCATTAAGCTCAATGCGATCGTAGTAGACGCCGTACTGCCTGGTCACTTGGGTCACTTGCGCCTGAGTACCGATTAACCCCAGCACGCTGGAATGATAATATTGCGTGAATTCCGTCAGCTGGCTTAATTCATCCCGCTCCGGATCGACACTGATAAACAGCCCCTGGGCCTGGTCCAACTCAGTCGCGGACAAACGCTCAAACGCCGTCGCTATCACCCCCATTGATGGCGGACAAGCTTCGGTGCAGGACAAGTAACCAAAATAAACCACCACCACCTTATCGCCAAAGTCACTTAACGATACCTCTCCAGACGGGCCCTGCAGGGTAAACTCGCCGCCATATTCATCAAATGAACGCGACTTTTCTCCCAGGGGGACAGTGGTGGTTAACGCATAAAATAGGATCAAGGACACACTTAACCCCAGGCAGACAAATACGGCTATTTTATTCACCATCGCCAGACCTAACTTCATCTTATGGACCCCGTCGACAAATTTACTAACTCGGCCTGCGGGGCAACAAAATCGACCGAGATAAGTACGCTAAACGACGTGATGATGACGATGGAAAACACAAACAGCTTTTTCGCCCAAACCTGGTGTGAATGACGCTTATAGCCCGCTAACGCAATGTATAACCAATACAAGCCCAGCAGAGCTACCGCCACCGCATAAACAGATCCTGCATAACCCTGCTGTGACAGCATTAGGGCGACCAGAGTAAAAGCCACTATATAAGCTGCCATATGATTTCTTGCCGCTTTGATCCCTTGCTTGACAGGTAATACAGGAATATTGGCCGCCACATAATCATTAAAACGATAGATAGCGATGGCGTAGGAATGGGGGATCTGCCAAAGACAAAACGTGACCAGTAAAATAGCCGCCCCAACATCGAATACATTGGTCACCGCGCAATAACCAATAACGGGGGGACAGGCTCCGGACAAACTACCTATTAGGGTGCCGTGAACGGAGGTACGCTTATAACGTAAACTATACAGAACCACGTACACCACAAATCCCAACAGGCCAAATGTAAATGCCAGTTGATTGGCGCCCAGCAGCAATATGGCAAAGCCAGACAAACCCAATACAGTGGCATAGATTATGGCGGCCTTGACGGGCACCAGGCCTAACACCATTACCCTATTTCGGGTACGCTCCATCTTGCCGTCAATATCCCTGTCGATATAGTTGTTGTAGACACAGCCAGAGGCGATGACCAGAGCAGTGCCACACAGCGCGGCGAGCAGTAACCCAATATCTATATGTCCCTGTGACGCGAGAAAAAAACCACTGGCTACGGAGATAAGGTTGCCGAGAATGATGCCAGGTTTGGTCAGTAACAGGTAATTTCTAAGCATCTGACTTAGTGCCCCATCAACATATTGTGATTTAAGTGTTCCATGATCCAGATGGTGCCAATCACTAGAATGGTCACTATCAAGACGATAAACACTGCCGATGTGGTATTCCAGATCTGCTCTGACGAAGAGTTCATATGCAGGAAAAACACCAATTGAACAAAAATCTGACCCACCGCGCACAATAAAATAATCGCCAGGGTTAACGGGTTTGACAGCAAGTCGAACATCACCAGGGCAAAAGGAATCAGTGTTAATACGATGGACAGGATTAACCCCACCACGTATTCCCTGGTGCTGCCATGACCGGCACCGCCGTGTCCATGGCCATCATGCTGATGTTGCAGCTCCGGGATAAATTTGGCATCGCTCATTACATGACCCCCATCAGATAAACCACAGTAAATACACAGACCCAGATCACGTCCAGGAAATGCCAAAACAGGCTTAAGCAGGAAAGCCGGACCATATTGTCACTGGAAATACCGTCCCGCTTAAAGTGGAAAAACAGCACTATCATCCACAGTAAACCGGCGAAGACATGCAAACCATGAGTAGCCACCAGGGCATAAAAGGCTGACCAATAGGCGCTGCTTTGGGGGGACGCGCCTTCAGAGCTAAAGTGATAGAACTCATAAAGCTCCATCACCAAAAAGCTCAAACCAAGGGCAAACGTGATGCCGAGCCAAGTCATCACCCCTTTCATATTCTTCTGATTGGCCGCTAACATCGCCATACCAAAGGTAAAACTACTAAACAGCAGCAGTGCGGTTTCCGCTAACACAAAGTTCAGGTCAAACAGATCTTTTGGCGTTAGCCCACCGGCATAACTGGTGCTAAGCACTGCATAGCATGCAAACAGGGTCGCAAACAGCAGGCAATCGCTCATTATATATATCCAGAAGCCGAAGACAGTATCTCCTCCGCTATCATGGTGGTGCTCTTGCTCATGAACTAGCACCTTGGTATTAACAACAGCTGTCATTTCTTACACCTTTTATTAATTCAGTTATGCAGTTACTTCCGGCACTGGCTGTTTGTCTTTAACACCCGGCCCGGCCTTGTCTATTTCCAGGTCAAAATTGAGACCAACATGTTGCAAGTGTTTATCTTCGATAACTTGGATTTCTTCCACCTGGACGTAATAGTCTTTATTGCGTTCGAAGGAATAAGCTATCCAGGAACCGATAATGCCCAACACCCCCAGAATTGCCATCCACCAGATATGCCAGACAAAACCGAACCCCATCACCAGTGAAAAGCCGCTGATCACTATGCCTGCCCAGGTATTCCTGGGCATATGAATAGGCCTGTAGGACTCGGGCCGCAGGTAAGCTGTGCCTTGTTGCTTTTTATAATGGTGCTCATCTCTGTCGTGAATTGCCGGCAGGGTGGCGAAGTTGTAAAACGGTGGCGGCGAAGACGTTGCCCATTCCAGGGTGCGACCATTCCATGGGTCCCCGGTAAGATCCAGGTTCTGCTTGCGGTCTCGAATGCTCACATAGACTTGATAGAACTGCACCAAAATACCGGCCAACACTATCAGGGCGCCCCCGGCGGCGACCCAAAGGTAAGGCGTCCATTCCGGGTTATCATAATAATTCAGCCGCCGTGTCATACCGTTAAAACCTAAAATATACAAAGGCATAAAGGCCACAAAGAAGCCGATTGTCCATAAGGCGCACGACAACTTGCCCAATTTCTCGTTAAGCATGAAACCTGTGGCTTTGGGAAACCAATAGGTGAAACCGGCAAAATAACCAAACACAGCGCCACCGATAATGACGTTGTGGAAATGGGCGATTAAAAACAGGCTGTTATGCAGCACAAAATCTGCGGCCGGTATCGCCAACATAACCCCTGTCATGCCCCCTATGGTAAAAGTGAACAGGAAAGACAAGGTCCACCACATTGAAGCACTGAACTCCACCCGCCCCTTATACATGGTAAACAGCCAGTTAAATATCTTCACCCCGGTGGGCACCGAGATAATCATAGTGGCGATACCAAAGAAGGCGTTAACACTGGCCCCGGCCCCCATGGTAAAGAAGTGGTGCAGCCAAACTATAAAAGACAAGATCATGATAGCGGCGGTCGCCCACACCAGGGAGGTATAACCAAATAAACGCTTGCGGGAGAAGGTTGCTGTAATCTCGGAGAAGACGCCAAACGCGGGCAGAATAAGAATATAGACCTCAGGGTGCCCCCAGGCCCAGATCAGACTCACATACAACATCTGGTTGCCACCCATATCATTGGTAAAGAAATGGGTGCCCAGATACCTGTCCAAGGTGAGTAAGGTCAGCGTCACAGTCAATACAGGAAATGAAATAATAATCAACACATTAGCGCACAGAGATGTCCAGGTAAATACAGGCATCTGCATCAACTTCATGCCCGGCGCACGCATTCTCAGTATGGTAACGAAGAAGTTCACCCCGGTAAGCAAGGTGCCGATACCCGAGATTTGCAGGCTCCAAAGCCAATAGTCCACCCCAACCCAGGGGCTGTACTCCAATCCGGATAGCGGCGGGTAGGCCAGCCAACCGGTAGCCGCAAACTCCCCCAGAAACAGGGATATGTTGACCAACACAACACCCACCACAAACAACCAGAAGCTCAGGGAGTTCAGAAAGGGAAACGCCACATCCCGGGCGCCGATTTGTAAGGGCACCACTATGTTCATCAGGCCTACCACCAATGGCATGGCCACAAAGAAAATCATGATCACGCCATGGGCGGTAAAGATCTGGTCGTAGTGCTCCGGCGGCAGATAACCCACTCCCGACGCATCTCCAGTAGCAAAGGCCTGCTGAGCACGCATCATTAAGGCGTCGGAGAAACCACGCACCATCATGACCACTGCGACAATGATATACATCATGCCTATTTTTTTATGATCGACAGAAGTGAGCCACTCGTCCCACAAGTATTTCCACTTGCCCAGGTAAGTGATTAAGCAGAGCAAACCTATGCCCCCCAGCACGACAGCCACCATCACAGGCAAGATCACGGGATCATGGAACGGGATTGAGTCCAGGGTCAGCTTACCGAAAATCGGGTCCGGCTCGGTAATTATGGTTGCCTTATTGGCCATTCTGCTCTCCGGTATATTTTTCGATTATATTCTTGAACTGCAAAGGGTTAACGGAAGAAAAATGTTGTACGGCATGGTCTTTGGTTTTCTTGGTCAGTAAGGTGTAAGCTTTTTCATTTAATACCAAAGGCGACCTTTTCACCTTGCTAACCCAGTCGGTAAATCCATCTTGCGTAGTAGCGTGAACCTTAAATTTCATCCCGGAGAATCCGAAGCCACTGTAGTTAGCAGATATTCCCCGGTATTGGCCCGGCTCACTCGCCATCAAATTGAGCCTGTTTTCCATACCGGCCATGGCGTATATCTGGCTACCCAGCTGAGGAATAAAAAAAGAGTTCATCACAGTATCTGAGGTAATAAGGAACTCCACCGGCACATCCACAGGCATGGCAATTTCGTTCACCGTGGCAATTTTGTATTCCGGATAGATAAACAACCATTTCCAGTCTAAAGCCACCACCTGGACTGTCAGGGTGTCCTCCTCTTCTCCCAGTCCTTTACGGGGATCCAAGGAATATGAGGTGTAATAAGTCACCGTCGCCAACGCAAAAACAATCAGGCAGGGTATGGTCCAGACTACAATTTCTATTTTTGTTGAATGTTCCCAGTCGGGCTTATACTCCGCTTTTTTATTGCTTTTCCGGTACTTGTAAGGAAACCAGACCGTCATAAAAAGGACTGGAATTATAACGATTAACATCAGAAGCACCGACGTAATGATTAACGCTTTAGCTTCTTCCCCCACTGGGCCTTTGGGGTCAAACAACACCATATTGCAGCCACTTAGTAGAAAAGCACATACGGCTAAGGCTGAAATAGAAAAGACTTTCTTAAGCATCTGAAAACCTCAAAAAGTTTCGGCGGTAAAAATCATCTTTCTACAAGCCCATATTGGTTCACAGCCCAAACTTAGCCCCTGAACTAGATTGGAACAGTTGTTACTGGTTTTATGGCTTGAAATGAAAATCCGATCTTTTCCTGGAAACCAATCTAAACACGCATAAATAACAATGATTTACATTATCATTTACATTTTTATTTGCGCTGCATTCTCTTTGTTTTCCCTGATAAAATCAAATATTTATTTCAGATAAATAATATCTAATCACCCTATAACGTATAGTGTTAAAGGGGGTTTGGTTGAAGATATTCAAGACTGTGGATAGCAACACGGTAGAACTTAATATTAACCAGTGGGACTGGCCTCTCTCGCTATTACTGGCGGGCAATTAACCTACCCCTTCGACGTATCCTCCCAGCGAACAACACCAGTAAATAGGCAAGGTAATGGTTTGATTTTCAGTCGCCTGAGCACAATTTATTACAGCGTCACAAAAACAACCGAAAACGTTTCAAGATGTCACACGATACATTCATTAGACCTACGACCAGACAGGGCCGCTAGCTTGAAACCCCCGACAATGGCTTCTTGGTGTACACTAAATACGTAACACTTACTTTGCTGACTCAGGTAGTAAACGATGACAGCTAGAGTTCATGTATTAGTGACCGATGATGAACCTTTCAACCTAGAGTTGATGGAAGAAATTCTCGAAGATGATTACCAAGTCGATTGTGTGGCCTCAGGTCCCGAATGCCTAGATTTCCTGCAAAATAATAAGCCTGACATTTTGTTACTCGATGTTGCCATGCCAAATATGAATGGTTATGAGGTTTGTCAAACGATTAAAGCTGATCCGAACCTTACACTACCTGTCCTATTTATCTCCGCCAGGGGCTCGCTGGAGGAACGCCTCGCAGGTTATGAAGCTGGCGGTGATGATTACCTGGTAAAACCGTTTGAAAGCAGGGAGCTACTGGCAAAAGTTCAATCTATGATTACCTTTGTAAACAAACAAAAACAACTCGCCACTCAGCTAAGTCAGGCAAATGATATCACTATGATGGTGATGACAAGTAGTGGAGAGATAGGCAACGTAATTAATTTTTTACGTCAAACATTCGAATGTAAAGATCTCGAGTCGCTGACAAATGCAGTATTTGAATCGTTGGAACTCTTTGGCTTGAGCGGCACGCTGCAATATAACAAATTCGGTCAAGTATTAGCAACTCATGATACCAGCGGCTTATATAAACCGGTAGAAGCTGAATTATTGCAAATAACCAAGAGCCAGGGTCGAATATTTAATCATAAAAGCCGCTGTATCTTCACATTTGAACACGCCGCATTATTAATTAAAAATATGCCCCCGATGGAGGATGAGATACATGGCCGTTTACTCGACCATCTCTGCATCTTGATGGAAGGAGTCAATGCTCAGGCTGAAACTATTTACAACCTTCAACAAGTCTTAAAAGATGAAGAGAAAAATAGAGCCTTGTTACGTGATACTCAGCAAGCAATGACCACAATGAAGCTAAACTTACAAGAGCAAAAAGAATCCGCTTTAAAGATAAGCCAAGATCTACTCATTCAAGTTGAAAGTAATCTGTTAAGCCTTGGTTTAGAAGAAGATCAGGAGATTTTCATTGTAGAAATGATAGAAAAGAATATAGAACAGATGATGAAGTGTTACGATAACCAGGAAAAATTTGATGTGTTTTTTAACGAAATAATAGAGTCTCTAAACCCATAAATTTGTATACCCCATAACTACCCCTATTTAATACGCGAAACCACCAAATAATATTAAAAATAAATAAGCGAATTTACAACACAAAATTAACCATCGGATAAATCAAGTTGATTTCGAGGTAGAATAACGATAAAACAAGCTCCTGACTCTTGATTGTTTTTAGCAAAAATATCCCCTTTATGATAGTCTACAATATCTTTACATATAGATAATCCTAAGCCGGTACCACCTGCACCTGTATTGGTTACACTCGACTGAGAAAACTTATTAAATATATAGACCAATTCATCTTCAGGGACCCCAGGCCCCTGATCACAAATACTAACCCTAATAGCTGATACTCCTTCATCTCGAGTACATGACTTATACTCTTCATTAATAACAGTAATTAATATCTCACCCTGTTCAGGTGAAAACTTTATTGCATTGGAAAGTATATTATAGATAACCTGGTGGATCCGCTCTTGATCAAAATCAGCACTTTGGTCAGCCAACTTATTTTCCTGTAATATAACTAATTTACGCTGCTGAAGTAGTGGCTCTAGCTCCACTAAACTTTGCTTTATAACTGCATCAATAGAATTACTTGAAAAATCAAACTGCATTTGCCCAGCCTCTAGCTTTGACAAGTCCAGCAGGTTATTCAATAAACCTAACAATCTTGAACCACTACTGTTAATTCTCTCGAAATACTTTAATAATTTATCTTTATCGACCCTTTCCAACTTACTGATACCTAATTCAGAAAAACCTAAAATACCAAGCATTGGTGTTCTTAATTCATGAGATATATTAGCCAGAAATTCACTTTTAACCTTATTAGCTTTATTTGCATCTTCCAATGCTTTTTCTATCTGCTCTCGTTTTAAAATTATATCTTGTTTCATTAAATCAAACGATTTAACCAGCAACTTAATTTCATCACCGACAATAGGGCTGATATCATCGATTTGAC
This sequence comes from Psychromonadaceae bacterium, assembly GCA_965249895.1. GTDB lineage: Bacteria > Pseudomonadota > Gammaproteobacteria > Enterobacterales > CBDFNC01 > CBDFNC01. The sequence continues at coordinate 1,164,769 of CBDFNC010000005.1, forward strand.
TATTACGGAAAGTTTCAATATTTTGCCTTAGTTCGATCAGAGGTCTAACCACCTGATTAATTCCGGTTAATACTAACAACATAACAAATGTAAATAAAATCAGAGAACTAACAACTTCATAAATCAGTAGCTTTTGCAGATCTTCATCTGCTTCTTCCTGCACGATCTCCAATGCTACACTTACATGATTTAGTAAAGATTCAGCAATGCTCTCTATTTTAACCCTAAACTCATGAGTACCTACTGAAGATCTTCCCAACCAACGCTGGTAAATATCAACAAACTCCTTGGTTTTTTCAGCTATGATTAATGCCGCCTCAAACTCTAGCACTTCATCTATATCGCTGTCCGTTTCTGCTACATGTTGTTGATAAGCTATTGTTTTTAATATTAACTTTTGTAGCAATTCCGGGTTAACGTGGGAAATATGTGAAGCAGCGTAACTAATATCTCGCTCAATACTAATCAACATTTTATGATCGCTAAAGGCGTCATTCTTGACCTGAATAAATAAACTAGCAAAAACAAAGACATAAATAAATGAGGTAAGAGAAAGTAATACTAGAGTAGGCAATACCACCTTGGTGCGTATGGACCAAGTATCAAAATCGAAGGCTAACAATGGGATCTCATTCAGCATGTTATGCCATGCAACAAAGTATAGTTCAGCTCTCATTTTGTTTACGATTTTTAGATGGCCAATAAGTTTTGGCTAATTACAACATTTCTTTTTCACTCCCTTTCTAATAACCATGTTAACTATCAACTAAAAATAATGAATAGATTTCATTTGTTAGTCTACGTATTTTAAATCACCATTTACGATGTGTTCTGGTCTAATTGAATTGGACAGTTATGTTATAGACTAGGTTTTAAGTCGACTCGAGTTGGTTATTTGGTGTGTAACGGAAAAAATGGCTTCGTCTACCTCAAGAGGTTCCGTGGCTTACTCAGAAGTTGAAATTGGAATAAATACTACGGAATTAGCGGGACCGGTCAAACCTGGGTAACAGCTCACGATCTGTCTCTTGTGCATAAGTCATCAACCAAAAAAAATTGAACTTTTTGCGGCTTCGTCGTTCAGATCTCCAGAATCTGAACGGTAGGAATAAGCAAAGATGTTACAGGCACTGCATAATGCAACAACATGGGCTGGCAATTTATTCAGCAAGGCGGAATTGGGAGACAAGCGGCTCACTAAGCGATTAGTGAAAATTGCCGAAGGACTAGCCCGCCATACAGGCCAATCGCTTGCTGCGTCATGTGAAGGCGATGCCATCGCCGTGGAAGGGGCTTACCGCTTTATGCGTAACACAAATGTACAACCAGCAGCAGTTAGAGCTGCAGGCTTTAAGGCAACCGTGAAAGACATTATTGACAGTGATATAGAAGAGATCTTAGCGCTTGAAGATACCACCTCGGCGAGCTTTCGACACCAAAGCGCAGCGCAGCTCGGTAAGCTGGGCAAGGTCATCGATAAAGCGCGGGGATGGTGGGTTCATTCGGTGCTCTTACTGAATGCGCAGACCATGCAGACTTTGGGGCTGGCGCATCAGGAATGGTGGTGTCGGCCAGATGACCCAAAACTCGCTGATTTAAAGGAAAGTGGGAAGTGGCAATATGCCTCAGAACGCTGTAGTGAGCTGTTTGCGGAGCAGATGCACAGTGTGATCTCTGTCTGTGACAGGGAAGCCGATATTTACGACTATCTGGCATATAAGTTAAGTAACGGTGAGCGCTTTGTGATGCGGGCTAAACACCTCAGAGCGGTTGAGGAAGCGAATGCCTAACTGTGCAGCCATCTTCAAGCTCAGCCTGAGTTAGGGGGGTATCAGGTTCAGATCCCGCAAAAAGGGATGAAAGGCAAAAACGGTAAAGCGAAAAATCGACCTTCCCGCACAGCCAAATTATCACTAAAAAGCGTTTCAGAGATTGTGTTCAAGCGAAAAGAAAAAGAGGTGCGGCTGAACGCGGTATTGGCGGAAGAGGTTTCGCCGCCTTCTGGCGTAGAAGGATTGCGCTGGCTCTTGCTCACGACAGAGCCTGTCGATACGTTTGAAGCAGCGCTTAAAGTGATACGCATCTACGCAGCGCGTTGGCGAATAGAAGATTTTCATAAGGCCTGGAAAACAGGCTGCAAAGCGGAAGAGCAACGGATGGTTACGCCAGAAAACTTAGAGCGTATGTTATCAATCCTGGGTTTTGTTGCGGTGCGGCTGATGCAGTTGAGGGAGAGTTTTACGTTACCGTATCTGTTAAAAAGCGAGGGGTTAGTGGATGAAGCGGAGCAAGTTGCCAGCATGCCCTGTGACAAGGTGATGACGGAAGATGAATGGCGGCTGCTCGCCTTTTTGCAAGGTGAAGAGGTTAAACTGGAAAGTCCACCGACACTGCAATGGGTCTACCTAGCGCTGGCTAAGCTGGGAGGGTTCACAGATACCAAGGGTACAGGCGTAGCGGGCTGGGATACGCTTTGGAAGGGGTGGGCCAAGCTACAGGAGCGCGTGGCGGGTATGCAAGCGGCGCGAGAGATGCAGGAGAAAGGGCTTCTCCAATAAGTAAAATAAACATCACAAAAAGATGTGATCAAGAGACAGGCTCACGATAGATCGGTAGGAGCCGAACCCATCTCAGGGATGAGATGTAAAGCGCATGGATGCACGTTCGGCGAACCCGGTGGGCACGGGCTTCGCCCTCTTCACTTATAGAAAGGCATCTGCTCTACAGAGGCCGCTACAATTGTTACCCTAATACCCGTTATTTGATGGGTTCCATCCTTAGACATAAAAGGTCCAACCAAGGACTCAGAGAGCACATCTTCATCAGCGCAGCAAACAACGCCGATGAAGATGTGAGCCGTTAGCTGTTTTTAGTCTTGGGTAAAATGAGGTTCAGCGCGATGGCCACCAAACCACATAAGCTCACCCCTTGCAGGCTAAACGAACCTATGCCAAATGCCATGCCTCCAATACCAAATACCAAGGTAATAGAAACAATGCATATGTTTCTTGGCTGACTCAGGTCCACTTGGTGGCGAATAAGAGTATTCAGGCCCACCGCCGCTATGGCGCCAAACAACAGCATCATTATGCCGCCCATCACAGGCACTGGAATGGATTGTAAAAACGCGCCAAATTTCCCCACAAAAGCCAGGATAATGGCAAACACCGCCGCCCACATCATAATCTTGGGGTTAAAACTGCGGGTGAGCATAACAGCTCCGGTTACTTCACTGTAAGTGGTGTTGGGAGGCCCGCCAAACAATGCAGCTACGCTGGTCGCAGCGCCATCACCAAACAGGGTGCGATGCAGACCCGGTTTTTTCAGGTAATCCTTTTTAGTCACCGAACTGATGGCCAGCATATCACCCACGTGCTCTACGGCAGGCGCAATCGCCACAGGTAGCATAAAGAGGATGGCATGCCAGTTCCATTCAGGGGCCACGAAATTAGGCATAGCCAGCCAGCTGGCCTGGTTAATGGCCGTAAAATCCACAACACCGAATATCAGCGACAGGGCGTAACCCACTAAAACACCACACATAATGGGCACTAGCTTAAACAAACCTTTGGCTAATGTAGAAACCATCAGGGTGGTAAGCAGTGCGGCCATAGATATTATCAGCGCTACATTTTGCTCCACCAGCACCATAGAGCCATCACCGGTTTTCCCTATGGCCATGTTTACCGCCAACGGAGCCAATCCCAGGCCGATGACCATGATCACCGGACCTACAACAACGGGGGGTAGTATTTTATGGATCACTTCCACCCCTTTCAGTCGGACCATACCGCCCATCAACATATACACCACACCGGCTACAAACAGGCCAGACATAGTGCCGGGAATACCCCAGGTTTGTACGCCGTATAATATAGGTGCAATAAAGGCAAAGGACGACGCCAAAAATATAGGAACTTGCCCCTTGGTGATGATGTGAAATAACAAGGTGCCCACACCAGCGCCAAACAACGCCACATTAGGATCCAAGCCGGTGATAAGTGGCATCAGAACCATAGCGCCAAACGCAACAAATAACATTTGTGAACCTGCCAGGGCCTGCTTCACAGTACTCAGCGTTTCATCCGATGACACGGGCTCATTTTGCAGCTCTTGTTCAGCTACATTACGCATTTTCTTCTCCCATAAAAAAACCGGCTTATGCCGGTTTTTGTTTTACTTAGTACCAAATATCTTATCGCCGGCATCTCCGAGGCCGGGGATGATATAGCCTTTATCGTTTAACTTCTCATCAATGGAAGCCGTATATAGTTCGATACCCGGATGCGCTTCTTCTAATTTTTTCAACCCTTCAGGGGCAGCAACCAATACCAGTACCTTTATATTGGTACAGCCGTTTTTTTTCAGCAGGTCCAGGGTAGCAATCATAGAGCCACCCGTTGCCAACATAGGATCCACCACCAGGGCTAAACGGCTATCAATCTGGCTCACCAGTTTTTCGAAATACGGAACCGGCTCCAATGTCTCTTCATCGCGGTAGATACCAACAACACTCACCTTAGCGCTAGGAATGTGCTCAAGTACGCCATCCATCATGCCAAGACCGGCTCGCAAAATAGGCACCACAGTGACTTTTTTACCTTTGATCTGTTTTACTTCAATCTCGCTGTCCCAACCCTGGATGGTTTTTGGCTCCAGCGCCAGATCTGCAGTCGCTTCGTAAGTTAGCAAGCTGGCTACTTCCCGGGCCAGTTCACGAAAACGCTTGGTGCTAATTTCCGCCTCACGCATTAAGCCTAATTTATGTTGTATAAGTGGGTGTTTAACCTCTATGGTTTTCATCTTTTTCTCCAAAGCAGTAGCAATCTTTCAAAAAACCCGCGAATTCTAGCAAAAAGTAGCCCTTACAACTCATGGGTTTGTCAAAATTGAGTTTAATAACACAGAAATATTTCTACAAGACGGCAATGGCTGGTAAAATACGTGGGATTTATTAGCAGGCAATGGATTTTACTCCATTGACGCAAATCCAACTTAGATAGATGGTGAGGGATTTCAGTGAGTAACGAAACCACTTCCTTGAGTTATAAAGATGCTGGCGTTGATATAGACGCAGGCAATGCTCTTGTAGAACGTATTAAAGGTGTAAGCAAACGAACCAAACGTCCTGAAGTATTAGGTGGACTGGGTGGTTTTGGCGCGTTATGCCAGATCCCAACGGGATATAAAGAGCCTGTTTTGGTTGCCGGTACCGATGGCGTTGGCACCAAACTTAGACTAGCCATAGATCTGGGTAAACATGATACCGTGGGTATCGACTTAGTGGCCATGTGCGTAAACGACTTGATCGTACAAGGTGCAGAGCCCCTTTTCTTCCTGGACTACTATGCGACAGGTAAGCTGGACGTAGATGTAGCTGCAGAAGTTGTTACCGGCATCGGCGCGGGTTGTGAACTGTCTAACTGTTCATTGATCGGCGGTGAAACCGCTGAAATGCCAGGCATGTACGAAGGTGATGACTATGACATCGCAGGCTTCTGTGTTGGTGTAGTAGAAAAGTCAGAAATCATTGACGGCACTAAAGTTGCTGCCGGCGATGCGCTGATTGCCTTGGGCTCCAGTGGTCCTCACTCTAACGGCTACTCACTGGTTCGTAAGATCCTGGAAGTTTCCGGCGAAGACACACAACAAGCATTCGGTGACAAGACGCTTGGCGAAACCCTGCTTGAACCCACACGCATTTATGTAAAATCAGCCCTTGAACTGATCAAGCAATGTGACGTTCACGCCCTGTCGCACATTACTGGTGGTGGTTTCTGGGAAAACATCCCTCGCGTACTTCCACAAGGTATGAAAGCCGTCGTTGATGGAAACAGCTGGCAGTGGCCTGAAATCTTCAACTGGTTACAAGAAAAAGGTAACGTGAAGACCGAAGAAATGTATCGCACCTTTAACTGTGGTGTTGGTATGGTTATCGCGGTACCAGCCGAACAAGCAGACAAAGCCATTGAAATCCTGACTGCTCAGGGTGAAAACGCTTGGTTGATTGGTAGTCTGGCAGAAGCCGCTGAAGGCGAAGCCCAAGTAGAGATAGTGTAATTCTATGAGCGCTAAAAAAATTGTCGTGCTGATTTCAGGTGGTGGTACAAACCTGCAGGCGGTTATCGATCAAATTCACCAGACACAGAGCAATGCCTCAGTGGTGGGTGTGATCAGTAATAAAGCCGATGCTTATGGTTTAGAGCGCGCTAAAGAAGCTGACATTCCAGCGATCCTGGTGCCTAGCAAAGGTATAAACAGCCGTGAAGAGTACGATGCTCACCTGGCTGAAGCCATTGATAAGCTATCACCAGATCTGATAGTGCTTGCTGGTTTTATGCGTATCCTGACTGGCGATTTTGTCCACCAGTTCGAAGGGAAGATGATAAATATTCATCCTTCCCTGCTGCCTAAGTATCAAGGTCTGCATACTCATAAACGCGTCATCGAAGCTGGCGACAGCGACCATGGTGCCAGTGTGCACTTTGTTACCGAAGAGCTCGATGGCGGACCTGTGGTCCTACAAGCAAAAGTTCCTGTCTTCCTGGAAGACAATGAGGACGACTTGGCTGCTCGCGTGCTCACCCAAGAGCATAGGATCTACCCACTGGTTATCGAATGGTTTATCAACGACCGGCTGACAATGCAAAACGGCAATGCCGTATTGGACGGTAATACCCTTCCTGCTCAAGGTTACGCCAACGATTAAGTTTGGATAGCTGAATTAAAAAGCCCGCTACATGTTAAATGTTGTGGGCTTTTTTGTATCAATATCGCCCATACTCAACTCCGGCAAACGCTTAGATAGATAATGCCTTTGATGCCCATCTGTATAACCATTCAAGCGGCCTATCACCGAATAACCCAGTTTTTGATAAAATCCAAGAGCTTGAAAACTGAAGGTATCCAAGGTCACGCCGACACAGTTACGCTCACAAGCTACCTCTTCTGCCTTACGCATTAGCTTTGAGCCTAAATTGTTACCGCGTTCATCTTCACTAACCCACAAATATTCAATATGAAGAAAGCCCCAGAAGCTCCTGCCTGTTAGGCCAGCTATAACTTGTTCACTATCGTCTCTAAATAAAATGGAAAGCGGTTTCGCATCACTTTCTAAAAAACCGCGATTATATTCTCTGGTCTGATGGATAATAAAGTCATCATCAGCCTGCTCGGGTGTGTCTGTTACTTCTATCTTCATAATTACCTTAACTAGCGCCCATTCTGAAACTCATATATTCATTTTTCTAGCATACCCCTAGAAATCAAATTTTTGTTACGCCATAGCTAACCGTTAGCCACCACTATCGCAGCGCGCCCCGCCATTGTCAGCTTGCCTGGTATGGTATGGTCCGGCGGCCTAACACGGACACCGAGCTAGCTGTCAGGCCGCTGGACCGAGAGTCGGGCCATCCAGATGTCGGACCACCGCGTGCGCGAGAACGACAAGATAGCATTTCAGGGTAGAAACCAACAAAAAAGGCTAATATATTTCAATGATTTATCTCGGTTAGATACTAGAAGTAATAAGCAAAATAGATATAATCACTCACGGATTTCGAATTACGAACAAGATAAATGGACCATAAAATTCGCATCCAAGTTAGATTTTAATAGTGAAAACATTAGTTCATATATTGCTTAGTTTAACGGGAGGTAAGATGGAAGAAATACGCTGGGGGATTATCGGAGCGGGTAATATTGCCAAACAGTTCGCTACAGAGTTAATCAAACTGCCGAACAGTAAATTGGTTTCTGTCACATCTCGAACAGAAAAGTCTATTAACGAATTTACATCTAAATTTAATGTCCCATCAAGTTATGCTAACGAGTCTGAACTGTTAAAACATTGCGACGCAGACATTATTTATATCGCTTCTCCACATCACCTGCATTACCCTCAGGCAAAAGCCTGCCTGGAAGCTGGCAAAGCCGTTTTGTGTGAAAAGCCCCTTACCTTGAATACACAACAAGCCACCGATTTGGTTATGCTCGCAAAAAGGAAAGGTTTATTCCTAATGGAAGCCATGATGACACCTTTGTTACCTGCAATTGAACCACTTAAAAAGCTAGTCGAGCAAGGTGAAATTGGAGAAGTTAAAGGGATCCATGCAAGTATGGGGTTCTGTGCTCCGAGAGATCTAAAAAGCCGCGTATTCAATCCCAAGTTAGCCGGGGGAGCCCTGCTTGATGTCGGTATATATCCTATTACCTTTGCCGAAATTTTAATGGGTCAAGAAGCAAATAAATTCTCGAGCCAGGTAGAAAAAGCGCCTACCGGCGTAGACCAACATTCGGTAATTACCCTGGGTTACCCGTCTGGTGTCATAGCAACACTTTCCTGCTCTGTAGTAAATTTTTTGCCCTGCAGTGCTTACGTTTATGGTACTAAGGGTATGCTAGAAATCCCTAATTTCAGTTGGCAAGCTGAAAAAATAATAGTGAAAAATAATAGTGGAGAAATCCGAGAGGTTTTAGACTTCAGCCGCGAAGAAAATGCTTATTATATTGAGGCTTCTCACGTAAATAGTTGCCTTACCAAGGGTTTGTTGGAGAGCCCCTTAGTTTCACACCGCCAGACTTTATCGATTCTAAAAATCATGGATAAGGCACGCTCTCAATGGGGACTGAGTTACCCGGCAGAATAGCTAGTGGCCGTCCTGAAACAGGGTACTCGGAAAGCTGAACTGTGCGCTAGTAGGAGCTGAACTTGTTCGGCGAACCTTGCTACCACAGACTTCGCGGATTTCATTCGCTCCTACGACGTTCGCAACTTTGCCGATATTTGGCCCAGAATCGGCTTGCCTGGTATGGTCCAACATCTCGGCACGGTGTCTTTTAGCGTGCTCCGTGCTCGCTCGCGGTAAAGCCACTGGGTCCTCGCGTGCGCGAGGACGACTGAGCGTTTCAGGACGGCACTAACTAGCTCGGACTATCGTTAAGTGGGTGAGTATAAGTTTTTCGAGATTATGTATTCATTTTAACCATTGTAAATATACTGGTTCGCCTAGTGCTGCATGGCCTGCCCAGATTGGTAGGTTGATTTAAGCCTTGGTGAACTTTTGCTTATGCACTTAGTAACAAATATATCGCTGAACACTATCTGGACAACGCCATACAGATAACAGATGTAAGAAATATGTTTGGTTTTACCGGCCATTATAAATGGTAAAAGGATCTCAGTGATGGTGCACGGCATGGGCGCGCCATCTGCTTCCATCTATACCCATGAGTTGATCCATAAATATAAGGTAAAAAAACTCATCCGGGTGGTGTCGCTGATGAGGTTAATATGCGAGATATTATCGTGGCTACCGGTGCCGGTACCGCGTCGGCCATGAAACTGGCGCGCTTTGCGGGATATGACTATGCCGCCACTCCAGATTTTGAGTTGTTAAAAGCCTGTTAGCAGACAGCGGATAGTCAGAATACTAAGGTCAGTTTCGGCAATATCTTCACCAATGATTTTTTCTACGATGATCCCGTAACCTTGCTGCCTGCTCTGCAAAAAATGAATATTCTTGCTATGGATATGGAATCAGCCGCAATATTTTCCATCGCAGCAGAGAACCGGGTCAAAGCTCTCAGTATATTAACTGTTTCAGACCATGTGGTTAAAGGGGGTGAAATTACCGCCGAAGAGCGTCAGACAACATTTAACCAAATGATGGAATTGGCGCTAGAAACTGCAATCTTGGATGAATGAGTTAACCTCATTAAGCGATTTTGTCTGCTAGTTAAGCAGAATTGATTATGCTGACACTGCTGAGCGCAGTGCCTCAACTTAAATTCAATGCACCCCTCACTGAACAGATTTCCTGTGCAAGAGTTACACCTATCACCTTTTTATTTCGGTCTTCTTCTATATTCAGCATTACCGTTTGAATCTCGGCTTTATCGCCGGCCTGATAGATCAAATTTCCATCTGGGTCCACCACCTGGCTGTGACCACAATAAGTGCCAGAAATACCAGCCGCATTTTCTACGCCAACGCGATTACAGGTGACGACAAACATATTATTCTCGACGGCTCTGGTCCTGGCTATTATCAGGCTTTGCTCACCACCAAAGTTTGCCGGATGCAGCAATACGTCGACGCCAAGTGAAACATATTCTCTGGCTATTTCCGGAAACCAGATATCAAAACAGATAACTAAACCAAAGATCACGCCGTTGCGCTCAAAGGTAACTAGTACCCGAGATCATAAGTCCGTGCAAATTTGCTCGTTATTTGTACGGCCGTTAATTTCTAGCGGGCTAACCCTTTTAAGCACCAGCGTGTTCTTATCTTCAATTGTCCACTCAAACTCTTCTCCTTTCTCCATGCTTAAGGCTTCAGCAATCGCTGCTGGCATATTGAGGTAAAAGGATTTATTAGTCGGTCTTTGTACTTTTTGTATTTTTACTTTGTAACCCATTGTCTTCCCAAAGCTGATTAGCTATCACACCATAAATATAGTATATTAACTATATTTGGTTGGCGATGAATACCTTATTTCCTACGCAATATGCAAATGACATCACTACAACTATTTTATCAATGTTGCGATGTTACACCACCCCAGCCTGTATTCTGACTCGGTTAAAGGCTGTCTTGCTCATTAACGAGACCTTTAATATGAACAAAGTAGCCAGAGAATTGGGGGTTAGTTGTAATTTCGTCATTAAGTGGAGGGACAGAGCTCGGTTGTTGTTTGCTGCCTGGCCCACTGACTTGGTGAGCAAAAAAGACAAGCAAGGTTTCTTATGTAAAGCTTTCTCTGATTCACCCAGAAGCGGGGCGCCGCTGACCTATACCGAAGAGCAGCTATGTAATCTGATGGCTCTGGCGCTAAAAGAGCCGACCAAATGTGGAAGAGAAATTACTCATTGGACACATACAGAACTGGCCGATGAAGCGAATATACAACAATTAGCCTCAGGGATATCAAAAAGCACTGTCGGACGTTTTCTCAGACAGGTCGATATCAGGCCACATCGCTCTACCTACTGGCTTAACCCCAAGGTTAAGGATGACGAGGAGTTTAAGAAGGAAGTCAATCATGTCTGTGATACCTATCATCAAGCCTCAATGCTGGCCGAGGAGAATGTTATCACTGTGTCAGTAGATGAAAAAACAGGTATCCAGGCATTAGAGCGCATTTCGCCTGATAAGCCAACAAAACAAGGAATGATTGAAAAGCGGGAGTTTGAATATAAACGTCACGGAACGCTCAGTCTGACGCCAAGTTTCAATATAGTGACTGGTCAGATAATGAATTATCGTATCGCTGAAACACGCAACGAGGTGGATTTCTGTGAGCATATAAAACAAACGGTGGCGACATCCCCGGAAAGTACCTGGGTGATAGTGACGGACCAATTGAATGTGCATAAGTCGGAAACGCTGGTTCGATTTGTCGCAGAACGTTGTGGCATAGATGAAGAGCTTGGCGTTAAGGGAAAATCAGGTATCCTCAAGGATACCGTGTCCAGGCAGCAATTTTTGAGTGATAAATCTCATCGCATCCGTTTTGTTTATACACCAAAGCACTGCTCATGGTTGAACCAGGTCGAGATTTGGTTTGGCATCTTATCGCGAAAGTTACTCAAGCGGGGAAACTTCACTAGCTTGGAGGATCTACGAGGGAAACTGACCCGGTTTATCAGCTATTTTAATAAACAGCTGGCGAAACCATTTAAATGGACTTACAAAGGGAAGGTATTGACGGCCTGATCAAATAACCGCCATTTTTGAACGTATTTATGACCCGAGGTACTAGCTTGTTACCACGAGAAAAATAGCGTTTATCTATATTGGTGTGGGCAATCTTTCGATAAACAGACTCAATGCCATCGCTATTAATCACAACTGCGCTGTTGTAACAGTCCTCACCTTCGCGCTCAGCGAGCCCCGCCACCAAAGTGATGTCAAACTCGGCAGCCAAAGATTGCAACTCAGCTATAGTACCAACATGTCGAAAAGATACAGCAAGCTGATGAATTTCATCTGCCCTGTCAAACAGGTATCCAGAGGTAAACAGCTCCGGCACCAAAACCACCTCACCCACATTTTCACATGCCAATAGCTGCTCACGCAGCAATGCTAAGTTTGCTTTAGTATCTTTATACCTAACTTCCAACTGAACTAAGGTTATTTCCACAATAACTCCATCAGAAAAAGACTGATTCAGTGTATCAGCCCTGCTCTAAAGAACACCACTGGTATCATGATCCTATAAACAAACAAGGAAAGGTGAATACACATTTAACACATTGATGTATGAACTCACCATATAGCTTGATATAAAACCATATTGTTCCTAACTGACCTGCCCCTTCAATGAACATCATTAAAATAATTTTACCTATTTCTATTGCCGCTTTAGCCGTCGGCTGTAACAAGCAAATTGAAAAAGAATCGCCAGTGTTGGGAATGGCAAACCCAGCATCCGTACATTGCCTTAAGCAGGGCGGTCAGCTGGAAATAGGCACAAGAAAAGGTGGTGGCCAGATGGGTATCTGCCAATTTAACGATGACAGCTCGTGTGAAGAATGGGCATTTTATCGCAACGAATGTCGAAAAGGCGAACACACCAAGTAATCGACCTTAAGAAACAGGTTGGACTGCAAGCGCAACTATTCCCTGCCGAGAATTGGATCACCGCAGGGACATGGAGCGGCTATTTAAGCGCGAGCTGGAAGGTGAGGTACCTTCAATTCTTCCGGAACTTGGAGGCCGGGTTAACGCTTTGAAGCCTAACTAATGCCCATCCTGAAACACGGAAATAGGCAGGTTAGTCTGTATTTCTGTAGGAGTCGAACTTGCTCAGCGAATATCGCAATCGCTGTATTCGCAGATGACATCTACTCCTAGGTCGTGAATATAGCCTTTAATTTGGCGTTTCAGGACGGGCACTTGCTAAAGATTATCATTTAGAGCAAAAAACAATTCTTTTTGCCGATCGGCGGTTGTCGCCATCGGCATCAATGGAAACCAAGCTAGAACCAGGGCGACTAAGTGAAGCCTATTCATTACTTAATACCTTCCCCTAAACCAGTATGGAAATTTCTCCACCTATTTGTGTATTCGGGCCGAAGCTTTAATAATTGCTATTTACATCATTATATTGACCCAAGCACAAAGAGGAATAGGAAAATCACTAACGGCAACCTCTCGTACAACTGCCGGAGGACTTTGGGTGATAATCAGTGACCAGGCCGTCCGTTATTTCCACATGGCAGCAGGCCTGCAGCGTCTCCTTTAATAATATTCGGCCACGACTGGCGCGGCTTTTTATTGCCGATAACGACACCCCTTGCTCAGCAGCCACCTGTCTAAACTTCCTACCATTTACGTCTGTCGCCAACAGTGTTTCACGGTAAATGGGCGGCAAAGTTAAAATAAGTGGTCGCAGGCACTCGGCCAGCTGCCGATGAAGGTATTGGTCATCGGCTTCTTTTTCTTCTGGCAAATCGTCAGAAAGCTCACTCGTCGGTTTCGCGGCTCGATAATAATCAATCACTGTGGTGCGCGCCGCAGCATACAGCCAACCCACCAAATTTTTCGGAGCACGATTAGCTTCTAACGCCGCCAGAGCCTTAACGAATACATCTTGCAGAATATCTTCCGCAATATCTTTTCCTACTTTTTTACGCAAATACCCCAACAAGGGTTGACGCATCGACGCAAACGTTTGATTAAGCTCTGCTGATTTCAACTGCTATAACCCCTTCTACCCGCAACATTCATTGCTATTTTCATTAGGAATACAGCACCCTTGCTCCGAATCCCGGAGCGCAGCATAGCCAAACTCCTGAGAGTCCTCCAAGGTCCGGTACTGCTCCCAGGCGATACCTTGTGGGTCAATTGTCCAATGTTTTTCACTATTAGCATAACAGCAAGTGGTTTTTCCCTGCTCGAGCACAGTGCCAGCCGATGCGACTTCGGCGCGTTGTCTGCTCTGCTGTAATGCCTCCGCCGTCTCGACCTGAAACCCAAAATGGTTAAGGCCGATTTTATCCCCCCTTGCAGAAATAGCGAAATTAAGTAATGGCTCTTCTAACATCCATTTTGCATAATTCTCATGCGTTTTAGTGGGCGCTTGGCCGAATAACTTGGTATAGAAATCGATGCTGCTGGCCAATTCAGCTACTGTAAGGTGAACATGAAAACGTCTCATAAGTATCTCCGGTATTCTCAATTAAGGTTTCAACTTAATAGACGTAGCAGTACAGAAAAGGTCGCAACTAACTATGACTTTCCAGCAGATCACTTCGCTATACTTAATGTCACCCCTCCTAAAACCCTAAACCATGAAATATATTGCGCTATTGACTTGTTTATTGGTTCTCCCCCTCTCTGCCAACACTGAGAAAAAAGTTCTCCGTATATCTTCCATCGACTGGTGTCCGCAACTGTGTCCAAGCGGGCAAAATCCTGGCTATATCGTTGACTTACTCAAACTGATATTTGATGACAGTCCCTATCAACTCAGCATAGAAACAGTTCCCTGGTCCAGAGCAATCAAACAAACACGCATTGGGGATACCTATGCGCTGCTATCTCCCGCCAAAGCCGAAGCTCCCGACCTGACTTATCCTGAGTTTGAAGTTGGAACACAAAGAATGTGTTTTTTTGTGAATAAAGCATCTAGCTGGAAATATCAAAACCCCAAATCACTAGAAGGCTTAAAAATCGGTATCGCTATTGATACTTCCATAGAGGAACTCAACGAATTTGTGAGACGCAACCCACGCGCCCTGCAATATTTGCCTTACAACGACAGCTATATTATCAAAAGCCTGAGAAAGCTTGATCGCAAACGCATTGATACCTTTTTGTTCACCTACAACACCACTATCTATGAAATGAACAAGTTGGACGTTGCGAAAAAATACAAGAGCGTTGGTTGTGTGTCAGAAGCCAATATTTATATGGCCCTCTCTCCCGCTCCGGCATTAGCGTCAGAAGTAAATAAGATCAAAGCACTATTTGACCAAAAAATGGCTAAGTTAAGGAAAACCGATCAAATAGACAGGGTAATGAGAAAATACAAGCTAAAATCCTGGCTCCACCACACAAAAGTTAAATGAGCAGCATTTTAGCAATACTTTTGCTCAGAATTACGGGCTAAGTTGGAGCCTGAGACTGTTTATATTGGATGATGAAAATCATTAAAATTGTTAAATACACCGCTTTTCAACCAACTGAGCAATCGTTCTTATCGCCTGTTCAAATAGATTGTTTTGCTCTGCGCTGTAATTCAGCCGAATAAAATGATTAAACCTGTTATCGGATGAAAACATGGCTCCCGGTGCAATACTTATACCTTGGGCTGCACACTCACTGCACAAACTGATGCCATCCACTTGGGGTGGTAATTCCACCCACAGAAAATACCCCCCTTGCGGGTCTGTCATCCGGGTTCCTGCAGGAAAATACGTTTGGATAAGATGACGTAAATGCTCTTTGCGCTGCCGATACAATGGAATGACACGACGCAGATGCCTTTCTAATCCTCCCTCTTCCAGAAACCTGGCAATGGCCAATTGTGGCAGCGGTGATGAAGACAGGTTAGTCACAAACTTCAACTGCTCGATTTTTTCGGCATATTTTCCCGCCAACACCCAACCAACCCTCAAGCCAGGTGCCAGCGTCTTGGAAAATGAAGAGCAGAGAATAACGTTGCCCGATTTATCAAATGCTTTGAGCGCCTTACCACGCCCGCCACTGTATCCGAGTTCAGCATAAACATCGTCTTCAATAAGCACAACATCATGGGACTCGGTAAGCTCCACCACCCTTTGTTTGTTTACATCGCTCATCTGTTGGCTCAGAGGATTACTATAGTTAGCCAGCATCAGGCAAGCTTTTACCGGCCATTGTTTCAATGCCAGCTCTAGTGCCGGCATGCTCATGCCACCCGCAGGATCCGAGGGTATCTCCAGCACTTTTAAATTTAACGCTTCAATGGATTGGATAAACCCGTAATAGGACGGACTTTCAATCACCACCAAATCACCGGGTTGAGTGACCGCTCTTAACGCCAAGTTCACCGCTTCCAGACAACCGGAAGTCACCATGACATCTTCTGCCAATAGTCTACATCCGGCATCTGTGCCGCGCCGTGCGATTTGTTGCCTAAGTACTTCCAGACCATTTTGAGGAGCATAACCTAAGGTATCTAGACCACCTGCCCTGCTATATTTGGCTAACCAACGTTTTAACGGTTCAAGGGAAGATACTTGTATGTCAGGCCAGCCCCGCCCCAAGCGGAACGGCATATGTTCACCATTGTGAGTCTGGGAATGTACCGCTTTTTGCCACTGATAAACACTCTTAGGTTCAATGTGGGGATCGGGAATTCTCGGTTGTGGCGGCGCTTGGGTGACCTTGTCTGTCACAAAGTAGCCCGACTTATATTTTGCATAAACCCAGCCCCTTTTCTCCAGTTCAAGGTAAGCCATCTGCACTGTGGAAATGCTGAGTTGCAACTGTTGAGACAGTGCGCGAATGGAAGGCAGCTTTTCGCCAGTTAAGTACCTGCCCGCTTCCATGTGTTCAATCAACCCCTCGGCTGCCGTCACATACAGCTTCTTCCTTCCCATAAACAGTACACCTTCCTGGTAAAAATAGCGGTACAGATAGCAATATACCTATCTGTACCGGTTATATTTTTACCATACTGAATCTGTATCGCTAAAAGATCAAATATTAAACTGAGGCTGTCTTTAAATAACTTCTGAAGGGAGCCGAGATGAAAATTTTAAAACTATTTTATATATGGCAACAACGTAGTTCCGAACGCAGACATTTAGCTGAACTACCCGCCTATTTACATAAGGATATGGGCTTGTCTGCCAGTGATGTTGAAAAAGTGGTCAGCAAAAGGTTATGGAAGTCTTAATAGGCGCAGGACTTGAGCTGCTTCCGGGCACAGCTCAAGCCACAATATGGCGGTTAGATTTGATAGGATCCCAAACGCTCCAGGGTATGTGGTGGTATTGCACAACTGCCACCAGTTTTGAAATCACAGTACACCAATAAGGCTTCCCCTTTAGCGACACACCTTTGTTGCCCGTGGCTGTGAATTTCGTATTTCATCGTAAAGCGCTTTTCGTGAATATCCTCGACCCAGGAAACGATAGTGATTTCATCAGGGAACACCAGGGGGGCACGAAAATCGCAGCGGGTCGACGCTACAACAGGGCCAAGCTGATGCATTTTGGCGTAGGCAAAACCTCCAGCCCCTCGAGCATCACTACTCTCACATCTTCGAAATAGCGGAAATAGACAGTGTTATTGATATGGTTTAATGCATCCATATCATTCCAGACTAAGGCTTGGGTGAGGGAAAGGGGATATTTCTGCGACAGAGTATAAGTCACTTTGTGATCCTTTTATTATTATGACCGACTGATTGGACCACAACCACTTATCACCGACAAGGTGTTCACATAAGCTTTACAAACAAGCCGTCTTGACAGCTGAATTTATCACAGTTACATCAATTAGATATAACCATGCATTAAAGGCATTGGCTTGCGTCGCGGCGAGTGGATGTGACAGCAAATATTTGTTACTCACTAAAGAGGCAGGTAAATTCAATCAAATCGTTCACATCAACAAGAACGGGCTACTGTGCTCAATATCACAAATGATACAATCAACATTTTATCATTCTAAAGTATTCTAAAAAAACCGATAATATCATCCATACTGTAAAGAAATCTGACACTTGACTTTTTGTCTGTATTTGTTAGGGCTAGGGATTCCAATTAGCTTTGATGATTTTGATAACATCTTAGCGTCCCAGTTAAATAAAAAACATCAACAGAATTCAACCCAGAAAGAGGTTACTCATGTTGCAACTGGTTCGTTGTTTTATAGCATTTACAATGCTAATGACGGCGCCGTTTTATTGCGCCGCAAGTCTGCAAGAAGCAGACACAGATTTCACTAGTCAAATAATGCCTAACGGTTATCTGGCCAACTACCCAGATGCACTAGATCAACTCTATTATTCAAGCTCAAAGCTTTATTGGCAAGACAGCGTCAATGCGTTACAAGCCGCAGATGAACTCACCCGTATTATCTCTGAGTTTGCCATAGCAAGACTCGACCCTCGCTTCTGGCAGTGGGAAGCCTGGCTGCTTTCTGCCGAATTAAATGCCGAGCAACGTGATCGCGTACTCACAGAAGCTTTTCTTACCCTCAACAAATTTTGGCGTCGCCAACAAGAGGTTACTCCCGACGCAGCCGCCAGAATGGATTTCGAACGAACAGATTTATACCCGGATAGTGTAGATATCGACACCCTTTCCGTCGCCAACCAACTCGACCACCTTCAGAATGTAGTTTCTGGATTGCGTCCCTGGCATGCCAGTTATAAAGAACTGCGCTCTTCTCTTACCCGGCTGGCACAAAACACAAGCTCTTGGCCGCAACTCACAAATAAGAAGTACTTGCGCCCGGGGGACGTTGGCACCGAGCTCGCAGAAATGCAGTCAATTTTATTCGCCCTGGGCGATCTGACTGAACAATTGGATATGCAGGGTATCTATGAGCCACAACTGGTGGAAGCGGTAAAGCGATTTCAGCGTCGCCATGGATTGCGAGAAGATGGCATCATAGGTCCGCAAACCCGCCGTTGGCTGAATGTGACTCCGGCCCAGCGCCAGGCATTGCTGGTTAGAAACAGTATTCGGCAAAGTCTTAATGCCCGCCAGGCGGGAGAGCGATACATCCTGGTCAATATTCCTGGGTATTGGATGCAAGTTGTTGAACAAGGGAAATCTGTGCTGGAAAGCCGGGTAATTGTTGGCCGGAACCGCAGACCTACTCCCCTGTTAAGCAGTGAGATCAACAATGTAGTGCTAAACCCCAATTGGAATGTACCCAGAAAAATCCTGACAAAAGATCTGCTACCCAAGATATTTGCCGATCCTAACTACCTGACGGAACACCATTACCAACTTATCGATTACCAGGGGGGGATTGTGGATCCAACAACGTTAGACTGGAGTGAGTTATCGGTTCATCATTTTCCTTATCGTCTGCGCCAAACGCCAGGCAAGCATAACGCATTGGGCTTGTTTAAGTTTTACTTACCCAATAAACACGCAGTCTACCTTCATGACACTTCCACACCTCAGCTGTTCAACAAAGAACAACGTAACTTCAGTTCAGGTTGCATTAGAGTTGACGAGGCCGAGTTGTTAGCCAAAACGCTATTGAACCGAAATGGCTCAACATCAAAACTGTTTGAAAAAGCAAAAGAGTCAGGCGTGACAAAATGGCTCCCCCTCAGAGAGCCAATCAAAGTTCACCTGAGTTATTGGACCAGCTGGGTGGATCAACAGGGGTTATTGCAATTCAGAGATGACATATATAATTTTGACCAAGATTTAAACCAACTTTCAGGCGTGAATTGACACTGAGTTAAAGCCCTGAAGTAATTGGTGATATACATTACAAAAAAGTAATCCATCAGTATAATATCGTATCAAATACCTTTTTTTTAGTTGACCGCATCGAATATTCCGGATATTTTCCCCTCCATTGTGTAAAATCTATACAAGGAACGACAGGAAGTTGTCCTGAAAAATTCAAAGGGTGTTAGATGCAAGATGTATGTTTACGACGTCGTCGTTTTTTGACCGTCGGTACCGGACTCGCTTTAAGTTCACTTTTACTACCAGTTGGAGCAAATGCCTCAACTGCCCGACCCGTTAATCGCCAGCTACGTATGAAGAACCTGCACACGGGTGAAAAATGCCTGGTGAATTACTGGGAAGATGGTCGTTACATTGATGATGGATTATCGGAGCTAAACCAGGTTATGCGTGACCACAGAAGTAATGAAGTGGCCGCCATTGATACCGCGCTCTATGACCAGCTAGTGTTATTGCAACACAAACTCGGCGTTAACAATGAAATTCGTATCACCTCAGGATATCGTTCGCTGAAAACCAACAATATGTTACGGGGTCGGAGTAGCGGAGTAGCAAAACAAAGCTACCACACTAGAGCACAAGCTATTGATCTTTCCATAGAAGGGGTCGACCTGGGAAAGCTGCGTAAAGCCGCACTTAGCATGAAGGCTGGCGGTGTGGGATATTATCCGAGCAGCGGATTTGTCCACCTGGATACTGGCCCGTTCAGAACTTGGTAAGCTTCTATATGAAGAGGGCTTCCCTCTTCATATAGAAAACTCCGCTACTGCGGAGTTTTCGTGGCAATTAGCTTCTGTGACCTTGTGCCCAGCGGGTGCCTAGTGGATCGTCATCAACGCTCACGTTAAACTTACTTTCCATTGGCTGCACATAATGGTTGCCAGATAAAGTTTTATTCCTCATTTGTTCAGTTTTACGGGTCGCATAAGTTTCATCTTCATCGACAGAATAGTCCTTCACAGGTTTAACCTTTCCATACATTGTTGCGTAGCGATTAAGCATACTCACATGTTTGCTGCGAGCTCTTTCACTATGAGTAAGCCATAACTGGTATCACGATTGTTGTCTGACAGCTGATGTACCTGCACACTACTAGTGTTTATCTCAGCACCGCCTTCCCCCAAACCTCGGCCAAAACACTACCACTTACAACATACAGAGAAACAGCAGTTAGCGTTGCAATAATAGAAATTATCATCATATTCTCCTTAACACTTTCAATCTTTATCGTAATTTTCACCGGATTACCCGGACCCCAGTTAAGTGACTCAGGTCGCGTTTAACTCTTATGGCTTAACTATATTTATTCCTGATTATTTATGAAAGTGTGATAAAGGAATTACCTCTATTCCAAAAAGGAATGAAATTGAATAACAGAGCGACAAAATTACTGACTGAATTTCAGCCAACTACTGTTGGGTTATATTCTTGGAAAGTGAGGGGGGGATCTGGTTGTTCTGCTAGTTAACCGGGGAGGGAGAAAGCGACGGAAAATGCCGGTCCATCCACAAACCTAGCGTTAAGCTTTCAAGAGACACAAGGTCTGATCACTCTTGTGGCTAATCAGACCTATAACACATAATAATTCAAACACCTAGGATTAGCCGAAGGTGCTGGCCAGGTTCGACCAAAAAGCGTTTAATACAACTTTAAAATGAGGGTTTATAACACTCTTTCGCCAAACCGAAACACACAAAACTCCCCAGGAGTCATTTGGTGCCAGACTTCATCCTGGGTCAATGGCCGGGTGGCAATCACAGTGACAATATCATTTGGTGTGGTTTCTTTTTTAAAATCCACCACGACTTCTTCATCGATTAGCCTAGCTTCACCAAATGGAGCCCTACGAGTGATCCAATGAAGGTTGTTACTGCAATAAGCCATCACATGCTCACCATCTGACAGCAGCATATTAAATACCCCCATCTCTCGGAGTTTATGGCAAGACTCGGCAATAAATTTAAAAACCGCCAGTTTATTGGATGGCTTGCGACTATATTTTTGTCGTAATCGATTTAACAGCCAGCAAAACGCCTTTTCGCTGTCAGTTTGCCCTACCGGCAAGTCTGAGCCGGTATCCAGTTTCTGATAACCTGACAGCTGGCCATTATGGGCATAAGTCCAGTTCCGCCCCCACAGTTCACGCGTAAAGGGGTGAGTATTTTCCAGACATACGCTACCCCGGTTTGCTTGACGAATATGGCTGACTACGGCGCAGCTTTTAATGGGATAATCTTTAACAAGCTGAGCTATTTTAGACTGACAGCTGGGATCGGGATCCTTAAAGCTTCGGCAACCTTTCCCTTCATAAAACGTGATACCCCAACCGTCTTTATGCGGGCCGGTTTCACCACCCCGCTTCACTAGACCGGTAAAACTAAAGCAGATATCAGTGGGTACATTGGCACTCATTCCTAACAGTTCACACATAAATCCCCACCCTCTTTGTAGCGATAACCTTAAAGTACAACTTAACCCCTCTTTATCGTTCGCAACCTTGGTAAAATGATGATCAGGCCATCTCTTTCTCGATGAGATATATCAGGATATGAATGATTTTAATATGAATCTCCTGAATGCGATCGGCATAGCCAAAATGCGGCACCCTGATCTCTATATCTGCCAAGCCGGCCATCTTACCGCCGTCCTTGCCGGTTAATGCGATGGTTTTAATACCTTTCGCTTTCGCCGTTTCGATGGCTTTGAGGATATTGGCGGAGTTACCACTGGTACTTAGGCCAAATAATACATCCCCCGTCTGGCCCACACCTTGCAAGTAGCGAGAAAACACATGCTCATAACCAAAATCGTTGCTAACACAGGATATATGGCTGGGATCAGAAATAGCTATACCAGGGTATGACGGTCTGTTTTCACGATAACGTCCGGTGAGTTCCTCGGCGAAATGCATGGCATCACAGTGAGAGCCACCGTTACCACACGACAAAACCTTGCCGCCCTGCTTAAAGCTGTCGGCAATCATCTTGGCGGCAGACTCGATATTTTTAATATTCTCGTCATCGGATAAAAAAGACTCTAGTACTTGAGCCGCTTCCACCAGTTCTTGTTTTATTAGTTCGTTATACATGGCGATTTCTCGACTTAATCCAAAGATCAAAAAGGGTTGTAAAAGCGCATTCTGACATAGAGCAGCGAGGATCCCAACTCCCTGACAAGCAAAACTATTGTTAAGTATTTTGCAGCCTCAACAAAAAGTCAGTAACAGCCATTTTATGAGTCTCCAAATTTGCTGATCCAGATCAATACGAGCACCGAATATTTTAAGCCTAATATCTACATATAGTACTTACATGAACAGTCAACCACTATATTTAGTGTTTTACTCAGGAGAGATCATGCTGGTCATTAAACGAGATGGATGTCGTGTTGCCTTTGAAGCCGACCGAATTCAACAGGCCGTACAAGATGCCGCCAAGTCGGTGGCTCGGCTGGAGGACGGTTATGCCCGTAAAGTAGCCGATGCGGTGAAGGTACAGCTAGAAGATCAGCAAGAGATAGATATTCATAGCATCCAGGATGCGGTGGAAAATCAACTGATGGTCGGACCTTATAAAGGAGTAGCCAGGGCGTATATTGAATACCGACATGACAGGGATCTGGCGAGAGAGAAAAAGAGCCGGTTAAACCAGGAGATCCAGGGGTTAATGGCGCAAAGCAATGCCGACTTGCTCAATGAAAACGCCAACAAGGACGGTAAGGTCATCCCAACACAGAGGGATTTACTGGCCGGTATCGTAGCGAAACACTACGCCAGGCAACATATGTTGCCAAGAGACATAGTACAGGCCCATGACAAAGGGGAACTACATTACCATGATCTGGATTACGCGCCATTTTTCCCTATGTTTAACTGCATGCTTATCGATCTGAACGGCATGCTGACCCACGGCTTTAAAATGGGTAATGCGGAAATTGAAACACCCAAGTCCATTTCCACCGCAACAGCCGTTACCGCACAAATCATCGCCCAGGTTGCCAGTCATATTTATGGCGGCACTACCATTAATCGTATCGATGAATTGCTGGCTCCCTATGTAAAACTCAGTTATCAGAAACACCTGGCAACAGCGGAACAATGGGGGATAAAAAAATCCCATGAGTTTGCCCAGGAGCGTACAGATAAAGAGTGTTTTGATGCTTTTCAGTCTCTGGAATATGAAGTAAACACCCTGCATACGGCCAACGGACAAACGCCATTTGTCACTTTCGGTTTTGGCCTGGGCGCCAGCCAGGAAGCCAGACTTATACAAACCTCGATACTTAACAACCGTATCGCCGGCCTTGGCAAAAACCATAAAACAGCCATATTCCCCAAGCTGGTCTTTGCCATTAAAGAAGGCTTAAACCGCCATCGCGGTGAGCGAAATTACGACATAAAACAGCTGGCCTTAGAGTGCGCAACCAAACGCATGTATCCGGATATTCTGAATTATGATCAGGTGGTGAAAGTTACCGGCTCATTTAAAACACCGATGGGCTGCCGCAGCTTTCTGGGTGTGTATGAAGAAGAAGGAGAGTTGGTCCATGAAGGACGTAATAACCTGGGTGTGGTCAGTCTTAACCTGCCCCGTATCGCGCTGCAGGCACAAGGAGACGAAAAGCGCTTCTACCAACTGCTTGAGCAACGCCTGAATGTAGCGCGAAGAGCCCTTGATACTAGGATCACTCGACTGGAAGACGTTAAAGCCAGGGTCGCCCCGATCCTGTATATGGAAGGGGCGTGCGGCGTGCGCCTTAAAGCCGATGATAATATCGCTGAGATATTTAAGCAGGGCCGAGCTTCCATTTCCCTGGGTTATATTGGCCTGCACGAAACCATTAACGCGCTATATGGCAACGAAGCTCACGTATTCGACGATAACGGCCTGCAAGGCAAAGCCCTGGCTATCGTTAATTACCTTAAACAAGCAGTCACTCGTTGGAAGGAGGAAACCGGTTACGGCTTTAGTTTATACAGTACTCCCAGCGAAAACCTATGCAGCCGCTTCTGTAAACTGGACCTTGTTGAATTTGGCCAGGTTGAGGGGGTTACAGATAAAGGCTACTACACCAACAGCTTCCACCTGGACGTAGAAAAGCAGGTTAATCCATACGATAAGTTGGATTTCGAGTCTCCCTACCCGGCCATCACCAACGGTGGTTTTATCTGTTACGGCGAATACCCGAATCTACAGCATAATCCGGAAGCCTTAGAGAATGTATGGGACTACAGCTATATGCATGTTCCTTACTACGGTACCAATACGCCGATTGATGAATGTTACCAGTGTGACTTTGCCGGTGAGTTTGCGTGTACCAGCAAAGGATTTGTCTGCCCTCAATGCGGCAATGCTGATCCCGCCAAGGTCTCAGTAACCCGCCGCGTATGCGGCTATCTAGGTAGCCCTGACGCAAGACCGTTTAACGACGGCAAACAAGAAGAAGTGAAGCGCAGGGTAAAACACCTGTAACACGCCATTAAGGAGATGTTGATAATCCAATGGCTCAGGTTCAGAGCATTGGATTATCGAGCTACAGTCACTCGCCGGGTGACCCAGTGAGATACGAGAGACTAAATCACATGAACTACCATCAATATTTTCCTGTTGACGTGGTCAACGGGCCCGGCACCAGAGCCACCCTATTTGTGGCTGGCTGCGAACATATGTGCAGGGGTTGCTACAACAAGAGCACCTGGTCCCTGAACTCGGGGCGAGAATTCACTGCGCAATTAGAAAACCAGATCATCCTGGACTTACAAGATCTCAGGATAAAACGCCGCGGATTATCCCTTTCTGGCGGTGACCCGTTACACCCAGCTAACCTGGAGGCGATATATAAACTGGTAAATCGCGTCCGAGATGAATGCCCTGATAAAGATATCTGGCTCTGGTCAGGTTATAAAATGGCCGATCTGAGCGCCAAACAGCAAGAGGTCGTAGGCTATATTGACGTCCTGATTGATGGTAAGTTTGAGCAAAGTCTGGCTGACCTATCTCTGCGGTGGCGCGGTAGTAGCAACCAACAAATAATTACCCTGCAAAATCCGAAGTAACGGATAACCACGCATTTACGAATATTTACATGGTGATTTATTATTATATGCGTTATTACTTTATAGATTAAAACCACTGCACGAAGAGATGTAATGTCCGCAGCCGAAAATACCAGTCTATTGTGGGAAAAGGATTCCTTATGTAAGGTGCGGGGGAAAATATATCGCATCCATATAGAACGCTACACAACAGGTAAAACTGCCAGTTACAAGGCATCAGTTTGGCGTGGCGGCGATATAGTGGAAACCATGGAAACCATCAATCCCGATCTGGAATTTGAAGACGTTATCCACAATATAGAAACACGCATTCATATTAATGCGGATGATTTGTACTTCTGAATCAGGACCAGCTAACTCTCTAATACGGCCGAAATTTTGCCGACGCCAATTCCGCTTATTGACCCAGATTAAAAACCTGCTCCTATGACCTGCTAAACTAGCACCCTTTGGAACCAATCATAATAAAGGATTTTGGGTAACAATTTCCGCGTTGGCTGTAGGAGCGGATGCAATCCGCGATGCCTGTGCCAGCAAGGTTCGCCGAACGTGCATCCATGCATTTAACATCTCATCCCTGAGATGGATTCGCCTCCTACCAATCCTGCTGGAACTGTTACCCAGGTTTGATCGGTACCCACCCTGGAACCCATCAAATAACCTGTCTAAGGGTAACAATTGTTGCGGCCTTTGAAGCAGCAGATGCCTCTTTATAGGCAAAAAGGGCGAAGCGTAAGCCAGCAAGGTTCGCCGAACGTGCATCCATGCGCTTTACATCTCATTCCTGAGATGGGTTCGGCTTCTACCAAGCCCGATAGATCTGTTACCCAAGTTTGACCAGTCCCTTTCTCGACCTGACTCAGGCTTCCTTTCTCCAAGTTACCCTACCCAACCAGTATATAAAACAAAAAGAAGTTGAGTTTCTGACTAAAATTTAGTTCTAAAGCTTGGAGGATTAGTTATGTTCACAAAGTGGATATTGTTAGCAAAAATAACTTTTGCTGTCTTGTGTTATTCCAACCTTCTCGTCGCTAAAGAAATCAAACTAGCCACCCAACCAATCGGAAACACCCTGACCAAACAAGCGGAACCTTACATAAATTGCGCTATGAGTATGCTGGATCAACCTTTTAAAATATATCGAGTCCCTTGGAAACGAGCGCAAGTGAGCACTAAGTTTGATAAATACCATGGATTTTTTATGGCATCTAAAAATAAGGAGCGCGACACTTATGCAACTCTCTCCGAACCTTTCGTTACGATTAAATGGATATACGTGACTAGCAAAGAGAGGAAAATATCACCACTTGATTTAAACTTTAACACCAGGTTATTTGCGGCACATTTGGGAAGCGCCAGACACAAGTGGTTAGATGAACAATTTAATAAAGGTCTTATTCAAAAGGGGATAGTAACTTTCACCAAGTCTGAAATCCTTCTGAAAATGTTACTTCTAAACCGAATTGATGTTGCCTTATTCAATAATATTGATTTCGAACAGCTAGTAAAAAATGTACCTGTCAATATGAGTGAAATAGAAGTTCATATACAAAGAGAAATACCTACCGGAATATATTTCAGCAATACATTTATAGCTGAAAACCCAAGTTTCTTGGAAAGATTTAATAGCACGTTGACTCAATGTAAAACGAAATTGAAATAGTTATTCAACAGGCAGTCTGATTATTTATAGGGTGTCTCACTTCGGAGTTGAATTCGGCACATAGATGAAATACAACGTAAGCTGCGACAAAAATAATCACTAACAACAAAGAAGTACCAGCAGCTGCCTGGTATCTTGCCAACCAGGCAGCACGTCAAGCTATCATACGATAGAATCGATTATGTTCTCCTCTACCTTTACCTCTACGCTTGGGTCTCCGGTGTTTGTATAGACCTCAAAGACCTTGCCTGCATCGGTGACTGTTCCTGGATTTTTCACCCAACCATCTGAGTTGGCAAAACTCACCGAATCCCCGGCATCCCCCAGAAATTTAATGTCGTTATCGTTGTCAGTGAGAGAAAAAACACCCTCCAATGACAAGTTTGCAATGGCATGGTTGCCGTTGGCTGACAAGTCGATAATTTCCATGTTTGTTAATTTGTCTGCCAGGCCACTGAAGTTAATGCCTGCATCCTTGGATAACATCAGAGTATCTTCACCAGTCAAACCATCTATATCCTTACCCGGTTTATAGAACAACGTATTATTACCTGTCGTAGCGCCCACAGCGGCGATATCCAGGTTGAATGAGCCGTTAACTGCTACAGATGGCGCTCCAGGGTTATTGGTTTCCACCATCTGCACCGTCACATCCACATTGCCTGTTACCGCCTGCTGTATAAAGGACAAGTTGTTAATATCGTTAACCCCAATGCCACTGATGGTGTAGATATCCTGGCCCGAGTCATAGTTAATATTGGCGTCGTTAATGCCGCTGCCGTTTACCTTAAAGCTGGCGCCGGCTTTGATACCAGATAATGTCAGTGTCGCCGTCTCCGAGCCGTCGAGATCTCGTACGTTGGCGTTTAGATTGATGGCGATATCATCCCCTTCATCACCAAAGGTTTTAGTGGGGGCTAAGCTCAGGGTATCGGCAACGGGTTTCACCTCTACGTTAAAGGTTTCAACTATTTGCTGAATATCTCCGCCTTCACTGACAAATGCCACTAAATCTAAGGACAGGTTGCCACTCCAGTTCGCCGGAGCCTCAATCCATACTTTAGGCACACCGCTACTGATATCTATGCTCCAGGTATTCAGACCCACCATTACACCGTTTAAATTAAACGGTGTCCCTTTATCATTATCACCGGCATTTTGCGCCAGGTTAGTACCGGGGTCTCCCTGACGAATAAGGAAACCATCCGGTACATCATCGATAAGTATGGTGGTCAGTGCTTCCGAAGGGTCCTTGGCTGGCACCCCTTTAAGGGTGATGAGATTCGTGAGATCCGCCAGGATTTCAATTCGGCTATCTTCATTACCCGAAGCGCCCAATTCAGGCAGGTTTAGTCCGTCGGCGACAGGTTTCACATCGATAGAGATAGTGCCGCTACTGGCTTCGATATTCGCCGCATTGGTTTCCTGGGTAAATACTTCATAGCTAAGTTTGACGGCGCCAGCCTCGTTGGCCGCTGGTTTAAAGGTGAGCGTCCCCAATTTATTAAAGGGCACGTCAACGCTAATAGTGCCTGAACTAAAGGTGGTTGACTGGGTAACGTCAAAATCATCTACATAAGACAAGGTGCCATATATACCACTGGTGTGGGTAATCGTCACAGTACTCACTGCCCCGCCATCAGCGTCTTGTACAAAATCATAATCCGGATCATCTACTGTGTTCAGATTAATGGCTATCTGTACAGCGCCATCTTCCAAGGCCTCTGTAGCAGTGGCGCCTTTTTCATCCAGGTAGCTGATGGCTTCGGCAGTGGTAACTTTGTCGGTAACAGGTATGGGCTGTTTGGCAAAGTTAACCGACATGGTTTCCTGTATGCCGCCCGGTGCATAGGTGGTCAGGGTAATATTAAACGCCAGCTTATCCGTATTGGCATTATTGCTGTTGAAGTTCTTCTCCGGTACCAGGGTAACACTGGCTAACAAAGATTCTACCGCGGCCTGCCCTCCAGTCCCCGTCAACACATAGACAGGCTCACCATTAATGGTTTGACTATTCAGCTCTGTGCCACCCGAGGTGCTGGTCAGGGTGCCGTGGGTTAGATCCTTAATAGTGATAGAGAAGGTATCCGTTGCCCCGGTAGGGCTGGTCAGGTTTACGCTAATGGCATCACTTAACCTAAAGACCACATCTTCCGTCGATTGAAAGCCCGGTTTTTCGATAAAACCCGTAATATCATCTATATCCAAAGGCACACCGAACGTTGAATCTGTGTCATTAAACGCGCCAGCCTTAAACAAGGTGACTGTTGTCACGGCTGACTGTTCAGCGGCGCCTTGATCCTGGTTAAATACCCGAATAGATACCGTGCTCCCGCCTGATTTCGGGTTAAAGGTATTATTGTCACCATCAACAATTAGCTGCAAGGTATATTCGTGATCGGCTGAATTAGTTTGACTGATATCGGCGATATCCACTAACCAACGGGCGGAAAACGCTTCAGTCGCCGAATTATAAACATTTCCCGCATAATGCCCCCCCACCACTGTGACACCTAGCGGCAAACCATCCACCACCAGGCGAGTAATGGCTTCTGAGCCATCGAGATCCTGGCCATTAGGCGAACCGGTGTTATTTAACTTGTTTTCACCAGCCGTATCCACACTTACCACGGTAATAGGAATATCTATGGTGGTATTGTTCACCACTGTGATATCCGTGCCACTGAGGGTAATATCTCCCACACCGGACGCCACAATATCCTGGCTAGAGGCGGTAATGGCATCTGTCTGTGCGCTCAAAGTCAGGGTATAAGTCGCTGCCTGCACTGTAGATTCTTGGTAACTGGTATCTGGCCCGCTAATAGCAACCGAGTCAAACGAGGTATACTTGATACCGAAATTATCCGTACCCGTTGAAATATCTGCGCCATATTGGGCATAGATATTATTGATGGCCGGACCGGTTAATTTATAAAAGCCGCCATCTATGCTGACGTTGCTATTGCCTGCATCATTAGCAGCATCATCCAAAGTGGTGCCCAGGCTATTGCCATAAAACAGGGTGAAGTTTTTACCTGTGACATCTGCAGTATTGATCCACACCTGGTTTAAGGTTTCGTTGGTATCGCCATTTTGGTGAACCACATTAAGAGTAACCTGGGTCAGGGTATCTTCGGCTATTGTGCTGGCGGTGCTAATGCTGGCTTCCGCCACTGGAGTAACCAGGACTTTTACCGGCACATCCGCATGAGTTTTACTATCACCGTCATTTTCCGTGGTTGTGTATTTAATAACGAAGTCTATCTCTCCGCTATAGTTTTCGGGGTTGGATATCTTCACGTTATCCAGGTTGGCGGCGGAGAATATCCACTTGCGACCCGTGCCTGTACCCCCAAGGGAGATAGCGCCGGTTACTTTAAAATCAGACTTAAGCCCGGTAATGACGATGGCAAGAGCTTCTGTCCCTACGTTGTCATAGGACCTTAGTCCATCGGGTGCGTAAATATCTTTAACACTGACCTGATTACTATTGCTGTCTTCCGCCACCACCAAGGCATAATTACCCGTTGGTGTCCCGGTTTTATCCAGCTGATGCAGGGTTTGATTTACGGGGATATCAGCCACACCTATTACACTCACATCGATATTAAGTGCGGTTGGCGAGCCAACACTCATACCATCTACAGTATGGGCCGTGACACCCAGGGTGTAATCCTGATTATCGTTATGGGCAGGTATAAATTTCAGCGCGGCGGCATTATCGAAGTTATCAATTTTCAGTGACCAGAAGTCACCCGAATCATTGGTAGCGGTGAGGTGATTTCCAGCCCCAAGATTAGCTACTACACCGGCATCTTTGTTAAGCAATTCACCTTTGTAATAAATGCTGGCGCCATCGGGTATATCGGACAAGCTGATCACAAAGGTTTCACTGCCATCCTTATCATCTGAGGTAACTGTAATATCCAGCTCAA
This sequence comes from Psychromonadaceae bacterium, assembly GCA_965249895.1. GTDB lineage: Bacteria > Pseudomonadota > Gammaproteobacteria > Enterobacterales > CBDFNC01 > CBDFNC01. The sequence continues at coordinate 1,195,859 of CBDFNC010000005.1, forward strand.
TGCCGTTAGTCGCATCGTTTATTGAACTGGCACCTGCGTCATTGCCTGTATTTCCAGTCAGTCGACCCGCATCTTCCAGGCCACTGGCTTGTTTTATCGCCAGGGTCGCCGTATCAGCCACAGCAGCAACTGTCAGGGTTAGCGTTGCTTCACCCGATGTTGCCTCATGTGTATCACTAATATCGTCTTCATCAAAGTCCTTGGTTTTACCCTGAACTTTAATGTTCAGGGCGCCACTAAATTCAGCAACTGCCTTAAAGGATAGGGTATTCAGATATTGCACCGGCACATCAACCCCGTTGCTGGAGTTGGTTACCGTTAACACGACATCTTTAGTGCCATCATTATATTTAAACTGGCTGCCCACTGGCACATCGCTGAAATTTGCCAGCGTCGACTCAGACTCCAGGTTAATCGCCGGGTTGCCTACTGCGGCGGTGAAATCAGTGTCATCTTCATTGCTCCAGCCAGCAAGCAGCTGAAAACCACCGTCAGTGTGCAACGTAAAGAAGCTGCCATCATCTTCCGTCGGTCCTGTGCTATAGGTGTGATCCGGGTTCAGGGTTAAATCATTACCCCCTGCCCCGTCTGAGTCCGTTGTTGCCAGCTCGGCAAGCGGCGTAACAGTGACAGAAACCATATGGGCAAAAGTATTGTTATGGTTTTGCGCAACAGAATTCACCGTCTGGTTATCATCGACCCTGACGCTCAGGCTGATATCCGCGTCTTTACTGCTGTGCGCAGGTGGTGTCAGGGTATAGTTTTTCACATTAACCAGACCCACAGACGTGACGTTTATGCTGGCATCGCTTGTACCATCCCCGGTTAACAAAGTGGCGCCGTTGTGATCTTTTAATACCCAGCCCTGTTGCAGGTTGTTCACCACAATCCTGGTGACGGACTCGGAGCCATCCTGGTCGGTGAATGTCAGGGTGTCCAGAAACTTAACCGCTGTGTCTTCTGTTGTGGTGACATTTGCCAGGCTAACATCATCAGCCACTGGGTTCACAAACAGGTTCAGGGTGACTGTGGCGCTTTGTTCACTGATCACGCCAACAGAATCACTGTCGGTATCCAGTGCAATTAACTTAATGGAAATATCGTTTATGTCGCCGCTAAAGTGCTCTGGTGGCGTCAGGGTAACGCTAGGGTTGTTGCCGATAAAGTTAATGCTCACGGGGTCCAAGCCATTAGCCGTCACAGATTGGCCTCCGACATTTACAGCCATACCAGCGGGTAAACCGGTAATTTCATAGCTATGGCCTTCCGAGCCATCATTATCACCAAAGCTCTCCGCCAATAAGGTCTGCAAATCCAATGACGTATCTTCGTTAAAAGTAACACTGTGGCTGTCGCCGCCGTTAATTTTTAAGTCTATGGGATCTGTCACCGCCTGCACATCCAGGGTGATTGTCTGGCTGTCCACACTCGACACAACATCAGGCGACAACAGGTTGCCACTATCCGTGACTTCATGGGAAGCAGCACCGACAGTTAAGCTGATATTGGTCCCTACGTCTTCACTGTGTATAAGCTTTAGATTTTCAAACTCGGTTTGGGTTAGGGATACGGCGCCCGTGGTATTAATATTGATATAATGGTAATTGGCCACGGAAATAATAAAAACTTTTAAGGTATTGTTGCCGCTTAAGGTAAAAATATCTGTTCCGTCGGCTTTTTCGATCACCAGGCCATTATGTACGTTACCCGGATTGGCGATCCTCAGCTCAATCAAGCCAAGTCGCTCCGGGTTATCACCACTACCGCCGATCTGGTCTATTTGATCATTTTGTACCGGCAAGGCTAATTCCAGGGCCTGACTGTTAGCGCCTTCTTTTGTGTTGTTATCGTCTTCTGTGGTATTCAGAGTCTTATCTGCAGCAAAGGTTGGGCTGTCAGCCACAGGCGTAACGGTTATTGCCACTGTGGTGGTAGAAGTGCTTCCATCATCCAAGGTAGTTTTGTAGGTCACCGAGTCTGTGCCGCTAAAGTTACCGTTAGGCACATAATTCAGTTTGCCGTTGGCGTTTATACTGGCGGCGCCATGTGTAGCTACAGAGGTTATGGTGGTATTTGCCTGAGTCGCGTCGGCATTGGTATTTAGGGTATTTGCGTTGTCACCCGTAAAGCTGTCTTCCAGCACAGTCATTGCCTGATTGCTGGGTGAGGTATCATCTTCTATTTTAACTGTGAAAACAGCCGTATCCGTATCGTTGTCATCATCGGTGACGATAACATCAAAGCTGATGTCTATGTCCTGACCGGTTAACACAAGTAGTTCATGATCAAGAGGCTGTTTCAGTTCAAAACTGTAGCCCACTGTGGACGGATCACTTGGGTTAGTAATAGTAACCACAAACACGTCCTGGCCATTAGCACTGGCCGTTAGTGTGTGGCCGCCATTGGAAAGCGCATAAGTGATGCCATGCCCTGACGAAGAAAAGCCCTTGCTAGTAATAAGGTCATCCAGGTTGGCCTGACTCGCTTTAAAGGTGACATCGATGACGCCTTGTTGCTGGGTCGCAGTAAAGCTGCCTGTTTTGGTCAGCTGAGCTGAGCTTGGGCTGGTGCCTGTTGACAAGTGTTGCTCATGTACTGAACTGGCGGCGCCATCGGCAAGGGTAGGTAAGGTGTCGTCTAAACGAATAGTCTGACTACCAATACCGGCAGGGCTATCTGTGTCCGTATCCTTAACCGTATAGGTGAAGGTGGTAAAAGCGTCATTTACCCCATTAGCATCACCGTGGACAAAAGTGGTCGGCGCAGTATATTCCCAGTTGCCATCGTAGTGGACTGTTAAGGTGCCTTTAGTGGCTGAAATAAGGGTTTGTGAGCCGCCGGGAGATATCGCCGCGGAATCCATACCATCAAATTTAAACCCGACAATACCGGCGCCATCCGTGCCCGGTGTGAAATCCAATTTATGGGTTTGAACTGGGATTGAGGTCTTACTCGCATCTTTGTTTGACTGGTTATAGTTGGTCGCGCCATCAAAGTCGATTTTAGCTTGCCCTTCATAAACAAATACCTGAGGGTTGTTAGCATTGTTTAAGGTAGGATCTGCACCATCGGTAATATGGATTGTCTGACTGGCGGTGTCTGTCGAACCATCGGCATCGGTCAGGGTATAAGTGAAGCTTTCAGCCAAAGGATCTAGGCTAGTATGATCTTCCGTCTGATCTGAGGTGAAACTCCAGCTACCATTTGCATTCACTGTTAACGTGCCACGCTGGGTATCAGCAGCAACACCTAAAGTACCGGCGACCACCTGGCCCGACTCATTGGTATAAGTAAAACCGCTAAGCTGGGTATTTCGGTCAGCGCCAAACCGATCATTAGTCAGCAGGTTGCCAGGTACAACCGCGGGCACGCCTCCTTCAACCACACTGACCGCAGGCGTATCATCGACCGCATCCGGGCCATCATCACGTACATTAACCCTAATAGAGCCGCTGGTGACGCCATCTACCTCCTCCAACGACACGGCAAAGTCCAGGGCAAGGCTGGGTTTATTGCCAGCCAAATGGTCAATTTGATCCTTCAGCACGAAGCTGGCTTGCTGGGTTGCCCCTGTCGCGTCTGTGGGGTTATTTAGCGTCAGGGTAAATATATCCCGGCCATCAACGGTTGCGCTGATGGTGTGATTGGCATTGCTTAAGCCATAGACGATAAGTTCGCCATTTGACTTCAGTGCTAATGCGTCCAAATTAGTAATGGTATCGGCAGTAAACTTCACATCGCGAATATCATCCTGACCTTTCACTATGCCCAGGTTTTGGGCCTGAGTTAAGTTGGCATTGTTCGGACTGGTTCCATCCGATAAATCCTTTTCATCAAGGTTTAAACTAACCAAGCCAAGGACTGGAGCCGTATCAGTCAGGGTTATGGTATTGGTGGCGCTGAGGGATATATCGCCATCACTGTCTATCAGCTTGTAGCTGAAGCTGCCCGCCGTATTCACACCATTATGATCAAACGCGCTGCTTGGCGTAAAAGACCACTTGCCATCCTGACTCACACTTAGTGCGCCATTTGGCGTGGTCACCACAACAGGCGCCGCCCCCGAAAAGACGTGGGTTTTTGCTGCACTTGCGCCATCGAGATAATCGAAGCTATAGAGCAACGCGCCATCAGCCCCAAGGGTATCGTTGCTCAGCACATCTCCAGATATGGCGCCGGCACCTTCCGCCACGCTGACAGCTTCATTGACCACTGAACCAATATCGTCCGCAATGGTAATATTGAAGCTATGACTGGCAAGGTCGCCATCGGCGTCGGTGACCTGATAATCCAGGCTTACTATCTTAGTATTTTCACCATTGGCTGTATCGTGATCTATGGATTTAACTAGTTCAAAACGATAAGCCGCAGTATCTGCAGTAGGGTCCGTAATGGAGGCGACAAACACTGTATTACCTGCATTAACACCAGCTTCCGTACTCGAGGTGGACGCACTTAGGGTATGGCCTGTGGCATCCAGGTAATAATAAATCGCTTGACCGCCCGAGGTTAAACCGCTGTTGTCACCGTCATTGATATTATTAAATTTGGTGTCTGCGGTATCCGAGCCTTTGCTGATACCCAGGCTTCCAGTCACCACTAAAGCTTCTTTGCTGCCATCACTGCCTGTCGGTAAATCATCTTCATCCACAGTGCCGGCTGGCACATTGCCTGCTGTTATCACAGGTACGCCATCGGTAATATGGATGGCCTGATTAGCACTCGACTCATCCCCATCACTATCTTTGATGGTATATCTGAAAGCATCAGTGACATCATCGGCAATAGATGCGGCTGGATCTGATATATAGCTCCATGAGCCATCCGCATTTACTGTTAGTGTCCCGTACTTGGTATCCATAGGATCACCAAGTACACCGGCGGCAAGCTGATCACTGTCATTGGTATAGGTAAAGCCTGAAAGCACAGTGTTAACATCGGCGCTGAGAATATCGTCTCCGCTGTCATCTGTGGTGTTATCCAGTACATTGCCGTTGATGGTTTTATTGCCTTCCGCTACGCTGACTGTGACATCATCCTTAGCGACCGGCGCGTCATCCTGAATACGAATGCCTAATGTGCCGCTAACACTGTCCGCCGCCTTGTCATTAACCCTGATTGGAATGCTATCCACACCTGAATGCACACCATGATCCACATCGCCTTTGAGGGTATAGAGGTAACTTACCTGCCCTCCTTTGGCGGTGCCTGTGTAGCCATTAATAACAAGTGTTCCCTCACCCGTATCGATAGGGCCAACGGGGGTTGTTCCCGAGTTTTGTAACTCAGCCAGGCTAATGGCAGTACCATTTATCACTAGCTCTTGTAACTCATCTGGCGCGGTAAAGGAGAAATGACTATTCACCAGATCTCTGTTATCCGGACTACTACCTGTGCTCAGCCCACTTTCTAATACCGTCTCATGGGTAACAGGGCCCCCCGCATCATTATCCGGGATCGATAAACTCGGATCTGTGGAAGGTGTCGGCGTCGGTGTCGGTGTCGGTGTCGGTGTCGGTGTCGGTGTCGGCGTCGGCGTCGGTGTTGGTGTCGGCTCCGGTGTCGGCGTCGGCGTCGGCGTCGGAGTCGGCGTCGGCGTCGGCGTCGGAGTCGGCGTCGGCGTCGGCTTCGGCTCTGGTATCGGCTCCGGCGTCGGCTCTGGAATTGGTTTGGGAATAGGCCTTGGCACAGTTTGCGTAACAAGCTCGATGTCCGCCGGTAGTCTTACAGGCTCAATATCGAGGAAATAGTCCGGCTCTTGTTGAGGCTTGACGTCATTAAATTCTGCTTTTCGTAAATCACTGACTATATCTGTTACACCAGCATCTCGCAGGGCAAACTCAACCGATTTTGGATCACTGGTTTGGAAAATTTGGCTCTTGCTTGGCGGCTGATTGTTGGCCGACTCGGCAGCTTTTGCCGGCTGAAGGTTTGTTACCGGCTGAGCTGGATCCTTGCGAGGCGAAGTATGGCTCCGTTCACCGCTTTCCAAGATTTCTGGTTGCCTGTCATTAAAATCGGCGCCAAATAAAGCTGCATCAAAGACCACCGGCTCATTGCCGGCCACGGTTAATTGCTGGCCATTGTTTTCCAATTTAATCAGGATATTGGCTTGCTTACTGTCACCTATCACTGCTTCCCCCTGATACACAGGATCTCCCAGGTGCAACTCCCGAACTTCGCCATCGGCCTTATTTTTTGCGACAAAGTGTCCGTCAATACGTTTCACATAGCCGATAATGGTTTTTGTCATTTTTTTTCCTACCTGCTCAGGTCACCATTTGAAGAGTGACAGGATCCTTCCAAGCCATTAACGCTCGGTAAATGTATATTGTTTTGCCCTCAAGATTGGCTTGAGGATATAGTCGAGTACGGTTTTCTCTCCTGTGACTATGTCTACACTCACAGTCATACCAGGGATAATCTTCAGAGGGGCATGTTCCCGGCCAAGAAAATTGGCGTCGGTTTTTACATGAACCGTATAAAACGGGTTTTCCTGGCGGTCGAATTGGGTATCGGCACTGATCTTTACTACCTTGCCTTCCAAGCCACCGTAAATGGCAAAATCGTAGGCAGTAAATTTCACCATTACCTTCTGCCCTGGGTAAATAAAGGCGATATCGGATGGCTTAATTTTCGCTTCGACCCAAAGAATATCGTCACTGGGCACTATCTCGACCAAATCCGCCCCTGGCTTTACCACCCCACCTAAAGTGTGTACAAAAAGCGACTGAATAATGCCGTTACCCGGCGCCCGCACCAACGTTCTGTGTACCTGATCTTCCAGGGCCGTATTACTGGCGTAGATCCGGTCAAGCTCGGCCGATACTTCGTTGAGCTCTTTTTTAGCCTTGCTTTGAAGCTGAAAGTTAAGCCCGGAAAGCTTACTTTTTGCCTCTATAATCGCGGACTCAAGCCGGGGGATAGACACCAACAGAGACTGGTATTGCTCTTCGATAGCGTTGGCTTCACGTTTGAGTTTAAGGAAGTCCACCATGGGCTTAATACCTTTGGCAACCACAGGCTCTGTAAGCACAACTTCCTCTTTCACTAGCGCTCTCGAGCGCTTAATGTGTTTAAGTTGGATGCCAACTTCTTTGCGCTCATTAACCCGTTGCGCCAATTGTTGCTCCAACACATTTTGTTGTGAATGCAGTTGCGCCTGATTACTGTTAAACAGGCTTAACTCCCTATCAACCAACACCTTGAGTTCAGGTGATGCATCTGCATTAGGCTTAAATGCTTGGCCGCTAGCCTCAGCCGTTAAACGTATCAATCTGGCTTCCAGCTCCATCGCCTTTATTTCGCTACCGGCAAACACAGATTCAGACTTTTGGTTGTTAATTTTCAGCAATACTTGCCCGGTGCTCACCCTGTCTCCCGCAGCGACCATGATTTCCTGAATGATGCCACCTTCCAGGTTTTGTATTATCTGGTTGTCGCCGCTGGGTACAATTTCTCCTGCACCTCGGGCTATTTCGTCGATGCGCGCTATTGAGGCCCAGCCTATGACTAATACGACTGCCACTATCCAGAAAACCAATACAATACGAATACGTTTAGGGGTTGTCTCCAACACGGCGGCGCTCAGACTTTGCATAAAAGCCAGATCCTGCTGACTAAACGAACCCTTGATTGATTTAGGCTGCGACATCGGCGCCTCCGCTCAAGGATTGCACCACTGCCTGTTTATCACCCGCTAAATAAACCTTGCCCTCTTGCAATACGATGACCTTGTCCACCAGGCTAAGCAGGTTCATTTTATGGGTAACTAACAAACAGGTTTTACGCTGCAGATTATCGGCTAAGTTTGAAATCAGTCTGGCTTCACTGGTCTGATCCATCCCAGTGCTGGGTTCATCCAGCAGCATAATAGGCGCATCGAGCAAGAATGCCCTGGCGATACCCACACATTGACGCTGACCGCCAGACAGGCCCATGCCTCGCTCGCCGATGGGCATGTCATAACCCAGCGGGTGTTTATGGACAAACTCGTCGGCCCCACTAATTTTAGCTGCGCGGATCACCTGCTCATCACTGGCATGCATTGCCCTATAGGTAATGTTTTCCTTTAGGGTGCCACTAAGCAGATTAATATCCTGGGCCACATAACCGATATTCTTGCGCAGATCCGCTGGGTCCATCTGGTTGATGTCGATACCGTCAATCAATATGGCGCCACTTTCAGGCTGATAGAGTTTAAGGATCAGCTTTTCTACTGTGCTCTTTCCCGAGCCGATACGGCCAATAATGGCGACCTTATCCCCCGCTTCTATGGTGAATGAAACACCGTTTAACGCTGGTGTTTCAGCGCCAGGATATGTGAAGACCACATCTTTAAACTCAATTTTCCCGGTAATACTAGCGCGCTCCACAAAGCTTTTTCCTTGGGGGCGCTCAGCTGGCATTGCCAATATGCCGTCCAGCATCTTGTAGGAGGACTTTGCGTCTTCATAGCTGGTGATCAGGCTGGCAACCTGCCCCATAGGCGCCACACAGCGCGAAGAGAGGATCATGGTCGCGATAAGCCCACCCATGGTGAGCTTAAAGTCCTGAATTAGAAATACCCCGTAAACAACAATAAATACTGTGTTTAGCTGTACAAAAAAAGAGGTCATTGTGCCTATGGAGGCAGAAAGCAGTCGGCTCTTCAGACTCTTTTGGGCAATTTCACCCGTCGCCTGCTCCCATGCCCACTGAGCATGGGCCATATTGCCTAACGACTTTAGGGTTTCGATATTTTGCAGGGACTCTACCAAAGTGGCATTTTTTTTAGCGGCCGCTTCGTGGGTACTTTCGATATGTCGCTGCAAAGGTTTGCGAACCAATAACGCATAGACCAGGATAACCAACATAAAACCCACAGGCACCAGAGCGATACTGCCACCGATAGAGTAGATCACAGCGATAAATATCAAGGCAAAGGGTAAGTCGATTAATCCAGCCAAGGTGGCGTTGGTAAGAAAGGAGCGTATGGTATCGAAATTTTTCAGGTTGCTGGCAAATGAGCCCACAGACTTTGGAAAGCAGGCCATTTTCAGATCCAGTACTTTCTCATATATAACCGACGACATAATAATGTCGCTTTTCTTTGCCGCCGTCTCAAGCAAATAAGTACGGGTAAATTTAAGAAAAGTATCGAGTAAATACACCCCCAGGACCCCCAGGGCAAACACCTGCAAGGTCTCCAGCGCGTGGTTTGGGATCACCCTGTCATAGACATTCATGGTAAACAAAGGGGTCGCCAATACAAACAGGTTGATCAGCACAGATGCCAGGATCACATCCCGATACAGGTGCCGAGAATAGCTAAGGCTGCTCCAGAACCAATGTTTTTGCTGTAAATTCAGAGTTCGGCTATGGCTCTCGCTGTATTCGAACTGCTTTTTGAGTACAAAAGCAAACCCTAAGTAGATTTGCTGCAAGTCATCTAGGCTGAGCCATTGCTCTGATGCGTCGGTTGAGCCTTGGGGTAAAATAATTTTTGCTTGCTGACGATCTTTGGAAAAGCTATCCAGAATACAGACCTGCTGATCGCTAAGCAGTAAAATCATCGGTAACTGCAATTGAGATATCTGCGGTAACGGGCGCTCTATAAGCTGGGTATTAAGCCCTCCCCGGGCGGCTGCACGGCCGAACAAAGTTGAAAGTTCATTTAGCTCCATGTTTTTATTGGCCGGCGTTAAAGGCAGGCCCGCCTTCAGCGCCTCCACCGAATAAGGCTGATGATAGACACGGGTATAAAGCGCAAGAGCTTCTAGCAGCGCGTCCAAGTGAAGGTTGTTTGATTGCATTGACTATTCTCGAGGTGGGCAGCAAGGGCGCCGAAGAACGCCGCCCTGCTACAGGCGCTTATTTGAGCGCTACTAACTTATCTGTTTTTTGTAGCTTAACGACGACTTCCAGGCGCTTGTTAAGGGCCAAGTCCTGACCACCATTGTCATCGGCCAGTGGCCCACTGGCCGCCTTGGAATAGATATTGACTGGTGCAGTAACATCACCTTGTAGCAAGCTTAATTTCAATTGCTTTGCGCTTTGCTCAGCATGAGAGATGATCTCAACCGCCACAACATCATCTCGACCGTTAAGCAAGGACATCAAGGCATCGAATTTAACCCGAGAATCCGCACTTAATACATCTCCGGCATAATAGAAAGGCCCAAAACGATGTATATAGTTATTCTGGGCCGAATTATCCACACAGCCATATGCCTGAATATTGTTTTTTACCTGGGAGTTATCACAAATATCCGCAGAATCAACAATACGATCCTTGTCACCGTCATAACTCAACGGCAGCTTATCTATGCTTAGCTCTGGCTTTTTATCGTCTAAACCAACCCTTGCCCGGTAAGCATCACTGTCACCCAGAACGGATATCACCATGGTGCCCATCGCATCCATGATGCGGTAGCGGGCAAATAAACGGCTGTATTTGGCTGTGATGATCTCCGCTTGAGCTGAGTTAAAATCCCGCTGAGCGGCAAGTAAATCCAGCAGGGTACGACGACCAAAATTGTATTCCTCTTGATAGAGGGACAGGGTATTTTCACTGTAGTTACGATAGTCGAACAGGTGCTTAAGCTGTTTGTCCACCATGGTATAAGCTGACCAGGACAGTTCCAGGCCTTCGATCACCTGGCGTTTTAGCTCACGCTTCAGTTCGTATTCCTGATTGATTTTACTCACCTGCTTTTGCACTTCCGCGCTGTCAGCACCACCGTTATACAGGTTCCAGCTAAGCATCACGCTGGCGCGTAAATCATTGTCCCGGCCACCAAAGTTATCGTTATAAATTCTGTCGTAACCCTTACTTACCTGAAGATCTACATGTGGGTAGTAGTTATTTTCACGCTCTTTTCGCAGTAGCTGCGACGCCTCGACATTATGGTTACTGGTTAAAATGGCCGGATTATTGGTTATCGCAAAGCTGGTCGCCTCTTCCAGGTTAGCTGGCAAACTTGGTTCGAATTGAGGTGCGACTAATGAATCCGATTCGACTCTACGACCCAGCACTCGGCGCAGATTAAAACTCGCATCCATTAGGTTGTTATGCTGCACCACCAAATCTGATTGCGCGGAAGATAACGAGGAGTTGATTTTTTTAACTTCTGATAGGCTGGTTTGACCGCTCTTATAAAGTTCATTTACCTTGCTATACAAGTCTTCATGTACCTTGACATTATCTTGCGCCGTCGCCATTAGCTCGCGATTTCGTAAAACCTGTAGATACTGATTCACCAGATTAAAGGCTGTATCGTTAACCTTTTCAATATAATTGTTGGCCGCGGCTAAAATACGTTGTTGCTGAAAATCTACCTGATTGCTGGTGCTGAAACCATTAAACAGGTTCTGGCTCAATACCAAAGAGTTTTCGTAGAAGCGATAGTCTTCCTGAATAAAGTTGGTGATGCGGGCATCTCGGCTTTCGTAACCAATTTCGGAAATTAGATCCAGTTTAGGGTAATACCCAGACTCTGAAATTCTCAAATCCTGTACCGTTGCCCGGTAATTTTTAAGTCTTTCCTGTACCACAGGATGGGTTACTAATACTTCTTTCATGCCGTGCTCTAACGTAAAAGCAGAAACGGCACAACTAAGCGGCAGGGTAATAAATAGTAAGGATTGAGAGAGCCTATTTTTTAACATTATTTTGTAGCGACCTTAATTCGACTCCTGTAGCGAGCCGGAACAAACTGTCAGACAGCAGTAAAAACCTTTAGAAGACGAATAAATCATCAACTTAAAGTGAATTACCATCAATTTTGGTGGAACACCCTAATTGAATTGATTGAAATGGTCAATACTTTAGTACCATAAAACAATAATAACTAATTGATTGCTTTATGATTAATTTACTATCGGTCTGGAAAAGACAAAGCTTAACGTCCAGCGGCAATAACACCAATATCGATTCAATCGGCACTGATTTTCAGAAGATAGATACGTCCTGATAGGGCTGATAAACTTTGAGGGGGAAAGCTCTCAAAAAGTTCTAACATCTCAGTTAAAAGACTTGGAATCAGATGGGCTCGTTAACCGTAAAGTGTATCCAGAAGTTCCACCTAGAGTGGAATATAGCCTTACTAAATTGGGACAGTCCTTATACCCGGCTTTGGATTCTATGTCGTCTTGGGCTGCGGTAAATATAATAAACAAATGAGCTTATTAAACTGATAGAAAAATAAAGCCTTACCCATAGCGGCTAGGGCCTATTGAGCTTTTGTGTTCAAAATTTATTCAGTAGCTATTTCCACATTGGCAGCCAAATCATAGTGAAAGCCAGGACAAGCATGCCCGCGCAGTTTCGTGCCAGTTTATCGTACCTTGTTGCGATTGCTCGAACCCCAGCAAAAGCATTTTCGACAAAATGACGGTATTTATAAAGACACCAATCAATATCATCATTACCCTTCTGCACGTTTTTCGGCGTGGGATGTTGGGTATCCTCCCTGAGCTTCCCGTCGTCATGGCCTGAGGTCGTCCGCCAACTGTTTTTCAGGCTGTAATGCCTGATAATCCGCAATGATAGAGTGAATATCTTGCCCCTCACTTTTTGACATTCGTTGGTAATGGGCAATGGTTCGATTGAAGTATTCCTGATGGTTGGTGTGAGAAAAGTCCCACATTTTAGAGCCTACTGGAGATATAGCTTGGCTGGCATTGGTTGAAACATGGATGATTTCATAGAAGCGATTGTTCTCACGTATCAAGCGTTCGTTGATTAAACCCAAACCCATCCCGGTTAACGCCTGACGAACCTTGTAGTTGTGATGCACTGGACACAATAGAAATTCCAACTCTTGCTGCGGGTGCGTTGTTAAGATGGATTGGACTAGCTTAGCCGTCAGCTCGCCACCTACACCAGCAATAATGATAAGGTGATTGGTAATTGCCGAAGGTGGGTCATCCGTTATTGAGGCAGAAGTTAGTGGAAGCTTAGCTACATCCATGCAGTGGACTTGCCAGCTATTATCAGCAGAGTCATTGACAAAAAAACGCTGAAGTTTAACCTGCAAATTTAACATTAATGGCTCAACCACATCAACAAAGTGCACCTTGCGTGCGGCCTTACGTTGCAGCAGGGCCAACCCCAATAAACCATGATCACAACAGCAGTCCCAGATATGGTCATAATACCGGGTGATCATCTTGTCGATTTGTTGCAGGCGCTGACTGACTTTCAATGGGTTATCTCGAGCTGGATTTTGAGGGTCTATTCTAATGGTTTTTCCAGTGCGAGGGACCAATAAAATTTAGCTGGAGAGTAAAAGTGGCAGCATAATTGAAGGGACTTATCTTTGTTAGCGTAAAATGCAGTTAAAATTGTCAGCTATGTCAATAACAAGTAAGAAGCTTTGGCCTTGAAATTATTTGAGAGAGCCAGATATCAGCCCTCAACATGAAACGGCCTATATGCCGGTGACAACCCCCAGCTTACACGCACTCTTACCAAAGAGAACTCGGTGCAATATTGCTACTAGGCAAGCACGGCCGCCAGATATTTCATCACAATTTTTACTCTCTCCACTTTCCTTAAATCCGGATGAGTCAGTATCCACAGAGTGTTCTCTCCTGCGGGCTCTAATGTGAATAAACGCTCAATTCCCGGCCTCTGGAGATCGGCAGGTAAAAATGCAAGGCCGTTGCCACTTTGAGCCAACAGAGACATTGCCACCAGGTCGTCACTGCGCTGGCCAATATTACGCGGGTATTTCTTATCCATCCATGAAAAGGCCACATGGCTTCGAAGCGTACCGGTTGCACCAATGAGTCGGTGGTTTGCCAGATCATCCAGGTTGCGTGGTAAGCCATGGCTAGACACATAACCTTGACTGGCGTACACCCCCCATTTGATGTTGCAAACAGGTCGGCCAACCAGGTGTTCCGGCGCCGACTTTGTGACCCGAAGCGCAATATCGGCGTGACGATTGGTCATGTTAAGCTCGAGGTTTGTGACCAGCAATTCAATCTGAATGTCGGGATAAAGCCGATTAAACTCAGCCAGAAGATTGGGTAAATAATTGTAAGCAAAGCTACTTGGGGCGGTAATTTTGACCACGCCATTTGGTTGAGTATCTTTGCCGGCAACCTGGCGTTCAATATCATCAAACGAGTTGGAGATACGCTGGGCATAGACCAACATCTCCTCACCTATCTCAGTGAGTTCATAACTTCCATTTATACGTTCAAAAAGGCGACCAATGGATTCTTCGAAATCGTTGAGGCGTCTGTACGCTGTCGACAGACAGAATACTAAAATAGGGACCACTAAATATGATTGGCTACACTACCGTTGGTGCAAATGACCTTGCTCGCTCTGCATCATTTTACGATGAGCTATTGAGTATGTTTGAAGCCGTGCGCACCATGGAGGCCGATAATTTTATCGCCTGGGGGAAATCTTCAAATACCCCCATGTTTTCCAGCCATGTTCCAGCAGACGGCAAGCCTGCCACTGTAGGCAATGGCGTGATGATAGCTCTGCCTGCTGATGATATCGAACACGTTAAAGCAGTACACCTCAAAGCTATTGAGCTAGGAGGGGTGGATGAGGGTAAACCTGGTCCACGTGGAGATAGTGGTTTTTATGTCGGCTACTTCCGTGACCTAGATGGAAACAAGCTTAACTCACATTGCATGATATAAAGTGAAAAATGCTGCTGGCAGGTAGGGCCAGCAGCGGTGAGTAAAATAAGGGTGAGCAGAGGAAAAATAGGAAATGCAGAATAATCGATTTCATATTATCGGGTATCAGCTTTGCCCATATGTACAGCGTGTCGTCATTGTGATGCAGGAAAAACAGATACTGTACAAAAGAACGGATATCGAACTGCACAACAAATCGCAGTGGTTGAATAAAATTTCCCCGACTAAAAAAGTACCTGTGTTAGTGGTGAATGAAAATAAAGCACTTTTTGAATCTAGCGTTATTTGCGATTACCTGGACCAAGTCTCTCCCGGGTCGCTCCACCCAGTAAATGCGTTGGGAAAAGCCTTTCACTGTTCATGGATTGCGTTTGGCTCAGGTATTTTAGATTTTTTTGCCAAAATCGTTTATCAGGATAAAACTCGTGAGAGCTTTGAGGCGACATTGATAGATATTGCAGGTCGGTTCAAAGTGGTAGTCCAATGCTCCGGTCAGGGCCACTGCGGTTAACTTTAAACAGCCGGACTCAATAAACGGTACGGCAACTGCCCATAGCCGGGATCGAAGCATAGTTAGTACCCGGCAGAAAACTCACTTTTAAAGCACAACTTACCTATTGCCGACATTCCGCACCATTTGCATCTCACCTAGATAGTACCCGGCAGAAAACTCACTTTTAAAGCACAACTTACCTATTGCTGATAAGTTGATTATTATTGGCTTGGGTTATTTATAACCAGAATGGTTATTTTTGCTTGGTTATTATAAGAAATTGTTATAACAAGGCGTTTTCAGGGGATGTTTTGCCTGGCTAGTCGTGGCCATATTGCTCATTCTTCGGGAAAATACGCCAGCGTCAGGCTGCTTTTTTGTATGGCCCTCGTTTTCGCTTTCTCTCCACATCTCGCACCAAAGCGCCCAGGCGGTGAATGTTTTTCGCTACAACCGCCAGCGCGCTGTAACGCTTGAAACCGGCTAAACCGTGGTCGCGACACGTATCCAGGCCATGCACTTCCAGACCGTTAATGGCCGCTTCAACAGCGGAGTGTTTTCTTTTTGTTTCGACAAACTCGGGCGCGTACTCATGTGCTTGCTCTGCTTTCGACAGCCGGCCTTTCTTTGGCAGCACTGTTAGCGCCAGTCGCTGCTTGAGTTCCTCCTGGTTTTCCTTGCTATGAAAACCCTTATCGAAGCTGCATATGTTTAGGCCGGCATACCGGTTTTGACTTTCTTCGACCATAGCGACAGCAACCTTGTCATCCGTCTGCTTTTCCATTACCTGATGATGCAGAATAAAGCTGTCGCTGTCAGCCATGATACAGACTCGAACCCCCAGCTCAACCGGTACGCCAGCCTTGCCTTTACAGATCCATTCGATGTGTGGCTGAAAGATTGAAAATACCTTTTCAGTGTGAGGGATCTTCTCTCCCTCCAAAATTCGTCTGCGGATCTGGTCGATTTGCCGGTTGACATGGTCAAGGTAACTATCCAGTTTCGCCAACGCCAAGTTGAACAAACCGTATTTATGGCGCAGTAGTTCACGGGTTTGCCGGGCGCGATCTTCAACCTTCTGAGCGGACTCGATTAAGGCCTGGTGAGCCTGTTGTACCCGCTCAAGCTGGCGCTGTTGCTTAGCCTCATCTTTCGAGGTGGAATGCTTGAGTTTCTGAGCCTTGCGATACAGCTTCTTAAACTGGCGGATATTGTAGCGATACTGCCGCCACAGGCTGTGGCCAAAGGGCTCACACAAGACGGCGCATTCTTCCATGGTCTTTCTAACGGCATCAAATAACAGATTAATATCGGTGGGATAATGGACACGGGTTTCAACGACAAACGAATCACAGCGCCCGGTGATTGCGTCGTTTTCGTCCTTTTTTAGCAAGCGGTGGCCTGCCTTTACCACGCACTGGTTTATTCGGTCTAGCAACTCGGGAGTGAACAACATCAGGTTGTCTTTGATGCTCTGCAAGCTGAACTTTTTACCGTCGCACCAGTTACTCAACCCCAATATGGTGCGGATAGTACTGTGCTGGTTGGCCAGTTCGTGAATACGATCAAAATCGGCATTCAGGCCGAGGCGCAACACCCCGAGCACCAGAATAGTCCACTGAGCCATACCGGGACGGCCGGTATCGGTGCTGGCGCTTTCACCATCCTCATTAATAGGGACGATCTCAGCGAGTATGGTGAATACCTCCTCGCGTAATTCCGGTGTGATATAAATGTGCTGAAGGCCAATGAGGAGCTTGGGAATATCATCACGGGATTTGGGATCGAATTCAATGTTGGCAATGTTAGCTTCACTGAGTTTGAACTGAGGATTGAGCACTTCTCTCATAAGATTTCGCCGCCTGAAGTTTTTTGAAAAATGAAGGTGTAACCCCTGCAGGTCGAGACAAAGTATAGGAAAATCCTACAAGATCAGGCTATTACAGGCGAGTTTTCCTTATAACAAGCGATCATAAGTTAGAAGTCGACATTTAACTTTACCGTATCATGTTGAATTTTATAGTGAATAACGTTTCCGTTCAGATACTAGTACCCGAGATCATAAGTCCGTGCAAATTTGCTCGTTATTTGTACGGCCGTTAATTTCTAGCGGGCTAACCCTTTTAAGCACCAGCGTGTTCTTATCTTCAATTGTCCACTCAAACTCTTCCCCTTTCTCCATGCTTAAGGCTTCAGCAATCGCTGCTGGCATATTGAGGTAAAAGGATTTATTAGTCGGTCTTTGTACTTTTTGTATTTTTACTTTGTAACCCATTGTCTTCCCAAAGCTGATTAGCTATCACACCATAAATATAGTATATTAACTATATTTGGTTGGCGATGAATACCTTATTTCCTACGCAATATGCAAATGACATCACTACAACTATTTTATCAATGTTGCGATGTTACACCACCCCAGCCTGTATTCTGACTCGGTTAAAGGCTGTCTTGCTCATTAACGAGACCTTTAATATGAACAAAGTAGCCAGAGAATTGGGGGTTAGTTGTAATTTCGTCATTAAGTGGAGGGACAGAGCTCGGTTGTTGTTTGCTGCCTGGCCCACTGACTTGGTGAGCAAAAAAGACAAGCAAGGTTTCTTATGTAAAGCTTTCTCTGATTCACCCAGAAGCGGGGCGCCGCTGACCTATACCGAAGAGCAGCTATGTAATCTGATGGCTCTGGCGCTAAAAGAGCCGACCAAATGTGGAAGAGAAATTACTCATTGGACACATACAGAACTGGCCGATGAAGCGAATATACAACAATTAGCCTCAGGGATATCAAAAAGCACTGTCGGACGTTTTCTCAGACAGGTCGATATCAGGCCACATCGCTCTACCTACTGGCTTAACCCCAAGGTTAAGGATGACGAGGAGTTTAAGAAGGAAGTCAATCATGTCTGTGATACCTATCATCAAGCCTCAATGCTGGCCGAGGAGAATGTTATCACTGTGTCAGTAGATGAAAAAACAGGTATCCAGGCATTAGAGCGCATTTCGCCTGATAAGCCAACAAAACAAGGAATGATTGAAAAGCGGGAGTTTGAATATAAACGTCACGGAACGCTCAGTCTGACGCCAAGTTTCAATATAGTGACTGGTCAGATAATGAACTATCGTATCGCTGAAACACGCAACGAGGTGGATTTCTGTGAGCATATAAAACAAACGGTGGCGACATCCCCGGAAAGTACCTGGGTGATAGTGACGGACCAATTGAATGTGCATAAGTCGGAAACGCTGGTTCGATTTGTCGCAGAACGTTGTGGCATAGATGAAGAGCTTGGCGTTAAGGGAAAATCAGGTATCCTCAAGGATACCGTGTCCAGGCAGCAATTTTTGAGTGATAAATCTCATCGCATCCGTTTTGTTTATACACCAAAGCACTGCTCATGGTTGAACCAGGTCGAGATTTGGTTTGGCATCTTATCGCGAAAGTTACTCAAGCGGGGAAACTTCACTAGCTTGGAGGATCTACGAGGGAAACTGACCCGGTTTATCAGCTATTTTAATAAACAGCTGGCGAAACCATTTAAATGGACTTACAAAGGGAAGGTATTGACGGCCTGATCAAATAACCGCCATTTTTGAACGTATTTATGATCCGAGGTACTAGTTATTTCATTGAGTGCTGAATGGTGGCGTTCCAACAACAAAGCAGGTCTTCTTCACTTTTCAGTAGATTAAAAAACCATTTAAGTATCCACAGCTGGTTTCTGGCTCCTTATATGGGCCAGATGGCAAAGGCCGCTGGTCACTCTGAAAGACTGATCATGGAAGGGTTTGCTTTATCGTTGTGGGAAGAGCTGCTGAACACTCACGGAACTGCTGTAGAAAGCAGTCATGCATACAGAAGTACTTCGTGTGTGAAAACGTTTCTTCAAAGTGGAGAGGCTGATGTGATGTCAATGGAAGGCATCGGCAAACACTTTGGGATGAGCGTTTCAACGTTACAACGACATTGCCGTAAAGAGCTGGGAGTAAGTTTGCTGCAATATCTTCGACAGCGACGGCTGAACCATGCTCGTCAGGCGATTATTTGCGAGGGGATTTCAATTACAGAGGCGAGCCTGCTGGCTGGCTACGAATATCCCGCGAATTTTATTACTGCATGTAAAAAAGTGTTTGGCTGTACGCCAGGGGAGTTCAACTAAAGAAATAACTGTGTGTTTACGATGATGCAATTGACTTTCTGGTGCGGGCTGGTGGCGTGAAGGAAAGGTATAGCTAAGCTTTAAAGGGAATGCTGTCTCTCACGTAGGCGGTGATCCTACACTCGGTCCATCCTGATGTCGGACCACCACGTGCGAGGGAATGACAGAATCGACGTTTCAGGATGGACATTAGTTAGCTTATACGCCGACGGTTCCATTTTTTAATGCGTAAATGATGGCAAAAAAGTGAATAAGTGGATCAGCCTTCGAATTTATACCCTAATCCTTCTGTTTTGCACGGTTTGTCCAACTCATGCTCAAGAGAGTGGATACATCAAAATTAGAACCATCGACGTCCTTCCATATGGTATCAAGACAGATACCAATTCTAGCGGGATCTACTACGATATTGCCAATCTCCTGGCCAAAGAGGCAGGATATAAAGTTAATAACTATATCTATCCGTACGCTAGAATTATATTCGAACTAAAATCTGGCAAAACTGATATGACTATCATGTTTAAGTACAAGGAGCTTGAAGAGTTCGTCATTTATATTGCCCCGTTGCCAACGCTTAAAACGGTAGTCATTGGCCCCAGGGGCACCACTTTCGATTCCTTAAACAGCTTAAAAGGTAAAAGAGTCGGATATTTACGAGGCGCCAAATTTAGTGACGCTGTTGATAATGACCCGGATATTATTGCAATTGAGACAATAGACTTCATCCAAGCATTAAGAATGCTTATGATCGGGCGCGTTGACGCTATCATAGGTCCAATGACTCCAATACTCAGCGCTGCTGCAGATTTACACCTGGGAAATGATTTCTTTGGTAAGCCCTTTATTGTCGACGAGCGGACTCCCTGGGTTCAAATATCCAGAAAAAGCGTTGATCGAATATCAACAGAGAAACTAAGAGCGGTTTTTAACGAGATAAATAAGCGTGGAGAACTTGAAAAAATTCGGAATAAATATACTAAGATCAGCATCACGTATTAGGATAACATTCTGGTATCCGGCTTATTTCATTAAGCTACAACAGTGAATAAACAGCCTGTTGGCATAATCGTAAGGAATAAACTTCGGCATAAGCATGCTCATCGATTGTATAAATCATGCCCGTTAGATCATAGATTTAAGGGTTTTGCTACAGCCTCAATACCTAGCATAATGGGCGGTTAATTGCTGGCTACAATTTGCGAGGAACGAACACTGCCAGCAAGTAACCATCCCAATGAGCGTAGCGAATGAATTCATACGTTTGTTAGGTACTGTTGTGGATTTCAACTTTCCACCACTTAGGCCTTCTGGATTTAAAAGAATGAGACTGAGGTTTCAATTCTTTCCTGTTACAAGAGTCAAACACACCTAAGACAATAGCAACTACTGGATCATCATCTATTGCCCCTATGGTTCAACCACAAATACGACAAAAGCTTCGGCTAGAAAATTCAGACGAACGCCAAAGCGCTGGTTCACCACCTGGGCCATTCCAACTAACTTGTTCTTTGGAGAATTCAACCCAGCATTGAGTGAGTGAGTGAACCCGAATGACGTTGACACATTTTACAAGAACAAGTATGAGGATTTTTTGGCTCTTAATTTACAGTAAAACTGTATATTTCCACATAAACAACCACCACTATAATTCTTTGCCAAACTCTTCTCCTATTTGCGAAAAAACAGATACCTAACGTCGCCAGAAAAGAAGGGCAGGATCAAACTTTCAGGAATATCCATATAGCCAAAAAATGACTAAATGACACAAGAAATTTTGAACTTGTCTTCGATTTAACGATCAGATATCCAAATTACTGAATTTGGTCGAAAAATGGTATTAATTGAACAGCTACAAAAGATCCAGGAAAGTCGCTCGCAGATCAATCAAGACTATCCCGTCATTGAGGTCGTGTTTCTGGTGATAGTCGCTATGATTTGTGGACAAAAGCAATGGACTGACATTGAAGACTTCGGTAAGGGCAAGGAAAACCTAAACTGGTTACGTCAGTATTTGCCATACAAAAATGGCATACCTACCCGGCATACTATCGCCAGGATCATGCGGACTGTGATCCCTGAAACCCTGCTATCAGCAATGGTTGGGTGGGTGAATATTCGCCGGGAAAGAAATGGTGCACCTATCATCAGCGTGGACGGAAAGGTGATAAAAGGTGCTAAAGCCAGCCGCCATGATGATCCCTTGTTCCTCGTTTCGGCTTTTGAGGTTGAGCAGGGGCTCGTGTTAACTCACCGACCTTGTAAAGGAAAAGGCATGGAAATACAAGCGGTAAGAGAGATGATAGACACATTGGATATCACTGGTTGCTTGCTGACAGCCGATGCTTTGCATTGCCAAGTAGAAACGCTGAAAGAGGTCAAAGACAAAGGCGGAGATATGCTGGTTCAAGTAAAAAGTAATCAGCCAAAACTGCTCTCCGAAGTGGATGAGCAGTTTCAAGCATACTGGTCACAGCCAGAAGAGCAGCAAGTCTTCTTTGAAACCAAAGATAAAGGCCATGGACGAACAGAAGTTCGTACCGTTTTCTCGCTACCCGCCGCTTTTAGTAAGGAGATAAACACAAAATGGCCGATGATTAAAGGAATAGTAGCAGTAGTCCGAGAGCGCAGTATCAATGGCTCAGATACAGGCAGTTATGAGACATCATATTATGTTTGTACCGATGAACTACCACTGGAACTTGCAGCCCAAGCCTCAAGGCAGCACTGGCACATAGAAAATCAGCAGCATTGGGCGTTAGATGTCATTTTTAGGGAAGATGCTCAGAAGATGTATGCTGGACACTCGCCATTGAATATGGCGTGTTGTCGCCGTTTAGTGCAGAACCTCTTCAGAAAGTCCCCCGGAAAAGAGTCTGTACCAAGAAAAATGAATAAGGCCGCGTGGGAAGGAGAATATAGGTCAGCGTTGCTTTTTACATGATGTTAACAAAGCTCGCTCGCGCCCTTGCCAGAAAAGGAGGTAAAACCCGAGCTAATCGGCAGTTTTGACTTCCCTCTGACTGGTTTTGTTAATCACTTAAATCACAATGCTCATATAATATATCAAACCAACCACTTGGCTGGCATTTTCCAAGCACAACTTGCTCGATCCTGTCTGCTCGAAGTTGGTGTATTATTGGGTTTTTAACAGGGTTAAAAACATTTGGCGCCTTAAACATTGCTACTAACCCAATAAATTCCTTATTTGTGAGTATATCCAGGGGTTTTCCATAATATACCTCGGAAGCTTGACCTAAACCAATTACTCCTGATTTATTATGCGACCCCATATAGGCATTCGAGGTGTAAATGGACAATTGCTTTTCTTTTGATAGGTTGGCATTTAGAACAAGTGCCATAATATCACGACCAATATCAATTTTTTTACAGCACATAAATACATCCTCGTAAAATGACTGAAACCTACCCTTTGTACCAGTGAGCTTATGGCGAAAAAGAAAAATGTCACGCGCAATAGATGACGTAATTGTCGTCAACCCCTGTCCTAGAGACACACTAATACCGATATGTTCATAAAATGTTGGATCTTCAATTTTTAGTAGTATAGATATTTGCTCTTCACTTAGCTGATTTAGGAGAGCATTACTGTTGTCGGCACCTAAAAGTTCATCCACCGAAAATATCGACCAAACAAAGACAGTAGCAAGGTATACCATAATAAAAACGGGGAATATAAATAGTAATTTTTTAGTCTTTTTAAACGACAAAACTAACTTCCTATAGGGTTATACCGTGGTAGAGCGGCCTGCTAGCAAGCCTACCCCACACAGATCCGGACGTGCGGAACTACCGCATCGGAATGCCGCATCACCGGCTCTTCAGTTATATATTCGCTCGTGTAAAACGCGACCCTAGTTCCAGTCGAACTGGCACAAATCGGAACCCATCAAACCTGGGTAACAAATTGGAGGGAGAAATCTGAGGAAATAAGGTCTGCTATTTGAGATAATCACTTCGCCAAAAACAACAACCAAAAAAGACAGAATGCCGATACTAAACCGAACACCACTTAGCTCCTCAGACAAACTCGATCTTCTCGCAAAGAGCGCCATTTTACAAGCCCATGGTGATATCACCGCCTTATCCGATGAATTCGGTATATCCCGCAAGGCTGTCTATACCGCCCGTGGGGCTGCCCAGGCTGCGTTCGATGCCCTCGTCAACGCGCAAAGTGAGCCGGATTGTATCGCGACGCTTGATGTGGATGTTCCACACCTGCGCCGCAGTATTGTTGCGTTAACCATCACTGCACCCAATTCTATTCGCAGTATTGAGGCACTTATTCCTCTGCTGTATCCCGGCTGTAAAGTCAGCTACGGCTATATCCAAGGGGTCATTGTCGAGGCACAGAAAAATGCCGCCGATTTCAACCGAACGGTGCCATTATCCGCCATCCAGAGCGGAGCTGTGGATGAGATGTTCAGCCAGGGCGACCCTGTGCTGGCGGGTGTTGACCTGGATACCGGCTACCTGTTCTGCCTGTCTCACGAGCTACAGCGTGATGCTAAAACCTGGGCCAGAGTACTCCAGCAGGCTGCTGCGCAGGGGATGGTGCCAAAACACATCATCAAAGACGGCGCCAAGGGGATAGCCGCCGGTGTCACAACGGTTTTCGAACAGGCACAGCAACGTGATGATATTTTTCATGCCCTGTATATCGTTGCCAAGGCGGTGCGCAGGGTTGAGCAACGTGCTTACTATTACATTGCCCAGGAAGAAAAGGCGTACCAGGCCATCAGCCCCGCCATAGCAGAAGACCCGCATGATACATTCGGTCAATGGTTACGTGCGGATAATCAATGCGATAAGGCTATCGAGCGGTATGAGCAGGCCGAGCGGGCATTACATCTTCTTCATGCCGCCTTCAGCTGCGTTTGTCGAAGGACCGGCGAGCTAATGACGACCGAAATGGCTCAGACTAAGCTGGCCCAGGCCACCCTATTACTGCGCAGGGCGGCACATAAGGAATGCAACAAGGCGGCGACCTACTTGGAAAACCGCTTGGATGGTCTCACTTTGGCCACCCAGGCGCTCCATGATAAGTTGCAAGGCTGTATTGCACGTTATTCTCAGCAGCCAGTTGAGCTGGCCTGCCGCTTCTTCGAGTGCCGACGTGAACTGGCAAAAGCCGGGAAGCATAAGCAACAGCGGCTTATTCAGGAAATGCTCGGCAGCTACCACCTGTTGACCACACAGTTGGATGAAACACGCTGTGAGCAGCTGATGCAAGAAGTGGAAATATTGCTCAGCAAACGTCACCGCGCGTCCAGTGCCATTGAAGGCTTCAACGCCACCTTACGCACTTATCTGTATGCCAGAAAGGGCGTAAACCAACCGTTTCTTGAGTTATTTCGCGCCTGGTACAACCTGCGTGAAAAACGCTGGGGACGTCACAAAGGCCAGTCAGCCCATGAACTCTTGACGGGAGAAAAGGTGGCTGATTGGTTAACGCTACTTGGTTTCCCACCGAGTAAACTCAGCCACTGATTTTAGCCTGGTAACAGGCAAGCCAAACTGACTATTTATTAATCTGATCCAGCACTCGCTGAATTGGAGAGGAGCTATTGGTTTTGTGACCCTAAATGGGTGGAATTTGATCAGTCCCCACAAATCGTTTGCTGACGCTCGCTCTCTCAATTTTAAAATACTCTAGCATCTTCTTGAAATTAGGAACCCATCAAACTTGGGTAACAAATGAGAGGAGAAATCTGAGGAAATAAGCGCAGTTGTTTGAGATAATTATTTCGCGAAAAACACTATCAAGAACAACAAAATGCCGATACTAAACCGAACACCACTTAGCTCCTCAGACAAACTTGATCTTCTCGCAAAGAGCGCCATTTTACAAGCCCATGGTGATATCACCGCCTTATCCGATGAATTCGGTATATCCCGCAAGGCTGTCTACACCGCCCGCGGGGCTGCCCGGGCTGCCTTCGACGCCCTCGTCAAAACGCAAAGTGAGCCGGATTGTATCGCGACGCTTGATGTGGATGTGCCACACCTGCGCCGCAGTATTGTCGCGTTAACCATCACTGCCCCCAATTCCATTCGCAGTATTGAAGCGCTTATACCTCTGCTGTAAAGTCAGCTATGGCTATATACAAGGGGTTATTGCCGAGGCGCAAAAAAATGCCGCTGACTTCAACCGAACGGTGCCATTATCAGCCATCCAGAGCGGTGCGGTGGATGAAATGTTCAGCCAGGGCGACCCTGTGCTGGCGGGCGTTGACCTGGATTCCGGCTACCTGTTCTGCCTGTCTCACGAGCAACAGCGAGATGGTAAAACCTGGGAACCCATCAAACCTGGGTAACAAATTGGAGGGAGAAATCTGAGGAGATAAGGTCTGCTATTTGAGATAATCACTTCGCCAAAAACAACAACCAAAAAAGACAGAATGCCGATACTAAACCGAACACCACTTAGCTCCTCAGATAAACTCGATCTTCTCGCAAAGAGCTGCATTTTACAAGCCCATGGTGATGTCACCGCCTTATCTGACGAATTCAAGATATCCCGCAAGGCCGTCTACACCGCCCGCGGTGCTGCCCAGGCAGCCTTCGACGCCCTCGTCAAAACGCAAAGTGCGCCGGATTGTATCGCGACGCTTGATGTGGATGTGCCACACCTGCGCCGCAGTATTGTCGCGTTAACCATCACCGCCCCCAATTCCATTCGCAGTATTGAAGCGCTCATTCCTCTGCTATATCCCGGCTGCAAAGTCAGCTACGGCTATATCCAAGGGGTCATTGCCGAGGCGCAAAAAAATGCCGCCGATTTCAACCGAACGGTGCCATTATCCGCCATCCAGAGCGGAGCTGTGGATGAGATGTTCAGCCAGGGCGACCCTGTGCTGGCGGGTGTTGACCTGGATACCGGCTACCTGTTCTGCCTGTCTCACGAGCTACAGCGTGATGCTAAAACCTGGGCCAGAGTACTCCAACAGGCTGCTGCGCAGGGGATGGTGCCAAAACACATCATCAAAGACGGCGCCAAGGGGATAGCCGCAGGTGTCACAACGGTTTTCGAACAGGCACAGCAACGTGATGATATTTTTCATGCCCTGTATATCGCTGCCAAGGCGGTGCGCAGGGTTGAGCAACGTGCTTACTATTACATTGCCCAGTAAAAAACTGGACATCCATATTTTTCAGGCCCCAATTTAAACCAACAAAATGGCGATAACTCAACTTTGTTAAGATGCCACGTCAAAAACTGTTTGATTTCAGGGGGAATGGTTAAGAATCGACAGTACCAACGCATTTATCTGCGTTTAAGGCGTGACTGGGCTAGCTTAATGAATAATTAGCTTGTTGGGTTGTTTCGATGTTTTCTTGCGCTATCCAGATTGGTAAAGCCGGTCACATGCCGAATGGCCTTTTATCCAGTGCTGCCCAACCTGGTGACTGAGTGCGGTTATTGCTTCCCAGGTGCCTGCAGCACTGCCAAATGAGCGACTAAAGTGCTGTACTGTCATTACCCAGGATTCATGCGGGACAAGCAGGTTTTCCAATAGCTTTGGTGTCTCTTCCGATATGTAACCTGCTTTGTCTTCTCGGATAGCTCGGCCTGTCCAATCTGTGAGGTAAAGGTACTCCTTGAAGTCAAAAGGAATTTCTCTATCCGTGTCATTCTTTGAGCGGGTAAAAGGCAACAAAAAATGGCTTCTTTCTGCTCCCTGGTCCGCGCACTGCTTATCATTCGCTGCCTTCCAGTCGCCAATTCGTTCATGGATTGAGGTAAATTCCTCTTCTTCCACGGAATCACACAAGCCAGCCCTGATTGGGTTTAAATCCACATAAACCATACAGGCCAATAATGCCGTCTCGTCCATCAGTGCCTGGCTTCTGAATCTGCCTTCCCAAAACCGCCCTTTGCATTTATCTTCCTTGTTTGCTTCCCTGGCAATGTGTTCATTCAGGCAACGCATAAACCAACTGATATCCCCTAACCGTTCACGCCAAATATTCACCAGTTTCCTGGCCGCATCAACTTCAGCTTCACTTTTTGTTTGACCGGATTGCCAACGTGCAACCAGCACATGAATGGCAAACAACTTGCCCTACCGTTCGATAACAGCCTCATCAGAAAGCTGTTTATTTCCTGCTAAATCAACCCGTAAGATGACATGGTAATGATTGCTCATAACAGCGTAGGCACAGACGTCTATCGAGAATAAACCAGCAAGAAAGCGGATCCGGTTTACTACCCAGGGTTTTCTGTGTTCATAAGAGCGATTAGCATATTTGTCGTAGCCACATAAGAAAGCTCGACGAACACACCTGGCGACACAGTGATAGAAGGGGGTTGATTCAGGGTGGATTAAGCGGGATCTGGCAACAGTCATAGAGCCTCCGACTTACAACAGCCATCAGCTAATTATGGGCTGTGATTTTCGTTGCCACAATACTTCAATATTGTGGGTGTCCGAGATTGAGTGACGCGAGATTGAGTGGATGTCCGAGATTTCGCGAGATTTCGAGATTGCGCGATATTTCAATATTGTGGGTGTCCGAGATTGAGATTCTTGTGGGTGTCCGAGATTGTGCGCGAGATTGTGCGAGATTGGGATTCCTTGGGATTCCCGGATTAACCCATACGGAAACCTTATTACGCTCCCCAACCCCGTGAGCAAATGATTGACACTCGCGAAAATAAATGGTAATTATTCTCAATAATGATACCTTATAACATAACGATATAGAGTGATAATGAACATAATGCGTTTAATGATGCTGACCATGCTGCTATTGCTGCCTCCCCTGGCCCAAGCTGATATCAAGTTCTCTTGGTCAGTTAATGCAGGTCCACTCAATCCTCATCAAACCACTCCCAACCAAATGTATGCCCAAGCTATGGTCTATGAGTCTCTGGTTCGTTATGCCGAAGGTGGTAAAATCATTCCCTGGTTAGCAAAACACTGGGAAATTTCAGAAGATGGAGTGCGTTATCGTTTCTTTCTACGCCAGGATGTAAAGTTTTCTAATGGTGAAAAATTTAATGCGCAGGCAGTGAAATTAAACCTGGAGCAAGTTATTGCTAATATTGAAAAACATCGTTGGTTAGAGCTAATCAACCAAATTGACCACCTCGATGTCATTGATGAATTCACCCTTGATTTACACCTTAAATCCCCCTATTACCCCACCCTGCAGGAACTCACTTTAGTTCGACCCGTTCGCTTTATGGCGCCCTCGGCTATGCCAGACAAGGGGCATACGGGCCAGGGTATTAAGGCACCGATAGGTACAGGACCATGGGTGTTGGCTGAATCCGTCCTGGGTGTCAAAGATGTATTCAAACAAAATCCGCATTATTGGGGTAAAAAGCCAGGGGCGGAACAGGTTGAAGTGGCGGTAATAGCTGACCCTAACGCAAGGGTGCTCGCATTTGAAAGTGGCATGATTAACCTGATTTACGGTTTGGAGGGGCAAATTTCTCCCGACAGCTTCGCCCGACTCAGTAAGCAGAAAGATTTACAAACCGATTTATCCCAGCCCTTATTAACCCGCCTTATCGCCATGAATACGGCTCAGTCAGCCACTAAAGAGCGCGCCGTGCGCCTTGCCATCAATCACACTATTGACCGCAAAGCGATAGCAGAAGGCATTTTCTATGGCATAGAGACGCCTGCCCATACCATATTCCCCGAGAATGTGCCCTATGCAAATATTGGCCTTGGTGAGTACAAACGTGATTTGGACTATGCTAGAAAGTTACTGCAAGATTCCGGCTGGAAGGATTCAGGGAGCAATACCTATCGCAAAAAAGACGGGCAACCGCTAAAAGTTGAACTGGTTTATCATGGTCACGATGCCAACCAAAAGGCGATAGCCGAAGTATTACAAGCTAATTTAAAGGAGATAGGGATTGAGCTGGTACTTGCGGCAGAAGAACGTAGTCGCTTTTATAGGCGACAGAAAGCCGGTGAGTTTGATTTGATCTTTAATAACACCTGGGGAGTGCCTTACGACCCGCATGCCTTTGTTAGTGGTATGCGTCGCCCATCGCACGCTGACTATATGGCTCAGGCAGGCTTAGCAATGAAAGCAAGCATAGACGCCAATATCAATGCCGTCTTGACAAGCACAGATGAAACCCGGCGTAAGGAACTCTATCGTGACGTACTCTCTACCTTGCATGAACAAGCTGTATATCTGCCTATTAGCTACATGCGAGTCAGCGCGGTAGCGTCAGCTCAACTTGGCAATTTAGAAATAGGCAGCACTGTATTTGATATTCCATTTGAGCGGTTAAACCCACAATAACCCCGTCAAACACTCCATGTATTACACCTTATTAACGGCCAGCCGCTTGGCTGGCAAAGGATAACCCATGTTGGCTTTTATCGTACGTCGACTGTTACTCTTAATACCCCTGATGTGGGCAGTATCTCTCATCATTTTCCTGTTCTTACGTTTAAGTGGCACCGAACCTGCTCTTGCATATTTACGCGCCGCGAGTATTCCCCTGACGGATCAGTCGATTGCTGAAGCTGAACGCCACCTTGGTTTAGACAAACCTATCTGGCAACAATACGGCGAATGGTTTACTAATGCGATACAACTTGATTTCGGTACCTCTTACATGACCGGACGTCCGGTACTGGACGATCTGTTATATTATCTCCCGGCAACACTACAACTTGCCTCCTTTGCTCTTTTAATGACCATAACACTATCCATTCCTTTAGCTGTGTGGGCAGCGAGATATCGCGATAAATGGCCCGACTTTACAGTGCGAGGACTGGCATTTATTGGCGTTTCTATTCCCAACTTTTGGTTAGGTTTCTTACTGGTACTGCTTTTTTCCATACATCTGCGCTGGCTGCCGCCTATGGGATATGGCGGCCTCAGTCATATGTTGTTACCTGCCGTGGCCATCGCCTTTATGTCACTTTGTATTAATGCCCGTTTATTGCGCGCTAGCATGTTGGAAGTTAAAGGTCAGCGGCACGTTCGTTATGCCTTGATGCGCGGTATTCATCCTAGAAAAGTCGAACGTAATCATGTGCTGCGTAACAGCCTACTGCCCATAGTAACTGCCGCCGGCATGCATATAGGTGAATTAATAGGCGGTTCTCTGGTGGTGGAAACTATTTTCAGTTGGCCTGGTGTGGGCCGATATGCAATCTCAGCCATCAGTAACAATGACTACCCAATTATTCAATGCTTTACCTTGATGATGACAACAATATTTATTCTCTGTAATTTAATAATCGATATTCTGTATGCCTGGTTGGATCCTCGCATTCGTTTGGAGGCTGCATCATGCAACTAATTCGTGACTTACCGTTAAGCGCGAGAATAGGTTCAATTGTGCTTACGCTATTATTATTTACTGCCATTTTTGCGCCCTGGATTATCCCTTTCGATCCTGATCAGATTGACCTAACCAAGCGTTTGCAGCCTAGTAGCAGCGAGCATTGGCTTGGGACAGATCACTTGGGTAGAGACATGTTTTCTCGTTTGTTGATGGCAGCTTCTGTCTCCTTGGGAGCCGTGTTTGTCACCCTTTTTCTTATGCTATTCATTGGCGTCGGCCTGGGCGGATTAGCAGGGTTTGTCGGTGGCCGGGTTGATCAGGTAATAATGCGTACTTGTGATGTGTTTATGACCTTTCCCACTGTCGTACTCGCGCTCTTTATGGTGGCCATATTAGGCACTGGCCTGGTTAACGTTATCATTGCCATTGCCGTTACGCATTGGGCCTGGTATGCCAGGATCTCACGCAGCCTGGTATTAAGTGTGCGACATAGTGATTATTTGCGCGCGGCAAAACTGGCGGGAGTACCTCCGTTTGCGCGTTTTCGCCAGCATATATTACCCGGTATTTTGGCTCAGCTTATGGTATTGGCCACTTTGGATATAGGTCATGTGATGTTACATGTCTCCGGCTTAAGCTTCCTTGGACTCGGAGTGCAATCGCCCACTCCTGAATGGGGCGTGATGATCAACGATGCACGGCAATTCATCTGGACAAACCCTATGCTGGTTATCTGGCCTGGACTGGCAATTCTTATCAGTGTGATGGCGTTTAACTTGCTGGGTGACGCCCTCAGGGACAAACTCGACCCTAACCTGGAGCATAACGGATGAAACTCGAACTGATAGATTTGTGGGTTTCAACCCCGGAAGTAAACCTGGTTAAAGGTATTAACCTAACCATAGAATCTGGCTCTACACTGGCGCTGGTTGGCGCAAGTGGCTCTGGTAAATCGGTAACCTGCTCCGCTATTTTCGATCTGCTCGCCCCCGGATTAAAACGCAGTGGCAAAATCCTGTTAGATGGAAAACCAGCCGACCTCAGTCAGCAACGAGGGCGAAATATAACCAGCATTATGCAAAACCCGGCCAGTGCATTTAACCCTCTGCAAACCATGCGACAACACGGCTTTGAAACCTTAGTCGCCAGTGGCCAAGGGAAAGATCTATCCCTATTGGCTCAAGCTATGCAGGATGCAGGCTTGGAGGACTGGAAAAGAGTGCTTGGCCTCTATCCGTTTCAAATGAGTGGCGGCATGTTGCAAAGGATGATGTTGGCGCTGGCACTGGTAAGCCAGGCGCCGTTACTCATAGCTGATGAACCGACCACAGACTTGGATTTACTCGTTCAGTCCCGCATATTGCAACGCCTTGAAAGCATAACCACAGAACGCGCTCTCGGCGTACTTCTGGTTACTCATGATTTTGGTGTCGTAGCTCGACTAGCCGATAGAGTCGCGGTTATGGCTGAAGGTGAAATAGTGGAATACGCAAGTGTCAGTAAGATTTTTTCTCAGCCAAAACACCCGGTGACCCGGTCCTTGCTCAACGCTCACCTCTCACTCTATAAGGAGACTGTTAGTGGCTAAATTTATGCAGGTAAGACAGCTTAAAAAAGTGTATCAAGAGCAAGCGTTTTTGGGCAAAAAAAGCGCCACAACTGTACTGAGGAATATACAGCTTACAATGGAACTGGGGGAATCCCTCGCCCTGGTCGGTGCAAGTGGTAGCGGTAAAAGTACCTTGTGCAGATTAATGTTGGGCTTGGAGTCCGCCACCAGCGGCGATGTGTTATGGCAGGGGAAGATGATGAGTCAATTCCGGCCGCAAGACTGGCAGTGGTTTCGCCAGCAGGTGCAATTGGTTTTTCAGGACTCTATTGCCGCCGTCAACCCAAGGCAGACCATCTGCCAAGTATTGGCTGAACCTTTACGGTATTTGCGCGGATTATCTGCACAACAAATTCAACAAGAAAGTGAGTTACTAATGGCGCAGGTAGGGTTAAACGCGGACATTTTATCTCGCCGTGCCGGCCAGCTCAGTGGCGGGCAGTTACAACGTATCTGCATTGCGAGGGCATTAGCCGCAAAACCAAAACTGATTGCGCTTGACGAATCACTGTCCAGCTTAGACTTAGTACTACAAGAACAGATCATTGATTTGCTGAAACGTGTTCAAAAAGAACACAATACTGCTTTCCTGTTGGTTACCCATGATCTGCGCTTAGTGAATAAATTCTGTCAACGGGTTGTGGTTCTCGACCAGGGTAATATTGTCGAGGACAGGGCTGCTGACAATTCTGCCCCCTGGCAAAGTGAAATGGGAAAATTGTTGAACAACGCCATTCTCCCTGCAATGCCTGTATATGACAGTGCTACACAGAAAAAAACAGTAGAAAGAGCAAGGCTTAGTGCACTCTTTTAGATGTCGAATAGCAGGCGGTTAAACACTTAAGAACTGACATTGTTGAAACTAACTTTGCATTTTCGGTTGAATAAAAAACAGCGTGATCACTTTAAGTCGAGGAGAGGCAGGATCTCCAATTTAATTGGGTGTAGTTCTTCTAAATCGACGAACTTCATTGTTCGCTCACATTAGCTCGCAAGCGACCATAGAGCCGCTGCTTGGATTGTTGCTTATGGAACGTAAGATTGGAAGTCTCCGCTTGACTTCAAAGAGTGTAGCTTTAATACCGCCTCAGCCACTTGCAGACTCCAGCGAGCACCTGTGATATCCAACCGGTCGTTGATAAGGTGGCGGCAAGCGCCTTCTAACAGATCTGGATACCTGAGTATCCAACGGCCAATGGTTCGGGGATGAAGAACGGGGTTTTAGGTTGGGTTTCGGCCTACTGGCGATAGATG
The DNA here is from genome assembly GCA_965249895.1 of Psychromonadaceae bacterium. GTDB lineage: Bacteria > Pseudomonadota > Gammaproteobacteria > Enterobacterales > CBDFNC01 > CBDFNC01. The sequence goes on from CBDFNC010000005.1 coordinate 1,229,308, forward strand.
ATCTGGAAACTGCGCTGCAAAAAATATCCACGCTGTTCCATTGAGTAGTGCATTTTTCGCCTGCAGGGTGAAGGGACGTCACACCTTGTAGATACTGGTTGAGCTGGTTCTTAGCTAATATCGGTTAAATGTCACCAGTAGCCATCCGGGTTAGAGAGTATTGGTCCTTGCTAAAAGTCCGCTAGTGAGAGCAAGCTGACGTTTAGCAACGGGATTTCTGGCAACTGCTCTGTACCGAAAACTCCCAACCCTGCGATAGCAGCAGGTAACAATACATCAAAAATGTCAATCTAGATTGCAATACGCGGTACGGTTTTAAAGGCGCCGTTTTTAAAAGCTGCAGAGAAGGTAAAATATGGGAAATGTAAAAATGCCGTCCGGCTTGTTTATTGTTAACAGCTAAGGCATTCTGAAAGTCGTTGAATTATCAACAGCTCCAAGAACTTGAACGGAATTTTAATGCTCGCTATTCCATTGCCTTTTGTCGTGTCACTGCTGCTTTTGGTCATCGCCATTCTTCTGTTACCCAAACACCCTACTGAGGGTAAAGCGCCCTTTTTGTTCATTATTCTCTGCGCAGTAAGTACAGCTGTGGTGGGGCTGCGCTGGACGTTTGATGTGGCAATTTTCAGGTTTATCCAGCCGATTTTTGCGTCACTTCTACCGGTAACAGCCTGGTATTGTTTTGCCAAAGCACACCGTTCAGAGCGCTTTTCGCCATTGCACTGGGTGGGGCCAATTGTTATTACTGCGTGTTCTTTTGGCTATCAGATCTGGCTGGAAGCGATTGATATCATTCTGACCGCGCTTTACCTAGGCTACGGCGCCTTACTGATTCGCTCTTCATTCGTAATGCCGGAAGAAGTCCGGCTTTCTAATATTGAACGGGTGGCCCTTGCCGAGCGTGTTGCAGGTGTCATGCTGCTTGTGTCAGCCTGTATTGACGGAGCGCTGTCGTTTGATTTTCTGCTGTATGAGGGTGAACATACGACATACATTTTATCGCTCAGCTATCTTCTTCTTATTCCGGCCGTGGTTGCTACTGTACTCATTGCCGGCATAAGTACGTTCCGCGCGGAGGCTGAGGCATCGCAAGACTCCCAGCCAAACGCACCAACAGATGATACTATCGCTTCGCCCTCGAAAAGTGCAAAATTGACAGAACAGGATGCCCAGTACATCGTAAGAAAAATTGACACACTGATGCAGCAAAAAGAAGCGTTCCGTGACCCGAATTTAACGCTGGGCCATTTGTCGCGAAAAATCACTATTCCCGCTCGACAAGTTTCCATGGCCGTCAACCAAGTCCATGGTCAAAACATTTCGAAAATGCTGAACGAGTATCGGATCACTCACGCCAAAAGGCTACTTATTACCAGCGAAGAAAGTGTCACCGAGATCTACCTAAGTTCCGGCTTTCAGAGCAAATCCAACTTCAACCGTGAATTTGCACGTATCACAGGGCAAACCCCCAGCGCATATAGGCGCGATGCTTCGGCACCTTGCGAGAAATAATCACACAGGCTCAATACCGGGTATTATACCGGACGAAAATAACGCCCGGTATAATACGTGAGATTACCTGGTTATGAACCCATAAATATCCTCAAAGATCTGCTGGTGCAGCTCGTGTCGGCTTATACCTGCTTCGTCTTTACACACAATTCCATCGCCCGCCACCTCCTCTTCCAACAGGGCAATTGCCCCCGGTTTGCACATTTGCACAAAGCTGAAATGCGTTGCCTGTTCATACACCTGATAGCGGCGATTAAACAGCGGTAGGTGCTCGGCCAAATAGCCGGATTCCATTGACTGAGGCAAATCCCCGATATCGATCCCCGCACCTAAGATTAGCACTGGCATATCCACCTTTTTCATGCTCTCTACAGAAAAGCTGCGAGCTAAACCCAGGTCTAAAATAACAGTTTTCTTGATTCTCGCGTCACGAAAGTTTGTTGCTTTGGGCTCTTCAGGCTGCGTTGTAGTTAATCCCAGTTCGCTCGCCAAACCACAGGTTCGAGGATTGGGATACAGCCGGCACTGTTTTAGAAACGTGGACCGGTCAAATTGCGCTCCGGATAACAGCATCACACTCCAGCCACCCAGTGAATGGCCGATGGCAGAAATGCTTTGCGCATCAATCACTGCGCGCCATACAGTGTCTTCCAATAGTGAGTCCAGTAAACGCACCAAATCGCGAGGACGCTGCCACCACTGCGATGCCTGCAACTCGGAATGGTCAAATGTTGTGGTGCCGGGGTGATCGACTGCTGCGACAACGAAGCCTTTTTGCACCAACTCATACGCAAGCCAGTTTAGATTTCGCCAACTTCCGCGATACCCATGCGAGAGCAAAACCAGGGGATGCTTTTGGGGTTTTACTGGTGCACCTTTCACCACTTTGCTGCCAGCAAATGCAATATTTTCGGCTACCGATTCTATAGGTGTATTTTGCGAGGTGGGGTACCAAAGAGTAACATCTAGCATGCGGCTCGTATCGCCACTTAAGCGAAACTGTTGAAATCCAACCGATCCGGCAAAGGCTGTCTCGGCAGTACATAAAAACAAGGCAAAGCAAACGGCGATCATCTTCATTCGAACTATTCCTGATTCGGACTAAAAGTGAAAGCAGTATGTGGAGAAAGTAAGTCCCATGCGCCCTAAAACCTGATTGAGGACGACCTAAAACAGGTTTTAGTACCTGTTGGAGGATCCTCACCAGAAGATGTCAGGTCGTGTTGACGTAATGCATGGAGCAATGCGTTGGTATGACAAAAAATTGTCCCGAAAAATATCCCTTCAATTCTAGTTATGTGGATCAGGGTAACAAACCCTCCGATATCGGCCAAAGCGGAAGGTGAATCGACTAGCTCTATTGTGGACGGACAATATTGCTTGATCAAAAAACAGCCTAAAACTGAGGTTATGAAATGGACTTTCCCTTAAAGTTTGATCATTTTCGCGGAAAAAGAGCCTGCCGAAGGCCTGTGAGTAACACAATAAGTACAATAAAGTCTGATCAAATTTGCACACTCATCGCCCATAACATGCAACCCCTGGATTCTTTTGTTCGCGTTACGATAAAATAAGAAAATGAAGAGAAAATGAGAAAATGAGGACACCCACAATCTAAATGTTGGGTGTTCCCATTTTCCGTCAGCTACAAAGCTCAGGCTTACTTTGGTATGGACTTTCACCATACAGATAACACGCCTGCACAGGCGTACGCTTCACAGATTGCATCTGCTCCACAAAGGCCGCTACAATTGTTACCCTTACACCCGTTATTTGATGGATTACAACGGCAATACAAGCCAGCCAAATGTCGACAAAAATAAAGTCCGAGCAATTAACTTTGAGTAAAATTGTACGCTTCGGCATAAAGCGCTCAAGCTACAAGTCGAACCAAGTCGGTATTCGGAAATTTGATGATCAATCACCCGTTAGAAAATGGTTCCAAATCTTAAGGGCTACAGGGCCTAGTACTTTGTTTTTTAGCTTGGTTATATAGATAGGCAAATTAAGATCTCCCAGCGTGTTTAAGCAGATTAAATCTTTATTCACTATTTCTTTCTCAACTAAATGCTGCGGCAGCCTGCCCCAGCCAAGTCCTGCGGTGATTAAGATTTTTTTGGTATTGTGATCTGTCACGTACCATTTCAGCGCATCATCAACAATGCCTGTATCGGGGGACAGACTATCTGTCGACTTTATAATGACCTGGGGATACGCTGCCAGTTCGGCTTCAGTCACGTTATTGGCATTCTTTAGCGGCAGCTGCTTGGAAATAAGCAGAGGAAGATTGATGGTGTCGATCAATTTATAATCAATCGATTTATTGCGGTTTGGGGCGCCATAAATGCCAATATCTACCTTTTCATCTAACAACATTCTCTCACCGGAAGCGACTTCAATTTCGAGATGAATAGTGGTGCTGGGGAATTCATTTTTTAAGGCAATTAATAAGCCGGTTATTTTTTCTAACGGAAAAATTGAAGTCACACCCAATCTTAGCTCCGTTTCATTTTCACCTTTCATTTCATTAACAAAGGTTTCAAATTCACTGGCTTGCCTTAATAGGCGGCGGATTTGAACGATGAGGATCTTACCTTCAGCGGTAAGTTCCGGCCGATAGGTTTCTCGGTTAAAAATTTGCATATCATAATGCGCTTCCACTTGTTTTACCGAATAGGAGACAGCCGAGCGCACTTTATGCAGTTTTTCGCTGGCTTTTTGAAAGCTGCCTTCTGCACAAATCGTATCGATAACATGTAAATGTTCTAAATTCACCATGGTCAAATTATATGACCATGATGTACTAAAAGCTATGCTTTTTCCTGACCATTTATTGCCATAAAGTGTGTTCAAGCAATCAAAGCGCACCACACGAGGCAATCTCATGAACTTAAAACCCAATACGCTAAGGACACCGGATGAGGCTTTTCACGGCCTGAGCGACTATCCGTTTGAAGCCAACTATATGCAAGTGGATGGTATGCGCCTTCATTATCTTGATGAAGGGAAAACCAATGAGAAAGCAATTTTTCTTTTTCATGGTCAGCCTTCATGGAGCTACCTATATCGCCACATGATCCCTCGTTTGGTGGATGCAGGCTACCGTGTTATCGCCCCGGATCTAATTGGTTTTGGTAAATCCGACAAACCTGTCAGCCCAGGTACGCATACCTATGCTAACCACGTGAAGTGGATGCGCAGCTTTGTTCGCCAATTGGGTGTTAAACATGCGGCCGCATTTTTCCAAGACTGGGGCGGCATGATTGGCTTAAGGGTGCTGGCGCAAGAGCCCGAGTGGTTAGATCGCCTTGTGGTTGCTAATACAGCGCTGGCCGAAATGAATACACTAGAAAAGTTCATGGTGCCAAAGGTACTTAAGCTACTGGCGGCGAAGGCCGGTAAACCAAGCATCGAAAAATTTGCCGGCAAAATGAATTATGGCAATTGGGCGGGTTATTTCAGACATGCCAAGCAGCTGGAAATTGGGCGGATCCTCCAGACGCTGACGACAAGGAAACTTAGCAAAGCTGAAATGTTGGCCTATGACGCGCCTTTCCCAACGACTGAATATTATGCAGCTCCCAGAAAAATGCCTGAGATAGTGGCGTCCGAACTGGATGAGGTCAACGCCGACTGGGAAAAGCTCAAGCAATGGAGTAAACCCGTGCTGACTCTATTCAGTGATAAAGATCCCTTCTTGGCCGACCGGGGTTACGACAAAAAGTTTCAACGCAATTTTACGGGCGCAAAAGGTCAACCACATAAGACCATCAACAATGCGTCACATTTTTTACAAGAAGATCAATCGCCACAACTGGCAACAACATTGATTAACTGGTTAGAACAAACCGCATATTAGGAGAACATATGAAGATTTTAGTAATAGGTGCAACGGGCGTTATTGGTAGCGCCGTGGCCGAACTATTGGGTCAGGATAACCAGGTTATTTCTGTCGGTAACAGCAGAGGCGATTTTACTGTGAATATTGACAGTAAATATTCCATTCGAACCCTGTTCGAAAACGTAGGCAAGGTGGATGCCATCGTCAGCGCTACCGGCAAAGGCGAGTTTAACCAGGTAGAAGACGAGTCGGATACCAGCTATCGGTTAGCCTTAGACAATAAGGTGATGGGGCAAGTCAACCTGGTGCGCATTGGCCTGGATTATCTTAATCAAGGTGGTTCTATTACCTTAACCTCGGGTGAATCCACCGCACACCCTATGCCTGGTACGTCATCGATTAGCATGGGCTGTGCGGCCGTTAATGCCTTTGTAGCATGCGCAGCATTAGAGCTTAAAGACGATAAAAGAATTAACGTGGTGAGCCCGGGATTTGTGAAAGAAACTATGGAAATGATGGGAATGGACAGTGCCGCTGGCATAGCCGCAAATGATGTCGCCTTGTTTTACCAGTCCAGCATTAAGAGTCAGCACAATGGCGAAGTATTCCAAGCCATTGGAGGCAATAGTGCACACGGATAAACCCGCTTACCTCGTCGCCTCGGCCGTACTGCCTGAGGGTCACGCATCGCTCGCCGCATACGGTGAAGCCTGTTACCCCATCTTTCAGGCCTTTGGCGCCGAGGTATTAGTGGCGGGAACGTCCTCACAGCAGTTAGAGATGCTGGAGGGAAACTGGCCTGACAAGGATGCTAAGTTCTCGTTAGTAAAGTTTCCATCAATGCAACACCTTAAGAGTTGCTGGCATTCAGATGAGTACCAAGCGATTAAGCACTTAAGAACAGACATTGTTGAAACTAACTTTTCATTTGCGGTTGACTAAAAGTCAGCAGGTCTATTTTAAGTCGAGGAGGGAATATGAGTGACAAGTACATTTCAGCAAACGTTCCCAATATAAAAATGATTGAGCTAGGTAAAGGCTTACGTTCAAGAGGATCATCCCGAGCAAATTGGTAAAGAACTCGCGGCTTGGTATCGTGAAATTTAGACGCTGCCTTTCATGCGCCAATCTGCGGGTAAAATACTCAGCGATCCATTGGCTAGTTCTTTAGTGAGCGGGGATCATAATTTCATGGTCATTCGCGCCAACTCAAACTCCATAAAGGCTGAGTACGTTAGGCTCGCCACTTTATTGATTAAATATCAACGTAAGATCTCAAGGAGAATGAGATGATCAGAAAATATCCAGCAGCCACTCCTCATTACAAAATTGAAGAGATCTTTGAGGATGTGTTTTTTGTAACTGGCAGTGTTGTTATGGCGCCTGGCTTTCAGATCAGCCGTAATATGATTATTGTACGTTCTGGTACAGCACTTACCTTGATCAGCACGGTACGCCTAGATGATGAAGGGCTAAAAGCACTGGATACGCTGGGTAAGGTTGAACATGTAATTAAACTTGGATCCTACCATCTGGGCGCTCATAACGGGTTGGATGACCCCTTCTACGTTGATAGGTATGATGCCAAGCTCTGGGCCATGTCTGGTATGAAACACATTGAAGGGCTAGAAACGAGTTATACGCTGATAAATAGCGGCGAACTGCCATTTAAAGGAGCCTCAATATTTGCTTTTGAGACCTCCAAGATGCCTGAAGGTTTATTATTGATCGACAAGGCCGGCGGTATTCTGGTGGCTTGCGATAGCTTGCAGAATTGAGTGGAGGCCGATAGCTTCTTTAGCGAAGTTGGAGCTGCCAAGATGCAAAGTTTGGGCTTCATCCGAGCTGCAAATATTGGCCCAGAATGGCGTCGAACCTGTGAACCAGAAACCGCTGACTTTACACGTATCGCAGCACTGGATTTTCGCCACCTATTACCCTCACACGGTAAGCCTATTATTGACACTGCGAAAGTTGAATTTATGAGCAACTTTAAAGAGATCTTAGGAATATAGTAAGGTAAGCATTCACTTACTTAAGCATTGAGCTTGTGCGGAATGAGCTCTTAACTCACAGTAATGCCCGTGTGATCTTTCTGGTAGTCTGTAAAATCAGACTTGCCAATCACTGAATGTTAACACCGGTACCTTCCTACAGATAATGAGGTTTTGATAACGACATGTACTCGGATAAAAATATGCCCCATTACATGGGTAGCTGTAAATGTAGAGCAGTATCTTTGGCAGTATTTCTGCCTGTTTCTATTGAAAACTATGAGCCTCGTAAGTGTGACTGTGACTTCTGTGTCACGCATAACCTTTCATATATTTCGGACCCAAAAGGAAAGTTGACAGTTCAATTTGATGGAAAGCTAGCTAATCAAAAGCAGGGGTCAGAACAAGCGACTTTCCTTACTTGTAATAACTGTGAAACAATTGTTGCTGCTGTTTGCGAGTTTGAGGGCAAGTTAAGGGGTGCCATAAATAGTAATCTGCTAGATAATAACAACAAGCTTATGAAGCCCATTTCTGTATCGCCAAAAAAGCTAAGCCCTTCAGAAAAAGTAAAGCGATGGGAAGAGGTTTGGTTTCACGTATCAGTCAACACTAAGTGAAACACGAAATAAGTAATGACTTCGGTTTGTGAGCACTTATACCCAAACTACCTGGAAATGCAGATTCAGAGCTCAGGCAGGATGTCATAACAAGGCGCTGCGAGCAGGGAATGGCATTCCCTTTTCAAGCGTTGCAACGCAGTGCTGACTTTCTGCCAGAGTTCCCTTCGGGCAAGACGAGAAGCAACCCTCTTCGGCGTTATAAAACCTTGATGTAGAAGACTAGACCTTCGGCTTTATGCCTTGAACCCGGTCACTTCTCGACTTGCTGATCCCCGCATTTCCAAGCAGCTTGGGTATAGCTCTCCAATCTCCAAAGTTCCACTAAAATCAGTCGTCACTGCCCGGAAAAGCTAACTAGTTTCCATCCTGAATCGTCGATTCTGTCATTCCCTCGCACGTGGTGGTCCGACATCTGGATGAAAACTAATTAGTGCTCATCAAAAAATGGCCCTCAGCGAGAAGCCATTTCATTAATAAAACGTTTAAATTTGACCGTTATTATTCATTAATGCCCAGCAATTCAACATCAAATATCAGTGTTGAGCCAGCAGGAATGCTGCCTGCACCGCGGTTGCCATAACCCAGCTCAGCAGGAATAAACAAACGCGTCTTTTCGCCCACCACCATTAGCTGAAGACCTTCGGTCCAACCCTTGATCACCTGGTTTAGTCCAAAGCTAATAGCTTCACCTCGGTCAACAGAGCTATCAAACACAGAACCATCGATTAGCGTACCGTGATAATGCACTTTTACCTTATCACTTGCCTTCGGGTGAACGGTTCCCGTACCTTGAGTTAGCACCTTGTACTGCATACCAGACGCTGTGGTTTCGATCCCATCTTCCGCTTTATTCTTGGCCAGAAATTCAGTTCCGATCTTAATGTTTTCAGCAGCGTCTTTCTTGCTACTGGCATTGCGCTGAAAGAAGAATATCAATAAACCAATAATGACAACGAGAACAACAAATTTAAGCACAATATTTACCTTTACGTTGGCGGAGCAGCGATTTTACTTGATCCTGTAACTAAACAAAATGGCAAACTGTAGCTGAGGCAAGTTTCTCATTCGTCCGGTATCTACTGGTTTTGGCTCATATGGGTATATTGTGCGCAATAGACTATAGCCTGGAGCAGAACGGCACAAAACTTAGCGGGTATTTGGTCAGAGGCGAACCAAATACCAATTAGAGCAGTTGTTTAACTAACTGCTCATTCGAGGGTTGTTTACTAATTTATCGATTTAAGATTTCCACAAAGGGAGATTCAAAGTTGCTCAAATTAGGGAAAAGCTCCAACGTTTGGCCTAGATTTAACCCAAACCAGCGACATAAAGAAGCGTTTACTTGATCTGCGGCGATACCTGGAATTATTCGACCATTGCTATAATCATTCTCACTGTTAGGAGTCAACTCAGGCCAATTTCCACAGGCTTTTCCGGCTTGTACTGCGCCGCCAGTTATTAATTGATGCCCTCCCCAGCCGTGATCCGTTCCCGATTCGTTTGCCGGAAGGCGACGACCAAAATCTGACATAGTAACACTGGTTACTTGCTGATCTAATGCATGAAGTCGCAGATCGTTGTTAAACGTCGCGAGTGCATCACTTACTTGAGAGAGTAAATTGTGGTGAGGTGCTTTTTGATCTTTGTGGGTATCGAAGCCACCGATACTGACAAAAAATACCTGCCGTGATTGTTCCAGGCTGGAATGTGCCTGAATAAGACGGCTGACCATCTTTAATTGCTCTGCCAGAGGGGTATTTGGGTAATCGCCTGTTCCTGGATGGCTGTCCAATATGGACTTTAACGAGTCGTTTTCCAACGCACTATCACTCATGCGTTTGGCATAGTTTCGAACATATATATTGCGACTTTGTTGATCTTTCATATTTCGAAAGTACCCATCGAGTCGGGTTTGATCATGCCAACCGTCGTACTTTCCAATGCCTCTGCTGTTGATATTGGTTTGATTACCACTTGCGCTGCGTAGTAATTTGGCGTTTCTACCAATGGAAAATAGAGGTGATATATTACCGGGATTTGTCAGTATATCCATCATACGGCCGGCCCAACCAAGCGGATTCTCAAGGTTTTCTGTGCCAGACTGCCACATGTCTTGCTGCAAGTTATGAGCCATTAAAAAATCGGGTAGCATGACAGAGCCCGTTTCTATTCCGCTTCGTGTTGTGGGTTCGATAAGCTGGCCAGAATTGATAATTGCGCTCGCTTGACCGCTTTCAAATAAGGGCAATAGTGATGACATCGCATTGTGAATGCCAATTTCCACACCGTTATCTGTCATCAGCCCTGTACGCAAGATTTCTTCCTGTTTCAGCCCCAATTTAGGTCGGGCAGAGATATAGTCGGCATATGCAGGATCACTTAACGGTATCAACATGTTATAGGCATCGTTGCCGCCATATAAAAACACGAATACCAACGCCTTATGACCGTCGGCTTTTTGAGCTGCAGATACGGACATTGGCAAGGTGCTAAAAGCAGTGGTACTACCAATAACAGCACTCTTTTTAAGAAAGCTACGTCTGGTTAATTTCATTTAGGCCTCCTGACAGAAAAATTCGGGTGAAGTAACTGCTACATACAGGGGGTTTCTAACTCTTTGGTAACCTTGCTCGGCAGGGATTTGATTTTCCAGCATATCGTAAAGGTAGCCAGCCAGCTGCTCAGACATCAGTCCGCCAAACAGCCGTTCATTGACCAAAGCAACGTATTCTGTTGGGATTAAATGGAGCGCAACAAATTCAGAAATGTCCCAAGTCCAATGTCTATCTTTGGTATTACTTGACGCGACTACGTTACCCCACAATCGGTTGTGGATAGTGCGCATCGTATCCGTGGTCAACAAATAGAACTCGGGCGCAGTGAGGCCAATGTCAGCAAATTCGCCTTGGGGAGAAAAATCGGAGGGATAGAAGTTAAAAACGCTCGGAGCATTTAGTGGAGACTGGCCTAAGTACCAAGCTGCCCTGGGGAAATCCAGCCAAACTTTACCTACAGGTTTCATATTAAAAGCCCTGGCTTGGTTAGCGATGGCTAATATTGGCTCTTTAACTAATCCAAATGTAACTGTGCGCCCCAAACCAGCAGGATGAGCATAACCGTTCAGTGCATCACTATCTGTAAGAACAGCATATATTGTCGCCTTCAGATCTCCACGAACACCCTGGCCATTATTAATAAATACTTCCGCAACTCGTCGAACATACTGCTTCCTTGGATTACTGGTAACAAACCTCTTAATCAATAAGTTAGCAATAAAAGGAGGCGTATTGTCTTGTTCAAATAGTAGGTCAAGCGCCTGCTTTAGATCTTCTTCCGCACTTTGCCCAGGTGGAAAAGTTTCACCGAGGACATATTTTTCATCGCTATCGTGGCGGCTGCTATCAGAGTGCATAGGAGCGAAATAGTCGCTGCGACGCCAACCGGTCAATACTCTTGCAAGCTCTTCTACATCAAACTGACTATAAACCGGGATTTTTTTACCTTGGGGATTAACTCGCGGACTACCATTTCTTTTTAATTTCCATAGCCCAAGTGTAAAAAGTTGCATTACTTCTCTAGCGTAATTTTCGTCTGGAAAGGTATTTTTTTCCGGATTCGCTTTTTTGCTTCCTTCTAGGCTCAAGTATTTTCCCATTATCGGGCTAAGCGTTACCTCTTCTAGCAAGTCTCTAAAATTACCAAAGGCATGTTTAACTAAAATGTCATAGTAATTTGTCAGCTCCGGATATTTTCGTCCAACGCCATGGGATGAAACGACGAATATCTGGCTTAGTGCGTATGCCATTCGTTGTCTAAGCTGATCATTGGCTTGTATCGCCCGCTGCCACCATACTCCAACGCGCATATCGTCATTTATCACTTCCCCAGTTATGTCGGAAGACTGCTGGGCTTTCGGTAAATGATAGGAGGGTTGAGACGAGAACTGCGTCTCAAACCATGCGTTCATACCAATCTGGTTTAAAGTATCAATCTCCCCAGGTAACGGACCGAAGCTGGCTCGATATAATAGTTTTACATTTTGCTTTTTTAATTCATCGCTGGTATTAACCTCATTCATTTCGAACTCCTTTTCCATGGAAAATTCAATAACATGGATAAAGACAAAATAAGACGACCTTATCCATTAATCTCTATTTTTCTAGCCGTAAATAACTTATGGATAAAAATTTAAAACATCGGAAAAATAATTTATTCAATGTATTAACCTAGATTTATTTTCATTTCATTAATCTAACGAAGGAATGATTGACTCTCCTTGTGAGGCTTCATAATCCCAACCTCACAGAGATAACATGGCATTTATATTTATAAATCCATATTTCCATCGTATTTACCCTGCCAATACGGATTCCGTAAAGTTAATTTTTAGTACTTTACATATAGCTATTAAATACAATTTGTAATATTCATAGGATGAATAGGGGTTATTCGAAGGTTCCAATTCAAGGTGGGAGTTAGTCCAAACGTAATCATTAATTTTTTATTAGTTGACAAACAGGTATGTCCGAACTAATCAAAATTTGGAACCCATCAGATCACGGAAATAAAGGTACAATTGTTGCCGTCTTTGTAGAGCAGACGCCTCTTTATAGGAAAAAAGGGCGAAGCAAGTGCCAGCAAGGTACGCCGAACGTGCATCCATGCGCTTTACATCTCATCCCTGAGATGGGTTCGACTCCCGATCTATCGTGAGCTGTTACCCTGGTTTGACCGGTCCCCAAAATTTCAGGCTGGCTGCATTTATAAGTTGCCTCGGCTAAGATGCCCAAGCGTGCAAATTTGAAAGGTTTACGTCATATCACACGGGTATTACTGAGGCCCAAAAACAGCTGGACGGGCACTAGAGCACCGATCAGTTTAAAAAATAACCAGATCGACATGAGTGTAAATACATGATCAAATACATCGCATTGTTAATTATTCACTGGAATTGATTATGTCAGACTCGCGTATTGGGAGTGCCCTATTGCACTGACGAAACAAGAAGAACTCATCTGTAAGCGATTGAAGAGTCATGGGAAGTTATTTGTATTTTTACGTCATCACCGGCATCGGATTTTTGATGACAAGATTAATCAGCAGTTAATGGCCATGTATGCCGATCACCCCCGGGGAAAACCACCCGTGCCCACAGCGCAGCTGGCCATGGCTACCCTGTTACAGGCATATGAGCAGAAATCTGATGCAGGGGCGGCGCTGGAAGCCATGTTTGATAAACGTTGGCAAATGGTGCTCAACTGTTTAGGAGAAGAAAGTACACCTTTTTCTCAAGGCACTTTGTGTGATTTTCGCCACCGTTTGGTGAAACACAATATGGATGTCACTTTGCTCGAGCAGAGCGTCGCCGTCGCAAAAGAGTTTGGCGGTTTTTGTCACAAGAAGCTGAGGATTTCCCTGGATTCTGCCCCATTGCAAGGGGCTGGACGAGTGGAAGACACCTTTAACTTGGTCGGTCATGCACTGGAGCTACTGGTGGACTGTGCTGCACAAGTTAGGCAAACCAGCGAAGTGCAGATTATCACGGAAGCAGGCACTCAATTGATTGGCAAGAGCAGTATCAAAGCCGCGTTGGACATAGACTGGTCAGATGCCGCAGAGAAGCGAAATGCCATCAATACCCTACTCAAAGATGTGGAAGCCATACGCAAGTGGATCGGTAACCAGCCAGCTGCGGTGGCTGAACACAAGGCACTGAAAGAATCACTCGCACTGCTGGAAAGGGTATTGGAGCAAAATATCGAGCTAGATCCTGATGGCGGCTCCCGGGTGAGAAAGGGCGTAGCGCCCGATCGGCAGATTTCTATCCAGGATGGCGACATGCGGCATGGACGAAAATCGAGCGCCCGCACCATCAATGGCTTCAAGCAACATATTGCCATTGAATTGGACTGGAAGGTGGTATTAGCGACTTGCGTGCGGCCAGCTAATGAGCCAGAACATCAAGCCAGCGAGTTACTGAAACCCAAAGTCCAGCGCTATGGCCAGGTAGAGGAGATGAGCATAGACCGTGGTTACCTGGCAGCAGAGTGGACCGTCGAATTATATGATCAGGGAAAGACAGTAGTGGCCAAACCCTGGAATCCGGCAACCAACGGAAAGTATGGGAAGAAGGCATTTACCATTGATCTTGAGCAAGCTCAGGTAACTTGCCCAGCAGGACATACGACGGCTATCCGTGGAAAAAAGGATAACCGAGCTCAATTTCCAGGTGCTCTATGTGATGGCTGTGCAAAGAAAAACGAATGTACCGAGTCAAAGACGGGTAGAAGTCTGTCGATACACCCACAAGAAGCGATGCTGCAAAGGCTGCGATACTATGCTGAAACGGCAGAAGGGCGGGCTGATGCCAGAGAACGAGTCAAAGTGGAGCATTCTCTGGCATCGATCTGTAACCGCAAGGGGCCAAGAGCAAGATATAAAGGGTTACGGCTGAACGAATATGACTTGAGCCGGACAGCGATGATAACCAACTTGCACATAGCGATGAATTTAGCTGCTTAGTTTTTAAACTATATGGTGCTCTAGCTAGTGCCCATCCTGAAACACACACATTCGTTCTTCAGTCATATTCTTAGCATCCAAGCTTGTCGTTTTGCAAAGGCCTAAAGTTAGTCACTACTATCTCAGCCTTCCCTGTCATTGTCAGTATATGGACTCCTCCAAGATTGCAACAGCAATTTTGGAATAAACAGTTTAGATGCGTGCGTATATTCGGACTCTTTTTGGGGTGCGGCCCCTGGCCCCGGATGTATTCGCACCTTCATGCCTCTACGCTTGCTCGGTATTTACTACCTTGACAATGATCAGGCTCTTGAAGGTCGGTCTCACCTGTTTATTCGTTCTTTGTGTTGCAGTTAAACTCGTTTTCTTTTGTTGTTATGCTGTTAGTGCCTTGGGGGTTTGATATGCCGTGTTGTAATGTAACATCGCCCAAGCCGTTCTGATGGTTTTATTGGCCAATGCGACCGCCGCTCTGAGTTTTCCACGTCGCTCAATAAGAGACTTGAGCCAGGCTTCTTTTGTGTTGCTCGATGCTCGTTTATCCACCGATACCACCACAGATAATGCGCCTTGAATTAACGTTGAACGCAGCCGTTTGTTCCCGGACCTCTTCCCTATATGTCCAAGTGTGACGACTCCCCCCGTACTGTACTGCTTCGGGGTCACTCCGATACATGCTGACGCTTCTCGGCCATTTTTAAAGCTCTCCCCCTTATCTCCCAGCGCAAGAAATATCCCCAATGCATTCACTGGGCCAACCCCTTCCAGCTCTAGTAAGCGCTGGCAATCCGATTGCTGTCGGATCAGTGCATCCAACGATTTGTTAACTTTAGATAGCTCGTTTTGATGGCGAACAAATGCACGATAAAGCTCAGCCAGTTGAAGACGAAAAGCACCGGGTAAGCCATTCTCTGCATCCTCAAGCAGCTCGGGTATCGCCCGTTTTAGAGCGGCAAACCCCTTTGGAAAGGAAATACCAAATTCATACAGTAAGCCCCGGATGAGATTAGATGTAGCTGTAATGTGGTCCAGCCAGTGCTCCCTCATCCGCTCAATGGCCTGAAGTCCCTGTTGCTCTACTGATTTTACGCTCACCGTCTTGATGCGTGGCTGACAGGCGGTAATAGCGATAGCAAGTGCATCGTTTTTGTCAGTTTTTTGCCCTTGCCTGTAAGGGCTAACGGCCTTGGGCGTTAACAACATAGGTGTATGCCCCATGGCGAGTATTTTTCTGGCCCAGTAATGTGCAGAGCCACAGGCTTCCATTGCGACGAGAGCGGGAAGTTGCTGTGCCAACCAGACCTCTAATTTTGACTTGGTAAAAGCGCGGTCAGTGACTACCTTTCCGTGTTTATCAACGACACAAACATGAAAAGAGTTTTTTGCCAAATCGATACCAATGACAGTATGGTTATACATGTGTGGACTCCTTTTTCGTATTGGTAGCTCACTAATAACCGTAGTTCGCGGGAGGGGGAGGAGTCCATACATCGCTTGCCTGGTATGGTCCGACATCTCGGTCCAGTGTCTTTTAGCGCACACAGAGATCGCGGTTAAGCCACTGGATTCCGAGTGTCGGACCATCCAGATGTCGGACCACCGTGTGCGAGGGAATGACAGGATCGGCGTTTCAGGACGGACACTAGCTATTATTTGGGCCTATCGGGATTAACTCAAGGATGGCCGATACTTAATACGATAAACCACGGTATAAAGCACAGGCACAATTATCAGAGTCAATATAGTCGCAAAGCCCAGCCCAAACATGATAGTCACCGCCATAGACATAAAGAACACATCAAACAACAAGGGGATCATACCCAGAATTGTAGTGATAGCCGCCATCGCCACAGGGCGCACACGGCTGACACCCGAGTCCACTACTGCCTGGTACGGATCTTTACCTTCGCTTAACTCCAGGTTTATTTGATCCACCAGCACAATACCGTTTTTTATTAGCATGCCTGATAGGCTCAGTAGGCCCAGCAATGCCATAAAGCTAAACGGCGCATCCATCAGCAATAATCCCAGACTGACGCCAATAACCCCTAACGGCACGGTTGCCCAGATAACCAGGGGCGCCTTTACCGAATTAAACAACAATACGGTAATGGCAAACATGGCTAAATAACCAAGCGGCAAGGAGCCAAACAACGCTGCCTGAGCATCCTTGGAGGACTCATATTCGCCGCCCCACTCCAGGGTATAACCATGGGGCAGCTCGATGGCTTCAATCTCACCTCTAACCCGAGCAAATAGTTTAGCCGCCGTTTCATCACCCAATACATCATGATCTGCCATCACGGTAATGGTCCGCTTTCGGTCACGACGCATGATAAGCGGATCTTCCCACTGGGTTTTAAAGCCGTCGACAACCTGGGTAATAGGCACGTAAACCGATAATGCAGGGCTGTAAACTTGCAGCTCGGAAAGGCTGTCCACATTTAGCCGCTCTTCTTCCGGGGAGCGCACCACAATAGGCAGCATCTGGGTGCCGTCACGGTACAAGCCAACCTGCTTGCCGGAAAAGCTGGTGAGTAACAACTGGTCCAAATCCGATTTGGAGATACCCAAGCGACGTGCCATGGCTTCATTAAACTGAGGTCGAATAACCTTGCTCCGCTGACGCCAGTCATCACGTACATTCAGCGCGCCGGCGTCCTTGTTCAGAACGCTTTTGGTCTGCGCCGCCAGCTTTCTTAACACCAGGGGATCCGGCCCGCTAAAACGGGCTTCTATTTTGGCATCTGTGGAAGGACCTATTTCCATCCGTTTGATTTTTACTTCGGCATCGAGGAAATTTTCCGCCACATAGGCGCGAAGATCTGACATTACAGGATCAAGGGCTTCCCTGTCGGTCACCCGCACAATCAACTGGCCAAATGCACCGTAAGACTTTTCCGGAGCATAGGTCAGCATAAATCTCGGTGCCCCCTGCCCCACTGTGCTCGTAACCTGAACCACCTGTTCATTATCCTTGAGGTAAGCTTGCAACAGGGCAATATCCTGTTGGGTTTCACGAATATCAGAACCCTGAAAACGCCAGTAATCCAGGTAAAACATCGGCGTGTTGGATGCGGGAAAAAACGATTGCTTCACCTGGCTAAAACCAGCGATAGCTCCAACCAACATAAACACCATGGCCAGTATAGTGAGCACACGAAAACGCATACAAAAACTGAGTAACCCTTTGTACACTACGAAAATAATCCCCTGGTAAGGATCGGCTAACTCTTCATCTTGCTTCGCCGCCTTAAACATCAAACCGGCAAAAAAAGGTGTCAAAGTAATTGCAGTTATCCAGCTCAACATCAGGGAAATCAGTAACACATAAAATAGGCTGCCGGCAAACTCCCCCGTTGCATCGGAAGACAGGCCAATGGGGGCAAACGCCGTCACCGCAATCACAGTGGCGCCAAGCAACGGCCACTTGGTTTGCCCGACAATTGCCATGGCCGCTTGCCGTTTCGACTTACCTTGCTTTAGGCCAATCAATATACCTTCGGTAACAACGATGGCATTATCCACCAACATCCCCAGGGCAATAATCAGTGCGCCCAGAGAAATACGCTGTAAGTCGATGGCGAACAATTTCATAAAGATGAAAGTGCCCAGCACGGTCAACAACAAAATAAGACCAATCAGCAGCCCACTGCGCAGCCCCATAAATACCAGCAGTACCACAATAACAATGCCAATCGCTTCCAGTAGACTGACTATAAAACTATTTACCGAATTCTCTACCTCTGCTGGCTGGTTATAAACTGTATTAACTTCCATACCCAAAGGTCGCTGATATTCGATTTCAGCTAGCCTGCTCTCCAGCTTTGCCCCCACTTCTACGACATTAACACCAGAAGAAAAAGAGACTCCCAGCAATAACGCTTGCTGACCGTTGTAGCTGATGATGTTTCCGGGAACTTCAGCAAATTCGCGACTGACACTGGCAACGTCCCCCAGGTAGATCAGCTCGGACGCTCCGGGTGCGGAGATCAGCAGCCCTTCCAGCTCTTTGACATCCTGAAACTCTCCAGTTGGATGAAGGCGAATAGACTCAGAGCCCACCTTGATCCGGCCCGCATTGGACACGCTATTCTGGGATTCCAGCAGGTTAAAAATATGACTGGGGGGAATACCTAAAGAAGATAACTTGTGACTGGAAATTTCTACCACCACTTCCGCCTGTTGTTCACCGGCCATAGACACTTTGCCCACCCCTTCCACCAGCACCAATTCACGGCGTAAATAATCTACATAATCTCTGAGCTCGTCGTAGGAATAACCTTCACCCGTGACAGACAGCATAACGCCATAAACATCGCCAAAGTCGTCCATTATCTTTGAGGGTAAAACCCCGCCGGGTAAGCGGGCGCTTTGGTCGTTAATTTTCCGCCTGAGTTCATCCCAAATTTGCTGCAAATCTTCTTTTCGATAGGTACTCTTCATCTCGATTATGATTTGTGACAGACCAGGTGAGGAAATCGATGTCACGAAGTCAACATAGGGTAACTGCTGGATCACGTTTTCTATGGGATAAGTTAACTCTTCTTCCACCTGCTCCGGGCTTGCACCAGGGTATTGCGTGATCACCATAGCCGTCTTCAGGGTAAACTCCGGATCTTCCAGCTGACCCAAACCGGTATAAGACACTGCTCCGCCAATAAGCAGAAACAAGGCGAACATCCAGCTGACCACCTTGTTATCCATGGCATATTTGACCATATCCATTACAGCCCCCCCTCCCTGGACCAGGGACGAATCTGCATTCCTTCTTCGAGAAAGTGAACACCGGCAGAAACAATCTGATCGCCCTCTACCAGCCCTTTAATCACCTCAATGCCATTACGATGAATATTGCCGACTTCAACCCGGGTCAGGTGCACTTTTCCTGTGTCCGGTACGTATTTCCAAACATATTGTTGCGACTCTGTCATTTCCGGTGAAAATACAGCTTCGACAGGTACCGTAAAGTGGCCCTGAGCCAGATCGGTAACTTTGGACAAGTCCACCTGGACATAGGCGCTCATGCCCGGCAATACATTGATCCCCTCAGGAACCGGCATGGAAAACACCACTTTATAGGTCAGGGTAATGGGATCCGCTTGGGTATCCCATTCTTTAATACTGAGTAAGAAACTGCGCTTCGGCGCGGCATCAAAGGTAACGCTGGGTTGATAATTAAGATCTTTTTTAACCCTGGCCACCAGCTTTTCCGGCACCTGAATAGACACATCGAGAAACTCTCTGCTCTGTAGCATCAGTACATTTTGCTTGGCCTGGATATTTTCATGGTTTTCAGCATAAACCTGAGATACGACTCCTGCGTAAGGTGCCCTAAGCTCTGTGTATTTCAGATCCGCTTCGGCCTTCTTTTGATCCGATAAAGCAATCAACATGTTGGCCTTAGTTTCATCAAACTGGGCTTGAGAAATCAGCTTTTTCTTCAGCAGGGTTTTGGTACGGTCAAATTGAGATTGGGCTAGCTTATAGCGAGCACGGCTGGCATCCAGTTGTAGTTTAAAATCTTTCGGATCCAGCTGGGCCAAGAGCTGCCCTGCTTCTACCTCCTGCCCTGGCTTGACGATAAAGGCTACCAGCTCACCGCTAACCCGAAACGCTAACTGAGATCCCACGTTGGCTTCTACCTCTGCAGGAAAATTCCGTATCATTTGCTGAGACAGACCGGTCACTTCAAAAATCTTAGCTGGCCTGACTTGGGGGCTCGTCACCTCTGTCACCGGTTTTTCACAGCCTGATAATACAAAAGCCAGCAATAGTGCTACTGAAAACCGTTTAAAGACAAACATATAAACCTCGTATCCGTACCAGCCAAAGTCCGTTGTAGGCAAAGGCAGATTGATTTTTTAAAGATTAGAAACTGAGAATGAGACAGAATAAAGGGATAAGTGTTAAAATTAAATTTATATTAACTTAGCAAGTTATTAAATTTAATTTATATGACCCTAGGCCAACTTAAAATTCTGTCGCATATTGTCGAGCTGGGCAGCCTGAAACAAGCAGCTCTTGCTCTGCATAAAACCCAGCCAGCTCTCTCCATGGCGATAAAAAAGCTGGAGGCAGAGTTCGGCTTCGACATACTGGATCGCAGCCAATACCGGCTGAAATTAAGCCCACAGGGGAAGACGTTTTACCGCCAGGCTCAACTGCTGCTGGCTGATGCAGAGCAGGTCAATTCGCTAGGGCATCAGCTGGCCCAAGGAAACGAAGCGAAACTGCATATAAGCTACGAGGAAGTTTGCCCAAAATCGCTGTTTATGGGATCCATCCTTCAGCTCTCCAGGCAATTTTGTTCTACTGAGCTACATATTAACGCCGGTGCTCGGTTTACCGCATTGGAGCAGATTAATAGCAATCAAGCTGATATCGCTATCGGCCCCTGGTTTCACTTGTTTCATTCCTTGGGCGAGTATCAAACCCAGGTTTTGGGAGAGTTTCACCTGATATTGGTGGCATCACCGGACTTACTCGATACCAAACGGGTAAACTCCATAAGCGATATCACCGGCTACCCTAATATTTCCATTACAGAGAGCCAGTTTAATTTTGACAGCGAGCGCCTGGGTTACGCAACCAGAAGCCCACAAATCAAAACCCTTGACTGCAATACGCTGAAAAACCTGCTCCTCGATGGTATTGGTTGGGGCTTATTACCGTATCACCTGGCAGAGGAAGAACTGGTGAATGGAACCTTACATGAGATAAAGTTACACGATCAGGAATACGAATTTAAAGGCGAGGTGCGTGCCTACCGCAGGGCTGACAAGTTACACGGACCGGTAGCTCAGGCCATGTGGCAGTTGCTGGAGGAGCAAGTAATCGCCTGACTAAACTACCCTAGCAAACCGCTGTAAGAAGGCGTTATAGTTTGATCAATTGTAACTATTCAGCTGGCTAAAAACCCCGCAATAAATGCATTATCTTTTTCAAAACTTCTTGACACGGTTTTGACTGATTTAGTGCATTTTCATGCGTCACTGTAATGAGCGCTTGTAAGCAACGATTAACTTAACCACAAGAGCGCCAAAACAACAGGTGTACACCAAGCATAGCGCCCCCGGCACAGAAAAATACAACGCCTTAGATTGGCTTACAGAAGCAAAAAACTGCCCGAAAAAACAGAGGGTATAATAGCCCCATGAATAAGCAGACAAACACAGCAACGTTGATACCCGAGTCATTGGATGTCAACGCCACCATTGAGCAAGTAGAAAACGCCTTGAAAAATGACAAGGCCGCATCTCCTGCTTTAGTGGCTGCCGTACAAATGATGTTGCTGCTGGTCAAGCTATTGTTTGGCCGCCTATCTCTTAATAGCCGAAATAGCAGCAAGCCGCCCTCGCAAGACCCCAACCGCCCTAAAGAAGGGCGAAAGAAAAGTGACAATAAACAAGGTGGGCAAAAAGGCCGCGAGGGCAAGACGCTCAAACCAGTCGATGCTCCGGACGAAATTATTCAGGTTCCGGTCAACCGGGATAGCTTGCCGCCAGGGCAGTACCATGACGTAGGCTATGACCGTCGCCAGGTATTTGATATCCAAATTTCCCGCTGGGTTAAAGAATACCGGGCACAAATTCTGGAAGACGCGCAGGGCAACCGGTTTACCGCTGATTTCCCTGCTGACGTGGACAGGGCGGCTAAGTATGGTGCATCGGTTAAGGCGAACGCCGTCTATATGTCAGTGTACCAACTCATTCCTTATGACCGGGTGCAGCAGCATTTTGATGAAATGTTTGGCATCTCCTTGAGTACCGGCTCACTGTTCAACTTTAACAAGCTGGCTTACCACATGCTGGCTGACTTTGAAACGCTGGCCAAGCTCGAACTCATCAATGGCGGGTTAATTCACGCGGACGAGACGGGTATTAATGTCGGCGGCAAGCGCATCTGGCTTCATAATGCATCGAACGGAGAGTGGACCTGGTTTGAGCCTCACGCAAAACGCGGTAAGGAGGCAATGGATGAAATAGGCATACTGCCTCAGTTCGCCGGGACACTCTGCCATGACCACTGGAAACCTTATTACCGCTATACGCAAGTGTTCCACAGTTTGTGCAATGCCCATCACCTGCGGGAACTTACCCGCGCCTATGAGCAAGACGGGCAAGAGTGGGCTAATGGGATGTATGAACGGCTCATTGAAATCAATGATGCAGTAAATGATGCCGGTGGCCAGCTTGATAACGATACTGCGTTACAGTGGCGGAAAAAGTATCAGAGTTTGCTCGATAAGGCGGAGCGGGAGTGCCCGCCCCCGGCGGAGCCGCAAACGGGCAAGAAGAAAAAGGGGCGGGTCGCCCGCAGCAAGGCCAGAAACTTACTGGAGCGGCTCAGGGATTTTGAGGATGATGTGCTGAGATTCATGGATAATCCAGAGGTTCCCTTCACCAACAACCAAGGAGAGAGGGATATCAGAATGGCAAAGGTGCAGCAAAAAATCTCTGGCTGTTTCCGCTCCATGGAGGGAGCCAAGGTCTTTTGCCGGGTCCGCAGTTATATATCAACGTGCCAGAAAAATAATGTCGGTGTCGGGCAGGCGCTGGAGTGCCTGTTTGCCGGAAAGTGGCCAGACTTCATTCAGGAAAAATTGAATAATATTCCGCCAGCTGAATAGTTACGTATTTACTTAAAAGAAAGATCCGGATTTATCGACATGGTTTTCCTAGTTAGTTAATAAGGATAAAAACACACTTTATCCTCGGGTAGTATTCGATTCTTATCTACCATCACAAAATCATACTTTTATGATGATATCTATTTTTGGTAGTTTTACTATCCTGTTAATTAAATATTCAATTATGGTAGAAATCTATCACCTATAGGGTGGGTGGTGAGTTTATTTTAATTGATAAATGGATTTTTCGTTTTAGGATAGATTATGAAATCACTGTAACTTAACTACAAAATTATAATATTGAAAATTCTTTAGCTCCATTTCGCATGGAATATTGATTACTTGGTTATAAAGTTAATAATAAATATAATTATTTTAACAAACATCATTTGAGATAGTTGTCCACTGAATTAATGGATTGAATGGTTTTTTCTTGTTCGTTTCTGTTGATTTGTTATTGTTTGTCACCTCTGCTGCAAGTAGATGAAAAACCTAAGAGCTGGATAGTTTTTATCCGGAATTTATTTATTTCACGCGCTACTGATTTATAGTGACACCCTTTGTGGGTGATATAGGTAGGCAGTGAAACATATTGCAAGGGTATAAATATGTTTAAAATAAGTTATTTCTTAACAGGAACCTTGGCACTGTGTAGTAGTTTGCCATTTTCTTCAAACGCAAGCCCTGATGTTAACTGTGAGCAGTTTAGCCCTGAACAGTTAAATCGAGTACGTTATTTATCCCCCCAGGTATCAATACCGAAAATCTGTGAACTTCAGATCCAGACACAAGCCTGTAGTAAAAACCAGTTGTCAGGTTGGGCTGGAAACTATCGTTATTTATCGTGTCGTGAAGTCAGCGCTGATGAGGTTGTGTTACCGCTTATGCCGATTGATGATCTGGTTTACCGGGGAGGTTTTCGATTATCACCGGCTATTTCTGGACCTTCGCCATACGCAACCTTGAGTTATTCGTCAGGGGTGATGACATATAACCCGGCTAATAACTCCTTGTTTATCGTTGGTCACCCTTATGAGAATGGTATCGCAGAATTTGCAATTCCCAGAGTCGTTTCTTCTGCCAATATTGAAGACTTTATCGTTGGAGATAATGTACTACAGTCCTTCAATAAATTTTATAACACAGAGCGAATTGATTTAGGTACGACTGTCTCGTCTCGCATCAGTGGCTTGCAACTAATTGATGGCCAGTTAGTGGTTAATTATATGGCTCCAAATGATGGTAAACTGAAGAAAACCAGTGTTGTTTTTACTAATGCTGCTAATTTAGCGGAAAGCCAGATCAATGGCCCTTACGAGTTGGATGGTGCGTTACACGCATCAGGATGGGTCTCCGAGATCCCTGAATTTTGGCAAGCCCAGTTAGGTGGCACTCATCTCAGTGGCGCGCCAGATTCTACTTTTACTTACGGACCTACAGCGTTTGCATTTAATCCGCGGCAACATATGCTGTCAGGTCAGAGTACAGGTTCGGTCCCCAGCAGTAAGTTGTTCGATTTTTCTTCTCAGCAGATACTACAAGAGTCGTTGCAGCATAATGATAATTTATCCAATTCAGCCATTTTAGCTAATCAGGACGGCTTGAATGAATTATGGACTTCAATCAGCCGCGTTGCATTTGGTGTGCTTATTCCCGACACCAGTACCTATCTCACAATAGGCTATTCCGGTGGCCATCACTCTGGTACAAGTGTTGATCACGACAAATATGCTTATTACTGGTTGTGGGACGTTAACGATCTGATCTCGGTAAAAAATGGACAGAAACAGCTCAGTGAATTGCTGCCTTACGACCATGGTGAGTTTGATCTTCCTGTAGGTCATAAGATCACCGGCGGTACATTTGATGAGGCGACAGGTTCACTTTATCTGGCATTATCAAAGGCAGATCAGCTGGCAAAATATGCTCGAGTGCCGTTGTTTTTAAAGTATCAGTTAAAGCAGTTTGATCCCGGCTATGCTAATTGCGCTAATACCTCTCATGGCGAATACGCTACCAGACAGAGATTTGAAAGCCCCGTAGTTGCTTATGATAAGTTGTGCTCAAGTATCAGCGAGCAACAAACCTCTATTTGTAGTGACGGGCAGTTGGGTTCGTGGAGCGGCAGTTATCAATATACCAGCTGTACAGTTGCAAATCCGCCATTACCTCCTTCTTCAACCATAAACCTGGTGACTATGGATATACTGGAGTATGCAGGTGGGTTCAGGATCTCGGGAGAGCGTTTTGGTGACGCACGGACTGCGAGTTATTCCAGTGGCGTTATGGTCTACAATCCAGAGAGAAACTCTATTTTTTTAGTTGGGCATGATAAAGGAAGTAATATTGGTGAATTTGCCATTCCGGAATTGGTTAACAGCACAGATATCCGTCAATTCAATGTTATTACTGAGTCTTTGCAGGATTTTTCTCAATTTAACAATACTGATCGTGTTAATACCGGAGTCCCCAAGTATTTTCGTTACACAGGGCTAGCTGTGATTCAAGGGCAGCTGGTCGCCAATTACGTGCACTGGTATGACACAGCGGCACAAAAAAATACCACTATAGTGATCAAAGATGCCAGTGATCTGGCTAACAGTGAAGTAAAGGGACCCTATCAGCTTAACGGTATAGCACGCTCTGCTGGCTGGATCACTGAGATTCCGGACAACTGGCAAGCGAGACTGGGTGGTACTTACATCACAGGTGGTAGTCAAATAGGCATTGCGATAACGTCACGCTTATCGGTAGGGCCTGCGGCTTTTGTATTTACGCCTGAACAAGATTTACTGCCTGTTGAGCCAGCCCCTGTTGATACGTTAGGGCTATTAGACTTTCCCTATCATAAAAATATACTGTTTGATAAGTCTATTTATGGTGAGTCTATTGAGACCCCGCAGCAGGCTGGAGATATTCTTTACAATAAGGACCAAAAGAGTGATTTATGGAATATTTTAGCCGGTGCAGCGTATGGCTTTATTATTCCGGGGACAGATACCTATATGACAGTCGGCCGTACTTCAGGTATTGATTCGCAAATAACCTATAAGGGGGGTCAGAGTAACGGTCGTCGTTGCGGTGGACCTTGTGCTTATAATCCTGATGATGTTCATAACTATTACTGGCTGTGGAATGTAAATGATCTGCAAAAAGTTAAAAATGGCGATATAGCCGCGTATGAAGTGCGCCCTTATGACTATGGTAAGTTTGAAATACCGGTCGATCTGGAGCTAAGTACCATCAGTGGTGCTACGTATGACAGTAACAACCAACTACTTTATCTCTCATTTTCACAGGCCGATAAGATCGCAGCCTATGCCCGTCCGCCTGTGTTTTTAGCCTTTAAATTAAATCATTAACTTTTTGATATGAAAATGAGGCAGGAGAGCCTGTCTCGTTTATTTAACGCTTTCTATCCAGAGCACTTGTCTAGAAAATGTACGGGACTGATCAAACTCCACCTATTTAGGGTCACAAAACCAATAGCTCCTCTCCAATTCAGCAAGTGCTGGATCAGATTAATAAATAGTCAGTTTGGCTTGCCTGTTGCCAAGCTAAAATCAGTGGCTGAGCTTACTCGGTGGAAAGCCAAGCAGTGTCAGCCAGCCGGTCACCTTTTCTCCCGTCAGCAGTTCATGAGCTGGCTGACCTTTGGTAGGCGCTTAATCATTCGTTAGTACTTAACTAATATGCTATGTGTTATTATCCCCATTGCATCACTCTCCCAGTGGGTAAGTTGGCAGCCCAAGATAAACAGCAAAGTTTCACCATCCCTTTTCGGGTGTGCCCTGCTCACATTTTTTGCCAAATAACTAGCGTACTTGCTAGCGTTGCGCCGAGAGACCTACCACTCAGTAAGCTGGTGATGACATCACCAACCCAACTCACCCCACAACGTGCCACTTTCTGTGTCGATATCATGACCTCGTGTGCCACTCCTGCTGAGTAAGCTATATATCACTTCATTAATAATGACAGCATGCTGGCCCAGACTAAGCTTTTCACAATATGAGGATCTTTCGTGTTTACCGTTTTCAGGCAACTGTGTGATTTTAGCTCCTTGAAAAATAACTCAACCTGCCAGCGGAGTCCGTATAGATTGTGAGTTTACGGTAGGATAGCTTAACTTTATAAATTTGGTTTACTTATTGCGACCCAGAAGGAGGAAGTAATATGCCAAATCAAGACCAACTTACCGTTGTCGCCTCAGCCTTTCAGCAATGGAGGGACGCTCGCCCTCACCGCAATGCCAGAACGCCAGAGACATTGCGCCAGCAAGCTGTCGCTTTGCTTACCCATTATTCATCAAGCAAGATAACTTCCGCCCTCAAGCTCAGTGGCGCCAACGTTAGAAACCGGTCTCAACAAGCGCAAACCAGTAAGGAAAGCGTTTGAGTTTGTTACTTTACCTGATGCTCACCGCCCTCACGCAGGGAGTTGCATCATGATCCAACTAACCGCTGACACGCCCATTTTACTGGCGACCCAAGCTGCTGACTTTAGCCGCGGCATCGATGGCTTAGCAGCCATTTGCCGTCAG
This sequence comes from Psychromonadaceae bacterium, assembly GCA_965249895.1. Taxonomy (GTDB): domain Bacteria; phylum Pseudomonadota; class Gammaproteobacteria; order Enterobacterales; family CBDFNC01; genus CBDFNC01. Next base: position 1,256,978 of record CBDFNC010000005.1, read on the forward strand.
TAACTGGCAAGCGAGCCTCGTTCTGGCACATTGTTTGTGTTTATCAATTGCAATAAAACCATGGTTCGCGCCCTGACTTACGATGGCACCGGCTTTTGGCTAATGACCAAACGCCTGTCAAAAGGCAGGTTTCAGGGCTGGCCGAAGGACAATACAACCATTAATCCGATGGCGGCTAAACACCTTAGAGCCTTATTATCGGGGAATTTAGCTGTATCAAACGGGCAGAAAGCGCGATGCTGACCACAAATTTAAACCTGATCCTTTAGAGCAAAAGGATCAGGTTTACCGATCCTTTGAAGCTGTAACAATACACCTCCTATCGCGGATGGCGCTTAAACTGGAAAACGTCTTGACTAAAGCATTTACCGACATTGACGGCAAAGCACTGGACGCGCTAATTGAGCGGGTTACCGAAGCCAAAGAGCAGCAGGAGCAAAAAGAGAATAAGGACAAGAAAAAGCGCCAGGGTAAAAATAATAAACGGCCAGGCAACAAGGTCAAGCCTGAGGTAAAGCAGCACCAATTGGAAACCCTTAATAAAGGCGATGATTGTCCCCAGTGCGATACCGGCAAGCTCTACAAGTATGATCCAGCTACTTTACTGCGTATCACCGGACAAAGCCCATTTGTCCCCGAGCTGCACGCGATGGAGCGGCTGCGTTGCAATACCTGCGGTGCCTATTTTACCGCAGAGCTGGCTCAGGAGGTGCTGGATGATGGCGGCGCTACGCAAAAATACGGTTATAGCGCCAGGACCCCCTGATGACAATCAGCAAGTACTACACGGGGACGCCATTCTATCGCCAGGGAAGCGGACAGGATTTGTTGGGTGTGTCGATTACCGCCTCCACCATTTTTGACCAAAATGAATATGCGGCAAACCGTATTTATCCGGTGTTTAAGCAGCTTACCTTGGAGGCAGGCAATGCTGAGCACTTCTACCTGGATGACACGACAAACCGTATCCTTGACCAGCAGCCGATGGTTAAAAAACAGCGAAACAGTGACAAAGAGCGAATCAGAGCCGGCGTTTATACCTCAGGTCTGATAACCACCACAACCCAAGATAGACAGATAATCCTGTTCAAAACCAACATAGGTCATGCCGGCGAATTCATCGATGAGATGTTAAGCCATAGAGACCCATCAAGCCCGCCGCCCATTATAATGAGTGACACCTTGTCCAGCAACCGGCCGACCGTTACCAAGGTAATGCACTCTTTGTGCAACCGTCATGGACGGCGACAATACGTCGATGTGATAAGCCATTTCCCACAGGGAGTGGAGCAGCAGCTGACCAACGCAGAGCGGCTGGTTTACCACAAAAAACATTCACTTCCCGTGATGGAAAACATAAGGGCGTGGGGCAATAAGCACCTGGAAGAGGAAACGGTGGAAGCCAATAGTGGCTTGAGCAAAGCGATCAGCTACTTCGACAAGCATTTTGCTGGCCTGGCGAGTTTCTGCACGGTAGAAGGGGCCCATTTGGATAACAACCTGATGGAAGCGCAGCTCAAGCTTGTGGTGCGCAACCGAAAGAATGTCATGTTTTACAAAACATTATCAGGAGCAAGCATAGGCGACGTACTCACCTCAATGATAGCCACTGCGGCGAGATCGGAAATAAATGTCTTTGACTACTTCAACGCGTTGCAACGCAACCAGGAAGCAGTGAAAGCCGAACCTCAGAACTACCTGCCCTGGAACTACCAGGAAAATATCTAAACAGTTCCGGCAACTCAGCCGGAACTCGCTTTCTTATTTCAAATCAAGCTATGCTGCCGTAAGCTCACTATAGATTGAGGATGTCGGCTATACTGAATTCATTTCGACTCAGATTAGTAATGAGAAATCCGACTTTTTTTGTCTTGCGATCCCAAAAAGCGAACAGGCGGAATATGCCGGATTTTCTCGCCCAGCGAACACTCAAATCGAACGAATTCCTGCCCTTCAGCGCCAGCTCTTTCAGCTTTTTACCCGCCCACTTATCCACTGATTTACCATTCTCATCAATGGCTTCAATCACTTATGGATTAATAGCATTGCTCGTTCGTATCACATAGTAGCCACCCGTCCGGTCGGCCTCATGACACCAGCTTATGTCGAAGTATCCAGCGTCCATCAAGCTGAGGGTTCCCTTTAGCTCATTCGCAAATGGCATATAATGGCGCTCGCTCTCTTTGCCAGCCGCTATATCGAGATAATTCATTGAACCGGTCGCGAGATCCATGCTCATGTGTAATTCAATGGCGGCAGGTGCCGTTTTGGTGAAGCGGCCCGGGAAAACACCGGCCAGGGCATCGTCTAATTTCAGTGAACTGCCGTCATGTATATGAACGGAGCGAAATGGATATTTGCTGGGCATCGCAGTCTGGAAAGGGGTTAACAACCATTGCTCGGCAGCTTGAGTGACCATCGTCTTCAACAAGTTGGTCAGAGACGCTTTCTTAAGCTAATTGTGAAACGGCTTATACTCAATATTGTCGCCACTGAGCTTCCCATAGCAGCGGTGAATATCGGCTAAGTTGGCTTTATCTCTGCTTCCTAAAGTTTGAATTAGCGCCGCGATGAGGTATTCAGGTTTCAGCTCCCGCAACCGCTTTATGAACCCAGTGCTACGGCTGAGTTAACTGATATTTATTTTATTAAGGATCGCATTGAGTTTTTACCAATTTTGATAATATTTGTTTGTGTCTGGTTTCCTCAGAAAAAACCTATTTGATCACATTCAAGGCACATATAAAACCCTTAACATTCAAAATAACGCCCTCAAGCCCGCCTTAATACCCTGCAAATGACGAAAAACTAAGAGCTTTACACTACATAATAGTAATTAAACAGGTAATAATGACATAGGTGAGGGCTCTGTGGATAACCGAATTTTGGACTTTAAAAAGTCTGAAGACAAGTCTACATTGAGAATTCTGTATCACGACAATTTTAGGGTTCGAGGAGGTTCTAAAGCTTGCCGTTGGGGAATCGTTATCGATGAAGAGCTTTCCACTTGCGATATTCAAATAAAAAATGATCTCTACATAGGTGATAATGTCACAAATCATCACAGGGGAGGTACAGTTGTAGGGTATTGTGATGGCATCAATGCTGGTGAACATCAGCTCCGCGTATATGTTGGAAACGTTCCAGGCTATACTGGGTCTGACTGCTACACTGGTTGGAATCTGTCGCAGTGGGTGTTAGAAGTTCAGGAAATACCACAGTAAGTATCAGGTTAAATTCACTGAGTATCATCAGACATGGGGTGCAGAGCAACGCCCCATAAAGCCCTATTTCAAGCATGATGGGCTAGTTCCGGTCACAGGCCTCTTCGTAATGTGATAGTTGCGAATAAACCTGATGTAGATTGTATACTTTCGCTCGAGAGAACATCATCAAATGTCAAAACCTGAAGGAGTTTTACGAATTATTTCATAACGCCGATAGTATCTGAACTTAGCTTACCCAAGCCCTTTAACCATACATTTTCGAATCCGAAATTATACCTGGCGTAATTTTTGACTTGTACGCTTTACGTGGCAAAGCGTTCAAACTTGATCAGACTTTAATGTAACCGATCAAACTTAATTGTCTTCCCGCAACCGTAACTTACATAAACACGAGTCAGCCCTCTACTTATATTGCTGAACGCGACATCCATTTAGAAATTACCAGGCTGACTTGTTCAGCTTGTTCCAGCGGTAACATATGACCGGAGCAGGTTATTTCAAATGATTGAATAAGCTTATTTTGCTGGCTTAGGTTTTTGATCCTGACCAGATCTACTAAGTCGTCTTCATCGCCATAAGAAAAAGTGACAGGAATAGAAAGCTTTACCAAATCTGCGGACAAATCCACTCTTTGGGTGGTGGACTTAAGCTGCTGTAGCAATGCTGTTATACCCAGTTCCCTGTCCATTTCAGCAATCACATTATGTATCAACGCGCTATTACGATGAGATCTGTGCAGCAACTGATTGATTTTTTTGCTCGGAATACCCGCATAACCATTGGTTTCAACCCAATGTATCGTTTGCCTTCTTCTAGCCACTTCAGCGCCGGATAGCCCGTTTGGCGAGTTAGCCAGGACACAAAGCCGGTCCAGCCGCTTGGGATAACGCACGGCAAATGCACTGGCTAAATAACCGCCGAGTGAAAAGCCCAGTAAATTAATCGAGGTGAGTGGAAGCTGCTGCGCCAGTGACTCGACAATTTCCTCTATATTATCGCCAACGGGTAAATCCACATGCACTAAAGAAAAATGAGGTTCAAGATAGGGCCAAAGCCACTGCCATAAGCGGCTATCGCACATAGTCCCGGGCAAAAAATAGATTACGGGTTTATCCATCGACATGCGCTGGTTTAACCTATATTTTTAGCCACTATATGGCTTGGCTGGCCATCCAGGCTGACTTGGTTGTTCTTTTCCCAATACGCCGCGACTCCTTCTGGTCCCTTTTTCTCAGCCCACTGTTTTAATGCATCTCGCTCACCCTGATAATCGAAAAAGGGAACCGACATACCACAGGACCCCTGCACCATCTCTATGTTCAGATCGAATATTTGTCTGGCGCCAGCTAAAGGCTCAAACTGACTGTACAGCTCAGCCCATTCGGGATCGTTGTGATGAACTACCTTAGCTTGTCCGTACAAACGTAGAATGAGTGGCCTTCCCTCAAATGCACAGAACATGACGGTCATTCTGGGGTGCTCTTGTATATGGGCAGCCGTTTCATTGCCGCTTCCGGTCACGTTTAGCCACACAACCCGATTAGGACTTAAAACGCGTAAACTATCCATGCCCTTGGGTGAGATATTCACTTTACTGTCAGCAGTTGCCGAACCAACAAAAAACATTTTCTGTTGGCTGATAAATGCCTCGAACTCACTGGACAACTGTTTAAATTGTTTTCCCATTATTTGCTCTTGTTTAACTTCACATTATGTCTGCATAGTGCATTAAAACAACGACATAGCACAACCTATAAAGCCATAAAACCTATACATATTTTCATTCTGCTCTATATCTAGCTCCTATCCTGAAACAAGGTAAACCGTCATTCTCACAAAATGGGGCTCTAGTAGCCTGACCGTAGGCTCGGTGCCTGCAAAAGGCACTGTATTTCCAAGTAAGCTTAAATCAAGCTGTCGCATCGATAGTAATTGCTAACTGTGGCCAAGACCAAAAGATAAGCCGTAAATTCTAAACTACGACTGAAGAATAAAGATATGAGTTACAGAACAGGCTCTATTTACTCGATGCCCAGGTTGATGGGCTTACCGCAAAAGGTGATATTGGGCAGACAGCTTTCGTCACATTTACCCGTAAGATAACCATCCGCCATCATGAGCATCCGGACCATATACGCCAAAAGCGCAGGCGAAGGGTTCAGTCAGTCCGCTGTGTCTCCGTCCCCCAGACCTTTTTTGCGGTGACACTTTTGTGGGAGAGTAATAAAGTCTCATACTGGATTGGGGGATTCTTATCTTATACTAGGCAACGAGTGATTGCTAAATGGTCGGTTTTCGCCCACTACGAGCAAAATGACATGTCTTTTGACAATTTCAAGATTAGTTATTGACAAGACATTTTCTAATGGCTGGGCTTCAGAGTGGTTCTTGGTCGAAGCCTCCTCGAGGTTGGCCAGCCATCAGTGGTTTTGCTGAAAATGCTGAAAACAAAGGTTTTCAGCATTCCAACGATTCTACTTATTCGCAAAGAATTAGACGATCGAAGCCAATAGCAAAGCCAATACCTTGTTCATAAGCCCCGCCCCCAACAACTTGCTTCTGCGCACCCAACATTGGAACTGAGATCTCGAAACCCTCGGATGTATAGTAATCTAATCCTCGCTTAACAGATGTCACGACTTCATAATCAGTTGTTTGCAACGAGACCATTTGCTTGGCTATTGCGATCAATTCATCTTTTATTTCAGTGCCGCTAGGGTTTATCACTTCCATTCCGAATTGAAAAAATTCACGATATCGACCTTTTTGAGGGTTCTCATAGCGCCAACAACGCTCGAAATACCAAAGCTTCAAGTCTTTATTGCGTCTAAAGTGTTTATCGGCTATCAATTGAACTGTTGCTGTGGCTTCGGGTCTTAGACACAGGCTTCTTCCCTTCTTATCTGGGAAGACATACATTTGATCTAATATTTCCTCGCCTGCTTTTTCCTGATATACCTGTGAAGGCTCAATACATGGGAGCGTGATTTCATTAAATCCACGTTCTTCAGCCAACTCTATTAAGCTGTTCAGCAGCTGTCTTCTTTTCTTAGCAGTATCACCACTAATTATCCGGACACCTTTGGCTTGATTACCGATCTTAAGTTCCATATTAACCCCTAATAAAAATCATAAAAAAAACCCTTCCAACGATGCTGGAAGGGCTTTCTCGGTGATTGGGCTTATCTTATTTCATTTCACTCAAGCAATAGCTCTTCCAGCCAGATATGGTGAGGCTGTAAATGCTGATGGAATGAATGAAACTTAAGATTTTGCATTCAGGGATAGTAGATGGTTTTAAGAATGAGTGTCAACAATAATATAGATACCCCTGCTGCACCAACCTAATCGCGATTTAGTACAAAGCAGCTGAGCAATCGACACTCCTCGCCCAAAACGTGCAACCCCTGGATTCTTTTGATAGTTACCTGATTAGAGGTTTGTAAGGTTTTTTCTAATGGATTGGAGCATCAACCCGCCTCCAGTTCCCCATCAGCGCCATCCCCCTCAGTAATTCCAGCTCGCCTCATAAGCCATTCCAAACAAGCAGTTCGCGTAACTCACTGAGTTTCGGTGCGAAAAAAACCATCTAATAAGCAATCATTTATTACCCTATTATCCGAAAAATACAGTTTATTGTGTCACACCTGCTTGCGCCGATCCGTCTAAGTATATGTATGTGAATTAATTCAATGAAGTTCACTGCAAACTTAACATTAACCAGAGGAAAAAATATGAATTCTGAGAACAGTAAGGTTTTGAATACCGTTGGCTCTATGACCACCGCATTTCATCAAAAGAATATTAACGACGTGTTGAACGAAGCCGCTTTAATAAACTCTACCCACAATATCTTAATGAATTGACGTTACAAGGAAAAAGCCCAAAAACAATCGAAATGTACAGTCGCTATATCCGCCATATTTCGACGCACTTCGATACCTGCCCTGACCATCTCTCCACCGAACAACTTAAGCGCTATTTTATTAACCTGGTTGAAACAAATCATGGAGCTCGGTCAAGATTGCCCGCAATGCCATCCAGTTCTTCTATAAACATGTGCTGGAGCGACCCTGGGTGTGGGTCAACATCGTCAAACCACCCAAAGTACAAACCCTGCAAGATGTATTAACCCAAGCTGAGGTCAACGCGATAATTAATGCCACCCGCAAAGCCGGGGTATGATGAAAGCCTCTGGAAGAGGCTAAAAAACAATAAATAAAACGGACCTTTGCGCTTATAAGCCGCTGGATTACCAGTCGAGCTGGTAATGACGGTGATCGCGTTATTACCTGAGAAAAAACGTCATTCCCTCGCACGAGGGAATCCAGCGGCCTTAACCTATCGTACTTGGTTCAACTTATACACCTGAACGGCAGAGCCTAGTCGAGTCACACCGCCAGAGGCGGTGGTTTACCAAGGTTAAATTAATGCCAGCCGTAAATTGAGCTATCAGGTCTACTTTCTGACCACCTACAGCATGGGCCTGCGTCTCAGTGAGTCCCTTAACTTAAAAGTTACCGATATTGACAGCCATTTAATGCGCGTCCACCTGCGTTTTACCAAAAGTAAAAAGGACCGCTTTGTCGACCTGCACCATAAAACCCTGTTGGCACTGCGCCGCTACTGGCGAACCCACCGTCATCCGACATTGCTGTTTCCGGGTGGAACCCCCCCGCATATCCGTAATGGTAAACCCATGGTCATGGATAAAGGCGGGGTACAAAAAGCCATAAAGTTAGTCGCCAAAGACTGTGCTATCAGTAAGAACGTACATATTCATACCTTACGCCATTGCCTGGCCACCCATTTGCTTGAACGCGGCCTATCGCTAAGTGCGATTGCCCATATTCTTGACCACCAGGACCTAAAAACCACCGCCATGTATGCCCACATGACGCCGCTGGTACAACAAAGCAGTGCCTTAATGCTCAACGATATGATTGAGGGGTTTGATATTGACTGGGTTGATGGCCAACCAAGGCCGGCAAATACCTGTTTAACGCCGATAACCTGGCCCGTGTGTTTCGCGGCAAGTTTATTGCGTTGATGGCTCAGGCTCACTTCTATTTGCCCGCCAAAACACCTGAAGAATGGGTGGCCAGTTGTGATTATACTGGCCAGGGAGAAGGTGCGTTAACCTATCTCGCCAGATACCTTTATCACGGGGTCATCAGCGAGCGTAATATTTTATCGCTGAGCAAGGACCAGGTGACGTTCCGCTATAAAGAGAGCAAAACAAAGCAATACAAAACCATCACTGAAGCGGCAAGCGCATTCCTGTGGCGGGTGCTACAACATGTTCTACCGAAAGGTTTTCGTCGAGCACGTAGTTATGGCTTCTTGCACGGCAACGCCAAACAGACCTTAAAACGGTTACAACTGATGCTCAAGGTCGTATTACCAGCCGTGCTCACCAAAGTGCGAAAAATGGTGTGTTGTCCAAAATGCCACGATGAAATGGATCTCTGCTTTATCCCCCTGGGCCGCCATGTCATTTTTGGTTTGACGAGCTAAAACAAGGATGTGACCAAGCGAACGGAGTTGTGGCGTAGCAAAATAAAATTGAAGTTAGGAGAGTGAATGCCGCGATAAAAAAACCGTAAATACAGTTGGTTGCCAATATTCCGTTGGCAATCCAGGCCGTGATCGGCTCGAAAAAAAGAGCAACATAAAGCCCTCCTTCCTCGCGATTAGATATTTCCTATATAAGTAGCACCGGGCTTGTCCAACCATAGGATTAAGTCGCGGCTGCGCGCGACCTATCCTTGTTAGTTAGGCATTCGATTTTACCAAAGGAGAGAAATCATTTGGTGAAAGATTAATTTTTGACTTGAATGCACGTACTAGTACATCGTCATCCGTCACAATGTTTTCATAGTCCTCATCAATATTTTCCAGTTCAGATTCAGGCACATTCCTCGCTTTCTCTAATAGATTAACTACGTTACTGAAATTAAAGTATCTATAGCCCAACATACCATTGTAGTAATCTTCTTCACTTACTACATTTAGCGCATGATCAATGCCACCGTTCATAATCATTCCGTGCACCACTAACAAATCTGCTAGCGCAGAATCTCCTTCGCCAGGTGCGATACCACCTGCCTCTAAGGCTGCTCGATTCCAAATTTCATCTGTGAATGTAAGTGCCATAGTATGCCTAACGCCGGCGTCAACTGCGTAGCAAGCTGGCGGGCTTTTTGGTACAAAAAGCGTGACAGTTTGCGGAGTCAGATTGCACGCCCTTGTTGAACGAAGCCGCTGTGCGGCAGGAAAAAGCATCTTCATCTCTACTTCTTATATACCCTGAATGTCTTGGGGTGTAAGGAGTTACTGATGAACAACGACGAACAAACCCGCTTTAATAAACTCTATCCACAATATCTTAATGAATTGACTTTACAAGGAAAAAGCTCAGAAACAATCGAAATGTATAATTGCTATATCCGCCATATTGCGACGCACTTCGATACCTGTCCTGACCATCTCTCCACTGAGCAACTTAAGCGCTATTTTATTACCCTGGTTGAAAACAAATCATGGAGCTCGGTCAAGATATCCCGCAATGCCATCCAGTTTTTCTATAAACATGTGCTCGAGCGACCCTGGGTGTGGGTCAACATCGTCAAGCCGCCTAAAGTACAAACGCTGCAAGATGTATTAACCCAAACTGAGGTTAACGCGATAATTAATGCCACCCGCAAATTGAGCTATCAGGTCTACTTTCTGACCACCTACAGCATGGGCCTGCGTCTCAGTGAGTCCCTTAACTTAAAAGTCTCCGATATTGACAGTCATTTAATGCGCGTCCATCTGCGTTTTACCAAAAGCAAAAAGGACCGCTTTGTCGACCTGCCCCATAAAACCCTGTTGGCACTGCGTCGATATTGGCGAACCCACCGTCATCCAACATTGCTGTTTCCGGGTGGAAATCCCCCGCATATCCGTAATGGCAAACCCATGGTCATGGATAAAGGCGGTGTACAAAAAGCCATAAAATTAGTTGCCAAAGACTGTGCTATCAGTAAGAACGTACATATTCATACCTTACGCCATTGCCTGGCCACCCATTTACTTGAACGCGGCTTATCGTTAAGTGCGATTGCCCATATTCTTGGCCACCAGGACCTAAAAACCACCGCCATGTATGCCCACATGACGCCGCTAGTACAACAAAGCAGTGCCTTAATGCTCAACGATATGATTGAGGGGTTTGATATTGACTGGGTTGATGGCCAACCAAGGCCGGCAAATACCTGTTTAACGCCGATAACCTGGCCCGTGTGTTTCGCGGTAAGTTTATTGCATTGATGGCTCAGGCTCACTTCTATTTGCCCGCTAAAACACCCAAACAATGGGTAGCCAGTTGTGATTATGCTGGCCAGGGAGAAGGTGCGTTAACCTATCTCGCCAGATACCTTTATCGCGGGGTCATCAGCGAGCGCAATATTTTATCGCTGAGCAAGGGCCAGGTGACGTTCCGCTATAAAGAGAGCAAAACAAAGCAATACGAAACCATCACCGAAGCGGCAAGCGCATTCCTGTGGCGGGTGCTACAACATGTGCTACCGAAAGGTTTTCGACGAGCACGTAATTATGGCTTCTTGCACGGCAACGCCAAACAAACCTTAAAACGGTTACAACCGACATTCCGCACCATTTGCATCTCACCTAGATAATTTAAAAATGTGATCTATCTCACTTTAGCGTGTCCAATGTCTGAAAGATCACAGAAACTATAGCCAAAAGATCACAAGCCTCTGACCGCTGCCATGGCACAATCGTCCCAGGATATGTATTAACGGGGAGCGCTATGGCCGCCATCAACACCAGCATTAAATCGGGACAGATCCGGGTTGAAACTCTCGGCCACCATGGCCTGGTTGCCGGCTTCGTCGACAAGCTCAAACTGGTCTAACGCATCGACGCCAGACTGCCGGTGTCCAAACAGCATGGCTCCAAGCTCAGCCATGGCCAGCGTATCAAGGCCATGATCATCAACGGCCTGGGCTTCACTCAGAACCCCATTTATCTATCGCCCCAGTTTTTTGAAGACAAAGCGGTTTCCCTGTTATTTGGCGAAGGTGTCAAGGCCGCCCAGTTGAACGATGACGCGCTGGGCCGTACCCTGGACGCCTGTTACGAATACGGTGTCACTGCGCTGCTCGCCGAGATTGCCAATGAGATCCACCAGGAATTCACCCCGCCCGGTAGACGGCAAACCCTCCGGTTGGACAGCACCAGCTTCAAATTAGTGGGCGAGTATGATCTCGAACACCTTTACCTGGAAGGCGAGTCCAGACCGCCCTTGCCCAAGCAGGGCTACTCCAAAGATCACCGGCCGGATCTCAAACAACTCGTCTTGTCCCTGATCGTCAGCGGTCCGGCGGACTTACCGATCTGGAGCGAAGGCCTGGACGGCAACAGCCAGGACAAAGCCAGCTTCCACGCCACCCTAGCCAAACTCCAGTCCTTCCGCCAAGCACTGGAGAACAGCCCGGAGCTGCTGGTTATCGCGGATTCGGCGCTCTACGTCCACGGAAAACTGCTGACAGCGGCCTACCTCTGGGTCACTCGGGCGCCAGAAAGCGTAAAAGCGGTCAAACTCCTGGTCGAGGCCGATACCAGTGACTTCGCCTGGCAGCCGCTGGAACAAGGTTATCAAGGTGTCTTGCTGGGCCAGGTGGAGCGCGGGCTGAAGCAGCAGTGGCTGCTGGTCCACTCCAGCCAGGCCGAGCAAAGAGAGTGTCGCACTCTGGACAAGCGCATCGCCAAAGCCGGGGCCGAAGCGGAAAGCCAGGCCCGCAAACTGGCCGGGCAGGCCTTTGCCTGCAAACAAGACGCGCGCAACGCGGCGGCGCAGTTTGAGCGTAAACTCAAATACCACCGGCTTAGTCACGTTGAGGTCAGCGAGGTGAAAAAACACGCAGGTCGTGGTCGGCCGAAAAAAGACGCCGAGCCTGAGGTGTCGCACTACCGGCTCGAACTTGAGTCGACTCCCTGCCAGGACAAGATCCGGCCGCACCGTAACAAGCTGGGCCGTTTCGTGCTGGCGACCAATGAACTGGCCAACCAGGAGGTCGCTGGCCTGCTCGCCGCCTACAAATCGCAACAAGGGGTCGAGCGGGGTTTCCGCCTGATCAAAGACCCCCAGTTTCACCTCAATGGGGTGTTCTTGAAAAAGCCGGAGCGGATCGAGGCGTTGATGATGGTGATGACGCTGTGCCTGATAGTGTACAACGCAGGCCAATACCAATTGCGGGAAAACCTGAAAACAGCAGATGAAACCGTGCTTAACCAAGTGGGCAAGCCCACCGCCACCCCGACGATGAGGTGGATCTTCCACGGATGAACGGGATCCACTTAGTGAATGCGCCAGGGCTAGCTGCCTGCGTCACTGGGTTGACGGAAGAAAAGGAGAAAATCCTCCGCCTGTGCGGTAAAGAGATAGCGCGGCTCTACCAGTTGGAATGAGCGGCGGAAAAGAAAAACACATACTGTGCCCCGGCGCGGTAGGCTTGGTGATCCCGAAATTTAAGACTGCCGCTTCTGGCTTAGGTGGAGAGACGGTTCAGAGGGCTGGCGACAACGCCTGGGCGAGAAAATAATGCTGCCAGCATAAATCGCTGCGGAATGTCGGTTACAACTGATGCTCAAGGTCGTATTACCAGCTGTGCTCAGCAGAATACAAAAAATGGTGTGCTGTCCAAAATGCCACGATGAAATGGACCTCTGCTTTATCCGCCGAGGCCGCCATGTCATCTTTGGCCTGACGAGCTAAAACAAGGATGTGACCAAGCAAAAGGAGTTGTGGCGTAGCAAAATAAAATTGAAGTTAGGAGAGTGAATGCCGCGATAAAAAAACCGTAAATACAGTTGGTTGCCAATATTCCGTTGGCAATCCGGGCCGTGCTTGGCTCGAAAAAAAGAGCAACATAAACCCCTCCTTCCTCGCGATGAGATATTTCCTATATAAGTAGCCCCAGGCTTGTCCAACGACTGGATTAAGTCGCGGCTGCGCGCGACCTATCCTTGTTAGTTATAAGAGCCCTGCCACAGACTAACTTTTAAAGTTACATTTACAAACCTTAAAACGAATATATAACTGATAAAAGCAAAAACCTAAGAGGCCGCCTAGAATTATTGTGCTTATTTTTAGGTATAACTGTATACCCGTATTTGAACACCCGTAAATACAAGTTGACATTAAAGATATGAATGAGACTACAAATAGTAAAAGAGTAATCATTGTAGAAATCATCACTTTCATTCGACGGCCTTATAACGCCAAGCTCATTTGCCGGATGGCGCAGAATACGGTCAAATTCTGCGCCTTGTTATGGCAAGTCATTTAGGCCACTCCTCGCCATCCAGACGAGTAACAAAGTCAAAATTAAGCCCTGCTCCAAATGGCTCGACTGGCAATGAGTTACCGTTGTAAGTGCCTAGGTAAAAGTTATTCTGTATTTAGATGGATAATTAGACAGGGTGTTTTTTACACACTTGGTCAGATTTTCAAATGTTTCAAAAGCGCAGGTGGGAAGCCATTCATACTTAATTTTCCGCCATAGTATTTCTATGATATTCAGCTCTGGCGAATAAGCTGGCAGATACAGCACCAAAACACCCTCTGTTATCCAGTCACTGCATTTCTCTTTAAATTTCGCAGAGCGGTGAAAAGATGCGTTGTCCAGAAAAACGACTGTCAGTTTTTTCTTTGCAGTGTGTGGCTTATTTTCTATCAGCTTTTCAAACGCCTCGATGACTGTGTCAGTAGTAACGTGACCTTCGGTGCTGTGGTAAACCAGCTTTCCTTGGCGGCTTAAAAAGCCAAGTACGTTCAATCGCTTACTATGCGAATAGGCAGGAAATGCAAACGGCTCACCGACTGGGCTCCATGCGTAAGGTAAGTTCGATTTTTGGCTGAAACCTGATTCATCGAAATAATAGAGGTCCAACTCGCCCTCTTGTTCAAGCTTTATAAATTTATTCAGGGTGTTGTAACACTTTCGGAACGCCTCTTCATCACGCTTTAGTTTGAGTGAATGTCTGGCTCTTTTATGGCTGTAGTTAAATTTTTTTTCAACGTTCGCTTAATCGTTGAAACGCTGGCTTTTTTGCCGCTTTCTTTCTCCATCAGGGACTGGGCTCGCTTGAGTTGATGAGGCTCCTCATCCACAAGCTCTTTCAGGCGCTGTTTCTCCTCATCCGTATAAATAGTGGGCCGCCCCGTTCGCTTTGCGTCATAAAGGCTTGAGATCCCGAACTCTTCCCAGCAATCGATCCATTTAGAAAGCGTCTCCAAACTGGTATCGAAGATATCCGCTAGCTGCTTAATATCGTATCTCTTATGGCTGAGTAGGATGGCATGAGCCCGGATTCTACAACGATGTTTGGGGTGATTAGCCACAGCTTCTCTAAGGGTAATTTGTTCGGCCTCAGTAAGGCGCCATACTACTTTCACGGATTGGTACGCATGATGTTGAAAATTGATGCATGTATACTGGAGTCGGTGAAAAAACGCAAAAATATCTGTACCACTGCATAAAAAACAAACAGAGAGCAGCTCTGAAAACTTATGCTCACCTACTTAGTTTATATCAGATGTTTCAGAGATCAGGACCAAGAGATCATGAATCCCTGACTCTTTTGATTCTTGAACAATTTTCGATAACTCCGATCTCTGCTCATCAGTTAATGTTGCCAGAATAGAGTTACGGTATTCATTGCCTTCTGTTGCTGGGAATTTACCACGCCGAATCCAACTTGCAGGCACAGAATCACTAATAGAAACCACGCTATCTATAAAATATTTATACGGGCCTAGATTCATGTTCATTACTCAGAAGCTATAACGCCTTGCTCACAGGTAGATCTTGTTGGCGCTACTTTTTGCGTAAGCAAAAATCGCGACGGTAAGCGGAATTCTGTGGAGCAATTTGTTAGTTTCACAATTTAAACACATTATTAAAGCTTTCTCCGTTTCGGATAAGCAATAGTTTTTCATACAATGTTGACGGATCGATTTTATCTACTGCCATCCTTGAAGCCAGATAATTTTCGTGGATATTTTTACCATTAAAGAATTCATATCCAAATTCAAGCTCTTTTACAGCATCAATTTGCTCTTGACTTAATTCAATATTTCCAGGAAGAAATGGCTCTCGATAATCTACCATTAATGCTATCCCTTCATTAAACCAGACAGGTATTTCCTGCAGGTAATTGATAAAACCAACTTTATGCACAACCTCTGCATGCGTCAATTCATGAGCAATCACGTCCACACTCTGACCTTTTGGACCATATACTATACAGGTTCCCAGCGGATAATAATGTATTGTCGCTGTTGTATTAGCGCCAAATTTATCTGCTTCTTCTTTGTTAGCTACAAATACGATTTTGGGTAATGCTTCCATATCCCCAAAAGTTGAGTTGACTCTATTTCTTCCTGCTAAAACATTATGGAGAACTTGCTGCTTATCTTTTAACTCTGTCGATACAAAAATACCGGCAGCTATCTCCTCATAATTAGAATACTGAACTGTTTCGCAGGCGACTACGTGCTTTTTACTAAAAACACCAGCAACAAATAATATTGAAACTAAAGTAAAAATGATGATTCTAAACTTCTTCAAGATGCTTCCTTGTGAAACAAGCGCCCCAAGCAACGGTAGGTGATATTGGCGCAGTTTTTTGCAGCTCTTAGCAAAAAATGCAACAATATTACGAATCCGATTGACTTGGCTTGTTAGCTACGTTTGGATTTTATCCAGCTTTTAACTGGCTCAATCCACTCAGGAATTGGCCTATAAAATGCCCCATGTTCTTTACCCGTTGAAATGGCTATTTCTTCGAATGACTTAACCTCAGTACTTTTCTCTTTTAACTTTTTGCATGTACTTGCGCCATCTGTTGTTTCGTAAACAGATAAAACATGACCATGAACTCTTATCTCCGAATACTTTTTCCTAATGATCCGTCCACAACCAGCTAAAAGAATGGTATTCACTGGAAGATCAGCTAGGTTGTGTGACGTAATCCCAGTTATGAATGCTCCGCGGGAAAAACCTAAAACGGTTATGTTTTCAATATCCACTCCATTTTTAACCAATGTCCGTACGTCATTAGCTAATTTTCCTGCATATTTAAATGGATCAGTTTTTGCGGGGCGATGGTAAGCAATTAAGTTATAATCTGCATCAGCCAACGATTTTTTAATAGCTGGAAAATCGTAAATACCCCAACGTTCATTTTTAGGTTTAGGGTTTTTTCCTTCAACAATGAATCCATGAGAGTAAAATACATACTTTTCAGTGGGTTTTATTTGCTCAGGAAACGTTTCATAGATTTCACCCGCTATACCTAATGATGAATAAAGTACACTTAAAATAGTTAATATTGAAAATTTAATGGTAGTTATCCTCTGAGTAGCTAACGCCTAATTACTTGCACAATGCTTGTAAGAAGTAAGTGCCTAGGTAAAAGTTATTCTGTATTTAGATGGATAATTAGACAGGGTGTTTTTTACACACTTGGTCAGATTTTCAAATGTTTCAAAAGCGCAGGTGGGAAGCCATTCATACTTAATTTTCCGCCATAGTATTTCTATGATATTCAGCTCTGGCGAATAAGCTGGCAGATACAGCACCAAAACACCCTCTGTTATCCAGTCACTGCATTTCTCTTTAAATTTCGCAGAGCGGTGAAAAGATGCGTTGTCCAGAAAAACGACTGTCAGTTTTTTCTTTGCAGTGTGTGGCTTATTTTCTATCAGCTTTTCAAACGCCTCGATGACTGTGTCAGTAGTAACGTGACCTTCGGTGCTGTGGTAAACCAGCTTTCCTTGGCGGCTTAAAAAGCCAAGTACGTTCAATCGCTTACTATGCGAA
This sequence comes from Psychromonadaceae bacterium, assembly GCA_965249895.1. Taxonomy (GTDB): domain Bacteria; phylum Pseudomonadota; class Gammaproteobacteria; order Enterobacterales; family CBDFNC01; genus CBDFNC01. The sequence goes on from CBDFNC010000005.1 coordinate 1,274,100, forward strand.
TAGGCAGGAAATGCAAACGGCTCACCGACTGGGCTCCATGCGTAAGGTAAGTTCGATTTTTGGCTGAAACCTGATTCATCGAAATAATAGAGGTCCAACTCGCCCTCTTGTTCAAGCTTTATAAATTTATTCAGGGTGTTGTAACACTTTCGGAACGCCTCTTCATCACGCTTTAGTTTGAGTGAATGTCTGGCTCTTTTATGGCTGTAGTTAAATTTTTTTTCAACGTTCGCTTAATCGTTGAAACGCTGGCTTTTTTGCCGCTTTCTTTCTCCATCAGGGACTGGGCTCGCTTGAGTTGATGAGGCTCCTCATCCACAAGCTCTTTCAGGCGCTGTTTCTCCTCATCCGTATAAATAGTGGGCCGCCCCGTTCGCTTTGCGTCATAAAGGCTTGAGATCCCGAACTCTTCCCAGCAATCGATCCATTTAGAAAGCGTCTCCAAACTGGTATCGAAGATATCCGCTAGCTGCTTAATATCGTATCTCTTATGGCTGAGTAGGATGGCATGAGCCCGGATTCTACAACGATGTTTGGGGTGATTAGCCACAGCTTCTCTAAGGGTAATTTGTTCGGCCTCAGTAAGGCGCCATACTACTTTCACGGATTGGTACGCATGATGTTGAAAATTGATGCATGTATACTGGAGTCGGTGAAAAAACGCAAAAATATCTGTACCACTGCATAAAAAACAAACAGAGAGCAGCTCTGAAAACTTATGCTCACCTACTTATCTAACCAGCCATTCGCTTTACAAGTACCAGCCAATATTTTATTAATATTAGCAACGCGACTTTTAAGCTCTTCAGAACCTTTCGTAGGATGGAAAAAGTCGGGTGCTTTAAGCATTGCAACTAAAGTAATAAATTCACCATTAGATAAGTTTGAAATATATTTTCCAAAGTAAGTATTTGCAGCCGCCTTTAGCCCAATGACTGATTTACCCTTATTGCTACCCATGTATGAACTAGTCACGAAAATATATAGTTGATGATCTTTTGACAAGTTATGGTTTAAAACTAAAGCCATCATATCACGGCCTAAATCTACTTTTTTACAACACTCGAATACACTTCGATAAAATGATTGGAAACCACCTTTCACACCTGTTAGCTCTTCGCCAAATAGAAACATATTTCGAGCTAATGACGATGTGATAGTTGTTAACCCCTGACCTTGAGAAATATTAAGTCCGTAATGTGAGTAAAAAACAGGATCCTCAATTTTAAGTAATATATATTTTTGTTCCTCTGATAAAATTGAGGGTTCATTAATGTCTGTGATTTTAGGTAAAACCTGTGTGACAGAAAAAGAAGCCCAAATAAGAACAATACTTAAATATAAAAAGATAATTGACAGTAAACCCAAGAATACTTTTACTAAAACTTTTAGATGCATCAAACCTCCCTGTAATACCTAACAGTATATTATCAGGAACTCCGTGTATACCCGGAGTCAGCGTTGACCCTCAAGAACAAGATTTCTGGGACTGGTCAAACTTGGGTAACAGATCTATCGGGTTTGTAGGAGCTGAACCCATCTCAGGGATGAGATGTTAAGCTGTCTCTTGATCACATCTTTTTGTGATGTTTATTTTACTTATTGTAGAAGCCCCTTCTCCTGCATCTCTCGCGCCGCTTGCATACCCGCCACGCGCTCCTGTAGCTTGGCCCATCCCTTCCAAAGCGTATCCCAGCCCGCTACGCCTGTACCCTTCGTATCTGTGAACCCTCCCATCTTAGCCAGCGCTAGGTAGGCCCATTGCAGTGTCGGTGGACTTTCCAGTTTGACCTCTTCACCTTGCAAAAAGGCGAGCAGCCGCCATTCATCTTCCGTCATCACCTTGCCACAGGGCATGCTGGCAACTTGCTCCGCTTCATCCACTAAACCCTCACTTTTTAACAGATACAGTAACGTAAAGCTCTCCCTCAACTGCATCAGCCGCACTGCAACAAAAGCCAGGATTGATAACATACGTTCTAAGTTTTCAGGCGTAACCATCCGTTGCTCTTCCGCTTTGCAGCCTGTTTTCCAGGCCTTATGAAAATCTTCTATTCGCCAACGCGCTGCGTATATGCGTATCACTTTAAGCGCGGCTTCAAACGTATCGACAGGCTCTGTCGTGAGCAAGAGCCAGCGCAATCCCTCTACGCCAGAAGGCGGCGAAACCTCTTCCGCCAATACTGCGTTCAGCCACACCTCTTTTTCTTTTCGCTTGAACACAATCTCTGAAACGCTTTTTAGTGATAATTTGGCTGTGCGGTAAGGTCGATTTTTCGCTTTACCGTTTTTGCCTTTCATCCCTTTTTCCGGGATCTGAACCTGATACCCCCCTAACTCAGGCTGAGCTTGAAGGTGGCTGCACAGTTAGGCATTCGCTTCCTCAACCGCTCTGAGGTGTTTAGCCCGCACCACAAAGCGCTCACCGTGACTTAACTTATATGCCAGATAGTCGTAAATATCGGCTTCTCTGTCACAGACAAAGATCACTCTGTGCATCTGCTCCGCAAACAACTCACTACAGCGCTCGGAGGCATACTGCCACTTCCCACTTTCCTTTAAATCAGCGAGTTTTGGGTCATCTGGTCGACACCACCATTCCTGATGCGCCAGCCCCAACGTTTGCATGGTATGCGCATTCAGTAAGAGCACCGAATGAACCCACCATCCCCGCGCTTTATCGGTGACCTTGCCCAGCTTACCGAGCTGTGCTGCAACTTGGTGTCGAAAGCTCGCAGAGGTGGTATCTTCAAGCGCTAAGATCTCTTCTATATCGCTGTCAATAATGTCTTTCACGGTTGCCTTAAAGCCTGCAACTCTAACTGCTGCTGGTTGTACTTTTGTGTTACGCATAAAGCGGTAAGCCCCTTCCACGGCGATGGCATCGCCTTCACATGATGCAGCAAGCGACTGACCTGTATGGCGGGCTAGTCCTTCGGCAATTTTCACCAACCGCTTAGTGAGGCGCTTATCTCCCAATGCCGCCTTGCCGAATAAATTGCCAGCCCATGTTGTTGCATTATGCAGTGCCTGTAACATCTTTGCTTATTCCTACCGTTCAGATTCTAGCGATCTGATCGATAAAGCCGCAAAAAGTTCAAATTTTATTAGGTTGATGACTTATGCACAAGAGACAGGATGTTAAGCGCATGGATGCACGTTCGGCGAACCCGGTGGGCACGGGCTTCGCCCTCTTCACTTATAGAAAGGCATCTGCTCTACAGAGGCCGCTACAATTGTTACCCTAATACCCGTTATTTGATGGGTTCCAGATTTCTCAATAATTACTCAATAGAATTAGTGGTTTAAGGATAACTCAAAAGAGAGAAAACTACTATATCACCTGCAAAAAGCGAGACTTGGGTTTACCGAGAACTAAAATGGCGAAAAGTGAGAAGCTACATTACACCTGTATATAAAAGCAGCAATTGATCCCCTACTAAGTCTAAACCACCTTTTCTAGAGTCCATCCTGCTGGAACTAAGAACATAGCGCTATCGCCTGGAAATACCTTACATTTCCGAATGCGAAATCAGTCTTGGTACAACTTTTGACTTGGCTGCTTTAGGCGCCAAAGCGTGAAAACCTGAGTATGATACTTTAATACTCCGCTTTTGCACTATCGGCCCAGATACCTATGGGCCGTATGATACTTTATTACCCCCAAGGTGGATTTTTATGACTGTATAATGCGGCCTCAGGGTGAGTTCGGTACGAAATTTTATTTCTCTCCCACAACTTTTGAGCACTTTGCTAATAGAGCTTGCCGCCTGCTCAAACCACTTCAGATGTCTCTAACAGTGGCTCCCTCCCCTTGGTAATCCGGCTAAAATCCAGAATGCAAAAACGTCCACTGTCGCGTCATTCTCTGGCACCGCTCTGGTTTCATCTTATCTGGTCCAACAATCGCGCGTTCTGTCCACCAGGGACTCCACCTGTCATTGCAACATCTTAATACGGATAAAGTGCTGACGGGTTTATTGTCGGCGGGTAGTAGAACTAAAGTCGCTAAGACACTGAATATTAGAAGAACGAGCAGCTTACGAAAGTAAAAACGCGGGTTTACCTGAGGTTTACAACGACATTATGTAGCAACTTGCCAAGCAGCGCTTTGTCCTGATCGCTAAAACCGTGTACAGCCTGAGCAAGGGCGGAAAATCCAATCTTTTTCCCCTGCTCCATCACCTCTTTTCCTTCTGGGGTCATATCGAGAAAATATCTACGTCTGTCATTGGGATCATAATTTTTCCTGATGTATCCCAACTTGTCTAACTCTTTGCTCAGCTGGGTGACTACATCCAGCTGCTTAAACATAGAATCAGCCAAGGCAGCCGGTGTTTTGTTTTCAATATGTGATAGCTCGAACAATAAGACCCATTGTCCTCTGTTGATGGGTAAATTTGCTGAAGCAAACTGCTTGTCTAAGTGGTGGCTCAGTAAACTGCTGGATAAACTGATCAGCCCGCCCAGGTTGGACTCAGCTTTCATACACTTCTATATCTGAGAAGGTGAGATCAAACTATATGCCAACTAAGGGAAAAATGACACGTTTGCCAACGATTACAAAAATAGCCCTGTGTCCCTGTTTGTTACCAACTTATTCGAAACGGATCGGGCACTCACTATAATTAGGTCAGAGTGCTAAGCCATGAACTAAAAATGGTTTCGGTTATCATTTCAAACTGAGGAGGGCGTATGATTTCATTAAGTTTTCTTGCTTTACTCATGCTGGCCATAGGTCTGATTTACCACAGAGCCAGTCTACTGACATTTACCTCTTGGCTGGCCACAGGCCTGCTGATTGGCTCCCTGATTAACGGATTTTCCGAATTAATCTGGCTTCCCTTCTTGCTTATCTTGATACCTTTGAATATTCGGCCACTACGCCAAACCTATATCAGCCGACCACTGTTTATTCGATTTAAAAAATTACTACCTGCCATGACAGAAACGGAGCAAGACGCTATTTCTGCCGGCACCAGTTGGTGGGAAACGGCGCTATTTTGCGGCCAACCAGATTGGCAAAAATTACACAGTTTCCCCAACCCAAGACTAACGGCAGAAGAGCAGGCATTTTTAGACGGCCCGGTTGAAATCTTATGCCGAATGACTAACGACTGGGAAATTACCCATATACACAAGGACTTGCCCGAAGAAATCTGGCGCTACCTGAAAGACCACAGATTTTTTGCACTTATCATAGCCAAACAGTATGGCGGGCTGGCATTTTCTGCCTACGCACAATCCTGCATTTTGCAGAAGCTGACCGTAGTAAGCAGCACCCTTGCCAGTACAGTTGCTGTACCAAACTCCCTCGGGCCGGCTGAACTACTGGCCCACTATGGCACCAAAAAACAGCGGGATTATTATTTGCCACGGCTGGCAAAAGGTCAGGAAATCCCTTGCTTTGCTTTAACCAGTCCGGAAGCTGGCTCAGACGCCAGTTCAATTCTCGATGACGGTGAGGTGTGTTACGGCCATTGGCAGGGGCAAGAGACGCTGGGAATTAAGTTAAACTGGAATAAGCGTTATATTACCCTGGCGCCTGTAGCGACCTTACTTGGCCTGGCCTTTAAACTGAAAGATCCCGAGGGGCTGATTGGCGACAATTCCTACATAGGAATAAGCTGTGCTTTGGTACCCACCCATCTCGACGGGATCACCATTGGCAACCGGCATATTCCCCTAAACGTACCATTTCAAAATGGGCCAACTCAAGGCAAGGATGTATTTATTCCGCTTGATTACCTTATTGGTGGCACTGAAATGGCGGGTAAAGGCTGGATCATGTTAATGGAGTGCCTTTCTGCTGGCCGCGCTATCACCCTACCTTCAACTGCCACCGGTGGATTGAAATCCGCCGCTCTCACTTCTGGTGCTTACGCCAGGATCCGTCACCAGTTTAAAATGCCCATAGGAAAAATGGAGGGACTCCACTCACCCCTAGCCCGCCTGGGCGGTTTTGCTTATCTGTCGGACGCTGCATGTAGCCTGACCTGCGCGGCAATAGATATGGGGGAAAAGCCGTCAGTAATTTCTGCCATCGTTAAACATCACCTCACGGAGCTAGCTCGTAAGGGGATCAATCATGCGATGGATATTCATGGCGGCAAAGGGATTTGCCTTGGACCAAACAATTACCTTGCCAACGGGTATTATGCCAGCCCCATCGCCATCACAGTAGAAGGGGCAAACATACTAACCCGCTCCATGATCATTTTTGGCCAGGGCCTGATCCGCTGCCACCCCTATTTTATCCAGGAAATAAAAGCCGCCGCTAACCCCAATGGGCAAAAAGGAGTCATGCTATTTGATGAAGCACTATTCCGTCATATGGGATTTACCCTTAGTAACCTGAGTCGCAGTATTTGGTATGGTATTACCGCAGCGAAGCTGACCAGTGCACCTTGTCAGGATAAAACCGCAACATACTATAAACGACTGACGCGATTAAGTAGCAACCTGGCGGTACTCTCCGATATCACTATGCTGGCCCTAAAAGGTGATATAAAACGCAAAGAGCGAGTGTCTGCCCGCCTGGGTGATGTTCTCAGTCAATTGTACCTGGCTTCTGCGGTCCTGAAACGTTACCACAATGAAGCAAGGAAGCCCCAAGATCTGATACTCGTTCATTGGTGTATGCACTACCTATTACACAGGGCCCATTCAGCCATCAAAAAATTGCTCGATAATTACCCTTCTTCCTGGTTAGGTACAGCACTCAAATGGTTACTCTTTCCATATGGTCTTCCTCTATTAGAAAAAACTGACATATTAGATACTCAGGTTGCCGAGCTATTAATGACCCCTAGCCAAACCAGAGACAGGCTTGGTAAAAATCTGTATCTGGCCAAGGATACCAACAACCCTATCGGCCAGCTTGAAGAAACCTTACAAGAAGTCTTACATGCCGAACAAATAATTGCCGAGATCAGCCGAAAAACCAACGAAAAACCTGTATTTGCCAACCTTGATCGGATAGCGGCGAAGGCACTGGCAGCTGATTTAATCAGTCAGGAGCAGTCTGAGCTGCTAAAAAGAGTCGAATCTGGCAGAAAAAAAATTATAAGTGTGGATGATTTCACACAGGATCAAATTTAATACGTCGTAAAAAAGGGGTAAAACTCTTATCGCTAAAAAGTTAAGCGGTAAACTAGTCCAGGCTACGGACATAAAACTATAACAGCAGGATGCTATGACAACCTCCCATATGAAATCAGCTGCACTCTCTTTCGCTTTCGCCGCAGCGGCCTTGCCACAATCGGCCGTTGCCGATAAATACTCCGAAGTCGGAGACATAATACAACTAGCGTTACCCATCTCAGCATTTGGCATGACTTACCTCAAAGATGATACACAGGGGCGTTGGCAATTTATTAAATCTACGGGAACAACCATAGCCCTGACCCACTCAATCAAGTTTGTCGCCGGTAAACGGCGCCCTGATTTTAGTTCGGATAACTCATTTCCTTCTGGTCACACTTCCGCCGCATTTAGTGGTGCTTCCTTTTATTACACTCGCTATGGCGCCAGCTGGGGGATCCCGGCTTATGCTCTGGCCGCCTATACAGGGTGGAGCCGGGTACATGCGGACAGGCATTATTGGGACGATGTGTTCGCCGGTGCGAGTATTGCAGTACTAAGTAACCTGTACTTTGTCGACCCGTTCGATAAAAATATCACTATTATGCCGATGCAAAATGGCGATGCGAAAGGCATCAACTTTATCGTGTCTAACGATGCCTTTAACGGAAAAAACCAAGGTCCACGCAAACTCAGTAAGTTCAAACCTGATTTTCGTTTTGAATTCACCTTTGGCCCCTCCAGGATTAAGTCGAATGATCTAGAGCAGGATATAGACAAGGATTTTCTCAAAGAGCAGGTTAATTTTGACGGCGCCGATGGCAGTGTTACCACAGCCGCCCTGTCCTTACAGTGGTTTATGGATAAACGAAATACTTTTAACTTTTATACTCAACCGTTTGAAATCCGTGACAAAGGCCTTGTCTCAGAAACCTCTGAAGTGACTAACGCGGGCAATGAAGTCTATGCCCGATATCAAGTCTGGGATAACCGCATCGGCTGGAGCTACGATTTGAATCCGGATTCACAGTGGATCAGCAAAGCCGGCCTGTCACTTCTTGCGCAATATAGCGAAGGGGAGCTTTATGATAAGCCTGAAGAATCTAATCGGCTATATAAAAACAGCGAGTGGCTTTTCTTTCCCATGGTGAACGCCTCACTGGGTTATAGGTTCACACCAAACTTGGACCTCACTATCGATGGCACCTATGGTTACAATGGTACGGGACGGCTGGGAGAAGCCGCTGTTTACCTCAATTACAAGCTTAATCGTCGTTGGGATGTTGGGGTAGGTTATAGCTATTACGACAGAAATCAGAGCGACAGCAACACAGTTGAGCATATCGCATTTGACAGCGCGTTTCTGAAAACGGGTTACTCATTCTAAAAAAGGGGCCCGCGGGCCCCTGACTTTTCTACTTATTGTTACTTACATTCCCCACCGTTAAACTCCACCGACACTGTACCGTCAAATTCGACCGGATTACCGCAGCTGAATGGGAATACACCAAGCGACAACACACTTAATCTCACCTCACTGCCTTCGGTAATATTCACCGAAGGATGGCTAAGGAAAGCATCATCAGCTTTGTACTCTCGGGTTTGTCCTGGCATTAACCAACCGTTTACCGAATCCCAGTAAAAGCGGTTAAACGTCGGGATCACCGGAACCTGGCTGTTGTTAACGAACACCAGTGTAGATGCCGCTTGCTGATAGTTCACAGATACAATTACAGGATCGTGATCGGAAGAAGAATACACATTTTCTGATTTAACCAGATCACCCGAATACTTAGTCAAGTATTCAAACAGGTTACTTTCTGCAGAGTTGATATGCCAATCTTCGATGCCCACCACTTTATCCGCCAGCTGGGTATTTGCCAGGGCGTGGTCCAGATTACCTAACTCACCCTCATCCCAGGTGTATCCATAAGTATCTGCACCGTGTAACTTGGTGTTCAGGTTGATCAATCCAAAACCTTGCTGGATCTCACTCCCCTGCTGCTCATACGTCTGACCGTTCAGCGTAGTGAAAGAAGCCGTAGTGATCTTATGCTGGGTTTTGCTTGCGTCATAATCAGTTAACACACGGATAGGATCTTCCATGCCGTAGGCGTTCAGATCACCCAATACCAGCAGATCACCTTCAACATCCTGTAACGCTTCACCTAGCGCCTTGGAAGCCGAAACCCTGAACTCGTTACAGTGGCCCTGCAAATCTGCCGGGTCATTCCTATCTCTATTTGTTTCAAATGCCTGCCAATCTTCGAGACAGTCAGATCCTTTCGATTTAAGGTGATTAACCACCACAGTTAGCGGCGCATCTCCACCATTTACGGTAAAGGTTTGCGCCAGGCTGTGTCGCTGATACTTATTGTAAGCAGGACTCTGCTCTACGGTATCACCTTTGGTTCGTGTGGCCGCACCCGCTTCGGCGTGCTGTTCAGGGGTATGGATCACCCTGGCTGCTGCGTTAGGAGTGACCTTAGCGTCACGGTATAACAAAGCAACCATGATAGCGTCGGTACCAAAGAACTTAGTGTCGATACCATCTTTGTTGCTGCCATCCTGATCCGCGATTTCAATAGAACGATAGTGCTCCGCCGGATCCGAAAGCTCACTATTAAGGGTATCCACTAAGTCTTTCAGTGCGCTACCGTCTCCAAAACCGTTATTTTCCACCTCCATGATGCCTATAATATCGGCATTCATCGCCTTTATGGCATTAACGATTTTCGCTCTTTGTACGCTAAATTCTGAGGCACTTTTTGCACCTCGGTTACAACCCCTGCTCTTATCAGCATCGGCCTGATCTGCACAACCAATGTTTAAGTTACCACCCACTGAGCTGTGGCTGGTGAAATAGTTTAATACGTTAAAGCTGGCAATACGTAAATCACCAACATTGGCCAATTCAGGCTCATCCGTTCTGTCGTCATTACGGATAAAATCACTTACCGTTAAGCTGTTGGTGGCCACAATGCGATACTCGCCATAGCTGTAACCCACCATACCTTCCAGGTTGGTCACCTTATCACCCAGGCGGATGTAGTTAGCCTCAGGCTCCCAATTTGGGAAATAAGGTAGTTCACCTGCGGCTGCTTTATAGTCCGTTTCAAGGTATACACGATTATTGGCATTGGCACGGGCCAGTGTATTGGCTGCATCACTGAGCGGCTCATGCAATTGGGTCGGTTTCATCAATGGTGCTTTATGAGATAACAGGATGTTGTTGCGTCTGCCATCGTAGTCATAGCTGAAGTTACGAGTTACCCTAAGTTCGCTTTCCCTTTCCAGTACCACTTTCATCCCTTCGTAGCGCTCTAACGCCTGCTTCAGGGTTTCATCTTCTCTGACTTCGATGGGCGTCGCTGCTAGCTCATCTTCCTCTTCTCCCAGCTCATAAGTAGCAGTGGTGGCTGCCAGCTGGGTATTACCGAAATATTCCTTAACCTTGCCCTGAACACATACTTCAACACCTGGTTGAATTTCAGCCGGAGGATTAACTCCCAGGTTAACAAAAATACCATCTGAGCTATCCGGGTTACCATCGCCCTCTTCAGCTTGCAGGTAGAAGCCTTTAAACATACTCTCGCCACGGGCGGTGACGATACCCCTGATGGTATAAGCTTCATCTGACTCATATTTACCGCTGGCAATTAGCGGACTTTTATAACCATCGCCCTGCACCGCATAGATATCAGTAAGCTCTTTTCCTTCACAGGTAAATGCAGGTGGCGTATCTCCATCGTTTACCTTGCCTAAACCGGAAATGTCATTCTTTGGCAGTGCCGTCCATTCATTGGGGTCATAGCTAGTCAGGCCGGTATCAACGCTAGCATGACGCTGATAAGTGACATCCTTACCCCAACCCCTATCCCCAATCGGACCGACGATATCCACTACCTGGCCGTCTTTTTGCAGGGCTACCGCGTCACCACCATTGTGTTGCAGGCTGCCGGAGACCAGTACATTAACCGTATCCGGCAATGGTGTGTCAGAGGCTCTATTAATCACTACTGCTACAGAATTGGCAGCGATAGTAACGTTTTCCAGCGTTAACATGCTGGTTGACTGCTCACTGCCATCCTTGTAACGCACCAGTTCATAACCCGCCAGGTTTATCGCTTGTGAGCCGGTGTTATGCAGCTCGATGGCTTTGTTAAAACCACTACCTTCGACATATTCTGTGATAAGTACATCGGCCAGGGACTGGCCTGAGAATGTTGCTGTGATTGCCAACGCTACGGCAGACAGCTTATTTTGCTGTTTCATATCTTCCTCTTTCCTTGATTCTGGTCATACCAGGGAAAAGAGATTTTGACAAAGTTGCGCAGACCAGCTAGTGATCGAGTGCACAAGTATTTAATAAATCATTTATTTGTCATTAGATGTTAACCGTTTGTGGTGGTAAATCTTACAAGGATGCAACAGGAGTACACTAAAGAAACAGGAGAATCACAAAGAAAAGTCTGCGACTCCTTTTTAAGGCTTATGGTAAACGGGCAATAACCTATACTCGAATCTTACCTAAATAGCAGATATCACCATCTCTTTAATAGCGCAAAAAAGACCTGGAGGAAAACGAGGACATCCATCATTTGCACCACTCAAGTCCAGTGCAATTTTATGGCTGTCAACTAATTCCCTGGTCCACTAATTCCTAATTCATTCGCTTTATATAACACCGGCATGGACAGAGCCACCTCATACGTGGCTGGCTCAAGACACAAGGACAACTGCCATTGGTTCTTTAATCAGACGAGCATTGAACAGACCTGTAATAACGGCAAGTCATTAACACGGTCTCAGGCCCTTGCGGCTGTTGCCGGGCTCATGAGTCAGGACAGGTATAAGTGTCTAGCGATTGAGTATGTAGAAGCTCAGCAAACCAGTGAGGTACAAGTGACACTGACATCGGAAGCCGAGCTGGCACCAGAGCTTGACTGGTAAGGGGTTAGCCGTGCAGGGTTTTCAGGGCATATTCCGGATCGGCGTCCACGATTTTGAGCAGCGCCCGGGCGGGGCCGGTCGGATGGCGTCGGCCCTGCTCCCAGTTTTCCAGCGTGCGCTTACTCACGCCCATCACGCCAGCAAAGCGGCTCTGACTCAGGCCTGTTTTAGCGCGGATCGCTTTCACTTCCGGCTCTGCGAACTCCGTGACCCGGGCCGCCTGGGCTTTCCCCTGGATAATATCGTCAGCCTGTTCGATACTGGCCAACAGTTCATTGAACATGTCGTCATTCATTGTGACCACCTCTCTACCACAGTGCGCAGGGCTTTGAGCTGCGCATCGGTTAAATTCTCCCGGGCACTTTTGGGGAAGGCATACACCATATTCAGCTGCTCATCTGCGGTCATCCAGTAATAGATGATCCGCACGCCTCCGCTTTTGCCTCGTCCCTCTAAAGCCCAACGTACTTTACGCAGGCCGCCACTGTGTTTTATCACGCTGCCCATATCCGGGCGGTTCACCAGGGCTTCCTGCAACGCTTTGTATTCATCATCGCTCATCATTTCAGTAATGAGCTTGGTGAAGATCAGAGTTTCTACGATTACCATAATAATAGCGCATTGTACGCCATTGGCGTACCTTGTCGATGTTTATCTTGGAACCCATCAAACTTGGGTAACAAATGAGAGGAGAAATCTGAGGAAATAAGCGCAGTTGTTTGAGATAATTATTTCGCGAAAAACACTATCAAGAACAACAAAATGCCGATACTAAACCGAACACCACTTAGCTCCTCAGACAAACTCGATCTTCTCGCAAAGAGCGCCATTTTACAAGCCCATGGTGATATCACCGCACGGCGAATCTACGCTAATCCTTGCAAACCGCTGCAGGTCTGGAGTTTTTAGTCATTTTCAAACAGTCAAACACCGCCCTTACGTTTAACATCAGCTTTTTCATCATTTCTGGGATCGTTTCTTTGCTCTTCCGGCTTTTAAGCAGGCCAATAGTAAAGCGCCGTAAGCGTGTAATATTCTCGGGACCAAATCCTGTTCGAATCTGGCTACGATCTTCATCGTAATTCCAATCAATCATATAATGGCAGCTCTCTACTGACCAGTGACCTCGATTATCCTTAAGCACACGCTTAGCGTTCGCTTCCTCCTCAGGCACGCTGGTAATGCCATACACTATCTCATGACTTGGCTTGCCGGTTTTTTTGTCGATGCTGTCACGCTCAACCATAAAGGCCTGGCGTACATAGGGGAACTCGAGATAATCATTCAGTGCCGTGGTCGTCCATATTTTTCGGGTTTCAATCCGACCATGCTCACCCTGGCCAAGCTGAATAGCACCCGCATCGTCAGTAACATTGTCAAAATACAATTTAATATCAGACAGCAGGTTTTTCTGGTTAGCTTTTACTGTGAAGTGATAATGCGCACCTCGCTCACCGACCAGATATTTAGCCAGTTCACGCTGGGTAAGCAAGGCGTCAGCGGTGATGGTTCGACCTTTAATATCAATCGCATCCAGCATTGGTGCAGCAATTTTGATTTCATTGGTTTGCTTTTCTTCGTCACTCCCATCAACGGCTAATGTACCGACTTTTTTTGGGTGTAGCAGCGCCCGCTATCATGGCCAACGGCACTCATGATATGAGTTTGCAGGCCTTTTTCATCAATGGCTGAGCACATGGTTTTGCCATCGATAGCCAAACTTTCATCGATCTCAGCATATTGTGCATTCCAGGTATTCAGCGCTCGATCCAGCTGCTCTGGGTTTACACTAATCAGCGCATTGCGAATAACGGTTCGGCTGGGTACTTCATATTTTCCATCGCGTTTTCGGCATCTGAAACGACTGCGTGCTTTTTGACCTAAGGCCTGTACCCAGATGGAGATATCTTTGTATCCCACCATGCCACAAAGCACTGCTGCTACGGACAAAGAAAGAATGGTAGGCATGTGATGTTTTTTGCCTTGTGCACGGCGACAGTCATCGACACCTTGAAATACATCATAAAGTGATAGCATTTGATTGGCAGTGAGTTTCATCCGTCTCATCCCCCCTGTTCGATAACGGTCATTAAGCAAAGGACGAGAAAGTAAAGCTTGTACATTGCGTTGCAGTGGCTGAACAAAGACTAATTTGCGTGACTGTGTGCGCTCGCTGTAATGGTCGCGTGTGCGGCTATAGCCTTTGGTTGAACCGACTAGGAGCCAGTTTGATGCGCGATAAATCGTGCCCTGGTAACGCTCGGGATCGACAAAGGTTTCTAACAGTAGCAAGGGGTAGGAAAATCGCTCTATCCAGTCTTGCTGGATCCTGCGTCGACATAGAGACAGGATCTGTGAAGCGCGGTTTTTGACGTGACAGCCGGGCAGGATAAGGAAGCGTGAATTATTCGCCACTAAGTTGAGTCTGTCATACTGGTGGCGGTAGCCCCAACCAATCCACTGATCCCTAGCGGAGCACTTAAGAGCAGCAGCGGAGAAGCTTAACAATGCCACCGGTTGATTATCTACGGTGGCAAAATACCAGATGGTGTTGCCAATTTTTGGCAGTGCACCAAGGTAGTGGTGAGTTTGCATAAGCTCGCGAAAAAGCGGCTCTTCCGATGCTTCAACAAGCCTGATTTTGAGTGGTGAATGCAGCAAACTATCTCTCGTGTATTTACTTGAGAGATAGCATCTTTACTCAAATCAGGTGTTTTGTCCAGAAAACAAGGGTATCTTTTTGTTTTTACAGGTAAAAACTAGCTAGTGTAGATTGGCCCTGGATATCACCGCCTTATCCGATGAATTCGGTATATCCCGCAAGGCTGTCTACACCGCCCGCGGGGCTGCCCGGGCTGCCTTCGACGCCCTCGTCAAAACGCAAAGTGAGCCGGATTGTATCGCGACGCTTGATGTGGATGTGCCACACCTGCGCCGCAGTATTGTCGCGTTAACCATCACTGCCCCCAATTCCATTCGCAGTATTGAAGCGCTTATACCTCTGCTGTATCCCGGCTGTAAAGTCAGCTATGGCTATATACAAGGGGTTATTGCCGAGGCGCAAAAAAATGCCGCTGACTTCAACCGAACGGTGCCATTATCAGCCATCCAGAGCGGTGCGGTGCGGTGGATGAAATGTTCAGCCAGGGCGACCCTGTGCTGGCGGGCGTTGACCTGGATCCCGGCTACCTGTTCTGCCTGTCTCACGAGCAACAGCGAGATGGTAAAACCTGGGCCAAAGTACTCCAGCAGGCTGCTGCTCAGGGGATGATGCCAAAACACATCGTCAAAGACGGTGCCAAGGGGATAGCCGCCGGTGTCACCACGGTTTTCGAACAGGCGCAGCAACGTGATGATGTTTTTCATGCCCTGTATATCGCTGCCAAGGCGGTGCGCAGGGTTGAGCAACGTGCTTACTATTACATTACCCAGGAAGAAACGGCTTACCAGGCCATCAGCCCCACCATAACAGAAGACCCGGATGATACGTTCGGTCAATGGCTGCGTGCAGATAACCAATGCGATAAGGCTATCGAGCGCTATGAGCATGCTGAACGGGCTTTGCACCTTCTTCACGCCACCTTCAGCTGCGTTTGCCGAAAGACCGGCAAACTAATGACCACCGAAATGGCGCAGACCAGGCTGGCCCATGCCACGCTATTGCTGCGCAGGGCGGCACATAAGGAATGTAACAAGGCGGCGACTTATCTGGTAAACCGCTTGGATGGCCTCACTCTGGCCATCCAAGCACTCCATGATAAGTTACAAGGCTGTATTGCACGTTATTCTCAGCAACCAGTTGAGCTGGCTTGCCGCTTCTTTGAGTGCCGACGTGAATTAGCAAAGGCCGGGAAGCACAAGCAACAGCGGCTTATTCAGGAAATGCTCGGCAGCTACCGCCTGTTGACCACACAGTTGGATGAAACACGCTGTGAGCAGCTGATGCAAGAAGTGGAAATGTTACTCACCAAACGTCACCGCGCGTCCAGTGCCATTGAAGGCTTCAACGCCACCTTACGCACTTATCTGTATGCCAGAAAGGGTGTGAACCAAGCGTTTCTGGAGCTGTTCCGCGCCTGGTACAACCTGCGGGAAAAGCGCTGGGGACGTCACAAAGGCCGGTCAGCCCACGAATTGCTGACGGGAGAAAAGGTGACCGACTGGCTGACACTGCTTGGCTTCCCACCGAGTAAGCTCAGCCACTGATTTTAGCCTGGTAACAGGCAACCCAAACTGACTATTTATTAATCTTATCCAGCACTCGCTGAATTGGAGAGGAGCTATTGGTTTTGTTACCCTAAACGGGTGGAATTTGATCAGTCCCTTTATCTTAGTCGCTATGACGAGCGCTCTTCTTTATACTCTTCTGACGCAATCGGCATCAGAGGGAAATCACGGACACCCATCATTTGCACCACTCAAGTCCAGTGCAATTTTATGGCTGTCCACTAACTCCTGTTTTCCCGCAGTGCCCTTACCCAGTTACTAAACACACTCCTGTACCAGCCGCAGCAACTCTTTGCTATTCCCTCCACTGACAAACAACACACCTTTGTGATTCATAAAATTGGAATCAGTACGATTCAAATCCAGTGGCTCACCATAAGCGTCGCTCACCCAAACATTCTCGGTGGCACTGGCTAGCGCAGCAGTAGCGCTGAAGTCCCACAGACTACCGCCGCCATTTTGCTTTTTTGGAAGTTTTAGGTAACAAGCCGGGGTATTTTCCAATACCCCAATTGCATTCATCACAGCACCGGAGTTATTCACTATTTTTAGTCCCCTATGTCCTTGTTGGTGGACGAGGGCTTCCAGTTTTTCTATGCAACTAAGATAACGCGGATCATGCCCAAAGCTTCGGTCAATAAACAAGGTAAAGTACTGATTGGCCTGTTTGGGCCGCCACGCTTGACCGTTTTTCCACACTCCACTGATGTCTGGATCATGATTGATTGCCTGGTAAATATCCCCAGTGCTTGGGTTTTGTACGACACCAAGAATTGGCTTACCGGATTGCTCGACTAAGGCGATAGAAACAGCGAAGCCATGAGAACCTTCGATAAACGGTAAGGTGCCGTCTAGCGGATCAATACACCAAAAATAGGGTTTCTGGAATCTAGGGTGGCCTGAGACATGGTCCTCAGTAGCATCTTCTTCGCAAAGCAGCGCAAAATCATAGCTTTCGAGACTTGGCTGGAGGATCTCAATAATAATGGCTTCGCTGTCAAGATCCACTTGAGTAACCACCTGGGCGCTCAAGCTGCTGCCGGCCTGCTTCTGGCTGACCTGCAATCCTGATCTGTCGAACTTGGCAATGTATTCGCCCGCTTTTAATGCGGCCTGCGTTGCCAGTTCTAGTAGTTGTTGTAATTGCTGTATGGAAAGCACTTTAGGGTTACCTCAATTGCGCTAACGCTTGCTGAGTTAGGGCTTCGGTATACGGATTAATTTTCCAATGGTCGGGGCACCAACCTTTAATAAATCGTTGAAAATCGGCCCATGCAACACAATATAAAGGCCGCCATTCCCGTTCGACTTCGTCTGGAATAACCTTTGGTTGCAACTCACTTAATGCGTTTTTAAGTTCCGTAAAGTAATGCTCGAGCAGTTCAGGAACGCGTTGGTCGCATTCTTCGAAAGGCACACAACTACTGATAAGCAATATGACATCCTTCATACCGCAGCCTTTACCCACGTATTGGAAATCTACCCCGGCAACGCGATCACCGGCGGGTGTAAAACAAAAATTAGCAAGTTTGGCATCTCCGTGGAGCAGTGTTTGGAAACGGCACTGCTTCAATGTCTGATCTATCGTCCGGGCAGCATCTTTAAGCGTCAAATCGGTTAAAGATGAAAATTCATCTGGTCGCGTATCAAGGTGCCAATAAGTTCCGGTATTCCATAAGCCATCCGGCTTTACCGCAAGGTGCTGAGCATGAAAAAATGCCAACCAAGTTAGGCAAGCTTTCACCTGACCCTGTGCTACTTCCTTGTGCACCTCGCTAAACCCGAGGAGTTTCAGATCTTCAAGAATAAGCAAGATCTCACCAGCCTGCGCTTCAACAAATAGACATTTAGGTACAAAACACTGGGCTAGGCAATTATTGGCAAAGCCCTGATACCAATTTACTTCGACCTGATAGGACTTCAACTTACGCTGATGTGACGTATTTGTGTTCCAACCTTTAGGATGCTCTTTGGGCTGCGGCAACTTGATATGTTTAACAATTACCGAAGCTGTATCACTCCCCGCCAATGTTGCACGGAAGAGTTCGCCGTACCCTCCCCATAGAGATTGAATTAGCTGCGTATTGGTAATGCTCTCGGCGCCAACTGCCTGAGCCACTTTGCGCAAAACCTCTGTGGAGATAGTCATACTCTGCCTACTGATACGATTTATGCAGGCTAGTGTACAAAATAACGCTATCGAATACCTTCGAGCTAAGCAGCTAAATTCATACTCCCTTAGTTGTTGCTGAAAATTTGGGCTGCAACCTTTGAATACACCCTGGCAATATTTACGGTTCAGGTTTCAGCCATGGCTTACATTAAAATTTCCGTCACTATTTCCGTTTTCACCGAGTTAGCAAGGAAACATAACTCATGGGCTTGATGATGCATTTTTTCCAGTTGCGCTAAAGTTGGCTGCTTTTCACCTGAAAACTTAATCCTTGGCCTAAGGGTTACTTTGGTCATACTCATTTTTCCTTGGCTGTCTTTACCCATTACACCAACGGCATCATCTATATACTCATCTATTACCAGTCGTTTTTTTGCTGCGATGCTTAAGAAAAAAAGCATATGACAACTGGATAAAGACGCAACAAATGCTTCTTCCGGGTCCACATTTTCCTCAACCGAATATGGCAAAGGCACAACCTGAGGCGACGATGACGCTGCAACCGTCACCCCACCATCAAAAGACCATTGATGAGCCCGGCTATATTTGTTATCGATATATGCTTCGTCGCTTCCCCGTTGCCACATTATGTTGGCGATATGTTCAGACATATTTTTCCTCAGTAATTATTTTCACAACTAAATATGCGGCTATTATTGCTTGCACAATGAATGGAGGGGAAGCGATAATATTTCAACCTGAAATGAAAAAAACTCACATCTCCATGGCAAATACCTTCTCTTTTTCTGCACTTCATACTTTTACTGTGGTCGCAAAGGAGCATAGCTTCACCAGGGCGGCTGAAATACTTCATATTACGCCGAGTGCCGTAAGCCATAGAATGAAGCTATTGGAGAGTCAACTTGGTGTGAGCTTGTTTTATCGTAAGTCACAGGGGGTACGATTATCATTGGCAGGAGAGACATTAGAGCGACATACCCTGGCAGGCATGAAAAATATCCAATACGGTATTCAACAAAGTCAGTTTGCCAGTCAAAAAGACAAGCTCGTCATCGCCGTGGTCCCCTCCCTTTGCCAGCTTTGGCTTATTCCTCGCTTGTCAGATTTTTCTCGTAAATTCCCACAAATTGAGCTTGAGGTAGTGGCTCTGGATCAGCTGGCTGATTTTACAACGGCGCAATTTGATGGCCACATTCATTTTGGATCCGGCGACTATAAAGGCTTAGAATCACAATTTTTAATGGCTGAAAAAGTCTATCCCGTTTGTCACCCTGAGCTGATAAACACATCGGATGAAAGCTCGCTTATCACACTGTTAAAACAGCATCAGCTGCTACTTTACAAGGCGGGTATTGAAGATGAACCCGGTGGTGTGTCGTGGGGAGATTGGTTACGGCATTTTGCAATTGATAAACCAACTGAGCTAAACCAAATGTGGTTCAGTCAGGTTGCTATGACTATCATGGCTGCGAAACGGAAACAAGGAATTGCTCTGGGTTGGCATCAGATGGTTTCGGACGATATAACCAATGGTCAGCTATCTAGATTAACCGACACCCATATGAGTACATCTTATAGTTATTACCTGGTTGCACCCGGCAGGTCCTGGCAAAACCAAGCATTTATCAATTTCTCTTTATGGCTGCAGGAGCAAGTATCATGACCACCAAGTTAAAAAAGAGCGGGACTCTCTACAGTTAAATCCCGCATCTTCTCGATATTTATCTATTTACAACTTATAGGGAATATATAAGGCTAGATCCTGCCAGAACCAGAGTAATACCGCTGTTGCCAGCATGATCAGCGCAAAAGGAAACGCTCCTTTGACGATTTCAGTTAACGGTGCTTTTGCTACGGCCTGAATTACAAACAAATTCATTCCTACCGGCGGTGTGATCAGTGCTGCCTCAATAAGGACAACAAAAAAGATACCGAACCAAATCGGATCTATCCCCATCACCTCTAAGGCAGGAAATAATACAGGCACCATAATTAGCAACATTGACAGGGACTCCAGGAAGAATCCAACTATCAAAAGAACTAAACCAACAGCCAGGATAAACATCGCTGGATCACTGATATGTGTAGTTAAAAAAGCACTGATGGATTGAGGGATTAAATACAGAGTAATGGCATAGGAAAAAACCTTAGCACAAGCCACTATAGTGAAAATCATTGTGGTGGTTTTCAAGGCGTCATGTACCGCTTCCTGTAATTTACTCCAGTTCATTCTCCCCATGGCGAAGGTCAGCACGATTGATAAGGTAAAACCAATGCCGGCGCTTTCAGACGGAGTTGCTATACCCGCATAAATAGAACCAATAATGGCGAAAGCCAGGATCACAGTGGGCAAAGCAAGTAGTGATGCCCTCCATCGCTGTGGCCAGCCAACATACTCAACGGGTACAGCATTCCCACTAAAACGGCTGTACAACATGGCGTATATGATAAATACAGTCGCTAGAAACAACCCGGGCCCAATCCCAGCTAGAAACAGGGTTTTTATGGATGATTCTGTGATGACACCATAAATAATAAGGGGAATAGAAGGAGGAATTAAGATCCCCAGGGTACCACCTGCGGCCAACTGACCAAAAATAAAAGGTCTGTGATAACCCCGCTTTTCCATTTCGGGAATAGCCACTGTTCCTATGGTTGCAGCGGTTGCTACGGATGATCCGGACACAGCAGAGAAAAGCGTACAGCTTTTTATTGTGGCGACACCCAATCCACCGGGCCAGTGTCCCACCCAGGACTGCACCGCTGTATATAGATCTTTGCCTACCCCGCCTTTGAGTAACACATTGGACATTAACAGAAACATAGGTACAGCAAGTAACTCGAAACTGTCGATAGCGCCAAACAAACGCTGGGGAACTGCCACTAAAGGAAAACCTTTAAGCCACAGTAAAAACACACCTAAAGCCCCCATACTAAAGGCCACAGGAACACGCAATAACAGTAACGCGATTAGGCCACCCAGGATATATACAACTTCCATATTTATCTGCTCTCCTGCTTATCCGCTGAAGGAATTCCTAATACCCATATCCGCCAGATTTCCACTGCGCCTTGTAGTAGTAACAAGGTGAAACCAACCCAAATGGCGCCTTGAGTGATCCATTTAGGTACTGCCAAAAAGGTATCCGTGGTATGTCCGGCTTGAGTGGACTTAAGCCAGAGCCCGAAGCCATACCAGATAACCACCAGGGAAAAAATCACTATCACCACGATGGAAAAGGTTTCTGTTAGCTTACGTAACAGGCTTTCAGGATTGCGGAAGGCAACATCAATAACAATATGGTCGCGATTTTTTAAGACGTAGGCGCTGGCAAGGAATGCTGCCCAAACCTGGAAGATACGACTGACTTCATCAACCCAAATGGTGGGCATGTTAAAGAAATAACGCATCACCACTTCAAAGGTGACAAACAAACCTACAGCAAAAAACAGCCAGGCTGAAAGCTTGCCGAAAAAAGTGGAGATGAAATCCACTATGGCAACAATTTTTGGCATTCGTACCTCAAAAGGGAGGGAGCAGTGGTAACACACTTCCACGGCTTATTAACTTGTCCCTAAGTTTAAAAATCTTCCCAGCACCTGATTAGTATCCATGCTGAAACAGGAAGTGTAGGAGCCGAACTTGTTCGGCGAACCTTGTTGGCGCCAGCTTCGCCCTTTTGCCTATAAAGAGGCATCCGCTCCTACATTCGCCGTTAATGGGCCCGGAGTTTCAGGAAAACAACTGACTATCTGACGGCATCAATAACGGCTTTGGCGGTAATTCCACCATTCTCGCTAAATTTATCGATAACACCTTTGGTTGCCAGAACCCACTGTTCACGTTCTTGCGGGGTAATTTCTACCACTGTCATTTTTTTACGCATGGCATCCACTGAAACAGCTTCATTTGCGTAGACGGAATCTCGCAACTGTTTCTCGACTTTAGCCGCTGCACTGACAATAATTTTCTGATGCTCAGGGGATAAACTGTTAAAAAAGTCGTTATTAATGACAGCCACAAACTCGATGGCACTGTCATAAGTCAAGGTCATATGATCCATCACTTCATGCAACTTTCTCGACTCTACCGCCGATGCTCCTGTCATGCCGACGTCAACTGCACCTTGCTGGTAAGCTAAAAACTGTTTGGATCCGGACATAATCGTCGGCGCGCCTCCCAGAGCTTCAACCGTCCAACCCAGTACTTTTCCATAAGTACGGACTTTCTTATCTTCCAGGTCAGCAGGAGTTCGAATGGCGCCACCTTTACTCAAATAGATGTTACGGCCAAATGCCTGCCACCAAAGGACTTTAGCGCCAGTTTGTTCTACCACGGCGTCATCTAAAATCTGTCTCATTTGCGACCCCGTCGCAAGCGAGTTCTTCAAATGTTTCTCGTCATCGAAAAAGAACGGCAAGCTGATAACATCAATAGCGGGAACGGCACCGGCAAAACGCCCCATAAAGGTTGAGCCGGCTTCTACCGCACCTGAGCCAACCGCTTCAGGTACTTGCTTATCCTTAAACAATTGAGCTGATGGAAACAATTGCATTTTAAGTTCGCCATTGGATTCTTTCTCAATGATCTTGCCAAACTCTAGCCAGTTTTGACCCAGTGGATGAGCTTCTGGCAGCTGTAAGGTAACTCGGATCGTTGTTGCCGCGGTTGCAGGTAAGGTAACGAAAACACTAAGAGCTGTAGCCATAAGGAGTTTCTTTAAGTTCACGAGTTTCCTCTCTTGTTGTTATTTATAAGGTGAGTTATTCAGTAAACTGCATTGAATAATAATGATTATTTTATGATCTAAAATACAGAATAATGACCTTTTGCCTTAATGTCTACGGCTGGTAAGCAGACAATTATGCTAATTGTTACATAGATCATTGCTAAAGAAATTAGTGGCATAGCTATCAACATCGCTAATTCTCAGCAAATCGTAAATATAATGAGCTTACATATTGGTGAGGTGAAGATTAATTTAGGCCTGCCCATAAAAATATTGTGATCAACTGCTTTTTTAACACGCAGCGCTCCATTTGTTGGTGGCCCATCAAGCCGAATTCATTTGACAATACGGTCCATTTAGAGCTCAGTAGCGATAAATTCAGTTGACCGATAATGCCGCTTGCAAGTTACATCCCTATCCATTAGCATCATTGTACCTTTAGGTATGTTTTTCTAAATGAGCAAACTATAAACACTACACGCGCACTGCTAATTGACACTATGAAACAGCTGCTGTGGGAGCGGGGCTATGATGCAACCAGCCCTAACCAGGTGTTAGAACGTAGTGGCGTGGGAAAAGGTAGTTTTTATCATCACTTCAAGGGTAAAAAGGAACTTGCCATTGCCGCTATGGAGTCGCGAGCCGATGAATTGATTATTGAATTCGATGAAATTTGTTCACGCAATAATAGCTGGTTGAATAAGGTGGAAGCCTATTTGAAGGCACCACGCTCAGCCTTAAAGGGCTGCCGGATGGGCCGCATAGCACAAGATCCATCATTACAAGATCCTTTGCTGCAGGCACCCATGAAGCGTTATTTTCAAACATTACATCAGCGATTAACGGATATCTACCAGCAAGCTCAGCAGCAAGGTGAGTTAGCAATTAGCTGCCATGCAGAATTCCTGGCCACTGCGACGATAAGCGTTATTCAGGGCAGCTTTACCTATGGCCGCGCGATAGGCAAGGATACGGCTGTAGAGCAGGCCTGTGATAGCTTTATCCACTTGCTGAAGGCCCAACAAAGACCCTGACTAGGAGAACGTGTTCCAGAAAACACGTTTTTTAATACCTACAAACTGTACCTACTGGTAGGTATACAGATAGCGATAAAAACCGCCGGAGAGTAATATGAACAAAGGATCAATTCAGCCGCTGCTACTGCCACTTCTGTTCGTGATAATTTATGGGTCCGGTTTTGTGGGCGCCAAGCTGGGACTTTTGTATAGCGAACCCTTCACGTTTCTGGCGCTGCGCTTTGTTTTTGCGGGTCTGATACTCGCCTGTATTGCGCTAATGCTGGGTTCAGCTTGGCCTAACAAACCCGGCTGGTTGCTGTTAAGCGGTTTACTTATGCAGGGAGTGTTCTCCGTCGGGGTATTTTATGCGCTCTATTTGGGAATGAAACCAGCGGTTTCAGCGCTGATCATTGCTCTTCAACCTCTGTTGCTGTCGGTATTGGCCGGGCCTTATCTGGGAGAGAGAATTCCTCAACAACGCTGGTTTGGTTTATTGTTGGGCGTTGCGGGTGTTGTCTTGGTGGTTGGCGATGGTTTGGCCACCGAAGGGATTAGCGGGGTCACTTTGAGTTGGGCTGTGCTTGCCTTATTGGGGCTGACAATGGGTCAATTAATCCAGAAGAAGCACTGTGTTGATATGGATCTAATCAGTGGCGGAGCGGTACAGATCCTGGCTACGGTTCCCCCTATGTTACTGTTAAGCTACCTGTTTGAAACCCGGGAAGTTATCTGGGATCAGCAACTTGTCATTTCAATCGTTTGGATGGCCATTGGGGTATCTATTGGTGCATTGAGCCTGCTCTACATTATGCTCGGCAGGAAAAGCGCCAGTCAGGTCGCCAGTGTGTTTTACGGTGTGCCCGTCGCTGCTGCGCTTATCGCCTGGCCTCTGTTTGGTCAGATACCGACAATGACAGATTGGCTGGGTTTTGCCATTGTTGTTGCCGGGATTTTGGTTGCAAACACCGGGTTTACATGGCTAAGCCCGTTTAGCAAACGCCGTTTACAATACAAAAAAACAAACCGGGATGTCTCAAGCTAGATTGTTTTCCATACCGGCGCAGCTATCATTCACTTCACTAAATACGGGCATGATCAAGACTCGCAGTACATGCCCCTACCAAAGGTTAAAATTATACCTTTAGCGCTTGCTGCCTGTTTAAGCGGACACTTTTTCCTTGATGAATCAACAACATTACCAGTAATAAAGCCAACAGTGGTAAAGCAGCCATATTTAAAGTTATCCAGCCAAACTCATTTAACAACCAGCCAGAGCTTAATGTTGCTACCGACGCTAAGCCGAATACCATCACTTCGTTGATCCCCTGGATCTTTGAAACATTTTGATTTTCTGATGATTGCATTAACCACTGACTGGCGCCAAGGAACAGAAAATTCCAACCAATTCCAAGCAACAATAAACCCAGAGTTAATAATAATCTATTGTGAGCAACCAAGTTAACCAACAGAGAGCCGATCAATACCACAACCCCCAGGATTAACAGCCCCATTAGCCCCAGTCGTTTCACCAACCAACCGACAAAGAAAGACGGCGCAAACATGCCTAGTATGTGCCACTGGATCACCCAGGCTGTATCTGTGTATTCATAATGATGATGGGACATATGTAGTGGCGTTGCGCTCATTATTAACACCATAACGCCGTATGCAACCGTCGCAGTAAACATGGGTTTCCAAATGCCAGTTTTAAAGTCAACAGGCTGATTAGCCGTGCTGGCTCTGGCTTTCACTTTTGGCCATTTAATGCAAAGCACGAACACCAGTGCCAAAAGAGATATTGGGATATAAGACAATGCTGAACTGGAAAATGAGTATTCAAAGAACAGCTCCTTGGTAACAGCACTTAAATTCGGACCGATAAAAGCGGCTACGACACCCGCTGCCATCACTGCGGAAATAGCAAGTGACTGCTGGTTTTTCTCAACCAGCTCCATCGCCGAAAAGCGATAGAAATTTGCACACGCGATGGAAAAGCCAAAGAAGACGCTACCCAGAAGAAATAAAGCGAATAGCTGGAACTGAATGGCGGCAAAAAACGTAAGTCCCGCCAACACATTAACCATTAGGCCCGCTGAAAATACAGGCCCTCGACCAAACCTTCCCATCAACATACTCAAAGGAAAGGAAAATACCAACATGGTTAACATGCTCATGGCCATCGGCAAGGTTGCCAAGCTCATGCTTCCCGCCAATTGTTTACCTAAGATAGGGGCCAAGGTGACAAACATCATATTACCTATCATAAACAGGGTTTGTACGCATATTAACAAGCACAAATTACGATTCACCTGAACACTCCTTTATAAATACTGCCATTGCTGTACTGGGGTGGAGCCGCCGAGGCTGCTCCTTTTACTTGCAAGCTAGTTTAATGTGTTGCAGTATTTTTTAAAAGATTACAAATATGGCACCAGGTATTCCATAAATGGAACAGATGGATCTAAATAATCTTCGGCTACTCATTCAAATTGTGGAATGCGGCTCCTTGGGTCGAGCACAAAAGAAACTGGGGTTGCCTAAATCGACACTAAGTCGCCGTTTGAGTCAGTTCGAAAAGCAGCTTAATTTAAAGCTGGTAGACCGGGAGCTAACCGGCCTGACCCTCACCGATGCCGGTCAGCGTCTGGTCATTCAATCAGCTCCCCTTATTGAAGGGTTAGGTCAGGTTGAAGATTTACTCGCGGGTTTACACCAAACCCCACGAGGCCGTTTGCGTATTTCTGTGCCACTCGAGTTTGGGATTACCTTTATTAGTCCTGTGGTCAGTCAATACGCGGCTATGTACCCGGAGGTTGAAATCGATATTGATGTCAGCCAGGAGCGTCGTGATTTAGCCAGAGACAAAATTGATGTGGCCCTGAGATTTAACTTACGCAGTGAAGATGAACAATACATAGCAAAAGAGCTGGCCCCTATTCGCATGAGCCTGTATTGCTCTGCGTCCTTCTATCACAAATACCGACCCGAGCCATTGATACAAAAACTAAACCAATACCCATGTGTCTGCTCACGCCACGGCGAACATTGGCCCTTTGTAGTAAAAGGAGAAATAGTTAAACAGCCTGTATTTGGCCGTTACTTTTCTTCTTCGACCACCTTTAAACGCGATGCTGTCATCGCCGGAATCGGTATTGGTTTACTTCCGGACTTCCTTTGTGAAGATGCATTAAACCGAGGACAGTTGATCAAGCTAACGTTTCAGGGGGAGCCGTTAAAAACCCCTATTTATTCCGTGTATCAACCCTCAAGTTTTCAAAACCCTAAGTTATATCGATTTTTGGAATTAATAGAGCAGGAGTTACCCAAGGCATACATAGGCTAACAGCCGCCTGGTGACGGCTGTTAGTGATTTAAGCTTGAGAAAGTAAGGTTTGCGCTATGGTTCTGACACCGTGCCCTTTAGCACCTGTGGCCCATAACTCGTTGCCACCCTTCTGATAAGAGCCGGCCAAGTCCATATGTACCCAGCCTTTTTCAGGATTATCAACAAATCGGGACAGGAATGCAGCCGCTGTGGTTGCGCCGGCCATGCCTTCACCCGAATGTATGTTTGCCATATCGGCAAATGCAGAGCTCAGCTGGGATGTATGCCAAGAAGCCAAAGGCAGTGGCCAGGCCAGCTCGTTTTCTTGCGATGCATTGGTTAATACCTGATGCACTAAGTCTTGATCCAGACCGATAACCGCGTTGTAATCACGACCCAACGCTATTTTAGCTGCACCGGTCAGGGTTGCCGCATCCAGGATCAGCGGCGCCTTGGTTTCACTGGCTGCCATCAGGCCATCCGCCAGCACCAGGCGTCCTTCTGCGTCAGAATTCAACACCTCGACAGTAAGTCCATTTTTATAGGTAATAATATCGCCAAGCTTATAAGCACTGCCACTGATCAGGTTTTCTGCGCAGCACAGGAAAAGCTTCACCCGCTTATTCAGGCCGCGTGAAATAGCCAAACCCAGGCCTCCTGTGACCATAGCCGCGCCGCCCATATCGCTTTTCATTATTGCCATGCCGTCTGACGGTTTAATACTGTAGCCGCCGGAATCGAACGTGATGCCTTTGCCCACCAAAGCCGCAGCCACCGGAGCATCCGGATCGCCTGACGGGTTATAGTCCAGTTTCAGTAACGCACCAGGACGATCGGGACTACCCTTGCCCACGTTATAAATGCCCATGTAACCCAGGGACTTTAGCTCTTCTCCGGTGACGATACGGTAGGTCACTGCATCTGGAGCTAGATCGGTAATATATTTCGCCGCATCGAGGGCAAGTTGAGAAGGCCCCAAGTCTTCGGGGGTTCTATTAGTAATATCTCTGACAAACTCACTGGCAAGCTTTCTGGCCGATAGCTCTTCCTGCTCTGCCTCGGAAACATCACCCCAATCAAGCGTACAACCTGTCTTCGCCGAATAGAAACCCTGGGCAAAGGCCCAGCGTAATTCTATATCCCAGAGTTCACCCGACAGAGCCACTGTTGGGATCCCCATGGTATCCAGCTTCCTTGCCGCCTTTTGAACATTTCTCACCGCATCTTTGTTATCACTAAGGTGAATGGTGGCTTGTGAACCTGCAAAACTCAGCAGCGCTCCTTCTCCCCAGTGGGTTTCGGCTGCAGAATGAGAAATTGAAACTGACAAGGCTTGGGTCATAAGTACCTCAATATACGAAGAAATAGACAAGGACCATAGCCCTGCATGGGAGACAAAGCAACTCAAATTAAATGCAGCTAATCCATCTCATCCATCCAGGCCAGAATGATAGCCTCCAGGATCCGTTCGTTGGATTCCTGTGGATCATCATCAAACGAATCCAGCGCACATATCCAGCTGTGTAAATCGGTAAAACGCACATTTTTCGGATCCGTATCCGGGTACAACTCCATCAGATCTAGTGCAATATCCAACGAATCTGTCCACTTTAAGCTCATTACTCTCTCCTGATCACATTAAGGCTTACCACCCAAGTATAGGTTTGTTCGCTTCAGGCTTTAACCTTCAGCTGCTGCTCCGCCAGCTGGCATAATCGCCGCAGTTGTCTTTTAATTTCTTCGGACAAAGGCCAGCCGGCATTAATTCGAAAGTAGTCCTGATACAGTCCCAAGCTGGTGAATATTTCACCGGGCCGAATATAGATACCTTCCGCCGCCGCCTGCTGAGTTAACAGCGAGGCATTAAGCCCGGATAACTGGCCCCATAACACTACCCCGCCACCGGGTGTCGAAATTCTCGCGTTGCTTGGTAAATGACGGCTGAGAAATTCGCGATAATCCTGAACCTGTCGACCAAGATTAAACCGCAGCTTGCGAGTATGGCGGAGATACTGCCCGCTACCGATAAACTCCAGCAATGCATACTGGATTGGTTGATTCAGCCCTAAGGTTTGCACTTGCCTTTGCTGCAGGTAGTTTTGATAAAACCGTCCGGGTAAACACCAGCCAGCACGGTACCCCGGCGACAATGATTTGGATATGGAGCCACACCAAAGCACATTTCCACTCTGATCCCAATGCTTAACCGGCAAAGGCAGATCTCCCCTGTGCTGTAACTCCAGATAGATATCATCCTCAATCAAAGGGACCTGGTATTGTTCGGCCATGTTCGCCAGCCGCTGTTTTTGTAATACAGACAGGGATATGCCGGTGGGGTTCTGGTGATTGGCTGTGAGTAAGCAAGCTTTGATGGTTCTTAGCTGCATATGCTTTTCCAACTGCTCAAGATCCAGCCCATCATGACAACATGGGATTTCCAGCACCTTACGTCCCATATTGCTAAGCAGCTGCAACAAGCCGCTAAAACAGGGAGAGCTAATCGCGATGGTATCACCTCTGCTTGATACCACCTCAAGGGCCGTACGTACCGCATCCAGGCAACCATTGGTCATGATTAACTGGTCCGCCGGAAAACTAAAACCCTGCTGATGAAAATGCCCGCAGAGCGCCTGCCTTAACGGCGCAATACCAGCGCAACTGCCGTAGCGGTGAAATTGATGGCCATAAATGCGATTAGCACGGCTCAGGCTTCGCTGGAGCAATTCCACCGGTAATAGCTCGGGAGACAAGTGAGCTATGGCCAAAGGTTGAAAATCCTGATGTTCCTCCGGGACCGAAATTGTATGGATAACCGGAGCGAGCCGACTAACCCGACTGTTAAAGCGGGCCAAAGGTACAGTGTCAAACTGACTGATGGGTTGGCTTACATAAAAGCCGGACTGAGGTTTGGCCACTAACATCCCCTGCTCTTCCAAAGCGTGGTAACACTTTAACGCCGTGGTAATACTCACCGCCTGTTGACTGGCAAATTGGCGAACCGAAGGCATGCGCTGGCCCAGTTTAAGGCGCTGCTCCTGAATATCATCCACTACCTTTTCTGCCAATTGTCGATACCTGGCGGTCATAATTGTACTCTTTTTTTTATATTTTTTGTATCTGTTCCAGATTATCAGCTTTGTCATACTGAGTTCAATCAAACTGGTGCAGAGAAATAAAATGAAACTCAGGGATTTATTAATAGCCTTATGCATTATGACCGTATGGGGATTTAATTTTTCCGTTATTAAACTGGGGGTTGATAGTATCGACCCCTTGTTGTTAGCTGGTATGCGGTTCTTATTGTGCGCCCTGCCCGCGGTTTTCTTTATTCCCAAACCAGACACACATTTTCGCTATGTCATAGGTTACGGCTTGTTATTCGGAGTGGGGTTATGGGGTATGGTCAGCTTAGGGATCCAAGCTGGTATTTCTGCGGGGATGGCTTCCTTGCTGCTGCAGTTCAGCGTCTTTTTCACCATTTTTCTCAGTTACCTTTACCTCGGCGAGCGATTAACCGCAGCCAAGCTGTTGGGATTTGCCATTGCATTAGGAGGATTGGCTTTGACCATGCTGGTCACAGACGGCTCTGTTACCCTATTAGGTGCTTTACTGGTATTACTCGCTGCGGTGGCCTGGAGTGTGGCCAATATTGTCGTCAAGCGAGCCGCTGTCACCCGGGTATTCGCTTTTTTAGTCTGGTCCAGTTTATTCTCCCCTTTGCCTCTGTTTGGCCTGAGTTATTTAATGGGAGGTAACGCTGTCTTTATCCACTTTGCCCGGGAGATAGACGGGGCTGCGGTGTTTTCTATTTTATTCCAGGCGTATCCCACTACTTTATTGGGCTACTGGGTTTGGAATAACCTGGTGAATAAATACCCGGTATCCAGCGTAGCCCCCCTGACCTTGCTGGTGCCAATTTTTGGCTTATTGGGCTCATTTTTGGTGTTCGGTGAAATCATCAGCCTGGAAAAAGTGCTGGCCAGTGGTTTGATAATCTCCGGACTGGCTGTTGGGCTTTACGGCCAGCCACTAATCAATTGGTTGAACAACTTGTCGCACAAAAACAAAAAGGCCAATCAAGTTTGATTGGCCTCTAGCTTCTTTCCCCTAGGGTCAAATCATTGACCACTGGGGTTACAGACTAAAACTGGGATTAGTGACTTTCCGATACGATATTCACAGTGTATTTAGGGATCTCTACCACCAGGTCCTCATCTTCCAGTCTCGCCTGACAACCCAGGCGGGACTCAGGCTCCAGCCCCCATGCCTTGTCCAGCATATCATCTTCCAGCTCATCGCTTTCTTCCAGAGAATCAAAACCCTCTCGGACAATCACATGACAGGTAGTACACGCACAGGACTTTTCACAGGCGTGCTCTATGCCGATACCGTTTCTCAGCGCGACATCCAGCACAGTGTCCCCTTTTGCCGCTTCGATGGCAGCACCTTCCGGACATAATTCTTCGTGAGGCAAAAATATTACTTTTGGCATGGCTTTTCTCTTAAATCCTGCTTAAATTTCCAGCGCCCGACAAAGACTGTTTTTGTCGGGCCACTGTTCATTAGACGTTATCGACAGATTGACCCTTCAGAGCCTTACGAATTGAAAGGTCCATTCTCTTTGCAGCAAAATCCTGGGTTTTCTTGTCCAGGGACTCGATTGCCGCTTTGATCTTCGCCATATCGTTCTGTTCGTTGGTCTCTCGCAAATGAGCGATAGCATCTTCGATTCCCTGACGCTCTTGTGTCTCCAGCAATTCATCTCCGTCTTTTGCCAGGGCAACCATCAGGGGCTCCAGTACCCGCGCAGCTTCCACTCTCTGCTCTGCCAACATACGTGCTGCCATATCCTCTTTTGCATGAGTCATGGAGTCTTTCAGCATATTGGCGATTTCATTCTCACCTAAGCCGTAAGACGGTTTAACTTCGATACTGGATTGCACGCCGGATGATTTTTCCATTGCTGTTACGCTAAGTAAACCATCGGCATCAACCTGGTAGGTAATGCGAATATGCGCAGCACCTGCCGCCATAGGTGGAATATCTGTCAACGTAAAGCGAGCCAGAGAACGACAAGAGTCCACCATCTCGCGCTCGCCCTGTAACACGTGTACCGCCATGGCGGTTTGACCGTCTTTAAAAGTGGTAAACTCCTGCGCCTTGGCAACAGGGATGGTGGTATTACGCGGAATGATCTTTTCCACCAGGCCACCCATGGTCTCGATACCAAGGGATAATGGAATAACATCCAGCAGCAGCAGTTCAGAGTCCGGTTTATTACCCACCAGAATATCAGCCTGAATAGCCGCACCGATAGCTACCACTTTATCCGGATCAATACTGGTTAAAGGCTGTCTTTTAAAAAACTCACCAACCTTTTCACGCACCTGAGGAACCCGGGTAGACCCGCCGACCATCACCACATCATGGATGTCATCGAAATCTATCCGGGCATCTTTTACCGCACGACGGCAAGCCATCAGGGTTTTTTTCACTAAAGGTGCAATAAGTTGCTCAAACGTGAGCTTATCCAGTGTTCCGGACCAGTTGGCCTGTTCCAGGGAAATCTCGACATTTGATGAATCGCTTAACGTTTGCTTGGCAGCGCAGGCTTTTTGTTTTAGCTCTCGTAGTAATTCCGGTGATAACTCACCTTCCAGGCCAGCCTGCTGTTTGATCCAGTCCATTACCTTATGATCGAAGTCGTCACCACCTAAAGCAGAATCTCCGCCTGTAGCCATTACTTCAAATACGCCCTTATTCAGGCGTAAGATGGAAATGTCGAAGGTGCCGCCGCCCAAATCATAAACAGCAATGACCCCTTCCTGACCCGAATCGAGCCCGTAGGCGATGGCTGCCGCCGTAGGCTCATTCAGCAAGCGTAAAACATGTAATCCTGCCAAACGAGCCGCATCTTTGGTGCCCTGCCTCTGGGCATCATCAAAATAAGCCGGCACAGTAATAACCACGCCATTTAGCTCATCTCCCAGAGTTTCCACAGCCCTGGCAGAAAGTGTTTTGAGTATCTCTGCAGATGATTGGACGGGATTGACAGAACCTGCCCGAGTTTCAATTTGAACAGAGCCGGATTCGTGAGAGGAAAACTGATATGGATATAACGCCGAATCCAATTCAGCGACGGACTTGCCCATCAGGCGCTTGACGGAGACTAAGGTATTCAGCGGATCGGTCACTGAAAAAGCGACTGCTTTATCACCCACCAGTATGTCATTTTCACCATAGTGAACAACCGATGGCAATATATCTCTACCGTTTACATCTGGTAAGGTCTCGGCGACACCACTACGAACAGTGGCAACCAGGGAGTTAGTGGTGCCAAGATCAATACCAACAGCCAATTTCTTTTCATGGGGTACAGCACTCTGTCCCGGCTCAGCAATCTGAAGTAATGCCATGTGTAATTCTTATTCCAGGAGGGATTCTTCCAAGCACTCCAGCTCATCCTGAAGCTTGGCCATAAATTTTAACTTTCTCACCAGGTCTGCAGCATCTTCGAAGGCCTGTGATTCCAGCGCTCTCACCATCTGCGATTCAAGGGCCTGGTATTCGCGTTTGATTTCTGCCTCGAAACCCACAATTTCCGTTTCAGGATCGGCGTTCTCACCAATCTCTTCGACGCGTTCCCGCCATTCCATTTGCTGCATCAGGAAGATAGGGTCTCGAAGGGTTTTTTGTTCGGCGCGAATATCCACTCCCGCAAGGGAAAGCATGTATTCGGCTCGCGGAATGGTAAATTTAAGCGTTTGGAAGGCATCGTTGATCTCTGATGCTTTCTGCAGTGCCAATAAGCGGTCACGCTCACTGGCATTGGCAAACTTATCCGGATGGAACTGCTTTTGCAGTTCCCTGTAGGTATTGGATAAAGCAGCAAGCTCTAGATTAAAGGACACAGGCAGACCAAACAACTCAAAGTAATTCAATTTGCCTATCCTTAAACGTTAAAGCTTTCGCCGCAACCACACTCACCATCGACATTGGGATTGTTAAACTCGAAACCTTCATTCAGGCCTTCTTTAACAAAATCAAGCTCGGTACCATCCAAATAAACCAGACTTTTGGTATCAACAATGACCTTTACGCCACTGTACTCAAAAACCTCGTCATCTTCGTTAAGTTCATCAACGAACTCAAGCACGTAAGCAAGGCCGGAGCAGCCGGAAGTCTTCACTCCCAGGCGTAACCCGACCCCTGTTCCCCGGTTATCGAGAAATGTTCTGACCCTGTTAGCGGCAGAGTCAGTCATGGTAATCGCCATTAGCTGCTCCGATTAATCAGAATGCTTCTTTTTGTAATCCGCGATAGCGGCTTGAATCGCATCTTCAGCCAGGATTGAGCAGTGGATTTTTACCGGAGGTAGTGCAAGCTCTTCGGCTATCGCAGTGTTTTTAATCGCACCCGCTTCTTCCAGAGATTTACCTTTTACCCACTCGGTGATCAGAGAGCTAGATGCAATCGCGCTACCGCATCCATAAGTCTTGAACTTGGCATCTTCAATAACACCATTGTCGTCGATCTTAAGTTGCAGTTTCATCACATCACCGCACGCAGGTGCGCCTACCATTCCCGTCGCTACGTTTGGATCATTCTTGTCAAATGAGCCGACGTTTCTCGGGTTCTCATAATGGTCTATTACTTTTTCGCTGTAAGCCATAACTCTATTACTCCAATATTAAATTCCGCGGTGGGCTTAGTGATGTGCCCATTCAACCTTGTTAAGGTCGACACCTTCCTTGAACATATCCCATAACGGCGACATTTCGCGTAGGCGTCCTATATTCCTGCGGATTATTTCAACGGCATAATCGATTTCTGCTTCTGTAGTGAATCGACCTATGCTGAAACGAATAGAACTGTGAGCTAACTCGTCGTTACGCCCCAGCGCCCTTAATACATATGAAGGCTCCAGGCTGGCAGAAGTACATGCACTACC
This sequence comes from Psychromonadaceae bacterium, assembly GCA_965249895.1. Lineage (GTDB taxonomy): Bacteria > Pseudomonadota > Gammaproteobacteria > Enterobacterales > CBDFNC01 > CBDFNC01. The sequence continues at coordinate 1,309,522 of CBDFNC010000005.1, forward strand.
GGAGGATACAGCCAAATCTTTTAATGCCATGATTAAAGATTCGCCTTCAACAAAGTTAAAACTAACGTTCAGGTTACCTGCAACACGATGCTCCATAGAGCCGTTCAGGTATACCTCTTCCATGTCTTTCACACCATTCCAAAGACGGGTTCTTAGTGCCAGGATACGTTCGTTTTCCTGAGCCATTTCTTCCTTAGCAATACGAAACGCTTCGCCCATGGCCACAATCTGGTGAGTTGCCAGAGTGCCACTACGCATACCGCGTTCATGACCACCACCGTGCATTTGCGCTTCCAGACGGATCCTTGGTTTACGTCTTACATATAACGCACCAATACCTTTAGGGCCGTAAATCTTGTGCGCGGAGAAAGACATCAAGTCGACTTTCAGGTTTTTTAAATCAATGGCCACCTTGCCTGCGCTTTGAGCCGCGTCAACATGGAATAAGATTTTGTTTTCACGACATAATTCACCAATCGCTGCGATATCCTGGATAACACCGATTTCATTGTTTACATGCATGATGCTCACAAGAATAGTGTCTTCTCGCAGGTTTTCTTGGATCAGTTCCGGCGTGATGATGCCATCTGTATTTGGCTCAAGGTAAGTCACTTCAAATCCATCGCGTTCGAGCTGGCGACAAGGGTCGAGCACGGCTTTATGTTCGGTTTTAGAGGTAATGATGTGCTTACCTTTTTTACCGTAAAACTGAGCTGCACCTTTTATGGCCAGGTTATCAGATTCTGTGGCGCCTGAAGTAATGACGATTTCTCTTGGATCCGCGTTGATTAGTTCAGCGACTTGATTACGAGCAATATCCACTGCTTCTTCGGCTTGCCAACCGAAGCGGTGAGAACGGGATGCTGGGTTACCAAAATTCCCATCCAGGGTTAGGCACTCCATCATCTTCTCTGCCACGCGAGGATCAACCGGAGTGGTTGCAGAATAATCGAGGTAAATTGGCAATTTCATTCTTTTCTCCATGTTCGCGCCTAAGGCGCTGTGCTCACACTTGCTAAAGTTGCTTATTTTTAAACCAGCGCTTGACGCTATGCTTCAAAATCCAGCTAAAGTTGCTTGTTTTTAAACCAGCGCTTGACGCTATGCTTTTATATGTTTTTAATTATTCTCGTCTATCACTTTAATGCAGACAAAGGCTAAAGTAATTGATCTGGTTACGCTTGACGACAGACGTCTTACGCTTACCTCAAATAACCAACTACAGCCTAAAACTAACTTCCAATGCGGTATGTTCGCCGTCACTATGCAGTAACGAGTTCTTCATTTTTTTGTCCTGGGCATTGGCAATTTGCTTAATTTCAGCGCTATTTACCAGCTCTCCCAGGGATATACCGTCTAAGAAGTCACTAATTCGGTCACTGAGATCATGCCACAAAGAGTGAGTCAAACATTGCTCCCCTTCCTGGCATACACCGCTGCCCATACATTTACGAGCGTCAACCGACTCATTAACGGCAGCAATAATCATCCCAATGGAAATACTATCTTTCGTCTGACCCAGAAGATACCCGCCGCCTGGACCACGTACACTTTTCACCAGGCCTTGTTTACGCAGCTTTGCAAACAGCTGCTCCAGGTAGGAAAGAGATATTCCCTGGCGTTCTGAAATTTCAGCAAGAGGTACGGGACCTTTCTTGGTGTGCAGCGCTACGTCCAGCATAGCTGTTACTGCGTATCTTCCTTTTGATGTCAGTTTCATCGCACTTGTTCACTTTTAATGACCTGTGCGCATTATTAAATACTTGACTAATTTAGTCAAGTAAATAACCGACTAATTTAGTCGGGTTTATTATTAGCACGCGCCGTTTTCTGTATCGAGCTTAAAATACCCCTTAATATGTTTAACTCGGGTACCTCGGGTCGGGTCCGATCAAACATGCGGCGTAGCTTGTTCATTACTTGACCCGGATGCTGGGGAACAATAAAGCCGGACTCGTTCAGCGCTTCTTCCAGGTGGACATAAAACTTTTCCATGTCTTGCGCCGGAGGATATTCACGCTTTTCCGTAGTGACCTTGTCTTCTCCGGCTAAAAACGCCATACGTATCTCGTAACTTAGCGTCTGTACTGCCATCGCCAGGTTTAATGAACTGTAATCCGGATTCGCTGGGATAAAGACATGAAACTGACATCTTTTCAGTTCATCATTAGTCAGTCCGCTACTTTCGCGGCCAAATATAAGCGCTACTTTATGATTACTAGATTCGGCAATGACTTTTTCACCCATTTCTCTGGGATCCAGCATCGGTCTGTCTAAAGTGCGAGCGCGCGCACTGGCACCAATCACTAAACCACAACCTGTGACGGCCTCCTCGAGGGTATCAAAGATCGAAATACCACTAAGCACATCAACAGCGCCCGCAGATAAAGCAACTGTTTTACCATCGACCTCGCACTGAGGCGCCACTAAAGCTAAATCAGATATACCCATGGTTTTCATGGCTCTGGCAGCACTTCCGATATTTCCTGGATGGGTAGTGCCTATCAATACAATGCGGACGTTTTCCAACATCAACTTTCGCCCAATTAACAAAATTTAGGCAATTCTACCACAGGATAAAAACAAAGCGGTGCTTGAATTCAGCAAAATTTGAAACAAGTTTACTTTACTCATATCACCCAAGCTGATAGGATCCATCGCCGTTATTTATGTAACATATTCGTTCTTTAACATCTGGTGGTAATCCTATGCATCCTATGCTGAACATAGCTGTGCGCGCTGCGCGTAACGCTGGTAATATAATCGTCAAAGCCTACGAGCAGTTAGACTCTGTTGAAGTCGAGCTGAAAGGGTCAAATGACTTTGTAACTAGCGTCGACCGTGAGGCCGAAAGAGCTATCATAAACACACTTCGTAAGTCCTACCCGGACCACAGCATAATTGCAGAAGAAAGCGGCGAATTAGCCGGTAAAGACAGCGATTACCAATGGATCATAGATCCACTAGATGGCACCACAAACTTCATCAAAGGCATTCCGCACTTCTCAATTTCCATCGCACTACGTGTGAAAGGAAAAACTGAGCAGGCTGTCGTATTTGATCCCATCAGAAACGAACTATTTACCGCAACCCGTGGTAACGGCGCGCAGTTAAACGGCTATCGTTTACGCACCGGCAAAGCGAAAGACCTAAACGGCACTCTGTTAGCCACAGGTTTCCCATTCAAGCAAAAGCATCAGCTTGAAACTTACCTGGCTATATTCTCCGATTTCTTTGCCGATGTTGCAGATATGCGCCGCTCCGGCTCAGCTGCTCTTGATCTGTGTTATGTTGCTGCAGGCCGTATTGACGGTTTTTGGGAACTAGGCCTGAAACCTTGGGATATCGCAGCAGGCGAACTCATCGCTAAAGAGTCCGGCGCAATAACGACAGATTTTGTTGGCGACCACAACTACATGCAGTCCGGTAATATTCTTGCTGGTAACCCGAAAGTGGTTAAAGCCATGCTGACTAAAATTCGTCCTAATCTGACGAATTCCATCGCTAAGTAAGTACCAATTGAATAAGAGAAAGGTGTCGAAAGACGCCTTTTTTGTTGCTTGCTAACTCCCTGCTGCCTTGCATACACAAATCACTGAGTCCATCTGTGGCTCTTCCACCCTGCTGGCGCTATGCGCCGAGCCTATCTGCTTGATCAACTTCTCGCCTTCGATAGGACGTAACACAAAATCATCACTCTGCCGGATCTCCTGCCAGTCTGGTAAGAGCGCAGCACCCACTCCGGCGCTGACCATGGGCCAGGCATACTCTATGGTCCGGATATTGGCTCTGGGCTGAAACTGCATTCCCTTAACTATCATGGCCCGCTTTAATCTGTCCAACGCATCACAGGGATCCACCAGGGATCCACCAGGGTTAACTCCAGGTTATCTATCCGTTTGGTCAGCTCGGTGAGCTGGTAACTGATTCGCTTGGCGCCGAGGGAGCGCATCAGACCTAATCTATGGGGAACCTTGCTGGCACAGGCTTCGCCCTTTTCACTTATAGAGAGGCATCAACTCCATAAAGGGCGCAACAATTGTTACCCTTACTCCCGTTATTTGATGGATTCCTCTCTGACCCAACTGAGTCAGGCTAAGGGACCAAAATCCCCCCTCAATCTTTAAAATCGCTGACTGGAATTCTCAGCCATTACTCCCAACTTATACATAATCTCATTAGATCTAGCTTGTTTGTAAGCGTCTGGAGCAAGAATGGCCATGAGTAAATAGCAATGCTGCTCAGAAGCACCTTAGCAATAGACAAGATGGATATCTCTTGTACGATAAAACTGAAGCGTCCGTATAGGCCATGGTTTATTACCGGTTGCTAAGTGTAAATGCTGAACTTCTTCTGCTTTCAAAATCGGTAAAGAATTGGGGTGATCATAAGGTACGTCCCGACCAAATATATCAGGAAGTATCCCTTCACTTTTATACTGTTTAAAATCAGAAACTAATGCAGTCAACTCGTCATGGTTTAAAGTGTCGCGCAATACCTTGGATTGGAATATACCCAAGTTACTCGACAAAATCGTTTAACTCATCATCACTGCTAGCAAGTATTACTTGAGCGTTGTCATGCGCTAATAGCTTTAACCTCTGCGTTGTTGGGCGAAATTGAGATACTCCTCCTAGAACAACGCCATGCTCGGCGCGGCGCGCACGACAGGATTAAGTCGCGGCTGCGCGCGACCTATCCTTGTTAGTTATGTGCTTACCTTTTACACCGGACGAACATTATTTGCACATGGGCCTTTCTGACCCTGGCCAACTTCGTACTCAACGGCCTGTCCGTCATTTAATGTAGCGTATCCGCCCCCTGCTTTAATTTCTGAATGATGAACAAACAGATCTTTACCACCGTCTTCAGGAGTAATAAATCCGAAACCTTTATCTGCATTAAACCACTTAACTGTACCTTTACTCATAGCGTTCTCTTTATCTTGTGGTGAAAAATATAAGTCTGTTTTTGCTATCACCATTACGAAAACAGATTTTGAATCTAATTATGCACACAACACTTTGCTAAGGGGCAATTGACTGTTGGCTATACTGACGCGAAGCGGCCAGCCTACTGTTAATTGTCCCAGTGAGTTTACCAACGAACTTAAGCAACTTGTTGAACGAAGCCGCTCTGCGGCAGGAAAAAACATCTTCATCTCTACTTCTTATATGCCCTGAATGTCTTGGGGTGTAAGGGGTTACTGATAAACAACGACGAACAAAACCGCTTTAACAAACTCTACCCACAATATCTTAATGAATTGACTTTACAAGGAAAAAGCCCAAAAACAATCAAAATGTATAGTCGCTATATCCGCCATATTGCTGAACACTTCGACAGTAATTCCCGACGCGTTGTAAAGCAACGCGAAATCATGTACTTAAGTAGTACATAAATGCATAGTGTAGTTAATATAATCAGTAACAATCGTTTTAAAAAGCAACGACAGCTCAAAGCCAGGCAGCCAAGCCCAGAACAGCTTAAGCGAAGGAAACAGCTCTCCGCACCTGGCCTACTGTCGATCGTTAGGGATGAATTATCGCATAGAAAGCGCCCCCCAACCCACTCCATGGCGGACTGTTTAATGAGCGGTCTGTTTAATGAGCGGTCTGGCGCCAATCAGATAATACTCAAATCAGTGCAATTTGGTTCGCCAATTATTCCCGATTTGAGCGGTAAGCTCGCCCACCTTTCTTGGCTGGCGCTGGTATTTGATAGTCGCAAAGTATTTGAAGCGCTGGAGTTCTTGCATCTTGGGGTATTGATTCCTGTAAAAAGAAGCACAAGATCGTAACGTCATATCAAGGTAAAACTTCGTGATCTTGCCCTGGGAGTCCACCAGATAGAAGCTGAGATCGTTATAGGTCAACCCCATCAAACGGCTGGTAGATAACCTTGCCACGCACCTTTTCCATTAAAGGTGCGCGCCTCCTGAATAAATGCCTTAGAGCCAAAGTTGCTGGTTAACTAACTTTTTTGGGGTTACACCGACTCATTCCTGCTTTAGGTATGATGGAGCCTTCATTATTAAAGTTAACATAATAAGTTTTTACTAAATTACCTATCGCCTGTCAGTAGTAGCTGAGCAATATTGGTACTTTGCTTGAATGCCTGAAGCCTATAAAGGCTAGTTGCCTGGAAATAAAGGTACGCCTAAGACCGTGCCATCAAAAAAGCGTTCAACGTTGTCAGCCCCAAGTGCAACGGCCAACTCTCCCACTCTGGGCCGGAAAACTATCATGATTGAATTTACCAGTGTTGGTGTACTTAACTCCGGCGGTACTAAAGGAAAATGCATGATTAAGTGGCAAGCTTCCCCGTAGTCAAGCTCGGTATAGAACTTTGCCCAATTACTGATCAAAGCGACTGTTTCGCCTGTCCCGGCTTTTCCATCACTTTCTGGGTAAGATGGAAAACGAGTTATAGCGCGGCGAATTGAGGACGGTGTCTTGTATTCGTTGGGGTAATACAAGAGGCCTACTTGATAATTCCCAGCATGCGCGGGAGTAAGACCGTTTATATGCTGCCTGACATCCACTGTCATAACGCCAGCACTCGCGCCACTAGTATTAAAATACCACGAGCTAATTACATCATTGGCCGACAACCATGGCACATTACTCTCAGGCTCGAATTGCGCTTTTTTCTGCTCAATCCATTTGCTATCAACCCGAAACAATCCACCGCCAAAAGTAGATGGCCTGGGCATTCCATCTTCACCTAGCTGTGCCTCACTTAGTCCAGAGAATGCCCTAGACATCGCTGTAGAACGCATGGCTTTAGATTTGAGCAACCAATCTAATTTCTCATTACCGTTTGCCTTTAAAGTTCGCGGTAGCCAGCAACTTCCAGGGATACAGTCACTCTTGACCAGGTGTTGCTGAAAACCGGTAAGCCTTTCCGGTGTCATTGCTACCACCGGGGAGTCAGGTGCCAGCATCCGATAGATATTGTAAAGTGTTGATCCATCCCCAAACACATGACTCATGGAGACAAGTAGAATACACATGCCATCGTTTCCAATGCATAATCGCACTTTAAACAAAGGTTCATCCTTATCAAGACATTTGAAACCCTGTTTGGTAAAGAGCGCTGCAAGTGGGTCGCTTAGTGGCGGTTCGGAAGCTTGCCGTATCATCGTCCTGGTTCCACCGTCTCCGCCGGCACATACGTCAGTAATGTTAACTTGTTCATAAAATGGATAGACAGTTACTTCAGCAGGTATCCGCAAGCACACCTCATTGCGATCATTCGTACACAATCGAGCTGTCAGCCAGGGGTTTTCATCAAGTATCTCTTGAACCCGCAAGGCTAAAAACTCGACGGGGGCCTCGCCAGAAAAAACGGTGGCCGTCGTCACCGCCGAGTCATACATATTGAGCGCTTCATGGGGAAGAAGCACTATGAAATGTTCTTTGTTCATCCTAGTTACTCTGTATAAAACCAATATTAGATGTGAAATCCGGCGACTTTATCTGTGAAGATGTTGTAATAAACACAGCACAACCACTCCTTGATTCCCATTGAATGAATATAATCAACTCACTGATTTCCACCCTTTATCTATTAACGGGTAACTATCCCTAGACCTTGTCTGCAAGACTGTTAGAGAAACGAGCAAGAATGCCGATAGTATTGTTACTACTTAATGGGTCAACACTGGTTTGCTTGTGCTTAAATGAAAGCCACCGAGAATGGTAATAATAACTATTTACCAAAGTTTAGTTGACCTTATCAGGAGCAATATTAGCCACTAAGGGAATGTGTTTTGACACTCAACTTACCAGCCTTGAGTTTGGCCAAGTCAGAAAATGCCAATAAAACCTGGGGATTTTTTATTACAAGTGATAACAGCGCTTCCTTAAAAACAAGCAAAAATATCATAAGTCATTAAATAAGCATTTTTATTTAAAAGCTACAAGATAAAATAATGCACTACTGGCAAAAAATAACAAACAGACTTACAAATGATAACGATTTGCATTAGTATTTTGCTACGGTAATCTAATTAGTTCAGAGCATGGACAAAGACATCACTTTATTTGAAGGCTCGCAGGAAACAAATGAACACATTATCCTGGGTTGTGGTAGTGAATATAGGGTAAACAAAATTCAAGTAGATAAGGATATTTTCGCTACTTGTATACAAGGTGTTATCCAAGATGATATTACGATAGCTGTACCCGAACTAAACGAGTACGTTTCCCTGGTCTTTATGCAATCAGGTAAAATTACCACAGTGTCGAGCGACGACAACTTCCATTATACCAGTCAGCCCGGTATTGCTCAGTTGGTTTTCCATCGCTCATTCAGTGGTCACGCTACTTTCCACAAATCAGACAAACTAGCGTTGTTTTCCATTGTAATGCCCTACGATTACCTGAAAACCGTGTTTAACAATCAACTTCCAGCCCAACTCGACCAGTATTTTGGCTCCAGTCCGAGGGACTTCTACCACCATGAAATTTTACTCTCCGCCCCCATTCAATCTGTGCTTCATCAACTCGAACACAGCAAACCCAATGAAGCGCTTAAACACCTATTTTTGCGTGGAAAAACCTATGAACTGGTCAACCTTTGCCTGGAGCAATTTTGTTTTACCAGCAAAAGCTACAACTTGTCTCAATCTGATATCAACTGCCTAAAACGGGCCAGAGATGTGCTGGCCAGCAACCTGGAAACCCCCCCTTCTATACTGCAGCTCGCACGACAGGTTGGCATCAATGACTTCAAACTGAAAAAAGGCTTTAAAGCTCTATTTAATACGACACCCTATGGTTACCTACAACAAAGGCGTATGCTGGCGGCCCGCCAGGCCCTGTTAGACGGCGCCCCCTCTGTCACTATGGTGGCGAATCAGGTTGGTTATACCAATGTCAGTCATTTCGCCGCCGCGTTTCGTAAACAATTTGGTAGTACACCAAAGGGGTTTAAGAAATCCTACCAACAAAGCTCCCGTCTTGAGCATCTGGAATCCTCTGCTGAGTAGTTCTAATTCGCCCTACCTAGTTAAATGATTCTCATTTGTATTTTATAAATGAGAATCAACTATGACGCCCCAGGAACCCATCGCCGTTATTGGACTTACGTGCCGCTTTCCCGACGCCCCAAATATAGACAAGTACTGGACTAACCTCCTCGAACGAGTGGAATCCGTACGCCCTCTAAATGACGAAGATATGATGAACCAGGGGATAGATCCCTCGCTAATTCGACAATCTGGCTATATCAACGCCGGGACACTTATCGAGCATGCGGAAAAATTCGACTACCAATATTTTGGTTATTCCCCCAGGGAAGCCGAGTTGATGGACCCCCAGCAAAGATTGTTTTTGCAGGAATCTCGCCGCCTGATGGACCATGCAAATCTGACCCGGGATGACATCTGCGTGGGCGTCTTCGCATCCTGCCGCCAAAGCTCTTATCAACAATTACTCGGCCCTCTTCGCCCCGAGCAAATAACGCGTCCCGACAGCTTTCAACAGCTGATGGGAAATGACAAAGATTACCTGGCAACCAGGGCAGCCTACAAACTTAACCTCACAGGTCCGGCCATGACGGTCCAGACCGCATGTTCAAGCTCTTTGGTCGCGGTCCACCAAGCCTGTGAAAGCTTACGCCGGGGTGAGTGTGACGCAGCGCTGGCTGGAGGCGTTGCCATCTCTTTTCCACAGGGGATAGGTTATTTTGCCCAGGGCGGAATGATTTTCTCCCTGGATGGTCACTGTCGACCATTCAGCGCCGACGGCAGTGGAATAGTCACAGGTAATGGTCTGGGTATAGTGGCCCTGAAACGCTTAAGTGATGCAAAGGCCGACGGAGATACTATACACGCCGTCATCAAGGGCTCAGCCATTGCCAACGATGGCGGACAAAAGCTAGGCTTCACCGCTCCAGGTAAGTCCGGCCAGCAGGACACCATCAGCCTGGCACTGGCAAATGCCGGTATGGATGCCAGCGAGATCGGTTTGTTGGAAGCCCATGGTACCGGGACCCCCTTGGGTGACCCTATCGAAGTTCAGGCTGTAGCTGAAATCTATCAATCCCTGGGGGCGCAGCCGAATACTTGCGCCATTGGCTCTGTCAAAGGAAATATGGGCCACTTGGATACGGCGGCCGGTATCGCCAGCCTGATCAAAACGGTACTTGCGGTCCGTCATGGCAAGCTACCAGCCAGCCTGCATTGCACTCCGGTAAATCCACGTATTAAGTTTGATCAGACGCCTTTTTATCCTTTAACGGACACCCTGAATTGGCCGGACAAGTTTAGCCGCAGGGTAGCGGGGGTAAGCTCTTTCGGCATTGGCGGCACCAATTGCCATATGCTGGTCACTCAATATGAGGACAACTCTGTCCAATCTCAGCCTCAGCCTCAGATATTGGTGACTAGTAATCACCAACAAAACAACCTGCCAGCACAACTTAGCGCCTTGGCGAGCACATTATCGGATGCTCAGCTGACTCGCCAATGTAAGTCTGCAGCCTTACGCCGGGAGCACCTTGCATGGCGCGTTGCCGTCACAGGTAAAGACACGGACGAACTGACACAGGCCCTGGCCAATGCCGACGCTGCACAAGTCAAATCCCCCCGCCGAACCCTATGGCTATTTAGTGGTCAGGGAAGCCAATATTCGGGTATGGGTCAGGATTTATATCAGCATAACGACGTTTTTCGCCAATCTCTGGTCCATTGCGTTAATTTATTTGCCAGTCAGGGGATCCCCGATTTGGATAGCGTGATGTTTGAGCCTCAGCAGGCGCAGCGCCTGGATCAGACCTTATATACCCAGGCTGCCTTGTTCAGCTGGCAATATGCCATTAGCCAGATGCTCAATCATTGGGGAATAACCCCAGATCTTGTTTGTGGTCATTCGATAGGAGAGTTTGCCGCCGCAACGGTCGCCGGTATTTTTGAATTGGATCAGGCGATAACTCTGGTCGCGCAAAGAGCTAAACTGATGGAGCAGCAAACGGCCCCTGGTGGCATGTTGGCGTTATCTATACCAAACACGGCATTGGAGTCCTTGCTCCAACAGCATCGGGAAATCTGCATCGCCGCCTACAATGGCCCTGATCTCGTCACCTTGAGTGGCCCCTCGGCCGCGCTGAACAAACTCAGGCAATGTCTGGATCAACAACAAGTAAGCTATCGTCAGCTAACGGTGAACCGCGCCTTCCACTCCGCCACTATGTCCAGCATAGAAACACCATTTCACCAGGTCTGCCAGCAAGTCGAAGCTAAACCGAAACAGATAGAGATGATTTCCAGCTTGACCGGTAAACCAATAGCCGATATTCCAGACTCGGATTACTGGGTTCAGCAGTTACGCCAACCCGTCAAGTTTTATCAAGCCTGCCAAACTGTGGCTGAGTTTTCTCCGGATCAGGTTATCGAAATTGGTCCAGATGGCAGTTTCACTCGCTTGATGAAAAACACTGGCGTCCTGGAGCCAACCTGTCAAATCACCGACTTGGGCGGCGCCGAAGTAACCAATATCATCGCAAGACTATTTTGCCTGGGTTACGACACCCCCTTAGAGAGCTATTATCAAAACCAGCAATGCGGGTTTGGCGAGTTACCCGGCTTAACTTTTAGTGACTCCCCATGCTGGCCCGCCGATATACACAAGAGCACGCATAGCAACGCGAGTCCACTGCCCTTCCTGGAGCCTATCTGGCAACTACTTCAAAGCAAGGGCAAGAGCGAGCGCTGGCGAATTACCTCATCGCCCCTGCTCCCGTTAGATCAGCAAATAGAGATCTCACAGTTACAAGCCTCATTCATGGGCCAGGGCTCTTTACAGCTAAAGACACGGCAACAAGTATTTGAGCTAAGCTATCAGCCCTCGGTGCCCATTCACTGCCCATCTCACCTGGCGTCTAGCCAGCCTATCCACGACCAGCTTGAAATGGCGGAACTCGGATTAGTTTCCGCTATCCTTAGTCCCGGCTGGCAAGCCGCAGATAGTCTGGTGCGAGACGCAAACACCTGGTATTTACTTCAGCGCGGAGAATGTGTCGCTCAACTCGAACTCGCAGAGATTCGCACGCGGGCCCAACAGGATGCCAGCCCCATCAATATTTGGCGCTGGCAATGGCAGGAAGTAGCCCAACTTTATCAACAGGACCTCCACCTGAGCCAAGAGAGTCGCCAGCAAAGCTGGTTAATCTTAGGGGTCAATGAGCTAACCCAGCAACTGGCTGTTCAGGCCAGGATGGCCGGCCACCGAGTCACCCATGTCGATAAGTGGGAACCGCTGGAATACGATCTAATCTTGGATAGCCGTCTGCTAGCACCGGCAGGAGAACTGGAAGACTGGCCACGTCGCTTGGAACATGCCTGTCGCCAGGCAATGGACTGGTTAGATTACGCCAAACATTACCCTAGCTGTCAAATCCTGACATTACTCCATGAAGCGAGTAGCTTATCTCTGTGCGAGCCGAAGAGTACCTATTGGCCGCTACTGCATCTATATCGGGTGATGAAAAATGAGCACCCTAAGCTCGCCATCTGTTGTTTAGATCTCCACAAGAGTCAGGACGCAAATGGCTTATTGTCTCACCTATCCAGTTTGGCCAGTCAGGGTCCCGCCCTGACGCTAAGAAACAACAAATTGTACGAGCCTGTCATCTCTGCCGTTCCCGGCCAAGAAGATCACCTCCCCTTAGATTGGTCCAAAACCGGTTATACCTTAGTTGCCGGTTTTGGCGCCGTAGGCCGCCAGCTGGCGCTTTGGTTAGCAGATCAAGGATGCCGCCAGTTAGCCATACTCGTCCGAAAAGAGCTTTCCACTGAGCAACAAAACACGCTGTTCAGCCTGGAGCGAGCGGGCGTTGAAATCCAACTGTTATTTGCCGACTTAACGCATAAAGATAAGTTAAGCCAGGAACTAAACAAGCTGGAGCTCCCCTTGTTGCATGTTTTCCATACGGCACACTCGGGGCCCAGCCGCCTGCTCGAACAGCAAGACCAGGAAGAATTTTGCCGTGCTTTGGACACCAAAGTAATGGGCAGTTTAGCGTTATACCAAGCGGTAGCCCAACAGCCCTTGAGGCTATTCTGCCTGTTTAGTTCCGCCGCAGGCGCCCTGGCCATGCCAGGGGCAGCCAGTTATGTAACGGCTAACAGCTGGCAAGACGCGCTGGCGAGTCAGTTACAAAAACAGGGCGTCCCCGCACTCTCCATCGCCTGGGGTCAGCTAGAGATGGTGCGCGAACAAGACAAATTGGCTCAATTACAACAAACCAGTATCAAACCTATTCCCTGCGCCTCGGGTTTTGCCGTGCTTAATGGCCTGCTCAAACAAACGAATACCGGGCTGATCCCAATTAAGACCGATGCCGAGTCGCTGGCGGCCACCATAGATGTGCTGCCGGCCACCCGGAGCTGTTTACGACCCCTGCTGGCCCGCCAGTTAAAGGCCTTGCGCCAACGACCGGATGATCAGGGGTTCAGCCTTTGTGGTCTGAATTCTGAGCAAAGACGAGACAAGGTAGCCGATTACCTGGAGCAGTTAATCCGGCGCAGATTAAAATTCGCCAGCGACCGCCTCGATAAGAAAAAGGCACTGACTGAACAAGGGGTTGATTCTCTGGTCTTTCTGGAACTGGTACAGGTGATAAATCAAAAATTCGACCTCCAGCTGACACCCACCATAGGCTACGAGTACAACTCCATCATTGCCCTGAGTGAACATATTTGCAACCTGCTACCCCAGGATGATATCGACTTTTCAAAGCCCTTAAGTAAAGGTCAACTCACTGTTAACTCAGATACAGAAAACCGCTACGAACCCTTTCCACTCACCGATTTACAGCAGGCATTTTTGGTCGGACGTAACGACAGCCTGAACCTGGGTAATGTTGCCTGTCACCAGTACATCGAACTGGAGCTGGAAGACCTTGACGTTTCCCGCCTGGAACGAGCCTGGAATCAGCTGGTGCAACGACATGAAATGATGCGTTGTGTCTTACTGGCCCAGGGTCATCAAAAAATACTGCCAGACGTGCCACACTATGGCATAAAACAAAGAGACCTCAGGGATTGGCAACCCGAAAAGCGCGAGGAAAAACTGGCCTCCATTCGCCAGCGTATGACTTACCAAGTGTTCAAGCCGGAGCAATGGCCACTGTTTGAGTTAACAGTAAGCCAGCTACCTTCGGGAATTAGCCGAGTCCATTTGGATATGGATCTCTTGGTATTCGACATACAGAGCTTCCGTATTATATATGGCGAACTGGCCCAACTGTTAAAACAGCCGCACACCGTGTTGCCCACGCTCACCCTGTCATTCCGTGATTACATTCTGGCGGAGCAAGCGCTTCAACAGGAGGCGTCATGGCAAAACGCCAAACAGTTCTGGCTGGACCGGCTGGACTCGATTCCCGCCGCGCCGGATTTACCATTGCGCCAACACCCGGAGCAGTTGACGCAACCTAAGTTCCGAACGCTGGACCACAGATTATCCGCTGACGCCTGGAGCAAACTTAAGCGCACGGCGACTAAACTGGGCCTGACCACCAGTGGCGCTATGTTAACCGCCTTCACCCAGGTATTGGCCAGCTACAGTAAGAACCAGGAATTTACGCTTAATATCACCTACTTCAATCGCAAGAGCGTACACCCTCAGGTAATGGACATATGTGGCGATTTTACCTCACTGATGTTGCTCCCCGTCGCTGCACGCCAGGGTGAACGCTTTATTGAAGCCGCCTCGCGGACCCAAAATGATTTATGGCAGGCACTTAATCACAGGGACTTTAACGGTATCCGCCTGATGCGGGAATTGGGACGCCACAGAAATACCGGGGCAGACAGCGTAGATATGCCCGTGGTATTCACCAGCATGATAGGCATGGATTTTGATGACCCCGCCAGCGCCGATTGGGACTTGATGAGTAAGCAGGTTTACCAGGTCAACCAGACCCCCCAGGTCTGGCTGGATTATCAGGCCGCCGAATACAGAGGAGCCCTGGTAACACGCTGGTTTATTGCCGACGATATTTTTGAGCCCAGACTTATTCAAGGTTTGTTCGATGCCTATACCGGACTGTTAGAAGACCTGGCTGAGAATGAGTCCAGCTGGGATACCCTGGTACCCGATCTGCGTACCGGCGCGGATATACGGCTTTTTGAGCAACTCAATCAGACCAAGGCAGCCGAACCTCAGACCCTGTTGCCACAGCTGTTTCAACAACAGACAGTCAGCACTCCGAACAAGCCGGCAATACTGTGCGATAACGATAGCTGGAGTTATCAGCGTCTGGCCGAGTACAGTCACCGCCTTGCCCACTACCTGATAGACTCAGGCGTTGCGGCCTCTGCGCCAGTGGCTGTGGTTATGCCCAAACACCCAATGGCTGTGGTAGCCGCGCTGGGTATCCAGGCTGCCGGCGCCTGCTATACCCCGGTTAACGGAGAGTATGATAATGAGCGTCTTAGCCAAATACTGAGCAATTTGGCGCCCGCCTGCATTCTCACCCTGGGTCAGGAATTAGCCCTCGATACTAAAGTCATCAACCTCGCCGAGCTGGAGTGGGATAATTTGGCCAATACGCCGCCGTCACTGCGTCAAACGGCGGACGAGCTTGCCTATATTATCTATACCTCTGGCACAACAGGGCTGCCAAAAGGCGCCATGCTAAACCACAGTGCCCCCATCAATACATTGCGAGAGTTGGCTGGCAAGCTGGCGCTCACTCCGTCGGACCGGACCCTGTCCCTGTGTGCATTCCATCACGACATGTCTATTTTCGACCTGTACGCCATGTTGGCCTGCGGCGGCGCCGTGATCTTGCCTCAGCAAGACAAGGCCATGCAACCCGGCCATTGGCGGGATCTTATGGTCCAGCACAAACCCAGTATCATTAACGCAGTCCCCGCCTTTGTCACTATGCTGCTCGATGCAGTCGAAGCGGCGCCGGATCTCGTTCAGCCACCGCGCCATATTATGATGGGGGGGGATTGGATCCCGCTGGAATTGGTTAAACGCCTGCATGAACGTTGGCCAGAATGCCGGCTTCACAGTATTGGTGGGCCAACTGAAACCGCCATCGTATCCAGCTACTATGCCATTCAGACGCTGGATACCAGTTGGTCCAGTGTCCCCTACGGCAAGCCGCTGGCAAATCAAACTTGTTACCTGCTGAACAGTCAGGGTCAGGAATGCCCCGTAGGCGTTGCTGGAGAAATATGCATGGGTGGTGAAGCCATGTCGCTGGGTTACTGGCAAGACGAGAAACGTACCAGCGAAAAGTACCGTTTCCATCCTCGCAGCGGTGTTCCAGTGTTTCACACTGGAGACCTGGGCAGGTTAAATCCGGACGGAAACCTGGAAATATTAGGCCGGGTCGATAACCAGATCAAGATTAACGGACTCCGAATTGAGCCCAGCGAAATCGAATATCAGCTGAACCAGCACCAGGGAGTCCAGGAGGTCGCCCTGGTTTATGAGGGTCACCCCAACAAACAGTTACAAGCTTTCTTTACCACAGCTGACGAGAGTTTACTCAAGACATTAGATACACCTCGGCCCGCCAGTTGGCAACAGGCGTTGGCGCAGGGCCATCAGGCCTGTGACGACTTACCTGCCGGATTTGACCTGGACGGATATAGCCGCCATTTCGCCGAAATGGAACAACTAAGTACCTGGGTCATGCTACGCTGCCTGCAAGATGCGGGATACTTCCGTCAGTCCAGGGATAAAGCGAGCCTTACCGAGCTGGTCGCTGACTTACAGGTCTCCCAAGGGTACCAAAAGTTATTTCAGAGCTGGCTACGGGTGCTGGTCAATGACGGTTATCTCAACACTCAGGATGGCCTGAACTACCAGGCCAGTGACATGATAAGTCAGGCCGAGCGGTTGGAAAGCTTGCAGGAGAAGCTAGCGGCTGAAGCGGAATCAGGGGAAAACCATCAGAAAAAAGTCTGGTCCCTGTATCAAAGATGTATCGCCCAGCCACAGAAACTGCTTAGCGGCGAATTCAATCCCCTGGAATTGATGTTTGAAGGTGGTAAAACAGATTTTGCCGAGAGTTTCTACCGCGAAAACCCGGTTGCCGCGCACTTTAACAAAATAGCCGGCGCCAGTATCAAGGGCCTGATGTCAAATAAAGACGCGTCACAACCGTTACGAATATTGGAATTCGGCGCCGGAATTGGCAGCGTCACTCATGACATATTAGCCAATTTACCCGGGCAAGACTTCCGTTACGACTTTACTGACCTTTCCCACTATTTTTTGGACAACGCCAGAACGACGTTTACCAACTGGCCACAACTGGAATACAGCCTGTTCGACATCAATCAAGACCCTGTATTACAAGGCCTGGCACTACACAGTTATGACCTCATCATAGGGGCAAATGTGCTACATGACGCAGTTAACCTTAACTACACCAGCCAGATGCTGCGCACCTTATTAAAACCCGGTGGTCACCTGATGCTGGTCGAAGGAACCTTAAACCCCAGATTCCAGCTTGTAAGCCTGGGCTTTGTGGAAGGCCTGAGTCATTATCAAGACGAACGGTTGGAAACCTGTTTACCCTTGATCAGTGCTCCGCGCTGGCAACAGGTATTGGCCAAGGCTGGATTCTCCCAGCAAACCGCCTTGCCCGCCCAGGGAAATCCGGTAGAAAAGATGAACTACCACATTATCCTGGCGGAAAATCAACACCAGGTGAAGGCGTTCGACGAACAGGTAATCCGTCACTGGTTGCGACAAAAACTACCCGAATACATGATTCCCCTGCGTTGGCACCAATTACAGCAACTCCCCTTGACTAAAAACGGTAAGTTGGACCGGCAGATGCTGCAACAAGCCTGTCGGCAGGAAGTCCAGGATACGTCCCAGGAACACGAACCTTTGGTTACGGTTAACCAGCAAATCCTGGCGACAATCTGGCAAAGCGTATTACAGCAGGACGTCGCTTCCGCTGCCGCCAACTTCTTTACCTTAGGTGGGGATTCGTTGTTAATGACCCGCCTCAGCGGCTTATTGCAGGACAGGTTCAACGCCACCTTGGATCTGGCCAGCTTGCTGCGAAATCCCGTCCTCAAAGAACAAGCCGCTTTGATAGATACCTTGTTGCTCAGTTCACCCCAACAAGCAGAAATACAAGCTTACGAAGAGGGGGTTATTTAATGACGCAATCAACTCACTTCAGCCTTGAACACTTAAAGCAAACACTACAAGCCCAGGGTGTCAGGATCTGGGTAGAGGGTGAACAGCTCAGATTTAGCGCACCTCCTGGCGCCATGAACCAGGCCCTAAAAAGCGCATTAACTCACCATAAGGCGCGGTTAGTACAGGAGCTGTCCCAGCTAAGCGACCAAGTAAAGACGGTTCCCCTGCAGGCCCAGCCCTCGGCGCGCTACGCCCCGTTTGCAATGACAGATTTACAACAGGCATATTGGGTCGGAGAACATGCAGGTTACGCTCAGTCTGCTGTGCCTTGTTTCGTCCATCACTACCATTTCAGCCAATTGCACGCTGAAGATTTGCAATTAGCCCTGGATAAACTATTACTCCGCCATGAAGTATTGAGAACCCGCATGCTGGGCAACGGACAGCAACGGATTTCACCACCAGGAGAACTTACCTGCGAGCTGGAGCAATTGGACTTTCGGGGGCGCACCCCCTACAAGGTCGACGGCGAACTGCAACAGATCTGTGACCAGTACCCGGACAGATTACCTCCTCTGGAAGCGGGTCCGCCTCTGTCCGCAACCCTTGTCAAACGGGATTCAGGCGCCAGTCTGATACTGGCTATCCGCCTGAATGTTATTGACGGACCCTCCCTGTCGATGATATTTCAGGATCTACTTCGCTTCTTGTTCGATAAAACGGCAGTGGCCAAGTCCACCGAGCTAAGCTACCGTGATTATGTGTTAGCCCTGACCAAGCTGGATCGGACGGCGAGCCAACGCTATTGGGCTGAAACCTTACCCAAGTTAGCGTCGGCACCCCAGCTGCCGGTTACAGGTAAGTCCCCGCTATGGTCCAGGTTTCACCGACTGTCCGGCCAGCTAGATTTACAACGTTGGCAAGGGCTGAAAAAAATAGCTGCCGAAATGGGGGTTACCGCCAATGCCATGATGCTGAGCCTGTACGCCAGTTCACTACGCCCATGGGCCAGATCTTCCCATTTCACATTAAATGTACTGGCCAACTATCGACCATTTGACCACCCCCAATTAGCAGGCCTGGCGGGAAACTGTAGCAACACAACCTTGTTGGACTGTGCTCCTCAAGCTTGTTTCCAGGCGCAAACAAGGGCCATACAAGATCAGCTAGCCGAACGCCTGCAACACGCCAGCGTATCCGGCGTTTCCTTGTTGCGCGAACTCCAACAAATCCAAGGCAAGAGTGGCAGACCCGCCATACCCTTCGTATTTACCAGTGGTATCAATAGCAACGCTGCGACCCGCCCGATCCCTCATGCGGATAAATTTCGTGTGCAAGACAGTCACCTGCGTACGCCACAGGTTTGGCTGGATCACCAGGTCATCGAAAACCAGCAAGGCCTGATTTACTACTGGGACTATGTGGAGGACATTTTTGAGCCAGGTGTCCCAGAAGCAATTTTCGAGTATTTTGAGCTTGCCCTGGACAATTTACTGGCAGATCCCGAGAGTTGGCTGCGATCCGATCTGGTTCAACCCGCTACTCTGCCACCCTTGGCTCCTTCCCTTATCAAGAATACAAGCCATAACCTGTTGCAACCCTTACTAGATGTTGCGCCGAGACAGGCTGCTAGGCCCGCACTAATATGCCAAGAAAACCGGTATAGCTATGGGGAGCTTATTAACGCGGCTAAAAAACTGGCTGGAGCACTACAACACCAAGGAGTTACACAGGGGCAACTGGTGGCGGTCCAGTTGGACAAAAGCCACCAACAAGTCCTCTGCGTACTTGCTATCAGCCTGGCTGGGGCGGCCTGGCTACCCCTGGATAACCAGTTACCTAAGGCCAGGCGCGAGAACATACTCCAGCACAGTGCCAGCGACTGGTTGATCCAAGAAGGTCACAGTCCGAGTGAAACGCCCTGCCTAAATATTGACACCTTGTGTGGGCAAACCGCCCGCTACCAGGCGGTCACAGTTTCACCCCAGGACAGAGCGTACGTGATCTATACCTCAGGTTCCACCGGCCAAGCCAAAGGGGTGGTGATCCAGCACCAGGCAGTGCTCAATACCCTGGCCGATATTAATCACAGGTTTTCCGTGTCGCCCTCGGACCGAGTACTGGCCTTATCTGCCTTCAGTTTTGATCTTGGTGTCTATGACATCTGGGGAACGCTTCTGGCAGGGGCCTGCATTATCATGCCAGACAGCAGCCGCCACCCTGAACCAATCGATATATTGAACCTGTGTCAACGGCACAAGGTCAGTATCTGGAATTCAGTCCCAGCGTTACTGGACATGACACTAACCGCAGCGCGCCATCATCCGCATGCCGCCCTGAAAACGCTCAGGGTTATTATGCTCAGCGGCGATTGGATACCTCTGTCTCTGGCCAAACAGATATTGGACCATTATCCGCAAACAGACCTTTATAGCCTAGGAGGGGCAACAGAAGCGTCTATCTGGTCAAACTATTATCCCATCACCCAGCTTGATCCCTTGTGGCGGTCCATTCCTTACGGTTTCGCCCTCGGTGATCAACAGCTTTATGTATTGGATGAAAACCGTAGACTCTGTCCCTGCTGGGTTGAAGGTGAAATATACATTGCCGGAGTTGGACTGGCCGCGCAATATTTGAACGATCCTGTAAAAACCACAGACAGCTTTATCCAGCACTCCCAGGGAGTCCGTTTGTACGCTACGGGTGATTTAGGTCGCTACCGGGAAGATGATGCCATCGAGTTTCTGGGTCGCAAAGATTTTCAGCTGAAAATAAACGGTTTTCGTATCGAAGCCGGCGACATAGAACATCATCTGGAGCAACACCCCCAAGTACAGCAGGTGCAGGTACTCGCCGTCACCATAGAAAACAACAAAAAACACCTGGTTGCCTGCTATCTGGCCGAGCAGGCGGTGGAAGATCAATTGTCTCCCTGGCTGAAGGAGCGGGTACCCGCATATATGCTGCCGGATCACTATCTGTATTTTGACCGCTTTCCCCTCAGTGATAATGGGAAACGGGATCGCAATCGCCTCGAGCAAGAGGTGTTAGCACGGCTTAGCCAATACCAGTCCTCAGCCAACACACCCACAGCGCTTACCCATGATCTACAACCGCTGGCCAAGCTCTGGCAAGACATTACTCAGCAGCCTGCCTGCCACCCTGAAGATAATTTTTTCCAGCTTGGAGGGAATTCCCTACTTGCGGTTCAGCTGGTAAATAGCGTCATGGACGAGTTCGGGGTCAGTCTCAAGCTGAGCGAGCTATTCCAAGATCCCAGCCTGGCTGGGATATGGGCCAGGATCTGCGAGCTACAAGTCAAGGTTTAACACTCCCTTAAGGAGCAAAAAAACTGCCTGACAGGATAATATTAATTCTCATTTGCATTAACCTGTCAGTCTGATTTATTGCAGAGTAATGGTCCCAGGGAATGACAGCCACATCGCCGAACAGTCGCTTTTTATCTCCAGAATTCCAGTCGCTACCCCGTCTGATGTCCCAGCACGCCAACGCCTTTGGCGAAAAATATGCGTTCCACTTCGTGAGCCGAGGTGTAAGGGAAAAAGACAGTATTCAATACCAGGAGTTACACTCCAAGGCAAAGGCTATCGCCAATAACCTGTCTGCTCAACGTGGCCAAACGGCATTGATCCTGACCAATCCCGGCCTGGATTTTCTCAGTGCATTTCTTGGTTGCCTGTATGCCGGGGTCATCGCCGTCCCCGTACCTGCCCTGGATACTCAACGCCTTAAACGCGCCCTGCCCCGGTTGACCGGCATAGTAAATGATGCCAAGCCCAGGTGCATTCTCTGTGATGCCCCCAATCTGGCCAAATTGAGCGAAAAGCGGCAACAACTGGTCCAGGCCGGTGCCGTCGAACTCACTAATACCAAGTGGTTATGCATCGATGATTTGGCGCAGGGTGAGCAAGTCTCGGATTTTCCAGCTGCCGAGGCCCATCAGCTGGCTTACCTGCAGTACACATCAGGTTCGACCCGGGCGCCGCGCGGGGTCCAGGTTAGCCATGGTAATCTGGTGGCCAACTGTCAATATATTGCCGAGCACTTGGGGTATCAATCCGACTCCCGACCCGCAGTTTGGATGCCATATCATCATGACTTTGGCTTAGTCGAAGGTATGTTACTGCCTCTGTTACTGGGCCTGGAAAGTTGGATGATGTCACCACTGGAGCTGGTTAAAAATCCGCTGTGGTGGTTACAAATGATGACTAAATATCAATTAACCCATTGCTCCAGTCCTAATTTCGCCTTGCAAGCCTGTGTAGACAGGGTCTCCCAGCAGGATCTGTCAAGCCTAGATCTAAGTGCCTGGCAAGCCGGTATATGTGCTGCAGAGCCGGTTCGCAAGCAAACCCTGGATGCCTTTATCAGCAAATTCTCTCCCTGTGGTTTATCCCCGCAAGCCCAACTCGCTGGATACGGTATGGCGGAAACCACCTTAATAGTGACTTCACGTCACTATCGCCAGGAAAACCAGTTTGATTATGTCGACGCCGCTGCCCTGCAAACTAACCAGATAAGATACTTGAACTCAGCTGAGCCCGGTGGAAAATGGTTAGCTAATTGCGGCCGCCCGATTGGGGACTTTCGTCTCGTCATCGCAGGGGATCAGGGGCAGGTACTGGACTCACTGAATATCGGGGAGATCATGATAGCGGCAGACGGCGCCAGCTGCTCTCAAGGATACCGTAACCAGCCGGAGCTGAATCGACACACATTCGCCAATAAGTTAACCAGCTTACCCGGCAACTGGTTGGCAACAGGAGACCTTGGTTACCTAACGCCTTCGGGTGAGTTAGTGGTTACTGGACGCTGTAAGGATATAGTGATCATCCGCGGTCAAAACCACTACCCACACGATATCGAATTCGGTCTGAGCGACCAATTCCCAGCGCTCAGAGCCGGTTACAGCGCTTGCTTTCAGGAAGACAACGAACAGACCGACGTCAGCTTGGTGATGGAGCTCAATCAGTCCCTCGAACATCCAGAGCAACAACAACTGGCTGACTCCATTCGGCGCTTTATCAGCGAACACCACGAGCTGAGTGTGAAAAACCTGGTATTTGTGGGACGGGGAGAAGTGCCCAGAACCACAAGCGGTAAGATACAAAGGGCGCTGAGTCGCGATTATTACCTGCAAAAGAAATTCAAACTGTTGGGAGAATTTACCTTTGGGCAAGAAGACACAAGCAGCTGGCTAAGACACCAACTGGCGAAACTCACGGGTCTGAGTGAACAACATATTGATAACGACAGGGCCTTTGCCGACTACGGCCTGGACTCAGCATCAACCCTGGCTCTCACTGGCCAGCTAGAGCGACAACTGGGCCGTGATATTCCCGAAACCTTACTGTATAGCGCCCCCTCTATCAACGCACTAATAGCACAGCTAGCGCCTCAAGATGTCATCAAAAGCCAACCTAAGCAGAGCGCACATATCAGTGTCGCGGGTATGGCATGTCGCCTACCTGGCGCGGATAACCTGGACCAATTTCGTCGTCTGGTATTAAGCGGGGACGTGGCCATAGCAGAGCCTGCCGCGGATCGACCGCAACAACCATCCGACCAGGCCGCGGGTTACCTAAAAAATATCGATGGTTTTGACGCCGCCTTTTTCGGTCTGAGTCCAGCGGAAGCCAACAGCATGGATCCCCAACAACGCTGGTTGTTGGAAAACAGCTGGCACGCTCTGGAACACGCGGGAATCGACCCTTTGAGTCTGAGAGGGAGTAATACCGGGGTATTCGTAGGGGCCAGCAGCCAGGACTTTGCCCGTCTGGTATTGAACCAGGAGCAAACCCAAGAGGTCTATCAGGCTACCGGCAGCGCCTTAAGCGTGCTGGCAGGTCGCCTGGCTTATCAGCTGGGCCTCGAAGGTCCTTGTATGACCATAGATACCGCATGCTCATCTTCACTGGTCGCCCTACACCAGGCCTGTGAAAGCCTGGCCAATGGTCATTGTGACCTGGCTCTGGTGGTCGGTGTCAACTTGCTACTGGACGAGCGGTTCCATCAGGCGTTAACCCGGGCCAATATGCTGTCACCACAGCACAGGTGCGCCACATTCAGCGAACACGCCGATGGCTACGTTCGGGGAGAAGGAGTGGTCTGCCTGGTATTAGGAACAGGTGAGCAAAACTTACCCGCTATCGCACAAGTCTTGGCCACAGGCACCAACCAGGACGGCGCCAGCAATGGCCTGACGGCTCCTACCGGACGCAAACAAGCCGAACTGCTGGAAAACAACCTGCTACGGGCAGGATTGTCATCCGGACAGCTGGATATGATTGAGTGTCACGGTACCGGCACCCCGCTAGGGGACCCCATCGAAGTGAACCATATTTCTCAGCTGCTGGCATCTGAAAATCGCAGCAAGGCCTGTTACCTGACTTCGGTTAAAGCCAATATTGGTCACTTGGAAGCCGCCGCTGGTTTGGCTGGCCTGCTACGCACCCTGGTCGCGTTAGAGCAAGGCCAACCAGGACCACAACCCGCGGCTAACCCCATCAGCTCCAGGCTAAAGCTAACCGACCGGCTACACATAGCAACTGCGAATGCGAGCTGGCCAAAGCGTAAACCCAGATATGGTGCGGTTAACGCATTTGGATTCAGCGGTTCAAACGCCTGCGCCCTGGTGGCAGTGACTCCTATACAAACAGTCGAGCAGTCCGGCCAGCATCTGCCCTTGGTCATGTTATCCGCCGCCAGCCAGTCAGCGCTGAACGCGCTTATTTCGTTATGGCAAGAAGCACTGCCCGAACTATTAGAAGATTACAAACTGGCCGCCATCTGTACCGCCAGCCGCCAACAAAGGGGACATTTACGTTGGCGCCTGGCACTGCTTGCGCGCAATAAGGAAGAGTTAATTCAAGGCCTGGCAAACGCGAAGGGCCTTGATAGCCAGGCAGCTAGTTCAAAGGAGCAAAAACAGTGCATTCAGGATGCGCCAAGATTGGCGACGCTGATAACCGCTTACCAGTCGGGAACCGACCTACCCTGGCAGCGCATGGATGCCCAACTCGAAAGCCGGGTGGCGCTGCCTCAGTACCCATTCCAACACCAGAAATACTGGCCAGTTTTTGTGCAAGGAAAGATACCAAAAGATCCTAACATCCGCCAGCAGCGACTCGCCGAAATCTGGCAGCAGTGTCTGGGGATAACTGACCAGGAGCAAGAAGACGACTTTTTCTTTGCCGGAGGTAGCTCCCTGGCGGCCAGTCAGTTGGTCAACGATCTTAGTCGCTATCTCGGAGTGAAATTGACCCTGAGTCAACTGTTAGAAATGCGAAGCCTGACAAAGTTAACCCAGTGGCTCTCGCGACAAACCATTTGCGAAGCGCACGACAGGCAAATACATACCGAGATAGCTGAAGGGCAAGCATTTCCCTTAAGCGATATGCAGCAAGCCTATTGGCTGGGAAGGCAAGAGCATATGCCTGCCGCCATGGCGATCCAGGTATGGTTCGAACTGAACTGTAGCCATGTGCAGTTGGACAGGCTGAACCTGGCCTGGCACAAGTTACAAGCCCGTCACCCTATGCTGCGCGCTGTGATGACAGAGCAAACCCAACAAAAAGTAACCCCCTTGACGGATAAACCCGTAGTACAACTACTCGATTTGAGGGAGCTGGACTCGGCGCAACAAGAACAACATTTAACGGTATTAAGGGCTAAGCAACGCAAGCCTCACGACCTAAGCAAACCTGACTGGTATACCTGGGTGCTGGTGCAACTGGACGAAAAGCGCCAGCGACTACTGATCACCTTCGACGGCTGGTGTATCGATGGCGCCAGCTATGAGATCCTGCTGCGGGAATTGGTCCAACTCTATCAACAACCGAAACAGTGCGTGCCTGAATTAACCGGCAGCTTTCGCGCACATATAGATAACCTAGCGCAGCAACAAACCAGCCCCGATTATCAACAAGATCTTACCTGGTGGCACCAGCAATTAGAGACCCTCCCCCCCGCGCCTCAATTGCCCTTAGCTAAACGCCCGGAGCAGGTGAACAATCCAAATATGATACGCCACAGCCTGCATCTAACGTCGCAGCTGGTAACCCGCTTGGAGCAGCTTGCCAGGCAAGAGGGTATGAACTTAAGCACCCTGTTGCTGAGCTGCTATGCCCTGGTACTAAGCCGCTGGAGCAGAGAGCCGGACATATGCGTAAACATCCCCAGATTTAATCGCCAGGGTAACACTCAGGACATTAACCACATACTGGGCGAATTTGCTTCCTTTACTCTACTGCCGTGTCGCCGCGTCAGAAATGACAACTTTGCTGATTTTGCCCGGCGGTTGCAACACAACTTGTGGAAGAACCTGGATCACGCAAGCGTGTCCGGGGTACAGCTACTGCGCGAGCTCAACCGGGGCCACGGCGGGAAAAACCAGCTGATGCCTTACGTGTTCACCACTATGCCTGAGCTCGATGGATCAAGCATGTACCGGTCACTGTCCAAGTTGGGAGAAGTCGTGTCAATGTGTACACAGACGCCTCAAGTTTGGATTGACTGCCAGTATCAAAGGTTGGAACAGGGGATGGAAGTCAGCTGGGATGTGCTGGCTGACCTCTTTCCTCACGGTTTGATCTCCACCATGTTTGACGCGTTTAATCAGCTATTAGAACGGATCGGCGGGCAGGAAGAAGCCTGGTCTGAATCCGCTTCACTTCCCCTGCCTAAGCAGCAACAGCTTAACCGTCAGCAGTTTAATCAGACCCAAGAAGATATTCCATTTATTAGCCTGTACCAACTTTTTGCCAATCAGCTAGCGCGGACCCCCGCAGCTCCGGCCCTTATCTCCAGCCAGCAAACCTTGAGCTATCGACAAGTGCAGCAGCAGGCTAACCGACTGGCCGTGAACTTGCAGCCGCTGCTTAGCCCAACACGCCCGGTCGCCATTTGCCTGGAGAAATCACCGGACCAAATTATTGCCGTGTTGGCATGCCAGCAGTTAGCCACCTGTTGGTTACCTCTGGATCCTGACGCTCCCGGACAACGCAATCAACTCTTGCTCGCGGACAGCGAGGCTTGCGCCATCATCAGCACGGCTTCGTTATGGTCCCAGCCTCTGTCGTTGCCTTTGTTGGATATCCACCAGCAGCCGCAGCAAGCTAGATCAATCGGGTTAACCGAAAAACCAGCCCAACCAGAAGATACGGCCTACCTCCTTTATACCTCGGGTTCAACGGGTAAACCCAAGGGAGTAATGATAACTCAAGCGGGTATCAGTAACCGTATGCAGGGGCTGGCCAAACGCTACCCGGTTAAATCAGAAGACCGTCTGCTAAACCTGTCCGCTCTGCATCATGATATGGCAGTGACGGATATCTTCCTGACCCTGAGCACTGGAGCGGCGCTGGTCGTACCCGACCACAACAAACGTAAAGACCCATCCCACTGGCTTGAGTTGATGAAACTACATAAGGTTTCTGTTTGGAATTCAGTGCCCGCGTTCTTGCAAATGCTGCTTCATTGGACCGAGCAAGGCGAGCATCGAGGCCAAGTACCTGACAGCTTGCGTTGGGTATTACTGGCAGGGGATTGGATCCCTTTAGACTTAGCAGAACGGATACGTCAACAGATTCCCAATCTAGCCATCACTGGCAGCGGCGGTCCCACAGAGGTTTCCGTATTAGATGTCTACTATGACATAGGTGAAACCCAGCCCAATTGGCGCAGTATTCCGTATGGAAAGCCCATGTGCAACGCGCGATATCATGTGCTTAACGCCCTTTATGAACCTTGTCCCGATGGCGTCGAAGGCCAGCTTTGGCACGGAGGTATAGGGCTGGCAAAGGGTTATCTGAACGCACCAGAGCTTACCAAACAGCGTTTCGTCGATGCTGACTGGGTCAAAGAGTTGGGAGAAGAACGCCTGTTTCATGGCGGCGATCTGGGTCGCATGGGAGGCGATGGTCAGCTGGAATTTACCGGCCGCGCCGATTTTCAGGTGAAGGTCCAGGGCCAACGTATCGAATTGTCGGAAATCGAACATTTCGCATTAAAGCTATCCAATGTGCAGCAGGCGCTCG
Source organism: Psychromonadaceae bacterium (assembly GCA_965249895.1). Taxonomy (GTDB): domain Bacteria; phylum Pseudomonadota; class Gammaproteobacteria; order Enterobacterales; family CBDFNC01; genus CBDFNC01. The sequence continues at coordinate 1,337,711 of CBDFNC010000005.1, forward strand.
CTATTACTCAGGGGGAAAAGGAAAATCTCAGGATCTTACTTTTTTTAATCACCCAAGATGGTATTGGCGATGGCGTGGAATTCAAGCGCCAGTTAGCAGGACACCTGCCTGCCAATATGCTACCCGCCCAATGTTTGGTTCTGGACTCCCTTCCCCTCAGCCCGAACGGTAAGCCGGACCGGCGGGTGTTGCTTGAATGGGCCACAACCATAGAGACAAAAACCTGCGAACCTCAACGTAATAACCAGCTGGAAGAAAATATCGCCTCCATCTGGCGCGAATTACTTCAACGTCCCAAGCTGGGTCTCACCGACAACTTTTTCGACCTAGGCGGTGACTCCATGTTGGCCGTCAGCCTTAGCCGACGGCTCTACCAATTAACCGGTCAGGACCTACCGCTGATGGCTGTATTTGAGAATCCGACTATTACATCTCAAGCCAAGTGTTATGAAACTATGCACCAGGCTGACAACAGTGATCCCCTAGTTCAAGCCGCCATGGTTCGCGCCAAACGGCGTTTGCAAAAACGCCGTTCTTCTTCGTCAGAACAAAAAGAAATAGAGAAATCATGACATCAACTTCACATTCAGACGCCATCGCCATTATCGGTATGGCCGGGCGCTTTCCTGGCGCCCGGGACCTCACCGAATATTGGCAAAACCTGCTCAAGGGGTTCGATATCGCCGAGACCCGATCGGCCGAGCAGACAGATGCCGCCAACCTGGTCCGACGTAGCTACCCCCTCAAGGACCCGCTGTGCTTCGACGCCGAGTTTTTTGGTCTTTCACCGGCGGAAGCCGCGCTAATGGACCCGCAACAAAGATTGTTGTTGGAAAACGCCTGGCACACATTTGAAGACGCAGGTTATGACACAGAACGCTACCAGGGCGCCATTGGTGTATTCGCCAGTACCGGCTTTAATGACTATGTGGTTAAACACGTAGGTCCCAGGGCCTATGAGCAAAGTTCGGCAGAGTATTTCGCCATGTTAGTCGGCAACGACAAGGACTTTTCCGCCAGCCGAATAGCCTATCACTTGGATTTAACCGGGCCCGCTGTGGTAGTGCAAAGCGCATGTTCCAGCTCCTTACTCTGCGTACACCAAGCCGTTCAATCCCTGCTTAGCGGGGAGTGTGATATGGCGCTGGCCACCTCTTGTTCAGTTTACCTGGATCTGGAAAAGGGCTACCACGCCGATGTAGGCGGCCCCATGTCGCCAAGCGGACAAATACGCGCATTCGACGCCAAGGCAGACGGTATTTTAGGCGGTAACGGAGTCGCAGCAGTACTTCTCAAACCCTATCAGGAAGCGCTCGCAGATGGTGATAATATCCAAGGAGTTATCCGGGGGATAGCCGCCAATAACGATGGGAACAGCAAGCTCGGCTTTACCGCACCCAGTGTCCAGGGACAAACTCGAGCTCTGGCTGAAGCACTGGCCCTGGCTGCCTCGACGCCCAAGGATATAGGTTATATCGAAGCCCATGGTACTGGCACCCCTATGGGTGATCCTATGGAATTCAGCGCACTTAATCGCGTGTATGGCCAGGCCACATCCCCTTGCGTGCTGGGTTCGGTGAAGACCAATGTGGGCCATTTGAATACGGTGGCCGGACTGGCTGGCCTGATCAAAGCGAGTCTGGTGCTCAAACATCGTCAGATCCCGGCGACACTGCATTTCAACCGTACCAATCCACAAATCGACTTTGAAAACAGTCGCTTCCGTGTTAACCCGCAAACAGAAGCCTTGTCCGACACTGTGCAGCAGGCGGCCGTCAGCTCATTCGGATTTGGTGGTACCAATGTGCACGCGATATTACAAGCGCCAACCACCACTCAGTTATCAGCAAGCAATCAGCCCCAGCTTCTGTGCTGGTCAGGTCAAGATAAGCGACAGGCCAGTGATTACTACCAGGCACTGCAGCAAAATATCCACAGCCTGCCGGATCTGGCTGCCACCCTGGCCCTTGGCAGACGTCAATACTCCGTCCGTCAGGCAGCGGTCAGTAATGGATTGTCGTTACCCGACACACCATTGAGCCAGGAAGGGAAAAACGGCAAGTTAGTCTTGCTCTTTCCTGGTCAGGGTAGCCAATTTCCCGCTATGGCTCAGGCCTTATACCTGCAATATCCGCTGTTTCGCGACCAACTAGACGAATGCGCTGCGATATTGGCGCAACATGACTACCCGCTATTCGAAGTTTTGTTTAACGGATCTGCTGGGCAACTACGTCAGACCTTGCATACGCAGGTCTGTCTGTTTGCCTGCGAATACTCTCTGGCCAGCTGGCTCATTTCCATGGGGGCTGAACCCGACTATTTGCTGGGGCATAGCATTGGGGAATATGTGGCCGCCTGTATCGCAGGTGTGTTTAGCCTGAGTGACGCCTTGTCGCTGGTTGTCGCCCGAGCACGGCTGGTTTCCGGTTTACCCGAGGCCGCTATGTTGGCAATAGCTCAAAGTGAAGCTCAAGCCCGCGCCCTTCTCCATGACAATTTGTCCTTAGCTGTGGTTAACGGACCTGAAAGCTGTGTTCTGGCCGGAGATAAGCAGAGTATTGCTGAGTTGGCGCAACAACTAAAACAGCAACAGATCCCATGTCAATTACTTCAGGTTTCCCATGGCTTTCACAGTCACCTGCTGGACCCTCTCCTCGAACAATTCACTCGAATATGCCAGGGGATATCCATGCAACCGGCCCGCATTCCCCTGCTCAGTAACCTGACAGGCGCATTGGCGGACCCAAGCTTGCACAGTCAAGGGCAATACTGGGTAGACCACTTAAGGCAGACGGTTCGCTTCGGTGATAACCTGAGTTATCTCACCTCGCTGAATGACCCCTTATTATTGGTGGAAGCAGGCCCTGGGCTGGTACTGACCGGGCTAAGCCAAAAAACCCTGCAAACTCGGGTCTGGCCTATGATGCCTAACCAGGAGGAAACCCTGCACGCCACCTTGACCACCTTGGGTAAAATCTGGGTAGAAAAGGGAGAACTGGCCCTGGATAGCCTCTATGGGGAACACAAACGCCATGCCTTGCCCAGTTACCCTTTTGTCCGCCAGCAACACAAACTAACCCGACAAGCGGCTCTGCCACATAAGCGCAGCGCCACCAAAGACTGGCTCTATCAGGCCTGCTGGCAACCCAGCCCCCTGCCGCTAAAGCAAGGGGATAAAACCACGCTAACCTTAGTCTTTGCCGCTGCGGAATTTGCTTCTCCATCGCTTCTGGCGGACATATCCGACCATGTGTTATTGGTCTCCCTGGGAGAGGAAACCCGCCAGGTAAGTGCAAACCGCTACCAGCTGAATCCGGTAAGTAGTGAGGAATATCATTGGTTAATCAAAGATATAAAACGTCAACACGGAATCCCGGGCAGGATTATTCATGCCTGGTTATGCGATACCAGCCCGCAATCAGATGAACTCGCTTGGGTGCGACAAAGCGGATATAGCAGTTTGATCTGGCTGACCCAGGCCCTGGCCCATACATCCCCTGCGCGGATAGAGCTGACCCTGCTCAGTTGCGGTTTGTTCCGTCTGCTGGACGAAAGCGTTCGAATGCCGGCGCAGGCACTGGCGACTGGAGCCATCCGCAGTCTGGCCCTGGAACACCCCTGGCTGGAATGCCGCGCGCTGGACCTTACTTCACCTACATTAGACACACCACTGGCGCGTATATTATGCCAACCGCTTGAAACCACTCAGATGAGTCGCTGGCAAGCATGGCGAGGAGGAAAACTCTGGCAACAGGAGCATCAGCCCTGCCACATACCCAGCAGCCAGGAAAGCGGGTTTACCCAGGGTGGCGCCTATTTAATTACCGGCGGCGCCGGCGGCGTTGGCCTGGAACTGGTGAACTGGCTTGCCGGCCTGAACTGTCGACTGATTATCACGGGTCGCAGACCAGAAAACAAACTATCCGCTATTCAGCAGCAAAAACTGGCCAATTATGACAAGCTGGAATATTTACCAGGGGATATGGCCGATCCCAACTTCATTCAACGCGTCAAAAAAAAGTTACAACTAGAGTCCATTCACCTCGATGGCATCATTCACGCCGCGAGCTGTTACGTCAACCAGACTGTTCTCGAATTAAGTCTGGCCGAGCAGCAATCAAACTATTACAGCAAAGCCAGATCCGCCCAGCTAATACTTGATGAGCTCGCCCCGCTTTGTTCAGGTCAGATCCTACTATGTAGCTCCATTACTTCTGCTCTCTCAGGTATAGGTTGTGTCGATTACGCCTCAGCCAATGCATACCTGGATGCCCTGGCAATCCATTCTCAGAATCAAGTGCGCAGTATTAACTGGGACAGCTGGCGTTTTGTCGGCGAACTGGGCCAGGCCCACAAAGCTGGGCAAGCTGCCGGGGCAAAGCTAACGGACGAGCTGGATATGTCGGTAGAAGAAGCCCTGACAGTAACTCGGGATTTCCTGGCCAGTCCATTAAGCAATGCCCTGGTTTCCACATCAAATTGGCGCAGCAGGTGTGAAAGTCAGCTAGAACTCGCCCGGCGCCATTGGCACCTCAGTCAGGAAAGCGTCACAGAAGTGGCGCCCAATACCGACGGAAGTACGCTGGAACAACTGCTTACGCTGTTATTTGCCCAAGTGCTGGGTTTAACCCGGTATGAACTAGATCAGGACTTCTTGTTAAGTGGGGGGGATTCCCTACAGGCGGTGCGCTTGCTGTCGCGGCTTCGCAGCAGCCTGGCGGCAGAGCTTTCTCTGAGCGACTTACTTGATTTACGTACCCCAGAAAAAGTAGCCGCAAAACTAGCTCGACAAGAAAAATGCCAGGCCCTGATGAATCAGCTGGAGCAACAGCAAAGCGCCATGGAGGAAGCTTAATCATGACCAATCAACATCAGGCGGCGCTGCTGGAACTGCTTAATCAAGATAATCAGGCTCCGGTAGCCAATCTCAGCCAGCGTTATCATCCATTTGCGCTAACGGAAATTCAAAAAAGTTACCTGTTAGGGCGTAACCCCGAGCTACCGCTGGGCGGGACCGCCTGCCAATTCTATTACGAACTGGATTGTCCTTCATTGTCTTTGCCGAGATACCAGGACGCCTGGCGTAAAGTGATAAACCGGCACGATATGCTAAGAGCTGTGATACTGGACAATGGCGAACAACAGGTGTTAGCTCAAGTTCCCGAGTGGCAGCTGGAAGTTCATGCCAGCCCGGGTGAAGGTGAGCAAGAGAGGGTCTTGCAGCGGATACGCCGCAAGTTGGCTCAACCCAGGTCTTTGCATCAGTGGCCCCTGTTCGATGTACAGGCTACCCCCCTGAGTAATGGCCATATCCGCGTGCATATCCAGTTTGACTTAATGATCGCGGATCAGCAGAGCTTTCTGATTATTCTGGACGAGATCGCCCGTTGCTATGACGACGACGAACTCACTCTGCCGCCATTGCAGCTAACCTGGCGAGATTACTTGGCCCGGGTACAGGGTGAGCCGGAAAATGCATCCGATAAAGCCTATTGGCAAAACAGGGTAGCCCAGATGCCGGCTTTTCCCTCACTGCCCCTGGCCAAACCACTGGAACAGCTAAAACCCGAATTCCATCGCCTAAGAGCCCAATTGGCACCCGAACAGTGGCAGGTTTTACAACAGCTTGCCCAGCGGCAACAAGTCACTCCTTCCACTTTATTGCTCACCGTTTTTTCCGAGGTGTTGGCGCTTCACAGCGCCAATCCCCACTTCTGCCTCAATATGACGTTATTTGACCGCCGTCCCTTGCACGCTGAAGTAGACAAGTTGGTTGGCGACTTTACCAATACCATGTTGTTTGAAGTGGATTTTCGTTCACCTTGTTCCACGGCCGAGCGGTTAAAGCAGGTCCAATCGAGACTCTGGCAGGATCTTGAGCACAGCAGTTATCAAGGCACTAAGGTATTAGCGGACATTAGCCGCGCCAAGGGTCAACTTGCCGGTGTATTAATGCCAGTGGTATTTACCAGTACCCTGACTCAAACCGACAAACAATTAATGCAGAGCGGCGCAGCTCAACCCGGTGAGCCGGTACTTAGTCATGGACAAACCGCACAAGTATTTCTGGACAACCAAATTACCGAGCTTCAGGGACAGCTCTTGATCCAGTGGGATGTGTTACCCCAGGCTCTGCCGGGCCACTTAATGGACCAGTTGTTTCATCGCTTTACCCAGCGTCTTTTCCAGCTGGCGGAAACACCCGAGCAAATCCGGCAAGATCCGCTGGCGCAAACGGTACTGCCGCAAGCCGGCCAGCTTGCCCCCGCACTGGCCCCCGTAGATACCCAAGAGTATCTGCATTCAGCTTGGTTCCAACAACTCCGGCTAAATCCGGACCGGCCCGCGCTGCTTGGCCAGGACGAAAGCTGGACTTACCTCAGATTGGGACAAAGAGTCGCTGGATATTGTCGACGACTCCTTGACCAAGTTGTTTCACCCGCCACTCCCGTGGTGATTATGTTGGAAAAAGGTGCGGAGCAGATCGCGGCAACCTTAGCTGTCCTGTGTGCCCACGCCAGCTATGTCCCGCTGGACATCAGCAGCCCGCTGCCAAGGCTGCAGCGCATTATCGCCGATGTTCAACCCGGCGCGATTATCACCAGCCAGGCATTGGCCGGCGACATGTCAAGATTGAATATTCCAGTGTTAGTCAGCGAACAAATCGCCGACTCTCCTGTCGATACCCTGCCCAATCCTACGCCGGGAGATCAGGAGCGGCTGGCCTATGTGATCTATACCTCAGGTTCGACCGGTGAACCCAAGGGCGTGATGATTTCCCATCTGGCAGCACTGACCACGATAAAGGACATAAACGCCAGGTTTGCCATCAATAAAAACGACAGAGTATTGGCTCTTTCCGCCCTTCATTTCGACCTGTCAGTGTTCGATATTTTTGCGGTGCTTGGTGTTGGCGGTGCCCTGGTATTACCGTTTCCGGAGCAATCAAATGACCCGGCTAGCTGGTCCCGCTTGTGCCATCAACACGGTGTTACCGTATGGAACACGGTACCCGCCCTTTGGGCCATGGCCGAAGAATACTGGCGTTTACAAAAGACGCCTCCCACTCAGTTACGACTTTGCCTACTCAGTGGCGACTGGATTCCGGTCGCCCTTGCCCAGGCTAGCCAGGCAATGCTTCCCGAGCTGGAATTGATCAGCCTGGGGGGCGCAACAGAAGCAGCGATATGGTCTATCTGGTACCCCGTCCGGAAGATTGACCCGCAATGGTCCAGTATCCCCTATGGCAGCGCCCTGGGCGGACAACAAGTTTACGTGTTGGACGATAACTTTACGCTGGCACGTCAAGGATTTAGCGGTGAGATTTATATTAGCGGCCACGGCTTAGCCGACGGCTATTTTAACGATCCTCAAAAAACCAGCGACCGCTTTATCCAGCATCCGCAAACCGGGTTACGTCTGTATCGTACGGGAGATCTGGGCCGCTACCTCGACCAGGGTCTTATCGAATTTCTTGGCCGCTGCGACCATCAGGTTAAAATCAATGGCTACCGGGTAGAGTGCGGTGAAATCAGCACCCTGTTAGAGCAGCACCCCCAGGTAGAACGTGCGCATGTTTTAGCCCTGGGACCAAGGGGAAAACAAAGCCTGGCCGCATTTGTTCAGGGTGCAGACGAAGGTTTATTGGCCCCCTGGCTTAAACAACACGTTCCCAGCTATATGCAACCGAGTCGCTGGCAACGAGTCAATCACTGGCCATTAACCGCCAATGGAAAACTGGATCGTCAAGCGCTTTCGACCCTGTTACCAGAGGTAAAACCAGGCTCAGCGACACTGTCTGCCGACGGCCAGCAACAGCTACTTGAAATAGTTGCCGAACTGCTAGAACTGTCACATGTAGCCCCGCAAGATAATTTGGTCAGCCTGGGTGCAACTTCAGTTCACCTTATTAGCTTGGTCAACCGGCTAGAAGGGGCGTTTGGCCAACGCCTGCGCCTGACAGACGTTGCTCGCTGCAGCAATCTGGCGGCGGTTTTTGCCCTGCTTGAACCCAATGATCTGTTGGCATCGTCCGGCGACCCGGAACAGCTCAGGGCCCAAGTATTTCTGACCCACTGTCGCTCCATCATGGAGCCGGAACAGCGCCGCCTGTTTAAACAACAGAAAGTCGCCTGGTCCGATAGATCCGGACAAGTCATTGCCCTGGGCGATCAAAGCTGCCCTGAGCTCATTCGAGCCAGGCGAAGTTGGCGCAACTTTCAACGCGCCAGCATCAACAATGAAAGCCTGGGGATCTTACTCAGCCGCCTCAGGCAGCACCAGGAAGGCGCACACAGCCGTCATACCTATGGTTCAGCCGGGGGCCTTTACCCGATACAGGTATATGGCTGCCCCCTGAATTCTGAGCCGCCCTGGTATTACCACCCGGGAAAACACTGTTTATACCCCTTGGCTGAAACAAACAGTCAACTTGATCTGGTGCGGTTCAGCGCCGCCAACCATGGGTGGATAGAAGATACATCCTTATTATTGGTGCTGGTGCTGGATATGGCGGCCATCGCTCCTATCTATGAGGCCGCCAGCATCAAATTCGGCTGGTTGGAAGCCGGTGCTATATGCCAGCTTATAGAAAGCCAAGCCAGCGATTCGAACCTGGGGTTTTGCCAGGTAGGTGACGCCAACTATGACCAGTTAAGGGAAATATTACGGCTTCGAGATGGCCAGGTTTGCCTCCATACCTTGGCCGGAGGCCCGGTAAGCGAGTGTCAAATAGACCAAAGCAGGGCGCAAGAAATACGAGTAATGAATCACTGGGATGAGGGAGAGTTATGACACTTACCAGTCTGTTAAACCAGCTTGAAGAAAACGGCATACGTCTATGGGCAGAGCAAGGCACGTTAAAGTACCAGGCTCCGCCTGGGGCGATGAATGACTCCCTACGCCAGCAAGTGGTAGCGGAAAAAACCCAATTATTGGCTCATCTGACAACCGGTTCGGTCTGTCAACCAGACTCAGCCAACGCCTACAAACCTTTTCCGCTTACCGGCTTACAACAAGCCTATCAGGTAGGCCGTTCCAATGCGCAGGCATTAGGCCAGGTTGCTGCGCACAGCTATGTCGAACTGGAGCGCAGCGGGATTTGTCTGACTGCGCTGGAGCAGTCCCTGAACCAAGTCATTAACGCACATCCTATGTTGAGAGCGGTACTCACCAGCGAAGGTGAGCAAACCGTGCTCGAAGAGGTCCCTTATTACCATATACCTTGTCACCAGCTAGGGGATAAAGATCCGGCGCAAACCGAACAAGCCCTGCTGCAAACGCGCAGGGAGCTGGAATCAAAGGTGCCCGCCCTGGACGAGTGGCCTCTGTTCACTATTCAGGCCAGCCAGTTATCCGGAAACCGAACAAGGTTACACATCAGCCTGGATTTGATCACCTTGGATGCGTGGAGCTGTCAGCTGTTTTTTCACCAATGGTTGGATCTGGCCGAAGGTCATGTAATGACCCCACCCCCGACCCTAAGTTTTCGCGATTACCATTTGTATCAGCAGGGTCCTGAGTTTGCCCGTCAACGCCAAGAGGCCAGCGACTATTGGCAACCCAGGTTGGCCGAACTGCCTCCTGCACCATCTCTGCCGACGAGCTCCAGGGTGGGGGGGAAACCAGAATTCAGACGCTGGCACGCCAGGCTGGATAAACTACAATGGCAGTTATTTAAGGTTAAATGTAAAGGGTTTGGTGTAACCCCGTCTTCTGCCCTTGCCACTGTGTTCGCCAATGTGCTTTGTCAGTGGAGTAAACAGGAAGAAGTGTGTCTTAATCTCACTTTATTCAACCGCCTCCCGCTACACCCAGAAGTTAACCAGCTGTTGGGGGAGTTTACCAATAATACCCTGCTCGGCTTCGACCACATGGAGCTAAGCCTGCTGGAACAGATGCGCAAGGGCGGGCTCCAGCTGTTGGAGCAGATGGAATATCCACATGTCGAGGGGGTTGATCTGCTTCGTCAATTAGGCCGTCACGAACGCCGTTTTGACGGCGCCCTAATGCCGATTGTTTTCACCAGTCTCCTGATGGGTGAGCAAGGACCCCAGGGACAGGGTAGCGTCTGGCAATGGCAACAGGTATACGGCCTAAGCCAGACTCCCCAGGTACTACTGGATCATCAGGTTAGTGAACAAAAGGGAGAATTACACTACAACTGGGATTGCGCCGCAAATATACTAGAGCCCAGGGCCATCGACGCCATGTTCTCACGTTACCGGAATTTACTGGCGCAATTGGCAGAGCAAGACGCCCCCTGGCAGCAGGCATACCAAAGGGATCTGCCCGAAACTCAAAGAGCAGTAAGGAGTGAGGTCAGCACCTGCGGACCGGATTTATCCGGAGACATTTCCTTGGATGCTGGTTTCTGGCGCCAACAAAGTAACAGCGCCACCGCCCTTATCTGCCATCAGGGACGTTATAGCTACCGGGAGCTTGCCAGCGCCAGTTTAGCCATCGCCGGGCAACTTCAGGCGTGCGGTATTTCCCAGGGTGAACGTGTGGGTGTGATGCTGGCGAAAGGCTTAACCCAGGTTGCCTCCGTGCTGGCCTGCCATGCAGTGGGAGCCGCTTATATTCCGCTGGATCCAAATCTTCCTGAACATCGGCGACAGGTTATCCTGAAGCAATCCCAGGCTGATGCTTTGATTTCAGATATCGAGTTGCAGCCCCTGGACGGATTAAGCCTGGTGTATCCCGAACCAAAGGGCCAGGGGATAGAAACACCAAATTCAGCACCTGGGCCTGCTCTTGCCTATATCATATACACCTCAGGGTCAACCGGAACTCCTAAAGGCGTAGCCATAAGCCACAGAGCCGCCCAGAATACCCTGGATGATATGATCCAGCGATTTGGCCTAGGCCCAGACGACAATATACTGGGACTCTCCGCCCTGAGCTTCGATTTGTCCGTCTATGACATTTTCGCGTCCCTTCAACGAGGGGCCTGCTTAGTGCTACCCCATCCAGATCATTTAAAGGACCCCCAACACTGGCACCAACTACTCAGCGAACACCAGGTCACAGTGTGGAACTCTGTGCCCGCACTGCTGGATATGCTGCTTACTTGGTGTGAAGGCCAACAAGCGGATTTACCTGCCAGCCTGCGGTTGGTGTTGCTCAGTGGCGACTGGACCCCACTCTCCCTGCCCGCCAGGCTCAAGGCGCTGGCGCCGAACTGTGAACTAATCGTATTGGGCGGCGCCACCGAAGCGGCAATCTGGTCCAATTTCCAGCGAGTCGGAGAAGTGCCATCTCACTGGCCATCCATCCCCTATGGTCGGCCCTTGTCCGGTCAGTACTACCGGGTGCTGGACGCCCAGCTGAATGATTGCCCGGACTGGGTGAGCGGTCAGCTTTATATTGGCGGCGCCGGTTTGGCGCAAGGTTACTGGGGTGATAAAGCGCGAACCGAACAGGCATTTATCCGCCACAGCGCGACGGGAGAGCGACTTTATCGGAGCGGCGACCTGGCCCGGTATTGGGATGACGGTACGCTGGAGTTTCTCGGCCGGGAAGATAACCAAATAAAGCTAGGCGGTTACCGAATCGAACTGGGAGAAATTGAACATACCCTGGAAGCGCATCCGCAAGTGCAAAGGGCCGTTGCCCAGGTATTAGCGAAACCGCAGCGCCTGGTAACCTGGGCTTTGCCCGCCAAAAACAGCCAGGTGACGGACACTCAGTTGGCTGACTTCCTGAGGCAGCGCCTACCCAGCTATATGCTACCTAGCAGCATTATCCTGTTACCCCATATGCCATTAAACGCCAATGGGAAAATAGACCGTCAGGCGTTGCCTGCGCCTGTGGAGCCAAGCCGCCAGCCCAGGGTAAACGGCAAGCTGCAAAGCCAACTGCTCGACGCCTCCATCAGAGTCACAGGACTTAATCAACTCACTCCCGGGGATAACTTCTTTGACCTGGGTGCGACTTCATTACAACTGGTTCGTCTCCACGGCGAGCTGACCAAACAGGGTCACCAACTAGACGTTATTGACCTGTTTAATTATTCCTCGGTACACGCGCTATCGCAGTTACTGTCAGACAAAGAGATGACCTCCCTGCAACAGCGGCCTAAGCGCCGTCGTACCAGTCAACCAGCGAAGGAACCCGCTTGCTTATGACAACTAAAACCTATCCATATCTGCCGTTTACAGACGCCAAACCCAATGCCCTGGTGGATCTGTTTTGCCTGCACTATGCCGGCGGCAGCGCCGCTATTTTTCGTCATTGGGACGGCCTTTTTCCCAGCTGGGTTTCGGTTCGCCCGATCGAGTTACCAGGCCGTGGTGCCCGGATAACAGAATCGTTGGAGGACTCCCCAAGCGAATTAGTTCAACAATTGTGCCAGCAGCTAAGCCCGCATTTAAACCGCCCTTGGGCCCTTTTTGGGCATAGCCTGGGGGCGGCTTTGGGTTATCAAATTGCCGTCCACTTTGAGCAGCAGCAAAATGGTCCGTTGGCATTTTTTCCATCGGGTCGCCATGCGCCTGTCAATCGCGATCCTGCCCCAAAGCGATCACACCTAAGCGATACCGAATTGCTCGAAGCGATACGTGAGCTTAACGGCTCTCCACCGGAAGTACTCGACAACCCTGAGTTAATGGCGCTGATGCTGCCTATCATTCGGGCCGATTTTATCCTCAGCGAAGCTTTCAGGGAGCAATCACAAGCGGACCTATTACACTGTCCAATTGGCGTGTTTGGCAGTACTGCCGATCCCGAAGTACCTCACCAACAGCTCACGGACTGGCAGCAGGTAGCTGGCAGCGATTTTTCTTTAGCCGTGCTTGACGGCGATCATTTTTTCCTCCAGCAGGAAGATCAGTTCCAACAAATACGCCTACGCATAGTGGGTAAGTTAACAGAGTTACTCAATGATCAACGAATTTGCCAAATAGGGGCTTGTTTTGCCTGATTCTTGCGCGTGTCAAATCATAGGTTTTGGGCCTGCCAGTACCAGCTTCCTCGTCAGCGCCGATCGCCAGGGTCTGTTGCCTCAACTTCTGGCCCACGGTCTGGTTATCTACGAAAGAAGTCCCGACAACAGTGCATTGCTGGACCAGGGCATCAACTATGACATACCGTCCAATTCCGATGCGCTGGACTTTCTGGACGGTATTTCAGCAAAAGGGTTATTTGCCCCCGTGCTTCACTCCGCTCCTGCCCGCTTGATCCAAGCCATGGGCAAAGAAGCGATTTCCCTGCAGTTGGTTGCTCTCTTGGTGGACAATCTGCGCCAACGTTTGATGGAGCTGATGCTAGCCTATCCGAGATCTGAGGTCCGTTTTGGCACCCAGGTGAAAGGCATCAGCCAAGCTCAGCACGGCTGGCAGGTACAGCTTGCCACGGGTACTAAGGTGAATAGCCCCGTTGTCATACTCGCATCCGGCAGCAAACCACACTTGCCAGATACGGTACAAACCTTCGCCCGGCAGGCAGACATTCCTTTATTGCATTCTGAGCAACTGCTCAGACCCGGACAGGAGCTGCTAACGGATTGCCAACAGATACATATATTGGGCGGCTCCCACAGCGCATTTTCCGTACTTCACAAGCTGCTCGAATCTCTGCCTTTGGCGGAAAAACACATATCCATCATACATGCCAAACCCATCCGTCGAATGCACCTGAGTGGCGAGCTGGCAGCCGCCGCAGGCGAAGCCTTTCAGCCAGAGCTGGACACCTGTCCGGCCAGCGGGCGAGTATTTCGCTTTCAGGGTCTTTACACCCGGTCCCGTCTTCTGTTTGAACAGGTCACTCAGGGCCAACATCCCCAGGTCAGTCTACGGTACTGCCCAACCCTGGAGGCGCAACAACAACAGCTGGCTAAAGCTCATGTCATCATCGCCGCCACCGGTTATCGACCCAGGGTTCCACGGCTCACCGATAGTCACGGCAAGACCTTGTCAGTCGCTACCCATAACAGCGCTGTGTTGGTCAATAACCTTGGCCAAGTCTGCCTCGAAAACGGCCGCGCACTCAACGGGTTATTAGCCTTAGGGCTGGGTTTTGGACGCAGCGATTCCGGCATAGGTGAAGCCTCCTACTCAGGCGCCCCTGTGGGGATCAACATTTTCCAGAGGGCCGACGGTGACGCCCTTTGCCAACAAATAACCAAACGCTATCAACAAACAAGTGGAGAATCCCTTGAGCAAGAATATATTTAAAAAGCTGACTGGCCGATTTAACAGCGATGCGACCGGCGTGTCTGCAAAGACGGAATGGGCCGATCAACTAACACGCTCCCGTCACGCCGGCCCCAGAATGGAGAATCAGAGCCAGCTCGACCCGCTACGCAACGGCAGCAGCACCCTGGCCGTCCATGCCGGTACCTATAGTGACCCAGTAACCGGTGCCGTTGGCACCCCGATATTTAACAGCACCACCTTCCTGTTCCAAAAGGAATCATATGATGCCTTCGACCAGGGTATGATCCGTGATTATCCTATTTATACCCGTTATGGTAATCCCACCCAATGGGCAGTACAGGAAAAAGTAGCCGCATTGGAGCACGCCGAAAGCGCCATCGTTTTTTCCTCGGGTATGGCGGCCATCAGCACCGCCTTATTGGCACTCACCAGTCGCGGCGGCCATATCGTCACTGCGAGAGATCTTTACGGCGGAAGCTACAACCTGATGCGTGAAGACATGCACCAATATGGCCGCGAAGTCAGTTTTGTCGACCCTACGGATGCGAACGCTATCGAGCAGGCTATTCAGGAAAATACCGAGGTATTGTTCTTCGAAACCCTGACCAACCCGCTGCTAAAATGTGCCCCTGTAAAAGCACTCGGAGCGATGGCCCGTAAGCACAACGTTTTCCTCATCCTGGACAATACATTTCTCTCTCCGGTTTATTTGACCCCGCTGGATCATGGCGCACATTTGGTGATCCACAGCTGTACAAAATACCTCAATGGCCACAGCGACCTGGTGGCCGGTTGCGCCTCTGGTAACCGCAAATACCTGGATTTGGTTTGGTCCCAAATGCTGAAACTGGGCGGCAGTTTAAACCCGTCCGACTGCTCAAGCCTAGAACGAGGCATGAAGACCCTGGCCATACGAATGCAGGCCCATAACCACAACGCCAGGGCGCTGGCCCTGTGGTTACAGAAGCACCCAGCCATAGCCTGCGTTTACCACCCCGAGCTGGAATCTTACCCCTTTCCCTGGGCAAAAGAGCTGTTATCCCAGGGATCCGGAGGCATGTTGTCATTTGAAGTGAAAGGAGGCAATCAGGCCGGTCTTAAACTGATGAGCAAACTAAAGCTGGCTCAGGCAGCCACCAGCCTGGGCGGTGTGGAGTCGTTAGTCAGTATGCCGTTTAATACCAGTCACAGCAGCCTGACCGAGCTACAACGGCGAGAAGTAGGGATCAATCCTGGTCTGGTTCGCTTTTCCGCCGGTATCGAGGACATCGCCGACTTAACGGCTGATTTTGAACAAGCTCTGGCATCACTTTAAAGGGATAAGTTATGAAAAATGGAATCAATGTTGCTGCGGTCAGCGAGCTGGTACACGAAATTCGCAACGTCCCTGGAGAAGGGGAGATCCACTATGGGGTGGCACTGGACTGGCTAGGAGGGCTCACCATGGAAATACGCACCCTCCCCCTGACTTTTGGCAGCAAACGCTTGGGCCGGGATTTTACTTTCCGGGTAGACCACCCTAGCAATCCGGATCCCGAGGCAGCACCTTGTCCCGCAGACTTTTTTATGACGGGTGTAGGAGCTTGTGTAGCTAACATCCTGGTCCAAGGGGCATCTTATAAAGGCATTACTCTGGACAGCTTAACGGTCTCAGCCGCCGCCCAACTGAGCCCGGCCACCCTGGAGCAAGCCGCACAACAATGTCTGACGGCCCCTCAACTAGAGGTGGTGGTAAAAGGGAATGGCAATCGCTGGCAATACAAACAGATGATGATCAATGTGGCGCGATTTTCCCCTAACTATATTACGGCGACACTGGCAAACCAGATAACCCTGGAGTATCAGCACAAATCGCCCGATGTAACGGGCAGGTTAGGCCAAGCCAGCACAGGTCACCATTCAGGGCCGCCTGCCCGAATCCAAAGCGAGGGCCAGCCGTTAACATTGGGGGCTCAACTCAATTGGCGAAACGGCACCCAGTTTGACGGGAGTTTGCTACCCCGCCAATGGCTAGCGGAGAGCTGGTCGTTACCCACTCGGTTTGTCGTCGACCAACCCTTACCCGCCGCAGGCCTCAATGAAGCCCCTAACCCTCAAGAATATTTGTTGGCTGGTGTACTGTCCGATGTCGCCCAGCGACTGGTGCAGATTTGCCAACAGCAGGAAGTCCCACTCTTGTCCTTGTCTGCCAGAATGCGCTGCAGGTTGGATATGAAAGGTTGTTTTAACCTGTTTAACAAAGCGGCGGTTCAATTACAGGATAATCACATTGAGCTGACCGCCAGCAGTCAGGCCAGCGAACAGGATATGCACCGCTACCTGGATCAGGCCATCGCCAGCTCTGTTTGCTGGCAGAGCTTCGTGACCGCCTGCCCCATATCTCTGGAAAGGCAAGCGTAACCCAAGATGGATAAGACATTGACAACACTGAATCAACAAACGACAACCAGTAAGATGTGGCTATTAGCCGGCCTGTATATTTCTCAGTTTTTAGGCGTGGGGTTTATCCTTTCCGCCGTCCCCGCTATCTTACGAAGCGAAGGGGTCGGCCTGGATAAAATTGGCTGGATCTACGGGCTGGGACTGATCTGGTCCCTGAAGTTTCTTTGGGCGCCTCTGGTTGACCGCTACGGCAGCGGACGGCTGGGCCACTATCGTAGCTGGTTGCTGGTAATGCAGTCATTGCTGGTTGTTTTTCTGCTATTGGCGGCCTGCTATGACATTCCACAACAACTCACTGTCCTTGCCTTTATATTCGCCGCCATTTCAATGGCCTCTGCCACCCAGGATATCGCCGCAGATGCCCTGGCAGTTAATCTGCTTAGCCATAAGGAGCGCGGCTTGGGCAACACTATCCAGGCCAGCGGCGGTATGCTAGGCAATATGATTGGGGGCGGCTTAGTGCTGATCGCCTATCAGTGGCTTGGTTGGAGCGGCAGTATGGGTGTTCTGGCCCTGGCAAGTGCCCTGCCCCTGATACAAATTATTCGCCATAAGGAAGCACCTGCTCCTGCCGCCAGCCGTCAGGATAAGCCCGGACTTAAGGATCTGCTCACCCTGTTCCGCCGCCCGGGCATGCTACATTGGTTTGGATTACTGTCTCTGTTTTACACCGGTATCAGCATGGCGTACGCCTTGCTAAATCCTATGCTGGTTGACCTGGGCTGGAGCCTGGACAAAATAGGCTTCACCACTAACGTGCTCGGGTCGGGGTTTGCGATCCTGGGCAGTCTGCTGTCAGGTTACTGTATCCATAAGTTAGGTCGTAAGATCAGTATGTTACTTTCCTGCACAATCACGGCCACCGCAATTGTAGCCTTAATGCCCCTGGCCCTGGGTCATCACCAGACGCTAAATGTTTACCTCGGCGTGGCTTTGGTCATGTTGGGTTCCGGGTCCGCATCCACGGTTATTTTTACCACCGCCATGGACAAGAGCAAAACCAACTCGGCTGCCACCGATTTTACCGCACAAATCGCCATTTCTACCTTGTTAGCCTTTGTGGCCAGCGGCATAGGGTTAGGCGTCGCAGAGCAAACCGGTTATCTGCCCGTTCTTTCGGCCGCCTTGGGTGTTGCCATCCTGGCCATGCTGGCAACGGTAAGTTATCGCAGGTTTGGCGCTGTAGAAGCAGCAAATCCCGACCAGGCCTACTCGGTATAACGCCGCTCAATTAAGGTCTGGCTGATGTCGGGCCTTATCAAGGACTAAGCCGTATGGTAATTTTCAGCCCGTGATAGAACGCTCAAAATACCGTACTTTTGACATGGCTTAGAGCCCAGGGTGATATAGCTTAATATTATCGTGGGGCAGAGCCACCGTGCAGTAAAATGGAAGATGCGACACAAGCTTATTTTTTGCTTTAACTTGCACTTTCCTTAAGTATTTGACTTACCTGTCGATATAGATTCTAGGACTGTATAATGTGTTTAATCGAGTACAGTCTATATTTAGTCCAGGGTAAAGGCATGATAACGGGAAGAACTAAACAGTGGATATGAGTATAGTTGGTGGTGTAATGAGCCAACAAACAAAAATTAATACACTTGAGAAAGTCAATGTTAGTTTGTTAAAGTCGAACAATGAACAAGCTGAACAACAAGCAACAAAATTGCTTGAATCAGTTTCACCACCTCAACCAGAGGGAAACTTAGGCCATAAAATAGACGTACATGTGTAAGATACTTCTTGTAAGTTAAATTACCTCCGGCAAAGCCGGAGGCTTATTAGGGGACGCCCTCGAAGGGCTCAAGTAAGCGCCCAGGGCGCATCAAATACCGAACTTCAACTGATCTCGATGTTCATCATTCTTTTCTTGGTTCCGAATGTACTCTCGAACCATTGCTTCATCTAAGCCAACCGTAGACACAAAATATCCTCTGGCCCAAAACGCCTCACCTGTGAAATTCCTCTGCCTTCCCTTGAAGGTTTTCGCTATTGAGATAGCGCTTTTCCCTTTCAGCTGGCCCACCACATTCGACACCGTCAATGTCGGCGGAATACTCAAGCACATATGGACGTGATCCTTCATTAAGTGCCCCTCCTCGATCACCACGCCCTGTCTTCGAGCAAGGTCATGAAATATCTCGCCCAGATGATTTCTGATTGCACCAAATATCAACTTCTGCCTTTTCTTTGGGATAAATAAAATATGGTACTTACAATCCCAGCGCGTATGGGACAAAGTTTTGTAGTCTCGCATAGGTTTTTCCTTCCTTCTCTTGGTCGAGAGTGGAAGGTACCTTTACCGCGGTAAAGGTAGAACCTATGGGAGTCTCCCCGGCAGAGCCGGGGGTTTACCCATGATTAATTAGTTCAATAATTTAGCTATATAAACCTCAACTAGATCTGACTCTTCACTATAAAAAATGAGGGTTACCTACTTTGATTAAAGGCCACTAAACCAATCAACGTGAGAAAGGTAACCCTCATAATTCAGAGTATATCGGGATTAACGAATCAGACTGCTACCCCAATAAAAAGGCTTGCCGTGAAGGCGCTAACTTCTCTGCTCGCCATTTATCCAGAGAAAGTAGCGCCTTGCTTCTCAACGACTAAGCCGCCACTGCTTAGCAGATACCTGAGTTCGCCACAAACTGGCGTACAGTCCGTCTTTTTCCAGTAGCTCTGAATGTACACCCCGCTCTACTATCCGGCCCTGATCCATTACCAGGATCTGGTCTGCATTCACCACTGTGCTGAGTTTATGGGCGATAATCACCAAGGTCTTCCCCTTAACCAAAGCTTCGAACGCCTGTTGTACGTCACGTTCGTTTTCCGGGTCCAAAGATGCCGTGGCTTCATCCAGTAAAATAATCGGGGCGTCTTTGAGCAGCGCTCGCGCAATTGAGATACGCTGCTTTTCTCCACCAGACAGCCTGGCTCCACCTTCTCCTATCTGGGTATCGTAGCCCTGAGGTAGCGCAGTAATAAAATCGTGACAGTTGGCCTGGCGACAAGCTCGCTCTATGCTTTCCCTGTCCGCCTGGTCATTTGCCAGTTTGAGGTTGTTTAAAATACTGTCTTCGAACAGGTATACCTGCTGAAACACCATGGCGATGTGCTGCATCAGATAATCCACCGGCCAATCCGTGACCGGCCGCCCTCCCACCTCTATCACGCCAGAGTCCTGATCCCAGAAACGCGCAACCAGGTTCGTCAGTGTGGTTTTACCCGAGCCGGAAGG
This sequence comes from Psychromonadaceae bacterium, assembly GCA_965249895.1. Lineage (GTDB taxonomy): Bacteria > Pseudomonadota > Gammaproteobacteria > Enterobacterales > CBDFNC01 > CBDFNC01. The sequence continues at coordinate 1,357,553 of CBDFNC010000005.1, forward strand.
GCCCACCAACGCAGTGACCGAGCCACAAGGCAGAGTCGCCGATATATTGTGTAATACAGGTCTGCCGTCGTAGCTAAAACTAACATCTGACAAACGGAACCCTGCACTATGATCAAAGTCCAGTGCCCGACCATCCGACATCGGCTTTTCGTCTAACAGCATCTGCAGTCTTTTTCCGGCACGGGTCATAAAGCCCATTTCTGCCGCAAACAAGGATAAGGTGAGTAATGGCCGGTAAAAGCGCACTGACAAGATCAGGAACAAGAGAAATTCGGCTAGTTGGATTTCCTGATTCAACAACAGCCAGCTACCAAACACCAATAACAAGGGGAAACCCACTTCCACCAAGGCACTAAAGGAAACAGGCGCCAGGCCACCCAGAAGTTCCATCTTAAGCGCCTGTTTGTTTAGGTTTCGCATAGACTCATCCAAACGCGCAAAGCGAGAGCCTGTCAGGGAAAATGCCCTTAGCACCTTGATCCCTTGCAAATACTCCAGCATCGCCATGTTGACCTCAGCTAAGCCGCTAAGCACTTTGTCGGCCTGGCGTCGGCTTAGTTTATTCAACCAAAGATACAGGGGTACAGCCAATGGCAAGCTCACCACCATCACCAACGTCATACGCCAATCCACCCAAGCCAGAGCCGTCAATATCAATAAGAGGGTACTCGTTACAGCCAGGATTTGGGCGTAAAGGTAGGAAAACAATCGCTCTGTAAATTCCATATCCTGGGTAACTACTGTATTGATGTAACCCGCGTCTATGCGGTTAAAGTAACCCATGGACAAGCGGCGTAAGTGATCAAATAAACGTAAGCGGATATCACTGCCGCAACGGTAGGAAAACTTACTCATCGCTTTATAGCTGTAGGCTGCCAGTCCCATGCGTAACAGCTGGCAGAGAAAAATACCGGCGCAGGCCAGCCAAAGCAGATTTTCCCTGGGCTGCTTACCGAGTAATTCCACCACCAAAAAGTAAAGTAATACAAAAGGAAAACCGGCCAGCAGGGATTCCAATAAACTCAGGCACACGTGCCACTTTAACTCGGGTAAAGGCCTACCCGTCAGGCTCCGCATCAGTTTAAGCATGAACGGGCTCCTTCGCTTGTGAATCACACACCTGCCAATCACGTGCCTGGTTTTGCACCTGCCACATTCGCAGATATTGCGGGCTGTTTTTTAGCAACGCTTGGTGGCTCCCCTGTGCTCGGATCTGCCCGTCGTCGACCAGCAAGATCTGATCGGCCCCCTGAATACTCGCTAACCTATGGGCAATCACCAGCACTGTTTTATCCTGTAAAAGTTCGGCCAGGGCCCGCTGAATACTCGCTTCGCTGTTGGCATCCGTATAGGCGGTAGCTTCATCCAAAATAATATAATCGGCATTCTTGATAATGGCCCTGGCGATGGCCAGGCGCTGTTGTTCACCGCCGCTCAGATGATTCCCCCGATTACCGATGCGGGTGTCATAGCCCTGAGGTAATTTCATAATAAAGTCGTGGGCACAGGCCGCTTTAGCCGCTTTTATTATGCTGTCCATGGAAATATCCTTAGCACCCATCTGCAAATTTTCCTTGATACTGGCGTCCAACAAAAATATATCCTGAAACACAAAAGCAATTTGCTTCATCAGCGCATCTTGTTGCCAATGCCGGATGTCAACGCCACCCAGGCTAATGCTGCCTGATTGTACATCCCAAAATCGCGGGATCAACTGAGCTAGCGTGGTTTTCCCCGCCCCAGACGGCCCTACTAAGGCCACCAAGCTGCCCTTTTTCACCTTAAAGCTCATATTTTTAATAAAGGGGACATCGCCATAACTAAAATCCACCTTGCTGAACACAATACCTTCAGCCGATACTGGCTCGCTCACTTTACCGTCAGCCAAGGGTTTGGCTTCCAGCACGGAGCGGATACGTCGGGTGCCCGCCAGGATCTGAGTCAGCATGCCACCGAACATCACCAGGTTGTGTAAAGGCTCCATCAGGCCGCTGCCCAATAGCAGGAAAAGCAACAGCACAGGTAACTGGATATCGCCGCCCAGGTACAAGGCTAACCCCAATGGCGCCAGGACCACTAACCCCGCATCCAGGGTCACTCTAAACCCTGCATACGATATGGCGGTATCATCCACCCATCGCTCTACCGTGCGCCTGTAACCAAGCACACTATCCCTTAGCTTATGGAATGAAGTGCCACTCAAGTTGAAGGCTTTCACTACCGGCATGGCCTGGACATATTCAACCGTGCTGGCATTCATTTCAGACATATTCTTATGATATTCGGCTACTTTAGGTTTGTAGTTGCTAAACGTCAGCGCTTGCCAAAAAATAGCCAGGGGTAAAGGCAATAAAGCGGCCAGGGCAAGCCGCCAATCGAGCAACGCCAGGCCGGTCAAAACCAGCAGAGGTGTCGCCAGCGCATTAATGAGATCCCCCAGGTGATGGGCAATAAAAACTTCTATCCGCTCCACATCCTCACCCAGCACCTTTTTAATGGTGCCCGAGCTTTGCGCGGTAAAATAACCTAGGGGAAGTCGCGCCATATGCTCCGTCATCTTATTGCGGATCCGATACAGGAGGTCAAATGCCGCCATATGGGATAAACAGGTAGCACCAAGGATGAACAGATAGCGCACGAGTATAGCTGCCAGGGCGATAGCTCCATAAGTCCAGACTTGCTGCCAAGCTGCATTCTCTTGTAACAGCAGCTCAAGCACCAGGTATATCATCACAAAAGGGACCAGGGAAGCTAAGCTACTGAGCAGGTTGAGGAAACTCACCAATACCAGCTTTAACCTGTGCTTTCCCGCCAGGGACAATAGCCAGGTAAAGTCGGATAACGCACTATTTTTCATCTACTTTTCCAACAAAAAAGAACATTTTGACAACTAAACCTCGCCTGCTCCGCCCACTTTCGGAGTACTAGCACTCTATGGTGGAACTTCGGGTCACTACAGGAAGGTTAAAGGGGGAAATACAGGCGTTAGTTTAATTTCCCGTCAGGCCGCTTGATTCGCGCGCCGATGGCGGTATTACAGTCAAAAAAGTTTCGCTGCTCAAAAATGAGCAGCGAAATCGATCCCCTTAATAGTCGTATCGTAAGGCTACCCCGATCGTCAGGGGCTCGCCTATCTGACGGACTTGAGGCAGGCCAGGTAGCGGCAACCTGTATGCATTGGTGAAATACTCTTTGTCAAACAGGTTATCTGCGTAGGTTTCAAGGGTGATCCCGTTAGTCCAGCGGTAACCTGCCCGTAAGTTAACCAGCGCGTAACTGTCGACCTTGATGGTGTTGGCCAGATCCGTATACATATCACCTTTATATACCTGCTCCAAACGGCCAAATAGGCCCGTTCCCTGGTCATAACTCAGGGATGCGGTTGAGCTGAGTTTAGGAGTGAACTGGGTGCGATTCCCGCTGTATTTCCCGCTGCCATAACTAGCTTTGGTATAACCCAAGTTCCAACCTAGCTGCCACGCGCCGCCCAGGAAGGCATTTAAGTCCAGCTCCGCCCCTTTACTGGTGGCTGAGCCGGCGTTAACTGTGTCAACGACACTGGTACTACTGATACTCAGGCCATGAACATCTTTAATATCGAGGTAAAAGAGGTTGATGCCCAGGTCCAGCCTGTGATCCCATAGCGATGTCTTTACACCGAGTTCGTAATCCAACGACGTTTGCGGATCAAATTTGGCTTTGTCAGGGTTTGCCGCTGTGAAGTTAAATCCGCCTGGCTGATACCCCTGGGAGACGCTGGTATAAAGTAAGGTGTCGTGATGTACCTGGTAGGACAAGGCCAGCTTGGGCAATACTTTATTCCAATGGTCGCTCTGAGAGTAAGAAACACCGGCGTGATTGGCAAAATCCGTTTTCCTTTCATCTCGCTGCCAGCGTAACCCAGGGGTTACCTCGAAGTGGCTACCCAGGGGAATACTGGCTTGGCCAAAGATGGCATACTGCCTGCCTTTAATATCCGTGAATAAATTATTGTTAAACATAGGCATCGCCGGGAACGAGCTGCCGTTTTCCACCGCATCGTACTTGTCGTCAGCAGTGTACAAACCGGCGACCCAGCGGACCCCACCTCCCTGGGTAGAGTTAATCCGCAATTCCGTATTCGTGGCTTTTAACTTAGAAGTATCGAAGAAATAGGCACCTTCCACACAGCCGAACGACTGCATCGGTGGTGGAAACATACAGGTGCTGGCGTTGCTGCGGTCAAAATCCGACTGATGCTCGATATCTGTTGTTTTGTGGCCCAGGTGCCAACTCAGGTCAAACGTGTCAAAGCTGTAAGCCAGCTTTAACGCCTGTTGATTGCTTTTTATTTTATTGAAGGTGTCCACTTCCTGTTTGGTATCATAAAAAGTGGTACCGTCAACCGCCGAAAAAGCAGCGCCGCCATTATCCTTGTCGGTCCTGTCCACGAGCAAATCCATCACTAACCGCTCACTGATGCGCCAGTTTGCCCTGATATTAAACTGGCGTTCGTCCAACGTATCGTAATGGCCTCTGTTCTGATAGGTATTGTTCAGGTAACCATCGGACTTAATCCCCCGCGCAGATAGGGTCACTGCCAAGGTTTCAGGGATAAGCTCCCCGGATACCAAGCCTTCGAGTTTACGCTTACCATTAGAAGCCCCTTCAACCCTTGCACTGGCGGTTAATTCTTCGCTGGGAGGTCGAGTGATCACGTTTATCACACCACCAATACTGGAGTGACCGTAGACTGTACTTTGCGAGCCGCGTAATATCTCTACCCGCTCTACATTAAGCAAGCCAATATCCAAGCCGTAAGAGGAAGAGTGAGGGATACCGTCCACGAATACGGTAATAGGGGTTTCCCGGTTAAATACTGACGTTGTCAGCCCACGAAACGTTGGCGAACTGAAGGCTCCGTAATTCTTGGTAACCACCATGTTAGGCAGTTTACCCATCAACTGTTCGATGGAATCTATGCCTGCGTCCTGCAGCTCCTCACCAGATAACACCTGGATCGGTATAGGTAGCTTGTGTACGTCTTCCTCCATCTTATTGGCTGTCACCACCATCACCTCATGCCTGCGTTCATCTTTGGCACTGGCAAATGAACAAAACAACCCGGCGACTATCCCCGCTGCCCAATATTTCTGACCCATAGTAATCATTCCCTAAGCCTTTCGCTGTTCTTCTCTGAGTGTGTACCTCAGATACCTGCTAGAACTGGTAATGATACTCATTTACAAATAAGCATGTTGACCCTATCAGGAGTCTTAATGACCAATAAGGGATTGTGCTTTGACAGCAGCAAAAAACAATACTAAAGGCGGAAGCATATTAAGGGGAAATATTGGAAGAGGTTTCGAAGAAAAGGCCGCTGCTTATTACCAGTCCCTTGCCCAAATGAACAGACAGGCATCACAGCTGATCCGCAGTATTGCAGCATTAAGAATGCTGCCAGGAGCAACAGGAAGCGGGGCTCCGCTGGCTAAGAGTATTAAATCTTATAGTCGAGTTGTTGATAACTGGATGCAAGCTGCAAGCTGGCCCTTCCCCCTGCTCAAGGTCAGCCTGGATATCAGCTTTGTCGTTTTACTTCCAGCTACCGCTTGGTTCACGTAAACGGTCGAGCTAAATGTCGCTAGCTTTGTACTCTTTACGATGCTGGGTCTGAGCCTAACCGAGCCGTTTTATAACTTGCTGATGTTCACTGGATTCTTGAACCGGATATTGCAAGGCGTAAAACGCATTGAAGGTATCCAGGATTCGCCAACCATCAAAACCGGTCGACTCGAATGCGGAGCCGCACCTGCTCATATCGAGTTAAACAAGCTGAGTTTCCGTTTTCCACAACGATGCGTTGAGGGAGGTTTCCCTTTGCATTAAACCAGGTGAAAAAATTGCGATTGTAGGGGCTTCGGGTTCAGGTAAAAGCACCCTGATAAAACTGCTTTGCGGTTTCTATACCGCTACCGAGGCACAGCTTCACTACAACGGACACAATATCACCGACTTTAAGGAGACGGACTTCTACAGCCAACTTGGAATAGTGATGCAGCAGAATCATATTTTAAACCCAGTGTCCGGGAAAATGTAGCCATGGGTAACCCGGTGAGCGATGAGCAGATATGGCAGACGTTATCATTATGTGAAGCCGATGGCTTTATCGCCGAAAAGCCGGCCAAACTCGATACCATTCTGGGCGGAAATACAAGCCGTTTAAGTGGCGGTGAGCAACAGCGCATCGCCATAGCTCGCGCATTGATCAAGGACGCCAATGTCTATTTTCTGGATGAAGCCACCAGCTTTTTTGACCCTCAGATTGAGCTCACACTACTTACCCGTCTGTTGCAGGAACTAAAACAACAAACCCTGTTGTTTGTCACGCACCGGCTGTCGATGGCACAAAAGGCCGACAAGATAATCGTGATGGAAACGGGAAAAGTGATGGGATTTGCCCCGCATCAGGAGTTACTGCTCCATTGTCAGGAGTATCGTCAGCTCTTGCTAATTCAAGACACCTTCACCCAAGTTCAAGAATCAATCACTAAAGAGGCCTATTTTGCTTAAGACATTAGTAACCTTGCCTTTATTTAAGGCGAAAGATTTAGCCAAAAGTATCGCGCTATCGATGGGCGAAGGCATATGCATGGGGTTGCCCTATGGCTTTTTTATTCTCATAGTGCAGCAACTGCTTAAACCTACTCCAGACTGGCAGGTGATCCAGCAGTCCGTCGCTGTAATTGCGGTTATTTTGGTTGTCCGTATTTGGTTTACTCGCCAGGCCATGCTGCACACTGGCATGATGACCTATCATACCTGTGCGTCTATGCGGCAGAAGCTGGCAAACCACTTCTTTCGCGTGCCTATGGGGTTTTTCCAGCAGCATGATTCGGGTCAACTGAGCCAGTGCATGAACAAAGATGTGGAGTTTACAGAAGGCATTCTTCCCACTTTTTTTCTCAGTTTATCGCCACTATAAGCTTGCTGGGTTTAGTTTGCACGCTCCTGTTTTACTATGACTGGCGCCTTGCAGCCAGTTTGCTTGCCGGTGTCCCTCTGGCTGTACTGACGCAAAGCCTGCTTATTCGCCGCAGCAATCAAATGTCTGCGAAATTACTTAACTGCATGGGACAAACCAACCACCCATCATGGATTGGGTTCTTGGGATCAGAGAAACCCGCCTCAGTGGCAACGGAGAAAAACGATTTTCCTCCCTAGCGGGACAAATTGAGTTCACCAGGGAGACCAGTGTTAAACACGAACTGGCCGTAGGTATGGTCCCTATGCTGTTTATCTTACTGTCTGAAGCCGGTTTTATACTTTTCCTTGTGTTTGGGCTACACCTGTACTTTACCCAACAATTGGAGCTTACCGTCTTTCTGGTATTTCTCATCGCTTCGGTCAGAGTCTATCGAACCTTGGCCCATCTTGCCCTGACCATGGCCGAGTCACGTTTTATAGAACAAGCGGCCAAACGACTTACGGCCCTGCTCGCCACCCCAGAGATTAAATCCGAGGGCAAATCCGCAGAGATCACGGGTAAGCTCACAGTCACCGACCTGAGTTTTAGTTATGACGGGCCCGAAAGCGCCACAAAAAAGCGGGTTATCGACCAAATTAGCTTTTCGGCGAAGCCAGGCACACTCTCAGCTACTCGCTGACGATCTCTCATATCAGAAGCTCTGGAACCAGGTGCCAATCCAGGCTTAAAGCAGGATTTTTAGCCAGTTTTCAAAAAATACCTAAAGATTGCATAGTTCGAACACAACTAAAAAGGTAAATGACCTGGTTGGATTCCAATTATTACCTGGACAATTATCCACGCATGAACAAACCGGGCAGCTTCAGAGACGCTGATCCAGTCATAGGGTTCAGACAGTACATGTGCCAATGGGTAGCGATGAAATTATGCTTAACGCTTTTAAAGCAGAGGGGACATTTGACATAGTGCGCCCATATGGATAATGCCGAGGGGACATACGGCTTCGCTGCTAACTCAGGTCACTGGATTATCGGGTCAAGCCCGATAATGACAGGGAGTTGGACGCAGAGTCTAGCGTGGGGTGACACACGCCAGTGCTTCTATTTTAGGACGCTGGCCCCCAGGTCAGGCTCAGGATGATATTCGGCTGCGCGTTTAATTAACGACGCTGGACCCCGGGTCAGGCCTGGGGTGATATTCGGCTGCGCGTTTAATTAAGGACACTGGATCCCAGGTCAGGCCCGGGATGATATTCGGCTGCGCTTCTATTTTAGGACGCTGGACCCCGGGTCTAGCCCGGGGTGATATTCGGCTGCGCTTCTATTTTAGGACGCTGGACCCCGGGTCTAGCCCGGGGTGATATTCGGCTGCGCTTCTATTTTAGGACGCTGGACCCCGGGTCTAGCCCGGAGTGATATTCGGCTGCGCCGAATATCACTTTACGATTTCGTATCCTGCTTCTTTCCAGCCACGAAAACCACCATCCATGCTGATGACATTGGTATAACCCATTTTCTGTACGCTTTCTACAGACAGCGCCGAGCGGAATCCGCCGCCACAATAGATGACAATTTCCGTGTTCAGATCCGGATGTTTGGCTTCGATATCTCGCTCCAGGATCCCCCTGCCACTATACTCTGCTTTAGGCAAATGACCTTTGGCCCACTCACTTTCTTCCCGGTTATCAATCAGGACAAATTCTTTACCTTGCTCAAGCCAGCGACTCACCTCAACTACGTTGGTTTCTTTAATGTTTTTTTTGGCTTCCTTGACCAGGTCCAGGAACCTTTGGTTATGCTGCATTCTTCTACCTTATTCTTACGCTTTTTGAGAGCGTTTATTATTAGATGTAAATATGCCTGGACGCAACTCAAAATTACCGTCAGCCATTTCATCAGCATAAAAAAACCCGCCAATTGGCGGGTTTGTTCAATCAGCAAAAAGTCTTAAACCAAAGGATCCTGATCGGCGCCTTCTTTTTCGATTTCCACTGGGATCATATGCTCGCGGTTAATGCCCAGCATCACTGCCAGGTTACTCGCTACATAGATAGAAGAGTAAGTACCCACTAAAACACCAATCAGCAACGCAGTGGCGAATCCGTGGATCAGCGCGCCACCTTTAAGGAACAAGGAAACCAATACGAAGATAGTAGTGCCCGATGTGATCAAGGTACGACTTAACGTCTGGGTCAGGGAAATATCGACAATTTCCTTTGGCCCACCTTTGCGCACGCGGCGAAAGTTTTCCCTGATCCGGTCAAATACCACTATGGTATCGTTTAACGAGTAACCCACCACCGCCAGTATCGCCGCCAGTACAGTCAAGTCAAACTCGAGTTGAAACAGTGAAAATATACCCAGGGTAATGATCACATCGTGTGCCAATGCGGCAACAGAGCCCAGCGCAAGACGCCACTCAAAACGCATCCCTACGTACAACATGATACAGATAAGCGCCACTATGATAGCCAGGCCACCATCTTCCGCTAACTCATCACCCACGTTAGGACCAACAAACTCGATACGACGCATGGTCACACCTTGCTCGATCCCCGCACGTAACGTCTGTAGTACCTGATCGCCTATCTCTTCCCCTTTAACACCTTCGCGAGGCGCCAAGCGGACCAGGACTTCTTTAGTACTACCAAAATGCTGAACGATGGCATCACCGAAATTTTGCTCGGCTAACACGCCGCGCACTTTTTCCAGATCTGCCGGATGTTCAAACCCAACCTCTATCAGAGTACCACCGGTAAAATCCAGGCCCCAGTTGAGCCACTTGGTGGACAAGATCAAGATAGCGGCAAATACCACCACCAAAGACAGTATGGAAGCCGGCTTGGAGTACCGCATAAAACGGATGGTATCTTTAGGTTTTAAAATCTCAAACATTTAAAATACCCTCACTTATATCGGCAGTTTGGTGACACGTTTGCCACCCCAGGCCAGGTTCACTATCGCTCTGGTGCCCACGATAGAGGTAAACATGGAAGTGGCGATACCTATCATCAAGGTAACGGCAAACCCTTTCACCGGACCCGTACCCACTGCAAACAGGATAATCGCAGTCAATAATGTCGTAATATTGGCATCGGCAATGGTTGAAAACGCATTGCTGTAACCCTGATGGATGGCCTGCTGAATGCCGCGACCGTCTCTTATCTCTTCACGAATACGCTCGAAGATCAGCACGTTTGCATCCACTGCCATACCTACGGTTAGTACGATACCCGCAATACCCGGCAGGGTTAACGTCGCGCCCGGCACCATAGACATAACACCGATAATCATCACTATATTGATCAGCAGCGCCGAATTGGCCACCAAACCGAATTTACGGTAGTAAATCGCCATAAAGATAACCACAGCTAACATGCCATAAATCATGGCTTGTAAGCCATTGTCGACATTCTGTTGCCCCAGGCTTGGGCCTATGGTGCGCTCTTCCACAATTTGGATAGGCGCAATCAAGGCACCCGCGCGTAGCAGCAACGCTAGACTATGGGCTTCGTTCGAGTTATCTATACCGGTAATACGGAAGCTACGACCCAATTGCGCTTGAATGGTAGCGACATTGATAATCTCTTCGCGTTTCACCAGGGTTTTCTTACCGTTCTCGTCTTCCTTGCCGATAGGCAGGTATTCGATAAATACGGTAGCCATAGGTTGACCGATATTGTCACGGGTAACCCGCGACATCTTGCTTCCACCAGGGGAGTCAAGATCGATATTAACCTGCGGACGACTGTATTCATCCATGCTCGAGCGCGCACCCACAATATGGTTACCCGTCAGCATAATCTGCTTCTTCAGCACGTAAGGACGGCCGTCTCTGTCCTCGAACAGGGCTGAAGTGGCCGGGATCCTCCCGGCAACAGCGTCACGTACGTCGGTTTTCTCGTCCAATAAGCGAAATTCCAGCGTCGCCGTGGCGCCCAGAATTTCCTTAGCTCTTGCCGTATCCTGGATACCAGGCAGCTCCACCACGATACGGTCGCTACCTTGCTGCTGAACCAGAGGCTCAGCCACACCTATCTCATTCACCCGATTACGGATAATGGTGATGTTTTGCTGCAGAGCGTACTTTTTCGTTTCCTTAAGCTCATCATCGCTCATGGACACTTTCAGCTGGAATACACCATCCTGGTCAACTTCGTTGAACAGTAAACCCTGATTTATGGGCTTAAGGTAAGCTAGTGCGGCATCTCTTTGCTCTGCCTTAGCAAAACGTATGATTACACCATTACCACGGGTATCTTCACGAACACCACGGTAGCGGATCTTCTGCTCCCTTAGCTCGGCGCGGAAATCACCCACCATCTGCTCTTGCGCTTTGTTGATGGCTTCATTCATATCCACTTCCATCAGGAAGTGCACGCCACCACGTAGGTCCAGACCCAGTTTCAGTGGCCCGGCGCCGATGGCTTCCAGCCAGCCAGGTGTAGCTGGCGCGAGGTTAAGGGCGGTAATGAACTTTTCACCCAAAGTATCTTTGATCAGCTCGTTGGCTCTTAACTGATCTTCGGAATTGGTGAGACGGATTAACAGCTGGCCATTTTCTAGGGCGGCGCTTTTTACTGTGATACCTGCTTGTTTCAGTGCTTCGGTAGTTTGATCCAGGTTGCCGAGGTCAACCTCGGCCCCCCGGACACCCGAAACCTGAACCGCAGGGTCTTCCCCATATAGGTTAGGTGTTGCGTATAGTAAACCGACGCCGATCACTAAGATCAGCATCAGATACTTCCACAACGGATACTTGTTTAACACTGCTAGAGTCCTTGTAGACTTAAAGAGACTTCATAGTTCCTTTCGGAAGTACCGCACTAACAAAATCGCGTTTGATAGTAACCTGGTTGTTTTCGCTTAACTCAATTACAAGGTAATCGTTTTCTTCACTTACCTTAGCAATACGGCCAACCAAACCGCCCTGTGTCAGCACCTCGTCACCTTTGGACAGGGAAGACATCAAAGACTTGTGCTCTTTCACTCGCTTGTTTTGAGGACGATAAATCATGAAATAGAAAATAGCGGCAAAAACCACCAGCATGAAAATCATGGAAAAGCCCTGGTCACCGGCGCCAGCTAAGCCGCCTTCTGCATGGGCGTTGGAAATTAAAGAAAAGCTCATTGTTATTCCTCATTTTTTCTAATTAATTCTAATTGGCCAAAGACAGCGCCTTTGGCCTGCACTTGAAGTCCGTTTCAGATTAGTCGTCCAAAGGGGGAACTGGTTTCCCCATTCGGCCGTAAAAGTCGGCGACAAAGGCGTCTAATGTACCTTGCTCAATGGCGTTGCGCAAACCTTCCATCAGACGCTGATAAAAACGCAGGTTATGAATAGTGTTCAGACGTGCGCCCAGGATCTCGTTGCACTTATCTAAATGGTGCAAATATGAACGGGTGTAGTTTTTACAGGTATAACAATCACACTCCGCATCCAGCGTAGAGACATCTTCTCTGTGCTTGGCATTACGAATTTTGATCACCCCTTCTGTGGTGAAAAGGTGACCGTTTCTGGCGTTACGCGTCGGCATAACACAATCAAACATATCCACACCGCGTCTGACACCTTCCACCAAATCTTCAGGTTTACCCACACCCATCAGATAACGTGGTTTGTCTTCCGGTATTTTTGGCGCGATATGCTCCAGGATCCTGTGCATATCTTCTTTCGGTTCACCTACCGCTAACCCACCAATGGCATAACCATCAAAGCCGATGTCCTGCAGTCCATCCAGCGAGACATCGCGTAAGTGCTCATATACGCCACCCTGAATAATACCGAACAGCGCATTCGGGTTTTCTTTTTCGTCAAACCGCGCACGGCTACGTTTCGCCCAGCGAAGTGACAACTGCATGGACTTTTCCGCTTCTGCTTCGGTGGCGGGATAAGGGGTACATTCATCGAAGATCATCACGATATCAGAGCCAAGGTCGTACTGAATATCCATAGATTCTTCAGGGGATAAAAAGATCTTGTCACCGTTGACCGGGTTTCTGAAATGCACGCCCTCTTCGGTGATCTTACGAATATCCCCTAAGCTGAAGACCTGGAAACCGCCGGAATCCGTCAGTATTGGACCCTGCCAGTTCATAAAGTCATGTAGGTCACCGTGCTTACGCATCACATCCCGTCCGGGACGGAGCCACAAATGGAAGGTGTTACCCAGCAGGATTTCTGCGCCGGTTTCCGCCACTTCTTCCGGGGTCATGCCCTTTACTGTGCCGTAGGTTCCCACCGGCATAAACGCCGGAGTTTCAACTGTTCCTCGGTCAAACGTAAGGCGGCCGCGACGAGCACGCCCTTGGGTGGTTAGTAGTTCGTATTTCATTTAATCCTCTTCTTGCCAGAAAAACAGTCCAACAAAATTAGTTCGGGGTATTTGGGTGTTATAGCATCGCTCGAGCCGGCATTTTCTACCCCTTTGTGAACCTGTGTTCACAGAGAAATACCAATAACCAAGCGTTTATTGAATTTTATTACTTAACGCCGTTGCTGTTAGGCTATTTTTTTGGTCAGAAACATGGCGTCGCCATAACTGAAAAAACGATACTTCTGTTTAATGGCTTCTTCATAAGCCGACTTAATATGCGACTGCCCGGCAAACGCCGAGACCAGCATGATCAAGGTGGACTCGGGCAGGTGGAAATTGGTGATCATCGCATCCACCAGCTGAAACTCGTAGCCTGGGTAGATAAAGATATCTGTGTCATCAAACAAGGGACCTAAAGGCTTATCTTGTTTCAGGCTGGCCTGAGCCGCACTCTCGATGGAGCGTACCGATGTAGTTCCCACCGCGATAACACGACCACCCGCCTTTTTAGTGGCCAATATCTGATCAACAACTTGTTGTGATACTTCTACATACTCTGAGTGCATTGTGTGTTCGAGAACACTATCAACACGAACAGGCTGGAATGTACCGGCGCCAACGTGCAAGGTAACAAAGGCTTGCTGTACCCCTTTTTCCGCCAGTCGTTTCAGCAAAGCTTGGTCAAAATGCAAACCTGCCGTCGGAGCTGCCACAGCGCCCGGATTCTTATTGTAAACCGTCTGATACCTTTCCTTATCGGAATCCTCGTCCGGCCGGTCGATATAGGGAGGCAAAGGCATATGCCCTACGCTTTCCAGCACTTCCAGAATATGGCGACTATCGGCAACTCGAATTTCAAACAAAGTATCGTGGCGAGCGACCATTTCCGCATTCACCTTTCCTTCCAGGATAAGCTTAGTGCCTGGTTTAGGTGACTTGGATGAGCGGACATGAGCGAGAAATGACTTGTCGTCAATAATTCGCTCCACCAGAACTTCTACTTTACCACCGGTTTCTTTTTGCCCGAACATACGCGCCGGGATCACTCGGGTATCATTAAAGATCAGCAGATCACCTGGGTTAACCAGATCTTCAATTTGTTGAAAATGGCGATGTTCTATTACGCCGGAATTACCATCCATTACAAGTAACCGGCTGGCAGTTCGCTCGGGATTTGGATAACGAGCAATAAGTTCATTGGGGAGTTCAAAAGAAAAATCAGATACTTTCATGAGACACACATAGGCAAGATAAAAAACACCTTGCCGACATTTTCTGTGGCAAGTATATAAAGGCGCTAGTCTAGTGCTGGCAGAGAACAATTTCAAGGACTGTGAAGCCCAAGCTACAAAAGTTACCAGCTGATATTTTTTCTCTAAAAGAGTGAAAATGCTCAGGTATCGGCACGAAACGGAAGCAGCAACAGCAACCAAGTGAAGTAATACACTAGGCCTCCTCCACCCGAGTTATAGCTAACCGGAACCGTTAGGCCGACTTTGGCTGGCTCGGCAACAAAACTCATGGTGATACTGGTACCCGATCCCATGGTTGCGTTAATTGAAACGGGAAAGCTGCCTGCCATGCCTTCTTTAAACGTTAAATCAAAGTCACATTGCTCGCCCGGCTCAATATGTATTTGCTGGCAAGTACCTGGCTTCAATGTAAACGCGCTATTATCGGACAAACTGATTTGTAGATCCCATATCACTTCCCTGGTCAGGTTGTAAATGCTGAGGGTTTTGGTTTGCTCCGGCTCGGTAAAAATCGGCGCCGTACCAAAGATCACTTGCTGCTGCTTTTCGGCTATCCAGTCTGGATACTGGCTGACTTTAGTATAAACCCCCGGCTGGTTTTCCCGGCCACAAGGTCCAGCAGTGCCGTGACTCACCAACCCCACCAGTTCGCCAGTTTCGTCGAGTGCAGGGCCACCTGAGTCTCCGGCACACGAATCCTTACCCGAGTCGCCACCGGCACAAAACATATTCTCACTGGCGCCTGTATAGGGGCAATCGGAATAGGTTAGGCTAACAACTTGTAATTTATCTGGAAATTGGGTTTCTCCACTGTCAGTAGCACCCCAGCCCATCACCTTAAACTGACTTACCCCAAGATTAAACGATGTAATGGGCTGACTAGATGGGACCACAGGACTGACAGAAACGCTGGTTTTCAGATATAATAAGGCAATATCGTTATCAAGGGAAGCGGGGTTAAATCCACTATGAATCGACACAGCGGCAATATCCACCCGCTGCTGGCCGCCAAATGACTGACTTAACCGGCTGGCATTATAAAACAGCGATAACTCATGGTCCCACACCCCGTCCTTATTGTTATCAAATCCGCTGCCATCAACACAATGCGCCGCAGTTAACGCCCAGCGTTCGCCAATAATCACCGCCGAGCAAAAATGAAACAGGATGCCTTGATCCCAATATTGCAGACTGCCCATCCAGGGGTTCTCCTGGGTGACATCACCTCCCCCCAGAATACGCGCACTGATTGCCGCATAGGCAGCAGAGCTAAACAACTGACAAGCGCACAAGAAAATTAGCAGTGAATTCCTTTTCATTAGCAGGTCCACTCAGATTGGCCAAGATATCTTCATTGTAGTTAGGGGCTTAGACTTAGGAGAAATAATTGACTGGGATCAATAAGGCCTCTTTCCGTCTCTACTACATTGGGTTAAAGACATATATAGAGGTAATCAAAATGATCACTATCTCGGAAATAATGACCTCGTCCCCTTTGACTCTGACTCAGCAGCATACTTTAGCGGACGCAGCCGAGTTGATGAAGAAACAGCGTATCCGTCACATTCCAGTCCTGGATGACCAAGGTAGCTTAGCGGGATTGATTTCGGAGCGGGATTTACTGGCAGCGCAAGATTCAAATATCGGCGGCTGCGACGGGATCACTTCATCGGGAGTTACCTTAGACCGGGTAATGACCCGCCAGTTAACCACAGTCGATCCCAATGCCAGTGTCAAAACTGCAGCTATCTATCTGCAAAAACACAAATTTGGGTGCTTGCCAGTAGTGGCTGAAAACCAGCTGGTTGGCATAGTCACCGACAGCGATATGATTGCAGTGGCCATCAACTTGTTAGAATTGCAGCAATTTGATGAAGAAACCCCCACTTACTCGTAAAATAATTACACAAAACACGCTTATACCGGTTAAATGATAAAAATATCGCCTAACGTCCGATTAAAAGGTAGCTAAGCTGTAATTAAATTACCAAAAGGACTTGCTATGTGAGTTAGATCGCATTAACATTCTCTACGTACCAAATAGCTGTCTGCGCTTCTTAGCAAGCGAGCGCAGTTCTCTGTAAGGGAAGTTATTCAGTTTTTTCTTGCCTGTACAGGCAAGCCAATTGCAAGACTATTTTTCAGTGTCAGACTGGAGAATTTATCAGCCATTCCTTGTTTTAGCCTCACCCATTTGGTGAGGCTTTTTTTTACCCGTAATTTAGCACTCAGCTCAAAAGCCACTCATCTCGGCTCTCAGCTATTCTGCTTGCGCCCTGCTAGAGCCAACTAACGTTTGCCACAATCCTGTTTACTCCAGTCCTGCTGGCGCTGCTTCATTTCACGGGAGAAAATTTCATCATAGACACTGGAATGTTGTTCTATTAATTCTTCCAACAGGGTAATGCGCTTGGCTATCCAACGACAACTGGGTTTAAGTTCCTGGTACGCCCAGTCTGTATAATCCAGCGATTTGGGGTTTTCTTCATCCTGGCTGGCAGAGGCCGCCGGTGTTTCGATTTTGACAGCGATTTTCTGCACTTCTATATTGGGAACATTCATTGGATGAGGTGTTTTATCGGTAAAGTGCATGATCCCTTTATTATCAATCCAACTGTATATCGTTTTATCTGCAGCAAAGACCGAAAAGCAAAGCATACTGATTAGCAAAGTAGTGACAAGATATTTCATCCCTTTTCCTTGAAGATAAAACTGGTTGGATCTGAACGCATGGTAGCAGCTACCCGGATAAAAGGTAACCGGTGAAAGAATGCTCAACAAAGCATTAGAAGAAATAACCTGAAACCGTCTTGAACTTGATTGATATTTACTTAACTATCAAGCGGGTACTCAGAAACAATGGAGAAGCAAAACACCATGGGAAAATTGACGAAGGCGCGTTATGAGCAGGAATTGCAGCTACTGCAAACAGAATTGGTTAAATTACAGCAATGGGTGGTAGCACAAGAGTTAAAAGTTGTGGTCCTGTTTGAAGGGCGCGACGCAGCAGGGAAAGGTGGGGTTATAAAGCGTATTACCGAAAAGCTCAACCCCAGAGTGTGCCGCATTGCAGCCTTGCCGACACCCAATGAGAGAGAAAAATCCCAATGGTATTTCCAGCGTTATGTGGCCCACCTCCCCGCAGCAGGAGAGATCGTGCTGTTTGACCGCAGCTGGTACAACCGTGCTGGAGTAGAAAAAGTAATGGGGTTCTGCAGTGAAGAGCAACATATGGAATTTCTACGCTCTTGTCCCGAATTTGAACATATGCTGATCCGCTCAGGGATCATTTTGGTAAAATACTGGTTTTCCGTCTCCGATGAAGAGCAGGAAAAACGCTTCCAAGAGCGTATCGATAACCCACTCAAACGCTGGAAGTTCAGCCCAATGGATCTCGAGTCACGTCGCCGCTGGAAAGACTACTCTCAGGCGAAAGATCAAATGTTTTCATTTACCGATACCAAGCAAAGCCCCTGGTGGGTGGTGAATTCTGACAATAAGAAAAAAGCTCGGCTCAATTGTATCTCTCATTTGTTAAACCAAATCGAGTATCAGGATACCTCCGCAGAAGAAATTATCTTGCCGGAAATAGATAAACAAGGTTATGAGCGAGTGCCGATCAACGAACAGACCTTTGTGCCTGAAAACTTCTAGCCAGTGTCCGCCCTGAAACACCAAATTCAAGGCTATATTCACGACCCCGTAGGAGCGGATGAAATCCGCGAAGCCTGTGCCGAAAAAATTCGCCGAACAAGTTCAGCTCATACAAGCGCACAGCTCAGATTTCCGAATACCCTGCTTCAGGACGGCCACCAATTAACCATCCAAACGTGCAAACTCCGAAGCCTTTTGACCATTACCTGAACAGACATTTGCAAGATAATATTTATGCCAAACTGTCCCGCCCTACCTCAGGCAGCTTTGCCATTCTTACTCGCTATAGCCCTTGGTGGCGGTGTCTAAGATACAGGTTCAAAACGAGTTAAAGCTGGCAGCTTAGTTCCAAGCGACCAGCCTTAACTGACTTATTGAATGAGCTGGACCTGAATATTTCCCAAGTAGTTGCCTGTATATTGGATTTGAGTACCTGGTTGTAGGTAACTCTTGTCGGCCAGATTGTCTTCAATATACTGCTGTAAAATGTATTCCACCGATCCGTGGTCCACAAACGCCAGTGTTGCTATCCATTTGATTGATTTAAGCACTTTATATCCCGCGCTAGGAGCATTAAAAATCACCCCTTCTGGGGTACCCATTAATATACTTTGACCTTTGACGATGTGACCTTCATTAATAAGTGGTACAGGTTTTCCCTTAAACCGCCAGTTTGGCTGCTTACCTTTCTCCAAAATTTCATCAACTAATTCGGGCAGAGGTTTGATCATCTCAGACGCCTTGGCATCTTGCTTTTTATCCCCGTTGATAAAAGTCGAGATATTTATTTTTTCGATAAAGCTTTGCCAGTGTTTTGGCACGAGTAAAAAGGGGCCTGTAGGAAAGCGGCCGGGACCACTCTTAGCGTCACTAAAACCATGACCAGAAGTGATATGTTCGAGATTAATATTTCTCAGCATCGTGGCCCTGTCAGTCATATCTCCGCAGAGGAAAAATCCTTTGTAGCTGGACTCAAAATCAGCCTTAGTTTTAACATCTCGGTCAAATCTGGCGCAGAGTTCAACTTCGTAGTCAATAAGTTGTTCGGAATTCATGGTCAGTTTGCTGCGAGAGCCTGTCGCCCTTGAATACTTAGGAAATAGGAATACTTCGTCTAAATCGGTTTCCTCCCCATGTTTGGCGTAATTTGTACCCGCAGCAATCTGTACCGAGCGAGAGCCGGCAACCGTAAGTAAATTATCCTTGTTATAGCTTTGGCTCGCCTCACTTATAGCGAGTCGAGCAAGCACTGAGTATCCGTGTCGGCTAACCAAATCGAGTGAATCTTTAGAAAAATCTGACAAGTTCATGCTGGCGTTCACCGCTTCGACTTGTTCTCCTTTGTCCGCAGTTACCAGCAGTGTTTGGTAGCGACCTTGATCATCTCTAACCTGGGCGAAGGTGAGCGCCTGGCTTACATCTGCAATGTCTGAAGCCACCGCAGGTGAAACAGCCAATATAGCTGAGCCAATTAAAATGTAAGGTTTAAGTATCTTGGCTAACGGTTTGAAGTAATTCATTTAAGTTCCTTGTTTGATAAGACCAGGCTTATACTAAAGGCGCTTATGTCACAGCTTTGTCACAAGAAACGATAATGAATAAATATTTCCTTATGGAAATGAAGGGTCCCAAAAACACCCTGCGTGCGGATTGGAGGCCACACAATTCTTCAATGCGTGAATTTACAGATTAGTTTGCAGTTATAGAGAAGTGGAAAGAGCTCTCCGGCAAGTAAAATAGTAGGGTATCACCAGCTTGCCTGGTTATACCCTTTCCGGCGAAGAGTGGGGAGATCAGAGCCTGTCCTGCTCTAGCATCGATTTAATATCATTACTGCCGATATGACGAACATCTTTACCTTTCACAAAGTAAATAATGTACTCGCAGATATTTTTACACCTGTCCCCTACCCGCTCCATGGAGCGAGCTGACCAAAGTACTTTTAATACATTGGGAATAGAGCGCGGATCTTCCATCATAAAGGTCATCAGCTCGCGGACAACACTTTCGTATTCACGGTCAATTTTGGCGTCAGCTTCATGAATTCGGATAGCCGCCTCCACATCCATACGAGCAAATGCATCCAGTGCCTCATGTAGCATTTTTACCACGTTCAGGCCCATGTTCTCCAGGCTGACCAGAGGGGGCTGAGTTTTGTTGGCATTGGAAATCACCATGCGAGCAATGTGTTCGGCTTCATCACCAATCCGTTCAAGATCCGCAATGGTCTTGATGATGGCAATAACCAGACGTAAATCACTGGCCGCTGGCTGGCGTTTGGCGATGATCCGGGTACAGTTCTCATCGATGGCGACTTCCAGCGCATTCACCTTATGGTCATTATCCACCACATCTTTTGCCAGCTCCTGATCCTGATTGTGGATCGTCGCAATGGCGTCCGTCATCTGCTGTTCAACCAGGCCACCCATGACCATCACCTGATTACGCACTCCTTCCAACTCGGCGTTAAACTGGCCGGAGATATGCTTGTTTAAATTCATATTTTCCATTGTGATCCCTTAAGTCAGCTTAACCGTAGCGTCCGGTGATATAGTCTTCTGTTTTCTTCTGTTTTGGCGTAGTAAACAGGGTATTGGTGTCACTATACTCGATCAATTCCCCCATATACATAAAGGCGGTTTGATCCGAAACACGGGCCGCTTGCTGCATGTTATGGGTTACGATAACCACTGTATATTTGCTTTTCAGATCGTTAATCAACTCCTCTATGGTCAAGGTAGATATAGGATCCAGTGCGGAGGTTGGTTCATCCAGCAACAACACTTCCGGCTCGATGGCAATGGCGCGGGCTATAACCAGGCGCTGTTGCTGACCACCTGACAAACCAAACGCATTATCGTGTAATCTGTCTTTCACTTCGTTCCACAGCGCGGCGCCACGCAGGGACCGCTCAACGGCTTCGTCTAACGCCCGGCGATCCTTTATCCCTTGCAACCTGAGTCCATAAACCACATTTTCATAAATAGACTTGGGAAAGGGGTTGGGACGCTGGAATACCATACCTACCCGGCGACGCAGCGACGCGACATCCACGCTGCGGTCATAAATATTATGCCCGTGCAGAGTGATCTCCCCTTCGATACGACAGATATCCACCAAATCATTCATCCGGTTAATACAGCGCAATAAAGTGGATTTTCCACAGCCGGATGGCCCGATAAACGCAGTGACCTGACCCTTAGGGATCTTCATTGCTACTTTATACAGCGCCTGTTTATCACCGTAATATAAATCCAGATCTTTTATTTCCAACGCAGTTTGAGCGTCAGACAAGTTTGCCAGGTCGATGGGTGTGGCATCACTCGATGTTGGGGTAACTGAAATCATTTTAGTTCCTATAATCTTGTCAACTCTTTGGATTAATGTTCCAGAGATCTGAATTTCTCTCTTAAGTGGTTACGGATCCCAATCGCCGCCAGGTTCAGGCCGATGATCACGGTAACCAGTAAGAATGCCGTGGCATAAACCAAAGGACGCGCCGCTTCCACGTTCGGGCTTTGAAAGCCCACATCATAAATGTGGAAGCCAAGGTGCATAAACTTACGTTCCAGGTGTATATATGGGAAGTTCCCATCCAACGGCAGGGTGGGCGCCATTTTAACCACACCCACCAGCATCAGAGGAGCTACCTCACCCGCCGCTCGGGCCACAGCCAGGATCAATCCCGTCATTATCGCCGGGCTGGCCATAGGGATGACAATACGCCACAAGGTTTCTGCCTTAGTGGCGCCCAGCGCTAAAGAGCCCTGGCGCACCGAGCTTGGAATACGTGATAAACCTTCCTCTGTGGATACAATCACCACGGGTAAGGTTAATATCGCCAGCGTCAAAGCTGACCACAGCACGCCCGGCGAGCCAAACGTAGGGCTTGGCATTGCTTCGGGATAAAAAATTTGATCCAGGCTGCCACCGACGATATAAACGAAAAAACCCAGGCCGAACACACCGTATACGATGGAAGGTACGCCAGCCAGATTAATCACCGCGATGCGGATCATCTTAGTGGCCAAACTCTTCTTGGCATATTCATGCAGATAGATGGCTGCGACAACCCCTAACGGGGTCACGATGACCGCCATCAGCATCACCATAAAAACGGTACCGAAGATGGCAGGAAATACGCCCCCTTCCGTGTTTGCTTCCCTGGGATCATCAGAGACAAATTTACCCAGCTGGTGTAACCAATGAGCAAACTTGGCGAAAAATTCCATGTCGTTGGGGAAGAACACATCCAATATTTTAGACATAGGAATGGTGACTTCACGTCCTTCCATATCACGAACGATGAGCGAATCTCTGGCGGCATCATCGCGATACTGGAACAGCTCCTTTTCCAGCAGCAGATATTGTTGGTGTAAGTCTTCACGCTGCCGCTCAAAACCAGCCTTAGCCTGTTCATCCAGATTAGCGTTTAACTCCAGGCCCCGCTCTTTGAGCCTTAACCTTTCCAGCTCATAGTTAATGCTACCAATAGGGCCTTTTTGTAGATCATTCGCCTTGCCGTTAAGTTCCAGGGTTCGCGTCAGGCTGTTGCCTAACGCCTCTCTGATATCACTGCCTGAAATATTGTTGCCGTTGTTCACCACACCGACCAAATAACCATAAAAGTTACCATTGGTGGTTCTTTCCAGTACGGCGATTTCTTTTGGTACAGTTTTGCCGCTGATCTGAGTTTCCAATATCCAGCGAAAATCCAGATCTACATATTCTCGGTTACCCGTTTTCACCAGGTAACGAGTAAGCATTTCAGTATGGTTTGCCGGCAGCTCCATACCGGCATCAATCAAGCGCTGTGCCGGCACCATTTCCGAGTCGTATACTTCACCGATCACCTGGTGTTTACTACCATCCTGACCGGTTAAATCAAACTCATAAATCGTACTCGGCCAGAAATAACTCAGCCCGCGCCAGCCGATCAGCATCAATAATCCGACGACCGCCACCAAACTAATGCTTACTGCTCCACCTGTCATCCAGATCCAGGGAGCACCGGATTTAAACCATTTTCCCATTTTAAATTTCTCTCTTGCCGATTGGCGTGTTTGTTCCCGGCACAAGTTCGACCGCTGAATTTAAAGCAGTTACCCAGGTTTTCATCCGGACCTCAGTTACAGATTCGAGTACTTTTCACGTAACCGCTGGCGGACAAATTCCGCTATGGTATTGACTATAAACGTGAATATAAACAGTACGAATGCAGCAAGGAAGAGCACTCGATAGTGAGAGCTGCCCACTTCCGACTCCGGCATTTCCACCGCGATATTGGCGGCTAAGGTACGCATTCCCTGGAAAACACTCCAGTCCATCACAGGGGTGTTTCCCGTCGCCATCAGCACTATCATGGTTTCACCCACGGCGCGGCCAAGGCCCATCATCACGGCAGAGAAAATACCTGGGCTCGCGGTCAGCAACACCACATACACCAGGGTCTGCCAGGATGTGGCGCCTAATGCCAGAGAGCCGTTGGTCAGGTGTCTTGGCACGCTAAAGATGGCGTCTTCGGCTATGGAGAAGATGGTGGGTATCACGGCAAATCCCATGGCGATACCCACAATCAGTGAGTTACGCTGGTCGAATCCGATACCTAACTCGTTGGTCAGGAAGCGGCGGGCATCTCCATCGAACGCCCAAAGCTCAACCACAGGGCTTGCAGCAAAGGCCAGGTAACCAATCCCCAATACCACGGGGATCAAGATCAACGGGTGATAACCATCGGGTATGGCCATGCGAATAGCCTTAGGTAATTGTGTCCATAACATGGCCGCCAGCAATACACCCAAGGGCAAACCCAGGATTAACATGGCGATACCCGGCAGGTTTTCTTCCACTATGGGGGCGAGCCAAAGTCCGGCGAGAAAACCCAGAATAACGGTTGGCAAAGCTTCCATGATTTCTACAGTGGGTTTCACAAAAGAACGAATATCCGGCGACATAAAATACGCGGTATAAATAGCGCCTGCGATAGCGATAGGCACGGCAAACAACATAGCGTAAAACGCGGCTTTAATGGTACCGAAAGAAATAGGGACCAGGCTTAACTTAGGCTCGAAGTCGTCACTGGCGGAAGTGGACTGCCACACGTAACCCGGCTCGGCATAACCTTCATACCAGACTTCCTGCCACAAGGCGGACCAGGTGACTTCAGGGTGCTCATTTTTTACCTTATAAAGCACCATGTCAGCTTGGCTTTGGGTTAACAAGGCATTCGCTCGTGGTGATATAGCGATAGCGTCCAATGCTGTCTGGCTCAGTTTTGCAGAAAATAAACGCGTCTCACCTGTGGTATGGAAAATCTCCAGGGCGCCATCTTTATCGGCGGTGATAAACCCTTTTCTGAAATATTCCGGGGCGATATCAACCACACTTGAGCTGGCCTTGAACTCACGAATATAGGTCAGCTGGCGCTTGCCATCTTTCGCCACTTCGAACCACTGGGAAATCACACCATTATCATTGGCAATCAGCAAAGAGCTGGCGCCGGTCAGTAATTCAATTTTGCTGACATTGGCACCCTTAGCGTTCACGTCGATCACCGAAATCAGCTCAACATGGTCGATATCGGCAACATTGTAGACAGTCAACTTGTTACCACTACGAATATACAAGTTGCGCAGATTAGGCGTTAGCAGCAGCTGATCCACCTGTGTGGGCATGGAGGGCAGTTCAACCGTGTCGCCAGACCAGGTTAACTCCTCCGTCATCATGTCTTCTTCGGCTTCCATGCGCACAAACAGCCCACGACCATCTTGGGTCACGGCAGCAAAACCCGCCAGTTCTTCTGATTTTTCGAACGCCAGCTTGGTGAGAGCATTGCCTTGAGGATCTATGGTCAGGTTATCACTACCCATGGGATAGCCAAGCAGGGGTGTGATCTGGCGTTGATCATTGGGGTAAGAAAGATCAAATTGAGGCTCGATAACTTGCGCCGTACCGTCCTGAAATCCATACGCATACAGCCCTGCAACCGGGACACTTTGAGTAAAGCTGGATACCTTTCCTTGGGCTTTTTCCGACAACAGGATCTGGCCGGCATTGCTACCTTGTAATGAGAAGAAATCTACCCGACCATCCTCGCTAAAGCGATAACCTATTTCATTTTGTTCCTCCATTCCCAAGGCTAATATCTTGGTTTCATTCGCTAATTTGAATTCACTTTGTTTCTCAATATGCGCAGATTCAAAAATCGGTAGCACGACATATAAAAGGTAAAAGAATATCAACAACAAACAGATCAGAACTGCAATACCACCCGCAGTCACGCCATATTTTGCCAGCTTATCCATTACCAGTCGCTTGCGACTCCCTGCAAGTGAAAGGGAAAACTCCTCGGCCATTAGCTTCCTCAAAAAGCAATCAAAAGTCGACAGCATTATATTTAATATACATGACACTTTTGTTACAAATAAAAATGAATCATAAGCTATTAATAAAGAAGGGGAAAAAAGAATTCTTATTTAGCGTCCGCGACGCTGGACAAAGCCAATATCACGGCGAATAATGGGACTAATAAAACGTGGGAGATGTTATGAAGCAACTAATAGTGACTATTATCGGTGCGGACAAACCTGGCATCGTCGAATCCTTATCACAAACAGTACTGGCTCACCAGGGGAACTGGTTGGCGAGCAGCATGAGTGAATTAGCCGGACAGTTCGCCGGCATATTACAAATTCAGGTGGCCCAGGAAAACTATCAGGCTCTAATCCAGGCACTATCTCAACTGGAAAACCTTAGCGTCACTCTGGTAGAAGGAGTCGTTCAGAAACCGGTTACTCGTAGCCAGCTGGTAACTGTCACCTGTAATGACAGACCTGGTATAGTGCAGGAAGTATCTCAAACCCTGAGAAACCTGGGACTTAACGTATTGGAGCTGAACACAGAGTGCGGCAGTGCGCCAAACTGGGGTAACTCCTTATTTAAAGCTTCAGCAAAAGTTTGCCTGCCGGAAAATGTAGCTCAAGACGCGGTAGTTGAAGCCCTGGAAAGCATTGCCGATGATCTTATGGTAGACATAGACACGATTTAATCGCTGGTGACTGATTACGCGCTAATCATGCCGGCTAACGCAAAAATTACCAACTGGGTAGAATGGATACCCTCTTTACAGGTGATACTGCGAACACAGCGCTCGCTATATTCGCCGAACGTGCATCCATGCGCTTTAGATTTCATCCCTAAGATGGGTTCGGCTCCTACAAGAACACAGGCCAAATAGCCTTTTTCAGGAAACAAACAAGCTAGCTGGGACGCTGTTTCCAGCTCATAATCCATAAGGGTATAATGACAGTTTTATTACATATATCATCAAGCTGTCATCCGACTCTGTTAGTTTCGTTGAGATAAGAGGAATAAAATCAACGGGATCCCCCGATACACGCTAAAACACTTAGGGAACATTCAAGTGGGCTCAGATAAGTTATTTATAGAAAAGGAATTAAGCTGGCTATCCTTTAACGAAAGGGTATTGCAGGAAGCAATGGATAAAACCGTACCTATTATCGAGCGGGTCAGGTTTCTGGGTATTTTCTCCAACAACATGGATGAATTCTTTAAGGTCCGCGTTGCAGATGTTAAACGCCGTATCATTATTAACGAAGAGCAAGGGGGCGACCAAAACGCCAGACACTTGCTCAGCAAGATCCAAAACAAAGTCCTTAGACTGCAACTGGACTTCGATGCCATATATAAAGAGCTTATCCTGGCACTGGCAAGGCACAGTATATTCCTGGTTAACGAAAATCAGCTCACCGACTTCCATCAAATTTGGTTAACCCAGTACTTTAAAGACAAACTGTTGCGCCATATTTCTCCTATCGAGCTAAACAGCACAGTCGACCTGATCCGCTTCCTTAAAGACGATTACACTTATTTAGCCATAGAGATCCGCCAGGGTGATTCGGTAAAGTACTCATTAGTGGAAGTACCCACAGACGATTTACCCCGTTTTGTTGAATTACCCACAGAGCAAACCAAACGAAAAAAAACCATTATCCTGCTGGATAATATTATTCGATATTGTATCGAAGAGATCTTTACCGGTTTCTATGAATTTGACAGCCTTCACGCTTACTCCATTAAGATGACCCGGGATGCGGAGTACGACCTCACTGACCAGGTAGAGCAAAGCCTGGTTGAGCAGATGTCGGAAAGCCTTAAACAGCGCTTAACCAATGAACCCCTGCGTTTTGTATATGACAGGGATATGCCGCTGCATATGGTGGACTTTCTCAAGGGTAAACTACATATTTCATCCTACGACAGTATTATCCCCGGCGGGCGTTACCATAACTTCAAGGATTTTATTGGTTTTCCCAATGTCGGCCGCGCGTACCTGGAGAATACCAAGCTGCCTTCCATCAGCAGCGAAAACTTTAACCGTCACGACACCACCTTTAGCGCCATTAGCGAAGAGGATATCCTGCTTTATTATCCTTATCATAAATTTCGCCACGTCACCGAGCTGGTCAGGCAAGCGGCGTTTGATCCCAATGTCACTACCATCAGGATCAATATTTACCGGGTGGCAAAGAAGTCCCGTATTGTTAACTCACTTATAGACGCCACCAATAACGGTAAGAAAGTGACCGTAGTGGTAGAGCTTGCCGCGCGGTTTGATGAAGCGGCAAATATAAAATGGGCAAAGCGCCTGACTGAAGCCGGAGTTAAGGTGGTATTTGGCGTACCGACACTGAAAATTCACTCTAAACTCTGTCTGATCACCCGTAAAGAAGGCGAAAACAATGTTCGCTACGCCCATATCGGCACGGGAAACTTCCACGAGAAAACTGCCAAGATCTACTCGGATTTTTCACTGTTAACCAAAGACCCGGAACTCACCCAGGAAGTAGAAAACGTATTCGACTTTATCGAACACCCGTACCGGCGGTTTGAATTCAACCACCTGATAGTTTCCCCCACCAACTGTCGCCACTCGCTTTATCGTTTAATCGATGCCGAAATTGCCAGTGCTAACCAGGGCAAACCCGCCGCTATTACCGTCAAGGTAAATAACCTGGTAGACCGCGGGTTGATCACTCGCCTTTATGCCGCCAGTAGTGCCGGGGTCAAAATTCGTATGCTAATACGCGGCATGTGTGCCCTGGTTCCCGGAATTGAAGGTATCAGTGATAATATTAAGGTCATCAGCATCGTTGACCGCTTTTTGGAACACCCGCGAACCTTTATTTTCCACAGTGATGGTGAAGAAAAAACCTACATCTCTTCCGCTGATTGGATGACCCGCAATATAGATAACCGTATCGAAATAGGTTGCCCTATCTACCACCCCAAACTGAAAAAAATTATTAAGGACATCTTTGATATACAGTTCCGGGATACCACCAAAGCCAGGGTCATCGATAAAGAGCAAAAAAATGAATATGTAAAGCGAGGAAATCGACGGAAAATTCGTTCGCAATTGGTGGTGTACGATTACCTGAAACGCTACGAGCAGAAGAAAGCCCCGTCCGCAGCAAAAACTGAGCCTGTCAAAATGTCCCCCCCTGTCGCCGAGACTGAGAAATAGGTATGCTATGGGCGCTTTATCGAAACAACTCGGTATCGCGTCCAGGGCCAAAAACCACCACACAGTACTAACCCAAGACCGAGTCTATGAACACACAAACCCTTGCAGCCATTGACCTTGGCTCAAACAGCTTCCATATGGTGGTCGCCAGGATCAACAACCAAAGCCTGCAAATTGTCGACAAAATAAAACAACGAGTTCAGCTGGCCCAGGGCCTTGATGAATACGACCGTCTCAGCGAGCAAGCCATCTGCCGTGGATTGGAAGCCCTGGCATTATTTGCCCAGCGCCTCATTGGCATGGATAAAAGCCATATCCGTATCATTGCCACCTATACCTTAAGAAAAGCCACTAATGCGCAGGATTTTATCGAACGTGCCCAATCCCTGTTAGGGGTGCCCATCGAAGTGGTGTCCGGTAAGGAAGAAGCCAGACTGATTTATCTCGGGGTCGCCCATACCCAGCATAACGAGGGGCAGCGCCTGGTTATCGACATCGGCGGTGGCAGTACTGAGCTGATTATCGGCGACAAGTTTGAGCCCAGCTTAACCAGCAGCCGAACCATGGGTTGCGTAAGCTTTACGCAATGCTATTTCCCCCAAGGCAAGCTAACCGAGAACGCTTTTGAACAAGCCACTCTGGCGGCGGAAAAAGAACTGGAAAGCATCGCCTCCCTGTACAAAAAACGCGGTTGGAAATCCTGCCTTGGTGCTTCCGGCACTGTGAAAACAGTCACCGAAGTACTGGCAAACCAGGGGAATACCGACCGTCAAATTACCCTTAAACGACTGAAAAATCTGAAACAACAGCTCATCTCCTTTGAACACAGCGAACATATTCAGTTAACTGGATTAACCAATGACAGAAAACCTGTGTTTGCCGCCGGACTGGCAATCCTTATTGCTCTGTTTCATGCACTGGAGATAGAGAAAATGGACTTCTCAGACGGAGCCCTGCGCGAAGGCGTCTTGTATGAAATGCACGCCAGAATGCGCCACCATGATATTCGAGAACGTACCGCCGCAAGCCTGGCCAAGCGCTATCAGCTGGATTTAAAGCAAGCGGAGCAAGTAAATACAACAGCCCTTTATTTGTATGATCAGGTCGCCAGTGAGTGGAAAATAGATGCCCCCGAATTAAGAGACTTGTTAAGCTGGGGCGCCACCCTGCATGAGGTTGGCCTGCAAATTAACTACAGCGCTATACACAGACATTCCGCCTATATTTTACAGCATTCGGATCTGCCCGGGTTTAACCAGGTTCAACAAAAACTGCTGGCATCTCTGGTTCGTTTTCACCGAAAATCCCTTAAACTGTCCGAACTGGACACCCAGCAACCAGTGAAACTGAATAAACTTTACCGTCTGATCCGTATCCTGCGTTTAGCCGTATTGTTAAATAAAAAGCGCCTGGCCGTCAGTTTAGAAGGCATTACCCTCACAGCAACCGAACAAAGCCTCTGCATATTAGTTACAGATGCAGACCAACTGTTACTTTCCAACCTTAACACCGAGAAGGAATACTGCAGCCAGGTTGACTGGCAGTTGGATGTACTTAACGCCTAGTCGTAATAAAAATGTCATCTATAAGTCATAAGCTGTGGAAAAACAAGTCAATAGTATTAGACCAATGAACCAGAGGCAAGACCGTGAAGCCATCATTATAAATAATGAACTTCAGATCCTGTTGCAACCCATAGTGGATACCCTTAACGGTCCGGCTATTGGCTACGAAGCCTTAGCTAGTGTCCGTCCTGAAACGCCAAATTCAAGGCTATATTCACGACCCAAGGAGCGGATGCCTCTTATAGGCAAGAAGGGCGAAACCAGTGATCGCAAGGTTCGCCGAACGCGCATCCATGCATTTAACATCTCATCCCTGAAATGGATTCGACTCCTACATAAACACAGGTCAACCTGCCTATTCCTGCGTTTCAGGATCGACATTAGTTAGTGGGTTTTTAGGCTGATAGCAATTTTAAAGACATTAATCTGAGACAGCTAAAAATAGTTCGTTAACCCAGGCGGTCTGAGACTATCAAGGTTGCTAAGTAGGTGAGCATAAGTTTTCAGAGCTGCTCCCTGTTTGTTTTTTATGCAGTGGTACAGATATTTTTGCGTTTTTTCACCGACTCCAGTATACACGCATCAATTTTCAACATCATGCGTACCAATCCGTGAAAGTAGTATGGTGCCTTACTGAGGCCGAACAAATTACCCTTAGAGAGTCTGTGGCTAATCACCCCAAACATCGTTGTAGAATCCGGGCTCATGCCATCCTACTCAGCCATAAGAGATACGATATTAAGCAGCTAGCGGATATCTTCGATACCAGCTTGGAGACGCTTTCTAAATGGATCGATTGCTGGGAAGAGTTTGGGATCTCAAGCCTTTATGACGCAAAGCGAACGGGGCGGCCCACTATTTATACGGATGAGGAGAAACAGCGCCTGAAAGAGCTTGTGGATGAGGAGCCTCATCAACTCAAGCGAGCCCAGTCCCTGATGGAGAAAGAAAGCGGCAAAAAAGCCAGCGTTTCAACGATTAAGCGAACGTTGAAAAAAAATTTAACTACAGCCATAAAAGAGCCAGACATTCACTCAAACTAAAGCGTGATGAAGAGGCGTTCCGAAAGTGTTACAACACCCTGAATAAATTTATAAAGCTTGAACAAGAGGGCGAGTTGGACCTCTATTATTTCGATGAATCAGGTTTTAGCCAAAAATCGAACTTACCTTACGCATGGAGCCCAGTCGGTGAGCCGTTTGCATTTCCTGCCTATTCGCATAGTAAGCGATTGAACGTACTTGGCTTTTTAAGCCGCCAAGGAAAGCTGGTTTACCACAGCACCGAAGGTCACGTTACTACTGACACAGTCATCGAGGCGTTTGAAAAGCTGATAGAAAATAAGCCACACACCGCAAAGAAAAAACTGACAGTCGTTTTTCTGGACAACGCATCTTTTCACCGCTCTGCGAAATTTAAAGAGAAATGCAGTGACTGGATAACAGAGGGTGTTTTGGTGCTGTATCTGCCAGCTTATTCGCCAGAGCTGAATATCATAGAAATACTATGGCGGAAAATTAAGTATGAATGGCTTCCCACCTGCGCTTTTGAAACATTTGAAAATCTGACCAAGTGTGTAAAAAACATCCTGTCTAATTATCCATCTAAATACAGAATAACTTTTACCTAGGCACTTATCCAGGGGTTTATTCCGTCGATATTCAATAATACCGGCGTGTTATTATACCCCGCGACCGCACCAGACTACTTTACCCGCGATGCGGTTATGTTCGGATCCACAAGGCGTGATCTGCCATGTTGGATACTCCGGGTTGTCGCTGCGCACCTCAATGACACCTTGTTTATGTTTAAGGCGCTTGGCCATTAAGCCATCTTCCGTTTGCAGTAAATAGATGCCCTCACAGTGGACTTGCTGATGTGATAAATCAACCAGGATCATATCGCCATCTTCAAGGGTGGGCTGCATACTATCACCTTTGACAGAAACAAAGACGACCTGCTCTGAATACACGCCAAGCTGGGATGCCAACCAGCGTTTATTAAAGGCAAAGCTGTTGGTCACTTCTTCACTCTGCGCAATACTACCAAAACCGGCACTAGCTTCTACGTCAAACTGAGGTACAAATATCAGGTCCTGCCCTACACCAACCGCACTATGATCTGATCGGGTTTCTCCTGTTAGGAGCCAGTTTAGGTCGATTCGAAATTCATCGTAGAGGTTTTCTAAATAAGTCATCGACGGGCGGCTTGCTCCCCGGCATATTTTGTAGATATGAGAGTTAGACTTGCCTGTTAGTTCGGCGAACTGTTTTTTATTGCCTTGGGTCAGTTGATCTACAATGGTTTGAAAACGGCGGGAGAATGCTGTGGTCATTTTTAAAGCTTGGCTCTCTGTTTTAGCAAGCATTGCACAGTACACCTAATTGTTGCGTCCTGCACTCATAAATACGATTTCTTGCATTTATCCGGTTTTTTGTCCGGGATTAACTGATTCTATAGCGCTAACAATGACCAGCATTAGCCGGGTAACTTGCTATGCAGCTTCGGCGGGAATTCCAGGGTCAGCTAGTAAGTGGGATACCGACTGACTTGTCTATTGTGGGAGAGTGTTTAAAAAATCATGCTACATTGGCCGCGATACGAGTAAGCAACAAGCTTTTTGATCGGTTACCGACTAGCTGGTGCCCGTCCTGAAACGCCAAATTCAAAGCTATATTCACGACCTAGTAGCAACGGATGCCAGCTATAGGCAAAAAGGGCGAAGCCAGTGCTCACAAGCTTCGCCGAACGCGCATCCATGCATTTAACATCTCATCCCTGAAATGGATTTGACTCCTACAGAAATACGGATCGCCCTGCCTATTCCTGAGTTTCAGGATGGACACTAGCTGGCTTCGCTAAGCCATTTTATAGGCCGAAAACCGTAAACGAACGTAATCGGCAAACCAACCTGATTCTTCGGTAAACAATTTAGGTTTAACTAATGCTTCAACTTCATTGAGGAAAAAATCTTTAGATGATTCATCAAGATGAGATATTGCATGATTAGCAAAAATCTTTAACCATTCCCGGATACCAGATTTCAATGGTGTAGGTCTTTGAATTAGCTCAATGGTTTCAACTTTAAAACCATTGGATTCCAATAAACTCTTATACTCAGAATCCGAAGGGAAAAACCAAGGGCTCTTATACTGGCCAAACTGTGGGTTTGCCTCATAAACCATATTAATAGCGTCGGTAATAGCATTAATATTTCCAGCTCCACCAAATTCACCAACAAAACGGCCATGAGACTTCAATGAGCGATCTACCCCTTCAATAACGGCTAAAGAGCCGGTCATCCAGTGCAGGGCTGCATTACTGAATACCGCGTCAAATTGATTAGCAAAGCCCAGATATTCACCACTTTGACAAAGTGCGTTAATCCCTTTGCCTTGTGCCGATTGTATCATTTCAGGACTAAAATCAACGCCAGTAACAGTCGCTCCATAATCTTGTATTTTTAAAGCAAGAGTGCCATCACCACAACCTAAGTCTAAGATGGACTCTCCAGCTTTAGGTGATAATAAATCCAATACTGGTAACCCTAATTCCGATACAAATGACGCATTGTTGCTATATCTTTCTGAATCCCAATTTTGTTTTGACATTTATCCTCCTTGATTAATGGGTGCCAACCCAGCTAGTTGTGGCGCAGTTTCCTGCGTCCTAATACCTGGCCTTGCGCACACCCAGCACGAGCAGCAACTACTAGAGTGATAATCCCTTGTATGAGCATCGCTGTTTATAATAGTTTTATTATTAAACGTTAATGATAATTGAATGGCAAGTAGCAATCAGCTCAATACAAACTGACTGTGGCTGTAAAAAAAGACTAGCAGAGGAGGTTCCAGGTATATTCTACTTTCTAACTCATCGCCCATTACACCTATACTTTTGGCGCTAGAAGAGTGATGATTCAATCTCAGTCTACAGGATAATTTCTGGCGCCTTTGCGATTAAGTGAGTATGACGTCCGAGTACCCGATTATGGCCTAAACCTAGGCCATCGTACTAACCAGTTCTTTGACCTGACTCGATTCTCAGGTAAGTTGAACTGCAGGTTAAACCAAACATTATGAACTATGTATTGGTGTGAATATCCCGCAAGAATACCGGAAAATCATTGGCAGGTAGTGTTGCGGGGACTTGATACATTAAATCACCGACAAAACCTCTGTGGTAAGTTGAGTGGTTTACAACATGAATAATCATATCGACGCGTGACATAGAGCCCTCGCCACCACCAACAAATTGAAAACTAACTATCTCAGACAGTGTTTCTTCGGGTGTATTTTCGGCATAGCCGACATACCATTTATCCATCTCCCTTTGCCGCTCCCAAAGGTGTGAAAATGGTGGGCAGTCTTCAGTATTACGTGCTGTATAGTAATGGGAATTTCCGAGAATATGCGCTTTAAATATGTCGTCGATGACATATATATGATTGAGTGTATGTACCATATTACCGAAGCGAGTTTGGCGCTTTTTAGTCGCCTCACCTTCTGGTAACTTACTGATAGCCGAAAATGTTAAATCATCAGCCCACGCTTTGTATTTCGTGAGGATCTTTACCTTCTCTAAGAGATCCATAACACTCCCGTTGTCTGCAATATACCAACGCCCAGTATGGGCATAAACTAATGAGGTGGCAATCCTCGTAGGATAATCGCCGCTTATCAACTTCTGATGAGTTAAAGAACCACCTTCTTAGGAGGTGGCTTTGCCTTTTACCCCAGGAAGGGACAATTAGCGAACTCATACTCTTTGTCTACCTAAGTGCATAAGCAAAAGTTCACCAAGGTTTAAATTAACCTACCAATCTAGGCAGGCCATGCAGTTCTAGGCGAATTAGTACATTTACAATGGTTAAAATACATACATAACCCCGGAAAACTTATACTAACCTACTTACCTGCATGAATAAACCTGGCTTACCATCCATGGTAAGCTCCACCGGTCATCCGAGTACGACAGGCCCCCGCTCTCTTTGATTGTTTGTAGCATAGGGAATGTTCCTGGCATAGCCTTAATTCCCATGGCATTGGTCAAACCTGTCAAGGAAGTTCCTGGGTAGCCATTTGTCCAAAATACCTCCATTGCCTTATCAAGGGCTACGTATTTATCAAAAGTACGCTGGCGGCCGGCACTCATTATTTCTCTTCTTAAGCAAGTAAATTATCTGCTTGTGATCTTGTACCTGTAGGTATAAATCACAAACTAAATACCGACCGGTACGCAACTCATCTTAACCTTAATCAGAAATGGAGTAATAGAAAATGAGTAACTTAACAAGCAGCCTTAAATTCATATACTCGGATAGCTTCCACAGAGCTTGTGCCGAGAAAAATAAGAGTGAACGCTGTTAACCCTGGGCCCGTATCTACCCCTATTTTTGGTAAGGTCGGTATGCCGGAAGAGCAGTTAAAAGACTTTGCTGCAGCAATGCAAAATAGAATTCCGCTAAATCGGTTCGGACAATCAGAAGATATTGCAAACCTCGTTGCTTTTTTGGCATCCGATGATGCGTCATGCATTACCGGTAGTGAATATAACATTGGTGGCGGGATTAACGTGAACCCACTTTTACAGTAATAACGGCACTGATTGCTGTGGATTGTTAACTATAAGAAATAAGCCTCCGTCCTTGACGGAGGCCATCTATCTATAAAGCGCATTCACAATCACGCTTTTGCTAGAAGTTAATGCTCTAGCCAGGCCATCTGCCAGTATAAACCCACACCCGGCTCAAACTGGTTTGATCCGGGTGACCACTGGACGCAATAACCATTGTTTGGCCAAGGCTTACACTTATAGGTTTTCCCCGTCTTAGGCTGGTGAACCAAGGTACCCGCTTTATATGCACTCAGTTGCTCTGGGAAGGTGTATTCGGCGTGCTTGCCGGGATCCGGCTCTACCGGAGTGGCATCGTCAGACATGATATTCAGGTGAAAGGTTTTTTGATCCTCTGTGCCGTTCTCTGCCTGATAACTGACCACTAAATTATAGTGTCCTGCTTGCGCACTTTCATAGGCCAAGGTTAAACCAGATACACCGGCTTGTACTTCAAAGGTCTTGCTGGCAACACTCCGGTATCCCTTATTTAGGGTAGCGGTGATCCGCGCTGGGGCGCTGATATCTAATTCAAAATCGAAATCAACTTGACCATTGGTCAGCGGATAATGGTGCGCTATACCAGATACGTCAAAATCAGGCTTAGGCGGTGGTGCCTGCTCAAATGCCAGCTCCACCGACATGATACCCGAGTTATTCTGCGCATAAATTTCGTTTCTGCCCACCACAGGGTGGATCTTGTTGTTTTCGTCCAGCTGGCCCGCCTGGATCCAGGATTGAGTTCCATTGATCAACTGGGCTAACTGAAACGGCCAGTTTTCTTTCTTCCCTTCTTCTGCCGTAGTGATTTCAAGCAATGTCTGCAGTGACGTTAATTCACCATTATCTCCGTATACACGTGTTGTTACCTTATCCCCCGGATTAAGGTCTCGCCCCGAGAAGATGTCCCCTACATCTTGCCAGGAGACGTCTGTGCTATCTCCGTTATCTATCATCAAATCCACTACATTGTAGAAACTGGCGCCTGTGTCCCCTACATCCCACACGCCAAGAACCACATGGTAACCACTTCGGTCAGCAGGAATATTACAAAGGTGAGTGAGCTGTCTCGGCGGCTGTTTGTAGTTGCCCTGATATTCACAAAATGGCACGGCTTCAAATTGATCACGTGTTAGTGGCTGATTTGGATCCCACTCTGCTTTGGTCACAAAATAACGCCAGTCTCTGGTGGAATGGGGGGCGGTAAAGGTCCAACTAAATTCGGTGGGGCCAGCGGTTATATGACGTTTTGTCCAACGGCTGATAGTCTGGCTATCTAACGGAGCAAATGCACCATGTCCAGCACTGGC
Organism: Psychromonadaceae bacterium; assembly: GCA_965249895.1. Taxonomy (GTDB): domain Bacteria; phylum Pseudomonadota; class Gammaproteobacteria; order Enterobacterales; family CBDFNC01; genus CBDFNC01. The sequence goes on from CBDFNC010000005.1 coordinate 1,394,777, forward strand.
CAACCTGCCATCTGCAGGGCCAGAATCGGGGTATCGATCAGAACCCTCCAGGCTCTGCGGCTCATAAACAATATTACCGCAGCGAGCATTTTCACCTAAACGGCATAAGTAGCCTCGAGATTCCGGCTTGGAGATATATCCGTGGGCAAAGGCTGAATTTGAAGCGGTAAGCAGCAATCCGGCTGCAATAGGTGTCAGTGCCATAAGCACTTTATTAAGTGTTTTCATTCTATTCCCTGTTAAATGTTATGAACAACAAAACAGGTAGGATCTGGCGCAGACAAAGTTAATGCCTGAAGCATTTCACTTTCCATGTCTTAGTACTCAGTATTGTCCTTATACTGAGGCAACCCCGCTGTCTTGAGTAAGGCGATTAAGCTCGCTCTACTTTTAGATCGGTGGCTTTGCGTCCTGGTTTTTCAACCAGTTTGCCAAAAACTACTGTGTAATTATGTATTGTCGCCGCAGGAAAATAACAGAGGAGGAAAACCACATCAATATCATTTGCAATTTATTTAATCTTTATGCGATTCGCATTCAATAATATTTCAGTTTTCTATCAAAAATAATGAATTCACCTTCTACTCTAGCCCCAAGCAAACCAAAAACTGGGCCGAACAGGTGTCAATTAATCGCTTTACAATAGATTGGGAGCGGCGTAAATACGGATCCATAACATTTAGGCTTTTTAATAGACCGCTAAATAGCCGTGTCGATCCTGAAACTAGGCATACATAAGTTACCTTGAACTGATGTGGAAGGAGCCGAACTTGTTCGGCGAACCTTGCTGGCACCGGCTTCGCAGATTGCTCTCTTCATAGTTTCTACAGAGTGGAGCGTACTACCCGTTAATTCATGTTTCATGGGTGGAAACTAGCGGGAAATGACCAGACAGGATAAATATAAGGTGGTATTAACGGCTAATCAGCCTGTCAAATAATTTGTTTATAACCGCTGCATATAATGCAAAAAGATCTCCGGATCTGTTGAGGCTACTTATCCATCGTCTGGAAGTTAAGGTTGCCTATTCAGTTTATGAAAATAATAGTAAACCACATTTTTCATCGGGATATATTGGTCCTCTCTGCCCACGAAAAAAAGCAGAGAGGTTGAAACGTGCAAGCAAGATTATCTTAAGTCAGCATTTGCTACATCTGATGGACACTAGCCAAATACCCGCGAAGACGCCAATTGGGGCTCTTCTTTTGATGTTGCAACCCGGGGCCAACCAGGCTGCCAAAGACCTCAGGTAAATTCTTGCTTGTTAAGCCTTAAAACTAAACGCCAAAAGGCGGAGCACGCTGTAAAGGCATAAACCAGTGATGAGATCCCGGCCGCCCTTGACTGGTAGAAATCCAGCGGGGGCCTATTTGAGCCGACATTCCGCAGCGATTTATGCTGGCAGCATTATTTTCTCGCCCAGGCGTTGTCGCCAGCCCTCTGAACCGTCTCTCCACCTAAGCCAGAAGCGGCAGTCTTAAATTTCGGGATCACCAAGCCTACCGCGCCGGGGCACAGTATGTGTTTTTCTTTTCCGCCGCTCATTCCAACTGGTAGAGCCGCGCTATCTCTTTACCGCACAGGCGGAGGATTTTCTCCTTTTCTTCCGTCAACCCAGTGACGCAGGCAGCTAGCCCTGGCGCATTCACTAAGTGGATCCCGTTCATCCGTTGGAAGATCCACCTCATCGTCGGGGTGGCGGTGGGCTTGCCCACTTGGTTAAGCACGGTTTCATCTGCTGTTTTCAGGTTTTCCCGCAATTGGTATTGGCCTGCGTTGTACACCATCAGGCACAGCGTCATCACCATCATCAACGCCTCGATCCGCTCCGGCTTTTTCAAGAACACCCCATTGAGGTGAAACTGGGGGTCTTTGATCAGGCGGAAACCCCGCTCGGCCCCTTGTTGCGATTTGTAGGCGGCGAGCAGGCCAGCGACCTCCTGGTTGGCCAGTTCATTGGTCGCCAGCACGAAACGGCCCAGCTTGTTACGGTGCGGCCGGATCTTGTCCTGGCAGGGAGTCGACTCAAGTTCGAGCCGGTAGTGCGACACTCTCTTTGCTCGGCCTGGCTGGAGTGGACCAGCAGCCACTGCTGCTTCAGCCCGCGCTCCACCTGGCCCAGCAAGACACCTTGATAACCTTGTTCCAGCGGCTGCCAGGCGAAGTCACTGGTATCGGCCTCGACCAGGAGTTTGACCGCTTTTACGCTTTCTGGCGCCCGAGTGACCCAGAGGTAGGCCGCTGTCAGCAGTTTTCCGTGGACGTAGAGCGCCGAATCCGCGATAACCAGCAGCTCCGGGCTGTTCTCCAGTGCTTGGCGGAAGGACTGGAGTTTGGCTAGGGTGGCGTGGAAGCTGGCTTTGTCCTGGCTGTTGCCGTCCAGGCCTTCGCTCCAGATCGGTAAGTCCGCCGGACCGCTGACGATCAGGGACAAGACGAGTTGTTTGAGATCCGGCCGGTGATCTTTGGAGTAGCCCTGCTTGGGCAAGGGCGGTCTGGACTCGCCTTCCAGGTAAAGGTGTTCGAGATCATACTCGCCCACTAATTTGAAGCTGGTGCTGTCCAACCGGAGGGTTTGCCGTCTACCGGGCGGGGTGAATTCCTGGTGGATCTCATTGGCAATCTCGGCGAGCAGCGCAGTGACACCGTATTCGTAACAGGCGTCCAGGGTACGGCCCAGCGCGTCATCGTTCAACTGGGCGGCCTTGACACCTTCGCCAAATAACAGGGAAACCGCTTTGTCTTCAAAAAACTGGGGCGATAGATAAATGGGGTTCTGAGTGAAGCCCAGGCCGTTGATGATCATGGCCTTGATACGCTGGCCATGGCTGAGCTTGGAGCCATGCTGTTTGGACACCGGCAGTCTGGCGTCGATGCGTTAGACCAGTTTGAGCTTGTCGACGAAGCCGGCAACCAGGCCATGGTGGCCGAGAGTTTCAACCCGGATCTGTCCCGATTTAATGCTGGTGTTGATGGCGGCCATAGCGCTCCCCGTTAATACATATCCTGGGACGATTGTGCCATGGCAGCGGTCAGAGGCTTGTGACCTTTTGGCTATAGTTTCTGTGATCTTTCAGACATTGGACACGCTAAAGTGAGATAGATCACATTTTTAAATTATCTAGGTGAGATGCAAATGGTGCGGAATGTCGGTTTGAGCAAGTAGTAGCTCGAGCTTAATACCCAGATACGTGGTTTGACTATGTGCATTGTCCAGATTAGGCACACACAGAACACATTTAAATGTGGTAAAGGGAGCGGGTTCGGCGTCAGGATTACTTTCGCCCTGATCAGCAAAAAGTTAGGATGCTTTAATCCATTTAAAACCCGTCGCGGTACAGAGAAGGACTTTCCTGTCTGGATCATAGCTATCAGCATTCGGGTCGGCTGCCAATGCTGCGCCAACGTAAAAAGGTAGCACCAGCTTCATCAGCAAGGCTATCAATAGCAGTCTAGTCAGGGACTTTTTTTTACCCACTTTCATGACAACGAGAATACGTAGCTATGCGTGGAAAATCAAATGATTATATAGTGCCGCATTCGCATAATTAACAAACAAGACTAAATGTCTATCCGCTTATATATTGCAAGGCTGGCAGAAGGTCGATGTGCCACAGGACACGGCACAGATATTATTGAAATAGAAATTACTTTTCTTAATAGTTCAAGCTCAGACGTGCTTCCCTCTCTGCCAGTCAGTTGTGCTTAATAAGTCTTCTCCGGCCGCCACGGCGCCTGGTTCCATCGTCGTCCCCATGCTGTCGTTCCAGCGATTCAGGTAGCCAAACAGGGCGATAACTCCCAGGATTTCGACAATTTCCCCTTCATCCCAGTATTCGTGCAAACCTGCTGAAATACCGTCATCCACCGCATTAGGTACAGCGGATGCAGCAAGGGCGAATTCAAACGCAGCTTTTTCAGCGTCGCTGTAAAGGTCGCTCTGCCTGAAATTCCATATTTCTGCTAACCGCTCGTCCGTGCCACCGTAACGCTGCGCCGCCAAGATGGTGTGAGCTTCACAATAGCGGCAGCCGGTATTGGCGCTGGTAAGATAACCAATAAGTCTTTTCTGCTCGCTGGTTACCCTACCGTCATTTTTCATCACTGCCATATTCAAGTTAATAAACGCTTTGGCAATATCAGGGCGTCGTTGCATTGTCAGCACACTGTTGGGAGGGAAACCCAAGGTTTCATTAAAGAACTTCGCGAGTTCAATGACTTCGGCATTATGATCTGTGGCAAGAGGGGTGACGAGTGGCATATCAATCTCCTTTGATAATAGACCACTCCATGCTAGAGGTGTTTAATTGAACTTTCAACTATATTTTAACTTAACTGTTACCTTCAGATAACACTCTTTCGGCTTGTAATTGCAGCTTGTCGATAAGCTCAAGAAACAGCTGACGCTCACCCACGCTCAATACCGCCAGATAGTCGGCACCGTTCGCCTGCATTTGTGGAATTATCTGCTGACACTTTTGTGAACCAGCTTCAGTAAGACGAATCCAGGCAGAGCGACCGTCAGTTGGGTGCGGTTCCTTCAAGGTATATTCCAGTGAAATAAGCTTTGCGATAGCTCGAGTGACAGTTGCCCTATCCATCCCGGTCATTTTGGCGATAACTGCGGGTGTTAAGGGGCCTTTTAAGCCGATAAGTGAGAGTACTCGCCACTCCCGCGGGGACATGCCTGTATTACGGATATACCTGTCTGTGGTGCCTTGCCTCATGGTATTGGATAAAACGGCGACACGATAAGGCAAGTGCTGATCGAGGTCGATGTAGTCAATAAGCTCTGATTCGTGGCGCGCAAGTTTCGGGAGGCAGTGCTTCATTTTATTTTCTTCTTTTTATTTATTACTACTGCGCGAATTTTACCCCAACACTCATTCATAACCAATTATGCTGGACTGGATAACCCATCGGCTCCAAGAAAAAGTAATCGTTTATTACTAAAAAGCTGACAAAGATTGAGATAGCTAGTTGAGCCAAACAGCCAGTTGCAGTGATTTACCAAGGTTTATATCTTGTGTTAACAACTAACCGCAGAGGCAACAGGTAAGAATTTAGGGTTGGGGTTTAAAAGATATATAACAGTGGGGTCATCTGACCCCACTAAAGCCAGGCCAAGGGATTAATATGTATAGCTGGCCTGCAGACCCAATGGAAGACCAAGAGCCCAATATAGTAGCAGGAAGGCTGTCCAGATGAACATTAGCGCAATAGAGTAAGGGATCATCATAGACATCAAGGTACCTATCCCTGTGCCCTTCACATAACGCTGACAATAGAGCACCACCAGTGGGAAGTAAGGCATCAGTGGCGTAATGATGTTGGAGCTTGAATCACCAACGCGGTAAGCCGCCTGGGTTAAGTCGGGTGAAATGCCTAGCTGCATTAACATAGGCACTAGGATTGGGCCGATTAATGCCCATTTTGCTGACGACGAACCAACAGCCAGATTAACAAAAGCGGTCAGGAAGATCATACCCACAATAGTAACTGCGGAAGGAAGCGCCATGGCCTGTAAAGCTGATGCACCTTTTAGCGCCAGCAGTGCTCCAATATTTGAATCGGAGAAAGCCTTGATAAACAGTGAACAGAAGAATGCCATCACAATATAATATGCCATGCCATTCATAGACTTGCTCATGGCATCAATGACGTCTTTCGATTTTTTAAACGCGCCTGTCAAATAACCATAAATAGTGCCCGGTACGACAAAAAACAGGAAGATAAGCGGTACGATGGATTGCATCAAAGGCGCGCTAAACTCAGCCAGACTACCACTTCCCGCCCGAAGTGGACTATCTGCCGGCATAGCTGCCGCCCAAAGTGCTATGCCTCCGAGCAGCATTACCGACGTCGATATCCAGAATGCTTTACGTTCTTTTTCTTTGAGCTCTTCAAACTTAGGAATATCCTCGGGATCGCCGTCTACAGCGGTATTTTTTAACCTTGGCTCAACGATGCGATCGGTTAAAAACCAGCCCACAGAAATGATCAACAAACTCGATGCGGCGCCGAAGAACCAGTTATTCAGTGGGTTGATTTGAATACTCGGATCAACAATCTGGGCCGCACTTTGGGTAAAGGATTGCAGCAGAGAATCCAGCGCAGAAGGAATAAAATTGGTGCCAAAACCACCACTTACACCAGCAAATGCGGCGGCTATGCCAGCCAGAGGGTGACGCCCCGCGGCATAAAAGATGACACCGGCCAATGGAATAACCAGTACGTAACCCGCATCTGTCGCGGTATGATTGATAATACCCACCAGAATAATGGAAGGCGTTAACAACTGTTTTGGCGTTACACGTAGCATCAGTTTAAGGCCAGCATTCACATAACCGGAGTGCTCAGCTACACCAACGCCTAACATGGCAACCAGGACCACACCTAAAGGTGCGAAAGTAGTAAATGTGGGTACCATTGTGGCGATAAAGTTAGCCAGCACACCGCCGGTTAACTGATTATGAATCACGATAGCTGCACCCGTTCTCGGGTCAACTTCGCTGTAACTGACACCGGATAAAAGCCAGGATAACAACCAGACCAGCAACAGGCCGCCAACGAATAACATGGCGGGATCTGGTAATTTGTTACCTACTTTTTCGATCTTATCTAAGATTCTGGCTATTCGTCCTTGAGCCCGATCCCCGCCCTGGGTTTCAATGTTTGCGGGTGATGTCGCCATTCATGCCTCTTCGCATTATATAATTTTGACATTCCGCATATTTTGTAGAGTATTCTATGGGTAAAGCATTAGATCAAAGAGGTATCGACAAACTTGTTTTGCAACTCAATAGATTTGGATCAAATAAGGGCCGGTTAAGGCCCAGACTAGCATTTGATGCCGGTAATAAAGTGGGATTATAGATTGATTCCCAGTTTTTTCAGATCCTTCATTACGACGGCAGATGGCAGTGGGATATAACCGTCTTTTGCTACGATATCCTGACCCGAAGTAGACAGAACCATTTTCAGGAACTCACGCTCAAGAGGAGCAAGAGCTTTGTTCGGGTGCTTGTTTACGTATACATAGAGAAAGCGAGACAGTGGGTACTTACCGCTGATGGCATTGTCCATAGAGGCTTCAACAAAAACGTTACCTTTCTTCGCCAGCGGAACCGCACGAACACCGGATGTTTTGTAGCCGATACCTGAGTAACCGATAGCGTTAAGAGAAGATGAAACTGACTGAACAACAGATGCTGAACCTGGCTGCTCGTTTACGCTGTTTTTGAAGTCACCTTTACACAGGCCTTTTTTCTTAAAGTAACCGTAAGTACCGGATACAGAGTTACGACCGAACAACTGAATGTCTTTGTCTTTCCAGCTGCTGTCCAGACCCAGGTCACCCCAACGGTCCGCTTCTTTCGCGCTACCACACTTCAGAGTGCTGGAGAAGATTTCATCTACCTGCTTGATAGTCAAACCTTTAATCGGGTTATCTTTGTTTACAAATACGGCAAGCGCATCAATAGCAACACGAACCGGAGTTGGCTTGTAACCGTAACGCTTTTCAAACGCTTCGATTTCTTTGGACTTCATTTTACGGCTCATAGGACCGAACTGAGACGTTCCTTCTGTCAAAGCCGGTGGAGCAGTAGAGGAGCCTGCCGCCTGGATCTGAATGTTTATATTAGGGTATTGACGTTTAAACTCTTCAGCCCAGAAAGTCATCATGTTAGCAAGTGTATCTGAACCAACCGAAGACAGATTGCCGGAAATTCCGCTTACTTTAGAATAGGTAGGTAGGCCTGCATCAACGTTAGCAGCCTGAGTAGAAGCGGCAAAGATAGTAGCAACGCTAAATCCAACTGCACTTACTAACTGTTTTAGTTTCATCATCTCTCTCCGAATAGATGTTTTAAATAGGTGTTGTTGATTAACACTGCGCCAGTATGCTCAGCACATGTGACAAATATAAGTCGAGTGTGTGACATTAATATTACAATCACCTAGAAATCCAGCCACTTACCCCCTTTCTAAGAACACTAAAACACATCCGTAAATGTGCCTCACAAGGTACGCAATATCAATAACTTAACTAGTAGTATCGGGAAAGGGAAAAAGGTCGAAACAAATTTTGTTGTTCTAAACTATCATTATTTTCCGGCTTTTATGTCCACTTGGGGTACACCCTAACAGCACACCAGGCAAGGTTTTCGAGTATTGGCTACCGCCGCGAGACTACCCTTTTGAGTTTCCGGGTCAAAGATCCCCAAGCCCTTGTGTACCAAGAGCTCGTGTCTAAGGGTTGCTCGTAATACTCCGAGGGGATCACTTTGTTTATGTAAGGCCCCAGTGGTAAGAACGAGGGTGTTTCGGTCTTTTTCTTCTGGGAGGTATCCACCCCATGTAGGTCCGATGTTTTCGACACTTCCTGCTGGTCCATACGCTTCCTCCTAGTCTTTGACGATTACCGGATTAATACCATCATCTAAGCCTTCATATTGCTCCAGGAAGTTCTTAAGCTCAAGTTCAACAGCCTCTTTGGTGATCGGCGTTTTGTTATCTGGATCCGCGAGACTAAATAAGACCCCATCTTTCTCGGACTTTCCCAGGCTCTGCTCACCCTATCTATCGAAATCGACTGGGTTGTCGAACTCGTCAAGGATCATGGGGTCCGGAACATTCGCATCTTCCAGTTTACTCTCCGGGAAAGTGATACCGAATCCGCCTTCTACTGGAATGACTTCGTTGTTTGGGTAGAGCTTGAAGTATTGAGACGCCCGTGCAGACTCTTCACTTCGGAATGGTTTTCCTTTCGGGTTACCTAGTGTAACCGTTGGCCCATCAATTACTTCAGTCTGTTTTGGGGTTGGGGCTGCCGTTTCTTTTTGAATGGCTGCAGTCTCAATTTCTTTCTTTTTGATTTCAGCTTCCAGTAGCTTAGTCTCAACCTTGACTTTCTCGACCTGTGCCTGCTCCAGCTCCGTCTTAGGGGCTTCTGGTGTTAGTGCCTTGTCATCGTTTCGGCCACCATCTCGAACAGCTGCAGTCTCTGTGCTACTCCTTCCATCTCCTTGGGAAGCATCACTTCTTCCCTTTCTTGATCGTGATACCCCGTCAGATAGCTGTTTAGTTCCATCGCTTCTGCTTGGCTTATCACCTGATCGCTCACTGCCTTTTTCATCCAGTTTGGTATCATCTTTCTCATCCTTTAGTTTGTTTACTTTTCAGACGGTATCCATAGTAAGGACGGTCATTATTCTCGGGGTCCACCTCTCCAGTAGGCACCACCTCGTAGTCCGTTATGTCACCGCTCAACTTGCTGCGTTGGTTTTGCAGGAAAAGGGTTACGCCTTTTTTGGTTGGCCAGCCTTTACCTTCATTGACCTTGCCCGTCAGTATAGCCGCTTCACCGTCACCTCTCGGTGGTTTTGCTTCTTGCTCAACGTCAGCAACCTGCTCGGGTTCAGCTTTAGGTGACTTATCCTCTGCGAAGATAATGCCTTTGTGGGGGGTTTGTTTAGGTTGGTTAGCCAGGTCTTCTTTACGTTGGGTGATATCGCCATCACGCTTTTGCTTCTGGGCCTTTAAGCCGTCATTAGCCCGACTTGCGTTTTCCCGGTTCGCATTTAGCTCCCTGTCATCATTGCCGTAAACAGTGTCGTCGTGGCCTAACGCCATTTCTTTTGCTTCACCATCTATGGTGTGGCCTTCACGCTTCGGCGCGGCCAGCTTAGGTGTACCAGGACTAGCCACTTCACGATTAACCAATTCGCCTTCACGGATGCCGTGGTATTCACCGTCTACCGGGTTATCGGCTAGATCAAAATTAATCCGCTCCCGCTCTGCTACCCGATCCTCGACGTCTGCTTCCTGCTCATCCATAAAGGCCCGTTGGTCGGCCTCTTGTTTGGCCACCCGGTTTTCCAGGTCAGTCAAGAATGCTTAATTTTCGGCAAGCCTGTCAGCCTCTTGTTTTTTCTTCTGTTCCGCCAATGGCTTCATACCAATACGCACATCCACTTTTGGGTCTGCATTCTTACTGGCGCTGGTTTTCCTAATCAGTTTAAGCGACTCAAGTTCAGCCTCCAGTTTAGGGTTGGTGCCTGCTGCTTGTCAGGGTTCGGCCACTGGAACTGCTTGGGTTTGACCTGGTTGAGGGGCTACTTGTTGTGGTGATACAGGTTGATCTACTCCTAACGCTTTATCGAATTTGACGATTTGTTTTTCCAGGCCTTCCAAGCGCGTTATGTCTTTGCCAGTTAACGAATTACGATCCGATCTTAAGGTATTGCGCTCTTCGATCATTTCGCCGTATTGCATATCGTCTACGGCTTTAGGTGCTACCACCTCTTCAGGCTCTGTGGTTAACTCCGGTTCCGCTACCGGCTCGACTTCGGGTTTCCTGGTTGAATTGTTAACATCATCGAGCGCACCATTGACAGAGTCGTCGTGAGCTTGCTCAGCCACCTTTAGACTTGGCGTAGTTAAAGATCCACCTTCTTAGAAGGTAGCTTTGCCTTTAACCCCCTAGAAGGGGGCGTAAGCTTGCCCTCTTAGAAGGCAAGCTGATTATCCCCAATTTAGACGGCTAAAATTCTAATTGTTCTTGGCGCTTTTCAAGCTTTTCTTGGTACTTCATATATTTTCTTATCATTTCCGCATCCACACCGACAGTGTCTACAAAATAGCCTTTTGCCCAAAAATGGTTACCCCAATATGGCTTCTTGCGCAGATGGGGAAACTGCTTAAATATCCTAATTGCTGTTCGGCCTTTTACAGCTCCTAAAAGTTCGGATATTGACTTTTTCGGTGGCACCTTTATTAATAAATGGACATGGTCTGGCTGCACATTTAACTCTACTATTTGGCAATCGAGCCTGCCACAATATATCTGGATACAATTATATACTTCTTGCGCTACCGGTCCGGTTAGCATCCTATAGCGGTACTTCGGTACCCAGACAATATGGTATTGGCAATGCCACAAAACGTGCGATAATTTCTCAAATCTACTCATGCTACTGTTCCTTTCTCTGTTGTGGGGACAACCGAGATTGGTCATAGCATGAGTGGATGCTCCAGGCATAGCCTGTCACTGATTACCACGCCCACAGGACGTGGATTCTAGTTTTCATTGAACATGCCGCCCACGATACCCGGACCTGCACCAAGGATCCCCTCGTTCAGGGATGCCGCTAACACCTCTTTATCCAGGCGCCGGATTCCGTCCGCTGTTCCTTGGATTGCGGTGTTCACCCCATACTGGGTAGCCGCACCTTGGGCCATCTCTGTGCCACCTTCAATCACAGCGCCCTGAGCCGCACCGCCTAACCGGGTTGAAGGAGTTCCGACCTTACCGAACTTACCTAATATGCCTCCGGCACCACCCGCATAGCCACCAAGCACAGCCGCTGCCAAGTCAGTACCCAATGCGGTAGGATCCATGATTGCTGCCTTCGCCGCCTTTTCCGCCAACACACCCCTAGCCTGTTCAGCAACCGCTCGATCATCCATATCGGGATTGGCATCTTTAATTTCCCAATACGTTGCACTAAACTCTTCCCCGTTTAGCTGATTAATGGGCATCGCGTTAACTTCGTTACGGGCTTGAATGGCACGCTGACCCCCCGCTATGATACTGAATTCATTAGCGGGCCATACTACGTCGACATGTTTTCTTAGAGGAGTTAATGATTTAAGAGTGATGGTAGAATATAGAACCGTAACAGGGACCAAAAATAAGACAACCCTCACCTATCAACTAAAGCGTGACGACGAGACCGGCTAGTCCCCACTCAGTAGATCGCCGTTTCGGCACCAAATTCCCCTCACGTAACCGGCGACAGTGCCATTAGGTTGAACCCTTACGTGGGCGTACGTGGGGCGGCTAGGACCAGACGTTGGAAGGGCTTGCGTGGGGTGGTGCCGTAATTACGTGAAATTGCTTACTCGCATAAAAGCATTAGTATCCGGTACATAATAAAAATATCAAAAAGGAAGCACGATGCCGCAATCTGTCAATGACGATATCTTGAACCAACTCAACGAAACCCAAGCCTTTCTGTACTTACATGGGGAGCTACTAGCTTCCGGCTCATCTGATATGGAGCTGCTATACGATATTTCCGCTAAGATGTCAGACGGGTCAGGGATGGCCATTCGTGAACAGCTTCCCGAGCGCCTAAGAGGTGCTTTCGATGCTCAGCTGCTTACCGAAAAGCTACAAGATGATCCAGGGGCATTAATCTCAAAACTAACCAACACACTATCCGGCATTGAAAGAACTCGCCGTCGAGCCTCTAACAAGTAGGGGTGTTCTTTTTAGGTGGGATGGCGGAGGCCAGATATGTTGGGTTTACGTGGAAATACGGGTGTGCATAGTCCTAAGGGCGTCTCTCTAGCCATTCCATCATGTGAAGTCCTGGTTCAGCAGGAGGGTTATATCGCTGTTCTAGAACATAGTCAACCGCCCCATATGCGACTTTGTTGAAGTCGGAGTACACCCATTCAAAACATTTCTTTCTTGTATACTGTTCGGTCATTTGTTTCCAATACATCGGTTCGTTTTTCTCTAGCCACCCCACCGTATAAACTAGCTTTTCATCGAAAAAGAATTCATCTGAACTAATCCGTTCGCCTATCGCCTTAGATATCAATTCCCACTGCGCATCGGAGGGTTTATATTTATAGGCGAAAACCCCGGCTTTCAGTTTCTCTCCCAGAGCCAAGTATTTTCCGCAACTAAGTGCAGGAGCTGTTTCAGCTTTGACTTGCTCATTGGGTGGGAATTTATTCCGGCACGCCTGTTTAATTGCCGCTACAGCACTATCATTCCCAGCGCCACTCATGTGTTTTAGTATGCACTCGTCATAATCTTTCGGTCCAGAAGCGGCTTCTGCCGACACCGTAATGGCGGTACAAAACAATAAAGAAAACAACAATATCCTGAACATCCGATTTACCTTTCAGCCTAATCCATCAACGGCGGCTATCTTAACGTGGAATTGCTTGCTCGCATAACGGCGTATCGGCAAAACGAAAATTTGCGGAATCGACCCTACTAATAGAAACCGGCCGCATCGCCGATAAGCCCTATCCCCCTTAAGACCCCCCCCTCCGCCAACTACCCGAATTAACCAACCCACCAATACCCCAGCACCCTAAAAATCCACGTAAAAAACAAAATAAATCGTTAAATAACATAAATTTACACGTAATCTAGCGTTTGACACCACGTAACCCCTCCTCTAACGTGTAATGAAACCCTGCGGCAAAATTCGCTGGTCAGGATTCGAACCTTGACGGCGATTAAACAGAATCGACATAAGAGGACATCCAATGTCAATTTACCGCAACTTTGCAGCTTATACCTTCGCCGAACTACCGCTGCGCCTGGAACGTCCCAAGGCCAAGCCAGTACCCAACTTTACCCACAACATCCTCCAGGCAACGCTGCCCAAACCAACGCGAATCAGTTCACCGTTCCGGTGATACCTGACGCCAAACCAGAACCCCAAACCAGTGAACCAGCGCAAGGCGAATTGTTGCCACGTTTACCACGTAACAAACAAACTCCTTACCTGCCGTTTGAACACATCGTCGATCTGGCCGTCACTTTATCCGCGCTGAGGTCTGATCTTCTTGCCCTCGCCGCTGAAGCCGATATCAGGATCCGCAATAGACGATGCGGCGCTATCAATAACCAAACCATGGCCAATACCCTGGAAAACCTGCTTCATGGTGTCGACCTGGCCAACAAACGGATCGCCACCGTTGCACAAAAACGATTCGACTTCCCCATCAAGTTGAGCAAAGACACCTCCATGAATCGCTTTAGTGAAGGCGTATCCGCCGCCACTATGCGTACATTTGGCCGACAATCCCCACAAATGGCCCTGGCTTGGCACGACTTCACCGTCACGCTGAGTACTTTTGGCGTCATATCCACTCGTCAGCTCAAAAGCTGGACTAATCCGTTCGAAGTTAATGGTCGTCTGAGCTCCTATCACGTAATCAACTAAACACGGTTGCGCCGGTGCGGCGTTGCCGTCGATGCATGCATCACTATGAAATATTTTCATGATATGTGGCGATGCGTGTGACGCCTTAACATACCAATCGGTCTGTTAGTCGCTGAGCAAGAAGCGAATCGGCGCGAAAAGCCACCGGAAATAAGGGAATAACCATGGATAACTCAACAACTCGTGCAGCCATTTCATTAGGTGACTACCAAGCGCGTCAGGAAGACTGAGTGGATCGCATAACAGCGCGCGCCGACAAGGCGCCGACAAGGCCCAGTAAAGCGCCGATGCGGCACATAGGACGCTCAACAAATTGGAGAGCGATTTTGGGGAGGCCAACCGATCTTAGTTGGTCATCACAGTGAATGCCGCGCCAGGCGGGACCATGCAAAAATGGATGCCGCCGTGCGTAAAAGTGTCGAAGGTGGCGCAAAGGCAAAACGCCTGCACTCCAAGGCCTCTGGTGTGGGCTCGGCCGGTATTGCCAGCGATGACATCGAAGCCCTGGCAAAGCTGAACACGACGTTAGTTCATCTTGAGAAGGCACAAAGCATCATGAAGGCTGCTAACAAAGCTATTCGCGTTCATAAAACCCAAGAAACCAGGGTCACGGCCCTTATCGCCGAAGGACTGAGCGACAAGCAAGCAACAGAACTGCTTAAGCCTGATTTTGGCGGTCGTATCGGCTTTGTCTCCTAAACAACAACGCAGAGAACCGCCGTACCAAACAACGCATAGAAGAAATCGAGAAACAACACGACGTGGAGCCATTAAATACGTCTGGCGATGCCTGGAGCATGGAAGAAAGTGATGCTCGGATCTGCATTTTGTTCGACGGTAAGCCAGGTGAGGTGATCCGCTAATTGTGCAAATCGAACGGGTTCCGCTGGTCTCCTTCTCGCGGGGCTTGGATTCGCAAAATTACCGCAAACGCCGTGGTGGTAGCTGAATGACTTGCCACTAACCTACCTGCAGATGTGTGAGGGAAGCATTATGTTTTTATTCAGAGGAAAACTATACGACTTTTGGACTTACATGGACGTAGTCCGTGGTTACTGGAGGACAGCACAATGAACACACAGGATTTAGCCGAGGCAATCGCCGAATCGAACAAAGGGAAGGCTGTTTACGTGGACCAAAACTCCGACGGCTTGTATATGGGCTGTAACGGAAACTTTGTCAAAACCAAACGCGCCGCCATGCGACTGACCGGCCAAGAGGTTTTCATCAAACGAGGCTTAACGCCGGTTTGTATCAAGAAGGCGTGATCATGCTTTAAGCGTCTTGGCTACCAGGGCGTTTAGAGAATGAAACGACCAACAAGAGGGGTTAGCTATGGATCGCAGTGAGATGACCATGAATCAAAGAGTTAAGTTGGCAGGAATTGAAACCGTTTAGTTAGGTGTATTACCGCTCGGCACACCGCCATAAAACCTCAACGCTACATTAAGATGGGATAATTTGTCTTTCCCTGGGGCGGTAAATACGATCCTGTTCGATTTACCTGTGACGAGTTGGACGCTAGCTTAAGGGCTGTTGAAAGGTTTACCTGTGTGTCCAAGTCTCGTTTGGGTCGCTTATCGCTGGTAACGGTGGAATATCGGGATCGTGTGTTGCAACTGCTCTATTTTACTGTGCTGTTACATCGCTCCGGCCGGGTAAAGCGCCAGGTAAATTATGCAAAAGGGGTGGAGGTGAAACAGTACCGAAAACGGCCGAAGCCCTACACTTGCACCGCGTGAGACTGTAAACGTTTAACATTTTTGGATTCATTCAAATAAGCGTTATTTCGTATGTCCCACAGCTCCACCGCATGTTGTATGTTCAGCCAAAACTCTGGAGTGTTACCTAAAGCAGCCGCCAACTTGATCGCCATTGGCGCCGTTAAGATGCCTTTATCGTGCACGATCCGGCTGACAGTGTTCCGGTGCACACCCATAGCCTCTGCCAACTCTTGATACTCAATCGCCATTGGTTCCAAAAATTCTAATCGTAGAATTTCGCCTACAGTGATCGGGCGACGTTTTGTGGTCCTCATAATCAAACTCCTTCAGCCCTCAATACTTATGTGGGTCTAGATATGTATCTACTACAACACCCTCTATCCATTTGAAGATCAGCCGGTATTGTTTGTTCACTCGAATCGAACACCAGTCTTTTAGGTTGCCGATGAGGTGCTCAAAACGATTCCCAGGAGGGATGCGTAAATCCGCTTCCTGGGTGGCCGCATCGAGGATCTCTAACTTGCGAAAAAGGGCATTTTCTATCCCTGCTGGGATCTTACGATGACCCTTGTCATTTTCGTAGAAGTCTTCAAGCCAAGCATCTTTAAACTCTACGGCCATCTTGTCCTTTTTCTCGATGCATAATCAGTTTGTGCACACTACCTGATCATAGTGCATAACGCAATTGTGCATGGGCTTTATTTCAGGTGGAGTTTTACCAAGCCCCTACAACGGTGTTCTCAGTCAAACTAACTGAATTTAACTTACCTTTTCCATCGCCAATCATGATTTATTTTTGCATTTTCTTCGAAGGTTTTTTATATCATTGACTGCAAATGTCGGCTAAATCTGAATAAGCATTTGATGTACCACAGATACTGTCTCTCTTCCTTCCATCCAATCGCCTCCTGGCGTTGTTTGTCGTCCCCCAAAAGAATGTGTTCCCTCCTTTGAAGCAATACCTGTAACATGCTCAGAAATCGACGATACACCATTGGCATTCAAGTCAAAATTGTAGTCATCTTGAATTACATTTATTACTGCAGCATTGCTTAATGTCGGCACCAAAAAGGCGAACAACAAAAATGAAACTCGCGTGCTCCTGCGTTTAAATTTGCACATATAAATTCCTCTAATTAAATTATCCATGGAAACCCACCCAACAATGATAATTAAGACAGTAGATGATTTTAGATGGGATTAAGCACTAATATGTAATAACAAGAAAAAGGCAAACAGTTCTGCTTCAGCTATCGAGTTGACCAAAATCGCGAACTCACTTACGAAAAGAAAAATAAGGAAATAGCATGGCGTTTTACCATGTACTCGTCAGAAAAATTGTCGGGACACAGGTTTCAGAGTTGCCCATTCACATAGAAACGGATGCACCAATTAACAGCAACACGGCTTATTGCGATATGGAGCGCGATGTTCTAAACGGCGTTAAGCAGAACCAGGGCGGAGAGGGCTGGTACTTGGCCTCGGTTAGCAGGTTAGATTAGGATCCGCTTCACTAATATTTGAGTAAACATTTACGCCGACACCGTCACTCTGTCCCTATGCTGAGATAAGTAACTCACACAGGGATAGAGATTATGATTCAATCGAACTGGACAACTGACGACCTTCAGCAACTGTTATTCCACATTGCAAGTAACGAGCCCACCGAAACACTGGTCCCCTCCTAGCGGACACTCGCAAGCCGAAGTAAGCGACCTATTGAAAAACCTGGGCTATATCGCCAGAATACCCAGCGATAGCCAATAAATAACAGCAGTAAATGGAATATGAAGACTACCCCGCCGGGCTGATAGCTATTTGTGGGGGCTGTTTTCGTCTAAGGAGTATGCGGCCTGAGTAAGCAACCACTTTGTAGCCCAACTGGTTTTCATAAAATCTGATGCGTTGAAAAATCGTACATTGTTGAAACTCACCAAGCCTTCTTGATCGCTCGGCATAAAAGGCGTTTCAGCAGTTTGTACCCTATCGATGACACCTTCCTCCATTCCACCTGAAGTTCTACCGCCCTCAACAAATTGGTCGTTTGCTCCCTGCTCGTTACCACTTGGCCTTCTAAGCCCTAACTCTTGAGGAAATGGAACGTGAGCAAGCACAACGTCACTGGTATTACCCAACGAGTTTTTGTCGAGCCCCAAAAGCTGCTCTAGCTTTCTTGCCTCTCCCGCCGATTTAGAAAATTCATTTAGAAGTGCGTGCCAAGGTGCTACAAAGCCCTCACCAGGCCCCACTCCAGGCCCCGTGTGTGGCCGCCCGAAGTGACTACTACTCAAGATGAATGCATCATAGTTCTGCCTAGAAAGCAGAGCACCCGCTCCTCTTGAAAATGAGCTCATATGACTAGGTTTGCACCTGAGTTGGGTAAGGAATCTAAAAAATGGCATGCCTCTATCCTCTTGAGTTTTCATTGGTTCACATTTAACTTATATTGATAGAATACTCAAAACAGGCAATTACACTTGGAACATGAAGGCTACCCCGTCGAGGCAGATAAAGGGTTACAGCCGTTAGCAGAAAAGCTGGCGATTAAAGCTCTGGATCAACTCAAAGATGAGAACCCTACCCGGCTAACTGTAAGTCCTAAAAATGCGGAGGGTCGATTGGCAATATTGATTGAGAGGGAGACCCGGCGCATCGCCCCAGAAAGGCAAATCATGATGAGTCACTGGACTGGTGCAGGACTCGTCTGTATTTTGGAATTCATAGACAACGAACAAAAAGTAGGAGAGAGCTAAATCCTACCTAGGTGTACAGTCTAATCGCCGTATCGCTCAGTTAAATTACCGCCGACAGCGAGTCTCCCCGGCAGAGCCGGGGATTTACCCATGATTAATTAGACAATAAAGGCAGCAACCTGCTTATTCACTCCCTGAGCAAGAGATTTCACATTGTCACTGTTACCCAGCGTCTGATGACTACCGTCACCCGTTTGTTGCGAGATTGCGCTGATATTGATCATAGCGCGGGACACTTCTTCTGCTACCGCCGCCTGCTCTGTGGTTGCCGACGCAATTTGACGATTCATATCGTTTACTTTTTCCACCTGTATGACTACCTGTTTCAGGTTTTCACCTGTTTTACCCGCAGCTATCACACTTTCCCTGGCGGAATTTCGCCCGGCTTCCATCACCCGAGTCGCACTTTTCGCCAAGTCTTGCAGTTTTTCAATCATTTGCTGGATTTCGATAGTTGAACCCTTAGTGCTGTGGGCCAGGCTGCGCACTTCATCAGCCACCACCGCAAATCCACGCCCTGCTTCACCCGCACGCGCCGCTTCGATAGCGGCATTCAGAGCCAATAAATTGGTTTGCTCGGAAATACCAGAGATCACATTCAGCACTTCCCCTATTTCGCTAGAGCCCGCAGCTAACTCATGCACTACCTTAACGGCGCCTTCAACCTGTTCGGCCACCTGATTAATGGCGTCGATAGTTTCTTCTATCATAGTGCTGGCTTCATTCACTACGCTGTTAGAGTAAGTCGTGGCCTCTGAGGCTTGAAATGTGCTGCCTTCCACCTCTTTTACCGCCAGGGTCATTTGCTCCACCGCGCTAACCACAGTTTCAATTTCCAGCGTCTGGCTTTGGACGCCGGTATTGGTTTGCTCTGCAATAACAGCTAAATCATCTGCCGAGAGGTTTAATTTATCCAGAGAAGAGGTAAGTTCCTTCAGCAGCGCCTGAAAGGAGCCCAGCATAGTATTTAACGAGCGTGACATTTGCCCTACTTCATCTTCACTAAACACTGTTACTCGCTGTGTTACATCACCCATGGCCACCTTTTTCATCACACTTTGTATATGGCGCAAGGGATTAACGATGGCGCGGACAATCACCACAGAAATGCCCACTAACACCAGTAAAATAGCAATAAAGGTAATGCTTTTATCGAGCAGGCGATCCGTAAACATGGCATCAACATCATCCAGGTATACACCTGTCCCCAAAACAATACTCCAGGGTTTAAAGAAAGTAGCAAAAGAGAGCTTAGCCAGAGGTTCACCGCCTCTTTGCTTAGGGAAGTAATACTCAACATAACCGCCACCCGGCTCACGAGCTGCCTGCATGATCTCTCGATAGAGGTAATTACCACGGCTATCTTGGATATTTGCAACATTATTACCAATACTGGCAGATCCCTTCAGTGACGACCTGAGGATAAAGCTGGAGTCATATGCAAAGAAATAACCTTCACTACTATAAGACATGTCTGCCAACTGGGTAAACGCCAGTTGCTTGGCTTCTTCCAATGGAAGCTGACCTTGGACCACTTGGGCTTGATAAAACTTCAATACCCCCTGCGCTAATTCAACGTGATATTGCAACTGCTGACGACGCTCATCCAGCATGGCTTGCTTCAACTCCACGGCTCCCCGAAAAGCCATAAACATCACCGCGACAGCGGCAAGAGTAACCATTAGGTATATTTTTGTCTTCACCGAAAGGTTATTAAGGTAGTTCATCATTCGATCCCTGAATTTATTAGATGATAATAGTATCTATTACCACCTTTTTTATTTGCTAGATTCTAACAGAAATAGAA
Organism: Psychromonadaceae bacterium; assembly: GCA_965249895.1. GTDB lineage: Bacteria > Pseudomonadota > Gammaproteobacteria > Enterobacterales > CBDFNC01 > CBDFNC01. The sequence goes on from CBDFNC010000005.1 coordinate 1,415,040, forward strand.
AGCATCGAACAATAAACTAGCACCACCCAGTATCACAAAACACCAAAATTGATAACTATTAAGGGGGAATTAACTACCAGATTCAAGACTGTGCCGCGTAATACAAAACATTTACAACCTTCTTGGATTATCGCCTTAACAAGCACTCTATGACAGTTTCTACCTTCCATAAGGTACTGTAGTCTCTTGCCTATTCGGCAATAACGAGAAACCTTGGATTAAATAGTGGTCATCCAGAAACGTCCGTTCTGGGAGCCCGGAGGCCTGATAGCTACTAGATTCACTTTGATAGTGATGGCTAACTTTTCGAGGTAGCGTAACAACAAATTTTGGGCTCCCATAGTACGCTAGAAAAATAAATAGTTGAGGTTCAGGGTGGCCACTAACTAGTTTCCATCCTGAAACACAGGAATAGGCAGGTTGACCTGTATTTCTGAAGGAGTCGAATCCATCTCAGGGATGAGATGTTAAATGCATGGATGCGCGTTCGGCGAACCTTGCGAGCACTGGTTTCGCCCCTTTTTCTATATCGAGGCATCCGCTCCTGGGTCGTGAATATAGCCTTGAATTTGGCGGCTCAGGGTAAGCCTCGGACAGATGGAGCTTTAAGCGGTTACCGCCCCTTAAATATCACGCAGAAAGCTGTTTTTGGACAATCAGCTTTTTTGGCAAAGTAAAGTAGAATCTGCTGCCTTGTCCCAGCTGACTTTCGATAGACAATTCGCAATCGTGATGACTAAGTGCATGTTTCACTATGGCCAACCCAAGGCCAGAACCACCGGTTTGCCGTGAGCGTGCTTTATCCACCCGATAAAAACGCTCGGTTAACCTGGCCAGGTGCTCGGGAGCGATACCTGCGCCATTGTCCTGAACGCTGAGCTCTGCTCCCGATAGTGAATGATACCAATTTACCTTAATACAACCTTTCTCTGACGTGTAATAAACCGCGTTATAAACCAGATTGGAAACAGCGCTTCTGAGCTGATCATGATCACCATACACCTTAAGTCCGGCCTCGACGTTAAACTCGAAAGTATGTTGTTGTTCTCCGCTTAACGTACTGGCTTCCGCTTCTATTAACGAAAGCATGGCTGGAACGTCCACTACCTGATTCAGATCCACTTGCGGGGCCGCCTCAATTTTGGACAAGGTCATCAGCTGCTCCACCAGGGAGTCCATGCGTGTGGTCTGCTCCGCCATCACGTGATGAGCCTTACCCCAAACCGGACCACTGCTCTCCCCCATGTCTTCCATCATTTCCAGATAACCTTTTAACACGGTTAATGGCGTTCTGAGTTCATGGGAAACGTTGGCAATAAAATTACGCCGCATCTGCTCCAGTTGACGAATATGAGTTACGTCCCGCGCCACCAGCATATTTTGCCCTGAGGTATAGGGTATGATGCGGAACTCAAGTAACTTATCTCCCTTTAACGGGGATACTATTTCGAGAGGCTCACTATAGTCCTTAAAATTCAGGTAATCGACAAAGCTGGGAGTGCGGATCAGGTTACCGATATGCTGACCCGAATCTTCCGGCCAGCGAAATCCCAAGATGTCTTCCGCCAGTCGGTTACACCAGATAATGCTGCCATCGGTACGAAACACCACGGCGGCATCCGGTAAGGCTTCCGCCCCTTCCCTGAACCGGCGGATCACACTAGCCAGCTCACGACGCCGGCTTCTGTGCCTTTGTTGCAGCTTAAAAATACCGTTAAACACCATTTCCCAGCTACCTGTGCCTGTAGGAGGGATCAGGCTACGCTCCCGCCACAACCAGTCAGCCAGCTTTTTCTGATTCCCATAGTTCCAAATTAGGTGGGCCACGGTGCCAAACAGAAGAAATAACAGAAGAGACTCAGCCAGCAGGCCAATCACAATAAAAGGCAGATAAAATAAAGCCAGCCTAGTCGCCAGCTTTATCCATGAAAAGGGTTGTAACATAGACCTCTATAATCCCTACTGGCCTTAAGGGCGAAAAACTATAAAACGATTATATACATCATAATCCACTCACGGTCTCATATACCCCAACAGCTAACCTAGCTTCACACGACGGACTTCGAGTTCATCATACAGGATTGATATTCAATCCAAGACTCGTGTTAGGCAAAAGGTGCTAAAAATCACCTTAAGATAGAGCAATCGCTGCTACATTCGAGTAGAAAAACGATAACCAGAGCCGCGTACCGTCTGAATTAACCTGTCATGTCCTTCACCGGATACCGCTTTACGCAACCGTCTGATATGGACATCGACAGTTCGATCTTCCACATAGACATTAGTGCCCCACACATTATTGAGCAACTGCTCTCTACTGTAAACTCGCTCAGGGTGAGTCATAAAAAAGTGCAGTAATTTAAACTCAGTTGGCCCCATATCCAGCGGCTCTTCATTCGCACTCACACGATGAGATACGGGATCTAACTTGAGCCCTTGCACATCGATAATATCGTCGAGGGAAGTCGGTGAAACCCGGCGCATAACCGCTTTCAGTCGCGCCATTAATTCCTTTGGAGAGAAGGGTTTGGTGATGTAATCATCAGCGCCAACCTCCAGACCCCGGATCTTGTCTTCCTCTTCGCCGCGAGCCGTTAACATGACTACTGGGATTTGCCGGGTAATATCGTCCTGCTTCATTACCTTGATAAACTGAAGGCCGCTGCCTCCGGGTAACATCCAGTCCAGTAACACCAGATCCGGATATGGTTCGGATAGTTTTTCCAGAGCGGTATCGTAATCTTCCGCCTCAATAGGCTCATACCCTTTCTGCTCCAGCACAAAGCAAAGCATTTCACGGATAGGCGCTTCGTCTTCAACAACCAATATTTTTCTAGACATAGTGGCACTCAAGCATGTTTTCGTTGGCGCAATTATTAGGGGTTTATATGACATTTATATGACACACGACTCTTTTTTACAAATTGAACAATTGTCATTTAACTTACGACCTTAATGCGGCTCTGCCCGCCCCCCAGCGATTCGACTCGAACTTGGGTACCGATCCGCTCCACCAGAGTCTGAACATGGGAAATAACGCCTATCTGGCGACCACTGGCCTGCAGCGAGTCCAAACAAGAAATGGCCAGATCCAGGCTATCGGGATCCAGGGTGCCAAATCCTTCATCAATAAACAGCGAATCTATACTTGTCCCTCCGCCATTTATCCCCGACAGCCCCAATGCCAGCGCCAGGGAAACCAGGAAGCTTTCACCACCAGATAAAGACTCGACACTGCGTACCTCATCTCCCATATCCCTGTCTATCACCTGAATTGCCAGGTCTGTACCGGGTACCCTCTCCAACAGATAACGAGGGGTCAGGTCAGTTAGCTGCCCGTTGGCTCTGATCAACAGTTGATCCAGCGTCAGGCTTTGGGCAAACGTGCGGAACTTAGCACCGGAGGCAGAACCCAGTAGGTCGTTCATATTTTTCCAGAGTTCCAGGTGTTGCTGCTGAGCCTGTAATTTTACTTGTAACTCCGCCCCTGACTTAGCCGCATCCGCCGCTTTATCCAGAGTACTGGCCAACCCAAAACAATGCTGCTCTGACTCACTGAGTTTTTGGCTAACCACTGCCAGCAGTATTTCATCCGAGTCCTGCTCATAAGCCAGATACAGGGCTTGTATTTTCTCGTCCAAGCCCTGGTTATCCTGGTTTAACCGGTTCAGAAAAGCCGCCCTTTCATCCATACTCGCCTGGGCTTTGACGAGACCCTGTGTCAACTCACTTAGTTGTTTACGTTCATCAGCAACCCACAGTGTGGTTTTCTCCAGGCAGGCCAGCAATGCGGCTTCACTCAACTGTAAACCCTGCTGATATTGAGCCCAGCTCGCCAGCAAACCCGCTTGCTCAGTTTTGCCCTCAGTTAGTTGCTGACTCAGGCCCTCCAGCTCCGCTTGCTTGGCGGCAAGCGACTGTTTAAGCTGAGATAAGGTTTCTTGCTCTCGCTCCAACTCAAGTCTTACCTGAGCCAGTTTCTGGACCATATCTTGTTCAGCCTGTTGAACATCCCGACCATCCAGAAGCTCCGCCCTTTGCGCCGATAGACTAGCCAACTCAGATCCTATTTGCGCCAGCCTGCTGCCCTCATCAACAAATTTATTATTCAAAGCCTGGTTTAAGGCCTCTTCTTTACTTATCCGCGGCGCCAGCTCATTTAGCTGCTCATTTAATTTCACCAGGGCGCTTTCCTGAGCCAAAAACAACTCAACTTGCTGTTGCAGCTGGAGCAGATATTGCTGCGCACCCAATTGCTCTAACTTCTCAGACCAACCCTCCAGCAAAGTGTCCAACTGAACTGCTTTAGATGTTAATAAGGTATTCGCTTCTTGCTGTAATTCAGCTAATCGCACCAACTGGTTGTTGCCCGCTTCCACCTGACTGGTAGCATTTTGTAACTGAGCTCTGAGTTGAACTGCTGTTTGCTCCAAAGCAACAGCTTCCGTTGTTTTCTGCTGAAACTCCTGTTGCAACTGATGTACTAGCTCCAGCTTTTGTTGTAATTCTTGTAACTCACCAGACAGCGACGACTCCTTAGCCACCAGCCCTTCACCCATCTCGCGGGTACCTTCCAGCTCACTGCTTAGGGGGATATCCAAATCCAAATCTGACCACATCTGCTGAGATTGCCTGGCTAGTTCTTTTAACTCAGCCAGGCTCGTCTGAACTTCCACATCTGCTTGCACTGCCTTGCCATGCTGGCTGGAGATTTGGACCAGCTGCTGACCTTGCTGATCCAGCTGAGCCTTTAACTGCATCACCCTTTGCTGAAGCTGACTCAATATAGTGGCTGCAGGCTCATGAGTTACATAGGGGTGCTCGAGGGAGCCACACAATGGGCAGGCTTGATCTTCTTGTAGTCGCGCCCGATGATCCGACAGGTTTGCCACAGCAACAGCCTGCGACAAGTTGTGTTCGGCTTCACCTAACAACAAGCGGTCTGTTTCGACTTGCTGCTCTAGTTTAGGTAAGGCTTGGTTCAGGCCATTGAGCTCGTGATGAATTTGACTTTGTTGCTTGAGCAGGTTGGTTTTTTTATCCAGTAAACGATACCAGTCACGGGAAATGGTAAGCGCTTGTTGTATCTGCGCCAGCTGGCTGCTTTTTTGACTCAAGGACTGTTGTAACTGCTGAACATCCAGCTCACCGAGACGTCCCTTAAGCGCTTCTTGTTGCTGAACAAGACGAGACTTTAACGTCTCCTGCTCCCCTAGCTTCAACCCAGCATCTTGCTTATGCTGGGTTAACTGTATCAAATGTTGGTGCTGTTTCTGCTCTTCTTGCTGGCTCTGCGCCAACTTTTGCTGCGCATCGATGTAATCATTAAAGTGCCCGAATCCTGCCTGAGACTGATGAGCAAACGAGGTGATTTCTGCATTATTTTTCAGGAAGTAAGTCACCTCCTGTTTCGTCTTGTGCAACTCTGCCGATGTTAACTGCAGCGATTCTAACAACCCCTTTTTCTGTTCCAGCTCCTGGCTGATAGGCTGAATTAAATCGGTTTGCTGTTGCTGCTTCTCTGTGCTTTGAGTGATTTTGCTATCGAGTGCCAGCGCTTGAGTTAAAACGGGTTTCAGGGCTTTCTCTTGCGCCAGCACTTGTGTTAAGACGTCGTTAGTCAAGCCAAGGTTTGCCTGTTTGGTACCCAGTTCGCCGCGATATTGCTCAAGTTCTCCGCCGATAGATTGTTGCTGGCTCTCAAGCTGGCCGACTCTGGCGTTGGATTGTGTCAGAGCGTCATAATCGCTACGGGCCACTTCCGCCTTTTCCACCTGAGTCAGAAAGTCCCGCCTGGGTTGACTAGTTTGCTCCTGCCGTTGAAAAGCCTTGTGTTCCGCTTCGGCTTGCGCAAGGTGTGTCTTGGCATCTTGCGCTTTGTGTTGCTGCTCCTGAAAGCGCTTAACGAGATCCAGCGCCGAGCGCACATTATGTTGAGTTTGTTTGGCCTGCTTTAACTGGATTTCCAGTTGGTCTTTTTCTTCATCATCCAGTAATTCAACATCACCCAACTTATCGCTAAGGCGTTGCCAGGCCTGTTGTTCTTTTTTGGTCGTTTCGTAAACCTGCTGGGATATTTTCGAGTAAATTTCCGTACCCGTCATTTTCTCCAGTAATGCAGATCGTTCATCATTTCCCGCCTTTAGAAAGGCGGCAAAGTCCCCTTGTGGTAACAACACGGAGCGCTGAAACTGTTCATAGTTCAGTCCTACCAGCTGATCGATACGCTGCTGCAGCTCTTTTCGATTACCGCTAAAGTGTTGATCTTTTTCCAGATCAACCAATACCCGTTCCTGCTTTTGTACCTTACCGTCAACCCTTGCCCGGGCTCTGCGTACATTCCAGCACACCCGGTAAAATCGGCCGTCCAAGCCGCGAAAGTCCAGCTCAACATTGGCGTTAACTTTACCGCGACTTAATATAGCCCTGACATCGTTGGCTTTTAACTTGTCGCCATTTTCACCGCGACCGATTTCGGCGACATTTTTTCGATTCGCTTCCAGCCGCGGGATCTGATCGTAAAGGGCCAGACAGATACCATCGAGCAAGGTGCTTTTTCCGGAGCCGGTTTTTCCCGTGATGGCAAACAGGCCTGTATCGCCAAGCGGACCATCAACAAAGTCAATCTCAAACGGGCTGGATAGACTGGCCAGATTCTCGCCGCGCAGTGCAATCACTTTCATTTGGCTACATCCTCGATAGATTGCATAACGCTGGAAAATGCCTGTTTCATTTGCTCAGATGGCTCTCCGTCAAATTGTCTTTGATAACAGAGCTCAAACACCTGCTCCGGCGCCAGGGTGTCCAAGCTCAGACTGACCCGGTCCGCCATACTTTGGTTGTTACCGGAATAACTGGTGGAAATTTTGGCCAGTTGCACAGGTTTACCTTTTAATGCCTCTAGTATTTGTTCACGCAGCAGCGCCTGAGGTTTATCCAGCAACACTCTCACTTCCAGTAGCGGCATAATGGAATGGTCAGTACTTACTTCCAGATTTCCCAGCTTTTCAACTACTTGCTCCAGCGGCTCGGCTTGCTCGGGCACACAGAGCAGCACCCTATGCTGCGGTACCTTTATCTTATCTATTTGGCAGCTTCCATCGTCAGCCAAAGTGATCAGGCTTACCTGATGCGGGTAATTTTTTTCATTAATGGACAGGGGCAAAGGCGCGCCGGAATAGCGAATATGCTCCTTTCCTGCAATTTTCTGCGCCAGGTGTAGATGCCCCAGCGCCACATAACTGATATCTGAATGAAAAATATCCGCCGGTAATGCATGCTGGTTGCCGCCGAGGACTTTACGTTCAGACAACTCGGACAACTCACCGGACACCATATAGGCGTGCCCCATGGCCAATACGGGTTTACGCTGGGCTTTTTCTAAGGCCTGTTGGTATAAATCCCCGTATAACTGGCGAACCCCTTCTATTAACCTGTCCTGCCCTTCTTCCAGCTCCTGCGCTATCCTGAGATCCGCACTGCGTAAAAACGGCACCGCCATACACCAGGCACTAATTTCCCCGGTACTGTTCGTCAGTGGCACCAGTAAGCGTTCACTTTCAATCTTTCCTTCGCTATCACGCGTAATGCTACCCACCATATGTAGATTAAATGCCTTTAACAGCTCATGAGGTGCATCCAACTTACTTGGGGAATCATGATTGCCACCAGTCAGCACCACATTTAATGCCGGGTTAGCTTTGGCAATATCTGCCAGGAAACCATACAGCTGCTGCCAGCTCGAGGCTGGCGGGTTGGCGGTATCAAATAAATCACCGGCTACCAACAGGCAATCGATTTGTTGCTCGTGGATAAGCTCACTAAGCCAGGTCAGAAATAAAGCATGCTCTTCGGATCGAGAAAAGCCATGTAAAAGGTGTCCTAAATGCCAGTCGGCGCTGTGAAGAATTCGCATGAAAGGGAAATACTCTTAGCAGTTTGATTGCGCGTATGAGAGTGAGATTCTAAACGCCAGCTAGCCTTAAAGCCAGTGAAGAAATACCAGCTTCAAGATCCATTTGAGCAAGCTCTCTATGTCACCGACAAGTTTCTGTTTGTGGCTGGTGTTATAGCAAAAATGCTTTATCATGCTTGGCAACTTATTTTGGGTTGTCGACTCGCTCGACCTCGTTAATAAAATGATTGTTTGTGCTATCTGTGCCCGCCTTGGGTTGACCAAAATACAAGGGCAAACCTAGCTCCAGCTATCGCTGGATAACCTAATAACGTGGTAATTCGGCTGCCGTTTATCCAATACACCCACATGTGGGCCTCTGGGATAAAGGTGACGTAATTACCCCTTGCAAAGACCCTGGCAAGTGTCTTTGCAGCACAAACATTCATTTTTATGATGTCTAACTACAAACCCAAACATCACAACTTTCACAATATTGGCGTATATCTATGTGGTTTAAAAATCTGCTTGTTTTTCGTTTCACTCGTCCATTTGAAATGAGTGTAGAGTCTCTGGAAACAGCTCTGGCTGACTTTACTTTTTCTCCTTGTGGCAGCCAGGATGTATCCAAATTTGGTTGGGTAAATGCCATGGGCAAAGCCGGCCAAACCCTGACTCACGTTGCTGATGGAAATATCCTTCTTTGTGTGAAAAAAGAAGAAAAGATTCTGCCCGCCTCAGTGGTTAAAGAAATGGTGGATGAAAGAGCCGAAAGCATCGAAAGAGAGCAAGGCCGCGCGTTAAAGAAAAAAGAAAAGGACGCGTTAAAAGAAGACATAGTATTAGAACTTCTGCCCCGAGCCTTCAGCCGCACAAGCCAGACTTATGCCTGGATTTGTCCTCGTGGTGACTTTTTAGTAGTCGATGCATCCAGCGCTAAAAAAGCCGACGATTTATTGGCCTTACTGAGAAAATGTATCGGTAGCTTACCTGTCGTACCGCTGGCGTTAAAAACCCCAGCTGAAATCACCATGACCGACTGGTTAACCGAAGGCAACATTCCTTCCGATATCGAACTGGAAGATGAAGCAGAGCTGCGCAGCGCCCTTGAGCACGGCGGAATTATTCGCTGTAAACAGCAAGACCTGACGTCAGACGAAATCAAAGCGCACTTAGACGCAGACAAGCTGGTAACCAAGCTGGCACTGAACTGGGCCGATAATATCTCCTTTATTCTGGCTGAAGACATGGCCATCAAACGGCTGAAATTCTCCGATGTGATTCGTGAGCAAAATGAAGACGTGGATGCAGATGATTTCGCAGCCCGCTTCGATGCAGATTTTGCCTTAATGACTGGTGAGCTGGAGCAGTTTATCCCTGCGCTGACCACAGCTCTGGGCGGCGAAGAAGAGAAATAAACTTTACTGGCACAAACTCAGGTTTGTGCCAGTAATTCTATCCTCCAGCCACTTCATTTAACGCACTAATTTATCCAGAGGACTACAAGTCCCCGAGCAATGTCGGCCAATGACATGAGTGTATATTTGGGTTGTTTTTACATCCGAATGACCCAGCAACTCCTGGATAGTGCGTAAATCTGTTCCCTGCTCTAATAAATGAGTCGCAAAGCTGTGTCTTAAGGTATGACAAGATACATGCTTTTCAATGCCGCTGCGAAATGCAGCTCTTTTCACCTCTTTTTGTAACGTTCGGTGGTTTATATGGTGCTGTTTTGTTCGGCCATCCCTTGGGTCAATCGCCACCTCCCTGGATGGGAAAAGAAACTGATAGGTACAACTCTTGGCTGCTCCAGGATATTTTTTTGCCAACTGATATGATAAATAAACCTCTCCGTAACCCAGAGATAAATTCGCGTTGTGTTTTACCTTGACCACATTTATTTGCTTCGCCAGATCAGGTATAAGGGTGACGGGTAAAATAGTGATCCTGTCTTTGTTGCCCTTGCCATTATGTATAGTCAAGGTTTGGTGAACGGGATCAATATCTCCCACCCGTAAACGAATACACTCCATTAGTCTAAGACCGCAACCGTATAATAGAGAAGCCATCAGTTTATAGTCGCCTGTTAACTTTGATAATAAGGAGTTCACTTCTTCAACGCTCAGCACCACTGGGATTTTTTGTTTTGGCGTAGCCCGCTTAGCGTTTACCCCTTCAAGTGGCTTGCCAAGCACCTTGGTAAATAGAAAAACCAGGGCATTAAACGCAATACCTTGAGTAGCTGGAGATACTTGCTTATCCACTGCCAGGTGAGATAAGAATCCTTCAACTTGCAACTTATCATGCCTGTCAGGATCCGACATACGATGAAATTTAAGGTATCGCCTTATCCAAAACCAATACGTTTGTTCCGTCTTATAGCTGTAATGATGAAGTCGAATTGTAGTAACAAAGCGTTGTTGTAAGCGAGGTTTCGTTGATTGAATCATGCTCGGCACCACAACTGTTCATATATACATACATGTATATATGAACATGCTGTGTTTTTCCAATTTTTGAGGCTATTTTTCTCTTCTCATTCTTGTAACAAAGTGCTTCCATATTGCTAATTCAATAGGTTAGCATTGATATTTGTTTTATATATACGGGGATATAGTTGCCGAAGGCCGCTTTATTACCCCAAATGGTACATTAGGCGGTCAGTGCCGCCTATCCTACATAAGGCGGCATTGGCCGCCTACTAAGCGTTAGGGCCTTTCAGGAATCGTATGAATCTCCAAGAATTGAAAAGTAGCTAGGTTGGCCGAGATGGATTTCTATCGCAAGCGTTACTGAATTCCTTCTTAAAGAGAAAGGAATTGAAGTTAATTCTAGCCTTCCAACGATTGAGGAAATCGATGAAGTATCTCCTCAATCATCACAGGCGGTTGCTTCTAGAGCGTGTGCGCTAACGTATATAGTTGGAATGGCATTTGGCGCTGACAGAAATGTATTAATTGAAACTCTTAAAGATTTTGAACTTTGGGATTCTGTAACATATAAAGAAAAGAGATTGCTTGAAGCTTCCGATATATCAAAGGAAGAAGTGAATTCTTGCTCATGGATTACAGAGAGTATTCAAGCCTTAGCATGGTGTTTAGGATTAGTTGATCTTGACCACTACAAAAATTGTGATGATGACCTAGCTCAAAAACTTCCATTTAAAGTAGATCCAAAAGACTTCATAAACTCCTCCAATTTACGGCCAATTGATGAGATTCAAAAACAGTCTGATTTACTTTATCGTATGCATTGGTATGCGACTCATGCGAAACTAAACGGTAAAGATTGCCCGTATAATGAAAGAGTCGTCTATGAGAGACGTAAAGCAATCGATTGGGTATATGGTGTCGAGGAGGAATGGGAAGATGTTCCAATGGACACCTAGCCCTAACAAGCAGCAGCAACGGACTCGTCAAACTGTCACTTTTTGTGCAAAGAGCCGCACAAAAAGCGCCAGTTTAACTCACCGCTGTGCTGGGCGTTATACATTCATGCGGGGGTTCGAGTTGCTACATAAAAGGAAATTGTTAGTTGCCGATTTTGATCAGCTAATAGAAATATTTATGACTAGGCACCCAAAAACATTTACAGACCTTTCTGAATTTGATGCTATATGCCAGTTACAAAGAAATAAAATCACAGACATGGTTGAATATGATTTCTTTCAAATATTAGCTCCTGTGATTGGAAAAATGAATTGTGGTCATGTTTTTGCTGAGTATTCAAAACAGCAACAAGAAGATAAAGTAACTAATGGGCGGTATTTACCGTTTAATGTAAAAATAATCGATAAAGAGATTTATGTCGTTGATGATTTCTCTGGTCTTGGCCTTGAAAAAGGAATAAAAATTCATACCGTTAACGGTAAGAAAGCGTCTGATCTTATTGATGACATATATAACTCGTACACGAGTGATGGGGGGAATTTATCTGCAAAGCAAGCAAAGTTAAACTCTGAACTTGGAGTGTACTGCCCGAATTCGGGTTCATTTAGTCTTAGTTATTATCTGTATATTGGTTCTCCTGAAATTTTCAATATCACCTATTCAACAGCTCTCAATAACTTATTAGTTGATTGTTGCGTGACTGCTTGTGCATATAGCCCGTTATTAAAGAAAACTGATCAGCTATCATATTATTATGAAGATACCTTGGCAGTTCTAACTATCCCACATTTTTATACTTATCAAGCTCCACAATTCGAAGAGTTTAGTAAAACATTAGATTTCTTCTTTAATGAGTTAAGAGAGAAAGGTATAGAAAACCTGATTATCGACTTACGGGGCAATGGTGGTGGAGACCCAAACGCAGGAAACTTATTACTAACCTACTTATTAAGATCAAAATTTCAATATTTCAATAATAATGTGACTGGCAGTTATATTGGCTTAACTCAAGAGAGTAAGATAAATAGCAAAGCATTTAATGGGAGAGTCGTAACTTTAATTGATGGTTTAGGGTTTTCAACAACGGGGCATATGCTATCACACCTTGTTACCCAAAATCGTGGCACTCTAATAGGTCAAGAGACAGGAGGTCGCTATATTTGTAATGATCGTTCGGACATAATTAGACTAAATAATACAAATATCGTTTTTAACCTGCCAGGCTTTGCATTTTCAACTTCAGTGCGTGGTCAAACCAAAAACCGAGGAATAATCCCTGATATTGAAATAAAATACAATATTGAAGATTATTTAAATAACACGGATTTAGAAATGAAAGCAGCAATAGAGTTCATTAAAATTAACTAATAATTAGTTTGTGACAAATGAAATGTTTATAAATATTTTCGGGTTAAAGAATGTATAATCGGGTAGCCGGAGGTATCTAGCCTCCAGCCCCCACACCACCCATCGTGCGGGTCCGCAATGGGCGGTTCATCTCTCGTAATGAATACTGATCCAAATGTCCTTCAGTGACACCAGACCTTGCGTAGCGAGGAACTCATTGCTAATTGCAATGTTAATTCCTTTTGTTTTAGAGCTACGGCACGGTCCTTTGCTGCTTATTCCACAGGAAATAGCCAGCCGTTCACTCACACCCAGTTTGATTAGACTTCTAACTTTGGTGCGAGGTTTTCGCCACTGTCGCCAGTAACACATGCGCAGCCTTCGCCGGATCCAATGGTCTAGATCTACCGTTAGTTGGTAGGCGTTAGCAATCAAGAAGTAATATCCCCAGCCGCGTAGAAATTGCGTGAGCTTATGAATTTGTCGTGTCATAGCGATTCCCCAATTTCGGTTGGTGAGCTCCCTTACTTTTGCTTTAAATAATTTCAAAGCATTTTTATGGATCTGCACTTTCCCGTATCGAAAGGTAAAGCCAAGAAACTTTGAGCCAGACACGGGGCCGACTCGACTTTTGGACTCATTAACTACCAACTTCAAGCGCTGGGTTATATATGTGGATATTTCCTTTTTGACATGTTTACCTTTGTCTTTGCTTTTCACCAAGATGATGATGTCATCGGCATAGCGAGCAAAATTAAGTTGCTTATAGGTTAGCTTTTTGTCCAACTCGTCTAATAAAATATTAGAGAGTAAAGGAGATAAAGGCCCCCCTTGTGGCACGCCTTTATCCGAAGCAAACCAAAGACCCGTTTCAACCTCTGCAATACCTGCTCGTAGATACTTACCGAGCAGACGCATCAGCGCTTTGTCTTTGATTTTACGACCGATACGATTCATGAGCATGTCATGATCCACTTCATCAAAGAACTTTGATAGGTCAATATCAACAGCTGTTTTAAAACCTTGCTTTACACAAGATTGAACATGATGAATTGCCTGGCTAGCTCTTTTCCCGGGCCGATATCCGTAGCTATGTGGTGAGAACTCAGGTTCAAAATAAGGGGCAATAACCTGAGCTATGGCTTGCTGGATCACTCTGTCGATGACAGCGGGGATCCCAAGCATTCGCTCACCACCATCCGGTTTGGGTATACAAACCCGTTTAACCGGAAGGGGTTGGTAGGTGCCCTCGAGCAGCTTTGATTTAATACCTTGCCAGTGTTTCATGGCGAAGTTGTCAAATTCATCGATGCTCATATTATCAATGCCCGGTGCGCCTTTATTGGCTTTAACATGTTTCCATGCCGTTGCCATGTTTTGGTCGCTGAGCGTTGAGGTCATTAAAGGGTATTCATTCAAGGTATTATTCACAGCTGGACGCTGGCAGTCACTATCACAACATGGTGATTCTTGTGCTTTCAAGTTCAATTATGGTGTCTCCTTTGGATTAAGATGTTCAGGCCTTCACCATGTCCTGTCCATTACGACAGGCGTTGGGCTACTATGCCGTCTGCTGACTTCTGATAAATCACTTCAGCAATTACTTGCCCAAGCGCTTCCCGGCTCACATTTGGTTTCTGCTTTTTCGCTCGCTGTAGGCGGCAGTAGCCAAAGCGCCGAGGGTTGTTCGACCAGTCCCTGCTGGTAACCTCCAAGCGTGAGCGCGGATGCGTGTTTATCAGATCTCCCCGGATAAGGTGCATGGACTTTCTCTGCACAAGGCTAGGCGCCCCCCTGCATTTACGGTGGCCATTAGATCACATGGATTCGTCGTCTTGTGCCAACTCACCTCTAGCCTACGCCTCATATGATGTTTTTGTTCATCAGCTCACAGATTTGCTAGCGGCTTCCTTCAGACTATTTCTCACGATTTAGCCCTTGCCGTTCGCTAGTAGTTATCGTTAAATAACAGTATGTTATTTAAACGGTGATCTTCCTACAGAGGACTTTCACCTCATTAGTTCATGCCCATGCCGGGCGTACACAAGAAAATCCAGTAGACGAGCTCACTAACCTAAACATCCAACTCGGCAACTGAGTTTAGGGTGGTTATTTTTGGTGTTATGGAAGCTCGCAACTGATTTAAAACGTTATGTTTAAGAGTCAGCTCTATGCCATATAAGATGCATCCAAAGCAGTTTGATAATGTCATTGTAATGAGTAGCAATGAGCGTTATGAGCATTTCATTACTAAAGTCGCTGACTGGGAACAGCTCTGGATTTTGGTAAGTGAAGATGAATGTTTCTATACAAGAATGGTAGAAAATGAATTTGAGTATTTATCTGTATGGCCTCATCCTGTGTATGCGGAAGCAGTCAATTCTGAATACGACCTTGGTCTAACTATTAAAGAGATTGCCGTTGATGAATTTCTTGAGCGTTGGATTCCCCTGTTAAATGAAAAATCATTAAAAGTTGGTGTTTTTCCAGACCTAAAAGGTACTGTTTGGATAATTGATCCGGATGAATTAAGCGGTGAAATTTCTGGTGAGATGTCACAATATGAGTAAGAACATAACTAACAAGGATAGGTCGCGCGCAGCCGCGACTTAATCCAGTCGTTGGACAAGCCCGGGGCTACTTATATAGGAAATATCTCATCGCGAGGAAGGAGGGCTTTATGTTGCTCTTTTTTTCGAGCCGAGCACGGCCCGGATTGCCAACGGGATATTGGCAACCAACTGTATTTACGGTTTTTTTATCGTGGCATTCACTCTCCTAACTTCAAGTTTATTTTGCTACGCCACAACTCCTTTTGCTTGGACACATCCTTGTTTTAGCTCGTCAGGCCGAAGATGACATGGCGGCCTCGGCGGATAAAGCAGAGGTCCATTTCATCGTGGCATTTTGGACAGCACACCATTTTTTGTATTCTGCTGAGCACAGCTGGTAATACGACCTTGAGCATCAGTTGTAACCGTTTTAAGGTCTGTTTGGCGTTGCCGTGCAAGAAGCCATAACTACGTGCTCGACGAAAGCCTTTCGGTAGAACATGTTGTAACACCCGCCACAGGAATGCGCTTGCCGCTTCGGTGATGGTTTTGTCTTGCTTTGTTTTACTCTCTTTATAGCGGAACGTCACCTGGTCGTTGCTCAGCGATAAAATATTACTCTCGCTGATGACCCCGCGATAAAGGTATCTGGCGAGATAGGTTAACGCACCTTCTCCCTGGCCAGCATAATCACAACTGGCCACCCATTCTTCAGGTGTTTTTGCGGGCAAATAGAAGTGCGCCTGAGCCATCAACGCAATAAACTTGCCGCGAAACACACGGGCCAGGCTATCGGCGTTAAACAGGTATTTGCCGGCCTTGGTTTGCCATAACGCTCTGGTTTTATCCATGCCGCCAGCCGGGACCACAAAGTGGACATGGGGATGAAAATCGAGCCGCCTGGAATGGGTATGCAACACGCCAATCAGGCCGGTGTACTCACCAAGCTGTTTATCTCGTTGAAAAAAGCCATCAATGGTTTGCCTGGCAGCCTGAAACAGCGCTTGATAAGCCCACGTTTGGTGGCGCCAGACAAAGGCCCTGAGCTGATACGGAAGCGTGAAGGTGATTAGATAATCATCAACCGGCAGTAACTTTTTTTGCTGCGCCGCTAACCAGTCATTGTTGGCGTTGTGCTGACAAGCCGGGCAATGACGGTGGCCGCAACTGGGATACCGCAGCGTCTCCAACTGGCAATGGTCACAATGATACAGCAGCTCTCCGACTTGTGGGGTATGGCAATCGATGATGCTCTGCAGCGCCCGGCGGTGAACGGGGTGGATGAGATGCGCATAGTCACGCTCTAACTCTGCGCGATAACGTTTGGCGAGCATAGCGAGGTTAATCATGGGGCTCACCTTGTTTGCCATCAACCCAGTCAATATCAAACCCCTCAATCATATCGTTGAGCATTAAGGCACTGCTTTGTTGTACTAGCGGCGTCATGTGGGCATACATGGCGGTGGTTTTTAGGTCCTGGTGGCCAAGAATATGGGCAATCGCGCTTAACGATAAGCCGCGTTCAAGCAAATGGGTGGCCAGAGAATGGCGTAAGGTATGAATATGTACGTTCTTACTGATAGCACAGTCTTTGGCGACTAATTTTATGGCTTTTTGTACCCCACCTTTATCCATGACCATGGGTTTGCCATTACGAATATGCGGGGGATGTCCACCCGGAAACAGCAATGTTGGATGACGGTGGGTTCGCCAATATCGACGCAGTGCCAACAGGGTTTTATGGGGCAGGTCGACAAAGCGGTCCTTTTTGCTTTTGGTAAAGCGCAGATGGACGCGCATTAAATGACTGTCGATATCGGAGACTTTTAAGTTAAGGGACTCACTGAGACGCAGACCCATGCTGTAGGTGGTCAGAAAGTAGACCTGATAGCTCAATTTGCGGGTGGCATTAATTATCGCATTGACCTCAGCTTGGGTTAATACATCTTGCAGCGGTTGTACTTTAGGCGGTTTGACGATGTTGACCCACACCCAGGGTCGCTCCAGCACATGTTTATAGAAGAACTGAATGGCATTGCGGGCAATCTTCACCGAGCTCCATGATTTGTTTTTGCATATTCTCATGGATGCTGATCACCTGTTCTCATCGAAGCTGATCACACATTCTCATTCAAGCTGATCACTCTTTCTTATTGATGCCGATCACCAATTTTAGTTAGTTTAACTTCAAAAGGTCTCATTCAATCTTGCCATTTTTCATTGTTAATGCCCGCATAATATTTGCTCCATTTCTTATTAAAGAGCCGTTATGCCAACCGAGTCCATTTCAATGCGAAAACTCAAAGAAATACTTCGATTAAAATACGAAAGTAAGTTATCTCACCGTAAAATTGCAACAAGCTTATCCATCTCACCTGGTACTGTCTCAACTTATGTCAATCGTGCAAAGTTGATGGGGATCGAAACCTGGCCATTGCCAGAGCAGTGGGATGACTTCAAGTTAAACAAGCACTTTTTACAAACAAAGATCACCCCCAGAACAGCTATTCCTTTACCAAATTGGTCTGAATTTCATCAGCAGTTAAAGAAAAAAGGCGTGACTAAACAATTGCTATGGCAAGAGTACGTAGAGCGAAACGCCGACAACAATTACAGTTATCCGCAGCTGTGCCGTATTTACAAAGAGTGGCGCTCACGTCAACAACCCTCAATGCGACAAACCCATCAGTATGGCGAGAAGTTATTTGTCGATTACTGCGGACCGACAATCCCCATTGTTAACCCGGATACGGGCGAATATCGAGGGGCGCAAGTCTTTGTGGCTGTGATGGGGGGCTCAAGTTATACCTACGCTGAGGCGACATTATCGCAGCAACTCGAAGACTGGGTGATGAGCCATGCCCGGGCATTTCAATTTCTGGGGGCAGTACCTGAAATCATCGTCCCGGATAATTTACGCTCCGGCACCACCAGAGCCTGTAAATATGATCCTGATTTAAACCCAACCTATCAGCAGCTGGCTGCCCATTATAATGTGGCTATTATCCCGGCCAGACCGCTGAAACCCAAGGATAAAGCGAAAGCTGAAAATGGTGTCCTGATTGTTGAACGCTGGATAATGGCGGTCTTGCGTCATGAAATATTTTACACATTAACGCACTTGAATCAGCGCATTAGTGAGTTGTTGGTACGGTTAAATACCAAAGCGTTTCAGAAACTTCCCGGCGACAGAGCCAGTCAATTTTATGCCCACGAGCTCCCGGCTATGAGGCCTCTACCGCTGCTTGCTTACCAGTATACTTTTATTAAAAAGGTGAAGGTCAATGTGGATTATCACATTGAAGTGAACAAGCACTATTACTCAGTGCCTTATGGATTGCTCAAGAAACAAATTGAGGCGCATGTGAGTGAAAAAACGGTAAAGCTCTACTATCACAACCAGTGTGTAGCCCAACATCCCCGCTCTCATCATGTCGGCGGATACAGCACCTTGGTTGAACACATGCCTAAAGCCCATCAGGATTATGCAAAATGGACCCCAGAGCGATTAAAACAATGGGCGGGCAAACTCGGCGACTATGTTTTGCAATGGGTTGAATACAAGTTAGCGAGTAAAGCGCACCCGCAACAAAGTTATAAAGTCTGCTTTGGCTTGCTAAGCCTGAGTAAAACCTACCCGAAAAAACGCCTTAATGA
Source organism: Psychromonadaceae bacterium (assembly GCA_965249895.1). GTDB lineage: Bacteria > Pseudomonadota > Gammaproteobacteria > Enterobacterales > CBDFNC01 > CBDFNC01. Next base: position 1,433,879 of record CBDFNC010000005.1, read on the forward strand.
TGCTTGCCAGCGCGCATTGGATACCGGGGGGTATCGACTGGAAAACATAAAAATAATTCTGAAAAAGGGTTTAGATAAAGAAGTACGCGAACCTGAGCAGGCCGATCTGCTTGCGGGAGTTAAGCATGACAATCTACGTGGTCAGGATTACTTTCACTAAGGAAAATAAAGATGAATTCACAATTAACACAGCAACTTACTGACTTACGTTTAAGTACCCTGATGGACAGTTTGGCACGTCAGGAAGAACAACCTCATTTATATACTGATTTAAGTTTCCATGATCGGTTATCACTCTTGTTGGGGGAAGAAATAACCACACGGGAACAACGAAAGATCGAACGTTTAGTCAAGCAAGCGAAATTCAGGCTGGCAGCCCATCCGAGCCATATCGATTACCGCACGAGCCGTGGCATTGAAAAATCCAAGATCCGCAGCTTACTTGAAGGGCACTGGCTTAAACATCACCAGAGCCTTATTTTTACTGGTGCGACAGGGAGTGGCAAAACGTATCTGGGCTGCGCGATTGGTCATTACTTCTGCCAACAAGGTGTGGCAGTACGCTACTTCAGGATGAAAGGGTTACAAGAGCAGTTACGCCAGGTGCACGGTGAAGGCAGTTACCCGCGCTTTCTCAATCAGTTAAATAAAACGCCGATCCTGATCCTGGATGATTGGGGAATGGAAACATTAACGCCCCAGCACCGCAGTGATCTGCTGGACATAATCGATGCAAGACACGATCAAGGGTCGATGATCATAATGAGCCAATTACCAGTAGCCAAGTGGCATGAATTGATTGGGGAAGCGACGTATGCAGATGCGATAATGGACAGATTGATCCACCGTGCACAGCGAATTGAATTGCAGGGAGAATCAATGCGCAAAGTAGCAATTAACTTGACGGATCCACAGTGATCAATTAAAACTGTTGCCGAGCCGAAAAATGGCACCGAAGCGTGATCAGCATCGATGAGAACAAGCGATCAGCTTCGGTGAGAATGAGTGATCATCTTCATGAGAATACGCAGTTTTCAACCAGGGTAATAAAATAGTGCTTAAGTTGCTCAGTGGAGAGATGGTCAGGACAGGTATCGAAGTGGGTGGCAATATGGCGGATATAGCGGCTATACATTTCGATTGTTTTTGGGCTTTTTCCTTGTAACGTCAATTCATTAAGATATTGTGGGTAGAGTTTATTAAAGCGGGTTTGTTCGTCGTTGTTCATCAGTAACTCCTTACACCCCAAGACATTCAGGGTATATAAGAAGTAGAGATGAAGATGCTTTTTCCTGCCGCTCAGCGGCTTCGTTCAACAAAAACAGGCACGGCGACCAAATACTCTCCACTTTGTTTTTGTGCGGGAAAATACTCGCACAAAAACAAAGCTCCGGTATTTGGCGCGTGCTGTAAGCGTTAGGTTTTACGAGTTGTTACTCTTGTTTGTACCAAATACATAACCTAGAAGAGCTGTTAAAGTTGGAAATAATACATTCAAAAGAATTAATTGTAGAGTATCAAACCAAAACGCTCTAAAAGCTTCTTGGCTTGTAGTTAAATCTTGCACTAAAGTAGATATATTTTTAACCTTCTCACTGTCAAGTTCGGCCAACTTTTCGAAAGCAGTATTGAACTTTGTTTCACCCCAAAAGAATATACCTAATATAAGTAATAGAAAACCAACTAAAACCCATATTATCCCCCAAGTTAAAGAAACACCTGCTTTTTCTTTACCTGTTAATGATTCAACAGGTGCTTGACTTGGTGTAGTGTTTTGCATATTAGAAACATCTATATCGTTCCCCATGCTCTAAGCTACTACTTTAACGTTTGATAACTCAGGTATTACAAGGCGATGAGCATCTTTGCCATCCTTCTTGGTAGAAAGAACCATTCTGCCATGTTCGGCTTCATCGGATGCCCAATCTAATATAGTTAATGCTACTTTAGTAACATCTGTTGATTTTGATAAACCAAGGCGAGTTTGTAATTTTGCTAAAAATTCCGCATCAATATTAACTCTAACTTCAGTTTGTTTTTTTGCCTTTGCCATAAAAACTCCAAAAAATATCCGTTGATTCTCCGATTATAGTGTATAAAGTAAAACCCAACAAGTCGTTTAAAAGGACAAAAAACAGTTGGCTTTTGCTCCTTCGTCGCTAATTTTAGCCAACAATTTTATTGCCTCTTAACGAGGCGTTAGCTTTCAAGGGGGATATTTGAAGAAAGTAATCATCGGGCTATCCATACTCTTTCTGTGTTGCATGTCTATAGGTGCGTTTTTTCAGCGTCATGCAATTGCTTGTGAATTGTTACCTTATTCCGGTACGGAAAAGTTGGTAGAGGAAATCTACATTGCGTCTGACACTGACACCGGGCTGGCTGATGGATTAAGTGAACTGGTAGCTCTAGCTAAGGTTCGTATTGGTAATGTATACGGCGCCCCCGAAGCCACACCAAGAATTATCCTTGCCTCGACCCCTGAAGCGGCCAAAAGTTGGGGAGCAAATACTACTGCTACCATGCACCGCTCGCCCTGGCGTACTTGTATTGTTATTGGGCCAAACGGAAAAAACGTTGATGTTATTTCTCACGAATGGCTCCATTCGGAGATCCAAACACGGGTAGGTTTTTGGCGCTTCTTAAAAGATGTTCCTGTTTGGTTTGATGAAGGAGCTGCATTGACTGTTGATCGTCGCGCGCCATTTTTGCTAAAAAATATTGAGTTAAGCAGCGATGACGTCAGTGAAGTTCGTATGTTGGGTACTGGTAGAGAATTTTTTTCAGGGGATGTACACAAACATTACCAGGCATCACGTTTAGCAGTTGAACCCTTGATTGAGGCAAAGACCTTTTTTAATGACCTCGATCGGATCGGTAACGGAGAGAGTTTTAAGAAAGTCTTTTTGAAAGAAAACAAAAGCTAATCGGGTAGCCGGAGGTATCTAGTACCCGAGATCATAAGTCCGTGCAAATTTGCTCGTTATTTGTACGGCCGTTAATTTCTAGCGGGCTAACCCTTTTAAGCACCAGCGTGTTCTTATCTTCAATTGTCCACTCAAACTCTTCTCCTTTCTCCATGCTTAAGGCTTCAGCAATCGCTGCTGGCATATTGAGGTAAAAGGATTTATTAGTCGGTCTTTGTACTTTTTGTATTTTTACTTTGTAACCCATTGTCTTCCCAAAGCTGATTAGCTATCACACCATAAATATAGTATATTAACTATATTTGGTTGGCGATGAATACCTTATTTCCTACGCAATATGCAAATGACATCACTACAACTATTTTATCAATGTTGCGATGTTACACCACCCCAGCCTGTATTCTGACTCGGTTAAAGGCTGTCTTGCTCATTAACGAGACCTTTAATATGAACAAAGTAGCCAGAGAATCGGGGGTTAAGTAGGTGAGCATAAGTTTTCAGAGCTGCTCCCTGTTTGTTTTTTATGCAGCGGTACAGATATTTTTGCGTTTTTTCACCGACTCCAGTATACATGCATCAATTTTCAACATCATGCGTGCGTACCAATCCGTGAAAGTAGTATGGCGCCTTACTGAGGCCGAACAAATTACCCTTAGAGAAGCTGTGGCTAATCACCCCAAACATCGTTGTAGAATCCGGGCTCATGCCATCCTACTCAGCCATAAGAGATACGATATTAAGCAGCTAGCGGATATCTTCGATACCAGCTTGGAGACGCTTTCTAAATGGATCGATTGCTGGGAAGAGTTCGGGATCTCAAGCCTTTATGACGCAAAGCGAACGGGGCGGCCCACTATTTATACGGATGAGGAGAAACAGCGCCTGAAAGAGCTTGTGGATGAGGAGCCTCATCAACTCAAGCGAGCCCAGTCCCTGATGGAGAAAGAAAGCGGCAAAAAAGCCAGCGTTTCAACGATTAAGCGAACGTTGAAAAAAAATTTAACTACAGCCATAAAAGAGCCAGACATTCACTCAAACTAAAGCGTGATGAAGAGGCGTTCCGAAAGTGTTACAACACCCTGAATAAATTTATAAAGCTTGAACAAGAGGGCGAGTTGGACCTCTATTATTTCGATGAATCAGGTTTCAGCCAAAAATCGAACTTACCTTACGCATGGAGCCCAGTCGGTGAGCCGTTTGCATTTCCTGCCTATTCGCATAGTAAGCGATTGAACGTACTTGGCTTTTTAAGCCGCCAAGGAAAGCTGGTTTACCACAGTACCGAAGGTCACGTTACTACTGACACAGTCATCGAGGCGTTTGAAAATCTGATAGAAAATAAGCCACACACCGCAAAGAAAAAACTGACAGTCGTTTTTCTGGACAACGCATCTTTTCACCGCTCTGCGAAATTTAAAGAGAAATGCAGTGACTGGATAACAGAGGGTGTTTTGGTGCTGTATCTGCCAGCTTATTCGCCAGAGTTGAATATCATAGAAATACTATGGCGGAAAATTAAGTATGAATGGCTTCCCACCTGCGCTTTTGAAACATTTGAAAATCTGACCAAGTGTGTAAAAAACATCCTGTCTAATTATCCATCTAAATACAGAATAACTTTTACCTAGGCACTTAGTTGTGATTTCGTCATTAAGTGGAGGGACAGAGCTCGGTTGTTGTTTGCTGCCTGGCCCACTGACTTGGTGAGCAAAAAAGACAAGCAAGGTTTCTTATGTAAAGCTTTCTCTGATTCGCCCAGAAGCGGGGCGCCGCTGACCTATACCGAAGAGCAGCTATGTAATCTGATGGCTCTGGCGCTAAAAGAGCCGACCAAATGTGGAAGAGAAATTACTCATTGGACACATACAGAACTGGCCGATGAAGCGAATATACAACAATTAGCCTCAGGGATATCAAAAAGCACTGTCGGACGTTTTCTCAGACAGGTCGATATCAGGCCACATCGCTCTACCTACTGGCTTAACCCCAAGGTTAAGGATGACGAGGAGTTTAAGAAGGAAGTCAATCATGTCTGTGATACCTATCATCAAGCCTCAATGCTGGCCGAGGAGAATGTTATCACTGTGTCAGTAGATGAAAAAACAGGTATCCAGGCATTAGAGCGCATTTCGCCTGATAAGCCAACAAAACAAGGAATGATTGAAAAGCGGGAGTTTGAATATAAACGTCACGGAACGCTCAGTCTGACGCCAAGTTTCAATATAGTGACTGGTCAGATAATGAATTATCGTATCGCTGAAACACGCAACGAGGTGGATTTCTGTGAGCATATAAAACAAACGGTGGCGACATCCCCGGAAAGTACCTGGGTGATAGTGACGGACCAATTGAATGTGCATAAGTCGGAAACGCTGGTTCGATTTGTCGCAGAACGTTGTGGCATAGATGAAGAGCTTGGCGTTAAGGGAAAATCAGGTATCCTCAAGGATACCGTGTCCAGGCAGCAATTTTTGAGTGATAAATCTCATCGCATCCGTTTTGTTTATACACCAAAGCACTGCTCATGGTTGAACCAGGTCGAGATTTGGTTTGGCATCTTATCGCGAAAGTTACTCAAGCGGGGAAACTTCACTAGCTTGGAGGATCTACGAGGGAAACTGACCCGGTTTATCAGCTATTTTAATAAACAGCTGGCGAAACCATTTAAATGGACTTACAAAGGGAAGGTATTGACGGCCTGATCAAATAACCGCCATTTTTGAACGTATTTATGACCCGAGGTACTAGCCTCCAGCCCCCACACCACCCATCGTGCGGGTCCGCAATGGGCGGTTCATCTCTCGTAATGAATACTGATCCAAATGTCCTTCAGTGACACCAGACCTTGCGTAGCGAGGAACTCATTGCTAATTGCAATGTTAATTCCTTTTGTTTTAGAGCTACGGCACGGTCCTTTGCTGCTTATTCCACAGGAAATAGCCAGCCGTTCACTCACACCCAGTTTGATTAGACTTCTAACTTTGGTGCGAGGTTTTCGCCACTGTCGCCAGTAACACATGCGCAGCCTTCGCCGGATCCAATGGTCTAGATCTACCGTTAGTTGGTAGGCGTTAGCAATCAAGAAGTAATATCCCCAGCCGCGTAGAAATTGCGTGAGCTTATGAATTTGTCGTGTCATAGCGATTCCCCAATTTCGGTTGGTGAGCTCCCTTACTTTTGCTTTAAATAATTTCAAAGCATTTTTATGGATCTGCACTTTCCCGTATCGAAAGGTAAAGCCAAGAAACTTTGAGCCAGACACGGGGCCGACTCGACTTTTGGACTCATTAACTACCAACTTCAAGCGCTGGGTTATATATGTGGATATTTCCTTTTTGACCTGTTTACCTTTGTCTTTGCTTTTCACCAAGATGATGATGTCATCGGCATAGCGAGCAAACTTAAGTTGCTTATAGGTTAGCTTTTTGTCCAACTCGTCTAATAAAATATTAGAGAGTAAAGGAGATAAAGGCCCCCCTTGTGGTACGCCTTTATCCGAAGCAAACCAAAGACCCGTTTCAACCTCTGCAATACCTGCTCGTAGATACTTACCGAGCAGACGCATCAGCGCTTTGTCTTTGATTTTACGACCGATACGATTCATGAGCATGTCATGATCCACTTCATCAAAGAACTTTGATAGGTCAATATCAACAGCTGTTTTAAAACCTTGCTTTACACAAGATTGAACATGATGAATTGCCTGGCTAGCTCTTTTCCCGGGCCGATATCCGTAGCTATGTGGTGAGAACTCAGGTTCAAAATAAGGGGCAATAACCTGAGCTATGGCTTGCTGGATCACTCTGTCGATGACAGCGGGGATCCCAAGCATTCGCTCACCACCATCCGGTTTGGGTATACAAACCCGTTTAACCGGAAGGGGTTGGTAGGTGCCCTCGAGCAGCTTTGATTTAATACCTTGCCAGTGTTTCATGGCGAAGTTGTCAAATTCATCGATGCTCATATTATCAATGCCCGGTGCGCCTTTATTGGCTTTAACATGTTTCCATGCCGTTGCCATGTTTTGGTCGCTGAGCGTTGAGGTCATTAAAGGGTATTCATTCAAGGTATTATTCACAGCTGGACGCTGGCAGTCACTATCACAACATGGTGATTCTTGTGCTTTCAAGTTCAATTATGGTGTCTCCTTTGGATTAAGATGTTCAGGCCTTCACCATGTCCTGTCCATTACGACAGGCGTTGGGCTACTATGCCGTCTGCTGACTTCTGATAAATCACTTCAGCAATTACTTGCCCAAGCGCTTCCCGGCTCACATTTGGTTTCTGCTTTTTCGCTCGCTGTAGGCGGCAGTAGCCAAAGCGCCGAGGGTTGTTCGACCAGTCCCTGCTGGTAACCTCCAAGCGTGAGCGCGGATGCGTGTTTATCAGATCTCCCCGGATAAGGTGCATGGACTTTCTCCGCACAAGGCTAGGCGCCCCCCTGCATTTACGGTGGCCATTAGATCACATGGCTTGCGGAAGGCCGCCCCCTTGTCTGTGCCAACTCACCTCTAACCTACGCCTCATATGTGGGGCTTGGGGGACGCCTAGTCTTCATCAGCTCACAGATTTGCCCGAAACGTCGGACCGAGCGCTTCCTCCAGACTATTTCTCACGATTTAGCCCTTGCCGTTCGCTAGTAGTTATCGTTTAATAACAGTATGTTATTTAAACGGTGATCTTCCTACAGAGGACTTTCACCTCATTAGTTCATGCCCATGCCGGGCGTACACAAGCAAATTAATCAGGACAAATAACAGTTGGTTTTTGCTCCTTCGTCGCTTATTTTAACCAACAATTTGTTGCCTCTTAACGAGGCGTTATAGGGCAATCGCATGATTAAAGTTTTTAGCATTTGTCTGGCATTATTCTCGTTATCAGTTCTAGCTGATGAGAAGGTCTCTTGTTCTTATCAAAACAAGGAAAGCAGGGAGCTCGAGCCCACGGATCACTGCGGCTCTATATTAGAAAGTGGATTGCTCACACTCAGTAAAGATATCGTCAATAACATTTCATGGAATAAGTATGGCCTTGATTGCGCTTATATTTACGGAACAAAAAACCAGAATGGCTGGTACTTTATTAATCAAAAGGGTCTAGGTCGAATATCCCCGTTTCTTCAGGATAATGACTGCGCGCCGTTTACCGAAGGCGTAGCTGTCGGTTTGTCTAAAGGAAAGGTAGTTTTTTACAATCAAGCATTGGAGATCGTTGAGCGCACAGACTATACGTGGGCAAGTGGTTTCTATATGGAGGTTGCTAAGGTGTGTACAGGTAAGTTACATAAAGACTATGACTCTCATGGCGAGCATTATCAGTATCAAGGTGGGGCTTGTGGATTTATTAATACAAGCTTTGAGGTTGTTGTCCCCATTGGTTATCCGTACGAAAGTACTCCAAAACCAAAAACCCTATAATCGGGTAGCCGAGGGTCTCTAACCCTCAGCCCCCACAACACCCTGCACCGAAACGTCGGACCGGCGTCTCCGCACAGGGCGTTTCCCGAAGAGTTTGTAAAGTAAGTTGGCCGATTAGCTCCTACTTACCTCAATGCTGGCTACTGTATTATCAACGCCAATATCCCTAAAGCCCGGTCGGGTACAGAATAATTGAGTTGCACAGGCTCCTCACTGCTCTTCGGGTTCAGGTGGGGCGGCCTACCGCATTCACCGTGTCCCAACCATTACGAAGGAAAGTAAACATTTGGCTGTTTTCGCTAAAAAAAGAGTGCCGTCTGCTGACTTCTGCTTAATCACCCAATGAATTACTCCAATGGGCGCTATCGTTTTCATCGATTCGCTCGTATTGGTTGATGAGGCCAAGCTGCTAGATAGACGATCGCATGTTAAGCAGATCCCGGAATGCCGTACCACCCCAGATAAGAACATTCGGGCCGGCCTTCCGGTTTCACTGCACAAGGCTAGGCCCCCCCCTGCATTTACGGTGGTCCTTAAATCACATGGCTTGCGGAAGGCCGCCCCCTTGTCTGTGCCAACTCGCCTCGGACCTACGCCTCATATGGTGTTCTTGTTCATCAGCTCGCAGTTTTGCCCGAAACGTCGGACCGAGCGCTTCCTCCAGACCGCTCCTCACGGATTGGCCCTTGCCATTCGCTAGTAGTTAACGTTTAATAATCAAATATTTATAAACGGTGATTCTTCTATAGAGGACTTACACCTCATTAGTTCATGCCCATGCTGGGCGTACACAAGCACTTCATACGGAACAAAAACAGTTGGTTAGGTTCCGCTTCGCTACACATTTTAACCAACTATTTTTGTCCGCTTAAGTGAGCGTTAGTTTTACATCGGAGTATATATGAGTATCGAACTATGGTTTACATTTGTCGCAGCATCAACAGTATTGCTGCTTATACCAGGACCGACCATTCTTACAGTAATTAGCTATTCTATGTCTCATGGATATAAAGCCAAGATACCTCTAATCTTAGCCGTTGCGCTTGGTGACTCTACAGCACTTGCTCTGTCTTTGCTTGGCTTGGGAGTTCTATTAGCTGAGTCGGCTTTTTGGTTCCAAGCAGTAAAGTGGGTTGGAGGTTTATATTTAATATTCTTAGGTATAAAGTTGTTTATGGCCGGCATTAAACCTACAGCTATCAGTAGAAGTGAAGATAAGGCATCTAGTTGGAAGCTATTTGTTAACACATATTTAGTTACGGCTTTGAACCCCAAAGGTATTATTTTCTTTGTTGCATTTTTACCTCAATTCATAAATACAAATATAGAAGTTACGGCCCAATTATGGGTTCTTGCAATTACATTTGTGGCATTAGCTACAGTAAATGCAACAATGTACGCCGTATTCGCAGGTAAAGCTAAACAGGTCTTATCGTCACCAAAAACTCAACGTATATTTAATATTTGTGGCGGTTCACTACTTTCAACTGCTGGGGTATGGGCGTTGTCAGCTAAGCAATCATAGTAAAACTAATCGGGTAGCCGAGGGTCTCTAACCCTCAGCCCCCACAACACCCTGCACCGAAACGTCGGACCGGCGTATCCGCACAGGGCGTTTCCCAAAGAGTTTGTAAAGTAAGTTGGCCGATTAGCTCCTACTTACCTCAATGCTGGCTACTGTATTATCAACGCCAATATCCCTAAAGCCCGGTCGGGTACAGAATAATTGAGTTGCACAGGCTCCTCACTGCTCTTCGGGTTCAGGTGTGGCGGCCTTCCGTATTCACCGTGTCCCAACCATTACGAAGGAAAGTAAACATTTGGCTGTTTTCGCTAAAAAGAGTGCCGTCTGCTGACTTCTGCTTAATCACCGGTCGAATTACTCCAATCAGCGCTATCGTTGTTCACCAGTTCGCTCATATTGGTTGGTGAGGCCAAGCTGCTAGATAGACGATCGCATGTTAAGCAGATCCCGGAATGCCGTACCACCCCAGATAAGAACATTCGGGCCGGCCTTCCGGTTTCACTGCACAAGGCTAGGCGCCCCCCTGCATTTACGGTGGTCCTTAAATCACATGGCTTGCGGAAGGCCGCCCCCTTGTCTGTGCCAACTCGCCTCGGACCTACGCCTCATATGGTGTTCTTGTTCATCAGCTCGCAGTTTTGCCCGAAACGTCGGACCGAGCGCTTCCTCCAGACCGCTCCTCACGGATTGGCCCTTGCCATTCGCTAATAGTTAACGTTTAATAATCAAATGTTTATAAACGGTGATTCTCCTACAAGGGACTCTCACCCTATTAGTTCATGCCCATGCTGGGCGTACACGAGTACATGTTGCATCAACCACTGCGTGGTTTGGACGGTTTTTCCGCTCGTTCCTCGCTACAAAACCGCCGTAAATGTAAGCGTTAAGTTCTTGGGGTTATCGGTGAATATTAGGGAAATTAAAGAGAAGGATGTTGAAGCTGTAAGTGCAGTCTGCCTAGCTTCTTTTTCAACATCGGTTGCAGGTTCTCTGCCTGAGGAAGGAATTTTAACCTTTTCTAAAATTGCTTCAAGCGTTGCCTTCCTCAACAGAATGAAAGAAGACAATTTGATGCTTGTCGCAGAGTGCGATGGTAAAGTTGTGGGAGTAATAGAGCTAAAAGAAGGTAGCCATATTGCCATGCTATTTGTAGAGCCTGGCAAACAAATGAAAGGCATTCGGAGAAAGTTGCTTTCATCAGCCCTGAGTTATGCGAAGGTTGGTACTGTAACCGTAAGTGCCTCTTTATCCTCAGTTCCTATGTATAGAAAATATGGTTTTGAGTGTAAGGCTGATATAGCCCAGTCTGCAGGTTTGATTTATCAACCCATGGAGGTCGAACTTAACAAGAGTTTAAAGTGGGACTGCTAGCAGTTTGCTCGGTTTCGCTTCGCTACACATTTTAGCAAACAATTATCAGTCCCTTAAATGGGCGTTAGCTGGCACTCTTAGGCTTTGGTTACTAAAGGTTTAATTTTTTAAAATGGTTGATTATACAAATGAAAAACAAAAAATTATCTGATAATTTGTTAAGACTTATGAAACCATTTATTCAAGTCGTAACAGATAAAAACTCAGAAAAAAGATTAAATGTTCTCCTAACTATTACATCCGCCGCTTGGAATTACGCAGTAACCGATAATGAAAAGTATCGAAATATCCTTGTAAAGATAACAACAGGTCAAGAAAGCCATTTAGAAGTGGTACGTGTCTTTGAGAAATTAATAGATAGAAAAAATAGACTGTTCGCTGAAGATGAACGTGTCATACTGAATTGCAGTGTAGGAACAATTAAAAGAAAGAAAATTGACATTACAATATCTTTTTTAACAAAAGAGGAATATTTGCAACGCAATACAACCTATCACTAATTTATGCAGTGTAATGCGCAGCTAACAAGGCAATTAAACGGACATACAACAGTTGGTTTTTTCTCCTTCGTCGCTTATTTTAACCAACTATTATTTTCCCATTATTTTGGCGTTAAAGCTCAGCCATAATTCGGACTCCTTTCGTTAATGAGATATAAAACAAATTTTCAAAAGTTAATTGATGAACTTGACGAATATGAGTGGTTTTTTGATGTGTATGCAAAAAGTTGCACAGATTTATCCGCTAGCACTAAAATACTCATAATTGACGATGAAGACGAAGATGAAAGGGATGAATATGATGAGTCACCCTATAAAGGGTATGGCTCGCTATTGTCTATAGCTCAATTGAGGTCAGTGCTAGAAAATTTGGAGCAAGGTTGTGAGGTCATCACAACAGTGAAAATTATAGATGCGGTAGTACATTATTATGACAATGATTCATTCATATATTAGCGCGTATACATTGGTTAGCACTTAACGGCTCACCTGTTACAAATCAGTGTGTACAAACGATTTCAACCGTTAATCTGAATAAAAATAGATAAGTGGGTAAGTATAAGTTTTTCGATATTATGTATTCATTTTAACCATTGTAAGTATACTGATTCGCCTAGTGTTGCATGGCCTGCCTAGATTGGTAGGTTGATTTAAGCCTTGGTGAACTTTTGCTTATGCACTTACCTGTAATATTTAATACTGGCTTAAATATACCTGTTCCACCTATGATTCTATAATTTTTGTAACTGTAACGTACTGAATTAACTGTAATTTAGCTCTTAAGCACCTACAGATGAGCGCGTATATAGCTTTAACAACGGCAATCACGCGGAACGGTTATAAGCCTCAAAAGGATTTTGCACATTTCTGATACTAAAAAGCTATCTTTTAAAGGTTTGGTTCAGGTTATAAGCCTCTTAACTTGCATTGTTTCTGTTTGTTCTATTTTTGATAGTATAAATCGTTATTTCGAGTTAATGAGCCACTTTAAGCTTATTTATTTGGTAAGCAGCATTATTTGCTGTAGTTATCTAATAGCTTATAAATGCTACAGATTCTCTATCATTATGCTTACTTTAGTTATAGTGCATTTGTTTTCTATTCTTCCTTGGTATTTCACTTCGGAAAATATCAGTACTATTGAGCATAAAACTAGTTTAAAAATACTTCATAGCAATGTATTAACGTCTAATCGACAATTTAAACTATTTAGTAAATTACTAGAAAAAGAAAATCCAAATATTGTGGTATTACAGGAAGTAAATAAAGCTTGGGTTGAAGGTTTAACTAATTCATTATCAACATATAAATATCGAATAGAACAGCCACAAAATGACAATTTTGGGATTGCCATCTATAGCAAATTACCATTCATAAGATCGAGTGTAGTTTCATTAGGTGATTTGGGGTTAGCTAGCCTTGAAGTTTCTTTTTCTCTTGAAGGGAAAGATATAACTTTGATTGCAACTCATCCTATTCCGCCAATAAGTCATTTTTATTATTCTGCTAGGAATAACCAATTAATTGATTCAGCTAAGAGGATTGCCAAACAACCAGGAGCAAAAATATTAGTTGGGGATTTAAATGTGTCTATGTGGTCAAGTGATTATTTAGCTGTTGAAACTATTTCAGAGTTAAATAACGCGAGACAAGGTTTTGGTATATTATCAACATGGCCTACACATATACCTTTTCTTATGATCCCAATAGATCATATTTTAATCTCGGAACACTTTGTAATAAACGATTTTAAAGTCGGTGATAATATTGGCTCAGATCATTTACCTCTTATCATTGAGTTAGCTTTACGTAAAAAAGAGTGGGACTGATCAAATTCCAGCCGTTTGGGGTCACAAAACCAATAGCTCCTCTCCAATTCAGCGAATGCTGGATCAGATCAATAAGTAATCAGTTTGGCTTGCCTGTTGCCAGGCTAAAATCAGTGGCTGAGCTTACTCGCTGGAAAACCAAGCAGTGTCAGCCAGTCGGTCACCTTTTCTCCCGTCAGCAACTCATGGGCTGACTGACCTTTGTGACGTCCCCAGCGCTTTTCCCGCAGGTTGTACCAAGCCCGGAACAGCTCAAGAAACGCTTGGTTTACGCCCTTTCTGGCATACAGATAAGTGCGTAAGGTGGCGTTAAAGCCTTCAATGGCACTGGACGCGCGGTGACGTTTGGTGAGCAACATTTCCACCTCCTGCATCAGCCGCTCACAGCGTGTTTCATTCAACTGTGTGGTCAACAGGCGGTAGCTGCCGAGCATTTCCTGAATAAGCCGCTGTTGCTTGTGCTTCCCGGCCTTTGCTAATTCACGTCGGCACTCAAAGAAGCGGCAAGCCAGCTCAACCGGCTGCTGAGAATAACGTGCAATACAGTCTTGCAACTTATCATGGAGCGCTTGGGTGGCCAGAGTGAGGCCATCCAGGCGGTTTACCAGATAAGTCGCCGCCTTGTTGCATTCCTTATGCGCCGCCCTGCGCAGTAATAGCGTGGCCTGAGCCAGTTTAGTCTGAGCCATTTCGGTTGTCATTAGCTCACCGGTCTTTCGGCAAACGCAGCTGAAGGTGGCGTGAAGAAGGTGCAAAGCCCGTTCCGCATGCTCACAGCGCTCGATAGCCTTATCGCATTGGTTATCCGCACGCAGCCATTGACCGAACGTATCATCCGGGTCTTCTGTTATGGTGGGGCTGATGGCCTGGTAAGCCTTTTCTTCCTGAATAATGTAATAGTAAGCACGTTGCTCAACCCTGCGCACCGCCTTGGCTGCGATATACAGGGCATGAAAAATATCATCACGTTGCTGCGCCTGATCGAAAACCGTTGTGACACCTGCGGCTATCCCTTTGGCGCCGTCTTTGACGATGTGTTTTGGCATCATCCCCTGAGCAGCAGCTTGCTGGAGTACTCTGCCCAGGTTTTTCCATCACGCTGTTGCTCGTGAGACAGGCAGAACAGGTAGCCGGTATCCAGGTCAACACCCGCCAGCACAGGGTCGCCCTGACTGAACATTTCATCCACGGCACCGCTCTGGATGGTTGATAATGGCACCGTTCGGTTGAAGTCTGCGGCATTTTTCTGTGCCTCGGCAATGACTCCTTGGATATAGCCATAGCTGACTTTACAGCCGGGATACAGCAGAGGAATAAGTGCCTCAATACTGCGAATAGAATTGGGTGCTGTGATGGTTAACGCAACAATACTGCGGCGCAGGTGTGGAACATCCAATCGGGTATCCGGAGGTATCTAGCCTCCAGCCCCCACAACACCCTGCACCGAAACGTCGGACCGGCGGGTCCGCAATGGGCGTTTCCCAAAGAGTTTGTAAAGTAAGTTGGCATTAACTCCTACTTACCTCAATGCTGGCTACTGTATTATCAACGCCAATATCCCTAAAGCCCAGTCGGGTACAGAATAATTGAGTTGCACAGGCTTCTCACTGCTCTTCGGGTTCAGGTGGGGCGGCCTTCCGTATTCACCGTGTCCCAACCATTACGAAGGAAAGTAAACATTTGGCTGTTTTCGCTAAAAAGAGTGCCGTCTGCTAACTTCTGCTTAATCACCCAATGGATTACTCCAATGGGCGCTATCGTTTTCATCGATTCGCTCGTATTGGTTGATGAATCCAACATGCCAGGCCTGTGTAAAACAGCGGCCAAGCTGTTAGATAGTGTCTGAACGAAAACTCCTAGAGCTAGAGTGCGCAAGGCTTTCAGGCAGAATTCGGAATCGAAGTTTTTAAGTTTTGGGTGATATTTCATAAATAGCCCCAATTTTTAGGTGTTTTCTGTATTAGGATCTAAATCTTCGTTTTTAAAACCCTTCTACAGCCCTTATGAATAAAGGGTTGTAGGGTTTTCGGTCAGGTACTAGATAGACGATCGCTTGTTAAGCAGATCCCGGAATGCCGTACCACCCCCGATAAGAACATTCGGGCCGGCCTTCCGGTTTCACTGCACAAGGCTAGGAGCCCCCCTGCATTTACGGTGGCCCTTAATCACGCGGCTTGCGGAAGCCCGCCCCTTGTCTGTGCCAACTCGCCTTAGACCTACGCCTCATATGTGGGGCTTGGGGGACGCCTAGTCTTCATCAGTTCGCAGTTTTGCCCGAAACGTCGGACCGAGCGCTTCCTCCAGACCCTTCCTCGCGGGTTAGCCCTTGCCATTCGCTAGTAGTTAGCGTGTAATATCAATCAGATATTACATCGGTGATCTTCCTACAGAGGACTTTCACCCCATAAGTTCATGCCCATGCCGGGCGTACACAAGTTGCTTAAACGGAGGTTTTGTGCCTAAAGATCACAGTAAAGTAATTGGATATTTTGCGGTTACTCCCGCATACGATCTCTTGTGTGATGGGGAAGCTTGTATTATCGCTGGAACACAATCTAATTTGAACAAATACGCTCTTGAGTTTAGACAGAAAGGGTTAGAATTCCAAAATAGAAAAACTACTTTAGGTGATATTTTAAAAGGGCTGGAAAAAGGAGGGTACTACGCATTCGATGAAGTGGCCTATAAAAAGTTTCGTCCCTTGGCCAATAAGTACGGTCATAGTTTTACAGATGAAGTTTTTCCTAAGACAGAGGATGGATTTCAGTTAGTAGTTGTTGGACCATAGTCACATAATCGGGTAGCCGGAGGTCTCTAACCTCCAGCCCCCACAACACCCTGCACCGAAACGTCGGACCGGCGTATCCGCACAGGGCGTTTCACTCAGGATAGTAAAGCCTTATCCATCCATCTCGTAGCTCAACCAACCCCTGGCACTTCAAGTAAGCATTGGATAATCCCTGTTGAATGCCTGGAGTTTTCGAACTTCGACATGGGCCTTTGCTGGTGATGCCACACGCAACCGCTGATTTAACCGGAACTCCTGGGAGGAAGTTGGGGAAGTTGGGGAAGTTGGGGAAGTTGGGGACACCCACAATCTAAATGGTGGATGTCTCCAATTTGCCAATTTCTTGCCCAATTTCCGTACTATTTCTTACTGGATCACGTGATCAAATACAGTGGGGATCCCAAGTAATCGCTTGCCCCCATCATCTTTATCTATGGTGATCCGCTTCACAGGGGAAGGCGTGTAGACGCCAATGAGGATTTGCTGCTATAACTCATCCCATTTTGGGGTGAGCCATTGGGCGAACTCCTCAATGCTAATGTTGTCTACACCTGGGCAGCCTTTATTACGCCTGACCTTAAGCCAGGCGTGATGAAGATTCTCTCTAGCGAGCACTTGAGAAAGTAGGTTTTGGTTTAAGGCTGGGTCTTTGACGCAGCGCTGAGCAGCCAGCAATTCTGGGCGTTGACCAATCCCCTTGTGTAGCAAGGGGTTCAAAGCATCTAAAAAAAGACTTTTCGCGCTAATTTGCTCTACAGTGGCAAAAAGATCACAAAAACCAGCCCCACAATGGCGGATCTCTCACAACAACTGACGCCACTAGATCACAAAGAAAAACAAATGCTTGGGTATAATGCGTGCACGTTAGACGTTTTTTAAGATAAATTATTGGCCTCACTGACTAAAAGTAAAAAGCACTTAAGCTTTAGCGCCCTCAGGAAAGCGCTATCCGAGCAATTTCTCACCATTCCCGATGGCAGGCAGCAGAGTAAATGTACCTATAGCCAGCATGACATATTGATGAGCGCCTTCGCCTGCATGTATTTTCAGGATCCATCTCTGCTTCATTTTCAGAAACGACTGGAGCAAAAATACCAGCGCAATAACTTACAAACGATTTTCAATGTTGAGAATATCCCTGGGGATAGCCAGTTACGTGATGTGCTGGATAACATTCCCTCACTGGAGATGGCTGGCATTTTCAAAACACTTTTCGGTCGTCTTCGTCGTCATAAACACCTGGAAGACTACGCCATCTTACCAGGGGTACTTATGTGCGCCATTGATGGTACTGAGTACCATCGCTCCAAGACAGTTCACTGCGAGCAATGTCTCCACAAAAAACAGAGAAACGGTGAGGTAACCCATAGCCATGGGGTTTTACAGGGGGCCATTATGCACCCTGATAAAAAACAGGTGCTGCCTGTGATGCCAGAAGCAATACAAAATGGCGATGGGAGTAAGAAGCAAGACTGCGAGATCAATGCTGCCAAACGGTTTATTGATAAATTGAGGGCGGCTCACCCTCGACAGAAGTTTCTTATCTGTGGAGACGGGTTAATGTCTCACCAGCCCTTTATGGAAACCGTGATGGCCAATGGCATGCATTGTCTGTTTGTCGCTAAGCCAGGTGATCATAAGTATCTGGAAGAGTGGCTCCAAGCTTATAAGCAGCTACCAACAACACAGCACATGGATAACCAAGGTCGCACGCATATTTATACCTGGCAAAATGCAGTCCCCCTCCATGGTGGGAAAGGTGCGTTGGAGGTTAACTGGTTCAAATATCAGCTAAAAAATAAGAAAGGAAAAATTTCTTATACCAATAGCTGGGTAACGGATATCGAGATCACTGAAGCCAATGTACAGCAGATGACCCGAGCAGGTCGATGCCGGTGGAAAATTGAAAACGAGTGCTTTAACACACTGAAAAATCAGGGATACCACATTGAACACAACTATGGCCATGGTGAGCAAAACCTGAGCTATAACATGTATCTTCTCACCCTATTAGCCTTTTATTTTCATCAGATTTTTGAGCTCACTGACGGAGTGTATCAGGCTTGCCGAGTTTCCTATGGCTCTAAGGCCCACCTGTGGGAAAACTTTAGGTCAACGATCCGCATGCTCGTTGTAGACGATTGGGAGCATTTGATGGACCTACTTCTCAATGGCGATGATTACGAGGTGACGGCAGTTAAAAGAAGCTGAAAATACGAATTAGAGGAAAATGCACTTAACTGTGTAGCTTGATCCCTGCCTGCAATTTGAGTGTGAAATCAGGTAGAGCAGCGAGCTTGAGCAGGTTTGGAGAAAAAACAACCATAAAACCCCTTTTACCTTACTGAGCCAGTTCTCACCTAGAATCGCTGCTGAGCAGCATCATCTCTTGACGGAGATTGTGATGGGTTCAAGTTGGTCAAGCCTCCTCCTTAATGGTAAATGTTAGCCCTTCACCCTGTCCTGCCCATTACGGCAGGCGTTTGGCTACTATGGCATATGCTGACTTCTAATAAATTACCCCACCAATTGCTTGACGGGACGCTTCTTGTCTTATGCTGGGTTGCTGTTGATTCGCTCGCACTTGGTAACAGCAAAGGTAAGTACGCCGAGGGTTGATCAACCAGTCCCTGACGAGGAGTTTCCGCAGCGTAAGCGCAGGACGCATGTTTATTAGATCTCCCCGGATAATTGCATGCACTTTCAGGAACCCATCAAACTAACAGGTATAAAGGTAACAATTGTAGCGCCCTTTATGGAGTGGATGCAATCCGCGAAGCCTGTGCCAGCAACGTTCGCCGAACGTGCATCCATGCGCTTTACATCTCATCCCTGAGATGGGTTCGACTCCTACAGATCTCTCAGGATCTGTTACCCAGGTCTGACCGGTCCCCACTTTCACTACACAAGACTAGGCACCCCCCTGTATTTACGGTGGCCGTTAGATCATTTTGCTTGCGGGTTCGCCCTTGCCATTCGCTAGTAGTTAGCGTGTAATATCAATCAGATATTACACCGGTGATCTTCCTACAGAGGACTTTCACCCCATAAGTTCATGCCCATACTGGGCGTACACAAAGCAATTAAATCTGACGCGTAATACTCCATTTGTTTTCGTGTATTCGAAAAGCTCATTGTCACACAAAAACAAACTCCGCATTACGCGCAGTTTATTGCGGCGTTATGTTGAGGTTCAGAATGACTACATCATCAAGTATTACCATTAATGAATTTGAGGAACAGCATACTGACATAGTTGTTGATTTTTGGCGTACATCTATGGAAAAAGCCATTGGGATCCCACCTTTGCATTCATTTGAGTCTCAAGCCTATTTCCTTCGCGAGATTTTACCGAAAAGTAATAAGGTATACATTGCAAGCGATGTTCATACAGGTGAGTTGATTGGTTTTATGGCAACAGATGAAAATACGATCGATCAGCTCTATATCCATATAGATCATCAAAACAAGGGAGCTGGGTGCAAACTTATTGAGCTTGCGAAAGAAGAATCGACTGGTACGTTGCAACTTCGTACTTTTGAAGTTAATAAAAATGCGCAAAGGTTTTACGAAAAGCACGGATTCAAAGCGTCAGATGGTGACTGTAATAATGAAGAAGGGTTACAGGACATCTTATATACATGGAAAACAACATAATCGGGTAGCCAGAGGTATCTAGCCCCCAGCCCCCACAACACCCTGCACCGAAACGTCGGACCGGCGTATCCGCACAGGGCGTTTCCCAAAGAGTTTGTAAAATAAGTTGGCCGATTAGCTCCTACTTACCTCAATGCTGGCTACTGTATTATCAACGCCAATATCCCTAAAGCCCGGTCGGGTACAGAATAATTTAGTTGCACAGGCTCCTCACTGCTCTTCGGGTTCAGGTGGGGCGACCTACCGCATTCACCGTGTCCCAACCATTACGAAGGAAAGTAAACATTTGGCTGTTTTCGCTAAAAAGAGTGCCGTCTGCTGACTTCTGCTTAATCACCGGTCGAATTACTTCAATCAGCGCTATCGTTGTTCACCAGTTCGCTCATATTGATTGGTGAGGCCAATATGCCAGACCAGTTTAAAACAGCGGCCAAGCTGCTAGAGAGACGATCGCATGTTAAGCAGTTCCCGGAATGCCGTACCACCCCAGATAAGAACATTCGGGCCGGCCTTCCGGTTTCACTGCACAAGGCTAGACGCCCCCCTGCATTTACGGTGGCCCTTAAATCACTCGGCTTGCGGAAGGCCGCCCCCTTGTCTGTGCCAACTCGCCTCGGACCTACGCCTCATATGGTGTTCTTGTTCATCAGCTCGCAGTTTTGCCCGAAACGTCGGACCGAGCGCTTCCTCCGGCCCCATCCTCACGGATAAGCCCTTGCCATTCGCTAATAGTTAACGTCTAATAATCAAAAGGTTATATAGACGGTGATTTCCCTATAGAGGACTTACACCTCATTAGTTCATGCCCATGCTGGGCGTACTCAAAAAGCTTCAGCACGACAGCCTAGACTCCACTTGCTTGGCGTATTACCTTTTCTGAAATAGGGAGATTTCAGTGGAAATAATAGAATGTAAAATTAGTAACTTAGACGACATTTCAGCCTTATTTGATGCGTATAGACAATTCTATGGCCAACCTGAGAATCTAGCTGGTTCTCAACAATTTATATTTGAGCGACTAAGTAATTCAGAGTCAGCGATTTTTATTGCTTATTCCAATCAAAATAAACCACTTGGTTTTGTTCAGCTTTATCCTTCATTTTCATCAGTAGCAATGAAACGAATGTGGTATCTCAATGATTTGTTTGTTGATGAATCTGCTCGTGAGCAAGGAGTTGCTCGTTCATTACTTCAACACGTAAAGCAATTTGCAATCGATACTGAGGCTTTAACTGTTAAATTGGCTACATCTATTGATAATCAGAAAGCTAAAGCTCTCTATGTCTCTGAGGGTTACGATAAAGTTACTGCTTATGAACATTATACTCAAAGGGTTGTACAGGTATAGCCGGGGAGCTTTAACCCCCTGCCCTCACTCCGCACTGGGCGGTTCACTTACCATAGTGAAGCCTTATCCAACCTTCCTTTAGCGAGATAAATCCCTGTTGCTCAGAGCCATGTTTATGTCGGAGCCTTGGGACTGATCAAATTCCACCCATTTAGGGTCACAAAACCAATAGCTCCTCTCCAATTCAGCGAGTGCTGGATAAGATTAATAAATAGTCAGTTTGGCTTGCCTGTTACCAGGCTAAAATCAGTGGCTGAGTTTACTCGGTGGGAAACCAAGTAGCGTTAACCAATCAGCCACCTTTTCTCCCGTCAAGAGTTCATGGGCTGACTGGCCTTTGTGACGTCCCCAGCGTTTTTCACGCAGGTTGTACCAGGCGCGAAATAACTCAAGAAACGGTTGGTTTACGCCCTTTCTGGCATACAGATAAGTGCGTAAGGTGGCGTTGAAGCCTTCAATGGCACTGGACGCGCGGTGACGTTTGCTGAGCAATATTTCCACTTCTTGCATCAGCTGCTCACAGCGTGTTTCATCCAACTGTGTGGTCAACAGGTGGTAGCTGCCGAGCATTTCCTGAATAAGCCGCTGTTGCTTGTGCTTCCCGGCTTTTGCCAGTTCACGTCGGCACTCGAAGAAGCGGCAGGCCAGCTCAACTGGCTGCTGAGAATAACGTGCAATACAGCCTTGCAACTTATCATGGAGCGCCTGGGTGGCCAAAGTGAGACCATCCAAGCGGTTTTCCAAGTAGGTCGCCGCCTTGTTGCATTCCTTATGTGCCGCCCTGCGCAGTAATAGGGTGGCCTGGGCCAGCTTAGTCTGAGCCATTTCGGTCGTCATTAGCTCGCCGGTCCTTCGACAAACGCAGCTGAAGGCGGCATGAAGAAGATGTAATGCCCGCTCGGCCTGCTCATACCGCTCTATAGCCTTATCGCATTGATTATCCGCACGTAACCATTGACCGAATGTATCATGCGGGTCTTCTGCTATGGCGGGGCTGATGGCCTGGTACGCCTTTTCTTCCTGGGCAATGTAATAGTAAGCACGTTGCTCAACCCTGCGCACCGCCTTGGCAGCGATATACAGGGCATGAAAAATATCATCACGTTGCTGTGCCTGTTCGAAAACCGTTGTGACACCTGCGGCTATCCCCTTGGCGCCGTCTTTGATGATGTGTTTTGGCACCATCCCCTGCGCAGCAGCCTGTTGGAGTACTCTGGCCCAGGTTTTAGCATCACGCTGTAGCTCGTGAGACAGGCAGAACAGGTAGCCGGTATCCAGGTCAACACCCGCCAGCACAGGGTCGCCCTGGCTGAACATCTCATCCACCGCACCGCTCTGGATGGCTGATAATGGCACCGTTCGGTTGAAGTCAGCGGCATTTTTTTGCGCCTCGGCAATAACCCCTTGTATATAGCCATAGCTGACTTTACAGCCGGGATACAGCAGAGGTATAAGCGCTTCAATACTGCGAATGGAATTGGGGGCAGTGATGGTTAACGCGACAATACTGCGGCGCAGGTGTGGCACATCCACATCAAGCGTCGCGATACAATCCGGCTCACTTTGCGTTTTGACGAGGGCGTCGAAGGCAGCCCGGGCAGCCCCGCGGGCGGTGTAGACAGCCTTGCGGGATATCTTGAATTCGTCAGATAAGGCGGTGACATCACCATGGGCTTGTAAAATGCAGCTCTTTGCGAGAAGATCGAGTTTATCTGAGGAGCTAAGTGGTGTTCGGTTTAGTATCGGCATTTTGTTGTTCTTGATAGTGTTTTTCGCGAAATAATTATCTCAAACAACTGCGCTTATTTCCTCAGATTTCTCCTCTCATTTGTTACCCAAGTTTGATGGGTTCCGGAGCCTTGGCGCTGCTCTAAAAACTTTTGCTACTGATGCCGCAGCCAATCGCTGACATTAATGGGACTCCTCGCTACCCCGCGCGTTTCCAGCTCTTTGTTTATGGTGACCCGCTTCACAGGGGAAGGTGTGTAGACGCCATTGAGGATTTGCTGCTGTAACTCATCCCATTTTGGGGTGAGCCACTGAGCGAACGCCACAATGCTAATGTTGTCTATACTTGGGCAGCCTTTATTACACTTGACCTTAAGCCAGGCATGATGACGATTATCTCTAGCGAGCACTTGAAAAGTAGGTTTTGATTTAAGGCTGGGCCTTTGACGCAGCGCTGAGCAGTATCATCGCTTGACAGAGATTGTGATGGACTCAAGTTGGTCAAGCGTCCTCCTTAACCCCCTGTGTCAGGATAGTTGTCGCCTCTAATTTTCAGTTAGAGGTAGCAAAAAATGAACAAAAGATATACAAAGTCATTTAAAATACAAGCAGTGGAAAAAGCGCTTAATCGCCCTGCAGAGTCCAGCTTAAAAGAAGCAGGAATAACTGGACAGCCACAATCTTGCGACAACAGAAATAAAACAAGTATTTTCTGAGTGTCCCAGCGGTAGCACAAACCTGATTGTTAAACCTTACGTCTGACTTTCCCCGGGCTAGTAGCAAAGCACTTTTGAAATGCCCGTGAGAATGCGGCTTCGGATTGATAGCCGATATTGACCGATACCTTTGTTACGCTTTCCCCCTCACTTAACTGAGACCATGCCAGTTGCATACGCCACCAGGCGAGATATTGCATTGCGGTCCAACCGCTGATTTTTTTGAAATTGTTGGCAAAACTGGTGCGAGACATGGCGGCGCATTCCGCTAATTCTTTCAGACTCCAGCTATGAGCAGGATTACTGTGCAATGCAGCAACCGCTTTGGCCAATCGAGGGTGACCGTAGAGAGCTAATACTCCCGTATGTTCGGTATTTTCTCGCAGAAATTGGCGAAGGGCGTAGATAAACAATAATTCCGACAGGCGATCGAGAATGGAGATTGAGCCTGCTTCCGGGACCAGGCTTTCAGCCATAATCATTTCCAACAGAGAGCTAATCCAACCGCTCTGCTCTTTCGCAGCAATGACAAATACCGCTGGTAAAGCATCGAGCAAAAATCGACTACCACTGTGACGAAACGTAACTGAGCCGCAGAGTAAGCCCATCCCTTTTCGGTGAACGGCATCGGCATAGGGTAAGTGCTCATGGGGACCATCAGTTGGTTGCAACGGGTCCATCGAGTGTGCCAGTTCACGTGGGAAGATGACCAAGTCGCCTTGAGACAGTTCAGCCTGCAAGTGTCCTGGGACGTTAAGTCGGCAGTCGCCCTGAGTCACCATATGAAAGCAGGTTTACCCCAGGCTCTCATTTTCAATGTGCCAATCACCACAAATAAGGGCGTTGTGGTAGACCTGTGCATTTAGGCGAAGTTGTAGCATTAGGCTTGAAAAAGCTTCCATATGTACTCTGGGGTATGTAATTGGGCTTAATGGGTATTCATTGTATTTCATTGGCGACGTAAAGTTAACTTACTGAAGAGCAAGTGAGTAAGCTCAAAAATACCTAGTGGGGATGCCTTAAACCCGAATAAATTGGTATTTAGCGCTGGCTTGTAGGCTCTAACCAGCACAGGTAAAAAATCATTATGGAAAGTAGAAATGGTGGTTGCAGAAAAATGAAAAACAGTATTTTTAACCTAGTGACATCATCAATCCTTGTATTGATGTCGCTTTCAAGCCAAGCAAATCAGGACATGGAACGAAAAATGAACAACGAAGAGCTAAAGGTGTTATCCACTATCAAAAATATGACCGCCGCTTTTGAGTCAGGAAATATCGATGGTGTTTTAGAAACCTACGAGAAGAATGCAAAAGTCATTTTTCAACCTGATATGCATATTTCCAGTAAAAAGCAGTTACAGGAAGTATTTAAGGAAGCCGCGGCCATGAAGCCCGAATTCGAGTACTTCGGTCATGAAGTGTTTATTGCTGACGATATGGCCATTCATATCGCCCCGTGGGAGATGACTATTAACGCGCCAGATGGCACAAAAACTGAGCAGGATGGTTTATCTATTGCCGTACTACGACATCAGGATAATGGCGAGTGGTTAATGGTGCTTGATAACCCTAATGGCGATAACCTGATAAAAGTAAAGCAGGATTCCAAACCTAGCCTAAACGATGAAGAGAAGAAAATACATACTACGATCGAAAATATGACGACAGCTTTTGAGTCGGGAAATATAGATGGCGCTTTGAAAACCTATGAAAAGACTGCGATGGTTATTTTTCAGCCCGATATGCATGTTTCTGATAGAAATCAGCTACGAGAAATTTTCCAAGGCGCGGCAGAAATGAAGCCTAAGTTTGAATACCATGGTCATGAAGTGTTTATTGCTGATGATATTGCGATTCATATTGCTCCTTGGGTAATGGAAGCGACAGATCCAGATGGCACAGCGGTCGAACAGGACGGTTTATCCGTTGCTTTACTTAGACGTCAAGACAATGGTGAGTGGTTAATCGTGATTGATAATCCAGACGGTAGTAATTTATTGAAAATTAAATAATTTATTCAGGATAGCTCAAAGAGTAATACGGGAGTTTGTTTAAAGAGGCCGCATTATTAGCGGTCTCTTTTTTTGAAAATTTAGTATCGTGGCAGTGTGTTAGATCAAGGGTTTGTACAGGTTGCGACAAGTAGAAGATACGGTATTTCAGCCAATAAACTATTTCAGTAAACTAAATAACCTAGCCAGACCTTCATTTTGAATATCTTCGTTATTGCCAGCGAATCCGAGGCGCACATGACTTCCCGGTTGCCCCGTGACATCAAGTTGTTGCTGATATTGCAGATAGATCCCCTGTTGTTTGGCGGCTTGGGCAATGCTTTTGCTGTCTTGCCCCAGATCTAACCAAAGCGCCATGCCGCCTTGGGGACGGTTAAAACGCAGGGTTTTCCCCTGTATATTTGCCCGCTCAATTTGCTCACAGGTATTTTCCAGTCGCTGTTTATAGCGGCGGGTACTGCGTCTTAAGTGACGCTCGAAGCCGCCGTCTTGCATCCACAGCGCAATGGCCAGCTGCATTAGATTTGAGCTCTGTTGGTTGATCATTTTCTTAAGGGTTAACAGGGGTGATAACAAAGCGTCTGGTAGGGCCAAAAAGCCGATACGGCTAGCTGGAAATAATACCTTTGACAATGAGCTTAGATAGATCACTCGTTGGTCCGGATCTTGACTGGCCATGGGAGGCAATGGTTGGCAGGCGTAGTGGAACTCGTGGTCGTAATCATCTTCTAGGATCGCAAAATCATATTGCTGCGCCAATTGGTAGATACGCTGACGGCGGGCCACATTTAAGGTGACAGTAGTTGGGTACTGGTGCAGTGGAGTGAGATAGAGCAATTTGATCCGCTGGTGCTTCAGTTGTGACTCAAGATGATCGGGATCCAAACCCTGGTCGTCTTGTTGAATACTAACCAGCTGTGCGCCACTGCTTTGCAGTGCCTGACAGGCTGGGGGATAACACAGACCCTCAACGGCTACTCGATCGCCTATCGAAAGCAGCAATTGTGCAATCATATAGATGGCTTCCTGGGCACCATTGGTTACCAGCAGTGAGCGAGTCTGAATATTGCGCATACGCCTTAAATATATTGCCAGCTGCGCCCGAAAATCGCCCCTTCCTTGCGGATTCGCGTAACCCAGCAACTCACTTTTACCTTGATTTAAGGCGCGATTGATAAAACGCTTAAATTCTTGGCTTGGGAAGTTATTTAAATCGGGAAGGCCGCCCATAAAATTGAATTTATAGGTGTTGCTGTCTAACTCAAAGGGGCGCTTGGGCGTTGCCAGTGACCAGGTCTTTAACTTGGCTTGTGTCGATACTAAGGCCGGCTGGGAATTGCTCTGGCTTTTTATTATCGGCACAGCGGCGCAGACAAAATAGCCCGAACGCTCCCGGTTCAACAGCCAGCCTTCGGCGCAGAGCTCGGCAAGTGCCGCCATTACTGTCTGTCGACTAAGCTGAAACTGCTCTGCTAACCGGCGGCTGGAAGGCAGCTTCTCTAAGGGGGCTAGTTGTAGCTGGCAAATAGCAGTGCGGATAGCGTCGGCAATTCTAAGGTAGGCTGGTGTGCAGCTCTGGGAAAGTTGAAAATTTACCTGGCTCATCTGGTATGGTTATAAAATAGATTTTGGTTGATAACAAGCATACCAGAAGTAGCTAAGCTAATTCTAAAATTCAGTACAGCGCAATTTGGAGTAGCGATATGCAAACCAAGGGATCCCTATCTATTTTTCCGTCCGAGACGAACCTGGCTAACTGGCAGGCACCGACAGCCCCCCCTTTGACTATTTTAACCGGGCGCTATTGTCGCCTGGAACCCCTGGATGCGAGTCGCCATGGCGGATCTCTCTATCAAACCTGCTGCTGTGACGGAAGCGAAGAACTTTGGCGTTATCTGCCTTATGGCCCTTTTGCTGATGAGATCAGTTTTGAACGCTGGTTGAAAACCTATTGCAGGATGCAAGATAAGCAGTTTTACGCCATTGTTGATCAACAGTCAGGCAAGGCAATTGGGTTGGCAGCGTATCTGCGCATCGCTCCGCAGGCGGGCTCAATTGAAGTGGGTAACCTGTATTTTTCACCCTTATTGCAGCGAACCCGTATGGCGACAGAAGCAATGTATTTGATGATGAAATACGCGTTTAAATTAGGTTACCGTCGCTACGAGTGGAAGTGCAATGGGCTTAATTTACCTTCAAGGGCAGCCGCCAGTCGTTTGGGTTTCGAATACGAGGGCACCTTTCGTCAGGCTGCGGTTATCAAGGGGCAAAACAGAGATACTGCCTGGTTTTCGATACTGGACTGCGAATGGTCAGCGCTTAAGTTAAAATTTGAGGCTTGGCTACAGCTGGATAATTTTGATCAACAGGCGCAACAAAAGCAAGGGCTTGGAATTATCAGCAAGCAGTGAGCCCACAGGGCTCACACTAGTTTCAAATCCTAGTAGTGGCAGCAACACCATGGTTGCAATGGTAATTAATCCTATGGCCACCACGTTAGGGAAATTGGAGGGAAATTGGGGAAATTGGGGACATCCACTATTTAGATTGTGGGTGTCCCCAATTTTCCATTGAGAGCTGCTTGCGTAGTTTCAGCTCTTCAGGTCTGGGTAGCATGGCCCTGAGACGGAGCTGCTTTTTAAAACGATTACTAACTGACAATGTTAATTTCAATTTTCATGGAGATGAAATATATGTACATGATTTTGTTGATAACTTCAACTCGCTGGGAATTTCTGCCAAAAGATACCGACCTAATTCGTTGCATTGGCTACTTCGGGAGGCATTCCCATAAGCATCAAGGCGGGTAAGGTCAGCGCCGCCCCCCCGGCGAGGGTATTTATCACTACCGCGACTAATCCTGTGGCCACTAATATCAAGCTATAGGTAAGATTCACATCCATGCAGTCGTATTCGCAATAAATATTTGGGACAATAGTGGACTGTTTCACGCGAGAACGAAACCGAAATCATCGGGTTTTATTGAATTGCCATCGTTTATACGACCATTGGGACAAACTTCCCAATATTGGAGAAGTAACGTAATGTAATCTCAGTATTTTTGTTGAAATCCAAGTAACAAGCCTGGCTATTCGCTCGGGCCTCACCAGAAAAAGCAGCAATAACTGGAATTGCAGACATTGCTAATAGAAAATCTCTACGAGATATTGGTTTGGCTTGTGCAGTTCTTCCAGCCAAAATTAAAGGTAACGATAACCCCCCTTTTTCGAAACTTGTAAGTATTTGGCTTTGGAGCATATCCGTTGCCAATAACACATATACAAAACCGGAATCATAAAAACTTGCAAACAACCTCTTTGGTACAGTGATAGCGTTGATCGGCAAAGGCTTTGTTTCATTATTATTGTATGTTAGCGATTGCGCCAAGCCAAATGTTAAGTAATCTTGTACATTGTCATTTTCAACCTTTATATAAGGTTCTTTCGTATCGTTTTCGCTTGAAACGAAGAGTGAGTTATATCGTGATATATAAGTGTGCCCTGGAAGACAATTTATCCTGCTAGTAGCTGTTATTGTATTTCTATTAACCACCTTATCTGGCGATACAAAAAGTTGATAAACCGGATCCCATATAAACGTCTGTCTTTCGTAAGGCGTGTAACTTCCCCAACAGACGTTACTCCCACCATTCTCAACGTCCTTTATCAAAACAACTTTTAACCCAGCCTGATTTAGCAAAGGTAAATCGGCTGGGTTAAATTCTATACTCAAGGTTTTTTGATTAGTCATAAGATTAACCGGGAACGGTCAATACATTGCCAAATATTAGCTAGACATCACAAATTGACCAAGAGCCTTGTCATAACGAATGTTAACATTTGATTGTTGAGTAAGATCAATATCTAGTGCATTACTGGCAATCTCTGATATAACTACACCATTATTAAAATTAGCTCTCAAAAAAACTGCGATTTTTTCAATAGGGGTAAATGTCGCATTTTGCTTGCTAAGAACTTGCACTGCGTTAAGTGGGCTTGCCTCAAATTTATTACCATTTGCAGTTACCGATTGAGCCAATCCAAATGTAAACTGATTAGAATATTTGTTTGAAATAGAATAGGAGTTTGATGATACATCACCACTAGTTGGATTACCAAACGTACCGTTCTCAAATGGATAAACAATTTCAGCGGTTGCCGGGTTTACCGCCGATGTTTTATTGATTGTTGCACCACTTTGAATTTCAGTACTTGATGCATAAACCCCGTAGCTTGTCTCCCAGCTTACAACATTATTTTCAAATGGAGAGAATGAGACCCAAGCTACCGGTTGACCTGAACTACCACCAACTTGCTTAACAATTACGATCTTTTGAGATGCGGAATTAATTTCTTGTACATCTTGACTATTGATACTGACATTAAGGTTATAAGCACTCACTATATATCTCCTTTGATTAGATTAAATTTAATTTAGGCTGAAACCAATAGCGTAATAGAACAAGTAGAACATAATCAGCAGTAAGCCTCGAAAACAAGGCTAGTACAAGTTTCAATAATTAATATTACAGAGCATTACATAGAGTCCATGACCAAAAACCTATAATACAATGTGATTTACTCTCAAACTAATACTCATAATTTATATAGAGGAGTTAAATAACTCCTTAGGTAGATTAGTACTAACCACATAAGTTGGAAAGCTAAGTTATCTGACAATACCCTTTCCACATAATCACTTAGAAAGATATAAACTTCAAAACAATCATAATTAAAGATCAAGGCTGGATTCAAGCAATAAGTGCAACACGCATACCAGTAAAGACTTCAAGGGTGTTAACCCACCTAATACTTTTCTCGGTGTTAGGTTAAGCAGTAATATTCAACCCTCTATTTCCTCATCAGTCAGGGTCGCGATGTCAAATTTCTTCGGCCAGAAACATCTAATACGACCATTGGTATTTTGGGACTGGTCAAACTTGGGTAACAGATCTATCGGGCTTGTTCGGCGAACCTTGCTGGCACTAGATTTCATCTGCTCCTACAAAGGGCGCAACAATTGTTACCCTTAGACAGGTTATTTGATGGGTTTCCTGGTGTTACCTGACGATGATCTTATTTTCACTGATAATCCTCAGGTATAGATAGTGTGACAGGCATTACAGTGCAGCTTTTCCACGCCCAGTGTGCCGACAGTCAATCTCCCACTTCTTTGGTACGGTAACGAAATGGACCATGTGTTTTAGCCGAGTCAAAAAACGGGTGTGAAACACCTTGGCGATGGCGAATTCGTTAAACAGGTAGTTGCCCTTCAACTTTTTCCATTGCCACCTGCGCACACCAATTCCGCCGCCAGTCACAATGACGTGCAAACCATGACGGTGGGCATTTCGCTACTATGCCATCTGCTGACTTCTGCTTAATCATCCAATGAATTACTCCAATGAGCGTTATCGTTCTCATCAGTTTCCTCATCTCAGTTGATGACGTCGGCATGCCAGGCCAGTTTATGACAGCGGCCAAGCTGTTAGGTTAACGATCGCTTGTTAAGCAGCTCCCCGGATCCTATACCACCCCAGATAACAACATTTGGGCCGACCTTCCGGTTTCACTGCACAAGGCTAGGCGTCGCCCTGCATTTACGGTGGACCCAGCGCTTCCTCCAGTCCCTTCCTCATGGATAAATCCTTGCCATTCGCTAATAGTTAACGTCTAATAATCAAAAGGTTATATAGGCAGTTTTTCCTATAGAGGGCTTCCAGCTCATTGGTTCATGCCCATGCTGGGTGTACACAAATTGATCCATTTTACGCAGCGTAAATGAGCAAGGCGTTATGTGTTCGATTCTGAGAGGTTTTCACGTACTACATTTCACATGGAGGCATATTTTAATGGACATGATTGAAAATGATGATACTCGATACTTTATTGAGATTGACTTAGATTCACTGGAGATTATCAGGGTTGGTTCCGACCAAAAACAAAATTTGGATAAAGGCCAACAGAAAAATTCAGGCATTCATCGTTTATTTCTAACTAAGGGTCAGTACAATAAATTTGTTGGCCGTTGTGAAAGTGAACTTCAAGGTGTTTTAGACACATAACTAACAAGGATAGAGAATGAACGATAGAGAGTTTGCAAAAGAATTCTTCAAACTTAAGGAGAGTTTGGTTAAGGATTATTGTTCCGGAGATGAGACGACAGCAGTTTCTAAACTGATCGAGAGCATGGAGCTTAACCCTGTTCAAAAAACCACCATAAAGCGAACCATTGATTTAGCTTTAACTGATACTTTATATACTGTTTTGCTCGGATTGGAAGGTTCAGCCAGGATTGGTGACAAACAAGAATTCTACAAACTAGTCAGTGAAGACGGCGAAGAAATCACTGGTAAAGATATGGAAGAGCACGCATGGGAGCTGTTTCAGAATGACTAAGCATGTAACAAGTAGCGGCATCGAACTCGAGTGTTTATTAAAATACTAGGATGGTTCTCAATTTCCTTAGCTGTTCTTTCACTTGCACCAAGCATGGTGCCAGGATCTATGTCGGTACTGGCTTTTTATCTTTCATTAGCTGCATTGATTATCTCTATATTTTCTATCAAGTCAGGTGGTGTATTTTACTTCAAAACTACTGCGGCCATCGTTTTTTTTGGGATGTTAATTGTTAATGACTACCTTCGTTTGTATGGTTCACTTCCACAGGCTACGTGGGCTGAAAAACTAGGAATGTACACTTTTTATATATTAATTTGTATGGCTGGAGTAATCAGTGTTAAGAAGCGGAGTACATAATACAAAACTAACAAGCCACTAAATCAAGATTCATCAAGGCTGTCATGCCACTGGAAATGGTTATGTCTAAGCAGCTAAGTTCGTTCACAATTTCAACAGAGAAAAAACCATGAAGACCCTCGTTTCACTATTTATATTCGTTAGTCTGTCGTTTGGTTGCACATCAAGCCAATCAAAACCCAGCCAGGTGAGTGCCCACGGTTCAGACTCCAGCTCAACACAATCAGAAAACGAAGTCCGTTTAGTTGGGGTGTATGTTTTACCGTATTACCAATCTGCACAAGTACCGGATGGAAAACCAATTGTTTCTGTTGCCAAAAATTACGATGAAATATTGTCTTCGAACAAAGCAGAAGACATTGTTAATGCCAGAAACGTTATTGAAAAAAACAATGCGTATGTAACACCCATGACTATGATGGTTTTATCTATTCGTCTTTATGATGTTGGGATGAGGGACGAATCTGTTTTTTGGTTTTACGCCGCTAAGGATAGATATACCACTCTAGCAGGCGTACTAAATATAAACCATCCATCTCTTGCTCAGGTCGAACAGGCTACACGGGATTTCGCTGTACTTGCTGGGCCTGTTATCAACGGTTATGCATTTTGTGATCTTGAAACGCAAAAAAACATTCGAAAAAAAGCATTTGAATGGGTGAAAAACAATCCTTATCAAGCCGTCTATATGGAGCGACTTCCTGCCAAGCCCGGCAACCGAGACGCTAATTTGGAATTAGCGCTGAGTGAAATCGAAGATAGTATGAAACAAGAAAGTGATTACTTAAACAATCCAGACAATGTTTCCAAACTACAGAAAGCCCGAATTGACAACGATGCAGGATCAAAATATTGCTGGAAGTAACTTAATACAGCGCTGCCTAGGGTGTTGAAAAACTCCGCTATAGCCCTGTGGAAATATAAGGTGAAGAAATTCTTAAATACAGATTGGGCTTACTCGACAGATAGACTCCTGGTAAAAGAGTGGCATTCTCTGACCGCTGAAGAGTGGCAAGAGCAAGAGCTAGCTGTCATCGTAAAGAGCATCCTTACCCCACAAGTTACTCACTCTCTTCCTCCAGGGCCGAGGGTGGCAAGGCTCCTTCACATTGGCACGTGCAGAGGCTTGGATAGCAGAGCGCGACGATGAAGGGGTAACTTTACTGGCAGCGGAAAAGTCTTCAAGAAATGCTATTGGCATAATAATCTTGTTTGAGTCAGCTAAAGACCAACACGGTTCAGATTTGCGCTTGGGCTACATGATGGCTGAGCCATCGTGGGGGAAAGGTTTAGCGAGTGAGCTTATAAATGGCTTTGTCATCTGGTGCCAGAACAACAGTATTAAGTCAGTTACTGGTGGTATTGAGAAGGACAACATCCCATCAAGGAGGGTTTTGGAAAAGTGTGGCTTTATCCAAGCATCACCCGATGAGCAATTGTTTGTGCTGCAAGTTTCGCATAACCCATAAATCAAGTGGACACAATAAGTCGCGCCGCTTATTAAGGGCGCTATATCTCACTAGCTAGTACACCTCATGGCATTAATATTGCTTTGCTCTAAGTGAGCATAGGAGTGTAATGTCGATGATAGTGAATAGTTATGGGAAAACGTCCGCGATAGCCCAAACCAAGCAGGCAGAGAATGGTACCAATATAGCTGTAGTAGGCGGCAACAACTTGCCAGTCGAGAAAAAACCTTCTGACACGGTGCAAATCAGCGAAGCAGCAAGATCAAAAATGTTACAAGAGTTAAAAAGTGGCGAGTTTGTCAATTTTACTGGTGAGAACGGGCCGTATAAAAAAGGGTTAATGGTACTGGGTAAAAGCACAATGGATGAGTGGTCAGCAAAAGGGCTCGATATTTCTGATGAGGCAGTGATTGCTGCAGGTAAAGCATTCCAAGACGCCTTTACTAAAATGGTTGAAGAAAGTGGCTCTTCACTGGCTGGTAGTAGCCTCGCAATAAATAAACACCAAATTTTAATCAACACTCAAGAAGTTCCTGATTGGTTTAAGCAAGAATATGAAACTGTACTTTCCTCGATGGAGGATAAAGAGATGAAAAATGCATTTGAAAAGGGTGAACTTTTCGTTACATCAAAACCTGCTTCGTCAAGAGTTGACGCGTTAGCCAGTTATGCTTCTGTAGCAAAATACATTTAATCGGATAGCCTGAGGTACCTAACCTTTAGCCCCCATACCCCCGCACCGAAACGTCCGACCGACGATTCCAGTTTGTAAACTAAGTCCGTCGATTAGCTCCGACGTATTCCAATGCTGGCTAATGCATTATCAACACCAATACTCCTAGAGCCCAGTCGGGCATAGAATCACTGAGTTGCACAGGCTAGCCACTACTCTTCAGGTTCAGATCTTCACTGTATCCCAGCTATTTAGCCGGACATTTGGCTAATATACTGCCTGCTGACTTCTGCTTAATCACCCATAGGGTTACTCCAACGGCCTCTATCGTTTTCATCGGTTTACTCATGTCGCTTGATGACACCGTTATGCTAGACCTGTTTACGACAGCGGCCAAGCTGTTAGGTTAACAATCGCTTGTAAAGCAGACCCGGGATATCGCATCACCCCAGATAAGAACATTCAGGCCGGCCCCATTTCAGTGCCAACTTTCCTCGACTGCAAAAATATAAGAATGATGCTCCTTACTCGCTATTGACAATTAGGTTAATTTTAATATACATTTTTTTGATGCATTTTATTTTTTACTACGAAGGATAATTGCTGATGAAATATATACCGGTTTTAGCAGCCACTTTTTTACTGAGTGCTTGTGGAGGAAGTGGCTCTTCCGACAGTGAAAAAAACAATAACACTGGGGCTCCGATCGTTGAGCCAAGTGTTGGACCTACACCCGAAGCTCAACCTATACCCGAAGTTCAACCAACACCGACTCCAAGCGTAGTGCCAAGCCAAGAACCAACAGATAAACAGCAAATTATTCAGGCGTTATCCGGTACCTGGAAACGTGATTGCATGCTAAATCCAGGAAAAGGGCCAAATGGCGAAACAATTTATATTGTTTCTTATCACAGCTACACAACCTCAGAGCTGCAAGTTCACCATTTGATATATAACGACAGCCTGTGCACTAATCTGCTCATTGAACCCAAAATAGATATGGTGAACAAATTTGGTGATATTGTTTACACCACTAACAGCATCCCCGCATTGGAGTTTGATGGCACCTGTGTAGATAAAAGCATTACTAGTGGCTGCCGCGATGACTACAACATTCTCTACATTGATGGGGAAAACTATTACCCAGGCATAGGCGACGTTGGCGACAGCCCAGCAACACGTCCAAAAACGCTGGATTTAAACAATCCATTTGTTAAACAACCTGAGTTCTAAGGGCGCAATAGGCGCCCCTTTCAAGCCATAGGGGAAATTGCACAGGACAACTCAATCTGGTTTCATATCGATGGGGCTTATGGATTACCGGGTATTTTGGATGAACGGATTAGTCATCTTTATAAAGGGTTGGAGTTGGTCGATTCGGTAATTGTCGATCCCCATAAATGGCTCGGCGCATCCGTTGGAGTGTCCGCCACATTTGTTCGCGACAGAGCGATATTGTATCGCGCGTTTACCCAAGAACCCGCTGATTACCTTGAATGTGCCAGCGAACGAGGCAAAAATTCACTTTCAGAAATAGCGCATTCTGCAGATAGCTTTGGCATCCCATATTTTGACTATGGCGTTGAATTAATCGCCCCATGCCGCGGTGTCGTCGTGTGGGCTCTGATCCGGGAAATCGGTGTCGAGGGAATGCGCCAACGAGTCAAGCGCCACAATGATATGGCGCGCTCAATCGCCTTCTTTGCTAACAAACATCCTAATTTGGAAGTCCTAACGGAGCCAACCCTTTCTATTTGTTGCTTTCGTTACATCAATCCCCATATCGCCGACCTGAATCAGCTCAACCAACGGATCCACCGCCGCTTAGTGAGGGAGAATGAATATATACCAAATACGACACGAGTGAAGGGAGTACTGGCTCTGCGCCCCTGCTATATTTGAGCACGATCGGATCAATCACAGGTAGCGGGCTTGATTGATGCGGTTTTGAGGATAGGTAGGGAGCTCGCAGGATCTGTTTAGGTGGGCGTATCAGGGTTTGCTTTTCTTTAGTTAATTGTTGCGACTCAAGATGTGACGGCACCGCCCTTAATAAGTGAGACAAAGCAACACGGCGAAACTTGGATTTCACTAAACTACGAGCAAACATGAACATCCATAACCTCGCAGTGAAAGTAAGCTCTGCTAGTTTCCATTCTGAAACGCCAAATTCAAGGCTATATTAACGACCTAGGGGCGGATGCCTCTTTATAGGCAAAAAAGGCGAACATAGCGATCACGATATTCGCCGAACGCGCATCCATGCATTTAACATCTCATCCCTGAGATGGATTCGACCCCTACAGAAATACTGGTCAACCTGCCTATTCCTGTGTTTCAGGATGGCCACTAGCTAAAGTAAGCCCCAGTTTAAAGCTAAAATGGTCAGCAACCACTTCAACAGACACTGTTACCTTATTCTGATTAATCCCACAGAGACAGACCAATGCTAATAAGTCTTATTTGCACAAGCTTTTATGTAAGCGTATATTGTTCGGATTCTCAACTAATAGTGATTTATATATGTCTACATTTGAAAAGCAACTTAATAAGATTAATACACAAGATGGGTTTATTGCTGCACTGGATCAGAGTGGCGGCAGTACTCCAAAAGCACTCAAAGCTTACGGGGTAAATGAAGACGCCTACAGTAACGATGAAGATATGTTCGCACTGGTTCATAAAATGCGCTCACGTATCATCACCAGCCCTGCATTCAACGGCGACCGAGTAATCGGTGCAATCTTGTTTGAAAATACCTTAGATCGCGAAATAGAGGGGAAAGCATCTTCCCTTTACCTCTGGGAAGAAAAAAACGTAGTTCCTTTGCTTAAAGTTGACAAA
The DNA here is from genome assembly GCA_965249895.1 of Psychromonadaceae bacterium. Lineage (GTDB taxonomy): Bacteria > Pseudomonadota > Gammaproteobacteria > Enterobacterales > CBDFNC01 > CBDFNC01. The sequence continues at coordinate 1,471,443 of CBDFNC010000005.1, forward strand.
GGCCTTGAAGATGAAGAAAACGGCGTGCAATTAATGAAACCTATTGCCGGGCTTGATGCACTGCTGAAAAAAGCCAAGGCAAAAGATGTCTTTGGCACAAAAATGCGTTCAGTCGTTAAACTTGCTAATTCACAAGGTGTGGCACAGCTCGTCGAGCAACAGTTTGAAGTTGGTAAACAAATTTCTGCAGCTGGTCTTGTGCCAATCATTGAGCCAGAAGTTGACATTAACAGCCCGGAAAAAGGCGCTGCGGAAGTTCTTCTTAAAGCTCAGTTACTGGAGCAGCTGGACAAACTCGACCGTGATGAGCTAGTAATGCTGAAATTGTCACTTCCCGAGGAGCCGAACTTTTATCAAGAGTGCATAGCACACCCCAACGTGGTCAAAGTTGTCGCCTTATCTGGCGGTTTCCCGATAGAAGAAGCTAACCGTCGTTTAGCAGCAAACAAGGGGGTCATTGCAAGCTTCTCGCGAGTATTGACTGACAACTTGTTTGCAGATCAAGCGGATAATGACTTCAATACAGCACTGGCGGCAACGATTGAGCCAATCTACGAGGCATCCAGAACTTAAAGCCGCAAAGATGCTGGAGCGAGGAAGTTGCCTCGTTCTAGCATTCATAGTTTCCGAATAATATAGATACTCTATCCGAAGTTTTTGCTAGAAGCTTACGAGTGAAACCTGGCTAAACGTTCTCTGGTGAACTCTTCAAGAATTAAAGCTACATCGACAAGCTCAATAATGAGTAGGTTTATAAAGCTAATATCCATCCTGAAACATTATTTTGCCATTTTCTCGTAGGCGGTGGTCCGACACTCGGCCCAGCGGCTTTACCGCGACCTCGGTGTTCGCTAAAAGACACTGAACATTTTATAGCTTGCTACCCCACCCCGTAAAAACTAAAAATCATCCTGATACGGGGAAGCAAATTCTCTTTCGGGGAGGAATTCATTTACACCGCCTTAATATAGTCACCAACCGTTGAACTTTAACTCTACCTGGAATGACTATGACAAGGAATTTTGCTAACAGGACTCGTTATAATAGGAAAACTAACTATAACTTGTCGACACCCGGATCTATTTCACCTCTTATAAAACACCTGTTTGACAAAGTACCTGTTAACTCACAGCAATCGTTAGTTAAATCGGCCCTGCTTCTGTCTTGCCTGACCGCATTACCGGCCATTGCTAGCGAAACCACTTCAACGTCCTCAGATCAGCTCGATGTGATCACTGTGACTGCAGAGAAAAGAGCCAGCAATATACTCGACGTACCTTCGAGTATTACTGCACTCACGGCTGACGAACTGCAAGATGCTGAAATCGTGTCGATCACTGAGTTATCGCACCAGGTTCCCAACCTTCATATATTTACCTGGGGAGGCCGAAGAGACTCCAATGTGTTTATTCGGGGTATTGGGCCTGGCTTGTTTACCGAGCCAACCGTAGGTTTCTACGTTGACGGCGTTAATTACACTAGCGGCGGTATGTTTGACATGGATTTACTCGACATAGAGCGGGTTGAAGTACTTCGCGGGCCACAAGGCACCTTATACGGTGGTAACTCTTTAGCTGGAATTATTAATATTACCACTAAAAAACCCGGAGATTACCTGGAAGGAAAAGCGTCGTTATCGGCAGATAGCCTTTCGCGGCGTAAATTCTCCGGCACATTTAATACTCCGATAATTGAAGACCAGCTCAGTTTAAGCCTGGCTTTATCGGCGTTGCAGTCCGATGGGCATATCCAAAATATCTACCTTAATGAAAAAGCAGATGAGCGCGAAGACATTACCGGCAGGCTTAAGCTACGCTGGTTGCCAACTGAAAACCTGGAGACATTACTAACACTGGATTTAGAGCATTTTCGGGGCGGCTCATACGCCATGGGGCCAGCGGCAGAAATTGAAGCTAATCCGGATCAGGTAAATCACGATTTCAAAGGGGTTGATGACAGAGACTCTCTGGGGGCGTCTTTAGTGGTGAATTGGTCTGGCGAAACCGTAGACTTCACCTCGGTTAGTGGCTGGCGAGACTGGCGAAACATCAACACTGCCGATCAAGATGGTGGCTCAAACCCACAATTTGTGAATCATAGTAAATCTGATGAAAAGCAGTGGCAAATATCACAAGAACTAAGGTTAGCGTCAAATTCTGCGGACAGGTTCCATTGGTTAACCGGCCTTTATGGTTATCAAAGCAAACAACAGAATCACAGCGCCAATATCATGGATTACACTATTTACGGATATGGCGGACCTTATACAAATATCAGTACCCCCGTCAAAGAAAATTCCGGTTATGCTGCGTTTGGTCAACTCGATACGGAAATCACCGACCAATTAACCCTGACCCTGGGGCTGCGCTGGGATCATGAAAAGAGAAATGTCGACACCACCTTAGACAATGAATTTGGCGCCAGTGGCCGGATTGTGGATCAAAAGAGTTTTAACGAGTTGCTCCCTAAAATATCACTGGCATATCGAACTGCTCAGGATGATCTGATTTATGCAACTGCCGCGAAAGGATATCGGGCAGGCGGATTTGATATCCTTTACCCCGACCTGTCTAACCCATCTTACGATTCCGAGTCCAGCATCAACTACGAGCTTGGTTATAAAGCCACTTTTCTCGACAACAGGCTCTCACTGAGTGCCGCTGCATTTATCATTGATATAAAAGATCAGCAGGTGCAACAGCTGGTACCCGGAGGCTTAATCGTCACCGACAATGCAGGTAAAAGCCGCAGTCAGGGGCTGGAGCTAGAGACAAGGTTTGTTCCTGCACAAGGCTGGATAGTGTCCATGGGGGGCGGCTATACAGATGCGGAATATAAGGATTATAAAAACCAGGTTCAAAATGGTAACACATTGACGCCAGTAGATTACTCGGGTAACAAGATGCCCTTTGCGCCTGAGTTTACCGCCAATGTCTCGGTACAAAACAGGCAACCTATCACTGATTCGTTAAACCTGTTCACCCGAATTGACGGGCAATATATTGGAGAACACTATTTTGATGCACCAAATAAATTTCGACAAGATCCCTATAACCTGGTCAACCTGAAGCTGGGAGTAGAGTCAGAATCCTGGGATGCTTATATCTGGATGAAGAACGCCCTCGATGACTATTACTCAAAAGTCACCTTTGATATGGGCGCCGGAGTCACCTCTGAAGCCGGTGACCCGCGTTCATTTGGGGTTACGGTCAACGCTCGATTTTAACAAAAAAGCTCAGGGAGCATGATATTCCAAACATGAATAATCCCACCAGGTGTGCGATATACTGCATACCTGACTTATATTTCACCCTGTGATGTTCTGCTGCGAACACTTGCCAATACAAATAATAAGCATTACCATTGTGGCATTGTTGATTACTTGACCATTATATTATATGTGCGCTTCAACCTCTCCTTTGTTGCCTGCCTCAGACAATGCCATGCAACAAGCCCTTCAAGCAGACCCAAACTATGTGGAACTTCAACCAGGGTTTTCAGTTTGTCTAACAACACCTGACAGTCTGGACTCCTACTCAAACAATAAAATGTCCTTCGTCGGCGATACTAAATACATACATCTGAATTGCTTGCTGCAGGGAACATTTACCGCCAGGCTGAAAAATATCGACTTGTCATATTCCGCCGGTGATTTAAATATGGGGTTCTCCAACGGAGAGGTGTTTCACCTTCAAACTGCCGCTAAATTCTGTAACCTCGAAATTATGGTGACGCCAGAAGCACTGAATAACCTGGCGGGAGAAGAGCTGGCCGGGCTAGATTTTAATAAAGAAATGGAATTTTTCGTAAAAAATGCCGATCCTACCCAGCGTTGCAGTGCTTCCGCCATGCAAGTTGCTAACCTGATAAAGCGAACACCAAACCAGCAATTATTACTGCACTCAGCGGCGTTAGACTTCCTGTATTGGCACCTTAAATCCTTCCAGGTTAATAACAACACATCTATTTCGTTACGGGAACGAAAGCAATTGGAGGCCGCCAAAGAGCTTTTACTCGTGGATCTAAGCTCACCACCCACTATCGCTGAACTGGCTCTGGGAGTAGGTTTAAATCAGTGCAAACTAAAGAAAGGCTACAAAATCCTATTTGGCAGTAGTATTTATGCCCATTTTCAATATGAAAGAATGAAGCAAGCCAAACAATTATTAAAAAACAATAATGTCACCGAAACCGCCGTGACCTTGGGGTACAGCAACATTAGCCACTTTAGCTCAGCATTTCGAAAGCAATTCGGAGTGTTACCCAGAGAGGCTCGCCGAGACATACTCGAACTAGTTTCCTAAGCCGCTAAAACACGAGACAACCTGTCCTGGCAGTGCCGGATCAGATTTTTATTCCGCATCAGGGGGTTTTCTATCCGTTTCGAGTAGTCGATGCCCTCACTTTTCAATAAGTTATACCTCTTATCGGTTCCCTCTACTCGAAGGAATAACGACTCACTGCCCTGTCAAAAGCAGGACGCTTAAGGAGAACATAGTGCGTAAACTAGCTTTATTGTTTTTGTTTGCCATCCAGTTAAGCCCGGTAGCCCTAGCCAGCTCCTTTCCCGTCACAGTCAAAGATGACCGTGACAAAAGCGTCATTTTTGATAAAAAGCCTGATTCGGTTGCCGCTATCTCTGTGTTTGGCGCCGACTTAATGTCTGCGTTGGGTAGGCAGGCCGTAGGGGTATCCACCTTAAATCAAAAGCAGTCAGCTTTCCTGGGTGAGCAGGTAAAAGAGATGACCAATTTAGGGGAAGTACATGAAACCAATATGGAGCTGCTCACCGAAATCGACCCTGATCTCATCATAGGCATTCGTACATACACTGAACCCTTCGAAGAAAAGTTTGAAGAGATAGGTAAATTCCTCGCTTACGATATGGTGAATTATCAGGACTCTATTCGCGCCATTCTCTCTGCATCGAGTGCATTAGGAGAGTTGGAAAAAGGACAGGCGCTTAACGCTGAGTTTGCCCACTTACTAACGGAGCATAATGCTAAGGCTCCCGGCGATATAAGTGCCATTTTTCTCTGGCATTGGGCGGACGTACCTTATGCCTTTTACGATCATCACTTCACCATAGAAATGATGAAACAGCTTAAGGTAAGCAACATATTGGGGGCCAGCCCAACCCCGCAGCTTAAAGTCCCGGATGCAACGCCTATCTCCATGGAAACGCTACTTAAGCTGGATCCCGATGTAATTATTTCATTTAAAGGAGATAACGGGCCGATCCAAAATCATCCGGTATGGCATCGGCTCAAGGCCGTTAAAAACAACCGCGCCTATCGTGTCAACGATCAATATGTGATTCCCCATGGCCCTATTGCACGAAGTATGGTTCTAAGGGAATTGGCTAATCTGTTTTATCCAGACATTTTTCCTCAACCGGTGGACATCCCCAAGTCAGCCCGAGCTAAAACCACGGCTTTTAGTGAAGACTAAGGGACCTCGACGGACACTATAATGCTAACTGCAAATAAAGTATCCACTGATTTACCGGCCGCGACCAAACAGTCTTCCAAGGTGCGAGTTATATACATCACACTCGGCTGTTTTATGATTCTACTGCTGGCTGGAGTCATCTCCTTGGGTATGGGTGATATGAAAATCTCAGCCACTAATGTCGTTCAGTCACTAATAACAGATTCTGATACTAATCAGAACTTTGTTATTTGGGAGTTAAGAATGCCTCGCTATGTACTCGGCCTACTCGTAGGCGCCTCCCTTGGCATGGCAGGGACTATTGTGCAGTCAATTACCCGCAATCCCCTGGGATCTCCAAGTCTATTGGGGGTTACTTCAGGCGCAGCCTTTGCCATTGTTGCGAGTTTTGTTTTATTTGACTTCACTACGTCCGACCGTTTGATGTTTGGTACTGCCGGAGGGTTTTTCGCGGCATTACTGACGTTTTCCATCGCCTGGAAAACACATCTAAACCCACTTCACCTTACCCTGGCTGGCATTAGCATAGGCATATTTTTTTCTGCCGGAATTACCCTTCTGCTGATTGCTTCCCACACGGAGGCAAATGGTATTTATTATTGGCTGACGGGCAGCCTGGCAAACCGTACTTGGCAACATGTTGATCAGCTTTACCTTTTTGCCCTCTCAGGCCTGCTGATGGGTAGCTGTTGTTCACAGCAGCTGAACTTACTCCGCCTTGACGATAACATCAGTCGGTCGTTAGGTTTACAAGTTCACAAATGGCGCTTGGTACTCGGGATAATTGCCGTAACACTCACTTCAGCCACAGTAGCCGTAGCCGGGCCTGTCGCCTTTATCGGCTTAATTGCGCCACATATTGCCCGCTTTAGCCTAGGTGGCACTCCAGCCGCCATGGAGCATAAAGTATTACTCCCTCTTTCCGCCTTAATTGGCGCCACACTTATCGCAGTGGCTGACCTACTGGCTAAAGTACAGGAAGTCCCGGTGGGCATTCTCTGCATCCTTCTGGGCGGACCACTTTTTGTACACCTAATTAGAAAGCAAACCCATTGAGATGAAAGTACTGTTACTGCGCAAACTCAAAACAGCCGAGATCGGACTAAAAACCAGCGCCCTGGAAACCCGCCAATGGCGCCGTTTTGTCCGCATAAATACCTTGACCATACTCATTCTTCTGGCGCTAATCCTAGCCTCATTATTGCTTGGTCCCGCCAGCCTAACAGCTCAAGACGTCTATAGCGGACTGTTTAGCCAGTCCACTGGAACAACAGAATATGACATCTTGTGGAATCTCAGATTGCCAAGAACCCTGCTTGCAGTGTTAATCGGCGCGCATTTTGCCCTTGCCGGCCTCATTCTTCAGGTGGTGATCCGCAACCCCATCGCCGATCCCAGCGTTATAGGCATCTCCAGCGGCGCCAGCCTGGCCATCGTCATATTTTTATTACTGATGGACTACGTTAATGACATCTTGCTGAACTACTGCGCTTGCGGACTATCTTTATCCTGGCTCCCCATTGCGGCCTTTATCGGTGGTTTATTAACTGCTGTATTTGTTTTAAGCATGTCCTGGCAAGCAGGGATCAGCCCGGCAAAGCTGGCTCTTAATGGCGTCGCCGTCGGCGCAGTGTTAAACGCGGCGGTGATGTGGATTGTGGTGGTTTGGGGAGGAGGCCGAACAGAAACCACTATATTGTGGTTAGCTGGCAGCCTTTATGCCCGAGATTTCACTCATATCGCGATGATCTTACCCTGGACACTGGCTGGTTTGTTTGCATTGCTTACCCTGCTCCGCCCTTTGTCTCTACTCAGGTTTAACGATGATCTGGCAAATTCCCTCGGGCTTAACCTGCACTTTTGGCGAATTTTTTCCATTATAGTCGCAGTGACCCTTGCTTCCAGCGCCATTGCCGTCGCGGGCCCCGTCGGATTTGTTGGCTTAGTGATCCCCCACCTCGCCCGCCTATTGGTAGGGAGTCAAATCAGATACTTGGCGCTGACCAGCCTAACCACAGGAGCCTGCTTAACCCTGGGGGCAGACTTACTAAGCAGAATGCTGCTTATTCCCCTCGAACTGCCAGTAGGCACGCTCACCACGCTTATTGGCATCCCGATATTTTTGGTCCTGTTACAACGACAAAGCCAGGGAAGCAAATGACTATTTCTGCAAAAAATGTAAACCTGGGTTATAAAGACAGCATTGTGGTTTCTAACGCTTCGATCACACTCAGAGAAAACGAGATCACTTGCCTTATCGGCCCAAATGGTTGTGGTAAATCGACCTTGTTGCGTGGTTTAAGCGGCATAATCCCTCCCCACTCTGGCGTTATCACATTAGACAATAAAGATCTCACGCTATGGCAACGTAAGGCGCTGGCAAGAAGGGTCGCCGTATTACCACAAAATCCAACGGCTCCCGATGATATATCCCTCTTTCAGTTAGTCTCTCACGGCCGTTATCCTTACCAAGGTTTTTTTGGTCGAGCCAGCAAAGCAGACTTTCAGGCAATAGAGTGGGCTCTGGAAGTAACAAGGATCGCGCCACTTAGCCACCGAGTCTTCAATACTTTGTCAGGGGGAGAGCGTCAATTGGGTTGGATTGCGCTCGCCCTGGCACAACAATCAGACATACTTGTGTTGGACGAACAGACCACATTTCTCGATATGGGGCACCAGTACGAAGTAATGGATTTATTGGCCAGGCTTAATCAAGAACATCAATTGACCATACTGATGGTACTCCATGATATTAATCAGGCCAGTCAATACTCCCATCGCATTCTGGCCATGTCCGAAGGAAAAATCATCGCCGACGGTTCCCCCAGTAATGTGATATCCAAGCCACTGATCTCGAAAATGTTCGGCATTCAAACTGAAATAATCGGTCGGCATCAGGCAGGTAAACCCTACCCTTACTGTTTACCTCAAAACAGCACAAACTCTAAGAGCAGTTATCATGGGAAATAAAGTAAATCGGTATCTAACAAGTCGAGGGTCCACAAGCTTTCAATCAGCAAGCAAGCCGCCCCCAATAACAAGTGTATTTTTTCAATAATTACAGTACGTTAATAATGTGGCTGTGCTGCGTGAATTTGCTAGCCATATGCGGTAAAAGCCTCATAATTTGCGAGGCTTTGATTTCAGCTTATGTTTAACCGCCTAGATTTTATGCCGCCCCTATTAATAGGCCTCAGCAATGGCTTCCTCTACAAGTTGTACTAACTGCTCATAACCAAAGCTGGTCAAAGGTTTACCATTAACGAAAAACTCCGGGGTAGCCCGGACATTAACTGTCTGTCCGTCTTCTATATCTTGCTGTATCGTTTTGGCAACTTTACTGCTGTTCCAATCCTCATTGAACTGCGTATGATCTAACTCCAGTGTTTTTAAACCAATCAAAGCACTGTCTGGTTGGGAGACATGATTTTTTACCCAACGCTGTTGGTTAGCAAACAATAGCTCAACCGCTGGCCAGAATTGGCCTTGTAAATGAGCAGCCTCAAGCATTTTTACCACTTGGTCAGATCCTTGATGAAGCGGCGCGTAACGCATCATCACCTTGATCTTACCTGGATATTTCTTAATGAGATCGTTCACCAAGGGAAAATATTGACTACAGGTGCCACACGCTGGATCAAAAAATTCAACGATGGTAACTTTGGCATCCTCGGCTCCTTTGATTGGCGCACCTGTACGTTCTAATGCATGCAAATTTTCAGCAAGCATGGCCTGACCTTTCACCACCTGTTCGTTTTTAAATAGTGCTACTGCAGCCGCAAATGCCAGGCCAAGTACAACAGCTACACCGATAAATAGAATTTTTTTATTCATGGTAATTCCGAGTAAAGTTAAAGATCCACCTTCTTAGAAGGTGGCTTTGCCTTTAACCCCCTAGAAGGGGGCGTAAGCTTGCCCTCTTAGAAGGCAAGCTGATTATCCCCAATTTAGACGGCTAAAATTCTAATTGTTCTTGGCGCTTTTCAAGCTTTTCTTGGTACTTCACATATTTTCTTATCATTTCCGCATCCACACCGACAGTGTCTACAAAATAGCCTTTTGCCCAAAAATGGTTACCCCAATATGGCTTCTTGCGCAGATGGGGAAACTGCTTAAATATCCTAATTGCTGTTCGGCCTTTTACAGCTCCTAAAAGTTCGGATATTGACTTTTTCGGTGGCACCTTTATTAATAAATGGACATGGTCTGGCTGCACATTTAACTCTACTATTTGGCAATCGAGCCTGCCACAATATATCTGGATACAATTATATACTTCTTGCGCTACCGGTCCGGTTAGTATCCTATAGCGGTACTTCGGTACCCAGACAATATGGTATTGGCAATGCCACAAAACGTGCGATAATTTCTCAAATCTACTCATGCTACTGTTCCTTTCTCTGTTGTGGGGACAACCGAGATTGGTCATAGCATGAGTGGATGCTCCAGGCATAGCCTGTCACTGATTACCACGCCCACAGGACGTGGATTCTAGTTTTCATTGAATGAGATCTTTTGAAGTTAAACTAACTAAAATTGGTGATCAGCATCAATAAGAAAGAGTGATCAGCTTGAATGAGAATGTGTGATCAGCTTCGATGAGAACAGGTGATCAGCATCCATGAGAATATGCATAAGTCGGAAACGCTGGTTCGATTTGTCGCAGAACGTTGTGGCATAGATGAAGAGCTTGGCGTTAAGGGAAAATCAGGTATCCTCAAGGATACCGTGTCCAGGCAGCAATTTTTGAGTGATAAATCTCATCGCATCCGTTTTGTTTATACACCAAAGCACTGCTCATGGTTGAACCAGGTCGAGATTTGGTTTGGCATCTTATCGCGAAAGTTACTCAAGCGGGGAAACTTCACTAGCTTGGAGGATCTACGAGGGAAACTGACCCGGTTTATCAGCTATTTTAATAAACAGCTGGCGAAACCATTTAAATGGACTTACAAAGGGAAGGTATTGACGGCCTGATCAAATAACCGCCATTTTTGAACGTATTTATGACCCGAGGTACTAGTAAGGTGCCAATGACGGTGAAAGTTAATAAAGACATCATAGGGATGTTCAAAAAGCCAAGTAAGTTTAGGTGTGTCTCAGAGCAAGGTACGCCCTGTACACAAGGCTGCGCGCTTTTTGGGATAATCCCTTCGACCAAAAGTACATGGTATAAAGCGGTCAGCCAGCCAAATACAACAAGTCCACCAGCATAACGCAAGACTTTAGGATCATAAGGAAATAAAGCTAAAGGCAAAATCAGTACTAATGGATACAAGGCAATACGCTGATACCAGCACAACACACATACTGGAAGCTGCACTATTTCACTAAAAAATAAACTAATTAGTACCTGACCGAAAACCCTACAACCCTTTATTCATAAGGGCTGTAGAAGGGTTTTAAAAACGAAGATTTAGATGCTAATACAGAAAACACCTAAAAATTGGGGCTATTTATGAAATATCACCCAAAACTTAAAAACTTCGATTCCGAATTCTGCCTGAAAGCCTTGCGCACTCTAGCTCTAGGAGTTTTCGTTCAGACACTAATTAGCGTACCACTTGCTGCTAATACCCAGGCAAAAAAAAGCAGGTACCAGCTCTTCGCTATTGTTTTAGAAGGTGTTTCGTTCTTCATACCATCTCATTACTTTAAATACAGGTTCAGTTATTGCTTCAATTGCCTTATGTTTAAAAAACAACGATTATGCTCAATTTGATAAAGAATAGGCAATACCAGTAACGTCAATAAAATTGATGAGATGATACCACCAATTACAACATCCGAGTGTGCTGGGATCCTGGTCTCATCACTGTCCGGTAGAGGCAACGCTACCCAGTCGACTTCTTGCTCTGGTAATGATGCAGCTAGCTGTTTAGGCCAGAGGTAAAAATTGGAACAAGTTAGCTCGTGCTGATGGGGGAAGTTCACTTAGCTCGTTCGTAACTCCCTAACCAGGGTCCACCCTGAAACTCACATATTCGTTCTTAAGCCATATTCTTAGCATCCAAGCTTGTCGTTTCACGAAAGCTTAAAGTTAGTCACCACTATCACAACGAACTCAGCAATTGCCAGTTTTCCTGGCAAACCAGCGTCCTAACGCGAGCACCGTTCTAGCTGTCAGGCCGCTGGATTCCCTCGTGCGAGGGAATGACAGAATCAACGTTTCAGGATGAAAACTAGCTCGACTGAGTGATATTCACTAGCTGATGTATAGACAAAAAGAGAGTGTTATTTTCCCTTTACACCACCTTCTCTAACAGCCACCCACACATTCCACTATCTAAATGAAATGTGTTTATAAAAAACCGGTGCGCATTAGCACTTGAGGAGAGCAAGCAAAATAAGTAGAGAGTTATTAGCCTTGCTGTAGCGACGCGGCTAGTTTAATAAAGTCCAAATAATTGCGAAGCCATAGAGGCCAAAACCGAATGACAGGTGCGCCAGGAAACTGCGCATTCTCGCTGTGTTGGGTTTAGGGGTTTTACTCGCCGCGATCCCAAGGCCCATTCCCGGCTGCATGATGAAAAATGGAAACGCCAAGGTGACAACTGCAACCAGCAAGGCAGGCTTCAGGGTAGGATGAGCAAGCCATGTAGCATCCACTATTAATAGTAAGGCGGCAGCAAAAACCACTCCAATGAAATAGTGGGCCAACCAACCAATAACGGCTTCTATTTTAGTCGGTGTTGTTTTGGCTATGTTGGTATGAACAAACTGCCCCTTTGGCAGCAGGCTCAGCCAGCGACCGACCAAGCCATAATTAAGTGAGGGAATGTTAAAACACGTTTTGAGCATTAATGCCCATAAGTCCATAATTGCGGTTGCCCCCATGCCAATAAATAGCGACTGGGCAATAAAAACGCTTAAGTTTAAGTGGTTTTCTAGCATCAGATAGTTCCTGTTTAAAATATTTGCTTGTTAATACGAAGGTTTTTACCCGGATTGTTAGCTGCTTGGATTTGTTATTTGGTTTGATTCCGCTATCATGCCACTTAAAGTTAACTTTAAGTCAAGCTTGAATTGGAGAGTAATTTGGATATTGCAGAGGTCGTAAGCCAGTCTGGACTGCCAGCATCCACGCTTCGTTATTACGAAGAAAAAGGATTAATCAAATCAAGTGGACGACATGGCTTACGTCGCCAATTTGATCATGGCGTCATAGAGCGATTAGCCTTAATTTCCTTAGGCAGAAATGGCGGTTTATCCCTAGAAGAAATTGGCGTGATGCTTGCCTCCGGTGATAAGCCGCAAATAGACAGACAGCTATTGCTCCACAAAGCGGATGAGTTAGACCAAACAATTAAACAGCTAATTGCAATGCGTGACGGGCTCCGTCACGCCGCAGCCTGTCCTGAGGCGAGTCATCTTGAATGTCCGAAATTTCAGAAGATGATGCGTCTCGCTAGTCACAGCAATAAAAAACGCAACAACTAAGTAAAGTAAATGTCTCAATGAACCAGGCGTATTCTTTAAGCTAAGCCTTAAAGTTCAGTATCAGGAAGGACAAAAATAAGTAGAAAATAGCGGGCAATTGACTATCATTTTAAACCCTTAACCAAGGGGCATTACAGCAGATCGACATAACTCGATATCCCTCATTTATTAGCCAGCTTCCGTTCATCTGAGAGTAGAAGGGTCGGTATCATTTCAAATCGATTTATGTTCTGATTATTTTTCCGTAGATTAGTCATAAAGTTAGCTGCTTTGACGTTTTCGATCGCGGGTCAAGGAGAACCACTTGTATAAACTTTATTATTACCCCTGTAATGCCAGCCTGGCTCCACACTTTTTGCTTAAAGAGATGGGAGTCGAGTTCGAGTTGCTACTTGTGGATCGTAAATCTAATGCTCAAAAATCGGCTGAATATTTAGCCCTAAATCCTGCAGGTCGCATTCCCACCTTAACTGACGGTGGATTAGTTATCTTCGAAAGCCCTGCTATCTGCTTGTACTTGTGTGAACAAAATCCAGAAACTGGCTTAATACCATCGCCAGGCCACCCAGATAGAGCCGCTTTTTATCAATGGCTTATGTACCTTACCAATACAGTTCAAGCTGAACTTATGGTTTACTTTTATCCAGAAAAACACACGACAGATATGAATAACACCGCGAGTATCAAAGCCGCTCAACAGGAGCGCGTTACCGGGATGCTTGAGCTACTCGACAAAGAGCTTGAAAGCAGTGACTTTCTGGTTGGTGATCGGCTTAGCGCTTGTGACTATTTCCTGCTTATGTTGTGTATTTGGGCCGATGAGTTTTCCAAACCACCATTGGATTTTCCAAATTTGGGGAACTACCTGCGTAAACTGGCGCAGAGAAAAGCCGTTCAAAACGTATGCCGCAAAGAAAAAATCAGCTTACAGAGCTATTTGTAGGCAGCTTAGATTTGTTTATTAAAACACCAAAAGTCATGAGACCAGTGAACAATATTATCGAGCTTAATACCGAAAGGTTGCTGCTAAGGCAGTGGCTAGACACAGACCTTGCTCACTTCGCAAACATGAACGCTTCAGACGACGTTATGGCCTATTTCCCAAGCAAGCTCAGTCGCTTCGAAAGTGATGCATTAGCATTAAGGCTAGAGCAGCAAATCTCAACGAGGGGATGGGGACTTTGGGCCATTGAAGAGAAGCAGAGCAATAACTTTATTGGCTTTACCGGTCTTCATCCGGCACCTAGTACACTTGCTTTTAGTCCAGCAATCGAGATCGGCTGGCGTTTGTCCGATAAATATTGGGGCAAGGGTTATGCATCAGAAGCCGCGAGTCAGGCGCTACGGTTCGCCTTTTTGGAACTAGGGCTAGATGAGGTGGTATCATTTACCGCTCGCCATAATAAGCCGTCTAGAAAAGTGATGGCGCGTATCCATATGATCGACGCAAAACAAAACTTTTTACACCCGGACGTGGCGGATAGCAGCCCGCTAAAAGAACATGCTCTATATACCATTAACAAGGCATTATGGCTTAAAAACCAAAGTGATAAATTACATACCAGTGACCCCTCACCTATTTAACTGGATCTGTATCACCCATTCAGGAGCTGATCATGGAAGAGAGAAACTACGTCATTAGAATAATGACCTGTAAAGAAGCAGATCTGGCTGTCGAGTGGGCTGCACAGGAAGGCTGGAACCCGGGGTTTCAGGATGCGGAATGCTTCTATACAGCTGACCCTAATGGGTTTCTGGTTGGGTTACTGGAGGGCGAGCCCATCGCGTCCATATCAGTCGTTAAATACGGTGACTCGTTTGGGTTTCTTGGCTTCTACATAGTGAAACCTGAGTATCGTGGTCAAGGTTACGGCTTCAAGCTTTGGAACGCAGGTATGAAGTACCTTAGCGGATGTAATATCGGCTTGGATGGTGTGGTAGCGCAACAGGATAACTACCAAAAATCGGGTTTTAAACTGGCTTACCGGAATATTCGTTATCAAGGAAAAGGTGGTGTTAAAGCCCCTGATGATGCAAATATTGTTGAGCTAGCCAGCCTACCATTTGAAACCATAGCGGCTTACGACCAGCTACTCTTCCCAGCCCAAAGAAGTCTTTTTATCAAAGGCTGGATCAGTCAAACAGGCGGCGCCGCACTGGGTATTCAACAGAACAAGCAACTAGCTGGTTACGGTGTTATCCGTAAATGTCGTTCGGGTTATAAAATCGGCCCCTTGTTTGCTAACAGCCCCGAACTGGCGGAGAGGCTTTTTCTGGCATTGAAGTCCAAGGCAGGAGCAGATGAATCGGTTTTTCTCGATGTACGGGAAGTGAACTCTACTGCGATCACACTCGCGGAGAAATACAAGATGAATGTCGTATTTGAAACCGCTCGTATGTATACAGGTGAAAACCCTGATGTAACGCTGGATAACATCTATGGCGTCACCTCTTTTGAGCTCGGCTGAGTAGAAGCAAATGTCAGTTCTAAAATACTGGATAGCCCCTATCATTATTTCAATCTCACCCATATCTTTTGCTGATAAGTTAAAGCCGTTTGTCAATGATGGCTGCAGCGCTTTTCCAGATGGCAACCTGAAACAAAAGGTGCTTTGGCTCACACGCTGTACTGCCCACGACTTGGCTTACGGGAAAGGTGGAACTTATGATGAACGCATCGCGGCAGTTCAAGCAATTAACAACACAACAAAAGTGAAAAATTTTCACTCCACTACGCTTTCCAGATCAGGGGCCACAGCATAATGCACAACTACGTCTGGTTTTTTGCAGCAGCCATCTTTGAAATAGCAGGCTGCTATGCCTTTTGGCTTTGGCTTCGTTTGGATAAACACATTTTGTGGGTTCTTCCTGGGGTGGTGAGTTTAGTGCTGTTTGCTTTAATTCTTACCAAGGTAGAAGCTGAGTTTGCAGGCAGAGCTTACGCGGCCTATGGCGGCGTCTATATTGTATCGTCGCTTATATGGCTAACTATTATCGAGCGCAGCCGTCCGCTATGGACGGATTTTATCGGTGCCACCGTTTGTCTTCTTGGGGCTGCCATCATATTTTTAGGCCCACGACTATCTAACGCCTAGCATGTTAGTCAACTATACCAAGATCAGTGAGAGCCTGATCAGGCCTTTGACTAACCGAACATAAAGCTAAGGGGGAAAGGCGAAGTGTAAAAGCATTTATCTTGCTGTACTGCCTTTAGTAGCAGCCCCAATAATCAAAGAGGGATACTACAGCCTGAAAAGGTTATTTATCCACTACCAAGGATACAGGAAGATCGTTAGCAAGCTGCTGTTGATTGGTATAGATGGCGTCAAAGCAGTCGACATTCGCCACTTTAATGGATGCCCGGTTATGCCATTTACTGGCATCGGCCACCAACCAGCTGGTCTGGCAGTTTGCCATAATACAACGAGACAGTTCGGCCTCATCAACTTCATGCTCCATCACGTTTTGTTTTGACGTCACGGCGCCGCAACCTATGATGCCAATATCCGCTTCAAAATTTTGAAAAAACGACAAGACACTTGCTCCGATCATGTCCTGGTGTACTCGGCGAAACTGACCACCCGCCACAAATATCTCTATATCAGGATTATCTTCCAGCAAGTTCACTACTTGCAGGTTGTTGCTGATAACCCTGAGGGACTTTTTACCATACAGGTACCTGGCAATACGAGTTACCGTGGTCCCAATTCCCATCATCAGCGTTGAGCCATCTGGTATGGCGTCTGCAGCACGTTTAGCGATAGACTCCTTGACCCTGGACTCCACCTTATCGCGAACACTGTACTCGGTATTACTAACAGTCGGCGGTATGCTCAGTCCACCATGAACCCGGCGCGCCAATCCCAGCTCGCAGAGCTGATTAACGTCTCTTCTTACAGTTTGCGTGGTCACAGAAAAAAAATCTGACAGTGTTTCAATCTGTACTTCACGATCCTGCTTGAGCAGATCAAGGGTTTTTTGTTGTCTTGGGGTAAGTTCCATAACATACGACCGTCAAGAAGTTGCAGCCTAGATTAATAAATCGCCGATTAATGGCGGCTAAATATCCTGGCAGTTACGTTTTTGTTATTCCCTCGTACGAGGTTCCAGTTTTCTAAGCGCTATCACAGGATTGCATTTTATACTTTAAGACGGCCGATGCTTATCCAGTCACACCGGCAGTTCCTTAAGTAGAATTAAAACTCCTGAGGTTTATCGGTAATAATCACGTCCACCCCCCAGTCAAAAAATTTCGTTGCTTTCGCCGGCTTATTCAGAGTCCATATTTGGGTGACTAATCCAGCCGCTTTTACAGCCTGGACATGCTCTGGCTTCAATTTTTTATGATTCAAATGAACACTGTATAGCCCTGCTTCTTGAACCAATTCGAGTGTGTCTGCCGACAGGCGCTGACTGATAAAGCCACGTCTTGCCGCAGACATTTTTTCCTTGCAACGCAATAAAGCAGACAGGGAAAAGCTGGAAAACAGCAGCTTATCTACAGGAAAACCGTGAGTTTTAATTACTTCAATTACCCTGTCCACCAGCAACTCGACTTCATCATCGTTATACACTTTTAACTCAAGGTTTAAAGATAATTCACTACTTTTAACAAGAGACAATACTTGCGACAATGTGGGGATCTTTTCCCCTGCGAAAGATTTGTTAAACCAGCTACCGCCATCCAGCTCACCGATTTGCTGGGCCGTTAGCTGCCTTACTTTACCTCTACCATTACTGCATCTATTAACAGTCTCGTCATGGATCGCCATAGGCGTCAGGCAAGCACTCAGTTGGGTATCGATTTCCACCCAGGCAATACCTAAGTCCGCTGCCTTCTGGATCCCTGCAAACGTATTTTCGGGCGCCAAACTTTTTACGCCCCGGTGTGCTGCCAACATATATTCAACCTTTAAAAATACACGATTTAAAACAGATGAAAACTTTAGGTTGAGTACATTACACTCTAATGACAAAAACAAGCCATGCGTTGATTATTTTTGTGATGAAATCGATAATTCTTACTTTTTTCACCCACAAGGTGTTCATTTGAAATATCATACATTCATATGAGCGTCATGTTTCACCTCTATCATTGGCTCTCATCTATCGTGTAGCGGTGAACATCCTGCTAACGCGACTTCAAGCCTGGACTCCAATGATTCAGGTTTACATTCAGACTAAACGGAGCCGACCACACTACTCCGGTTTTTACCTGAAAATATCAATCATTGATAAGGTTGGATAATGAAAAATGAACTAAGTCAGCAATGGCAAAGTATTCAATGGGTACTGACCGATGTCGATGACACATTAACCTGGCAAGGACAACTTCCACCCGAAACCCTGAATGCACTGGCTAAGCTCCGTGAAGCAGGTATTAAGGTGGTCGGAGTCACAGGTGCTTGTGCGGGTTGGTGCGACCATATAGCCCAGCTCTGGCCACTCGATGCAGTATTGGGTGAAAATGGTGCCTTCTTGATGGAAAAACACGATGGATTTTTACAGCTGTCAGCCGATCGTCCCATGGAGCAAGTGCGCGCGGATCAAGCCAAACTTAAAACTCAGGTGCTGAATATTCTGACAGACTACCCGGACCTGTCCCTGACCCTGGATCAACCTTATCGTCTGTGTGAAGTAGCGATAGATATAGGGCAAAACAGGCCTAAGGTCGACAATTTAATCATCGATGAAGTGTTGGCTAAGATCCATAAACTGGGCGCACACGCGACCGCCAGCTCTATCCATATTAATGCCTGGTATGGCGAGCACTCGAAAAAAAATGCATCGTTGAACTTCCTGTTAAACAAAGGGTTAAACGAGCAACAGATCCAACAGCAAGCCTGCTATTTGGGTGATTCACCAAACGATCAACAGATGTTTGCAACCCTTCCCTTGACGGCTGGAGTAGCCAATATCGAGCACTATTGGGATAAATTGCAATACCACCCCAGTGTTGTAATGGGCCGACCTGGCGGTTTCGGATTTGCTGAATTTACCGACAAATTGCTGGCACTGAAAAATACTAAAAGTTAGCAATCATGATGCAAATAATAGCCCTGTATAGGGGCTATGCTGCTAACACAGTCTGGTCATTTCCACCACAGCGCTTCTGCCTATCTCTGTCTTCCGGCTATCAGGATCTGACCAAATTGAATTTAGCTTTTCTTTGTCAACTTTCCTTAATACCCGACATTAACGCCTTGAAACACTAAACCTCTTAGCTTTAGATAGATAAGGCAGTACCAAACAATAGGTTACAGGAGCTACGCTAAAGTTGCTGGATCCGAAGCAAAATAACCCCTTCTAAAGAGGCTTATGAGCCGATATCTAAGGTTAAAGGTATCTGCAACCCGACCTTGACATTATCCATTGCCACCATAGAGTGAAACTTCTCAATTTTAGGATTATCAAAAAACAATTGGCGAGTAAGCCGTTCATATTCCTCCATATTTTCGGTGGATACAATCAAGACAAAATCACACTCACCGGTGACGTAATAACATTGCTGTACCTGGGGAACTTGCTGAATTTCCGCTTTAAAGCCATCTATAAACGCTGTGCCGCCGCGATTTAGCGTTACCTCGATAATGACAGTGATCCTGTGCCCTAACTTAGTGCTATCCAGCAGCACTACCTCTTTGTTAATGATCCCCTGCTCACGCAAACGCTTTATTCTGCGCTGGCAAGGGGACTTAATTTTTGTTGGCTGTGGCTTTCTTTGGGCTAGTTATACCCTAGGCTGCAGGAAGTGGAATGTACCAGCCCTTACCGCAACATCTCAGGTATCCGTGGTTTCTATGCTGCTATTTATCCCGGCCTGTTTTCTGTTTATGTCACCTTCACTCGCACAGAGCGATGTATTGGCAATTGTCAGCCAGGGCGTCTTTCAAGGACTATTCACATCTGTGATTGCCCTTCTCTGTTATACCAAAGCCGTTAACTTGTTGGGCCCCGGACGAGGCTCTGCTTTCGCAGCATTAGTGCCGGGCATCGTATTATTACTAGCCATTCCTATATTGGATGAATGGCCAGGGACCGCTGAACTGCTGGGCGTTATCATCATCACCCTTGGAATGCTGTTGACCTTGGGCCTGTTTCAACGCTCAGAAACAAAGGCACCTGCCACGGCAACATAACCAGTGTCTATCCTGAAACGCTAAATTAAAGGCTATATTCACGACCTAGGAGCTGATGCCTCTTTATAGGCAAAAAGGGCGAACACAGCGTTCGCTAGGTTCGCCGAACGCGCACCCATGCATTTAACATCTCATCCCTGAGATGGATTCGGCTCCTACAGAAATACAGGCCAACCTGCCTATTCCTGTGCTTCAGGATAGGCGCCAACGAGTACTTGCTTAACCTTACTATTCCTACTCAGAAACCACTGGATTACCATGTAATGGATGGCATATTTTTATGTACCCCATTAATTCGGCTTGCTGTAGTGGATACAAATGCTTAGTGTTGTCCTTCAAAAAAGCGAAGGTTGATTAAGATGGACAATAAAATTACTGGAGTGGCACTACAACGAGCCAAAGCGCTCGATTCAGCGTCAAAAACAGCAGCCTTCAATCGGGATAAGCGTGCGGCTATTGCGCAAGTCAGCGGCCTGTCTAATGCCGAAATAGACCAAATTTATGCTGAGCTGGAGCAAGCTCGGGCTAAAAAGGTCCGCTATAGCTTGGCCTTTTCAGTCGCCGTATCACTCGGGATAGGAATACTCGGTAGCTATTGGCTGTCAGGGTCTAGCAATGAGCCAACTAAGGCCGTAAAAGTGCCTCAGTTATGGACCGATATCAGAATAGCTCAACTTACACCCGACCAATGTTTGACATTGGGGAAGGAAGCATTAAAGGGGATTTCACCAAACTCTATTCAGGTCAACGGCCAGTATTTATACAGTCACGTCGAAGGAAGCCGGCTGGTGGTAAAGTGTATACCTCAAGATGAGAAAAGCCTGCTCTTTGTCGGTGTCGCTGGTGAAAACCGAAACCAGGTAGAGAAATTAAGAAACCAATTGGTTTCGGCCATTACCCAGCCTCAACTCTTATCGGAAAAGTAA
Organism: Psychromonadaceae bacterium; assembly: GCA_965249895.1. Classification (GTDB taxonomy): domain Bacteria; phylum Pseudomonadota; class Gammaproteobacteria; order Enterobacterales; family CBDFNC01; genus CBDFNC01. Next base: position 1,492,399 of record CBDFNC010000005.1, read on the forward strand.
TCCACTAGCTCCATACCTACAGGTAACAATTCCGCGTGTACTTTTGTTCCGAACTCCGTTAAACAAACCTTACGGATTTTTTTATTATGATCATCTCTTTCACGCGTCACCAGGCCTCGGCCTTCAGCTCCTATGATTAAACTGGTAATGGTGGCTTTCGTTTTCATCATCCGAGTGGCGATTTCAGATGGCATTAAAGCATCTTCAGCGTCCAACTCCACCAGTAGCATCATCTGCTCGGTAGTGAAGTTAAATGGATTGCCTTTTTCCTCATAAGCATAATCGGACCGCTTAATCCGTTCCTGCATATCCAATTGAATTTTGTTGGATAACAAGCGAGAGGCAACAACTAACAGTCCACCTAAGGTTTCATGTGCTTGCATCAATGTTCTAAAATTATAAAATATTGACCACTAATATATCTTGCTGTTTAGCCTCAAACAATTAGCACTGCTTATATTTCCCCCAGCAATAAAACATCACCCGCAGCTATACTCGACCCTCTTAGATATAATTTGACAGCAAGTTACAACAAGGTTAGAGATCAAATAATATTCCACAGCCTTATTGGCGCTCTCTTGCTTATTGTGAGTGTGTATTGGTTTAACCAGATCTTGTCCGGTAGTTATCCACTGGAATTTTTCACAGTCCAAATCACACCTGCTATCCAAGTAGCCTTCCTCAAATTATGAGTTAAGATAGCCATTATCTATATCCCAGTGTGATTGTTAGACCTATGAAATGGATTATAAGAACCGTGATTACTGCAGCCCTGCTATTCCTGATAACCTTTGCCTATCTTGGCTACACGTCTCGCTCAGGGTCGACGCCGGGTTTACAAAACAGCAAGCTTATCCCCTGCCCGGATAAACCCAACTGTGTAAATAGCGAATACCCCGAAGACAAATCACACTACATATCGCCTGTAGCGCTAAGTAAAACCATGACTATGACTAAGGTAAAACGCCTTATCGAGGAACTGGGTGGAAAGGTGATGCAACAGGAGACTCATTACTTATCCGCGACCTTTTCCTCTGCCCTGTTCGGCTTTACCGATGATTTTGAGATTAGGGTCGATCAAGCAAATCAGTTGGTCCAGCTACGCTCCGCATCTCGTGTAGGCCACAGCGATATGGGTGTGAACAAACAAAGGGTCGAACAGTTTAAAGCTCTGTTAGTTCAGCCTTAAATACACTTTGGAAAACCGGATAAACTGCCAGGTAACTAGGTTTATTGATCCAAGTCAAACTCCACAAGACTAAAACCACCTAAAATCCGCGCCCCACGGCGGTACTAGGTGGCGCCGTACTGACTTGTGATCAGATATTAAGTGAGCCAAATGTTTAAACCAGAACTCCTCTCTCCAGCGGGTACGCTGAAGAATATGCGCTATGCCTTTGCCTATGGTGCAGACGCTGTTTATGCCGGACAACCTCGCTACTCGCTGCGGGTGCGCAACAACGAATTTAATCATCAGAACCTGCAACTGGGTATCAATGAAGCCCATGCTTTAGGTAAAAAGCTCTATGTGGTTTGTAATATTCAACCTCATAACTCCAAATTAAAAACGTTTCTCCGGGATATGAAACCCATAGTAGAGATGGGACCAGACGCGTTGATCATGTCCGACCCAGGCCTGATCATGATGGTTCGTGAAGCATTTCCCCATGTGCCTATCCACCTGTCGGTACAAGCGAATGCCGTGAACTGGGCAACGGTGAAGTTCTGGTACCAGCAAGGGGTTGAGCGGGTGATCTTATCTCGCGAGCTATCGCTGGACGAAATTGAAGATATTCGCTTCCACTGCCCGGAAATGGAGCTGGAAGTGTTTGTCCACGGTGCTCTTTGCATGGCTTATTCCGGTCGCTGCCTGTTGTCCGGTTATATTAATAAACGCGATCCAAACCAGGGCACCTGCACCAACTCTTGTCGCTGGAAATACGATGCCCACCCGGCAGAGCAAACCGATAGTGGTGATATCGTGGCCAAGGCGCCTGTGGTACAAACCGTAGAGCCAACCCTTGGTCAAGGGGCCAGCTCAGACGAGATATTCTCACTCCAAGAGCAAGGCCGTCCCGGTGAATATATGCCTGCATTTGAAGACGAGCACGGCACCTATATTATGAACTCCAAAGATTTGCGCGCCGTTCAACACGTTGAACGACTGGCTAAAATGGGGGTTCACTCGCTGAAAATAGAAGGTCGTACCAAAAGCTTCTATTATTGCGCGAGAACTGCGCAGGTATACCGCAAAGCCATCGATGATGCCGTCGCCGGTAAACCTTTTGATCCTCAGCTAATGGGGACACTGGAAAACCTGGCTCACCGAGGTTATACCGAAGGATTTTTACGACGTCATGTGCACAGCGAAGCACAGAACTATGATTACGGCTATTCCATCAGTGATACCCAGCAGTTTGTTGGCGAGCTGACGGGCCGATGTGAACGCAGCGGTCTGGCAGAAGTAACTGTTAAAAATAAATTCCTGCTTGGTGACAGCCTCGAATTAATGACACCCCAAGGCAATATCAGCTTTGAATTAAGCCAGCTGCAAAATCGTAAGGGTGAGTTAGTGGATGTGGCGCCAGGATCGGGTCATATCCTGTATATGCCGGTACCTGAACAAATTGATATCACCAGTGCCCTGTTAATGCGTAATTTGCCAAGTGATTCAGACACGCGCAATCCGCACGCAGTTAAAATAGGTTAAGCATGCTCCGGGGCTGCCCGGAGAGGAGGATCTGATGGCTCTACTTATTACCGACAGCTGCATCAATTGCGATATGTGTGATCCTGAGTGTCCTAACACCGCCATCACCTATGGTGAGTCGATATATGAAATCGACCCAGCCTTGTGTACCGAATGCGAAGGATTTTACCAAGAGCCCACTTGTATCAAGGTGTGCCCCATCGATTGCATTATCCCTGATCCAAACCATCAGGAAAGCCAGGAGCAATTACTGGACAAATTTGTCGCCTTGAACAGCTAGTTCATCATCAAAATAAAATGACAAACCAGGCGCAAAACCATATGCTTCTCGCCTGGTTTCCAAATTACGTGTTTCATGTCTCAAGCCAAGTTCCTTAAAGGCTCTATCTTTCGCCATATCGCCGTAATGTCATCAACCAATGCCGTAGGCCTCACCGCCTTATTCCTGGTTGATTTGGCGGACTTGTTCTTTATCAGCCTGCTGGGTGAGCTGGAGTTGGCTGCCGCTATTGGATACGCGGGTACCTTGTCATTTTTTACTACCTCTGTCGCCATAGGTATCTCCATTTCCATGACGGCATTGGTCTCTCGCGCTATCGGGCAACACGACAAAGAAAAGGCGCAACGCCTTGCCACCAATATCGCAATTTTGGGGTTTATCTTAACCAGTATCTTTTCCGCAATTATTTGGCTGCTCGTCCCCGAATTACTCTCATTGTTGGGGGCCAAAGGGAATACCCTGCAATTTGCCTCGGATTACCTGCGCATTTTATTGCCATCCCTGCCTATTCTTTGCCTGGCTATGAATATGGGGGCCGCGCTGCGATCCGTCGGGGATGCCAAACGATCTATGTACGCCACCTTAACCGGGGGTGGTGTAAACGCAGTTTTAGATCCTATCTTTATCTTCGCCCTGGGTCTGGGGATCCATGGCGCCGCCATCGCATCTGTCTTGGCCCGCTTTGCCGTACTGGCGGTGGGGCTTTCCGGCGCTCACAAAAAACACCAGCTGCTGGCTCGGTTTAAACCGGAAAAGTTTTTACCCGATGTGGCCCGCATCATGAAAATAGCAGGCCCTGCCATATTAACCAATATAGCGACACCTATCGGCAATGCCTACGTGATGTTTGTCGTGGCTAAGTTTGGCGACGCCTATGTGGCGGGTTGGGCGGTAGTAGGCCGGGTGATGCCAGTTGCCTTTGGGATGATCTTCGCCCTGTCCGGCGCCATAGGCCCCATTATTGGACAAAACTATGGCGCTCACAACTACCCCAGGGTAAAGGCCACACTCAACGAGTCACTCAAGTTTGCCACCAGCTATGTGCTGGTGGCGGCCATGATCCTGTCCTTTAGTCAGGACGGCATTATCCGAATGTTTGGCGCCAGTGATGACGCGGCTTTGATCATTCGGGTTTTCTGCCAGTTTATCGCCTTTACCTTTGTGTTTAACGGCGCCCTGTTTATCGCCAATGCCGCGTTTAACAACCTGGGGTATGCCAGCTATTCAACCGTGCTCAATTTCGGTAAAGCAACCATAGGCACCATACCTTTCGTCTATTTTGGTGCGCAATGGTTTGGCCCTGTAGGTGTGTTATACGGCCAAGCAATGGGCAGCGTACTGTTTGGTATACTGTCCACCATAGTGGCATATCGACTGATTAACAGGATCCAACAAAAACACCAGGTTCATCAGGAAGAGCAGCTTGAAGGGCAAGTCCCCTTAACACCGTTTGCGTCCAGCCGCGTGTATATGTGCCCCGAGGCAGAAGAGATGGAATCCGATACAAGTAAAACAAAAAAATAAGCAGACTTCGGATCAGGTTTGTTTATATTGAGCCATGTAATGCTGCAAAGACTTGCTGGCGTGGGTTTCAAAGCAGGTATCGGATACTTTGAGGGACAAGATCCTGTCCACTCGAAAATTGCGGTAGTCGTTACGTAATCCACACCATGCCGCCAGAGTCCAGGTTTTCCCCCAGAAAACCAAGCCAAGTGGCTGGATGATACGGCTGGACTGCTGACCATCTTCACGCTGATATTCGAGCGCTACCTCTCGTTTGGCATCTACTGCCTTACGCAGCTGAAAACTGAGCTCCGCCGTGGCAGATTGAATATGATAGTCAGGTACCAGCAAAGGTAACTCTTCTATTTGCTGTTTCAGTTTGTCAGGTAATATAGACTGAATTTTAGTAAGCGCGGATCCCGCCGCCCCTGCCAATTCTTTGTCCGTCCAGGCCTGGACCATACGTATGCCCAGCTGGATTGCCACTAACTCTTCTTGGGTAAACATCAGGGGTTGTAGGTGGGATCCGGGCTTTAATATATACCCGACCCCGGCCTCTCCTTCCAGAGGTACACCCGAAAGCTGTAATGACCGAATATCCCTGTAAATTGTTCGCTCACTGACCTGCATTTGCTCGGCCAGCTGTTTTGCCGTAACGGCAAAACGCTTAGCCCTAAGCAGGGTTAGCAGCTGAAATAAGCGCTCCGATTTGCTCAATGTCTACTTCCGCTTTCCTGGATACCGTTACCTTAACAAAATAGCGACAAATACAGTAAATATTTGCCGCCGGATCATTAACCCTTCTGGCACTCACCCATGTATTTAACCTGTGAGTGTGATACCACTACGCTTTCGATAAGCTCCATAAAGCCGCCACATAGTTGTGACTCCATAAAAGCCTTCGAGGAAGCTTGCGCATCCTGCTCGGTTTGCCAGTAAACAATATCCGACCACTGCTGGGTTTGTTCATTCACCGACAGTGAGCGATATAAAAAGCCCGGCCGAGCGTTAACAAACTGAACCACAGGCTCATTGGCTTGCAGTAACTGCGCTTCGCTTACGCCTTCTTTTAGTTTAAAAAGTACCAACTCGACGACTGTGCTATCCATGATCATTTCCTTATAACGGCTTGTTGAAAAACAGCGTCAGTGTACGGACAGCCCTTGACAAAAGCTGTCAGTAGCCTTGTAGAGCAGAGTGCTGTGAAAGTCCATTCTCCGTTTGCTCAAGCTTTATTTCCATAATAATCCCTCACCACTTTGGTAATTATCTATCTAAAACCCTTTCCCTGGAATAAATAACCAGGAAATATTAAGAACATAAAAACAACATAAAATAGGTTTATATATCTACACAACCGGATTAATTGCGCCATTAATGCCAACAAAACCCCACATTGCAGCATTAAGCACCAACAAGTTAACAACTAGTTAAGCCTATACAGAGCGTTTATCCTGCATCAATACCTTAGAAATTAGCTTGACATTACGTAAGACAAACCTAGAATGCGATTACGTAACTGGTTACGTAATTATTTGTACACGAAGTGAGTAATATTTGAATGGATTTTATGCAGCAACTTGGCAACCTAGCCTTAGCTAGTCGACTCAAACGACTTAGTGACTATTTAATGAGTCAGGTGAGTGATATCTATCGACAACAGGGGATCGAAATGAACTCCTGCTATTTTCCCCTGTTTAGGCTGATTGCTAAAAACGGTCCGCAGAGTGTTACCCAGGCAGCCAATCAACTGGCAGTTAGTCACCCAGCGGTGAGTAAACTAGCCAGAAAAATGATCACCGACGGTCTGTTGGAAAAAGTAAGCTGTACCCAGGACGAGAGGCGTAGCCTGCTTCAGTTGTCACCACAGGCACAACAAGTTGTGGACAAGGCTAATCCAGTTTGGCAAGCCATTAGTGATGAGATAAGTACATTAAGTCAGGAGCAGCGCTACCCAATCTTAGCATCGTTAAACGAGTTTGAAACTATGATGCAAAACCAGGGATTTTGCGCCCGGGTGCAGCAGAGGATAGATCAGGGTAAACCCGAGCTTAACGTGATTAACTGGCAATCAACCTATAAGGACGATTTCGCCCGATTGAATCTGGAATGGCTTAATCAATATTTTAACGGTGAGCTCACGGACTCGGATAAAACCGCCCTGTATCAACCCGAATCTTATTACTTGTCTCGTGGCGGATATATATTCTTTGCCCTGCTTGATAACGAGCTAGTAGGTACGTGCGCATTAAGGAAGGCGCAAGATAATTACTTCGAATTATCAAAAATGGCGGTTTCCCCTCAGGCTCAGGGTCACGGGGTTGGCCGACAGATGCTGTTGTTCGCCATTGAGAAAGCACGCACAGTTAACGCCTGCGGGTTATGGCTGGAAAGCAACAGTCGATTAACCCGTGCTACCACCCTGTATGAAAACCTCGGCTTTTGCCACCAGCCCTTCCCCCAGGGAAAACCCAGTTATCCACGGTCCGACGTTTATATGTCCCTGGAATTCTAATCCATAAGGAGTCATGGCATGAAACAAGCTATCGCATCAGTCGATTTTCATAAAGCAAGAGGCAGCGAGTTTTTTGCTGGCGCAAAGGCAACATTTCCTCTTATTCTGGGGGCCATTCCCTTTGGTATCCTGTTCGGTACCCTCGCCACCACCAGTGGCCTTTCACCGGTGGCTGCGATGGCAATGTCGATATTTGTATTTGCCGGCTCAGCCCAGTTTATCGCCCTGGGGTTATTGGCCGGCGGCGCCAGCTTTTCGGTGATCATCCTGACCACTTTTGTGGTTAACCTGCGCCACCTGCTCTATTCCACCGCGCTAGTCAGCAAAGTAAAACATTTACCTGGCCCCCTAAGGGCCATTATGGCCTTTGGCCTGACCGATGAAACATTTGCCGCCGTCAGTCATCGCTATCTGGACAAAGATATCAACCACGCTCACTGGTTTTATCTGGGCTCTATGTCGGCTATGTACGGGAACTGGGTGCTTTGTACCGCTATCGGATTAACTTTGGGTAACCTGTTTCCCGGCATGACAGATTGGGGGCTGGACTTTGCCATGTCTGTGACCTTTATCGGTATGGTCGTACCCTACTTAAAAACCCGAGCTATGTGGAGTGCGGTATTGGCAGCAGGAGTTATGTCCCTGCTGTGTTGGCAATTTCCACACAAATTAGGGCTTATCGCTGCCGCTATTTCCGGCGTTTTTATTGGATATACAGTCATGAAATTGGAACAAAGGAGATAATGATATGAATGAACTAGCTCTCATCTTTGGTATGTTTGTCGTTACCTTTGGTATTCGTTATCTTATGTTTGCATTTGCCAACAATACCAAGTTTCCAGCCTGGCTGGAAAGCGCTCTGTCTTTTGTTCCTCCCGCTGTATTAACCGCAATTGTGGTTCCCGCGGTATTAATTCCCGGCGGAGAAGAAATTGAATTTCAATTACAAAACCCCTACTTAACCGCAGCAATTTTTTCATTTTTCGTCGCTGTGGTGACAAAAAATCTGCTTAAGACAATTGCCTTTGGCTTGTTATTTTTTCTGGTTCTAAAGTGGTTAATATAACTCGCTAACGAATTTATACAGGCAAAAAAAACGCTTTGAATTATCAAAGCGCTTTTTTTTTCTACGTCACTATTTAGCCACCAGCTACAGCCCATAGAAATGGCTGCTTTGCCTGATGTGGAAAAGCCACCAGGTTGTTCGGTAACTCGATATAACCACTCATTAACTTTAAAGTGAAACCAAGGCGATCCTGGATAACAGGCTCCAGGTTGTACTCGCTTCCTGATGCGGAAATATCCTCGTTGGTACCTATCATCAAGTGCTCAAGTACATAACACAACCGATTGTTTTTAAAGTTATTAAGCAATAAGTCTCTGGCCGAATAAGCCCCACGACAAGTACTGGATATACGTACTATACTGCCAGGTTTAGTCGGATACTCGTTAAACTGACACATTAAAAAGAAATTTCTTAGCGTATCTTCTTCCCATTCTGGGCTAACCACAATCACTGCATCAGCCGCCCTAACAGGCTCAGAAAAACTAAGCCATTCCTCTTCCCAATCTCCCAACTCTTTCTTTAACGCTTCATCCCAGAAAGGAATACTCGACTTGGAGAGGTCAAGGATATTTACTCCTGTAACGGTATCTGAATTAAGTGCATAACTTTTTATCGCTTTCGCGACTTTTACTGTGGAGGAGTTTTTCCTCTGACTACCACAAATTATTACCAGGTTCACAGTCCCACTCCTTTAAAAGGTTACTGAATGGTGACGGCCCGATTTATTACAAAAAATGTTCAGAAAATTATATTTATATATCAGCCCTGAACTTGGCTATATTCCAGATCTTACGTCCGGTCCGATAAAATGTAGTACAGTATTTTACGAATTGCACTATTTAAATCGAATATTGTAGAAAACCATAGTAAACACTGAATTTCACCTAAAACTAAATTAGATTAGCTAAAATTTGGAGTATACGACCATATTTTCATACGAATATGGCACTTATATTACAATAAATAGTTAATAAAGTGCCATTACACGCCTTAACAGGCCAATAATTTATGCAGTACAACACCCAGGCGTTTAATCCCTTCTTCGATAGTGTCCGGGTCAACACAAGAGAAATTTAATCTTAAAGTATTAGTATCCTGATCCCCAATATAGAAAGGCGCACCCGGAACAAAAGCCACTTTTTCTTTGATGGATTCATCAAATAGCTTCATCGCGGACAAACCATCTGGTAAGGTTACCCATAAGAACATTCCCCCTTCTGGTCGGGTGCATTTTACTTCTGCCGGGAAATGGCGGTCGATGGCGTCTAACATCACCTCTTTATGCTTGCCGTATACCTTAATAATACGCTGCACGTGAGCATCCAGGTCGTTGTCCTGGATATATTGATAGAGGACGCGCTGGGAGAAATAGTTGCTATGTAGATCGGAAGCTTGCTTAGCGATCACCAGCTTTTCCATCAGGGCTTTGGGAGCCACTACCCAGCCTAATCTAAACGCAGGTACCACAATTTTAGAGAAAGAACCTAACAGTACCGTTTGTTCGGGTAGCAAAGCCTTAAAAGAAGTACTTTGCTTACCTTCAAACCTTAGCTCTCCGTAGGGGTTATCTTCAATCAACAGCGTATCTGACCGGGACATGGCTTCGGCAACTTCTCGCCGGTTTTCCTCTGAATAGGAAATGCCCGATGGATTCTGAAAATTAGGCACTGTATACATCATTTTTGCGCTGACCTTGGCTAAGGTCTCCTGCAAAACCTCAACGTTCATCCCAGTATCATTAACAGGCACAGAGTTGAATTTTGATTTATACACAGAAAAAGCCTGAATCGCGCCCAGGTAACCCGGCTCTTCGATGATTACCTCATCACCTTCATTCAGTAAGGTTTTACCTAACAGGTCTAACCCTTGCTGAGAGCCACTGGTGATCAATATATCAGCGGGATCTATTTCCAACCCTTGCTTAAGGCGATAGTTTTCTGCAATCCATTCGCGCAAAGGCTGATAACCTTCTGTACTACTGTATTGCAATATGTCCTTGCCCGATGATTCGAACACTCGGTTCGTTGCTTGCTGCAATGCTTCAACAGGAAAAAGATCCCTGTTAGGCAAACCACCGGCAAAAGAAATGATTGAAGGGTCAACAGCAACCTTTAGTATTTCGCGAATAAAAGACTGAGGTACATCTGAGATCCGGTCTGAGAACAGATTATTCATTGGCAAGCTTCCAGTTTCTTCCTTTTTACCACCACAGGAAGAGTTATTCCTGGTCAATTGTATTCAGGCGCCAACCACGTACATCCTGTGGTAAATATCTAGATTTTAATATTATTGATGGGAGAACAACGTTTTTATGTTATTTGTGACTAAATAACAAGGAGTAATTACGAAATATAGAAAATATCCTGGCCCGTTAACTCCAGATCCGTCGTTCACCAATGAAAAAGTGCCTGACATTGGTAAAGTAAATAGAGCAAAGGATAAACCCGCCCAGCACAGATGCCAGGTTGGCTAACAAGACAGACAAACTTGAGGTGATGCCTGAGCTGTCAAACAGCAAGGTGATGGAAAGCAGCGACAGGTACCCCAGAGAATATAAGGTGCGGGCCGGATTCCAGAATAAAAACAAACCGACCACAGTAGCGCTTACCCACATAAGCAGTAATATAGTCAGAGCAAACAAAGCCGCATCAGAGAACACAGCGGCATCCAACAGACTAGTTCCTCGCTGAGCAATAAACTGACTTAGCGCCTGGAGTTCTTCGCTGGGAAAAACCTGATCCACCATCATAGCTGCGATAGCCGCAGTCACAAATAATACTACCAATAATCTAAATATCGTCCTGGATATCATTCCCAGTCCCTGTATGCTTTTAATCGCGGAATAACCGGTAGCAGAATATCAAGGAAATGCACAGAAAATCCAATTGCATCGTCCAAATTGTGTTCGGCTGCAAACTTCTGCTCTGTTGTTGATATTAAAGGGAACTTTTGCGAATTAGCTCAAGTTTCTCCAGTCCTGAAAAATAGCCTTATACTGATAATGTTAATATTTACAGGCCCATCTTATGCCCAATCTTAACCCCAAAGATTTTACGTTTGTTAACCCGCTAATCGATAATAGCCATTGCGGATTTGTCGTATTAGATAACCAACTTCATTGCCAATACATTAACCCTGTTGTCGCAACCGCTCTGGGCCTCCCTGGGGATGAATATAAAGGACAACATATATCCAAACTGCTGAGTACAGATAGTTACAGTCACCTTTATCCCCTTATCAACCAGGCCCTTAGTGGTAAGCAACTACAAAATGAAGTCGAGCTTAAGCTTGGTAAACTCAGCCTGAATGATAAAACCTTCCACTGCTCTGTATATCCGATTTCAGAACAAGACAATGAATTTGAAGGGGTTGTTTTAAATATTTCCGATGTCACCATTTTGTCCGATACCTCCAAAGCATTGCTGGGAAGCGAGCAGAGGTATGAGCAGCTTGTACAAATGCTACCGGAAGGATTATGCCTGGTAGAAAACCGCAAAATTGTTTATACCAATCCGGCATTAATTAAACTTACCGGCTACAGCAAAGCGCAAATGCTGGGAAACTCTCCTTGCCATTACCTCAAACAGCTAAAAGCCAATACCCAGCTTGATGAAGAACAGTTACAACATCTACTCGAAGGCGACAATGAACAGGAGTTTATCCTAGCCGGATGTGCTGGATTGCACTATGTACGCGTTTCACAAAGGGAGATTGAAGTTCTCGGCAAAAAGGTCAGTCTGATGTTGTTTCACGATATAACCTCAGCCGTGAAACAGCAGCAACGTTTAAATCAGATGGCAAACTTCGATATGCTCACCAGCCTATATAATCGCTACGCCTTTACCAAGCATGTCAACGAAGGTATTAGCAGTGATAAGCTGGCCCCGTTTAGCCTGCTGCTTATTGACTTGGACAATTTTAAAGGTGTCAACGACTGTTTTGGTCATAGCGCAGGAGATAACTTGCTCCAGGAGGTCGCGAATAGGTTGATAACCATTTCACCACAAGACTGCTGTATCGCCCGATTTGGCGGAGATGAATTTGCTATCCACTTACCAGGCTCTTCTCCGCTGTCAGTCAATACCCTCGCTAAACGGATCCTTACTAAATTAAATCAACCCATGGACCTGGGTGCTGGAGAAAAGCAGCTATTCTGCTCAATCGGAACCACCCGTTATCCCTGTGATGGCAGTACCGCTGAGACCCTGATCCAGAATGCCGATATCGCCATGTATCAGGCAAAGTCCAGGGGGAAAAATCAATTTGCAGGTTATGACGAAAAATACCATATCATTGCACGGGAAAAACTTAACCTCGAGCTCGAACTACTGAGTGCCATTAAAGAACGTAACTTTACCGTCTTGTACCAACCCAAGGTGGCCACTCTTAGTGGCGAGATTATCGGGGTCGAGTCATTACTGCGTTGGTTACATCCGCAAATGGGATTGATCAGTCCGGCTCGTTTTGTTCCTATTGCAGAGCAGTCAGGGTTAATCGACAAGATTAGCCAGATATTGTTGGAGCAAGTGTTTCTCGATTGCAATTACTGGATCAACGCCAAGCTACCCGTTGGTTTAGTTTCTATTAATCTATCACCCTGTCAGTTGGGGCACTCCAAAATTCTGGACCTGATCCTCAAACATACCCATCATTCCAGGGTTCCCCCGCAGATGGTGTGTTTTGAGATCACCGAAAATGCTGTGATGGAAAACAGCGAACTGGCTATGTCCATAATGACCTCCCTGACCGAGGAAGGTTTTTCGCTTTCTTTGGATGATTTTGGCACAGGTTATTCTTCCCTTGCCAACCTGGCCAAATTTCCCGTGGAAGAGCTTAAAATTGACCGCCGCTTTGTCGCTCAGGTATGCGATCAGGTGGAGCATCTCAGGATCATTGAAACCATCATTAGTCTGGGCAAGATCCTTAATATGCGAGTCATCGCAGAAGGTGTTGAAACCGAGCAACAGGCGGAATTACTCATTGATTATGGAGTCGATGGTCTGCAGGGCTACCATTTTTATAAACCTATGCCCAAACATCAGCTAAATGAATTGCTTAAGCAGCAGACCTATAAACTAAGGAGCAAAGGTTAGCTTTGCAGTGCTTCCCCGGTATACAAACTCAGAAATATGGCTCAATGCCATATTTGCGGTTTGTGGAAGACTATCCATATCAAATGCATCGAGCAAATTTTTAATTTCCAGCCCCAGCTCAGTATCCCCTTCGATAGATAGTCTGCGCTGGAAAAACAAGGTGTCTGGATCCTCTTTACGCCCTGCAACCAGCACCAATTCATTGATCCCGGCGCTAAATGTCACGTCCGCCTCGGCTCTGCTCTCGACAACCACCAACTCTCCTGCCATATTGCTCAAAAACCAATGTAGTTTAAGATCAAAAACTTCTATTTTTAGCCACTTTCCTTGCAAAAAATCGAGCTCTCCATCGGCTAACGCCTCCCTAAATACGCTATTTAATACCAACTTCAAAACACTTTGCTTTAACTGAAAAGGCGCCAGTTGCAAAGGATAAGAAAGCAACCTCGGCCCTTTAACCACCAATTGATGATGAAGATCAGACAACATATATATACCCCAACAGCTTGGTTTAAAAACCACTGATTATAATAGTTGGGGAAAACCAGAGGATGAAGTAAATCAAATCCCGGTCTGCTTTTTTATACAACTCTGGGGTTACATCAATAAAGTCCACATCCAGCCTGTTTACAATGCCATCCTGTTCACCATCCACTGGAATTAACATGGAGTTACTCTGTCCTGCGGGGAACCTCCCCGCCTTAAAAGCCGCCGTAGACAACGGTGCCGATGCGGTTTATATCGGCTTTAAAGACGCCACCAATGCCAGACATTTCGCCGGTCTGAATTTTAACGAGAAAAAGCTGTTACAAGCTGCCGACTATGTTAAACAGCACTGTAGAAAGCTGCATATCGCCATTAACACCTTCGCACACCCTGAAAATCAACCACTTTGGTATCGAGCCGTAGACAAGTGCGCCGAACTGGGCGCCGACGCCGTTATTATTGCCGATATAGCCACTCTTGAATATGCCGCCAGGCGCCACCCTCAGTTAGAGCTTCACCTGTCCGTGCAGGCATCGGCAACTAACCTTGAAGCCATTAATTTTTATCGGGAAAGCTTTGGGATAAAGCGAGTGGTTTTACCCCGTGTATTGTCACTTCATCAGGTAAAGCAGTTAGCACGACAATCGGATATTGAGCTGGAAGTTTTTGCCTTTGGCAGTTTATGTATTATGGCGGAAGGGCGTTGCTACCTTTCTTCCTACTTAACGGGGGAGTCACCCAATACCAAAGGGGCCTGCTCGCCTGCCAAATATGTCCGCTGGCAACAAACAGATCAGCGACTGGAGTCAAGGCTAAACGGTGTGCTTATTGACAGCTATCAGGCAGATGAAAAGGCAGGTTACCCCACCCTGTGCAAAGGCCGCTTTAAGGTCGACGATAACCTTTATCACGCGCTCGAGGAACCAACCAGCCTGAATACCTTAAGCATGCTGCCAGAGCTTTACAACGCCGGCATTAGCGCAGTAAAAATAGAAGGCAGGCAACGCAGCCCGGCTTATGTCGAGCAAATCACCCGGATCTGGCGGCAAGCCATAGATCAGTGTAAAACCAACCCACAGGCCTTCCACGTTGCACCTCACTGGGATCAGCAACTGGCAAACATTTCAGAAGGCAGCCAAACCACGTTAGGCGCCTACCACAAAAAATGGCAATAGCGATGAAAATTTCTTTGGGGCCTGTCCTGTATTTCTGGCCAAAACAAAAAATTTAGGACTTTTATCAGAGCGCACTGGACAGTGAAGCGGATATTATTTATCTCGGAGAGACAGTGTGTAGCAAAAGGCGCGAGCTCAAAGCAAAGGATTGGATAACCCTGGCTCGCTCCCTGACTAATCAGGGGAAACAAATAGTGCTGTCGACCATGGCGTTATTGGAAGCTGCTTCAGAGATCAGGGTGCTGCGTCAACTTTGCGACAATGGTGAGCTACTTATTGAACCCAACGACATGGCTGCAATTCAGTTAGCCAGCAGGCAATCTTTACCCTTTGTCTGCGGCCCAGCCATCAACTGCTATAACACAGATGCCATCCAGCTGTTAGTCAACAAGGGGATGACACGCTGGGTAATGCCTGTAGAACTGTCAGCCGACTGGTTAACTCAGATATTACAACAATGCGAACAAAAGGGGATCAGAGACCAACTTGAAGTGGAAGTCATGGGTTATGGTCAACTCCCCCTTGCCTATTCGGCACGTTGTTTCACCGCCAGATCGGAAAACCGGGAAAAAGACAATTGCGAGCTCTGTTGTATCAAGTATCCCCAGGGGCGGCCAGTTAACACTCAAGAAGATCAGCAAGCTTTTGTTGTTAATGGCATCCAGACTCAATCGGGATATTATTATAACCTGATCAACGAATTACCGCATATGCAAGGCGTCGACATAATACGTATAAGCCCGAACGCCACCGATTCTCTGGAGCAGGCAAGCCGGTTTAAACAGCAATTAAAAACACCACAAACAGAGCCCATCATACCGGGTCAATGTAACGGTTATTGGCATAAAATAGCCGGTTTAGAAGTATTGAGGTAAGATTTGATGCCCTCTCTATTATAAAGAGGGCATCTGTCAGTAAGTTATTGAGTCATCGCCTGGGAGCTGGAAAGCAGCAATTCCAGCTCGAGCAATGCATACTTGTGCTCGATAAACTCGTAAACATTGTTTGACAAGGCCAATTTAAAATAGCTGGATGCTAAACCCGGATTGCCTTCCTGTAATTGCCACTTCGCCAGGTAAAAATACGCTTCACATAGGCGTTCTGCCAGCTCCTTGTTGCTTTTAACACCATTTGACACGCCGGAAATAAATGCACTTTCATCCAGTACACCTGTATAAAAAGAAACGATCTGCCAACCCCAGTCACTGCCATGGTGCTTAGTCTGATGCTCTTTTAGCCTGATCAAGGCTTGCTCTGGGTTGGTTTTCTTCTCAACCAAATAGAGCCAGAGTGCGCGATACGGATCTTTTGGGTCCAGGTTATAAAAAGCGGTTAGATCCTCATGAGCCAATTGTTCCTGACCGGCATAATACAGGGCGATCCCCCGGTTTAGGTAAGCGTACCCATACTCTGGCGCCAGCTCTAACACGGAATCAAACGCTTCGAAGGCTTCGTCATATTCCTGCATCTGGGTCAGATAAACACCCAAATAGTTATACGCCTCGGCGAAATCAGGTTTGGCTTTAATCGCCTGGTTAAAATCGAATCGAGCCAGAGAAGTCAGGCCTAGCTTATCGTAAGTGGCGCCACGTTCATAAAACAGCAAGGCTAACTTGTCCCTATCTATATCGGGCTCACTAAGCATCTGACCCAGCCGGACCAGCTTTAACTCGTTTTGATAGCTGACTTGCAACGGTGTCGCCAATACCACAGATTGTGCGCTACGTTTATCAGCCAGGTTGGAACATCCGGTGACAGTGAACGCTAAAAGTAAACCGGCTACAGCAAAAAACTTTTTATTCATCAATAATCTCCAAGCTACATGCAGAAGACTCGCCGATCCCCACATTAAAGTAAAGAAGCCAGATAAAAAAAGGGAGTCTGAGACTCCCTTTTTAAAGTTTGCTTATTTATTAAGCCAAAAAGCGTCTTTTACGCCTCCGGAGCTTGCTCCTGAGGGGCTTCAGCTTCTTTTGGTAAGGCTTCTTTAATACTCAAACGAACTCGACCCTGACGGTCAACTTCCAGTACCTTAACCTTCACTTCGTCACCCACTTTCAGGTGATCGGCAACGTTTTGTACCCGTTCCTGACAGATTTGGGAAATATGTACCAAACCATCCTTACCAGGAAGGATATTAACGAATGCACCGAAATCAGCCAGACGTACTACTTTACCTTCGTAGATAGTACCCACTTCCACTTCTGCAGTCAGCACTTCGATACGCTTTATAGCGTCCGCAGCTTGCTCAGCGCTGGTAGCAGCAATCTTCACTGTGCCATCGTCTTCAATTTCGATGGAAGTACCGGTTTCTTCGGTAAGCTGACGGATAGTTGCGCCACCCTTACCGATAACGTCGCGGATCTTGTCGGAGCTGATCTTTATCTTGTGAATGCGAGGTGCAAACTCAGAGATATCTTCGCGGCCTGCGCTGATCGCCTGGTCCATCACACCCAGAATGTGTAAACGTGCACCGCGCGCCTGATTCAGGGCGATTTGCATGATTTCAAGAGTGATACCTTCGATCTTGATATCCATCTGCAGCGCAGTGATACCTTCAGAGCTACCAGCTACTTTAAAGTCCATGTCACCAAGATGATCTTCGTCACCCAGGATATCGGAAAGTACCACAAAGTCGTCGCCTTCTTTCACCAGACCCATAGCGATACCAGCCACAGATGCTTTCAGCGGTACACCCGCATCCATCAATGCCAGAGAGGTACCACATACGGAAGCCATGGAAGAAGAACCATTAGATTCAGTAATTTCAGAAACCACACGTACTGTGTACGGGAATTCTTCAAGGCTAGGCATTACTGCCTGCACACCACGTTTCGCTAAACGACCGTGACCAATTTCACGACGCTTCGGCGAACCGATAAAGCCAGTTTCACCAACACAATATGGAGGGAAGTTGTAGTGCAGCATGAAGTGGTTTTTGCTTTCACCCATGATTGAATCAACAATCTGTGCATCACGCTCAGTACCAAGCGTTGCAGCAACCAGAGCCTGTGTTTCACCACGAGTAAACAGTGAACTACCGTGAGTACGTGGCAATACGCCTGTCATCACGTTTAACGCACGGATCATCTCAGGCTCACGGCCATCGATACGTGGCTGACCACTGACGATACGTGTACGAACAACTGATTTTTCCAGGTCGTGGAACAGCTCGCCCGCTTCCTTGGTGTTTAGTTCGGCATCGGCTTCGGTAAGTTGAGCGATAACATCAGCTTTAATTTCGCTGATGGCGTCATAACGAGCCATTTTTTCACTGATCTGGTAAGCTTCAACAACACGCGCTTCCGCGATGTCAGCAATTTTACCTTTAAGTTCAGTGTTTTCCGCTTTTGCTTGCCAATCCCATGCAGGAGTCGCAACTTCAGCGGCAAATTCATTGATAGCATTAACAACCACTTGCTGCTGTTCGTGACCATATACAACGGCACCCAGCATGACATCTTCAGAAAGGATGTCGGCTTCAGATTCCACCATTAGTACGGCGTTTTCTGTACCTGAAACAACCAAATCAAGCTGGCTTTCAGTCAGCTCTTTGGCAGTTGGATTCAGCAGGAATTCACCATCTTTGTAACCAACACGAGCACAGCCGATTGGACCACTAAATGGAATACCGGAGATAGACAGGGCAGCTGATGCACCAATCATAGCCACAACATCAGGGTTAACTTCTGGGTTTACAGAGACCACTGTCGCTACAACTTGGACTTCGTTTTTAAAGCCTTCAGGGAATAGCGGACGGATAGGACGGTCGATAAGGCGGGCAATCAGGGTCTCGCCTTCACTAGGACGCCCTTCACGCTTAAAGAATCCACCCGGAATTTTACCTGCCGCGTACGTTTTTTCCTGATAGTTCACAGTCAGAGGGAAGAAGTCTTGGCCCTCATTGGCTACTTTCTTACCTACTACTGCTACAAATACAGCAGTATCGTCCATGCTCACCATAACGGCAGCAGTCGCCTGACGTGCAATAACGCCAGTTTCCAGTGTTACAGTATGTTGGCCATACTGGAACGTTTTAACAATAGGATTCAACATGAATAACCTTAATTATTTTCGTCTCTTAATTTCGCGCCTAAGTATACTGCATAAGTTTTTGAAAACCTATTAATCCGTAAGGCAATAACGGGTTCAAAACTAATTAGTTGATAAATCGTTTAGCAAGGTCAAAACAAGGTGCGATTTCATACACAAAGGCGGGATCAAAAAAAGGCGCCATCGGCGCCTTATTAATTTAGCTGGTAGTTCGCTATTAGCGACGCAGGCCAAGCTTCTGGATCACACCAGTGTAACGACCAACATTCTTACGCTTAAGGTAGTCTAGCAGCTTACGACGCTGGCTAACCATACGTAACAGACCACGACGGCTGTGGTGATCGTGAATGTGAGTCTGGAAGTGACCTTGCAGGTGGTTGATTTGCGCTGTTAGTAGGGCAACCTGAACTTCAGGGGAACCAGTATCAGCTTCTTTTAGACCATATTCTGCAACGATTTGAGCTTTAGCTTCTGCACTTAGTGACATAACTACTCCAATAAATATTTAAGTGTGCTTTACCGCCGATCACTAATTCAGCGGTAAAATGAGGGGCGTATATTACTGCCCAACTAAGCATTTCGCAAGTATAAAAGGTTTATACTACGGGATTTAAAGGTTAGCCAGACGCTTGGGCGCCACCAGGCCGTCCTCATTGATTTCACCAACGCCAATAAAGGTGCGCTCTTCGCCCACTGTCATACGAACCAAACCTTGAGATGGCGCTCCCGGTATTTGTACAGCCTGGCCATGCAACACATAACCGCCCATCACATCAAGCATATTCACTTCCGGCAGATCTGCTACGGCACTATCCATAGGCAACAATAACGGGTCCAGCTCTTCTCTTGGCGCCACATCGTCATTTCTGGCTTGCTCCAGGATGCACTCCAATTGCTCTAGCGTCAGCATGCGCTCGTAAGGGTAATTACTTACCTGGGTACGGCGTAGCTGGGTCACGTGCGCGCCACATTCCAACAGTTCACCCAAATCATCCACAATAGTGCGGATATAGGTGCCTTTGCTGCAATGCACTTCCATCACCAGTTCATCACCTTCAAAGCTAAGCAGCTTAAGTTCATAAACTGTGATAGGTCTGGCTTCCCTCGGTACTTCGATACCTTCTCGGGCATATTTGTACAGGGGCTGCCCCTGGTACTTAAGCGCAGAATACATAGAAGGGATCTGCATAATGTCGCCGCGGAATTTATCCAGGGCTTCAATCAGATCACCGTTGGCAAAGGTAAGCGGTCGCTCACTGACGACTTCACCATCGGAGTCACTGGTAGTGGTTCTCACGCCTAACTTAGCCGTGACCACATAACGCTTATCCGAGTCCAGCAAGTATTGAGAAAACTTAGTGGCTTCCCCCAAACAGATAGGTAGCATACCTGTAGCCAGAGGATCCAGTGCCCCCGTATGGCCTGCTTTCTCTGCAAAATAAATTCGCTTTACTTTCTGCAACGCATCGTTGGAGGTAATGCCGGCAGGTTTATCCAGCAACAGAATACCGTTTACCGGACGACCCTTAGGTCCGCGTCTTCTGCCCATTACTCTTTGTCTCCCTCTTCACCGCCACTAGTCTCTTCATCGTTGCGACCCGCATCTTTCATTTTACGTGAATCGTCTTTAACCGCCTTAGATACCAGACCGGACATGCGTAAGCCCTCAACCAGAGAGTTGTCATAGGCAAATTGCAATTCCGGGACAATACGTAAGCGTAACGCCTTACCCAGCAGCTGACGGATATAACCGGACGCTTCTTTCAGGCCTTCCAGTGACTCTTGTACACCGTCATCATTACCTTCATTATTCAACAAGGTCACAAACACCTTGGCATAAGCCAGGTCTCTGGACACGTCAACCCCGGACACGGTAACCATACCGATGCGCGGATCTTTGACTTCCCGCTGCAGAATAATGGCCACTTCTTTTTGGATCTGCTGTGAAACCCTTTGGCTACGACTGAATTCTTTAGCCATAATTTTTTATCCCATTGATTCCAGTGTCGATAGCAAAGTACACCCTGAATGCATCAAGCTCTCTTCTCTTGCCAGCAACACACTCGCGCTTTCACACGATTTTTCGTATTAAAAATAAATGGGGGCCTAAGCCCCCATTTGACAACTACGGTAATATCAAACTACAGAAGTATTACAGGGTGCGTTTAACTTCCACTGTCTCAAATACTTCGATCTGATCGCCAACTCTGACGTCATTATAGTTCTTAACACCGATACCACATTCCATACCGTTGCGAACTTCCTGAACATCATCTTTAAAGCGACGCAGAGATTCCAGCTCACCTTCATAGATAACCACGTTTTCACGTAGTACACGAATAGGTGCACTGCGCTTAACTATGCCTTCAGTAACCATACAACCGGCAATAGCGCCAATCTTAGGTGACTTGAACACGTCACGTACTTCTGCCAGACCGATGATTTCCTGTCTGAACTCAGGCGCCAACAGGCCACTCATGGCTTGCTTGACTTCATCAATCAGGTCGTAGATAACGCTGTAGTAGTGAAGGTCGACGGATTCGGCCTGGATTAAACGACGTGCGCTTGCATCGGCACGTACGTTAAAGCCAAGGATAATACCGTTGGACGCAGCGGCTAAAGAAGCATCAGTTTCCGTAATACCGCCCACACCGCGACCGATGATGTTCACTTTCACTTCGTCGGTAGACAGTTTCAGCAGAGAGTCGGAAATCGCTTCCAATGAGCCCTGAACGTCAGATTTCAGTACCACGTTCAGCTCGGAAACTTCACCGGCTTCCATGTTGCTGAACATGTTTTCCAACTTGGCTTTCTGCTGACGCGCCAGTTTCACATCGCGAATTTTGCCTTGACGATATAGCGCCACTTCGCGGGCTTTTTTCTCGTCACGTACTACCGTAGCTTCGTCACCGGCACTCGGTACGCCAGACAGACCCAGAATTTCCACAGGAATAGAAGGGCCGGCAGAAGTGATATCCATACCGTCTTCATCACGCATCGCACGAACACGGCCATATTCCTGACCACAAAGTACGATATCGCCCTTTTTAACTTCACCTTTTTGAACCAGGATAGTTGCAACCGGACCACGGCCTTTATCCAGGCGAGATTCGATAACCACGCCGGCGCCGGCACCCGTAGCAACTGCTGTCAGATCCAAGACTTCAGATTGCAGTAAGATAGCTTCCAATAATGAATCGACATTTGTACCCGCTTTCGCCGATACGTGTACGAACATATTTTCGCCGCCCCAGTCTTCCGGCATCACTTCGTGCTGAGACAATTCTGTCTTAACGCGATCCGGATCTGCGCCTTCTTTATCTATCTTGTTCACTGCAACAATCAAAGGTACGCCAGCCGCTTTTGCGTGCTGGATAGCTTCGACAGTTTGCGGCATCACGCCATCATCGGCAGCAACAACCAGGACAACGATATCCGTCGCCTTGGCGCCGCGAGAACGCATTGCAGTGAACGCCGCGTGTCCCGGTGTATCCAGGAAGGTGATCATACCGCCTTCCGTGTCTACATGGTATGCACCAATATGCTGGGTAATACCACCGGCTTCGCCGTCTGCAACCTGAGCGCGACGGATATAATCAAGCAGTGACGTCTTGCCATGGTCAACGTGGCCCATGATAGTCACTACAGGTGCACGGTTTTCCTGTACGCCTTCCTGATCTTTGGCTTCCGCCATGACCGCTTCTTCAAGCTCGTTTTCTTTGGTCAGGATAACCTTGTGACCCATTTCCTCAGCAACCAGCGCCGCTGTTTCCTGGTCAATCACCTGGTTAATGGTCGCCATGGCGCCCATTTTCATCATGGCTTTAACGACTTCAACACCCTTAACCGCCATTCTGTCTGCCAGTTCAGCAACGCTGATGGTTTCACCGATCTTAACGTCCCGTTCAACCGGTGCAGCAGGCTTTTGGAAACCGTGTTGCATGCTGGATGGTGTAGCCGGCTGACGCTTTTTACCGCGACGACCACGATGTTGCTGAACAACAGGAGCTGCCTTCTTCTTCTTCTTACGACGACGGCCACCTTCATCCTGAGTATCCTGCTTATCTTCCGCCGCTCGAGCAGCAGCCGACGTGGTCACATGGTGATCCCCGGTTTCTTCGGCCTTTTTGCGAGCTGCTGTTTCTTCCGTCCAGCGCTTAGCATTTTCTTCTGCTAGCTTCTTCGCTTCTTCTGACAACGCCTGAGCTTCTTGCTCGGCCTTTATACGCGCCTGCTCATCTGCTTTTGCCTGCAGCTTAGCTTCTTCTTGCGCTAATTCGATTTCTTCTTTGGTTTTTTCCACGACGTTTTTAGTCTTTTCCACTTTATCGGCTACTTTGGCTTGAGCTTCGACTTTGGCTTTTTCCGCCGCTGCTTGCTTCGCTTTGGCCTTGGCTTTAGCGTCCGCACGAACCTGCTCTTCCTGGCGCGTTTTCTCTTGCGCCGCAAGCAGTGTTGCTTCTTCAGCTTGCTTAGCTTCTTCAGCCTGCCTGCCTTCGTCTTCAGCCGTGCTGCGTTTCACATAAGTACGCTTCTTACGCACTTCTACCTGTACCGCTTTTTTCTTACCGCCGGTACCAGCGACATTTAGGGTGCTTTTGGTCTTGCGCTGCAATGTCATACGACTAGGTTCGGCGCTACCGCCGTGCTGTTTGGATAGATGATCCAACAGCTGCTGTTTTTCTGTTTCCGATACAGTATCTGCCTGGCTTTTGGTAATACCCGCCTCGGCAAACTGCTGTACCAAACGGTCAACAGGCGTATTTATTTCGTCGGCAAGACTCGCTAATTTTACTTCTGCCATATTAATGACTTCCTCCGTTGACCTAATTAAGCATCGTCGCTGAACCAGCAAATATTACGGGCGGCCATGATCAGCTCGCCTGCTCTTTGCTCACTCAGTTCTTCAATTTCAGTTAAATCATCTACGCCTTGCTCGGCCAAGTCTTCCAGGGTAATCACCCCTTTGCTTGCCATTACAAATGCTAGATGCTCTTCCAAACCGTCTAAGGCCAACAGATCCGCAGCAGGCTTGACGCCTTCCAGGTTCTCTTCACTAGCCAACGCTTTGGTCGTCAATACGGCTTTCGCGCGCTCTCGCAACGTTTCTACCAGTTCCTCGGTCATGCCGTCGATTTCCAGCAACTCATTTACTGGTACGTAAGCAATCTCTTCGAGGGAGCTGAAGCCTTCTTCTGCCAACATAATCGCGAAGTCGTCGTCAATCTCTAACTTGTCAACAAACAAGCTAATAATCTTGTCCGATTCGGCTTCATGCTTGGCTTGTAGTTCTTCTGTGGTCATGACATTCAGTTCCCAGCCGGTAAGCTGGGAAGCCAGACGCACATTCTGACCGTTACGGCCGATTGCCTGGGCCAGGTTATCGGGCTCCACAGCAATATCGACACTGTTGGAATCTTCATCCAGGACAATAGAGGCGACTTCGGCAGGGGCCATGGCGTTAATCACATATTGCGCCATATTATCGTCCCACAAAATGATGTCGATACGTTCACCGCCAAGCTCGCTGGAGACAGCCTGTACTCGCGCGCCACGCATGCCTACACAAGCACCCACAGGATCGATGCGCTTATCGTTGGTTTTCACGGCAATTTTTGCACGTGAACCAGGATCCCTCGCTGCGCCCTTAATTTCGATGAGTTCTTCACCGATCTCAGGCACTTCGATGCGGAACAGCTCGATCAGCATTTCCGAGCGGGTGCGGCTAACAAATAACTGGGCGCCACGGGCTTCAGGGCGAACAGAAAACAACAGTCCACGGGCACGGTCGCCAGGACGGAAATTTTCCCGTGGCAGCATTTCATCTCTGAAAATCACTGCTTCGGCATTGGCGCCAAGGTCAAGGATCACATTGTCGCGGTTCATCTTCTTTACCACGCCTGTGATCAACTCGCCTTCCTGATCCTGATACTGCTCCACTACCATAGCGCGTTCGGCTTCTCGTACTTTTTGTACGATAACCTGCTTAGCGGTTTGGGTAGTGATACGGTCAAACACAACTGATTCAATCTGATCTTCAACATAGTCGCCCAGTTGGAGTTCAGGTTCTTCGTATTGCGCCGCTTCCAGGGTTATTTCACGGAAAGGATTTTCCAAGAGCTCGTCGCCAAGCATGACTTCCCAACGACGGAAGGTTTCGAATTCGCCGCTCTTCCTGTCGATTTCGACACGAACTTCGATATCACCTTCGTATTTTTTCTTGGTGGCCGTTGCTAGTGCACTTTCTAACGCTTGAAAAATCTTTTCACGAGGAACGCCTTTTTCGTTGGAAACCGCATCTACGACTAGCAAGATTTCTTTATTCATTCCTGATCGCCTCGTTAGTCAAATTTAGGAACTATGTTTGCTTTTTGAATATTGCTAAGCGCGAACGTCTCTTCTCGACCTTCCACTTCCAGAGTGATTAACTCACCAGCAACTGCTTTTAACACCCCTTTCCATTTGCGTCGGTTGGTAACCGCCATACGCAACTGCAATTTAATTTCATCACCGATGAATTGCTGATATTGGGCTGCTTTAAATAAAGGACGCTCTAAACCAGGCGACGACACTTCTAAGGTGTATTCGTTGGTTATAGGATCCTCAACATCTAAAATCGCACTCACCTGATGGCTGACTTTTGCACAGTCATCCACAAGAATGCCATTTTCATGATCAATATAGATTCGAAGTGTGGAATGTTTACCTGCACTCAGGTACTCAACACCCACTAACTCATAGCCTAAATCTTCTACTGAAGGTTCAAGCATTTCAGTTAACTTCTGCTCCAGACCGGCCAAATGTGCCTCCTTCCAGAAACAAAAAAAGGGCATTATAGCCCCGGAAGATGAATTGACTTAATGTCATTCAGATAAACGGACCCGCTTGGGCAATGGACGAATCCATTTCAAATAGCAGAAAACCACTGTTTGACCGGCTCCAGATAACAAAAAACCCCGATAAACGGGGCTTTTGCAACCGGACCCAGATATCGACTAAACAGATATACTTAGTCCATATCACTCTCTACGAGAGTTTGGGAATTTGGTTGCGGGGGCCGGATTTGAACCGACGACCTTCGGGTTATGAGCCCGACGAGCTACCAGACTGCTCCACCCCGCGCCCGAAAACTGGCGAGATTATAGCGCTCCAATGCACCAGATGCAAGAGAGAATAACGCTAATATTGGTGCCGAGAGCGGGACTTGAACCCGCACGTCCATAAGGACACCACCCCCTCAAGATGGCGTGTCTACCAATTCCACCACCTCGGCAACAAAACTCTAAAACTTTACTCTGGTATGTCGCTGCTTACTTTATCACTTCCAGGAACGTCTGCATCGGCAGCATTTTCCTGTTCAACAGCAGCAGGCACGCTTAAATCAGACCATTCAGCTTCTGCAGAAGTATGATTAGCTGACAAGTTACCTAGCACAAGGCTTAGCACAAAAAATGCGGTAGCCAACAATGCGGTAGCACGAGTCAGAAAATTACCTGAACCAGAGGCACCGAATACTGTCTGAGAAGCACCAGCTCCAAACGAAGCGCCCATATCGGCGCCCTTACCTTGTTGAATTAGCACCAGGCCAACAAGACCTATTGCAACCACAAGATATACGACCAATAAAATCTCAAACATTGTTTAACCCTATTCTTTGCTTTTAAACCCTGACGGCAAAGGAGCCCTTCACCGAAAGCGGGCGAGATAGTAACGAACCTATTGCTAAGTTACAAGCGGATATTCTGAAAATTCGCACCAGCCGCCGAATTTGGCGTCTGTTAGACTAGTTTTTCATCTATTCGCTTGTTTTTATAGCCAAACTAGCCGTTACCTGAGTTTATTTTTTATCTTTATACCATGAAGCGCAGTAAGAACACTAAGCGTCCCGCTTTATCTTCGCGCTCCAGGTATCCAAGTGGCAAGGTTAACGATTAGCAAGCCGCTTTAACTTGTTCGGCTATTTGCTCCGCCAGCGCCTTTACTTGTAATTCCTGCTCCCCCTCGACCATGACCCGGATCAACGGCTCGGTGCCGGATTTACGTAACAAAACACGTCCACGTTCACCTAGCTCCAGCTCTGCTGCGGTAACAGCTTGTTGAACCGCTTCACTTGCCAATGGATCAGACTCAGATTCGAACCTTACATTGATCAGCACTTGCGGGAACATTTTTAATCCTTTGCGCAAATCCAGCAGCGTCAGTTGACTGGCGCAGATGGCAGCCAGGACTTGTAAACCCGCTACGATACCGTCTCCCGTCGATACATGGTTAGACAGAATAATATGGCCGGAGTTTTCACCCCCCATACGCCATTCCATCTCTTTCATTTTTTGCATTACATACCTGTCACCTACTTTCGAACGAACGAAAGGGATCCCCAGGGTCTGCAATGCGACTTCCAGACCTAAGTTGGACATTAGAGTGCCCACCACGCCCCCTTTCAGGCGCCCGTTACGCAGTTCATCTCGGGCGATAATATAGAGAATTTCATCACCATCCACCACATACCCAGTGTGGTCGACCATCATTATTCGGTCGCCATCGCCATCAAAGGCAATCCCTAAATCAGCCTCTTCCTTCACCACTCGTTCGGCCAGCGCCTGGGTACTGGTCGCACCGCATTCGGCATTAATATTAAGACCATTGGGCTCTACGCCCATGGGGATCACTTCGGCGCCCAATTCACTAAATACGGCTGGAGCTATGTGGTAAGTTGCACCATGAGCACAATCCACAACAATTTTTAAGCCGCGCAGATTAAACTTGCTTGGGAAGGTACTCTTACAAAATTCGATATAACGGCCTGCAGCATCTTCAATACGCTGCGCTTTACCTAGCTCAGCCGAGTCGACACAGGTGATATCTTTCTCCAACTCGGCTTCGATAGCCAGCTCAACTTCATCGGGTAGCTTAGTGCCGTTGGTGGAAAAGAATTTTATGCCGTTGTCGTAATAAGGATTGTGGGATGCACTGATCACTATGCCAGCTTCCGCCCTAAACGTTCTGGTGAGGTAAGCCACTGCTGGGGTCGGCATCGGACCGACAAATGCGGCGGATAGACCGGCAGCAGACAAGCCGGCTTCCAGCGCCGACTCCAGCATATAACCAGAAATACGCGTGTCCTTACCTATCAATACTTTTCTGGTGCCTTGTTTCGCCAACACCTTACCCGCAGCCCACCCAAGCTTTAATGCAAAGTCAGGGGTAATTGGATATTGACCGACTTTACCTCTGATCCCGTCTGTTCCAAAATACTTTTTTGTCATAATTATTCCCGCAGTCTTTTTATTTATTTGAAGATGCTTATCTTGCTAAATCTAGCGTCAGCGCGTCAATAACTTGCACATATCAGCCACTGAATTGCTTGGCTTTTTCCAGTACTTTAATCACATCCACAGTTTCGACCACATCGTGAACCCGGATTATGGCTGCGCCTTGCTGAGCACAGAGCAGGGCCCCGGCCAGACTTGCAGCCAGACGATCTTGTGCTTCGCGTTCCAATAAATGGCCAAACATGGATTTACGGGATAACCCCGCCAGTAGCGGCATACCCAGTTCAGTAAAAAAGCCAAATTGGCTTAATAAATGGAAATTATGGTCCACGGTTTTACCGAAGCCGAACCCTGGGTCCAGCACTATCTTTTCTTTCCCTATGCCCGCGGCCTGACATTCATCTACTCTTTGTCGGAAGAAAGCAGAGATATCTGTTAATAAATCGGCATATTTCGGTGAATTCTGCATGGTCCTTGGCTGACCTTGCATATGCATTAAGCACACGGGAAGCCTCGTTTCTGCCGCCGCCTCCAGCGCGCCCTCGTCCTGCAAAGCGCGCACATCGTTAATTAAGTGAGCACCTGCTTCTGCCGCAGCCGTCATTACCTGCGCTTTACTGGTATCCACCGACACCCACACATCCAGGTTTGCGGTGATCTTTTCGATAACGGGAATAACCCGTTCCAACTCCTGCTCGACGGGTACATCCGCGGCACCCGGACGGGTGGATTCACCACCCACATCAATCAGACTCGCACCTTGCTTCAGCATAGCTTCCGCATGGATAAGGGCTGTCTCTAAGTGATTAAACTTACCGCCATCAGAAAAAGAATCAGGCGTAACATTTAAAATCCCCATCACCTGGGGTGTAGATAAATCTAACGTCCGAACGCCACTTCTTAACTGCATAAAGTATCACCTTATAAATAAAAAAACCCCGAGGCCAGCCCGGGGTTTTTAACTCGTTTTACAACTTATTTTGCGGGTGCATCACCGGTTTCATTTAACTCGGCGCTGTCACCACCTTCATTTTCCTCTTTAACTTCTGGCTTGGACTCTTCATCCTTTGTTGCGCCAGGAGCTTGTGGACCGCTGCTCGAATCTGCGTCATTACCCCAATCCGCGGGTTGGCGCACTTCTCGACGCGCCATCAGATCATCGATTTGCTTCGCGTCAATGGTCTCATACTTCATCAAGGCATCTTTCATCGAGTGCAGAATATCCATGTTCTCTTCTAAGATATCCTTGGCTCTGGCGTAGTTACGGTCGATAACTGAACGTATCTCTATGTCAATAAGCCGGGCTGTATCGTCAGACATATGCTTGACTTTGGCCACACTGCGTCCCAGGAAGACTTCACCTTCCTCTTCGGCATATAACAGAGGACCCATTTTCTCAGACAGGCCCCACTGGGTGACCATTTTACGGGCCAGATCTGTAGCACGCTCAATATCATTGGAGGCACCGGTGGATACCTTTTCCGAACCGTAGATAATATCTTCTGCTAAACGACCACCATAGAGGCTGGAAATCATACTTTCAAGGTGCTGCTTGTTATAGCTCACCCTGTCCTGCTCCGGCAGGTACATAGTGACACCCAAAGCGCGGCCACGAGGAATAATACTTACCTTATAAACCGGATCATGCTCAGGCACCAGACGACCAACAATGGCATGGCCAGCTTCATGGTATGCAGTGGACTCTTTGTCCTCTTCCCGCATTACCATGGACTTACGCTCGGCGCCCATCATGATTTTATCTTTAGCTTTTTCAAACTCTTCCATAGCGACGGTACGCTTGTTACCGCGAGCAGCAAATAGTGCAGCCTCATTCACCAAGTTAGCCAGATCAGCACCGGAGAAACCAGGTGTGCCACGGGCTATCACAGATGGCTTCACGTCTTCGCTTAACGGTACTTTACGCATATGTACTTTCAGGATCTGCTCCCTTCCACGTACATCCGGCAAGCCAACCATTACCTGGCGGTCAAAACGACCCGGGCGAAGCAGCGCAGGATCCAATACATCCGGTCTGTTGGTTGCGGCAATAACGATAATACCTTCATTACCCTCAAAGCCATCCATTTCAACCAGCATCTGGTTCAGGGTTTGCTCACGTTCATCGTGCCCCCCCCCCAGACCGGCGCCACGCTGACGACCTACAGCATCGATTTCATCGATAAAGATAATACAAGGCGCCGATTTCTTTGCCTGCTCGAACATATCACGGACCCGGGAAGCACCCACACCCACAAACATTTCGACAAAGTCTGAACCTGAGATGGTAAAGAATGGCACTTTGGCTTCACCGGCAATGGCTTTAGCCAGCAAGGTCTTACCCGTACCAGGAGGTCCTACCAGCAATACGCCAGTTGGGATCTTACCGCCCAGCTTCTGGAAGCGGCTCGGGTCCTTCAGGTAATCCACTAGTTCAGATACTTCTTCCTTAGCTTCATCACAACCAGCCACATCGTTAAACGTAGTTTTTACTTGATCTTCACCCATCAAACGCGCTTTGCTCTTACCAAAGGACATAGCGCCTTTGCCACCGCCGCCCTGCATTTGACGCATAAAGAAGATCCATACCCCAATCAGTAACAGCATAGGGAACCAGGAAATGAAGATCGAAGTCAGCAGACTCGGTTCTTCCGGGGGCTCGCCCAGGACTGTTACATTCTGGTTAATTAAATCGTTCAACAAGTCGGGATCATTGGTAGGTAAATAGGTGACAAAGCGCTCCCTGTTTACTTTAAGACCTTTGATTTCCTGCCCGTTAATCCGAACTTCCTGTATTTGCCCCTGCTTGATCTCTTTTACAAATGTGGTGTAATCCATTTGCTTACCACTGGTTTCACCAGGGCTAAAGCTCTGAAACACCGACATCAACACAACGGCTATGACTAACCACAAAATCAGGTTTTTTGCCATGTCGCTCAAGATGCTAACCTCATCAATTTAAATTAATTACTCTGCAAGACTACTACAGTTTAAAACCTGTAGCTACAATATAGACTTCTCTCGAGCGAGCTCGTGAAGAGTCTGGTTTTCGGGTTTTGACAACTTTGAAGGCTTCTCGTACAGCTTTCATATATTGATCAAAGCTTTCCCCCATAAATACTTTGACCACAAAACTACCGTTTGGAGCCAAAACTTCTCGGCACATATCTAACGCCAGCTCAACCAAATACATTGCCTTAGGCTGGTCTACCGCACTGGTGCCACTCATATTTGGCGCCATATCCGATAACATAACATCTACCTTACCTGTGCCAATACGCTCCAACAAGGCATTAAGCACGGCTTCGTCACGAAAATCCCCCTGCAGGAAATCAACTCCCGAAATAGGATCCATGGACAAAATATCACAGGCAATCACCAGCCCTCTGCCGCCGACCTTTTCAACCGCGTAGTGCGACCAACTTCCTGGAGCGGCTCCTAAATCCACCACTGTCATGCCGTCACGGATTAATTTATCTTTGCGATTTATTTCATCCAACTTAAACACGGCTCTGGATCTAAGCCCCTGTTTATTGGCTTGTTGAACATAATGGTCATTAACATGTTCTTCCAACCAACGTTTGGAACTGGCTGATTTGTTACTGCGCGCCATGCATGCATCTCTTGGCTGAGGGTTGATTAGTATTAGCAACTAGATGAGGGTATAATACGCTCTTTTCAACCCTGATTTGCAAGAAAATCATCATGAATTTAACAAACAAGCAAAAGCAATACCTAAAAGGTTTAGCACACTCCCTAAAACCTGTAGTCTTGCTTGGTCAGCATGGCCTTACCGAAGGTGTACTGGCTGAAATCGATTCTGCCCTGAACATCCACGAATTGATCAAGGTAAAAGTGGCCTCCGATGACAGAGACACCAAAAAACTGATTATTGACGCCATCGTAAGGGAAACCAAGGCGGTTAACGTCCAGACTATCGGCCATATCCTGGTGCTTTATCGCCAGAGCGATGAAAAGAAAGTCGACCTGCCGAGAAAATAAAAAAAGGAGCTGACGAGCTCCTTTTTTTTATTCGCTTAAATATACTGCACTTCTGAAATTTCAAATTCCACACCACCACCTGGTGTCTGGATCACAGTCACATCATCCACTTCTTTGCCGATAAGGCCACGGGCAATGGGTGAATTCACCGAAATCTTGTTCTTTTTAATGTCCGCTTCATCGTCACCTACGATACGATAGGTAATCTCTTCTTCTGTTTCTGTATTTAGTACAGTCACAGTCGCGCCAAAAATCACTTTACCGTGGTTAGGCATTTTAGTGACATCGATAATTTGCACGTTAGAAAGCTTGCCCTCTATATCTTGGATCCGCCCTTCACAAAAACCCTGTTCCTCACGGGCAGCGTGATACTCTGCGTTTTCCTTTAAATCACCGTGCTCACGAGCCTCGGCTATGGAATCGATGATTTCTGGACGTTTAACGGTTTTAAGATGCTCAAGCTCTTCTCGTAGTGCTTCTGCACCACCGGCAGTCATCGGATATTGGCTCATAATTGCGCAACCTGTCTGTGAAAAAGGAATAAAAAACCCGACCTATATTGCTAAGGGCCGGGGTGATTTAACGACATTGTAATATGAATTTCATCTGGGATCGAGACCCATGAAAAAGGGCCGCTAAAGCGACCCTGGATATTCAACGGATGAAGTTTAGCCTGAGATACGTTTATGTAGCTCTTGTAGCGAAG
This sequence comes from Psychromonadaceae bacterium, assembly GCA_965249895.1. Taxonomy (GTDB): domain Bacteria; phylum Pseudomonadota; class Gammaproteobacteria; order Enterobacterales; family CBDFNC01; genus CBDFNC01. The sequence goes on from CBDFNC010000005.1 coordinate 1,525,257, forward strand.
TTACCGTACCACGGTCATCGGCGGTATGCGCCTGGCAAGAGGCAAACGCACCATTGATAGTAGTTGTGTAATTCACCTTATAACGCAGTGCTGCACGTCTAAGCTGTCTGGAGTCCTCGATGGCCTGGCGACCTTCGGTGGTATTCACTATATAGGTGTACTCATTGTTCTTGATACGGTCAAGAATATGAGGGCGACCTTCGTGTACCTTGTTCACCAAACGTGGGTTAATGCCAGCTTCACCCAGCACGACGGCGGTGCCATGAGTAGCGTCAACTTCGTAACCCAGCTCAATCAGTTTTGCGGCCAACCTAACCACTTTTTTCTTATCTGAATTACGCACAGATAACAAGGCGCGACCAGACTTAGGCACATCTTTGATAGCGCCCAATTCGGCTTTGGCATAAGCCTCGGCAAAGGTATCACCGACACCCATGACTTCACCGGTTGAGCGCATTTCAGGACCCAGGATAGGATCAACACCCGGGAACTTGTTAAATGGCAACACCACTTCTTTCACCGAGTAGTAAGGTGGGATCACCTCTTTGGTAAAGCCTTGCTGAGTCAGGCTTTGCCCGGCCATCACGCGGGCCGCGATTTTCGCTAAAGGTACGCCTGTGGCTTTGGACACAAAAGGCACTGTACGGGCTGCGCGTGGGTTCACCTCAATCAGGTAAACATCACCGTCTTTCACTGCGAACTGAATATTCATCAGACCGATAACGCCAAGCTCGAACGCCAGCTTACGGGCCTGATCGCGCATTTCGTCCTGAATTTCAGCACTTAATGTGTAAGGAGGCAATGAACAGGCCGAGTCACCGGAGTGAACACCCGCTTGCTCTATGTGCTCCATGATACCGCCAATCACGACCTTTTCGCCGTCACAAACCGCATCGACATCCACTTCAATGGCGTCGTCCAGGAATCTGTCCAGCAATACCGGGGATTCGTTGGACACAGAAACCGCATCGTTAAAGTAACGACGTAAATCCTGCTCATCATAAACGATTTCCATGGCGCGGCCACCCAATACATAGGAAGGGCGCACAACGGACGGATAACCAATTCTCTCTGCCGCAGCAACAGCTGCTTCAACTGTGGTTACCGTACCGTTTTCTGGCTGCTTCAGACCAAGGCGCTCAACGGCTTTCTGAAAACGCTCACGGTCTTCGGCGCGGTCAATAGCGTCCGGAGACGTACCTATGATAGGTACACCAGCGGCTTCCAGGGCGCGAGCCAGTTTAAGCGGCGTCTGACCACCGTACTGAACAATGACACCTTTTGGTTTTTCTACGTTAACGATTTCCAGCACATCTTCCAGCGTCACAGATTCGAAGTACAGACGGTCAGATGTGTCATAGTCGGTCGATACGGTTTCAGGGTTACAGTTAACCATAATGGTTTCGTAACCGTCTTCACGCATAGCTAACGCCGCATGGACACAACAATAATCGAATTCGATACCCTGGCCGATACGGTTAGGTCCACCGCCCAATACCATTATCTTGTCTTTGTCACTTGGCCGCGACTCACACTCGTCATCATAGGTGGAGTACATGTAAGCCGTGCTGGTTGAGAATTCAGCCGCGCAGGTATCCACACGCTTGTAGACCGGATGGATGTCAAACTTGTGACGCAGTTTACGCACTTCAGACTCGGAAACATCCAATATGGTGGCTAAACGAGCATCGGCAAAACCTTTACGCTTAAGCCGGTACAGGTTATCGGCATTTAATGACGCCAGACCACCTTCGGATACCTGCTGTTCAAACTTGATCAAGTCTTCGATTTGTACCAAGAACCAGTGATCGATTTTAGTCAGCGCGTAGATATCTTCGACGCTCAGACCTAAACGGAAACCGTCTGCGATATACCAGATACGCTCGGCGCCTGCCTCTTGCAGTTCCTGCTTCACCTTAGATAAGGCATCAGGATCCTTCAGGTCGACGACACTATCGAATCCGTCAACACCGACTTCTAATCCGCGCAGTGCTTTTTGTAGTGATTCTTGCTGGTTACGGCCGATAGCCATCACCTCACCCACAGATTTCATCTGGGTAGTCAGGCGATCGTTGGCGCCGGCAAATTTCTCGAAGTTAAAGCGAGGGATCTTGGTAACCACATAATCGATAGCAGGTTCGAAAGACGCAGGTGTAGCGCCGCCGGTGATATCGTTTTGCAACTCATCCAGGGTGTAACCCACAGCCAGTTTTGCCGCAATTTTTGCGATTGGGAAACCGGTGGCTTTGGATGCCAGCGCCGAAGAGCGCGACACACGTGGGTTCATCTCGATGATAACCATGCGGCCATCATCCGGGTTAATACCGAACTGTACGTTTGAGCCGCCGGTTTCCACACCGATTTCACGCAGAACCGCAACAGAAGCGTTACGCATCAGCTGATATTCTTTATCGGTCAGGGTTTGCGCAGGCGCGACGGTAATGGAGTCACCCGTGTGAATACCCATAGGGTCGAAGTTTTCGATAGAGCAAACGATGATACAGTTATCGTTCTTATCGCGAACCACTTCCATCTCGTACTCTTTCCAGCCGATCAGGGATTCATCGATCAACAACTCATTGGTGGGTGATAAGTCCAGGCCGCCTGTACAAATATCTTCGAATTCTTCCCGGTTATAAGCGATACCGCCACCGGAGCCACCCATAGTGAAGGAAGGACGGATGATACAAGGGAAACCCACCATATCAAGCACGCCGTAGGCTTCTTCCATATTATGGGCGATACCGGCGCGTGGACATTCCAGGCCGATACTCTTCATCGCCTTATCGAAGCGGCTTCTGTCTTCCGCTTTGTCGATGGCATCGGCGGTAGCGCCAATCATCTGTACGCCGAACTTCTCAAGAACCCCTTCTTTTTCCAGTTCAAGTGCACAGTTCAGCGCAGTCTGGCCGCCCATAGTAGGCAGAACGGCATCCGGGCGTTCTTTCTCGATGATCTTGGCGACCACTTCCCAGTGAATAGGCTCGATATATGTTGCATCGGCCATTTCTGGATCTGTCATTATGGTGGCTGGGTTAGAGTTTACCAGGATGACCCGGTACCCCTCTTCTTTCAGTGCTTTACATGCTTGTGCGCCGGAATAATCAAACTCACAAGCCTGGCCGATCACAATTGGACCTGCGCCGATAATAAGAATACTTTTTAGATCAGTACGTTTTGGCATCTGACTCTGCTTCCCGTTACGCTTTATACTTTTCAATAAGTTCGATGAAATGATCGAACAGTGGCGCCGCATCGTGTGGACCCGGGCTGGCTTCAGGGTGTCCCTGGAAGCTAAATGCCGCTTTATCGGTACGATGTATGCCTTGCAAAGAGCCATCAAACAAAGAGTTGTGGGTCGCTCTCAGGTTATCCGGTAACGTCTCTTCGTCTACCGCAAAACCATGGTTCTGGCTGGTGATCATCACCACACCACGATCCTGATCTTTTACCGGATGGTTAGCACCATGGTGGCCAAATTTCATCTTGATGGTTTTGGCGCCGCTTGCCAGTGCAAGTAGCTGGTGGCCTAAGCAGATACCGAAAACAGGGATCTCGGTTTCCAGAATTTTCTGGATTGCTTCAATGGCATAAGTGCAAGGCTCTGGATCGCCCGGACCGTTGGACAGAAAAATACCGTCCGGATTAAGAGCCAATACGTCTTCAGCAGAGGTTTTGGCCGGCACCACGGTCAGACGACAGCCGCGGTCAACCAACATACGCAAGATATTGCGCTTGGCACCGAAATCGTAAGCCACTACATGGAAACGGCTGTCCGTTGCATCTGCTGGTAAGCCGCCAGTTAGCGTCCAACTACCTTGTTTCCATTCATCCTGCTCTGCACAAGTCACTTCTTTTGCCAGGTCCATGCCTTTCAAGCCTGGAAACGCCTTAGCGTCAGCCAGTGCCTTCGCTGCATCCAGATCCTTACCAGCCACGATACAACCAGCCTGGGCGCCTGTTTCACGCAAGATCCGGGTTAGCTTACGGGTATCGATATCGGCAATACCAACGATACCGCGCGTGCTTAAGTACTCACTAAGAGACTGTTGATTACGGAAGTTACTCGCCAGCAAAGGCAGGTCACGGATAATTAGGCCACACGCATGGATATCAGCAGATTCTTCATCTTCACTGTTTGTCCCCGTGTTACCAATATGTGGGTAAGTTAATGTCACAATTTGACGAGCATAGGAAGGGTCCGTTAGGATTTCCTGATAACCTGTCATCGAAGTGTTAAATACAACTTCACCCACTGAGCTACCTTCGGCGCCGATAGAGACGCCCTTAAATACTGTTCCATCTTCCAGGACCAGTATGGCGGAATTACTCAAGATGACCTCCATAAAGAAAAAAACGGCTAAAAATCAATATCTTAATCTGTTATCCAAGGTTTCTGTCAGGACTTTTTTGTTACTGAGCGAAATTTGGCAAATTGGCGGCATTCTACAGATTTACAGGGTTATACGCCAATTAATTTTTCACAAAGTTGGAGAAACCTGAATTTCGTCGCAAAATCAGGCTAAAACTCTTAAAAAGCTAACTTTACTTGTATAAAGCAAGGTTATCGGAGCGACTTCAAAAATAAGATTTTATGCAGAATTTAGGGAGGTAAACGCTTTAGTTTGGGTAGATATTCACTATTGTTGCAAATATCCCCCCAAAATTAACAACTTGTTACTATCTACAAAAAATTTGGATCATCATCAATGTTGCTGGCAGCGTGGGGATGCCCATTACCAGCAAGAAACCTAGAAAATATTTAATGTTGTAAACGTCTTTAAAATTTTTATCAGCCATCCACTTCTCTTTTGATCCAGATCAATTTAGCGGCGAATTCTACATCAATCCCCAGAGCAAAAGAACCGATCTTTTTTACGGTCTTTTCTAATTTTTATTCGTAACTGTGATCTGTGAGTACCCAGTATGACCATCAGCCATGCAGCCCAGCTGCATGGCAACTAAGCTTAAAGTTAGCCCAACAAAGAAGGTTATATGCTTAAAACTATATTACTCCCCTCTATTTTCGTTCTGTTAGGATATGGATTTTGGTTAAGCCCCGACTTTAAAATTACCTGCTCCGGCATCGCCATTTTCTTATTTGGTATGTTATCGCTGGAAGCAGGCTTCAAGCGATTTAGTGGTGGCACGCTGGAAAAGGTACTCTCTTTTAGCACTGACAAGGTTTGGAAAAGTGTCGGCTTTGGTATGCTAACCACGACGCTTATGCAATCCAGCACTCTCGTTTCTCTGATCACGATTTCCTTTTTATCCGCTGGCCTTATCCAGCTAGTGCAAGGGATAGGGATTATATTCGGCGCGAATATTGGCACCACCACGGGCGCCTGGTTAGTGGCGGCTTATGGACTTAAGGTGAATATTTCCGCCTATGCCATGCCACTGCTTACATTTGCAATGATCTTAGTCCTCCAGCGCGGTAAGTCACTCAAAGGGCTGGGCTATATTCTCGCGGGTATCGGCTTTCTGTTTTTGGGAATCCACTACGTCAAGGAAGGGTTTGAAGCATTTCGCGGTAGTGTGGACCTGGCAGATTACAGTATGCACGGCATCAGGGGCCTGCTGATATTTACCCTGATTGGTATCTTGATTACGGTGATCACTCAGTCCAGCCACGCCACCCTGCTGTTGATCATCACAGCTCTCGCCACCCAGCAACTATCCTATGAAAATGCGCTGGCTCTGGCAATCGGCGCGAATATAGGCACGACTATTACAGCCGTATTTGGCGCCATGGGCTCGAACATAAACGGGAAAAGGCTAGCCGGCGCCCATGTTATCTTTAATTTAACCACGGGCGCCCTGGCCATCATTTTTATTCAACCGCTAATGGCCAGTGTGGAGCAGATATCGACTTACCTGGGGATCGCGCCAGACAACTACAGTTTAAAGCTATGCCTGTTTCACACCCTGTTTAATCTGATGGGCGTGATAATTATGCTTCCCTTTATTCACACATTAACCCGAATACTGACGGAAAATGTCAATCCGAGAAATACGGAGCCTGTACGGGAAAGTCAGCTCAACGAGTCAGTGCTTGCCTACCCGGACGCCGCATTGCAGGCATTTAAAAATGAAGTTAACCACTTTTACAATGACTGCTGTACAGTCATAAGTCAGGGGTTATTTATCCCTCACTTAAATAATCTAAAGGCAGTTTTGCCCAAACAACCGGATGACGTCGACGCCTTATATCAGGCACAGATCCGCGATCAATTTAATAGTCTGATCCGCTTTTCCGCCGAAGCACAAGGACAAATGAACCCGGGCCAGAGCGAAGTACTGTTTTCCTTAAAACTTGCCAGCAGGGAAATGCTTAACTCGGTAAAAGCAGCCAAACATCTACAAAAAAACATGCTCAAACACCTGGACTCACCTAACCCCTATGTAAAAGGTCTGTATCGGGAAATCCTAACCCGTCTGGAAAACCTACTCACTAAACTCGATGAAATTGAACAGCTCGAAGATGAAGAGGAATTATTACACCAGCTCAGTAAATTGAAGCTAAACCAGGGAAAAGAAGACCTATTAACTAACGGCACATTAGATACCTTGATCCGAAAACAAAAAATTCCCGGTTCGTTATCTACTTCCTTGCTAAATGACAGCTATTATGCAAGTAATATCGCTCACCACTTAACCCAAGTGGCCGAGGTCTTATTTACTACAAACAGGCGCTTACACAGTGAATTGAGTTTGGACCAAAATGATATTAACGAGATCCTTGAGCAAGGAAAAATGGAGATAGCCCATCATGAAAAGGAACAAGCTGGATAAACTGTTGGGCAAGCTCAAAGCATTTTTTAGCGCTGAATTCCGGGATCAAGTAGCGCAAAAAGATGAGCTCAAGAAGATCATTGAAAAGCTAAAAAAACGGGGAAAAAAAGTTCAACTTGCCCTGGAGCAAGAAACAGAACCGGATAACATCAAACTTTACCAGGAAGATCTCGACATTATCAAAATACAGCGGGTAAAAGCGCAAAAACTATTAAAGTCACTGATCCAACAACAATAACGCTGCGCTCAGATAAGACTAGGCAAATGCGCCTTATCTTCTGTTAGCACCCGGGGGCCAATAATCCGGGTAGCGATAACACACCTTCTTTAATTTCATCCAGGGTATAAGCTGAACTGGGTGAAGCTATTGGCAAATCACCTTGGCCCCTTGCCGAATTTTGTAACTTTGATTTGACTTGTGCGGGCGTAAGCCCGGGGCAGTTTTGGTAAAGCAGAGCCAGCGCCCCTGCAACATAAGGCGACGCTATACTAGTCCCCTCCTTGCGTATGGTTCCACCACCAAGATTAAGAGACAAAATACCACTGGAGCGAATAAAGCAGCCACGATTGATATCTTCTTTCTGCTCCCCTGGTGCGGATATGGTGACGCCAGGACCATAGGTAGAAAAATGCGATCTTGTATCGGCACCGATCACCCCTTGATATCCGCGGCATTTATTGTTGCCATCTATAGCCGTTGTCGCTCCGACGGCCAGGGTTTCCGGGTAAGCAGCTGGGATCTGTTCACTGACAGTAACTGAGGCATCATTACCCGCCGCCACTACTACGCTCACATTTTCCTGATACAGTAGTTTAAAGTACGTGTGCAGGGCCGGGTTGTCCCCTACATCACCCGGACGTCCCAGACTGAGATTTACTATTTTAATATCGGGAATTTCATTATCAATATCGCTAGCTTTATCGGCTGCTATCCAGTCTAATATCCATTGTAACCCATCCATCAATTGTGAATCACTTCCCGACCCAGTATGGTCAAGCATGCGAACGGCAAACAGAGTCGCATCTGGCGCCACACCTACTATGTCAATCTCATTGTTTAATGCAGAACTAATACCTGCGACATGAGTGCCATGACCATGTTGATCTCCGCAATTACCACCAAAGGCGTCAAAGCAAGCCAGATACACATTATCTTTTAAATCCAAGTGGGAAAAGTCCAATCCGGTATCACCAATGACGATCCCCACGCCAGCTCCGGTTGCCCCAGGCTCCGCTTCAGGTACAGGCTCAAGCGGCCAGCCAATATTAGTAAGACCAGAAGGAGTAACTTGCCCGGAAGTGCCGCCAGGTTTTTTATTACCATTGCCCCCTTTCCCCGCAGGTTTGCTGACGGTTATCTCGCGATCCGGCAATACTTCCCGAATACCTGGATTTGCCAATAACGCCAGCCATTGCTTTGCATTTGCTATGACCCTAGCTCCTGCATTGACCCTTGGGAAGTGCTTACCACCCGGCACCAATGCCTTTTGCTGGCCTTTATTCAGATTTTTATCGAAGATTAATATTGCCTTACAAGGGAACATTCCCGTATTACATTCGGGTAAGCCTTTGGCAAGTAAAGATGATGAGAACAACAAACTGATTAGCAAAAGAGGTCCAGCCCAACAACATTTCATAAATTTTTCCTCAATTATTCCCTTAAAGTTAGTCCATCTACCTCTTGCTGTTAGCATGGATACAGCTAAGTCATAAATATTGCACCTTAAAGTTTTTCCGACTGAGGCCGATATCTGTCTTTTCGCTTAACCTACTTAAGTTCTGTTTTGTTAGTTGGTTCGGGACTGCTTCCAGCTCCAGAAAGCTGCCCCCATCAACATCATCAAGCCGGCATTTCCCGCCAGTACATGATAAAAGACATACATGCTGAAGAGCACTAATAAGGTCCCTAACCCAGCCAGGATTAATGCTTGAACTTGCCTCGTTTTCTTAGAATTGATAAAAATAAACAGCAAGGCAAGTAAACTGAATATGCTAATCGCCGCAGCCTGGTAAGTCTCATTTATGACCAGGGATATCCCAACAAGAGATAATAAAAATACGATAACAAACAGACAATGACAGGCGATAAAAGCGAGTAGTGCCGCGACGCCAGGCAACCAGCTTAAATGCCCGACTCCATTATGTTTTTCGGCTGAAGAAGATTGAGTCATTTTTTACCTCATTTGCTTGGAGTTCACACTTTTCACTATAGCCAGCTAAGCCAGCTGCTGGCTTACCGGAGCTAAACTTCTTGTTTATCAGCCCTCTCTGCCCGGCACTAAAGCCGCTATACTTGATGAGCTAAATGAATAACCTCTGATCACAGATCAAAAATTCGACTTGGCCTCTATACCAACAAGCAAAAAGGTTTGTCGTTATGCCACGTTATTACATTGATTGTCGCGATTACCCGGGTGATGTGAAGTGCTCGCTTGCCCTGGCGGCAGATTTGAAAGAGGAACTGCTAAAGGCAGTCATAGAGCACGGTGCCAAAGTACATGGGTACGAGGATACGCCTGAATTTAGGGCAAAGATCACAGCAGAGTTTAAGCAAGGAACACCACCACTATAGTAGACCCAAGCGGCGACTTCTTTAAAAGGAGCCGCCTCCTTGTGATGCGCTGCCTAGCCAGACAAGGCACCTGTGTTTTCATCTGCGGCTTTTTGTTACACTGCCGCTTTTTCGCCACGAGATCCCCCACATGCTCAGCTACCGCCACGCGTTTCATGCTGGAAATCACGCCGACGTGTTAAAACACGCAACCCTGGCCTTGCTTATCCAATACCTGAAAAAAAAGGACAAACCTTTTTCCTATCTGGATACCCATTCAGGAGCTGGCATCTATGACTTGACCGGGGACTGGGCGCAAAAGCGCGCCGAATATAAAGACGGGATCGCCCGACTCTGGCAACAAAAAGCACAGTTCCCTGAATTGAGCGATTATTTCTCAACCATTTCTGCTTTAAACCAAGGAGATGAACTTAAGTTATACCCTGGCTCTCCCAAGGTGGCCTCTGCACTTACACGAGACAATGACACGCTGGAATTGATAGAGTTACACAGCCAGGAAATCGGATTTCTAAAGCAGAATATGGGGCGCTCAAATCATATTGCCATGCACCATAGAGATGGCTTCGAGGGCTTGGTCGCCATGACCCCACCGAAAATCAAACGTGGCATGGTGCTGATCGATCCGCCTTACGAAATTAAGGAAGACTACCAAAAAGTCGTAAAAACCGTGGTAAAGGCCCATAACAAGTGGAATAACGGTATTTATGCGATTTGGTACCCTATTCTGGCCGACAAGATTAACCGCTCGAAGAAAATGCTGGATGCCTTTGCTGCCTCCGGCATCCGCCGGACCCTGGTTGCGGAGCTTTGGGCAGAACAAGCCGCAGAGGATTGGGGGATGCACGGCAGTGGTATGCTAATCGTTAATCCGCCCTGGCAGCTGGATGAACAACTGGAGGCGTTATGCCCTCGTTTAGCCAAGGAATTGTCCCAGGGGAAAGGCTCAGGTAGCAGAGTTGAATGGTTGGTGGGTGAATAAGAGGCGGAGATATTTGAGTGCATCTCTGTGAATAAATAAAATGATGCCTCAATTTCATGCCACCCAAACCGCCACCTCCCTAGGTGGCGGTAATAGGATTAACGGATCAACCTCTGTAAATCATCGATAGCTTGTTGTAATAAGGGCGTAGGGATAGTCGCGGCAAACCGTAAGCTAAGGATCCTAGTTATCTCCATCGCCTGCTCCTGGCTCACTAGCTGTTTCGCTAACCCCTGACTATAGATCCAGACGGTGGCCTCTTCAGCGGATATCTGTTGCGTCAACTCAGCCTTACCGGTTAACCATGCGATGGCAGATGCGCAGAGCAGTTCGATCACCCCCTCGAACAGCTCTTGCTCCAGCAATACTTTGGCGGCGCTAAGCTGCTTTTCCGCCTTGTTAAACCATATATTTTCAGCTTTTACCTGACTCAGCGGCTGAGCATCGGCGATAGGAGATGACTCGCCCAGGCGTTGTAGCATCTTCTGGGTTTTAAGGTCGATAAGCGCCACCGGTACGGGGGCATTTAACGCCTCGACAAAGCTTTCTGCCTGCGAGTCTACTGCGTCCAGAATAACCAGCAAACCACCCGCTTTGGCCAGGATCTGCGTAATACGTTGGCCAAACTGCAGCTGTAGGCTTTCTACAGTCCCGTTGATCTCTTCATCACCTTGTTTGCTGACGACACTTGGTTCGGCCAGCAGAATTTCCGTTAACGGCGCAGGCTCATCAATAGAAGCACCTAAGCTAATTTTTTCATCTTCAAGCTGGTTTAACTCGTTGATCACTGTGGTGACAGATTGCTTGGAAAGCCCAACCACATCCTCTGTCGCGCCTTCGGCAACGACATTATCAAATAGCAGCTGTTTATTTTTGACCAACTGTAATACCCGCTCTTCATAGGAATCAGCCGCCACCATCAGGATGATTTGCACGCTTCGACTTTGCCCTAATCTATGTACCCTGGCATTGCGCTGCTCTAGCACGGCAGGGTTCCAGGGAACGTCCATATTGATCACCACGGATCCGGCTTGCAGATTTAACCCTGAGCCACCCGCATCTGTGGAGATAAAAATACAAGTGGCGTCATCGTGCTGGAACTGCTCCATCAGTTCGCCCCGCTTGTGGGTGGGAACCTGGCCGTTGAGATGCACGTAACCCACAGCCATGGATTGCACCAGCTCCTCTATCATCATGGTCATGCCTTTCCACTGGGAGAAAATTACCAGCTTAAGGCCCCCTTCCAGGCAAAATTCCTGGATCAGATTTTTAAGCTCTTTGAGCTTAGGTGAGCCCTGCGTTTTTTTGTCCACCAGGCCGGCGGCATTACAGGCCATCCTGGCTTGCTGCAAGGCGGCCATTAACCGGTTGTGCTCAGATGGGGTGAGAGGCCGACGCTTGGCGATCTGCGCCAGCTGGAAAGCGCCGGATAAACCAGTGTCGTGCAGCTCCTGTTGTTTATTGCTCATGGGCACATCGATTTGTGTGACTATCTTACCCGGCAACTGATCGCTGACGATACTGCGATTTCGCCTCAGCATCACAGGCTCTAGCCGCTGTCTTAACTCGGAAAGGTTGCGGTAACCCAGCACCTTGCCTTTTTCATCGCAAATATGGAACTCACTCATATAACGCCACAAGGGCCCTAACACTTTGGGATCGACGACCTGCATCAGGCTGTAAAGATCTTCCAGTCTATTTTCCAGCGGGGTACCCGTTAACACAAACGCATAATCTGATCTGATCAGCTTCACGGCCGAAGCGATTTTAGTGCGCCAGTTTTTAATCCGTTGCGCTTCATCCAAAATAATCAGATCCGGATTAAGCTGCTCATTAATTATGCTTAGATCTCTTAGCAGCAATTCATAATTAAGCACAAAGAATGGCTTATCCTGACGGTATTGCGCCTGACGTTTTTCCGGCCCACCCTGGATGATCTGCGTTTGCTGGCCGGTAAATTTTTCTATCTCCCTTGCCCACTGATATTTCAACGAGGCGGGACAGATAATAAGGGTGCGTTTTACGCCCGAATTTTGCGCCAACCAAGTCGCTGCGGAAATGGCCTGCAGGGTTTTCCCCAGCCCCATATCGTCCGCCAGCAGAGCCCGGCCATTAGCTGCTAAAAACGCCACTCCGTCCTCCTGGTAGGGGTAAAGCTTAGCGTTTACCCCTGGCATCTGACCACCGGACAATTTTATTTGCTGACGGATCTGCTGCGCTTTTAACTGGTGCTCCTGCTCTGTTATCTGGTGCTCCAGCCACAACCTGACATCTGTGCCTATGGCTATTTCATCGCTGCCGAAAACGTGATCCTGAAACGCGAAAAAGTCTGCCGGTAGACTTCCTTTAAACTCACCCTGGGCATCGAAATATTGATCGAGCAAGGTTTGTAATGCCGGGCTAAGGCTGGCGGTTCTCTGAACCTTAACCTTAGGGCCTTGCTGCCAGGACAGATAAACAAAAGGGGTTTGTGGGGTTTGTGGCTTTTGCGTCTTTAGGCTAGCGCTTTTACTGATCTGGTGTAAAGCTGCTTCGATATGCTTACAGGTTCCCAACTGGTTATTGGCGAGATCGGGGCAGTTGCAGTAATTGATCCTCTGATCCAGTGAGCGGATCTCCACCTGATAGCTGCGTTGCCAGTGGGTGGTGGAAACGATAGAGATCGCCTGCCAGGTTCCAAAAACCGGGTGACCGCTGAGGTGTTTTACCTGCACCTCGGTTTGACCTCGCTTGATCCTGTCTTTTATCGCATTATCCATGGCCGAACCATAGGTATCCTGGCTGCTGAGTTCATCGGTATAAGCCAGCAGGGCGGCAACTGCATGTTTACACATTCCCCCTTTCTCACAATCGCAACCGACCACAAGCTTATCCTGAGGATTAAAACTAAGCTCCAAATCATAAGGAAAATCAGCATCACTGCCTTCGACTTGAGCAAACAGGCTTTTATCTTGCTCGAAAACACTGATCACCCTGTCTTGCTTAAAATAAAGCAACCCCTGCTTGTAAATATGTTCGGGTGCGAGCTTGCTAAGCGCTTGCGTGTCGAATAGGTATAGGCTGGACATAATGCTGCTGTGGTTAAAAATATGGTAGGCCGATTGTAAAAACAATACCTGCCAAAAGCCAGCTGGATAGTTTGATGGTTATTGCATTTATGACTTGAACCGAGACAGCTCAAACCTGGGTAACTGTTCCACTAACAACTGAAAAGCCGGAGCCATCTCAGGGTGAAGGAGTGAAATTAAGCCTGCTCCCTCTTTGCATTAGTGCAACGTTATTCGCCGGTTTTGGCAAAAATCGCCAGACGGCTTTTACCAAATGAGCCGGTTTATAGGCAAAAAGGGTGAAACCTGTGCCAGCAAGGTTCGCCGAACAAGTTCAGCTCCTTCTATAAAAGATCTCTGCGAAGCTGCGCTGTTTGAAATTCTCCTCGGCGGCATCTCTTACATCGATAATCACCAGAGTCGAGACTATAAATACCGGCAACAGTAAGCTCGCCGGCGAATAACAGCGGGAAAGTGAATATAAACAGGAATACAAAAAATAAAACCCAGCTACAAAGCTGGGTTCGCCATTATCGTGAGCCACCCATCGGCGGCTTTTACGAAGTAATTATGCCAGGATTTCCAGCAACTCTACTTCGAATATCAATGCGCTGTAAGGACCAATCGCGCCGCCAGCACCGCGCTCGCCGTACGCAATCTGATGAGGGATAGTCAGCTTGAACTTAGCGCCAACAGGCATCAGCTGCAAGGCTTCAGTCCAACCAGCGATAACGCCGCCAACCGGGAATTCGGCTGGCTGGTCACGCTCTACAGAACTGTCAAATACAGTACCATCAATCAGTGTGCCGTGGTAATGAACACGCACAGTTGACTCTTTAGTTGGCTTCTCTCCGTTACCTTCAGCAATCACTTCGTACTGCAGACCAGACTCAGTTACAGTAACGCCGTCACGCTTGGCGTTTTCGGCCAGGAATGCGTCACCTGCTGCAGAAAGCTCTTTGCTCTGTGCTTCACGAGCTTCCTGAATACGGCCTGCTATCACTTGAAAGGCTTCGTTTAGTTCAGCCTCAGCAACCTGGCTCGGAGTACCTGCAAACGCATCGGCAACACCGGTTTTAACGGCTTCGATTACCAGACCGTCAAAAGGGTTAGCAGCTAGTTGATCGCCTAGTTGACGGCCGATACCGTAGCTGGCTTTTTCTTCAAGAGAAGCAAATTTGTTGTCGGACATGAGTCTTCCAAAATAGTAAAAAGGGGGATTCTAGCAGATTGAACCTGGCTCTGCGACTTGGCGATGGCGAAAATTATCAAGCTGTAGGGTTAACGTTCAGGAGCTGGGTAAATAGGTTCAGGTATTGGAGTAGATCGTCAGGATTAGCATCCATGGACAGCCTGATCCCAGTTTCCCTCCCGGAATGACAGCCCTGTAGTATTGGGTTAGTTGACCTGAGCTACTACATTGCGGATTTCCCGCTCACTGGTAACGCTCAACTCTGACTCATCCTGGCTACCCATTTGGGCTGAATTATTAGCGTTAGTCATTAAGCTTCGGCGGGTTGTTTTAGCGGATAAATGAACGTCCGCCACCTCGGTTTTACTGATGATCTCATTCACATTCGAGTGAGAGATCCCAGCCCCCGCCATAACACTGATCCTGCCCCTGGCCTGAGCAACCAGGGCCGCAATGCAAGCGCTTCCCGCCAGCGCGGTTTTTGCTTGACCTGAGGTTAAGATCCGCTCGCAGCCAGCTTCGATTATGGTTTCCAGGCCGGCTTCAAGATTCACACACAAGTCGATGGCTCGATGAAACGTAACCCCCATTTGTCCCGCTTCACCCATTAATGCCTTTAATACATGCCTGTCAATATTGGCCGTCTGATCGAGTACTCCCAGGACCACTCCCTGGGCGCCTGCCAGTCGAGCCGCATAAATATCCTTCAGCATGATTTCAACTTCCTGCTCACTATAATAAAAGTCCCCCTGCCTTGGCCTGACCATGGCATAAACAGGAATAGTGGCATGGGCAACAGCCATCTGAATAAAACCATTGCTTGGCGTTAAGCCGCCGAGGACTAATGAGCTACATAATTCAATTCTGTCGGCGCCTGCCCGCTCTGCGGTACGTAAGGACTCAAAATTATCTACACATACTTCAACACTAATTGACACTTAAGGCTCCTTAAGACAACTCCAGCCACTCACAGCGAAACAAGCGGCAATAAAAAAGGGCCTGCCGGCCCTTGGTTGTGACAATAATTACCTTCGATAGTTCAGCAATGCGGCGCCTCGCACACCGCCGGCACCACCAAACTCAGCCTTTTTCAGCGTAGGCAAGGCTACATTGGGTAATAAATGGTCAGGTAAGCGTTTGGGTAGTTCCGTATAAATCTCTTCAAAACCGGCCAAACCGCCACCAAATACGATAGCATCGGGATCCAAGACAGACATAGCCATGCCTAACCCGGCCGCTAGTATATCCAGATAAACATTGACCACCTTGGCTGCTGTTTTATCTCCGGCCATATATTTTTCAAGGATTTCGGGACCCTTTAACGGCTGTTTAGCAAAATGTTGGTACAAATTCCCTAAACCTGTGCCCGACACATAGGTTTCAAGGCAAGCTTTACGACCACATCCACAGGTAAAGTATGGTAGTTCAGGGTATTTCAACAGCATTGTGGCTGGCAGCGGAAAGTGACCTATTTCGCCGGCAAAAAAGTTATGGCCTGAGTGAATATCGCCGTTAACAAACACAGCACCGCCAACCCCCGTACCCAGAGTGACGCCCAGAACAGTATTGGCGTTATCAGCAGCGCCGCCATAACACTCGGAGATAAGAAAACAGTTGGCGTCGTTTTGAACCACTACCTGGCGATCAATCACGGCTTCTAAATCAGCCTGCAGGGGTTTTCCATTGGCACTCGGTAAATTGGCGATGATCAGCGTGTTGTTCCTAGTGTTAATCGCACCTGGGAATCCGACCCCAACCATACCGCGGCAGGCAAATTGTGTATCAGCTTCCAAAACCATCTCATTTATGGCGTGAAGAAGCGCCTGATAATCACTGGTGGGTGTCGGGACACGCTTGTTAAACTGCAGATTCAGTTGCTGATCATAGACAGAAAACTCTATCTTGGTTCCGCCTATATCAAATCCATATAACATATACTACTCCTGATACTAAATCTTAAATCCCGAACGACCCGGCAAATAACTACTCTATCAATTAACCACTAACCTGAGGGTAATTTGCTACAGAATGATAATTCGTGCAAGAAAAAAAGTATCCCTATAGGAGCCAGGGCACAAAAATCACCCATTATGGTGAAGCGCCCTTAACAGGCCAGCAAATTATACCTTACGGATCATCTCCAGCTGAACCTCACCGAGCTGAACATTTCGACTCGCCCCCGAAAAATCGAATCCAATTTGGCGGTAAAACGCTATTGCGGGAAGATTACTCGATAACACAAATAATTTTAGCCGTTTTCCTCTTAGGTTTTTTAGCTTAGTTAGCCAAGTGTTAAACATTTGACTACCTAACCCCTGCCTTTGCCGGTCCGGGTGCAGATAAAATGCCATCAGCTGTACATCGTCATGCGCAAGGTAATAAAGAACCCCCAAGACGTTACCCTGCCTTTTCAACAGCAACACGTTATCGGGTGTTGTTAATATTCTATACCGCCAAAGCCTGATTTTTTGATGGAGACTGGTTAATGCCAGTTGCTGACTAATGAAGGGCTCGGGGTAAGCATTGATTTGACTAATCGTCTGCACATTTACTATGGCCAGCGCATCTCGCACCTGAGCATTGGAGAGCTGTGCTGGTTCGGTATTTGCGCCACTCACTTCAGCTTTTGTGGCAGCCCGGCAACAAGCTGGGTCACACTGTCACTGATCGCGGCCAACTCCTGGTTCAGCAAGCCCATTTCATCGGCAAAGCAACGCATCAATTTACTTTCACCGATTAAGCCGCAACCCACTTCACTGGTAATAATATAAATATCCCCCTTAAAGCCCCGCAACTCGGTAAGTAAACTTTCTTTTTGCTTTTGAAAAAGTGTTAAGCAAACAGCCAGATCGGTATTATGGCTTAACCACCAACCTACCCAGGTTGACATGCACTCGAGCAAGACACCCTGCCCTTCGCTATTAAGTGAGCAGATCAAGCCAGCCAGGTTTTGTTGCTGGTAGTCCAGCTCATAAGTAGCAAATTGCTCCCCACGCCTTTGCTGGTGTAGCTTGATCCGGCTTTTGGTTTCATCACCAAAGGCAATACTGGTGGCAATATAATTAAGTTGCAATACGTTACCCTGCTCAAGTAAACAGGATTCGGCATAGGCACTTTTACCGCAGCGGACACCGCCGATAATAAGATTTTTCATAGATACAAAAACGCCACCTTAAGGTGGCGCTGCTCATTGGTTTTTTTATTCAAGCAGATGGAAACTAGCTAGTCAGATCATCAAAGAATTTTTTAACGCCGTTAAAGAAACCTTCTTCTTTCGGCTTATGCTTTTTTGCCAACGGTCCTGACAGGGTT
This sequence comes from Psychromonadaceae bacterium, assembly GCA_965249895.1. Taxonomy (GTDB): domain Bacteria; phylum Pseudomonadota; class Gammaproteobacteria; order Enterobacterales; family CBDFNC01; genus CBDFNC01. The sequence goes on from CBDFNC010000005.1 coordinate 1,543,154, forward strand.
TCATTAAACTCCCTCAGCAATTGCTTCTGACTCTCGGACAATTTCACCGGTGTTTCTACAATCACCTTACAGATAAGGTCACCGGTCGCACCACTACGTACCGACTTCACCCCTTTACTGCGCATTCTGAACATACGTCCGGTTTGGGTTTCCAAAGGCACTTTCAGGTTAACTCTGCCATCCAATGTCGGCACCTGAATTTCACCGCCTAATGCAGCGTCAGTAAAGCTGAGCGGTACTTCGCAATACAGGTTATTACCGTCACGTACAAAGATCTCGTGCTCTTTTACATGCACCTGGACATATAGATCTCCGGCTGGCGCACCGCTTTCTCCCGCTTCTCCTTCACCGGAAAGACGAATTCGGTCACCCGTATCTACGCCGGCTGGAATTTTAACAGACAGCGTTTTACTGCGCTCGTAACGACCTTCACCATGACACTTATGACATGGATCTGAGATGGTTTTACCTTTACCACGACAGGTAGGGCAAGCCTGCTGCACGGCGAAAAAGCCCTGTCGCATTTGCACCTGACCCTGGCCATGACAAGTGGAACAAGTAGTCGGGGACGAACCTTTTTTCGCACCGGAGCCATTACATTGCTCACAATGCACCAGAGTAGGAATTTTAACTTCTTTGGTGATCCCTCTGACTGCTTCTTCCAGCGTCAGCTCCATATTGTAGCGAAGATCTGCACCGCGTTGTGGGCGCTGAGCACCACCGCCACGACGACCGCCACCAAAAATGTCACCAAAAACATCACCAAAAACATCACCGAAATCCTGGCCGCCTGCGCCTCCACCTCGGTTTTGATCTACACCGGCATGTCCAAATTGATCGAAGGCCGCTTTTTTCTGAGAGTCGTTTAATACTTCATATGCTTCTTTAACTTCTTTAAACTTCTCTTCCAAATCCTTATCACCGCTGGTTCTATCAGGGTGATATTTCATTGCCAGACGTTTGTAGGCTTTCTTGATTTCGCGCTCGCCGGCATCACGGCCCAGACCAAGCACTTCATAATAATCGCGTTTAGACATGATTCACTTTATTTCATTTGATAAACACACGGGCGAAGGTAACCCATCGCCCGCTTAATCGCTAATTATTTAATCGACGATTACTTCTTATCTTCTTTAACTTCTTCAAACTCGGCGTCAACGACGTCGTCATCTTTTGCGTTAGACTGCTGAGCTCCAGCGTCTGTTGCACCAGCTCCTTGAGTTTGCTGAGCTTGCGCCTGCTGTTGGGCAATTTCCATCAGCTTCTGAGAAGCTTCCATCAGCACCTGGGTTTTAGCATCAATGGCTTCTTTATCTTCGCCTTTGGCCGCTTCTTCCAGCTCTTTCAGGGCAGTTTCAATTTTCTCTTTGTCTTCCGCTGGTAGCGCTTCACCCGCCTCTTCAACTTGCTTGCGTGTGGCATGAACCATAGCGTCAGCCTGGTTGCGCGCTTGGACAAGCTCTTCGAACACTTTATCCGCTTCGGCGTTTGCTTCTGCGTCATTCACCATCTGTTGAATTTCATCTTCAGACAGGCCTGAGCTAGCCTGGATAGTGATCTTCTGCTCTTGAGCTGTATCTTTATCTTTCGCAGATACATGCAGGATACCGTCCGCATCCAGATCGAAAGTTACTTCGATTTGTGGCGTACCACGTTGTGCAGGGCGGATACCTTCCAGGTTAAATTGACCCAGAGAGTTATTGTCTGCTGAGCGCTTTCGCTCACCTTGAAGTACGTGAACCGTTACCGCACTCTGGTTATCGTCTGCCGTCGAGAAGATCTGAGAGCCCTTGGTTGGGATCGTGGTGTTCTTCTCAACAACCTTGGTCATCACACCACCCATGGTCTCGATACCCAGAGACAGCGGCGTTACGTCCAGCAGCAGTACGTCAGTTTTATCACCAGACAAAACGGCGCCCTGAATAGCCGCACCCATGGCAACTGCTTCGTCAGGGTTCACATCTTTACGCGCTTCTTTGCCGAAGAATTCAGCTACTTTTTGCTGCACCAAAGGCATACGAGTTTGACCACCCACCAGGATAACGTCATTCACGTCATTCACAGACAGATCTGCATCTTGTAAGGCGACACGTACCGGCTCAAGAGTGTCGTTCACCATATCTTCAACCAAAGACTCAAGCTTGGCGCGAGTCACTTTGATGTTCAGGTGCTTAGGTCCTGTGGCATCGGCTGTGATATATGGCAGGTTAATGTCAGTTTGTTGAGTAGAAGACAGCTCGATTTTCGCTTTTTCAGCCGCTTCTTTCAGACGCTGCATCGCCAGTGGGTCGTTGGTCAGGTCGAAACCCTGCTCTTTCTTAAATTCAGCAACCAGATAGTTGATCAGACGGTTGTCGAAATCTTCACCACCTAAGTGAGTGTTACCGTTTGTCGCCAATACTTCGAAAGTTTTCTCGCCTTCCACTTCATCGATTTCGATGATAGAGATATCAAACGTACCACCACCCAAGTCATATACAGCAACGACGTTGTCGCCTTTGGCCTGGTTTACGCCATATGCAAATGCCGCCGCCGTTGGTTCGTTGATAATACGCTTAACATCGAGGCCTGCGATACGACCGGCATCTTTGGTCGCCTGACGCTGAGAATCATTGAAGTAAGCAGGTACTGTGATAACCGCTTCTGTTACCTCTTCACCCAGATAATCTTCCGCGGTTTTCTTCATCTTCTTCAATACTTCGGCAGAAATCTGCGGCGGCGCCATTTTTTTATCTTTGGCGGCAACCCAAGCATCGCCGTTGTCCGCTTTGACTATCTTGTAGGGCATGATTTTAATATCACGCTGTACTTCTTCGTCTTCATAACGACGACCGATCAGGCGCTTGATGGCATATAAGGTGTTTTCAGGGTTTGTGACCGACTGACGCTTAGCAGGCTGACCAACCAGGATCTCACCATCATCCGCATATGCGATAATGGAAGGTGTGGTGCGATCCCCTTCTGCGTTTTCGATGATTTTTGTTGTATCACCGTCGAGGATGGCTACACAAGAGTTAGTTGTACCCAGATCAATACCGATTATTTTACCCATTTGGCTTTTCTCCAAAAATCTTTAAATTCTTACTTCGTTTGCTGGATGAGGTCGTATTTTACGCACCCAACATTGCTTATGTTTCCTATATGGGGTTACAAATTACGTCTTCAAGGGATCCGATAAAAAAATTTTCATTTCCCCTTCGCCAATAACAACCTCACTAGCTGCCGTATGCCTGTGCTGAGTTTCTTGTCGGTTTATACCAAGCAACGCCGATGAAACAGGCTAGCCTCTTGCATATAACATAGGTTTAGTGGCCAAAGATGGAACTATCAGCACAGTATGCCGTCGATTGAAGTGACTAGAGCCGCGGAAGGGGAGGTTACCAAATTACTATTATGCTAGTTCCTGCTTCAAACAAGGGCATCGATGTAATTTGGCTGGTAGCTACCTTCAAAAATAGCAGGCAGTAAAAAAGGCGCATTTCGCGCCTTTTTAAGTTAATTTTCTCATCACGACTCAGCAATATGGTATAGCTGCGCCCTTAAGCCTGTGTATCAATGGCGGCCGCTTTTGAAACCATTACCATGGCAGGGCGAATTAAACGCCCATTAAGCTCATAGCCTTTTTGCATAACAGCGATAACCGTGTTGGCCGCCACTCCCGGTACTTCCTGCATGCTCACCGCCTGGTGCTTTTCTGGGTCAAAAGGAGCATCTTTCGGGTCGATTGGCAATATACCAAACTTCTCCACGGCAGCAAGCATAGATTTTAAGGTCAACTCAACCCCTTCAATCATAGGCTTGAGAGCTTCACTTTCATGATCGGCGTGGCTTAAGGCAAGCTCCATGCTGTCAATCACTGGCACCAAAGCTTCAGCAAACTTGTCCAGAGCAAATTTATGTGCTTTTTCCACATCTAGTGACGCTCGGCGACGGATGTTTTCCATTTCCGCTTTAGCTCGCAGCACTGAATCCTGCTGTTCAGTTACTTTAGCTTGCGCAGCCGCTAGTTGTGCTTCCAGCTCAGCAATACGCGAGTCCGCATCACCTTGAACCGCGTCTACTGCAACCGTCTCTTGCTCTGCAACTTCTTCAGCCTGCGCATTGACGGTATCTGCATTTACTTCTTCAGCGTTTACTTTCTGCTCTTCGCTGCTCATGGTCTCTCCAATTCAAATTCGGTTACTCAACTTCAACTGCTTATTATGGGGATCATAAAATTCACTTTCAAGACAGTGAAGAAAAGCTTTTCATATGGGTATAATAAAAACACTTACAAACAATCAGTTGTTGTTATGGGACAAGAATTTCAAAGCATAGGCTTGATCGGCAAACCTCATCACGCCGGGGCGAACAAAACCCTCACCGCCTTGCATACCTGTTTGGTAAAGCAGGGTTACCGAGTCATAGTGGAAGAGCGCGTGTCTCATGAGCTCAATATCCACCCAATCGAGGCCATGGATCTGGTAGAGCTTGGTCAACATGTCGATCTGGCTATAGTAGTAGGAGGAGACGGTAATATGTTAGGGGCAGCCCGCGTATTATGCCGCTTTGACGTAGCCGTTATCGGGGTTAACCGGGGAAATTTGGGCTTTCTGACCGATCTGGATCCTGACTCCTTCGAGCCAGCGTTGTTGGATGTATTAGCCGGCAGTTACCAAACTGAGTACCGATTTTTGCTGGAGGCCGAAGTCTACCGGCACGGTATCCTGAAAAGCAGTAACAGCGCCGTAAACGAAGCCGTACTACACCCGGATAAAATTGCTCATATGATCGAGTTCGAAGTCTATATCGACGACAACTTTATGCTTGGGCAAAGAGCCGATGGTTTGATTGTTTCCACCCCAACCGGCTCCACCGCCTATTCCCTGTCCGGCGGTGGCCCCATATTGGCTCCAAACTTGGATGCCATGGCTCTGGTGCCCATGTTTCCACATACCTTAAGTAGCCGACCTATCGTTATTGACGCAAACAGCAAAGTCCGTCTGATTGTATCACCGGAAAACCAGGCAGATATGCATGTGAGCTGCGACGGCCATGTGTCTTTACCCGTTCTTCCTGGCGACGAGATTATTATCCGCCGAAACCCCAACAAGTTAAAAATGGTACACCCGAAAAACTACAACTATTTTCATGTGCTGCAAAATAAGCTGGGCTGGGGGAATAAACTTTTTTAAGCCCAACCAAGGCTTACTAGTTTCTATAAATGCGTCAAGGATGACTGCGCACCGGTAAGCTAGCCCGTTTTTCTGCTGCTCGAAGGTAATTTCGAAACAAGAGCAGTTTTACTTACCTCGCCAACCCTATAGTTTAATTTCACCGGCAATATAGTTTTGATAAAAAGCGCTTTACTGTATAAAAAAACAGTTTAAACTGTATTCATATACAGTATGTATAGAAACACAGGAAAGCGCCATGATCAACCAGCTAACCATCAACAATTTTGCCATTGTCAAATTTCTGGAATTGGATTTTTGCCATGGAATGACCAGTATCACAGGTGAAACCGGCGCTGGTAAATCCATCTCTATCGATGCCCTTAGTTTATGTTTAGGTGGCCGGGCAGAAGCAAGCATGATCCGTCCTGGCGCCAGTAAGGCTGAAATCAGTGCTCGTTTCTCATTAACCAATACCCCTGCTGCTGTAGCCTGGCTAACGGAAAATGATCTCGACCTGGATAACGAGTGCATTTTAAGGCGCATCATTACCACTGAAGGTCGCTCCAGAGGGTATATCAATGGCAATCCTGTGCCTTTATCCCAAATGAAAAGCCTGGGCCAGTTATTAGTCCATATCCACGGCCAGCATGCCCACCAAAGTATGTTACGCAATGATATGCAGCTATCCATACTGGATAATTATGCTGGTCATAAAGAGCTATTACGTAAAGTAAAAGACAGCTGCCAAGGCTGGCAATTTCTGAAGAAAGAGCTGGCCCAGCTGAAAAGATCCCAAACTGAGCGGGACGCCAGAAAGCAGCTGCTGGAATATCAGGTGAAAGAACTGGACGAATTTGCCATCGCACAAGGGGAGTTCGAAGAGTTAGAGCAAGAACATAAAAAACTGGCCAACAGTGGCTCGTTAATGGAAGAGAGCCAGCAAAGCTTAGCCTTACTTTATGACGGTGATGAGGCGAATGCCTTCAGCCTGTTACAAAATGCCGTCGGTCGTCTGGAATCACAGGCTGATACTGATCCAACCCTCACCAGTGTCTGTGAGATGCTGCAAGAAGCGGTGATCCAGGTGCAAGAGTCCAGCGCTCAGTTAAGGGATTATTGCGATAGCCTGGAAATGAATCCTGAACGTTTTAGCTATCTGGATGAACGAATGGGTGCCGCCATGCAGCTGGCCCGAAAACACCAGATTTTCCCGGAAAAGCTATATCAGACCCATGTCCAACTATCCCGGGAGTTTAACTCGCTGGCCAATGATGATGAGCGTATCGAACAACTTAGCCAGGACCTTGAGAAAGCCCGGGAGAACTTCCTGACGCAGGCTAACAAACTTAGTAAAAGCAGAGACAGATATGCCAAAGAACTAAGTAAGTTGATCAGTCAGAGTATGCATCAATTAAGCATGCCCAAAGGGCGTTTCGAAATAGCCTTATTTAGTGATGAAGAAGGCGAACTTACCCCGTCAGGCATAGACAGTGTTGAGATGCGAGTCTCAACCAACCCCGGCCAACCACTGCAAGCCATGGCTAAGGTCGCGTCGGGTGGAGAGCTATCCCGTATCAGCCTGGCGATGCAGGTAATAACGTCGCAAAAAGTATCTACCCCAACCATGATCTTTGATGAAGTAGATGTAGGAATAAGCGGCCCAACGGCAGCCGTGGTTGGCAAACTATTAAGAAAGCTGGGGGAATCGGCCCAGATCCTTTGTGTTACCCACCTGCCCCAAGTTGCAGGCAATGGGCACCAGCAAATGTTTGTCAGTAAAAACACTGACGGTAAGTCCACTGAAACGGCAATGTTTGCCTTAAATGAAACCGAGCGAGTCGAAGAGCTGGCCAGATTATTGGGTGGTGATCAAATTACCGACACAACATTAGCCAATGCCAAAGAATTACTAGTTTAACCTGGCTGTATTTGAACACAAAGCCAATATCTGACATACAATTTTTTACATCGGCCAGTTCCTTGGGTATGATGCTGGCCCTACTCGTTTTGGAAATGGATTTATGCGATTAAAAAATATTATCGCGGCAGCTTTGTTCTCCATCAGCGTGACAGGCTGTTCCTCAATATATAACCTGCTGGTTTTTCAAATTGATGTTGCTCAAGGTAACTACGTCGAGCAAGAGCAGGTCGATAAGCTACGGGTTGGCATGAGCAAAGAACAGATCAGCTTCGTAATGGGCACGCCCATGATGGTTGACACTTTTGCGCAAAATAAATGGTATTACCTATATCATTTCCACCCTGGAGGCGGAGACGTCGATTCCAAAAAGATGGAATTGACCTTTGTGGATAATCGGTTGACCACAATCGAAGGGGATTTCGAATTAAGCCCGAACTTTGCAACACCGATACAAAACTAAAACGGTGTAAGCGAAAAGAAAAATAAGAATGGGAGCCTGGCTCCCATTTTTATTGATAAACAATGATTCAAACTGCTACTTTTTTATTCGACCACCTGTGACTTTATTCGCCCTTCCTTCTTCTTTCGCGCGCTCTGCCCGCAACTTACGCATCTCTTTGGGATCGGCAATTAACGGACGATAGATTTCAATACGATCTAGCTCACGAACTTGATCTGATAATTTAGCGGGACGGCTAAAAATACCGACCTTACTGGTTTTAACATCGATTTCTGGAAATAGCTCGGAGATGCCTGATTCGGTAATAGCCGTTTGAATATCTGTTCCCGCAGAGACTGAAAGTGCAATGATTTTTTGCTTGTCGGGCGTAGCGTAGGCGACTTCGATAGCAATCTGCTCAGCCACGGTAAACCTCTTTGGCGCGCTCGGTAAAGGCCTGTACCATAGAGCCCACTAAATCATGGAACACTTTACCAAAAGCGATTTCTACCAGTTTATTACTGAATTCGAATTCCAGGTTTAGATGAATTTTACACGCTTGTTCATCCAGGGCCGTAAAGGTCCAGCCGCCACATAATTTCTTAAACGGCCCCTCCACTAGTTGCATAAGGATTTTTTCACCGTGAACCAGGGTGTTTTGAGTGACGAATGTTTTACTGATGCCGGCCTTCGCCACATCGACAGATGCAGTCATAACGCCATCACTATGGTCAATCACTTGCGACCCAGTACAGCCTGGCAGAAAGCTGGGGTATGAAGCGACATCATTAACCAGTCGATACATTTCATCGGCACTAAACATAACCAGTGCACTACGAGAAACCTGGGCCATTCACCTCTCCAAATAGAGCAAAAAAGCCTATTTTACCAGTTTCTGCTCAGCTACAAAATAGTAAGTAGGATTTACACGACTCCTAGCGACCTATCCTTCCGTTATCATAGAATAAGCTATTGAAATATATACAGCCCTTTAACTTACCCACAATAATCAGTACGCCGCAGCATTCCACAAACGTCAAAAATAGAACAAACAATTGCTAACTTAACTATAAAATATACTCAAACAGCTTGTTAGAACATCATTTACCTACAAGGTAATACGTTGTAACGTCAGCGATCATCGAAAACGGATGCTCAGCCGACGAACTTATGGCCCGCACATCAACGCAAAACGCCAGTTTATCGCTGAATTTCTGTACAACCACTTCTTCTTTAGGCCCTTTTATCTTTTTGCTATTTAACTTCCCCTAAACAGCCCCTATAATAGGCCGCTATGGCTAAAAAGAACTCAAAAAGTAAATCCGGCTCCAATACGATTGCGCTCAATAAAAGGGCGCGTCATGAATATCATATCGAAACTAAATTCGAAGCCGGTATGGAACTGCAAGGCTGGGAGATTAAATCCCTGCGCGAAGGTAAAGTGAATATTGCCGAAAGCTACGTATTCGTTCGAAAAGGCGAAACGTTTTTGTCTGGCGCTTCTATTACCCCACTCCATGTCGCATCCACGCATACTGTGTGCGAGCCTACGCGTGTCCGCAAGTTGTTGCTCAATAAGCGTGAAATAGAAGTCCTCACCAGTAAGGTAGAGCGCCAAGGGTATGCGATCATTGCAACCGCGTTATACTGGAAGAAGAACTGGGTGAAATTGGAAATTGCCTTAGCTAAAGGTAAAAAGGACCACGATAAGCGAACCGATATGAAGGATCGTGAGTGGAAAATCCAAAAAGAACGAATGATGAAACATAAAGTAAGATAAGGCTTTCTACTTGAACACTTTTCTAGTAGACTGCCTGAAAATCTTGGGGCTGATTTAGGATTCGACGAGATTCTCGAAACCCAAGGTGCATGCCGAGGTGCGGCTGGCCTCGTAAAAAAGCCGCAAAGTTATAGTTGCAAACGACGATAACTACGCTCTAGCAGCTTAGGCTAGCTAGCCTTCCGCCCACGTCTCTTCTATGGACAGGGATTTGGAAGGTCATCTACATAGAATAGCGAGGGAAACTTGTCTGAGGTTGAACCGCGAAATAGTATCAGGCTCGCCACCTTAAATCCTGTTAGTCGGAGATAAACGTGGTTAACCAAAAGACTAACTAAGCATGTAGTACCTAGGATGTAGGCTTTTCGGACGGGGGTTCAAATCCCCCCAGCTCCACCACCTTATTCCAAGATAAAACAAGCACTTAGCGAAAGTTAGGTGCTTTTTTTTTGCCTGAAATTCATGAAATGGCCACATTATGGCCACCGTGGATCGAGTTTCATAAGTTAGGATCTACTAAATGCCAACTGTAAGCATGAGTAATTTAGAAAAATTACAGGTCTGGTATCAATCTCAATGTGACGGTGATTGGGAGCACCAATTCGGAGTTAAAATTTTTACTCTGGATAACCCAGGCTGGAAAATTGAAATAGATCTTGAAGGCACGAGCCTAGAATCCAAAGAGTTTCATGAATTTAAGCTAAATTACGAATCAGAGACAGATTGGGTAATTTGCCAAGTCAAAGAGAATAAGTTTGTTGGAGCGTCAGGTCCGCTGTTGATGGAAAAAATGATCGCTGTCTTTCTGGACTGGACTGGCCTGGCCTGGCCTGGCCTGGCCTGGCAGTATTTAGACAAGGGACGCTCCTATCAAAAGCGATAGAAAGCTTTTCAATTCCCTATGAAAGTGGTTAACCGCCAAGCCGGTTTGCTGCTTTTAGCACTCAAACATCATGTTTAAAATTTCAGTTTTACTTTTCTAGCTTTCCGCTTGTTATCTGGTCTTGCTTCCACTTTCCCATCGCTGCGTCTTTTTTGCTTTCCGCTTTACCACTTTGAAAAATTCACTCTTGCCAAGTATCACAAGGCTTTCTCATTTCACGCTGTCTTAAATCAGTTCTGCAAAAACTGTCATCAGGTGAACACTTTTTCAAAATTGGAAATTGTGGAAAGTCCAGCAAAGCTAGATCCCAATTGATCATTTTGGAATTTTCGACTGAATAGAAACTGAAAAAAGCGCAAAAAAACAGCGTAAACCGGGCAGGCGGGGGAGTGATTTTTTTTGTTATTTTTGTTTGGCAGATGTTCAGGTTAACTAAGCACAATGTTGAAGAATATGTGTTGGCTACTTAGTAGTAAAAGTAACAGAAATAATAACGAGGATCAGGGAGACAGAGGTAAGCACCACAGGTAACTATTTGATATCAATTGATATAGATGCCAGAATCCCCCAACTCTCCCTAACAGCATAAAGCTCTGGGTGTAGGTGTTAGTGTAATTTTTACCCCATTTATTCGGCTAGTAAGGCCATATATTATCGGTCAAAAGGAATCTGAGGCAAGGATGGAAGAAGTGGAAGTAAAAGCAACAAACCCAGAAACTAATAGTGAATACGGTGGATGGCTAAGATTTTTGTAACTATTCAGCTGGCTAAAAACCCCGCAATAAATGCATTATTTTTTCAAAACTTCTTGACACGGTTTTGACTGATTTAGTGCATTTTCATGCGTCACTGTATGCTTAGTGCATTTTCATGCGTCACTGTAATGAGCGCGTCTGAGCAACGATTAACTTAACCACAAGAGCGCCAAAGCAACAGGTGTACACCAAGCATAGCGCCCCCGGCACAGAAAAATACAATGCCTTAGATTTGCTTACAGAAGCAAAAAATTGCCCGAAAAAACAGAGGGTATAATAGCCCCATGAATAAGCATACAAACACAGCAACGTTGATACCCGAGTCATTGGATGTCAACGCCACCATTGAGCAAGTAGAAAACGCCTTGAAAAATGACAAGGCCGCATCTCCTGCTTTAGTGGCTGCCATACAAATGATGTTGCTGCTGGTCAAGCTATTGTTTGGTCGCCTGTCTCTTAATAGCCGAAATAGCAGCAAGCCGCCCTCGCAAGACCCCAACCGCCCTAAAGAAGAGCGAAAGAAAAGTAACAATAAACAGGGCGGGCAAAAAGGCCGCGAGGGCAAGACGCTCAAGCCAGTCGATGATCCGGACGAAATTATTCAGGTTCCGGTCAACCGGGATAGCTTGCCGCCAGGGCAGTACCATGACGTAGGCTATGACCGTCGCCAGGTATTTGATATCCAAATTTCCCGCTGGGTTAAAGAATACCGGGCACAAATTCTGGAAGACGCGCAGGGCAACCGGTTTACCGCTGATTTCCCTGCTGACGTGGACAGGGCGGCTAAGTATGGTGCATCGGTTAAGGCGAACGCCGTCTATATGTCAGTGTACCAACTCATTCCTTATGACCGGGTGCAGCAGCATTTTGATGAAATGTTTGGCATCTCCTTGAGTACCGGCTCACTGTTCAACTTTAACAAACTGGCTTACCACATGCTGGCTGACTTTGAAACGCTGGCCAAGCTCGAACTCATCAATGGCGGGTTAATTCACGCGGACGAGACGGGTATTAATGTCGGCGGCAAGCGCATCTGGCTTCATAATGCATCGAACGGAGAGTGGACCTGGTTTGAGCCTCACGCAAAACGCGGTAAGGAGGCAATGGATAAAATAGGCATACTGCCTCAGTTCGCCGGGACACTCTGCCATGACCACTGGAAACCTTATTACCGCTATACGCAAGTGTTCCACAGTTTGTGCAATGCCCATCACCTGCGGGAACTTACCCGCGCCTATGAGCAAGACGGGCAAGAGTGGGCTAATGGGATGTATGAACGGCTCATTGAAATCAATGATGCAGTAAATGATGCCCCTGCTTCAGTTCGGGATAAAGTAGGTTATCTGATGCTAAATAGGTTGGGATGGATGGCCGAGCAGAGAGTGGGACGTAACAAGCGGGAGTGCCCGCCCCCGCCACCGCCGCAAACGGGCAAGAAGAAAAAGGGGCGGGTCGCCCGCAGCAAGGCCAGAAACTTACTGGAGCGGCTCAGGGATTTTGAGGATGATGTGCTGCGATTCATGGATAATCCAGCGGTTCCCTTCACCAACAACCAAGGAGAGAGGGATATCAGAATGGCAAAGGTGCAGCAAAAAATCTCTGGCTGTTTCCGCTCCATGGAAGGAGCCAAGGTCTTTTGCCGGGTCCGCAGTTATATATCAACGTGCCAGAAAAATAATGTCGGTGTCGGGCAGGCGCTGGAGTGCCTGTTTGCCGGAAAGTGGCCAGACTTCATTCAGGAAAAATTGAATAATATTCCGCCAGCTGAATAGTTACCAAATAGTTTATTCATATCTAACTGTCTTAATCATATTTGTCGGTCATTTGCTGCTAGTAAGCTCTAAACACATACCTATTTGAGATACTGGTGGTAAATGCCCTGACGGCTACTTTTTACAAAACCTTAAAGTCTATTGCTAATTGTTCCCAATGGAGTTTCAGCTTAGCTTTATGCTCTTCTTGCATCGGCAGTTCTTGCAATAATTGAGGCCATTGATTTCTTGCTTTATCCATCACATCTAATAAATGAGGCTTAATAGCAATCCAAGGATATCCAGCTTTTTCAGACCATACTTCAAAGTGCTTCATCGTGATGTCAAACCATTGCTTCGTACCTGTCATGTTGAGTGCAAGGCTGTCATGCTCTATGTATGGCGCAGTGAATACCACATCATAAAGAGGTGACAAACGAGGGGAGTAAGCATCACTGTAAATCAATGTCCAATTTTTCAGATGAGCATCACCATTACCCAGCAAGATATTAATCAGCAGCCTTCTCGCCATTTGTTGAATGTCTTTTAAGCGCTCAAAACTTGATTGATAGAGCACACTTCCAAGCTGATCATAATTGACTTTTTGATACTTATCTGAGGGATACAGTCCAAATACTTGGGCAAAATCTTCAGTATGAATACGTCCATTATTACTCCGATCAAACCGTTTAATGCCATAAGCATATTGTTCGTCAGGCAATCTAATGCTTGGCAACCCTTCTAGCTCATCTAACTCAATTAACCGCACTTCTGGAACTTCAGCACCAGCTGCTTCAGCTAATTTCATGCACGTATACTCATTAACCGGCACACCTTTGTGGACTGTTGATGGTGTTTTAATAATCCACATATCTTCTGAGATTTCCTGATCTATGTGATATCGACCATCAACATGAGATGAAGAGAATTTAATCTGTACACCAGCGAGTGAAAACTTGGTGTCAGCGTGTTTGACATCAATCTGCTGAGGTTCTGTCGATAGACGTTGTTCCAGCGCCCAAGCCGGTACATCTCCAGCTTTTATCGGTTTGGCTAATAGTGCGCCCGGTAGGTTAGAGCCCAAGTATGCAAGGATTGAGAATTCATTATTAACGTGACATTGAAGCGCTTTAGCTGTCAGATCTCTTAATACCCCTTCAGGTAACAGATTTGATAGAACAGGAGGGATCTTATCGGTTCGAATTTGAGGTTTACCCAAGTAGTTCGGATCACGTAGCTGCCTCAATGTAAAAACAGGCCGTGACTCTGTTGGCATCGCAACAAAGTCGGGATTAAACGTCAGTATGTTTTTTCCACCAGCATAATGTGCAATGACAGCAACATCGATTCCATGCAAGTTAAAGATCCACCTTCTTAGAAGGTGGCTTTGCCTTTAACCCCCTAGAAGGGGGCGTAAGCTTGCCCTCTTAGAAGGCAAGCTGATTATCCCCAATTTAGACGGCTAAAATTCTAATTGTTCTTGGCGCTTTTCAAGCTTTTCTTGGTACTTCACATATTTTCTTATCATTTCCGCATCCACACCGACAGTGTCTACAAAATAGCCTTTTGCCCAAAAATGGTTACCCCAATATGGCTTCTTGCGCAGATGGGGAAACTGCTTAAATATCCTAATTGCTGTTCGGCCTTTTACAGCTCCTAAAAGTTCGGATATTGACTTTTTCGATGGCACCTTTATTAATAAATGGACATGGTCTGGCTGCACATTTAACTCTACTATTTGGCAATCGAGCCTGCCACAATATATCTGGATACAATTATATACTTCTTGCGCTACCGGTCCGGTTAGTATCCTATAGCGGTACTTCGGTACCCAGACAATATGGTATTGGCAATGCCACAAAACGTGCGATAATTTCTCAAATCTACTCATGCTACTGTTCCTTTCTCTGTTGTGGGGACAACCGAGATTGGTCATAGCATGAGTGGATGCTCCAGGCATAGCCTGTCACTGATTACCACGCCCACAGGACGTGGATTCTAGTTTTCATTGAATACTGAGGCCTTCCACCTGCTCAACTTGCTTGCTCATGACTTACCCTCTGACCCGAACCAAAAATCTAGATCATCGGTATCATCTTGCAGGCCCTCTTTGCTATGGCTTGCTGAGGCTTCATTCACTGATACTGGCGGTGCTTTCCTATCTTTCGGAGTAATGGATAACTCTAAATCTAGCCCTTCTAAGACTCTGAGCAAGGTCGACAGCTTTACGTCACTGCCCGCTTCGATACGTTGGTACTGTTGCTGCTTCATGCCAATTCGCATGTACATGTCTTTTTGCTCGATGCCCAGATTTTTACGTTGCTCAATTAGCAATTCTGCAATTTCATCGATATTCTTCATCGTCAGCCTCAAACAACATTAGAGTTGTACCAATCACATAAACATTACCTTAATTGTAAATTAGACCAATGACAACATTTAAGTTGTATTCATACTTACTAACAACAGTTGAGTTGTTTTTTGTTTCACCTGATCATATTAGATTATAGAGAGGCTACTGATTCTATGATGAAATCAGAGGTAACAATTAAAAATGGGTACACCACAAGGTACATCGATAAAAATAAAATCGATACATATTCAGTTATTTCAACAACTTAAATACCAAGATCAACTTGCCACAGCCTTTATTACAAGATAAAACAAGCACTTAGCGAAAGCTCATAAGTAAGTTCTTAAGACCTCGAAGCCCTTTAAATTCAAGGGGGCCATCATTTTTCCCCAGAGTTTAACGCGTCGCTTCCGTTGATTAATTGTACATAGAGTGTTTATCTGTCCCGTTTGGGGTTGGCGCGGCTGGCATACCGTGCCAGATAACTGCACCACTTTTTGAGCGTCAATCTGAGATATTGAGCATTACCACTACTGAGAGCCGTCAGCACTTCACTCAGCCAACTGTCGGCACACCGGGCCACTTTCTGAGAAGAAATCAGCACACAGTGAAGTTGTCCGCAGGACCAAGCCATGAACCGTTTGAGTAACAACGTCAACATGCTTGCCCACACTAAACTCTCTGCGATAGCCTTATCCCGGGTGTTGAATGTTTTCAATCCACTGTATGATTTCAGCTCCTTGAAAAAGAGCTCTATTTGCCAGCGTAACCCGTAAAACTCGCAGATTTTTTCAGCACTGAACTGACTGCGATTCAGGTTGGTAATTAGGTAACCTATGCAGGCTTTCTTTCTGTCCCAGAATGCGATCAGCCTGTGCTTTCCCTGTTTGTTTTTCCAGCTGAAAGTCAGGTCGAGCAGCTCATCTTTCTGTAACTTCATCTGTTTCAGTTTTTTACCCGGCAACCCTTTCAGTTCATGACCTTCGCTGTCAAAGGCTGCTTCAATCTCCGGATTAATCTGACCATTGGCGCGCATAATGACGAAGCCTCCGCATCGATTCGCTTCATCGCAGTAATTGATGTCGAAATACCCTGCGTCCATCAATAGTAAAATGCCCTCGATCTCATTGGCGAAGGGTTTATGGTGGTGCACGCTTTCTGAGTCCGGTGAAACGCCAAGGTAATTATAGCTTCCTGACATCAAATCCATCGTCATGTGTAGCTCCATGGCCGCCGGATGTGTTTTCGTAAATCGTCCGGGGAACGTCTCTTTCAGGCCTATGTGCAGCTTGAGCGAACTGCCATCGTGAGCCTCTATTGCTCGGAAAGGGTATTCGTCCGGTAGTGCCTGGCTGAAAGCGCCGATTAACCATTCCTTAGCGGCCTGCTCGGTTAATTTTTTCAGTAAACTGGTGAGCTCGGGCTTGCGTAATTTGTTGTGAAACGGTTTGTAGCTAATGTCCTTGCCTTCGTCGGTGCACAGTTGCTTATGGATATCAGCAAGGTTCACTTGCTGGCGGGTGCCCAAGGTGTTAATCAGGGCCAGCACTATGTCAAAAGGAGAGATTTTTCGCATCCGTTTTATAAATCCACATTCTTTAGCGTGCTGCCTGATGGTTGCTGGGTTAAGAATACTGGTCAGGCGCTTAGAAATGCTGGTAAAGTTCATTTTGTGCTCAGGTTATTATTAAAGCTCTTGATATTTGATCATGAGATGAGCACGACTTCCAGACTTCTTTAAAAAAACCTAAAAAAACAGATAGCTGAGCTTCTTAAGATCCTACCTATGAGTACTCAGTGTGGGCTATTACTCATTTCTCCTTGAGCTATAACGCCAGCCTTAACTGACGCTTTTGTAGAAAGAAATACACCCTAGTTTACGGAATTGTTATGCATCGACCTCATTTGAGGCAGCATTTTCATCCGGATTAATGTGGGCGTGGGGGTAATGCGGTTCACGTTTTTGAAACGACAGAATATCGGTATCCTGAATCACGCCACCATTAATATTTATAGCCCGTCGAATAGTCTCATTTTGCTGCCAACCATCACGGCCCGCCACAACACTCGGCAAATAGACAATGAGAGCTGCGGAGATTGAGCGCGAGGCGCTTTCCCAGAGGTAGCTTGGAGTATGATCCACAGCGTAGTAATCTATTGTTTCATATTTAAACATTGGATTCTTGAAGGTGGTAGGTTTGGCAAAAAAGAATCCCATACCCTCATCGCAACTAACATCAATAATCAGGCTGTTGGGTTTGAGACATGAGCTTTCCGCTTCGATCACAAAATGGGTAGGGTTTTCCGTTTCTTGAAAGGTTCCGTTTATGATGATATCAGCTTCACTGATGAGATCAGTCAACGCCCGCTCAGTTCCATCGTGCTCCACCACCAACATGCGGGCCTCACCCTCCTTCCCTTCCCTAATCCGGGCATAGTGACAATCAAGTACCTCTTCACGTACCTCATGGTCGGGGCGCTGAATGCAGATGGTGATATCTCTAAACCCATGCGCTTTAAGTGCGTATATCGCCCCACGACTGACTGCACCAAAGCTGAAAAGAATCGTTTTGCGCTGATTACCGTAATGCCCATCGATACCTTTAAGTTGTAAAGCATGTAGTACCGCGCAATAACCCGCCATTTCGTTGTTCTTATAGAACGTGTGGCGGCCAATCTGACCGTGAGGAGTCCAAACAAACATTTCCTCAAAGGCAATGAGTGTCAGCTTACGATCGAGTGCAGCTTGGGTGATATCTTGTTGCTGCACACAATGCACATAACCCCAAAGTGTTCCGCCTTCGCGAAGTTCCAGTAAATCAGCTAATACTGGCTTGGCAATGATAACCGAACCAATGTCGGCCAATAATTCGTGGCGTGTGGCAATGCCACCCGTCAGAGCAGCAATTTCCGAGTCAGCGATACCGAATGGTACTCCATAGCCCTCCTCAAATATCAGCTGGTGACGAATTTCTTCAGGAAGGCGTGACAAATGCCCTGGATGGATTGGAACACGTCGCTCATCCTCTTTTTTTGAAGTCCCAATGACTCCCAATGTCAATTTACTCATATCATTTCCTTTCTCTTGAGAAAATTAAAGCTTGTGATTTCATGAAAGAATTATCAACAGTTCTAATGGTCTTCCTTATCCAATATTTTCAATCGTGTGAATTTCAGGCCGATTCAAACCATTCAAGCTAACGCCCAGCCCAGCCCAGCAGTAGGCTGGACGGAGCTTTTTTGTATTAATTTGAGAGGGTCAGCGAACAACACAAAATCAGTGGAATATAGACTGCTGCGCTGCAGCCGCTTGTTAGGAGTAACTAAGGTAAACCTGTAACAGCTCTTGCCAATGAGGTCTTGCTCTGCTGTTTAATTTTGCACCAGATCAACTCAATAGACGAAGGACACTTTCACTTGAATGATGCAGAACTACTTCTAGAGGAACAATACCATGCTCATTCTGCGCACTTAGGTTAACACCACTATCTATTAAGAACTGTATAATTCCTACATTATAATTATTATTATTGTTAATTGCGAACATCAGTGCGGAACCGTACTCGGGATCTTGGTAATTAAGCTCTCCACCAATTTTAACCCGCCCTTCGAGTAGTTCTAGATTTCTAGGCATTCATATTCATAGGTTAGCTGCTGATTTTGCGGCTGACGTAACTGGCGAACACGATTGATCAGGGTATCCGCCAGACGCTGGTAAATAACGGTTTCAAAACTGTGCTCTATCACCTTCACTTTCTTCGGTGGCTTTTTCTTAATATCAAAGAAATCATCCCATTCACTCTGAGCCTGCTTATGCCTGGTGTGGGTGTTTAGCTGGATTGGTCGCTGGTGACCATCTTCAAGCTCCTGGCCACCGCCTATATAAAAGTTGGTTTCTTCATCAATTCGTAGGCTGGCGCCACTCGCCAGGATGTCTATGTCTCGGCCTACGGCCTCTACTCCTTTTTGCGCTAACAGGGATTTGATAACTCCTCTGTGAGCCTTGCTATCGCTGAGCGTACAGTTATTGACAGGGGGTAAACTGGGACATATATCTTTTCCTAGACTGGGACATCCATCTTTTCCAAACCTCAATTTAAGCCCACAAAAATACCATCATGCAACTTTGTTAAAATGCCACATCAATAATTTTTATGGTTTCAGAGAAATATTGAAAAACCGTCAATACCAACAAAATATCTGCAGTTAAGGCGTAACTGGGCTAGCTTAATGGATGATTAGCTTGTTGGGTTGTTTCGATGTTTTCTTGTGCTATCCAGATTGGTAAAGCCGGTCACAGGCCGAATGGCCTTTTATCCAATGATGTCCAACCTTGTGACTGAGTGCGGTTATGGCTTCCCAGGTGCCTGCAGCACTGCCAAATGAGCGACTAAAATGCTGTACTGTCATTACCCAGGATTCATGCGGAACAAGCAGGTTTTCCAATAGCTTTGGTGTCTCTTCCGATATGTAACCTGCTTTGTCTTCTCGGATAGCTCGCCTGTCCAATCTGTGAGGTAAAGGTACTCCTTGAAGTCAAAAGGAATTTCTCTATCCGTGTTATTCTTTGAGCGGGCAAAAGGCAACAAAAAATGGCTTCTTTCTGCTCCTTGGTCCGCGCACTGCTTATCACTCGCCGCTTTCCAGTCGCCAATTCGTTCATGGATTGAGGTAAATTCCTCTTCTTCCACGGAATCACACAAGCCTGCCCTGATTGGGTTTAAATCCACATAAACCATACAGGCCAATAACGCCGTCTCGTCCATCAGTGCCTGACTTCTAAATCTGCCTTCCCAAAACCGCCCTTTGCACTTATCTTCCTTGTTCGCTTCCCGGGCGATGTGTTCATTCAGGCAACGCATAAACCAACTAATATCCGCTAGCCGTTCACGCCAAATATTCACCAGTTTCCTGGCTGCATCAACTTCAGCTTCACTTTTTGCTTGGCCAGTTTGCCAACGTTCAACCAGTACATGAATTGCAAACAGATTACCCCAGCGTTCAATAACAGCCTCATCAGAAAGTTGCTTATTTCCCACTAAATCAACATGTAAGACAACATGGTAGTGATATGTTCAGTTATCTATTATGTTGAGCTGATAGTCCTCCTCCGCTAATTTCTTCATTTCTTTGTAAAAACGCTGCACATAATTTCGCTATTACAACTCCTTATTGAGCCTAACTAAGCAGGGCGAACCAATAAGGAGTTTATTATGCCGCTTGAACAGATCTTCACTTGTCCTAAAGTTCTTACCAGGCTACGTAATGGTCCATTAGCCACGTTGCTCAATGGTTTTTGTATCTGGCTGCAAGATTCGAACTTTAGACGTGAGTCCATTAGTAAACACTTACGAAATGTCTCTCGTTTTAACGACTATCTGGGAGGGGCTACAGCGTTGTCCCGAGAGGTTGTCACATCCAAAGAAATCGTGTGTTTTTTTAAATCTTACCCAATACAGTGCGGTCACAAAGAGACGCTGCAAAGTCATCTCCGTGACGTTCATTATTCGATAAATCGATTTGTCACTTACCTCGTTCAAAAAGGGGCATTCGTCCCAGAGATACAAACTCCCATTTACCAGAACTTGTTGGTGGCTTACCTGTCATGGTTACGCAATTATCAACATTTAGCGTTCGGCTCTGTAGCGTTACGTCGGCGTTATATAATTCAGTTTCTGTGCTGGCTTGGTCCGCAAGCGACTATAGAAGGGTTGTCACAACTGACCAGCTCTCACGTTGAGACGTTCTTTTTGGCCCATGCTCAGAGCATGGGGAAATCTAGCCGACGCTCTCTACAAGCAACATTGCGCACCTTCTTCCGGTTTTGCCTGCAGAAGGGATATATCCGGTGTCCACTGGATAAGGCCGTGCCTACCATACGGACGTACAAATTAGCCACGGTACCGCGCACATTGAGCGACGAACAAGCGCAGCAAGTGCTTCAGTCAATCGATACAAACACGAGTGTTGGTAAACGAGATTATGCCATCCTTCTGTTGCTCTATACCTTTGGTGTCCGTGGCGGGCAAGTGCGTGCTCTGCGGCTGGAGGATATTCGCTGGGCTGAGGAAAAAATCCTCTTTAAGGCGTTGAAAAACGGCAAAGAGAGTCTGTTACCTTTAACAGCGTGGGTCGGTAACAGTTTGTTTGACTATATAAAAAGTGCGCGTCCCAGCGCCTCCTATCCGCAGGTCTTTTTGACCGCTCGGGCACCACATCAACCACTTTACCATGCATCGGCCATTTCCGAGATCGTCCAACGCAACATCAGCCACCTGAATATTAAGCTACCCAGTAAAGGGGCACATCTATTTCGACATTGTTTTGCCAGTCGAATGATTCAACAAGGCCATTCGCTCAAGGCAATTGCCGATATATTGGGGCATCGCCATCTCGCCACCACATTTATTTATACCAAAGTCGACTTTAATGCTCTCAAACAAGTGGCCCTGCCGTGGCCGCAGGAGGTATGAACATGGTGAACCTGCACAGTTGTTTGGCGACCCAGATCCAAAATCTCATCGATTTACGTTGCCTGTCAGGGACTGATTATCACAGCCAGGCGAAGCTCCTGGAATACTTCGACCATTTTCTAATTGAACACCTATTTAAGGAACCCCGTATCACCAGTCAGATCATCGATGATTATCAGCACAGCCTGTTACCTCTTGCACCACGAAGTCGGAACAACCGGTTTTGTGTGGTTAAGCAGTTGTGTGAGTATCTTGCGGCTAAGGATCCACAAAGTTATGTGCCTGATCCCATAAAGTACACCCCATCCAGTGCGGCTCATAAACCCTATATCTACACCCTCAGTGAAATTCGGGCATTGCTGACGGCGACCACTCAGTTCACGCCAACCAATTCACTTCGACCCCACACTTACTGTACGCTTCTGGGGCTTCTATATTGCACAGGAATACGGATAGGCGAAGCTTTCGCTTTAGATCTACAAGACTTCAACCGCACTGAGGAACGACTCCTTATTACAGCAGGAAAATTCCATAAGGCTCGTTGGTTACCTTTGGCGTCATCGGCCTGTCGGGTACTAGAGCGCTATCTTCAACGACGCTGTCAATCAACCCCCCATACACCAGACTCGCCCCTTTTTGTTAACCTGCGTCACCGCCGTTTACATCACGGCACTGTCAGTCACGACTTTTATCGGCTGCTGCAGTCTTGCGGCATCACCCATAATGGGCCTTCCCACCCGCGCATCCACGATCTACGACATACCTTCGCTGTTCACCGGTTGCTCACTTGGTACCGTAATGGCGATGATGTTAATGCGAAGCTTCCAGCGCTGGCCACTTATATGGGTCATGTGAATATCTCTTCGACTCAAGTCTATTTACGGCCGACAACCGAATTACTTAACCAAGTCCAGCAACGGTTTTACAGTCACTACCTCGACCATGTAAAACCGATTGGAGAACAAATATGAATCACTCATTGGCTATTTTTATTAAACGCTTTTTAAGTCACTACCTGCCGGTCCAAAAAGGCCTTTCCGTAAATACCATTACAACCTACCGTGATGCGATCAAGCTGCTGCTCTGCTATGCGAGCGACAAGATCCCAAAGCAGATCGATGAACTGATGGTGGAAGATATTACCGAAACCCTCGTGTTAGATTTTCTCGAACACCTGGAGCAGGTACGAAATTGCTGTCCAAATACCCGCAACATTCGCCTGGCGGCTATCCGCTGCCTGTTCCTTTTTATTGCTCGGCAGGAGCCCATTTTAATCGTTCAAAGCCAGCAAATTCGAGCGATTCCTAAGAAGCGCACTAAGCACAAACAAGTAGGCTACCTTGAAGAAAAAGAAGTGCAGGCCGTGCTGGAGGCGCTTGATATCAACTCCCGTAGTGGAATTCGCAATAAAGCTCTGCTCCTGCTCTTGTACAACACCGGTGCACGAGTCAGCGAAATCGTTGAATTGAAACTTGACGACCTGCACTTAGAGGAGGCCCCACAGGTTAGACTCTTTGGCAAAGGAAGAAAGGAACGTAGCTGCCCGCTTTGGCCAGAAACTATTGATGCGATCAAGGCCTATTTAAAACAAAGAGATCCAGTAGTGTCCGGTATCAAGAACGTGTTCCTTAATGCTACTGGTACCGCCATTACCCGCTTCGGGATTCGTTACATTACGCGTCAATTGGGTTCGAAAACACCACTCTTAGCCTCCTCCGGGAAACAACTCAACCCGCACACGGTCCGCCATACCACTGCGATGCATCTTCTTAGGGCAGGAAACGATGTCAATATGGTGAGTTATTGGTTGGGGCACGCTGATATCAACACCACCCACATTTATTTGGAAATAGACATGGAAATGAAACGAAAGATGATTGAAAAAGCGGGGGCTCCAACGGTCAGCGACAAAACGCCATGGCAAGAGCCTAAAATACTTCAATGGCTAGAAAGACTCTCCAAGAGGCCAGAATTATGTGCCGATTTTCATTGAGCTAACAGAAGGAAAGGGTAAAGCAGAGGACATTAGAATGTGTAACTCAACATAATAGATAACTGAACATATCATTACTTATGTGGTGCACTACATAAGTAGTGGTTGCTCATCACTGCGTATGCGCAGACGTCTATCGAGAACAAACCGGCAAGAAAGCGGAGCCGGTCTACTACCCAGGGTTTTCTGTGTTCATAAGAGCGATTAGCATATTTGTCGTAACCACATAAGAAAGCTCGACGAACACATCTTGCGACACAGTGGTAGAACGGGGTTGATTCAGGGTGGATTAAGCGGGATCTGGCAACAGTCATAGCACCTCCGACTTACAACAGCCATCTATTTATTATGGACTGCCATTTTCGTTACCACAATATTGTGGATGTCCCAGATATCCCGATATCACTTTAACCACATAAGAAAGCTCGACGAACACATCTTGCGACACAGTGGTAGAACGGGGTTGATTCAGGGTGGATTAAGCGGGATCTGGCAACAGTCATAGCACCTCCGACTTACAACAGCCATCTATTTATTATGGACTGCCATTTTCGTTACCACAATATTGTGGATGTCCCAGATATCACTGTGGATGTCCCAGTTATTGTTATTTCCCATGACTCGGGGTTTCGGCGACTTGCTACGTCTTACCGAATAAAGGGCTTTCACCTTTTGATCTTCTACCGATTTATCTCGGCGCACTGGATGCCCCAGTTATTTGCAACAGCCTTAATCTAAGTATGAGTCGGGCTTGAAAGCGGCGCAAGATAGTGGATGTCCCAGTTATTTAGTTATTTCCAGTTATTTCCTCTTTATCATTTCCCACGCCGGTTATCTCAGCACATGAAGAATGTATGCGGCTGATAGTAAGCAGGTTTTTCTTGTTGAGCAATTACAAACCATCCATAATTAGCTGAGAAAGTGTGCCGAAGTTTAACAATGTGACTCAGAGCGCGAAGCGCGCAAATTTAAGTGTGTTAATCTAATATTCAATTTTTGAAGTATCGATCCCTATACCCATCTTTACTATAAGACTTTATTACTGCACCACAGAAGCTTATAAAAGTGGCGGCAAAATGGCGGCAGAACTGACTTACCACGACCTATTGTGAACTACCATGAATACCCTAATCTATTGAATTATATGTAAGTCCTTGTTTTTACATACCCCAGACTATAATGTAGGCTTTTTGGGCGGGAGTTCAAATCCTACCATTATTCCTATGGCTAACAAAATTACTGGCAAGCTCATAAATTTATGATCTCCACAAAACGACACCCAAATCGATCATACCAACTCATCGGTTCGAATGTAGCGCAACCAAACACTAACTTTAAGTTCTGTTGATACAGATCAATCGGCTAACCTATTGGTAACGCTATGATCAACGAGTGTGTTGCAAGGTGTTACGTTCTTTTGTATCCACCCAGTAAGCATCAACTACTACAGACCTTATACCTAAGCTGATATTGATTATAGGTACGCCATTTTTATGCCTCATAAAAATGGCGATTTTCTTCTCTCCCGTTACATATTTGTTTTCTGTTACCTCTGCATACACTGACAACAGCCTGTTATAATCCATTTCTCGCTATACATTTTAGCGAATTTATTTAGTACATTAGCCCAATGAAACACCTACCGTTGAGAGCGCCAAATCATGTCATATAATCTCGCCCTGCTTCCTCCAGAAGAGAAACAAACCATAGAAACAGACAAGCAAGCCAGCTATGACGTTTGGCAGGTAAAGCAAAACAAAGAGCCAAGCTCATCCTTAGCCATGAAGCAGAAAAAAATTTCAGACCCTAAACAGCGTGAAGTTTACGAAACAAGTGTGGAAAAATACCGGATACAAATGCGGGTCTAACTCCGCATATCCCGAAACCCAAAATACACGTAAAATATACTCAGCCTGCCTATCTTCACCTTGCTAACTAGTTTCCATCCTGAAACGCCGATTCTGTCATTCCCTCGCACGAGGGAATCCAGCGGCCTGACAGCTAGCTCGGTGCCCGTATTAGGCCACTGGATTGCCAGGCAAGCTGACAATGACTGAGTTCGTTGTGATAGTGGTGACTAACTTTAAGCTTTCGTAAAACGACAAGCTTGGATGCTAAGAATATGACGGAAGAATAAATATATGAGTTTCAGGACGGGCTCTAACTAGTGTCCGCCCTGAGACACTGCCTTGTCTTACTCACGCGGGATCCCAGCGGCTTTACCGCGAACTCCGTGTGCGCTAAAAGACACTGGACCGATATGTCGGACCATACCAGGCAAGCTGGCAACGACAGGGAGCGCTGAGATAGTAGTGATTAACTTCAGGCCTTTGCAAAACGACAAGTGTCGCGCGCTAAGAGTATGACTGAAGAACGAATATACGGGTTTAGAGTGGTATTAACACTAGTGCCCACTCAGATACTGGGGACAGACAAGTTGCCTTGTCTGCTTGTAGAGTCGAACTTGTTCGCCAATTTCATCCAATCCAAGCTGGTTTTATAAAAATCAGCTCCACTTTGCCCGTTTACCCAACTACTGACAAATACCCCAACACCCTAACCAAGACGAATAAAGAAATGGTTTATATTCCTTTCAGGAATATGAAATTCTGTAATTTTCCTAACAAATATAGCATTTATCTACCCTATACAGTGGCGGGTAAGACCAAATTTCAATAGTATAGATCGGATTAAATACAATTTATGTTGTAAAAAAACATCTTTACCTTAGTAACACCAGTATCAGTTGGTGCATAACCTCCAACCAAATAGCGATGTTCACTAGCTTAAAGTAAACAAAAATTAATCAGGAAAATACTATGCAAATAGGTGTACCTAAGGAACTCCTGGACAACGAAACCCGGGTTGCCGCCACCCCGAAAACGGTGGAGCAACTGTTAAAACTGGGTTTTAGTGTCGAAGTTGAGACAACGGCTGGTCAACACGCCAGCTTTAGCGACCAAGATTACATCGACGCCGGCGCCGACGTCACCACTGACGCCAAGGAAATCTGGCAGTCGGACATCATCTTTAAGGTGAACGCGCCAAGTTTCGATGAAATTGAGCTAATCAAAGAAGGTGCGACCTTAATCAGCTTTATCTGGCCTGCCCAAAACGAAGCCCTGATGGAAAAGCTGTCTTCCAAAAATATCAACGTGATGGCGATGGATACGGTACCTCGTATCTCACGCGCCCAGTCGCTGGATGCGTTAAGCTCTATGGCTAATATCGCGGGTTACCGTGCGGTAATAGAAGCAGCCAACCAGTTTGGCCGCTTCTTTACCGGACAAATTACCGCAGCAGGTAAAGTACCACCGGCCAAAGTACTGGTTGTTGGCGCCGGTGTTGCTGGTCTGGCTGCTATCGGTACCGCGGGTAGCTTGGGCGCTATCGTGCGCGCAACGGATACACGTCCGGAAGTAGCAGAGCAAATTGAGTCCTTGGGTGCTGAATTCTTGGTACCGGATTTTAAGGAAGATGGCGCCAGCTCTGACGGTTATGCCAAGGTCATGAGTGAAGCCTACCTAAAAGCCCAGTCGGACATGATCGCCGAACAAGCCAAAGACGTGGATATCATTATCACCACGGCGCTTATTCCGGGCCGTCCTGCACCAAGGATCATTACTGCGGAAATGGTTGAGTCCATGAAAGCAGGCAGCGTGATCGTCGACCTAGCAGCACAAACCGGTGGCAACTGTGAATTAACCGAGCCGGGGACAGTCGCGGTAAAACACGGCGTGAAAATCGTCGGTTACAGCGATCTGCCGGGTCGTCTTCCGGCCCAGTCCAGTCAGTTATATTCCAGTAACCTGGTGAACCTGATGAAACTGCTTTGCCTGGAAAAAGACGGCAATATTGATATTAACTTTGACGACGAAGTACTACGCGGCACCACTGTCGTGAAACAAGGTAAAATCACCTGGCCGCCACCGGCTATTCAGGTCAGTGCTCAGCCAGCACCAGCCCAGCCTCAGGCGAAACCCGCTGAGGTTGTTGAAGAGAAGCCGAAGAATAAGTGGATAAAACCTGTCGCTGCTGCTCTGGGCATCGCAGCCTTTGCCTGGGTTGCCGATAATGCACCGGCCGATTTCCTCTCTCACTTTACCGTGTTTTTATTAGCCTGCATCGTGGGTTATGGCGTTGTATGGAATGTCTCGCACTCCTTACACACTCCGTTAATGAGCGTAACCAATGCCATCAGTGGCATTATCGTTATCGGCGCATTACTCCAGGTAGGCAGCGGTAGCGGTCTCGTGAGCTTCCTCGCCTTTGTCGGGGTGCTAATAGCCACGGTCAATATAGTGGGTGGTTTCACTGTTACTCAGCGCATGCTGAAAATGTTTACAAAAGATGAGGGCTAAATAGATGTCACAAGGAATTATGACTGCGGCTTATATTGTTGCGGCTATCTTATTTATCCTTAGCCTGAATGGCCTAAGCCATCAGGAAAGTGCAAAGCGCGGTAACCTGTACGGTATTGTCGGTATGGCCATCGCCGTGATTGCTACCGTGTTTAGCGATGGCGTATCCGGCTTAGGCTGGATAATCCTTGCTATGGTGATCGGTGCGGCTATCGGCGTGCATAAGGCTAAGAAAGTCGAAATGACCGGAATGCCTGAGCTGATTGCGATGTTGCACTCCTTCGTCGGTATGGCTGCTGTGCTGATCGGTTTTAACTCTTTTATCGATCACGTAGCACCGGCTGCACAGGCAACGGGTGACGCCCATGCGGAGCATATCATTCATCTGGTAGAAGTCTTCTTAGGTGTGTTTATCGGAGCAGTGACATTTACCGGCTCTATCGTTGCCTTTGGTAAGTTAAGCGGTAAATTCAAGAGTGCGCCCCTTAACCTGCCCGCGAAGAACTGGTTAAACATCGCTGCCATCGGCGCCTCTGTTTTGCTGATGCTGATGTTTGTCAATGCAGAAAATGGCAGCATGTTCGCGCTGATCCTGATGACACTTATCGCCTTTGCCTTTGGCGTTCACCTGGTCGCGTCCATCGGCGGCGCCGATATGCCGGTTGTGGTATCCATGCTTAACTCCTATTCGGGTTGGGCGGCGGCAGCCACCGGTTTTATGCTGTCCAACGACCTGCTGATCATCACTGGCGCCTTAGTCGGTTCAAGCGGCGCTATCTTGTCTTACATCATGTGTAAAGCCATGAACCGCTCATTTGTTAGCGTGATCCTGGGTGGTTTCGGCGCCGAAAGTGGTGCGGTAAGCTCGGGTGAAGTGCAAGGCGAACACTACGAGTCCAACGTGGATGAAGTAGCTGAATTGCTGCGCGATAGCAAGAACGTGATCATCGTACCAGGATATGGTATGGCGGTTGCCCAGGCCCAATATCCAGTCGCGGACATCACCAGAAAGCTACGCGATAAAGGCATTAACGTTCGCTTTGGTATTCACCCGGTAGCGGGGCGCTTACCTGGCCATATGAATGTACTGCTGGCAGAAGCAAAAGTGCCGTATGACATCGTGCTGGAAATGGACGAAATCAACGAAGACTTCGATGATACGGATACGGTTCTGGTGATCGGTGCCAACGATACGGTAAACCCGGCGGCAAAAGAGCCGGGCACACCTATCTCAGGTATGCCGGTGCTGGAAGTATGGAACGCGAAAAACGTGGTGATTTTCAAACGCTCTATGGCGGCTGGTTATGCCGGCGTACAAAACCCACTGTTCTTTAAAGATAACTCGCAAATGCTATTTGGCGATGCCAAAGACAGCATCGATGCTATCCTGCACAAAATCTAACCTTCAGGGGAGAAGCCTGGCTTCTCCCCTCTTAACCCAGTGTTGCTATTTTGCTGGGTGTCACCCCATAGTGCTTCTTAAATCGATTAGAAAAGTTACTCACATCAAAATACCCCAGCGCTAGCGCCACCTGGCCTACGCTCCACTGCTGGCTGATCAGTAAGTGTTTTGCCCGCTCCATCTTTAAATCCAATAAATACTGCTTAGGACTCTTACCCAGATAGGTTAAACACAGGCGGTGAAAGTGCGGCGGAGAGTAATGCAGCTTGTCTGCCAGCTCATCCACTGTCCAGGGGTAATGCAGCTGACGCTCTACCTGATTAAACAACTGCCTTAACTTGGCTTCTACTTTTGATTGATTACTCGGCTTTAGCAGGGCTTTTTGTAGCAATTGAATCGTAACGGATAAGCAGGAGTCCACCAGCATTGAGGAATACTCCGACTGGCGAGACTCGTAGTACAGCATATTCAGTCCGTGATAGAGCGCCATCGCCTGCTCACAATAGATAATCTCAGGGTAGTTTTGCCTCAGACCCAGCCAGGGAGATTTATCTTCCAGAATAAACCAGGCGGTTTCCCACTCTTCCCCTGCCAGCTCCATGCCATGAATACCATCGGCTGGCAGCAGGGTTAAGGTGTTGGGTTCGATAATTTCACTGTGGCCCGGGACCAACATACGCCCCTGTCCCCTGATACTAAATAACAACACATGAAAATCAGGCCGACTTCGGCGGATCAAAAAATGCTCTCTTGCCAAAGTGATCCCGGCCAATACGATATTTTGTTCTTTTAAAGCAGGGCAGTCCTCTACGCCAATAAAGCGTTCCTGGCAGGCTTCATTCACTTCTAGGCAATAATTCCATTCCGGCATAATGCAAACTCATCCTAGTTTTTATCCTGATAACTGGCTATCCAAACGTGAAGAAATTAACACAATGATAGTTTAGAACAAATAGATGAGAGTTTACACTATGCCTAAGTTAGCTCAATCGAGCTATATTTCGCTCTACAATAAACCCATACACCTCTACGCTCTGGCGTAATTTCCGGTACCCACTTCGAGGAGATTGAGTGAAAGCTAAAATCGCAACAGCAACCGATAGGCAGTTCCTGAAGAAGCTCTGGCAGCTAGCCCTGCCAGTATCTATTCAGTCATTGCTTTTTTCGCTGCTTGGCCTGGTTGACATCCTGATGGTTGGTCAATTGGGTGAAGCTGAAGTAGCGGCTGTGGGATTGGGTAACCGGGTCTTTTTCTTTAACCTGCTGATCATTTTTGGTGTGACGGGTGGAGTAAGTGTATTGGCATCTCAATTTTTCGGCAGCGGTAATATGGCAGGTGTCAGGCGCTGCCTGGTGCTGGCGATACTTACCTCGTTAGCTGTATCTGCGCCTTTTGCGCTCTGGTATACCCTGGCGCCAGAAAGTGTCATTGGTCTGGGGACCAGTGATCAGAGACTGCTTGAGCTGGGCAGCGCTTATCTGCTAATCACCGGCTGCAGTATTATTTTTACCGCCATAGTGGTGCCAATAGAAGCCGCCCTGCGTTCAATTGGCGATGCCAAGACACCGACCAATATCGGTATTATCGCCATTATTATCAATGTATTTTTAAACTGGGTACTGATCTTCGGCAACCTGGGTTTCCCGGCGTTAGGAGTTGAGGGAAGTGCCTGGGGAACAGTGATATCGCGACTGCTGCAAACTTTTATATTGCTTATTTATGTAAAACGAAAACGTGCTGCTGTTGTGCCAGGCTTGGATGATATCAGTCAGGCTTTTAGCAAACCGGAAGTCAAACGCTTTGCCGTAATTGCGCTGCCTTTACTGGTCCACGACGGCGCCTGGGCTGCGGGCGTACTGGTATATAACCTTATCTATGGCCGGATGGGCGTCGAAGAGCTGGCAATTATGAGCATGATGGCCTCGGTAGAAGCCTCCGTATTCTCCCTGTTTGTAGGTTTTGCCGTCGCATGCTCGACTATGTTGGGCCATGAGTTAGGTGCTAAAAAATACGAGTTGGCCTGGCAACAATCCTGGGTATTTGTCATCTTTACCCCTTTATTTGCACTGCTTATGACAGCTGTGATCATATTAATGAAAGAACCCCTGGCCGCTATCTTTAGTGGCTTCGAAGGAGATACACTCACCAGCGCAGGACAGGTTCTTATTGTGATGGCCATAGCATTAAGCATCAAGGTACTAAATATGGTTGGTATCATGGGTGTATTGCGCAGTGGCGGTGATATTAACTACAGCATCTTTATCGATACCTTTTGCATGTGGTGCATAGGTATTCCACTGGTATATGTGGCCGCAAACGTCTGGGGTTTACCCCTCTATCTGGTATATATGT
The DNA here is from genome assembly GCA_965249895.1 of Psychromonadaceae bacterium. Classification (GTDB taxonomy): domain Bacteria; phylum Pseudomonadota; class Gammaproteobacteria; order Enterobacterales; family CBDFNC01; genus CBDFNC01. The sequence goes on from CBDFNC010000005.1 coordinate 1,574,774, forward strand.
GTGCCATGTCGGAGGAAATCATTAAAGTATTTCTGGTGATATTCCGGATCCATAAAAAGAAATGGCTTAGGAACTTAGTTGCAGGTTCTGCAACCAACTGATTTTCAAGGCATGATTTCACTGTTACTTAGCAAGCCCCTTCTGATAGCATGTATTCCAAAGGGGCTTTTTTTATGCAGCAAAATAGTAAATATCAGCGAATTTGGCAGGTGATTGGATTAATTCCGCAAGGTAAGGTCGCCAGCTACGGACAAGTGGCAGATTTAGCCGGGTTACCGGGTAATGCACGCCTGGTCAGTAAAGCACTGAAGCACGCTCCCACTGAGCTGAGGTTACCCTGGTTCAGAGTCGTCAATTCACAACGAAAAATTTCCTTTCCGTTTGCTACACCTATGTACCAAAAGCAGAAATCTTACCTGGCCAGTGAAGGCGTTGTATTTACTGGACGCACCATAAGTAAGGAAAACCTCTGGCAACCGGATGTGGCAACCCTGTTATTTTCGCTGGATTTTTGATCCCACTAGTACCCGAGATCATAAGTCCGTGCAAATTTGCTCGTTATTTGTACGGCCGTTAATTTCTAGCGGGCTAACCCTTTTAAGCACCAGCGTGTTCTTATCTTCAATTGTCCACTCAAACTCTTCCCCTTTCTCCATGCTTAAGGCTTCAGCAATCGCTGCTGGCATATTGAGGTAAAAGGATTTATTAGTCGGTCTTTGTACTTTTTGTATTTTTACTTTGTAACCCATTGTCTTCCCAAAGCTGATTAGCTATCACACCATAAATATAGTATATTAACTATATTTGATTGGCGATGAATACCTTATTTCCTACGCAATATGCAAATGACATCACTACAACTATTTTATCAATGTTGCGATGTTACACCACCCCAGCCTGTATTCTGACTCGGTTAAAGGCTGTCTTGCTCATTAACGAGACCTTTAATATGAACAAAGTAGCCAGAGAATTGGGGGTTAGTTGTAATTTCGTCATTAAGTGGAGGGACAGAGCTCGGTTGTTGTTTGCTGCCTGGCCCACTGACTTGGTGAGCAAAAAAGACAAGCAAGGTTTCTTATGTAAAGCTTTCTCTGATTCACCCAGAAGCGGGGCGCCGCTGACCTATACCGAAGAGCAGCTATGTAATCTGATGGCTCTGGCGCTAAAAGAGCCGACCAAATGTGGAAGAGAAATTACTCATTGGACACATACAGAACTGGCCGATGAAGCGAATATACAACAATTAGCCTCAGGGATATCAAAAAGCACTGTCGGACGTTTTCTCAGACAGGTCGATATCAGGCCACATCGCTCTACCTACTGGCTTAACCCCAAGGTTAAGGATGACGAGGAGTTTAAGAAGGAAGTCAATCATGTCTGTGATACCTATCATCAAGCCTCAATGCTGGCCGAGGAGAATGTTATCACTGTGTCAGTAGATGAAAAAACAGGTATCCAGGCATTAGAGCGCATTTCGCCTGATAAGCCAACAAAACAAGGAATGATTGAAAAGCGGGAGTTTGAATATAAACGTCACGGAACGCTCAGTCTGACGCCAAGTTTCAATATAGTGACTGGTCAGATAATGAATTATCGTATCGCTGAAACACGCAACGAGGTGGATTTCTGTGAGCATATAAAACAAACGGTGGCGATATCCCCGGAAAGTACCTGGGTGATAGTGACGGACCAATTGAATGTGCATAAGTCGGAAACGCTGGTTCGGTTTGTCGCAGAACGTTGTGGCATAGATGAAGAGCTTGGCGTTAAGGGAAAATCAGGTATCCTCAAGGATACCGTGTCCAGGCAGCAATTTTTGAGTGATAAATCTCATCGCATCCGTTTTGTTTATACACCAAAGCACTGCTCATGGTTGAACCAGGTCGAGATTTGGTTTGGCATCTTATCGCGAAAGTTACTCAAGCGGGGAAACTTCACTAGCTTGGAGGATCTACGAGGGAAACTGACCCGGTTTATCAGCTATTTTAATAAACAGCTGGCGAAACCATTTAAATGGACTTACAAAGGGAAGGTATTGACGGCCTGATCAAATAACCGCCATTTTTGAACGTATTTATGACCCGAGGTACTAGTGGCTCAGTCTCAATACATATCACCAGAGCCAGGAACACCGTTTTAGCGCTATTATTAGCTAACTTGCCTCTAGTTTGACGCACCAAATTAAAAGTTATATTCACAACCTAGGAGCGGATGCCTCTTTGTACTAGTGTTTAGTTGTTCACTCTCTGGAGCGCTTTATAAAGCGGGCAAAGGTTAATATCTATATTTTCACCACTGCGGTACTTGGCCAAGATGCGCTCGGATTGTCGTGCAATCTGACGCCTAAGCTCTCGTCTTGCGCCTTTAATACGCGGAACAGCGGTCGAGTCATAGCTGCTGGTTTGATGCCGCATCCAGGCCATAACCGCCAAAGCCGCTTTATCCTCCAGCCTTACTGATGCACTGCGCGCGACTGTACCGCTGCCCACAGGAACCGCATGATCTTTAATCAATACCGATAATTGCTCTAACAAAGGTTGATACTTATTGTCGAAGTTGAGGAATTCGATAATCGCCTGCTGAAAGTCCTCGCCGAACACGGCTTCCTTTTCTTCGCGGCGAACTTTCGCCTGTGCCAGCTTGTGCTGATACTTGGGGTCAGCTCGCTGCGCTGCGACCAGAGCTTGCGCTGTTGCAATGTGTTCTTTTGCCGCCCACACGCCGTGTGAGAAAGACTTGCGGCCCTTTTTTTCCTGAACGGTCCAACTTGGCCCCAGTGATTTCAGCTTGCGCGTAATCGAGGCGTCCCCAGCGGGTAGGTTATCCCAGCCGGCAGGTATTGAGTAAATCTTTCCGCTTTTGTCTTTAAGGCGGGGGTCGTCCTTGGTTACTAAAAAACTGCGTGTTTCTGTGGGCATGCACTATTTCCATGGATTGACTGTTTGATAAATATACGGCGAACGCTCTGGCTATTACCCCTATATTTATAATAATGACTATGAATAGGCGCTGATAATAAGGAAACTAAAGGCATTATAGGCAAAAAGGGCGAGGCCTATGATAGCAAGCTTCACCGAACAAATTCAGCTCCTACAAGCGCACAGCTCAGCTTTCCAAATACCCTGTTTCAGGACGAAAACTAGCCAAGCTGTTGACACTATTCCTATTTAAGAAGATAAGGAAAAAGCTGCTTTTTCTGCTCCTGAGTTAACCCTTCCACTTTGCGAATATTTCGCTCCGGAATCTTGTCTGGATCAGGGTAGTTGTCCAAGGCCGCTTCCAGGCTATCTTCCCGGATCAAATGCAGCATAGGGTAAGGCGACCTGTTGGTCAGGTTCTCTGCATCATCCTCCTGCGTCCCCGCAAAACAGTATGCAGGATGGAAACTGGCTACCTGGAACTCCCCTTCCCAACCTTGCTGCTGTAGAAAGTCTTCTACAAGGAACAAGAAGTCATTGTATTGTGCAAAACCCTGCAACATATTGGGGTGAACCAATATACTGGTTTCCAATTTCTCTGGTTCCGTGTCCCTCAGCAGTTCTAACTCGACTTGTAAGTCCGTGAGCAGGGCAGCCGGATCTTTGGCCTGGGAAACACAGATCTTTATCTGCTTATTCCGGTTTGGCTTGGCGGCAAACGGGCATAAGTTAAGCCCTATCACCACGTTTTCTAGCCAAGCCTGTGTTTCTTCAATTACTTTTTTATCCATACCAACTACGAGTTCGTGACAAAAGATTTAATTTCGTTAACCAGGGTCTTAGCGCTGCTGCTATCGACGCCTGCATGAGTGACAAAACGCATGGGATTTCCAGGCGAGGCAAGAATTCCCTTAGTTTTAAGATAAGCGCTTAATTGATTCGCATCCAATCCCACAGGCTTGGCAAACACCATATTAGTTTGCACCCAGTCTGGATTTACATCTAACTCATCGATGCCCGCTAATAAGTTGGCCAGATCCAACGCATGTTCATGGTCCTGCGCTAAGCGATCTACCTGCTGCTCCAATGCCAGGATACCTGCAGCAGCCAATATTCCTGCCTGGCGCATGGCCCCACCACACACTTTACGCCAGCGTCTGGCGCTGTTGATCAGTTCTTCCGAGCCCACCAGAATCGACCCAACCGGTGCGCATAACCCTTTAGACAGACAAATGGATACCGAATCAAAATACTGAGTGATTTCACTAATAGGAACACCGGATTTAACTGCAGCATTAAAGGCGCGGGCGCCATCAAGGTGCAACCTCAGGTTCTTGTCAAAGCACAGTGCTTGGGCCTGAGCCAGGTATTCCTTGGGAAGTACTTTGCCATTGATGGTATTTTCCAGCGACAGTAAACGGGTCTTGGCAAAGTGAATGTCATCGACCTTGATGGCATTGGCAACTTTAGCCAAATCCAGGGTGCCGTCCGGGTTGTTATCTATAGGTTGTGGCTGAATTGAGCCAAGTACTGCCGCACCGCCCCCTTCAAACTTATAGTTGTGGGCCTGCTGGCCACAAATATATTCATCGCCCCGACCGCAATGAGCCATAAGCGCTAATAAGTTAGCCTGGGTGCCAGAGCAGGTGAACACAGCTGCTTCAAATCCCAGCATTTCTGCAGCCAGAGCTTCTAACTTGTTCACTGTGGGGTCGTCACCATATACATCGTCACCTACCAAGGCCTCTGCCATTGCGCTGCGCATGGCTTTGGTGGGGTGGGTAACAGTATCACTTCTGAAATCAATCATTGGTATAAAACTCTTTAGCTACAGGAAGTATTGGGATAATGCGGTAACGAAAGGAAAAAGTCAGTAGTATTTATTGATTGTTGCACTAATTTGGTCAAACAATTATCGGTATTGTATTACCCGCTGTAACCTGAAAGATCAGCGAAAATAGCGTCGCCAGAAAAATTACCTATGGGGCTTAAAAAGCCACTTAATGTAACCTCTTGCGGTTTGCCTTTTATATCGTCCCACGCAACCGTAATATCAACCCGCTTGGGGTTATCACCCGTGACTAGTTCAAACGGTGTTGTTACTGTCCAGTATACCTTGTAGTTATAGATACCCAGCAGCTTACTTTTCGCATTCGCCTCCCTAACAGTCGCTATCTCTTTAAACTTATTCACAGTTACAAATGAACGAAACTCCTCCATTTCCGCTTGGGCAAGCTCCAGGGCTATTAGCCTGGCCTGCGCCTGGCTGCTTTTCAGAAACAGGTGTTTCTGCAGCTTCACTGTGGCCACGACGGCAACACTAATGATCAGCACAGAGACCAATATTTCTATTAAACTAAAACCTTGATGTCTTTTCATTTTTTAGCGACTACTAAAACGCCTAAATCTATTTAAAACATGTCCTAATTGGTAAAGTCCCGCCAGGTACCCGGCACCCAACCAGAACTCTTTCCAGATAGCTTTAACTCAGATCCCTTTAACTTATCCAGTACATCCGAGTTATACGTCAATCGCACCGACCCCGTCGTAGCGCCCATTTGTTGGGTATCCACCACCATAGCGCCAGTTACATTGATAGACCCGCTAACACCACTTTGCCCCCCTTCAACAGGCGGAGTGTCAGTTGTATTTAATATGTAAAGTAGGCCAGTGACATTAAGCGCCTGTTTGACATTAACTGCGTCGGCAAAGATAAGAATAACTGGTTTTTCATTGCTGCCCAGAGCCAGCGGCGCCTGCTGCTGAGCACAATCACCTGTCACTATGATACGTGTATCCTTAACCCTGTTTATCTGAGAAAGGTTACAGTCTTTTATATAGCGGTCACCCTTGTTGCCTTCCCCCGCCTGAACAATGGCCCGATAATCGGGCCATTTCTCACTGGGGATCCCCAAGGTAGAGAGCATCAGATCTTCAGGGAACTTAGCGTCCGTATCATCCACCAAACGAATATCATCGTAAACCGAGCTTTGTTCATCGAGTTTTAGCGTAGCAGCAGGGTCGGTCACTTCACTATTGTTGATATGGGAATGATCAATAGTATAAGAATCTGAGTAGCCGCCATGACCATCTTGAATATTGGTATCCAAATGTCCCGCAAAATTAAGGCCTCCTTTGATCCATATACTCAATGGCTCGTTCGCATAAGGCCCTTCAGGGTTACTATCTACTGTTGTGCTGCCTTGTATGTAAAGGTGGCTATTCGCCATCAGCGGAGCCTCGGGTTTACCACCTCCCATAGAATAAAACTGGACATAAAATGCCCGTTCCATGGTTACGCTGGCCTCACCGTCATCGGATTTACCTGTAGATATCACTAAAATTAGCTTGTCTCCCCAGAGTTCGGCGGTGATCTTGGCGCCACTCCATAAAAATGTCTCAGGTTTGCCAGCGTTGCTTAAGATCTTTTTAAAATCGACTGGGTTGTTGCCATTTTTTAACGGGTTATCTTGTTGGCTGGCTCTTAGCATAAGGCCGGCATAGTCCAGCCCTTCCTCGGCTTTGGCGTAGGCTTGTTTATGTTGGAAGTCATTTTTGGTCAGCTTTATTTTCACCAGCTTACTTTTTGCGGTATAAAAGCTAAAGGCGGTTGCACTAATCATCAGCAACAGGGAAACGACAAGCGTCGCCATCCCCTGTTGACGATGCATTATTGTCCGTCTAGCCATATTACTCTCACTTTGGCTCACCAGGAGCTGGTTTAAGCCAGCTCTCTTTTTCAATTAATAGTCTGGATTTCTGACCAGAACTTTTTTGCTTATTTCGTATGTGTGTTGATTTCGGGTTTTGAGGGCAGCGCTTAAGTTAATTGTAATAGCCCGCATTTGAGTTCGCCCCGCTCCACTGGTGGACAAGCCTGAGCTGGCAGATTGTCGCTCAAAAGATAAGTGAGTGATGTGGAATAGGTTATTATTGGTGATCTTGTCCCAATTTTCAGCGCTTGCGCAATGTTGATTTCCATGGCGGGCATATATTGCTTTATCTACCAACTTATAACCAAAATATTCATTTTCTGAAGGCTCTGCACCGGAGTTATCTTTATCGTAGGAAAAGGTAATACAACGCTTATTTGCTGTGATAGCCAGCGCTGCGGACGCCTGGTTATATGCATTATTGGTAAACTCCGGGGAAAAGGCCGCCGACATCGCCCCTCCCCAGTATCCGGCCCGGCGAATATCACCGACCATCAGTTGCAATACCGCATCGACGTCTTGTTGCAAACGGCTTTTGCTGAGTATGGTTACATTTGACTTAATCGCCGTACCGTATAACCCGATCATCATGCCCACAACAACTAACCCCAGCACCATAGAGATCATCAATTCGATAAGGGTAAAACCAGATTGTTTATTCTGATTAGCAGGGCGCATAACCAGCAATTGAGCCTGATTTAACACAAATATCTACACTGCCCAGTTTGTTCAGCGTCACCTTCAAAGTTTTACCATCAGCCGTTAACTTTATCTCACCGCTCTTACCATGTCGTTCAGCTAACCCTCTGATGGGATCAAAAGTCGCAGTGGTCTTTAGATGCCTTGCAGTGGCAAAATTGGCAAAGTCTGTTGCGTCTAACGACACCTTAGAGAATTCAGTCCCGGCAAAAACAACAGGCACACTATCCAACTTACATGTGTCCTGGCTACAATCACAGGAATCCAGAGGATCGACAGCTAAACCCACACACCATTTCCCCTCGGTAGCCGGTTTAACGGACAAAGCCACTTCTTTGCCTCGCTTGATAGCTTCCGAGCGCGCATAGTTCAGCACTGAATAAACTGATTCAGCAGCGCCTTTGAGCTGATTGTCGGCAAACAAACTGCGGTAAGAACTTACACCAACACCCATCAGGATGGACAGGACACTTAATGTGATCAGTAATTCCAGCAGAGTGAAGCCATGATAACTAGCTGGCTTTCGCATTATCCTTGACCTCTCGGAATAACAACTTAATTTTCATTGCGAACAATATTAACTGAAAAAGTTAAACACGCATAAATTTTAGTCATAAAGTATTAAAAGTTGTAACTGCTTTAACAAGTGATAGGGTTAACATTTTATCCTATAATATCCCTTTTCAGCCGGATCAGAGCTAAATCACAGCAAGCTTGCTCCAATGACAGGTATGATCATAAGTTTGAAAGGACTCAAGGAATAACTAAGTGCTAATGCAATTGAAAGGAAGCAGACAGTTAGGTTTCACCCTGATGGAGTTGATGATTGTGGTCGCAATTGTCGGGATTTTAGCGGGTATCGCTTACCCTTCATATCAAGACCACATAAAGATGACCCGGCGTGTAGAAGCTCAAACAGAGCTGATTAAATATCAGCTGGAGCAGGAATCCTATCGCATCACTCAGCCGGCGTATAGCAAGGTTGAAGCTTCAATTGGTATGCCCACATCCAATGCATACTATAATTTTTCCATTGTCGATACGTCTACCGGCACCTCAACTTACGCATTAAAAGCTTCCGCAAAATCAAATGCCAGCCAATACCAGGACACCAACTGCCGAGTAATGACCATAGATCAAAACGATAATAAGCTGCCGAAGGGCAAGGGTTGTTGGTAAACAAGGAACCCATCAAATAACGGGAATAAGGGTAACAATTGTAGCGGCCTTTGTAGAGCAGATGCCTCTCTATAAGTGAAGAGGGCGAAGCCCGTGCCCACAAGGTTCGCCGAACGCGCATCCATGCATTTAACATCTCATCCCTGAGATGGGTTCGGCTCCTACCGATCTATCTGATTGCCCAGGTTTGACCGGTCCCGTAAACAAGCATTGCACGAATAGAGAGAAAGTACCGTAACGAAAGGCCTGATTACAGACGAGAGCGCGAACACAGAGTCCTCTGTGTTCGCGGATAATCCTTTCTTCACACACCCCTTAAATCTGTTGATACCTTAGATTTAAGTTAATAAACCGCAGTATGCTCTTTCTCAGTGACCATCTGCATAGGTTTGTCCAGGAAGTGTTGGTAAATCACCCGGTCATAAGGAATGAGTTGGTACACTGACATATAGACGGCGTTCGCCTTAACCGATGCACCATACTTAGCCGCCCTGTCCACGTCAGCAGGGAAATCAGCGGTAAACCGGTTGCCCTGCGCGTCTTCCAGAATTTGTGCCCGGTATTCTTTAACCCAGCGGGAAATTTGGATATCAAATACCTGGCGACGGTCATAGCCTACGTCATGGTACTGCCCTGGCGGCAAGCTATCCCGGTTGACTGGAACCTGAATAATTTCGTCCGGATCATCGACTGGCTTGAGCGTCTTGCCCTCGCGGCCTTTTTGCCCGCCCTGTTTATTGTTACTTTTCTTTCGCTCTTCTTTAGGGCGGTTGGGGTCTTGCGAGGGCGGCTTGCTGCTATTTCGGCTATTAAGAGACAGGCGGCCAAACAATAGCTTGACCAGCAGCAACATCATTTGTACGGCAGCCACTAAAGCAGGAGATGCGGCCTTGTCATTTTTCAAGGCGTTTTCTACTTGCTCAATGGTGGCGTTGACATCCAATGACTCGGGTATCAACGTTGCTGTGTTTGTATGCTTATTCATGGGGCTATTATACCCTCTGTTTTTTCGGGCAATTTTTTGCTTCTGTAAGCAAATCTAAGGCATTGTATTTTTCTGTGCCGGGGGCGCTATGCTTGGTGTACACCTGTTGCTTTGGCGCTCTTGTGGTTAAGTTAATCGTTGCTTAGAAGCGCTCATTACAGTGACGCATGAAAATGCACTAAATCAGTCAAAACCGTGTCAAGAAGTTTTGAAAAAAATAATGCATTTATTGCGGGGTTTTTAGCCAGCTGAATAGTTACGATTTAAGTTAATAAACCGCAGTATGCTCTTTCTCAGTGACCATCTGCATAGGTTTGTCCAGGAAGTGTTGGTAAATCACGTTAAATGCCAGCACATTTTTCACGTACTGCCGGGTTTCCTTAAACGGGATGGTTTCCACCCACACATCCATGGCAACCCCTTCACTATTCGCCCGCCAGCGCTTCACCCTATGGGGTCCGGCGTTGTAGGCTGCGCTGGCAAATATGCGGTTACCATCATATTGGTCCATCAGTTCTTTTAAGTAAGCACTCCCTAACTTAACATTTACCTCTGGCTCATATAACTGGTGAGTGCCCTGATATTTAAAGCCTATTTTCTTAGCCGTATACTTCGCCGTCGCCGGCATCAGCTGCATCAAACCTCTGGCGCCAACATGTGATTTTGCCTTAGGGTACAGCGCACTTTCCTGGCGCGCCAACGCAAATAACAAGCTCACATCAATCTGCCGTTCTTTGGCATAACGCTCAAATGTTTTCGGTTCGACCCTGGGGAAGCGCAAGGTTAAATGGTCCCAACTTTTCGATTCTATACTGCCCAAGATGGATAAATGATCCCAACCTTGCTTAAGCGCATATAACGCCAGCTGGTTTTGTGTTTCTTTTGATTTCCCTCGCAGCAGAAAAACCCACTCCAGACGAACCTGATAGTCTGCTTCTATATGAATAAGCTCTGAGATCCTGGCCAATTGATCCTGGTACAATCCTGGCACCTTCTGGTTTTCACTGATCTCTTTCTGGTTAAGCTGATAATCGACCCCGACTTTTTGAGCTGATAAAAAACCATAGAAACTGCGATCCTTCGCCAGTTCATCTAACTCACGGGCGGCCAACTTATCCTGACCCATTTCTTCGAAAATCCGGGCTTGCCAGTAGCGCCAACGATCCTTGCCTTTTAGCTCGTTAGGTAATCTATCGACCCAAAAACTGGTCTTTTCCCAGTCTTTCTCTTTTAGCGCATAACGGATCCTCTGCTCCATCAAGCCTTCATCAGCCAACGACAACAGGTTTTCGTCTACCCAATCCATCTGCTTGTCCGCTTTGCGGAACATCAGATAACGGATCAACTGATATTTAATCGCCCTGTTTTCCTCGTCGCTAAAGGAAACGGAGTTAGCGTACTCTTGATAAGCTTTTAATGCGTCCCGGGGATTTTTCTTGGTCAGCCGTTTTAAGCCGACAGCAATAACCTGAGAGATATAGGGGCTAGTGCTGGTGTACTTGGGGTATTTCAGCAGTTCCTCCGGTTTCAGATAGGTTGCCAATAGCAGAGTACCGTGATCCTTGTGCTTCTTATCCAGCTGACGAGATAAATAATCCAACAGCTGACGTTGCCCTCTATCAAAACTCAACAACATACGCTGCCATATATGCTCCTGGGTCAGTTTACCTGCTTTCTTATAGCTGCTGAACAAATGGTCGCAGGCATTAGGTCTGGATTGACCCGTCATCCAAAGTTTCTCGGCGCCTTTTAACCCGGCGGCTCTATCTCCGGTATTGAGTTTGGCGACATAATAGTGACACTGCAGTTCAGTGTTGTTGGGTTCTTTGGGGTAAAAATTCAGAAAATCTTGCCAGCGTTGCCGATTGGCAAGAGAGAAAAGATAACGCCGCTCCAAATTATTGGCAAGGGGGGAATCCGCATGATCCTTGGTGAAATTCTCTACCTCTTTGATGCTCCTTTGCGCTAACTCCCGGTTAAGGAAGTTGTAATCCAGAAACAGGGCTAAGGGATAAGCATCCAGCTTTTGCCTTAACTTAGCGGCTTTACCCCATTTCTTTGCTTGCTGGTACGCAATCGCTTTTTTATATGTCGCCCTTTGCTGCTCGATACTGACCGCTTCTACGCTAGGTGAAGGGACGACAGAAAAGCCGACTAATGCTGCACTAAGTAACCATTTCTTCAAAACCAACTCCAATAATGAAGACACAGGACATGCCTGTAGGAAAATTAAATAAAGGCTGCGGCGATTAAATTGCGGGTATACTCGGTTTGCGGTTGGGTAAATATCTGGTTTACCTCTCCCTGCTCAACCAACTCTCCCGCTCGCATCACCATTACTCGATGGCTCAACGCTTTCACCACAGCCAAATCATGGCTTATGAAAAGATAGCTGAGTTTATACCTGCTCTGCAACCGTCTTAACAACTCAATAACCTGTTTTTGCACGGTTCTGTCTAATGCTGAGGTGGGTTCGTCCAGAACAATTATCTTAGGTTTTAAAATAATGGCCCTGGCAATAGCCACCCGCTGGCGCTGACCGCCTGAAAATTCATGGGGATATCTGCTGGCGCAATCCTTGGTTAAGCCAACTTCTTCAAGGACTTGGGAAACCCTGTCTGCCACTTCCTGCTCACTCAGGGATTCATGCACCTCCAATCCTTCGCTAATAATTTGCGCCACTGACATTCTGGGGCTCAGGCTGCCAAAGGGATCCTGGAAGACTATTTGCATTTCCTTACGAAACGGCCGCATTTTTTTATTGTTGAGCTTATCCAACCGCTGCTCCTTGTATGTTATCTCTCCCTGGCACTTTATTAGCCGCAGTAAAGCCTGCGCCAGGGTGCTTTTTCCTGAGCCACTCTCTCCAACTATGCCCAGGGTCTCCCCTTCATCAAGGGTCAGGCTGATATGATTGACGGCTTTTATATGCTCTATGGTTCGTCCTAATAACCCCTGTTTTATGGGGAACCAGACCTTAATATTTAGCGCCTTCAGTATGGTTTTCCGCTGGGACAGGGCCAGCGCATTTCCCGTTGGCTCGGCAGATAACAGTTTTTTAGTATAACTGTGCTTTGGCTGAGCAAAGATATCGGCCACCTTACCCGACTCCACCTGTTCACCTTCACACATAACAACCACCTTATCTGCATAATGTTCGACCACATTAAGGTCATGGGTGATCAATAAGATAGCCATCCCAAGCTTCTGTTGCAGTCGCTTCAGCAGTTCCAGGATCTGCTTTTGAATGGTCACGTCCAGTGCTGTGGTGGGCTCGTCGGCGATAAGTAACTCAGGGTCATTGGCCAGCGCCATGGCAATCATCACCCTTTGTCTCTGCCCGCCAGACAATTCATGGGGATAAGCCGACAGACGCTTTTCCGGCTCGGGGATGCCAACCAGGTGCAAGAGTTCGATAATTTTGGGCTGGGATTGGTTAAAGCTATACCCTTTATGCAAATAAAGAATTTCGCCGATTTGTTTAGCCACTGTGTGTAGGGGGTTGAGCGAGGTCATGGGCTCCTGGAAAATCATGCTGGCTTTATTACCTCTGATCTCCTGCATCATCTCGTCACCCTGTCCTATTACCTCCTTTTCATCCAGTCGAATGCTGCCACTGGGGTGACTGGCGATAGGGTAAGGTAATAATTGCAGCACGGATAACGCCGTCACCGACTTGCCGCTGCCACTTTCCCCCACCAGCGCCAGGGTTTCCCCAGCAGATAAAGAGAAACTGACCCCTTTTACCACAGGCGTGTTGTCAAAACTGACAGCAAGGTTATCCACTTTAAGCATGTTAGCCACCGTTCTTTAACCAGCGAAGAGAACACCACAGGTTATTTATTTCTGGGATCAAATGCATCCCTCGCACCTTCCCCTGCAAACACCAGCAACACCAAGATTATGGCCATGGAGAAAAAAGCAGTGATCCCCAACCAGGGAGCCTGTAAGTTGCTTTTCCCCTGAGCCACCATTTCACCCAGAGAAGGTGAGCCGGGAGGTAATCCGAAGCCCAGAAAGTCCAATGCCGTCAGGGTGGTTAACGCGCCGGTAAAAATATAAGGCATAAACGTCATGGTCGCGACCATGGCGTTCGGTAACATATGGTGAAAGATAATATCCCTGTCATACACCCCAAGCGCTTTGGCCGCTTTCACATATTCCAGGTTCCGGCCCCGTAAAAATTCGGCGCGCACCACACTGACCAGTGAGGACCAGCTGAATAACAACATCAGTCCCATCAACCACCAAAAATTAGGGGTGACCAGGCTTGCCAGGATGATCAACATAAATAACATGGGTAAACCGTCCCATATTTCAATCACACGCTGACCGATAAGATCCATCCAGCCACCGTAAAAGCCCTGCACCGCGCCGACAATAACGCCCACCACAGAACTAAACAGAGTTAATACCAAGGCAAATAAAACGGATATTCGAAATCCATAGATCAGTCGGGCCAGCACATCCCGCCCTTGGTCGTCCGTGCCCAACCAGTTTACCCGACTCGGTTTGGATGGCGCAGGCTCCCTCAGTTCATAGTTCACTGAATCATAACTGAAACGGATCAGCGGCCAAATCATCCAACCCGCCTTATTTATCTTCTCGCTGATATAGGGGTCTTTATAATCCGTCCAAATCTCCAAATCGGCACCGAAAATGGTTTCCTGGTAGTCCACAAATACAGGCAAATACCAATCGCCCCGATAGGACACCAACACAGGTTTGTCATTGGCAATAAACTCCGCGAACAAACTAACGAAAAATAAACAGCCAAAAATCCACAGTGACCAATACCCTCTTTTATTGGCCTTAAATTTCAACCAGCGCCTTTGATTGAGGGGATTGTTTTTAATTCGCTTTAAGCTGGTCAGCATAAGCTTATCCCCTTGCTTCAAAGTTAATTCTTGGATCGATCAGGGTGTAGGTCACATCACTGATCAGTTTTAGCAGCAAGCCGATCAGGGTAAAAATATACAAGGTGCCAAAAATCACCGGATAATCCCGGTTTACCACGGCTTCAAATCCCAGCAGTCCTAACCCATCCAAGGAGAAAATGACTTCAATCAACATAGACCCGGTCAGAAATATACCGACAAGCGACGCCGGCATCCCCGCCAATACCAATAACATGGCATTTCTAAACACATGACCATAGAGCACCCTGGACTCCTTGCAGCCCTTCGCCCTGGCGGTGACCACATATTGTTTATTGATTTCATCCAGGAAAGAGTTTTTGGTCAGCATGGTCAGGGCGGCAAAGCTGCTGATCACCGACGCCAATACCGGCAAAGTGATATGCCATAAATAGTCGGTGACCTTACCAAGCAGGGAAAGCTCCGCAAAATTGTCGGAGGTTAAACCACGCAAGGGGAACCAGTCGTAATAGGATCCACCAGCAAACACCACAATCAGCATAATGGCGAATAAAAAGGAAGGTATGGCAAATCCTATGATCACCAGGGTGCTGGTCCAGATGTCAAAGCGACTGCCATGGCTGGCTGCTTTTTTTATCCCTAATGGAATGGAAACTAAATACACAATGAGCGTAGCCCATAAGCCAAGGGAAATAGACACGGGCATTTTTTCTAACACCAGATCGATAACACTGATATCACGGTAAAAGCTGTCACCAAAATCGAAGCTGGCATAGTCCCACAGCAGCGAGAAATAACGCTGCCAGATCGGTTTATCAAATCCATACTGTTGTTCCAGTTGGGCAATCAGCTCAGGATCGACGCCCTGGGCGCCACGGTAAATGGAGGACTCGCCACTACCGGGTGACGTCAATATCTCCTTCGCCGTACCGCTGCCCATACGACTCGTCGCATCACCGCCTATGCCCTGCATTTTAGCAATGGCTTGCTCCACCGGACCACCTGGTGCGGCTTGCACAACAAAAAAATTGATGGTAATGACGCCAATCAAGGTAGGGATGATAAGCAGCAGGCGCCTTAGAATATAACTTGTCATGTTCCCGCCTATTTAGTCCATTAAAAGCAGCAAGGGTTATTCGCTGGATTTAGCCCACCAGGTATCGAGGCCTAAACCATATATGGGCCTTACCTTGGGCTGGCCAAAGATATCCCAGTATGCCAGCCGGTTTGCCGCCAGATACCACTGTGGCACCACCAGGTATTTCCACAATAATACGCGATCCAATGCCCGAGTGCGGGCCACCAGGGACTGCCGGCTTTCCGCAGTAATGATCAGCTGAATAAGTTCATCCACCACAGGGTCGCAAACCCCGGCCCAGTTACGCGAGCCTGTGCGTTGCGCCGTTTCACAACTCCAAAATTCATGCTGCTCATTGCCGGGAGAGTTGGACTGCCCCTGGCGAAGGGAGACCAGGTCAAAGTCAAAGCTATTCAGGCGGTTGATAAACTGGGAGGTATCTACCAGGCGTATTTCACTGTTAATACCAATACGCCTCAGGTTTCTGCGAAAAGGCTGAATAATACGCTCAAAATCTTTGTCATAGGTGAGGAACTCGATGTAAAAAGGAAAGCCCAACTTGTTGACCATTTGCCCATTCTTTAGCTGATAGCCCGCAGCTTGCATTAACTTAACGGCGACACGCATTTGTTCACGGATATAACCGTCTCCCGGCGTTTTTGGTGGTCTATACACCCGGTTAAATACCGACGGCGGTAATTTATCTTCGAAACGTCTTAACACCTCGAGCTCATACCCCCGAGGTAAACCGCTGGAGGCCAGTTCTGAGTTATTAAAATAGCTGTGTGAGCGAGTGTAGGCACTGTAAAACAGCTTCTTGTTGACCCACTCAAAGTCGAAAAGCTGGCTGATGGCAGCCCGAACCTTAGGGTTGCTGAATTTTCCTTTGCGAGTATTAAACCAGAACCCCTGCATCCCTTGTGGATTGGCATCTGGAATTTTTGCCTTGATGATTTTGCCGGAGTCAAACACCTCGCCTGTGTATCCTGTGGCCCAGCGTTTGGAGGATGACTCTAAGTTATAGTCGTACTCTCCCGCCTTAAATGCCTGAAAAGCGACGGTAGTATCGCGATAATAGTCATAGATCAGCGAATCGAAATTATGCCGCCCCCGATTAACTGCGATATCCCATCCCCAGTAATTTTTCCGTCTTTCGTAAGTGATCCTCCGACCGGCATCAAACGACTTGATCTTGTAGGGGCCAGAGCCTAGCGGGACTTCAAGAGAAGAGCGGGAAAAATCATGGGCTTGCCAATAATGCTTGGGAAGAATAGTGAGTTGCCCCACCACTAAAGGCAACTCTCTGTTATCTCCTGGCTTAAAGATGAACTCTACCACCCGCTTAGAAATGACCTGAACCTTTTCCACCCCGGCATAATAAGACTTATAATGGGGTGAACCTTTCTCCACCAGTAAGTCAAAACTAAACACCACGTCTTCAGCTGTCACCGGCTTCCCATCTGAAAACTTGGCCTGCGGGTGAAGGTGAAAACGAACCCAGCTCCTGTCTGATGGTACTTCGATATGTTTCGCCAATAAGCCATATTGAGTGAATGGCTCATCTGCGGAGCCAATCATCAGGGTGTCGTATAACAGGCTTAACCCAGCTCCTGCATTACCTTTTACGATAAAGGGGTTAAACGAATCAAAGGTGCCTCTGGCTGAGCGTTTTTGTCTGCCGCCTTTGGGCGCCGAAGGCAGTTAACGTAATCAAAGTGACTAAAACCAACCGAATATTTTGGTACACCATGCATGGCCAATCCGTGAGCCAGTTCAGCTGAATAAGAGAGGGGGCAGTAATAAACTATCGCCCAAAGACATAACCAGGCAGCTCTATCCATAACCTCCCCTATTAGCTAGCAATCGAGTGCCGGCTGGAGTCCCTGACAATCACTCATTCCTCGAGTAATGCTTTTTAGTATAAACCAAGGTTTAAAATGGGTACGGTATTAGGCTGGGATAATGCTGAGGTTTGATAATAAAAGAAAAAGAGGAGCCAGGCCCCCCTATAAGATTTTATGCTTTTTCATATACCGCACTAATGCATCGGCGCTGATAGGTTTACTCGCCAGAAAACCCTGGTAAAAACTGCATCCCTGCTTACGTAGAAATTCAAGTTGTTGCCGGGTTTCCACCCCTTCAGCCGTCACATTAAAGCCCATATGGCGAGCCATGGCTAATACCGCCTCTACTATGGCCATATCACTAACGGCTCTGGGGATATCCTGAATAAAAGA
The DNA here is from genome assembly GCA_965249895.1 of Psychromonadaceae bacterium. Classification (GTDB taxonomy): domain Bacteria; phylum Pseudomonadota; class Gammaproteobacteria; order Enterobacterales; family CBDFNC01; genus CBDFNC01. The sequence continues at coordinate 1,592,460 of CBDFNC010000005.1, forward strand.
GCGATCAATTTTTAATTCGTCTGCCGGTAAACGTTTTAAATAGGAAAGGGAAGAATACCCGGCGCCAAAGTCATCGACAGCAAAAGTGATCCCCATATCCCTGAGTTGTTCCATTTTCCGGATAGTATCTTCGGCATGCCCTAACACCACAGACTCTGTGATCTCCAGGTTAAGCACGCTAGGCTCCATACCACTGTATGTAAGCGCATCTTCAACATGCTCAACAAACATGGCGTGATGAAACTGTTTCGGACTCACATTCACCGACAGCTGAGGTAAATTGAGCCCCATATCGGCCCACTCCATATACTGACGGCAAGCCTCCTGCAACACCCAGGAGCCGATATCAATAATCAGGTCTGTTTCCTCGGCAATTGGGATAAATTCGGCAGGGCTGACCATAGTCCGCCCTTCTGGCTGCCACCTCACCAGAGCTTCCACCCCTACCAGCTCACCACTGCTGACCATATGTTGCGGCTGGTAATACAGTATCAGTTCATTGTTATCCACGGCGCTACGCAAATCATTGTGGACTTTTAAGCGCTTATCCGCTTGTTTTTGCATGCCGATGTCGAAAAACATCAGGGTCTTGCGACCGGCGGATTTTGCCTGATACATGGCGGTATCCGCCTGTTTGAGCAGGTCCGATGGATTTTGCCCTTTACCCGGAAACAGACTAATTCCCACACTGGCGCCTATGTGCAACGCCTGGCCTTCAAATAAATAAGGTGCGGACACTTCTTTAATTAAGCGCGATCCCACCAATTCTGCTTGCTGTTCGGCGTGAGGAGGGTTCTCAGATAAAGATGGCAGGAGTAGTACAAACTCATCCCCCCCCAGACGGGCCAACAGATCGCCGTTACGGGTTAGTTTCTTTAACCTGTGAGAAACCTGCTCCAGGATCCAGTCTCCTGCTGCGTGGCCCAGGGAGTCGTTGATAGTTTTAAAGTGGTCCAGATCGATAAATAACAAAGCGCCAATGCAGCCATCTTGCTCTGCTGTCTCAAATGCCACATCAAGAGACTCGGAAAGCAGTCGCCTGTTAGGTAAGCCAGTTAGTTCATCGTAATAAGCCAGATTTTCTATTTGTTGTTCAGCAGCTTTACGCTCCGAAATATCTTCAAAACAAATCACGTAATGAGAAACATTATTCGCATCGTCTTTTACCGCGGTTATCGTTTCCCACTGAGGATAGAGGTCACCATTTTTTCGAGTACTCCAGCACTCCCCGCTCCATTTACCTTCATTATCCAGTTTTTCGGAAAGTGATGCCTCACCCTCTGTACGCCTGTCACCGTTTAACATGGCTACATCATGTCCGGCGACTTCTTCACTGGGATAACCGGTGATCTGAGTAAAAGCCCGGTTGACCCTGAGAATAGTACCTTCGGGATCGGTAATAATAATGCCTTCGTTGGTTTCAAAGGCCACAGCCGAAAGTTTTAACTCGGCTTCGGCCCTTTTCCTCTCCAATTCTGCCGAGGCGCGAATGGAAAAAATCTTCAGTAATGAGCTGGCGGTGGCTTCTTCGCGAAACACCCGATCAAAATAAAGTGCGATGATGCCAAGCAGCTCGCCTTTTGCATTTTGTAGCGGCCAGCCGACAAAACCAACCAGCTCCATATCACTGAGAAACTCGTCTTCCGGGAACAAATGAGCAACATCATGGGTAAAGATACTGGGTACATTGGATTTTACTGATTCAAATACGGTGCCTTTTAGCGCCATACTGGGGCAAGCAACCGACTGCCCCTGGCTCAAACCTGAAACGGGTTTAATACCGATTTCATCCATTTCACACACCAATACCGTATGGGCCGAAAGCGCCTTACCCAGCTCAGCTGTCAATCGCTTAAAAAAACCATCCCCGGTTTCTGCGGACAATGCCTGAGAAATGTTATCGATCAAGGTTTCCCTGTGCTGACGCTCCTGCTCCTTGCGGCTGTATTCAGACATTTCCAATACCCGGCCGGCCAAATCCGCGATAGCCCTTAAAAAACTCTGCTCATCGATGCTCCATTGCAACTCGTCGCCACTGTGCTCACACAGTATCAGACCTTTAAGCTCTTTGCCTGCAGTGACCCGTGCCTGCATGGCGGAAACCTGCTCCTGATGAAAACTCAGTTCCTGAGTATGGGGGGTAAACTTAGCGTTTTGGGCAACAAGCACCTGGTCCATCGCCAGTGATTTAAAGAATGCAGGCGCGCTTTCTCTGCAAATAGTTTGACCTAATTTACCACTGCCATTGCCCACATAATCCACACAAGCCAGGCTGTCACCGTCATCATTGAGCAACCAGATGCTAACGTGTGTCAGTTTTAGGGTTTCCATCAGTCTGGTTGAAAGTTGCTGAAAGAATTCATCAGACATTCCTGCAACCAGAGCCGGCTCTGTTGCCAGTTTAAGCAGTATATTGTTCTGTTGTTGGCGATCATCATTAGAACTGCGATACAAGGTTTGCTCATAAGTAACGCCTAAGATCTTAGGCTGACTCAATTCGTCAAACACCGGCTTGCTTAACATGCTCACCACCCAAAACTCCTCGCCTAATTCGGTGAGCATTCTGTACTCAATGGGTGTGGACTCTTCTCCTCGCCATGCGTCATCAAGAAAAGCGCGAAACCTCTGCCTGTCTTCACGATATATATAGCTTTGTACTTCGCTCATCGATAGACCGGACTGGTCGGCTAGCGTCTTTAGCTTGGCGGAGTTGCATCCCTGAAACTGCACCTTGTCAGACCCAAGTTCCCAATACCAGAATATACACTGGCCTTCGTACGGGTTTGCACCATGCTTTGGCGACACAAGTTTAGGGGCTGGATTGACAGCATATGAAGACGAACTGAGTGGCTGAGCGTCTTCTTCTGACTTATCAGCAACTAGCTTGGAAAGAAACTGTCTTAACATTATGAGAAGTTACTGCGCCTAATTAAGATATTTTTGATAGTCAAATACCTTAACGCATTATAGGTAAGTTAACAAAATAACCTAATGGAAAGGGGATTTAGGCCACAGGGTTGATCGAAAATCAACCTCGTGCTTGACGTTGGCCAGGGGCATAAAAGAAAAACCAACGGAAAATATCGTATGAAACGCTGCTCGGCACGATTTCATACTGCCTCAAGGTTTTTTGCGATACAAGCAAAAACCTCCTAAGAATCCTGAAATTTTCATTCAGATCAAAAAAATCACCAACAAATATCAAACACCAAAGCAATGTGATATAGATCACGTTATTCAATCCAAAAAATCGTATTCTGGAGATGAAACGAAATGACCAGTAACAGAAGGGGCCTTCTATAATGACAATAGAAATTACCAGCAAGCAAATCTCAATTACCACCCCAATTCGCGAAAAGATCCAGTCTCGTTTTGAAAAATTGGAGAAGATGCAAATTCCATTGATTAACCCCCATGTGATCATCACCAAGGAGCCGAAAGGGGTTAAGATAGAGGCGTCGATTAGTATCCCCAGCGGCAAGCTTTTTGCGCAAGCTGAACACGATGATTTATATGCTGCCATTACCCTGTTGGGCCAAAAACTGGAGCGCCAACTAAATAAGCACCTGCACAAGCCGGAAGCACGACGCGGCAGCGAGAGCATTAAGCGTCAAAATGAAACGCCGGTAGAACCGATAGAAGAAGAGGAAGTAGCCTAATACCTCAGGAGCGCAGTCGATCTCTGCGCTCCTTGACAGTTTTAACTTATCGCTTTAAATTGCCAGTTACGTAATATGATTATCCCTTTTTTATCTTCTTAATTTTCTCTTGAAAATCGGGATAATTAAAAACCTGAACAAAATACAAAAACCTCCCATGACGGAGGTTTTTTTATCTATTTTGTTTGAGAAAAGCCGAGGACAGCCAAATGGCATCTCTTGATGAAATAAGAAAAACCATCACTGTATTGGACAGTGAGTTACTTAACTTACTGGCAAAAAGAAAGCACATCGCCATTGAGGTGGCTAAAAGCAAGAAAGAAAACCCCAGACCCGTCAGAGATCAAATTAGAGAGCAGGAGTTACTGGTCCGCCTGATCAATCAAGGGAACAAGCTGGGATTAGACTCCCATTATGTTACCCAAATCTATCACACTATTCTGGAAGACTCGGTGCGTTCCCAGCAGGCTTATCTGCAAAAGCTGGTCAATCCAGCAGCCCAGGTCCCCACAGTCCGGATTGCTTTCGTTGGCAACTCGGGGTCAGACAGCAGCCTGGCCAGCCAAAAGTATTTTACTCGGTACGGAAATGAACTGGTCGAACTTGGCTGTACCAACTATAGCGATGTGGTTCAGCAGGTAGAATCCGGACAGGCTGATTATGGTGTATTACCCATAGAAAATACCAGCTCAGGCAGTATTAATGAGGTGTTCGACCTGCTACAACACACCAGCTTGTTTATTGTTGGCGAGCAAAACTTAAAAATTGAGCATAGTATTTTGGCCGCGCCAGGCACCGAACTATCCCAAATTGATACTCTGTATGGCCACCCTCAGGTGTTTGAACAATGCAGCCATTACCTCAATAAACAGGAAAATATAACCCTTACGTTCTGTGACAGCACAGCCAATGCCATGGAAACTGCCGCCAACTTCAACTCTGCTAAAGTAGCGGCCCTAGGTTGTCCCGACACAAGTAAAGCATTTGGCCTGCAAGCGTTACGCAAGGACATAACCAATCAAAAAGAGAACTATAGCCGCTTTATTATTGTCGCGCGAAAAGCCATCGATGTGGCGTTACAAGTTCCGGCAAAAACCAGCATAGTCATAGCTACTGGCCAAACTGCAGGTGCCTTGGTTGAAGCTCTTATGGTGTTACGGGACAAGAATATCCCCATGACCAAATTAGAGTCTCGTCCTATGTTGGGTAACCCTTGGGAAGAGTCATTTTATATTGACCTGGCCGCCAACTTAAATTCTCCGGCACTTCAGGATGCCCTGGCCAAACTGAGAAGCCTCACTCGGTATGTAAAAATCCTCGGTTGCTACCCCAGCGCAGAGGTCGCGCCAACCCTAGTACCGGTAGCTGAAATGGCCAAAGCAAAATCAGTGTCCGAGAAAAAACCACACCTAAATGGGTTATCTGAAAAAGCGAACGCTACATCTGCCTCCAAGATTAACGTGCGAAACATTGAAATTGGCGGCCCAAACTTCGTCACTATCGCTGGCCCCAGAGCAGTAGAAACGCCGGCATTGGCACTTGAATGTGCGAAACAAATTAAGGAATTTGGCGGCGAAGTTATTTTTGGCGGCGCATTTAATCAGGAAACGTCCAGCGCCGGTAGTTGGGGGGCAAAATATCAGGGTCTGACAGATCTGGTGAACGCAGCGGAACACTACAAGCTACCCACTCTGGCCGAAGTAAGCCAAACAAACCAAGTCCAGAAAGTAGCTGAACAAGCGGACCTGATGTTTATTCGTGGCGAACAAATGTTTCAGTTGGAATTACTGCAAGCGGTCGGCAAGGTGAACAAACCCGTTGTTTTGAGTAGACACCCAAAGGCCAGCATTCAGCAGTGGCTGGATGCCGCCCATATGATCCAGCAGCAAGGGAACCAGCAAGTCGTGCTGTGTGAATCTGGTATTCATACTCCAGACCAAGGGGTTACCTTGGATCTCACAGCATTAACAGGTTTGAAAACTAAAACCGAGCTGCCCGTATTAATCAACCTGAGTTACGTGCTGACGCAGCCGGAAATATTAGCGCCTTTGGTCCAGACAGCGCAAACCCTGGGCGCCAACGGTGTCATCATAGAAACGCACCCAGCACCTGAACATGCGCAGGGGTCAGGACCAAAACAAACTAGCCTGTCTCAATTTACCTCGCTAATGTCTCAACTGTTTAGCAGGTAGAAAGCCAAGGGGAGTTGATATTTCCTCCCCTTCTCTGCTCACGTCCAAACAAACAGCAAACAATCCCACCCACCACATTGACAACTGAGTCCTTACATAGTTAAGTTGGGCTTTGTTTTCTCTGGATGGTGATCCGAATTGAAAAAAGCCATCGGTATACTGGTTTTCCTCCCCCTGCTTTCCTGGGCAGAGCATGGCCCTGAGCCTAGTTATTGTGAAAAAACTCTGGGTTATGATATTTTTTACGGGCGCCAGCTAATAGGCTCCATGGAGCGCCATTTAATGTGGCAGGGACTGCTTGCTGACATTCATTCCACCGGTGAACTCTCCGTCGCATTTTTCAAAGGCAACGGAGAGCAAAATACCCGTATCTACTGGAGTACGCAACAACGGAAGTTTCTTACCAAACAGTTTAGCCGCCAGGTCAGGGGCTTTAATACCAGCTCCACAGAGGCCAAATTCAGTCCGGATGGAAAAGTCAGTACAGTGACCCATCAGGGAAAGCAATCCGAGTATAAAGAAACTGAAGGCCCTATCGTCGATGTCGAGGCGCTGGTATCGCAAATGCGTCAACATCTGATCTCAGGTGACAACAAGTTTGACTTCCGTCTCCAGCAACCCAAGAAAATTTCCCACTATTATTTTGCTGTACAAAGCACAGAAAAGTTATCCACTCACTTTGGCAAACTGAATACAGTGAAGGTAGTGCAAACCAATAAAACCGACCGCCAGCTAATTCTGTGGTTTTCGCCTGAACTGGATTATCAATTAGTTAAAGCTCACTACCTGCGCAATATTCTGGATATCAGGGGAGAGCTGGTTAGTCAAACGACATCATGTAATAGCACTCGAGCAGCCTTTAACAAACGCGCTAAAAAATGACAAAAAGAAAGGGGCTGAGCGCCCCTATTTTGTATTTATACCCAAGCTGCTTGGGAATACAGGGTTCAGCAAGTCGAGAAGTGACCGGGTTCAAGGCATAAAGCCGATGGTCTAGTCTTCTACATCAAGGTTTTATAACGCCGAAGAGGGTTGCTTCTCGTCTTGCCCGAAGGGAGCTCAGCCAAAAAGTCAGCACTGCGTGCAGCGCTTGAAAAGGGAATGCCATTCCCTGCTCGCTGCGCCTTGTTCTGACATCCTGCCTGAGCTCTGAGTCTGCATTTTCAAGTAGTTTGGGTATATAACATCAAACTAAACCATCAATCTTGATAGTGGCGGCTGTCATTCGCCTGCTGCAGTAAGGACTTACTTTCACGCATAAAGACTTGTGCATAATCGCCAAACCAATCACTTACCTGGTTAAAGGACTGGATAAAAGCCTGTTTATCCCCCTTTTCCAACAGCGTTATCGCCTCACCAAATACCTGATGATAACGTTTAATCATCTCCAGGTTATCCTTGGACGAGAGGATAATATCCGCGTACAAAGACGGCTCCTGAGCGAACAAGCGCCCCACCATCGCCAGCTCCAGCCGGTAAATGGGTGAACTCAGCTCCAGTAGTTGTTTAATATCGGCGCCGACCTGAGTCAAGTGGGCGCCGTATACAAAACTGGTAAAGTGACGCAGCGCCTGGATCATCGTCATGGCTTCATCATGCTCCTGGGCTGTTGTCTGATACAGACGCGCACCCCAGATTTCCATCTGCTTGATAAGCCATTGATACTGCTCTGGCATTCTTCCATCACAGTAGGCGATGACTTGTTTGGCAAAGCTGGGTACATCCGGGCCAAACATAGGGTGTAACCCCACCACCGGTCCCTTATGTGTGTCCAGCATCGCCTTAAGGGGCCCCGACTTAGTACTGGTAATATCAACCAGAACACAGTCACTTGCCAACATATCCAGCTTACCGATAATTGCGTCGGTAATATCGATAGGAACCGCCACCAGCACCATACCCGCATCTTTTAATAGAGCGTCGGCATTATCCCAGTCGGCCTTTTCCAGCACATCAAGCTGGTACCCGGATAAAGACAGCATACTGACAAAAAGTTTACCCAGCTGACCGCCACCACCAATCACCACGATACGGCGCATCCCCGGGTTTACGGTTTTGAATCCGGAGTCTTTTTCACTGGCGTAAGACTCACGCATAGTGCGTCTTAATACATCCTCAATAAGATCAGGTGGCACGCCTTGCTTCTGTGCTTCTTCCCGACGTTTAGCCAGCATAGCGGCTTCACGATCCGGTGCATAGATAGGCAGGCCGTGTTCGCTTTTCACTTCACCCACTTCAGTAACCAGCGCCAGCCGCTGGGCTAACAGCTCAACCAGTTGCTGGTCAACCTCATCAATACGATCTCTTAATTTATCAAGTGCCTGAACCATAAGCGTTAAACCACTCGTTTTTTCAAATGTTCTGCAAGATCGGCGTAGGTCTTGCGCAATAGTGTATCCGTGCTTTCCCAGTCGATACAGGCATCCGTTACTGACACACCATATTTCAATTGTTCACGGGGTAATTCAGAAGACTGGTTACCCGCATTGATGTGGCTTTCCAGCATAATACCTATGATAGACTTATTGCCATCCTGGATCTGATGGATCACGTTTTCCGCTACCAGCGGCTGTAACTCATGATTTTTGTTTGAGTTCGCATGACTGCAATCCACCATCAAAGAAGGTTTCAGACCTGCTTTTTCCATTGCCTGTTCCGCCAACACGACATTGACTGAGTCGTAGTTTGGCTGCTTACCACCACGTAAAATCACATGGCCGTCAGGGTTACCCTGAGTCTGCAACAAGGCCACCTGCCCCTGTTGGTTTATTCCCATAAATCTATGCGGGGCGGCCGCTGATTGCGCCGCATTAATAGCTGTGGCCAGACTGCCATCTGTGCCATTTTTAAAGCCTACCGGCATAGAAAGGCCACTGGCCATTTCCCTGTGGGTTTGCGATTCGGTAGTACGTGCTCCGATAGCTGACCAGCTAAATAGCTCTGCCAAATACTGAGGACTAATAGGATCCAATGCTTCGGTAGCGACAGGAAGTTCCAGCTCCGCGACCCAGGCCAATAATTCACGTCCCAGGTGCAGGCCTGTTTCAACATCAAACGAGTTATCCATATGTGGGTCATTGATAAATCCCTTCCACCCGACGGTGGTGCGGGGCTTCTCAAAATAGACCCGCATTACGATATAGAGATTATCTTTAAATTCTTCATGCAATTTTTTCAGTCGGTAGGCATAGTCTTTGGCGGCATCTAAATCATGAACGGAACAAGGGCCACATACCACCAACAAGCGGTGATCCTTACCGTGAATAATATTCGAAATGGTTTGACGCGCATCAGAAACGAATTCTAGTGCTTTATCTGTCACCGGCAGTTTTTTCTTTAACTCCGCCGGCGTAATTAACACCTGCTCCGAAGAAATATGAACGTTGTTTAGACTGTCTTTTTGCATGAGTGATCCCACCTACTTATTGAGATATTAAATTAACTAAGCCGTTAGGCCCTTGAACGTTCCTCGCCAGTCCGACACCAGCGAAGATGCAACCAAGTTCACAAAATACCAATCAAAGGGGGATTTGCAAGTCTGAAATGGTTTTTCTTACAAATACGGCACAATATGTACCTAATTTATGCTGAAGTGGCTACATATAGCCAATTAATATGCTGTGTCACGCCAGCTTTTACCTTGTTCCTGTCAGCATTGAGATTAAACACAAAACTCTTATTCCTTTGTCCTTATCCTAGCTCACAGCTGGTTTGAGATAATAAAACTGGCGCCGAAAACCTCGGTCAAACCACTACTTTTGCCTCTTTCACTCTAAGGCTGCGACAGAGTGCTAAAAACTGATTGTTTTGTTCTCTTGCTACGACTGAAGACTAAAGAGGAATTTTCATCTCCTGAATACATTCAGAACTCGTCAGCGGCTCGCCCATCATCTCATCACAAGTCAGATCCAATTTGAGGGTCACCTCTTTAACTCCCAGCTTCATTAACTGGGTTTTAGCTTCAATCAGGCTGTTAAAATGTACCGGGTTAGTATGTTTGTCAGTCAGTAGTTCCGTTTTATTGTGAATTTTGATTTCAACCTGATAACAAGCAGATTCCGAATAGGTCCATAGCAGGCACTCTGGATGAGCACCACTTCGTATCCAACCTTTTAACTGATTAGCTTGCATAACAACTCCTTAAAAAGGATGCCTTAACCTATTAATTTTAGCTGTCATAGTCGATAAAGAGGAATTATAAGCAGGAAATACAGAAAGGGTTTTGCTACGCCAGAGCGGCGCAACAAAACAAAGCAATTACAGCTCGATGCAATCGAATGAGACTAGCGTCGCTACATCCGCATCGTAGTCGATAGTTTCAACGCCAAAACCAAACAGCTTAAGGAACTCGTCCTTATAGTCCTGGTAGTCGGTCAGCTCGAACAGGTTTTCTGTGGTTATTTGCGGCCACAGCTCTTTACAGGCGTTTTGTACATCTTCTTTAAGCTCCCAATCATCAAGCCTTAAACGACGCGTTTCATCGGTTTCGGCCACTGAGCCATCCGCTTTATACAGCTGGGAATCAAACAAACGATAAATCTGCTCCATACAGCCTTCATGTAAACCTTTTGCACGCATGATCTTAAATACCATGGATAAGTACAAAGGCATCACAGGGATCGCTGCACTCGCCTGGGTCACAACACTTTTCTGTACTGATACGTAGGCTTCGCCGCCATTCACCGCCAGTTTCGCATGTATCGCGGCGGAAGCTCTGTCTAAGTCTTCTTTGGCTTTACCCAGTGCGCCATGCCAGTATATCGGCCAAGTCAATTCTGCACCGATATAAGAATAAGCAACGGTTTTGGCACCATCCGCCAATACACCCGCCTCTTCCAGCGCTTGCATCCAAAGCTCCCAATCCTGGCCACCCATCACGGTTACAGTATTTTGGATCTCTTCTTCAGTCGCAGGCTCTACCGAGGCTTCAACAATGATGTTTTTATTGGTATCGATAGCCGTTGATGAATATGCTTCACCTATTGGCTTCAGGCTGGAGCGAATTACTTCGCCAGTATCAGGTAACTTACGAACCGGGGCGGCAACCGAATACACTACCAGGTCGATTTGACCCAGATCTTGTTTAATCAGTTCGATGGCTTTCGCTTTTGCATCGTGAGAAAACGCATCGCCATTAATACTTTTGGCATACAAACCTGCGTCATGGGCTCGTTTGTCGAATGCCGCAGCATTGTACCAACCTGCTGTACCCGATTTTTTTTCTGTCGCCGGTTTCTCATAAAAAACACCAATGGTCGCAGCACCCGAGCCAAATGCAGCGCTAATACGGGATGACATGCCGTATCCTGCCGATGAACCAATGACGAGCACACGTTTAGGACCGTTTTTAATCTCGCCTTTTGCTTTAGTGTATTCGATTTGTTGTTTAATATTGGCATCGCATCCTAGCGGATGAGCAGTGGTACAAATAAACCCACGGATCTTAGGTTTGATTATCATCTTAGTCTCTTGGCTACACTGAATTTATTGCGCCTAAAGATACCCTATTTGCTCTGAGTTCCAAAAGATATTTTCTATTTATGCGTTAACCTTAATAAGGGATAAATAGGAAAAATAAGTAATTCCTCGATCTACTTAAACCGCCTCTACTGTTAGTCTCCACTCTCATTTTGATGACTGCCTAAATAGTTCAACAATTCGCCTTGTCCAATCAATCCAAGGTAGCTGCCTTTGTCTCCCAACACCGCCACCTCTTTTAGCCCCTGGCGTAAGATACGTCGCTGTACCTGAGATGCATCTTCGTTGGGAGATACAGTGGGAACATTACGATCCATCACTTGGTGCATTTTTTTCTTTAAGGTGGTTTTATCTCTTTCTAACTCAGCCACTGTATCCAGATAAGGGCTGATAGCCAGGTTATAGCTTTCTCGCTTAACGACACCGTAAAAACGCCCTTCCTCCAGTACGATTAAATAGTCAGTTTCAGTGTTGCCAAACAGCTCTCTCGCAACAACTAATGAGTCATCCAATTCAACATTAGGTACATCAACATTCATCAAGGGCAGGATCAAACTTTCAGGAATATCCATATAGCCAAAAAATCACTAAATGACACAATAAATTTTGAACTTGTCTTCGATTTAACGATCAGATCTCCAAATTACTGAATTTGGTCGAAAAATGGTATTAATTGAACAGCTACAAAAGGTCCAGGAAAGTCGCTCGCAGATCAATCAAGACTATCCCGTCATTGAGGTCGTGTTTCTGGTGATAGTCGCTATGATTTGTGGACAAAAGCAATGGACTGACATTGAAGACTTCGGTAAGGGCAAGGAAAACCTAAAGTGGTTACGTCAGTATTTGCCATACAAAAATGGCATACCTACCCGGCATACTATCGCCAGGATCATGCGGACTGTGATCCCTGAAACCCTGCTATCAGCAATGGTTGGGTGGGTGAATATTCGCCGGGAAAGAAATGGTGCACCTATCATCAGCGTGGACGGAAAGGTGATCAAAGGAGCTAAAGCCAGCCGCCATGATGATCCCTTGTTCCTCGTTTCGGCCTTTGAGGTTGAGCAGGGGCTAGTGTTAACTCACCGACCTTGTAAAGGAAAAGGCATGGAAATACAAGCGGTAAGAGAGATGATAGACACACTGGATATCACTGGTTGCTTGCTGACAGCCGATGCTTTGCATTGCCAAGTAGAAACGCTGAAAGAGGTCAAAGACAAAGGCGGAGATATGCTGGTTCAAGTAAAAAGTAATCAGCCAAAACTGCTCGCCGAAGTGGATGAGCAGTTTCAAGCATACTGGTCACAGCCAGAAGAGCAGCAAGTCTCCTTTGAAACCAAAGATAAAGGCCATGGACGAACAGAAGTTCGTACCGTTTTCTCGCTACCCGCCGCTTTTAGTAAGGAGATAAACACAAAATGGCCGATGATTAAAGGAATAGTAGCTGTAGTCCGAGAGCGTAGTATCAATGGCTCAGATACAGGCAGTTATGAGACATCATATTATGTTTGTACCGATGAACTACCACTGGAACTTGCAGCCCAAGCCTCAAGGCAGCACTGGCACATAGAAAATCAGCAGCATTGGGCGTTAGATGTCATTTTTAGGGAAGATGCTCAGAAAATGTATGCTGGACACTCGCCATTGAATATGGCGTGTTGTCGCCGTTTAGTGCAGAACCTCTTCAGAAAGTCCCCCGGGAAAGAGTCTGTACCAAGAAAAATGAATAAGGCCGCGTGGGAAGGAGAATATAGGTCAGCGTTGCTTTTTACATGATGTTAACAAAGCTCGCTCGCGCCCTTAACATTCATCAAGCTACTGGCCGTGATTCTGGTATCATTCTCTACACCGACATCCAGGGAAAAGAAAGGGTCGGGTGCCGCTAACAATTCACGTAACTAGGACAGGGAAATAGGCCTGCTAAACAGAAAGCCTTGTAAATAATCACAGCCAATTTGTTTCAGCAACTGAAAATGCGCCTCTTTTTCAACCCCTTCAGCAACTACTTGAATATTGAGTTGGTGAGCCAGGGATACCACCATTTTCACCATAGTCTGGTCGTGGGGACGTTTATCCATTTCCATCACGAAGCTCTTGTCAATTTTTAATACATCCGCCGGCATATTTCTTAAGTAGTTGAGTGAAGAAAAGCCAGTGCCAAAGTCATCTATGGCCAGATGTATTCCCATCAAGGTCAACTCTTCCAGCTTACGTAAATAGGAGTCAGTGCTGTCAATATCCACAAACGCACTTTCTGTTAGCTCAACTGTAATATCGCTTGGTTTAACCTCAGACTCGCTGATCATGGTCATTAATGGTTCAAAGGCCGAATTAATGTCGGTGGCAAGTTTTAGTGAGCGATTAATAGTCACCCCTAGCTCTATATAACCTTCATCATGTAATTGCTTAATATCCGCCAGGGCCTTTTTGCAAACGCGGTTATCGATTTCCTGAATCAGGTTATATTGCTCGGCAATAGAAATAATGTTTTCCATATCGAAGTCAATGGATAATTCGGGAGGCAAACGAAATAAGGCTTCGACTTTGACGATTCGTAAGCTACGGGTATCTAATATCGGCTGATATAAGACCTCGACTCTCCCGGTTTCTATAGCTTTGATCAAACGACGCTTTACATCCAGGCGCTGAGTCATTTTTTCCTGCATCTGAGTTTCGAAATAACAGATGGAATTTATCCCCTGCTGCTTCGAGCTATACATAGCCTGAGCCGCATGGCGTAACAATTGCTCCGGTTTTTTTGCATCGCAATTTAATAATGATATACCTATGGCACACGATAGATAGAGGGGCTCTCCGGATAAGTTAAATGGCTTTTTTAACACTTGTTGCAGCTGAGCCAGAGGCTCTTCCAGCTCTTCATTTTTCTGGGTAGAGCAAAACAGGACGGCAAATAAATCTTCACCGACCCGAGCGACCTGATCATCGGCTCTTACTGACTTAAGCAAGCGCTTAGATAACTGTTGTAATAGGCGATTACCCACTTCATTGCCATAACTGCCGAAAATTTCCCGTAGCAGATGTAAGGAAATGAGCACTAAGGCAACTGTGCCCTTGACATATTTATCGGTGGATAACTCCTCATTAATAACCTGGTTAAGGCGCTCCTTGTTGGGTAAGCGAGTAACCGGGTCAAAATAAGTGCGAAAGTTGAGCTGCGCCTCCGCCCGTTTTATCTGTTTTAGATCTGAGCTTAACCCCACAAACTTAGTGATCCGCCCCTGGCTATCTTTCACCGAAGAAATACTTAAAAATTGTGGGGTTAACTCCCCGTCCTTTTTACGATTCCATATTTCTCCTTGCCAGCGTCCCTGATTAATAATCTCATCCCACATTTGCTTATAAAATTGCGCTCCTTGCTTTCCTGAATTTAAAATTCTGGGATTTTGCCCAATAAGTTCAGACTTGTGATATCCGGTCAGGCTTTCATATGCAGGGTTTACATAAATAATGTCACCTTTAACATTCGCAACCACTATACCTTCCACTGAATTATCAAAGATATTTTGCAATAAACCATCTTGAGCCTGCTGACTTTTCTCTTTGGTGTGCTCCATTAGTAAACCAGTGCGCTTCCCCCCTTCCGCAGAAAAGCTTCTTAGTTGCAGCCACTTGAAGCTTTTATCCGGGGTTTTAATGGTAAACTCGGGCGAGTCGCCACTCTGCCCAGCCAGCAGGCCGCGCAGATAGCCCTGTAGCATATCCCGCTCCTGAGGGGGGCAGCAAGACAACAGGATCTGCCAGCTCGGCGCGACACTTTTCGGAACTAAACCGAGTAACTGGTAAAATAAGTCTGACCATATAAGGCGTTTATTTTTCGTATCCCACTCCCAGTGGCCAGTTAACGTGGCATCTTCCAGCCGAATGATCCAATTCTTTTCCCATTCCAGCTGATTGATGGTTTCCATAAATCCTTTTTCAACCAACTCCAGACGGGTGCTCTGTTCATTCAGGCAATTGGACATATTTTTTGCGATCAGGCAATTTTCTATACGCTCCGTGATTAACCGGGTAAAACCCAAAAAATCTTCCCCAGAAAGATTCGGCTGACTATAAAAAAACACCAGCGCTCCTCTATTTCCTTCAGTCGCCCCCTTGATCAATAGAGGCCAGGCCACAAAAGAATGTAATTCATTGCGCTGAGCGTTAGCAAAGTGGGGATAAGAGGAATGAAGATCCATACTAACAGACTGGAACTTCCCTCTAAATACGGCATCCAAAGGCGTCTCAGTGGGCTCATATTCCATGAAAGGCTGAAGCCGCCCTCTTAAATAGTGTCTGAACGAAAACTCCTAGAGCTAGAGTGCGCAAGGCTTTCAGGCAGAATTCGGAATCTAAGTTTTTAAGTTTTGGGTGATATTTCATAAATAGCCCCAATTTTTAGGTGTTTTCTGTATTAGCATCTAAATCTTCGTTTTTAAAACCCTTCTACAGCCCTTATGAATAAAGGGTTGTAGGGTTTTCGGTCAGGTACTAAATAGAAGGTATCCGTAGCTATTCTGTTATTTTCACTCTGGAAACATAGCATCACTCCCTCGAGTTCAAGCAGTTCGACCAACTCCTTGAAAAAACTGCCTCTGTCGCCGTCTATCTGCAGGGAGAGCAACTCGCGTATCAAGTGCCCCGAATCCTTTTCCACCCTGGATAAGGTTAAATCATCCATAATCAGCTCCCAACAATAACCTAGAAAGTATTGCTGGGAACCACGCTATTAACAATTAAATCAATATCTTTTTATTACGTGAAGGAAGGTTACCTGCGGAAAACTCAAAACAAACCACACAGTTTCGACCTGTTGATTTTGCTTTATATAAGGCTTGATCGGCTCTATGGATAAATTCTGAGGTACTCTCCTGACCCATCTGAGTCACACCAAAGCTAGCGGTCACCTTAATACCTTTTGGCCAGTCAGCTTGCTCCAGTTTAACCCTGACCTTTTCCGCCAAATGACCCGCCTGCTGCATATTTGTATCGGGGCAAACCAACAAAAACTCCTCTCCTCCCCAACGCACCAAAGAATCGGCTTGGCGTGTCACTGCTAACACAAACCGGGTGAAGCAAATAAGAATTTCATCGCCTTGCCCATGACCATATTGGTCGTTCACGGCTTTAAAGTGGTCCAAATCAATAAAAATGATAGACAAGGGTTTATCCCGAAAATAAACCAGCTGCACCTGCTTAAACAGATTATCCCTGATCCCAGCCCGGTTTTTCACGCCGGTCAGTGGATCCCGCTTCGCCATTTCCTCCAGCTTTTTGCTTTCAATTTTCAGCGCATCGTTTAATAACGCCAAGACTTCAGGCTAGTACTCGGTGGAACCCATCAAATAACCTGTCTAAGGGTAACAATTGTTGCGGCCTTTGAAGGAGCAGATGCCTTTTTATAGGCAAAAAGGGTGAAGCGTAAGCCAGCAAGGTTCGCCGAACGTGCATCCATGCGCTTTACATCTCATCCCTGAGATGGGTTCGGCTCCCACCAAGCCCGATAGATCTGTTACCCAAGTTTGACCAGTCCCGTTTTAGGGACTGATCAAATTCCAGCCGTTTAGGGTTACAAAACCAATAGCTCCTCTCCAATTCAGCGAATGCTGGATCAGATCAATAGGCCATCAGTTTGGCTTGCCTGTTGCCAGGCTAAAATCAGTGGCTGAGCTTACTCGGTGGGAAGCCAAGCAGTATCAGCCAGTCGGTCACCTTTTCTCCCGTCAGCAACTCATGGGCTGACTGACCTTTGTTACGTCCCCAGCGCTTTGCCCGCAGCGGAACAGCTCAAGAAACGGTTGGTTTACGCCTTGGCATACAGATAAGTGCGTAAGGTGGCGTTAAAGCCTTCAATGGCACTGGACGCGCGGTGACGTTTGGTGAGCAACATTTCCACCTCCTGCATCAGCCGCTCACAGCGTGTTTCATTCAACTGTTGGGCCAACAGGCGGTAGCTGCCGAGCATTTCCTGAATAAGCCGCTGTTGCTTCCCCTTCCCGACCTTTGCAAATTCACGCCGGGGAAAATTTTCCAAATTTTTTATATGGCTCTACTAATAAATTTCAGAACAACCTACCGTCCACTCAGAAATAGAAACCCAGCTAACGCCTTAGTTGTGTGCAAATAAAATATTGGTCTTTTATCGAGACCTAAATCAGATTTAAGCGCTCTCAGGCACTAAAACCTTTGGGTGTGGTTTTACGCTTGATATGCAGGGTAATCGGTATACCCCTTCTTACTTCCTCCATAGAGAGTCAGGCGTGCATCAGCATCAAATTCAGTTAACGGCCAATTATTTTTAAAACGCTCAACTAAATCAGGATTGGTGACATAAGGTGTACCAAATGCCACTAAATTAGCGTGTTTTTTGTCCAATAGTTCCAGCGCCGTTTCTTTGGTTAACTTACCTGCTACCATGATTGGATTTGGGTAAACCTCGCGCACCTGCTTGCGAAACATTTCTGGTACTTCCACATAACGAGATATGTTTTCAGAAAAGTGTACATATGCCAGTTTCATCGGTGCCATTTTCTCAAGTGCTTTTAAGATCACCTTAACAATTTCAGGATCCTCATTGGAAAAGCCTTCAATCACATGCGGCGAAACGCGCACCGCAACTTTATTGCTGCCAATTTCATCGGCGACGGCTTTTAATGTATCGAGCAAGAAACGCATGCGGTTTTCTTGACTACCACCATATTGATCATCACGCTGATTGCTTTCTAAACGCATAAACGTATCAAATAGATAACCATGAGCAGCATGAATTTCTACCCCATCAAAGCCAGCGTCAATTGCATTTTGTGCCGCTTGTACGAAGTCAGCAATCGTATTGTCAATATCTTGTTGAGTCATCGCTTTTGGATACTCGGTCTCTATCATTCCAAAACCACCTTCTGGTAATGGTCCGAATACTTGATCCGGTATTTTAATCGCTGAAGCTGCAAGGGGTTGCTGTCCACTAATGCTCGAGTGGCTACGACGCCCCACATGCCAAAGTTGAATAAACACTTTGCTGCCTCCAGCATGGATAGCTTGAGTGACTTTTTTCCAACCATCGATATGATCTTGTGTATAGATGCCTGGCGTCATGGAGTAGCCACGCCCCACCGCAGAGATTGGCGCTCCTTCGGTCACAATCAAACCAGCATTAGCACGCTGTTTGTAATACGTTGCCATCATCTCATTAGGTACGTCACCCGGCTGCGAGGTACGTGAACGCGTCATTGGCGCCATGGCGATAGGATTATTAAAGGTGATGTCACCCAATTGAATGGGTTGGAAAAGTGAAGTAGTCATATTGTGCCCTCTGAATTAAGCTGAGGACATAGTACCAAGTGAAATAGCTAATATTTATAGCAAAAATATCATATCAATTTAACAGACGCTAAATCACAGCGATAATTTGGGTTGAATAAAAACGATAAATGCTGAAATACGCTTGGCCGCCGAAGAACACTTAAAGGCGAGCCATCACTGACTCGCCTTTTTACATTTTAGAGGAAATTAACCAACTTCATTAAATCGTTAACCAACCTGATTAATTACCCGCACAACTGCTTAGTCTTCTTTATATTCCGAAATCGGTACACAAGAGCAAAACAGATTACGGTCACCGTACACATCATCGATACGGTTTACCGTTGGCCAGAACTTGTCCACCTTGACCGAAGCCACAGGGAATGCCGCCGTTTGTCTGTCGTAAGCCCTGTCCCAGTCGCCGGAAATAACATCGTGCTGAGTATGTGGTGCATTGACCAACGGGTTGTCTTCCAAAGTCCACTCCCCCTGCTCCACCTTATCGATTTCCTGGCGAATAGTGACCATGGCTTCGATAAAGCGATCCAGTTCAACTTTAGACTCGGATTCGGTCGGCTCAACCATTAGCGTACCCGCAACCGGGAAGCTCATGGTTGGTGCGTGGAAGCCATAATCCATCAGCCGCTTGGCAATATCCATTTCGCTGATACCACTGGTCTCTTTCAATGGACGTAGATCAATAATGCACTCATGAGCCACTTTATCGTTACGACCGCGATACAAAATCGGGTAGTGAGCGCTTAATTTAGCCGCCAGGTAGTTGGCGTTAAGAATCGCAACCTGAGTAGAGCGCTTCAAGCCCTCTTTACCCAGCATACGGATATACATCCAGCTGATTGGTAGGATACTGGCGCTCCCATAAGGCGCTGCCGACACCGCGCCATTGTTCTCGCAAGCCTTGCCATCTTTAACAACCGCATGGCCGGGCACAAACGGCGCCAGGTGACTCTTAATACCGATAGGGCCCATGCCCGGACCCCCACCACCGTGAGGAATCGCAAAGGTTTTATGCAGATTCAGGTGAGATACGTCTGAGCCAATGCTGCCAGGGGAAGTGATACCCACCTGAGCGTTCATATTGGCGCCATCCATATATACCTGGCCGCCATTCTGGTGGATGATCTCACAGACTTCTTTAATGGTTTCTTCGTAAACACCATGGGTGGAAGGATAAGTGATCATGATACAAGACAGGTTGTCCGCCAGCTCAGTCGCTTTGGCGCGCAAGTCATCCAAGTCTACGTTACCGTTTGCATCACAAGCCGTCACGATCACTTTCAAACCTGCCATCTGAGCAGATGCCGGGTTGGTGCCGTGTGCAGAACTTGGGATCAGACAGATATTTCTGTGTCCGTCGCCGCGAGACTCATGGTACTTCTGAATAGCCAGCAGACCCGCATATTCACCCTGGGCGCCGGAGTTAGGTTGCATACAAACCGCATCATAACCGGTAATGGCAACCAGATCTTGCTCCAGCTCCGTCAGCAACTGCTGAAAGCCTTGTGCTTGGTCCAGCGGCGCAAACGGGTGGATAGTGCCAAATTCAGGCCAGGTAACCGGGATCATTTCCGCCACAGCATTTAGTTTCATGGTACAAGAGCCCAGTGAAATCATGGAGTGGTTCAAGGCTAAATCCTTGTTTTCCAGACGCTTAATATAACGCATCATTTCAGTTTCACTGTGATAAGAATTAAAGACTTCGTGGGTCAAAAACTCACTTTCCCTCACCAGCTCTGCAGGAATACTCGGGGTAGCCTGGCACACGTGATTATCAAGCTCAGCCAGGTCCAGACCATGGTCAGCACCCAAAATAACGTCAAACAGCACTGTTAAGTCTTCTCTGGTGGTAGTTTCGTCCAGGGTGACACTTAAGCTGCTTGCATTATCGGTGCGGAAGTTGATTTGCTGAGCCAGTGCGTTATCAATCACCTTGCTGCGATCCGCAACATTAAACGTCAAGGTATCGAACCAGGTCTGATTGATTAACTCAACGCCGTTTTTGGTCAAGCCTGCCGCCAGGATGTCTGTCATCCTGTGAATACGGTTAGCGATGGTTTTCAAGCCTTGCGGGCCATGATAAACCGCATAGAAAGAAGCCATGTTGGCCAACAACACCTGAGCCGTACAGATATTGGAGTTCGCTTTTTCACGGCGAATATGTTGCTCACGCGTCTGCATTGCCATACGCAGCGCAGGTTTACCGTTTGTATCTTTAGAAACACCGATAATACGCCCTGGTAACGAACGCTTGTATTTATCTTTTGTGGCAAAAAAAGCAGCGTGAGGGCCACCGTAACCTACCGGTACACCAAAGCGCTGTGTGGTGCCTAGCACAACGTCAGCGCCCATTTCTGCCGGAGTTTTAAGCAGAACTAACGACATGATATCTGCAGAGACAGCGACTATGCCTTTTTTCGACTGAACAGCGGCGATGGTATCGGTAAGATCGACTAATTCACCGCGAGTGCCAGGGTATTGCAGCAGCGCACCAAAAACATCGTAGTCAGCGGCTTGCTCTATAGAGCCCAGCTGAATTTCAAAACCGAAATAAGCGGCGCGCTCTTTGACGACGTCCAGCGTTTGCGGGTGAACCTGGTCAGAAACGAAATACAGGTTTGACTTTTTGTTTTTCGAGATACGTTTAGCCAGCGCCATGGCTTCCGCTGCAGCAGTTGCTTCGTCTAGTAATGACGCACTGGCCAGTTCCAGGCCGGTTAAATCTATGGTCATCTGCTGGAAGTTCAGTAGTGCTTGCAGACGCCCCTGGGCAATTTCAGGTTGATAAGGCGTATACGCCGTATACCAGCCCGGGTTTTCCAGTACGTTTCGCAAAATAACATTTGGTGTCAAGGTAGCGGTATAACCCATACCAATATATGACTTAAATACCTTATTTTTTTGCGCCACCGACTTCAGATAGCTAAGAGCTTGTTGCTCCGTGGAGCTTGAAGCAACCGCGAGTTCCTTATTCAACAAGATAGAGCCTGGCACAGTCTGCTCAATCAAATCGTCCAGTGAGCTGGCTGAGACTTGCTCAAGCATACTGCTCACTTGTGATGGGTTTGGACCGATATGACGGCGTAAAAACTCTGAATTTTGCTCTAGTTCAGACAAAGATTGTTGAAGCTGGCTCATAGCAGTGAGGATCCTTAACAATTAAGAGGGTGGAGATGGATTGCCCTGCTTCACCACTGTGGATGCTCATCCTGATAACGACTCTTATAGAGCGGATGGTTCACAGCTGGCGCCACTTTTAAAAAATGGTAAACGGCAGATAAAAAAACGCCGGAGCAATGTCCGGCGTATTTGTATTATTCTTCGTCGATAACGCTTTGGTAACCTTCCGCGTCCAACAAATTCGCTATATCTGATTCGTCGGTCACTCTAACCTGGAACAACCAACCGTCGCCGAATGCATCGGAGTTCAGCAATTCCGGCGCGTCTTCTAACTCTTCATTAATAGCAATAACTTCCCCTGACACAGGTGCGTAGATGTCAGAAGCTGCTTTAACAGATTCTGCAACTGCACAATCTTCACCAGCATTAACCTGGTCACCAACATCCGGTAAGTCAACAAAGACCATATCACCCAGCAATTCCTGAGCATGCTCAGTGATACCGACTGTGTAGACACCGTCTTCATCTTTACGTACCCATTCGTGAGTATTAGCGTATCTCAGTTCAGATGGGATGTTACTCATTGTTGTTTATCCTCATAGTCTTGCTTCGTTTTTACATGAAGTGATAGCTGCAACGCTAACGCTATTCAAGCTGGCGATTCCGGTGACCGGGCGCGAGCTATCGTGCTACTGACATAGTTCGCCACATTGTGGTTGAAATATGTACTAATACAATAATATAGCCTAAGGCCCTTAAGAAACTACCGGCTGTGATCACAGCCTTTGTTCCTAATCCCGGCAAACTACCAATCATGAGATTTTGTGCGGATTATACGTTTTATCCGGGCGCTGTAGAACTTAACAAAACTTATCCTTAGTTAAAAGGTTATCAGTAACCGCCTACCATTAGATAATCTCGCAACAGCCAGATTAACTAAACTAATAACAACATACAGCTATTTAAGCCACAATTAGCAATCTAGACCTCAGAAAAATCCATAGCATATAAAACAATCAGAATAAACCCACTTTCTACACATGTTTACATAACTCATAAGTCATTAGTTATTCTTGGGCAAAGTCCCAAGTTTTCATTAGTTATTTTCAGGGAAATGCCAGTTCAGGCAGAGCGCCCTTTTGCCCCATAGCACGCTGAATACACTCCCCTTTTACCAGGGGTAGCCCGTTAGCCACCCTGAGACCAATATCTCTTATCAGCTTTTTCACAGGATTATTACCGGCAAACAAGTGCTTAAGTCCTTCCATTGCAGCAATAAGATCTGCGGCTTCAGCCTTACGCCACCTCTCGTAAGATCTCAGCGACGTGTAATGTCCTATATCCCGGCCTTGATCCGCACACTTCATCAGCTCCTGGGCCAGACAAGCAGCATCCAGCAATCCAAGATTTACACCTTGTCCCGCCAGCGGGTGAATCGTATGAGCAGCGTCCCCCACCAGGGCAAACCTATGCCCGGCAAAGCTTCTGGCATAACGCATTCTTAAGGGGAATGCCTGCCGTTCACTTTCCACTTGGCACAAACCCAGCTTCATACCGAACGCCATAGACAGCGCTTTATTAAAGTCAGCAGTTGCCATTTTAAGCAATTCGTCAGCCCTCTCAGGCGGTACTGACCAAACGATAGAGCAAAGATTTGTCTCCCATAAGGGTAAGAATGCCAGTGGCCCTTCCGGGTTAAAAACCTGGTATGCCGTATTCTGATGAGGCTGTTGTGTCCTGACACTTGCCACTATCGCGCTATGTCCATAATCCCAATAGGTCAAGGGTATATTCAGTTGGCTACGGGTCCAGGAATTGGCACCATCTGCTCCGGCAACCAGCTTAGCTGTCATAGCATCGCCGTTATCTAGGGTTAGCCAGGCTTCACCTTCACCGAAGGCCATTTTCTGTATTTTATGCGGACAAAAATACTGCACATTCCCTTGCCCTTTCACTGTTTCAAGCAAAGCAAGCTGAATGTTATGGTTTTCGACAATAGCGCCTAAGGTCTCGGAGAGGGTTGACTGGCAATTAAAATCTATATGGCCAAAGCTGTCTTTGTCCCATACGTGCATACTCTCGTAGGGCTGAAGTCTGTTTTCATCCAAGTGCCGCCAGGCACCGATATTTTGCAGTATGTTCTGGCTGGCGCAATTAAGGGCACTGACTCTTAATTCCGGCTCATCAGGAAAATTTGGCTTGGCTTCCTTACCCTCTACCACTGCAACTGTTAAGCTGCTATTTTCTAAAGCCGCTGCTAAGGTAAGACCTACCATCCCCCCGCCAACGATAACCAGATCAAAAGATTGCATCATAAATTTATTCACTTGAGTAAAGGTTTACTTCACAGCCCAATGGTAACAATGCACAGTATTGCTAGTTCACTTGGGCCAATCCCCATCATAGGTGGGATAACTTATTGGTGTACAGGAAAAAGGTTGAATTTACCCAGCGCTTGCTTGGCTAAAGGTGCTTTTAGCAGTTGACTCAATCCCATTAAATGTAAAATACAATTTCTGCCCCATACCAAAGGGCCTAGCTGATTTGCAAATACCTGGGCCAAGGTATTTGTCATAGCTATAGTAGTGTGGTGGTCACTACGACGCTGCTGCCAGTAGCGGTTAAGAGTATTGAAACAACCAATGTCGGCACCAGTTGCTTGCGCCTGTTTGATGATTTCTACCAAGACAAAGACATCGCGCAACCCCAGGTTATAACCTTGTCCTGCAATAGGGTGCAAAGTATGCGCAGCATTACCAATACACACAACCCTGTGGTGGACAGGCTCGTGTGTCTGCACCAACTTAAGAGGAAAAGAAAACCGTTGACCGCTCCGAATAAAGCGCCCCATCCGAAAACCAAACGCCTGTTGTAGTGCCTGTAAAAACGCCCGTTCAGGCAGCTCCATTATCTGCTCAAGCTCGGTATTATCAACAGACCATACCAGAGAACTGCGATTGCTGGACATGGGCAGCAGCGCCAGTGGGCCAGATTGTGTAAATCGCTCAAACGCTCGGTTTTGGTGCAGCTCGGACGTTTCCACATTCGCGATAATGGCACTGGTACCGTAATCGGTCACTTCGGTCGGCAAGTTAAGCAACTGGCGGCATTTACTTAAGCCCCCGTCAGCGCCGATCACAAGTCGCGATTCAATTACTTTACCACTGGAAAGCGTCAGCACGACCTTATCAGCCAATTGCTGTATCTGAGTTAATGAGTCAGGGCAAAACCAGTTCAGTTTCGGCAGCTGCGCCAGCGCGTTGTGCAATACCCTACCAGAATCTGCTAGTTCAACCACATAACCTAAGGCATCAAGCTGATACTCGGTATGATCCAGTGTTACCATTCCGCTATGGCCACGATCTGAAACATGAATATGATTTATCGGCGTGGCGCTACTTGCCAAATCTTGCCAAAGTTCGAGCTTTTCCAGGATCTCTTTGGAGCCGTAAGACAGTGCGATACTTCTGCCATCGAATCCAGGATGCGATTTGCCGGTATATTTCACAGACTCGACAATGGCGACAGAAAGCCCTGGCATCTGTTTACTCAATGCACAGGCCAGAGTCGCCCCTACCATGCCACCACCAACAACCACTAGGTCAAACACGGCTTATCCTTTTTATTACTTTACCCGGACTTGTGCGATATCAGCCTTCTCAGCTGAACCTACCAGGCTTTCAATCTCTTCCACTGATTTTGGTACTCCGGAGGTCATGATCTCACAGCCGTCTGCTGTGATAAGCACATCGTCTTCAATGCGGATAGCGATCCCTCGCCATTGAGGGGGAACATCCGCGTCCTGATCTATGTATAAACCAGGCTCAACAGTGATCACCATGCCGGCCTCCAAAGGGCGGTCCCTTTTAACCGACTTATAATCACCCACATCATGAACGTCAAGCCCCAGCCAGTGGGACAAACCATGCATATAGAAAGCCTTATGAGCACCTTCTTCTATAAGGGCCTCTACGTCACCCTTGAGGATTTCCAATGAAGTTAAGGTTTCAACAAACAGCCTGACGACCTTATCGTTGGCGTCCTTAATAGAAGAGCCGGGTTTGAGAATATCCAATGCCAGCAGCTGGGCATCAAGCACCAACTGATATAAGGTTTTTTGCTCTGGGCTAAAACGACCGTTAACGGGGAAAGTTCGGGTTATATCGCCGGCATAACCTGCAAACTCAGCGCCAGCATCGATCAATACCAGGTCACCCGATTTAAGCGTATCCGTATTTTCCGTGTAATGTAAAATGCAAGCGTTTACCCCGCCCCCCACTATGGTGCCATAAGCCGGGTACCTGGCCCCCCTCATGGTAAATTCATGGTGAATTTCCGCTTCGAGTTGATATTCGAAAATCCCTGGGCGGCAAAATTTCATGGCTCGCACGTGAGCATCCGCTGAAATAAGGCTGGCTTGACGTAGCGCAGCTATTTCATAGCTGGATTTAAACAATCTTTGCTCGTGTAACTCAAAGCTGCAATCCACCAGTTTGCCTGGCGCCCGCCACTGCTGACGTGCGCCATTTCGTAACTTTGCTAACGTTTCCCGAAGCAAAGACTCAAGCTCAGCGTGACCAAAAGTATAATAAACGGTATCCAGCCCATTAAAGATCAGATGAAGCTCATCACAGACCACTTCATTAGGATAAGCCATATCCATTTTCAACTGCTTTATCGCCGCATCCTGACCCAATCGGCGACCATGCCAGATTTCAGCCATCTTATCTTTGCTGCGACTAAACAGAATGCTTTGCAGTTTGTTGTCTTTCTTTAACAGCAAAAATAACGCATCGGGTTCGTTAAAACCGGTCAAATAATAAAAGTCACTGTCCTGGCGAAACGGATATTCAGTATCTCGGCTGCGGGTTTGTTCATTTGCTGCGGCGAATATCGCCAGGCTATTGTTTTTCATGGACTCGGCAAAACGAGTCCGGCGAGCAAGTATTTCTTCTATAGGGAATGTCATGGCGTTCGCGGAATTAATGTAGGGTGGGTTTAGTTTCAGCGGCTGATTTCTTGCCAAGTTCATTAAAACTCAGTATTGCGCCAACTCTTAGATACTCAATGACCTCGGCATATGCCACTTCCGATTCTTCGTCTTCCTGTTCGAAATCCAGGGAAACCTGAGATATATCGCTAAAATCCTTAATCAGCTCCTGCAGGTCTTCGGATGCTTTGTTCAGCTCCTGTTGCACCATACCAAAACCGACCAGAAAGCTTTGCACCCACTGAGACATGGCTTCGGCACGCTCATCAAGAGGAATGTTATCGTCCGGCAATAACAAAGCAAAGCTCAAATTAGCATCGCCAATCTGATAACAGCTGGTGTGATAGATTTCTTCTGCCACACGTTTTGCTTCAGAGGGAAGGCCAAAACCTTCATTGATCAAATCATTAAAAGGTTCAAGCCAACTTTTACCGTCCAGCTCAACTCCTCCACAAATTAGCCCGCAAATGACGCCGTGAACTTCAGCTGCACCAGCCATGACATCGGCCGACTCCATGGCTTGGGTGACAAGATCGAACTCAGGTAATTTTTTATTACTCATTAGCTACCTAATATTTGAACAACTATGCTTCTATGATGGATCTTATCCTAACATTGCGCCAGCTCGGGTGCTAGCAAGTACTTGAAACTTGGCAAACGGCGCTATATAGTCAGCAGCACTAGGCGTCTGGAGGATTACCCTCTGACTTTAGGTTTCTTTCTTTAATGTGCCACTTGTTCTGATTTTTGGAGTTCCCAGATGAGTAATTCTGCAGTTGAAGTCACCATTTTGGGTAAATCGTACCGCATGACCTGTCCCGAAGGGCATGAGCACGAACTCCTAAACGCCGCACAAATGCTAAATGAAAAAATACAAGAACTGAAAGAAAGAACCAATATAAACAAAGGTGAACAGCTAGCCGTGATGGCTGCGCTCAATTTTTGCCATGAAATGAAGCTTGAGCGTAACAAAAATCAAGAGTATTCTGACACCATGGATCAACGCATCAAGATGTTGCAAAGCACCATCGAAAGAGCATTGGTCGAGCAAGGCGAATAACAAGTTTCAAATCCCTGGGGTGTTTGTCAGTATGGTGACGTCCCCGAGCCGATATCAACATTTCCGGAGGTCCAGCTTGTAACCATTGTGCAGGCTCAGCATGTACTGAGAAGCCTTAGGTTATAACTAGGCCACCACCTTGAACCTTCGGGTTCGAGGGCAACACCGATACAACGGCATCCTGGGGTACTAATTTCAGCCCATTAAGGCTTTCAAACCAGCAACTATACCGCTGGACTCCCTGAAAAAGCACGGAGCTCCTGAATGTTAAAAACGCGCCATCAAATACGCCAACATATCAGGACCAAACGTAAAGACTTGAGTGAAGCCCACCAGGATAGCTATTCCCGCCACCTGGTTAATCAGCTACAAACCCACCCTCGCCTGAAACAAGCAAAAAACGTTGCTTTGTACCTACCCAATGATGGCGAGCTCTGCACTCACTCCTTGATCAACTGGTGCTGGCTGAACAATATCAACACCTACTTGCCGGTATTACACCCGTTTTCCCCCGGTAACCTGCTGTTTATTCACTATCACGAAGAAACAGAAATGGAAGCCAATAAGTACGGAATTAAACAACCCAAGCTTGATAAACAGGCTGTCTTACCCAAAGAACAACTGGATATCATCTTTACCCCCCTGGTGGCGTTCGACCATTCGGGCAACCGACTGGGAATGGGAGGAGGTTATTACGACAGGACACTGGCTAGCTGGTTTAAAGACAATTCAGGCCCTTATCCCATAGGTTTGGCGCACGACCTGCAATGTCTGGAACAGCTGCCGGCTCAAAGCTGGGATGTTCCGTTACCTGAAGTCATCACCCCAAGCAAGGTCTGGCGTTGGTAACACTGCAAAAATAAGATTTGGCGTTGGTAGTACTGCCAAAAGCTCCCACAACAAAAATAAAATTTGCCGCCGGGAACACTGCCTGAAGCCTCCACAGCATGAAAAAAACTACTATTGTCAACGTCCGTAGTCGGCATGTACCACTAGCTAACATTACTTCAGCATAAGCAAAACCTGCCCTTGGTAATCTTCAATACCTCACATCACTACCACCCCAATAAATGTCGAGATATACCACTAGTGGAACCATCATTGGATGAAGGGAAATTGCCATTGGTAAATCTCGGTTCCCGGTTCTTTTCCCGTCTTGCCTGGGCTATAATCCGCGCAAATCCCCCTCCTCCACGCGGTGAGATAAATGACACAAGATGAAATGAAAAAAGCAGCCGGCTGGGCTGCCCTTGAGTATGTCGAAGAAGGCAGTATTGTTGGCGTAGGTACAGGCTCTACAGTTAACCATTTTATCGATGCCCTGGGCACAATGAAGCACGATATTGAAGGTGCGGTCTCAAGTTCAGAAGCCTCCTCTGAACGACTGAAAGCATTAGGGATCCCGGTACTTGACTTAAACTCTGTGTTCGAGCTCAGCATCTATGTGGATGGTGCCGATGAAATCAATGGCCATAACCACATGATCAAAGGTGGCGGGGCAGCACTCACAAGAGAAAAAATCGTCGCTGCGGTTGCCGATAAATTTATCTGTATTGTTGATAATACTAAACACGTGGACATTTTGGGCGATTTTCCGCTGCCGGTAGAGGTGATCCCTATGGCGCGTAGCTATGTTGCCCGCGAACTGGTCAAGTTGGGCGGCGACCCCGTCTATCGCGAAGGCGTTGTCACCGACAACGGCAACGTGATCCTGGATGTACATAATATGAAAATTATGGATCCTAAAGGTGTGGAAGAGAGCATCAACGCTATCGTTGGTGTTATCACCAGCGGGCTCTTTGCCAACCGAGGCGCTGACGTGGTGTTAGTTGGCAACCCGGATGGTGTTAAAACGTTAAAATAAGATCAAAAGATACGGCTTTTAGGGCCGTGTTTTTTCATTTGTAATAAAATTTCACTATTAAACGTATTTTTGTTACTTTAAACAGCCTTAGCTGTATTTAGAACTGGGAACAGAGGGAAGTAGGAATGGCCAAATTTTCATTGGAAAAGGACAAAATAAAGGTACTCCTGTTAGAAGGTCTTCATCAAAGCGCCGAAGATACTTTTAAAGCTGCAGGTTATAACAATATCGAGTCCTTAAAGACCTCACTAAGCGAAGAAGAACTTTGTGAGAAAATTAAAGATGTTCATTTTGTCGGTATACGTTCCCGCTCTAACCTAAGCGATAAGGTCATTGAGGCCGCAGAAAAGTTAGTCGCTATTGGCTGCTTCTGCATCGGTACTAACCAGGTCAAGCTGAGTGCCGCGCAGAAAAAAGGCATTCCTGTGTTCAACGCTCCTTTCTCTAACACCCGTAGTGTTGCTGAGCTGGTGCTGGGTGAAATCCTGTTGCTACTTCGTGGTATCCCTGCAAAAAATGCACAAGCCCACAGAGGTACCTGGACAAAGTCAGCAAATAACTCATATGAGGCCAGAGGTAAAAAACTGGGCATCATTGGTTACGGACATATAGGTACACAGCTGGGTATTTTGGCAGAAAACCTGGGCTTTAACGTTTTTTATTATGATATTGAAAACAAGTTGTCCCTGGGTAATGCTAACCAGGTAAACAGCCTGTCTGAATTGCTGGCTATGTCTGACGTAGTAACATTACACGTACCTGAGACTGCCTCTACCAAACTGATGTTTGGCGAAGCCGAGCTGGCGCAAATGAAGCAAGGTTCAATTCTTATCAACGCATCTCGTGGTACTGTGGTAGATATAGATGCATTATGCAACAAATTGGAATCAGACCAGTTATTCGGCGCTGCCATAGACGTATTCCCGGTTGAACCAAAGTCCAACAAAGAAGAGTTTATCTCTCCGCTACGTGGCTTCGATAATGTGATCCTGACGCCTCATATTGGTGGCAGCACCCAGGAAGCGCAGGAAAACATTGGCTATGAAGTTGCCGGTAAGCTGACCAAATACTCAGACAATGGCTCAACCCTGTCTGCGGTTAACTTTCCGGAAGTATCTTTACCAGAGCACACGGATACCAGCCGCCTGTTACACATTCACCACAATGCACCGGGTATTCTGACTAAAATTAACCTTGCGTTTGCAGAGAATGATATCAACATCGCCGCACAATACCTGCAAACTAATGAAAGCATTGGTTATGTAGTCATCGACGTCGAAAGCAGCCACAGTGAAACGGCGCTTAACCAGTTGAAGAGTATCGAGGGCACCATTAGAGCCCGACTACTGCACTAATACATATGCGGTGATAGAGAGAAAGGCGGCAAGTGAGCCGCCTTTTTTATGTTATCGCTGCAGGTCGAAAGTCACATTAACCTGATCGGTTATCACTATTTCATTTTGAATATAACCTCCGCCATCTCCTTTCTCCATCATCTCGACACTGGCGCGATAAACCGGCCGGTGATCAGCCTGCTGATATTTAATGGAGTAGACCTCACCCAGTTTCGCGTCATACGCCTGGGCTAACTGCGCCGCCTTATCCTTGGAATCTTTAATGGCAAGCGCCCGCGCCTTCAACTTAGCTGCCTTGGTATCTCTTAGCGTGAACTGAATATTAGTCACTTCCTGTAAACCTGATTCCAGCGCACTATCTAGCACCTTGCTCAGCTTGTCCAATTCATCCAGCGTAAGTGTGATTTTTCGGGTAGCACGATAGCCAAGTAACTCTCTTTTACCATGTTTAGGATAATTGTATTCAGGTCTTGTATACAAGGTGCCTGCATTGATATCTTTCTGGCTTATGCCTAACGCTTGTGCAGCCAGAATAAAAGCCTCAACCCGCTCATCTACTTCATGCTTGGCCTTCAGACCATCCTTATGGAGAACGCTGGCGGATAAATTGAGATTTGCCCGGTCCGGCATCACTTTCACTTCTGCCACCCCAGTTGTAGAAACATAGGGGCCTTGCGGCATACCATCTGCGACGGCAACTGTGGATAAAAAACTCAAACCTAATAACATAGCGCGCATAGTTAATGCTCCAGAATGCATAAGAGCTGTTAGGTTAAATTGGAACAGGGCAAAAAGAAATAGGGCTACACAATTGTGTAGCCCTATTTACGCTAATTTACTAAAGCGGTTTGGGTGGGCTGATAAAACCTTGATAACCATCGATATGCAGATCTGCCAACTGCTCCAACTGGATTTGGCTTTCCACTCTTGTTGCTATAGTAGTAATGTTCAACTTATGAGCCGCACGACAAACAGCCCCAAGAAATTGAATATCGCCTTCAGTCTCGAGTATTTGGCTGGTATAACTGTGATCGACTTTGACATAGCTGGGATTAAACTCTTCCAGGTACCCCAAAGATTGGAAATGGCGACCGTAGTGATCAATACCAAATTTATATCCTGCATCGTGAATAAGTTGGATCAATGGCGCAACTTCCGCCTTTCTCGATACACAAACCGTTTCCGAGATTTCGAATAACAAACGCCCTTTTATGTCTTTCTGCTTGGCCATAAAGCGCTTTAACCATTCATGGAAATCTGCGTCTACACAAGCACTCATGGTCAGATTAACCGCTAATATTCTATCCGGATCCTCCGCCAGCTTAGCCAATGATAGCTGCAATATATGCTGGTCAAACAGGCTACCCAATTTGAATTGCTCTACCGCTGGCATAAATTGTCCGGCAAAATAACGTTTTCCGTCGCGCTCTATGCTGGCAAACAATTCTGCATGTAGCTGGGTTTTACCATCCTTAGATAAGGCCGGTTGCGCCTTAAAAACAAAATGTTTACTGTGAACTGCATCCTGAACCAGATGCTTCCATCCCACTCTGCCCATGGTGTCTGTTTGCTTACCACCGATAAGATGTACGGCCTTCCCTCTATCGGCACGCGCTACTTGCAAGGCATTGTCAGCATTGGTTAACAAATCGACAACCGATTCGCCAGCCAGACGTTCAGCTATCCCCATTACAGAAATACTAGGCGCGGTTTCGATTGGGCTTATCACCAGTTCAGATAAAGCTGCCTGGATTTGGTTGGCGATTTCCATTAACTGATCTTTTTCCAGGCCAGGTAATAAAATAGCGAATTCATTGGCGGAAATGCGTGCTACGGCGAATTCATCATCGACCGATAATACCCGCTTAAGCGTATCTGCCGATAAACGCACTAGCTCATCTCGTGCAGCAAAACCTTCCTCTCGATATATTTCATCCAGAATATCCAGGGCTAACAGCGCAATACCACCACTACCGGATTCACTACTCCAGGCATTTGCCAGGCCCATAAAATAAGCCCTATTGCCCAAGCCAGATGTTGCGTCCCGATATACCTGATTACGTAATGATTCGGCTTCAGTCGCTTGCTCGCTAAACTGTTCCGCCAAATTTGCGGTCATGGCATTGATCGCTTTCACCACCTCCCTGAGTTCCTGGGTCTTAGGCAAAGGTATGGGTTCACCAAAACGATTTTTCTGAATCGCTTCCGCGCGTTCCTTGATCTGTACCAACGGCTTTAATATAAAGCGAAGCGACCAGATCACCAGCAAGGTGGAAACCAAAAAGGCAACAATAAACCACTTGGTCAATTCCAACAGCGAGCTCCATAGTTCGCGATAGGCATAACCAGGATGTCCCACTACCTGTAATTTACCCAGCTGTAACCAACCGCTGGTCAGTATGGTTTCCTTTACGACCGGCTGAAACAGGTCCAGATCTACAAACCATTCCGGTACGCCGTCTATATGCACAGGGTTAGTACGTTCAATGGTAGTGTTACTGGCCATCAATTCGAGACTTATCTGTTGATAAAAGCCGCCGTCAAACACCACATTGATCACCGACTCCGCCCCAACGGAATCCTCAGTTTCAAGGTATGGGGTCAAAGACAATCCAAGTGTTGTGCTGGTATTGGTGACATTACTTTCTTGTTGCTCCACAAGGTGTTCTGTGGAGTTATTCAGTTCCACGCTAAATACCGTAGCCAATAGAATGGCAAAAATCGCCAGTACTGTTACTAATAGCTGTTTATGTAAAGTCATAGGCTATCTCTAGTCATAATCCCTTAATGGTTTTCGCAACGACAATTTTTCTTCCCGCTCACGGACGTCGTTCCAAAGTGATAATCGCGATGCTTTACCGGCAAGTTTGCCCTGCCCTTTACTTTTCATTAACCAGAGGTTTTCACCGTTAAAGCTGTATATGGGTACTAAATCCCTGCGTTGATCGGCGGGCTTAATTTCCCCATCGATATTGTCAAGCAGCACTGGCATCGAGCTTGGAGTCTCATAATAAGCAACAACCATATGAAACTGTCTTAATGTAAGAGATTTTACATAAACAAGCCGCATTTTATGCTCGGGAATACCGAGTTTCAGCAAGGTATAATACTTGGCAATACTAAAATCCTCACAGTCGCCTGCATTCGCTCCGATAAACTCGACAGGGGTCGCCCAATAATCCTTCTTACCCCATAAATCGATATCATTGACAAAATACAACTGATTAAAAAATCCGTTTACCCGCTCAAGCTTGTTATCCAGTGTCGCTGACTGATTATCCTGCACCAACGCCTGCCAAGCCAGAACCCGCTTCCTTGCCCTTTCTCCATAAACTTCTTTAATGCTGGCCAGTTCGTTAGCGCCAAGTCCCACAACCACAACTGGAATGGTTGGGCCAAGGAGACAACAAAGAAGTACGGCATGTCGCCGCCAGTGAGAGAGCCTAAATTTACTCAATAACTTCACTTAGGACCCATGTCACTGTTAGTTAGATATCTTAATTTTTTCTTGCCAATGCGCAGGTCTGGCGACTTTGAGTGATCCCAACAACTGACCCATAGAATTTAGAATACGGTAATTGGACTCCATCTCATCATATTTAGCGCCAACTAAATCGCTCTTTGCGTCAAATAACTCAGTCTCAGTGTTCAACACATCCAGCAAAGTACGTTTACCCAGGGTAAATTGTTTGGCATAAGCATCTCGGGTCTTTTCACTCGCCACCACGTGCTTATTCAGGAAGCTGGTTTGTTGCTTAAGGTAACGCTTGGCGTCCCAAGACAACCTGGCGCCCTGGTGAAGCTCACGAATGGTACGTTCACTGACATATTTAGATTCACTGACACTAAAGGCGGTTTGCTCGACGAAGCTCTTATCCTTACCACCCTGGTATAGGTTGTAGCGCATTCTTAGCATACCGGCGAGCTTATCGTTACGACCCTCGTTACCATCTGCGTTATCCAACATATTATTATCCACTTCAAGAGTGAATTTTGGGTAATAGTTGGACTTAGCTACTTCATGTTGAGCATGAGCGGCATAGATATCTTGACGCGACGACTTTAGCCTGGGGTGTTCATCCATGGCTTTTTTGATAACCTTGGCAAAACTGTCTGGTAAGGCGCTAAAATCTGGATTCGGTACCTCCAGTTCTTCAGGGAATTCATTGACCACTCGTAAATAGTCAGTTTCCGCATCGGCAAGGTTGTTTTGTGCATTAATCACATTACTGTTGGCACGGGCGAGGCGGCCCTCAATCTGAGAAAGATCTGAACTGGAGCCGATACCCGCGTCAGTACGCTTTTTAATATCCGAATAAATTTTTTCGTGAGTAACGAGATTTTCCTCGGAGAGCGCTAAGATCTCTTTCCCCTTGACCACATTTAGATAAGCAGATACCGCCTTCAGGGAAACATCTTCCGCTTCGGCATACAGAGCATACTGCTCTGCTGTCGCTTCAAATCCGGTTCTGTCGTATTCCGCACTGGTGGCAAAACCATCAAACAACATTTGTCTGAAGCTTAAACCCAGTTCTTTACGGGTATAAGTGACTGTATCTAAACTTTCTTTACTGGTCCGCTCCTTACCTATGCCAGCGGATACATCAAGAGATGGCAGGTACCCAGAAAACGCCCCTTTATGCGCCATTTGCGCCGCACCGGTTCTGCTTAATACCATATTGATCTCAGGGTTTGTCACGAGAGTCTTAGCAACAGCGCCTTCCAGGGTCTGTGCATACACAGCGCCTGAACTTGAAAGAGCCGTAACTACTAGTGCTGTTAATATACTAGTTTTCATCCTAGATACATCCTTTATTATCGTTCTCTAAGGGCCGACTGTTGCGCGCGAAGTATGGGTTTTAATAAATAATCCAAAACGCTCTTTTTGCCAGTCAACACATCTACACTCGTCAACATGCCAGGGATAATCGGTAACGGATTTTCTCCTTCGCCCAGTTGACTTTTATCGGTTCGAACCCGTACAAGATAAAAGCTGTTCCCTTCTTCATCTTGTATGGTATCCGCGCTTATATGCTCGAGGGAGCCCTTTAATCCACCATATATGGCGAAATCGTAGGCGGTAAACTTCACCACAACGTCCAGCCCAGGACGTAAGAAGGCAATATCCTTAGGTAATATCTTCGCCTCGATCAACAGATTATCTTCCAGAGGTACAATTTCCACCAGGTCCATACCCGGCTGGATAACACCACCCAAAGTATTAATATTTATTGTTTTAACTTTACCTTTCACCGGAGAGACTACAGTGGTTCGGGAAACCCTGTCCTCAAGCCCCACCTTGGCTTCTCCCATAACCGCAAGCTTGGACTCGGATTGCCCGAGCTCTTCAATCACTTTTTTACGGAAATCGAGGGCGCCTTCACGCCTTTTGTTGATATTTTCCTGGATCACTGATTTCAGCTTGGGAATCAACAGCCTGCTGCTTGCCAGTTCGGAAGCGATGTCGTTAACCTGTCGTTCAAGCTTGATCAGTTCCACCTGAGATACAACACCTTCTTTCGCTAACGGTTGGGTTAATTTTAACTCCTTATTAACCAGGTTGTAGCTGCGTCTCAAGTGGCGAACTTTAGAGTTAACTTCAACCAACTCCTGCTTTTTTTGTTCTACTTGCTGGCCTGTGATCAACAGCTGATTGATCAGCCCTGCCAGGCGTTCGTCAAAATGCGCTTGCTCCGAAACAACCAGATGGGGGTATTTCTGTTTGTACTCAGACGGGTACTGCAACTCAACGGGCTTTACGTAAACCTGCTCTTGCCAGCTCAGCTTTCTATCCTTACTAAGGACCACACTCTCCAGCTCGGATTTCAGGCGCACCACATCACTTTGCAAAGTGATGAATTGCTGCTCCTGCTCGCGAAAATCAGACTTAAATCGGGTATCGTCGATACGCATTATCGGCTGGCCAATCTCAACGATATCCCCTTCCTTAATAAAGGTTTCCCTTAAGATCCCGCCCTCAAGGTTTTGCACCACCTGAAGTTGTGACGACGGGATAACCTTACCCGACCCCACTGTTACTTCATCCAGTTCGGCAAAATATGCCCAGGTAAGCATGGCCAGAAAAAACAGTAGAATAGTCCATACCAGCAGCCTGGTCCGCTTAGGGGTATTTAACAGTATCGCCGAGCTGGTATCGTCGACAAAATACAGCTCATTCTGCTGAGGCAACTTGGTTTTAGCCATTAACTTGCCTCCTTACGTACCGTTCTGCCCGCCACGGTTACCTTGCCTTCCTTAAGCGCCTTAAGCACAGCTTCTTTTGGCCCATCAGCCACTAATCGCCCCTGATCAACCACCATAATACGGTCGGCCACATCCAACATACTGGTTTTGTGCGTGATCATGATGAGCGTAACCTGTTTACCTAAACTGGCCAGCTCTTGTTTGATATACAGCTCA
The DNA here is from genome assembly GCA_965249895.1 of Psychromonadaceae bacterium. Lineage (GTDB taxonomy): Bacteria > Pseudomonadota > Gammaproteobacteria > Enterobacterales > CBDFNC01 > CBDFNC01. The sequence goes on from CBDFNC010000005.1 coordinate 1,629,912, forward strand.
GATCGATTATCCATGGCACTGGTTGGCTCATCCATCACCAATACGTCCGGCTCCAGTAACAAGGCCCGGGCGAGCGCCACAGCTTGCCTTTGCCCACCTGATAACGCACGACCATTCTCACCGACCTGACGGTCCAGGCCGTTAGGATCTTTATCGGTAAACGCTGTGACGCCAGCGCGGCGCGCGGCTTTAAGCACAGCAGCATCTTCCACAAATGGTACGCCTAGGGATATATTGTCTCTGATGGAACCGTAAAATAGCGGCGAGTCCTGTAACACACAACCTATGGTGCGACGTAAATCTGCCGGGTGGATCTGGTTCAGCTCCACGCCATCCAAGTGTATGCCGCCCTGGGTGGGGCGATAAAGCGCCATAATCAGCTTTTGTAAAGTAGTCTTCCCTGAACCAATACGTCCTATAATGGCCACTTTTTCACCAGGTTTAATCTTAAAGCTTATATGATTCAGTGCATTTACCGGCTCTTCCGGATAGGCGAATGACACATCATTAAACTCAATTTCACCCAGCATCTTGTTACGATGAATGTAACGTTTACCCTCTTCCTGCTCGTCTGGCATCGCCATTATCTGCTCCAGAATAGCCAGACCTGATTTGGTTTGGTTATAACGGGTGATTAGCAAGGATAATTGGCTTAACGGACCTAAGGCACGACCACTTAACATCACTGCGGCTATCAAGCCACCCATGCTAAGGGCACCATCGGCGATAAGGTAAACCCCATAAACGATCAGGCAGACGCTTAACATTTGCTGTAAGAATGAAGCAAGACTCGATACCGAGTTACTAAGCTTTCGTGTTTTGATCCCCCAGTTGGACATATGGGATACTGCTTCTTCCCACCTGTGCTGGTAAATACCTTCCGCACCCGCGGTCTTAATACCTTCGATCCCGCCTAGCCCTTCAACCAGGTTGGCATATTTTTGTGCCGCCAAGCGAGAGCCTTCGTCGATACTGCGGCGCAGAGGAGCTTGAATCGCAAAGCTATAGCTGAGCAGCACAATCAAGGCGACTGTAGGAATAGCTACCATGGGGCCAGCCACTATCCAGATGACTGTCAGAGTTAACAAGGCAAACGGCACATCCACCAGAGCTGCCACGGTTGCAGAGGTAAAAAACTCCCGAACCTGTTCAAATTCCTGCAAATGTCGGGCAAATGCCCCGGTAGAAGCAGGTCTGGCCTCTAACCTCATGCCCATCACTTTCGAGAATATCTTGGAAGACAGCAAGATATCGGATTTTTTCCCCGCCACATCGATAAAATAGCTGCGCATTTGCCGCATAATGAAATCGAAGATAAAAACAATAGTCACTCCCCCCGCAAGCACCCATAAAGAGTCGAAGGCGAGATTGGGCACGATGCGATCGTACACATTCATTACAAACAAGGGGCTGGCGAGGGCAAACGCATTGATCAGCAAGGAAGCTAACAAGACGTCGCGATAAATAGGCATTGAGTCCTTAATCGTGCTCCAGAACCAGTGGCCTTCCTTGGTATCGAGTAACTTGGGCGTACGTTTGTCAAACCTGAACTTGGGCTTCAGGTAAATAGCCTGGCCCAGGTAAAGCGCTTTCAGTTCGGCAAATTCTATCTCGGTACTTCCCCCTGCGGTTTCTGGAAACATCACAGTGGCAATACCTTTTTCTGTATCCATATCTAATAACACACAGGCGCTATTTTCATCTAACAGCAGGATACAAGGGTAAAGGAGGTGGGAAATATCTTTCAGCTCAGTATTACTTAACCTAGCAGACAAACCGCCTTTTTCCGCCGCTCTTTCAAGCAAGCGTAAAGAAAGGCGACCATCCAACATGGGTAAACCGGCCGTTAACACATCCCTTGAGTGGGGCTCGCCATAGTATTTCGTCAGAAATACCAGGCTCTCAAGCAGCGGGTCAAAGAATTGCCCGTCTGCATTATTAATTTTGTTTTGCACCTTAAGAAGCGTCCTGTGCTTTTATTAGTCTTATTATCGGTGAAAATCGCTCCTTCGGATACCGAAGGAGCGAGTCATTTAGTCGACTATGAGTTTGCCTTGGTCAATTAAGCTTTGCAGAACATCGTGACTGCTGCCATTGAAATCAGTGCCTTCCAGGCGAATTTCAACATCAGCATGAGCAAAGTCCTTACTGCCGTCAGCGTCTACGGTAATAACTGTATCGGTGCCATCTTTAGTGACCTTAAGGTAATTGTCGATCTTTTCTTTGCTGCCATGATCGAGCAAATCGGCCAGGTCCAACATATCGCCTTCTGACTGGTTAAATTGCTTAATCACATCAGTCGAGCCTGAACCTTTAGAGCTTGCGTCCCATTTAAAGATGTCCACCCCATCACCACCAATGAAGATGTCATTCTCCGACGTCGCTATTAAGATGTCACTCTGGTCATCAATACTGGGCTGGGTCTGACTTTCAAACGAGCGAGCTGCAACTTGATGCTCGCCAGCATCATCATCGGCCCCACTGTCTCTGACTTTGTCTGCGTTGGTACTATCGCTTTCGTCAGCTCTATTGCTTTCATCATCGCTGTCACTTTCGTCAGCTCTATCGCTTTCATCAGCTTTATCGCTTTCATCATCGCTGTCACTTTCGTCATCGCTGTCACTTTCGTCAGCTTTATCGCTTTCGTCAGCTTTATCGCTTTCGTCAGCTTTATCGCTTTCGTCAGCTTTATCGGCTTTCATCGCTCTTGTCAGCTTCGGCGGCTTCATTACCTTTATTGCCTTTGTTGTCATCATCAGCATCGCTGCCGTCGTCACCTTCATGAACAACATGACCACTACGACTACTTCGGCTATCACTGCCTTTCGAATCGTCTTCGCCGCCGTCTTTGTCAGCCGTCTTTGTCGCCGTCTTTGTCGCCGTCTTTGTCGCCGTCTTTGTCGCCGTCTTTGTCGCCGTCTAAATCGCCGTCTTTGTCGCCGTCTTTGTCGCCGTCTTTGTCGCCGTCTTCAACTGTATATGCTGTTAGGTCGATGGCAAGCGTTTGTGAACTAGTGGCAAAACTGTCATTAGACTCCTCATCAGCTCTTGCTACTACCTCTAGGTTATATGCTTGATCAACAGCTGCTGCCGGGACGTGTATAGTCAAACCCGAAAGCTCCGATTGTGTTAACAACCAACTACCATCCTGCTCTACTCCTGCATTCAGGGTCGCACCGTTAGGCAGTCCGCTTACGTAGATACTTAAAGCTTCACTCTTATCTGTGTCAACCAGGCTGGCGTTGATATTGAGCGCAACGTTATAACCGGTAGCAATAGGCACCATTTTCTTGGTGACATGTAGTCATATCTGTAATCACCGTCTTTAAAGCGGTAGATTTCGATATCGTAGACATGGTTAGCATCAACTAGCCTCCCCTATGCCATTTTTGGCAACGAGAGTATTTACCTCTAATCCGTCTATGACCCATTTTCACCAACTTCGGGCTTCCAGCTAGTTAATTCGGCAATAGTGTAATCCTGTCAGTATTTTTCAGAAAAAATAGCAACATCTGATATCAGATATCGTCGCTCTTGATAACTCTCCACTATGACCACCATAGATACTGTCTTGACCTGCACTATCCAGGCTCACAAAGGTATCGCTGCCTTTGCCGTTACCAGTCATATGGTCTGCGTTGTTGCTACCAATAATAACGTCATCACCGGTCCCCGCCCATTAGCTGAACATGGGTCCTGATAAGGCGTTGCTAGGCCACCGTCTTTTAGGGTCCGCTATTAGCAGATCATTACCGGCCTTTACCATCTAACTGAATGTCTGTCCCGGCTGTTCCTATTACAGGATTTCATTGTGCATCAGTTCCTAACTTTCCAATGCTGCCCCCTCAGCCGTTATCGAACCTTATCTGGCTACTGGTGACTGCTCAGTTCGTGAAGTCCTTTAATAATTTCTTCAAGAGTGAGCTCTTACTGTAGTACTCCGCATCTTTTACCGCCATGCTCCATAACAGCAGTAACTTCACCCAGCGCTACAGTCAGAATTGGCTTATCCGCGACAGCATCAACATTAATTGACAAAGTCTTAGCTGCACTACTGGTTTCGCCGTCGCTCACCGTAAAGGTAAAGTTTGCGTAGTGAGCACCACTTTCGCTGGCAACAGGCTCATGTAAGTCAGGAGTAAACGTCAGCGCGTTAGCATTAATTTGCTCACTGGTAACCACTAAACCGCCTTGTGGCAATTGTGCGATTACTTCTCCGTTAAGTTTGAGTACACCATTAACAGGTAGCGAAGTGATGGTTACATGTGTTAATGCATTCCCACTATCGACATCACTGAATGGGAAATCAGCCAGCTTAAAGGTATGGGTTACATCCTCGACCGTTGAAATTTGAGAATCTTCAGTCTCTGGCGCCGTATTCGTCGGAGGCTCGGACAGGTCCACATTAAGCTGCAAATTAGAGCTTACCGGATCCCCATCACCATCAATACCAGAGATGACTATAGTTTCTGAATAGTCTTCGGCCCCAGAACCTGTGTAACTAAAATCACCGGTGATGAAGTTAACTGTAAATGTGCCATGTGTCGTTTCAATACTCTTAACAGGGTTATCGGCATCGTACTGGACCGTCTTATCACCAATAGAAATAGAAGTTAAATGACCACCGTCAGCACCAAAATCAATATACTGTACGCCTTTATCGGCGAACAAATTACCTTCGGCTCGGTATTCGATCGTTCCTTTAACAATCTCAGTAAGATCTTTGATTTCCTTGATATATACAGGGTTTTCAGACTTAGCCGATTCTTCAGGGTATGAGAGCTTGGTTAGGTCACTCAAACCACTAGTGTTAACACCGAAGGTAAATAGCTTGTCAACATTGCTCGAATCGATGAACTTTTCCCATTCAGGTAGGTAATCATCGAAATCCTTTTTATAGTCTCCATAAGTATTACCATCGCCGAAGAAATACACTAAGTCCTGACTTGCCTCTGGCTGACTACCACCGTAGGCCTTTTCAACCACGGCTCTCAGGCCCTGCTCAATGTCAGTACCGCTTTTATTCGTGTCTAGTTTGACGTTGTATTCTGGTCCTTGCCAACCAGAATAATAATGGCCGTTACCGAAGAACTGGATAACATTAACATTCACCGTTCCCATAGCATCATACGAGTTGACCAGAGATTCGATGGCTTGCTCGGTTAGTTCGAGGTCTTTGTTAGACATACTGCCGGAAACGTCCACCACAACCGTCATATTAGTCACCATTTCGGTGGCTTTAATTTCAATGGTTTGATTTACAGCCTCAGGAACATCATCAACAATGGTAACGGTCAAACTGGAAGTATGATCAACATTTTGGCTATCAGTAACAACATAGCTGAACTGCTCAGCTAGTTCATTGTTACCGTCAGCATCTGGGTGACTAGCTGATTTATCCAGTGTATAGGTATAAGCACCTGTTACTGCATCAACAATCAACACACTGGTCGCTGTAGACACAGTAAACTTGCCATCAACAGCCTCTTGGCCATTGATAGAAGTTAACCTAGCGCCTGCTGGCAGCGTATCGTCAGCCAGTATGTTGCCAGTGGTGACCTCTTTGTCGCTACTACTATTTGTCCCTTCCGGCAGAGCTTCTTCATATACTTTATCGACATTTGCTACCAGTATTGGGGTTGATAATGGTGTGATTTTCAGCGTGCTGCTACTGGTATCCCCGTCTTGATCTCTGATGGTATAAGTAAACAGATCTGAAAAGTCGATATTTTCTGCAACCGTTGTGTAGGTAATCGATTCAACGAGGAAATCTGATGAGCTGCTATTAGGTGAACCGCTAACAAGTGGTAATGCTTCAAATACTAAGCTATCGAATTCTCCAATTTCACTGATATCAAATGTCTGTTTACCATTTACATTTTCTGACTGAACAGTCAGCACTTTGACCTCTGTGCCCCCCTTATAAGCGGTTACACTTAGCTCTTCAGTTTCGTTACTGTTTTTATAAAATGCAGACAATGACACGCTTGCAGTAGAAACTTGCTGATCAAAGGAAACGATCAGCTGTTCAGAAAGGTTTGTATCATTTATTGATGTGCTGGTTTCTTCCTGTACTGATGCGCCATTTCGAATTATACCATTTGCGCCAAAGCCAGGGCGATTAGCTCCTTTCTCATCATTAACACCAACGCTCGCAGTGCTTGCATCTTTCAGGTTACCGTTTTCATCAAAGTTGCGAGCTGTAACGCTAAAGCCTAAATCGCTGCGGGTCACATTGTTCACATCAATAGTGACTGTCTCAGATTGGTTACCCTGATCAAATTGCGTCAATTGGTAATCATAATCACCATCACGATAAATCTTCAGCGTGCCGTTGCTTCCCCCGATTTCCAGATATTCTTTGCCATTTTGATCTTGCTTAATATCAGCACTGTTATCAAAACTAACTAATTTCCCTTCAAAAGATACTGAAACAAGTGATGCAGGACCATCGCCTTCATTATCCTGTTTCAGATCAGAGCCTACGCTATTATCCGAGTCAACTCCCTTAATCACATTACCACTGGTAATTGCATTAAGCTGGGCTACAACTGTATCTAAGTCTGCGACTGCTTCAGGTTTCTTATCAACTGTTGTGTCAGTGATAGTCGTGGTGACCTTGTCCGTGGACTGCTCTACTTTCTCGTAACCCGTGATGCCCGTGGCCGTACCTGCCACCAACGACACCTCAAAGGTTTCCGGCAGCTCTATGCTCGCTGTCCACCAGTGCGTCCGCATCGAACACCTGACCTAAGGTCACTGTCGTTGCATTGCCCGTGTAGTCTTTGTCCGTGGCATCGCCGCCGCCAAAGCTGACCTGGACCTGACCCGTTGTATTCGGGATCTCATCACCGGTCAGTGAATTAACCAACACCGCTTTGTAGTAAGCCTTGCCGCCTTCCGCTACCGCACTGTTGCTCAGCACATTGCCCGCATCATCCGTGGCAACCAGCTTGACCACCACCGCGTCTTGCTTGCTTGTGTCTTCCTCATCAAAGATGGTCGCCGTACCCGTGCCCTCTACCGTCACTGTACCCTGTGTCAATGCCGCCTTCAGGGAGAACGCTTCATCACCCTCCGCCAGCACGTCATCTGTGGTCGCTACCTTCACCAGGATGTTTTGTGCACCGTTACCAGCCAGGGTGATGCCCTGGTCGGCATCGTAAGCCTGGTAGCTTTGCCCACCGTTCAGGCTCACCAGTATATTGTCTACATAGTCCACGCCTTTATCGGCCACATCGCCCGTTGCACCCAGGCTCAGCTTCACCACGTCGCCCGCTTTGGCGTGTTCGTTCACCGCCACGGTAAACACCGCATCCGTACTTTCTTCTACCCGGATGTTGTTGTTTGACGCATCCGGTGAATCCGGGTTAACCGTTATCGTCACCGTCTTGTCGGTGATAGTCGTGGTGACCTTGTCCGTGGACTGCTCTACTTTCTCGTAACCCGTGATGCCCGTGGCCGTACCTGCCACCAACGACACCTCAAAGGTTTCCGGCAGCTCTATCTCGCTGTCCACCAGTGCGTCCGCATCGAACACCTGACCTAAGGTCACTGTCGTTGCATTGCCCGTGTAGTCTTTGTCCGTGGCATCGCCGCCGCCAAAGCTAACCTGGACCTGACCCGTTGTATTCGGGATCTCATCACCGGTCAGTGAATTAACCAACACCGCTTTGTAGTAAGCCTTGCCGCCTTCCGCTACCGCACTGTTGCTCAGCACATTGCCCGTTTCATCCGTGGCAACCAGCTTGACCACCACCGCATCTTGCTTGCTTGTGTCTTCCTCATCAAAGATGGTCGCCGTACCCGTGCCCTCTACCGTCACTGTACCCTGTGTCAGCTCTGCCTTCAGGGAGAACGCTTCATCACCCTCCTCCAGCACGTCATCTGTGGTCGCTACCTTCACCTTAATGCTTTGCGCGCCGTCACCAGACAGCACAACACCGTTCGCCGGGTTGTAAGGCTGATAATCAACACCGTTCAGGCTCACCAGTATATTGTCTACATAGTCCACGCCTTTACCGGCCACATCGCCCGTTGCACCCAGGCTCAGCTTCACCACGTCGCCCGCTTTGGCGTGTTCGTTCACCGCCACGGTAAACACCGCATCCGTACTTTCTTCTACCCGGATGTTGTTGTTTGACGCATCCGGTGAATCCGGGTTAACCGTTATCGTCACCGTCTTGTCGGTGATAGTCGTGGTGACCTTGTCCGTGGACTGCTCTACTTTCTCGTAACCCGTGATGCCCGTGGCCGTACCTGCCACCAACGACACCTCAAAGGTTTCCGGCAGCTCTATCTCGCTGTCCACCAGTGCGTCCGCATCGAACACCTGACCTAAGGTCACTGTCGTTGCATTACCCGTGTAGTCTTTGTCCGTGGCATCGCCGCCGCCAAAGCTAACCTGGACCTGACCCGTTGTATTCCTCATCACCGGTCAGTGAATTAACCAACACCGCTTTGTAGTAAGCCTTGCCGCCTTCCGCTACCGCACTGTTGCTCAGCACATTGCCCGTTTCGTCCGTGGCAACCAGCTTGACCACCACCGCATCTTTATCCGCCGTACCCGGCTCGTCAAAGAGGGTCGCCGTACCCGTGCCGTCTACCGTCACCGTACCCTGCGTCAATGCCGCCTTCAGGGTGAACACTTCATCCCCTTCCGCCAGCACGTCATCTGTGGTCGCTACCTTCACCTTAATGCTTTGCGCGCCGTCACCAGACAGCACAACACCGTTCGCCGGGTTGTAAGGCTGATAATCAACACCGTTCAGGCTCACCAGTATATTGTCTACATAGTCCACGCCTTTATCGGCCACATCGCCCGTTGCACCCAGGCTCAGCTTCACCACGTCGCCCGCTTTGGCGTGTTCGTTCACCGCCACGGTAAACACCGCATCCGTACTTTCTTCTACCCGGATGTTGTTGTTTGACGCATCCGGTGAATCCGGGTTAACCGTTATCGTCACCGTCTTGTCGGTGATAGTCGTGGTGACCTTGTCCGTGGACTGCTCTACTTTCTCGTAACCCGTGATGCCCGTGGCCGTACCTGCCACCAACGACACCTCAAAGGTTTCCGGCAGCTCTATCTCGCTGTCCACCAGTGCGTCCGCATCGAACACCTGACCTAAGGTCACTGTCGTTGCATTACCCGTGTAGTCTTTGTCCGTGGCATCGCCGCCGCCAAAGCTAACCTGGACCTGACCCGTTGTATTCGGGATCTCATCACCGGTCAGTGAATTAACCAACACCGCTTTGTAGTAAGCCTTGCCGCCTTCCGCTACCGCACTGTTGCTCAGCACATTGCCCGCATCATCCGTGGCAACCAGCTTGACCACCACCGCGTCTTGCTTGCTTGTGTCTTCCTCATCAAAGATGGTCGCCGTACCCGTGCCCTCTACCGTCACTGTACCCTGTGTCAATGCCGCCTTCAGGGAGAACGCTTCATCACCCTCCTCCAGCACGTCATCTGTGGTCGCTACCTTCACCTTAATGCTTTGCGCGCCGTCACCAGACAGCACAACACCGTTCGCCGGGTTGTAAGGCTGATAATCAACACCGTTCAGGCTCACCAGTATATTGTCTACATAGTCCACGCCTTTATCGGCCACATCGCCCGTTGCACCCAGGCTCAGCTTCACCACGTCGCCCGCTTTGGCGTGTTCGTTCACCGCCACGGTAAACACCGCATCCGTACTTTCTTCTACCCGGATGTTGTTGTTTGACGCATCCGGTGAATCCGGGTTAACCGTTATCGTCACCGTCTTGTCGGTGATAGTCGTGGTGACCTTGTCCGTGGACTGCTCTACTTTCTCGTAACCCGTGATGCCCGTGGCCGTACCTGCCACCAACGACACCTCAAAGGTTTCCGGCAGCTCTATCTCGCTGTCCACCAGTGCGTCCGCATCGAACACCTGACCTAAGGTCACTGTCGTTGCATTGCCCGTGTAGTCTTTGTCCGTGGCATCGCCGCCGCCAAAGCTGACCTGGACCTGACCCGTTGTATTCGGGATCTCATCACCGGTCAGTGAATTAACCAACACCGCTTTGTAGTAAGCCTTGCCGCCTTCCGCTACCGCACTGTTGCTCAGCACATTGCCCGTTTCATCCGTGGCAACCAGCTTGACCACCACCGCATCTTGCTTGCTTGTGTCTTCCTCATCAAAGATGGTCGCCGTACCCGTGCCCTCTACCGTCACTGTACCCTGTGTCAGCTCTGCCTTCAGGGAGAACGCTTCATCACCCTCCTCCAGCACGTCATCTGTGGTCGCTACCTTCACCTTAATGCTTTGCGCGCCGTCACCAGACAGCACAACACCGTTCGCCGGGTTGTAAGGCTGATAATCAACACCGTTCAGGCTCACCAGTATATTGTCTACATAGTCCACGCCTTTACCGGCCACATCGCCCGTTGCACCCAGGCTCAGCTTCACCACGTCGCCCGCTTTGGCGTGTTCGTTCACCGCCACGGTAAACACCGCATCCGTACTTTCTTCTACCCGGATGTTGTTGTTTGACGCATCCGGTGAATCCGGGTTAACCGTTATCGTCACCGTCTTGTCGGTGATAGTCGTGGTGACCTTGTCCGTGGACTGCTCTACTTTCTCGTAACCCGTGATGCCCGTGGCCGTACCTGCCACCAACGACACCTCAAAGGTTTCCGGCAGCTCTATCTCGCTGTCCACCAGTGCGTCCGCATCGAACACCTGACCTAAGGTCACTGTCGTTGCATTGCCCGTGTAGTCTTTGTCCGTGGCATCGCCGCCGCCAAAGCTGACCTGGACCTGACCCGTTGTATTCGGGATCTCATCACCGGTCAGTGAATTAACCAACACCGCTTTGTAGTAAGCCTTGCCGCCTTCCGCTACCGCACTGTTGCTCAGCACATTGCCCGTTTCGTCCGTGGCAACCAGCTTGACCACCACCGCATCTTTATCCGCCGTACCCGGCTCGTCAAAGAGGGTCGCCGTACCCGTGCCGTCTACCGTCACCGTACCCTGCGTCAATGCCGCCTTCAGGGTGAACACTTCATCCCCTTCCGCCAGCACGTCATCTGTGGTCGCTACCTTCACCAGGATGTTTTGTGCACCGTTACCAGCCAGGGTGATGCCCTGGTCGGCATCGTAAGCCTGGTAGCTTTGCCCACCGTCCAGGCTCACCATCACCTTCGCTGCGTAGTCCACGCCTTTATCGGCATCATCACCCGATGCACCCAGCGTCAGCTTCACCACGTCGCCTTGTTTGGCGTGCTCGTTCACCGCAACGGTAAACACCGCATCCGTACTTTCTTCTACCCGGATGTTGTTGTTGCTAACGCCCGGCGTTGTTGGGTTCACCTCTATAACCACAGTACTATCAGTGATCATGGTGATTTGCGATGCCGTTAGTTTAGTACCGTCCACCTTGGTTACCCCAGAGGTGACATTAATCGCTTCAAACTCATTGTGGTCTTGCACTGAACCTATGCGGACGTTGAATACCTCATCATCCGTATCCGCATCTACTTGCGTCTGCGTTGTAAAAGTCGCGCTATTGTTGTTCGCCGTGATTATGACCGTTTGCTCTGCGCCGTCGAAATCACTCGCCTCAGCTTTGTCCGCCTCGGCAATATCCTTGATATCGAACACCACTTTCACTTCGGTGTCCTGGCTTACTGTTACCGGATTGCCGTCTTTATCAACCAGCTGCACGGTATAGTTACCGGTCTGCTGACCTTCCGTGACCGTTGCCGGTCCGCTCAACACTGCATACACAGTATCTTCAGGGCCCGGTTCATCTAGTTGCGGCTGAGGAGCCTTTGGTCCGGTATCGTCACTAATCGTGGTGGTCACCACACCCGAGCTGCCCACTACGCTGCCATCCACCTTCGCTTCACTCAGCGACACGCTGAATTGCTCCGGATCTTCCGCCAGGTAGTCATCCAGGGTCGGGACGGTAATGCTGATCTCATCACCTACCGCCAAAGGACCCGTCAGGGTTAATAACCCGCTTTGCGCATCAAAGTTAGCACCCTGGATATCACCAAAGTCCACATCTTTAATGGCGCTATCCGGTAAACCTGCCGCCGCCAGTTTCAAGGTCACTGTTTCACCGGCTTTAATCTCTGCGCCGGACAAGCTTATCTTGTATTGCGCACTCTGACTTTCCAGTACCGCGTTGGCGTTACTGTCGTCGTTCGCCGTCAGGGTAAAGATCGGGGCTGATTGGTCCTGAATAACAGTGGTGACTTTGCTGCTGGTATCTAGGTGTTCAAACTTATCACCCGATATTTCCTTCACCTTCACTTCATAGGCTTCATTCGGATCACGTGTCTGGTCATTTGCGGCATCCACCGTAAATTCAGCGCTGGAGCCATCCTTAGGTATGACGACTTTCAGCGTTTCACCATCGCCATACTGGTAATCTTCATTGCTGGCGCCGGCCTTGTTGGCAAACACCACGGTGACTTCCGTATCTTCACTTACCGTCACCGCTTTACCGTCTGCATCCTGCAGCGTTACTTTATAGCTGGCTTGACCACCTTCATCTACCGTCACATCACCTGTGATAACGGCATAAACAGTGTCTTCCAGACCCGGGTCTCCCGGACCACCCGTGTAATCGTCCGCTATGGTACCCGTTGCGCTGTTCATTTGGTGCGCTTCAAGGTGTTCAAAACCACCGCCGCTCACCGTCTTGATGCTCACCGTGTAACCTTCTGCCGGTACTTCCTTCAGGAAGTCGTCAAGGGCACTGATGTCCAGTGTCACCCCATCCTCATCTTTCGGGATCTCGATGCTGGTTACTGTTGTGTAATCTTTGCCGGCCGTGGCACTGTCTGCCCCGCCTGCGTTGTAGCTCAGGGTCACTGTTACCGTGTCAGCCGCAGTCACCTTGTTGCCTTGCGAGTCAACCAACAGAAGTTGATGGCTCAGGGTCTCGCCTTCTTTACCTGACACATTGCCCGTCAGTTTGACGAACACTTTATCCGCATCGTCTGCCGGTGGCAGGGGATCTTCACCTGGTCCCGGCACTGGGGCTTTCGGTCCGGTATCGTCACTAATCGTCGTGGTCACCACACCCGAGCTGCCCACTACGCTGCCATCCACCTTCGCTTCACTCAGCGACACGCTGAATTGCTCCGGATCTTCCGCCAGGTAGTCATCCAGGGTCGGGACGGTAATGCTGATCTCATCACCTACCGCCAAAGGACCCGTCAGGGTTAATAACCCGCTTTGCGCATCAAAGTTAGCACCCTGGATATCACCAAAGTCCACATCTTTAATGGCGCTATCCGGTAAACCTGCCGCCGCCAGTTTCAAGGTCACTGTTTCACCGGCTTTAATCTCTGCGCCGGACAAGCTTATCTTGTATTGCGCACTCTGACTTTCCAGTACCGCGTTGGCGTTACTGTCGTCGTTCGCCGTCAGGGTAAAACTCGGAGTCGGCTCTGGCGCTGGAGGCGGCTCTGGCGCTGGAGCCGGCCCTGGCACTGGAGCCGGCCCTGGCACTGGAGTCGGCTCTGGTGTCGGAGTCGGCTCTGGTGGCGGAGTCGGCTCTGGTGGCGGAGTCGGCTCTGGTGTCGGAGTCGGCTCTGGTGTCGGAGTCGGCTCTGGTGTCGGAGTCGGCTCTGGTGTCGGCGTCGGCTCTGGTGTCGGCGTCGGCTCTGGTGTCGGCGTCGGCTCTGGTGTCGGCGTCGGCTCTGGTGTCGGAGTCGGCTCTGGTGTCGGAGTCGGCTCTGGTGTCGGAGTCGGCTCTGGTGTCGGCGTCGGCTCTGGTGTTGGCTCTGGAGTCTGTTGCTGTGCTCTGGCACCCGTGTCCGTAGTATCCAGCTCCCTTACAGGGGTATCTGCCATCACCATCAATTGACGAGCCGGTCGTTGTTTCACCTGCCGCCGGTGCTTCAAACTCTTCTGATGCTGTGGGGTCGACGCCAGCCAATATGGATTCTTGTAATGCCGCAATTTCATCGAGCACATCTTCGGGAAGATCGGCTGTTTGCTCTTCAGCAAATTCTGTTTCGGCTTGAGGCAAGCCTGTAACCTCGACTTCATCGCCGGGTGTAGCAAGGTTTTCGGGTGTTAAAAGTTCTGTTTCATTCAGAGCGGCCAGGGTGAATTGCTCTGATTCAGATGCAAACATTTCACCTGGTTTTAGCCTATCTCCAACCTTAAGAGCTCGCTGATTTCCTTCATTATCGATAACAAAAGCATCGCCGGACAACTTAGTTACTACAGAGAGCGTTTCGACAGTTTTTAACACCATAACAATTATCTTCCCTTGGGATTCTATTCAGTCGAGTCCAATGGATTTCGCCACCTTATCCTGATAGCTCATCTAATCCTTTGGGGTTATTCTGATTTCAGCAAATTTTAGTAATTTATTTGTATAGACGCTAATACTACTACAAATATTGAAAGGGTGAAAACATAAGCCCCTGCGTAGACCGGTGCCACTGACTAGAAATATGTCACTTATCGCTTACAACCGGATAAAACACCTTTTACAATCATTTTAAACAATAATAGTCTGTTTCTACTGAATAGCTGTATGACGGGGGTTGCTGGGGGGGGGACAATAAAAAAAACCCGCTAAATAGCGGGTTTTTAGACAAATTAAAGGCTACTTATAAGCTTTTGTTACAGCGTATTACAGCACGTCTTTTGCGTTAAGATCGGCGAAAGCTTGCTCAAGACGCGTAACCATAGATTCCTGGCCTTTACGCAACCATACGCGTGGGTCATAGAACTTCTTGTTAGGCTGGTCTTCACCTTTAGGGTTACCAATCTGGCCCTGCAGGTAAGCTTCATTCTCTTTGTAGTACTCTTTAACGCCGTCCCATGTTGCCCACTGGGTATCGGTGTCGATGTTCATTTTGATCACGCCGTAACCGATAGACTCTTCGATTTCAGCCGCAGAAGAGCCGGAGCCACCGTGGAATACGAAGTTCAGAGACTGGGCTGGAAGGCTAAACTTCTCGGATACATAAGCCTGAGAGTCACGCAGGATAGTCGGAGTCAGAACAACGTTTCCTGGCTTGTATACACCGTGAACGTTACCGAAAGAAGCAGCAATCGTGAAACGTGGGCTGACAGCGTTTAGTGTCTCATATGCATAAGCAACATCTTCAGGCTGAGTATATAGCAGAGACGCATCCATATCGGAGTTATCAACACCGTCTTCTTCACCACCGGTACAACCCAGTTCGATTTCCAACGTCATGCCGATTTTAGACATACGCTCAAGGTATTTAGCACAGGTTTCGATATTTTCTTCTAACGACTCTTCAGAAAGATCGATCATGTGAGAGCTAAACAAAGGCTTGCCTGTTTCTTCGAAGTGCTTTTCACCCGCGTCGAGTAGTCCGTCGATCCAAGGCAGCAGTTTCTTGGCCGCATGGTCAGTGTGAAGAATGACTGGAATACCATAGGCTTCGGCAACAGCATGTACGTGTTTCGCACCGGAAACCGCACCCAGGATTGCAGCTTCATGACCTTCAAGCTTAAGGCCTTTACCTGCGGTAAATACAGCGCCACCGTTGGAGAACTGAACAACAACAGGCGCTTTTACATTAGCGGCAGATTCCAGAACTGCATTGATAGAATCTGTACCAACAACGTTTACAGCCGGAAGTGCAAATTTGTTTGCTTTGGCGATTTCAAATACTTTTTGAACGTCATCACCTGTGATAACACCTGGTTTTACAACGTCTAAAATTTTCTGAGACATAATACTAGTCCTATTTTCTCTGTCACATTGAATTAATATTTTTTCGGCGCGTATTATACAATATTGTCGCGCTATTAAAAACGGGAGCTCGTGCTCCCGTTTTAACAATTAGTCTTGCGCACGCGCTTCTAGCATAACCACGGCGGGTAACTTCTTACCTTCAACAAACTCGAGGAAAGCACCGCCGCCGGTAGAAATATAAGATATCTGATCGGCAATGCCGAATTTGTCGATAGCCGCCAGAGTGTCACCGCCACCGGCAATAGAAAATGCATCGCTTTCTGCAATGGCTCTGGCTACGACCTCGGTGCCTGCTGCGAAGTTATCGAATTCAAATACGCCAACCGGGCCATTCCAGATCACGGTTTTTGCTTCCTTGATGATTTTTGCCAGGGCCTCGGCTGACTCCGGCCCCAGGTCGAAGATCATGTCTTCATCAGAAACATCAGCAGAGGCTTTGATTGTGGCCGTTGCCGTTTCGGAAAATTCGGTACCAACACGCACATCAGTGGCAACAGGAATAGCGCATTCACTCATCAGCTTCTTCGCTGTATCAATCAGGCCCGCCTCACATAGAGACTTACCAACATTGTGCCCTTCTGCAGCGATAAAGGTATTGGCGATACCACCACCAACAACTAGCTGGTCAGCGACTGTGGACAAGGACTCGAGTACAGTCAGCTTAGTCGATACCTTGGAGCCGCCCACAATAGCGACTAAAGGACGTGCCGGTTTGTCCATGGCTTTACCCAGAGCTTCTAGCTCAGCCGCCAGTAACGGACCGGCGCAAGCAACTGGTGCGTACTGACCGATACCGTGTGTGGAGGCTTGGGCGCGGTGTGCGGTGCCAAATGCATCCATTACATATACGTCACACAGCGCTGCCAGTTGTTTGCTCAGCGCTTGCTCATTTTTCTTTTCGCCTTTGTTAAAGCGAACGTTTTCCAGGACAACCACTTCACCTTCGGCAAGATCGACACCATTCAGGTAATCTTTTTCCAGGCGAACAGGTACATCTAAAGCTTCATTCAGGTAATCAACCACTGGCTGTAAGGTAAACGCTGCATTTTCTTCTTCACTGCCACCTTCAACAGGACGGCCAAGGTGAGAAGTGATCATCAGCTTAGCGCCGTTTTTCAGGGCTAATTTAATCGTTGGGATTGACGCTCTGATACGAGCATCCGAGGTCACTTTTCCATCTTTTACAGGTACGTTTAAGTCCTGACGAATGAATACGCGTTTACCTGCTAAATCCTGTTCAACCATTTTTTTAACTGACATTTTATGTCCTCTAGCTAAATATAAATCCGGTGAAACCTCTCCCAGTTACACCTGGCTTATCTTGAGCACTTATGGTTAAACCGCACTGGAACGAGAAATATGAGTCTAATTTACCTTTTTAAGCCAGTGTCTTGACTTGATGTATATCAGAAACTGTAAGTTTATTTCTTAATTTTCATAGATAACTGCGATTTGAGTCGTCTGACTTTAACTTACAACAAAAATAAATAGCCTTTATTACATGGGTTTATCTATCATTTCCTGCAACATGATTGATTTCAGGCAAGTTTCGGCTGTTTACTAACGTCCTGCTAGGGGATCTAATAAAAGAACCAATTCGTCATAATCGGCCCCTGAAACGCGCTTAAAGTCGTAAAATTGTAGTAATACTACCACAACCAGTGACAAAGTTATTACTTATCTACCACGAACAAAGTGCTCGCTGAGTAGCGAATACAGCATAGATCAGATAAACGAGCAGCATTGTCAAAATTTTTAGTGGGAATAATACAGCAAAGGTAAACAATCGCTCCAACCGGGTTCCCCATTATGGATATTTATATTATTACTCCCTTTATCAACCAAGCGGCTTACTCAAAAACAAGTATAAAAAAACGCCGCATAAGCGGCGTTTTTTTTATCTTGGCTTTACCGGGAATTAAGCCAGCGCTTCGGCTGTCTCGACAATGTTTTCTACTGTGAAACCAAACATCTTATACAACTCACCGGCCGGCGCGGACTCACCAAAGGTTGTCATACCAATGATCTTGCCATTCAGGCCTACGTATTTATACCAGTAATCAGCAATACCCGCTTCAATAGCAACACGCTTAGTCACTGCTGCAGGCAATACAGATTCTTTGTAATCCGCGCTTTGAGCATCAAATACATCGGTACAAGGGATAGATACAACACGTACCTTCTGACCTTTTTCGCGAAGGACCTGAGCGGCTTCAACAGCAAGCTCCACTTCAGAGCCGGTAGCAATCAGCACCAAATCTGGCTGACCATCACATTCAACCAGGGTGTAACCACCTTTAGCCACATTGGTCAGTTGCTGGTCATTACGTCCTTGAGGCGTCAAACCCTGACGGCTGAAGATCAGCGCCGTTGGACCATCACTGCGCTCAATAGCGTGTTTCCAGGCCACCGCGGACTCAACAGAATCACATGGGCGCCAGGTGCTCATATTTGGCGTCAGACGCAGGCTGGCGATCTGCTCAACCGGCTGGTGAGTTGGGCCATCTTCACCCAGACCGATAGAGTCATGAGTATATACGTGGATAGCACGCTGTTTCATCAGTGCAGCCATACGCAATGCATTACGTGCGTATTCCATAAACATCAGGAAGGTGGCGCCATAAGGTACGAATCCACCGTGCAGCGCCAGACCATTCATAATGGCCGACATACCGAACTCACGTACGCCGTAGTGGATATAGTTACCGCTGGCATCTGTTGCTTCCAGCGCTTTAGAGCCTTTCCACAGGGTCAGGTTAGAAGGCGCCAGGTCGGCAGAGCCACCCATTAGTTCAGGCAGCAATGGACCAAAGGTTTCCAGGCAATTTTGCGAGGCTTTACGCGTTGCAATTTTAGCCTGACCTTGTTGTAGTTCTTTAATATAAGCGGAAGATTTTTCTTCCCACTGTGCCGGTAACTCACCACTGGTACGGCGAACGAATTCGGCGGCCAGCTCTGGGTGAGCAGCTTTATACGCAGCCAGTTTTTCATCCCAGGCGCTTTCCAGAGCACTACCAGCTTCTTTATTGTCCCACTGCCCATATACGTCAGATGGGATATCGAATGCTTCATGCTTCCAACCCAGGAATTCACGAGCAGCAATGATTTCGTCAGCACCCAGTGGAGCACCGTGACAATCATGACCACCTTGTTTGTTTGGAGAGCCAAAACCAATAATTGTTTTGCAGCAGATCAGCGTTGGTTTGCTGGTTTCGGCTTGTGCCTGCTCAATGGCTGCTTTAATCTCATCGGCATTGTGACCATCAACACCGGCAATTACGTGCCAGCCATAGGCTTCGAAACGCTTAGGCGTGTCATCGGTGAACCAGCCTTCAACGTCACCATCGATAGAGATACCGTTGTCATCCCAGAATGCGACCAATTTACCCAGGCCCAGCGTGCCGGCCAGAGAACAGGATTCGTGAGAAATACCTTCCATCAAACAACCATCACCCAGGAATGTATAGGTAAAGTGGTCAACGATGTCATGGCCTTCACGGTTGAACTGTTCAGCCAGAGACTTTTCAGCCAACGCCATACCTACTGCATTGGTAACGCCCTGCCCCAAAGGTCCTGTAGTAGTTTCAACACCCGGCGCATAACCGTATTCAGGATGACCCGGAGTCTTGGAGTGCAGCTGACGGAAGTTTTTCAAATCATCGATAGACAATTCATAACCGGATAGGTGCAGTAGAGAATAAAGCAGCATAGAGCCGTGGCCATTTGACAGCACAAAACGGTCACGATCGGCCCAGTTCGGGTTAGTCGGGTTGTGCTTTAAAAAGTCACGCCATAGTACTTCGGCAATATCTGCCATGCCCATAGGGGCGCCTGGGTGACCGGAATTGGCCTTTTGAACCGCGTCCATGCTCAGGGCGCGGATCGCATTTGCTAGCTCTTTACGAGAAGGCATGGTATCTCCTGCTTCTTTAGGTTTTGCTTCGTAAGTACTCAAGGATAAGTCAGTTGCTCGTAATTCCCTGACGGAAACTATCGGCTTTCTTATACGTCTCTAACAGAGGCCGGTATTGTCCCAAAGATAGGCCTTATGCTGCAATCCGTTTTGTAAAAAAAACGCACATATTTTGTTTTTTCCTTGATGTAAGCAGCCATCTTTAGGGGGAGATTGGTGTTTTACATGCCTGGGCTTATCATTTGCACTATAAAAAACCGGAAAATCCATTACACTTGTTGACCCCAACTAACACCTCGTGCTGGCAGGACACAAAATGAAACCCGCAGGCTCTCTTATTAAGTTGCTTCCTATAAGCCTGTTTGCCACCGGCTTAACCACTCTCACTGTTTTATTGTTTGCGCAGCTGGCTAAACTTCAGCTTTATTCCCCGGACTCCACCGGCAGAGCGTTGGATATAGCGGCACCTTTTATCGGAGCGATTTTGCTTATAGGACTATTTCGCTATTTTAGCCCTAATACAAAATCTGGCTTGCCCCTTGTGGTCATTGCCTATCACTTTAACAGCGGTAGATTAGATTGGAAAAATGCGGTCTACCAAATGGCCGCCGCAGCCACCGCATTAATCTCGGGCTTTGCCGTTGGTGCGGTGGGCCCGGCGGTCCATATTGGTGCAGCCAGCGCCAATATGGTGGGCCAACTACTTTCATTACCGGAAAGGTCGCTGCGGATATTATCCGCTTGTGGCGCCGCTTCCGCCTTCTCTGTGTTATTTCATACGCCGATAACGGGAATATTTTTTGCCTTCGAAACCATAATCCGGCGCTTTTATTGGCGCACCTTTATCTTTGTCACTATATCGGCGTTTTTTGCCGCCTGGATGGCAAGACAAACCGGCGCCTACGAGTTTCATATCGACGCTAAAGACTTTCAGTACCAACTGAGCCTGATCCCGGAGCTAGCCTTATTAGGGGCGGTTTGTGGTCTGCTGGCCACTTACTTCCTTAAATTGATCCGCTTTACCGCCGAAACCCTGCCATTTCCCTATTGGGGCAAGTTTCTATTTGCCGCAGCGGTCACCAGCCTGGCTGGTTTATTTGGAGTTGAAGTATTAGGCCTGGGTGACGAAGTACTCACTACGCTGATTTATGAGTCCCCCACCAGTTATTACGTGTTAACTTGGTTATTTTTAAGGTACCTGATATCTGCCATCGCTATTGGCGCTGCCATTCCTGGTGGGGCTCTGGGCCCTTGCCTGGTGTTGGGGGCTATTACCGGTCATTTGGCTTCCCTCTGGTTACCTAACGAAGCACCTCAGCTATTTGTATTGGTGGGTATGTCGGCTTTTTTAGGTTCAGTACTTAAAAGCCCCATAGCTGCAGTATTGCTGGTTGTTGAAACAACGCTTAATTTGTCGCTGGCCTTTCCATGTATCGTCGGAACCTTAAGTGCTTACCTGGTCCAATCACGTTTTTTCAAGCAGCAGAATCTGATAGAGCTACTCCTTGCCAGACAAAAAATTCTGCTTAGCGACAGCCCGAGATTAAAAGGGAAACATTAATAGCCCGACATTAAGCACCAGAATTAAAACAATCCTCCCCTCAGAACCTCTATACCCAAACTACTTGGAAATGCAGATTCAGAGCTCAGACAGGATGTCAGAACAAGGCGCAGCGAGCAGGGAATGGCATTCCCTTTTCAAGCGCTGCAACGCAGTGCTGACTTTCTGGCTGAACTCCCTTCGGGCAAGACGAGAAGCAACCCTCTTCGGCGTTATAAAACCTTGATGTAGAAGACTAGACCTTCGGCTTTATGCCTTGAACCCGGTCGCTTCTCGACTTGCTGATCCCCGCATTCCCAAGCAGCTTGGGTATAGACCAGACATATAGAAAAGAAGATAACGCCAACTACCGAACCATAAGAAAATACTGGAAAATTTGATTTTTTTCCCTAGAATAGACGTCCAGATGGTAAAACATCCAAACTTCAAATTCAGCTAATTGGAACAGAAACGATGGCAAGACATCTATTTACTTCAGAATCCGTTTCCGAAGGGCATCCGGATAAAATCGCCGATCAGATCTCTGATGCGGTATTAGACGCCATCCTGGCTCAAGACCCTAAAGCCAGGGTAGCCTGCGAAACTTATGTTAAAACAGGTATGGTCATGGTCGGTGGTGAAGTAACTACCAGTGCCTGGGTTGATATTGAAGAATTAACACGTAAAACCATACGTGAAATCGGTTATGTACATTCAGATATGGGTTTTGATGCGGACTCTTGTGCCATCTTAAACACCATAGGTAAACAGTCTCCCGATATCAACCAAGGTGTCGACCGCTCCCGCCCCGAAGAGCAGGGCGCCGGCGATCAGGGCTTGATGTTTGGATATGCCACCAATGAAACCGAAGTGTTAATGCCTGCGCCTGTGACATATTCACACCGCCTGGTAAAGCGCCAGGCCGACGTGCGCAAGAGCGGGACTTTGTCCTGGTTACGTCCAGACGCTAAATCCCAGGTAACATTTGCCTACGAAAATGGGGTGATTGCCGGTATCGATGCGGTTGTCCTATCTACCCAACACTGTGACAGTATTTCGACAGAAGATCTGCGAGAAGCTGTAATGGACGAAATCATTAAACCTGTGCTTCCTGCCAAGTGGTTAACTGAAAATACCAAGTATTTTATTAACCCCACCGGCCGTTTTGTTATCGGTGGCCCTATGGGTGACTGTGGCCTGACCGGGCGTAAAATTATCGTAGATACTTACGGCGGCATGGCCCGTCACGGTGGCGGCGCGTTCTCCGGTAAAGATCCTTCTAAAGTGGATCGCTCTGCAGCCTATGCTGCGCGTTATGTTGCTAAAAACATTGTTGCTGCAGGTCTGGCCGATCGCTGTGAAATCCAGGTGTCTTACGCTATCGGTATCGCGGAGCCAACCTCTATCAGCGTAGAGACCTTCGGCACCGCCAAGGTAGGCGAAGACAAACTTACGCAAATTGTTCGCGACAACTTCGATCTGCGTCCTTACGGCATTCTGAAAATGTTGGATCTCGAGCGGCCTATTTATCAGGCTACAGCGGCTTACGGCCACTTCGGGCGTGACGAATTTCCTTGGGAAAAAACAGATAAGGCAGAGCAGTTAAAAGAGGCGGCAGGCCTTAAATAAGCCGTAATGCTTAATCAAGAAGAACAAAAAGCGCTCACCCGGCAGGTAAGCTCCTGCTTTCAACTGGCAGAGCGCTTTTTTAATACCCCTTTCCCACTGCCCAAGGTGCTACATAACCAGAGAGGAAAGATTGCCGGAACCGCCCACCTCACCTTATGGGTGCTAAAATTTAACCCCGTGTTGTTCAGGGAAAATCGAGCCCATTTCCTCGCTCATGTCGTGCCCCATGAAGTAGCCCATCTGCTCGCTTTTCATTTATATGGAAATGTGCCCCCTCATGGCAAACATTGGCAAAGCCTGATGACAGAGGTATTTAACCTTCCCCCTTCGCGTACACATAGCTATGATGTAAGCTCTTTAACTGGAAAAACCTATACATATCAGTGCATTTGCAGTGAGCATGCGTTAACAATTCGCAGGCACAACAAAGCTCAAAAAGGTGCCACTTATTTATGTAAGCTCTGTAGATCGGCCCTGACTCCGCTAGGATATTAGTTAAAAACAGCACTTTACTTATATATTCCACCAGTTGACATAAAACATATTAAAACACTCCACCTTTTCTAATGAAATTAGCCTGTTATCCTAGGCGCTTTTTCAATTTTGGAAGAGCCCATGCGACTTATTATTTGCCTCGCCTTATTTGCTATTTCTATTCAGGCCCAGGCCGCACCTGAGAGTTTTCGGAAATCAAAAAAAATCGCCAGCGAGATCTATCGCGAACACCCGACCAGTTTCTATTGCGGCTGCAATATCCAACGCCTGGGTAAAAAACTGGTCCCTGAGCTGGATTCTTGCGGCTACCAGGTACGCAAGCAGGAAACCAGGGCAAATCGTATCGAGTGGGAGCACGTAATGCCCGCCTGGGAGATGGGGCATCAAAGACAATGCTGGCGGGAAACGGTGAACGGTAAACGAGGCGGACGTAAAAACTGTGGCAGGACAGACCTGGTGTTCCGCGAAATGGAGGCCGACCTGCACAATCTGGTGCCTGCCATAGGTGAAGTAAATAGCGACCGTTCTAACTACCGATTTAACCAATGGAAAGCCGAGCCAAGCCAATATGGGCAGTGCCAGGTGAAAACCGACTTTAAACAACGCAGATTTGAGCCTGCTGACTTGCAAAAGGGCGCCGTTGCCCGCATCTACTTTTACATGCGAGACGAATATGCAGTTCGCCTGTCAAAACAACAAACGCAGTTATTCAATGCCTGGAACAAGCAATATCCGGTTGATGACTGGGAATGCAGCCGTGACGAGCTGATCTATCAGGCTCAGGGAAACCCTAATCCTTATGTTCTGCAGGCTTGTAACAACCTATAATAAAGGGCATTTTTGATGCGTATACACCGGATTTTTGAGCCACAAGAACTAAGCTGTGGCAGAAAACTTGAACTAAACAGTGACAGTGCAAACCACGTAGGCCGTGTTCTCAGGCTACAAGCCGGGGAGCAGTTGTGGCTTTTTAATGGCCAGGGAGGCCAATATCTGGCAGAAATCTTAGCCGCCAGCAAAAAAAGCGTGACTGTCGAGCTAAAAGAGTTTGATGATAGCAATAGTGAAAGTCCGCTGGCCATCCACCTGGGGCAGGTAATATCCCGCGGGGAGCGGATGGAATTTGTTATCCAAAAAGCCGTAGAGCTCGGGGTAACACAAATAACGCCCCTGTTTAGTGAGCGCTGTGGTGTTAAGCTGACAGGCGAACGACTGGAGAAAAAAATAGCTCAGTGGCAAAAAATAGCTGTGAGTGCCTGTGAACAGTGCGGTCGCAATAAGGTTCCTGCCATAAATAGTGCCATTTGGCTTAAGGAATGGGTTTGCGTTGAATCGGAAGAAATAAAGCTCACCCTGCACCCCAGGGCTGAATACAGTATTAATACGCTACCCCAGCCCACAGCAGGTCTGCGCCTGCTGATTGGTCCTGAGGGTGGTTTTAGTGACGAAGAGCTGCAGCTAACCGAAGCGGTCAACTTTACCCAAACCTTATTAGGCCCCAGGGTATTGCGTACCGAAACTGCAGCATTAACCGCCATTACCGCCTTGCAGTGCCGATTTGGCGATCTGGGGTGATCACTCCGGGAGCTTAGGCCGGCGGGTGTAAAGATCCCGAATCGTTACAATTGATTTAATCTACACAAATGGAAAATATAATGACTATTAAAGTGGGTATTGTGATGGATCCTATCTCGGCCATCAAAATTCACAAAGATTCCAGCTTTGCCATGTTAATGGAAGCGCAGAAACGTGGTTGGGAACTGTATTATATGGAAATGCAGGATCTCTACTTGGAAAATGGACGCTCCTTTGCCACCACCAGAAAGCTTAAGGTAGAAAAAAACCCAGACCAATGGTACCAGCTCAGTGAACCTAACTCTCACACCCTTGCCGATCTCGATGTCGTCTTGATGCGTAAGGATCCCCCTTTCGATACCGAATATATCTACGCCACCTATTTATTGGAGCGTGCAGAAGATGAAGGCTGTTTAATCGTCAATAAACCACAAAGCCTGCGTGACGCCAATGAAAAGCTCTTTACCGCCTGGTTTAGTGAATTTACACCGGAAACCCTGGTCAGTCGTGACGCTCAAAAAATCAGAGACTTCCACCAGAAACATCAGGATATGATCCTCAAGCCGTTGGACGGTATGGGCGGGGCATCCATTTTTAGGGTAAAACCCAATGATCCTAACCTGGGCGTGATACTCGAAACCCTGACCAACCATGGTTCTACCTACTGTATGGCGCAAAATTTTATTCCGGAAATTACCGAGGGTGATAAACGCATTCTGGTTGTTGATGGCGAACCGGTTCCATATTGCCTGGCCCGTATTCCGGCAAAGGGGGAAACTCGTGGCAATCTGGCTGCAGGTGGCCGGGGTGAAGCGCGCCCACTCTCTGACAGCGACTGGAAAATAGCCAGAGCCATAGGCCCGACCCTTAAAAAGAAAGGGCTTATCTTCGTTGGGCTTGATGTTATCGGCGACAAGCTCACCGAAATTAATGTCACCAGCCCTACTTGTATACAGGAAATCGACAATGCGTTTGATACCAATATCAGTGCCTTGTTGATGGATGCAATAGAAAAAAGGCTAACCGAGCAAGAGTAGCTCAAGCATGTATCCTGAGCGAAAAATCACGAACAGTGACTTTTCGCTTTTAAAACACGTGGTTAATACACACCATAAGACAGTGACAGGCTGAAAAGCGTTTTATTATGAGCATATTGCTGCCATAATTAAGGGCATACTAGTCTAAGCCATTGAATACTATTTAATGCAAAGTCTGCAAAACCACTTCCTTTTAGCTATGCCTAGCCTCAAAGGTCCGTACTTTGAGCGTTCAGTGACCTATATCTGTGAGCACAACGATGATGGGGCTATGGGGCTGGTGATTAACCTGGCGCTGGATTTACATATAGCGGAGTTGTTAGAGCAAATTGATATTGAGCCAAGCTCTCCGCGTGTTAACAATCTAGCCAAACCCGTATTACAAGGCGGGCCAGTCAGCCCGGATCGCGGGTTTGTATTACACTCCCCCATGCAAGGTTTTGATAGCAGCTTAAAGCTTCATGACGATTTTATGGTCACTACCTCTAAAGATGTACTGGCAACCTTAGGCACCAAAGATGAACCCAGCCAATATCTGATGGCATTAGGTTATGCCGGTTGGAGCCCGGGACAGCTGGAGCAGGAACTGGCAGATAATTCCTGGCTGACCTTGCCTGCATCGCCTGACATCATGTTTAATACTCCCATCCACAAAAGGTGGGAGCAAGCAGCGACCAATTTAGGGATTGATATCTGGCAACTGTCATCGGAAATAGGCCACGCCTGACTGAGAAGACAATTCCTTGCATTACATCGCTAGTTCCACTCACTTAAATCCAAGTTACCTATAATGAATGAAAAAACCCTGTTAGCCTTTGATTTTGGCACTAAGAGTATTGGTGTTGCGGTTGGTCAGGAAGTGACCACCAGTGCCAGCCCCCTCACGTCGTTAAAAGCAAAAGACGGCATTCCCAACTGGGAGCAGATAAAAAGTCTGTTGGAAGAATGGCAACCCGACCTTGTCGTCGTTGGGTTACCGCTGAATATGGATGGAACAAATCAGCAAATTACCTTTGGAGCAAAGAAGTTTGCCAACCGGATACA
The DNA here is from genome assembly GCA_965249895.1 of Psychromonadaceae bacterium. Classification (GTDB taxonomy): domain Bacteria; phylum Pseudomonadota; class Gammaproteobacteria; order Enterobacterales; family CBDFNC01; genus CBDFNC01. The sequence goes on from CBDFNC010000005.1 coordinate 1,656,871, forward strand.
AGGCCGCTTTGGTGTGAAAACCCATTTGCAGGATGAGCGGTTAACTACAACTGCGGCTAAAGAGCGTCTGTTCAGCGAAGGCGGATATAAAGCACTGGAGAAAGGGAAGGTGGACAGTATGTCCGCTGTATTGATATTAGAAAGCTGGTTCGAGAGTCAATATCAGTAAAAAGAAAAGCCGGCGACAGCCGGCTTAATTGTTATTCTTCAGCCTTCTCAATCAAAAAGTCGACCCTACGGTTCTGACCCCTGCCTTCTGCTGTATCATTACCTGAAACAGGTTGGGAATAACCCAGTCCCACAGTGCTTACTAACGTCGTTTCAACGCCTTTAGACATTAAATATTCATAAGCTTCATTTGCTCGCTTATCGGAAAGCACGGCATTGTAATCGGCAGAGCCGACATCATCGGTATTACCTTGCACTTCTAATTTAAAGCCTGACGCCTTGGTCGCGACGGCAATACAGTCCAAATGCACTTTATTCTCTCGGGTTAACTGCCATGCATTGGTGGCATAATGTAGCGGAGCAAAGCTATTGACTTTAAAATCTGACGTTTCCACATAGTCTACGCATTCGGGATCTATTTCCACCACAGTTTCTACTATGGGTTCCGCTAGCAATTCAGGCGTTTTATTAATTTCAATTTTGACATGAGCGTGGTCTACGATTGGCGAATCATAAGTTGGGACAGTTTCATTATCTGGCTCCAGCTGCACCGTATTATCTAGCGCACAGCCATTCTCATCAACCCATGCACCGCCTTGCGTACCAGGACAATGATCTAACCCCCGCACCACGCCATCCCTGTCGAAATCAGGAGAATTTGATGAAGAGCATGCAGAGAGCACTAGCGTAGTCAGCGCAGCAAATATTAGTTTCTTGTTATTTATCATAAAGTTCCATCTCAAACTAGGTGGGTCTACAGTAAAATCCGCCATATACTGATATTTTATCAAAATAACCAAGATTTGTTAACTCGGCAAATATATAGCGTAATGAAAGCGGAGAACACCTAAAATTATAGTGAAAACTTCCAATAAAAAGCCGGGGGATTTACCCGGCTGTATTTAATAATTACTTTTGATTGTCCCAGATCCCTGGCTCCAGCTGGCGATCCAGCTCTGGATAGCGGGTGGAATCAAAGATCGGCGCCTTACCTAGCTTTAACTGACCGTTGTAGTCTTTCGCCAGCTTAATCACTACACCTGAAAGCAGCAGGATGGCAATTAGGTTGGTTATCGCCATCAACCCCATAGACACGTCGGCCATTGCCCACATTGTAGGTAGTTCGCCCACGGCGCCAAACATCACCATACCTAACACAAACACCCTAAATAGAGTCAGTCCGGTCTTATGATTATGCTCCAGGAAGATTAAGTTGGTTTCCGCATAGGAGTAGTTCGCCACTATTGACGTAAAGGCAAAGAAGAAGATAGCGACCGCGATAAAGATACTTCCCCAATCACCCACTTGGGATGATAAGGCTAATTGCGTCAGCTCAATACCGGTAACCCCTGAGCCGGACTCAAACTGCCCAGAAAGCAGGATAACGGCCGCTGTTGCACTACAGATCACTATGGTATCAATAAACACACCCAACATCTGAACATAACCCTGTGATGCTGGGTGCGGCGGATACGGCGTGGCGGTTGCCGCCGCATTAGGTGCACTGCCCATGCCGGCTTCATTGGAAAATAGGCCCTGCTTGATACCATTTAAGATAGCCGCACCCAGAGCCCCAGCACCCGCTTCCTGCCAGCCAAATGCTGACTTTACAATAAGCACTAATACAGCTGGTAACTCGGTAATATTAAGTGCTACCACGATCAAGGAGATCGCTAAATAAACCAGGGCCATCGCAGGCACTACCAACTCGGCAAATTTTGCTATTGTGCGAATGCCGCCAAAAATAATCACACCTGCAAGCACCACCAGAACAGTGCCCGCAATATAAGGGTCTACACCAAAGGCAACTTCCATTGCGCCTGCAATTGCGTTCGCTTGCACCGCGTTAAACACCAGACCAAATGCGATGATCAGGAAGATAGAAAACAACACACCCATCCACCTTAATCCCAGGCCCTGCTCCATATAATAAGCAGGCCCGCCGCGGTAATTGCCATCGTCATCTTTTACCTTATACAGCTGGGCCAGGCTGCTCTCTGCAAAACTGGTGGCCATTCCCAGTATCGCTATAACCCACATCCAGAACACTGCGCCTGCACCGCCAAGGTAAATGGCAACCGCAACACCGCCCATATTACCCACACCAACCCGAGCTGCCAGACTAGTAGTTAACGCCTGAAATGACGAAATACCCGCCTTGTCTGACTTTCGGCTGTTTTTCAGGACTGAAAACATATGTGGGAAATGGCGGACCTGGATAAAACCCAGCCTGAAGGTAAAGTACAACCCCGTCCCCACCAGCAGATACACCAGCACAGTGTTCCACATAATATCGTTTAAAAATGCGATTAGTGTGCTCATTAATTCTCTCTAATTCTTCGTCTTCGAAAGATCATTTCGAAGTACGATTATTTTTTACTCTTTTAAGTCGGCGGCAGATCTAGCACAGCATTAACAAGGTAACGTTTTTCCAGATCGCATTGCAAAATAACCAATACCCGCGGTTAACCAGACAGATCCATAGAATTAGGATCTGCTTAACAGGGACACATAAGGTTTACAAAAATGATGTTTTTATCAAGAGATATTGAACTAACAGGAAGCAGATATCAAACGTTCATATTCAGAATATAATTGCTCATCAAACGCGTAAAAATAGAGGGTGATGCCATTTTGAATACCGGCCAAATAGTCACGACACGTATCCACCGCAATGGCACACGCTAACTTATAGGGGTAGCCATAGACACCACAACTGATAGCGGGAAATGCAATGGACTTAATTGGATGCTCAAACGCAAGGTTGAGAGAGTTGATATAACAGGACTTTAACAGCACCTCAGCTTCTTTGTTACCACTATAAACCGGGCCCACTGTATGAATAATATATTTAGCCTTAAGCCCATACCCTTTGGTTAGTTTTGCCTCACCGACGGCGCAGCCATGCAACCCGCGGCATTCCAGCAATAACTCTGGTCCAGCCACCCTGTGTATCGCCCCATCAACACCACCCCCGCCTAATAAACTGCTATTCGCAGCATTAACGACAATATCTACATCGAGTCGGGTAATATCATCCAGGATAGCGATAAACTGTGTCATGGCGGCTCACTAAAGGTTGCGTTTCCCTAGATTATAGCTAGTGTCCGTCCTGAAACGCCGATTCTGTCATTCCCTCGCACGAGGGAATCCAGCGGCTTTACCGCGATCACGGAGCACGCTAAAAGTCACTAGTACCTCGGGTCATAAATACGTTCAAAAATGGCGGTTATTTGATCAGGCCGTCAATACCTTCCCTTTGTAAGTCCATTTAAATGGTTTCGCCAGCTGTTTATTAAAATAGCTGATAAACCGGGTCAGTTTCCCTCGTAGATCCTCCAAGCTAGTGAAGTTTCCCCGCTTGAGTAACTTTCGCGATAAGATGCCAAACCAAATCTCGACCTGGTTCAACCATGAGCAGTGCTTTGGTGTATAAACAAAACGGATGCGATGAGATTTATCACTCAAAAATTGCTGCCTGGACACGGTATCCTTGAGGATACCTGATTTTCCCTTAACGCCAAGCTCTTCATCTATGCCACAACGTTCTGCGACAAATCGAACCAGCGTTTCCGACTTATGCACATTCAATTGGTCCGTCACTATCACCCAGGTACTTTCCGGGGATGTCGCCACCGTTTGTTTTATATGCTCACAGAAATCCACCTCGTTGCGTGTTTCAGCGATACGATAATTCATTATCTGACCAGTCACTATATTGAAACTTGGCGTCAGACTGAGCGTTCCGTGACGTTTATATTCAAACTCCCGCTTTTCAATCATTCCTTGTTTTGTTGGCTTATCAGGCGAAATGCGCTCTAATGCCTGGATACCTGTTTTTTCATCTACTGACACAGTGATAACATTCTCCTCGGCCAGCATTGAGGCTTGATGATAGGTATCACAGACATGATTGACTTCCTTCTTAAACTCCTCGTCATCCTTAACCTTGGGGTTAAGCCAGTAGGTAGAGCGATGTGGCCTGATATCGACCTGTCTGAGAAAACGTCCGACAGTGCTTTTTGATATCCCTGAGGCTAATTGTTGTATATTCGCTTCATCGGCCAGTTCTGTATGTGTCCAATGAGTAATTTCTCTTCCACATTTGGTCGGCTCTTTTAGCGCCAGAGCCATCAGATTACATAGCTGCTCTTCGGTATAGGTCAGCGGCGCCCCGCTTCTGGGCGAATCAGAGAAAGCTTTACATAAGAAACCTTGCTTGTCTTTTTTGCTCACCAAGTCAGTGGGCCAGGCAGCAAACAACAACCGAGCTCTGTCCCTCCACTTAATGACGAAATTACAACTAAGTGCCTAGGTAAAAGTTATTCTGTATTTAGATGGATAATTAGACAGGATGTTTTTTACACACTTGGTCAGATTTTCAAATGTTTCAAAAGCGCAGGTGGGAAGCCATTCATACTTAATTTTCCGCCATAGTATTTCTATGATATTCAACTCTGGCGAATAAGCTGGCAGATACAGCACCAAAACACCCTCTGTTATCCAGTCACTGCATTTCTCTTTAAATTTCGCAGAGCGGTGAAAAGATGCGTTGTCCAGAAAAACGACTGTCAGTTTTTTCTTTGCGGTGTGTGGCTTATTTTCTATCAGATTTTCAAACGCCTCGATGACTGTGTCAGTAGTAACGTGACCTTCGGTACTGTGGTAAACCAGCTTTCCTTGGCGGCTTAAAAAGCCAAGTACGTTCAATCGCTTACTATGCGAATAGGCAGGAAATGCAAACGGCTCACCGACTGGGCTCCATGCGTAAGGTAAGTTCGATTTTTGGCTGAAACCTGATTCATCGAAATAATAGAGGTCCAACTCGCCCTCTTGTTCAAGCTTTATAAATTTATTCAGGGTGTTGTAACACTTTCGGAACGCCTCTTCATCACGCTTTAGTTTGAGTGAATGTCTGGCTCTTTTATGGCTGTAGTTAAATTTTTTTTCAACGTTCGCTTAATCGTTGAAACGCTGGCTTTTTTGCCGCTTTCTTTCTCCATCAGGGACTGGGCTCGCTTGAGTTGATGAGGCTCCTCATCCACAAGCTCTTTCAGGCGCTGTTTCTCCTCATCCGTATAAATAGTGGGCCGCCCCGTTCGCTTTGCGTCATAAAGGCTTGAGATCCCGAACTCTTCCCAGCAATCGATCCATTTAGAAAGCGTCTCCAAGCTGGTATCGAAGATATCCGCTAGCTGCTTAATATCGTATCTCTTATGGCTGAGTAGGATGGCATGAGCCCGGATTCTACAACGATGTTTGGGGTGATTAGCCACAGCTTCTCTAAGGGTAATTTGTTCGGCCTCAGTAAGGCGCCATACTACTTTCACGGATTGGTACGCACGCATGATGTTGAAAATTGATGCATGTATACTGGAGTCGGTGAAAAAACGCAAAAATATCTGTACCGCTGCATAAAAAACAAACAGGGAGCAGCTCTGAAAACTTATGCTCACCTACTTAACCCCCAATTCTCTGGCTACTTTGTTCATATTAAAGGTCTCGTTAATGAGCAAGACAGCCTTTAACCGAGTCAGAATACAGGCTGGGGTGGTGTAACATCGCAACATTGATAAAATAGTTGTAGTGATGTCATTTGCATATTGCGTAGGAAATAAGGTATTCATCGCCAACCAAATATAGTTAATATACTATATTTATGGTGTGATAGCTAATCAGCTTTGGGAAGACAATGGGTTACAAAGTAAAAATACAAAAAGTACAAAGACCGACTAATAAATCCTTTTACCTCAATATGCCAGCAGCGATTGCTGAAGCCTTAAGCATGGAGAAAGGAGAAGAGTTTGAGTGGACAATTGAAGATAAGAACACGCTGGTGCTTAAAAGGGTTAGCCCGCTAGAAATTAACGGCCGTACAAATAACGAGCAAATTTGCACGGACTTATGATCTCGGGTACTAGATTGCCAGGCAAGCGATGTATGGACTCCTCCCCCTCCCGCGAACTACGGTTATTAGTGAGCTACCAATACGAAAAAGGAGTCCACACATGTATAACCATACTGTCATTGGTATCGATTTGGCAAAAAACTCTTTTCATGTTTGTGTCGTTGATAAACACGGAAAGGTAGTCACTGACCGCGCTTTTACCAAGTCAAAATTAGAGGTCTGGTTGGCACAGCAACTTCCCGCTCTCGTCGCAATGGAAGCCTGTGGCTCTGCACATTACTGGGCCAGAAAAATGCTCGCCATGGGGCATACACCTATGTTGTTAACGCCCAAGGCCGTTAGCCCTTACAGGCAAGGGCAAAAAACTGACAAAAACGATGCACTTGCTATCGCTATTACCGCCTGTCAGCCACGCATCAAGACGGTGAGCGTAAAATCAGTAGAGCAACAGGGACTTCAGGCCATTGAGCGGATGAGGGAGCACTGGCTGGACCACATTACAGCAACATCTAATCTCATCCGGGGCTTACTGTATGAATTTGGTCTTTCTTTTCCAAAGGGGTTTGCCGCTCTAAAACGGGCGATACCCGAGCTGCTTGAGGATGCAGAGAATGGCTTACCCGGTGCTTTTCGTCTTCAACTGGCTGAGCTTTATCGTGCATTTGTTCGCCATCAAAACGAGCTATCTAAAGTTAACAAATCGTTGGATGCACTGATCCGACAGCAATCGGATTGCCAGCGCTTACTGGAGCTTACTGGAGCTGGAAGGGGTTGGCCCAGTGAATGCATTGGGGATATTTCTTGCGCTGGGAGATAAGGGGGAGAGCTTTAAAAATGGCCGAGAAGCGTCAGCATGTATCGGAGTGACCCCGAAGCAGTACAGTACGGGGGGAGTCGTCACACTTGGACATATAGGGAAGAGGTCCGGGAACAAACGGCTGCGTTCAACGTTAATTCAAGGCGCATTATCTGTGGTGGTATCGGTGGATAAACGAGCATCGAGCAACACAAAAGAAGCCTGGCTCAAGTCTCTTATTGAGCGACGTGGAAAACTCAGAGCGGCGGTCGCATTGGCCAATAAAACCATCAGAACGGCTTGGGCGATGTTACATTACAACACGGCATATCAAACCCCCAAGGCACTAACAGCATAACAACAAAAGAAAACGAGTTTAGCTGCAACACAAAGAACGAATAAACAGGTGAGACCGACCTTCAAGAGCCTGATCATTGTCAAGGTAGTAAATACCGAGCAAGCGTAGAGGCATGAAGGTGCGAATACATCCGGGGCCAGGGGCCGCACCCCAAAAAGAGTCCGAATATACGCACGCATCTAAACTGTTTATTCCAAAATTGCTGTTGCTATCTTGGAGGAGTCCATATACTGACAATGACAGAGGGCGCTGTGATAATGGTAACTAACTCAAATCCAATGTACAGCGATAAGTCTTGTGCGCTAAAAATACGACTTAAGAATAAACATACGAGTTTCAGGACCGGCACTAGAGCACCATATAGTTTAAAAACTAAGCAGCTAAATTCATCGCTATGTGCAAGTTGGTTATCATCGCTGTCCGGCTTAAGTCATATTCGTTCAGCCGTAACCCTTTATATCTTGCTCTTGGCCCCTTGCGGTTACAGATCGATGCCAGAGAATGCTCCACTTTGACTCGTTCTCTGGCATCAGCCCGCCCTTCTGCCGTTTCAGCATAGTATCGCAACCTTTGCAGCATCGCTTCTTGTGGGTGTATCGACAGACTTCTACCCGTCTTTGACTCGGTACATTCGTTTTTCTTTGCACAGCCATCACATAGAGCACCTGGAAATTGAGCTCGGTTATCCTTTTTTCCACGGATAGCCGTCGTATGTCCTGCTGGACAAGTTACCTGAGCTTGCTCAAGATCAATGCTAAATGCCTTCTTCCCATACTTTCCGTTGGTTGCCGGATTCCAGGGTTTGGCCACTACTGTCTTTCCCTGATCATATAATTCGACGGTCCACTCTGCTGCCAGGTAACCACGGTCTATGCTCACCTCCTCTACCTGGCCGTAGCGCTGGACTTTGGGTTTCAGTAACTCGCTGGCTTGATGTTCTGGCTCATTAGCTGGCCGCACGCAAGTCGCTAATACCACCTTCCAGTCCAATTCAATGGCAATATGTTGCTTGAAGCCATTGATGGTGCGGGCGCTCGATTTTCGACCATGCCGCATGTCGCCATCCTGGATAGAAATCTGCCGATCGGGCGCTACGCCCTTTCTCACCCGGGAGCCGCCATCAGGATCTAGCTCGATATTTTGCTCCAATACCCTTTCCAGCAGTGCGAGTGATTCTTTCAGTGCCTTGTGTTCAGCCACCGCAGCTGGCTGGTTACCGATCCATTGACGTATGGCTTCCACATCTTTGAGTAGGATATTGATGGCATTTCGCTTTTCTGCGGCATCTGACCAGTCTATGTCCAACGCGGCTTTGATACTGATCTTGCCAATCAATTGAGTGCCTGCTTCCGTGATAATCTGCACTTCGCTGGTTTGCCTAACTTGTGCAGCACAGTCCACCAGTAGCTCCAGTGCATGACCGACCAAGTTAAAGGTGTCTTCCACTCGTCCAGCCCCTTGCAATGGGGCAGAGTCCAGGGAAATCCTCAGCTTCTTGTGACAAAAACCGCCAAACTCTTTTGCGACGGCAACGCTCTGCTCGAGCAAAGTGACATCCATATTGTGTTTCACCAAACGGTGACGAAAATCACACAAAGTGCCTTGAGAAAAAGGTGTACTTTCTTCTCCTAAACAGTTGAGCACCATTTGCCAACGTTTATCAAACATGGCTTCCAGCGCCGCCCCTGCATCAGATTTCTGCTCATATGCCTGTAACAGGGTAGCCATGGCCAGCTGCGCTGTGGGCACGGGTGGTTTTCCCCGGGGGTGATCGGCATACATGGCCATTAACTGCTGATTAATCTTGTCATCAAAAATCCGATGCCGGTGATGACGTAAAAATACAAATAACTTCCCATGACTCTTCAATCGCTTACAGATGAGCTCTTCTTGTTTCGTCAGTGCAATAGGGCACTCCCAATAACGCGAGTCTGACATAATCAATTCCAGTGAATAATTAACAATGCGACGTATTTGATCATGTATTTACACTCATGTCGATCTGGTTATTTTTTAAACTGATCGGTGCTCTAGCTAGCCGCTACTGTTTCCTCTTTCTGATCAGCTCTTCCAGTTCCGGCTTGATGGCACGATAGCGTTTCAGGTTTTGCTCATCCATATCACTGGCTTCAATTACCTTAATACAATCCAGGCAGATCTCCTTGATCCTGTTAAAGGAATATCTGGCTGACCAGGCCTTAGTCATTCCTTGTGCCAGGTTTAGCGCCAGAACAGGGTTATATGGCATCACTTCATAAGCATCCATAAAGGTATCAGTGGCGGCTTGATATAACCCGCTTCGGTATAGCTCTACACCCTTTTCATTAAGCTCCAGCAAGCTGTCTATACTGTCCTGCTGCTGCTGTTTCTCTTTTTCCAACAAAAGATTTGTCGTCAAACTCTCCATAGAAGCACCATCTTCACTTACCGAAAGTTTCTCCATTAGCGCACTGGAGCGTTGGTGCTCGCCAACCGAGAACCAGGCTCTGGCACAATCGAGAAAATCATCATCAGTAGACAAATCTTCCGCTTGTTTATCAACCTGTTTTAGCAGTGCTTTAGCCTCCCCGATCTCCCCTTTAATAATATGTATGCGAGCCATTAACACCGTTTCCTGGGCAAGGAAGTCATCATGGTCAAAACGTTTCATCGCTTCTTTTAATACCGCGTTAATGCTATTGATATGCTTTGCCAAGGTCAGCTTATTACCTCCTTTAGCGGCATCCAACAGGCACCTGGCATAGTTAAAGTGATGCACCACATCATCATGAACAGAGTAGCGTACGCTTTTCGATATTTGCTTAAAGCTACGACAAGCCGTGTCGAAATCCTGCTCAAGGACCGCCAGGTTTGCCCTGGAGCGCTGCCTGGATATATTGCGCGGGGAAAGTTTTACCGCCAGGGAAACATATTCACCCGCCTTACTCAGCTTGTTCCGGGAAACGTAGATCATAGCCAGCCAGTCATAGGCTTCCAGCCGGGTTTCGTTACGCTCAGCCAGCTCCAGTAATAAGGTTTCTGCTTGTTTTATTTTACCCTGGTGAAACCAGGATATGGCCAGACCGAGTTGAGCCCAGGGCTGTTGCCTGACTTTTAGCACCCCCTGATAGAGAGTTTCAGCAACGTCAGGACGATCGAGTTTTAATAAGATTTCGCCGCGAAAGCGGGTGGCCTGGGCGTAATATTTCGGAGTATTTATCGCCACGCGCTGGCACTCTTCTAATGCATCCGTATATTTAGCATCTTGCAGATAATCGTAAATTCGCCCCATGGAAACCCGCTTAGTAAAAGCGCGTATAAGCCTGTGCTCCAACCTGCGATAAGAAAAGGGTTTTAACAGGTAATCATCCGGTTGCAGCTCTACTAAACCATGGATAACCTGGCGCTTGGTTTCCGCACTCACCATAATAAAAACGGCATCGTGCTTTAACAAATTGTTCAGCTTAAGCTCTTCAAACAATTGGTATCCGTCTTTACCTTCACCAAGGTTGAAGTCACACAGTAAAAAGTCAAACTCCGTTTTCTTACACATAGCGGTGGCGCGCTGACCCGTACTAGCCACATGAATATCATTACACCCCAAAGCGGCTAACATCCCCTTTAGCGACGACCTGATTGGTTCGAAGTCATCGACAACCAACACCTTCTTTTTAGTGAAAAAATTAGCCCCTAAATCCATTGTACCGTACAACTCAATTCGGAATAGAAGCAGCCTATCATAGCCAAGATCATTCAGTGCGCCAAGCCCGTTAATCTGAGTTGTGCCTCACACTTCCTTTCTCTGAATTTACAACGAATTAATCTAGCTACATTTATCTAACAGACGTTACAATAGCCAGGCCCTAAAAAATAAAGTGCCATAAGGTTTCATTAATGACAGATAAACTAAGCCAGCTCAGAGGTATCACCACAGTCGTTGCCGACACTGGAGATATAGATGCGATAAAACAGCACCAACCAGTGGATGCAACAACCAATCCATCCCTGATCCTCAAAGCAGCACAAATTCCTGAATATCAACCTCTTATTGAAGAAGCAATCGGCTGGGCAAAAACCCAGAGTAATGACAAGAGCCGTCAGGTAAGCGACGCGGTAGACAAACTCGCTGTTAATATCGGACTGGAAATACTCAAAATTGTCCCGGGCCGAATCTCCACCGAAGTCGATGCCGCTTTATCCTTTGATACACAGGCCAGTATTGGGAAAGCGAGAAAGCTCATCGCGCTTTACAATGCAGCAGGGATCCCCAACGACCGTATTCTTATTAAACTTGCGTCCACCTGGGAAGGGATCAAAGCCGGTGAGCAGCTGGAAAAAGAAGGCATAAATTGTAATCTTACCCTGTTGTTTAGCTTTGCCCAGGCACGTGCCTGCGCAGAAGCAGGAGTACACCTTATTTCACCTTTTGTCGGCCGGATCCTCGACTGGTATAAAAACAAAGAGCAAAAAGAATACCAAGCCCATGAAGACCCTGGGGTACTCTCGGTCGGTAAGATCTACGACTACTTTAAAGTTCACGGTTATCAGACCGTGGTGATGGGGGCTAGTTTCCGAAATACCGGAGAAATTCTGGAATTAGCTGGCTGTGACAAGCTCACTATAGGCCCTGGATTATTGGCTGAACTGGCGGAAACACAAGGCCCAGTAAAAACTAAGCTAGTGGATAAAGGCGTTTCGAAAGAGAAACCCTCTCCCCTTTCCCATGCACAGTTCCTGTGGCAGCACAACCAGGATGCAATGGCCGTGGAAAAACTGGCCGAAGGGATCCGAAACTTTGCCATAGACCAGGCAAAACTTGAACAGATGGTGTCAGCCAAACTTTAATTTAACCAGCTCTGCGCAGCTTTTTTTAGCTGCGCTTCCCCCTCCATACAATTTGACCCAGCGCACTATTATTTCCATTTATTCCAAAAAATTAATCAGGCCTTAACAAGAATGAAACAAAAGGATTTTATTTTATAACTGTGTATGGTATTCAAAAAATGACGCAGCAATGTGATGGAGAAGGCGATGGATAATCTAGACTTCAATTTTACACACTTAGTCGATCAACCGCAGCGAGCCAGCAGGTCTTCCGGTAAAAAACGTAAATGGCGCGAAATTGAAGCCATTAAAGAAAAACAACGATTGCGCAAAGAACTGATGGATATTGATCCAATATTCGATGATTTATCCGAAGCTGAGTTTTAAAAAACCTCAAGCCCAGTTCAGTACTGGGCTTTTTACATCAAATCAAACCAAACCGATACGTTTAGCCAGAGTTTGAAACTGCGAAGCAATGTCCCGGCCAAATAGCGGATCTTTGGTGACATCAATTTGCCACTGTTGCTCTAACTGTCGCCAATCATCTTCAGTAAGGCTGTTTTTTATGGCAGGTAATACTTCTCTTTCCTCATAAGTGAGGTGAGCCAGCTGCAGCTTAATAAAGCTGTCAAGCTGATCACATAACTGGTCGATGGGAACGACTGCATCGAGCAAAATTATATCCAACTGCTCCTTCAGGCTAGATGTAGCTATCGCCAGCTGATGATGATCTTCCTGCAAACGGTTCGCTACTCCGTCGCTGACCACCCTGTACTTCAGATAGTAGTCATACAATATATCTTCCATAGGGTGATGATACTTATCGGAATAAGACTGCAAATATACAACAATATCTCTGACGATACGGTAGTTGACCCGCTGCTCTTGCCGGATTGCCAGCAGTTTTTCCCGCAAAACGGTTAACAGGCGGTTCATATTTTGATGATCCTGATGAATAATCTCGAGCATTTTGACTCCCGTTAAGTTTCAGATTGAAGTAACAAATCTCAATCTAACGCCATTTAACCGTACAAAAAATGAACTAAATCATTAAAAGCGTCGATAAATGGAGAAACTTTACTTCGCCAGCTTGCTCAATCACAACCTGGCGAAGCCGAAAGTTACAGCTGAGGTTGCCAGTTTATTGGGGTTACGCCTTGCTGCTGAAGCAACTGGTTCGTCGCCGAGAAATGACCACTGCCAAAAAAACCGCGGTGGGCAGACAGAGGGGATGGGTGGGGAGCTGTCAGTACATGGTGGCGCTGCCTGTCTATCATGGCGCCTTTCTTTTGCGCATGACTACCCCACAATAAAAACACCACTCCCTGTTTTTGCTCGTTTAGCACCGCCACAACAGCGTCGGTAAATGTTTCCCATCCTGACTTGGCATGGCTATGAGCCTTACCCGCTTCCACCGTTAACACAGTGTTTAACATCAGCACCCCTTGTTGGGCCCAGCTGGAAAGATAGCCGTGGTCGGGGATCTCGAACCCCTCTATATCCTGCGCCAGCTCTTTATAGATATTAACCAGAGATGGCGGCGACTTAATTCCGGGCAATACAGAAAAACAAAGGCCATGGGCCTGATTTGGGCCGTGGTAAGGATCCTGCCCCAGGATCACCACCTTTACGTCTGAGAACTCCGTCAGCTTAAAAGCGTTAAATACCTCATGCTGCGGGGGGTAGATTATTTTTCCATCATCCCTTTCTTGTTGTACAAAGCGCATCATATCCTGAAAATAGCTTTGCTCGTTTTCCTTTCCAATGACTTCAGTCCAGGTTAATTCCTGCTCCATAACTCCCCCCAGTTTAATGATTCACCCTAGCATATTAACCCTTTATCCAGGCATCAAGTGAATTCCAATAAAAACTCAGCTCATTGCAGCAGGTGCCTTGGGCAAGTCTTTACCACTTAGGGTTAGTGCATTCAACCAGCGGATTTCATCGGCCCAAATGGACGCATCTATGGTTTCCAGCACCATAGGGATCTGCTCGAAACGGCTATCCTGCATAATATAGGCAAACAGCTTAGGGCCGATTTCGCCAACCCCCAGACACTGATGCCTGTCTACGCGCTTACCAAGCGCTATTTTACTGTCGTTCAGGTGCATCCCCTTGAGGTATTGAAAGCCGACAATCGCTTCAAACGCCGAGAATGTTTGCCGGCAAGCCTCAGTGCTTCTCAGATCGTAACCCGCCACAAAGGTATGACAGGTATCGAGACAAACCCCTATTCGGGACTTGTCCTCCACTTTATCAATGATATGCGCTAAATGTTCAAATCGATGGCCAAGATTAGTGCCCTGTCCTGCGGTATTCTCAATCACAGCTGTCACCCCCTGGCTGCTATCCAGAGCAATATTAATCGACTCGGCAATAGTATCGAGGCAGCGATCCTCGTCTACCAGCTTTAAATGGCTACCGGGATGAAAGTTAAGCCGGTCTAAACCCAGTTGCTCACAGCGCTTTAGCTCATCTAGAAAAGCGGCTCTCGATTTTAATAAACTATCGGGATCCGGGTGTCCGAGGTTAATAAGATAACTGTCATGAGGCAGAATTTGCTCGGCTTTTAAACCAGCTTGCTCACAGTTAGCTTTAAATGCCGCTATGCTCTTCTCGGTCAGCGGTTTGGCCTGCCAGCGTCGTTGATTTTTGGTAAACAGTGCAAATGCTGTCGCGCCAATGGCGGCGGCATTTAACGGTGCATTTTCTACACCACCAGATGCGGATACATGGGCGCCAATATATTTCATAAATTTACTCTTATACAATCAGCAGACAAATACAAAAACCAGCTAGTGTATTGCTTGCTAGTAGTGAGGTAAAGCGTACGAACACCTCAACATGAAAGTAACTTTCATACAAAAAAATTCAGCTTTCGATAAATAAATCAACTTCCATGATTAAAATCAACAAACCCGCAATTAAAGCACCTCTTTATAGGTATTTTTAAACTAATTTCAACTTATACTTTCTTTTGCCTTGTTCCAAAAGGTAAGAAAGTTACCTAAGCAGGACTCGAACCTTTCAGTTTGGGCGCGATAGAGCCGCCATTAATGGCTTACAAAATATTACGATGAGTGTTTAGGGGCTGGTATGAAAATGATCTTGTATAGAGTATTCAGATGATTATTCATATCGTACTAAGTTGGTGTAAATTTATGGAGTATTTAGATGACAATTGGCGTACAAATTACCAAAGCAAATAATGCGACTCTGGTTAACTCTTTCTGGCTAATCGATGAAGCCGAGCAGCAGGCGCGCTGTTTATGTGTTAAGGATGATATTTATCAGCAAGACCAGGTTGTCTACCTGAGCGAACTGGGTGATATCGAATATAAGGAAGTACCGGTTCAGCTTGCCCCGCTCAGTGAAGGAGGCCAGCACCTGAATGTCAATGTGTTACGTCGTGAGACCCTGGAAGACGCTATCGAACATCCGGAAAAATACCCGCAACTGACTATCAGGGTATCCGGCTATGCGGTGCGGTTTAATTCGCTAACGCCTGAGCAACAAAGGGACGTACTTACACGTACCTTTACTGAAAGCCTGTAAACAAGGGGCCATAATGGCCCTTATTTTTTCTTTCTCGAGCGCTTCCTAATTAAACCTTCCTGCATGGTTGACGCCACCAGCTTGCCCTCACGGGTATAGAACTTACCTCTTACCAGAGCAGTTCCCGCTGATGCCACCGGACTGTCCACGCTGTATAACATCCATTCATCCAACTTAAATTCATGATGGAACCACATGGAATGATCTATGGTCACCACTTGCATATCAGGAGACAGAAACGACTCTCCATGGGGTTGCAGGGCGGTTGGTAGGAAGTTAAAGTCGGACGCATAAGCCAGCAAATATTGGTGAACTCTTAAATCACTGGGCATGCTGCCGCTGGCTTTAAACCAGACATTTCGCTTGGGTTCGGAGATATCCGTAGCAAGCGGGTTAATAAATCGTACCGGGCGCATCTCTATGGGTTTGTCGCAGATAAACTTTTCCCGTACCGCTTCCGGCATCATCTCTCGAAACTCCAGGGCATAATCCTGTTCAGATTCCAGCTCTTCAGGCGGCAAAACCTCGGGCATAGGGTCCTGATGCTCGAAACCTTTCTCCGGAATTTTAAATGATGCCGTCAGGTAAAAGATAGGTTTGCCATGTTGTATCGCTTTAACTCTGCGGGTGGAAAGTGAGCCGCCATCACGGATAGCTTCCACATCATAGACAATAGGGTGTTTTACATCACCGCCACGCAAGAAGTAAGAGTGAAATGAGTGGGCCTTTCTCTCAGGGTCAACGGTTTCTTTGGCCGCCGACAATGCCTGCCCCATTACCTGACCGCCAAACACGGCGCCATAACCCAGATCCTGACTCTGACCACGGAACAAGGTGGACTCAATACGCTCTAACTCGAGCTGTGACAGGAGATCATCTAACACTTTACTCATAGGGATCGCTATTAAAAAACAGAAACAATGACCTGCTATGGTAAACCGCTTTTATTGAAGATCAAGAGTGGGAAGGGAAAAGGATGAAACTCTTGTTACTGGTAAATACCCAAACTACTTGGAAATGCAGATTCAGAGCTCAGGCAGGATGTCAGAACAAGGCGCAGCGAGCAGGGAATGGCATTCCCTTTTCAAGCGCTGCAACGCAGTGCTGACTTTCTGGCTGAGCTCCCTTCGGGCAAGACGAGAAGCAACCCTTTTCGGCGTTATAAAACCTTGATGTAGAAGACTAGACCTTCGGCTTTACGCCTTGAACCCGGTCACTTCTCGACTTGCTGATCCCCGTATTCTCAAGCAGCTTGGGTATAATGTTAACTTTCGGTCGAGCCCTGCACGCTCAGAGGTTTATATGGTCAAACCAGTGAGCATGCAAAGTACACAGAAAAAGCGGGTTATACCCTGGACATTAACAAGCTTCTTAGCTGGGCAAAGTCAGCCGGCAACTCTGTGGAAAGTAGTTCAAGGTCAGCCCGATCTGCCAGTTCCTTAGGCAGATCAATGTCCTTACCCAGGATATCTTCGACACTTTCCTTAAACTTAGCCGGATGCGCCGTACACAGAAATAAACCTGTCTCATCGGCTTGAAGCTGATCTGCCAACTGTTGATATGCTATGGCGCCGTGTGGTTCACACAGGTAACCTTCGGCGTCAAGTTGCTTTAAGCTCGCGGCAGTTTCCGCATCATCCATTGCACCAGAGCTTAACTCTGAAAGGGACTTGCCTTTCACCTTAAACAGCTCTTCAATTCGCGGCCAATTGTTTGGCTGACTAACATCCATCGCGTTAGACAGGGTGGCTACTGTCTTTTTTGGCGCCCAGTCGCCATCTTGCAGGTACCTGGGTACTGTATCATTGGCATTGGTCGCAGCAATAAAGCGCTTGATGGGCAGACCCAGCGCCTGAGCCAATAAGCCGGCGGTTAAGTTACCAAAGTTACCACTCGGTACTGACACCACTGTATTTTTACGGTCTGCAGTAGTTAACTGCGCAAAAGCTTCGAAATAATAGCAAATTTGCGCCATTAATCGGCTGATGTTAATTGAGTTTGCCGAGTTCAGGCCAATTGCCTGTTTTAGCTCTTCATCGTCAAATGACTGTTTTACCATCGCCTGACAGGCATCAAAATCGTCTTCTATGGCAATCGTTGTGATATTGCCGCCCAGGGTGCAGAACAGTTTTTCCTGCAGTGGGCTGATCTTACCTTTAGGATAAAGGATCACCACTTCGATATTTTCCAGCCCATAAAAAGCGTGAGCGACCGCAGCGCCGGTATCACCGGATGTAGCCGTCAGGATAGTTATCTTGTGATCGCCGCCAAACTTGGCCAGGCATTGAGCCATAAAACGGCCACCGAAGTCTTTAAACGCCAGAGTAGGTCCGTGGAACAGCTCGAGTGCGTAAATATTGTCAGTTACCTTCTTCACAGGCGCGGTAAAGTTAAATGCGTTTTCCACCATCTGCTCGATATCAGCTTTTGTCAGCTCATCACCAATCAAGTGATTCAGAATAATGGCGCTACGTTCAACCAGGCTCTTGTCAAGCAAACTGTCTATATCTGTCAGCGGCTCGATAGATTCAGGAAAGAAAAGCCCCTGGTTCCGTCCCAGGCCTTGTTTAACAGCCTGCTGGAAGCTCACCTGCTCGCTGTGGTCTTTGATATTGTATAACTTCATAGTTGTGTTCCTATTACCCTCGCGCCTTCCTGGTCGAGGTGACATATATGACAAAATCCGTCTTCATTCTGAATAAAATTTGATTCCAACCAGGCCTTTAACCGCTCTGCCTGCTCTTTTTCCGTCATCACGGCAAAAATAGTCGGCCCGGAGCCGGAAATGCCCGTAGCTAAGGCGCCACTTTGCTCTGCATAAGTGCGCGCCTCCTTAAAGCCTGGGATCAGTTGCTGACGGTACGGTTCAGCAATCACATCTTTTAAAAATCCGGCGGCCAGGGCTGGCTGATTGGTATGACTGGCATGGACAAAACCCGCCAAATTACGGCCATATGTTAGTACATCACTGCGTCTGTATTGCGCCGGTAAAATGGACCGCGCCGCTGACGTTGAAATGTTGATCCCAGGGTAAGCCATAACCCAATACCACTCTTTAAAGCTTGGTATCGCCTGACTGATTAACTCGCCCTGCTCCAGCATCAGCTGCATGCCGCCTAAATAACAGGGAGCAACATTGTCGTAATGAATACTGCCACTGATCTCACCTTCCATCTGCCCCATCAAAGCCAGCATTTCCATTTCACTCAGCGCTTTGTCATGCCAGACGTTGATAGCTTCCAGTGCCGCGACAATAGAGCAGGCACTGGAGCCCAGTCCACTGCCCACAGGCATGTTTTTTTCCAGCTCCATCTTAATCGGTAAGATTTCCTTACCTTTTTCAGCCAGCGCTTGTTTGTAGCCCAAATAACACTGATAAACGATATTGCTTTGGGCATCCTTAGGTAAACGATCGGCAAAGCGGCCACTGCATTGCAAGGAAAAACCAGAGTCCCCGGCGCTCACCATTACCTTATCCCCTAACAGGGTGCCGTCGATTGGCGCCAGTGCGCCGCCTAAGGTATCAAAACCGACGCTGACATTGGCCGTCGAGGCCGGTGCGTATGCGACTACACCCATCTTACACCTCCTGTTTCCAGTTCAGGGTACGCAGCAGATCTGCAAATACGCCGGCCGCCGTCACTGCCGTACCTGCGCCATACCCTCTTAATACCATAGGAATAGGCTGATAATATTGGCTGTACAGGGCCAGCGCGTTTTCGCCATCCTTCACTTTATTCAGGGGATCATCTCCTGTAACGGCTATGATGGAAACCTTGCACAGGCCATCTTCAATACTGCCGGCGTACCTGAGCACTTTGCCTTCTTCTGCCGCTTTTTGGCCGAGCTCGGCAAAATAACCGTCCGCCTGCGGTAGCCGCTCCATAAAGTCGTCGATGCTACCGCTTATATCAAAACCAGGCGGCAGTGCAGATTCTACCTCCACATCATCCAAAGACAATTCCATCCCCGCCTCACGGGCAAGGATCAGCAACTTACGCGCCACGTCCATACCACTTAAATCATCGCGGGGGTCCGGCTCGGTAAAACCGTTATCACGGGCTATATTAGTGACTTCAGAGAAACTTTGCCCCTCATCCAGCTTGCCGAAGAT
Organism: Psychromonadaceae bacterium; assembly: GCA_965249895.1. Classification (GTDB taxonomy): domain Bacteria; phylum Pseudomonadota; class Gammaproteobacteria; order Enterobacterales; family CBDFNC01; genus CBDFNC01. The sequence continues at coordinate 1,676,573 of CBDFNC010000005.1, forward strand.
ATAAGACAAAGAGCCGGACAAAATACCGTTAAACTTAATCAGCTGATCGCCGGCATTTAACAGATTTTGCAGGTTTTCTATCACAGGTAAACCTGCGCCCACATTGGTGTCATATAGGAACTTACGTTTTGTCGCCAGCGCTGTCCTGCGCAATTGACGGTAGTAGTCCATGCTGGCTGTATTGGCTTTTTTATTGGCCGTCACCACGTGGAAGCCTGCTGCCAGGAAGTCGGCGTAAGATGCAGATATCTCGTCATCACTGGTACAGTCCACCAGTACCGGATTGATAATATGTGTTTCTTCTACCAGCGCATTTACAGTCTCAATAGAAAACTGCGCTTTTGCGTCCTTTAACTGATCGCGCCAATTGGTAAGATCTATGGCATTGGCGTCCAGCAGCATAGAGCGACGATTCGCAATACCGCAAACCCGCATGACTATATTTTTTTCCGCCAGCATATCTCTTTGGCGATGGATCTGATCCACCAACTCGCCGCCGACCCCGCCACAGCCCACCAGGAAGATATCGATAAATTGCTGGCTACCAAAGAAATTTTGATGACAGGACTTCACCGCTTGATGGGATTTATTCTCCGGGATAACCGCAGAGATAGAGCGCTCGGAAGAGCCCTGGGCAATGGCCACTATATTAATGGACGTTTCCGATAAGGCGCTAAAGAAGCGGGAAGCAACACCCGTGCTGGTTTTCATACCATCGCCAATCAAGGATATGATGGCCAGGTCTTTCACCAACTCGATAGGTTCAAGCAGCTGGTTTTTCTGCTCTAAAGCAAACTCTTCTTCCAGCGCTAATTTAGCCTGCTGACTTTCATAACCGTGAACACAAAAGCTCACGCTGTATTCGGAAGATGACTGGGTGATCAGCACGACGGACACACCGGCGCGGGAGACAGTAGAAAATATCCGCCCTGCCATTCCCACCATACCTTTCATACCAGGACCAGAAACACTGATCATGGTAAGGCCTTTCAGGTCAGAAATGGCTTTCACTTCCAAATTTTCATCACTGGGCTCTGAGCCAATCAGGGTCCCTTCTGCCTGAGGATTATTGGCATTTTTAATTAAGCAGGGAATGTGGTGCTGCGAAATAGGCGATATGGTTTTGGGGTGCAGGACCTTAGCGCCAAAATAGGAAAGCTCCATGGCTTCGGCATAGCTAAGAGACTTTAACAGGTGGGCGTCTGGCACCAGCCTTGGGTCACAGTTATATACCCCATCGACATCTGTCCAAATTTCACAACACTCGGCTCTTAAACAAGCCGCCAAAACGGCAGCGGAATAGTCCGAACCATTACGACCCAGCACCAGAGTTTCACCCTTCTCATTGCCTGCGGTAAAACCTGGCATCAGGTAAATACAATCTTGCTTAAGGGGTTCGGCGTCGAAACGAGCTCTGGAGGCTTCGATATCCACCACGGCTTCCAGATAACCACCGCGATAGGAAACCAGTTTTTCCTGAGGCGCGATCAATTCAACCTTTTGACCTTTGGCAATCAGCAGCTGCTGCATGCAGGCGATACTAATCACTTCACCCCGGCTTAAGATCAACGCCTCAATATTATCCGGGCACTGCCCCAATAAATTAACACCTTGTAATAGCTGGGATAACTTAGCCAGTTCATCTTTTGCTTTGGCCTTGATCACCTTATCTACTAACTCAGGAAACGCCTGTTTCAGACCCTTGACCAGATCACGAAAAATACTCTCTATTTCCTTTAAATGGTCAGTGGCATCCTCCCCTTCGCTGGTTTTATTTACCACAGCAACCAGGTTATTGGTTACCCCAGCAGGCGCAGATAATACCAGCGCAACCTGAGACTGCTGTTGATTGCTGATGACAATGTCTGCAGCCCTGTTAAAACGCTCGGCATTTGCCAGAGACGTACCACCAAACTTCAGTACGCGCATCTTTTCCTCCCTGCTTAATACGAAAAAGCCCGCTCCATTTGGAAGCGGGCTTGTTGATTTGAATCGTTTTTCTTCAATCAGCCCACTCCGGCGTAGTTGCCTGTGCCGGTAATAATAATGGTGGTGGTACGGATTGAGAATGTCACAATAAATGCCTTTGAATTTTTATTTCAGCTTTCACCTAGTTCTGCCATAACGAATACCCAATTTCGCCGCTAAAGTCAATGTATTTGTAATTTTATAACCTTTTTGAAATATCATTGATAAGTGTGTGTAAAAGGTTGAGATCGCGCTGTTTTAACAGAGGTAATCCTTCCAATAACCAGGCTTCCAGTTTTCTGTCTTGCTCTGAAGCCACTTGATGGAGTAATGCTTTGGCCTGTTTTTTTAATACACTGATCTGAGCCAGGTTCACTTTGGTTTGATCTTGCTGTTGCGGCTGAATATTGAACTTACCCAACTCATAGGCATAAAGCATTACCGCCTGCCCTAAATTTAGTGACGGATAACCCACTGCCAGTGGTAGATAAGTGACCAGATCCGCCATTTTAAGCTCTTCATTGGTAAGGCCAGATGCTTCCCTGCCAAACAAAATGGCGATACTTTGATGACTTTCACTCTTATCCTGGATTTGCTCCCCGATCTGTTCGGGGGTTAGATAGTGGTTTAACTCCCCCCGCTTTCGTGCTGTGGTGGCTATGACCAAGTCAACATCCTTTAATGCCGACTCCAGGGATTCAAATGCCTGGCACTGTTCGAGAATATCCGCTGCACCATGGGCAGTCCATTTCGCCTTTTCATCCAAATGAGCCTCACTGGCAACCACTCTCAGACTAGAAAAGCCCATGGTTTTCAGCGCCCGGGCTGCCGCCCCCACATTTTCTCCCCTGGCGGGCTCCAGCAAAATAAAATGGATCTGCATTTTCTTATCCAGTTTCAAAAAAGGTAAGATTAACGGCTAAGCAATAGAAAACAAGTCATTATTGCTGCGACTTTGCACAAATCAGCACGACTTGATATAAACTGCTAGCAAAGCCCCCAAGAACCATTCTCCTTCAATTTGACAGGCGCCAAATAGTACAGTTGTGGAAGATGACGCCTGGAGAATCGGAAAGCATGTTAAGTGCATTCAAATAAGGTCTCAATATTAGTCGCAGTTTGCTTTTATTTTCGCCGTTATAAAACAGTGTCTTAAGCACTGCTTATACAAATAGATAGGGTTGAACTTGGATAAGAACTAACCAATCAGTATAAGGCTCTTTATTTCATAACGTTATGCTATATATAAAGGCGAAAACTCAACAGAAAAAAATTGAACTTTTTTATTTTACTAATACCGATCTTCGGCCAATACTTGATAAAGGATTTTTAGGCAGCGGAGACAAGGATGAAATTAGCCCCTGGCGTCATACTCTTTCTTGGCTTGGTTTCTATCAATTCTTTTGCTTATGCAGCAGATTCGCAATTGGAAGCCGATCCCGGCCCTGTGCAGCAGCTAAAGTCCACCACCAGTTTTGGTAATGAATGGTACGTGAGTAGTTTTGCCCGGACTATCAATCAGGATTTCGATCCCCTTGCCGACAAATCTGAAAACGGTCTGGACCTGATGTTATTTAGCGGAGGTTACCAATACCAGGTGCTAGAAAAAGTCGCTATTTTTATGGAAGCGGGAGTCGCCAGTCAATACACAAATGAAGCCATATTCCGGGGATATAACCTGTCCACTGGGGTCAGCTATAACTTAGGGCGAAAAATACGGGTGGAAAGTAAATTACAAACCCAGGATACTGAATACAGCCATACCTCTCTTGAGTTTTCCGGCTCCTATAAAATAGTAGAAAACCTCGATTTGAAAGCCAGCCTGGACATGGGCGAAAAAACTAACCAGATGAAATTCGGCATCGGTTACCGTTTCTGACCCAAAGCCCCTCTTCACCTTATTGCCTAACGGGCCAGCTGGTCGCTACGCAACGAGATCCAAAATCACCGAGACTCTCTTCCCGGACCCCTTCCATACATACCGGCGTCAGGTACAACTCACCCTTTTCCACCCAGTAAATAGCATTTTGCTCAAACTCTTTCGCCAGCTGTATCGCCTTGTGCTTTTCGATCACTAACGCCCAACTTTTTTCATAATGTGAATAATCAGGTGAGCAACCATAAAGGCAGCGATACTGGCAGGACATCTGAATAATTCTAGCCTGGATAGCATTATCCAACATCAGATTGACACTATCCGGCACCATTACTCCAGCTGGGTTTTCAGCGGTAACTATGGCGTAACTCAGATGTTTCCCCAACGGACTTACCATGACAAATATGGTTTTTTTATACAAAGACCAACAATTATTTCGTAAGTTAACCATATTTTTACCTTGTCTCTTTATCTTTTTACAAAAGTTGTTAATGTTTTTTCTTCAATTAGTTAGACCTGGATCACAGTTCCTTTCCGTTTGATTTAGGTCAACGTCCATTTAAAAAATGCCAATTTTTGTTGTTAAACACCTGTTAACTCACTAGAATAGGTGGTCTATTTATTGGCCAAACAGCAAACAGCGTCCTTGCTAAACACCGATAAAACGGGGCGAAGCAGTGTTTTTGACTACTTTTGCGTGAGAAATAAAGTGGTCGGCTTGGTTAACAATAAACACCGAATATTGATGTAGTGAAGATAATTGATAAATATTTCTATTATAATTTTACTGCGAATTATGTTGCAGTCTTTTTAAAAAATTATTTTCGCTCAGAAATGAAAGAATTTTAGATTTGTAATTTAAGAACTTAGGGCCACAGTTATGCAAACCACCAATATTCTCATCGTAGAAGACGAACTCGTTACTCGAAATACGCTAAAAAGTATCTTTGAAGCCGAAGGTTACAAGGTATTTGAAGCCTCCGATGGCGAAGAAATGTACCAAGCACTGCAAAATAACACGGTTCACCTGGTGATCATGGACATTAACTTACCGGGTAAGAATGGCCTGTTGTTGGCGCGAGAGTTAAGAGACCAACATAATATCGCCTTAATGTTCCTGACCGGCAGGGATAACGAAGTTGATAAAATCCTCGGCTTGGAAATCGGTGCTGATGACTATATAACTAAACCATTTAACCCGAGAGAGCTGACCATCAGAGCCAGAAACCTGCTAACTCGCTCTCTGGCAACCGGTACAACTGAAGACGAAAGTTCGCAGGTTGAATATTATCAGTTTAACGGCTGGAAGCTGGAAATTAACAGCCGCTCGCTGATTAGCCCAGCTGGCGAGCTTTATAAACTGCCACGTAGTGAGTTCCGGGCTATGCTGCACTTCGTAGAAAACCCGGGGCAGATCCAAACCCGTGCAGATTTATTAAAGAAAATGACAGGTCGAGATTTAAAACCACACGACAGGACGGTTGACGTAACGATCAGACGTATTCGTAAGCACTTTGAAAGTAACCCGGAAACACCTGAAATTATCGCTACTATTCACGGTGAAGGTTACCGATTCTGCGGCGACTTAGAAGAAGCCAACTAAAGGATCTCTCAGGCAAGGGATTGCCTGAGAGGATCAATCGAATTATTGTTGCTCTATCCATTGCCTTAGCAAAGCGACATCCTTTAAATACTCCGACTTTATTATCTCTATCCAATCCTCAATATTATCCCACCAGGCAGGAAGTTCCGGACTTTGAGCCTGTTGCGCCACTTCCCGAATTCGCTTTAAACCAACAGATCCTGCGGCCCCTTTAATTTTATGGGCTTCGCTGACGATTCCCTGCTGATCCTTAGCAATCATATTTGAGTCCAGTACAGCAATATAATCTGGCATCAGTTTTTCAAATAGATCTACACTGGTTACCATAGTTTCCTTGTCAACCGCCTCCATAAACTGACGTAACATTTCCTTGTCCAGGTGCGCCGAAAAGTCATCTTCCTCATATGCCACTTGCGCCACCAGCTTAACGGGACCAGTAGTAAACAATTCACCGATCATTCCCGTCACAGCCTCCAGGCAAATGGGCTTGCTGATGGCATCATCCATACCTCGCTCGAAGTACTCCGACTTGTCCTTAATGAGATTAGCCGTTAATGCCACAATGGGTGGCAAACTGTCACCATAGTTCTCCCACAAAGTAGCGGCGACATCGAAGCCACTCATATCGGGTAAGTTGATATCCAGTAGTATTAATTGATATTCATGCGCTTTTACCATATCCAGTGCTGCTTGCCCGGTCATGGCAACCGATACACTATGGCCCAATTTCTCCAGCAGTGCTTTCGCCACAGTTACATTCAATTCAACATCTTCTACCAATAACAGGTTTAGTTTTGGTTGCTTGGCAGCGACGGCACTGAGTTGTTTATATTGCTCTGGCGCTTCGACTGCCAACTCAACTGTGAAGGTAGAACCTATGCCGGGTTTACTCTCCACCTCAATTGATCCTTCCAGGGCCGTCACCAGTTGCTTTGACACCGCGAGCCCAATCCCGGTACCCGTGGCATGACGATTACCTTCGACCTGATAATACATGGCAAAGATCTTCTCCAGCTGCTGCGCTGGAATACCAATACCCGTATCCTGTATCTCAAAACGAAGCAAATAATTCCCCCGTTCAAGGGGCTCAGCGAACACGCGGATTTCAACTTTTCCTTGCTCGGTGAATTTTACCGCATTACTCACCAGGTTCCATAAAACCTGTCTTAATCGCGTGCCATCTGTATCGATATATTCAGGTAACCCGTCCCCTTGTTTAAACGACAGGTAGAGGTTTTTCTGCTGCGCCTGAAGGTGAGCCAGGCTGTGTAAGTCAGAGATGAAATCATTAAAATTTAACGGCTTTTTCACTATATCCAGGCGTTTTCTGTCCAATTTGTCCAGGTCGACTATATCGTTAAAAATATTCCCCAGGGTCACGGCGCTGACATGTATGGTTTTCAGGTATTTTCTTTGCGAATCGCTTAATTCATCATCGAGCAGAATACGGCTTAATCCCACAATGCCGTTTAGCGGTGTCCTTAACTCATGACTGATAGTTGAAATAAACGTGGTCTTATCCCTGCTGGCTTTTTCCAGCGTTTCTGCATATTTCTTACGCTCTGTGATATCCCGGCCAAATCCAAGCAAACCCAGACGCCGTCCCGACTGGTTAAAGAAAGGCACTTTGCTTAGCTCGAAAAACGCCTGGCGACCGTTGGGGAACTGTAACCATTGTTCGTATGTGAGCGGTTCATTGGAGTCAAACACTTCTTTGTCTGTCTCCACCACGTTGTCGGCAACATCAGCGGTATACACGTCGTACGGGGTTAAACCAATCAATTCGGTTTCAGACTTACCGGTCAGTTCTTCCATTGCCTTGTTGCATCCGGAGAAGTAACCATCTTCGTTACGGTAGTAAACCAGATCTGGCGAGCTATCGATAAATGAACGCAATAATGCCGTCCGTTGCTCTAATTCCGCCTGGGCCTTTTTTCGCTGAGCTATTTCACTTTCCAGCTCTTCAATGGCCGCCAGTCGCTCACGTTCAGCCTTTTTACGCTCTTCAAACTCGATGTTCATCTGCTCTATGGTATTTGTGAGCTTTTGCGTATTAAGATGGTCTTTCTCCCGCATTTGCTGCAGTTTACCCACCATTCGTGAAAGCCGTTTGCGGGAGTCTTCCAATTGGTCCACGACCACAGAGAAGAAGTACACTGCCCAGGGGGTGATCAATAAGCCAAAAAACACCGAGCGGATCAGATCAATATTTTTTACCTCTCCACTAAGAAACAGGGTAACGCCAACCTGTACGACCACGGCCAACAAGATCAGACAGGCTGCCAGCAACACACTAAACTTAACGATGCCAAGCCGAGTTAACAGGTCTACATAATACTGTGCCCAGGTTTTCAATATCTTCATTTATCCTCCCTAAGGTAAGTGCAGAATAATAAACCATCACGACGCCCGGCTGAATAGAAAGTCATAAAAGTCCTTAACATTAATCGGTTTTTTATCCCCATGATGAGGTTTATAATGTTCTGCTATATGTTTCAGTCCCCTGGTATCCAAACCACACGAAACGTGATATAAATTTCGCCTTTTTTACAGTCAGCCGGAGTCCCTCTTTTATGTCAGTATCTATGCCAGATATCGCTAATACCACACAAGCCCAGACCGAAGGTATGCTAGATTGGGTGGGTATGAGCCATATCAAGCTGCCGCTGATGATTTCGAGCGATGACGCTGCCCCGCGCCAGGTCACCGCCAGTGTCGAAGCCTTTGTTAACCTGAAGGTACCACAGGCAAAAGGTATCCATATGTCACGTCTTTATTTACAGCTGGATCAAATGTCCAATGAAGACGAACTGAACCTAAACAGCATGACCGAATTGCTACAGGCTTATCTGGACAGCCATGAGGAATTAAGTGATCAAGCGTTTGTTAAATTCGGCTTCGATTACCATATTCGTAGAAAATCGCTGATCAGTGAAAAGCTGGGCTGGAAGGCTTACCCTGTGGTTATTTCCGGCTGGTTAAAAAACGGTAAGTTGGACATTGAGCTGGAACTCAAAGTACCTTATTCATCTACCTGCCCCTGCTCCGCCGCCCTGGCAAGACAGCTGATCCAAAAAAGCTTTGCCGAGCAGTATAAAGGGGAAAACGCCTTGAATAAGGATGACGTACTTAACTGGTTAGGCACCACCCAAGGCATTGTCGCTACTCCCCATAGTCAACGCAGCATTGCCCAGGTCAAAGTTAAACTCGATAACCAGACAACACAATTTCCCATTGTGTTTCTGATAGACCTGATAGAAGACGCGTTACAGACTCCGGTACAAGCCGCGGTAAAGCGCGCCGACGAGCAAGAGTTTGCCCGTTTGAACGGACAAAACCTGATGTTCTGTGAAGACGCGGCAAGACGACTGCAACACGTCTTATTGCCAAAAACGGAATTCAGGGATTTCTGGCTACGAGTTAATCATTACGAAAGTCTGCATGCGCACGATGCCGTGGCAGTCACCACCAAAGGGGTGGAAAATGGATATCAGCCTTAATTTCCGGTAGGCGCCAGGTAGTGGCGGAAATTATTCCGCCCTCCGTTTTTCGCCCTGTATAAGGCTTTATCCGCTTGCTGTAACAAGTCACCATAATCCGCATCAGACACAGGTATCATAGTTGCGACCCCCAGACTCAGGGTTACATGGTCAGTTATCGCAGAATGTTCATGAACAATGCCGCCTCTATCCACCGCTCGCCGGACCTCTTCCGCAATCACACAGGCGCCTTCCCTGTCTGTACTTGGTAGCAAAATGGCAAACTCCTCACCACCGTATCTGGCGACCAGATCGGTCGCACGTTTTGCCGCCTGACTAATGATTGCGGCAACCTGCTGCAGGGCGAGATCTCCTTTTTGGTGGCCATAGTTATCATTGTACGGCTTGAAATAATCGATATCACAAAGAATTAAAGACAAGGATATTTCTTCCCTGCGGCTGGAAAGCCAATGTTGTTTTAGCTTTTCATCAAAGCTACGACGGTTGGAGACCTTAGTTAAGCTATCCACAAAGCTCAGCTCCTCCAGCTCCATGATCGCGTCCGCCAATTGCTGCTCTGTTTCCTTGCGCTCAGTCACATCCCGGGCCATCACCACAATACCGCTGTCATCCGTGCTTTCATCGTAGAAAGGACTCTTATGGACTTCATACCAGGTTTGCACTCCTCCCTCGGTAAACACCAATTCTTCAAATTTTATGGTTTCGCCGGACTCGATAATTTCCCGATCCTGGCTTTCACTCCATTCCAGCTTTTCGTCGGATAATATCTCTTTTTGATGGCGTCCCAGCATGCTTTTAACATCTGTGCCCATGGAGTGGGCAAACGGTTCATTACCACCAATAAAAAAGCCTTCATGGTTTAAGAAGCCGATAGGATCAGGGCTGGCTTTAAACACAGATGTTAGTAAACTATTTTGTTTGGCCAGCTCTTTTTCAGTGATAACTCGCTGCTCGTTTTCCTCTTCAAGTTTTTTATTCAAAAAGTGCCAGTCGGTTACATCATGAGACACGGTAAGTACTCCGAAGGTCTCATCCTCGCTATTTGATAGTGGATACTTACTGACCTGTAACAGCAACTGTTTCCCACTGGTATGGGTAACCCATTCCGTGGTTTGATAATTGCTCCCAGCCCAAACTTGAGCTTCCGTATTTTTCGCCCGGCTCAGCTCTTCACGGGAATAGATATCCGATTCCCTTTTCCCGGATACTCCGGCGACTGTCATGCCATGAAATTCGGCCCAGGCTTGATTGCAGCCAATTATTTTCCCGGCTTTATCTTTGAAACAAATATACTCAGGGATAGCGTCCAGAACCTTACGTAACAAGGCTCTTTCCTGCTGTAGATCAGACTCGGCAGTCAACTGAGAAGTCACATCTTTAAAATGGCATAACCAGGCGCTTTTTCCTTTATAGTGAAGTCGCTTGGCTGACAAGATTACCTGCCCTACTCCGCTCGTATCGGCGAGTTGTAACCGCTCATCTTCAATCATAGGTCGATGGCTAAAACCGTCAAAAAACTCAGCCAGCTGTTGCCTCAACTGCTCATTGGCAAAGCGATGTTTTCTTTTATTGCCTATCAGTCCCAGCAAACTTGCGGCTTCGTCGTTGGCATAGTAAAGATCGGCATTTTTCAGCCCCACCATAGCCAGAGGGTATGGTGAAGCGTCAAGGAGGCATTTGAATTGCTTACTGTTTTTGCGTTGCCGATATAATAGCAATAAGAGCACTAAAAAAAGGACAGCCGAAAATACCAACCCCAGGTTGGGTAACCACTTATTATTCAGTACCGGAAAACCGGCCATAAATTCCCTGCCAAGCATTTCCCTGTGCGCTAAGGAGATAAGCTTATTACCATCATTAACCCAGGTTAAAATTTGCGGATCTTTCACCAGGGCGAATACTTGCGTGTTCAACCCGTTCACTCGAACCGTTTCTAAATGTAGCCGTAACAATCTGGAGATAGTTTGATAAAAACCCAACTGGCTTTGCAATACAATGGCATCGAGTTCACCTGCGGCTAAATCCAGGGTCAGCTCGAGGACTCCATGATAATGGATATATTCGATGTCCGGGCTGATCTTAAGGACACTACTCCGCTCATATTTACTTAACAGGCCACCTATACGCAACCGACCCGCTTGCCGATGAACCGCATCCATCACCCGCTGTTTATGTTCCGGAAAATAGAGTAATTCGGGTGTCAAAGTGAGCAAGGGCTCCGAGATCCAGATACCCGGCTGAAACCGGACTTCAAACTGGCTGCCATATATCTGCGCCTGGCCCATCTCTGATGACGACCAGCCATGCTGTGAGTCCAGTAAATTAACCTGGATACCCGAATGCTTTGCCCAGAGTCGCCAGTAGTCAGCCAACATACCTCTGGCTTCACCCTGACTATTAAAATAGGAATAAGGTTGATCATCTGAATTTAGCAGTACGGATAAACTATAAGGCTTGGATGAGTCACTTGTACCGGCCCAGGTAAACGAGGATGGGGTCAGAGCCAACAACATAAGGATAGGAAGTATCCATTTTTCCATAATCGCCAAGTTTTCCTTCAGGCCAGAGTTTTTCGCTACGCGCATTATGAAGCATTTGAACTCGAATGACCAAGATTTACAAACCGCTGCGACCCACTTTCTATACTAAAATTGTGTTACATCCAATCAACAATTGAGTATTCCCCGACCAGCCCTTATCGGCTAAAAATCCGATTTACACAAGTAAAAATATTCGAAAGAATTTGTCATCTAACTGTAAATAGTGCGGTTTTTTCCTGAGCCCTACTCAGGTTAAAATTCCCTGCCAGGTGTGACCAATATTTAACCAAGGTTAAATTTCTGGTAACGTCGGGGTTTTGCCGGTTTTTTAAACCGGTGCAGTATTGCTCACAATTAAAAAATAAAGAGCAAACAGAAGCAATGGAGGAGTGCAATGTCTGTCTATGATCCCTCGCTGGAGAAAGACAATTGTGGCTTCGGTCTTATCGCCCATATGGATGGCGAAGCGAGTCACAAATTAGTCCGGGTCGCAATATCAGCGCTCGATAGAATGAAACATAGAGGCGGTATCGCCGCAGACGGAAAAACCGGTGATGGCTGCGGTCTTTTGATGCAAAAGCCTGACAGTTTTTTCCGCGCGATAGCGGAAGAGAGTAATTGGAGTCTGAGTCGAAAATATGCCGTGGGCACAATTTTCCTTAGCCAGGATCCAAGTCAAGCTCAGCTTGCCCGAAAAATTATCCAGGAAGAGCTCGAAAAAGAGACCCTAACCCTGGCTGGTTGGCGGCCGGTCCCGGTTAACCCGGATATACTGGGTGAAATTGCCGTCGCATCGCTGCCACAAATCGAACAGGTTTTCGTCAATGCACCCACAGGTTGGAAAAGCGCCGATTTAGAGCGACGCTTATACCTGGCCCGCAGACGCATTGAAAAACGTGTCGCCGATGATGACTTCTATATCGCCAGTCTATCCAACCTGGTCACCATTTATAAAGGTCTGGTGATGCCAGAGGATCTGCCAAAGTTTTATTTGGACCTGGCGGATATTCGTCTGGAGTCGGCGATTTGTCTGTTCCATCAAAGATTCTCCACCAATACCTCACCCCGCTGGCCATTGGCGCAACCCTTCAGGTTCCTGGCTCACAATGGTGAAATAAATACTATCCAGGGAAATCGGCAGTGGGCTCAGGCTCGCTCTTACAAGTTTTCATCGCCCCTGTTGCCCGATATGAAAGATGCGGCGCCTTATGTGAACTTGTCCGGCTCAGACTCCTCTTCGCTGGATAATATGATGGAGCTGTTCTTAGCCGGTGGCATGGATTTGTTCCGCGCCTTTAGACTACTGGTGCCGCCAGCCTGGCAAAAACATCCGGCGATGGATGCTGAGCTCAAAGCCTTCTATGATTTCAACTCCATGCATATGGAGCCTTGGGATGGCCCTGCCGGTATTGTAATGACAGACGGTCGTTATGCCGCCTGCGGTTTAGATAGAAATGGCCTGCGACCCTCACGTTACGTGATCACCAAAAACAGATTTATCACCCTGGCGTCAGAAGTTGGCATCTGGGATTATGCTGCCGATGAAGTGGTGGAAAAAGGACGTGTGGGCCCGGGTGAGCTGTTTGTGATAGATACCAAAACCAGCAAGGTTTGGACCTCCTTCGACATAGATCAGGACTTAAAAAGCCGCCATCCTTATCAGGACTGGCTGGCACAAAACAGCAAACGACTGACGCCGTTCGAACAGATGGATGAAAGCCAGATTGGTAATTGTGAGCTGGATGAAACAACCCTACTCAGCTATCAAAAACAGTTTGGTTATTCCGCAGAAGAGCTGGATCAAGTTATTCGTGTACTGGGAGAAAACGGTCAGGAAGCAGTGGGCTCTATGGGTGATGATACGCCCATGGCTGTGTTATCCAGTAAAAGCCGAAACCTGTACGATTATTTCAGACAGAAATTCGCTCAGGTCACCAACCCCCCCATCGACCCACTGAGAGAAAACCATGTAATGAGCCTGGCCACCTGTATTGGTCAGGAGCAAAACGTATTTAATGAAACTACAGGCCATGCTAACCGGGTGATGTTTGACTCCCCTATCCTCCTGTATAGTGATTTTAAGCAACTGATAGCGCTGGATAAAAACCACTACAAAACCCAGCTAGTCAGCCTGAATTATCAACCGGAAGAAGGGCTGAAGAATGCCGTATTCCGGATAACCGAAGAAGCTAAAACAGCAGCTCAGGCAGGCGCAGTACTTCTCGTTTTGTCTGACCGCGATATCAGTACCGGGACCTTACCTGTTCCAGCCGCCATGGCTGTAGGCGCAGTACAAAAGTGCTTAGTCGATAATAACCTCAGATGTGACACCAATATACTGGTAGAAACGGCGTCCACCCGGGATCCACACCAGTTTGCAGTATTGCTTGGCTTCGGCGCCACGGCTATCTACCCCTACCTGGCATATGAGGTATTGGGCAAGATGGTTGAAAAAGGTCTGATAGCACACTCTCTTACCCAGGCCATAGTCAACTTCAGAAATGGCATTAATAAAGGGCTTTACAAGATAATGTCCAAGATGGGCATATCCACTATCGCCAGCTACCGCTGCTCACAACTGTTTGAAGCCATTGGTATCCATCAGGATGTGGTGGAGCAGTGCTTCAAAGGGGTGACCAGTCGCATACAGGGCGCAAACTTTGACGATTTCCAGCAGGATCTGATCAACCTGAACCGCCTGGCCTGGATCAAACGTAAACCCCTGCCGCAAGGTGGATTACTGAAATACGTCCATGGCCAGGAATATCACGCTTACAACCCGGACGTGGTGCGCACTCTGCAGAAAGCCGTGAAATCCGGCTTGTACTCGGATTATAAAGACTACGCCACTGCGGTAAACAACAGACCCGTTTCCAGTTTACGTGACTTGTTAACGCTAAAACCCGGCAAAGCCATCAGCCTGGAAAACGTCGAGCCCGCCGAAAGCCTATATACCCGATTTGACAGCGCAGCCATGAGCATAGGTGCGTTAGGGCCTGAGGCTCACGAAGCGTTAGCCATCGCGATGAACACCCTGGGCGGTCGCTCCAATTCCGGTGAAGGCGGTGAAGACCCAGCGCGCTTCGGCAATAACCGGATGTCAAAAATCAAACAAATCGCGTCCGGCCGCTTCGGGGTTACACCACACTACTTGATGAATGCCGAAGTCATCCAAATTAAAGTGGCGCAAGGCGCCAAGCCGGGAGAAGGGGGACAGTTACCCGGACACAAGGTCACTGCGCAAATTGCCAAGTTGAGATATTCAGTCCCTGGCGTGACCCTGATTTCTCCGCCACCGCACCATGATATCTACTCCATCGAAGATTTAGCCCAGCTGATCTTCGATATTAAGGAGATCAATCCAAACTGCCTGGTTTCAGTCAAACTGGTTTCTGAACCAGGTGTCGGCACCATAGCCACAGGGGTCGCCAAAGCGTACGCGGATTTGATCACCGTATCCGGTTATGACGGCGGCACAGGTGCCAGCCCTATCACCTCGGTGAAGTATGCCGGTAGCCCGTGGGAATTAGGCCTGACCGAAACCCATCAGGCGCTGGTGGAAAACGGCTTAAGACATAAGGTACGCCTGCAAGTGGACGGTGGATTAAAAACCGGACTGGATATTATTAAAGCCGCCATTTTAGGCGCCGAAGCCTTTGGATTTGGTACCGGGCCTATGGTGGCCCTGGGCTGTAAATACCTGCGTATTTGTCACCTGAACAACTGCGCGACGGGTATTGCCACACAGGATGAGAAACTGCGCCGCGATCACTATCACGGCTTACCGGAAATGGCCATGAACTACTTTAAGTTTATTGCCGTGGAAGCGCGCGAACTCATGGCTGAGCTGGGTGTGGAAAAAATAACGGATCTGATTGGCAGAACCGACCTGTTAGAAATATTGCCGGGTTTAACCGCCAAACAACAAAAGCTCCATCTCGATGATCTGCTCTATGCACCGAAACCTACGGCAGACGGCGGTTTATATTGCCAGCAGGCGAACCCGCCGTTCGATAAAGGTGAACTGAACCGGGCGTTGCTGGAGGAGCTGGGGCAATCCATAGCAGCAAAATCGGGCGCCACCGCTTGCTACAACATCAAAAATACAGATCGCTCCGTGGGTGCGTTACTTTCCGGTGAAATAGCCAAATTACACGGCAACCAGGGAATGGCGACCAACCCAATCAAGGTCTATCTCGACGGCACGGCGGGACAGAGTTTTGGGGTCTGGAATGCCGGAGGCCTCGAGTTATACCTCACGGGTGACGCCAATGACTATGTGGGTAAAGGCATGGCTGGCGGTAAAATCGTGGTGAGAAACCATGTGGGCGTCAGCTTTAAATCCCATCAAGCCTCGATCATCGGTAACACCTGCCTATACGGCGCCACCGGTGGCCACCTGTTTGCTGCCGGTTGTGCCGGTGAGCGTTTTGCCGTGCGAAACTCAGGTGCCTTCGCTGTGGTAGAGGGCATAGGTGATAACGGCTGTGAATATATGACCGGCGGCATTGTCACCGTATTGGGTCATACCGGGGTTAACTTTGGCGCGGGTATGACGGGAGGTTTTGCTTATGTCCTCGATGAAGACGGCCAATTTGAGAAAAAGCTAAACGGTGAACTTGTGGAGCAGATAAAACTCAGCAGCCTGGTTATCCACCAGGAGCACCTGAGGGGCATTATCGTCAGACACCTGGATGAAACGGGAAGTGACAGGGCGCAAGAAATCTTGTCCAACTTCAACCTCTTTCTTCCCAAGTTCAAGCTGATCAAACCAAAAACAGCCAATTTATCGTCTTTGCTGGGGCATCAAACCCTGTCCACCGCAGAGCTTAGGGTTCAGGCAGAATAAGGAATACTCATGAGCCAGCAAGATATATTTCAATTTATGGGAACTAGCAGCCGACAGAGCTCGGGGTTCAGGCAGAGTAAGGAGCTCTCATGAGCCAGCAAGATATATTTCAATTTATGGGAATTAACTGCCAGCAGAGTAAGGAGTCCTCATGAGCCAGAACGTATTTCAATTTATCGATGTACAAAGGGTCGATCCGCCAAAGAAACCGATAAAAGCCAGAAAAACGGAATTTATCGAGATCTACGAACCCTTTGATGATAGCCAGGCGCAGATGCAATCTGACCGCTGCCTGGAGTGTGGCAACCCTTATTGTGAATGGAAGTGCCCGGTCCATAACTATATCCCCAACTGGTTAAAGCTGGTTAACGAAGGCAAGGTGCTGGAAGCCGTTGAGCTTTGTCACCAGACCAACAGCCTACCGGAAGTGTGTGGCCGGGTTTGCCCACAGGACAGGTTATGTGAAGGCTCCTGTACGCTGAATGACGATTTTGGCGCCGTTACTATCGGTAATGTGGAAAAATACATTACCGAGCAAGCCTTTAAGATGGGCTGGCGACCAGACATGAGCCAGGTGGAGCAAACGGACAAAAGAGTCGCCGTCATCGGCGCCGGTCCCGCCGGCCTTGCCTGTGCCGATGTCCTGGTGCGCAACGGGGTAAAACCCCTGGTGTTTGACCGTCACCCTGAAATTGGCGGCCTGCTGACTTTTGGTATCCCCTCATTTAAGCTGGAGAAATCGGTGCTGATCCGCCGCAGGGAAGTCTTTACGGATATGGGCATTGAGTTCCAGCTGAATACAGAAGTCGGTAAAGACGTGAGCTTCCAGTCGTTGGTGGATGAATATGACGCGGTATTTGTCGGCATAGGCACCTACAAAAATATGCGCGCCGGACTGGAAAATGAAGACGCCAAGGGTGTGTACGATGCACTTCCCTTTCTGATTGCCAATATCAATCGCCTGATGGGCTTCGAAAAAAGCCAGGCAGACTTTATCGATATGAAAGGTAAAAAGGTGGTGGTACTGGGCGGCGGTGATACTGCCATGGACTGTGTTCGTACTTCCATCCGTCAGAGCGCCAGCCAGGTTCAGTGTGCTTATCGCCGTGACGAAGCCAATATGCCAGGCTCCAAGCGGGAAGTTCAAAACGCCAAAGAGGAAGGGGTGGAGTTCCTGTGGAATGTTCAGCCTCTGGGTATTGAAGTCGATGACCAGGGAGAGGTTACCGGTGTCAGAGCGGTAAGAACCCAACTGGGTGAGCCCGATGCAAACGGTCGTCGCCGCCCGGAGCCGGTGAAGAATAGTGAACATGTGCTGGCGGCTGACGCCGTGATCATGGCCTTTGGTTTCCAACCCAACCCACCAGCCTGGTTAGGGGAATACGGCGTTAAGTTGGATCAGTGGGACCGAATTAAAGCCCCCGAGCACAGCGACTACCCCTATCAGACCAGTAATGAGAAGATCTTTGCCGGTGGTGATGCGGTTCGCGGTTCAGACCTTGTGGTCACCGCTATCGACGAAGGCAGAAAAGCAGCCGATGGTATTATGGACTTTCTGAAAGTCTGATAACGCTATATTTCGGACAACAAAAAGCCCACTGAAAAATTATTTTCAGTGGGCTTTTTTTATCATTAAAAGGGGGAAGCTTAACCCCAGATAAACAGGTTAAATAACTTCTTACCGCGCTTGATTAAGGTATATTTACCGAACAGAGCATTGTCTTTGCTTAATACGGCTTGTGCATCAGCAATCTTTTCACCATTCACCGAAACCGCATTATTACCGATAAACTCACGCGCCATTTTATTGGACTTGGCCAGCTCAGAAGCCGTTAACAGCTCGATAAGCGACTGCTCACTCGCTGCGACTTGTGTGGTCGGCAAACCGTCCTGTGCCAGCTGACCCAGATCAGATTCGCTTAACTGGCTCAGATCACCTGAAAATAGTGCATTGGTAATACGCTCGGCCGAAACCAGGCCTTCTTCGCCATGCACTAAGCGGGTCACTTCTTTGGCCAGAATGCCCTGGGCTTCTGGGCGACCTTGCGCCTGCTTGTCATTCTCTTCAATTTCGGCAATTTGCTCGACGCTTAAGAAAGTAAAGAAACGCAGGAATTCATATACGTCCGCATCCGCCGTATTGATCCAGAACTGGTAGAAAGCGTATGGGGATGTCTTACTCGGATCCAACCAAATCGTACCGGATTCCGTTTTACCAAATTTAGTGCCGTCCGACTTGGTGACCAGGGGTAAGGTAAGGCCAAACACCTGAGATTGGTTCATTCGACGGGTAAGGTCTATACCACCGGTAATGTTGCCCCACTGATCAGAGCCACCAATTTGTAACGTACACGTCTTGGCTTTGTTTAACGCCGCAAAGTCGTATGACTGAAGTAGCATATAGCTGAACTCGGTAAACGAGATACCGGAGCCTTCACGTTCGATACGCTGCTTCACCGACTCTTTCTGGATCATGGCGTTAACACTGAAGTGTTTACCCACATCGCGCATAAAACTGATCACGTCCATCTGACCAATCCAATCCAGGTTGTTCACCACTTCCGCGCCGGACCTCGTGTCATTAAAATCGATAAACTGGCTCACCTGAGTCTGAATTTTACTTACCCAGTCGGCCACTATATCCGATGTGTTTAACTGACGCTCAGCCGCTTTAAAGCTAGGGTCTCCAATCAGGCCTGTAGCACCGCCTACCAGGGCTAACGGCTTATGGCCTGCTTGCTGAAAACGCTTGAGCACTAGCAGAGGAACCAGGCTACCTATATGCAGGCTGTCTGCGGTGGGATCAAAACCACAATAAAGAGTACGACAGCCAGTTGAAAGGTGCTCAGCCAATTCCTCGTCTGCGGTGCACTGGGCGACCAGGCCACGAGCCTTAAGATCTTCAATTAGTTCATTTGTTGCTGTCATACCTAAACCTGCTTTTATATTTGATACCAAGAGAACCTGTAGCTGCCTGGTAATATTTCGGTCATGTTAAATTTAAGCGGTCGATATTACACTTAACGGGCGCGCAAAAAAACCGCTAGCTGAAGACAAACTCAAGTTTGTGTTAGCATTAGTGCCAAAGAGACTCAATTAAATAAGTGACACCATGAAAATTGGCATTATCGGCGCAATGGAGCAAGAAGTAACCTTGCTTCGCGACCAAATGGAAAACCTGGGAACCTTCACCCAGGCTGGCTGCGAATTTTATTCCGGTCAGCTAAACGGGGCCAATGTTGTGCTGACAAAATCGGGAATAGGCAAAGTGGCAGCCGCTGTGGCCACCACCTTATTACTGGAGCACTACAAGCCTGATGTTATCATCAACACAGGCTCTGCCGGTGGCTACGATCAGAAGCTCAACGTGGGTGATGTGGTGATCTCTTCCGAGGTTCGTCATCACGATGTGGACTTAACTGTATTCGGTTATGAAATTGGCCAGGTTCCCCGTATGCCAGCCGCCTTTATACCAGAGAAAAAACTGGTTGATATCGCCAGAGACAGCATCCACGCGGTTGAAAACGTACAGGTAGTGGAAGGCCTGATCTGTACCGGCGACACTTTTATGTCTGATCCGGCCAAAGTGGAATACGCCCGCAACAACTTCCCCTCTATGTCGGCTGTAGAAATGGAAGCCGCGGCGATAGCCCAGGTCTGTCATCAGTTCGAAGTGCCCTTTGTGGTGATCCGATCTTTGTCTGATATAGCAGGCAAAGAATCCGGCCAGTCCTTCGAGGAATACCTGGTTATCGCAGCCAAGCATTCATCCGCCATGGTGGTGGAAATGCTTAAACGTCTGGCCTGATGGCTGAGCTGGAAGCGCTGATATTAGGGGGTTCACTGCCGACCTTGAGTCTGGCGGTGCTAGCCAGCTTTTTTATCGCTATTCCGGCGAATTACCAACCCAGTAAAGGTATTACCTATCTGCTGGGTGTATTTGCCACTAAAGTAGCCAAAAACGACCGCCCCGCTGCACAGCAACGAGTTGCTGGTGGTTTAGCCATACTGGTTATCTTGTTTCCTACCCTGGCGGTTACCTGGAGCCTGAAAGAGATCGCGTTATTTCCCCAATTTTTCGATTTTTTGCTTCTTTTTCTATTGTTAAGCTGGAAATCTGAACTGCTCCAGTTCAAGGGTATTTATCAAGCTCAATTATTAACAGAAAAAGCAGTGGCAAGACAACAACTGGCTAACCTGACCTTAAGGGAAACCCATTCCCTGTCCGCCCTGGGGATAAATAAAGCCTGTATCGAAGCAATCACGCTACGCCTGGCGGGCAGCTGGTTTGGGGTGTTTTTCTGGTTTGTTTTGGGGGGGATTTACGCTGCTCTGGTTTTTCGCCTGCTGCAACTAATGAATCTGAGCTGGAATCGAAAGCTCAAGGCATATCGCCATTTTGGTAGTATCGCCTACCGCAGCTATAACCTGCTTTGCTTACTCCCTTACGGGTTCCTGGCCTTCACCCTAGCCCTATACGGGAACACTGGTGCTGCCTTAAGGGCTATTTTCAGACAGAGTTCAGTCTGGCCAAGAAGCAGCTCGGGTGCCATATTGGCAAGCCTGGCAGCGAGTATAAATATCCAGTTAGGTGGTCCCAGACTCTACCAGGGACAAAAAGTAGATTACCCAAGGTTAGGTAACGCCAACTCGGCAGAGGTCAAGCATTTGAAACTGACCCTTTCCCGTCTAACCCAGGCTGCCAGCCTCTGGTTCGTTATATACCTTTTGTTATATAGTTCAATGATAATTTTTAAACTTGAGCCAAACTGGCTTTAGCACAAGTTTGGCGGAATAAAGGATACATGGATGAAAATAATACTAATTGCTCTATTTGGCTTACTGTCTTTTGTTACAAACGCAGAGGTTATTAGCGTTTCCCAACAGACCCTACTGGAATGGCAAGCTAAATCCACTCAGCCCTTATTGCTGGATGTCCGTAGTAAAGAAGAATTCCAGCAGGGCCATATCCAGGGTGCGGTGAATATTCCCTACGACGAGCTACCCAAGCGGTTAAATGAAATACTTGCTTATAAGAATAAAGATGTCGTCGTATATTGTCGCTCAGGCCGCCGTGCCGGCATTGCCGAACAATTCCTGGACTCCCAGGCATTTACCGGCCTGCACCACCTAGATGGCGATATCTTGCTTTGGCAGAAAAACCAGCTTCCTTTGGTGAAACAATAACCTGCCATGTCAGCCAGCTCAGGGTTAGCAGGTATAGTTTACCTGCGCTTTTTGGATGGCTTGTTTCATAACCAAAACCTTACAGCCCTGATAGTCGACCTGTTCACAGGGTTTCCAACCCAGCTGGTGATACAAGCCCCCCTGCAAGCTCTCCGTTTGCAGGTACAGCTGCCCCACCCCTAGCGAGCCAACTATCGAAATGACCCGCTCGGCCATTTGTGATACCAGCTTAATATAATAAACAGACGATACACGTACAGCATACCGGCTTGCCATTCCCTTTAGAGATCAGCACCTTACTACTCGCATAGCTATGGCTCAATACTGACCATGGCTACAAAAGGATTTGAGTTAATAGTATTTTTTGACAGGCTCTTTACTGCATTAGCGTTTCGTTTGAGAAGTGGTTACTTAAATCGCTCCAATTTTATTTTCTCTGGCGAGAATTCAGCCAAGGAGTTATTTTCAACAGAATTCTCAAGATACTTAATAAACACATGGATATCCGAATCGACAGGGTAATCTTTAAAGTCAAGACAAGAATATTTCCACCACTCTAACCTCAATAAATCGGAAACACTTTTTTTATCAAATCTATCGCGAATTTTTTTGGCGGGGATCCCACCAACTATTGTGTATGGAGGAATATCTTTGGTAACAAGCGCATTTTGAGCGATAACTGCACCATCTCCAATCGTAATACCTGGCTTTAATATCACATCACCACCTATCCAAACATCATTTCCTATAGTGATCGGGTCCTCTGATTCACCGTTAAACTCTACCTGCTTTAATGCCCCCCAGTCGCTCAATATGAATGGGTATTTAGAGTATGTCACCGTACTTGTTGTAAACCTTTCAATCGGGTGCTGAGAACCAAGAACCTTCACACCAGCAGCAATTGAGCAGTACCTGCCAACGACAGTATTTTCCGGCAAGGAGCTGTAACAATACGAAAACGCTCCCATAGTCCAAAGCTGTCTTCCTTCAAGGAAGGAACAGTTTGGTTCAATTTCAACAGTATCAGCGGCTTTTATGCCTTTTAGGGTAAAACGCAAAGAATCAGAGACAGCAATATTATTGAGTTTGAAAACTTTTCTTAATTTCAAACCAAATCGTATTTTAATTTTATGAGGCATCATATACACAGAACATAAGAGTAACAAAATTGTCATAACATCATGACAGCCAGTCGCCATTTTACTTCCTCCAGGGGAGGCTGTTAAGAAAAAAGAATGATGGGCTGGATTCGTGATTATATTTAGCGCTTTATATGCATGACAATTACAACTGCGAAAATGTTGCTACCCACTCTACAACAGCTTGAATCATACCCCACTACTTCCGAGAGTGGCGTAGCAATTTATTTACTCATATGTACAGCACCTTCCAGCGAGTTATTGTGGGTCAATCGACACTCTAGTACGCAATTACCCGCAGCTGAACTGACTTGCTGGCTCCATTCATACCAGCCCCCGTCATACACACTAATTTCCGGCCAACCCATTACCCAGGCATAGAAAAATGCCTCGGAAGCACGCCAGCCAGTGCCGCAATAAAAGATAACCGACTGGCAAGGAAGTATTCCTCTATGACGCCATATGGTTTCAATTTCGGGCGCGGATCGCATGGCGCCATCCGGGTTATGTAAATCTTCCAAATGATTTGCATCACTACTGCCGCCCCCACTTAGCCCCTTGAATATCTCCCTTTTGAGAAATATAACTGTCACCACTGGTTTCACCAATAACCTCCGGCCAGCTACGAATGCTCACCAAAGAGGAATTCAAATCGTCAATACATAATCGGGCTTGGTTTATCGAGGTGATATATTCAGGGTATTTCGGCAGCTCGTCTGCAAATCGATGTGCAGGCTGCTGATCAACGGGTTTTCCGGTTTCGGTGGCAAACCCTGCTCGTTGCCAGACGTGCCAGCCCCCATCTAATAGACGTACATCCTTTACTCCCGCATACATCAGCAGGTGAGCAACCCTGGCTGCGGCCATAACTTGCTCGCCGTAAAGAATAACCGGCGTATTGGCAGTGATCCCTAATTTCAATAGGTAAGAGTAGAGCTTTGCGTCGCTAACTTTGTTCCAAAGTGGCTCCGGCTCCAGCTCGTTGGTATTGATAAACCCAGACTGTGGAATACGTTCGCGGCACAGGCCTTGCTGCTGACCCATAGTGTGCAAGAAGAAATGCTTGATATTAGCTACCGAAGTGGAGCTTGCAAGGTAAATTCTAATGAGTAAGGTTCATTTATTCTGTGGGGGTATCTCCATTTTATTTGATGGCTTCATCTGGAGAACTTCCACCATACCGGTAGGCCATCATTACCGTTTTAAGATATCCAGGGCGCGGCATTACTGCCGCTCTTATCAATTACCACTTTATCAAGTAAACCATACTGGCCGATGGCCTTATTTAAAGAAGCTTCGAACGACGGCTTTATCGCTCTTTTTACTGATCATGAAATCAATGGTGTCAGCCAATTTGTCTACCGCTCGATGGAGATAGCGCCATTCGCCTTTCATCCTAATGTAGATCTCGCCTATCCCCCAAGAGCCAGAGACAAAGAGTCTGTGACCTTTACGGAAAGCCGCTTCCAACTGTAGCAAGATTAGAGCTAAACGATGAATGGTTGCATGGTCAACCTGAACGCTACGCTCTGTCAATAACGCCTCGATATTCCTGTAGCTAAGTTTGTACACCATATATCAGCGAGCCATCGTCAGGGTGGTCTCGATGGAAATTGTTTTTTGAAAGCTCAACGCCATGCTTATCTCTCGAGTCAGGTGATTTTTCAGCTGGATCTTATCTGGAGGTCATGGAAATGCCTGTCACAATTTGACTCAGCCCTCACCCTATCTATTTACTAATTAGTTAATAATAGACTGGATTTACAATATCACTTTTTATTCCATTTCAACTAGTTGCATGTGATAATAAATATCATTTACATTTTATCGGTGTAGCTATTAATGAGAAATATAAACAACAACGCTTCGGCAGTACTATTACCACTACTGATAACATCCCTATCGGTAAATGCTTCTGACGAAGTAGAAACGATCACTGTGACTGCATCGAAACAAAACATTGAACTATCGTTGTTCAATGGCTCTGTTCAAATCAAAACAGGTGAAGAACTTGAGAAAGCGGGCATCACTCAAGTGATGGACTTGGGTAAACTGTTCCCAGGTTTATTGATCAGTACACGAGGAAGCCGCATTTACGCAAACACCACGGTGAGAGGGATCAGTTCGCCAGATTTTTACTCTCCTACTGTTAGCCTTTATTTGGATGGAGTACTTCAGGACAGTGCCTTCTTAAGCCAAGAGTTGATAAATGTTGAAACCGTTGAACTATTGCACGGCCCACAAGGCACTCTATATGGGGGTAATGCGCAAGGCGGTATCATTAACATTACGACTCGAAAAGCCAGCACTGAATCACGCGTTCGTGTTTCAGCAACTCTTGCCGACAAAGAGCAAGGATTTGACTTCTCAGCCGCAGTCCCCATTTCAGAAAGATTTTTCGGTGATGTTAGTCTGCGCGCTAAAAATGAAGACGGACGAATTACTCATATCCCGAGTAATAAAACAGATGCTGATGATACAGATACCTTGACTGGTCAAGCTAGGTTGCATTTCTTGCCACAAAATAGTCCCTTCAGTGCAACGTTCGCAATTGCCCGCGACAAAATGGATAGCCATGAAGAATGGTATTTAACTAAAAAAGAATTTGAACAAGGTAAAACCTACCAAAACATTCCCGAACTGAACCGAACTGTAAACAGTTATACACTTAGCGCTGACTATGATTTGGCTAATAGTGTTATCTCTAGCATCACGGCTTATCAAGATCGTAAGGTTGATCGTGACTATATTGGGGGCAAGTGGCAAGAAGACCAAGATACCTTCAGCCAGGAGCTGAGACTCTCATCCAAGTATGCAAATGGTGCATCGAGTGTCGTCGGTCTTTACTACAAAAACACAAACTTTAACCACCATAACTCCGGATACCCTGGCTTTTATAGTAGCTTTAAAAACGATATTGAAAAGAAAACCTATGCCCTGTTTGGTGAGCTCTTTTATCCTATAACTCGCTCCCTGGATTTAACATTGGGTCTTCGTGGTTCAAAAGAAAAAGCGTATATCGATTATTCCGGGCGTACTGGCGTTATGCCCATCGGTAGTTTTACCAACAGCATCAGCAATACCTTATATTCACCTAAACTTGCATTTGGATGGCAAGTTTCTGACGACGCTCGTGTTTTCTTATCTGCCACTCGTGGTTACCGCCCTAGCGGATTCAACTACTCTCCTCAAAACCCTGCCGAACAACAAGGTTTTGATCCTGAAACATCAGACAACTTAGAGCTAGGTTGGCGCACAAATTGGTTTGATGGTACTTTGGATTTCAACGGCGCTTTATATTGGATCAAGCTAAAGGATATTCAACTCTATACGGGCCAACCAGGCATGCAAACTCTGCGTAATTTAGGCGAAGCTACCAGTAAAGGTCTTGAGTTAGAATTGGCCTTGTACGCCACCGACAATCTCACCCTTACCATAGGTGGTACTTATGGAGACTCTTCGTTCACAGGTGACAATGTTGATCCAATCACAGGTAAAAATGTGGAAGGCAATCAGTTACCTTACGCACCAGAAACAACCCTGATTGCTGGAGGGGAATACATAGTCCCACAATCGCTGCTTGATGGTGAATTATCACTCCTTGCCAATGCAAGCTACAACTCCAAAGTGTACTTCAACGAAGACAATACACTGTTCCAAAGTGGTTATACCATATTGGATACGGCCGTTCAGTACGCCATCAATGACGTCGTCACAGTGAAGATCTATGGTAAAAACCTCACCGATAAGACCTACACCACTTACCAATTCCAAAGCGCTATGGGTGTTTTGAGCAACTATGGTAAAGGACGCATTATTGGCCTGAATGTGAATATGGAGATCTAGTAGATGCACCACCTGATAAGGCACAGTTACCATTGACGATACCGCTGATTTTGACGGTATTTGCGGGGTACACACAATTAAAAGTACCATCGGAATGTTAACCTTTCGGGATCTTCCGGCCATTCTCCGTGCGGAAGGGATACCCACCGCTCAGATTGGGCTGCTGTACCTTATCGCACTACTATGGGCACTCAAATTCCTGTGAGCGCCTACGATTGAAAGATTTAGCGAAAAACTGCCTGTGCTAAGACATCACAGCCTGCTAATGACGGGCTGCCAATGGTTGATGGCTTTACGTTTAGTGAGTCTGGCACTCTTTCCCGCTAGTGGGGATCTATGGATACTATTTACAGCCATTACTGTGATAGCGGTGACGGCTTTGTTGTTGGTCAGCTTTCCCAACGCAACCACAGCTTAGCCAATGTCATGCAAGTTGACGGCTCCTATTTAGGGGGTATCCTAGCTGGTTGTTTGCTTATTTACCTTACAAATCAGGCTGTTCCCCCTGCCGTCGTTACGGCTTAAAAATCGCAGCAGCCAGTATAAATTAAGCCGTCTGATCGCCTCCCCATCCATAAATTGATGGCTCTTCTATGGCTCGACTACTTTACCCCAAGAGCTCCCTCAGCACCCTCTTAAGGTCCAACGATTTATTTGATGTTGCGAAGTCTGGCTCTCTGCCACAGGATGATAATCAGTGACACAAGTAACCAGAAGTTGATTATTTTTGTTTAAGCATAACGAATTCGGTATAAAAATGTCTTACAGGAAGCACTTGGAGAAAACCAGTTACCCTAACCCGCGGCTGAGAAGTCCTCGCAGCAGCGGGTTAGCTGATAATGTTAATAACCAGGTATGCTCCGGCTATTAACGATTGTTGCGCGGTAAAGTTGACCTCGTATGGGGTTATCCACAATAAAGTGAACCAATTAGAACTGCAGTAAAAGCTGTCATCGAGCTCAAGGCCACCCTTCTACTACAAACTTGCCAACACTGCATTTTCTTCTGTCGAAATGGCTTCAGTTACTTCCGCGTCCTCAGCCAAATCCTGCATCAACCACATCCTAGCGTACAGTCCTTGCTGAGCCAGCAGCTCAACATGGGTGCCCTGCTCAACGATTTCACCATGATCTAGCACCACAATTTGCTCGGCAAATTCTACGGTGCGCAGTCGATGTGCAATTATCAACACTGTCTTTCCTGCAGCAAGGCGGGAAAGACCTTGCTGAATATCCACCTGCACACAGGGATCCAGCAGTGCAGTGGCCTCATCCAGCAAAATTATCGGCGGCGCTTTCAGCAACATACGCGCAATTGACAACCGCTGCCGCTCTCCTCCGGATAGGCGAAGCGCTCCTTCTCCCAGCCGAGTATGGTAACCTTCCGGTAATTGGTTGATAAACTCTTCGCAGCAGGCATCCTGACAGGCTTGTTTGACTTCCTCGTCGCTTGCGGAGCTACGGCCAACACGCACATTATCCAGCACAGTGCCATCAAATAGCTGCACGTCCTGAAATACGTAGCCGATACGCTCATAGAGAATATCTGTGCCCAGCTCATTAATTGGCGTACCACCCAGGCTAATGCTACCCTGTTGCGGTTCGTAAAAACGACCCAGTAAGTGAAGTAAGGTTGATTTACCGCTGCCGGAAGTCCCAACTATCGCGGTAATAGTTCCCTCTGGAATTGTCAGTGAGATATTTTTCAGGACCTCATCCTGCTCATAACGGAACGACACATTATCAAAATGCAGATCATTGGCTAAGGGCGCCTGTGTCTCGGTTTGCTCTTGCAGCGTTGGCTCAGCCATCAGCTTGTCGATTTTTTTAGCCGACTGACCCATCACCCGCATCAAAGTAAAGTAGGCGGCGGCATCCAGCAAAGGATCGATGACTTTATAAGCAACCAACACAAATAGCAACCAGGTAGTCATATCAATATTATCTTCGGCAAATTGGCTGCCGGCGGCAATAAATAAGGTGACCAGTCCCAGCTCGGTGAGCAGCCTAAAAATTTGAACCCCGCCGCCGCCCCATGCTTCAATACCCATGCTTGCATGGCGGATATCACCGAACAATATCTCCAGGCGACTGAGCATGCTACTGTGGCTGTTAAACAAACGCAGGGTTTTTATCCCGGAAATAAACTCCACTAGCAAACCGGAAGCGACAGCAAACCGCTCTCCCTGTTGCTGTGTATGGCGTAACATAAAACGCGACATTAACACCATAAGCATTACACCCAGTGGCAAGGTGATTATCAGTGCAAGCGTCAGCGATGCATTGATACCAGCCAATACCAGAATAAAGATCAGAGGGACACTCAGACCAACAATCACCTCAGGTAACAAATGGGAGAAAATATCTTCGACCCGCTTAACATGGTCAGTCAAAAGAGCACTTATTGCTCCTATTCTCTGGCGTTGAAAATAGCCAGCAGGCATCTTACACAAATGATCTGCCACCGACTCGCGGTAGTGCATCATCACCTTATAAGTACCTAAAAAGCAGTCAAGCTGGCCGAAATGAGAGAAAACCAACTGCCCGACCAGGCATACCAGCAACGAAATACCAAGCAACCACCAAGACTGAAACGAGCCCTCATCAATGAATTCCGTTATCGCCAACCAGGAAATGAAAAACGGGACGATAGTACAGACCTGCGCCATAATACGGAGCACTATGCCCCGTAAGACCCGATGGGGCGAGCCGCCGATATGCATCACTTGATTAATAACCGACACTAGACACCTCCTGTGTGCGTATACGCCAGGTATACTGACTGTATTGGCTTCGCCAGAGGCGAGCGTAAAGAGGCTCGTTATTGAGCAGAGCCTGATGACGACCCGATGCCAGTAGCCGACCCGCTTCCATCACCAAGATACTGTCGGCATCCTTCACTGCATATAGGCGATGAGCAATAGTCAGTATCGTCATCTGCGGATAATGCTGGCGCAGCGCCTTATAAAACGCGGCTTCCGTCAATGCATCCGCGAAAGCCGTTGCCTCATCCAATATTAAAATGGGTGCATTAACCAACAGTGCTCGCGC
Organism: Psychromonadaceae bacterium; assembly: GCA_965249895.1. Classification (GTDB taxonomy): domain Bacteria; phylum Pseudomonadota; class Gammaproteobacteria; order Enterobacterales; family CBDFNC01; genus CBDFNC01. Next base: position 1,706,131 of record CBDFNC010000005.1, read on the forward strand.
AATTGCAAGCCGTTGACGTTCACCACCAGAAAAACGTAACCCACGCTCTCCGATTTTGGTATTGAGACCATCAGGCAATGCAGCAATAAACTCGCTCGCCTGAGCGATACCCAACGCCTGATGAATATCGGTGTCGCTGGCATCCGGTTTGCCCAGACGCAGATTCTCCGCCAAGGTACCCTGGAAAAGAAAAACCTCCTGCGTCACCACAGACAAGCTTGCTGAACGTGTTACATCATCGAACTCTGCCAACGTAGCGCCTCCCAGCGTAACACTGCCTGAACTAGGCGATAACATCCCAGATAACAGCCAGGCCAGTGTTGACTTTCCTGCGCCAGAAGGCCCTACTAATGCGGTAAAACTACCAGGCTCAAGCCGGAATGAAATATTGTTAATAACATCCCGACCGTCATAACGAAAGTACACGTTTTTCGCCACAATTCTGTTATTGTCAGGGGCAACATACTGGTGTTCTGCTTGTTGCTCAGATAATAATGGTTGAATACGCGCCATTCCTACCAGCATTTCGCGTATCTGTGAACCCAGAAAAGTGACTCGCAGCAGTGGCTTCAGCAAGCCACTGCCTAACATAAGCACCAGAATAAAAGCGGGTAAAGTTAGCGTCCCTTCCGTCATCCGCCATAAACCGACAGGCAGTAAAATAAAGATATTTGCGTTAAGTAAGACCACGAATAGCGACCAGCTGGGCGCCGTCCGACGAGTAAACTGCTGCACCAACGCATGGTATTCCTGCAAACGGTCATGCAACAACGTAAATGAGCGTGCGGTCTGCCGAAACGCTTTCATCACAGGGATGCCGCGGACAAATTCGACAACAGCGCTATTCAGTTGCTCCGTCGCTTGGTTATAGGCTTGGGTGCGTTGCTGCATACCATGGGAGAATATCTTCTGCGCGCCTATCGCCAAAGGAATGTTCACCATCACTGCCAGTGCCATTTTCCAGTCCAACCAGAACAGAAAACAAGCGGCAATAATCGGGCTGATCAGTGCCGACATCAAATCAATTGTGTGATGAGCAATAAATCCTTCCAAACGCTCAACATCATTCATAATAATCTTCCGCAGACTGCCGCTACTATAAGGAGTGAGCCGCGCCAATGGCAACCTTGTGAGTGCGTCGGCGATACGTAAGCGTACCTCGTACAGAATACGAAACGCCGCCAGATGGCTCAGATAACCACCGCATGACAGCAATAGATACTTCACAACTAACGCCAATGCTATCCATCCAGCCAGGGAGACCAGTACTTCATCCGCAGGCGCTTCCGCCATCGCCACATCAGCCGCTAGATAAAGCAAATAGTAAGGAATAAGCTCGGCGACCACCGCCAATCCTGCCAGGCTAATGGCCATCATCAGCGTACGATTTTGCCCAGCAATCAATTTCATTAATGCGCTAACAGGCGACCCTTGCGCTATATCAATGGACGATGACATAGTGTAATACCCATCCTTGCTTCATAAAGAGAGCCTCAACCGTAACGAATAATAGTTACTGTTATTCGCATATTGTTTTTTGCCTATGCATCGCATTAAAGCAACCAGCTACGAGCCTGTTGCTCGGCTTCCTCAGGGGTTGAGACCACTGTATAAGGATAAGGAATGCTTCGTGTTGTCAGGTAACGCAGCGCTTTGCGCCACATTGACTTACGCTTCGCCACGTCTGGTTCGACTCGCACCGCGCCATTACAATAGCGGCGCTGCTGCTCACGTGTACGTTTTCCCCACTCTTTATACAAACGAAAGAAGTGCGCCGAATTTCTTGGCAACTCCACACCGCTGAAAATCAACACAAAAGGCTGCTGGCGTTCCAGCACCTCTTGCAACACGGCAATATGGTGTTCAGCCTCTTCATCAGGTACTTCTTCGGGCATGATGTAATAGACCAATGGCCATTGGCTGATATCAATAACTGATTGCAGATTCATAAATTTTCCTTTAGAGAGCGTGGAGTCGAGCCCAGCAGGCTAACCAATTCGTCGATCAAAAACGGCTGAGTGATAATATCCCAATGTGTACTATCGGGTACGGTGATAAATTTTGTTTGACTCGGAACAACAGGGGTTAACGCCTTATCGACGTCACCCCATAATGCTGGATGATCGCTCGCGAGATAAACGTTTACAGGAATATCGGGGAGTGGTCTTTGTTGATAATTGACCATGGCATTCACATTGCCTTTTACCACCGCAATACGCAGCGCCAATTCGGCGTCAGCAAGCGACTGTTGTGACGGTAATGCTTTTCGCCACCAGTTGAGCCGCTCACCTTCGGCAAGCCGAGCGAAACCTGGCGCCGTTAATTGCGCCTGACTGGCTGCTTTTACCAGTTCAGGTGATAGCATGGATTGCCAAAGCGCATACTCACTGGCAGCACTTGCATACATCGCCTGCTGTGGTACGGGATCGATAAACACCAGCTGCGCTATTGTCTCCCCTTGCTGGTGAAGGATTTGTGCTATTTCCATCACCACGTAGACCCCCATCGACCAGCCCATCAGACACCAGGGTTGTTGCGCCCCTTGGGCGCGCACGGCCTGCAGATAGTGGTTTGCCTGCTGGGTAATATCATCCAACACAGGCTGATCCGCCTCCAGCCCGCTGGCCTGCAGACCAAGGCACTGAATCATACCCTTGGTTCGCGTTGCCAGCGAATAATAGGGTGTCGCAAATCCATCGCTGGCATGCACGCAAACCAGTTTACGCTCGTGCTTCTGATTAAGCACCACCACAGCAGACTCCATCCCCTGGGTTTCCAGCTCATCAAGCGCTTGCGCCATATCCATCAGTTTCGGATGCATAAAGAGCAACCGTATCGATACCGGATGTTCACGCAACGTACTCAAACGGGCAACCAAACGAGTTGCCAACAGACTATCACCACCAGCGGTAAAGAAATCTTGCTGTCTGCCGACTTGTTCAATGTTTAGTAATTCACACCAAAGCTTAGCCAGTTCGCGTTCGCTGTCGGTTGCAGGCAGCTCTCCGGCAGTCTGAATAGAACCAATATGGAAACAGGGTTTTGGTAGCCGCTGACGATCCACTTTACCGTTACTGCTTAGGGGCATTTTGTCCAAAAAGAAATAGTGCTCCGGCACCATATAACTCGGCAGTACGTCACCCAGCTGCCGCTGGAGCACAGCTGGGGTTAACACAGCAGGTAGCGAAGGACGCACCGCCATGATCACCTGTTGTCCAACAAACCCCATTGTCATATTGCTTTGCGGCCAGCTGTCAATAATATCGAAACCCGCATCTTGCAGCGCACATCGCCATTGTTCCTCACTACGTAATGGCGAGTCTAAGCTATTATCGCCTTCTTCGGCTGCGTGCTCCAGTACCCAAGCAGTGGTGACCCACTGCAAAATCTTGTCCCGTGTCGCTTCTAAGATAATTAACGCGCCGCCGGGGCGGAGCAACTGGTATATATCGCTCAGGCTTTTAGCTAACTGGTGTGCATTGTGTAGCACGTTAGCGGCCAACACAGCATCAAACTCACCGAGATCATAAGACTGTTCCCCAAGCGGCTGGTTAATATCAAAATGCCCGGTACGCAACGGGGAAAAATGACCGAAACGCGCTTCCGCGTGACGGGAAAAGTAAGGGCTTACATCCGTATAATGATACTCTCCCTCTGGCGAAATTTCCGCCAAAACAGGCAAGGTGCTAATGCTAAGACCGCCTACGCCGGCGCCAATTTCCAATATGCTGACTCGTTCGGTATCAGATTCTTTCAAGTAAGCCTTTAACAGCCCAGCGGCAATATTTCCAAGATACTCCGCCACTATATTGCCCTGATATACGCTTTCCGACGCATCGCTGTCAGCCTTTGGGAAAAGCTGACTGGTGGCGATTTTTGACTGTGTCATCACCTGCTGAATAACCGAAGCACTGGAAAACAGCCAATCACGAAAAATAGCAGGATTATCCACCCAATCTAGGTTAGCGAATATCGCTTGCTGCTGCGCTGCGATACGCGCAGTTAATGCCTCTATATTCGGTGCACTGGCAATAAGGCTGTAACCCCTTTCGTCGTAGCCTAACACCCCGTGTTGCACGAGAATATCGTGCCAACGGCCAATCAGACGCTTAAATCTCGGATCAATGTGCAACTGTTCACACTTTTCTATGGACCAGCGGCTTGAGGAGATAAAGCCCAGTTGCATTAGGTTGGCCAGCATCATATCAGGCGCCACTTTTTCACTGAGCATTTGGAATTTTTTCAACGCGGTAACACGCTGTAGCTCAGGCAGTCGCGTCGATAACGTCTGGCCTTGTGCACACAGGCGCCGGTGATAACTTTCATCTCGAGCATCAGTTTCCGCAACAATCCACGCGGCAAGACGACGTGTGTCACCGGGAGCATGGCACACCTGGGCGGCCACGTAACGAACATGGGGCTGGCGCTGCAATACACTCTCAATCTCGCCCAGTTCTATACGATGTCCGCCAATTTTCACCTGATCATCAGACCTGCCAAGGAATTCAATACAGCCATCGGGCCGGTAACGAGCCAGATCTCCGGTACGATAAAGACGTTCACCGCTGCGGGGGTGAGGCAAAAAAGCGGCTGCCGTGCGCTCATCATCGCCCCAATAGCTGTGCGCCAGTCCAGCACCACCGATATAAAGTTCGCCACTGACACCGTCGGGTCGATCTCGACCCAGGGAGTCCAAAATATGGTAGTTTTGGTTAGCGAGCGGGAAACCATAGGGGATCGCATTCCAATGGGGTTCGACTATATTCACATCAAACCAGTTCGACCAGATGGCCGCCTCGGTAGCACCTCCTAAGCCAATAAAACGGGCCCCAGGCGCCACATTTTGCAATGCAGCAGGTAAATCACAGCCAATCCAATCACCGGATAGCATCACCTGGCGCAGCGTTGTTAACGCCTGCCGATCAGCCTGCGCCTGCTCCAGCAGCATCTCAAGTAGCGCCGGGACGGAATTCCACAGCGTCACCCCATGACGTTGTACCAATGTGAGCCAGTGGGCCGCATCCCGGGTACTTTGCGCATCGGGTAACACTAACGCGGCGCCTTTACTTAAGGTGGCAAACACATCGAAGATGGCCAAATCGAAGCTAAGGTCTGAAATACCAAAAACACGATCTGTCGGCGATAAGCCCAACCTCTGACTCACATCCGCCAGCGTGTTCGCTGTGGCGGCGTGACTCATCGCCACGCCTTTCGGTTTACCTGTGGAGCCAGAGGTGAAAATAATATAGGCAATTTGGTTAAGATCAGGTAGCAGCGGAGAGAAGTCTGCCGCTTTTCCATCATAGCGCACATGACCAGACAAGCCCGACAATGCAGGAAAGTGACGAAGAGTGTCATCATCCGCTATCAACGCAATCGCACCCGATTGTGTCACCACATCGGACAGACGGGCCAGTGGCCAGTCTGTCGAGGCCGGCACCAGAATCGCACCAGCCGCCATAATACCCAGCACTGCAGCGATCTGTTCGACACCCTTAGGCAACGCGAGCACCACAGGCTGACACTGTACCTGTGCACAGTCACGTAAAGCCATGCTGATGGCCAACGCCTGTTCTGACAAGACCCGGTAGCTTACCCTGTCACCACTTGTTATCAATGCGTCTGCATCAGGCTGTTGCAGTGCCATGCGAAAGAAGCCTGTATGTAAGGGGGCCAACTCAAGATCGCACGTCGTCGCATTTACCGCCACCCGAACCTGCTGTTGCTTCGCTGGTAACGGCAACAGGGCAGGTTGCTGCCAGCAATCCTGCTCAAACGCCAGCATATCGAGGAGCTTTCCATAGCTGTCGAACATGGCGTCAATCATGCCGTCTGGAAACAGGTTATCGATCACAATCCAGTTATATTCCAGACTACCCTTACGCACCATCACCTGATGATCAAGCCAAACCTGTGGCGTAGCCGTGTAGAGAAAATCTGGCTCACCCAAGAGATCGGCGCCGCTAACAAGGGTATCGAGATCCATCCCCAATAAACTAGTAAACACCACAGGCATAGCGCTGCTTTCTGCCATACCTTGCTGCTTCGTCAGTTCGCGCAGCACATCAACCCCACCAAAGCGGCTGTGGGCAAGTCGCGCCCAGAGTTCACTTTGGATATCCGACGCCCGCTGCTTGAAGTTTTTTTGTTCAGAGCAATCAACCGTGAGCAGCAACACAGAGGTGAAATCACCTACCAGCTGCCCGACATCGGGATGATGAGGGCGTCGATTAAAATGGGTCAAATTAAGGGTGAACCTGGCATCACTAGACCACAGGGCCAAAATTTCACTGAAGGCCGCCAACAGCATTGACGATGGAGTGATACCCATTTTTGCAGCTCGGCTCGCCAGCCGCTGCCAGACCTCTGGCTCCATACGGCGTTGGATCCGCCGAAACACAGGTTTATCGATCTCCGCAGGCTGGCAGCGTAACGGCAACACAGGCGCAGGTGCAATATTATCCAAATGCTCCAGCCACCAGTCTCGGTCTGCGGTAAAATCTGCTTGCTCTCGCGCTTTAACTTCCGCCATCTGATAGTCGCGAAAGCTGTAGTTCGTCTCCGCAAGCTGAATGGCCGGGTCATGATAAAGTTTATCCAATTCCGCAAGTACGATGTGAAAACTCTGCACATCAAACATCAGCAAATCGAGATCCAAGTGAATACGACAGCGGTTTGCCGGCTCCAAGCTGGCACGCAAATCAAACAATGGCCAGCAGCTTGCGTCCAGCACTTGCTGACACATGCCTTCACGCTTTACCGCAACACGTTTCGCGTTATCGGGCTGCGTATAACCTCGCCAGTCGTCAGTGGTAATACTGTACCAAGGTGTTTCGTCTAGAATACGCTGCTGGCCACTTTCATCGACCACCGCCCGCATCATACCGTGGCGGGAAATAACCCGATTCCATGCCCGTTCAAAACGCGGTAAATCGAAGTCAGTAATCTGCCACTCGAAATAAACATGACAAGCAACACCTCCGAGAGCTAACGCCTGGCTTCGACCCAGCCAGTAGGCATACTGAATATTGGTGAGCGGAAAAGGAGATGATGTTTCATTGTCTGTTATTTCCACTGGCTTACGATACCATTGCCACTGTTGGTGATCGCCGGACAACAAAACACAATCTGCTCTGAACAGCGACAACCAGTGCTGGACATCCTGCTCGTCACCTTGCGGTATAATCACCAGAGTAAAGTCACGGGCTGCCAGGCGGCACAGGGCAAAATCACTTCGCAAGTCGCACGCCTCCCACGCTAGCCGCGGCCAGGCTTGGCGACTCTGAGCATGCTCCAGCAATGAACTGACTATTACCGTATAGCGGTCTGCCTGTGACCGTAAGCGCTGGCGTATCGGACAGCTATCAAGCGCCTCATTCCAGCCTAATTCCAATACTTTTATTTTGTTTTGCTCATTCTTAGCAAGAATGCTGTCGAGTAAAACATCGACTTCCCTAGCAACTTCATTTCCTGATCTCACTCTGGCTCCCTAACGCAATCACGCTTACCCACACGCGCCACATTCAATATCCGCAAATAAAATCATAACAGCGGCATTGATAACACGGATGATTATGATTATCATTCCTTTAGTCGCATGTCTATGAATGCATTGATAATATTCTTATTATCAATACTGCCTTAATGTGTTCTGACAATGCTAATGCTTATCATTACAATCTGCAAATGAGATTTTTATATGATGTGAAACATCAATTTTTTACATCACTCATGCAACAAATGCGTATCTGGTATACGCCAGTTTTTGAAGTTAGCGTTTCACGCATCCATCACGGGTGTTTAATTTCATAGAGAGGCTTTAAATGAGACCGCAACACCATTCGTTGAACCAATTCCTAACGCTCGTCGACGGAATTGAACACATGGCTACACAGCAAGGCACAACCCCTGCCCTACGATTTATTGCACATGACGGCAGCGAACAGGAACTCACTTTTGCAGATATCTCGCAACGTTCTCGTACGCTAGCCGCTTATCTGCAACAACACTATCCCACCGGCAGCACCGCGTTGATCCTTTACCCATCCGGGGTAGAGTATATAATCTGCCTGCTGGGTTGTTTCTACGCCGGCATTATAGGGGTACCGGTAAACCTTCCCGGCGCAGCCCGTGTTAAACGGGTGTTGGCAAAACTGGATAACATCGCCAATGACTGCGGGGCATCCTTGGTGTTAACCGGCGGCGATATTGTGCATCAATCTGGTACCGTGCTGAGCAAATTCGCCGAAATCCAGCAGCTCGATATAGTAGAAACTGACCGTGTAATGGCGATGGGCCGTGAACTCACAAAAAGCTGGCAACCCCCATCCATCGATGCGGATACTATTGCTTTCCTGCAGTACACCTCAGGTTCCACAGGACAGCCAAAAGGCGTCGTTAACCGACATCGTAATTTACTGGCGAATCTAGCATTTCTGGCCTGTCTCACTCGCCCTGGCCCGGAAACCATAGTGTTAAGCTGGCTGCCGCTTTATCATGATCTCGGCCTGATCATGGGCATCCTCTCACCACTAATTTATGGCAACACCGCAATCTATTTTGCCCCAACCGCATTTGTCGCCGATCCGCTACGCTGGCTTGAACTAGCCAGTGAAGCAAAAGCTACTGTGCTTCCTGGTCCTAACTTCGCACTTCAGCGTTGCACCGATGCAGCAAACGCGCAGCCACATCGCTTGGCCCAACTGGACCTATCCTCGGTAGTGAGCCTGGTGCCTACTGCTGAGCCGGTATCAGCTCAACAGGTTGAGGCATTTTATCAGTGTTTCAAAGCCTGTGGTTTGCATCGTCAAGCCATCAAACCTTCCTACGGATTGGCGGAAGCCACGCTTATCGCGGCTGGTAACACGGCGCCCGACACTCCTGTTTACCTCAACCTAGATAAAACCGCATTGACCCGCGATGAGGTACAGCTCATCGAGCAACTTAATGCCAACAGCCGTCGTTATGTGGGTTGTGGCAACGACTTTGGCGGCCAGGATTTACGCATCGTCGACCCGGTCACTCGCCTAACCCTGTCGGCGGACCGGATTGGCGAGATCTGGGTTTCTGGACCAGCAGTAGCTGACGGCTACTGGCAACGTGAACAGGCCACCCAGGAAACCTTTTACGCTCGCACAGCAGAAAGTAATAATCACAATAATTATTTACGCACCGGCGATCTTGGTTTTATCCACGATGGCCAGGTCTATATCACTGGCCGCCTGAAAGATGTGCTGATTTATCGCGGGCAATGTCACTACCCAAATGATATTGAAGCTACTGCGACTGAGGCCCATAGTGATGCAATAACCAGTGGCGCGGCGGCCTTTTCATTTGATGATGGCGAACAGGAGCGCTTGGTACTGGTCATTGAAGTCCAACGTCACGGCAACAATAACATGGCTGAATTTTCTGCCGCAATACGCAGTGCGGTAGCAAAAGAGCATCAACTGAAGGTATGGAAAGTTGTGCCTATCCGCAAGGGCACCTTGTTACGTACGACCAGTGGTAAGGTTCGCCGCCGGGATAATCGCACCGCATGGCAACAGCAAAAATTGCATGTTCTGTGGACAGAGTCCATCGCCGGGACGGAGCAAAAAGCCAAAACAACCACGCTCACTTCTCGCGAGGCGATTGAGACCCTTAAGATCGAAGCTCCGACGCGAGACGCTCGTACGGAACGGTTAACGCAATGGATCTGTCAAGCCGCCTCCGAAGTGCTTGCCACCGTCAGCGCCAGAAACATTGATACGCAGGCATCACTCTTTAACTACGGCCTGGACTCAATCGGCAGTACTGAACTGTTGAACCGTATCCACAAACAGTGGGAAGTAAGACTGACCGAAAACAGCGTTTTCGACCATGCCTCTCCACAGGCGTTGGCTGCGCTGTTAGAACAAACCCTGAGCCGGGTTAACAGGTGGGATCATGATCGACCCTTGATATCAGCATCAACCGCCACTAGTAATGTATTACAAAACTGCGATGAGCCAATAGCGATTATCGGTATGGCATATCGTTTGCCTGGTGCTGACGGTGAAGAAGCGCAAAATGATGAAAGCTTCTGGCGACTTTTGCATGAAGGGAAATCGGCGATCCGTCCAATGCCCCCCGAACGTTACCGTTTCACCAACGATATTCCCGGATTTGGCGCCTTTTTGAATCGTCCGGCCGACTTTGATGCTGGCTTCTTTGGTATGTCGCCACGTGAAGCCATCAATACCGACCCACAACAACGCCTGTTACTGGAAGTCGCCTGGCATACGCTGGAGGATGCCGGACTGCGAGCAAGCGCTCTCCAGAAAGGTGACGTGGGGGTCTTTGTCGGCATAGGTACCGGTGATTATTCGCATATTCCTTTTATTACCTGTGATGCCAGCCACCTTGATGCCTACTACGGCACAGGTAACTCTTTTGCTGCGGCCTGCGGACGACTCTCCTACTTTTTCGGCTGGGAAGGCCCTTCTGTAGCGGTAGATACGGCCTGTTCATCCTCTCATAGCGCCCTACATATGGCTTGTCAAGCCTTACGGCTGGGCGAATGCGAAATGGCCATGGCAGCAGGCATAAAACTGCAGCTGTTACCGGAAGTTGACCAGGTTCTGCACAAAGCTGGCATGCTGGCTCTGGACGGGCAATGTAAAACCTTTGATGCGGCAGCTGATGGTTATGTCAGGGGAGAAGGCTGCGTAGCCTTTATGCTCAAACCGCTCAGTACCGCGCGCGCAGATGGCGACCCGATTCGAGCTGTCATCCGTGGCAGCCTGGTACGTCAGGATGGCGCCAGCAGCAGCCTATCCGCACCCAACGGCGACGCACAGCGCCGCCTGTTGGAACGGGTATTATCCAAGGCTGGCCTCACTCCTGATGAGATTGATTATCTGGAATTACACGGCACAGGTACACGTCTAGGGGATCCGATAGAATATCAGTCGGTCGCCGAGGTATTTTCCGGCCGTCAGGCGCAGCAAGCGCTGCGACTTGGTTCGGTCAAAACCAACATTGGCCACCTGGAGGCCGCTGCTGGTGCGTCGGCACTGGTAAAAACCGTGCTGGCCCTTGAGAAAGGCGTTATCCCACCTCACGCAGGGCTAAGCCAGCTAAATCCGCTGATTGATTTGGATCTCATCCCGGCTAAGTTGTCCACAGTACCTGAGCCTTGGCCGCAAAACACAGCCCCCCGTCGCGCCGGCGTCACATCCTATGGTTTTGCCGGAACCCTGGCCCATGTTGTGCTCGAGCAGGCGCCACCAGCAAGCAACAGATTAAATGCCTCTCAGCGTGAAACAGCTGAGCTGTTTATGCTATCGGCCCGTTCAGCAGAATCCTTGAATTCCCTGCGAGATGCCTGGATAGAGGGTATCAACCACCAGACTTCACTGCCCGCTCTTGCCAGTAGTATGGCTCGATTGCGCGACCATCACCCACTGCGTATGGCCGTTGTAGCCAGCGATCACTCTTCCCTGCTGCAAACACTGCAAGATGCGCAACCCGCGGAACGCATCACCCAAGCTCCCCGTGTGGGTTTTATGTTTACCGGCCAGGGCGCGCAGTATTTACAGATGGGCCGCGTTTTATACCAAACAGAACCTGCCTTTCGAACTGCATTGGATGAGGCTGAAACCGCACTTTCTTATGAACTGGGAGAATCGCTCCTTAACATCATGCATTGTGAAGACTTGAAACAGGCCGCACGCCTGAACCAAACACAGTTCACCCAACCCGCTTTGTTTGCCATCGGTTATGCGCTCGCACGCCTTTGGCAGGCCTATGGCGTGCAGCCGACACTAATGATCGGCCATTCCATCGGCGAGTTCGCTGCCCTGGTGATTGCCGGTGCGATTACCTTGCCGACTGCAGCGCGACTGATTGTTCTACGTGGCGCCTTAATGCAGAGCCTACCTGAAGGTGGCGGCATGCTCGCTACCCGTCTGACGGAGGAAGCGGCAACGCAACTACTGCGTAGTTTACCGCAACAGCAAGCACAGCAGGTATCGCTGGCGGCACTAAACGGTCAACAAGACACTGTCATCTCCGGAGCAAAAACGGTACTGGAATATCTACGCACTCGGCTTGAGCAGCAAGATATCAGCGCTCGTCCGCTTCAGGTATCTCACGCCTTCCACTCGCCATTACTGGAGCCTATGCTGGAAAAGTGGCACTCGGTATGCCAGGACGCCGTCACGCAGCCACCTCAGATTGCTATGATCTCGACACTCAGTGGTCAACCATTAACTGGTGCACCTGATGCCAACTACTGGCGCGAACATGCCCGTCAGCCGGTCAGATTCAGCCAAGCTCTGGAACAAGCCGCCACACAATGTGATGTGCTGCTGGAAATCGGCCCCCATGCTATCCTAACGGCGCTGGCACAGCGTAATCAGCTGGATCAACATTGGCAACAACCCGTCGCCATATTAGCATCTATGCGTCGCAACAGCGACGAGCTCAAAACCCAGCGCGAAGCCATGCGGGAACTCTACCTTGAGGGGCAAAATTTTGCCTGGGACGACACTACCAATGCGGCCTTCTCCAGTGAACCTCTTTCACCGCGCACATTGCCGCGCTATCCCTTCAATCGACAAACCTACTGGTTAAATTACGATAGCGATGCGCCGCGTGAGCCTTTACCCCTGCAGCCACAGCCTGAGTCTGGTGAGATTGAGCCGGTTCCCCTGTACACCCTGCAGTGGGAGCCTATTGACGTTCCGCCTGCTTTAGTCCCGAATCAACGGCTCTGGTTATGCGGCAACAGTGAAAAATGTCAATTGTTAGCCCATGCCTTACGTGCATTTAACGCCGAGGTGTTGATTGCGGCGCAGGTGAAAGATCTGGCCGTCAATTACCAAATTGGAGATACCGTTATTTATGCGACCCCAGCAAGTGAGACCTCAACACCGACGGACAACACCTGGAAGCTGATTGAGTGGGTGCAAAACATACAGCAACAAAACATAACAATGCGCATGCTACTGGTTACACAAGGCGCGCAATGTATCGATGACGAAGCGTGTCAGCCGCACTATGCCGCTCTCTGGGGGGCAGCCCGAGCGTTAGCAATCGAGTACCCAGCTTGTAAATGGCTGATGCTGGATATAGCGCAGCAAAGCAATATCCAGCAACTGGCAGCCAACATTATGCAAGCCACCTCCTGTTTCGAAAGTAATGATGCGCTGGCGGTGCGTGGAGAAAAGTGGCTTCATCCGCGCTTAACACCCGTCAGTAATGAATCCATGCCAACGCAGATGGAGCATAAGATGAAACCCACTGCACTCTACCTGGTTGCTGGTGCATGGGGCGCACTGGGACGTCATATCACCGAATGGTTAATTAGCCACGGCGCACGTCATCTGGTGTTGACCAGTCGACAGCCTGCTCGTCCCTCTCAAATGGCAGTGATCGAACACTGGCGTGGTCAAGGGATCAATATTACCTGCATTGAAACGGATATCACCGACAACGGCGACGTAGCAGCGCTTTTCACTCATATTGACGCAATGGAATTCCCTCTGGAAGGCATATTCCACTGTGCTGGCGTTGGACGATTTAATCCCCTGAAAACGATTACCCAGGATGATTACCTCGCCGTCACTAAGGCTAAAATCATCGGTACGCAGCTATTGCATCAACATACCCAACATCGCGCCCTAAATTGGTTCGTATGCTTTACCTCCATCGCTGGAGTATGGGGCTCCCGCCTGCAAATCCACTACGGTGCAGCCAATGCCTGGCAAGATGCCTTGATCCGCCAGCGCCGCCATCAGGGTCTAGCAGGCATAAGCATTTCTTGGGGACCATGGAGCGGTGGTGCAGGCATGTCGGAGGTGGATGCCTCGCTGTTACAGTATCTGCGCAAGGCTGGCATCCAACGCCAGTCACCGATGCGTTACCTGGCGACACTGAACACGCTTTTCTGCGCCCATCAGCAAAACGACGAACTACCAGCAGCCTGGCTAGCGGCCGAAGTGGACTGGAGTAAGTTTGTTCCCTTGTTCTCCTTATACAACCACAGTGATATGTTCCGTTACTGCCTGGAGATGCACTCGTCTGCAGCCCCTGAGAGCAAGGAGCAGCATCAGCCTAACGCCATTGAACTGGGGCAGCTAGCTGCCGAAGCGCAACGGGTATATGTAAAAGAGTTTGTCCGCAATGAGTTGGCACGTACCTTGAGCGTTGCTCCCCACAACATACAGCCAGACGCCGAGCTGCTTGCGCTAGGGATGGATTCGATTCTGGTGATGGATTTCGCCCGGCGCTGTGATGAAATACTGGGGATTCACTGCTCGCTAAAATCACTGTTTGAACACAACACTCCCGCACGCCTGACAAAATATCTGTTGCAACAGATCGAGACGACAACCCAGGGTAAGTCTGAAAACACAAGTTCAGCACTCACTATCGTCGCTGACCAACAACAGCGCTATGAACCTTTCCCACTAACCGAACTGCAATATGCTTACTGGATTGGCCGTCAAGATCACTATGCGCTGGGCGGCATTGCCTGTCATGCATATCTAGAAGCTGATGCAGCCCAGGGAATCGATTGCGACCTGCTTGAACGCTGCTGGAACACCTTGATAATCCGCCACGATGCGTTGCGGCTGATAATTGAAGAAGATGGTCGCCAACGTGTACTGGAAAACGTGCCGGCATACCAAATCAAAATCGCCAATATACAACGCAGAAAGGACATTAGTGAACACTGCGATAACTGGCGTAACACTCTGTCGCATCAGGTGCTGGAAACAAATCGTTGGCCGCTGTTTGATCTGCGCGTCAGCAGCTTCCCAGACGGAAGCAGCCGCCTGCACATCAGTATTGACATGCTGATCAACGATGCAGCCAGCAGCCAGATCCTATGGGACGAACTGGTCGCCCTTTACCGCGCAGGCGGAGACCTGGCAGCGACGGCGCTAACGCCGCTTTCCATTACATTCCGTGATTACGTACTGGCTAAACACAATCGTGATAACGTACGCCAGGACGCCTGGGAAAAAGCGCGAGACTACTGGATATCGCATCTGCCGACCCTTCCGGCAGCACCACAATTACCTTTGCGCCCAGAAGCACTAAATACAGTGCATCCACAGTTTACACGTCGGCAACGCAAGCTTTCCGCGCCCGCATGGGAAAAATTGTGCTCCCGCGCCAAACAGCAAGGTACGACACCCGCATCATTGCTGATCGGCGTCTTCGCTGAAGTACTGGCAGCCTGGAGTGCTGAGCCCAGGTTCAGTTTAAACCTCACCATTTTTGACCGACTGCCCTGGCACCCTGATGTCCCCAACCTAGTCGGTGACTTCACCGCTGTTACGCTACTGGCGCTGGACTGCGGATCGCCCATATCCTTTGCCGAAAGGGCGGCGCAAATCAACGGACAAATCTTAGAAAGCCTTGAACACAGGGCGTTCAGCGCCGTCGATGTACTGCGTGAATGGAATCGTGGCCGTGAGCAACAAGATTTGATCAGCATGCCAGTGGTATTCACCAGCCAACTTGGCGTCAATGATCCCACCAAAGGTGCAGCAGAAAACCCGCTGGGAGAAATCGCCTACGGCATCAGCCAGACGCCGCAAGTATGGCTCGACCATCAGGCCAGCGAACAGAACGGAGCACTGGTTTATAATTGGGATGCCGTTGAAGACATCTTCCCCGCCGGGGTTTTGGATGCCATGTTCACCAGTTATGGCGATCTGCTTGAGCAGCTGGCAGAAAACGAAACATTATGGAAACAACCGCTACCCTCTTTACTGCCAGTACAACAACGTCAGGTACGCGACACAGTAAATCGTACCGACACGGACTTGCCCAATGTCTGCCTTGACGAGCTGTTTTTTGTCAGCGCTGCGCGCTTTCCTGATGCCATAGCACTCACCTCAGAGGAAGGCTGCTGGCGCTATAGCGAGCTGGAAAACTGGATCCGGGCACTGGCACATCAAACCCTGGAAGCAGGAATATCTCGCGGAGACCGTATTGCGGTAGTGATGCATAAGGGGGTATCCCAAGTCGCTGCCTGTCTGGCTATCCAGAGAGCCGGTGCAGCCTACGTGCCGCTGGACTCAGCCATTCCCGAACTGCGCTTACAGGCCATAATGCAAGGCAGTGATATCCGACTGGTAATGACTCAGCCGCAATATGCCAAATCACTAAGGCAGCGGATAACCGACCCCAAGATACAAATATTAGTCGTTGATGCCGCAGTACAACCGACGCAATCAGTGGAATTGCCTCCGCAACTGCATAAACCTGAAGATGCGGCTTACGTTATTTATACCTCGGGTTCAACCGGTACGCCTAAAGGCGTACTGATAGATCATCGTGGCGCAGTAAATACCGTTCTCGATATCAATAAACGTTTTCAAGTGACTGGCGAAGATGTCGTGCTGGGGATATCCTCCCTTTACTTCGATCTTTCCGTCTACGATATGTTTGGCACTTTTGCTGCTGGAGGCACCTTGGTTCTCCCTGATGCCGAAGGCAGTCGCGATCCCGCGCAATGGCTTTTACTGGTCAAGCATTACGGGGTTACTGTATGGAATTCCGTGCCTGCCCTGCTCGACTTATTACTGGACGAAGCGGAGAATGAAGCCAATGCCCTGATTGGCCTGCGCAAGGTGTTCCTAAGCGGTGACTGGATACCTCTTCCTCTTCCCGCGCGCCTGAACAGTCAGGCTCCTGAGGCCCGCTTGGTGGCAATGGGCGGAGCAACCGAAGCGTCCATCTGGTCGAACTGGTTTAACGTAGTACAGCTCGAGCCACACTGGAACTCCATTCCTTATGGCTACCCCTTAAGTAATCAATCCTATCGGGTACTGGATTCACAGTTGCGCGACCGCCCCGACTATGTGACAGGCGATCTCTTTATCGGCGGAACGGGACTGGCGCTGGGCTACGAAAATGACCCAGAAAAAACGGCAGCCAGTTTTATTACCCACCCTAAAAATCAGCAGCGTTTGTACCGTACCGGTGATTTGGCGCGCTACTGGCCTGATGGCACACTGGAATTTTTAGGTCGCAGTGATTACCAACTGAAAATCGCCGGTAACCGTATTGAACCAGGCGAAATTGAAGCCGCTCTGCTCCAGCATCCGGAAGTGCGTGAAGCAGTGGTTGATACATTGGGCAAGGCGCGTGGGGAAAAACGTCTTGCCGCTTGGGTGGTATTACACCCTGAGTCGCCAACCCTGAACAATCCAGAGCAGGCTGCTCACCGCCTCGACGCAGAACAAATAACAGACACGGCAAAGCAACAGTTTCTCCTCGCCGAAAACGCGTTTAATACAGATACTCTGACAAACTTCTGGGCGCTGATAGACGCCCTCGGGCATCGTATGATAGTCGATACGCTCACCCTGGCTGGAGCTCGATACGCTCACCCTGGCTGGTGATCAAGGCGACGATAGGGTCCCCTCGCTGGCGCCTTGCGCTAACTATGCTTCCCTGGCAGAGAGCTGGAGCCAGATTGCCGGCAAAGGTAGTGCCCCAGACTGGACAACTCTGTATGAGATGATCGCACAACAAGGTCTTCCTCGCCAGGCGCTGGTGCGCCTGCAAACAAGCGCTGCTGCTCGTCTGGCGGTACTTCGCGGCGAAACCAACGCCCTGGAGCTGTTCTACGGTGATGATGACACCCTGTCGCCTGAACAACTAACCCAAGCAAATCCGTTGACCGCAACAACAACGGCGGTACTAGCGCAGATCCTGCGCAATTTGGCCCAACAACTGGGGCGGCCTCCTCGGGTACTGGAAATCGGCGCCCGCACAGGCGTTGCCAGCTATACCCTGCTGCAACAGTTAAATGATTGCCCCATCGACTATACCCTGAGCGATACCTCAAGATTATTGATTGAACAGGCGGAAAAGACCATATCAGCCCTTTGTACTCACGAACTAACCTACCGGGTATTTGACGTTGAGAAATCAGCCTTTGGGCAGGGCATGCGTCCGCACGACTTCGATGCAGTCATCGCGTTTAATGCCCTGCACCGGAGTCGAAATACCGATCTACTGCTACGAAATATCACTCAGCACCTTCGTCCTGGAGGTTGGCTGCTGGCGCCAGAAATGACCCGAAACAGCATATTCCAGCTTGCCACAGTCGCCTTGCTTGAAGAGGGGTACACGCACCTGACTGACCGCCGGGCCGGTACCGGATTGCCGTTATTGACAGCCTCACAGTGGCAATCGGCGTTACAGGCCGCGGGATATCACCACGCCGATAGTTTGACACTACCAGAACAAGCCGACAGCGGCCTGCATCTGTTAGTAGCCCATGGACCTGACACAGTTCGCCGTTTCGCACCTCAACCACTCATCGAATACCTCTCTGGCACGCTGCCAGGTTATATGGTGCCGCAAACCATCCTAAAACTTGATGCTTTGCCCTTATCCCCAACAGGTAAAGTGGCTCGTAACCAATTACCCCGTCCAGAAAGCAGTAAGCCATCAAACCACTCTGCTGGTTGCGCCGAAAAATGGCAGGGGCTAACGGCCCAGTTAGCGACACTCTGGGCAAACCTGCTCAACATATCCCAACCGGACAGCAAGGACCACTTCTTTGAACTGGGCGGTGACAGTCTAATCGCGGTACGCATGATCGAAAAAGTACGCCATAAGCTGCGCCGTCAGGTTGCATTACGCGATCTGTTTATTTCTCCTCGCTTCGGTGAGTTCGCGGCTAAGGTCGAGGAGGCAGAGCATTGGCATGACAGTCTGCCGCCGCTTGTAGCTGATGAAGAAAACCGCTTCCAACCATTTCCGCTAACAGACGTACAGCAAGCCTATTGGGTTGGCCGTCAAAGTGGCTTGTCGCTGAGCGGAGTATCCACCCATCTGTATGTGGAAATTGATGTTAATGAGATTCCGCTGAACGCCCTGGAACAAGCCTGGCAGCAACTGATCCAACGTCACGCTATGCTACGAGCGGTAATTGATGAGGCGGGCAATCAACGAATATTACCCGAGGTCCCAGCTTACATCATCGAAAGTTGTGATTTGACCCGGGCATCTGAGTCTGAACACTTGCTGTGGCAGCAACAGACGCGCTCCGCTCTATCCCATGAAGTACATAACCCACAGAACTGGCCAATGTTTACTCTGCGAGCTGCGCGACTTGATCGCCAAACCGTCAGGCTGTGCATTAGTTTAGACAACCTGATCTGCGACGGCCGATCTATGGTGATGCTACTTTCGGAGTGGGCATTATTGGCACGACAACCACAGAAGTCGCTGCAACCACTCACCGTGGGCTTTCGCGATTATGTGCTCGCTGCAGAGCAATGGGAAGCACGCCCAGCCTGGCAACAATCTCTGAATTACTGGCTCAACCGGCTTGATACTCTGCCCGCCGCTCCTGCCTTGCCATGTTTACCGAACATAAATGAACAACCCCCGGTGTTCCATCGCCGTGAAGCGCATCTTAATGCTAAGCAATGGCAAGGACTGCGCAAGCACGCCGCCGATGCTGGAGTTACACCAAACGCAATCCTGCTGGCAGCTTGGAGCGAAATTCTGGCGCACTGGAGCAATGATCCTGTCTTTACCCTAAACCTGACACTGTTTAACCGTCCGGATGTTCACCCGGAACTGCCGGATCTGGTAGGGGATTTTACCTCACTCGTCTTGCTGGAAGTGGGCGGCAACGAGCCAGCGCCCTTCCTGCAGCGGGCCAGTAAACTGCAGCAACAGTTATGGACAGATCTGGGCCACAATGAAGTCTCAGCGGTGCGGGTTCTGCGTGAAGCGGCACGCCGTCACGGACGTATTGACGCACTGTCAATGCCGGTGGTGTTCACCAGTGGTCTTGGTGTAGACGGACGCGCGGGTGACAACAGCAGCGAGGCCGACTGGCTGGGTGAGTTTAATTGGGGAGTGACCCAAACACCGCAAGTATGGATAGATCACCAAGTGGTGGAGCGTCGCGGCGAACTGGTCTTCAACTGGGACTGCGTCGACGCACTCTTCCCCGAGGGTCTGCTTGATGAGATGTTCTCTCATTACTGCGCCTTACTGGCCTTACTGGCAGCAGAGCCCGAAACATGGCAAACCGATGTCAGGCAGCAACTCCCGGCAAATAAATGGAAGACCTATTTAAAATTGGACCACACGCCCGCCAACGTCATTCCTGAAGAGCTCGAATACGATGTCAATGAAGCTATCCTGGAATTGGTATGCACAACGCTGCAGCAAATCACCGACATAACCGTAGTAGACAAGGACGCGAACTTCTTTGAACTGGGCGCCACCTCACTGCATCTGATCCGGTTAAGCCAGTCGCTACAACATGCGCTCGCCGTGCAATTTCCCGTGATTGAAATGTTTAATCGGCCTACTCCGCGCTCATTAGCTGCCTGGCTCAGTAACAAACTTGACCCCGCGATGACGGAATCAACCGTTCCAGGCAGCAGCGCCAGACGTCAGCAGGCTCGCAGCACTCAGTCACGGCGCCGTAAGCAGAGACAGAATTAATTTAAGCAATTTCATGTCGTTGTACGCTTAAACAGCGTACAGCCATTTATCTTTGTTATTAAGAGTATGCAAATGACCGGTATAAATACTGAACAGTTCCAACAGCTTTACGGTGATACCTTACCTATCGCCATTATTGGTGCAGGTTGCCGCTTTCCACGTGCCGACAATATTTTTGAATTTTGGCGGCGGCTCGCTGATGGTGAAGAGCTGATTGACCATTTTGACCATGACGAATTACAGGCGGCCGGAGTCAGTCCTGACGCACTGAAACGTAAAAACTTCGTCCCTGCCGCTGCAGTACTTGATAATACAGAAAACTTCGAGTGGTCCTTCTTTGGTTATTCGCGCCAAGAGGCAGAAAGCATTGATCCGCAACAACGTTTCTTCTTAATGTGCGCTTGGGAAGCATTGGAAATGGCGGGTTATCAGGCCGGTAAACGGGATGCCCGAATAGGTGTCATTGGCGCGTCACGGATAAGTAGCTACCTGCTTGCAGAACCAGAGGATGCGCAAAATATTACCTCGGCAGAGGTATTTCAAAAGCTGATGGGCAACGATAAGGATTACCTCGCTACGCGGGTGGCTTATAAGCTGGGCCTAACAGGCCCGGCATTTACGGTACAAACCGCCTGTTCCAGTTCGCTCGTAGCAACCCACCTGGCTTGTGAAATGATCGCCAGCGGCGATGCAGATATGATGCTGGCAGGTGGTGTTAGCATCAGCTTCCCACAACAAGCCGGTTATTATTACCGTGAAGGGATGATTTTCTCTCCCGACGGACGCTGCCGTCCATTTGATGCTCAGGCAAATGGTACCTTGGTGGGTAATGGCGCAGGCGTAGTATTGCTTAAGCGTCTCGACCGTGCATTGGAAGATGGTGATGCTATTCTATCGGTCATTCGCGGTACGGCAATCAATAACGACGGCAATATGAAGGCCGGTTATACAGCCCCTTCAGTGGAAGGGCAACGGAATGTGATCACCGATGCCTTGGCAATAGCTGACGTTTCCCCCACCACAATTGATTTGGTAGAAGCCCACGGCACCGCAACACCTTTGGGCGACCCGATTGAAGTCAGCGCGTTAACGCAGGCTTGGGCCCCTTTTTCTCCCCAGCGTCAACAAACCGCGCTAGGGTCACTCAAATCGAATCTTGGTCACCTTGATACCACTGCGGGGGTGGCCGGTTTGTTAAAAGCTTCTCTGGCTATCTGGCAACAACAAATACCGCCAAGCCTCAATTTTAATACCCCTAATCCCGCAATCGACTTTGACAGCTCACCGTTTTACGTACCACAAACCTTGTTACCCTGGCCGAAAAGTGACACTCCCAAACGGGCGGGCGTTAGTTCTTTTGGAATTGGCGGGACCAATAGCCATGCCATCATTGAGGCTGCTCCTCCGCGCTCCGACATCGCTAACAGTAACCAGCCACTGCCGCTTCTGTTATCCTCCCGCAGTCTTCAGGGGCTGCACCAGTTGGCGCTGCGTCATGCCGCTCGCCTAAGCGAACGAGAAGCCGGTTTCAATGCCCACGCCTATGCCGCCACCAGCTTCCACCATCGCAGCCTATTTTCCCACCGCTTACTGCTACAAGCGGATGACGTTGAAGGCTGGATCAACCGCCTGTTGGATTTCGCCGAGCAAAGCGGCGCTACCGAATTTACCACTGTCAAATGTGCAGCAGACATTAACGCATGGTTTTTCCGCAGTCATGATATCAATGACTCCGAATTTAATGCGCTAATTGAAGCCTGTGGCCGAACTGACCCACAATGGGAAAAATACATTCCGGCGCCCGCAGTACGCATACTGATGCCAGTCAGCCCCTTCGACGGTGAACGCTGCTGGCGCAATCAAGAGCACAGCAAACAAACACCCAGCGTTATTGTCACAGACTCTGACTTGCTTCAAGGCTGGCAAGCTCTGTGCGGCGCAGGCCACAAAAGTGCTCAGGATCAAGCTATCACGCTGGATCTAAGTGGGCTGGATGTTGAAGAAGCCTGCATCGATGCCCTGCATCAACACTATGTCAGTCAGATGCTTCTACAAACAGGGGTTTTTGCTGATAGCAGCACTTTTGTTAGCGTCGACCAGCTGATGGCATTGGCCGGCATTCCCAAACGCCACACTGATCTCATCCAGCGTCTACTGCGCGATCTGGCTGCCAGCGGCGCACTACAGGTTCAACGCAGCGGTGATACTCTGCGTTACGGCACACTGCAGCAGTCGCTAATTGATGTGGAATCTTGGCTAACTCGCATGGACGACGCCGGATATCGCAACCTTGCCAGTTTAATCTCACGCACCGGACCACAACTTATCGCCATGCTACGCGGAGATATCGATCCCGTCAGTGTGGTCTTTCCTGCAGCGGCTACTGACGACGTCGAGCATATGTATCAGGAACAACCCTGGTCTGTCTATTTTAACCGTATCGCGGCAGCATCGGTTAGCGCGCTGGCGAAAAGTCTCACCAGACCACTACGCATTCTTGAAATTGGCGGTGGAACCGGAGGCACCAGCCGTGATGTACTGCACGCGTTGCCCGCTGGCTGTTGCTCGCGTTATACCTTCACCGATCTCGGCCCCTTATTCTTGCAGCGCGCGAAAGAAAAGTTTACTGGTTTCGAATTTATAGAATTTGCTCAATTTGACATGGAAAAACCAGCACAACAACAGCTTCCAGAGCAAGAATATGATCTAATTATCGCAGCAAACGTGTTGCATAACGCCCACGATCTGCGCCATATGCTGAAAAATATATCCAGCTTACTTGCTCCTGGCGGTTCACTTTTAATGCGTGAAATAACCGCACCAAAGAAACTGTTCGACTTTGTTTTTGGTCCGCTGGTTCCGCCTATTGCAGATACCGCACTAAGACACGGCGAACTATTTGCGTCACAACAGGTCTGGCAAGAAGCTTTGCAGGACGTAGGCTTTATGCAAACCGATGCTTTCCCCGCCGCGGGTTTGGACACGGCGGCATTAGGCGAACAGATAATCGTAGCGCGCTGGCCACACCAGGCTATCAGCACTTTCCCTCTGCCCACCAAGAATACTCTGCAGCTCGAAATACCTGCCGACGGACTCACCACTGAAGGACTAAGTTCTTGGTCAGCACCGCATATGTTACATACCGTGCTCGATGCCCTGCCTGACGCATTGTCCAATCATAACCTGCAGGATCTGCGCTGGATTGCGGATCCTCGGGGGGCGGATGATCCGCTGCCATTACACATTTTGCAACAAGGAAATCATCTTCAGGCTAGGGTAAAGGACCAAGTGCTATTTGAAGCACGCATGGCAGTCACACGGGTCCCATCGAGTCTGAACACAGCGTTACCCGAAAGCCTGCCGGGCCCCTGGAGCCGCAGCGGTGTGATTTATCATTGGCACTGGCAACCAGTGTCGCCTCTCCCTGCTACAGCGAGCCACAAACCGGTACTTGCAATCGCAACCGCAGCGACACTGGCTGAATTGAACAAAAGCGACGACATAAAAACTCTGGATATAGAAAACGCTATCCAGCAGCCGGAACAGTTCCATTCTCGGCTAACGGGGGACGGCACGGTTTACCTGATTGTCGATGACGCACCAAACACACAGCAAATACTGTTCACGCTACTCAATCAGCTGCTTCAATCCGCCCCGAGCGGAATGTCACTGAAGTTACTTGCAAAAAGTATCTTTACTGCCTGCCCGGGAGATACTGTCGAACATCTCCTCAATGCTTGGCTCATCGGCTACCTGAATGTTGCACGCCATGAATTTCCCCGCTTAAATATACAATTAATCGACTGTGGTAAAGCCCTACCTTCGGATCTGGTTGACTCAGTGCCACAAACAGATGGCATAGATTCACCGCAACTGGCCTGGCGAGATCGAGGCTGGCACACTCCCATATTGAGGCCGGCCACGCTAACGGCTCCCCAACCACTGCCTGCCGGTCGACATATTCTCGTGGGAGGACTCAGTCCCCTCGGCCTGGCACTGGCTGCTTCATTGGCCGATGAGGGCGCGACCCACTTGGTATTCCTTACCCGTCGCCAACCAAATGATGATGAAAAACGACATATTGGCAGGTTACAGCAACGCGGCGTGCATATCGTCGTCGACAGCCATGCCGATGCCGCCGATGAACAGGCGTTTGCGAAAGCACTCGAACGTCTGGCGGCTCAGCCAGACGCCATTGCTATCATTTATCACCTTGCCGGGACGTTACATGATG
Organism: Psychromonadaceae bacterium; assembly: GCA_965249895.1. Classification (GTDB taxonomy): domain Bacteria; phylum Pseudomonadota; class Gammaproteobacteria; order Enterobacterales; family CBDFNC01; genus CBDFNC01. The sequence goes on from CBDFNC010000005.1 coordinate 1,730,831, forward strand.
CTCCTATTGCTCAGCTTAGCTGGCAAAGCTTGGAGCAGGTAATGGCGCCAAAACTACAGGCAGCGCGACTGCTGAATAGTTGGCAGGATCGTCTGCAGCCAGCACAGACCATCTATTTTTCCTCGGCCGCCACTGTATTGGGCCCAGCAGGACAGGCAGCCCATGCAGCAACCAATACGCAGCTAGAAGCGCTGGCACAACAGCGATGCGCCAATGGCCACGATACCCTGGCGGTTGCCTGGGGTTACTGGAAGATCACCCAAACAAAGGAAAGATCCGGACTGGCTCAGTATTTACAGTCTCAAGGTATGCTCGCGCTGGATACTGCCGATGCACTGGCGCTATTGCACGCAGCACGCAATGGTTCAGATGCAGTATGCGCCATTATGCAACTTGACTGGGCTCGTCTCGCTGAACAAATGTCACTGGCTGCCGATAGATACTTGTTCGCCAGCTTAATGCCTTCACTATCGGCAGGCGTTACGCCAGCTAACACGGAAAAATCTGACGATCAAGTACTGACGTTAACCGAGCAGGTAAGATCGATAATCGCCGAACTCCTCCGCTGTCCAGTAGCGAGTATCACCAATGACGCCAATTTGGTCAGTCTCGGGCTGGATTCGTTAATGTTCCTCGACCTGAGCCAGCGGCTGCAAAAAACACTAGGCATAGCGCTAAATGCCGAATTGGCATTAAAGGCTACGACGCTCAGTACCTTTATTGCCGCATTGCAAGAGAGCATCAAGCATTCTCCTATACAGACGAGCGGCGATATTGCTAACGATGAAACCAACGCTGTGCCATCCGATATCAAACGCTATCTGAAAGACAAACTGTCGAGCCAACTGCGCTGCAGCCCAAGTGAATTTGATGATGACAGCAACTTGGTACAACTGGGGTTGGACTCACTGATGTTCCTCGATTTAAATGAAGCCCTTAATCGGGATCTGGGTGTAAAACTTAATGCCGAAAGCGTATTCAGCATGGGTACCTTTAGCGAACTAACAGAAGCAGTTGCACAAAATATAACCACTACAACTAACCAGCCAACTAGCCAATCAATATTACGCCTCGCTATGGAAGAACTGGAACATTCACAAGGCGACTGGCTCACGGCAAACGGGGATATCTGTCCGCGAAATAAAACGGTCATAAGACTTCCTATGACGCCTTTACAGCGTATTCGATGGCAGGCTGGAAACGAAACGGCACGTCATCTCTACGTAGAATACGACAAGCCAGCAGATTTCCCCATCAACCGGTTTGAACAAGCATGGAATGCCCTGGTGGCGCGCCATCCAATGCTGCGTTCCACTGTGAGTAGCGATGGAGAAATCCACATTGCGGAGGAAACGTCTTGGTATGACATCACCCAATTTGACTGGCGTAAACTGACCCCCAAACAGCAAATAGCCGAACAGCTGAAACTGCGTGAGCGAATGTCACACCATACTTTAGATCTCCAATCTTGGCCGCACTTTTCACTCTGTGTCAGCCAAGTTAATGATAAGCAAATACGCCTGCATTTGGATATTAATACCCTACTTGTGGACATCGAAAGTTTCCGGGTAGTGCTGCGCGAGCTTGATACTCATATTCAACAGCCAACCAAGATTTTCCAGCACCACAAATTTACACCACAGGATTATCAGCTGTCACTGCTGGCGCTGGCGCAAACGAATACCGCAATCAGGACGGCAGTCTCCCAACCACTGCCACCAGCTCCAGCCGTACCATTTATCGCAGCAACAATTGAAAATAAGCCAGTACGTTTCAACATTTATCGTGAAGCCCTGCCTTGTGAACAATGGCTACGCCTAAAACATTACGCCGAAGAATTTGCCTTAAACGGTACCGATGTACTCCTGGCGGTCTATGGCCTGGCACTGCGTCAGTGGACTGATGAACAGGCATTTACCCTGCGGCTGGATTACACAGATCGTCAACCAATTCATGGGCAAGCCGTTGGTATTGTTATGGATGCCACCACAGTGACGCCAATTGCGTTGCAACTTACTCTGTATGCGAACTTTATGGACCTCGCACGCTCATGCAAAGATAAACGTACCCAGCACTTGGCGACGCATCTGCCCGCTAACACATTGGAGGTAGAGTGGACTCAGACGCTACCTGTGGCCTTTACCAGTTTACTGGGAGTCCGTCAGGCCTACGCTATTCCAGAAGTTTCCGACCCGCTACTCGGGATGCCCAATTATGAGTATGCATCACAGCCCATGACCCCACTGCATCTGCAGGCATTGGAGGAGGAGAGCGCCCTGTTATTCAATATTGATATCCATCAACATCGATTCCCGCAGCCCATGGGTGAAATATTATTGCTGACGATTAAGCAACTGCTCGAAACCCTGTCGGAACTCCCCGACGCCTGGCAGGTTCCATTAAACGAGCTGATGCCCAGCGATCCCCAAATCGTGGCACTGGCTAATGCGACCAGAGAGGTGGATTCATGAAACCTATATATAACGTAGCCGTGTGCGGAACACGCTTTGGCGAACACTATCTCGCCGCATTGACCAGCGCAGCATCCAGTAATTTTCGCCTGGCTGCTATTGTCGCCCAGGGAAGTGAGCGATCGCGACAACTGGCGGCGCAATTGAATGTACCTCTGTACACCGATGTTAATCGGCTACCGGATAGTATTGATATTGCCTGCGTGGTCATTCGCAGCCGTATTGTCGGTGGTGATGGCTCCACTCTGGCCGAACAACTCCTGCAGAGAGGTATTGCAGTGTTGCAGGAGCACCCGGTTCACCCGACCGATATTCGTCGTCTGCAGCGGCTTGCTAAGCAACATAATACCCGTTATCACGTCAATACTCTGTATGCCAACCTTCCGTCAGGAAGAACCTTTATTGATTACGTGCAGCAAAGCGCCTCTCGTCGGCCACCGGCCTTTATTGAAATCACCACCAGCTTGCAGCTGCTGTATTCCGCACTGGATATTGCCGGACGCGCACTAGGAGTACTGTCTCCCTTTGCCTGCACACCACCACTGGCCATTGACACACTGCCAGCATCGTCGCAGCCCTGGCCATTTAGATCAATACAGGGCCTGATAGCAGGCATCCCTTTCAGCCTGAATTTGCAAACCACACTGGATCCTCGCGATCCCGATCACCATAGCCTAGTGATGCACCGAATAGCGATAGGAGGCCCAGAAGGCAATGTTTCACTTAGCAGCAGTTTTGGTCCAGTCGTATGGAGCCATGCCATTTACGCCCCCGAGTATCAGCGTAATAACAGCCAATCTTCATGGCTGCTATCTCCAGATCACCACCGGAAATCACGTTACAATCAACAACCTCTGGCACTCACCTTTGGACCGGGAAATGCGCCAAACCTGGTTGAAACGACTCGACAGCACTTTCCTAACGCCATCCTCAATGAGCTCCACACACTTGTTGCTGCCGAGCCTTCCCGCTGGCAGCAACAAAACTACTGGGTTGAACATGGCGAAGCCTGGTTAGGGATCATGCGTGCAATCGGCTCCCCCCAATTGTGCCACTTTGAGGCGCCCCAAGCCCCCTACCCTGAACCAATCAGCTTTGCACAACAATTATCTACTTATGAAAGCGAATATAATGAACAGTGAAACACTCTCTGAAAATCGTAAAGCGTATCAAGATTTAGCCGAACTACTCGATGAAGCTGGACTGGCCAAACATGCATTATTTCTTAACTGGGGTTATCTGGATAATTCCAGCCAAAGTCAGACGTCCCCTGGTCAGATGCAACGCAGACTGGTAACAGAACTAATAGGAATCACCCCCGTTAATGGACGCAGCGTAATTGATGTCGGTTGCGGCCGAGGGGGGGCGGCGGCAATGCTGCTTGAACACTGGCGCCCTCTCCGCGTCACTGGGGTAGATCTTAGTCCAGCCAATATTACCTTTTGCCGCCAAAACCACCGTCATCCTCGACTACGCTTTCAGATCGCCGATGCCTGCCGTTTGCCGCAGCCGGATAATAGCGCCGACCTCATTTTAAACCTCGAGTCGTCTGGAGCCTATGTGGACCTGCCCGGCTTTTTTGCGCATGTAATGCGCATTCTAAAGCCTGGCGGCGATTTTCTCTATGCCGACATATTTGCAAGTGAAACGGTAGCAAAGATCGATAAGGCGCTAAGTCAGCTCGGTTTTCAAAAAATATCGGCTCGCAGTCTGCGTCAACCTGTATTATCCGCGCGCAGTTCAGTCGGTGACGGCGTCATCACCCGACTGGAACAGGCGCTGATAAGCCGCGGCAGTAACGCCAACCCGACAGAGCTGCGCAACTACTTTGCCCTACCTGGTACTCCTATCTACCGGGCGTTGGAAAAAGGAGAGGCCGACTATCACTGTTTCCATTGGAGAAAACCCCTTACTCCTTCACTGACCCCCCACTCTTTACCCGCTTCGATGGTAACCGCACTAGGCCAACGGAGCCAACAACTAGAAAGGGTAATACAGACCAATCCATCCGATGTTGCCGCGACGCTAACAAACGACGCCTGCTTTCCGCTATACAAGCCGCAGACTGACGCCGCTATAAATGTGTTCGCGCTTCCCTATGCCGGTGGCGGCGCGTCAATATTTCGCGAATGGGGAAAAGGCATTGGCTGGCCTACCGACTGGACATTTAGTGCATTACAGCTACCTGCTCGTGAAAATCGCATCGACGAAACCGGTCTCACCAATATGGCGGATCTGGTCGCCATATTGGCGAAGAGCATAGCACCCTATACCCATCGCCCGTGGGCGCTGCTGGCATGTAGCCTGGGGTGTAAGATTGCCTTCGAGCTGGCTCGCCATTTCGAGGCGAAAAACGCCGCACCAAAACTGCTTTTTTTTATGGCTTGCCCAGCTCCTGGAATCCCCATTAACCATCACACCTCATCAGCGACTGATGCTGTATTCATCGAGGAGGTACGTAAGCTTGGCGGGACACCGCCAGAAGTACTGATGAACGCTGAGATGATGCAAGCAGTGGGAAAAGCGCTACGCGCCGACTGCGCACTGGCCGAAAGCTATCTGGCAGATCCCAGTGCCAGTACATCGGTGCCAATCGTGCTAATGGCAGCAGAGGACGATCACTTAGTGCCGCTAAATGATGCTATACGTTGGCAAGATCACTGCACCAATAAACTTGACTTTCGGGCCGTTAATGGCGGCCACTTTTTCATGCGCCAGCAGCGATCCATCATACAGCAGCAACTAGTACAGTCATTGCGTCAACGTTTGCCTATTAATAGTCCAGCCCATAAAAAACCTGCCTCGATCAACAGCAATAACTGGTTACCCTTCGCTAAAGAGCTTTCACACGAAGAAATCCCCGTGTTTTGTTTTCATCATGCAGGAGGCAATGCAGCCTTCTTCAGAGAATGGTTAGCACCCGCTCAACGCCTTGGTTTGCGACTTTGTCCCGTCGAGTTACCTGGCCGCGCCAGCCGCTTTCACCAACAGCCCTACACTAATTGTTTCGAGCTGGTCACTGAGATAGCCGCTGCGATAAAACCGCTATGCAATCGACCGTTTGCACTTTTTGGTCATAGCCTCGGAGCCCTGATTGCATTTGAAATCGCGCACCTTCTACCTCAGCGCAACCTAAGCGGACTGTTTATTTCTGGACGGCGCCCTCCTCATATGCCGACGCCGCAGCCGCATCGTCATACCCTTTCCGATCAGGACCTGACTCAAGAACTATTGGGGTTAGCTGGTACCCCAGAAGAAGTGCTACAGCACCCTGAACTTATCGAGCTATTTCTACCGGCATTGCGTGCAGATTTTACTGTTACAGAAACCTACCCCTGGCAACTAGCTGGACGCTACGACGCCAAATTAAGCTGTATATTACACACTTTTTGCGGCGATACTGATGCGGAGATATCCGGGGACATCATGGATCAATGGCTGCGCTATGGCAGTGGGAAGACAGCATCTTACACTTTCAGTGGCGGACACTTTTATCTTCAGCAGCATCGTGATGCATTGTTACGACGGATTTCAATTGCCTTAGATGGACATTAATATGAGAGATACCCTGGGGAAGTACATTCATCCGACATTACATGGCACGTATCTTTGAATACACTCAATTTAAAACGCAGCCTATTCCATCTCATAATAGTAATTCACGGCATATGTCATCCGCTCAGCTTAACAGCAATTCGGCCACTCCGAAGTGCATCGCCGGGGTTGTGCCCGCCAAAACGCACAAAGTATGGGTGGCTAATTGTGATTATGTTGGTCAGGGAGAGAACAGGGGCATATATAACTATGCCCCATCCATTTAGAAAGATTTATCGCAAGGCCAACATTAAGCTCTTGTTGCCTTCCAATACATCAAACGTGCTTTCCGCCATCATCACAAACTGCTCACGTTCAGATTTTTTCAACGACTGGGCCTGGGGTAATTTAACCGTTCTTGGGTTTTTGTGAACACCATTAACCAGAAACTCATAATGCAGGTGTGCACCTGTTACTCGTCCCGTAGCGCCTACTTTACCAATCAGGTCACCCTGCTTAACCCGTTGTCCTTTCTTCACATTTCGTTTACTGAGGTGAAGATACTTAGTGACATAACGTTCGCTGTGTTTAATAAACACATAGTTGCCATTGTACTTGTTATAACTGGACGCGATAACCCTGCCGTTACCCGCGGCTTCCACTGGCGTTCCCGTGCGTGCAGCATAGTCTATGCCTCGGTGAGCACGAACCTTACCCGTGACCGGGTGACGCCGATTTGGATTAAAGCTGGAGCTAATATATTTAAAGCTGACGGGGGCACGCAAAAAAGCCTTTCGCATGGCTTTGCCTTGTGGCGTGTAATAGGCGCCATCTGTATAACGAACCGCCTGAAAGGTTTCCCCGGCATTAACAAACTCAGCGGCAACTATATTGCCGGTACGGACAAATTCACCGTCTGCATACTCTTCTTCATACAACACGGCAAAGCTGTCTCCCTGGCGGATATCCAGGGCAAAATCCACATCCCAGCCAAAGATAGTAGCCAGGTCCATAATTTGCCCCGCTCCCAACCCGGCATTGACACCTGCATTCCAGAAGTTACTGACAATATCTGCGCGGGCAAACTTTGTTCGTGTTTCCAGCGTCAGGGTTTCGATATCGGCGTTAAACTTACCCCCAATGCGGGAAATAACCAGTGTTTCAGTGCTGGAGTATGGGTAGCGCAACCCAACCAGGCGACCGGCATTGCTGATAAACTCCAGATCTTCACCGGGATGAATTCTTCGTAACTTGTGTGCATCACCGCCAAGATTATCAATTTGGTAAAGCGTTGTGGCGCTAAAACCGGCACGATTAAAAATCAGTGCCAGGCTATCTCCTGAGCGGACACCTATGGTTTCTCTTCTGAATTCAACCTCGGGCGCAGGTTTTTTTGCATGCTCTTCGACTTCAAGTTCAAGGGGCAAGGGGTAAACCACTCCAAGATGATACATTAACTGCTCGGCGCCTTCCCGACTGGCGCTGGCTTTTTCCGTGGGGATCACCAATAGCAGTAAGACTAATAAGGACAAGCCGACGATAAAATAACCGTGTCGGTTGGGTAACTGGCGAATTCTATTGCTAACAGACATAAAACAGTGAACTAAACTGAAAAACACGATCTGGCTACTCTAACAGAAGTTAGTGTTTAATTGCGAACTAGAAACTTGAACTAAACCACAAACTGCTCAATCTTTACTCTAATTGACGTTTCATTTCCTGATAATCGAAAAAATCCTGATGTTTGGTAATTTTATTTTCCTTCTCATCCACAGTGAGCACTGTAACCGCAGGAATAAATAACTCCAGTTCCTGACCCTGCTTACCAAATAATGCTCCTGAGCCTAGGTAAACATAAGTGCCGATAAATACAGCGACTTTTTTAGAAATAAAAAATCTATCCATGTCAAAACGGTAGTTTGTCATCCCTTTGGTTGAGGCCATAAAAAACCGGGTGATGTCGCGTTTGCCTTTATAGGTTTTCCCTGCGGTTCTGTCTTCCAGTACGCTGGAATCATTAAGGTAAAGACCCATTTGCTGATAGTCTCCCGCCAGCAGTAAACCAAAATACTGCTTGGCAATTTGCTCCCGGAGCAGCTGCTTATCCGCCCAGGCTAAACCAGGCATAAAAGCAAGAAAACAAAGTAACAGGCTAATTTTCATCTTTTAATTTAAAGCTAGGTAATGATAAGGAGCGGTGGATGGAAGCAACCCGCAAGCAGAATGCACCTATTATTGCCAATATCATAGCCAGGGTCGCATCCAGGCCCGAATAACGGGAAAGGGTGTAGATTACGCCGCCGAATATGGACGCTGTGGCATAGATTTCTTTTTGTAATACCAGAGGCACTCTTCCGGCCAGCAGATCCCTGATAACACCGCCAGCGACCCCAGTGATCAATCCCATCATTACCGCAATAACACCAGGATGGCCTAACGCCAGGGTTTTTTCCGCCCCAATCACGGTAAACAGCGCCAGGCCAAACGCATCCAGGTAAGGTAACAGGTATTTGGGTAATTGATGGGCGTGACTCGCCAAGAAAATACTGCCAAAAGCCGTGCTAATAATAACCAGCAGATACCAGGTATCCTGGATCCAGAATACCGGGGTGGCACCCAACGCCATATCACGAATGGTCCCGCCCCCTACGGCAGTGACGGTAGCCAACACCAGGACGCCAAATGTATCCATACGCATTCGCCCGGCAACCAGCACGCCGGAAATAGCAAACACAGCACAGCCTAACAAATCTGAAAAATAAACGAACTTATCTAACACCCAAACTCCGAAAATTATCAGCCTCAGTTTAAAATATCAGAAAAAGCAGCCCTGAAACCAAGCAAAAATAAAGTTGACGGCGGATTACTCCAGCGAACAAGCTGGTTTTCAATTGATAAAAACACCTACCCCTAAAATAACCAGGCAGGTGTTTTGTTAGCTGGCAGAGCCGGCATTAAACGGTTTGCATGTCCGTTTTGTTTTTTCCTCTTAACCGGCTCACCAACTTCCCTGCCGCAATCCCCAGTTGCAACATGCAGGGAGTGAGAACCAGAGTCAGCACAGTAGCAAACGCCAATCCGCCGGTTATGGCGGTAGCCAATTGAGACCACCACTGGGTGCTTGGTGCGCCAAACTCGATAACCTGATTGACCAAGTCCATATTCATTTCCAATACCATGGGCATCAGGCCTAAAATGGTCGTGACTGTGGTCATCAATACCGGACGAAGACGCTGGGCTCCGGTTCTTAAAATCGCTTCCGTGGCCTCCATACCCTGTTTCCGCAACACGTTATAGGTATCGATTAATACAATATTGTTATTCACCACTATCCCAGCCAAGGCAATAACACCAATACCGGACATCACTATGCCAAAGGGTTTTTGCGCCAGATACAAACCTAGGAACACACCCACAGTGGAAAATAACACCGCACTCAGGATTAAAAAGGCCTGATAGAATGAATTAAACTGAGTTACCAAGATAATCGCCATTACAAACAGCGCAACCAAAAACGCTTTAGACAAAAATTCGGAGGACTCCTGCTGATCCTCATTCTGACCGCGGACCTTCACATTCACCCGAGGATCCAATCCCAAAGTAGGAAACTTGGCTTCCAGCTCGGGTAAAATCAGGCTTAAGTTCTGCCCGGGTGCCATATCCCCCGCAACGGTAATGGTTTGACGCCCGTCCACCTTGTGAATTGTCGTTTGCTTTTGCGCAGCTTTCAGTTCCACGAAGTTGGTAATGGGTACCTGGCCTAACGCCGTCTTGACCCTCAACTCATCCAGTTTATCCAGACTGCGTTTTTCTGCCGGGAACCTGACCCGAATATCCAGCTCATCATCTACATCATCCGGCCGATATTCGCCCAACTTAAGCCCCGAGGTTATAAATTGTACGTTACTACCTACCAAAGCGGCGTCTGCGCCGAACCTAGCCGCTTTGGCGCGATCAACATTAAGCTGCCATTCAATACCAGGTTTAGGGCCATCATCTTCGAGATTAACAAAATAACCGGTTTGCTCTAATTCTGTGCGAACGATATCAGCCGCTACCGGGATCAGCTCAGGAAAACGAGAACTTATTTCAATGGCAATATCATTCTCTGATGGCGGGCCGCTTTGATCCTTTTTCAGCTCTATTTCAATCCCAGCTAAGGATTGAGTCCGTTGGTTGATATCCTCAATAATGGCGTCCGCTTTACGCCGTTCGCTCCAGTCAACCAAATTCAGGCGCATTGAACCTATTAAGTCAGAACCTGTGTCACCACCCGTGCGCAACACCATAGTTTCAATTTCTTCCATATCCAGCAATTTATGCTCAATCTCCCCCATTAACTTGTCTTTCTCGTAAATAGACAAATCACCGTAGGAACGCACTTTCATATTCAGCCCGGCGGGCTCAACATCCGGGAAAAACACCACGCCCAGATTCGACTTGCCATATAAGGTCATCACACCGATTGCGATCCCTATGGCGGCAAGCAACACCAAAAACGGGCGTTTGATACAAGCATTTAAGGTCCGCACATAGAAGCCGGTAAAACCGTGCAGGGTTAAGATATTGCCCTGCTCGGCCTGGATCAACTCACGCTTTTTCCTTTCAGAAATAGGACGCGCCTTACCGAAGATACCACCCAGGGTAGGCACAAAGATCAGCGCCATCACCAATGAAGCAGATAAAGTAGCGATTAAGGTCAGCGGCAGGTACTTCATAAACTCGCCAATAATACCGGGCCAAAATAACAATGGAGCAAACGCAGCCAGGGTCGTTGCTGTGGATGCGACAATAGGCCAGGCCATGCGCTTAGCCGCCAATCTATAAGCCTGCTTTCTGGGCACTCCCTCACTCATTTCCCGGTCGGCAAACTCGGTCACCACAATTGCGCCGTCCACCAGCATACCCACAGCCATGATCAAGGCAAACAGTACAATCGTATTAATGGTCAAACCAAACAGAGCTAAGGCCAGTATTCCAGCTAAAAAGGAGCCGGGTATGGATATCCCCACCAAAGCGGCGCTGCGAACGCCTAAGATTGCAACAATCACAATCACAACCAGCACGATAGCCGAAGTCACATTTGCCTGTAACTCCCCCAGCATGTTCTTTACGTCTTTTGACTGATCACCGGCATAATCAATCTGGATATTGCTCGGCCACCACTCGCTTTCCGCCGCCACCAGGGCTTTTACTTTTTCCACCGTCGAGATGATGTTTTCACCTGGCCGCTTGACAATTTCCAGCGCCACCGAAGTGTGGCCATTTAAACGTGAAAACGAGCTTGGATCTTTAAAAGTACGGCGAATAGTCGCTACATCGGCAAAAGTGATCACCTTATCGCCAACCACTTTAATGGGCAACTGCATCACATCTTTAATACTGCTGAACACAGCGGGCACCTTCACCGGAAATCGCCCCTTGCCCGTATCCATGGTGCCTGCCGCGACCAGCTGATTATTGCGTGAAATTAACTGCGATATATCTCCCTGGTCCAGCTGGTAACTCTCCAGTAATAGTGGGTCCACCAGGATCTCCACTATATCTTCCCGGTCGCCACGAATTTTAACTTCCAGCACCTCTTTCATGGTTTCCAGCTTGTCTTGCAGATCCCGACCGGCCCGGATCAAGGCCCTATCTGGCGCTGAACCTGAGATCAATACAGTTAATGCAGGATTTTCGCTGGCCAGTGTCACCTGAACCACTTCCGGCTCATCGGTATCGGCAGGAAGTTTAGATTTAGCCTGACTGACTTTTTCCCTCACATCCGCCAGAGCGCGTTTCACATCGATGCCGATAACAAACTCAATCACTACTGAGCCATGACCTTCCGATGCCGTCGATGTAATCTCCTTAATCCCTTCGATACCTCTCAGCGCCTGCTCCATGGGTCTGAGTAACAAACGCTCACTATCCTCAGGAGAGATACCGTCATGGGGGATAGAAACATATATCACCGGAATAGGGATATCAGGATCTGCTTCCTTAGGTATCGAGATATAAGTCACAGTACCCGCGACTAAGATCAGCAACAAAACAAGCACCACAGCCCGAGAACGGTCAAGGGCGGCGTTAATTATTCCGAACATGATTATTTCTCCATGGCGATGGCTTCGACTTCATCGCCAGGCTTAACAAATCCCTGACCTACGGTAATAACGGTTACCTTGTCCTCAAACCCGGTTAACCAGGCGCCGTCGCCATCGGCTTTCACCACCTGGATAGGTGTGAACACAACCTTACCGACTTCAACAGTCTTAACTCCCAGGTTGCCACTTTTGTCCAGGGCTAATACGGCAGGCGAGACCTTAATCGCCTTTAATTCCTCCAGGGGAATTTCTAGCTCGGCGCTTAAACCGGCCAGATACTTATTGCCCGGGTTGTCGATTGCCACCTCGATACGGAAGGTATTAGTGTTCTCGTTTGATACTGAAGAGATATAACGAATAGCGCCGGACACTTCGCCATTGTTTACAAACCTGGCGCTGGCGTTTTGCGATAAATACAAACTATCAATATCGTTTTCAGTTACATCGGCCCTGACAATCAAGGGATCGATATCGGTTATTTTGGCGACCGGGTCGCCAATACCTAAATAGTCTCCGATTTCTACCATACGCTCATTTAATATGCCGGACATTGGCGCTCTGATGGTCGTTTTGGTAATTTGCAGTTGCAGCGTTTCTACAGATGCCTGCGCATCAACCAAAGACGCTTCTGCCTCGGCTAACCTGGCTTTCCCCTGGAAGCCTTTAATGCTCAGCGCCTTGATCCCTGTGTACTCAATCTGCCTCTGTTTAAGCATGGCCTTTGCCCGTGCCAATTGTTTGGGCCTGTCGTTCAGCTCAAGCTTTACGATGGGGTCCCCTTTCTTCACACTGGCCCCGCGCTTGGCATAGATAGCTACCACCCGCCCACTGACTTCGGCCCCCAACAGGGCTTTGCGGTTTGGCTCGGTACGGCCATAAAGGGACAAGTTTCGCGTCACCGCCTCGGTGACAAAATCCTGCACCCTAACCTTAGGCAGTTTTTTAACTGCCTGAGACTCCTCAGCATCAGGCTTGGCCGATTCAACTTGCTGCTCTGCGTGCCCGGACCACATCCAGCCAATCAATAGCAAAGTGAGCAATAACGCAAGCCAATAGGGTCTGGCGTTAAACCAGCCAAAAAACTTTCCGGCCACGGCCATGGCATTTCTCCTTAACATCCAAAAATGACGATTCGTCAAAGGTATAAAATAACGAAAATAAAAGTCAATTAATAGCCTGTGAAGCAATCTATCAACTCACTTATTCCCTAATTTGCACTATTAAACCCGAATATGCCGCCGGAAACCTGACTGTTTGTGTCATGAACTGTTAGATTTTGTTAGCAACCCGGTGATACAGATAGATAAACAAGACATGTGCCACTTTTTAAAAAATGATATTAAGTACATTTTTCAGATACTTACAAAGAGAAAGGTAAAAATAACTGAAAAGAGGGCAGGATGAAAAAGACTAAATACTGGTTAAAATTACCAACAGACCGCTGAATAAATGCCTGGCGGGTGGCCAGGCATAGATATTTAAATTGAGAAGGACGACCCGCAGCCACACGTCGCTGTTGCATTAGGATTAGTCACCAAGAAGCGAGAACCTTCCAGACCATCAATATAATCTACTGTTCCACCTACCAGGTACTGCAGGCTCATAGAATCAACAACCATAGTCACTTCGTTTTTCTCAACTAAGGTATCGCCATCATTGACTTTTTCATCAAATGTGAAGCCATACTGAAAACCGGAACAACCACCGCCGGTGACATACACCCTGAGCTTAAGCTCAGGGTTTTCTTCTTCTGATATTAACGTCTTTACCTTGCTGGCAGCTGCATCGCTAAAATAAATGGGTAGTGCCATTTCTACGCTGGAATCCATATTTACCTCTGTACTTCACTATCTGATGGAGATTATCCAATACCTGAGTAAACAGTTCAAGTATTGCTCAGCCCGAGCCAACCCCTTCCGCTTGGATTTTTTAGTTATAAACTAAATCTAACCCATGTCCCGGGTATTATTATTCGCTGAATTCATCCGCCAAACCTATGGCTGATTGCCAGCTATGTTTGTCCGTTAACGGCGATCTTTGCCCTTTTACCTTAAGGGTCACAAGCACATCTTCAGGCACAAAACCTTCGGGTAATTTTAAGGTGCCTTCCAATATTTGAAAGTACTTAAACTTAAATGGCAGGTTGGTTTGCTTTTCATCTACGGCTATTTGTTCTGCACTTAGCGTCAACGCCTGGTCGTCTTTTAACCCGGAAACACTCAAAATACTGGACCCGGATACCACTTGTCTTTGCTTAGCCATCTGGGTAAGAACCAGACGATACCGGTAAACATTTGCGCTGGAAGCCGGCGCCAGCACAAACGAATCTACCGCTAAGCCGCCTACCGACAACTCAGGAGACATGACTTTTTGGTAAAAAACCAGGCTTTTCTTTAATTCGTATATCTCATCTTCTGCCTGCTGCAACGCCAAACCCAGCTCTCTATTGGATACCTTTTCTGTTTCAAATAACGTCTGCTGCAGAGATAATTCCGTTTTCAGGCTTCGTGTCTCCGCTGCCAATTTATCCATTTTTCCCTGAAACTGCCCCATCATTTCCGAGGTAGTGATGTATCCCTTTTGTCCGATAAAGAAACCCGCCGCCAAACCGGCGCCTATGAGGATCCACCACCAGGTGATCTTTACTATTCTACGCACTGTTTACATACCTAGTTTTTTTGTGGATCTTACCCATAGTTCCGCCTGACTACAACTTACTCAGTTAAGCTATGACCTATGTTTTAGCTTATCTGGAATTTTTTCGCGCACAGCTATCTGGTATATTCAGCCCTTTGACAGAACATTACCCGAGTACACCCCATGAGTAAATCAAGCCAATTATTTGAACTAGCACAAAAGACCATACCCGGCGGCGTTAATTCACCCGTACGCGCGTTTAACGGCGTCGGTGGCGCTCCCCTGTTTATAGAAAAAGCGGACGGCGCTTATATTTATGATGCCGACGGCAAAGCCTATATTGACTATGTAGGCTCCTGGGGCCCAATGATCCTGGGACATAACCACCCAAGCATACGCGCCGCCGTGATAGACGCTGTAGATAAAGGGTTAAGCTTTGGCGCACCTACAGAAATCGAAGTACTGATGGCGCAAAAAGTCAGCCAGTTGGTGCCTTCGATGGAGCAGGTTCGCATGGTAAGCTCAGGCACAGAAGCCACCATGAGCGCTATCCGCCTTGCCAGGGGATACACCAACCGCGATAAGATCTTAAAGTTTGAAGGCTGCTACCACGGTCATGCTGACTCCTTGTTGGTTAAAGCTGGCTCCGGCGCCTTAACCCTGGGACAGCCAAATTCCCCCGGCGTACCCGCAGATCTGGCCCGACTCACACTCACCGCCGATTTTAACGATCTGGGCTCCGTCAGTGGCCTGTTTGAACAATACGGTGAGGACATCGCCTGTATCATAGTTGAACCTGTGGCCGGTAATATGAACTGTATTCCTCCTGCCCCTGGATTCCTGCAAGGTTTAAGGGATATTTGTGATAAATCCGGCGCCCTGTTGATCCTGGATGAAGTGATGACGGGTTTCAGGGTCTCCCTGTCCGGCGCTCAGGGTTATTACAAGATTAAACCCGACCTGACGACTTTGGGTAAAGTCATCGGGGGCGGTATGCCAGTTGGCGCTTTTGGTGGCCGTAAAGAAGTGATGGACTTTATTGCCCCCAATGGGCCCGTCTACCAGGCAGGCACCTTATCCGGCAACCCGGTTGCCATGAGTGCTGGTTTGGCTGCGTTAAATGAACTGAGCCAACCCGGTGTGCACCAGCAGCTGGAAGAAAAAACCAAACAGCTGGCCGAAGGCTTAAAAGCCGCAGCGAACAAAGCCGGTCATGCCTTAACGGTAAATTATGTCGGCGCTATGTTTGGCTTCTTCTTTACCGAGCAAGATGAAGTCAGTAGTTTTCAGCAAGTTAGCCAGTGCGATATCGAGAAATTCAAGAAATTCTTCCACTTGATGCTGGAGCAAGGGGTTTATCTGGCGCCTTCAGCATATGAGGCAGGCTTCTTGTCCCTGGCTCACAGCGAGCAGGATATAGAGGCAACCCTGACTAAAGCCGCCGCTTGTTTCGAGCAGCTTTAATCTTATTAAATCCACACAAAAGGCTGAAATGACTTTTGTGTGGCTCCTTGCTGAAAAACTGCCAGGCAAACGGACCTGCAGAGCCCGCTAAAAGGTTAGCCGCCGAATAGTTTCAAAAGTAATTTTATGTCCGGCTGGACTATATCCAGCATCAGCAGCGTTTTAGCGGTAAAAGCTGCGAGCTGGATCTTCAGCTCCATTGTTTTGCCTATCAGGGAGGCGTACTGCAATTTAGTCTGTCCCTGGCCGGGCAGAAAATAACTGAATCCCGCACTCTGAGATCGGGCCATAACCTGATAAAGCTTACGATAACGGTTAATAATCCAGAATTATGGTGGCCAGCCGGTTATGGAAATCAACCACTTTACTCCTTAGTGTTCGGGTAAATCAATCTGAATTGACTCAAAAAATCGGCTTCAGGGACCTTCGAGTGATCACCGAAAAAGATGCTGTCGGCAGCAGTATGGTGGTTACAGTTAATGGTCGCCCTATTTCCTGTAAAGGCGCCAACTGGATCCCGGCGGATGCCCTGCTTGGTAAAATAACCCGGGAGAAAACCCGGTCTCTGCTGGATGATGCGTTAACCGCCAATATAAATATGATCCGGGTTTGCGCTGGTGGTATGTACAAGCACGACTACTTCTACAGATCTGGCAGGATTTAATGTTCGCCTGCGCCCAATACCCTTCTACTCCGGACTTTATCTCAGAGGTCGAGTCCGAAGTAGGACATCAAATTAAACGCCTTTCCCATCATCCCAGTATCGCATTGTGGTGCGGATATAACGAGGTCATCGGCTCTATAAGTTGGTATCCGGATTCCAGGGGAAATCCACAAAAATACATAGTCAACTATGACAGGCTGAACCGAGCTCTGGAGCAAACGGTCGACCGATTTGATAACAGCCGTCGTTTCTGGCCCAGCTCTCCCTGTAATGGCCAGCTGGATTTTGGCGATGCCTGGCACGACAACAGTAAAGGAGATATGTATTACTGGGATGTTTGGCATAGTGGCAAGTCATTTGAGTGGGATGTTTGGCATAGTGGCAAGTCATTTGAGGCCTACCAAAGCATCAATCCCAGGTTTTGTTCAGAATTTGGCTATCAGCCCTTCCCTTAGCACGGTAAAAACCTACGCACAGGAAAGAGACTTTAATGTCACATGCCCTGTGATGGAGTGGCACCAAAGAAATGATGGCGGCAATTCCAAGATAACCGAAATGTTTACTCGTTATTTCCGCTTCCCAGAAAGTTTTGAGCAGTTTCTCTACTTAAGCCAGGTGCAACAGGCTGTAGCCATAAAAACCGCCAGTGAATACTTGCGCTCCACCAAACCCGTGTGTATGGGCATACTTTATTGGCAGCTTAATGATGTCTGGCCCGTAGCATCCTGGTCCAGCATAGACGCTGGAAACAGCTGCACTACTATGCCAAGCGTTTCTTTGCTCCTCTGATGGTGGCCTTCGCCCCCAACGAAACCAAGCTTGAAGTAAAAGTAGTCAGCGATTTAGCTCAACCGGTCAATGTCAGCGGCAAGTTAGAGCTGATTAACTTGGCGGGAGAAATAGTGGAAAGTATTGCTTTGTCCGGTGAGGTTATGGCAGATCAGGTACTTACCCTGTACCGGGCGGAAAAGGCCGAAATGGACAAAGAAGGTGACCAAAGCTTCTGGCACGCTGAACTCACTGCCGCTGATCACAAGCAATGGACAATGGAAAATGACTATTTCCCAGCTAAGTGGAAAGCCTGTGAGCTTGAGCCTGCAATGGTTTCTCTGGGCGTAGAGCAAAACAATAACCACCTCACAATCAGAATTAACACCGACAAGCCCGCTTTGTTTGTCACTCTTGAAACAGAGTTATCAGGTCGGTTCAGTGACAATAGTCTGACTCTTTTACCCGGCAGAGACAAAGAAGTTCTGTTTATTCCACAGAGCCCTGTGACACCAGCAAAACTAAAAGCGGCCACCAGGATCTATCATCTAAGAAACTGCTACCGCTAGCCTTCTAGCTTACCCATTTCAACGATCTCTGCAGTGTTAACCACAGATCTTCGAAAATAGCCGGGCCATGTGAAACCGCTTATGCATACCATCAACTTGTGTTACTCGTTTAGCTCAAGCAAACACTCAAACATCAACTGGTCCAGCCAACGACCACTGTATCGATAGCTCTTTTGGCTTTTACTAATAAGACGAAACCCATTATTTAACAGCACTTTTTGTGAGGCTAGATTATTAGCCAAGGTCTTGGCGTCAAGGCGATGGAGCCGATGTCGACGATGCGCTTGAACCTGCAGGGACGCAACCGCATTAGTTCCTATACCCATATGGCAGAACTCTTGCCCAATGCGGTAACCCAGTGAAGCAGACTGGTATACGCCGCGATGAATTTCGCTGAGGTTAATCCTGCCCACCAAATTTTCCTCTAGTAAAACCAGATACATATAAGCGCATCCTTTAACCCAGTACTCCTTTGATTGGCTAATGGATTGTTGAACTTCGTTAATTCCCGGTGCTTGATCTTCTCGATAGCCAAACGCGGATTGAAAAAAGTCAAAATTTCGACTTTCAAAGATTAAAAGTTGCTCAGTATATTCTGATGCACAGGGTACCAGCCGAATGATGTGGAGTTGCTCGTTTTTTACCAAACCCAGGCCCAGCTCTATCCTTCTTATGGGTAGTTTGGTTGTTTCTCTACCCTGCCACAAGGTAGGAAACAGTTCAGCATCGCAAAACTTGAGGGCTCGGCAAAATAAACCCAAACTAAAAATGGGCTTAGGGAGAAATAACATGGAACAGGAAAATGACCAACACAGGATCAATCAGGCGTTAAAAACTCAAACATCCCTTTACTTTTACCGTTTCTTCATCGTATTTCAATTACTTGCGTTAGCAATATTCGCTTATAGCTTTAACAGCTCTGAGTTACTTTGGACTGCGCTACTTATGATAGTGCTAACGGGCTCATCTGAAATGATTATGCGATTTCGCTATATAGATCCCCTACTCAGGGAAAACCAGAGATTAAGAGAAGAGTTAACCAAGCTGGAGCAGCACCAGGGGAAATAAAAAAAAGGGAGCAATTGCTCCCTTAAATAAACCATAACAAAGGAAAGGAAATGGTTACATAACAATCCACGTCGACCCTAGGCCAGTTTTGTCCAAATTTCTTCCTAACTGCAAATGAGGACGAAATGCGCGCATCCCTGCAAGCAACACAC
Source organism: Psychromonadaceae bacterium (assembly GCA_965249895.1). Taxonomy (GTDB): domain Bacteria; phylum Pseudomonadota; class Gammaproteobacteria; order Enterobacterales; family CBDFNC01; genus CBDFNC01. The sequence continues at coordinate 1,750,247 of CBDFNC010000005.1, forward strand.
TGAACACTGCATATGGAACAAAATAACGCTTCAAAAGACTGCCAAACGAAGGTATCAAAAAAAGTAGTCATAGGTAGATAACATAATTCGTAAATTTCGTTAACAAAAAATTACATGACGTTAAAAACGCTAATGAACAACGTCAATTCCGTCAAAAACAACCATAACAAACTGTTTTTTCTAATGGTTCGTTCTATGAGAAAGTCAGACAAACAGGAGGAAGGAGCAGAAAGGCAATAAAAATGCCGCTATTCAGCGGCATTTTCAAATAACAAGAGCAAAGCTTACTTAATGGCGAATTCAACGCGGCGGTTCAGTCGACGACCTTCGTCTGTGCTGTTGCTATCGCTTGGGTTCGCTTCACCATGGCTCATAGTGCTCAGCTGGCTTGGGTTAACACCAATAGAAGTCATATAAGCTTGTGCGGCTAGAGAGCGCTGCTCACCTAACCACATATTGTATTTTTCTGTACCCTTATTATCGGTGTTGCCCTGCAGTTCAACACCCATGCCTTTTTCTTTCAGCACGTCAGCCACACAGCTCATATGGTGCTTCATACCACGGCTGAGTTCATAGTGATCAAAGGTGAACTTAACAGGGGTGAAACCGATAACGCGGCCATCGATTGCCTGTACATAATGCTTACACTGAGAAGGTATGATAAAGGCGACTTTAGCAACTTCAACTGCTGCAACTTCTTCTTTAACTTCACAGCCGTTTTCATCAACAACTGCACCGGCTGGCGTATCAGGGCACTGATCTATGCTATCTGCTACACCATCACCGTCGGAGTCAGGATCGTAGCAAAGGTAACCCGCTAATGCAGCCATAGATACAGAAGCTAAGCCAGCCGCGCCTGACGCATCGGCAGCCGCGCCGATACCATAACCTACACCACCACCCACGACGGCACAAACGACCGGGTGCAAGTTAGGTGATGCTGAACTGTGCATTTCGTTGCTAGTGGAAGAACAACCGGCAACGACCATTGAAGCAGCAAGAACTGATAATATTTTTATATTTGTTTTCATTTTTAATCCTAAAAAAGTTCGTCATATCCCTAAGCCAATCAATTATAAGCTTACATTCCAAAAATTCTACTCAGCCAGTTGCTATTTCCTTCAGTTTTTTGACCTGAACATCCCTTTGCTAATTCACTTTTACTTATCTCTGCAGGCAGGCTGACAGAACGATCGCAATGACTTGCCACATTCTGCCCTGTCACCTTGTCAAAATGCGCCCAGTTAATCGAATCCGATAAAGGTAGCTGGTAGCTTTTTGCACTGCGCTCTTTCATATAACGGCTAAACAGCTGCAGCGCCCCGCTCGATCCGGTAAGCCCTGCAGGCTTGTTATCATCTTTACCTATCCATGAAGTCACCAGGTCCCGATTATCCCAACCCACAAACCAACTGTCTCTCAGTTCATTCGTGGTGCCGGTTTTGCCGCCAACCTTCACCTTGGGCAGACGCCAGGAGAGACTTCTGGCTGTACCTTTTTGTGTTACCAGGTTTAGGTTATATAAGGTCAGATAGCTGGCTGCCTTATCCAACCTGGCTTCTGCAGTGACATTTTTTTGGTAAATTTCATTCCCATCTCGATCTAAGACGGTGCGTATCGTGACCAGAGGCTGATAGACTCCTTGAGCCACCAGGGTCTGGTACATCTGGCTCACTTCAAGAGGTGACAAGGATAAACTACCCAACACCAGAGAAGGGTAAGGTTTTATCTTTTTCTCCACCCCCATTTGATGCAGAGTGTTCACCACGTTATCCAGGCCGACGGCCATGCCAAGGTTTACGGTTGGGACATTGTAAGAGTTCATTAAGGCTTCATATAACATCACCTGACCATGAAATTTTTTGTCGTAATTTTTGGGCTTCCATACCTGGCCTGACTTATTTTTCAGGGCCACAGGTTTATCTTCCAATATCGACGCCAGACTATAGGGCCCTTCCAGCGCGGTTAAAAACACCGCAGGTTTAACTAAGGAGCCTATGGGCCGCTGCGCATCCAGGGCTCGATTGAACCCCGCAAATTTCACCTCCCGGCCGCCCACCAGAGCGATAACCTCACCCTTTCGTTTGTCCGTCACCACCATGGCGCCTTCTAAACCAGAAAGCTTACGCTCTTTTTCCAGCTTCTTGATCCCTTGTGAAATAGCGTTCTCTGCACTTTTTTGTGCCATGGGATCGAGTGCGGTAAAGATTTTTAGCCCCGTCTCCCCGTTTAACCTGTCCCCCAACTTTTCATTCAGTTCACGTCGTACCAGCGAAAGGTAACTCGGGGTCGTCTGTTTGCGCATTTCACCGCGCTTGATCACCACTGTTTTTTGCTTGACCGCATACTGATAGGCTGCTTTATCCAGCAAGCCATTTTCAGCCATCAATCTTAATACCAGATCTCGCCTGTCCACCGCTCTTTCTTTCCGCCGCCACGGATCGTAAAAGGAAGGTCCTTTGACCAGCGCAACCAGGAGTGCTATTTGCCCGGGCGCCAATTCAGAAACCGGACGGCCGAAATAGAAATGGCTTGCCAGACCGAAGCCATAAACGCCGTCAGCACCATTTTGTCCTAAATACACTTCATTCAAATAAGCTTCCAGCACCTGATCTTTGCTATATCGATAGTCAATAATCAACGCCATATAGGCTTCCTGGAATTTACGCCATAAGGTGCGCTGCTGGCTGAGGAAAAAGTTTTTTGCCAATTGCTGAGTTAAGGTACTTCCCCCCTGCACCGTATGGCCCGCTTTAATATTGGCCATCAATGCTCGTAAAATGGCCAGGGGCGAAACACCGTCATGGTGATAAAAGTCTCTGTCCTCCACCAGCAACAAGGTATTCACCAGAAGATCCGGAAAACCATCCCGTTTAACCAGCATACGATCTTGATTATTTGAGGTATTTAACCTGTCAATTAACAGGGGGTCTAATCTCACATACCCCAGTTTTTTACCGCTGGGCAACAAGGTTATTTGTGTCACCCGGTTATTTTTAAAGGCGACCTGAAAACGCTTTTGACCTTCGTGGCCATCGGCAAAATCGAACGGCCTGCGCACCACTTCCAGCTTGAACTTGGACTGCGCATATTCTCCCGAACGCTTTGGCTTACCCGCATAACGATAGTTCAGTAATTTAAGTTCCCGAACCACTTCCTGCTTGGAAATTTCCATACCTGGGTAGAGAGTTAAGGGTCGCGCAAATACCTGGGCAGGTAAGGTCCACAATTGACCTTCAAATTTCTCTTTAATTTTATTGTCCAGGTAGATGCCGTACAGGCTGAAGGCGGCAGCAAACACCAATGACAGCTTCAGACCAAGGAAAAACAGGTACTTGCCTAACCCTCGCCCAGACTTAGCCGCCTTGCGTTTGGTTTTGCGCTTTGGGCTTGCTTTTGTATTGGTTTTTTTACGGATCATAAGGCTTCTCTGATTGAATACAGCAAAATAACAAAGATCTCAGTTTATTCATTGGTGACTGTTCGGCACATCCCTTGACTCGATAGGGTTCAGTCCATTCCGTACCCAGTACGGAGTCGCACAGACTGAGTCAATTGCCGAGTTTACATTCTTTTTTTAACTCGCCGGGTAGGCTCCGCTTCCAGTGGGTTATCGGGCCAATAGTGTCTCGGATACCGTCCCTTCATCTCTTTTTGCACCTGGCGGTAACTGCCTTGCCAAAAACCCACCAGATCCTGGGTAGTCTGTAGTGGTCGCTGCGCCGGCGACAATAACTCCACTACCAATGGCATTTTTCCAGCTAAAATAGCCGGAGTCCGAGACTGGCCAAACATTTCCTGTATGCGTACGGAAATCACCGGCGTCTTTTCGGCCTGGTAATTGATCTTGATCCTGCTGCCGGTAGGCGCCACAAACACTTCCGGCAATTGTGCATTCAGCGTTTCTTTCTGCCGCCAGTCCAGTTGACTGTTAAGAATAGTCACCAGGTTCAGTTTTTTTAATGCGCTTAAACTGCGGCAACCCGTCAGGTACGGCAGTAACCAGGACTCCAGGTTTTGCAGCAAAGCCTGGCCGGAGTAATCCCCCAAACCCAGCTCGGAGAGCCACTGACTGGCGCACCTGAGACGCGCCAGCAAGCGCTGGCTTTCCGGGGTGTTTGGCAATGCAGATAATCCTTTGCTGCGGATCCCCATACACAGAGCCCGGCTTCGCTCTTGCTGGCTAACTTGCTGCAGGGGTTTGGACTTAACAACTAAAGCACCGAGCTTCACTTGCTCCTGTGCCAGCACCCGTTCGTTTTTACTATCCCACCCCAGCTGATGAAAAGTGCTAAATAATTGAGGTAGATAGTCTTCCAGATGTGATAGAGCGACACCTGCGCCCTTATACACTCTGGCATCCCCCCCTTTTTCAGCTAAACCCAACTCTGCCAGTACCACCATAGGTTCACACGCCAGGATATCATCCTGCCTTACACTGGCTCCAAATCCACCGCTCAGTTGAAATCGGCCCAACTGACCCCGGTTTAGACCAATCCGGTCAGGAAAGCCCAGCGCCAATACCAGGCCAGTATATTCAAGAGGTAAGGCGGCGGCCCTGCGCCCATTTAACTTACGTAACCAGTTTTGCTCTAACGATTTGACCTGGGAGCTGCGCCGGCCAATTTCCAAACAAATATCTGCCCCCCCTACTTTTTGCGGATAAGCCAGACACCCTGCTACAGCACACGCCAGTTGAGTGATACCGGGTATCTCCGACTCCAAATTAACCGACTGGAGCAACATATGTCCCACTCTGGGAGACACACCCAGGGTCAGGATCTGCTGCCCTAAGGCGGTGATTTTTCCTTCATCGTCCAACGCCTCCAGGGAGTTCAGCAGTTGCTTGGCTTGCCGCCAGGCTGCTTCAGGTGGGAGATCAAGCCAGTTCAACTGAGTTCGCTCCGTCACCCCCCAGGCAGCCAGTTCCAGTACAAAAGCGTCCAGAACTGCGGTAGAAATTTCCCCCTGGATATAGGGTTCAAAACTGGCGTAAGCCTCCTGACTCCACATGCGATAACACAATCCAGCCTCGAGTCGCCCCGCCCGCCCGGCTCTTTGCTCCGCAGACGCTTTGCTGATGGTGCGGGTATTTAACTTACTGATCCCCGATCTGACATCAAAACTCACCCTTCGCTCCAGACCCGAATCCACAACCACACGGATCCCTTCAATGGTCAGACTGGTCTCAGCAATATTGGTGGCGATAACCAGCTTCCGTCGTCCTGTTGGAGGCGCCGCGATAGCTTTACGCTGCTCCTTGAGGTCCATTTGGCCAAATAAGGGACATATATCCACATTATTTGCTAATCGCCCTGTGAGCATTTGACCCAGCTTGTTGATTTCATAGCCGCCCGGTAAGAAAACCAACACATTTCCATTGTGCTCCGCCATTACCTCGGGTAATAACCGCGCTATCTCATCGACCACAGCATCTCGCCGAGTCACCGAGCGGTAAAACAAATCTACCTGAAAGCTTCTGCCTTCGCTGACCAGAACCCTGGCATCAGGCATGATGGATCTTAGGCTTTGGTCATTTAGGGTGGCCGACATCACCAGTATTTTCAGATCTTCCCGTAAGCCTTCCTGCACTTCCAGGCTAAGGACAAGACCTAAGTCAGCGTTGAGGCTGCGTTCGTGAAATTCATCGAAGATCAACATATCAATTCCGGACAATTCAGGATCCGACTGGATAAACCGGGTCAACACCCCTTCGGTGACAATTTCCAGCCGGGTTTTATCGCTCACCCGGGTATCTGCCCGCATACGATAACCCACTGTCTCGCCAACCTTTTCACCCAATTGTTCGGCAAGGTACAGAGCAATACTCTTAGCAGCCAGGCGCCTGGGCTCCAACAGTAAGATCTTACCCGGCAACAGCTTGTTTTCTTTTAACAGCTGTAGCGGCAAATAGGTTGACTTACCTGCACCGGGTGGAGCTTGCAAAATCAACTGGTTACATTGACTTAGCTGCTGTTTTATTTCTGGCCATACCTTGGCGACGGGTAGCAAGGACAAACACTTTCTCCGAATAAATAAGGTATACCGGTCCAAAATAGCAACCTGGTGTTACCTTTAAAGGAAACGCTGGACGCTATTGTAATCGAGCCATAGAGATAACCAAATTAATTCTTCAGCGCAGCAAGATGACAAGAAAATAAAAGGCCAGGAAACCCTAAATTGGGGAAATATATAACAACACACGACGAGCCGAGCAATATTAAAGAAGGAAATACAATAATGGATAAGAAAGTGGCAAATAAACGTGTGTTTTTCGGCTTGTCTTTTACCTTGCCTGAAAAAAATAAAATAGATCAATGGCGTCAACATCAGCTTCCCCGGCTGGGCCGGGAGGTCCCGCTGGCAAACCTCCACATCACCTTATATTTCCTAGGTAATTGCCGCCCTGAGCAGCTGGACGAATTTGTCTGTTTTGCAGATACCCTGAGCTGCCCTGCTTTCTCGCTGACCTTTGACCATTACGGTTACTGGCCCAAACCCAAGGTTTTTTGGCTGGGGTGCTCCCAGGTTCCTGAGGAATTGTTAGCATTGGTGGATCGCTTCACTCAAATGGCAGCAAAACAAGGTATAAGATCTCACCATCCCAGTTATCACCCCCATGTAACTTTGTTTCGAAAGGTCCAGGATCCTGGACCGCTATTAGCCGCCGCGCCTTGTTTCAGCAAAGAGTTCCATACCTTTACCCTGTTTGAATCCCGTGAAGCCAAGCTAGGGGTGAACTATCACCAGCTGACAGATTGGCATTTAGGCTAATTTCTGCGCCAGGAGATATACACTATTTAAGGATGATTAATTGATATTTAGCCTATTTCCTGTGCTAGATATACCCCATCAACTAACCAGCCTAAGTTTAGTCATGAAATTTAATTCCAAACTGGAGTCCGGCATCCTGCTCAAACGGTATAAACGTTTTCTCGGGGATATTAAATTACCCGATGGACAGGTCCGTACCATTCATTGCGCCAATACCGGCGCCATGACAGGGTGTGCCACCCCCGGGGATACCATTTGGTTTTCCACATCGGATAACCCGAAGCGGAAATACCCTAACAGCTGGGAGCTTACCCACACTCAGGCCGGGCACTATATTTGCGTTAATACCATCCAAGCCAACCGGTTGGCTAAAGAAGCCATCAAGCTGGATCTTATCAAAGAGCTGTCAGGCTATCAGGAGCTTAAGACTGAGGTGAAATACGGGGATGAAAACAGTCGTATCGACCTGTTGTTAACGGATCCGGACAAAGCCGATTGTTATATCGAAGTAAAAAGCGTCACCTTGTTGTCTGAAAATGGAGGGTTATTCCCAGACGCCGTCACAACACGTGGACAGAAACATTTACGGGAGTTGATCAAAATAAAGCAGCAGGGCAAGAGAGCTGTATTACTTTTTGCTGTCCTACATAGTGGTATTTCAAGGGTTTCCCCTGCGAAAGCAGTGGATCCCGTCTATAGTGACATAATTAAACAGGCGCTAGGGTTTGGCGTAGAGGTTTTAGCCTACAAGGCAAAATTCAGTTTGGATGAAATGCAACTAGTGGAAGCAATTCCATTTTCAGAGGATCAGGTAATAATCTAGGCATGGCTAACAAATTGACCCAATTCAATTGATTAGCTAATTAGTTTCTGCTATAGATAGCCGCCTAAATTTTTGCTTCCAGCACTTTGGTTATAGTGTGAACAAGGAGATACGGCATGCCAACAGGCAAGGCTAAAAAGACACTGGGCGTATTGGCTATTGCCGGGGTTGAGCCTTATCAGGAGAAACCCGGCGAAGAGTATATGAATGAAGCTCAGCTGGAGCATTTCAGAATTATACTTGAAGCCTGGCGAAACCAGTTAAGAGAAGAAGTGGACCGCACCGTTGATCATATGAAAGATGAAGCGGCCAATTTCCCGGATCCTGTAGACAGAGCATCACAGGAAGAAGAGTTCAGTTTAGAGTTGCGAGCTAGGGACAGAGAACGCAAACTAATCAAAAAAATTGAGAAGACCCTACAGCAGATTGAAGATGACGATTTCGGTTTCTGCAACTCATGTGGTATTGAGATAGGTATTCGCCGATTAGAAGCAAGGCCTACTGCAGACCAATGCATCGACTGCAAGACCTTATCAGAAATAAAAGAGAAGCAGCTGGCGGGTTAATGCAGCGGCATTTTAAATTTGAAAAGGGGCCTTTTGGCTCCTTTTTTTCTCTGTTGTTTATTAACAAACGCCCGGCTGTCAGTTAAACACCCTCGTTTCTGCCCGGCGAGTATGGTATTTTTTCAACAAATCCCCAGGTATTCCCCACTCTATGTTGTCCAGCTCCTATATCGGCCGTTTTGCCCCTTCTCCCTCCGGTCCGTTACATTTCGGCTCGTTAGTCGCCGCATTAGGCAGTTACCTGCAGGCCAGGTCTCAACAAGGCTTATGGCTGGTTAGGATGGAAGATTTAGATCCCCCCAGGGAAGTCGCCGGAGCTGCAGATGATATATTAACAACACTGGAAGCATTTGGCCTCACCTGGGATAACCAAATCCTTTATCAGAGTCAGCGTCATACGGCATACCAGGACCATATCCAGATGCTCAAGGACAGAGACTTGGCTTACCACTGTCAATGCAGCCGCAAACAAATACAAATGGCAGGAGGTTATTATCCCGGCACCTGCCGGTTACTAGCGCTGGATGTGGAAAACACGGCTATTCGTTTGCGGACAGATAAAGCGGTTTGTTCCTTTAATGACCTTTTGTTCGGCCAAGTTCCTATTCCCCGCCCCTTGGCGGAGGAGGATTTTATTATCAAACGAAAAGATGGCTTATATGCCTACAATCTTGCTGTAGTGATAGACGATATATACCAGGGCGTCACCCAGGTCGTTCGTGGAGCCGATTTAATCGAACCCACCGGCCGCCAGCTCTACCTCTACGACTTATTGGATGAGCAGCCTCCCTCCTACATTCATCTACCCCTGGCGGTCACTGAGCCTGGATTAAAGCTATCAAAACAAAATCGATCAGCAGCAATAGATAGCAAAGATCCGGTGCCCGCTTTGGTCAACGCATTACGCTTCTTGGGTCAACCAGTTTGTAAGGAATTGTCTTATGAACCCCTGGACTCGGTCTTAAGTTGGGCTGTTAAACACTGGCAACTGGCGAACGTACCCAGGCTGCAAGAAATAATACTGAAGTAACTCCAGGGACCCCATATCCAACAAGATTTTCGGTCACAAAAGGCGCAATCAGGATTCCACCTGAAATTACAGTCGTTAGATACAGTTTGTTTTTATCCCACGTCGAGCATATTATATGCGCCTATTTTTAATACCATCCATTGGGGTGCAGCATTATTAAGCGTATTTCCACTTTTTGTAGAAAAATGCTGGGACAAGATCGAAGCTCGGAAACTCGAATTCCCAGAAGTGAACATAGTATTTCCCGTGATGACATCAGCGACAATGCGCTGAAGGTACTCTATCGCCTGCATAAAGCCGGCTACAAAGCCCTGCTGGTAGGCGGCGGAGTGCGGGACATACTGCTGGGAATGAAACCCAAAGACTTTGATATCGTTACAGATGCTACTCCTGAAGAAATCAAACAACTATTTCGCAATTGCCGCCTGATCGGGCGTCGCTTCAGGCTCGCCCATATACTATTTGGCCGGGAAGTAATCGAAGTTGCCACCTTTAGGGGCCATCACCACAAGGTAGAAACCAGTAAACACGTATCGGCGCAGTCTCAAGAAGGTATGCTGCTAAGAGATAATGTTTACGGCAGCATAGAAGAAGATGCAGAGCGCAGGGATTTCACTATTAACGCCCTGTATTACGATATTGCTGACTTTTCTATCCGAGATTTTTGTAACGGCCTGGCTGACCTGGAAAAAGGTCAACTCGAAATGATTGGTGACGCAGAAACCCGCTATCGTGAAGATCCGGTGCGAATGCTAAGAGCCATACGTTTTGCCGCCAAACTGGATATGAGCATAGGTGAGCGAACTCAGGTGCCTATTAAAGAGCTGTCTTTACTGTTAAGAGATATCCCAGCAGCACGTTTATTTGAAGAAGTACTTAAACTCCTGTTATCCGGACAAGGTTTGGCTACCTATCGTCTATTACAGGAATATCATTTGTTTCAGCCCATGTTCCCCATCTTATTCGATGGTGAAATGGATGACAGGTCTAACCAGCTAATTGAGGCCGTGCTGATAAATACGGATGAACGTATTCGTCAGGATAAAAGAGTCACGCCAGCCTTTCTGTACGCGGCGATACTCTGGTATCCAGTTGAACAAAAGACAGAAGAGATCATGGCGGAAAGTGGCTTACCCTACGCTGATGCCTTCTTAATGGCCTGCAATGAAGTGCTGGATCGACAAGTAAAAAGTATTGCGATTCCTAAACGGTTTAGCGCCACTATTCGAGATATCTGGAACCTGCAAAGCCGCTTGCCCAAACGTGTGGGTAAACGTGCAGACCGGGTATTCCACCACCCTAAATTCAGGGCGGCTTATGACTTCTTAGAGTTAAGAGCAAAAATTGAAGGCGGTGAGCTAACTCCGCTTGTCGCATGGTGGGAGCAGTACCAAACCACAGATGATCGCGGCAAGCGTAGCCTGATCGGAGAATTAGGTGGCCCGGTTAAAAAACGCCGGCCAAGACGGAAACCTAAACCCAAAGTATGATTACCTGTTACATCGCTGTAGGCAGTAATTTGGTCGATCCCGTTGCCAAGGCGCAACGGGGAATTAAAGCGGTGTCAGACATCGCTGACATTCTGCTGGTTAACTCATCAAGCCTGTATCGCAGCACCCCCATGGGTCCTCAGGATCAGCCTGATTATATTAATGCAGTGATCCAAATCTGCACCGATTTATCGCCCATGGCGTTACTCGATACCTTGCAGCAAATAGAGCTGCAACATGGCAGAGTAAGAAAAGATAATCGATGGGGGCCAAGAACCCTGGATCTGGATATCCTTTTATACGGTAACCAGGTGATTGATACTCCCAGGCTAGTAATTCCTCACTATGGCATGAAAACAAGGGAGTTTGTGCTCTACCCGTTGCAAGAAATTGCGCCAGAGCTAATACTGCCTGGGGGAGATAGCATCAATAGCTTGATCCAAACCTGCCCCCTCAATGGCTTGATACCCTATAAAAAGTCTGATACTTGAAATAGACACAGCCAATACGTGTCGCTAGTAATTACTTCGGAGAAATCATGAGTAAAATTACCGTATCTCAATTGCTTAAGAAGAAGCAGAAAAATGAGAAAATCAGCTGTATGACCGCTTATGATGCCAGCTTCGCTGCTCTATTCGATGAATTGGGCATTCAGATGCTGCTGGTCGGCGATTCCATGGGCATGGTGCTCCAGGGGCATGACTCCACCGTCCCGGTGACAGTGGAAGACATTGCATATCATACACGCAGCGTTCGGGCCGGGGCCAGCAATGCCCTGTTAGTGGCAGACCTGCCTTTTATGAGTTACGCCACCCCGGAGCAAACCTACGCCAATGCCGCTACCTTAATGCGCGCTGGCGCCAATATGGTGAAGCTGGAAGGCGGAGACTGGCTGATTGAAACCGTTTCCGGTCTGGTTGAACGTGGCGTACCTGTGTGCGGCCATCTTGGTTTGACACCACAATCGGTTAACGTGTTTGGCGGCTACAAGGTGCAAGGCCGTAACAATGAACAAGCCGAGAAGCTGCTGGCCGACGCAAAGCAGCTGGAGTCTGCGGGTATACAGTTACTGGTACTGGAATGTGTGCCGGTAGCCCTGGCAAAAAGTGTCAGCCAGGCATTAACTATCCCGGTCATCGGCATTGGTGCCGGTAACGTTACCGACGGACAAATACTGGTCATGCATGACGCCTTTGGTATTTCTAAGGGATTTTGCCCTAAATTCTCCAAGAATTTTCTGCTGGAAACCGGCGATATTAGAAAAGCAGTCAGCCTGTATAAACAGCAGGTAGAGTCCCTGGAGTTTCCAGGGGAAGAGCACAGTTTTAATTAGGTTCGACTATGCTAATCACCGCATTACCGCAGCAACTCAGAGAAGAAATTAGCGACTGGAAACGCCAGGGCTTAACTATAGGTTTCGTACCGACCATGGGCAACTTACACCTGGGTCACTTAACTCTGGTTGAAGAAGCTAAATCCCGCGCAGATATAGTGGTGGTCAGTATTTTCGTCAACCCTATGCAATTTGATCGGGATGCTGACCTCAATGCCTATCCAAGGACCCTGCAGCAGGATTGTGACTTGCTCAAGGAGAAAGGCGTGGATCTGGTGTTCACCCCCGCCCCCGAAGTCATGTATCCAAAGGGATTAAAAGCGCAGACCTTCGTGGAAGTCCCGGGGATCTCCAGTTTGCTTGAGGGAGCGCTTCGCCCTGGACACTTCAGGGGGGTTTCCACTGTAGTCACCAAATTTTTTAACCTGGTCACCCCGGATCTGGCCTGTTTTGGTGAGAAGGACTGCCAGCAGCTGACGCTGATCAAGCATATGGTCACCGATCTTGCCATGCCCATTGAAATCATCCCTGTGGCCACAGTGCGGGAAGCCTCAGGGTTAGCAATGAGTTCTCGCAATGGCTATTTAACTAAGGAAGAAAAGCGGCTGGCTCCCAAGCTTGCTCAGGTAATGAACTGGATTTGCCAGCAAATCAAACAGGGCGAGAGAAATATGGCGCATTTGCAAAGCGCAGCGACCCGGCAACTTGACCAGGCTGGTTTTAACACTGACTCCATCGATATTGTGGATGCGGAGTCATTACGACCTTTAGCTGCAAGCAGTCAGCAAGCCGTGGTGTTAATGGCTGCTTTCCTGGGTAAAGCCAGGTTAATTGATAATCAGACTGTTTGTTTGCAGCCTTAGTCGAGCTAACCGGCTTTAACTACTGACATAAAAAAGGGTGAATTTTCGCCCTTTTTATACCTGTCAGATGGCTAAATACAGCAGTAACTCTAACCCCAGTAATAGCAACAATGCCGTCCCGACCACAAAAACCTTAGTTTTAGCGAATAAGTTCATTTAATTCTCCTTTTGAATAGAAAGAGAATCAAGAAATATACCAAAGATTAACCAATTGAATCTTAAGGATAAAACTCAACATAAAAATCAAAACTGGTAAAATCAACCAAATATTTTGGTCAATTTCACCAAAGGCTTAATCGCTCCGACCTTAAGACAACTCTGTCACCAGTTGCCAGGAAGTTTGGCCACTAGCCCAGTACTTACGCTCAAACGGCGTAGTTGCTTGTTCGCTTTGGTACTCTTTTAACTGGCTCTTATAACCAGCCAACTCCAATGCCTTAGCGAACTCTTTCAAATATAGCCGCCAGTTGCTTCTCAGCTCCAATCTGCCCCCCAGTTGTAAAAGATAAGGGAATACGGCGGCACCATGCCAGCGGCGCTGCAAATGCTTAGACTTTGGCCAGGGATTTGGATATAGCAAGTAATGATGGGTTAGCTGCCACTGCGCCTCTACCGCCAGACGCCATAGGTCGTTTAGGTCCACCTGAATAAGTAACCCATTATCTCCTTCCATGAAGGGCTGCTTACCAATGCGGTGACCGGACTTATCCATGCCTATCACCAGGGAGTTCGGGTGCCTTTTCGCCAGTATCGCCGTACTCTCCCCTACGCCACAGCAGGAATCAAAAATGAGCGGGCGGCCATCTGATTCAACCTTTTTTTCCAGATATTTGAATGCATCAATTGTATGCTGTTGATATGGTTTTAAGAATTTGCTTTTAAGGTGTTTTAATACCACCTGTTCCAGGTTCTCATTAATATCCTCTTGGTTCGATGTAATAACTCTGGAATTGCCTTCTAAACTCAAGATCTTAGTCCTATACCTTTGTTAATTAATTGATATGCCACCGTATAAAGCAAAGCAATAAACAGCAAAATCACGGTAAACGAAACGCCGACAGATACATCGGAAATACCTAGAAAACCATACCTAAAAGCGTTCACCATATAGATAATGGGGTTCACCTTAGATACCAGCTGCCAGGCGTCAGGCAAAAGCGAAATTGAATAAAATACGCCCCCTAAATAGGTTAACGGCGTCAACACGAACGTAGGGATTATGCTGATGTCGTCAAAGCTATCGGCGAATACTGCATTTATCAGGCCCCCCAGAGAGAACAAGGTTGCAGTCAACAAAACCGTTAAGCCAACGGCAAGAATATTATGTACCTGCAGATCCACAAAAAACAACGAAACACAGGTAACGATAAAGCCAACCGCTAACCCTCTCGCTACCCCTCCTCCGACAAATCCGGCAATAATAATATAAGTGGGAACCGGAGCCACCAACAATTCTTCAACATTACGCTGAAACTTGGCGCTGTAAAAAGAGGAAGCCACATTAGAGTATGAATTTGTGATCACCGACATCATGATAAGCCCGGGAACGATAAACTCCATGTAACTAAAGCCATCCATTTCTCCGATGCGCGAGCCAATCAAGTTACCGAAAATAACAAAATAGAGCGTCATGGTAATAGCCGGCGGCACTAGCGTTTGCACCCATATTCTAGTGAAGCGATTGATTTCTTTAATTAAGATACTTTTTAGTGCGACACGGTATACAAGGTTAAACATCTATTTCAATCGTCCTTGTTTTATCAGGTTGACAAATAGCTCTTCCAGCCTGTTGGCCTTATTACGCATGCTTAAAACTTGTATTCCTTGGGCTGATAACTGCTCAAACACCGCATTTAAGCTGTCAGATTTTTTCACCGCGACTTCCAGTGTATGGCTATCCGGCATACTGGAGTTAAACCCTGGTAACCCACCAAGCTGACAGTCACTTGCGAGGTCCAGGACAAAGGTTTCCTCATCCAACCTGCTTAGCAATTGCTTCATCGACGTATTTTCTACCAACTCACCTTTATCGATAATGCCTATATTACGGCACAGTAGCTCGGCTTCCTCAAGGTAATGTGTGGTCAATACAATGGTTATGCCTTGCTGTTTGTTGATTTGGGTTAAAAAGTCCCACATGGAGCGCCTGAGCTCGATATCGACCCCGGCTGTAGGCTCATCCAGGATCAATAACTTTGGCCGATGCATAAGTGCTCTTGCTATCATCAGCCGGCGCTTCATTCCTCCGGAAAGCTCCCTTGAGGCTTGATGACGTTTGTCCCATAGGTCCAGCTGCTTTAGATAAAGTTCGCTACGCTTATAAGCTTCTTTCCTGTCGACACCATAATAACCCGCCTGGTTAACCAGTATTTGCTCGACGGGTTCAAACTGATTAAAATTAAATTCCTGAGGAACCAAACCAATCTGGCTTTTCGCCAGCTCTAACTGGGAATCCAGATCATAACCAAATATCTTTACCTTCCCTTCCGTCTTGTTCACCAGGGAGCTAATAATGCCTATGGTAGTGGATTTTCCGGCGCCATTGGGGCCCAGCAAGGCGTAAAAATCCCCTTGTTCCACCGTTAGCGATATTCCCTTGAGCGCTTCTACGCCCCCTTTGTATATTTTTTTTAATCCAGATATCTCAATTGCTTTCATTGCTTAATCCTACTGAGCTTTGTCAGTAATTACTTTGATCCTATCTAATTGAGTTTCCATGGTACAAAATAAAGGGTTGAAACGATTCAACCCTTTATTTTCAAGTTTGGTTTAATAAACCAAACTACAGTTAACATTCAGCATTTAAATCTACACTTCCCCCTACTCAGGAACAACTTTACCTATATAGGGCAAGTTTCTGTAATTTTGCGCGTAATCAATACCATAGCCAACTACAAATTCATCCGGAATAGAATAACCAATCCAGTCTACAGGAACATCTACTTCACGTTTAGAAGGCTTGTCCAGCAAAGTACAAATTGTTAGGGAATTAGGGTCGCGCAACAACAGCATTTCTCTAACTTTATTCAGGGTGAAACCTGTATCGATGATATCTTCTACCAATACCACGTCTTTGCCGCGGATTTCATCGTCAAGATCCTTAAGTATTTTTACTTCTCTGGAACTTTCCATTTTATTGCCGTAACTGGAGGCCGTCATAAAGTCCAACTGCATTGGCAAATCAATTTCTCTGCACAGATCAGCAAGAAACAAACAGGAACCGCGTAACAGCCCAACTAAGATTAAACCCTCAGTATCTTTATATTTTTCCTGGATTTCCTTACCCAGCTCGGTAACGCGAGAACGTAATTCTTGCTCTGAAATCATCACTTCAACTGAGTGCTTCATTTAATTCTCCATTTTACTTCTTTATTTATAAAGGTAATACTTATCAAGCTTTTCCCTAAGGAATGCTAATTTGCTATTAGTTATTTGCCCCAAAATATGTGGCAATAGTTACAATCGTGCACAAAACGTTAAAATTTCAGCATGATTCATTGTACTAATAAGGCTGCAAATGATAGTCTTCCGGCGGAAAAAAATACAACTATACTTTTGATTAAAACAGTAGTAGACAGTAGACAATTGTTATGGAACCACGCGCAGAATTTAGAAGACGCACTAGACTTGCACCGGAAGCACGCCGTAAACAGTTAATGGAATGCGCTTTGGAAGTTTTCTCCAAAAGAGGAATCGGCCGCGCAGGACACGCTGAAATAGCAGAACTCGCTCAGGTATCAGTCGCTACAGTGTTTAATTATTTTAACACCAGGGAAGACCTAGTTAATGCAGTATTAACTGAGGTTGAGCTTTATTTCAGAGGCATTGCGTCCTCTGCATTTGGGCAAAATAAAGCACCCTTGGATTCAATCCATGAATATGTGGCACTTATGGTTGAAGCCGCATTTGAAAAACCTGATTACACGCATATCTGGTTAGAATGGAGTTCTTCAGTACGCGAAGAAATCTGGCCAAGATATTTGAAACTTTTAGCTCACAACACTGACTTGATGAAGAAAACCATCAAGAAAGGATTTGACAGCAAAGAGTTTGAGTGTACGTTGACCGTCGATGAATTTTGCCGGGCGCTATCAGGTTGTGGTTATATCACCATACAGATGATTAATCAGCCGGATCAGCCATCTCAAGATAAGGTAACAGAGTTTGTGTACAACTATATTACCGCTATCCTGAGACCAATGTCCAAGTGATCAAACTAAGGTTACCCATTCTGTGGGTAACCTTAATTCGCTTCCTACCCGGTTTTAACCTACAACTAAATTAATAGCTACTGTTGTAGAGAACAAGTGATGAAACTTGTCGCCGTTACTGCAAGTCATACCGATGCTGCGCATGCTTATTTAGCCGCCGAGAAACTCTTTGCCAGCGCTCAACAGTGTGGTCATCAACTTAAAGTGGAAACCCAAACCCTTTCCGGTATAGACAACGAACTAACGTTGGCTGATATCTCCCATGCCGATATTGCTGTCTTCGCCTGTGATGTGGCAATTGAGAATGAAAGCCGGTTCGCACAGATCCCCATCCTTAAAACAGTTCACCAAGCGCTGGAAGCACCTGAATATGTCCTGAAAAAGCTACATACCTGAATACCTGATAAGTTTCAAACTATATAATACTTTTCGTTGCACTTATGTTATAAGGATTGGGTGTTCTTTGCACTACGCAGGGGTTGGCTAGTGCTCTTCGGTTCAAGGAGTGGCTATGATATTTACTCGTGGAATGGTTTTTCTTTGCAGTAACGGGGTCTGGCGCAAAATCACCGGTATTAACCGCTGGAAGGGCGACGTTTATTACACCAGCAATGCCACAGGAGGAAGTAAAGTTCACAGCAGCCGGAATATGGTAATGTCATTCTGGTGCAATTACCATGACGTCAGAGAGGTAAACTCTGTGCAGGAAGCAATGCTAAAAATCCGGTTACCCGAATGCTGGTTAAACCCGAATCCGGTTACCCGAACTGGTTACCCGAACTGGTTAACCGGGCTGAAAAACAAGGACTCCACTTTGCGGCCCGGGAACTCAAAGCATTGGTTGCCTGATCCACATCAGAATAGCTGGAAAATGCAAAAAGAGGTGATTTCACCTCTTTTTATTCTGCCCAGCGTTGACCCAATTTATGCTCCAACCCTAAATGATCTAAAATTCTCGCCACGATAAATTCCACTAAATCATCTATGGTTTTTGGTTGATGATAAAAGCCCGGAGCCGCTGGCATAATAGTCACACCCAACTTGGCTAACGCCAGCATATTCTCAAGATGCAGAGTCGAAAATGGTGTTTCCCTGGGCACCACCAAGAGCTGGCCCTTCTCTTTTAATACGACATCTGCGGCACGCTCGATGAGATTGTCGGATAAACCATGAGTAATTGACGCTAACGTCCCGCAGCTGCAAGGGCATATCACCATTTTTTTTGGTGCCGAGGACCCTGAAGCCACAGGAGAGAACCAATCCAAACCGGAAAACACTTTAATTTGCCCTTCCTTAGCTGAAAATTCCTGGGTTAGCTTTAGACTAAGCGCCTCACAATCTTCCGGCCAATCTAACTCAGCTTCGGTCTTAATTACTACTCGGGCCGCTGCCGACATTAATAAAAATACCTGGCAATCTAGCTTGACCAGGCTTTCCATCAGCTTAAGGGCATACAGGGAGCCTGATGCCCCGGTAATTGCCAAGGTTATCTTTTCTTTAAACATACATATCCGGTGTTTCTTATCGCACTCTGTTGCAAATATTAAACCACAGAGCGCGCACAGAGCACAGCAGAAGCGCTAAGCAGATTGACGGTTCTGCTCCTTTAATGCCGACAGAAGCTTATCGTGAATACCACCAAACCCACCGTTACTCATTACCAAAATAGTATCGCCAGGCTTTGCGTCGGCAACCAGGTCCGCCACCAATTCATCTACAGACGAACGGATCGTCGCTTCAACTCCGGAGAAGCTATCCCTGAGAGACCAACTAAGCTCCGGCGGCTCCAAACAATAAATATCATCGGCCAACGCCAAAGATTGGACCATTTCAGTCTTGTGTATACCCAGTTTCATTGTGTTAGATCTGGGCTCTAGCACAGCCAGAATGCGAGACTCGCCAACTTTGGCTCGCAAACCTTTAAGTGTCGTGGTTATGGCCGTCGGATGGTGGGCAAAATCGTCATACACAACTACCCCATTCACCTCGCCTTTTATCTCCATCCGCCTTTTTGCGTTGATAAAGCTATCCAAGGCTTTGATTGCCTGCTCCGGAATAACCCCAACATGTCTCGCCGCGGCAATAGCAGCAAGCGCATTAGCGATATTGTGATCCCCCATAAGAGACCAGCTTACCAGGCCCTGGTTTTTCCCATTTAGCAGAACGTAAAATTGACTGCCGTCCCGGGCTTTCTTTTCTACTGTCCAGGTTTCACCCAGGTATTCCAGTTCGCTCCAGCAGCCGTCGGCAATCACCTGCGCAAGGTTTTCATCGGCTTTAGGTAAAATGACCCGCCCACTAGCAGGCACAGTGCGCATTAAGTGGTGAAATTGTCTTTGGATAGCGGGCAAATCCGGGAAAATATCTGCATGATCAAATTCCAGGTTGTTCAGCACTAAGGTTCTGGGGCGGTAATGGACAAACTTAGAGCGCTTATCAAAAAAGGCGCTGTCATATTCGTCCGCTTCAATCACAAAGAAAGGTGTTTCACCCAATCTGGCAGACAGACCAAAGTTTTCCGGAACACCGCCGATCAAAAATCCTGGTTTTAGTCCGGCATTTTCCAAAATCCAGCTGATCATGCTTGATGTACTGGTTTTTCCATGCGTGCCAGCCGCAGCCAATACCCATTTGTCTTTAAGGACAAAATCACATAACCATTGAGGACCAGAAATGTAAGCCAGGTTTTTGTCCAGCATAGCTTCTACACATGCATTTCCCCGGCTCATGGCATTTCCCACCACAACTAAATCCGGAGCAGGATCCAGTTGCTTTGGATCATAGCCCTGAGTTAATACGATGCCTTGCTGCTCAAGCTGAGTACTCATTGGCGGGTAAACATTAGCGTCAGAGCCGGAGACAGTGTGACCTAATTGTTTTGCCAAGACAGCTAAGCCACCCATAAAGGTGCCACAGATCCCCAATATATGAATATGCATTTTTCTTTTCTCTACCTTACTTAATACGTCAAATGTCAGCGAAGCTATGCTCACTCAAAAGATAAATATCACCAAACAAGCTAAAAAGGCGCCGTAATTCCCCAATATACGAAGACGCATTTTTCTTTTCTCTACCTTACTTAATACGTCAAATGTCAGCGAAGCTTTGCTCACTCAAAACGATCAATATCACCAAACAAGCTAAAAAGGCACCGTAATCCCCCAATATACGAAGACGCATTTTTCTTTTCTCTACCTTACTTAATACGTCAAATGTCAGCGAAGCTTTGCTCACTCAAACGATCAATATCACCAAACAAGCTAAAAAGGCGCCGCAATTCCCCAATATACGAAGACGCATTTTTCTTTTCTCTACCTTACTTAATACGTCAAATGTCAGTGAAGCTATGCTCACTCAAAAAATAAATATCACCAAACAAGCTAAAAGGCGCCGTAATTCCCCAATATACAAATATGCATTTTTTTTCTCTACCTTACTTAATACGTCAAATGTCAGCGAAGCTTTGCTCACTCAAACGATCAATATCACCAAACAAGCTAAAAAGGCGCCGTAATCCCGCAATATAGAAGGATCTTTTTTCTTTTCTCTACCTTACTTAATACGTCAAATGTCAGCGGCTATAGCCATTTGAAATGCCCTAGTTATAATAGGCCACCATTTGTAAACATTTAAAGGACTAGCTAATGAGCCTTAACCTTGTGCCTGCTGGCAAAAATCTACCAGAAGATTTTAATGTAATCATCGAAATCCCTGCAAATGCAGATCCTATCAAATATGAAGTTGATAAGGACTCAGGGGCAATTTTCGTTGATCGCTTTATGTCGGCACCTATGTTTTACCCAGCTAACTATGGCTATATCAACCACACTCTGTCCCTGGATGGAGACCCGGTAGACGTGTTGGTCCCGACACCATTCCCTTTGCTGGCAGGCTCTGTGATCCGCTGTCGCGCCGTTGGCGTACTAAATATGACTGATGAGTCCGGTGAAGATGCCAAGATCATTGCTGTTCCACACAGTAAATTAAGCAAAGAGTATGACAACATCAAGGACATCGAAGATGTACCTGAACTGCTAAAAGCACAGATCAAACACTTCTTCGAGCGTTATAAAGAGCTGGAATCAGGTAAGTGGGTTAAAGTTGAAGGCTGGGCAAACCGCGAAGCGGCCGAGCAAGAAATTATCTCCTCTTACGAGCGTGCGCAAAACAAGTAATTGTGCCTGGCCGCTCTTTAGGGAGCGGCTTTTTGCGCAGGTTTGTCCACTTCAATATACATTTGCTGCCCCTGATGTTGATAGGGCCGATAGTATTGACTGCCACAGTGATAGTAATTCATTGGCTCAGGTAACATCAAACATCCCGGAGGTAATTGATAAAGCCAGTTAAGGGCATTCTGCCTTCTTAATTGCTCTTCCCATTGGTATTGCTTTACCAACTCCCTTTTAAGCGCCCAGGGATCAACAGGGGCCGGCTCAGAGCTTTTCCTCACCGTCACCTGCCCGGCATTAACCTGTAAAGCCAGACAGATTAATAGAACTCCAGATGCAGCCATTTTAAGTGGCAAAGCTAAACTTAGTTTCATTATTCACTCCTTCCCGATAAACCTATCGTAAAACACGCTAGATACCAATTGTCTGATCCTTGCTTATCTTTGTATCCTGTCACTATTCAGATAAACACTGATTAACCGCGTAGTTATTACGATTGTCGTGAGACTCCCTGATTAAAGGGGTTGACCCGCATTTAATGCGGGTCATTTTTTAATCCTAGCTATCAATGCCTTAAGCCATTTCGAGTATACTTGCTTTACTCAACTCCTACCCCTAAGGCAATAAAATGAAACTAAAAATCGTCCTCATTCCGGGTTTACTATTTACTCTCAGCGGCTGTGCACAAAACGCGGCGCAACAACAAACCACCCAGTGCCCTACTGAACGCCCTGCTATGTGTACCATGGACTACACGCCAGTTTGCGGTAACTCCATCGAAGGCCAACAACAAACCTATAGCAATGGATGTAGCGCTTGTGCTAACGAAACAGTTACCAGTTACACCCAGGGTGAATGTAAAAATTAACTACTGATCAGACCTCTTAATTAATACTTAATAATCAATTGAGTATCTAGCTAGTACAAAAATACAGATCACTTTTGGCAAGAATTATTTGAACTGGATCCCGTTTTTAGCCTATCTAGTTAATAGAGAGGCTAAAAATGGAGTGCCTATGTTAGATGTCTTTATTAGGACCAAGTTTGTTCTTGCCGCTTTGTTAACTGCGACTTTTTTTAACGTTTCAGCGCAACAAACAGGCACACAGCCAGCCCCCACAGATGAAGTGGAAGATTCAGTCTCGCTACAGTGGTTTTGGCAAAATGAATATGGTCGCCAGCAAGAATTAAATGTTTATTTTGGTAAAGAATTAGTAAAGCAAGGATATGGTGACAAACAAAAAATAAACTACACACTTAGCTATCCGGTACAGGCATTACATACCTATTTGGGCCCTAGGCTGATCCATGTAATGCGTACCATCAACCAATACTCCCCACAATCCGCCACCAAGTTTGTCAACCTGGAGCACGCCTTTTCAACCCGGGATAAGAGTCCCGAGTCAGAAATGTTCTGGCAAGCTTATTATCAGTACCAGGACGATGCCTTTAACTTTTTAAAGGTTAGTCCTTGCATTAACCAGGAAGACAACTCCATTCCCTGTGTCAGACCTAATTATTCACAGATATTTTACGACTATCGCGAAGCTTTTCGTGCTATCGCCGAACAGTTAAAATCATCGGAAGGGCAACCGGCATCAATCAGCAACGCTCAGCACTGGGTATTTACCATACCTCAAGCAGAAGAGCATTTATCCAGCTTCGCACCACCAATATCTGTATTAAGGGAAAATGCAGCAGACAGTGATGAGAAAGCCTTATTATTAGCCACCCTAATTAGTCAACTGGCACCTGATTACCGCATGTACCTGATTTATCCAGCTAACAGTAACGGCAGTGTATCACCGGCCTGGCTTACCATAGAGTCTAAAAGTGGTGCCAACGGTGTACCAGTGGTGATAAATGACACTCCTCATACGCTTATTTCCGGATCACCTTCACTACTAAAGCAAATGATGGTTTCGGAAACAAAAATGGTCAGTGAATCCCTTTATTAACCGAGCCGGCCTTAGGGTCGGCCAACTCGCCCCTGCGAGGGCTTTGAATGACTGCCAGCTAAAAACAAACTAGTGTAAATAAGATGCGCATATCAATGAATTGATATAACATCACACTCACTTTGGGAAGAGACCGGAGAACGTTAACAATGAAAACAATTATTTTTACCCTCCTGTTCGCCGTTAGCAGTGCTTATGCACAAGTTGAAATGGACAAATCTCTGCCTGGCGTGCATATCACAGACAAAGGCCAGATGGTTATCGAAGGCGATAAATTTAACTATCAAGCCTGGTCATCCAAAGCGCTTATTTCCAAAGTATTTCTAATTCAGCACATTGCTGGCCGAACCAGTGCGAAGGAACTTAACGCCGGCCTAATCAAAGCCATCAAACAAGCTAAATTCCCCAAGGCTGAATATCAAACGGTTAATATCATTAATCTGGATGATGCAATCAATTGGGGAACGGGATCTTTTGTCGAGAGTAAAACCCAGGATAGTAAGAAAACTTTTCCCTGGTCTAGCTTTATTCTTGATGAAAACAGCACGGCTAAAAAGCGCTGGCAGCTGGCTGACAACAGCAGCGCCATCATAGTGTTAGACCAACACCAAAAAGTAGTCTTCTTTAAAGACGGTCAACTGGATGACAATGAAGTGTCCCAGGTGATTAAAACCATAGACAGCTTAATTCAAGGTAAATGAATTTCAAGCCCCTAGCGACGCTCTTATTGCTGTGCTGGTTGCTTCAACAACCAGCGTTAGCATACCATGCGACTGCAGACGCACTGGATCAGCAGCACCAGCACTATTGCTCATTATGCATTCAGCTGGATTTACAAAAGAAAGGGTCAAGCTACCAGCCAGTTCAGGCTGATATTCAAACTCACGCTCACATTCAACCCATTACCAGAGCCTGGTCGCTTGCCCTGATTGAAAGCAGCGCCTTTCTGGTCAGGGCTCCGCCTGTTTCCTAAATTCACCCAGGGAAAAATTCACTCACATTTAGGAAACAACAATGAATAAGACATTAATCTGCCTTAGTATACTGACGCTTTCTTCAGCGTCCGCCTTGGCAGAACAGCACAGACACCATGGTGCCCATGAACACGGCGCCGCACAATTAAACTTGGTGCTAGACGGAAAACTCGGTCAGTTAGAAGTCAACTCACCGGCCGCCAATATTCTCGGCTTTGAACATAAGCCTAAAAATACAGAGCAAAAGAAAAGCGTAAAGACAGCTAAAGCCAAGCTGAACTCGCCGGAAACCCTGTTTGTTTTTAACCCTGAGGCCCAGTGCCGATTCACTGAGGTTAAGCTGGAAAGCGACTTGTTTGAAGATAAACATGGTCATGACCATGACGATCATCACAAAGATGCCCATGACGATCATCACAAAGATGACCATGACGACCACCATGAAGATGAGCATGACGATCATCACAAAGATGACCATGAAAGCGATCACAAGCACAGTGATCACAGTGATCACAGTGATATACATGCAAGGTATAGCTTCCACTGTGAACAGCCAGACAAGCTGAAAACAATCAATATGGCCTTGTTAACTGAATTCCCTCTGACTCATGAATTAAGGATCCAAGCCATATTAGATAACCGTCAGCTTTCTAAGGAAGTGACGCAGAAAAACACCCTATTCACCTGGTAATTGAGGGGCGGCCTTGCGCCGCCTAATTAACAAACATGACGACTCAACCTATATTAGCCATTTCCGACCTCAAATACCGTTGGCAAAAATCCAAACCTCTGACCTTGGATATACCCGAGCTAAGTATTCACAAAGGAGAAAAAGTATTCCTTAAAGGTCCCAGCGGCAGCGGAAAGTCCACCTTGTTGGGGTTAATTGCCGGGGTTAATTTGCCCGAATCAGGCCAGGTAAAACTGCTTGGCCAGGACACGGCTAAGCTGAAAGCCAGCAAACGAGATCATTTTCGGGCCGACCATATCGGTTATATTTTCCAGCAGTTTAACCTGTTGCCCTATTTAACCGTGGTTGAAAACGTCACCTTACCCTGTTATTTCTCAAATAAACGGAAAAGCAGCGCATTGCAACTTAGTGGCGAACTGAATAAGGAAGCCAACCGCTTACTCGAACATCTGGAGATCCCAGCTAGCCTGCGTCACAGTAAAGTCACTGAACTCAGTATCGGACAACAACAACGGGTAGCTGCCGCCAGAGCCTTGATTGGCAGACCTGAAATCCTCATAGCCGATGAACCCACTTCAGCCCTGGATACGGACACTCGCGAAGCCTTTATTCAGCTGTTATTTAAAGAGTGTCAGCAAGCCAATACCAGCCTACTGTTTGTCAGTCATGATCCGGGTTTACAGCCCTTGTTTGATCATCAATTAGACCTAAATCAAATTAATCAGGCGGTATAAGCGTGGCAATTCTAAAGTTATCCCTTAAGAGCCTCTATAACCGGCGAGGCACAGCAATACTGACAGTATTAGCCATAGCCCTGAGTGTGACCCTGTTATTAGGTGTTGAACGAATTCGCACCCAAGCCAAGGCTAGTTTTGCCAATACCATATCAGGCACAGACCTAATTGTCGGAGCCCGTACCGGGCAGGTACAATTACTGCTCTACTCCATTTTTCGCATTGGTAACGCTACCAATAATATTTCCTGGGAAACCTATCAGGACATTAGCAAAAACAAAGCTGTAAAGTGGTCCGTACCCTTGTCCCTCGGTGACTCACATAAGGGTTTCAGAGTACTGGGGACAACGCAGGATTATTTCACCCATTATCGATACGGTAAAAGCCAGGTCCTTGGCTTTGCCCAGGGGTTATCTTTCGCAACCCCTTTGCAAGCGGTAATTGGCGCTGAAGTAGCCCGTAAGCTGGGATATGAGCTGGGCCAGGAAGTTGTTATTGCCCATGGAGCGGCAGACGTATCCTTCACCAAACACGATAACTTACCCTTTACTGTGGTCGGCATCCTGGCGCCTACAGCCACTCCTGTTGACAGAACAGTACACGTTTCTCTCGCCGGAATTGAAGCCATCCACTTCGGCTGGGACCAGGGAGGGCCGCGAGGCGCTAAATTAACACCGGCTCAACTGCAGCAAGTAGAATTGCAACCCAAGGTGATCACCGCCTTTTTACTTGGCCTCAATAGTAAAATCCAAACCTTTCATTTACAGCGAAAAATTAACGAGTACCCTCAGGAAGCCATGATGGCAGTATTACCTGGCGTAGCCCTACTGGAACTGTGGAGCGTAATGGGTATCGCCGAGCAAGCGCTACTCGCAGTATCGGCATTCGTGGTTGTTGCCGGTTTAATCGGTATGCTCACCACTATATTAAGCAGCCTCAATGAACGTCGCAGGGAAATGGCTATTTTACGTTCGGTGGGCGCCAGGCCAGGCCATGTCTTTGGTTTACTTATTGCAGAGGCTGGCGCATTAGCCATTGCTGGCGCGTTAGCCGGTATTGTATTGCTCTACACTTTGTTGTTAATTGCCAAACCTGTAATCATGGACCAGTTTGGTCTTTATATTGCATTGGCGCCGCTGTCAACTTACGAATGGTCACTGGTTGGTTTGGTCATAGTATCGGGTTTCATTATCGGCCTGCTGCCTGCGTGGAAAGCCTACCGGCTATCGCTTTCCGATGGCATGACTATCAGAATTTAGGGAGACAAGAATGATGGCAGTACAAATCAATTTACTGGTCCCACAGGCCAAGAAAAGCAGCAATAGTTCACCAAATTGTAACGAAATAACAGTAAGCGCTTAGGGGTTAAATTATGCAAATACTAAATAAATGGATAGTCATGTGTACTCTGCTATTGGCTAGCTCATTCGCTATGGCGATAGAAAGCACTACGATGGAATGGGAAGATCTGCGGCCAGACTTTGAAAAGAAAGCCGATTTACAAGCCGCTATCAACCATTCCGGCGCACCAATCAATCAGGAACAATCCACTGTTGTCAATGTACGTAAAGAACTTGATGGCAAGCGAGTTCGCTTGCCCGGTTTTGTGGTGCCACTGGAAGGGGATGAAAACACTGTCACCGAATTTTTCCTGGTACCCTACTTCGGTGCCTGTATTCATGTTCCCGCTCCGCCGCCGAACCAGATTATTTATGTCAAATACCCAAAAGGCGCGCCCATCGATGACCTTTGGGGTGCCGTCTGGCTGGAAGGCATAATAAAAACTGAAACCATGAGCAATGATTTAGCCACTGTCGGCTATTCCATGGACGGTCTAAAAATTGAAGTCTATGAAGACTAACTAGCTAAATATGTGGCCAGGATCAACAGACTGGCTACATAACCCAGAGCTAAACAAATGATCCAAAAATTCCTTTTTACAGTTTGCATAATAGCCTCCAGATAAAACACAACCGCAACAATATTAACATCATAGAAACATAGTTAATACACGATTTTACTTGAAATTAGTTTCGTTTCTGACTAAAACACCTAATGGAACAAGGAAAGTAGAATGGAACAAGATCAACCTAAAACCGTGCAGAAACTCGCAGCTAAGCCAGGAAAAGGCGACGGCGGCGTAAAAGGCAGCAAAGAAAAAGCCTTTGCCCTGGCTAAAAAGCACGGTATTGATGGCCTGTTGCTCAATAATAAACAAACCAGTTTTAGCGACAGAGCCGAGCACAGGGAAAGAATCGAAGCCGCGGCGAGACAAAAGAACCTCGAACAAATCATGGTATTGGCTACCCAGCAATGCGGTGATGACGCTGGCGTAGAATTGGACAATGACTGGTTTACCGCTTTTATTAAGCTGGCGGAAGAGATCAGTAGTCGGAGTATGCAGCAGTTATGGGCTAAGATACTGTCTCTGGAAATCGCCAGCCCGGGCGCCTTCTCAGTAAAAGCGCTCACTACCCTGAAACAAATGACTCATAGGGAAGCCGTAGTATTTCAGCGTCTATGCAATCTGGCATCTCATTTTGCCGGTGACAATGGCCACAAACTACTGACGGGTTATTTTCGCCTGCCCGGCTCTTTTCAAATGTTTAGCGCACCTACGCTGCACAAGTTGTCCCTTGGTAAATGCCGGATGCCCTACTCGCACCTGATGCTGTTAACAGATCTGGGGCTGATTTATGGTAATGAATTAGAGTCGGGTGAATTGACGTCAGACCAGCAACTTAAGGTAGTCAATAACGGCCTGGACTTAAACCTGGTGCCAAGCGGGAAACGGCTCAAGCTGTATTACTACAAGTTTACTCAGGTAGGTAACGAGCTAGTAAAGCTGATCCCAGAGGAACCCGATGACAGTTACATAGATGCGTTAAAGGAGCTGCTCGCTGCAGACTTTCAGTTCACCACGGGTGTAGATACCACAGCATAGTAAAGGAGTACTTTTGAAAAATTAAGAAAAAGTGTTTAAGAATATTCATAACCTACCCCGATCCCATCAGGTCTAATACTCGGCATCAAGATAATGCCCACTCAAAGGGTTAGCCGGCACGATAGAAAATTTTGACCGCTGGCGAGATCAGACAAACAACCTGTACTCTTATCGTTAAAATATACCCTGCTTATGAAGATAAAATTGGATATCTGCTTTACCAGACAAACCGTATAAATGAAGCCTGGCATTTTCCAACCCTTCAAGCCCCCTCTTCATATAATGACGGCTATACGATAAAAGAAATTGGTGAATTCTTCTCTCTGCACCACTCCCGAGTAAGCCGAATAGCAAAAGGTAAGACCTGACCCCGCCGTTACTTGCACTCTAAGATCGGGATCCCCGCAT
This sequence comes from Psychromonadaceae bacterium, assembly GCA_965249895.1. Lineage (GTDB taxonomy): Bacteria > Pseudomonadota > Gammaproteobacteria > Enterobacterales > CBDFNC01 > CBDFNC01. The sequence goes on from CBDFNC010000005.1 coordinate 1,779,215, forward strand.
TTGCGGGGAAAACAAGAATGCCGGTTATTCCGGGTATTTCACCTCAAAATAAGGATTCAGTAGGGATTCCTGGAAGTTGTAGCGAAGTGGGGTTTTATCCAGCTTCTGTACAATCGCTCCAGCCTTCTCTGCCACACAGTGGCCTGCACCTGTATCCCAGTTCATGGTTGGGCCTAATCTTGGGTACATATGGGCCAGACCTTCGGCTACCATGCAAAACTTCAAAGAGCTGCCAACGGGTACGATTTCATATTCACCCAGCTGAGCTAAATATTCAGCCATATCCGGGCTAGGATGAGAGCGACTGCCAACGACTTTCAGCACTTCGCCCGGCTTTGGTTGAGTAATTTCAAGTTTTCTAACTTGCTCACCTTGCTTAAGGTATGCACCTTCGTCAGAAGCAAAGTACAGCTTCTCCAGTACCGGTGCATACACTACCCCCATCACAGGCAGGTTATTCTCTATCAGGGCGATGTTAACGGTGAACTCACCATTTTTCTTAATAAATTCCTTGGTGCCATCCAGGGGATCCACCAACCAGAATCTATTCCATCCCTTACGCTCTTCCCAGGAGATGTTCGCCGCCTCTTCAGACAATACTGGGATCTCAGGAGTTAGCTTAGTTAGACCCGCGACAATCACCTTATGTGCAGCCAGATCCGCTTCCGTCAGTGGCGATTCATCTGCCTTGATTTCTACTTTGAAATCTCTTTGATAAATTTCCAGTATGGCTGCCCCAGCCGATACGGAAATATCGCAAATACCTTGTACGAGTTTATTTTCTGATATAGCCATGATTTTCCAAATAATCGGTGATAATACTTTGAACGAGTTTACTATCTGATATCGCCACGATGTAGCAAATAATCGATAATACTTTGCACGAGTTTACTATCTGATATCGCCATGATGTAGCAAATAATCGATAATACCTTATCCGAGTTTATTTTCGGATATAGCCATGATTTTCCAAGTAATTGATGATGATTTGAACTGTGTTAGCCAGTGGCTGACTGCCATTTTCCACACGTACTTCCGGTGAGACCGGCGCCTCGTAATCTGAGTCGATACCTGTGAAGTTTTTTATTTCTCCGGCACGCGCTTTTTTATACAGGCCTTTGGGATCTCTTTGTTCACATATGTCCAAAGGAACGTCGACAAAAACCTCGTTAAACTCACCCTCTCCCAGTAACTCACGCACCATCTGGCGCTCCTGGCGGTGAGGTGAGATAAAGGCGGTGAGAACAATAAGGCCGGCATCGACCATCAGCTTAGCCACTTCACCGATACGGCGAATATTCTCTTTTCTGTCTTGTTCGGAAAAACCCAGGTCACCACATAAGCCATGACGCACGTTATCACCATCGAGCAAATAAGTATGAAAACCCTGCTTAACCAGCTCCTGCTCTACGGCGCCCGCCACGGTAGACTTACCAGCACCACTTAACCCGGTAAACCAAAGTACACAGGGCTTTTGCCCCTTTTGTTCACTGCGTGTGGATTTATCCACATGAAACTGGTGCCACACTACGTTGTCGTCTGCCATTGTTAACCCTAAACGTTTAAAACGGAAATAAAACCGGGATAGTCATCAACACCACGCTTGAATAAGCGATTGAGGTCGGGATCCCTATTTTCAAGTAATCTTTTAGCTGGTAATTTCCGGCGCTATATACCATTAAATTGGTTTGATAACCATAAGGGGAAATAAAACTGGCGCTGGCGCCGAATATCACCGCCATAATAAAGGGCATAGGACTCACGTCGTACCCCAGCGCCATACTATAAGCGATGGGAAAGGCCAATGCGGCGGCCGCATTGTTGGTGATCAATTCGGTCAACAGCAAGGTCGCCAGATAAATAGCCACAAATGCGCCCACCACTCCCCAGCCATTAAATGTGTGGTGGAAAAAGTCCCCCATCTGTTGGGCCAGTCCGGAATTAGTCATCATCTGTGCGATGGACAAAGCCGATCCCACCACGATCCAGATTTCAAAGGGAAAGCGCCGCTTTATTTCCACCATGCTCAGCGTACCTGTGGCCAGCAAAGCCAACAATAAAATTATCAGTCCCTTTATCAGGGGGAACACGCCTGAGATAGCCAGGCCAATCACAGCGGCAAAACCCAGAATAACGCCAAGGCTACCTTTCTTGTCCAGCCGGGTACTGGCGTCCAGGCCACTTACCACAACAAACTCTTTACCCAGTCGTTTGCTCTTATGAAACTGTTTTCCCGGGGCCAGCAATAATGTATCCCCTTCCCTCAGGCGCACATTACCTAAACCTCCGCCCAAAGGTGTGTGTCCACGGCGTATGGCCACCACAACCGCATCAAACTCTTCACGAAATTGACACTCTTTAATGCTCTTTCCTTTAATAGAGGCGCTGTGACTTACGATCACTTCCACCAGGTTCTGTCCCTTTAATCTATGCTCAGCAAACAGCTCTAACCCGGGAAAGTCCTGTAATACACCGACACTCTCTACTTCGCCACAAAACAGCAATACGTCGTTGGCTTTGATTTCATCCTTGGGAGAAACAGGGCAGATTTTTTCCCCGTCTCGTAGTATTTCTGCCAGGAATAACTGTTGCAGGTTACGCAATCCATTTTCAGCTACCGTTTTACCGATCAGCGGTGAACCGTAATTAACCCTGCCCTCCAGAAAGTAGTTCGCCAGTTCCCGGGGTTCCCCTCTGTTATCTGGCAAACTGGGGCTAAGTATTAATAAAACCGACATGCCCGCAACCAAGCCTGCCAATCCCACTAGGGTAAATTCAAAGAACCCCAGGCTTGGCAGGCCGGCGTCCACCACAAAGCTGTTGACGATAAGGTTGGTAGAGGTGCCGATTAACGTCAGGGTACCACCGAAGATGGCTGCATAAGAAAGCGGGATCAGCAACTTCGAAGGAGGGTGATTGCTGTTACGCTTTATCGCCCCAATCAATGACGACACAACCGCCGTGTTATTGGTAAAAGATGACAGAAAGGCAGTGGATAAGCCTAGCTTAGCCACCACCGTTATATAACCGCCGGTGGACAACTGCTGGCTCACCCAGGAAATAAGCCTGGTTTTTTCCATGGCGGTGGAGATCACCAGCAGCAATACCAGGGTCAGTAGGGAGGAATTGGAAAAGTTAGCCGCCACATCGGGCAGACTCACTAATCCACCCAAATAACAGCCTAATACCGCACCACCAAACAGCATGGCGGGTCTTAACTTACTGGTGATAAGTAATATCACCAGTAACACCAATACGCCCAGAACCAATCCCTGGTCAAACGTCATTAATTACTTCTCCGCTAACTTGCTAAGGTCAATAGCTTGCCAGTGTGGGAAGTGTTTACGCACTAAGCCATTAAACTCCAGCTCAAATTCGCTAAAGTGATGATGCCGCTCGGATGCTGTCACGGTTTTGGAAATCATACCCGCACCAACGGTCACATTGGTCAAACGGTCGATAATGATAAAGCTGCCGGTCTGGCGAACTTCATCGTATAGATCAAACGCGATTTGCTCTTCCAGGTGAACCTGACAAACGCCGATTTCGTTTAGTTCCAGCTTGTCTGCATCAGCCTGCTGTAATGTATTCACATCCACCGTATGCAGGACTTCTTCCACTATACCCGGCGTTTGTTTGGACGCGGCTTTGAAATCATATTGTCTGCCCGCAACCAGGGCATCTTCCGACATCCAAACAATCGAAGCTTCAAACGCATTACTGAGATGACTTCTGGCTTCATCTCGAACCAGGACGTCACCACGACTAATATCGATTTCATCTTTCAGTGTTAATGTGATTGCTTGTCCGGCAAATGCACTGTCCAGTTCACCGTCAAAGGTCACTATAGACTCTACCTTCGAGCTCTTACCCGACGGCAGCACAGTGATCTCATCTCCTTTGTTGATGGTGCCACTGGCGATGGTGCCGCAGAATCCACGGAAATCCAGGTTAGGACGGTTGACATATTGCACCGGTAACCGGAATGACTTATTGCCCAGCTCAGCTTCAACCTGAACCGTTTCAAGGATAGGTAATAAAGACTCACCTTTATACCAGGGCATAGATGGGCTGCTAGTCACAACATTGTCACCCTTAAGGGCGGACAGAGGCACAAACTGAATATCTATTTCACCCAGGCCTTGGGCAAACTCCAGGTAGGCCGCCTTGATCTGCTCATAGGTGTCTTCTGAGAAGTCCACCAGATCCATTTTGTTGACGGCTACCACAAAATGTTTGATACCCAGCAATGAAGCAATAAAGCTGTGGCGTTTGGTTTGCGTCAGCACGCCTTGGCGGGCATCGATTAAGATCACCGCCAGATCACAGGTTGATGCACCCGTGGCCATATTTCGTGTGTATTGCTCGTGTCCTGGGGTATCCGCAATAATAAATTTGCGTTTAGCCGTCGAAAAGTAGCGGTAAGCCACGTCTATGGTAATACCTTGCTCACGCTCTGCCGCCAGACCATCTACCAACAGGGCCAGATCCAACTCTTCCCCCGCATTACCCATTTTCTGACTATCTGAATGTAATGTCGCCAGCTGATCTTCATAAATTTGTGCGGAATCATGTAACAAGCGCCCGATAAGTGTGCTCTTACCGTCATCAACGCTGCCACAGGTTAACAAACGCAGCATGCTCTTATGCTGCTGATCCGCCAGATACTCTTCAATACCTTTGCTTTCGATTTCTTCTGCTATATAAGTGTTCATTTCCGGCTCCCTTAGAAATAACCCTGGCGCTTTTTCAGCTCCATGGATGCGGATTGGTCGTTATCGATAACACGACCCTGACGCTCGCTGGTTTTTGCCACCAGCATCTCCTCGATGATTTCGGGAAGGGTCTCGGCCTCAGAATTTATGGCGCCGGTCAGCGGGTAACAACCCAAGGTACGGAAACGTACTTTTTCCATCGTTGGTACTTCACCCGGCTCGAGGGGCAAACGCTCATCATCAACCATGATCTTAACGCCATCACGCACCACCACAGGGCGCTCTTTAGCCAGGTACAGAGGTACTATTTCAATTCCTTCGGAATAGATATACTGCCAGATGTCCAACTCGGTCCAGTTTGACAGCGGGAATACGCGGATGCTTTCCCCTTTGTTAACTTGGCCGTTATAGGTATTCCAAAGCTCGGGACGCTGGTTTTTAGGATCCCATCTGTGGTTTTTGTCGCGGAAGGAATAAACCCGCTCTTTAGCACGAGATTTCTCTTCGTCACGACGAGCACCGCCAAACGCCGCATCAAACTTATACTTGTTTAACGCCTGCTTCAGGCCTTCCGTCTTCATGATATCCGTGTGTTTACCACTACCATGGACAAAAGGGTTGATATTCATCGCCAACCCATCCGGGTTCTTATGCACGATCAGATCGAAGCCGTATTTTTTGGCCATCTCATCACGAAATGCGATCATCTCCTTAAATTTCCAGGTGGTATCCACGTGCAATAAAGGAAACGGGATCTTGCCGGGGTAAAAGGCCTTACGCGCCAGGTGCAGCATGACTGCAGAATCTTTACCCACAGAATACATCATTACTGGGTTATCAAATTCGGCGGCTACTTCGCGTATGATATGTATACTCTCAGCTTCCAACTGTTTAAGGTGTGTTAACCTTTGTTGGTCCATTTTTTACTCCGTTAGGCAAGATTAACTAAAAAGGGGTTATCACTGGGATCGGCGACTTGTTCACCGTTAAACCACGCCAACTTGTCGGCCAGAGCAACCACTTCCCCTACAATAATTAAAGCAGGTGCAGCAACTCCCTGACCAAGTTCAGGTAATTTAGCTAAATTCCCAATAATCGTTTTCTGTTGTTGGCTCGTTCCTTTGGACACGATAGCAACCGGTGTTTCCGGGTCACGGCCATTTGATAATAATTTTTGTCTTATGTGCTCAGACCTCAGCAGACCCATATAAAAGACCACGGTTTGGTTTTCACGCGCCAGCGATGGCCACTCTATGGAATTGCCATTTTCACGACAGTGGCCGGTAACAAACACCACGGACTGAGCATAATCTCTGTGGGTGAGTGGAATACCCGCATAGCTCGAACAGCCTGATGCCGCCGTAATGCCGGGCACCACTTGAAATTCAATTTGGTGCTCCACCAGAACTTCCAACTCTTCACCGCCGCGGCCAAACATAAAGGGATCTCCACCTTTCAGGCGCACCACTTTCTTACCCTGCTTGGCAAACTTAACCAGCAGTGCATTGGTTTCCTCTTGCGGTACGCTGTGAAAGCCAGCCGCTTTTCCAACGGAAATACGTTCTGCATCACGGCGAACCAATTCAATCACTTCACTGGATACCAGCTGGTCGTGTAATACCACGTCGGCTTGCTGCATAACCTGTAACGCTTTAAGGGTTAACAATGAAGGGTCACCGGGTCCTGCGCCTACCAGGGCAACCTCACCTTTCAGCTCCATGTTATTCAGCCCCTGCTCCATCTTCTCCAGGGCTTTGTGCTGCTGACCTTTTTCAAGCAAGCTGGCCACTTCACCGCGACCGAACAGCTTTTCCCAATAGGCTCTTCGCGCGTCCATACTCGGCAGCGCTTGTTTCACCCGGTTGCGAAAATTACCCGAGATACTGGCCAGCTTACCTATATGCATAGGTAACAGGGACTCCAGCTTCTCCCGGATCAAGCGCGCTAATACGGGCGCTTTACCACCGCTGGAAATTGCCACCATAATCGGCGATCTGTCGACAATAGAAGGCATGATAAAACTGGAACGTACGGGATCGTCCACTACGTTAACCAGAATATCCTTCCTGTTGGCGCTTTGATAAACCAGGGCATTCACTGCCAAATCATCAGTTGCCGCTATGACCAGCCAAGCCCCGTCCAATAATTCTGGCTGATAGCTTCCGGTAACCAGAGTTAACTTTTTCGTCTCTGACCAGTAAACCAGCTCAGGGTGAAAATCCAACGCACAGGCTGTGACATTAGCGCCGGCATTTAGCAGTAAGCGGATTTTGCGTAAAGCTATTTCTCCACCGCCTACAACCAGGCAATGTCTGTCGTTAAGCTTTGTAAAAATAGGTAAATAGTCCATCTGCCATACCAGCAACGTCAATAGCTTGCCACTATAAATTGTGAGGACTACATCGTAAAATAATAAAAATAACTTTTTAATCACCTATTGGAATAAGTCTTTAGTTTTTTATAACCGATGTAACTAAATGATTTTTTCCAAACGAGACAAGCTAATTAGTAATCTCACGAATCGATAAATCGGCTTATTCCACAAGAAGGTTGGCTTAAACCTCTTACAGCAGAGTCATTTAAACCGGAGGGTAATGATATAAAATTTATCTTGCCGTGACAATATCACGATTCATCATGCTGGATCAGCAGCACAGACATTAGATCCTTCCAGGTGACGATTCCTTTTATCCGTTTCTTTCCTGCCACCCCATCGACTACAGGGAAGCAACCTATTCCCTGCTCCAGCATCTCTTCGGCGGCTTGTTCCACAGTGCATGACGATGTAACAGTGAAAGGATGGCGGGTCATAATTTGATGGGCGCGACGATTAACAGTTTCCCTGTCTCTCGGCAATTCGGCGGCACTACCAAAATAAGGGCTGATTGCACGCAGCAGGTCCCGCTCACTGATCACTCCGGTGAGTTCTTCATCGTCCAGTACCAATAAATGATGAAACGGGGCTTGATCGAAGATATCCTTCACCAACGAAAGGCGGTCATCCATTTGAACTGACACCACCCTGAGGGTCATGACATCGGCAATCAACATAGCGGTTCTCCAAACTCTAAGCCTGCTTTAACATTAACATACTGGCTTCGGACAAAACGCGATAACAAATCAAATATTGCTGCTAATCACCCTGAAATAAAACAATAAGCTATTTCTTTGCCAAACCTTAAAGATAGAGGAGCAGAAAAGTTGTTTTTCACACAACTGAAATGTAGGGCTTTTGAAAGTAAAGGGAAAACGAATAATAACAACAAAACGCCCTAAGGCGCTTTGTTAAACAGCTTAAATACCACTGCCATCGACTTCGGCATTCTCTTCGTGGATACCGCACTCACGCTTGAGGCCAAAGAAACGGGTATCTTCTTCTTCCATGCCTAATTCCAGCGGCCGTGAGGTCTGAACATCACCAACTGAGACATAACCCTGATCCCACAGTGGGTGGTAAGGTAAGTCGTGTTCTTTCAGGTAGTAATGCACATCCTTATTCGACCAGTCGATAATAGGCAAAAACTTAAAGCAACCATTTTGGATCCCCAGTACGGGTAAGGTTTCCCGGCTGGAGGACTGACTACGGCGCAAACCGGAAAACCAGGTTTTTGTATCCAGTTCCTTAAACGCCCGCTTCATGGGCTCGACCTTGTTTATCTGGTTGTAACGGGTGAGACCTTCAACCCCATTTTCCCATAACTTTCCAAAGCGAGCCTCCTGCCATGCCGCAGAATGTTCGGCCCGGTAGGTTTTCAGATTCAGCTTAAGCCGCTTCGTTAATTCATCGATAAACTGATAGGTCTCCGGAAACAGGTAACCCGTGTCCGTTAATACCACCGGCATATCCGGCTTATACTGGGTCAGCAAGTGTAAACACACCGCAGACTGGATACCGAAACTGGATGACAGTACAAAGTTATCATCTAGGTTACGCAGTGCCCACTCGATGCGCTGCCCGGCATTCATCTGCTCTAACTCTTGATTGATGACTTGTAGCTCGGCAGCGCGCTGTGCGCTATCCAGAGCAAGCAAGCCATCCAGATTCAAATTACCCATAGAAATCCCTAGATGCCACAATAACTTCGTCTATGATGCCGGCACGAATGGTGAAATCGCCAAATCCTTCATCGGCTTCACGTTCCGTTGCCCAACGACCGATCAGGCCGTCTAATTCATCAAGTATCTCTTGCTCGCTAATGTTTTCCCGGTACAACTTAGGAATACGCGTACCGTTTCTGTTACCACCAAGGTAAACATTGTATTTGCCAGGCCCTTTTCCAACTAAGCCAACTTCCGCCAATAAGGCGCGGCCACAACCGTTAGGACAACCGGTGACACGAAGTACGATATGCTCATCGCTTACCCCATGTTCACCCAATATCTCTTCAACATCAGTCACCAGACCTGGTAAGTAACGTTCGGCTTCAGCCATAGCGAGCGGACAGGTAGGCAAGGCCACACAGGCCATGGAGTTCTGGCGCTGCACACTCACTTCATCCGTCAGTAAACCGTATTTACGAGCCAGCTTTTCAATCTTGGTTTTTTCCTTGACTGGCACACCCGCAATAATCAGGTTCTGGTTTGCAGTCAGGCGGAAATCCCCCTTATGCACCTTGGCGATTTCGACCATACCCGACTTCAGGGGTTTACCCGGGAAGTCCAGAATGCGGCCGTTTTCAATAAACAGGGTCAGGTGCCACTTATTATCTATACCTTTGATCCAACCGAAGCGGTCACCGCGATATTCAAACTTATAGGGTTTGCATTCGGCAAAGGTAATCCCTGAGCGCCCTTCCACTTCTGCTTTAAATGCAGGGACACCCACGCGCTCGAGGGTATATTTGGTTTTGGACTGGTGGCGTTCACTGCGGTTTCCCCAATCTCTCTGAGTGGTCACTATGGCTTCCGCCACCTTGATCACGTCTTTCTTGGCAATAAAGCCGAATTCATCCGCTTTTCTCGGAAAGGTACGCTGATCACCGTGGGCCATACCCAGGCCACCGCCCACCAGCACGTTATATCCAATAATTTCTTCGTCTTTGACTATGGCCACATAGCTGATGTCGTTGGCATGCACATCAATGTCATTTTGCGGCGGCATCACAAAAGTGATCTTGAACTTACGCGGCAAATACACATTGCTGTAGAGAGGTTCGCTTTGCTCCTGGGAGTCAGCCACCTTCTCGCCGTTTAACCAGAGATCTGCATATCCTTTGGTATTGGGCAGAAAATGTTCACTGGTCTGCTTGGACAGCTCATACATCTCCGCGTGCAAGTGCGACTCCACCGGGTTGGAGGTACACAGAGTGTTTCGGTTCACGTCACCCGCGGTAAAGATGGAATCTATACCCACCTCATCCAGCCCCTGAAAAATCGGCCTCAGGTTACGTTTTAAAATACCGTGGTACTGGAATGTCTGCCTCGTGGTAATACGAATACTGCCGACCAAGGTACGCTCAGTGGCGTATTTATCGATGGCCAGCCACTGTTCAGGGGTACATACACCACCTGGCATACGAGCACGCAACAGGAAGCTGTGGCGCGGGTCCAGTTTCTGTTTCTTACGTTCCCCACGGATATCCCTGTCATCCTGCTGATATAAACCATGGAATTTGATCAGCTGAATATCATCGTCACTAAAACCGCCGTATACCTGATCATCCAGAGCCTGCGCTATGGTGCCGCGCAGGAAGTTGCTCTCGGTTTTGATCCTTTCGTTGTCAGATAGTTTTTTGCCGTCCAGGCTATGATCCGGACTTGGCTTAGGCTCGTAACTCATTAGTACACATCCCTCTGATAGCGTTTAGCACGACGCAGCTCACTCACATACTCTTCGGCCGCTTCACGGCTCTTTTTGCCTTGCTCGGCAACTATTTCTATTAATGCTTCGTTGACATCTTTTGCCATACGGTTGGCGTCGCCACAGATATAGAAATGGCCACCCTGCTCTAACCACGAATACACTTCCGCAGCGTTTTCTCTTAATTTATCCTGCACATAGATTTTTTCTGCCTGATCGCGAGAGAACGCCACATCCAAACGCGTCAGCAAACCAGACTTCAGGTATGAGCGCCATTCTGTCTGGTATAAAAAATCTTCGGTAAAGGTCTGATCGCCAAAGAACATCCAGTTCTTACCTTCGGCATCGATGGCATCTCTTTGTTGCATAAAGGCTCTGAATGGTGCGACGCCAGTACCGGGTCCCACCATGATCACTGGAGTATTAGTATCAGCCGGCAGACGGAAGTTGTCGTTGTGCTCTACGAAAACCTTAATCTCCCCGCCTTCTTCCAGTCGCTTGAGGAAACCTGTAGTGCCACCGTGGCGCGCTTCGCCCTTGTCGTTTTCAAACTCCACCATACCCACAGTCAGGTGCACTTCTTCTTCCACCTCGGCCTGACTCGACGCAATGGAATAAAGCCTTGGGGTGATACGGCGTAACATGCCTACCAGCTCTTCTGCCGATAACTTGACCTTTTTCTTTACGCCGATAATATCGATGATCTGGTGGCTATTGGCATATTCACGGGCGGCATTTTTATCAGCGGCGACTTTGGCCAGCTTCTTGCTGCCGGAGATTTCTGCATATTTTTCGATAAAACCAGGGTAAGACTGAGTCAGCTCATAGTGCTTAACAAGAGCCTGGGACAGACTCAAGGCATCGCCGTCGACACTGACCTCTTCATCACCGGACAAACCTACCTTGGCAAGTAGAGCCGTAACTAATTCAGGGTCATTTTCAAACCAGACACCCAGCGCATCACCGGCCTGGTATTGAATACCCGAGTCTTCCAGGGAAATTTCGAAGTGGCGCACATCCTTATTGGAATTGCGGCCGGTAATTTTCTGATTGGCTACCAAAGACGCCGTATAAGGATTCTTCTTATCGTACTGGCTGGTATGAGCGCCCGCACCCGCCACAGGCAACTGAACTACCTGAGCTTCCGGGCCAGTTTCCAGGGTTTCCTCTACCAGATCCAGTGCTTTTTCACTCCACTGTGCGGCAGGGGTTTCATAGTCTACGTCGCAGTCGATACGTGCCATGATGGCTTCGGCGCCTAATGCTGCCAGTCGCTCATCAAATTCTTTACCTGTCTGGCAGTAGAACTCGTAGCTGGAATCACCTAACGCCAGTACCGCGTATTTCAGGTTAGGCAGTTTAGGTGCTTTCTTAGAAGCCAGGAACTCATGTAGCTCAGCCGCATCATCAGGTGCTTCACCTTCACCGTTGGTGCTGACCACTATGATCATATGGGTTTCAGATTTCAGGTCCTTTGGTTTGTAGTCAGCCATGGACTTTAACTGCACGGCTAAACCTTTGGCTCTGGCATCTGCCGCAACTTGCTCTGCAACTCCTTTTGAGTTACCGGTTTGCGAGCCAAATAACACCGTCAATTTATTTGCCGGTGCGCTGGCTGCAGCAGCTATGGGAGCGGTTGCCGTTGCCACTGCACCACCCTGGCTGATCCCTGATAAATATCCGCTAACCCAGGCTAACTGGTTCGGATTTAATTCGGCCACTGCTTGCTGCAACTTGGATAATTGCGGCTCAGACAGAGGGCTTGTTAACGAAGAAAGTTCCTTTAACAACATGGCGAAATTTCCACTATCCCAAGAGTAATTGGGTCACAGTCTATATACGGGAATGGATAACCACAAAGAATGAATAAAGATTTTTTATAACTAAAAGAAATATAGATTTAGACAGGCTGAGACATGAAATGGGCAACTCCCTTGCCCCGAATTAAATCAAGGGATTAGAAGTGAACTTCACCGCCGATAAAGAAACCTTTAAAGTCCTGATCCAGGTTTACCTTATCCTTGAGCTTAATTTCCTGATATTTGTAACCCGCACGGACCTTGAACTTCGCCATGGAATCCGGGTTAAATGTATAAGTCACGCCAGCCAACGCATCGATGGCGTTATCGTCTGTGACACCACCCGTTGCCAGGTCTCCAATCAGGCTAAAGTTGGTGCCGGGAATATGGAACTTAGCGCTACCGTAAACCTGAGGAATAGTTGAGTCTATGCTACGCGCATAGGCACCATCTGTTACGTTACCATCTAAGAACTTAATATTTAAGCCCAGATCCAGTTCAATCAAGTCATTATCTAATAGCTGATAATAAAGTGTGCCATCATAGCTGTTTAGATCTGTGCTTACGCCCTTACCGTCACGGTTACCACCCGTATCCAGGTTGTTGTAAGCAACTCTTACTTGTGGCAATAAAATAATAGAATGCTCTAATGCAGCATAACTACTGCCACGTGTTTTACTCTCGAAGTTGGCTGCATCGTGGTTTATAGAGCCGTCGGTAGTTGACCGGGTCAGATCGCCACCTAAAAACACTCCCCAATCATCAGCCAAAACATTGCCGCTAGTTACGGCCAACAGGCCTGCTATCAGTACTTTTTTCATTATATAAAGACTCCCCGAATAAAATCAGAGGCAGTTTAACGAACATGATGGGAGAAGCAATCATCAATTGGTCATAAATGCCGAATGATTGACTTGGTTTTTTGGTGTTACGGCAAGCAAATAAGCGAGCACCAGGCCAATGACTCCGGTGCTCGTGGTAAAACCTGGGGAAATTAACCCTTGTTTAGCAGCTCTATTAGATCGATAACCGACGCGTTAGCCCGGGACACATAGTTCGCCATTACCAGAGAGTGATTTGCAACAAAACCAAACCCGGTACCGTTTAACACCACTGGACTCCAAATCGAATCTTGGGTCGCTTCCAGCTCACGAATAATCTGTCGTACGCTGACGGTTGCGTTTTTTTTCTCCAGAACCCCTTTAAAATCCACCTCAATAGCACGCATCAAGTGAAGGATCGCCCAGGAAGCACCACGAGATTCGTAAAACACATCGTCGATTTTCCACCAGCTGGTTTTCACCTGAACTTCATCGGGAGCGTCTGTGGAGCGCTCTGCAGCCGCATCACCCGCCAAATCGGTATTCAAGCTGTGTTTGCCCACACTCGCGCTCAACTTCTGGGATTGATTGCCTAACCGGCTCTGCACTTCCTTTAGCCAGGCCACCAGATTATCGGCCCTTGCATAAAACTGGGCATCAGGTTGGTTGGGATCCGCCAGCCGAGCACGATAACTATATAACGCATCGATACCTTTACGGTATTCACCTTCGGCGCTGGGGAATAACCAGCTGCGGTTATTGATATTAAATGCCGGCTGGGCGGTTTTCAGGTCCTTGTCTGCGCTCGACTGGCTCTGCGAACGGCTTAAGTCTTTACGCATCACCAGGGACATATCCCTCACCTGCTCCAAGACACCCAATTCCCAGGCTGGCATGTTATCCATTAAGACACTTGGCGGCATCTTATCATTGCTTAAATAACCGCCCGGCTTGTCCAGTAAGGTTTCTGCAATACGAGCTAAGGTGGTTGTCGTGGTGTAACCTACAACAGGCTCAAACCCTTGTTCTTTTGCCTGCTCAACCGAATAACCTTTAACATCGAACAGATCAGGCTCAATGCTCCAGTACACGGCAACCAAATAGTTGACTAATAAAAAGACTCCTGCCCCAATCAGCAGGTTTCGCGGGCGAATATTTAGCATAGAGAAACCTTATTAATGTTTATGTTTTGTTTTAGCTTTAACAGATTCTACTGGGGCCGTGAACTCAACCTCATCACCACTTTCAAAAATTAACGTAAAATCAACTTCTTGCCCTGGCTCCAATTGACCATCCAGGCCCATAACCATAATGTGGTGACCGCCTGGCTCCAGCGTCGCCATCCCCTTAGCCGGGACCTCTATGAACTCAACTTTACGCATTTTCATCAAACCATCTATCAATTCATGACCGTGCAACTCTACTTTGGCCGGTAAATCACTCTTTACCGCCACCAGCTTCATTACTTTATCACCGTCATTTTTAAGCATTAAAAATGCGGCTGTGTTGGGAACGTGCGGCAGGGTGGCCCGCACATAAGGATGCATAGCCGACACATCGGCAAATGCAGCAGCAGAAACGAGAGACAAGGCGGAAACAGCGGCACAAACAAATTTTTTCATTTTAAAATCCCTTAAGTTGCCTGAATGGGCTCCAAATCTAATGTAAAGCTTCTGATTACTCAAATAATTTTGGCCACTGAATTATATTTACTTCAAGCTTAAAAATATCAACTCGAAGTTACCCTATTTATGACTGACCCGCCTGGAACGACCCCATAACCAGTAAACAACAGCTGCCAGGATTAGCCAGGGAGCAAGTTTTACAACCAAGCCCAAGGCTCCAACAAAAAATATCACCAGTAAGGCGACAAACACCACTGCAACCGAGCCTAGCAGGGTGAAACCTGTCATAACAATACCGGCACAGACAAATACAAACATCAGTAGCTCAAACATATACCCACCCTACCTTTCTTTGATCTTCACGATTGTCCATCAAAGCAATCAAAAAATAATGGGTACTCTGCATCATACGAGATGTCCTTATACCCATTTTTGCTCAATGACAATAAAAAGTGTTTTTCACGAAAATATCATGCTAGTCCAACCAATGCGCCAGGTCGGTTTCAGGTTTTAAAAAATAGGCTGCCAGTAAATATGCCACCAGCACAATATGCGGCAACATCAGGGCTGCGGCTAAAGCGCACACGCGAACATTCCTTGCTTTCCAGCCAAACCGTTTTGCGATGCCGGCACAAACCCCAGCTACCTTTTGATTCTCCGGGTCCCGGCTGATATTAAGCATGTTGCGCCTCCTTAATCTTCTCGAGCTCTTGGGTTATGGCCTCTTCTGCGGCCAATACCTCTAACTGAGTCTTTAAATCAGGCTTGCCTCCTAAGGTGCTGGCCTCGACCCGAGATTCAATATCGTCGACCTTGCGCTCATAAATTTCAAACTTTGCCATCAAACTGTCGAGCTTGGAGCTATCAAGTTGGCGACGCGCCTTAACCTGGCAGCTCGCCGTCTTCACTCTCAACACCAGGCTTCGTTGTTTTTCTCTGGCTTGCGTTAGTTTGCTCTGAAGTTTGTTGCAGTCCCCTTCCACCTGCACTACCAATTGCCCGACCCGAGACATTTCCTGCTCAATCACCTCCATCTCAGTTTCCAGGTTGCGCTTTTCCATCAATGCCGCCTTAGCTAACTCCTCCGCTCCTTTATTCACAGCTAGCTCGGCTTTTTGATACCAAGTTCCACACTTCTCCTTCAGCTGAGTAAGCTGCCTGGACAAGTTCTTTTTTTCAGACAGCAATGACGCAGCCTGAGTGCGGGTCTCAACCAGAGTTTCTTCCATCTCCTGGATCATCAAACGAATGAGCTTTTGAGGGTCTTCCGCCTTATCCAGGGCAGCATGTAAGTTGGCATTGATCACATCATTTAATCTTGAAAATACACCCATACTTCCTCCAACAGGTAAAATAATTAACTACAGCCATAACTAGCAAGTACCAGGCCAAAACCAACGTATTTAGTATTACATTGTTATTAAAGGGTTTTTTACAAATCACATTAACCCAATAAGGATCAGAAATAAAATAAGGTTAATATAACCAAATTAATGGTTATATTAACCAATTGGAACGACGTGAGTTTTTTTCAAACATACTGGTACACTTCCTCGTTTTCACTCGGGGTAACAATGAACTTTTTTCAGCTTCCTTTGCTCCCGGTAACCGGTTTATGAAAAAACCATTCTTTAAGCTAACCGTTCTTTGGTTAATCCTGATGTTGGTTACACTCCTCTACAGCTATCAACACACCAAGGTAAAGCTGGAGCAACAGGCCCAATTTGAGCTCACTCGATTTGCCGCCAAACTCAATATTGAACTGGACAAGTATCGCAGCATTCCAGGTGTCATCGCGTTACATCCTTTACTGAAGAATGCAGTCCAAGGGAAGCAATACAGAAGCGCAGCTAACGAGCTGTTGCTGCAGATAAACGAAAAACTAAACAGTGATGTGATTTACTTGATGGATCATAATGGTACAACACTGGCTGCCAGTAACTGGCTAAAAGACACCTCCTTCGTGGGCTCAAATTACGCATTCCGCCCCTATTTTCAGCAAGCGGTAGCGGGAGAAACGGGCAGCTATTTTGCCTTAGGAAATCGCTCGAATAAACGGGGTTATTTCTTTTCCTACCCTGTGCTGGAGAACGACATCATAATAGGAGTTGTCGCGGTCAAGGTATCACTTCGGGTGATAGAGCAAGGCTGGAGGAACCCCATTGACCTGTACCTGTTGACCGACCAACAAGGTGTTGTATTTTATAGTTCAAAGCCAGGTTTACGCTATCACTCCCTGACCCAGCTTTCCGAGCAACAAAGAAACCGGCTGATCACTAGCCGACAATATGGTAAACACCCGCTCACCCCATTGTCACTACTCCCCAGCCTGGCAACACTGATTAAACAGAAAGAGATTTCTCTGCTATCAGAAAACTATCTGGTAACAAAAATCAACATGCCCGATGCAGGCTGGTTATTGTGGTCCCTCATCAAGCCGGCTCAGATGGTCAAACCTATTGCTTCCAGCTTAATGTTGATCTCGCTGGTTTACTTGGTATTCAGCTTGATATGGCTGTATTGGCAAACAATTACTCTGGCAAAGAGCCGACTGGCAAAAATGAATCAAGACCTGGAACTCAGAGTGACGGACCGGACAAAAGTACTTAAAGCCAGTAACCATCAACTCAAGCTGACCCTGGATAAATACCAGCAAACCGTAATAACGCTGGAGCAAACTGAGTCCGAACTGATCCAGGCTGCCAAGCTCGCCACTCTGGGGGAAATGTCTGCCAGTATTAACCATGAGCTAAATCAGCCCCTGGCGGCCATTCGAACCTACAGTGAAAACGCCATACGTTTATTAGAAAAAAACAGGCTGGACAGCACCAGAGAAAACTTGGGGGAAATCGTCAACCTGAGCAAGAAAATGGGTCAGATCATCGCCCAATTTAAGGTGTTCAGTCGTAAATCCCAGGGCCGCAATAGCCCAACACCGCTACTGGATACGATTAAAGCCGCTATCTCTCTATTGCAAAGCAATATGTTAAAGCAAGGTGTTATCATCCAGCTCGAAAATATTAATAGCGAAACTCTGGTGTTGGCTGACCCCATTACCCTAGAGCAAGTACTCATTAACCTGCTTTCCAATGCTTTAAATGCAGTGGAGCAAACGAACACTCCGCAAATTGTAGTTAGTGCCAGGGAAACACCACAATATTTAATCCTACAAGTTTGGGATAATGGTCAGGGGATCAGCGCTGCAGATAGCGAAAGATTATTCGTCCCATTTTTTACCACCAAGGAAAAAGGACTGGGGTTAGGGCTGGCGATCTCTCGCCGAATTGTACGCTCTTTTGGCGGCGAGCTTACTTTGCTTCAAGGTGATCCCGGTGCCACGTTTCAAATTAAGTTAAGTCAATTTCAGGAAAACGACGATGAATGATCCACTAACCATAATCGTGATTGACGATGATAACGCTGTCCTAAAATCGCTGCAGCAAACCCTTGAGCTGGAAGAATATCAGGTAAGGGGTTTCAACAGCGCCAAGCAAGCCCTGAGCAGCATTACAGCAAACCAGAACCTGGTGGTGATCACAGATATAAATATGCCGGAAATGGATGGCTTGGCATTTCTTAAACTGGCGCTAAACCTAGATCCTGGCCTTCCCGTCATTATGTTAACCGGACATGGAAATATTGAAACCGCAGTAGCAGCGATGCGTACCGGCGCCTATGACTTTTTGGAGAAACCCTTTTCCACCGAGCATTTGCTGGATATAGTAAAACGAGCGGCGGAGAAACGTAGCCTGATCCTGGAGAATCAGGCATTAAAAGTAGAGCTGGAAGCCCAGAGCGGCCCAGGTCCCAGGATCCTGGGGAATTCACCGCAAATTAAACAGCTAAGAAGAGTGCTCTCTCATATCAAAGATGCCCCCGCTGATGTCCTGCTGCAAGGGGAAACCGGCACGGGAAAAGATTTGGTGGCGCGCTTCCTCCACGATCACAGCAAACGAGCTGCTCACCCCTTTGTCGCCATTAATTGCGGCGCGGTCCCTGAAACCATGATAGAGAGTGAGCTGTTTGGCCATGAAGCGGGCGCGTTTACCGGCGCACTGAAGCGACGGATAGGTAAGCTGGCTTATGCCCATAAAGGCACCTTGTTCCTGGACGAAATCGAAAGTATGCCCATAACGCTGCAGATCAAATTATTGCGGGTACTGGAAGAGCGTATCGTTGAACCTCTTGGCACCAATAAAGCCATTAACCTGGATATTAGGGTAATTGCCGCCACTAAGGCAGATTTACAAAGCTTAAGTGCCCAGGGCCTGTTTCGCAGCGATCTGTACTACCGCTTAAATGTGGTCAGTGTTCAAATCCCGCCGTTGCGAGACAGAACGGAAGACTTGCCTCTACTACTGGAAAACTTTGTCCGTGTGGCCAGCAGCCGTTACCAAATCGATCCCCCCGCCATTCCCCTGTCCCGCCATCAGGCACTGAAACAGCACAACTGGCCAGGTAACGTGCGTGAATTAAGAAACCTGGCGGAACGCTTTGTGTTAATGGGAGATCAGGCAGAGTTGCTGGCGCCGGGGATGAATAACGGACAAGTCGAAGACTTAAGCCTTATTGAACAGGTCGCCAGATTTGAAAGAACCTTACTTAGTGATGCATTAAGGCAACACCAGGGTCGCCTTAAAGATGTTCAGTACTCCCTTGGGCTCGCTCGTAAGACCTTGTATGAAAAGATGAAAAAATATAATTTGGAGAAAGACGACTACAAAGAGTAATCCAGTAAACAAAATGGGTGGACACCCACCCATTCGTGAGTAAGAAATGGGCTAATCCCCCCCCTTTTTAATCCCGGCAGCAGCCAGTACTCATAACGGAAACATTTACATAACAATAACTTAAATTAATTTTAAATAATTGGCATCAAACTTGCTCCCTTATGCAACGAATACAACCAAAACATAAGGAATGATGTTATGAAACTACTCGCCCTTGCTGCCCTAGGCGCCGGACTAGCCCTCAACAGCCTAGCGACAGCTGCCAGTCCTATTGAAATCAAGTTCTCTCATGTGGTAACGGAAAACACCCCCAAAGGCCAGATGGCACTGAAATTTAAAGAGCTGGTTGAGCAAAAACTGCCGGGCAAGGTAGAAGTAAAGATCTACCCGAACTCCCAGCTGTTTGGCGACAACAAGGTATTGGAAGCCATGTTGCTGGGAGATGTAGAAATTGCCGCCCCTTCCCTGTCTAAATTACGTAAATATACCAAGCAATTACAGGTGTTTGACCTGCCATTTCTGTTCCAGGACATGCAGGCTGTAGATCGTTTCCAGCAGGGTCCTGAAGGTCAGAAACTGTTGACCTCACTGGAGAAAAAAGGCCTGGTGGGCCTGGGTTACTTACACAACGGAATGAAGCAGCTATCCGCATCCCACCAGTTAAAAGTGCCTGAAGACGCCAAAGGGAAGAAATTCCGTATTATGTCTTCAGATGTATTGGCAGCCCAATTCCAGGTACTGGATGCCGTCCCGTTGAAAAAACCTTTCTCTGAAGTCTTTACCTTGCTGCAAACCAAAGCTATCGATGGACAGGAAAATACCTGGTCAAATATCTACTCGAAGAAATTCTTCGAGGTTCAGCCCCATATCACTGCATCCAACCACGGCGTGTTGGATTACATAGTGATTACATCCGCTGAATTCTGGCAGGGACTGCCACAAGATATTCGCGCAGATGTGAAAGCCAGTCTGGATCAAGCCATTAAACACGGTAATCAGGTGGCGGCAGATAAAGCCAATATCGATAAACAGACCATCATCGCCTCTGGTCGTAGCCAGGTGCTGGAGCTGACTGCTCAGGAAAGGCAGCAGTGGGTTGAAGCAATGAAACCTGTATGGAAACAGTTTGAAGACCAGATAGGTAAAGACATTATTGCAGCGGCCGTCGCAGCAAACAAGTAACCCCCATAGGGCGCCCAATAATAACAAGCAAGGAACGGGCGCCCAAGGAAAGAGGTAGAACATGTTAGCTAAGTTTTTTTCTCGACTCGAAGAGAGCCTTATTGGTTTATTGCTGGTGACCATCACCTTACTGGTGTTTGTTGAAGTCATCATGCGATTCTTCTTTAACACCGGGTTGTTATGGGCACAGGAATTGACGCTTTATTTAAGCGCCTGGATGGTATTGCTCGGCGCATCCTGGGGGGTCAAAGAAGGCGCCCATATCGGTGTTGATGCTTTTGTTAAACTGCTTCCGGCTAAAGCTCAGAAGGCAGTAACCTTGCTGGCGCTGGGATTGTGTCTGACTTATTGCAGCCTGTTTCTCTACGGCTCCTGGGTTTATTTAAGTAAAGTCAAACAAATCGGTATCGAAATGGAAGACTTGCCTATCCAAAAGTGGCAAGCCATGAGTGTGCTGATCATCGGGTTTTCGCTGCTGGTTTTTCGCTTTATCCAGCTCGGTATACAGGTAGTACAAGGTAAAACCTCAGGCTTTAAGCTGGCTGATGAAGCCAAGGAAAGCATGCATTTAGCCGACGATAATAAATAGGAATTAATATGACCACCCTAACCCTGTTTTGCCTGCTGCTGTTTTGTATGCTGGTGGGTATGCCCATAGCTGTCGCCTTAGGATTATCCAGTATTGCGACGATACTGATGTTTTCCAACGATTCGCTGGCATCTATTGCCCTGAAATTATTTGAGGCTACTTCAGAGCACTATACCTTACTCGCTATACCATTTTTCATTCTGTCGTCTGCGTTTCTTTCCACCGGCGGCGTCGCCAAACGGCTTATCGATTTCGCCATGCACAGTATTGGCCATGTTCGAGGCGGCCTCGCCATGGCCTCGGTAATGGCGTGTATGTTATTCGCCGCCGTTTCCGGCTCTTCCCCCGCCACAGTTGCCGCCATCGGCTCCATAGTTATCGTAGGTATGGTTCGCGCCGGTTATCCCCACGCCATGGCAGCCGGCGTCATCGCCAACGCGGGTACTTTGGGTATTTTGATCCCACCCTCCATTGTTATGCTGGTATACGCAGCCGCCACGGAAGTATCCGCGTCCCGTATGTTTATGGCCGGTGTGATCCCTGGTTTGATGATGGGACTGATATTGATGGTGGCCATTTATGTGGTCGCCAGAGTCAAAAAGCTGCCTGCCGTCCCTTTCCCCGGAGTTAAAACCTTAAGTATCTCCGCATTCAAAGCCATGGGTGGCTTAATGCTGATTGTGATTGTACTGGGATCTATCTACGGCGGTATAGCCAGCCCAACGGAAGCCGCTTCGGTTGCTGCCGTTTATGCGTTTCTGATCAGCGTGTATGGTTATCGGGATATAGGCCCGTTAAAAGACCAGCCTTGGCGAAAGGCCGACGAAGCCATGCCAGCCGCTGTATTACGCAATATCCTGGCGTTCCCACTGAGTATCGTGCGCTCCGTCGGTCACCCGGACGTTAACAAGGTAGTAAAAGACGCCGCCAAAGTCAGCATTATGCTGCTGTTTATCATCGCCAACGCCATGCTGTTCGCCCATGTGTTAACTTCTGAGCGGATCCCCCATATTCTGGCTGAGTTTATTATAGAAATGGGACTACCCGCCTGGGGCTTCCTGATCGTGGTAAATATTCTGCTGCTGATCGCAGGAAACTTTATGGAGCCATCGGCCATCTTGCTGATCATGGCGCCAATCCTGTTCCCTATCGCCGTTCAACTGGGCATAGACCCTATCCATTTGGGTATCATTATGGTGGTGAATATGGAAATAGGTATGCTGACTCCGCCAGTGGGCCTGAACCTGTTTGTTACCTCAGGGATCACAGGAAAGAGCATGGGCTGGGTGATCAAAGCGTGTCTACCCTGGTTGAGTTTGTTGCTGATCTTCCTCGGCTTAATCACCTATATACCGCAAATATCCCTGTTCCTGCCGGAGTATATAGATAAGTTAAACGGTTACTAACTTGAGCTAGGTGTTCAGCGAATAAAGCGACGCTATGTTCGCCTAACACGTTCGGTTTTCATCAACAAAAAAGCCGCGACTGGTAACAGTCGCGGTCTTAGCAAGATTTAAGGTTTAAGCGCTCTGTCTCCTCGCGCTATACCACAGACACCTGAGCGAACCACTTCCACAATTTCTGTGGTTTCATCCAGGGTAGCCACAAAGGCATCCAACTTATCGCTGACACCCACAAGCTGAACTGTGTACTGGCTTTGTGTCACGTCCACTATCTGACCACGGAAAATATCGGTATTACGCTTTACTTCATCACGCAAGGCGCCGCTGGCTTTTACCTTAACCAGCATTAACTCACGTTCAACATGAGCGCCATCGGTCAGGTCTGTCACCTTTAATACATCCACCAGCTTATGCAGCTGCTTTAGCATCTGCTCCAACTTGCGTTCATCGGCTATGGTGGTAATGGTCATTCTCGATAGCGTCACGTCATCGGTAGCAGCCACCGTGAGTGATTCGATGTTGTAACCACGCTGGGAGAACAGGCCAACAACACGCGACAATGCACCTGATTCATTTTCTATCAGTATTGAGATTATGCTGCGCATTACGTTCTCTCCGTTTTACTCAAATACATATCGGCCATGTTGCCGAACTTGATCTGCATCGGATAGACATGCTCTTCCGGATCCACCAGAATATCAACAAAAACCAGCCTGTCTTTTAGAGCAAACGCTCTTTCCAGCGCCTCTTCCAGGTCTTCCGGTTTATCCACACGAATACCCACATGGTGATAAGCTTCCGCCAGTTTCACGAAATCCGGCACCGAATCCATATAGGAATGAGACTGGCGGCCTTCATAGAACATTTTCTGCCACTGCTTCACCATGCCTAACGATCGGTTGTTCAGCGAGATAATTTTCACCGGAATGTTGTATTGCATACAGGTGGACAACTCCTGAATATTCATCTGAATCGAGCCGTCACCGGTAATACAGCAGACTTCGGCATCAGGATGAGCAACCTTACAACCCATAGCCGCAGGAAAACCAAAGCCCATGGTTCCCAGACCTCCGGAATTGATCCATTTACGGGGTTTATCAAAGGGATAATACAAGGCGCCAAACATCTGGTGTTGACCTACATCCGATGTGACTATTGCCTCACCCTTGGTAACTTTGTAAAGGGTTTCAATCACGGTTTGAGGTTTAATCACCCCATCGGTTTTTTGATAACTCAGACAATTCCTGTCTTGCCATTGATTGATTTGTGACCACCATTGTTTCAGGTCGGTATTTTTAACTTTGCCTTCGGCAATAGTATCCTGCATCTGCTTAAGAACTACATCCACAGAGCCGACAATAGGAATATCTGAGCGTATGGTTTTAGAGATAGACGTCGGGTCTATATCTATGTGCATGATTGTGGCGTTTGGACAGAACTGGTCTGTTGCGTTTGTCACCCTGTCATCGAACCTAGCACCCACTGCAAATATCAGGTCTGCGTTGTGCATCGCCAGATTTGCTTCATAGGTACCGTGCATACCCAGCATGCCCAGTGACTGCTTATGTGTGCCCGGGAAAGCGCCCAATCCCATCAGGGTTGTCGTCACGGGTAAGTTGAAGGCTTCGGCCAGTTTAATCACGTCTTGCGAGGCTTCCGATAAGATGGCCCCGCCACCCACATACAGCACCGGCTGCCTGGCCTGCGCCAGAGCCTTTACCGCACGCTTAATCTGGCCTTTATGACCACTTAACGTCGGGTTATATGAACGCATGCTGATCGATTTGGGATACTCGTAAGGAAATTTCAATTTCGGGTTTTGTACATCTTTAGGTAAATCAACCACCACAGGGCCGGGACGACCCGTAGAGGCCAGGTAATAGGCTTTCTTAATGGCTTGTGGAATATCCGTGGCTTTTTTACACAAGAAACTGTGCTTTACCACAGGGCGAGATACCCCAATCATATCCGTTTCCTGGAATGCATCGTCACCAATAAAATTGGTCGGTACTTGTCCAGACAATACCACCATAGGGATAGAGTCCATATAAGCCGTGGCTATGCCGGTAATACAGTTAGTGGCGCCAGGGCCTGACGTGACCAGCACTGTACCCACTTTATTGGTGGATCGAGAATATCCGTCCGCCATATGTACTGCGGCCTGTTCGTGCCTCACTAAGTAATGGGTTATTTCGCTGCTTTGAAACAAGGCATCATAAATATCCAGTACAGATCCACCCGGGTAGCCAAAAATATGTTCGACCCCCTCATCTTCCAGGGATCTGATCACCATTTCGGCGCCTGACAACATTTCCATAAAAGCCCTCCCGGCTCTATTATTATTTTTTGCCCGCATTGCATAGTTATAGTGACTGCGGGGATGGCTAGACTTCCAATTAAACTTCTTTTTACTGAGGTCGTCTACGCCTTTTTAGCCAATAAAGGTCTATTTGCAGTCAATTTCGACAATTTGTAATTTTTCCACCGCTTATAAGAAGAATGCGAGTCTGCTGGAGTAACCCTACCGGCCTCAGCGCTGCCCTAATGTCTGTTGGCTTGGAGACTAATCGATGAATAGTGGTAATAAGGGAATAGTATTTGAGTAAGGCAATCAAAGGAAAGGGGCTAACGCCCCTCTCGAAAGTAAACTGATGAAATTAATGCTGATTATCTTCTTCTGGTTCCGCCAGCCAGATATCGTGGTCGGGATCCACATCCTCGCTAACGGAGACGCTGACCCCCATATCCAGTAACTCTTTTAATGTCAGGTTGTCCGCCAAATTCATGGCTTCTCCATGCTCATTAGTAAAGCGCATTATTGCTCCTCCCTGTATATTCATCTTTAAGACTAGCTCAAAGCGTATAGTTATGCCCTAATTGCAAGCATTACAGCGAATAACCAGTGATTCTTGGTGAGAACTGGCTCAGTAAGGTAAAAGGGGTTTTATGGTTGTTTTTTCTCCAAACCTGCTCAAGCTCGCTGCTCTACCTGATTTCACACTCAAATTGCAGGCAGGGATCAAGCTACACAGTTAAGTGCATTTTCCTCTAATTCGTATTTTCAGCTTCTTTTAACTGCCGTCACCTCGTCATCATCGCCATTTAGAAGTAGGTCCATCAAATGCTCCCAATCGTCTACAACGAGCATGCGGATCGTTGACCTAAAGTTTTCCCACAGGTGGGCCTTAGAGCCATAGGAAACTCGGCAAGCCTGATACACTCCGTCAGTGAGCTCAAAAATCTGATGAAAATAAAAGGCTAATAGGGTGAGAAGATACATGTTATAGCTCAGGTTTTGCTCACCATGGCCATAGTTGTGCTCAATGTGGTATCCCTGATTTTTCAGTGTGTTAAAGCACTCGTTTTCAATTTTCCACCGGCATCGACCTGCTCGGGTCATCTGCTGTACATTGGCTTCAGTGATCTCGATATCCGTTACCCAGCTATTGGTATAAGAAATTTTTCCTTTCTTATTTTTTAGCTGATATTTGAACCAGTTAACCTCCAACGCACCTTTCCCACCATGGAGGGGGACTGCATTTTGCCAGGTATAAATATGCGTTCGACCTTGGTTATCCATGTGCTGTGTTGTTGGTAGCTGCTTATAAGCTTGGAGCCACTCTTCCAGATACTTATGATCACCTGGCTTAGCGACAAACAGACAATGCATGCCATTGGCCATCACGGTTTCCATAAAGGGCTGGTGAGACATTAACCCGTCTCCACAGATAAGAAACTTCTGTCGAGGGTGAGCCGCCCTCAATTTATCAATAAACCGTTTGGCAGCATTGATCTCGCAGTCTTGCTTCTTACTCCCATCGCCATTTTGTATTGCTTCTGGCATCACAGGCAGCACCTGTTTTTTATCAGGGTGCATAATGGCCCCCTGTAAAATCCCATGGCTATGGGTTACCTCACCGTTTCTCTGTTTTTTGTGGAGACATTGCTCGCAGTGAACTGTCTTGGAGCGATGGTACTCAGTACCATCAATGGAGCACATAAGTACCCCTGGTAAGATGGCGTAGTCTTCCAGGTGTTTATGACGACGAAGACGACCGAAAAGTGTTTTGAAAATGCCAGCCATCTCCTGTGAGGGAATGTTATCCAGCACATCACGTAACTGGCTATCCCCAGGGATATTCTCAACATTGAAAATCGTTTGTAAGTTATTGCGCTGGTATTTTTGCTCCAGTCGTTTCTGAAAATGAAGCAGAGATGGATCCTGAAAATACATGCAGGCGAAGGCGCTCATCAATATGTCATGCTGGCTATAGGTACATTTACTCTGCTGCCTGCCATCGGGAATGGTGAGAAATTGCTCGGATAGCGCTTTCCTGAGGGCGCTAAAGCTTAAGTGCTTTTTACTTTTAGTCAGTGAGGCCAATAATTTATCTTAAAAAACGTCTAACGTGCACGCATTATACCCAAGCATTTGTTTTTCTTTGTGATCTAGTGGCGTCAGTTGTTGTGAGAGATCCGCCATTGTGGGGCTGGTTTTTGTGATCTTTTTGCCACTGTAGAGCAAATTAGCGCGAAAAGTCTTTTTTTAGATGCTTTGAACCCCTTGCTACATAAGGGGATTGGTCAACGCCCAGAATTGCTGGCAACCTTGTCGTCCGTCTGCTTTTCCATCACCTGATGATGCAGAATAAAGCTGTCGCTGTCAGCCATGATACAGACTCGAAGCCCCAGCTCAACCGGTACGCCAGCCTTGCCTTTACTGACCCATTCAGTGTGTGGCTGAAAGATTGAAAATACCTTTTCAGCGTGAGGGATCTTCTCTCCCTCCAAAACGCGTCTGCGGATCTGGTCAATTTGCCTGTTGACATGGTCAAGGTAACCATCCAGTTTCGCCAACGCCAAGTTGAACAAACCGTATTTATGGCGCAGTAGTTCACGGGTTTGCCGGGCGCGATCTTCGACCTTCTGAGCGGACTCGATTAAGGCCTGGTGAGCCTGTTGTACCCGCTCAAGCTGGCGCTGTTGCTTAGCCTCATCTTTCGAGGTGGAATGCTTGAGTTTCTGAGCCTTGCGATACAGCTTCTTAAACTGGCGGATATTGTAGCGATACTGCCGCCACAGGCTGTGGCCAAAGGGCTCACACAAGACGGCGCATTCTTCCATGGTCTTTCTAACGGCATCAAATAACAGATTAATATCGGTGGGATAATGGACACGGGTTTCAACGACAAACGAATCACAGCGCCCGGTGATTGCGTCGTTTTCGTCCTTTTTTAGCAAGCGGTGGCCTGCCTTTACCACGCACTGGTTTATTCGGTCTAGCAACTCGGGAGTGAACAACATCAGGTTGTCTTTGATGCACTGCAAGCTGAACTTTTTACCGTCGCACCAGTTACTCAACCCCAATATGGTGCGGATAGTACTGTGCTGGTTGGCCAGTTCGTGAATACGATCAAAATCGGCATTCAGGCCGAGGCGCAACACCCCGAGCACCAGAATAGTCCACTGAGCCATACCGGGACGGCCGGTATCGGTGCTGGCGCTTTCACCATCCTCATTAATAGGGACGATCTCAGCGAGTATGGTGAATACCTCCTCGCGTAATTCCGGTGTGATATAAATGTGCTGAAGGCCAATGAGGAGCTTGGGAATATCATCACGGGATTTGGGATCGAATTCAATGTTGGCAATGTTAGCTTCACTGAGTTTGAACTGAGGATTGAGCACTTCTCTCATAAGATTTCGCCGCCTGAAGTTTTTTGAAAAATGAAGGTGTAACCCCTGCAGGTCGAGACAAAGTATAGGAAAATCCTACAAGATCAGGCTATTACAGGCGAGTTTTCCTTATAACAAGCGATCATAAGTTAGAAGTCGACATTCAACTTTACCGTATCATGTTGAATTTTATAGTGAATAACGTTTCCGTTCAGATACTAATTAGCCCTTGTTACAGAGAGGTGATAATTTGGGGACAGTACAGTGAAGAGGTGAGAAAACTGTAAATCAGGCCGTTGCGAGGGCACTTTCGACAAAATTAGCAGAAAAATCGGCCAGACTAAGGTAAAAGTCTTCGGTCGGCTCTACGCCCAACAGTGTTTTTAACATAGGTTGCATGGTAAAAGGATAAAAAAGAAGGCTGATCAAGGTAATACGTAGCGGCTCTAAATCTGTTTCGGCATGGATAGCCCCCTCCTTTTGCATACCCCGCAACATTTTTGCCAAGTCAGGGAACAAACGATAAGCTAACCTTTCTTCCAGAAACGCTTTGCCTATGGCATTTTCACTCTTAATAATTTGATCCATCAAAATGGGGAATTCCGGAAAGCGGATCATGGTTTTAAAATAGGTCTGGATCAGCTGTTTAAGGCTGGCAATTGAAGTATCATTCACCCTGCGACCCAACTCCTCTTCCATCGGTCGGATCAATTCATCCAACATGGCCAGGTACAAGCCCTCTTTATTACCAAAGTAATAATGGATCATCGCCAAGTTAGTGCCAGCACCTAAGGCAACCTCTCGGGTGGTTACCGATTTGTAGTCACGAGATAAAAAGCAGCTTCTGGCAGAGACCAGCAACAAGTCCCGGATATCTGAGCGGCCTTCAGGACGACCCGGTTTTCGCTTCATATTTTTTCTGACCTGGAATTAGACTGACTTAAGGTAACAATGGTATTGCAGCCACACTAACAATTTCTGCTGGTATTTACCATTGAAACAATAACGAAAATCACGGCAGGGGTTAACTAGTTCCTCTGCAACATAAAAGTCTGGTATTCCAGCTCTTCAAACTGACGACTTAGCAGTGTCAAACCAAGCAGAGTGGTCATTAACATGGTCAATGCAAAACCATACCCATAAAATATCGGCCCCAGCTCAATGCTGATATAGGCGAGTGTCACATTACTCAGCGCCATAAAACCGGAAAGAGACAGTGCCGCGTAACGCTTATCCAAATAGAACATCACATTTAAAACAGCCATTACCAGTACCTGCAAGCTCACTCCAACCAGGTCAATGTAAAGCAGGTGTAAATAAGCCTGGTCGATATTCAACCAGCTTAATATGTCTTTCGCCCAGACAAGCAACAGCGCTAGGGTGATCCCTTGCACCTTAAACATTTCATAAATACCCTGTCGGCAGGCCAATACCATCTTTTCTTTTAACTGTAAAATAGAGTGCAAGGTAGCACCTTCACGCACTGCTCGGTAAAACTGCAGGCACGCTTGTGCAAAATCTGTTTCCATTCTCATCAGGAAAACTGCCATCCCTGGAACTATGGCGAGATAAGCGATAAAAATAGGCAGGTCATAAATATAGGAAGCACGAAAGAAACCTAGGACGACCTGAGACGTTTCTTCTTGCCACCAAAACACAAACTTATCTCCCCAGACCCCTAAGTTATACAAAAAACCACATAACATAAGGCTATAAAACGCCTTTTTTCGATGAATAAACTCGAATGAGATAAAACATTGGGTAGGGAAGTCTCGGATCACATTATAGAGAAAAGTAAACGTCAATAATGCTTGTGATAAGGTAAATACAAACAAGAGCTCCCTCAGTTCCCGACCAGGTAACAAGATTGACAGAAAAACCATCAGCGAATAACAAGCCGCCATGGTCGTTAAAATACGTAGATAATCTTTCATCCCACTGAGAAAAATAACGATGAGCCATTGGTTAGACAAAAGCACCAATGAGCTGACTAGTAAGGCTTTTACTGCCGCATCTGTGTCCAGCAAGGTCACTAAACTCAAGCCTAATAAACCTGTGACCACAGTCATGATCCACATGGCACCAAATAAATTAGGCACTATCCTGTCCGGCTTATTCACAAACAGTTGATCCGAGACAAAGCGGGTAAGGAGCAGCTGAAATATGCCACTGATGATCAGTGATCCCGCCATCAGGTAGGTGACCATAACGAGAAACTGCACCACAAGATGAGATGAAAAAAGCCCCCTGGTACAGATAATCCCTATGATTAGCAAGGAGAAAATAGACAGTATCCAGGGACCTGAGCTGATCAAACCAGCCAGGCCGTATGCCTTTACCACAGAGAGTAAGGTGTTTTTTTTCAGGAGCTTCCTTAGCTCAAAGCCGATCCCCGCCATGGATAGCCCCCTGATAAAGCTCTGTGTATAAACGAAATAAAAGTTGCTCGTCATAGTATTTCTTGACTCTGCGACGACCTGTATCACCTGCTTTAAGCCAGACCTTAGCATCCGTTAAAACGGATGATATCGCTTCGACACCGGCAGCAGGATTTGCAATAGGAATAACTTTACCCGCAGCCCCCAGTTGCGCATCTTCTCCCTCAGCACCGTAGACAATTTCCTTGCACGCCCCAACCTCGGTGGCAATTACCGGGATCCCAGCAGCCATCGCTTCCAGTAATACCAGGGGCTGAGCTTCACTAATGGATGTCAGCATTACTACACCGAGCTTGGGTAAAATTTCAGCTACGTTTTGATTACCCAATAACTTCACCCTATCCTGTAACCCCAAACTTTCTATTAGTAGTCGGCATTCATGGACGTAACTCTTATCTTCATCTGTCGGCCCGATCACCCAACCTTCCAAATCCGGCTCTTCCATTAACACCCCCTGGATTGTTCGCACAAAGGTTTTTATATCCTTAATGGGGACGACCCGGCCCACTAAACCCACCACCTTGGGAGGAGATAATGGTCGGCGGGCGAATGCGTGATCAAATCGCTTGATATTGATCCCGTTTCGTATCACCTGGGTTTTCTCCGCCGAAGCGCCGTCCTTAAGTTGCCTTAATCTGTTCCCTTCAAACAGCGCCACTATCTCATCAGCCTGTGTGTAACCAGTTAACCCCATCTGCTCGAAAAAGCGGATCCAGGTTTGCCGCGTCAGGTTCATTTCCTTGTGCATACTGGTATCGAGCAGGTTACTTTGCTCCGAGATCCAGCTGGCATGGGACAGGTCTATTTTCCGCTCTTTGGTGTAGATGCCGTGCTCACTGATCAGGAAAGGTTGCCTGAACTTCCGTTTACACATAGCGCCAAGAAAGCCTCCGTAACCAGTAGAAATACTGTGGTAGACCTGGGCTCTGGGTAATTTTTGTACGATACGTACCAACTCAAACATCGGCTGATACAAATTACGATAGGTCCAAAAATAGTCCACAAAAGACTGGTGACGGGAAAATTTACAGTAATGTCTTAACAATACCTGCCACGACGACCTGCTATACAGGAAATCGCTCAGACGCAGTAAACCGGAACGGCCTAAACCTTCTACTATATCTTCCAGTAAGGAGCCTGGAATTGGTTGCTCACTTTGACTGAAATAGCTTATAAATTTTTCCCAAATATCAAACTGTTGCCGGTTACCATTACGGGCGGAAGGTTTACCTGTGACGGCTGAGCCCATCAAATAGAAAGAGTCAAACCCAACCACATTAGGAGGTAAAGAGTAACAGGGACTGCCATACGCGGATGAGTGACCGCCAATAAAAGCCACATAAAAATTAAATTGAGGTAAACCACTGATAATTTGATGAACCCAGCTTGATACACCCCCCTTCACATAAGGATAGGTGCCCTCCAGCAATAAACAGATATCTACTCGGGAAGCATTCACTTCAACACGACTCTTCATCTTCACGCGCAGTCAGATTGCCAATATGCTTTCACATGCTCCAACTGAGCTCCCTCTTCCGTCGATAAGGTTCGCAGTTGCTTTTTTACCTCCTGATAATCCCGACGAAGAAATGCCGCTTCAGCTAAGTAAGGCGCCACCTGCTTAGGCAGAAAACCTGCCTGCTGTGCCCGGACTAATGGTTGAGAAGCTTCTATATGCCGGCCTTGCGCCAGCATCACCCGCCCCAGCAACAAGTCATTGTCAGCGCCTGCATTAAGCCCTTGTGCATCTCGTAAATAAGACTCCGCCTCTTTAAGGTAATGCTTTTTCAACGCTCCCTCAGCAATACCCAGATAACAGAGCTCCCAGTATTGCTGAGCGATTTCTGTGGCCTTTTTGGCTTGTGGGTTAAAATTAAACTGGGCCTTGAGTAAATGAATAGATTCATTGATCCTGGCTTCATAGCGCTCCAGTTGAGCATATGCCATTAGACGAACGTCATCGGACAAATCTTTAAGAGCCAATTGAAGCAAAGGGATAGACTGTTGTTTTGCCAGATGACGGATGGCTGTAACCGCAATCAGGCGACGCTCTGGATCGGAGTTGTGAACCAGAATATCCCTTAGGCCGCCCGCGCCAAAACGGGTTGAGTCTGACAAGTCTTCCGGATTCAATGGCAGCCCCTGAACTTTGGTTTCTTGCCAAGTCGATAGGGGCTTCAACTTCGGTCTGTACAAGGCTACCAGCAGGGAAAACGCTGTGCCTAAAATACCAAACAAAGGCAAGGCAAAGTTCAGCGTAAAAATAAATCCCGGAGCCAATACAGCTTGCTTTTTGTAATCGATCGGTAATGATGACCAGGATAATAAAGTAAACACGCAACACGCGATGCTATGCAGCACAAAGTAAAGACACCATAAGGGCCAGGTCATTACCGTCAGGGTAAGCAGGTATAAGCTGGCTAGCTCGAACAGACTAGCCTGAAAAATCAGCAGTATCGTCATTTTTCCCCTCCAGTCCAGTTAACAAATTTCCGATAAGTCCCGATTGCGATGAGACAGAAAAAGGTCCAACACATCTAACATGTGAATTTTCTTTAGCAAAACACGCTACCATCCTTCTCAGAAATAGGTCTGCGTCCTGTTTCGATGTCAGTGGTAGTAAAACTACCATCGAACTGTTTGCCTTATCAGCCGACACCATCCAATAAATATCGGGGCCACGCCGCCTTTGGCACAAATCTTCAAACAGGCTGGTGTCCGAACCCTGCTTAAGATAAAACAGCACGACACACGACTCGCTACTATGCTCTTGTACATCGAGTTTGGCGCGATTGAAGTGATCCATAAAATAACCAAACTCACCCGGTTTAAGTACTGGAGTCACTACTCGATTACTCAACAGATCACCTGCATGGCTGGCAGTCAAAGATAAAAAGGCATTGTTCGCCTGGGTAAGTGAAGAAAAACGCACCGTTTCAGCCAGGATAAAACCTTGCAATACATTCCTAGCATCACACAGAGGAATACACAGCTGATAACGTGACAAGTGGATTTCACTGGCTTGCAGTTTAGCGGGGGACATTAGCTTGCGTTGTCTCAGCATAGCCCGCAACATCTCATCACTTTCCACCAGCTTATGCTTATCACCTAATACAGCATATGCTTGTGGGTGAATACCGCTTCCGGTCACGCCATACAAACCGGCAACCTGCAAACCACCCAAGTCAGCAAACAGATTTAACAGCGGCTCTGCCAGCTCTTTCAGGCGATGATCTGGGTATCGCTCGGCAACCTGCTGCAGGGAAGATATACAGGTTCTCAGGCTGACTCTCTGTCCGGCCACATGTTGCTCTAATTGATCATGGGAGGTTTTTAGTAATTGATAGTTACGAGTAAAACTATCGAGCCGCTGGCTCATCTTGTTACGCTCCAGCTGATTTTTCTGATTTATATTAAACCAATAGTCTCTAAACTCACCCGCCAG
The DNA here is from genome assembly GCA_965249895.1 of Psychromonadaceae bacterium. Lineage (GTDB taxonomy): Bacteria > Pseudomonadota > Gammaproteobacteria > Enterobacterales > CBDFNC01 > CBDFNC01. The sequence continues at coordinate 1,813,438 of CBDFNC010000005.1, forward strand.
CATGGCTGACAATACGGTTCCTACCGCCAAACCAAATGGAAATTGTGACAATTTTTGTGCCACTTCAAGGGACTGCGCCACCCCGGCTACCACCAGAATTGCGCAAAATAACCCTTTACCAAATCCATAGCGTAATGCCACTAATATAGGCCCTAATAAGGGCCAGAAAAAGCTACTCCCCTGAATATCCAAATTATAAGCATCCGAGTAAACCCAGATAACAAGACTGATCGCCGCGATCGCTATGCCTTCCAGCCACTCGTATAAGTCGTTTTTAAAACCCAAATAAAAATTGCACCAAAAATTAACCATGATCTTGCACCTAGGTTAGGCTGACCCGACGCCCCGTATTTCTTGGGGCCTGGCCAATGCCTCACTCATCCACCAGGGTAAGACTGTCCAACAGCTCACCAACTACTTTAATAGCTACTCCACTCACACTTTCCCGCCCCCAACCGCTCCGTGCTCCGGCTCCGCTCCAGATTACTTGGTTATCACTTGTTTGAGTTAATAGCAGGGTAAGTCCAACCACGGGCTCACCATCCAGACCACTCTTATATCGCCATTCCTCCACCGCCCCCTGAACCACATAAGCCGCATCTTGTTCCATCAGCCAGTCGGCGGCTTTGTTAAAGCGAGCATTGGAGTCCAGGATATCAGCCAACTCTTCCACATTTTGATGAGGGTAATGAGTCACCTTTAGTCCTTTTGCTCTTAACTGCGCAGCCAGCATGTTTTCCGCTTTAAACGCTGCCATAGGTGTATTGGAATTGTTTGCCATAGGCATCACAACCCATAAGCCCTTAACGTCTAAGGGTTGGCTTTGCTGAACCGACTTGGTACTACAAGCCGTCAATAACAACAATAAAGGGAAAAATATCCGTTTCATTCATACCTTCCTTGTTAACCTGTTTACAGGCCCATGTAATAACCCAGAGAAAATTTAAATGATGACAACCCATTCCTGTCTTGGCTTTGCCAATCAAGACTAAAAAAAAGTTCGTCGTCACCTAGCACACGCCACCCAAGCCCAGTATTGAGCGCCATATCCACCTTGTCTAAGTCTGCCCGGTAGCCCAAAGACGTATCAAACCAAAAGCGTGGCGATCCTGACGTAGCCCCGGGTAGACCGGGTGCCCCCTGGTAAATTCGGGTCCCCATAGACAGGCGCTGAAACCGGGGGGAAATAAAATCTCGACTGGTTAGTTGAGCTCCGCCCAGCCAATTATTAACCCCGGCTAATGGGTCATCATTTAAAGTGAACTGGTGGGAGGACCAATCTCCGTACAGCATCCATGCCGGGTCGTTAAAAAATAGCTGCTCGCTTGCGGTTATACCAAGCTGCCAGCCCCGCGCAATATCATCGTCAAAACGACTTGATAACTGGTGGCCGGTGAACCTAAAGTTTAGTGTTTCTCTCGCGGTGATCGGGTAACGGATACTCATCCCCAATTTATCATCCTTACCTGCCAGAGTAAGGGCCTGGCTAAATTCACTGTGATTTGCCAAACCAAAATCCAGACTGCCAAACAAGCCAACCGGCAACCCCGCATTTACACTCGCCTTAAGTCCCAGCCGCGGGTCGCCTATACCTCTGGCTAAATCGAGACCAAGTTTCCAGTCTCCCCCCACAAACTCTCTGGTCATGCTGGCCCGCAGGCGGTATTCAGTATATTCACCTTTGCCAGCAAAACTCTCAGGTAAACTTGCTCGTTGAATATCCGAGCCAAGTCGCCAGTATCCCGACTCCAACGGAGCAAAATAATCCAGCTGCCATTTATTAATGTTCCAGCTGGCATTACTGACGAATTGGCTTCGAATACCGTGTGTTTTACTCGGATGTTGAGCTACATGAGCACGACGTAATTTTGATTCGGCTTGAGTATTCACCATAGTACCTATACTAGCTTCTGCCTCCTGCCAGGCCTGGTGATGGTTGGCTAATTGTTGCAATGCCAGGTTACGGTCCGCCTGTGGCAAATCAAGGGAATGCTGCACCAGTAATTCCAGCTGATCTTTATCTCGGTTCATCAGTGCTAAGCTAAGCTGCTGATGTTCCGGTAAGGGGTACTGTTTTAGCGCGGTTCTTTGATGCCAAAAAGCCAGGGTGTCAGGTTTTCCTTCTGCTAGATAATGCTGGAGTAATTCTACCACCTTGGTTTTATCTGGGGCTGACAGAGCTTGAGATTTACTGAGTTCGAAGGCAGCCCGCGGGCCAATAAAAGTTGCGACTAGAGACCGATAGCTGGCGCCTGAGTCTTGCAGTTGCAACATTTCTCGTTGCATCTTAGTAGCGCAATATTGGCGGATTTTATAAGCATCTAGGTGTTGGTTTAACTGCTCCAACACAGTGGCATAATTTAATAACGTGGCCACATCTATATTTGCGTTGTCCTTTAACATGGCCTGATACCAAGCCTTCGACTCTAGCGGTTTTTCTAAATTTTGTGCAGCGGCTGCAAATACGGGCCACAGCTCATCAGTGTCACGATAGTCCCACTTAAATTGGGTATAAAGCTGCTCCAACTGAGTCTTGTCACCTTTTCCCATCAGCCACCAAAAGTAATCCACTAACGCTGCATTCGAGATGGGTTTAAAGGCCAACGCCCGGTCAAAATTCGTGTATGCAGCTTGATCGTCCATTTCCCAGATGGACAGCAATGCCTGGTAGTGCCAGAGATAGGAGTGGATTTGAAATAATCCTTGCTGTTGTGCCTTAGCCAGCATAGGTTTCATAGCTTGAGGGTTTTGCAATTCAACCCAAAGACCCAGTGCCCGCTGCAATAATGCGGAGTCGCCGTACTCGTTATACATATGGCTAAGAAATTCCGCTTCCTGAGTCTTGTCATTAGGTGTGTTCGCCACAACATAACGATGTAAATCGCTGGCCTTCGCATCCAGGCTATACAAGCGTTCGTATGCCAGGCTCACCACAGGCTGATTGCCCTGCTGCCAGGCAAGAGAAGCCACATAATTTAAATACCCTGTTGGCGCGTGCAACCAATCCTGTGCAGAAACCAACACCGCCAGAGCTTGCTCTGGTTCACCCGTGTAGAAAAACGCATCGGCAAACCTTTGCGCCTCCTGGTGATTAAGCTCTCGCTTTGTTTGCAGCTTTCGCCATTGCCTGATCTCTTGTTGATACTGGTTTAAGTAACCGAACAATCTTGCTTTCTCAGCCATAAGCTGGCTATCGCCAGGTCTCATCTGGGCCAGCATAGCTACACTTTCAAGCGCAAAATCTGTCCCTCTGGCTTTTTCCAACGCATTAAGCCAAAGGTCATACTCTTTAGGTAACAGTTTGTTTTCCAGGGCAAGCAAATCGTAGAATTTAGCCTCCATCATTAGGTTAGTCATGGCACGAGCTTCCTCGATACCCTGGCGAATTTCCTCCGCGCTACCACCCCGGTCCGATAACCAATGACTCATTGCTAGCGCTTGTGGAATTTTGCCTTGCCAAAGATAAAATTGGTGCAATCGTCTCGCGATTTGGATATCAGGCTGCTGGCTAAATGCTTTTTCCTGTAACGAGATAGCCGTGCGGTTATCCCCAGCAAGAAAAGCCAGTTCAGAAGTAGATAAAAGTAGTGATTGGCTGGGCTGTATAGCTAATAAGCGGCGCGAAAAGTCCAAAGCGGATTTGGTTTCGCCTCGTTTGCTTGCCTGAAATAATGCTAACTGCAAGAAATCGGGCTTGTCGGCTAAAGGCGCTTTAACTGCCAAGAGTAATGGCCAGTTGCTTTCCACCTGACCCGCTAAGGCATTTAACTCCATTAATCGGCTCAAATTGCTCACTGAAGCAGCTTGTGAATAGATCTCTTGCTGATAACCAATAGCAGCGGCGTAATCAGATGCCTGCAGCACCAAATCGATCAAAAACTCAGCTCCTACTTCGGACCTGTTGATATGCTGCTTTAAGAATTGGTGAGCTAGCCCGGGTTTGCCTATAGCCAATGCAACATCGGCGAAATATCGGGCTACGATAAAGTCCTGCAGCTCTGCATTGCTATTGAGATAATCGTCTAACTTCCCTTTATCTGCTGCATTTTTGGTTTGAACAGACTGTCTGTATAAGAGCTCCAGATAAACTCTGCTGATTGACTCATCCTTGTTGATAGCGAGTTGTTTATTAGATACCAGAGGTTTTAGTAGATCTATGGCTTTGGGCCACTCTCCCAGCTTGCTCCATTGCTCCGCTAACAACAAAATTATCGCGTGGTTACTTCCGTCATTACTGTGCATAGCCTGTAGAAAAGCAACAGCGATTTCAGGGTTAGATGCCCGGGAAATCGTAGTAAGCAGCCATACTTTGTTCGGTGCCACCAACCAAAGCGCCCACACGACAGCCAACGCAAGCAGCACCATAGTAGGTGTATTGACTAAACGAACACGTCGGCTTTTATCAGGATAATCTGGGTCTTCCTGGTCCATCAACGCTCAATCCTTAAGCTTTTATATCTTTGTCACTAACGTTATTTTCTATTTTTCTGATGTAACACTGCGTCCCTCTGGTTAAAGTTTAGCCCCTACAATCCAAAGTGCCGCTCACTTCACCAACCTGACCGGTTGCATACCTCAGACTACCGTTAGCTAACCTTGTTGGTTTAATGGCTTTATTCACGATCAGTTGACAGGTTTCGCTCTGGCGAAAATCCAGCTCCAGCGGTACGTAGGACTGAAATCGCCAATGAATTTTAGCCCCCTCGACCTGCCATTGTTGAAGGATAGCGTTTGCCTGCACAAAAACTGGCCCGTTACCTGATGTAGATAAATCCAGACGACTTCGGCTCTGACTGAGGGTAAGATACTTGCCATCAGGCCCCTGGTTCCATCCCGCAACGCCCTCAGACAACAAGATGTTTGGCGGCCCTAGTAGGTCCGGTAGGCGTAAACTACGGATGCCTGTGCTTGATATAACCCATTGGCCGGATAATGACTTACCAATTCCTGTCTGATACAAACTGCTGGCTCGACCGGCATATTCACTCAGGTGTATTGGTGTCAGATTTTGCTGCTGAGCCCAATCATAAACCTTAAGCAACCCCTTGAGAGAAGCTGGATATACTCCGGAGTACATATGGTAATAGATACTAATACTTTTCAATCGCTTAGGCCTACCTAGCAGCTTGAAGGTTTCTATCGCGCTGGCGTATCCATCGTAATTCTCTGTCCATAATTTGGTAAATAGGTTTTCGTTAAGAACAGGTGCATATACCTGAACCCCACCGGAGGGGAAACTCACAATGGTGGGTGATACCCGGCTATAACTATTTCCCGCGAGCTGCACAAAGGTGTTTCCACCATTAACATTAAACACGCCTATTTCATCACTCAGTTTGATCGTGGCCTCGTCTGGATCCGCCTCGCCTGACCAGAGCAAAACTTTGACTCTCTTTTCCTTAGGTGCCAGCGTTTGATTGATATAATCCACCGAGCCATGAATTTCCCGAGTTAGATCTAACTCGTACCCAGGGATCGCCAGGTGCTGACTATTTTTATTTCCGCCATTTTGTAACGATTCACGCCAAAAAAAAGGATGGCTATACGTGTGACTGGCCAATTCTACGTGAGGTAAGGAGAATATCTTTTTGGCAATACGTTCCATTGTTCTACTCAGCTCGGGATACAAACCTCTGGAACCAACCTCGCCTTCAATCACAGACACTGTTATTGGCAATTTATAAGGCTTGAGCACCTTATTCATGATCATTTCACTGGCATAAGGCTGGCCAGGAAACCAAGCTTTGGAGACAAACCCATCCCCATCAATATGAAGGGTCAGTACTCTTCGGCCACTTTCCGTTGTTACATCCGGGACCGGTAAGGGAGTAAGCGACAACGCCTCAGTTAACATGTTAAAGGGATCAATAACCCAACGTTCGGCTTGATTGTGCAAGTTTACGATTGGCAAAGGGTCCAGTACAGCTCCCCCCCAAGGGGCCGTAAAAAATAATGTTGACCTTTCACCCTGGCTGTCTCTGACTTCTATAAGGTTATTAAATTCTTTATCCCGTAATCTGACTTGCCCATACCGGTCGAACGATTTTAATCCCAGAAGCGTAGGCTCCACTATCCAGTTGTCACCTTTGAGTAAGGTTCGTGACCCAGATAAATAACCCTGTGTGTTTACCCCAAGCTTGGCCAATATACCTCGGTCTTGCGGCAATGAACCTACATATAAAAGCGGTAGCTTAGTTGGCAGCCGATTAAGCCAGGCGACCAATTTGGGTTGACTTACATAAGCCAGAGTATCCAGCCAACTCACCACCGCGGCGTATTTTCCCTGATCCAACACCCGGAAATCAAAACTTTGGATATCCTGGCATTCAGGAATGTAACCCAAGTACTCCAGTGGCATTGCCAAAAACCGATGACAACTTGAGTGGATCATATTCGTCCGAGCACCGTTATAGAAAACTAATACCCGCCTGGGAACAGCGTATGAGCTGCTCACTCCAATTTGAGACAGGAGTCCGTCACTGATATATGGGGTAAAGCCCTGTTTAACCAGTCGCCGAGCGGCTCTCAACTGAGCTTGCCGATTGTTGCCCGGTATATAGTCGATAACAATGGCTTCCAGATCGAGGGACTTAACCGTTGCCATCTTGTTGTTTAACCATAGGCTGTCGCTGGCTTTAACCTTTGAATACTTCTTCTTTGCAGGGTTATAACTGTGGTACAGGGACTCTGCAACAACCGCCGAAGCCACAGATTGCACCTGGGGAAGAACCTCAAATCCTCGGTTTAAAATTAACCCATGCTGTTTACTGATTTTGGCGAGACGCTGAATAATGCTGACTAATGCAGCCTGCTGATTTCGCTGTTGCTGCGGCTTCCTTGCGAATAGAAAATAGCTGTCCAGAGTGTCGAGAAATAACCCATCAAACCCGGTTTGCAAATATGCTTCACTCTGTTTATACAGGTGCTGCTGCCAATGGGGCGAGGTTAAATCCATTGCGTAGGACTGCCAATCCAGATTTTTTGCCCCCACAGCGTCAGATAACGAATCAGCAAGTGGCACGCCGCCCCATTCTCCTACACTGAGATAAGCAAAGACCTGAGTGTTCCCAGCCTGGAGCGTCGTCAGTTGTTTTTTACTCAGTGATGAAGGTGTGACTACCACTCGATCGTAGCTAAGTAGTTCCCTGACTGAATCTATCTCATCATAATAAAATGCAATAGAAGCAGGCTTAGCAGTGCAGTTAATCGCGATTAAAACGAAAAGGGCCAAGATAATTCGCATTACGTCATCCTTAACATTTGCTAGCTCAACTAGGCCGACAATATCATCTAGTGTAGGCAAGGCCTGATGCCACAGCAAACAAGCCGACCTCAGGCCGTAGAGGTTTCCGTTTAATCTTGCTATCAAAGCTAAATCAGTGTATTGAATAGGAAACAAAATAGGTTTTAGTCAAAATGAATTTGAACTCTGTACCTCTGACTCCACTCCTACTCACAAATAGTGAGCGGGTCGCCTGTAGCTGAGTCTAACCAAAGCAGAATACAGAAAACCCGTGCCAGCCACGGGTTTTTTTATATCTAAATTACCTAATAAAAAGTAAGTAAGAGGGATAAGCAATGTCGGACCAAATCATTATTTTCGACACCACATTAAGAGACGGTGAACAAGCCCTAGCCGCCAGTTTAACTGTTAAAGAGAAATTGCAAATCGCTATCGCCCTCGAACGCTTGGGTGTTGACGTAATGGAAGTTGGTTTTCCGATCTCTTCGCCGGGTGATTTTGAGTCAGTCCAAGCCATTGCCAGAGTCATTAAAAACAGCCGGGTTTGTGCCTTGTCACGCGCCCTTGCAAAAGATATTGATGCGGCCGCGGAAGCGCTAAAGGTCGCAGAAGCGTTTCGCATCCACACCTTTATCTCTACATCCACCATTCATGTAGAAAGCAAACTACGCCGCTGTTTCGATGATGTTCTGGAAATGGGGATAAAAGCGGTAAAACATGCGCGTCAATATACTGATGACGTTGAATTCTCCTGTGAAGATGCAGGCAGAACCCCTATCGATAACCTTTGTCGTATGGTGGAAGGCGCCATCGATGCTGGTGCCAGTACTATTAACATTCCCGATACCGTAGGATATACCGTTCCCAGCGAATTTGGCGGCATCATTCAGACCCTATTTAACCGCGTACCCAACATAGATAAAGCTGTGATCTCCGTGCACTGTCACGATGATTTGGGACTTTCTGTGGCTAACTCTATTACTGCGGTTCAGCATGGCGCAAGACAGATTGAATGTACTATCAACGGTATTGGCGAAAGGGCCGGGAACTGCTCGTTGGAAGAAATTGCAATGATCCTCAATACCCGTAAAGACCAGCTGGGGTTAAATACCAGAATTAACCCAGTAGAAATTCATCGCACCAGTCAATTAGTCAGCCAACTCTGTAATATGCCCATACAAGCCAACAAGGCAATCGTTGGGGGCAATGCCTTTTCCCACTCCTCGGGCATCCATCAGGATGGGGTGCTTAAAGCCAAAAATACCTATGAAATTATCACGCCGGAAAGTATTGGCCTTAACCAAAATAAACTCAACCTGACCTCTCGCTCCGGGCGTCATGTGATCAAACACAGAATGGCGCAACTGGGATATACCGATAAGGATTATGATTTGGAAGAGCTCTACGAGAGCTTCGTAAAACTCGCCGACACTAAAGGTCAGGTGTTCGACTATGACTTGGAAGCCTTAGTATTCTTCAATAATATTCATGATAAGGCCGAGCATTATAAACTGGAGTATTTAAGCGTACAATCAGGCTCTGGCGTTGTCGCAACGGCCACTGTAAAACTGACAAAAGGTGAGCTGCTAGTTGTAGAAGCAGCAACAGGTAATGGCCCGGTTGATGCTGTATACCAGTGCTTAAATCGCATTGCTGGTTATGATATAACACTGGACGACTATCAGATTTCCTCTCAGGGAGAAGGAAAAGACGCTTTAGGTAAAGTGGATATTGTTGCCAAATACCAGGGCCGGAAATATCACGGTATCGGTCTGGCAACTGATATAATCGAGTCTTCTGCCTTAGCCATGATGCATGTTATCAATCACATACACCGAGCTCAGGCAGTAGAAGAGAAAAAACAGCAAAAGCTAAAAATTGAAGATCAGGTATAACGAAAGGGCTGCTAACCCTGCCCTAACCCAAAACATATGCTCAGATTAATCATTGTCTGCCTCGTCCTACTAGCCCCTTTCGTATACGGGAAGCAACTTTCGTTTGAACGAGAGGGGTCCAGACTTTCTTACACTTGGCTGGATTTTGACAACACTAAGCTGTCAACAACAGTGGACTTTAGTGGCGTACCTACCGCTTTTCGTACTTTTAGAGCTTATTCCCCAGCCCAGGTTGAGCAGTATATTCATCGCAAAATAATGCTCCAAGCAAAAAACCTGGATCCCAAGAAAGTGCGGATAAAGTTAGTGCGTAAAGGCAGTGAAAAAGTCTTTTTCATCGAAGGACAAGATCAGAAGGTCGTTAATCAAACCCGACTCGAGTTAAGCAAACAACAGGAGATCCTGTTCCAGGAGTACCTGCAGACAAATAACTATATCGAATTTAAAGATTTCTGGAATACTAAAAAAGTTAAACCTGACCATGTGAAGATCGCTCTATTAAGTCAGAATGAGCTGAAGCCCCTTGCCCAAGCCTTTCAACAAATACTGGATTCAAAATCCCGCGACCAAGCCATCGATATCCTACTCGGCTTTATCCAGTCGGTCCCTTATTCTAAATTACAATCGAAGGATAATCGAAGAGGCGCTGGGTACCTGCCACCGAGAAATCTATTAATAAACAACCGTGGGGATTGTGATAGCAAGGTCACTCTAATGGCCAGTATACTCTCGTTACTGTATCCGGACACCAAGCTGGTGATGGTGCTAATACCGAATCACGCATTACTCGGTATTCAGAACACCTATCAGGCACATGGTGAAACCATTAGGGTCGACGGTATCGAATACCTTTTAGTAGAGCCTACCGGACCCGCACAATTTAAGTTAGGTGAAATTGATGAGGCCAGCTTAAATGCTATCGCCAAAGGATTAATTATCACCGAAGCATTCGAAACAGCTAACTCACTACAATAAACTCAACGGCCATTTCAAATGCAGTTTCAAGTTTCGATATTCGCAATACTTTGGCTTCAGCATTTAAAGGCGGAACTCGGTTGTCACCTGTGCCGAGGCTAAGCATTATACTATCTCCTGCATCAAAACTTTCTTCCGCTAACTCGATTAGCATACCTGTGGCGCTTAAATCCTTACATACACCAGTTGCCTGACTGCCGCCTTCCTTGTTAATACGCACCGGGGATTCAATAGCCATACGTCTGAAAGCGCGTCTGTCATTTTGAGCTGTGATCACAGTATTTCCCTCTCGATATTTAATAGCTAAAACTAGTTATCCCTAATAAACTGCGACAGCCTGTTGATAAGATCAAGTATAAATCATCACAGGCTGCCAGGATTGGGAGTTGGGTTACAAATGCTCTTCTGCAAATGAAGCCAAACGACTACGTACCACTCCATCGAGATATACGTTCGCGGAGCCCTCAAAATCTTTGAAGCGCTCCACTATATAGGTCAACCCCGAAGTCACAGGAGTCAGGTAATTGCTGTCTATTTGGGCTAAATTACCCGAACAAACTAACTTCGTCCCTTCTCCGCACCGAGTAATTATAGTTTTTAACTGGGAAGCCGTCAGGTTTTGACATTCATCCAACAATACAAAGGAGTTTTGAATACTACGTCCCCGCATAAAGTTAACGGACTTAAACTGAATATTGGCCTTATCCATAATGTAGTTTAACGAGCCATCCGTACATTCATCATTTTTATGTAATACTTCCAAAGTATCCGTGACAGCCGCCAACCAGGGCATCATCTTCTCCTCTTCTGTTCCCGGTAAAAAGCCGATACTTTCAGCAATATCTGGGGTATTTCGCGTTACAATCACCTTGTCATAAGTCCTTTTTTCTATCACCAACTCCAACGCTGCCGCCATGGCGAGCAGCGTCTTGCCGCAACCCGCAGGGCCGGTCAGGATAACCAGATCAATATCAGGATCGAGTAAAGCGTTTAGCGCCATCGCCTGATACACATTTTTGGGGTGGATACCCCAAGCATGACGTGACATCAATCTATCTCTTCCCAAATCTTGAATTTTGATACCAACTTCGTCTTTCTCCACGACTCTGGCGGCAAAGGTTTCGGTATCGTCGATAATGAACTCATTGATATACGGATTCTCCAACAGGCTGCCTTCTATCGAGTGATACGTTTCCCGTCCATCAGTTTCACTCTGGCAATCCTCTATTTCGTCCCAGAAACTTCCTTCCAGTTGTCTGAACCCTTTAGAGAGCAACTGGATATCGTCGATAAGCTGGTCAGTTCGATAATCTTCCACCCTTGCCATACCGGCGCCCTTGGCTTTTAAGCGCATATTGATATCTTTGGTAACCAAAGCAACAACCTGGGGATGATTTAGTTTCTGTAAATAAAGAGCCGCATTGATGATCCGATTATCGGCCTCACTTTGAGTAAAAATCTCTTGCTCTAGTGGTAAGTGATGATCAGAAAAAATTGAAATTCGACCTGTTTCCTCATCATCTTGTGCTTTTGACAGCGGAACACCGGCAATAATTTGTTCAGGTGTAGCATCTTTAAAAATATCTTCAAGTGCGCGAATAGCCACTCTGGCATCCCGGCTGACATCCTTATTTCTGTCTTTTATATGGTCTAACTCCTCCAGCACTGTCATTGGAATAACTACATTGTGTTCTTGAAATGAATAGATTGCGAGAGGTTCGTGCAGCAGGACATTGGTGTCTAGGATAAAGTACTTGCGTTCATCACTTTCCATAGGCTTTCTCCTTTGGTTCCTGTATTAACCATAAGATTATACGGAACTGTTACTCTGAGCTTAGTTCAACTACGACTAATCTAGACAGCTGGAAGTTGCAATTTTATGACAAGCTGCCAATAAACTACATTGGCAGCTTGGCAAATAGGCGAGCTTATTCTATGTTTAGGAGTTAGGTTGGCTTATTGCCGGAGAACTGATTGAGAGCGCCTTTTAACAGGTCTATCGGCAACGGAAAGACAATCGTTGAGCTTTTATCCCCCGCGACCTCTGTAAGGGTTTGCATGTAACGTAATAATATGGCATTTTCGGATTTTGCCAAAGTGATTGCTGCCTCTACCAGCTTGGCGGAAGCCTCCATTTCTCCCTTCGCATGGATTACTTTCGCCCGTCTCGACCGCTCTGCTTCAGCCTGACGAGCGATGGCTCTGATCATGGATTCATCCAAATCCACATGTTTAATCTCTACATTGGACACTTTGATCCCCCAGGCATCCGTTTGCTCATCAAGTATCTGTTGAATACCCTTATTAAGCGTATCTCTTTCAGACAACAGCTCATCCAGTTCATGTTGCCCCAACACGGATCGCAATGTCGTTTGTGCGAGCTGGCTGGTAGCCTGTAAGAAGTTCTCTACATTAATAATGGCCTTTTGTGAATCAACCACACGGAAATAAATAACCGCATTGACCTTCACAGAAACATTATCGCGGGTGATAATGTCCTGGGTGGGTACATCCATTACGACAGTCCGTAGATCGACTCTTTCCATTTGCTGAATAATAGGGACCACAATAATTAAACCAGGGCCTTTGACTCGGTAAAAACGGCCCAAGAAAAAAATTACACCCCGCTCATACTCTCGCAAAATTCGAAACATACTAAAAACAAATAACGCTAAGACTAAAATTATTGTCAGCGGGATCAAATGGCCACTCTCAAACAAAAAATTCATCTTTGCTCCTCCTCGATAGGGCTTATATGTAAGGTTAATCCTTCCACTTTGGAAACACGCGCCCGGTCACCCCGATTGATCGGAGATGAAGTTATCGCCTGCCACCTTTCACCCTGAATGCTTACTAAACCTTTTTCGTCAAAAGACTCAAGTGCTCTTGCCTGCTGCCTGATCAAATCATCATCACCGGTTACCACTGGGTTATTTCGACTACGCCATAACAAGCCAAACACCAAACTCATAAAAAGAAAGCTTGTGAGGGCAAACACACCAATAAGGGGATAAGCGATTCGGAATGTTTCCAGTTTAGTATCGAAGAGAAAAATAGAACCTATGATAAAAGCGACAATTCCCCCACCGCCTAATATTCCAAAACTTGGCGACAACGACTCCGCAACAAATAATGCTAGCCCCAGCAGTAACAAAGCCAATCCGGCATAATTAACCGGCATCATCTGAAGTGCAAACATCGCGATAACCAAACAAATAGCACCTAACACTCCGGCGATACCAAAGCCAGGGCTATAAAACTCAAACAACAACCCATAAACACCAATCATCATCAAGATATATGCAATGTTCGGGTTGGTTATCCCCGTTATAAATCTATCTCGCCAGTCAGCTTGAATCGCTACAATCTGTGTATCGGTAAAGTCCATTGGCTCAAATACATCTCCTGCAATCTGCCAACCTTGTAGATCTTGAATTAGCTGCTCTGGTGAACTACTAATAATATCTATTACTTTGAGCTCAAGGGCTTGCTCAGAGGTAACACTCTCTCCTTCCCGTACTGCTTTTTCTGCCCAATCAGCATTCCGTCCTCGTAATTCAGCCAAACCTCGAATGTAAGCAACAGAATCATTGACGATTTTTTTCCTCATCGCCTTAGCATCGGGTTGCTCTTTCTCTCCACCTCCACCGCCCCCGCCCATTCTTACTGGCGTCGCAGCGCCTAAATTGGTCGCGGGAGCCATGGCTGCAACATGGCTGGCATATAACATATAGGTTCCTGCACTAGCGGCCCGCGCCCCAGGTGGATGTACATACATAATTATGGGAACGGAAGAAGCCAAAATTGATTGGTTAATTTGCCGTAATGAGCTGACTAGCCCACCAGGAGTATCCAGAAGTACCAAAATGGCTTTTGGCCTTTCTATTTCTGCTCGGGTAATATGTTTGTCTAGGTAAAGCGCGACACCTGGTCCTATCCCACCTTTGACCTCAATACTCCATACCTCATTACTTGCGCTTGCGTTCGTAGACAAAGACACAAAAGCCAACTGCATAATCAAGAAATACTTAAACATAATTCACCTCAAGCTAAGTGTAGTGTAAGAGAAAATTGCTGTTTTAATCGTCATAAGTACAATAGGCCCCTTAACCAGAGGACCTCTTGTATGCGCATTAAAATTATCCCAGTAACACCATTCCAACAAAACTGCACCTTGTTAATCTGTGATCAAACCAAGCAAGCCGCTGTAGTTGACCCTGGTGGGGATATATCCAATATTCTTTCGGCAGCGAACAATGAAAAAGTAAGTATTGTAAAAATTTTTATCACCCATGCTCATTTAGATCAGGCAGGTGGATCAGCTGAACTTGCTAAGCAATTGAAAATTGAAATTGAAGGCCCTCATAAGTCAGACCAATTCTGGATAGATGGTTTTCCTATGCAGTGTCAGATGTTTGGCTTTCCAGAAGTTGAGCAGTTTGTTCCAAACAGGTGGCTCGATGATGGGGATAAAGTATCTTTCGGTAACCTTGAATTGGATGTTTATCATTGCCCTGGCCACACACCTGGGCATGTAATATTTCACCATAGGGAAAGCCAACAGGCCTTAGTAGGGGACGTACTATTCAAAGGCTCTATCGGGAGAACCGATTTCCCACAAGGAAGCCACACTGAGCTCATTAGCTCGATAAAAAATAAACTACTCCCTCTCGGTGATAACGTTGAATTCGTTCCCGGCCACGGCCCGAATTCCACTTTAGGCTATGAGAAGAAAACTAACCCTTACCTTTCCTGACAATAATGTAGTTGAATATTCAAGTTTATTGATAGCTAAATCACTTTATTAAACGTAAGACGTTGATATCTGAGCTAGCTAGTGCCCGTCCTGAAACGCTATCTTGTCATTCTCGCGCACGCGGGAATCCAGCGGCTTTACCGCGATCTCGGCGTGCGAGAGAAGACACTGGATTGCCAGGCAAGCTGACAATGACTGAGTTCGTTGTGATAGTGGTGACTAACGTTAAGCTTTCGTAAAACGACAAGCTTGGATGCTAAGAATATGACGAAAGAATAAACATACGAGTTTCAGGACGGACACTAGCTAGGGTTAAAAAATTGTAAATTAACTCTGGCTATAGGCAATACCAATGCAAAAACATGAAGCTATCCCATTACCTGATTTCCAGCAACTAACTCAAGAAGAAATGGCAAGCAAAGCTGAATCTTTTTACCAAGAAATTAAACGCCGGCATACGGTACGGTCTTTTTCTAATAAACCTGTGCCACAAAGTATCATAGAGACCTGTATCAAAGCAGCAGGAACTGCACCTAGTGGAGCCAATCATCAACCTTGGCATTTTGTTGCCATAAACTCAGCAAGCGTTAAAAAACAAATAAGGGAGCAAGCTGAAGCATTAGAGAACAGCTTTTATCAAGGTCGAGCAGATGACGAGTGGTTAACTGCTCTAAAACCTCTCGGTACCGATGCGAACAAGTCATACCTCGAGAAAGCCCCCTGGTTAATCGCGATTTTTACCCAAAAGAAGGGCGGTATATATACCGAAGACAAAAACCAGAACTATTATGTCCATGAGTCTGTAGGCATCGCTACAGGCTTTCTGATCCAAGCATTACACAGTTGCAGACTAGTCACCTTAACTCATACGCCTAAACCAATGAGCTTCTTAACCAAAATTTGCCAAAGAGATCCTGACAATGAACGGCCATATATGCTCCTTGTTGTAGGCTACCCTGAAGAAGATGCAACAGTACCAAAGCACGCCATGGTGAAAAAGTCGCTGAAAGATATATGCACTGTTCTTTAACTTTCTACAGACGCAAAAAAGCCCGAACCTTTCGGTTCGGGCTTTCAATTTGGTGCCTGGCAGTGTCCTACTCTCACATGGGGAAACCCCACACTACCATCGGCGCTATTGCGTTTCACTACTGAGTTCGGCATGGAGTCAGGTGGGTCCACAATGCTATGGCCGCCAGGCGATAACTTGTTTTGCTCTCGCGCTAAGCGCGTGAGCTTTAAAATCTGGAAGTGATAAAGTTCGCAACAGCTCTTTGTCTTCTCACACCTTTACTTCGTAAAAGTGTTGCCAGACCTTCACTTTTTGCAAGCAAAAAGTGAATAGTTCGCAAGTAATCTTTTGGTATTAACACCCTAATGCTTAGTTTCCTCTCACATGTCTTCGACATGTTGCCGGAACTAAACTGTGTTACTGCGTAACACCGTTTAGGTGTTGTATGGTTAAGCCTCACGGGTCATTAGTACAAGTTAGCTCAATGCCTCACAGCACTTACACACCTTGCCTATCAACGTTGTAGTCTCCAACGGCCCTTCAGGGACCTTAAAGGTCCAGTGAGAACTCATCTTGAGGCTCGCTTCCCGCTTAGATGCTTTCAGCGGTTATCGATTCCGAACGTAGCTACCGGGCAATGCTATTGGCATAACAACCCGAACACCAGCGGTTCGTCCACTCCGGTCCTCTCGTACTAGGAGCAGCCCCTCTCAATTCTCAAACGCCCACGGCAGATAGGGACCGAACTGTCTCACGACGTTCTAAACCCAGCTCGCGTACCACTTTAAATGGCGAACAGCCATACCCTTGGGACCGACTTCAGCCCCAGGATGTGATGAGCCGACATCGAGGTGCCAAACACCGCCGTCGATATGAACTCTTGGGCGGTATCAGCCTGTTATCCCCGGAGTACCTTTTATCCGTTGAGCGATGGCCCTTCCATTCAGAACCACCGGATCACTATGACCTACTTTCGTACCTGCTCGACGTGTCTGTCTCGCAGTTAAGCTGGCTTATACCATTGTACTAACCTCACGATGTCCGACCGTGATTAGCCAACCTTCGTACTCCTCCGTTACTCTTTGGGAGGAGACCGCCCCAGTCAAACTACCCACCAGACAGTGTCCCAACCCCCGATCCAGGGGGCGTGGTTAGAACATCAAACCTACAAGGGTGGTATTTCAAGGTCGGCTCCACTCAATCTAGCGACCAAGTTTCAAAGCCTCCCACCTATCCTACACATGTAGGGTCAATGTTCACTGCCAAGCTGTAGTAAAGGTTCACGGGGTCTTTCCGTCTAGCCGCGGGTACACTGCATCTTCACAGCGATTTCAACTTCACTGAGTCTCGGGTGGAGACAGCGTGGCCATCATTACGCCATTCGTGCAGGTCGGAACTTACCCGACAAGGAATTTCGCTACCTTAGGACCGTTATAGTTACGGCCGCCGTTTACCGGGGCTTCGATCAAGAGCTTCGCGCAAGCGCTAACCCCATCAATTAACCTTCCGGCACCGGGCAGGCGTCACACCGTATACGTCATCTTGCGATTTTGCACAGTGCTGTGTTTTTAATAAACAGTTGCAGCCACCTGGTATCTGCGACCGCCGTCAGCTTAGGAAGCAAGTTCCATCACCAACAGCGGCGTACCTTCTCCCGAAGTTACGGTACCATTTTGCCTAGTTCCTTCACCCGAGTTCTCTCAAGCGCCTTGGTATTCTCTACCTGACCACCTGTGTCGGTTTGGGGTACGATTGTTTGTTATCTGAAGCTTAGAGGCTTTTCCTGGAAGCAGGGCATCAATGACTTCAACACCGTAGTGTCTCGACATCGTATCTCAGTGTTAACAGAAACCCGGATTTACCTAAGTCTCCCACCTACATACTTGAACCAGGACAACCATCGCCTGGCCCACCTAGCCTTCTCCGTCCCCCCATCGCAATAACAACCAGTACGGGAATATTAACCCGTTTCCCATCGACTACGCCTTTCGGCCTCGCCTTAGGGGTCGACTCACCCTGCCCCGATTAACGTTGGACAGGAACCCTTGGTCTTCCGGCGTGCGGGTTTTTCACCCGCATTATCGTTACTCATGTCAGCATTCGCACTTCTGATACCTCCAGGATGCCTCTCAGCTTTCCCTTCAACGGCTTACAGAACGCTCCTCTACCATGCATGCAAGCATGCATCCGTAGCTTCGGTGACTAGCTTAGCCCCGTTACATCTTCCGCGCAGACCGACTCGACCAGTGAGCTATTACGCTTTCTTTAAAAGATGGCTGCTTCTAAGCCAACTTCCTGGCTGTCTGAGCCTTTCCACATCGTTTCCCACTTAGCTAGTACTTTGGGACCTTAGCTGACGGTCTGGGTTGTTTCCCTTTCCACGACGGACGTTAGCACCCGCCGTGTGTCTCCCGTGATTGCACTCATTGGTATTCGGAGTTTGCATCGGGTTGGTAAGTCGGGATGACCCCCTAGCCGAAACAGTGCTCTACCCCCAATGGTGAGACACGAGGCGCTACCTAAATAGCTTTCGAGGAGAACCAGCTATCTCCCGGTTTGATTGGCCTTTCACCCCCAGCCACAAGTCATCCCCTAATTTTTCAACATTAGTGGGTTCGGTCCTCCAGTTGATGTTACTCAACCTTCAACCTGCTCATGGCTAGATCACCGGGTTTCGGGTCTAATCCTAGCAACTGTACGCCCAGTTAAGACTCGGTTTCCCTACGGCTCCCCTAAACGGTTAACCTTGCTACTAAAATTAAGTCGCTGACCCATTATACAAAAGGTACGCAGTCACGGAACAAGTCCGCTCCCACTGCTTGTACGTACACGGTTTCAGGTTCTATTTCACTCCCCTCACAGGGGTTCTTTTCGCCTTTCCCTCACGGTACTGGTTCACTATCGGTCAGTCAGGAGTATTTAGCCTTGGAGGATGGTCCCCCCATATTCAAACAGCATTTCACGTGTGCCGTCCTACTCGATTTCACTACAAAGGTCCTTTCGTGTACGGGACTATCACCCGGTATCGTCCAACTTTCCAGAAGGTTCCACTAACACCAATGCAGCTTAAGGGCTGGCCCAATTTCGCTCGCCGCTACTTTCGGGATCTCGGTTGATTTCTTTTCCTACGGTTACTTAGATGTTTCAGTTCACCGCGTTCGCCTCGTTACGCTATGTATTCACGTAACGATACCTGTAAACAGGTGGGTTCCCCCATTCGGAAATCTCTGGTTATAACGCTTGTTATCAGCTCACCAGAGCTTATCGCAGATTGCCACGTCCTTCATCGCCTCTGACTGCCAAGGCATCCACCGTGCACGCTTATTCACTTAACCATACAACACCTAAACAGTGTCGTATTGCAGGACCCACTTTCGTGCATCCTTTGTCTTTACCAAGACACTTGCGAACTATAACTGAGCTTTTACTTGTAAAAGCGACCTGCCTAACAACATCATTTACCAAGTAAATGTGTGAGAAGGCGCTAATACAAACTCAGTACGTGCTAAGTTTTAACACTTAACATTTATTTCTATTGCTTGAATTGTTTCCGAAGAAACAACTCGGTATTAAACACATCGAGTATTATCACCAAGTGATAATACGTAACATACCGATTTTGCAACGCAAAATGGTGGTTACTAATGTGTTCAATGAACTTTATCAGCTTTCCAAATTTTTAAAGAGCAATTGCTTAAAAAAGCAAAGAGATATAATCGCGAATTTCATTCGCTCCTACAGTTCTTTGATTTCTCAACCAACACAATGCGAAGGTGGTTTCTTGGCTCTCCATCTTCCTTAAACAAGGAGAGGGAACTCAGGGTTCGTGCTTCCAATTCTCTTAAACAAGAGAATTGGTATCCCGTACGAGATTTGAACTCGTGTTACCGCCGTGAAAGGGCGGTGTCCTAGGCCTCTAGACGAACGGGACATAAACTCGATATGAGAAACATGTTTCTCAGCAGTTTATGAATCAGGCGAACGCTAGTGAGCAGCCATATTCCAGAAACTTCACATCTTTAATTAATCAGACAATTTGTGTGGGCACTCCCTGAACATCTCGAAGAGATGTGACTGGTCAAACAGCAGCTTTTACGAAGTAAAAGTGCGAGTTAACAACAGTTCGAGTCGCTTTAGGTAAGGAGGTGATCCAGCCCCAGGTTCCCCTAGGGCTACCTTGTTACGACTTCACCCCAGTCATGAACCACACCGTGGTCATCGCCCCCCCGAAGGTTAAGCTAATGACTTCTGGTGCAGCCCACTCCCATGGTGTGACGGGCGGTGTGTACAAGGCCCGGGAACGTATTCACCGCGGCATTCTGATCCACGATTACTAGCGATTCCGACTTCATGGAGTCGAGTTGCAGACTCCAATCCGGACTACGACGGACTTTTTGAGATTCGCTCACTATCACTAGTTCGCAGCTCTTTGTATCCGCCATTGTAGCACGTGTGTAGCCCTACTCGTAAGGGCCATGATGACTTGACGTCGTCCCCACCTTCCTCCGGTTTATCACCGGCAGTCTCCCTAGAGTTCCCACCATTACGTGCTGGCAACTAAGGATAGGGGTTGCGCTCGTTGCGGGACTTAACCCAACATTTCACAACACGAGCTGACGACAGCCATGCAGCACCTGTCTCACGGTTCCCGAAGGCACTAAAGCATCTCTGCTAAATTCCGTGGATGTCAAGAGTAGGTAAGGTTCTTCGCGTTGCATCGAATTAAACCACATGCTCCACCGCTTGTGCGGGCCCCCGTCAATTCATTTGAGTTTTAACCTTGCGGCCGTACTCCCCAGGCGGTCTACTTAATGCGTTAGCTTTGGAACCCAAGGTACAAGACCTCAGACTCCTAGTAGACATCGTTTACGGCGTGGACTACCGGGGTATCTAATCCCGTTTGCTACCCACGCTTTCGCGTCTCAGTGTCAGTTTCTGTCCAGGTGGCCGCCTTCGCCACTGGTATTCCTTCCAATCTCTACGCATTTCACCGCTACACTGGAAATTCTA
Organism: Psychromonadaceae bacterium; assembly: GCA_965249895.1. Taxonomy (GTDB): domain Bacteria; phylum Pseudomonadota; class Gammaproteobacteria; order Enterobacterales; family CBDFNC01; genus CBDFNC01. The sequence continues at coordinate 1,834,329 of CBDFNC010000005.1, forward strand.
CCACCCTCTACAAAACTCTAGTCGACCAGTTCCAAATGCAGTTCCCAAGTTGAGCTCGGGGCTTTCACATCTGGCTTAATCAACCACCTACACGCGCTTTACGCCCAGTAATTCCGATTAACGCTTGCACCCCTCGTATTACCGCGGCTGCTGGCACGAAGTTAGCCGGTGCTTCTTCTGCGAGTAACGTCACAGATGTTACGTATTAAGCAACACCCTTTCCTCCTCGCTGAAAGTGCTTTACAACCCGAAGGCCTTCTTCACACACGCGGCATGGCTGCATCAGGGTTTCCCCCATTGTGCAATATTCCCCACTGCTGCCTCCCGTAGGAGTCTGGACCGTGTCTCAGTTCCAGTGTGGCTGGTCATCCTCTCAGACCAGCTAGGGATCGTCGCCTTGGTAAGCCATTACCTTACCAACTAGCTAATCCCACTTGGGTACATCCGATAGCGATAGCTTCCAAGGATAGGCCACCTTTGCTCCAAAGAGATTATGCGGTATTAGCAGTCGTTTCCAACTGTTGTCCCCCTCTATCGGGCAGTTCCCCAAGCATTACTCACCCGTCCGCCGCTCGACGCCTGATAGCAAGCTATCATCGTTTCCGCTCGACTTGCATGTGTTAAGCCTGCCGCCAGCGTTCAATCTGAGCCATGATCAAACTCTTCAATTTAAAGTTTTTTTGCCCTCTCGTTTATTCGCAAGCGAATAAACTGTCGGACGAGATGTTTTGCAAGCAAAACATCCTGCTCAATGAATTCTGGTTTTTATTCCCACTATAAATAGTGGACATAAAGTCGTTCTGTCGAACATCCAAAATATTGAGAAAATCGTTTGCAGCTAAGCTGCTTAGCGAGTCTCAACAACTGTTGGAGTGTCCACACAGATTGTCTGATTAAATTGTTAAAGAGCGTTGAGTCGGCGTTTGCTTGCCTCGTCAGGGCTGCGTATACTACGCTAGCCGTTTCGAAAGTCAATGCTAATTCCGAAGAAGTTTGCAATTTTCTTTCCAGGGTTGAAACCGCAGTTTCTAGCCTGACCGATATCGCTTCAGCCCTTGAATATCGGGTGTCTCCGACGTGTCGGACCAGCCTCTCAGAGGTGGCGCATTATAGAGAAGCGACGCCCAAGCGCAAGACTTTTTTGGAAAAAAACCAAACAAACCGAAACTATGTTCACAAAACAATCAGAAAGAACAGTTTAGCTGCCTTTTAAACCGATCTCCCACTATCCAGCAGAACCGATGGTTAGATCTTACTCATCATAATTGTCATTTTGACCACGTAACTGTCTTTAACACACCCACTGAGAGAGTATCATTATCACACCGTGGTTATCCTGGTGACATAAATGCCATATTAATCAATTTCTTAATTATTGGCACGTAAATCGCTTAGGTAATACTGTAAATTAAGTCGTATCGGAGTACAGCCATGACACAGCAACGTAAATATCAATTCTTATTCCAAATCGCCAATACCGTTTTATGGACTTCATTGGTAATCTCACTTATCAGTATTATTGTTGCTTACCCATACGCATCCCACTTTTCATTAAAGCAACAAATATTCGCCCATATATTGATCATAGTCGCCGCAACCTTAGTTAAAATCGGTTATGTATCCCATATGGCGGTGCAAAAAGAACTAGGTATCCCGGTACAATAAGGATTTTTATAAATGATGCAGATTTTGGATAACAGTAAAGAGCAGCAGATTGTGCCTCTTTTCCGGCTGGGGTTTCGCCCTTTCTTTCTCTTTGGTGTACTGGCGAGCATTGCTACCCTGGTTATTTGGCTGGCTACGCTCGGTGGGACTATACAGTTCCACCCTGTAGGAGGCGCGCTTTGGTGGCACGCCCATGAAATGCTATTTGGTTTTGCCGGAGCAATTATTGTTGGTTTCGTACTTACCGCCATACAAAATTGGACCGGTATGCCAGGAGTCCGCGGCTGGCAGTTGTTCTTTCTTTTTAATCTCTGGCTAATGGGTCGCATTTTTATTGCCACCAGCTCCGAGTCAAACTTCTGGCTGGCTGCAATAATCGAATTGAGCTGGATGCCTTTGGCTGCACTATATCTGGCAATTCCAATATTAAAGATCAAGCAATGGCGTAACCTCTTTTTTGTTCCTTTATTACTGGTTTTTACCTTACTAAACGCAACCATGCTGGCCGCAATGTACCAAGGAGACGGAGAGTTAAGCCAGAACGCGGCGCTTGCTACTACTTTATTAATCGTATTTTTAATTTCAGTAATGGGTGGCCGGGTTATTCCCTTTTTTACTGCTAAGGGTACCGACACAGAAAAAGCTCTACCGAAGCTCTGGCTGGAGCTACTTTGTAACCTACCCATTTTATTGCTCGCTCTACTCTCCTTTGCACCTGAAAATCAAAGCATGTTATTAGTAAAGGGAGGACTGGCGCTGATAAGTAGTCTCGCTAACTTAATTAAGCTGCTCAGATGGAAGACCTGGATAACATTCAAAACCCCGCTGTTATGGAGCTTACACCTCTCCTATCTTTTCATACCACTAGGGTTAGCCGCTATGGCGGCTAGCTTTTCCCAAGAGAAATTACAACTTTCGCTGGCTATCCACCTGTTGACAATAGGTGTTATCGGAGGTGTTATTTTAGCAATGATTGCCAGGGTAACCCTTGGTCATACTGGGCGTATGCTAAAACCAAACAGGCTTATGTCCCTGGCATTTTTTTCCATCCTAGCCGCAGCCTTAACCAGAACTCTACTTCCTTATCTGGCTCCAGAATTATTGCTCACCGCTTACCAAATAAGCGGTGGCCTGTGGGTGCTGAGCTTTGGTTTATTTGTCTTGTTTTATTTACCAATGCTAACCAAACCCAGGCTTGATGGTCGGCCGGGTTAACCCCTGGCCTTCAATTTACGAATACGCCAAATGGTTACTGCCGGCCCCGACAACGCATAGAGAGTAAAAACGCTAAACAGCACAAAGGCAGGTCTTAGGGCGATAACGGCCAAAACAAGCACTATGATAAGTAGCGCTACGAAGGGGACCCTGCCTTTCCAGTCAATGCCTTTAAAGCTGTGATAGCGGAAATTGCTCACCATCAACAACCCCGTAGCAATCTTGATCACAGCCACCAACCAACTGACATCTGTCCCACTGATTTCATACTTACTACCAAGCCACACCCCGCCTGCGATGATCGCCGTCGCTGCGGGACTAGCCAGCCCCTGAAAATAATTTTTGTCTGCGCTGCCAACCTGGGTATTAAAGCGGGCAAGGCGCAGCGCAGCCCCTGCAGTAAAGATAAAGGCGGCTAACCAGCCTATTTTACCCAGCTCAAACAACCCCCTATTATAGGCCACGAGTGAAGGCGCCACCCCAAATGACACCATATCCGCCATACTGTCGTATTCAGCGCCAAATGCACTTTCCGTATTAGTCAGGCGGGCGACCCGGCCATCGAGACCATCCATCACCATAGCAATAAAGATACCGATAGAAGCGGCTTAAAAATCCCCATTCATTGACTTAATAACGGCATAAAAGCCAAAAAACAGACCCGCCGTGGTGAACAGATTAGGCAGCAAATAGATGCCACGGCGTTGACGCCCGGTAGGGTGGTTGACTTCAGACATAGACCAGTCTCATAAAATAGGGAATGTGAAAAAACACCACATGCGCCCTGAGCTGGACACAGAAAAGGGGCCACAAACTGCGCTCAGTCTGTGGCGACAAGGCAGCTACTGCTTGAAGCTCAGCCTATTATCGGCGACATCAACCCGAATGGTGTTACCAGGCAGCAGCTTTCCCGATAGAATATCATTGGCTAACGGGTTTTCCAACAGATGCTGGATGGCCCGTTTTAACGGCCTGGCACCATAGACAGGGTCGAAACCTGCCTCTGCCAATTTGTCCAATGCAGCACTGGATATTTGCAGTTTATAGTCCTTCTCTGCTAATCGTTTATCCAGGTTAGCCAACTGAATATGAGCAATAGACTTAATATGAGCTGCGCCAAGAGGATGGAAAACCACTGTTTCATCGATTCGATTAAGAAACTCAGGCCTGAAGTGTTGCTGAAGGTTATCCAATAGCTTCACTTTAACGTCGTCGTAGCTGGCATGACCGTACATCTCCTGGATCATATCTGAGCCAAAGTTAGACGTCATAATGATCACCGTATTACGAAAATCTACCGTCCTGCCCTGACCATCCGTCAGGCGGCCATCATCCAACACCTGCAACAGAATATTAAATACGTCCGGATGGGCCTTTTCCACCTCATCCAACAAGATTACCGAGTAAGGCTTACGTCGAACGGCTTCAGTGAGATAACCGCCTTCTTCATAACCCACATAACCCGGCGGAGCCCCCACTAAACGGGCCACAGCATGTTTTTCCATAAACTCGGACATATCGATACGCACCATATTGTCCTCGGAATCAAACATAAAGTTTGCCAGGGATTTACATAGTTCTGTTTTACCGACACCTGTGGGTCCAAGGAATAGAAATGAACCGATCGGCCGGTTCGGGTCTGCAAGACCTGCCCTGCTGCGACGAATGGCATTGGAAACCGCAGACACGGCTTCATCCTGACCGATGAGCCTGCCGTGTAACAGCCCTTCCATTTTAAGTAACTTTTCACGTTCGCCTTCCAGCATTTTGGCGACAGGAATACCGGTAGCCCGGGACAAGACGTCCGCGATTTCGTTATCCGTGACCTTATGTCGCAACAGAGTCATATCCTGCATTTCAGCCTGGGAAGCGAGATCCAGCTGCTTAACCAGCTCGGGAATGCGACCGTATTGCAGCTCAGACATACGGCTTAAGTCGCTGGCCCGACGAGCAAATTCCAGATCCATTCGCGCCTGTTCAAGCTCTGCTTTAATGTTTTGCGTGCCTGATAATGCGGCTTTTTCCGCTTTCCACACCTCGTCCAACTCGACATACTTTTGCTCACTCTCAGCCAGTTCAGAGCAAAGTAATTCGAGACGCTTTTTGCTCGCATCGTCTGTTTCTTTGGTAAGTGCCTGTTGTTCCAATTTAAGCTGGATATTACGTCGCTCCAGTCGGTCCAGAGCTTCCGGCTTAGAATCGATTTGTAGCCGAATGCTGGATGCAGCTTCATCGATAAGATCGATGGCTTTATCCGGTAACTGTCGGTCAGAAACATAACGATGTGACAAACTGGCCGCTGCTACAATTGCCGGATCGGTTATTTCCACCTTATGGTGTAATTCATACCTTTCCTTCAGACCACGTAGTATAGCAACTGTGTCTTCAACACTGGGCTCTTCCACTAGTATCTTCTGGAAACGGCGCTCTAATGCGGCATCCTTTTCCACATACTTTCGGTATTCGTCCAGGGTAGTCGCACCAACGCAATGGAGATCGCCACGCGCTAAGGCGGGTTTAAGCATATTACCTGCATCCATGGCACCATCGGCTTTGCCAGCCCCTACCATGGTGTGTAGTTCATCAATAAACAGGATGATCTGGCCTTCTTCCTTCGCCAGTTCGTTTAATACCGCTTTTAACCTTTCTTCAAATTCCCCCCGGTATTTAGCCCCCGCAATTAACGCTCCCATATCCAGCGACAGTACACGCTTGTTTTTTAGCCCTTCCGGGACCTCAGCGTTAATAATCCGCTGTGCCAGCCCCTCGGCGATGGCGGTTTTACCCACTCCAGGCTCACCTATAAGTACCGGGTTATTTTTGGTCCTGCGCTGTAATACCTGAATAGTACGGCGAATTTCATCGTCACGGCCAATAACGGGATCGAGTTTGCCTTGCTCAGCCCTCGCAGTCAGATCGATAGTGAACTTTTCCAATGCTTGTCTATGATCTTCTGCATTGGGATCGTCTACCTTTTTGCCGCCACGCACCTTTTCGATTGCCTGTTCTATTTTGGCTTTATGGGTGCCGGACTTGCGTAGAATATCACCTAACTCGCCCTTATCTTCACATGCCACCAGCAGAAATATCTCAGATGAGATAAACTTGTCTTTTCGTTTTTGGGCCATTTTGTCACAGTAATTAAACATGACACCCAATGCACCTGAGAGCTGAACATCACCACCTATTCCTTCCACCCGTGGCAGAGAGTCCAGCGCCTGGGCCAATTGAGAACGTAAGCTGCTGATGGTTACGCCTGCATCAGACAGGATCGGGCGCAAGGAGCCAGCATCCTGGTTCATCAAGGCGGTCATCAAATGAACCGGCTCTATATATTGGTGGTCCCTGCCTAATGCTAAAGATTGTGCATCTGAGATAGCGAGCTGGAATTTGGCAGTTAGTCGGTCGAGGCGCATAAGCTTTCCCTAAATTAAATCCTGTTACTAGGGAATAAATGGGAGCGGTTTTTTCAGTTTCAAGATAAATTATCGCTCAAATTGATCACGAGCATGGTTATAGCTTAAAGTTTTGGAGTTGCTCTTGTATTTCCTGGGATAACTACTGCACACAGTGGCTATCATCCTAGGGAACCTGGCTGCCTCGAACCGTATTTTTAGCAATATCATGGATAGGTAATATGCTACGGCCTACTTTTTAGGCCACTGCCGTTTTCGCCATAAGCCATAAGCCATAAGCCATAAGCCATATTGCTTATTTGGCGCCTGGCTAGAGCACCGATCAGTTTAAAAAATAACCAGATCGACATGAGTGTAAATACATGATCAAATACGTCGCATTGTTAATTATTCACTGGAATTGATTATGTCAGACTCGCGTTATTGGGAGTGCCCTATTGCACTGACGAAACAAGAAGAGCTCATCTGTAAGCGATTGAAGAGTCATGGGAAGTTATTTGTATTTTTACGTCATCACCGGCATCGGATTTTTGATGACAAGATTAATCAGCAGTTAATGGCCATGTATGCCGATCACCCCCGGGGAAAACCACCCGTGCCCACAGCGCAGCTGGCCATGGCTACCCTGTTACAGGCATATGAGCAGAAATCTGATGCAGGGGCGGCGCTGGAAGCCATGTTTGATAAACGTTGGCAAATGGTGCTCAACTGTTTAGGAGAAGAAAGTACACCTTTTTCTCAAGGCACTTTGTGTGATTTTCGTCACCGTTTGGTGAAACACAATATGGATGTCACTTTGCTCGAGCAGAGCGTTGCCGTCGCAAAAGAGTTTGGCGGTTTTTGTCACAAGAAGCTGAGGATTTCCCTGGACTCTGCCCCATTGCAAGGGGCTGGACGAGTGGAAGACACCTTTAACTTGGTCGGTCATGCACTGGAGCTACTGGTGGACTGTGCTGCACAAGTTAGGCAAACCAGCGAAGTGCAGATTATCACGGAAGCAGGCACTCAATTGATTGGCAAGATCAGTATCAAAGCCGCGTTGGACATAGACTGGTCAGATGCCGCAGAAAAGCGAAATGCCATCAATATCCTACTCAAAGATGTGGAAGCCATACGTCAATGGATCGGTAACCAGCCAGCTGCGGTGGCTGAACACAAGGCACTGAAAGAATCACTCGCACTGCTGGAAAGGGTATTGGAGCAAAATATCGAGCTAGATCCTGATGGCGGCTCCCGGGTGAGAAAGGGCGTAGCGCCCGATCGGCAGATTTCTATCCAGGATGGCGACATGCGGCATGGTCGAAAATCGAGCGCCCGCACCATCAATGGCTTCAAGCAACATATTGCCATTGAATTGGACTGGAAGGTGGTATTAGCGACTTGCGTGCGGCCAGCTAATGAGCCAGAACATCAAGCCAGCGAGTTACTGAAACCCAAAGTCCAGCGCTACGGCCAGGTAGAGGAGGTGAGCATAGACCGTGGTTACCTGGCAGCAGAGTGGACCGTCGAATTATATGATCAGGGAAAGACAGTAGTGGCCAAACCCTGGAATCCGGCAACCAACGGAAAGTATGGGAAGAAGGCATTTAGCATTGATCTTGAGCAAGCTCAGGTAACTTGTCCAGCAGGACATACGACGGCTATCCGTGGAAAAAAGGATAACCGAGCTCAATTTCCAGGTGCTCTATGTGATGGCTGTGCAAAGAAAAACGAATGTACCGAGTCAAAGACGGGTAGAAGTCTGTCGATACACCCACAAGAAGCGATGCTGCAAAGGTTGCGATACTATGCTGAAACGGCAGAAGGGCGGGCTGATGCCAGAGAACGAGTCAAAGTGGAGCATTCTCTGGCATCGATCTGTAACCGCAAGGGGCCAAGAGCAAGATATAAAGGGTTACGGCTGAACGAATATGACTTAAGCCGGACAGCGATGATAACCAACTTGCACATAGCGATGAATTTAGCTGCTTAGTTTTTAAACTATATGGTGCTCTAGTGCCCGTCCTGAAATGCCGATTCTGTCATTCCCTCGCACGAGGGGATCCAGCGGCTTTACCGCGATCTCTGTGTGCGCTAAAAGACACTAGACCGAGATGTCGGACCATACCAGGCAAGCGATGTATGGACTCCTCCCCCTCCCGCGAACTACGGTTATTAGTGAGCTACCAATACGAAAAAGGAGTCCACACATGTATAACCATACTGTCATTGGTATCGATTTGGCAAAAAACTCTTTTCATGTTTGTGTCGTTGATAAACACGGAAAGGTAGTCACTGACCGCGCTTTTACCAAGTCAAAATTAGAGGTCTGGTTGGCACAGCAACTTCCCGCTCTCGTCGCAATGGAAGCCTGTGGCTCTGCACATTACTGGGCCAGAAAAATGCTCGCCATGGGGCATACACCTATGTTGTTAACGCCCAAGGCCGTTAGCCCTTACAGGCAAGGGCAAAAAACTGACAAAAACGATGCACTTGCTATCGCTATTACCGCCTGTCAGCCACGCATCAAGACGGTGAGCGTAAAATCAGTAGAGCAACAGGGACTTCAGGCCATTGAGCGGATGAGGGAGCACTGGCTGGACCACATTACAGCTACATCTAATCTCATCCGGGGTTTACTGTATGAATTTGGTATTTCCTTTCCAAAGGGGTTTGCCGCTCTAAAACGGGCGATACCCGAGCTGCTTGAGGAAGCAGAGAATGGCTTACCCGGTGCTTTTCGTCTTCAACTGGCTGAGCTTTATCGTGCATTTGTTCGCCATCAAAACGAGCTATCTAAAGTTAACAAATCGTTGGATGCACTGATCCGACAGCAATCGGATTGCCAGCGTTTACTGGAGCTGGAAGGGGTTGGCCCGGTGAATGCGTTGGGGATATTTCTTGCGCTGGGAGATAAGGGGGAGAGCTTTAAAAATGGCCGAGAAGCGTCAGCATGTATCGGAGTGACCCCGAAGCAGTACAGTACGGGGGGAGTCGTCACACTTGGACATATAGGGAAGAGGTCCGGGAATAAACGGCTGCGTTCAACGTTAATTCAAGGCGCATTATCTGTGGTGGTATCGGTGGATAAACGAGCATCGAGCAACACAAAAGAAGCCTGGCTCAAGTCTCTTATTGAGCGACGTGGAAAACTCAGAGCGGCGGTCGCATTGGCCAATAAAACCATCAGAACGGCTTGGGCGATGTTACATTACAACACGGCATATCAAACCCCCAAGGCACTAACAGCATAACAACAAAAGAAAACGAGTTTAACTGCAACACGAAGAACGAATAAACAGGTGAGACCGACCTTCAAGAGCCTGATCATTGTCAAGGTAGTAAATACCGAGCAAGCGTAGAGGCATGAAGGTGCGAATACATCCAGGGCCAGGGGCCGCACCCCAAAAAGAGTCCGAATATACGCACGCATCTAAACTGTTTATTCCAAAATTGCTGTTGCAATTTTGGAGGAGTCCATATACTGACAATGACAGGGAGCGCTGAGATAGTAGCGACTAACTTTAGGCCTTTTCAAAACGGCAAGTTTCGCGTTTTAAGAATATGACTGAAGAACGAATGTGTGTGTTTCAGGATGGGCACTGGCTAGCTCCTCATCCAACTCGCCAGACGATGCTTTCTGGTGATAATAGGCAACCCCCCCCCCCAACACAGTCCCCACGGACCGACCTTGCGCTGATCCAACATTGAATAGTTTGCTTCGGCGCCGTTAACTACCACGCATATCAGCAAATAGGCTTTTTGTGAGACGGGTAAGTTGTTAAAGATTTACACCTGACTACCTGATGACACAACAGGAGGACTCTTTAAAATATAGCGTTAGATGGCCGTATTAAAATCGTGCTTACACGGCTAATCCCCAAGCCAAATCAGGCTGGCCATTCGACCTGTCACACCATCTCGGCGATAGGAGTAAAAGCTCTCTTTTTGCTGGAAGGTACAATAACCACCACCAAAGACTTGTTGTACACCAAGCTTTTTTAGCCTTAACCTTGCTAACTGATACAAGTCGGCTTTCCACTTTTGACCAAAAGGCGCAAAGGCAAGGTGAGCGCCTGTATCCTTGGCCAAAAAGGCCGTTCGTACTTCATCACCCACTTCAAAGGCATGAGGTCCAATTGCTGGACCTAACCACACCAGGATTGTACTGGGGTCAACCGATATCTGAGCCAAAGCAGATTCGATAACACCATCGCATAAACCGCGCCAGCCAGCGTGTAACCCACAGACAAAACTGCCTTTATTATCTGTTATAAGTACAGGTAAGCAGTCTGCTGTCATAATGGCGCATGCGAGCCCTTTTTCCTGCGTCCAGCTCCCATCTGCATCTTCCGGCATAGTGAAAGGAACCTCGGCTTTAATCACCCGGACTCCATGCACCTGGTTCAACCAAAGGGGTGGTTGATTTAAGCCAAGTTTACTCGCCAATATCCCGCGATTTTGCTCAACGTGCTGCTCCTTGTCCCCTACATGCAGACCCAGATTAAGCCCGGCATAAGGCGGTAAACTAACTCCACCTGCCATAGTAGTAGATATTGCTTTTACCCTGTTGGGTGCGGGCCAATCCGGTGTTATCCACTGCATACCTCTTCCTCTGACGATTTACCCGATACTTTTTGAGATCGGGCTTCACCTATCGGCCAACCAGACTAATAATCTTCTACTGGATTTAGCCGAGTGTCTTCACGAAGTATCTCAGCCAGTTTCACCATATCACCCGGTACAGGAGCACGCCACTCCATCAATTCACCTGTGATTGGGTGCTCTAGCCTTAACATGGCCGCATGTAACGCCTGGCGCTTAAAGCCACGTAGCGCTGCAACTAACTCATCTGACGCATTTTTCGGTAGTCGCGCACGCCCACCGTATAACTGGTCCCCAACCAAGGGATGAGTAATATGGGCCATATGCACTCTGATCTGATGCGTCCGTCCCGTTTCTAGCCGCAGCCTTAGCCGGGTATGCGCCCTGAATTTCTCGGCCACTCGATAATGGGTCACCGCAGGTTTACCCATTTCTTTTACCGCCATTTGAGTACGGTGAGTTGAGTGCCTGCCGATGGCCGCATCAACTTTACCACCGGCTGTCATGGTACCAATGGCGATAGCTTCATATTCCCGGGTAATATTCCTGGCCTGAAGGCTGATCACTAAATGCGTTTGGGCCGGCACCGTTTTCGCAACCACCATCAAACCCGTCGTATCTTTATCCAGGCGATGGACAATTCCCGCCCGTGGCACTTCGACAATATCGGGGAAGTGGTGCAATAAAGCATTTAGTACCGTTCCATCAGGGTTACCAGCTCCAGGGTGCACCACGAGGTCTGCCGGCTTATTAATTACCAGAATATGGTCATCTTCATACACAATATCCAGCTCGATATTCTGCGGCTGATAGCTTACTTCGTCTTCCAGTAGAGCGTTTAGTTCAACCACCTGCCCCGGATATACTTTTTCCCTTGGCTTAGCCGCAACGTTTCCGTCTAGCTTAACTCGCTCAGCTAGGATCCATTCTTTTATCCGGGAGCGGGAATAATCCGGAAAGATTTCCGCCAGCGCCTGATCCAGCCTTTGACCTAACTGATGGGAGCTAACCTCCCCCTGTAACATTATTTCTTGGCTCATTATCTGCCCTTGTTATTTAGTGGGCTTGCCACTTGTGTTCAAGATTATGGGTATTTTAACTTTTCTTTTGCCTTCGCATAACGGATACTTTGTCGTTTTTAAGAAAACGGAATTATACCTGTTGTGATGAATAAGCATTTTCGCCTGGTAACCGCGGCCACTGTCGCCGTATTTCTTACTCTGGGTTGTTCCTCCAAGGAAAAAGCCAAGGTTCCGGACAAAGCTCCCGTCGAGCTTTATGACGATGCTCAGGTAGCATTGCAAGCGGGTAACTACAGCAAAGCGGCAGATGTACTCGAAGCGCTGGATGCCAGATACCCTTTTGGTCCTCACTCTGAACAGGTCCAACTCGACCTTATTTATGCCTACTACAAGAGCGATGAAACGGCACAAGCACTGGCAAACATCGACCGATTTGTCCGCCTAAGTCCAACTCATCAAAACATAGATTACGTTTACTATATGCGTGGTTTGGCAAATATGGCGGCGGATTATAACACATTCCACTCTATATTAGGTATCGACAGATATAACCGGGATCCCAGCCACCTTCAGTCAGCCTTCAGGGATTTTAATCGACTGTTAAAACGCTACCCAAACAGTATCTATGCCGCCGATGCACAACGCAGAATGGTGTTTATTAAGGATAGTGTATCGCGTTACGAAATTGACGTTGCCGAATGGTACATTACGCGGGAAGCTTATCTGGCGGCTATCAACCGCGGCAAATATATCCTGGAAAATTTCCCGAATACAGGCGCCACAGAGCGGGCCTTAGAAATCATGTTGGAAGGTTATGAAGAGCTCGCACTGGAGGAGCCGAAACAACGGACCTTGCAGGTAATGAAACAAAATTTTCCGCAGAACTCCTGGGTAAGGTAAACATTGATAAAAAAGGCTCCTGGCTTGAAAGCGCCTAAACAAAGGACCCTCTTCGGACCAATGAAGCAAAACTTTCCGCAGAACTCCTGAGTAAGGTAAGTATAGATAAAGATAAAAAGGCTCCAAATTGGAGCCTTTTTATGTCAGCTTAGATAGCTTCTTCGTTTTCTTCGCCGGTTCGAATTCGAACAACACGCTGCACATCGGTCACAAAAATTTTTCCGTCACCAATTTTTCCGGTTTGCGCGGTACTGATTATGGATTCGATACAACGTTCCACATCTTCCGAGCGAACCACAATCTCAATTTTCACCTTAGGTAAAAAATCCACCATATACTCAGCACCGCGATAAAGTTCGGTGTGCCCCTTCTGGCGACCAAACCCCTTTACTTCCGACACTGTCATTCCCGTAATACCAATGTCAGCCAAAGCTTCACGCACATCATCCATTTTAAACGGCTTGATAATGGCTTCGATCTTTTTCATTTTTTCCCCTTGAGCTGTCAAGTAAATCCTTAACTTAGCAGCGCATAGCTATAACATATTAACGGTGGTTTTCCCAATGGCTAACTTACTCCATAGTGAATTTACTTAAACATTTGGTTAGGCTATAAAAGTCAATAATGCCTGAGATGTCACATCTTGAGGATTTAACAGGTGCTCATTTCTAATACTAAATAACCAGATCTGATAAACTTAAACTACTCCCTGATTCAAGAAGCACCAAAATTGATGCAAAAAGGATTTACTTTGCTGGAAATGATGGTGGTACTGACCATAGGGGTCATTCTTATGACCATGGGTATACCTGGGTTTAACCAGCTGTTTTCAGATAATCGAACCAATACTGTCGCCAATGTGATGGTAAAAAATTTCACCTTTGCGAGAAACCAGGCAGTCAATCAAGGTAACCTAGTGACGGTTTGCGCATTAGCCACTGATAACACGTGTGATGGTGGAACAGCATGCAAATGCACTGCAAACTGGAGCGCGGGGATGGATGTGTTTATTGACGTTAATGGCGACGGCGTGGTGAATAGCGCAGACACTGTTTTACAGAGTGGACAACCGTTTAGTAGCAACGATACTCTGGTTTCCAGCCCCACAAGTGTTACATTTCTTACTTTCCGCCCTGACGGGTTACCAAACAATTTTACCAACGTTAATTTCAGATATTGTACTGGCAATAACGCTTCCACCGTTGGTGTAGAAGTGAGTCCAACTGGCAGGGCCAGTCAAACCGACATCATTAACTGCAATTAGTGGGGGATCTGAAGTTCCAATTCTCTTGCCGTATTACTCTTAAATTTCCCTTGTAACTCCGCACATTCAAATACTTGCAATATGGCAACCCGCTGTTTTCCATCCGTGGCAAAGATAGACTTACCGGCAAGAGATGCTGTGAACTCCGCTAACCGAGCCGAACTTATAGAACTAGACGGATAAACAAATTGTTCCACTGTATCTACCGCATTATCGGTGCGAATATGACACTTAACATAAGATTTTTCTGCGTATACCAGAGATGGTATTAGGCATATTATTAACCCCATCATTATCTTATTCATGTTTTTACTCCCAACACTTTGCAGGTTGCTTATCCAACGCTTGATTAATCGTCAAGGAAAGACAATCAGTATCGTTTGTGGCCTGACTACCCGAGGCGGTAGCTCGAATGGTGAATTCGAAAATAAGCTTTGCCGCAGAGGTCGGTATATCAAGTTCATAATAACCGCTTTCTGTTACCCCAGCTCCTGATATGAGTTTTGTCACTTTATCGCTGTAGGTTCTTTGGTCCAGGTAGAACTGCTCTTGTAAATTAGCTAACTGAATCAACCACCTTTGGGCCTCAGTTCGGTTGCTTGAAGTCACATAAGAGGTATATGAGGGGTAAGCAATTGCGATTAAAATACCCACTATGCCAACGGCAACCATTAACTCAATTAAGCTCATTCCCCACTGCCTGCTACGCATTATTTTTCCTCGAAATAACTATAAATATGTTTGGGATCCATATCAGCATTACTCTTTACAGTACCAGTATTCACCACAACAGTGCTGGTTTCACCCTCTTCCGTAATGCTTGTTTCTTCACCCTGGCCCACTCCAAGCAGCCTTAAGACAGACTCACCTTTTTCATTTACTCCAGAATGAACCACCAGAGTATCAGGGACCCTGGAACCAATATCCATCTCCCTCCACGAATGGGTGTTAACGCCGGAATGTAAATTAACCGCATGTAAGCGCCCCACTCCCAAGCTGCCAATACCACATTGTAAATTAGAGGTCGCATTCGGAGAGAAAGAAGTAAAATACACAGTGCCTTCTAATACGACTGCACCACCTAAAGATTTCTCACCACTTTCAGAAAGACTGTAACGCCAACCCCCCTTAGCACTTAAGTCCGCCTTAATATTTAACACCTGCTCACCGGTATAACTTCCCACCGGGTTATTGGTAATGTCATACAAGTCGCTATAGCTGATAGGCGTGGGATTTGGATGATCTTCCGAGCCAAATTTGGTGGGTAAGATATATTTATCCTGGATCATAAAGAAGCTGTCACTCGTAGTAGTGTCGGAAGCTGGACTGGCTCGGTTACCGCTACCGACTAACACGCCATCGTATGGGATCTTACTGAAGGTATAGCTGGTTTCATTTTCAGTTGTCACCTTGGTTACTTTATGATGGAAGGTCCGGACTAAAACTGGCTCATTAAAGAAACGCCTGTCTGTGGCTGATGTATCGCCGCCTAACTTAGCAACTTTCACCAGAGTCCAATCGTTTCTGTTTACACCGTTAAGGTCGGCTCGCCATACGTTACCGCCTGTATCTACCGCGTAAATTCTGTCCGTATTTCCATCGGCATTACTGTCCAATACAGCGACTGGAGCGGCGATACTATCGCGAATACAATGCTCAGTATCACCACAATCCCCTCCGGTAAAACCATGAATCTTTTCACCAGTAATACCGTTAATGATATAAATACCACGCCCCTTACTATCATCACAGCTTTGGTTTGTTGCTGGCGTGCAGGTATCTTTATTTACATCGTATCCAGCGCCAAAAATCAGCGCAGCCACAGGTTTGTCGGAGCCGCTACCAGTATAAGAAACATTAGCCTCTATGGGGGTCGACCAGGTTTGCCCCAACTCTGAAAAGCCACTGTTGCTTGCCGATATCGTCCATGCTAAAGACGGCGAGTCAGGATACGTGATATCAATCCCGTAGAGACTGGAACCGCCCCTGCGCATACCAACTGCAGCTATGATTCTTTCCACTTGACCGCTGGAGCTATAGCTTCTAACTGCCACGGGTGACGAGTCCATGCCATACGAATGAACGGAACTGTCGGCATTAGATTTGAGCGATACCCCGTGCTCTAACAGCTCTCCCGGAATAAAAGCCCAGTCTTCAGATACAGTATTGTTGCTATCATTATCGGTGAACATATGAACGAAACCCGCGTTAGTACCTACCAGCAAGCGAACCGTTGGTGAGCTACCAGTGGAATAGTTAATCGCTAACGGTTTTGAATGCAAAGGGTCGCCAAACACATTACTCCGGTAATCATCCGTCGCGTTATCCTCATCATCATCGTTAACATCCAGCCCCATCAACCAATTTAAGTTGTCATCCAGATCTGATGTCTGCACACCTAAAGCAGAAGCTAATTCGGCATTTGAGCTCGTGTTAAAGTAGCTATTCATACTAGCCTTTGTCAGGGATGCTATGGACTTGGGCCCGGTACTGGTGTACAACTTTCGACTGGTGAGGCCCGAATACAAGCCATTTACCCCTCCTGCCGCGACCGTATTACCGTCTTTATTACCGCCCCAGTAGGTTGATGCTGTTTCCTTAATATCACCGGCGCCATTAATCGCAGGGGCATTATTCGCATCTCGCAACAACCCTTTGTCATCAATTTTAAGTTTCTTAATATTCCCTTGCCAGCGTTTCTTTTTACTGGGGATAAACATGGAATAATAAACCGCATCCAGGCTTTTGGTACGGTCAAAATTATTGTTCGCTATGGCCGGAGAAGATAAGCTGGAGGACGCATTCAGGATCTGGATAATGGTTTCCTGAAAAGCCGTTTTTAATGCAGTCGCATCGTTCGCCGGATAGTAGCTGCCACCCCCCCGCTTGGCGGTTTCATTTAATAGCGCACCGGAGCTCGTGTTTACACCTTCCCCAAACCCGATAGTAAAGGTACTGACATACTGGCTACCATTTGCACTGCTGCCGTCAATGTCATGATCATTCATCCAACCAGCTAACGCCGGCATATAACTGCCACTGTATGAGCCTGCACTGGTTTTTTGTGATATCAATGAGTTGGCAGCACTATCCATGGTTGGCTGACCATCGGTCATCAGAATAACGTATGCTCTTTCCTGGCAGGCTTGGAATGGTGAAACATAAATACCGCTGCCATTCTCGGCATTTGCGATATCTCGAGGCGGTTTATTACCATCGTAACTACCATAATCACTGTCATCATCGCCAAACCATACATTCTGGCCGGCATAGTAACGTGAGACCTCATAAAGACTTTCGCAAAGCGGTGTATTGCCCTGTGCTACCTGCGCATTGATGGTGGTGACAAAACCGGCCCGATCCGAGTCAGTCATTGTTTTAATACCTGTAACTACTCGCCCACCATCTCTTTCGTCAGACGGGTAGTCATAGTTAAATACAGTCAGGCCAAAATCAACGGATGTGGTAGAGCTAACCAAATCAGCTATAGTTTCCTGCGCAATAGCGAGCCGACTCTTCTTTTCCGTGTTTGGCAGTGCAGACCAACGAACATAGTTTTCTGTGTATAAGGTGACCCCATCACTACCTCTAAAGGGGTTGGTTCCCGGGGTTGCTTGGTAGGGGCCGCCATTGACCGGGTATCCGTTACCATGAGAGGTACCAGCATTAATTACATTGTTTGTTTCTATATCTTCTTTACAATCAAATGCCTTACCCCAGCTCTTATTTAACGTCCGCCAGTCATTCCTATTGGTCCAACGCCGGATATTCCCGTTGTAGAAGCCCTTGCTGTTTAAGCTTGCGAAAGAAGAGCCGCAGTTGTTCTTGCTGGCCAGGAAATAGGTATTGTCGCCAATTTCAGGCATGCTACCTGCGGACCAATATACTTTCGGGTCGGAGCCCACTCCATAGTCAGTGTTGGGGTTATAAGCCGCTTTGGTAAATTCCTCCTCCGTCCTCATACTGCCGGAATTATCAAAAATGATCATAACCTGGGGACGTATACCATTTTGCGCACCTATATCAGCAATATATAGCTCGGTGTCATCCGCCTGGGTAACACCACTAAGTAGCATAGGTAAAGCTGCCGCGAGTATCCTTGTTCTCATAACGCCCCCTTAATTCGTTTTAATCGGCTGTTCAACACCGGCGTTCATCGCATTTACTGCCCACTTCCCGCCTCCAGACTTACTTCTGCCATGTTCTGTGCTTACCCTGACATCCACATATCGACACGAAAAACCTTTTACCTGATTAGGATTAAGCGTTCGTTTGCAAGCTGTTTCTCCCCTCGGTGTAGCCGTTGCCGACACATCGTCAAAAGCACCGCTTGCGACCGTGATATCCGAGCTGTCGGCACCAAACTTTGCGGCTGTAGTCGTGGACGTTAAAATATCTTCAATCGCCCCTTCCAACAGCTGATCGGAGGCCATTCGTTGCGCCGCCGCATCCGCCATCTTTAAATCTAGGTTACTGCCACTCAACAGAACCGAACCTATCGCCGTGAGCATTAATAGCATCAGCATAGCGATAAATAGCGCAACTCCTTTTTGTTTAGTCATGATAGTCACCCTGAGTTGACCAGGATCGTGTTTCTAAAGCTCACGACCGTAGACAAAAGAAGCCTGCGAAATCTATCTCCATTACCTTTTATTGTCTTTTCCCCGACCTGGTAAGTCTGATTGTTTTTGTAGCCAGGAGTTTCCTCAATCGCCCTTAACAACAAAAACAGTTTTACCCCAACCACCCTGCCATTATCCCAATCTGCATTTGTTAACTGATCTGAAGGAACAAAGGTATCGGCAGTGCCATCCCGGGCCACCTCATCCCCTATATCCAAACCAAATAGCAACTGCATATTTTCCACCCCTTCAATTAAAGGAGTTGTCTCCAGCAGCATACCCTTATCTCTGGTCAAACGAATTCGCCTTAACCTTGGTATATCCGTAGCAACTTCCCGATCGAGGTAATAAACATGATGGACCAACTGCCAAATCTGGGAGTTACTCATGGTGGGTAAGGTCTCAATATTGCCTGCAAAGATACTACCCTGGCTCACATTTGAAATAAGGTAATAGCTATTGGCATCCAGCGCACTCGTTACTGGTAAGCCTCTCACTCGTTTAATTGAAAGGGCGTCTGTATTTCTCACTAATGTAGTGGTTGACGCTTTATCATCGGCACACGTCATTGGCACACTACCTGTGGCTGGTATTTCAAACGCCCATAGATCCCGGAACTTTTGCGTCGCATCAGGAAAAGAGCCATGCCCTTCGCTATCCAGACAGTCCGACGTCAAATTGGTTGGGATTGATATGCCATTTCCAACTTCCAACGCATTGCCGGTAAACTCTCCCCAGAAGCCCACATGTTTAAGGTCCTGGGTAATGATTTGCAATGCAAAACGTCCTTTTTCCTGCAATTCCCCAACTTGCTGGGTGGAAACGGTAGAACCCTTACTGGCTACAAAAATACTGCTCAGCCCCGCAGTTAGAAACAAGCCAATAGCAATAACCACCATCCATTCGATTAAGGTATAACCCTGTTGAAAGCGCTTCATTTCGTTCACCTTATCAGAGTCGTTACTTTAAGCTGGCGCCTTTTCTTACTCGCGCTACCACAGCCCGTTGCCAACTCATCAGAGGCATCGGCAGCATCAAGCAGGCTGCTTCTGCTATTCCAGGCCACTATAACAGTGACAACTCCTGAGCTGGCATTACTGATGCAGCCCTCAGCCCCAGCCAGGCCGTTAACATTTTTTCCACTCTCTGTAACTGCCGACCCCAGCAACATTTGTCGCCACTCGAACAAATCGTGTTCTTTTACTTGCTCACCAGAGCAGCCACTCATACCGCCATAACTGGTAGCACAGCTCGGCTGACTAAGAGATGCCGCTTTAATGCTGGTAACTGTGTAGCTTGCAGTGGAGACAGAATTGATCCAGGCTTTATTCAGCCTCATTCTTTCCACGATATCGGATGCGATAAAAGCCGCCATGGTACGCTGTTGTGCCTCGAAGCTGGATTGCGTGGCCAATCCTTGCATAGCAGCAACACCCAGGATTCCCGTGCCCAGGATAAATGCGGTGACCATTACTTCAATTAAGCTAAACCCAGCCTCAGAGCGCATAACATTATCCCTGTCGGCGAAATGCCATGAGTGGTTAGTAAAATTTTAATCGTTATTGAGGATTTTGGACTAGTATGGGAAGATTTTGTGAGCTATTTCAGCTTATAGATCTTAAATATGAACAGAATGTCACAAATACAGAATGATGACTTTTTTTTGCTTTTTATTCTGGACAAAAATCATCTATATGCTAGCTAAGGCTAAAAGTATGACCAAACACTTGTTATCTGGCCATATTTTATCTAACGCAGTAATTAAAGGCTGTGTGTTATTTTTTTCTTAACTCAAGCGGTACTTCGAAAACAATATTTTCTTCCGCTCCAGGGTTTTCGACTACTATTGTGCCACCAAGCTCATTTACTCTGTCTATGACTTGCTTCACCAACACCTCAGGAGCTGACGCGCCTGCAGTGATGCCTACTTTGCCACAGGACTCAAACCATTCTGCCTTGATATCATCTGCATTATCAACCAGATAAGAAAGAGTGCCTCCTTTGGCAGACTTTTCCCTCAAGCGATTGGAGTTAGATGAGTTTTTCGAGCCAACGACCAATACCAGTTCCGTTTTCTCAGCCAGATCCTTGACCGCATCCTGTCGGTTTTGCGTGGCGTAACAGATATCGTTTTTCCTTGGCCCCTGGATCAGAGGAAACTTATCCCTTAATGCATCAATAACCTGAGATGTGTCATCAACAGATAAGGTTGTCTGAGTGCAATAAAGCAGGTGCTCCGGATCCTTCACTTGCAGATCCCAAACATCGCCTGGCGATTCAACCAGGTAAATACCACCTTCCGGGTTGTTGTACTGACCCATAGTGCCCACAACTTCAGGGTGACCTTCATGGCCAATCAGCACACATTCTGCACCTTTTCGGCTGGCCCTTGTCACTTCCATATGCACTTTTGTTACTAAAGGGCAGGTAGCATCAAAGACTTTTAGCTCACGTCGTTTGGCTTCCATACGCACCGCCTGGGACACGCCATGCGCGCTGAAAATAACGATACTGTTATCTGGCACTTCATCGAGCTCTTCTACAAAAATGGCGCCTCGGGCTTTTAAACCGTCCACCACATATTTGTTATGCACCACCTCATGGCGCACATAAATCGGTGGTTCAAACAACTCAAGGGCCCGCTCAACGATACTGATTGCACGATGAACCCCGGCACAAAAGCCACGGGGATTTGCCAGTAATATTTCCACGATTAGGCTCCAATCTCGGGATCGACATCCAGCACTTCAACTTCAAATGTTAATTTCTGTCCCGCTAAGGGGTGGTTAAAGTCAACCGTTACCGAATCCCCTACCACTTCACGAACAACCCCGGGTAGCTCGCTGCCATCTTGCTGAGTGAACGCAATAATAGCACCGACCTCAGCTGGTGCCTCTGCGCCAAACTTAGCCCTGTCCACATGGTAGATATTGTCTGGGTTTGGCAGGCCAAAGGCGTCTTCGGGTTCCAAGTGGAAACTCTTCTCTTCTCCGGCTTTTAATCCTAACAAACACTTTTCAAAGTTAGCGGTCAGGCTACCATCACCCATATTAAATCGAGCAGGTTTGTTATTTACCTTGGTACTATCAGCTGCCGAGCCGTCTTCCAATTTAATGGTGAAGTGCATAATGACATTGGACGTTTCACCAATTACCGGTTCCATTTAGCTTTCCTTCTTTTTCTCTAAAAGCGCATCGATTATTATGATGCCAGCACCAATACAGATAGCAGAATCCGCAATGTTAAAGGCGGGCCAGCGATAAAAACCCAAATTCACGTCGAGAAAATCTACCACAAAACCATGATATAACCTGTCCACCAGGTTACCTATAGCCCCCCCTAAGATCAGGGTGTAGGCAATGTTTATCCACTTATGGGAATAGGGGGACTTCTTTAACCAATAAACTAGCAGGCCGCTGACACCAATTGCGATAGCTGTGAAGAACCATCTTTGCCAGCCGCCGGCATCACTTAAGAAGCTAAATGCAGCGCCATAATTTCGGGCATAGGTAAAATTAAAAAATGGCAAAATTTCAATGCTTTCATACAAATTAAAGCTGGTATGAACCCAGAACTTGGTTGCCATATCGAAGATAAAAACCAGGGCCGCCAGCCAAAGCCAGCGGAGTCCTGTTTTGTTGATTAAGTCTGTCATTAAGCGTACTTACGTGATTCGCCAGAGCCGGAAACATTGGTGACACAGCGGCCACACAACTCTTCATGCTCGGCAATCGCACCCACATCTTCTCTGTGGTGCCAGCAGCGCGCACACTTAGCCGCATCTGATGCTTCAACGGATAACCAAAGACCATCCATTTCCGTTGCAATAGCACCTTCAGGGGCTTCGCTTACTTCGACGACATTCGCCTTAGAGGTGATAAGCACAAATCTCAGCTCATCTTCCAGCTTGTTCAGCTGAGTAGCTAGTGCTGAGTTAGCATACAAAGTGATGTTGGCTTCCAGCGCACCACCAATCTTACAGTCACGGCGAGCCTGCTCGAGGGACTTATTCACTTCACCACGAACTTCAACTAACTGCCCCCAAAACTCATCGTTCAGCGCTTCGGACTCGTCCAGGCCAAACAGGCCCTGATACCAGACACCGGTAAAGACAAACTCACCCCTTTCACCTGGCATGCGCTTCCAGATCTCATCTGCGGTAAAACTCATGATTGGCGCCATCAGACGAACCAGCGACTCACAAATATGGTATAGCGCCGTTTGGCAGCTGCGACGAGCAACACTGTCCCCTTTGGCTGTGTACTGTCTGTCTTTGATTATATCCAGGTAGAAACTACCCAGTTCGATTGAGCAGAAGTGCATCAGCTTTTGGGTTACCGTGAGGAACTGGTAGTTATCGTAAGCTTCAACCAACTCATCCTGCAAAACCTTTGCACGACCTACTACCCAGCGATCCAGCAACACCATGTCTTCCGGCGCCACCATATGCTCTTTCGGGTCGAAACCGTTCAGGTTAGCCAACAGGAAACGCGCTGTGTTACGGATCCGGCGATAGCTGTCTGCACTACGCTTAAGGATTTCATCGGATACCGTCATCTCGCCGGTATAGTCCGTAGAAGCAACCCAAAGACGCAGGATATCAGCGCCCAGTTTGTTGATCACTTCCTGAGGTGAAACCACGTTACCGATAGACTTGGACATCTTGCGGCCATTGGCGTCTACCGCAAAGCCGTGAGTTAACACTTCACGATAAGGCGCTTTGCCATTCATTGCCGTAGCTATCATCAGAGAAGACTGGAACCAGCCCCTGTGCTGATCAGAACCTTCCAGATACATGTCTGCACTATGCCCGGCATATTCCGGACGGGTATCCACTACGCTGGTGTGAGTAGAGCCAGAGTCAAACCAGACATCCAGGGTATCGGGTACCTTGCTGTATAGTTCTGCGTCTTCGCCCAATAACTCGGCGGCATCCATATCCCACCAGGCCTGGATCCCCTCTTTTTCAACCTTCTGTGCAACCTGCTCCATCAGTTCAATAGAGTTAGGGTGCAGCTCCTGGGTTTCGCGGTGAACAAACAGGGCGATAGGCACCCCCCAGGTTCGCTGACGAGAAATACACCAGTCGGGGCGGTTTTCCACCATTTTTTCTATTCGGCTCTGGCCCCAGTCCGGGATCCAGCGAACATCTTTAATTTCTTCCAATGCATTGTTTCTAAGGGATTTTTTATCCATAGAAATAAACCACTGCGGCGTAGCGCGGAAAATAATAGGGGTTTTATGACGCCAGCAATGGGGATAGCTGTGACGATAAGCCACATAATGTAACAATGCGCCTTGTTCTTTTAATACATCGACAATGGCATCGTTGGCCTTAAATACATGCTGGCCGGCAAACAGTTCGGTATCCGGCAAGTAAACGCCGTTATCACCCACAGGGTTTGCCACTTCCAAGCCATAACGCTGACCTACCACATAGTCATCCTGACCATGGCCAGGGGCAGTGTGAACACAACCTGTACCAGCATCTGTGGTCACGTGTTCGCCTAAAATAGCCGGCACGCTGAATTCATAGAAAGGATGGTTAAACTGGATGTTTTCCAGGGCTTCGCCTTTACAGAAACCCAGTTTGCGGAATTCGCTCACTTCATAGCGAGCCATACAATCCGCCAACAACTCTTCAGCCAGGATCAGCCGTTCTTTGCCCTGCTCCCCTTGGATCTCCACTAGCACATAATCAAGGCGGGCAGCAACAGAGATGGCGCGGTTAGCAGGTAGTGTCCATGGTGTAGTGGTCCAGATAGCAATAGAAACATCACCTTCCCCGGCATCACCTTCCAGCTCAAAGGCGCTGACTAGCTTGTCGGTATCTGTTGCTTTAAAGCGGACGTCGATAGCAGGTGAAGTTTTATCTTCGTATTCAACTTCCGCTTCCGCCAGGGCGCTGCCACAATCGGTACACCAATGTACCGGCTTGGAGCCCTTATGCAGGTGGCCGTTTTCGATGATTTTACCCAAGGCGCGGATAATATTGGCCTCGGTGTCAAAATTCATGGTCAGGTAAGGATTCTGCCAATCCCCTAATATACCTAAACGGATAAAATCTTTACGCTGCCCGTCCACCTGACGAGCGGCATACTCTCGACATTTTTTACGAAAATCTGCGGCGCTGATTTTTTTACCCGGCTTGCCGACTTTCTGCTCAACCTTTAATTCAATAGGCAGGCCGTGGCAATCCCAACCTGGAATATAAGGCGCATCGTAATCCGCCAGGGTTTTGGATTTTACAATAATGTCTTTGAGGATCTTGTTAACCGAGTGGCCAATGTGGATATCGCCGTTGGCGTATGGAGGGCCGTCATGAAGAATAAAGCTCTTCTTACCCTTTTTGGCCTGACGGATCTTGCCGTACAGATCTTTGTCAGTCCACTCTTTCAACATATTGGGTTCACGATTGGCCAGGTTAGCCTTCATCGGGAAGCCAGTCTTAGGAAGATTCAGGGTATTTTTATACTCGCTCATTAATCCATGTTTCCATTATTGGGAATTACACAGACAAGCCGTGATAAACACGAGCTTGCCTGACATCTATTTCAATTTGTTGTTTCAGTGCGTCGAAAGATTCAAATTTTTCTTCGTCGCGTAATCTTTGCTTTAGTATGACTTCGATTTGTTGACCGTATAGGTCGCCTTCGAAATCAAAAATATGCACTTCCAGCTGCTGCCTCTCGCCACCCACTGTGGGCCGGGTACCAATGTTGGCAACACCTTTATAGGCCCGATTACCAATACCGGCAATATCCACGGTAAATACACCACTCACCGGGGATACCTGGCGCTTTAGCCAGATATTGGCCGTTGGCATACCGATGGTACGCGCCAGTTTATCTCCGTGCGCTATACGACCACTAATGCTGTATGGCCTGCCCAGCAGATGTTCCGCCGCTGCCATATTCCCCTGCGCCAAAGCGTCTCTGACCAGAGTACTGCTGACCCGGTATTGGGAAAGCATCAGACTTTTAGTATCCACCACTTCAAAACCGAACTTTTCGCCCGCTTGCTTAAGCAGCTCAAAATTGCCCTGGCGGCGATAACCGAAATGAAAGTCATCCCCCACCACCAAAAAGCGCACATCCAGCTTTTCAACCAGCAATTCTTCAACAAACTGCCAGGCGTCAAAAGCGGCAAACTTGCGGTTAAAGCTAACACAAAGCAAGCGATCTAAGTCCAGCTTATTCAGCTGAACAAATTTATCGCGCAGACGGCTGAGTCTGGCTGGCGCATTGGGCCCGGCAAACAATTCCTGGGGCTGAGGCTCAAACGTCATCACGACAGCGGGGACAGACAGTTGTCTGGCCTTTTCTTTCAGGCTCGCCAAAACGGCCTGGTGCCCCAAATGAACACCATCAAAGTTGCCTATACTCAACACGCAGCCTTTATGGTGTGGCTGAATATTGTGGATCCCCCGGATTAACTCCATCTCATCTCGCCGATATTACTACTAAACTGCCGGATTATATAACAGGCAATTTCAGTAATCAGCCCCCCTGACGCCCTAAGATCTTTTAATCTCGGCTGCAAAGACAACTTGGCTGTGTCATACACCTGCGTCGCTAACCTAATCAAGCCTCTGATACGCCGTACTTTTTATCTCAACAGCAAACAAGTATCTCGCTGAAATACTTGTCTTAAACTAAGCCATTCGGCTTTCTGACGCTTTGAGATCTTTTATTCTCAAGCCCAAAGCCAAATTAACAGTTACGAAAATCAGTGCGCCTGCGCCGATCAAACCGGCCAACCAAATCATACTCTCCGTTTTGCTCATGCTGACCCACTGTTCAAACGCAGGCGACAGCCAAACCAGCAAAGCCCCCATCGCCAATACAGCTAGCAGTAGCCGGGCAATAAATACCAGACTTTGACGGCTTACCCGATAAACCCCCTGCTTCGCCAAACCACGCCACAATAAAATCATATTTAGAGTGGCAGACATAGACGTAGCAATAGCCAGTCCCACGTAACCGAAAGGTATGGCCAATATAATGCTAACTATCGTGTTGCTTCCCATGGCGATAATGCCGATTTTTACCGGCGTCTTAGTATCCTGCCTGGAAAAATAACCCGTGGCCAAAACCTTAATCAGCATGGCGCTTATTAATGCGCTCCCGTAGGCAATCAAACTGGCTGAAGCCAGCACCACATCCTGCTCAGTAAATGCTGCGCCATTCATAAACAGGACCGTCAACATAGGTTTGGCCAACAAAATCAGCCCAACCATCGCAGGAATACCCAGCAAACAGACAAATCGCACCCCCCAGTCCAGGGTAGCGGAAAAGCGCTCCTTGGAAGCATTGGTATGCAGGGCAGATAAGCTCGGCAAGATCACTGTGGAAATAGCCACAGCAAACAGTCCCAATGGGAACTCGAATAACCGGCTTGAATAATACAGCCAACTGATGGATCCCGTTTGCAGGAAGCTGGCAATCAGGGTATCCAACAGTGCGTTTATCTGATAAACAGAGACACCAAACAGCGCGGGAATCATTAACGTGCGTATTTTGAGTACCCCGGGGTGAGACCAGTCCCAACTGGGTTTAACCAATACACCGGCACTTTTCAGAAATGGCAGCTGAAACAGAAACTGCAGCAGCCCCCCCAAAAATACGCCGATAGCCAGGCCTATTTCAGGTTGTTCAAGGCCAGGGGATATATAAAGAGCGGCCCCTATCATAGCCACATTCAAAAAAACCGGTGTAAAGGCGGCAGCGGCAAACTTACCTAAGGTATTTAATACGGCTCCCGAGATAGCTACGAAGACGATAAACCATAGGTAGGGGAAGGTGATTTTCAGCAGCAAGCTGGCTAATTCAAACTTTTCAGCTGAAGGACCGTCGTATAACCAATCCTTGAACCAACCAAAGCCAAATAAAGCGACCACAACGGAGGAGCCTAATACCCCAAGGATCGTCACCACAGTCACTATGGTCCCCAGGGTACCCGATACTGCGGCTATCAGCTTCCTGACCTCCTCCTCGCCCTCTTTTTCCCGGTATTCCGACAACACAGGCACAAAAGCCTGGGCAAATGCGCCTTCTGCAAACAGCCGCCTTAAGAAGTTGGGAATTTTGTTGGCGAACAAAAACACGTCGGCAGCTGCGCCCGCGCCCATTAGATTGGCGATCACTATATCCCGAACTAAACCTAATACGCGGGAGATAAATGTCATTGCACTGAAAATAGCACCTGATTTAAGCAGTTTTTTACTCAAGAAAGACCTCAAAACCTGTCACATGGGAGAATTTATTGCTAGAATTCGGCGACAAGTTTAACCGCGCTGGCATCCGGATACCAGAAATGGTCATTTAGTTAAATGCGACGTTTAATTGCGCAAATAATTTGACAAACCTTGTAAAACAGTGCATATTCCACGGCCTTTGAATATGCACTGTTAAGACAGATTTTAGGAGTAGGATCTTGGCTAATATCAAGTCTGCTAAGAAACGCGCTATCCAATCTGAGAAGGCTCGCCAGCATAACGCTAGCTGCCGCTCCATGATGCGCACATATATTAAGAAAGTTGTTGCTGCTATCGAAGCAGGTAAAAAAGACGAAGCTCAAGAAGCATTCAAAACTGTTCAGCCTATCCTGGACCGTTATGCTTCACGTGGTTTGATCCACAAAAATAAAGCTGCTCGTCAAAAGAGCCGCTTTACAGCTCAAATCAAAGCGCTTTAAGCAATATCGAAGCGTAATAAAAAACCGGCCTAGGCCGGTTTTTTTGTCTGCAACAAACTAGCTTTTTGCAGCAGCCCCTGTATACCTATCAAACCCTCTCTACAGACGACCAGAGACCTCCATGACCACACCCGCAGAGGGTAAGCAGCTAACTAGCGGTCGCTAACCGGGCAAGAATCACCGGAAAACAGATCAGTGAAATCACTTTCACACAAGCGTTTAACAGCAGGGTGCTGGATCATTCGCTCGGCGAATATCACATAATACTCCTCCTTGATCTCTGTGCTTTGCCCCACCAGAGTCATTTTCCCATCATCTAAGATTTCCTTGCAATAGATGCTAGGGGCAACAAATATGCCTTTGTCATACTCGGCGAAAGCTTTCATAAGAGCCGCATCATCAAATTCACCCAGTATCTGCGGTGATACTCCAATTTCATCAAACCAGGCTATCAGTTTTCTGCCAAGAGCCGTTTTCCTTCCGGGCATCAATAGTTTGCGCTCTTCCAAACAGGCTGGGAAAGGTAGCCTTGGGGCTGGCTCATGGCAAAAAAAACTGACCCCACAGGAGCCAACCTTTTTACTGAAAAGGCCCGGATTTTGACTGGAGTCCACCGCACAATCCGACAGGATCATATCAAGCTTATGCTGCCCCAGCTTTTCCAGTAACATCTCGTGGGTTGACTCGTAGCAACACAGGTGAATTGAGCTGTCATCTGGCACAACCGATAACAAAATGCGGCTAGCCAACTTTTTGTATAATGCATCAGCAATACCCACCTCAAACAATATGCTCTTATCCTTGGTGTAATTCACTATGTCCAACATTTCATAACTAAGGCTGAACATGCGATCCGCATATTTGTAGATCAACTGACCTAAATCGGTTGCTTCCAGGTTGCGCCCCTTACGGACAAACAACTTGCCGCCTAATCTCTGCTCCAGCTGCCGGATTTGGCCTGTCACTGTTTGTGGTGTCAGAAATAGAGCTTCAGCAGCCTTGGTGACGGAGCCTTTTTTCTGCGTCATCCAAAAGTAATAGAGGTGATTGTAATTTAGGTGCGACATTAATTCTTCCGAGAATAGCTGAATGAGCTGTTCGGTTCCGAACAGCTCATTTAAAATGCTACCAGCCTAACTAATCAGCTGGCAAATTGCCCCAGATAACCTTTCCCGGCTATATATCAGAGCATCCCCTGTCAGCTCCTATACCACTGACAAGACTATAGTCCTGTTGCATCAGGCACATATCGAGCCTGATGCAGAATAGAGAAAGGATACACTAGTTAGCAGAAGTGATGGGGATTTCTTTATTTTCTTTGTCTGGCGCAAGGCTATGTTTTAACATCAAGTAACCTATAACCGCCGCCAGTGCTGAACCGCATAAAATGCCAATTCTTGAGTAGGTGCCATACTCTGCCGGCAACCCCTCAAACGCCAGCGAGGAAATAAAGATAGCCATGGTAAAACCTATGCCACAAAGCACCGAGACGGCAAAGATTTGAAAAAATCCCACCCCCTCAGGAAGCTTAGCGATACCGGTTTTCACAGCGAGATAACTGGCGGTAAAGATCCCCAAAGGTTTTCCCACCAGCAGACCAAGAAAAATACCCATTGGCAAGGCTGCGGTCAGGCCATCCATACTGACGCCAGTTAAGGAAACGCCGGCATTGGCAAAAGCAAAGAGAGGCAGAATGGCAAAACTCGACCACGGATGTATTGCATGCTCCATGGTTTTAAGTGGAGAGCCTTGCTTTCCCTTACCTTTTAACGGAATCGCTAAACCCAGCACCACACCGGCTAATGTGGCATGAACTCCGGACTTAAGCACTGCTGTCCAAAGAATGAGACCCACTAGAATATAAGCGGAAATCCGAGTAACACCTTTTACATTCATGGTATATAGAGCCGCACAGGATAAGCCTGCAACCAATAAAGAGACAACCGATAAGTCCTGGGTGTAAAAAAAGGCAATAATCAGAATAACGCCAAGATCATCGATTATAGCCAGCGCCAATAAAAACACTTTCAGGCTAACCGGCACACGGTTACCCAATAACGCCAGCACACCTAAGGCAAACGCAATGTCCGTAGCTGCGGGAATCGCCCAACCACCGCGTGCCAGCTCATCATTATAATTAAACAGCAAGTAGATCAACGCCGGCATAACGATGCCGCCAATAGCCGCTATGGCCGGGAACATAGCTTTTTCTCTGGTAGACAAGTCCCCTTCGATCAATTCACGCTTAACTTCCAGGCCGATAAGCAAGAAGAAAATCGCCATCAGGCCATCATTGATCCAAAGCAACAAAGGCTTATCAATATCTAAACTGGCAATACGTAATTGCACAGGGATATCTAAAAAGGCGAGATACTGAGGGGCCAGTGGACTGTTGGCAATCACTAAAGCAGCCAGTGCCGCCAAAATCAACATTACTCCGCTCGCTGATTCCTGCTTAAAAAACTTACCTAGGCTTCCAATTAAATTCATAGACTTTACCGATAACAAAAATCAAATACGGGAAAAGCAGTCTAACCAGCTTTAAACCCACGGGATAATCGTTTCTATTGCAGTTAACATCGGTTTTTCCGAATGATACCTATTGACATTTAACCTTATATTAACTTAAATGTATCAAATATACAGTAATGGATAGCTATGTTTCGTATAACGCCGTCAGCATCATTTTTTCACCTTGACATTAAAGCAAAGCGCCTTCTAGCCACAACCGCTCGATGAGAAGATCACTTTGGTTGTTTCCGTTACTGGGCACTATGTTGTCAGTCTTACTTTGGCATTACTCTAAATTGTTGCAGCAACAGCAGCTCGCCATCGACAATGGTCGCCTTATTAACGCCATTACTCATCGGGTCAACTCACAGGTACTTGCCATTAAGTTAATGGCCAAACGATGGGATTATTATCAGGAGTCCGCTTTTCATAGCTGGCAGCAAGATGCCAAGAGCCTGGCTTTTTTCACCCCTCCTTTGCTACGTTCCTATGGCTGGATAAAGAATACCTGAACCGCTGGATCTAACCCGCTAATTTGGATAAGATCTCGCCACTTTTGATAAGGCACACAATGGCATTAAGAGGTGAAAATAGACATTTAGTGATGAGTGAGCCTGCCACACCCAAGCAGGGAAACAGCGACCTGTTTATTTCTGTAGCTGTATTTAAAGATCAGGAGTGGCAAGGCTTTCTCACTGCTGAGATTGATATCAGGCAATTATTTGATAAAGCAAGAGAAAGCAGTCAGCTTGAGCTGGAGTTTAATGCAACACAGAACAGCCGAAACTTTTACCGTACGATCTCCCATAAGAGTGAAATAAGCATAGATTCAAGCCTCAAGTTATTTGCTCAACGCTGGACTCTGGAAAGCCAATTTAGCGAGCCTGAAAGCGACGAGTTCCGCTTTGCAAATTCGGTCCTGTTTTGTAGCCTGTTAGTGACATACTTGATTTCTTTCCTGTTGTTTTTCACCAATCAGTTAAAACGTCAAAGGGGCCTTCTGGAGAAAAAACATAATGAGTTGAAAATTAAGCACAACCAGCTAAATCAAAGCCAGGCCCAACTACTACAATCGGCTAAGCTCGCCTCCTTAGAAGAAATGGCAACGGGAATAGCTCATGAATTAAATCAACCTTTGCAGATCATCAACACTAACGCCGAAATGGGGCCGCAATATTTAAATAAGAACAATCCGACCCGATTGATGAAATGTTTCTCTGATATCCAGCGGCAGATAGAGCGATCACAATTCATCATCAACCACCTGAGAACGTTTGTCAGGGATTCCTCAATTCAGGAACATCAGCCCATCGATGTCCCTAAATTGCTCAGAAATACACTTAAATTACTGGAGAAACAGTTAAATTGTAACAATATTGAATACAGATTAAATATTGCCCCCAACTTGGCGGAAGCACACGGAAATCAGACCCAGCTGGAACAGATCCTGTTTAATCTGCTGGTAAATGCTAAAGATGCTCTTGAAGGTATCCATCATAAGCTGATCCAAATAAGAGCATTTGCAAAACAATACACTATTTACATTCAAATAGAAGATAATGGCACAGGTATTCAAGCCCATGAGCAAGATAAAATATTCGACCCGTTTTTCACTACAACAGCGGTCGAATAAGGAACTGGACTGGGCCTATCAATCAGTCATAGCATTGCGCAAGAGCATGGCGGCAGATTGACATTTCGTAACGGACAAGCGGAAGGTAGCTGTTTTACACTAACACTGCCCGCCACAAGCGCACAAAAATTGAGAAGCATATGAAAATTCTTATTGTCGACGATGAGCCGGAGATTCTCGATTGCCTGACCGACTACCTTGAAATGATCGGGCACCGTATAGTCACTGCAAACTCAGGGTTAAATGCCGTTAAGCAATTATCCCAGCAGCCTGATATTGAAGTAGTATTTTCCGATATTCGAATGCCTAAGATGGATGGTATTCGACTTAAGCAGAAAATCGGAGAGACTCTGCCATTTATCTTTATGAGTGGCCACCTGGATGATGAAAAAGAGCTACAACAACTGGGTGTCAATTATACAGGTTTTTTACTGAAGCCATTTAAACTAGCGGAACTCAGATCCTACTTAAATTAATTGGGTTACCTTCCAGGGTATATGGTGGGAATATGAATTTTCCCCACCATAACTCCACCCTGTTTAACCATATATAAGTATATCTTAGGAAAAAGTATAAAATTCAACTAGGTAAATTTCAGGTAAGATCCAATTTTTGGCTGTGGCTACAAATTCTCGTTAAGTTCCAGAGGTAAACAAATATCAAAACCCAGGCCACTCGGTTTATTGTGGAAAATTTGAATTTTTCCCGCTAACTTCTGCGTCACGATATTGTAAACAATATTGAGCCCAAGCCCACTTCCGCCGGTATTACGTTTCGTGGTCACAAAAGGTTCGAATAACCTGGCAAGATCGGGCTCCTGAGCGCCGCAGCCGTTATCCAGGTAATTCAGCTGCACAGCTTCCCCGATTTGACTGGCTTTAATGAGGACCTTACCGTCGAGCTTGGTTTCAAAACCATGCAACAGACTATTCGCCAGTAAATTGCTAAATACCTGACTCAGCAAACCAGGATAACTTTGAATACAAATTTGTGGGTCAACTATGATTTCCACTTCTGCCGCACTTTTCTTTATCTCATGAGAAAAGGTCAGTACTATGTTATTCAGCAACTCACAGAGGTATATCAGGCCAAGTTGATCATGGCTTTGATCCAGGGCCAGTTTTTTAAAGCTCTGAATAAGGTCGACCGATCGAGTTAAGCCAAGCTTGGCAATTTTAGTGCTCTCCAGTGAATTGGTCAGAAACGCCTGTAAGCTGCTTCGACTCAGCTTGTTTCCATTAAATTTATTCTCTATATCTTGCGTCAAATCGGCCAAGTAAGAGATAGCTGTAAACGCAGTTCCTACCGGTGTGTTTATCTCATGGGCGACGCCAGCCACCAAGCCACCCAAGGCAGCCATCTTTTCCGAATCCAGCAGCTCTTGTTGAGTCCTTTGTAATTCCATCACTTTTCTATTCAATTGCGCTGTTTTTTCCCTCACTAAGCTTTCTAATTTCAGGTTCAGCGCCTTCAGCTTATCTTCCGCTTTTTTCCTGCTAATCAAATGACTCAATGCAGAGCCAAACAGGCCGATAATTTCCTGATGATAAGGTTCCAGTGGCCTTTGGTTGATCAGGTTGTCAATTGCTATCCAGCCGATAGGGGTATCCCCCTCCCACAGGGCGACCATACCATTCCACCCCTTACCAACAATTTTCCCATAGTGATAGAGATCCACATTATCCCAAATCACCACATAGTCTTTTTGATTTAGCGCATGTTGCACCCATGGCGCTTTTGGCACATCGTCGTGATAGTCTTTTTCACAGGTCACATTGCCTTGCTCATCTGTGCCATATGTGCCGCTCACCACCCCAGTATGGGCGTCATATAGCAGTACGCCTAGCCTGTCTATTTCCAGTTTATTCAGGGCCAGCACTACCGCCTGGCGATATAACTCATCAGTGCTTTCACAGCGACCTAATGTTAACTCCACTTCATGTAAGGTACGTAGCATAGAGCGAAAGCTTTTGGCACTTTTGGCGCCTTCAGCATTTTCGCTACTTTGCCTCGCTGGCCAGATCAACAAACTTTCATTTCCGCCACCAACCCATTCCACCATCAAGCTGGTTAACTCACCGGCTGATAATTTTGTAGTTACTATATGAGTGCCTGGCTCAAGGGGCAGGTTTTCGAAGATAAAATCCGCGTTGTGGCCGATCAGTTGCTCTTTTTTATAACCCAGCAACAGCAAGGCATTTTGATTGACGCCCACTATCCTGCCTTCGAAAAACAGTATCAGTCTCTCAGGTTTTTGTTTCGACATGGAAAAATTAGCGGGTTCGGACATTTACATTCCCGCAAAAAGCTAACTTTGAGTATCTATAAGAATGGCATATTTAAACGGGCCGGCAGAGTCCGTATCACGGACTCTGCTATTTAGTTTATAGAGGAATAGTGCGATCGTTCACCGTTAACACGGCGTCCTTAAGTGAACCTTTAAATTCCAGCATGCTATCGGTTACCACCAAAAAACCCATCATTACAGCAAGGTTAAGCTGCTGACCAATCACAGGGGCATCCAGTAGCGCTTTTGGCAAAGTCGCGCTAGCCTCTCCCTGAACATAAGGTAAAACGAGCTCAGGATTGATTTCAAGCATTGCTGCGCTGGCGCCTTTAGCCACATCCAGGGTAGCTTGCGCATCAATTTTTCCCCAAGGGCTATCTGTGCCAAGCCTGTTTATGGCAAGTTGACCACCGTTACTGACAATGTCGTTTAGGGCATCTCGCCAGACCGTCTCGTTCATCAGATCTGGACTCTTGCTCAGCTCACTTAATCTTGCCACTCCTGACTGATCCAAGCCATTTAAGCTGATCTCCAGCCCGGTATTGGAAAATGTCATCGGCTGAGGTCCCTCCATCTGATAGCTATCCACATTCAGCGTCACCTTGGAGTCAACGGTTTGTGGCGTTGCTCCCTGATTAAAGACCGAGCGGATCCGCACCCCAGATACATCAAATAGGCCTTGCGGAGAATCAATTTTAGCCGTTGCCAGAGCCAGCAAATAGTCATAGGTCACGATTTCAGTGTCCTTAATCTTACCGAAACTCCCTTCCATCTTGATACCTGACAACTCAGCCGAGCCTTCCGGGCTATCCACTTTAACCCCGGCCCAATTGAGGCTGGAGCTCCCGGTAAATGTGCGCGTATCCATTTGGTAGTTAATCAGCACCGGTTCGGACTTTACCTCACCCCCATCTTCGGCGAACTTCCCTGCCACCAGAGTTGCTGAGCCAGAGAGCTGGCCGAACAGGTTAATTTCCTCTTTCGAACTCAAAGGCGTCTTAGTACCAAAAAATTCAGTGAGCTTGTCAGAAATCTCACTGTCGACAAATTCCAGATAATTTTCAGCCTTTGCCTTATAAGGTAAATGGCTTATAGCAGAGTTAACTATCATTTCCAGAGGCTGGCCATATTCATCAACCACATCAGGGCTTGTTACCACAATTTCAGTGACCGCCTTGGCGCTTAGAAAGCCTTTTTCATAGCTGGCTATTTTTATCTCTACATTGGGATCTTGAGATAATTGCTCTGCCAAGCTATATGCCTGCTGCTGGGTCACTTCCCCGACATAATAAGTTGCCGCTAATACAGGAATACCGCATAGGGCTACCGCTATTAGTCCTTTTTTCATTTTCACCCTTTATTAACAAATGTATTTCAATGACTGCCAGCCTAACAAAATTGTCATCACTAAGGTAGCTGTGCTCCGAACTGTTGATTTCATCCTCACCGCCGGGACACACTTAGCCAGGTGATCCCAGCCACCACAAGTAACATTCCTGCGGCGTGATATATAGTAAATGCCTCCCCTAACAAAGACTCCGCCAGCACTGCTACCGGTCCCCTCATCCATAGACTGCTCAGCTCATGGGTTAAACCAAAGTGCACTAAGATAGCAATACTGGCTGCCCCCATGCGATGCAAGTAAACATACGACTACCCACAGCCGCCACCCTGGCTTCGCTGAACAACAAATAAAATACATCCGCTCCAGCTGCGCCGTGACATAGGTTAACCCCAATCAGCCCAGGTAACTGGCCAGGTAACAACCCATTAACCCAACGGCACAACATAGCCAAAATGGAGGTTTAAATTGATCTTTTGCTACCTTGCCACGATATCCCAAGCAAATTCCTATACCGAAATAAAAGGGAAAATAGAACAGCATTCGCAACGTCATCAAGGTGACGACATCGACCTCCTACTGGTAGGCCATTTAAATAAAGATAGGTTTAACCGAAAACAGATCGACGACGGAATACGTAAACTGACTACGGAGGTCCGCTGCCAGTTAAAAAGATTACACAATACGATTCACTGGCCGCTGATAAGCTAGCAGCAGCCAAGACAGAAGAAAAATCACTCTTTTCAATATCATCGAACTGTTATCCAAACAATAGAAATCAAATCTCTTGTCACAACAAGCTAAAAAGGCGTAATTTATCAAGGGCTGGACAAATAAATTCTCTAACTTGTCAATTTAACGCAATCATTTGATATTGTTAAGCCAGAGACCTTAGATAGAATTATATCCATTCAAGGAGAGTTTAATGGCTTCCAAACCATTTGCCTGGTTACACAGCCCGATAACCGGCGGCGCGCTACTGGTTGCAGCTGCTGTCACCGCGTTATTGTGGGCCAATATTGCCCCCGAGCATTACCATCACTTTTGGCATGAAACATTGTGGCAGGTAGGTAAAGGCACCGACGACGTCGTGTCCATCAACCTGCATGCAGTAGCCAATGAATTTTTGATGGCGATTTTTTTCTTTTTTATCGGCCTGGAGATAAAAAGGGAGTTATTGGACGGCCAGCTATCCACAGTACAAGAAGCCATCTTGCCAGCATTTGCTGCTTTGGGCGGAGTCCTAGTACCGGTATTAATTTATACCATTTTCAACTATGGAACGCCCACGGCTAACGGCTGGGGCGTACCTATGGCAACGGATATCGCCTTTGCCTTGGGCGTCTTAGCCCTGGTAGGTAGCCGGGTTCCCCTGTCGTTAAAAGTCTTCCTATCGGCCCTGGCCATAGGTGACGATTTAATGGCCGTCATCGTCATCGCTATTTTCTATACCAATGAAATTATCTTTACCGAATTACTTTGGGGTCTAGTGGGTCTGGCCATACTGGGCGTGGCCAACCGGGCGGGAGTACGCAACTTCACCTTCTACTATGTTGTGGGCCTGGGCATCGTCTGGATAGGTTTCCTGACGTCCGGCGTCCACGCCACCATAGCGGGTGTGGCCGTTGCCTTTACCGTGCCTTCGAGACGCGGTATGAGTATGAACGACTATTTGGACCAGACTAAAGTCCTGCTGAACAAGCTGGAGCCGGACCGTCACTGTGAAAAAGATGTATTGAGTAAAAACGCCATTAAATCCTTGCACAATATTAAGGCGCTCAGTTATGACGCGTCAAACCCATTGCAGTTAAAGGAGAAAGCCCTCCACCCTATCACTACCTTGTTTATTGTGCCTTTCTTTGCATTGGGTAACGCCGGCGTCACTATGGAGCCGGGGATGCTTGGCCAGTTATTAAACCCGGTTTCCCTGGGTATAGCCGCAGGTTTGGTAATCGGTAAACCACTGGGGATTTTCTTATTCACCAAACTGTTAATTGTCTTGGGCTGGGGAAAATTA
Organism: Psychromonadaceae bacterium; assembly: GCA_965249895.1. Taxonomy (GTDB): domain Bacteria; phylum Pseudomonadota; class Gammaproteobacteria; order Enterobacterales; family CBDFNC01; genus CBDFNC01. The sequence goes on from CBDFNC010000005.1 coordinate 1,872,503, forward strand.
CCCGAAGGTGTCACCTGGTCGCATATTATCGGTGTTGGTTTCTTAGCGGGTATGGGTTTTACCATGTCCCTGTTTATTACCGACATGGCCTTTAGCAACCCAGAAGATCAGCTGATTGCCAAGGTTTCCGTACTACTGGCATCGGTTGTTTCGGGCATTATCGGTTTTGCCTTATTAATGAAGAAACCCGCCTAAACAAAAAAGCCTGCATACCACATGCAGGCTTTTTTATTCCTGTTATTTTCTTCGGTAACCCACCAACAGCATTAAGGGCACAAGAGCAAACCAGGACAAGCTGCCGCCACCACCATTGCTACCAAAGGACTCACCACCACCTGACTGTCCCAACGTCGTATTTATCCAGTTGCTGAACGCCGATATTTGAGTATATCCGCCCGGCTCGTTGGCGCGCCCACAAAACTGGGTAAAGCCAAAGCTGACCAATCCCACTTGCGCATAACTCGATCCTTGCTTCAACACCAGGGGGCCACCGCTATCACCGACACAGGAATCCTCTCCCAAGGCTCCTCCGGCGCACATGACACCGGCAGGAATGGTTTCATTCGGGTAAAAGTCCTTACAGTTCACATAAGTGAGTTCTACCTCTTTTAGTAAGGTCGGAAAACGACTACCACCCAGATTAGTCGCACCCCAGCCCAAGGCGTTGAAACTAGATAACCCGGTTTGTAACTGGTTAAAATCGGAACTGGAAAGCAAGGAAACTGCTTGGTTAGACAAGGGGCTGCTTAAGCGAACCAAGGCAATATCATTGGTCATAAAGCCGTTGCTGTCGGTGGAAAAGCTGGGATGTAACTCGATGCGGTCCACCACCACCAGGTTTTGCCCGACGGTATTGTTGTTTATATTATTGGTGCTATGCACCACACCCAAGTCACTGGGACCGGGCAAATTATCAACGCAATGGGCTGCGGTAAGTACCCAGTTACTATTGATCAATGAGCCTCCGCAAGAGTGGCGCCAATTAACCCCATCGAAGGTCTGCAAGCTCACCATCCAGGAATAGCTTTCGGTCGAGGTGCTCCCACCCACGATACGAGGTTGAACATCTGCTGAGCTGGCAGAAAAACTGACCACTACTCCAAACAGCAAACTAACGAATCGCATTACAAAACCCCACTCGTCCTTTAATTGGTTTGCGCCCAATCTAACAGGTAATAAGTGGGAGAAACAGACAGAGCGACACGAAATGAGAAAGGCGGGGAAGAAAAAAAGTCCTGTCGGCAGCCACATTACGCCGACAGGTTAAAGTTTTGCTGTAGTCTATTAACCAGGATGAGGAACCAGCCATTCTGGCCAATACACTAAACATTCCGATTGATTTGCACTATACGCTGGTAAGCTGAACCGCCCTGATAAATGTGCTAAACAAGCCGAAACCCCATAACCTCACCGCTACTTTAGCTTTTTTTGCCAACATCTAATTTTAATCAAACCGTAACACAAACGTCACCCCGACTGCTTAGTGCCTTCGCGGCGCGACAAGCTCAGCATTAAATAAGAGGATTATCGATGAGCATTCGAGGACAAGGGTATTTTCGTCCCACATGACTAGCAGTACTTTTGGGCCTGGCCACTTCTGCTACTGCAGCAGTCTTGCCTGAAAACCAGACATCCAGCCCCTGGTTTACCGATGCCAAGGCCGTTATAGAAGCAAAGGCGGCAAGCACCTTAAACGCAGGCATCGCTATAAGCAAGCGGCGGATACGGGTGGTAAAGATCTGACTGATATCGATACCACTAATCAGGGTTATCACCAGGAAGCCTTAGTACCCAGAAGCTCTGAAACCCACGCTGGGGAAGATGTGGAGATCTCTGCAGTAGGCCCATGGGCGCATCTGTTCCAAGGCGCCCTTGAACAAAACGCGATTTTCCACGTAATGAACTACGCTGGCAAATTGTCTGAACAAGCAGACGCGGCACAGTAATTATAAACAGGCTGGGTTTCAGTATTCTGAAAACCAGCAACTTTTTGGGGTCCCCATGAAAAAGTTCTGGCAAGCATGCTGTATGCTAGTCTCCTCCCTTGCGCTAGTTGTCCAGGCCGACAATATTGGCGTCGAATTCGTTAACCAGCAGGGTTTTCCCGCTTGTTTATTGAGCAGAGGCGCGGCATATTCTATCAAGCACAGGATTTAAAATCGGTAAATATACTGAAGCAATACGACTCAGTTAGCCAACTGGTTTCACAGCGGAAAATAGAAAGGTTCGGCTAACCCGAGCCTGGCGTTTATCAATGCCAAACCACCCAAACTTACAGCACAAGCCTGCAAGGTAAGACGCCAAGCTGGTCTGGTTAAATAAACTTAAGCTACCGAAAACATTGATAAACCCAGGTCAAGGGCAAAAAATCCTGTTGAAATCACTGTTTCCTCCCGAGCAAACAGACGCATCTTTCAGCCTGCTGCACAATTATGACTTAATGGACTTTGTCGATATCGGTGATAACGAAGCGGATCCCTTTATTCGCCAAATGATAAGCCTAGGTTATACAGCTCACGGCAACACAGCCAATTACCCTGGGGTCGGACATCGCCATTAATGTTAATCAACATTACCTTTTCCTTCTGATAAACTTGTCGCAAATCAGAAGGAAAGGAACATCCACTTGCCACACCCGTGTTTCCCGTTCAGCGCCGTTATTGGCCAGGATAAGCTAAAAACAGCCTTGATACTGTGCGCCATCGATCCAAAAATCGGCGGTGTGGTTGTCGCCGGCCCAAGAGGTTGTGCCAAAACAACCCTCGCCAGAGGCCTGACTGATATATGCAGCGGCCGTTTTGTTACATTGCCGCTCGGTGCCAGTGAGGAGCAGTTAACGGGTAGCCTGGATTTAAATAAGGCTCTGCAGGAAGCCAAGCTTGAGTTCTCCCCCGGATTACTGGCCAAGGCTCACCATGGCATTTTATATCTGGATGAAGTCAATCTGCTTCAGGACCACCTGGTCGACCTATTATTGGATGTCTCCGCCAGCGGCCAGAATTATATAGAAAGAGATGGCATTTCTCACCAGCATCCAGCCCAGTTTATTCTTATTGGCACCATGAATCCGGATGAAGGGGAACTCAGGCCTCAGCTATTGGACAGGTTTGGTTTTTATATCGCCCTTTCCCATCAATTCAGCGCCCGGGACAGAGTTGAAATCGTTAACCAAAGATTAGATTTTGATCAGCACCCGACGCAATTTATCGAAAAGTACCAGCCTCAGCAGGATCAACTAATTGGACGGCTTAAACAGGCTCAGGCTCTGCTGCCGGAAATTCAACTCGCGCAGGCGCAGCAGCTGGCCATAGCCGAGCGTTGCCAGGCCGAAGGTGTCGATGGTTTCAGGGCCGATATCACACTGCGCCGCGCAGCGCTGGCTTACGCGGCATGGCAACAGAAAAAGCAGGTAGATCAAAGCGATACCGATGCGGTTGCCGAGTTTGTCCTGGCCCACAGGCGCAACAACAACCCCCAGAAAAACCAGGACAACACACTCAGTTCGCCGCCACAACAGCCTGAGCACCAACAGCAGCAACAAAGCGGTAACCAGGGAGCTATGCCTCCTATGGATGCAGTTACGGGTACAAAGCGCAAATTTTCCGGCGAAGACTTAAAAAAAAAGTATCCGCCAACCCCCTAAACGGAAAGCATCACCACAAACAAAAAGGTAACTTCAGCCAGGCTCAGGGGGCGACTTTGGCAAATGGTGTTCAGGTACATTGGTTTAAAACCCTGAGTCAGCCACAGCACCAGGGAAAACTACAACGCCTGTTATTTAAACCTAAGCGGTCCCGCAATAATCAGCACCACCTGATCCTGCTGGATACATCGGCCTCCTGCCTGAAAGGACAAGGGATCCAGCAGGCTAAAGGCGCCATACTGGGCTTAGCCGAACAATGTTATCTGGCGCGCCAGCAAATTACCCTGATGACCTTTGGCAATAATCAATACCAGGTGCATATTCATAATATCAGAGCCCCTAAAGATCTCCTGCCGTTACTGGACAGCATTAAAGCAGGCGGAGGCACCCCGATGGCACAAGCGTTAGACCAGGCCGGGGAGCTATTAAGCAGACAGCAAAAACGCACCCCTTTACAACAGCAAAACCTGTATTTGTTTACCGATGGCCGCAATGATGAAAGGCTGGCACTTACTTTCCCGCCCATTAACAGCTGGGTCATAGATATGGAAAGCGGCCCGGTAAGACTCGGAAAATGTAAACAAATTGCAAAATCACTGAATGCGCAATACCTGTACTTAAACCAGTTAGCACTCCAGGAGCCATAACCATGCAAGAAACCGATCGCGACAACCGCCATAAAAAACGCGCACAAGCCGTCAAAGAAAAACACGATAAAAAAGTAGCAAAAGCCACCCTGGAGCAAGGGGTCAGCATTTTATTAGCAGGCCCCGGCAAAGGAAAAAGTTCATCTGCTTTCGGTATGTTGGCCCGCTCCCTGGGTCACGGCCAAAAAGCCGCCGTCGTACAATTTATCAAAGGTCGGGTACAAACCGGCGAAGCCAATTTTTTTGCCGAACACCCCAGGGTGGATTTTAATGTGATGGGGAACGGCTTCACCTGGGATACTCAGAACCGGCAGCAGGATGTGGCCGCCGCGGAAAAGGCCTGGGACAAAGCCAAATCTCTGCTGGCAAACCCGGACATCAGGCTACTTATCCTGGACGAGATCACCTATATGTACAAATACGATTACTTACCCCTGCAACCCCTGTTAGATGCGTTGGTCAATCGACCCAAGGAGATGAACGTGGTACTTACCGGCAGAAACCCGAAGCAGGAACTGATCGATGCGGTGGACACTTACAGCCTGATCTTATGTGAAAAGCACGCTTTCCGGGCTGGGATCAAAGCTCAACCAGGTATCGAATGGTAGCTTAGGCTAAATCCATTCGATTTATGAGGGAAAGCCATGCCAACTAAAGTCTCAGAGTATATGTCCCGTAAAGTAATTTCCGTCAACCCGGATATGGGCGTGCGACAGGCCTTCTTCCTGATGCGGCAGCACGAAATTCGACACCTGCCTATCGTCGACCAACAAGGGCTGCTGCAGGGAATTATCAGCGATCGAGAACTGCGCAGGCCAAATTGGGTTGACGAAGCGCCGGATATAACCCACGTCTATGATCTTAATGATGATCTTTGCCTAGGCGATGTAATGGTTAACAATGTATTCAGCCTGAACACCTACGATACCCTGAGCAAAGCTGTAAAACTCCTGCAGCAACAAAATATAGGTGCAGCCCCTGTACTGGATAAAACCGGAGCCCTGGTGGGTATGCTATCGGCGGTGGATTTACTATCGGCCCTGGATGATATCTTGGGCCAGCAAAAGAGTTACAAAAAACGAGACTAAATCTGATTTTCAGCCAATTTCAGATCCATCGTCGCTTTCAGCAATTTAAACAACAGGATCGAGGCGTCTATCTCCTCTTTTCTGTTGGTTAAACTTTCAATATTTAACCCAAGTGGGATCCCCAAAGGAATACAGGCTTCCAGGATCTGCTCCAGGCTGTTACGGCAAATACGGATGGATTCTGACAAGGGTTTATTGGCATCCAGAATACGTAAACTGGTGGCTTCCGGTACGGAAATACCTAACCATTCAATAAAATCCAGGGTTTTGGCACTTCCGCAAGGAGAAAATGTCAGTATCACCCGGTCCGGCTGCTGCCCCAGTTTCTTGCACTCATGAGCATAGCGGGACAATAGATCTATGGTCGCCTGGGCGTTATAAACGGCCTGAGAGATAAAAAAGCCGCAGCCATTACCGCTCTTACCCAACAAACGTATATGCTCGTCACCTTTTTTCGCGTGACGCTCGGCTATGGTAACGCCTCCTAACTGGAAATCCAGGTGATGCTCTCTGAGCACTTGATATGCTTGTTCCAGAGGTAATTTAATAGCACCTGCGGAGGAAGGGCTACCAACTAAAACCAAATCTCTGACGCCATAATCATGCCACGCCTGCTCCAGCCAGCTGGCAAAATCCGCTTTATCTCGCTGAGAAACACTTTTATAGGTAATGATTTCCCGCTGAGATTTATCTCTTAATATTTTCGAATATGATCTCGGATCGTGAGTGGACTTAAAGGGAAAAGGCCTGGGTTTATCGATTCGTGCGCTTTCATCTTGAATGTCATACACGATTAATCCGTCATACTCGATTGCCGAAAGTCGCCCCAATAGCTTATCTGCTATTTTTTCCACCTTTTCCAGTTCGGTATTCTCTTTCGGCGGCGTTGTACCGATAAAGTAAACGCCGACGCTTGGATCCTTGAATTTATCTGCTAGCACTGAAGACATGATATGTATCTAACTCAATAATAAGAAAAATCTAACTAGTTTTATTGTCGCATAGGACAAGGATAATTTCCCCTGCAACTGCAAGCCAGGATAAGAGAGGGCAATTTTTTCAAGGGCTTACTTTCTATTTGCACAATAAGAAATATGGTCAACAATTGTAATTGAGGTCACTCATATTCATACCTTTAAATTCAGATTTAAGCGGAAATGATTTGGTGATTAAATCCGGTTTAAGGTAACAACTCGAAGCCTCTAAGCGAAATCTAGTGAAGAGAGCTTGTATGCAAGAGAAGCAGTTGTGTGTAAGCGGCGCCTTTGTTTTTTGTCCGCGTAAACACAACGGGTGACCGGACAAGAAGCCCTGCTTAATTCGACCAGGTTACTATAAGTAGGTGAGCTTCTTAGTGTAATTGGGCTAATACCCTGCTAAAAAAGGACACTGCTCGACATAAATTCAGCCTTCTTCTTTTGGTGTGATACAAAGTGGTAGATTGGTGGAAGAATATCTCTGTCAGCCCCGGTATAGCAGCATATTGCAGAAACATACGAAAGAAGAGGGCAATCATCCTCCCCGCAACGCTCTTACAGCCGGTGCCCCATTGTATATTTAATAATTCGGTATTTCGGCTGACGGCTATATTACTTCTGATAACCACAAAAACCATCTTTTCAAAGAAGGGTTTGGCGGTGATAGACACCTCGGTATAACTTAATCTTCCCTTGTTTCCTGGCGACCTCTTTAACATCTGCCATTAGCCTGGACATAACACAGATACGACTAAAGCCGGTGCAACATATACACAATCGATGTGCCCGTCTGGCTCAAGTTCAATAAATCCGGCGATCTTCCCCTGTGTTTCATACAGCCATGGCCGCTTAATTTCACAGCGAGACTTTCATTGGTCAAAATCTATCTGATGTGGAGCTCACTCCGGGGTATAGTCACCGCCAGCTGGTGTATTGAATCATGGGGAATTTGAGCAATTTCCCGGTGCTCACCTGATTGGTATGGCCGGTTCACAAGCCCTCATTAGCCTTGCTGACAAAGAAAAGGCAGCTAATAAGCTGCCTTGTTTAGTACTTAAATTCGCACTAATTACCCTTGCGGACGCATATGCGGGAACAGGATCACATCTTTAATGGTCGGGCTGTCGGTAAATAACATTACCAGACGGTCGATACCTATGCCCTCACCCGCTGTTGGCGGTAAACCAAATTCCAGCGCGCGAATATAGTCTTCGTCATAATGCATGGCTTCATCGTCACCGGCATCTTTCTCTTCCACCTGCTTACGGAAGCGAGCCGCTTGATCTTCGGCGTCATTCAACTCGGAGAAACCGTTCGCCAGTTCACGACCACCCACGAAGAACTCGAAACGATCTGTGATAAACGAGTTTTCATCGTTACGGCGAGCCAATGGAGAAACTTCCCACGGGTACTCTGTGATAAAGGTCGGCTGATCCAGCAGGTGCTCTGCAGTCTCTTCAAATATTTCACACAGGTATTTACCGGCGCCCCAGATACTCGGGTTTTCCGGCATTTTAACACCCACTTGCTTGGCGTATTCTTTCAGCTGTTCAAAGTTGTTTTCCGGGTCTTTAAACACCGCTGGTTCAAAGTCAGGGTTGTACTTGATTATCGCGTCAGACATGGAAATACGGGTAAACGGCTTACCGAAGTCGTAAAATTTCTCTTCCAGCACATTGCCTTCGCCATCTTTCACCGTATTACGAACCACGGAGGTGCCTAACACATCTTCAGCTACGGTACGCAACATCTCTTCGGTCAGGTTCATCAGGTCTTTGTAATCCGCATACGCCTGATAAAATTCAATCATAGTGAATTCAGGGTTGTGACGCGGGCTCAGGCCTTCATTACGGAAGTTACGGTTGATTTCGAATACACGCTCGAAACCACCTACAACCAGACGCTTCAGATAAAGCTCAGGGGCAATACGCAGATACATATCGATATCCAGCGCATTGTGGTGAGTATTAAATGGTCGTGCTGTTGCTCCGCCAGGAATCACCTGCAGCATAGGTGTTTCGACTTCCATAAAGTCTCGCTTGGCCAGGAAACTACGAATACCCTCAATTACCTTAGAGCGGATTTTAAAGGTATCGCGAGTTTCCTGACTCATCATCAGATCTACATAACGCTGACGGTACTTGGTTTCCTGATCCGCCAGGCCATGGAACTTCTCAGGCAGTGGACGCAAGGACTTGGTCAGTAGCTGGTACTCATCCATGTTGACATACAAATCACCCTTACCGGATTTATGTAATTGCCCTTTTACACCAACAATATCGCCGATATCCAGCACACCCCAGCGGGTTTTAATGTCTTTTTGTACATTCTTATCTGCGTAAGACTGAATACGGCCTTGCATATCCTGTAACACCAGGAAAGGACCCCGCTTGGCCATGACGCGACCGGCTACGCTGACTACCTTCCCAAGTTCCGCCAGCTCTTCTTTGGTTTTTTCACCAAATTCAGCCTGCAAGTCCTGGGTATAGTGTTCACGATCGAAATCATTTGGATGACCATTCGCCGGGCAATTGGCGCGGATCTGCTCTAACTTGCCACGACGTTCGGCAATCAGCTTGTTTTCGTCTTGTACTTGTTCAGTCATTTCTCGTTTCTCAAAGTGTTACAGGCCCGATTTTAAGCTGGCCTCGATAAATTTATTCAGATCACCATCCAGCACAGACTGGGTGTTACGGTTCTCAATCCCGGTACGCAAGTCTTTGATGCGGGAATCGTCCAATACGTAAGAGCGGATCTGGCTACCCCAACCGATATCGGATTTGTTCTCTTCCTGGGTCTGCTTCTCGGCATTTAGTTTTTGCAGCTCATACTCGTAGAGTTTGGCTTTTAACTGCTTCATCGCCTGAGCTTTGTTCTTGTGCTGAGAACGGTCGTTTTGACACTGCACCACAATATTGGTGGGTACGTGAGTAATACGTACTGCCGATTCTGTGGTGTTCACGTGCTGACCACCGGCGCCCGAGGCACGATACACATCGATACGCAGGTCCGCCGGATTGATATCAACATCAATATCATCATCGATTTCAGGATAGATAAACGCGGATGAAAACGAGGTATGACGACGACCACCAGAATCAAACGGTGATTTACGTACCAGGCGGTGAACGCCGGTTTCCGTACGCAGCCAGCCAAAGGCATATTCGCCGCTAAAACGAACCGTAGCGCCCTTGATCCCCGCGACATCACCGTCAGTCACTTCGATGATTTCCGTTTTAAAGCCGTTGGCTTCGCCCCATCTCAGATACATACGCAACAGCATGTTCGCCCAATCTTGCGCTTCTGTGCCACCTGATCCGGCCTGTAAGTCCAGATAACAATCGCTGGCGTCATGCTGGCCCGAAAACATACGGCGAAATTCCAGGGCTTCCAGTTTCTTATCCAGCTCGGCTAGTTCAGCCTGGGCTTCCTGGAAGGTATCTTCATCTTGCTCTTCCACCGCCAATTCGACCAAACCGGAAATATCTTCCAGGCCCGATTCCATATCATCTATGGTTTTCACCACGGCTTCCAGGCTGGCGCGCTCTTTACCCAATGCCTGAGCCCGCTCCGGCTTATTCCATACATCGGGTTGTTCCAACTCCCGGCTTACCTCTTCCAGACGCTCAGTTTTGGCGTCATAGTCAAAGGTACCCCCTAAGGAGCCCCGTCCGCTCAGACAGCTCCTTGATCTTGTTTGTAACAGGATTAACTTCGAACATGCTTTTCTCGAAATAGGATTTTTGATTAGGCGCGCGATTGTAACCAATAGCGCAGCGGAGATACAGAAGTATCGGGCTATAGGAGTGATTAAAAATCACCCAGGTGACGCCTGAAAGTTATTCCGCCATGCGATAAAATGCGCCGCACAGCCGTTCCAGGCTAACGGTTTAATATCTTAAGCGCTTTTTGACATCTTTTTTCCATCAGAATTTTGAAAACGGGATCAAAAAAAGCCATAAAGACCTGTAGTTTTTTCAATGGGTAACTAAGGGGATGGTAGTAGCAGAAGAGTGGCCAATCCTTATAAGTGTATTTGGTCAGAATTGGAATAAGCAGACCTTGTTCCACCTTCTCCATTACAGAACTTAACGCCAACGGCGCCTGCGCTATCCCCATATGATTAACCGCCAGCTCGGCGGCAATTGCCATATCATTGGTTTTGATGGCGACAGGAAGACCCTGCAAATTTGCTTCCTGCTCTCTGGTATATTCATCACCCTCTTTTACGAACAGCTTATAGTGAGGCTGCATGATTCTGTCACCAATTAACCGATGAAACTTCAATTCACCCGGGTCTGCTGGCGTCCCGTATTCAGCCAGGTATTTTGGCGAGGCGACAATAGCAACATCCGAACTAAAGATCTTTTTTCTAACCAGTCCCTGCTGGACTCTGCCGATATATTCTGGAAATCCAAGGATCAGATCAAACTCTGTACTGGCGGGAATTATCGGTTGATGTGAAACTTCAAGCTCAACTTCGACTTCCGGGTATAAACGACAGAACTCAGCTATATAGGGTACAAAACCTTGAGCTAAAATCTCAGGTTTTACGATCACCTTAAGCTTGCCCTGAACTTTGGTTTTATTATCGTCAGCCCAGTCTTGAATACTCTTCTCACATGCAATTAACTTTTTTGCCTGAGGAATAAATGCCTGGCCAAAATCAGTGAGCTTTAGTTCACGGCCTGTGCGTTCAAACAGGTTCTCTCCCAGGTAAGACTCAAGTTGTTTGATCTGTTTACTTAACCCCATAGCGGAAATATGGGTATACAAAGAAGCACTGCGAATACTTTGATATTTGACGACGGCAAGAAATCCAGTGCACTGAGTTAACAGACTCATATGTAATCTCTTTGTTTACAATGACCAACCAAAAACTTGCTATTAGTTTACGGTCGAGCTTCATAAACTACCAGAAAAAGGGAGTAAAACTATGAAGCTGGACAATCGTTATAGAATCTTTAACGCCCTAAACTGGGGAGCTTTGGGGATCTATATTCCTGTGCTGGGTTTGTTGTGCCTGTCTCTTGGGTTGGACTATCTGGAGTTGGGGCTGGTATTTGCCACCTTTGCTGCAATCAATGTAATTTTAGAAGTCCCAACCGGAGGCATGGCGGATCAATATGGCCGCTTTAAGATTTACTACCTTTCTAAAATAGTCGATATAAGCTCATTCCTGATTGTCATCCTGCTGCCAAATTTTTACGGCATGATGATTAGCAGTGTATTGCTGGGAGCTGGCCGGGCACTAGGCTCAGGCACTATTGAACCCTGGTATGTGGAACAAATAAAAGCCCAGGGCCGAGAGAAGCAATTGCATGCTTTATTAGGCAAGGCAATGACTTTCGCCATTTTTTCCATGGCTATCGGTGCTTTGCTGGGAGGCTGGTTACCCGGAAGTTTAGGCGACAGATATTTTCCTGATAACCCCTACCTGGTCAATGTATGGCTGCTGATGTTTGTCCATATCTTCATCTGGGCATTAACCCCTTCTTTGTTACACGAAGGGGAAAAACATACTAAAACCAGCAATAACGCCAAACTGGCCGTTAAAAAAGCGGTTGCCCAGCTGACTTCTCACCCGGTATTGAAAATACTCTGGCTGGGGCAAGTCACTGTTGGATTCATCATGAGCAGTGTCGAAGGTTTTTGGCAGCCTTTTGTAAAGGCGCTGCTTAGCCCTGATGCAACTACCTTAATCTTCGGCGCTTTAACATCGGGCTATTTTTTATGCGGCTCTCTGGGCAGCTATCTGTCTGCGCCCATTTGCAATACGTTAAAGGGGAATCAGGGCGGTATGCTGTTTGTTATGCTGTCGCTGAGTGCGGCTCTACTGTTTGCTCTCGCCAGTAGCTCGTCGGTTACCTGGTACAGCCTGTTATATTGTCTGTTTGCGTTAACCCTGTTTACCTGCTCCCCGCTGATTGCCAGCATACTTCATCAGCAAGTGGAAGATGAGATCCGCTCCAGTATGAGTTCTCTGTTTTCCCTTGCTCACCAGGCTGGCGGGGTGGGATCGGGAGTTGTGCTAGGCTGGCTGGCCCGCCAGTTTAGCATTAGTTTGGCCTGGGCACTGGGGGCCACATTTGTGCTAATTCTTGCAGTGAACCTTCTCAGGCTGAATCGAGCATTAGCATTACTGCCCTGCCGGCCTTAGCAACTCCACCATAAGTTGCAAAGATCGCCTTACTGGTCAGCCCAATCGCCAAATTTTTCAAACTGGGTTTGTTGCTCCGTGTGCGCCGTTTGCTTGGTCTGTATGCCGTTTTACACACCATATTGCATTTTAGCTTTACCAGCCACGGAGTACTCTGTTTATGGTGGACTAAGAGGAGACAACTATTCGGTGCCTGCTACAACTTGCTCACGACTCTCTCTGCCTTAGCTATGTTTCATCTTCATACCGGCCATTACTTTCTTCACGGGTACTGTTAGTGTTTTTTGCTCACCGTTAGCAAAAGTTAGTGTCACTGCAATGTTGTTATTTTCCTTTAGCGGTTGTTTAAGATTGAGTAACATAATGTGCAAGCCGCCTGGTTTTAGCTTGGTGGTTTGCATTGCCGGTATTTTAATCTGTTTTATTTGCCGCATTTTCATCACTTCGCCGTCAGTAATAACATCGTGTAACTCTACTTTTCCTGCCGCTTGGCTATGGGCAGAAACGATAAAACGATCTTCTTTGCTGCTATTAGTTATTTCAGCAAAAATTAGACTAGTTGTTACCTTGGGTGGTGTTGCTCGTGCATAGGCATCTTCAATGTTTATGGTCATGTTTGCCTGCACGAGCGGGCTAAGCAATATGCTGGCAAGTACTAAGCTGGTAAGTATTTGTGTTGTTAGTTTCATCTATTCAGTTCCTTCAATTTGACTAGTTTTTTGTGATTCAGTATTGGCGGTCAAAGTATTTATCGCTGCAACCAGAGGCTCAGGTGTAGAAGTGTGTGGAACTCTGGTAATTAAGGTGCCGTCGGGCTGTAAAAAGTAGAAATATGAATTGTGATCCAGCGTATAGCTCATTTCAGAATCAGCTAACTGTGTTTTACGAAACACAACACCATAGTGATTGGCCAAGTTTGTTGTTACTGGTAAAGACGCTGATAAACCTTTAATCATAGGATGAAAATATTGCGCATATTGGTGAGAGGCATCAGCAGCGTCTCGCTCAGGATCTAATGAAATAAACATGGGACTTAGCTGAGATTTTTGCTTATCAGTTACTTTATTGAGGGCGCCAGATAACATAGCCAGTGACGTTGGGCATACATCTGGGCATCGGGTAAAGCCAAAGTAGAGTACGCGGATGCGATCGTCCAGGCTATCAAATATTTTCACCTCTTGGTTAGCCTGACCAAACAGCACAGTTTGACTGAGCTCCGCCTGCGGTGTGCCTTGCTCTGTTGCCAGTGGTTCTTCTACTGTTAGGTAGCTTTTAATGCCAAAGCCAATAATGAAGGTAATAACAAATAAAAGTAGCCAGTTTCGGTTCATGCTTCCATCCTCAATGCAGGGTAAACGGTTTTTTGGCCATCGGTTAATTCACCAAGCCAAGTCATTTCATCTAAAGTACATACCGGCAGGATAATTTGACCTTCAAAATAGTCATTGCCAACATGTTTAAGTTTGTATTTTACTGTGCCCAATTGCTCCTCTAATCCCTTCATCGTCAGCATTAGTTCTTCTGAGTTACTCTGTTGCCATTTAACTCTGATCCGGCTGGCAACCAGAGCTTTTACCTTATCTTTATCTAAGGTGATGGCAATGGCATCTTGTATACAGGTTTGTTTTGAAAGCATGCAATACTGGTCTAAATCACGAACTTCACTGGCTTCACTGAGGTGTATGTTGAGCTGTTTAATAACATCAGGCGCGTAAAACCCAGCGAATAAAACAAGGGGGATCGCAAGCACTTTTATCGCGACATGCATAGATGAAGCTCTCCGAAGTTGCTGCACTCAGGTGAAATAGTCATACACATGAGTGACTAAGATGAGCCTAGTATTTTATGCTGTTTAGTTACTGGATAAGTGCGACATATCGTCGCAGTTTTGCAATAAACTGCGATAAATGAATAAAACTCAAGCTAAACATTCCAAGGACAACTGTTATGGGGTTATTTACTATCCGGATTAAGTAAGTTGCCAACTTTTTCTATCGGGCCAACTACTGGTGGGCGTTATGGACGCTTCCGATACAAATAAGATCAATCAGCTGAGCAGAGAAGCCTACCGCCAATACCTCAGCCAGGAAGAAGCGTCAACTCAGTTATCCCCCCTGTATCAAATTTACACTCAAAGCTAGTTAACCCAAATTCAGTCATTTATTGTTGGACCTGATAGCTTTTTTGCTTCTGTCAGAAAGCAGGTAAAAATTAATACCACAATCTTAGCCCATTTGGATCAACAAATATCTGCGAACACCTTAACCCAGGCAGCCGACGCCCAATTACACGCCGCCAAGCACAGGGGAAGAAATTGTACCTTTTAATTTGTGGGCTTTTTACAATGGCCTTAACAGCTCCACCATAAGCTGCAATGAGCGTCTGCCCCGGTATTCATTGACATCCAGTTTGTAGCCTAATTCTACCCAGCGGTTCAGTGGGTTAGGCCATATCTTGGTATCTATATTAAAGGCAATAGCATCGATCGCCTCGCCGCCAGACTCTGGCTCCAGCACCATTTTAAGGTGCTTTCCCCCCACCAGACGCTGCTGCAATAACTTAAACTTGCCGTCAAATAAGGGTTCGGGAAATGCCTGGCCCCAGGGGCCGGCATGGCGCAGTAACTCCGCCAGCTCAAGGTTAAATTCACCCGGCGCCACTTCACCATCGGACATAAGGAAACCCTGAAACAGTTCAGGCTCGGTTTTTTCCGCCACCACCTTGTCCAGCTCCAGCTTAAAGACTGCAAAATTAGCCTCGGGCAATGATAAACCCGCCGCCATCGCATGACCGCCAAATTTACTGATCAGGCCAGGATTGCGAGTATCCACCAGCTCCAGCATATCCCGCATATGTATACCCGGAATAGAGCGAGCGCTACCCTTTATTTCCCCATCCCCCGCATCGGCAAACGCCAGGGTTGGCCGATAATAACGCTCCTTAATTCGCGATGCCACCAAACCCACCACCCCCTGATGCCAGTCTTCCTGGAATAAACAGATTGCGTGCGGTAGATCAGTTTCATTTAGCTCGATGCCTTTAAGACTGGTTAACGCTTCTTGTTGCATGCTGGTTTCAATTTCTTTGCGGTCCCGGTTCAGACCATCCAGCTCGACGGCCAGGCTTCTGGCTTTAAATATATCGTCGCACAGCAAGAGTGACACACCCAGGCTCATTTCATCCAAACGACCTGCAGCATTTAGCCTGGGCCCCAGAGCAAACCCCAGATCAGCAGCCACCAGTCGTTGCTGGTTGCGTCCCGCAACTTCAATCAATGCCTGGATCCCCGGCCGACAACGACCCACCCGAATTCGCTGGATCCCCTGGTGTACCAGGATCCGGTTGTTAGCATCCAAGGGCACCACATCCGCCACTGTGCCTAAGGCCACAATATCCAACAATTCCGCCAGGTTAGGGGCTGGCTGGGACTGAAAGCCCCCTTTATCCTTAATAAAACTGCGCAGGGCCAACATCAGGTAAAATGCTACCCCGACACCGGCCAGGTTCTTACTGGGGAAGCCGCACCCCGGCTGATTCGGGTTAACAATGGCATCGGCATCGGGTAAAGTATCACCTGGCAGGTGATGATCCGTTACTAACACCTTGAGCCCCAAAGCTTTAGCCGCAGCAACCCCGGCAATGCTGGAAATACCGTTATCCACTGTCATGATAAGTTCAGCGCCAGAGTCGGCCGCCAACTGGACGATTTCCGGGCTTAAGCCATATCCATAATCGAATCGATTGGGCACCAGAAAATCGACCTGGGTACAACCCAGCATTTTAAGAGCCAACATAGCTAAACTTGTGCTGGTTGCACCATCGGCATCAAAGTCCCCAACGATAATAATTTTTTGTTGCCGGGTAATGGCTTCATATAAAAGCTCACATGCCCTGTCCATTCCTTTGGCTGCATCATACTTACACAAACTAGCAACGCTGGTATCCAACTGGCTTACCTGAGTTATTCCCCGGTTTGCATATATTTGTCTGAGTAATGGGTGCAGTGACTCAGGAAGAAAACTGCTGTCTTGTTGAGGTCGGCGTTTTATTTGGAGCTTTGACATGAAAAATTTTTATGGCGGATTCTAGTGTACGAGTCTACTTAGGGTTGAACGCCAACTCAAGGTTGGCGTTTTTTAATTCATGGCTCTCTTTCAGGCTACTTTTTCGCTAACTGATCTTTTTCTACCAACAAACTGATCAACCTTGGAGCGGGTAAATAACCCGGCTGCATTGAGCCGTCATCAAGCACCATAGCCGGTGTGCCGTTGACTCCGAACAAGACACCCAACTCATACTGCTCTTTTACAGTGTTTTCACAACTATTTGAGGGCACCTTTTGTCGGCGCTTAGCCTTATCCATTGCCCCTACTTGATCATCTGAACACCAGATAGAGACCATTTCATTGTAGGTTTGCGACCGAAGCCCACCGCGCGGGAAAGCCAGGTAACGAATGGTAATGCCTTTATCGTTATAGTCCCTCATTTCATTATGCAACTTCTGGCAGTATCCACAATTGGTATCGGTAAACACGGTAACGACATATTTTTCATCTTTGGCGGGATACACTATCATATCCTGCTCAAATGCTTTTAATTGCGTCTTTCGCATGCTGGTCATGGCATTTTCCGTCAGGTTTTTCACTCCTGCCGAATCAATTTCATACAAACTACCGAATAACACGTACCTGCCATCTGCTGTCACATAAAGCACCCCGCGATCCGTCATCACCTCATAAATATCAGCAATGCCGGACTCATCAACGGATATCACCTCCGTCTCTAGGGTCTGCAGTGAATTCGCTATCACCTCTTTGGCATTACCAGGCTGCTGCGTCTTATCAACCGCTCCCGCCTGCGCCAACTGGCTCTTTGCCTGAGCCAGCTCCTGGGTTAACTGCGCTACTTGTTGCTGCAAGGAAACATCCGATTCCTGGGCGTTAAGCGGAAACGCAATTCCTGCCATTAAGCCTGTCGCCGCTATGGCTGATAAGACCTTGCTCCGCCCAAGTTTTTTGTTAAACGTACTAAACATAGATTCTCCGATAATTCCTATTCCGCTTGCATCTGTATGTAGACCGCGTCCAGGGGAAAAAATTTCATGACACATTATGCCCAGATCTTAGTCGACAATAAAGTGGGTCACATCATGATCTGGGATGATGGGTCTCGTGTAACTCCTGCAGCCTTTGAGTGGCTACGTGCGTATATATCTGAGTAGTCGACAAGTCAGAGTGTCCAAGCAGTAACTGAACCACACGTAAATCCGCGCCATGATTTAGTAAATGGGTAGCAAATGCATGCCTCAGGGTGTGCGGTGATAAGTCCGTATCGATACAGGCTACCTGAGCGTAAAACTTAATTCTGTACCAGAACGTCTGACGAGTCATAAACCTAGCCCTTTTACTCGGGAACACCACATCGGCGCTTTGCTCGCCCATTAATATGGGCCTGGCTTCCTTAAAAAACCGCTCAATCCAATATACGGCTTCTTCACCCATAGGCACCAAACGTTCTTTATCCCCTTTACCCACCACCCTGACTAACCCCTGACGTAAACTTAACGATTCCGTGCTCAGATTCACCAGCTCAGATACCCGTAAACCCGTGGCGTATAAAAGCTCTAACATGGCTTTATCTCTGAGCTGAATAGGGTCGCTTAAATCCGGCGCACTTAATAATGCGTCCACTTCTGATTCGGTTAAATCAGAAGGTAGTTTTTGCGGTAACTTAGGGCTGGAAATAAGTGCAGTGGGATCATCATCTCTGAGCTTTTCCCGGCTTAAATACTGATAAAAACGCCTTAACGCACTGATCAAACGGGCGCTCGAGCTGGCTTTGTAGCCCAAATCAACCAGGTGAGCGAGAAAAGACTGTATATCATCTGTAGCCACATTGAGTAACGTGATTTCCTTCTTATCCAACCAAAGCGCAAACTTGCTGAGATCATTGCGGTAGGAGCTCAGAGTATTTTCTGCCAGCCCCCTCTCCATCCACATAGCATCGAGAAACTGTTCAATTAGAGGATTCAAATTGGTTATCTATATCGAAGAAAACTGTATTTTAATACAGTATTATCAAGACCGACAGCATAAAAGAGCCAGGTCTGAACCTGGTTTTTTCCTTGAAAGTGTTAGATAGGGTTAAACACCTAGGCAGTGTAAGCATGAGATATTTTTCTCTGCCCAATGAATTTGTTAAGATTGGCGCCCCATTAACCAGCAGCACGCTGACACTATCAGGGTATTGAATTGAAAATCGGTCTATTTTACGGCTCAACCACTTGTTATACCGAAATCGCAGCCGAGAAAATTAGCGAAGTGATAGGCACTGAGCTGGTAGATATCTTTAATATAAAAGAGACGCCTCTAAGCAAAACACTAGAATACGATATTCTGATCTTAGGTATTTCCACCTGGGATTACGGTGAGCTGCAGGAAGACTGGGCAGAACTATGGGAGCAGGTGGATGGCCTGAATGTTACCGGTAAGACCATCGCCCTGTATGGTTTAGGCGACCAGATTGGTTATAGCCAGTGGTTTCAGGATGCTTTGGGGATGCTACACGATGCCCTTGCACCCCAGCTGCCAAACTTTATTGGTTACACCTCAGTTGACGGATACGAGTTTGAAGCGTCGAAAGCCCTTACCGAAGACGGGTCTCAATTTGTCGGCTTATCTCTTGATGAAGACAACCAATACGCCCTATCGGAGCAAAGGATCCAGGACTGGGGAATACAGGTTCTGACAGAGATCCAGACACAGCTCGAACAATAGGCTGCAATATTTTACAAGTCAAAATGGCGTTTCCGGCGCAAACTGTTTTGGCTTGTAATAAATCAGTGAAACAAAAACTTGGAAAAAGTAAAAATTTGGCAACCCGCCTTTAGTAACGACATACTCCTTTCCCATTCAGACTATGACAAATTCTGTTTCGAACCCCATGTGCACCAGGACTTTCATATTGGTCTGATTGAGCAAGGCTCACAAACCTTTTTCCATAAAGGCAAGACTCATCAGCTGGGACCCGGTGCTATTTCGCTGCTAAACCCGGACGAAGTCCACGACGGCGCCGGACCAGAAAGCGGCTATAAAGTACGTGTTTTTAACCTGCCGCCAAGCTGGCTAGCCGGGCAGCTGGGTGGAGAAAACTACTTTAAACACGCCTTATCTGATGATCCTATGCTTTACCAGCAACTGCTGATATTACACCAATGGCTGGAACGGGAGCCCGACAACCCAGCTCTCGAAGGGCAACTGTTACAACTGCTTAGCTTAAGTTTGCAACGCCATGGGGAAACTGTCCAAACTGACAAACAGCATAAACTTTCAGCCTCACAGCTGGCTTACGTTAAAGATTATTTGCTGGCCAACCTGGAGTATAAGGTCTCCCTTGAACAAATGGCAGAGCTGTTAGGCCTGAGTAAGTTTCAGTTTTTACGTCAGTTTAAACAAGCCGTCGGTGTCACGCCCCACGCGTACCTGACCCAGCTAAGAGTCGAAATGAGTAAGGTGCTGCTATGCTCGGGCATAAATGTTATCCAGGCCGGGCAGCAAGTGGGCTTTTATGACCAAAGCCACTTCAACAAAGCCTTTAAACGCGCGTTTGGCATAGCGCCAAGTCGGATGTTAAAAATCAGCTAACTCTGCAATCTTTTACAAGCCAGCCTTCAGCCCGCTCCTTAGAATAAAGACCATCAAATTGTTTGGAGTAATCAATGGAACTGGCACTTTTTTTGACCCTGGGGCTCATTCACCTGGCAGGTTTGCTCAGCCCTGGACCCGATTTTGCTTTAGTGCTGAAAAACAGCACTGAATTATCCAGAAAACTGGCCTTGTGTAGCGCCATGGGGCTGGCTTTTGGTGTTGCTACTCACGCAACATTATCCATCACCGGAGTCAGCCTGCTGATCCAACAAAGTGAACTGCTGTTTACCCTGTTGCAGTGGACCGGCATTTTATATTTAAGTTGGCTGGGTGTTGGCGCCATCAAAGCCGCATTTGCCAAACCTAGGTCTCAGACAAGTGAATTTAAATCCAGTAAAGGGATGTGGCAAGCATTGTCTCTGGGTTATTTAACCAATCTGTTAAACCCCAAAGCCCTGGTCTATTTTGCCGGTATGGTTGCGGCCCTAATACCTGCTGGCATAAATTACGGTATTAAATTCGCGCTTATTCTCGAACTGTTTCTGCTGACCCTGATTTGGTTTGGCGGCCTGGCATTTGCCTTGTCACTACCTAAAGTTCAGGTCAGGATAAAAAAAGCGGAAAAAGGACTTAACTTCACTACAGGTATTTTATTGCTGTTGGTGGCTGCTGGATTAGCCTTTCGCGCCTTATAAGGCCCCCTCTGTGAGCTAGGTAGCGAATACAGAGCGCACAGAGGAAAATTATTCGGCGGTTACGCAGAGTCCGCTGCGGCTATTACTGCTTGCTCATTCTTCTTGAAAATAAAGAAAGAAGCCAACAGTGCAATCAGAGAAGGCAACAACCAGGCTAATCCTTTATCAAACAGCGGCAGGAATGCAAATGTCTGCATATCAATACCCGCAACCTTGATACCGTCCAGTAAACCAAATAAAAATGCCACCGCAATTACAAAACGGTATGACATGTTTTTATTGGGTAACCAGGCTTGGACAAAGGTTAATGTAACCAGCATGATAGCCACGGGATAGACAGCAAACAGAACTGGTACGGACAGGGAGATCAGCTGGCTTAATCCAACATTGGTCACCAGAGCACACAACACGCAGTTCAGGATAACCAGCAGCTTATAGTTCCAGTTTGGTTTCAGGCTCACCAGAAATTCCGACATAGCGCTCACCAGACCGACTGCCGTGGTTAAACAGGCCAGGCCAACAACTGCGGACAATACGATTTGACCGGGCTGACCATACATGGCTTTTACGTAAAGGGAGAATATTTCACCGCCATTACTGGCACCCGCGGCCACAACCTGACTCGTCGCCCCCATATAAAATAGAGATATATAAACAAAGGCCAGGCCGGCCGCAGCGATAGTACCTGCGATGATCAGGTACTTATATTGGAAACCTTTATCTTCAATGCCTTTGGACTTGATAATATCTATGATCAACATACCAAATACCAGGGCGCCAAAGGTATCCATGGTGTTATAACCTTCCAGGAATCCTTTGATAAACGCATGATCCACATATTCACCTTGAGCGGCGCCAATCTCACCTTGCGGGTTCAACATGACGGATACAGCCAAAGCCAGCAACAGGACAATCAACAAAGGCGTGATGATTTTACCTACGTTATCCAGCAACAGGCCTGGTTTAACGGATAACCAGCACACCAGAGTGAAAAACAACACGGAGAAAACCGCCAGGCTGGTGGCGCCGGTCTCGCCAAGGAAAGGTTTGACGCCGATTTCATAAGCCACTAAACCTGTCCTGGGTGTTGCAAAACTAGGGCCGATGATAATGTAGACAGCCAGCGCAAACGCAGTGGCGACGCCCGCAGGCAAATAGCGTCCCATGGTGAGCAATCCACCACCAGCCTTGGCTACAGCCACCAGGCAAAGTAGGGGTAATCCCACTGCTGTCACTAAAAAGCCCAGCATAGCTGGAGTTAATTCGTTACCAGCTAGTGAGCCAGCCAGAGGAGGAAATATAATGTTTCCTGCCCCCAGGAAAAAAGCAAAGGTCATAAAACCCAAGCCTAAAATATCGGCGGTCTTTAACTTGTTCGTCATTTAAGTGTGTGTCCTGAAAAGTACTTTTCTAGCCTAAGTCCAGATGGCTTGGCCAAGGTTTTTATGGCTGTGGATGGTTTTCATTTTGCCGGATCTCCGAGACAAAGGAGGCTAGCAGCCTTACCGTCATCAGAAATTAATCCCATGAACCAGCAATATACCTATGTATACCAAGGGTATTTCATAAGATAAGTAATATATAAATTCAAAAATAAAAACAGGAGAAGGATAATATATAAGCCCGTTAGTTCAAGTGGAACATATCGCCAAAAAACTAACAGACCAGTAACAACTGGTTCTAATAACTGTAAATTGATAGCAATAGAGTTTTTTATACTGAACCCTAACTGCATCGCAGTGTACAACCCAAGGTGTTCTATGAAAATAAATAATATTTATCTACGTAAATAATTCATTACAGACTTTTTACATCGCTTTTACCGGAAAAGAAATTATAAATCACCAATGCGACATAGCACGCCCTATAGGGTATTACCGAGTTCTACTTAGCTACCACACTTGCCATGATTGCTATAAAACGACTTAAAGCGTCAATCTTTCGCCTTTTTGCTGGCCCCTCCAGCTCTCCGCTAATATGAAAAGAACAAAAACATTCTACCTCAGGCGGGGTTTAACTTATAATCCCCCCTCAGTTTACGTTAACAGGTATAAGTATGTCCTTCGCAGATCTGGATTTGGATCCTCAACTCATTGAAGCTATTGATAAAATGGGCCTCACCACCCCCACTTCCATTCAACAGCTCGCTATTCCCCATGCGCTTGATGGCTCCGATCTCCTGGCATCTGCTCCAACGGGAACAGGTAAAACCCTGGCTTTTTTACTTCCTGCTATTCAGCACCTGCTGGACTTTCCCAGGCAAAAGCCGGGTTCGCCACGCATATTAATCCTGACGCCAACCCGAGAATTAGCCAACCAGATCTCGGAAGAAGCGGAAAAGCTGACCGCTGGCACTAACTTGAAGGTAGGCGCCATCATCGGCGGGATCAGCTATCAGATCCAGGAAGATGTACTGACCAAAAATATGGACTTGGTGGTGGCAACGCCGGGACGCCTGATGGAATATGTCGACGCAGAAGCGTTCGACTGCCGTGAGGTCGATCAGCTTATTCTCGATGAAGCTGACCGTATGCTGGATATGGGTTTTATTAAAGAGATGGACCGTATCGCAGGTGAATGTCGCTGGCGTAAGCAAACCTCCCTGTTTTCCGCCACCTTGGAAGGTAAAGGCCTGAAAGGATTTGCGCGCGACGTGTTGGAAGATCCGGTCAGCGTAAACGCCGATTCATCTCGCAAAGAAAGTGGCAAAATCCACCAGTGGATCTACCTGGCGGACAACGCCAAACATAAGCTTGAGCTGCTGAAAACCATACTCCAGGATGAAGAAGTTACCCACACAGTGGTTTTCGTCAAAACTCGTGAGCGCCTGACTGTGCTGGTCTCCAAACTGGATGAGGCGGGTATCAAATGCGGCTTCCTGCGCGGAGAAATGGATCAGGAGCGAAGAAACCTGGCCATGGCTCGCTTCAAATCTGGTGAAGTGAACGTATTGATCGCCACCGATGTAGCGGCTCGCGGTATAGATGTGGTCGATATCAGCCACGTAATTAATTATGATATGCCTCGCACCGCAGATATTTATGTCCACCGCATCGGTCGTACTGCACGAGCAGGTAAAAAAGGTACAGCCATTTCACTGGTAGAAGCCCATGATATGGAAATTCTGAGTAAAATTGAGCGATATACAGATCAGAGCCTGAAGCGTAGGATCATTAAGGAATTAAGACCTGAGAACAAAGAGTCGAAGGCTCCGGTAAAGAAGAAACCTGGGGTTGACCCAAAGAAACTGTCAGCCGCACGTCGCCAGGAAGCCAGCAAGGTCATCACTGCCAAGCAGACAGCGAAGAAAAAAGCCAAGAGTAAAAAATCTAAAGGCAAACCTAGCTGGGCTGGGAAAGCAAAGTAAGCAATTTGGTTGTGGAGCGGATGCCTCTTTATAGGTGAATATAGCGATCGCTATATTCGCCGAACGTGCATCCATGCGCTTGATATCTCATCCTTGAGATGGCTTCGGCTCCTTCAAACTACTGCTCTTCCCGTTTAAATATCAATTCCGTCGGGCTCGAGTCCACTTCAGAAAAGAAATACCCTTCCTGGTTGAACAAAGTTAATCCGGCGACATCTTTAACCTGGTTCTGAATTATGTATCTGGCCATCAAACCACGAGCTTTCTTAGCAAAGAAACTGATCACCTTATACTGACCGTTTTTACAATCTTTAAATACAGGCGTGATAATGCTGGCATCCACCTCTTTTCTCTTAACCGCTTTAAAGTATTCGTTGGAAGCCAAATTGATCAGTACATTATCTCCTTGCTCGGCTAGCGCTAGGTTCAGTTTATCGGTAATGATACTACCCCAGAACTCATACAGATTTTTGCCACGCTTATTATCCAGCCTGATGCCCATTTCCAGTCGGTAAGCCTGCATTAAATCCAACGGTTTTAGCAGACCATACAGGCCGGATAGCATGCGCAGGTGTTGCTGAGCATATTCAAACTCGGTTGCCGAAAAACTATTGGCATCCAGCCCCGTATATACGTCCCCCTTAAAAGCCAGTAATGCCTGTTTGGCATTATTTGGGGTAAAGTCCGGCTGCCAGTCGGCAAAACGTGCTGCGTTCAGTCCAGCCAATTTATCACTGATTTTCATCATGCTGCCGATCTGCTCCGGCGTCAGCTTACGGCACCGAGTAATAAGTTCTTTGCTGTACTTAAGTAATTCGGGCTGAGTAAACTTATCCGTTGCAGGCGGAGTTTCGTAATCCAGGGTTTTTGCTGGAGAGATAACAATTAACATTTAAAGCAACTCTTGGGCTAGGCGATTTAAGCCGAAAAGATATCAGAGGCAGGGGAGAATGAAAATAGGAGTGCGCCTTTGCTGCCAATGTAGCAAAGGCATTTTTATCTAGATATCGACTGTGACATCATCCATCATACCTGAGCTCAGGTTATCGCCTCCCCTGAGTTTAATCATTAAACGAAGGTCATTGGCTGAATCTGCATGGGCCAGCGCTTCCGTATAACCAATCACTCCCGAGGTATGCAGCTCAAACAAGGCTTGATCAAAAGTCCCCATGCCCTGCTCGGTGGATTTGGTCATGATGTCTTTCAACTCATGTAAATCCCCTTTCCTGATGGTATCGGAGATCAATGGTGTATTAAGCATAATTTCAAACGCACTGCGACGCCGGCCGCCATCCATTGTCGGGATCAATTGCTGGGCTACAATCGCTCTCAGGTTAACGGACAGGTCGAACAGGAATTGACGCTGCATCTCTTCTGGCACCAAATGCATGATACGGTCCAAAGCCTGGTTCGCGTTGTTAGCATGTAAGGTCGCCATACATAAATGGCCCGTTTCGGCGAAAGCCAGGGCAAACTCCATGGTTTCCCGGCTGCGAATTTCACCCAACAAGATCACATCCGGCGCCTGACGTAACGAGTTTTTTAATGCTGCTTCAAACGATTCCGTATCGATCCCAACTTCTCGCTGGGTAATTATGGAACGGCCATGCTGATGAACGAATTCTATTGGGTCTTCCACTGTCAGAATATGCCCGGAGGCATTCATATTCCGATAACCTATTAACGCCGCCTGAGAGGTAGACTTACCCGACCCAGTGCCTCCCACAAATAGCACTAAACCACGCTTGGCCATACAAATTTCTTTCAGTACGGGTGGCAAATGCAGCTCTTCAAAGGTAGGGATCCGGGTTTCTATTCGCCGGATAACCATACCTGGCTGATCTTTTTGAAAGAAGGCGCTAACCCGAAACCGCCCAACCTTATCGATATTGATGGCAAAGTTAGCTTCCCGGGTTTTACAAAATCCCTCATATAAGCCGGGCTTCATGGCCTGCTTTACCAGGTCCTCTACCCCTGCGGCATCCAGTTCCTCCTTGCCGGCGCTTTGTAACTGGCCGTCAACCTTGATTGCCGGCGGCATGCCAACAGACACATATACATCGGACCCTTTGACCTTGTGCATTGCCAACAGCAACTGCTCGAGTTTCATTCTTGCTACTCCTAGAAGGTGTTTGGATCCGCAGCTTTTGCCGCCGCATCGGCCTGAGACGCCTGCCCCGAGTTCACCAGTTTGCGTAAACACTGATCCAGGGTCTGCATACCATGAGTCATTCCGGTCTGGATAACCGAATACATCTGCGCAATCTTGTCTTCCCGGATCAAGTTTCTGATGGCCGGAATGCCTATCATGATCTCATGGGCCGCCACCCTGCCACCGCCGGTTTGCTTTAACAGGGTTTGGGAAATAACCGCCTTTAATGATTCTGACAGCATGGATCGCACCATCGCCTTTTCGGCACCGGGAAATACATCCACTACCCTGTCAATGGTTTTTGCCGCCGATGTGGTGTGCAAGGTGCCAAACACCAGGTGCCCGGTTTCCGCCGCAGTGAGAGCGAGACGAATGGTTTCGAGGTCTCGCATCTCCCCCACCAGGATCACATCGGGATCTTCACGCAACGCACTGCGCAGGGCATTATCAAATCCATGGGTATCTTTATGTACTTCCCGCTGGTTGATCAGGCATTTTTTATTTTTATGCACAAATTCGATGGGGTCTTCTATGGTGAGCACATGTTTATGTTCATGTTCATTTATATAGTCCACCATGGCGGCCAGTGTGGTGGACTTACCCGAGCCCGTAGGACCTGTTACCAGCACCAGTCCCCTTGGGTAGGAGGCTATTTTTTTAAACATTTCCGGGGCATTCAGCATATCCAGAGAGAGTACTTCACTGGGGATGGTACGAAACACAGCACCGGCGCCGCGGTTTTGATTAAAGGCGTTAACACGAAAACGCGCCAGCTCAGGTACTTCAAAGGAAAAATCCGTTTCCAAATTTTCCTCAAATTCCTTGCGCTGCTTGTCATTCATAATGTCATAAATCAGGCTGTGGACCTGTTTATGCTCCAAAGCTGGCAAATTGATCTTGCGAACTTCGCCATCAACACGGATCATAGGGGAAACGCCAGCAGAGAGATGTAAATCCGAAGCGTTGTGTTTGACGCTAAATGCAAGTAACTCTGTGATATCCATAAATCATTAACTTCCTGTTACAAACTATATGAGCACTATTTCCAAGCAACTCGAATTAGTTCTGCGCCACATCGAAAAAGCGGCAGATCTGGCGACTCGAAATTCCAAAGAAATTCAACTATTGGCGGTTAGTAAAACTAAACCGGTCGAGTTAATCAAAGCCGCTTATGTACGTGGGCAACGCCGTTTCGGCGAGAGCTATGTACAGGAAGCGGTTGAGAAACTTCAAAACCTTCAACAAGATAACGACGTAACCGAGCCAATAGAGTGGCACTTTATCGGGCCGTTACAATCGAATAAAACGCGCCCGGTAGCAGAGAATTTTGACTGGGTACAAAGCGTCGACAGGTTAAAGATAGCCCAACGACTCAATGATCAGCGGCCGGAATCACTTCCGCCGTTAAATATCTGCTTACAGGTGAATATTAGCGGAGAAGATAGCAAATCAGGTACTACTTTATCCCAAGTTGTTGAACTGGCTTCACAAGTTGAAGATTTACCCCGTTTAACGCTACGTGGAATAATGGCCATCCCCAAAAACACCAAAGATCAGACTGAATTGGAACAAAGCTTTTATCAATTAGAGCAATTGTTTTTGCAGTTACAGGCACAATATAGTCAAATAGATACGCTTTCCATGGGCATGACCAATGATATGGAAACGGCAATAAAATGTGGAAGCACCATGGTTCGCGTTGGCACAGCCATTTTCGGCGCCAGGGACTACCCATGATATGGAAACAACAGTCATTAAAATGCGGAAGCTCCATGGTTCGCGTTGGCACAGCCATCTTCGGCGCCAGGGACTACCCATGATATGGAAACAACAGTCATTAAAATGCGGAAGCTCCATGGTTCGCGTTGGCACAGCCATTTTCGGAGCCAGGGACTACCCATGATATGGAAACAACAGTCATTAAAATGCGGAAGCACCATGGTTCGCGTTGGCACAGCCATTTTCGGAGCCAGGGACTACCCATGATATGGAAACAACAGTCATTAAAATGCGGAAGCTCCATGGTTCGCGTTGGCACAGCCATCTTCGGAGCCAGGGACTACCCATGATATGGAAACAACAGTCATTAAAATGCGGAAGCACCATGGTTCGCGTTGGCACAGCCATCTTCGGAGCCAGGGACTACCCATGATATGGAAACAACAGTCATTAAAATGCGGAAACGCCATGGTTCGCGTTGGCACAGCCATCTTCGGAGCCAGGAATTACAATAAAGTCTGATTACGCCCATATAAAATCGGCCTTCATGTTCTGATGAGAGGCGGATCCCAATAGTTAAAGTAGGCATAACAGAGCATAAACAGCTAATACGAGACTAAAATGGAACAAAGAAAAATAGCCTTTATCGGTGCAGGAAATATGGCCGCCAGCCTGATTGGCGGATTAATTCAAGATGGTTTTGACAAAAACCTGATCCTGGCAAGCGACCCCAGTGAAGATAACCGTGCCAAGCAACAAGCCAGCTTTGCTATCAAAACTGAAACAGACAATGGCAAAGCCGTTGCCTGGGCTGACGTTATTGTGCTAGCGGTGAAACCCCAAATCATGGGCGCAGTTTGTGAAGATTTGGCGGCTAAGGTTGAGAATTTTTCTGCCAAGTTAGTCGTATCCATCGCAGCCGGCATATCTGTGGCACGACTACAGTCCCTGCTCGGCCCTGTTGCAGTGGTCCGCACTATGCCAAATACCCCAGCGCTGTTACAAAAAGGGATGACAGGGTTATTTGCCTCCGAGCAAGTGACTGAAGCCGATAAAAACTTTGCCGGCGCACTGATGCAGGCCGTAGGTAAAACAGTTTGGGTTGAGCAGGAAAGCATGATCAATGCGGTTATCGCTGCATCGGGTAGCGCCCCGGCCTACTTCTTCCTGTTTATGGAGGCCATGGAAAAAACAGCCATAGAAATGGGCTTCACTCCTGAGCAAGCCCGCTTATTGGTGCAACAATCCGCATTAGGTAGCGCAGAAATGGTGGCGAATAATCCGGATCTGGATTTAGCGACATTAAGAGAAAATGTCACGTCTAAAGGCGGTACAACTGCGGAGGCAATACGAACTTTCCAACAACAAGGTCTGGAAAAAATCGTAGAAAACGCCATGCAAGCTGCATCTGCTCGCGGCGTAGAAATGGAAAAACTTTTTTAGAGTTAAATAAGGTACCCCTATGAATGCAGCAAATTTTCTGATCAATACCCTGTTTGACCTTTATTTAATGGTGGTCTTGCTCAGAGTCTGGTTACAGTTGGCAAAAGCCGACTTCTATAACCCTTTTAGTCAGTTTGTGGTCAAGGCCACTAATCCTTTTGTAGTGCCATTACGGCGCATTATTCCTGGCCTGGGAGGGCTGGATTTAGCCTCGATAATACTGGCTCTGGTGGTAGCTGCGTTAAAAATTGTGGTGCTTTCCTTAGTTATGGGGGCCGCTATGGACCCTGTCTATACCGCTGTAGCGTCACTGTTTATCGTGATAAAGGAAGTCTTTACCCTGGTATTTTGGATATTGATCGTCCGCGCTATCCTCAGCTGGGTTAGCCAGGGGCGCAGTCCTATTGAATCGGTAATGCATCAACTGACCGAACCCATGTTAGCGCCTATCCGCCGCATACTTCCTTCCATGGGAGGCTTGGATCTATCCATCCTGGTATTGATTATTAGCCTGCAATTTCTGCAAATCTTGGTACAGGACTTTATTGGCCGCCTTATCTAGTGGCAGCGGTAAAGAGAGAAGGCGAAGATCTGACGCTTTGCCTTTATCTTCAGCCAAAGGCTAGCCGGGACCAGCTGGTTGGCCTGCACGGGGAAGAACTTAAAATTGCCATCACTGCACCTCCGGTTGATGGCAAGGCCAATGCACATCTCACCAAGTTCCTGGCTAAGAGTTTTCATGTCGCCAAAGGTCAGGTTAAAATAGTGAAGGGTGAGCTCAATCGCCACAAGCAGGTTCGCATCATTGAGCCCAAGGTCATTCCTGAACTCATCCAAAATTTACTGATTTAATAAGTGTGGCTGCCTACTTTATCGTTAGAAGTTCGCCGAACAAGTTCGGCCCCTACGGGGCTTGCGGCTAAACTTAAGTCATATGAAGAAGAAAATAACCTCAACAGGAAAGCATTATGAGCAAAATAATGGGTAAGCTGGGCACCGGGTTAATCGCCTTATTGCTAATGTTCGCGTTGCCAGTTCAGGCCGAGCAAAGCAAGAAGTTTGGTCACCTTGAAGTTCACTATATCGCCTTACCTTCCACGTTTTTAACCCCAGATGTAGCTAAATCCTACGGAATCACCCGTAGTCGGTATACCGGTATTTTGAATATCTCAGTGCTGAATAAAAATATGGACAGTAGAGCCATCACGGCAGCGTTAGCCGGTACCGCAAAAAACTTGCTGGGAAATCGGGTCGATTTAGATTTTCGTGAGGTCAAAGAAGGCCAGGCAATTTATTATATCGCCGAAGTTCCTCATCGAAATGAAGAAACCTACCGCTTTGATATCAATATAACCGCCGATAAAAAGTCGAATACGCTTAAGTTCGAGCATAAATTTTACGTCGATTAGTTATGATGCAGCCTTGGCTGCATCTTCCCTTCAAGGTTTCCCCAATTCGAAGCTTGGGCTATTATAGCGCCCCGCTTATTCGCTAGACAGGTTATACAAGATGACAAGCTTGGTACTCGCCACAGGAAATCAGGGCAAGGTAAAAGAACTTGCTACCCTCTTATCAGATCTGGATATCCAGATATTTCCACAAAGCCAGTTTAATGTGAGCTCGGTGCCGGAAACCGGCACCACGTTTGTCGAAAACGCCATTATCAAGGCGCGTCATGCCGCCAAAGAAACCGGTAAACCCGCTATCGCCGACGATTCCGGACTGGAAGTTGATTTTTTAAATGGAGCGCCAGGCATCTATTCTTCCCGCTTTGCCGGAGAAAAGGCCAGCGACAGGGATAACCTGTTGAAGCTGCTGGTTGAAATGGAAAACGTCCCGGAAGAAAAGCGTAGCGCGCGATTCCAGTGCGTATTGGTTTATATGGAACATGCCGACGACCCGACCCCCATCATCTGCCAGGGCAGCTGGGAAGGAAAGATCACCACAGCTCCCAGCGGCGACGAAGGTTTTGGTTATGATCCTGTCTTTTTCGTTCCTTCAGAAGGCACTACCTCCGCCGAGCTTAGCAAAGAGCGTAAAAACCAGTTAAGTCACAGGGGTAAAGCCCTGACCCAGTTAAAACAACAGTTATTAGTTAAGCTGAAATAAGATGTTGATACTTCCTCCCCTGAGCCTATATATACATATTCCCTGGTGCGTACAGAAATGTCCTTACTGTGATTTTAATTCTCATGCACTGAAAGGAGGGATCCCCGAGCAGGAGTATGTCGCAGCTCTTTTGGATGATCTGACATCCGATCTCGCTTATGTTCAGGGGCGGCAGCTGCACAGCATATTTATTGGCGGCGGTACTCCCAGCCTGCTTTCCGCCGAGGCCATGGCACAACTGATCCAGGGTGTGCGGGAGCGGATCCCTTTTAGTCCGGACATAGAAATCACCATGGAAGCCAATCCCGGAACGGTGGAAGCCAAGCGTTTCGTCGGTTTTGTGGAGGGCGGCATCAACCGCATGTCCATTGGCGTACAAAGCTTCCAGCAAGCTAAACTCAAGCGGCTGGGGCGTATCCATGGACCTTGTGAAGCGGAAAATGCGGCTAAGCTGGCGCAGCAAATTGGGCTTAATACCTTTAATCTGGACTTGATGCACGGCTTACCGGATCAGTCACTGGATGACGCCCTGTTTGACTTGCAAACCGCCATTGAACTGGCACCACCTCATCTGTCCTGGTATCAGCTGACCATAGAGCCCAATACCCAATTTGCTTCCAAGCCACCCCAATTGCCCGATGACGACATCTTATGGGATATCTATGAGCGAGGGCATACACAGCTGGAAGCCGCGGGATACCGCCAGTATGAAGTATCAGGTTATGCGAAGCCGGGCAATCAATGTCGTCACAATCTGAATTACTGGCGCTTTGGTGACTACATGGGCATCGGCTGCGGCGCCCATGGCAAGATTACCCAACTAGAGAGCGGTAACATATTACGAACTACAAAGGTTAAACACCCTAAGGGATACCTAGAGTCCAGCCGTGACTATATGGACAAAAGCTGGCTGGTAGAGAAAGACGAATTGCCGTTTGAATATATGATGAACCGCCTGCGGTTATTCGAAGCCTTTCCTAAGGATGAATTTAGCCAACTTACCGGCCTTAACGCGCAAGTTATTGCTGCCCCTATCCAACAGGCGTTAGATAAAGGTTTACTGCAGGATCAGGGTGATGAATGGCAAATTACCCGGCTGGGGCACAGATATCTGAACGAGCTGATCACCCTGTTTATGGACTAAGTCAGGTATTTAAATCGAATGGTTGTAAAAAGGCGAAGATTATCTTCGCCTTTTTACATTGATTGGCCGGGTTAATCCACTTTCTTAAAGATCAAATCCCATACGCCATGGCCCAGTCTATGGCCACGGCTCTCAAACTTGGTTAGCGGACGCCAGTCCGGCCTTGGTACATAAGTATTCGTTTCAGAGGTGTTACTAAAACCAGGCGCCTCTTCCAGTTCAGCCAACATATGCTCCGCATAGTTTTCCCAGTCGGTAGCCATATGAATAATGCCATCGGCTTTTAACGCACGACGAAGGTTAGCCAAAAATTCCGGCTGAACAATACGGCGCTTATGATGACGCTTTTTATGCCAGGGATCCGGAAAATATAACTGAAAGGTGTCCAGGACTTCATCCGGAATCATATCCGCCAACACTTCAACGGCATCATGCTCGAAGACACGTAAGTTGGTGATCCCAGCTTCTTCGGCATCAGCCAAACACGCACCAACGCCCGGTCCGTGCACTTCGATGCCGATAAAGTTAATTTCCGGTGCCTTACTCGCCATCTCAACCAGGGATTTACCCATACCAAAACCCACTTCCAGCACGACGGGGGCCGCTCGGCCAAATACCTGGACCAGATCCAGCTGTTGCTTCTGGTAATCCAGCCCCATACTCGGCCATAAACGTTCGATGGCACTGCTTTGACGCTGGGTCATTCTGCCCTCACGTTTTACAAAGCTGCGTATCTTACGCATGCGCTTGTCTTCCACCGGCTGATCCGATGGTTGGGTGTTTTTATTGTCGCTCATGGACTGGCTCCGTACTTGATATCCACAGCATTATCCAAAATCATGTGAAATGATCAAGTTTGAGTGGGAATAAGGGTGGATAATTCATTGCCACTGGCTTCTCGCTGGCGGCTTGAGTATCCTTGCCGCCATTATAAAAACATAAGCAATGTGAAACTGTGCCGACTAATTATTTCGCTCAGCGAGTGCTCTCCTGGTATCACGAAAAAGGACGAAAGCACCTGCCCTGGCAGCAAAACCGCACCCCTTACCGGGTTTGGGTCTCCGAAATCATGCTCCAGCAAACCCAGGTAGCCACTGTGATCCCCTATTACGATCGCTTTATGGAAAAGTTTCCTGATGTGGTCAGCCTGGCCGATGCTCCGCAAGACGAGGTACTGCACCTATGGACCGGACTGGGATATTACGCCAGGGCGAGAAACCTGCACAAGGCCGCCCAGGTAGTTCGTGATAATTTTGACGGGCAATTCCCGGCAGATTTTGTTCATGTCTTTGGCCTGCCGGGTATAGGCCGCTCAACAGCAGGCGCCGTTTTATCCCTTTCTCTGGGTCAGCATCACGCCATTTTAGACGGTAATGTGAAACGAGTATTAACCCGCCACCAAACCATCGAAGGCTGGACAGGCACTAAGGCGGTGGAAAACCAGCTTTGGTCGCTCGCGGAAGAACATACGCCTGAACAAGGTTCCCGTGAATTTAATCAAGCCATGATGGATATTGGCGCAACACTCTGTACCCGCAGTAAACCAAAGTGTGACGATTGTCCCGTCGAAGCAGACTGTAAAGGGCTCGCCAGCAATCGACAAACCGAGTTCCCGACGCCAAAAGCGAAAAAGAAAGTGCCGGTCAGAACCACTCGCATGTTAATCATCAAGAACGGTGACCAAATTTACCTGGAGCAAAGGCCACCCGCCGGGATCTGGGGTTCACTCTGGTGTTTCCCTGAGGTGCAGGATAATGAAGAACAAACCAAGGCTCTGAACAGACTGGGGATCCAGAATTACAAAGCGCGAGAGCTGACTCCTTTCCGTCACACTTTCAGTCATTTTCATTTTGATATAAGCCCAACCCTGATTGAGATTAATCAATCCAATCGGAATTTGATCATGGAAGCGAACAACAGTCTTTGGTATAAACTACTGCAACCACAATCTATCGGCTTGGCCGCCGCAACCAAGAAGTTGCTGCAAGACCCAGCCATCAACTCAGAGGAACACCATGGCTAGAATTATATTTTGCGCTCGCCTGAAAAAAGAAGCCGAAGGACAGGACTTTCAATTAATCCCGGGCGAACTAGGCAAACGTATCTTTGACAATATATCTAAAGAAGCCTGGGGCGACTGGCAGAAGAAGCAGACCATGCTGATCAATGAAAATAAGCTTAACCTGATGAACCCGGAAGACAGGACGATGCTGGAAAAAGCCATGGTTAGTTACCTGTTTGAAGGTGGCGATCTGGATATCGAAGGTTATACACCACCTTCTGCATAATATGTTGCCACGCTTTTTCACCGTTATTCTCTGTCTGGTGCTACTGGGATGCAGTGGCTCCAGCACACAGGAGATGCTTCAGATCCAGAGTAAAGCCCAACTAGACAAATACCTGGAAAAGCGCACGACTTATTATATAAATAATCCCAACGCCCTGGAAAAAGATGTCCGGGGTTTTGAAAGGCTGATCACTCACTTTAGCAATAGAGTTAAAACCGTCTGGGGTAAAGATGACAGCCTGTTCGCCGGGCGCAAAGATTACGTCAAATACACAGACAACTACCTGAGCCGTGCCCATATCGATTTTAATCGCGGCCTGATCACCGTGGAGACTATTTCCGCAGTCGATCCCAGGCAGCATCTGCAAGAAGCCATAGTCGCAACCTTACTCACCCCCGAAGACCCAGTGGAAGTCGACCTTTTCTCCGATCGCGCTTTCGTTTTGGGCGGCGGTGAACCTTTTCTCTATGGTCAGGTTGTTGACCAGGAGAATAAACCTATTCAGTGGGACTGGCGCGCCAACCGGTATGCCGATTATTTAATAAAGCACCAGCTAAAGAAAAACCGTAAGCAGATGAAAACGGTTTGGTATGTACAGTTCCCTTTGGTCAAAGACCATGAAAGCAAGCGTGAGTACAAATATGCTGGTTTAGTGAAGAAATACAGCCGTAAGTACAATATCAGCGAAAGCCTTATTTATGCTGTGATGAAAACGGAAAGCAGCTTTAACCCCTATGCCGTGTCTCATGCCAACGCATATGGCCTGATGCAAGTGGTTCCCAGTACAGCTGGTCGGGACGTGTTTAAATTAATCAAGCAACGGACAGGTCAACCATCGCGCAACTACCTGTTTAACCCTGAAAACAATATAGATATGGGTACTGCTTATCTGCATATACTCAAGACCCGTTACCTGAAAGACATCAACAACCCGAGGTCTCTGAGTTACTCAATGATTTCCGCCTATAACGGTGGTGCCGGTAATGTGTTTAAAACCTTTCACCGAGATAGAAAGCGCGCACCGGCAGTGATCAATACCAAATCCAGTGCAACTGTCTATCAAGACTTGACCAAACGTCACCCTTCCCAGGAATCACGCCGTTACCTATATAAAGTTGTTAAAGCGCAAAAAGAATTTAACACCGGACAAATTTAACCCAGAACTATTTTTCCAGGCGGCTCTATTCACCCATCCAGGGCAATTTTGCCCAATGGAGTTAAACGTTCCGTCTTGCAAAATAAATTCACAAATAATTTGATGTCAACTGAACAAAAATAAACCCGATTTGTCACTAAATTTTCGTCAATTTGGTTGAATGAAAAGCAAACTGCACAAAACGTAAACAAACAGTCTAACTTGTTCCCGTTTTAGAAAAAAACTGTTGACGCAGAGGCGCAAAATCTATTTAATAGCGCCCCGTTGCCCAGATAGCTCAGTCGGTAGAGCAGAGGATTGAAAATCCTCGTGTCGGTGGTTCGATTCCGCCTCTGGGCACCATATTTATGGTTGGTGTTTTGTTGAAAATCATCAGTCAATGTCCTAGGCGGACCCGTTATTCCGCCTCTGGGCACCATATTTTAGACTATTTGAATAGAGTTCAAATAGTCATGGTGTAATACACCACACTGTTTAGTGTGCCGACTTAGCTCAGTTGGTAGAGCAACTGACTTGTAATCAGTAGGTCACCAGTTCGACTCCGGTAGTCGGCACCATTTCTTTGCTTGTTTGTGAATGACAAATAGCATGCCTTGTTAGCTATGTCTTACTTGGCAGTAGATTTTGCCTTGTTAGCTATGTCTTACAAGCAGTGATTTTGCCTTGTTAGCTATGTCTTACTTGGCAGTAGATTTTGCCCAGATAGCTCAGTCGGTAGAGCAGAGGATTGAAAATCCTCGTGTCGGTGGTTCGATTCCGCCTCTGGGCACCATATTTTTGATTGATGTTTTGTTGAAAATCATCAGTCGATGCCCTGGGTGGGCCCGTTCGTTGCTAAAATTCAGCCACTGGCAGAATTTCTTAACGCACTCACTCCACCTCTGGGCACCATATTTAAACTCAATGTTCACCAAGACATCGAGTAGGTGGCAACACCATTTCGGTTTAGTGTGCCGACTTAGCTCAGTTGGTAGAGCAACTGACTTGTAATCAGTAGGTCACCAGTTCGACTCCGGTAGTCGGCACCATTTCTTTGCTTGTTTGTGAATGACAAATAGCATGCCTTGTTAGCTATGTCTTACTTGGTAGTAGATTTTGCCTTGTTAGCTATGTCTTACTTGGCAGTAGATTTTGCCCAGATAGCTCAGTCGGTAGAGCAGAGGATTGAAAATCCTCGTGTCGGTGGTTCGATTCCGCCTCTGGGCACCATATTTAAACTCAATGTTCACCAAGACATCGAGTAGGTGGAAACACCATTTCGGTTTAGTGTGCCGACTTAGCTCAGTTGGTAGAGCAACTGACTTGTAATCAGTAGGTCACCAGTTCGACTCCGGTAGTCGGCACCATTATTTTGCCTTGTTAGCTATGTCTTACTTGGCAGTAGATTTTGCCTTGTTAGCTATGTCTTACTTGGCAGTAGATTTTGCCTTGTTAGCTATGTCTTACTTGGCAGTAGATTTTGCCTTGTTAGCTATGTCTTACTTGGCAGTAGATTTTGCCTTGTTAGCTATGTCTTACTTGGCAGTAGATTTTGCCTTGTTAGCTATGTCTTACTTGGCAGTAGATTTTGCCTTGTTAGCTATGTCTTACTTGGCAGTAGATTTTGCCTTGTTAGCTATGTCTTACTTGGCAGTAGATTTTGCCTTGTTAGCTATGTCTTACTTGGCAGTAGATTTTGCCTTGTTAGCTATGTCTTACTTGGCAGTAGATTTTGCCTTGTTAGCTATGTCTTACTTGGCAGTAGATTTTGCCTTGTTAGCTATGTCTTACTTGGCAGTAGATTTTGCCTTGTTAGCTATGTCTTACTTGGCAGTAGATTTTGCCTTGTTAGCTATGTCTTACTTGGCAGTAGATTTTGCCTTGTTAGCTATGTCTTACTTGGCAGTAGATTTTGCCCAGATAGCTCAGTCGGTAGAGCAGAGGATTGAAAATCCTCGTGTCGGTGGTTCGATTCCGCCTCTGGGCACCATATTTATGATTGATGTTTTGTTGAAAACTATCAGTCGATGTCCTAGGCGGACCCGTTATCCCGCCTCTGGGCACCATATTTATGATTGATGTTTTGTTGAAAATCATCAGTCGATGCCCTGGGTGGGCCCCGTTCGTTGCTAAAATTCAGCCACTGGCAGAATTTCTTATCGCACTCACTCCGCCTCTGGGCACCATATTAAAAACCAGCCTTGTGCTGGTTTTTTTGTATCTGTTGGAAATTAATCAACATAACCCGGCTCCCAACCTATAACGATATCGGTTCTATTAAATGGAGCCTCGGAATTACGTTACTAAAGAAGAGGGACGAGTAATAGTCCCCGAATATCACAGGAGCTAAAATCATATCAAGGGTAAATTTCCAAATAAAAAAGCCGGCTATATCTAGCCGGCTTTTGCCCTACTCTCCGTTATTTTTGTACTGGAGGCAGAGTATCCATATATGTAGAGTGTCCATTCACGAAACCACTACCCTGAGTGCGGTCCCAGTTAATAGACCAGGTCATCACGCCACGCAGGTTGTTATACCCTTGAGGATTTTGCAGTACATAACTGCCTCCGAAACTCTGGCCTGATATCAGGTAATCCATGGCTTTCTGAGTATCAGCTACGGATACGTAACCGCCAGATGGCGCAGCTGCCGGAATAGACGGAAGACCAATAGCAACCTGATCAGGGCGTAATCCCGGGAAGAAGTGCTCTCCCACCTGGAACCCAGCCAGCATCATATCTGTCATAGCCACAATAAAATCAGGCGTCCCCTGTAAGTAAGGTTTGTTATCCAGGGCATTAATGCTGCCAGTGTTATACAACTGGACATGAAGCACTGTCAGCTCTTC
Organism: Psychromonadaceae bacterium; assembly: GCA_965249895.1. Lineage (GTDB taxonomy): Bacteria > Pseudomonadota > Gammaproteobacteria > Enterobacterales > CBDFNC01 > CBDFNC01. The sequence goes on from CBDFNC010000005.1 coordinate 1,911,565, forward strand.
ACGTAAGCCATGGATAATAGGCAGGTAAGCACCCTCCAACGGCCCATAAGCGCGGAAACCACTTTGTACATACAAGGTCTCCGGCGCCATGCTCAGGATAAGGTCACCGTTAAAGTGAGCTATGATATCCTTTGCTGCCCGGATCATATTCACTGTGGTGGGTGTGGTTGGGTTGCGGTAGTCCTTATCAGAATTATCTAGCGCTAGCGTAGTACCGCCTTCCAGGTCAATATCGAAACCATCAAAGCCATAGTTTTCGATAAGTCCAATCATACTGCTAACAAACTCTTGACGCTCTGTATCGTTATGCAACTTAACATGGGCATTGGCGCCGCCGATGGAAATCAGCACTTTCTGACCTCGTTCCTGAACAAAAGCAATATCCTGTTTCATCTGCGCTTCGCTGTGACCTAACTTGGTCTGGATTTCCAACGTCATATTGGATGTGCTGCCCCTGACAGGTTCAGCAAAGGAGATGTTGATAATATCCCACTCCGGTGACACTTCAGGCAACAAAGGGAAGCCACTGCCATTTTCGAAGTTATGCCAGTAACCGATCACCGCTCGGTCAGCCAGCGGCGGAATACTGGTTGCTTTCAGCGTTTTACTTGCTTCAGCAATATTAGCTGCTGCATCCGTTGCCACCACTTTCACCAAATGATCACCGTCCACACTAAAGGTCATATCCAAACTATAAGGATAACTCGTGTCCGTGCCCACTATGGAGCCATTTTGGAAGAAGTCCACCTTAGTGATATTCGATGGAATAGACTCAGCCTTCACTTCGATGCCTACCAATTTTCCGGTATTCACCTTTGCCTTGCTCGGTGAGGTAATGGAAACCACCACGGGTTGATCACTCACCACGATCTCACTGGTCACCATCCCCTGAACACTATGTGAGTCGGTTGCTACTGCTTTTAGAGTGATAATCCCTAAATCAGACGCCGTATAATCCATAGTAAATGGAGCGCTACTATCTACACCCAAGGACACATTATTAGCAAAAAATTCTACTGCGCTAATACTTCTGCTGGTATCTGACGAACTAGCATCAACAGCTAAGTTAACTTGGCTTGATTGCAAATACGCACTGCCCTGAACCGGTGTTACAAATGTCACACCGGTAACGACTGCAGGACAAGATTTTACTTGTTTCCAGGCATCTGCCCACGCAACCCCTGTGCCTGGCGCATAATAATATGCCGAGTCATGCGAGCACCAACCCGAAATTAAGCACTCATAACCCACTTCGTTATTCTGCACTATATCGCCGGCCCCATAAGCGGTTCCAGGCATATAATTAGGCTCACTGCAGATACCAGTACCTGGTTCTGGGGTTGGTTCTGGTGTAGGCTCGGGTGTTGGATCTGGTGTTGGATCTGGTGTTGGATCTGGTGTGCCGGAACAGGTTACCGGGGACCAGAACCAGCTTGCAGAAGCTGTCGGTGTATCCCAGGCTCCCGGGTTATGCTGCGCGGCATAGCATTCGCCGTTATAGCTGACCACGTCGCCGTTTTGCACTTGCGTCTGACCTGCGATCCAGGGAATGGGGGCTGCGGCAAAAGCCTGGCCACCAAAACAGGCGCTCAGCACCACCCCTGCCAAAAATGATATTTTAGTTCTCATATTATCTATCCTTGATTGTTAACAGTTTTATCCAGTTGTTGCAACTTGATGATAACCTAGTCAATTAAATAAAAATGTGAGAAAAAGTACTAAAATTGATAACGGTTGGATCAGGGAGGACAGGCAAGCCTGACAGTATACCTGTAGAAGCCGAGCTTGTTCGGCTAACCTTATTGGCACTGGCTTCGCTGATTGCATCCGCTCCTTGTACGAGGTTCATGATTTTTGTCGTTAATGGGCCCGGGGTCTGCGTTTCAGGATGGACATTAGCTATAGTGATTTTCTGAATTGATAACGAAAATCAATTAGACTAGCAGTCTAGGCTTATCACAAGAGAACCAATACTATGCTGCAAAGATTATTCGCGGGGGCAATGATGTTATTACTTGCCGGTTGTTCCTCTAACCCGATCAAGGAGTCCTGGAAAGATCCTGCGGTTTCACCACCCCTTTCCTTCGATAAAACCTTAGTTATCGCATTATTGGATACGCCAGCTAACCGCCGAGTGGCGGAAGAGCAATTGGTAAAACAGCTCCCCATGATTCACGGGGAAACTTCCTACCCACTGATTGAAGACGGTGAACTGAAAGATCTAGTTGCTGCAAAAAAAATGGTCAAGGACAAAGGTTTTACCAAGGCGTTCCTGCTGCGCCAGGTATCGACCAAAACCGAATTGGTAGAAAGGCCTTCGATGGGTGTATCACACGGATTCTGGGGCAGGTACAGCAGCTTTGTGAGCCTTCAGACATCCACGGTGGAATCCAGAGAAAGGACCACTTACGAGCTTAGCCTTTATACGTTAGAGAACGATAAGTTAATTTGGACAGGTAATGGTGAGCTGATTAATCCAAGCAGAATCGCCTCTTCTGTGGAGCGCCTTAGTAAAGGGCTAGTGCAGGACTGGCAAGAGCAGGGGTTGATCCTGCCGCCAACACAAGAATAATTTTAACTAGTTGGCGCCTTGGCGCCAACTAGAAAATAGATAGCTCCAAACGTTCCGATAATAATTCCAACGCAGCCATACCCGCAAGGGAGTTTCCAAACTGGTTTAGCTCAGGTGACCAAACACAAATACTCATTTCACCTGGAATAATAGCGACAATTCAGCCGCCGACACCCGACTTACCTGGCATCCCCACTCAGTATGCAAAGTCACCCGCTTCATCATACAAACCGCAAGTGGCTAACAAAGCGTTGAACTGCTTGGTGGTTCGTGGAGAAATAAGTGGTTTGTTCCAGCCTACGGGCTGCCCTCTGTTCGCTAAGAAGCTAAACACTTTAACCACTCCACACAGCTCATTCGTATTGAGCAGGCCTGGAAGTAGTCTCGTAGCACTTTGTCTACATCATTACGACAAAATCCGTCGTCTTTATTAAATATGCAATGGCAGAATTACGGGCTAAATGTTGAAACTCGGAGCTAACCACTGACTTATCAAACTGGATCTTTGGATTACGCGAAATGCCGCGCTCAAACTCCAACTGGACCAAGGAATTAAACGCTTGTTCAGAAGACTCCTTACCAACCCGCAGCCAGATCTCCGCTTCTTCATAAACGGAAACCTTGGAAATACTCTGGATGGAAAATACCTGCTGCGCATCTCCCGCCTGATATATTTTCACCATCCGCAGGCGATGCCTAACTTACTCGCCGATATCTGGGCTACAGCTGTATATAATCAGCAACTTTCCCCTGGCCGATTAGGGATAATACTTCATCTAAAATAGATTTCAGTAACTGCTCGTTTAACCGCGTCATTGTGTTTTTTAGGAACCCATCAAATAACGGGTATTAGGGTAACAATTGTAGCGGCCTCTGTGGAGCAGATGGAATCTGCGAAGCCCGTGCCCACCGGGTTCGCCGAACGTGCATCCATGCGCTTTACATCTCATCCCTGAGATGGGTTCAGCTCCTACAAACCCGATAGATCTGTTACCCAAGTTTGACCAGTCCCGTTTTTTAATATCTTAGATTTTCTCTGTGGCTGCTGTGGTTTATCATACGCGCTTTCCGACATATCAAATGAGCAGGCTATATTGCATTCTTTAGCACAATTAAAATCAGGCCGATTACAACAAGTAACACGATTAAAAATCGTAGATAACCTGATGGAATTCCCCACTGAAATTTATCAGCTGGCGAACTCGCTAGAGATTTTAGATTTATCAAATAACCAGCTAAATAGCTTACCCGCAGATTTTTCTCGTTTACAAAAATTAAAAATTTTATTTTTGTCGAACAACCAATTCAGTCAGTTGCCAACTGTACTGGCCGATTGTCCAAATCTGGAGATGATAGGTTTTAAATCAAATCATATTAAAGAGGTAGCCGAAGGGGCGCTACCGGCAAAGACCCGCTGGTTAATTCTAACCGATAACCAGATAGCCAAGTTACCCGACTCCAAGGAATGATAGGCCAGCAATTTTTGAGTGATAAATCTCATCGCATCCGTTTTGTTTATACACCAAAGCACTGCTCATGGTTGAACCAGGTCGAGATTTGGTTTGGCATCTTATCGCGAAAGCTGACTTATTTGCAAAAGCTTATGCTAGCTGGAAATCAATTAAGTACCTAGGCCGATCAACCCCAGCAAAGGGTATAACAGAAAGACTAGGTAAGCGCGGCCAATAGTGCCGGTAAAATCGAACCTCACGCCACGATAGCTGCTTACCCTGGCATCGAAACCCAGGTTTCTTGCCACTAGCACAGGCAACACAGAAATACCTATAAGAAAAAGGGCTAATTGTGCATAAGGATGAATACCGCCAAGCCCTATCCAGGCGATAAACAGCACCACAGCGATAATACGGCCAATCAAGATTTGTTTGGGTTTAGCGTGATATTCAAACCTGTCCCCGGCAAGCTCAGTATTGCCATAAAAATAACGTTTTTTTCTGACCTTGGCCCAGGCTGAATATATACCCAAGGTTAATATAGTGAGTAATAAATTGACGATCCATATTCCAAAATATTCTCCGCCACGACCATAAAAAGCCACCTGATGTTGACGCGCCGCCGGCCCGCCAGTTACTCCCTGTTCCATTTCTTTCTCCTTCAATGGGAATCTATTTGTGATATGTGCTTACTATGGTTTGATTATTATTGATTTATTCGTGACGATTTTATCAGAAACCAAAAACCAGCCACAAACCCGGCTCTTTGTGACAGATACCCAACTATTTGCACCATCCGCTAATGGCTTCTATGTTGAAGGAAAAGCTGCAGTTAAATAAAACCTATGTCGAAGCCGTTAGTCCTTATTCTGTTGACAGCTAGTTTCCATCCTGAAACATAGGAATAGGCAGGTTGATCTATATTTCTGTAGAGTCGAACTTGTTCGGTGAATCTTGTGAGCACTGGCTTCACCCTTTTTGCCTATAAAGAGGCATTCGCTCCTACTAGGTCGTGAATATAGCCTTGAGTTTGGTGTTTCAGGACGGCCACCAGCTATAACCAGGGGCTGATTAACGGTAGCAAGAGAGCACTGGTTATACCGGTTAGTGTCATTGCCAGACCAGCAAACGCGCCAGCAGTAACACTTTCTTTTACCCCCTGAGCGGTACCGAAACCATGGGCAATAACCCCCAGTCCGTAACCCCTGACCCTTTCATCCTTTATTCCCAGCAATTTGTATATCAGCGGCGCCAGGGAACAACCTATGGTTCCGGTGATCAGTACCAAACCTATGGTTAATGAGGGATCTGCACCAATACTTTCGCTGATCCCCACGGCGATAGGAGTCGTTACCGATTTAACAAGTAGCGATTTTTGTAATAAAGCATCGGCACCAAACAGCTTGGCCAAAAAGAGAGCGGACAACGCCGCCACCATAGCACCGGAGAGCGTGGCCAGTAAAATGGATCGCCACAATCGCACTATATGTTTCAGGTTATCATATAGCGGAATAGCAAGTGCTACAGTGGCAGGCCCCAGCAACATATTAAGTAGCTGAGTGTTAGCCTGGTATTGTTCGAAGCCAATATCATAGACAGTCAGCATGCCAATTAGTACAGCCATAGCCAGCAACACCGGATGCAACCACAAGGAGTGCTTGGCTTTTACGTGAACCCAACAACTGGCTTTAAATACCAGGTACGTACCGCCTGTATAAACGCAGGCTTCCAACAACGAATTAGGCGTCATCTGAGTTAGGTTCTCGTTTAAACCAAACCAGGGTGCCGGCTAATGCCAGTGCCGAGCTGAGAGTTAGTATTATCAAGATTTCCAGCCCCTGCTCCTGTAACAGTTGCATATGCTGCATCAAACCCACGCCGGACGGAACATAAAACAACATCAAATAACCCAATAAACCATTGCTTGCAGGCCGTATCCACGCTGGAACACCACGATTAACGATAAAAAAGGCCAGTAAAGCAACTAAACCGACCACTGATGCGGGGATTGGCAATTTCAACCACAAATTCACTAACTCCGCCAGGGCGTAAAAAAACACGATAACGATAAACCCAAGACACAACTTAACTCTTCGCTTCATAATCCAACTCAACCTGACCTGCATACCCGCCCCTTCATCAGGCTCCATGGGGCGCTTTAAGACGAGTTAGTTTAATCCAAAAATAGACCCTATGGATATCAGTGTTTTTACCGAGAAATCAATCTCTAACAAACCTGCTGCTATAGTTGAAGTTAGATTTATATGGCGCAAGGTTAACCGGAATGAGGAAGTGCTACCTGCTACTAAGCCTGCAAGCCTTACTGTGCTTGGGGCTTCTGGTATCTGAACTACTTGCCTTACCCGACATCGTTTTCTGGCTTTTACTGACGCTTTTGTTCGGCTCGCTACTCGCCATGCTATTTCATATTAGGATCATAGAAAAAGTGCTGAGTGAGCCGCCCCCTCAATTGGATGCCGATACCTTAACCCGCCTGTTAGTCGAGATCAGTAATATCGTCGATGAGCAATGCCAGTCCATTCATCAGGAAGTTGATCGTGTGGAAGCCCTGCTAAAAGAAGCGATAGAAATAATGGCGGACTCGTTTGCTCAAATGAATAGCCTAACCGGTCTCCAGGGGGAAGCCATCGCCGAAATTATCACCAAAACATCGGGACTGGATGAAGAGGATAGCGCAAAATTTAATGTGGCCGAATTTGCTCAGGATGTCGGCGGGATCCTGGAAGGTTTTATCGAAATTACAATGCAAGTCAGCAAACAAAGCCTGGCATCGGTCCACCATATCGATGATATGGTTGAGCACCTGGATAGTACTTTTAGTGTTATTGAACACATTGCCGACCTATCAGGTCAAACCAACCTGCTGGCGCTGAATGCCAGTATTGAGGCGGCAAGAGCCGGTGAAGCAGGCCGAGGGTTTGCTGTGGTAGCCGACGAGGTAAGAACACTTTCCCAGCATTCAGCTAAGCTTAACCACCAAATCAGAGAGTGTATCGACAATACCAAGCAAGCGGTGGAAACAGTGCGTAAAACCGTTGGAGATATGGCTTCTATGGATATGAGCGCCAGCATATCGACCAAAGGCAGAGTTAACGAAATGCTTAGTGGCGCCAGTGAAATGAATGCCTTTCTCGCCCAGACCATAGTAAGAGTCGCTGAGCTCAGTGAGCAATTTGATAATGCCGTGGTAGATGCGGTGCGCTCTTTGCAGTTTGAAGATATCACCTGTCAAACCCTGACAACCATCAAACAGCACGCCGATACCCTGGTGGAAATTAGTTGCGAGATGAATGCAGACTTATCTATGGAAGACCCCCTGCTACAGCGCCAGGCACTGGAGAAATTGAGAGTCAAATTAAATGCACTACATTTGGATAAAAAAGCCAGCCATAAACAATTGGTAACCCAAGTATCCATGGGAGATGGAGATATAGAGTTATTTTAACTAAACCTTTAGGGAAAATAGTATGTCGATTAATAGTCAAATTAGTGAGAATGGAAAGGAAATCGAAATCACCATTACGGGTCGTTTCGACTACTCATTACATAGGGATTTCAGGGCCTGTTATCAGGAGCTAAGCGATAAGGTTGCCCTTTATTATGTCAACCTGAGTCGTGCTGACTATATGGATAGTTCCGCATTAGGCATGATGTTATTACTCAAGGAGCATGCGGAAAAAAATGCCAGGGCAAAGGTCACTATAAGGCAACCGTCCCCGCCAATACGCAAAATACTTGAAATATCTAATTTCGATAAACTGATTTCTATCGAGTCCTGAGATGTACTCTGTAGACCCAGAGACCTTCTTATCTAAAGCGGTAAAGGGCAAGGCTTTGGTGGTAGATGACACCAAAGTAAATCAGATGCTGTTAAAGAAACTGCTCAGTGATACAGGTTATGAAGTGATTATCGCTTCGAATGGTGCTGAAGCCGTTGACCGCTATAGGGAAGAGTCGCCTGACATCATTTTTATGGACGTTATCATGCCCGTCATGGATGGTTATGAAGCTACCCGGCAGATCAAAGCGATTAACAGTAATAAGTTCGTGCCGATTATCTTTATTACTTCCCTGAGTGAAGAAGAATCTTTGGTTAAATGTGTTGCGTCGGGCGGTGATGATATTATCTTCAAGCCCTTTAACTCCTCGGTGTTAAAAGCTAAAGCACTGGCCTTCGAGAGAATTCGCTCCCTTTACAATGAGGTCAGACAACTGCACTCTCAGCTGCAAACAGAAGAGGAGTTGGCTGAGCGTATATTTAGTGACGCTGTGCTGTCGGGAAACCTGACAGATCCATCTCTGAAAGTGCAAATGCAACCCGCTTCTACCTTCAGTGGAGACGTGATCTTGTCCGCATTTCGCCCCAATGGTGAACTGCATTTACTTATGGGTGACTTTACCGGTCATGGTTTAAGCGCCGCCATTGGCGCCTTGCCTCTGTCTGGCATCTTCCGCAGCATGACAAGCAAAGGGTATAACGCAGAAGAAATCCTTCAACAAATCAATGCCAAGCTATACAAACTTCTGCCTACTGGCATGTTTATGGCGGCTTCTATGTTGTGTGTTTCCGGGATACAAAACACAATTACTGTCTGGAACGCAGGAATGCCGGATGTGATTATTGCCAACACAGCCCTTCATTCGATCAGAAAGAAAGTTAAATCTAGCATGCTCCCCCTGGGTATCCTCGAGTCCACGGAACTCGATATGACCACAGTAGAGCTAGAATTAAACGACAGGATCCTAATGTTCAGTGATGGCGTCTTAGAAGCAATTAATGAACAAGGACAATTATTCGAGGATAGCAGACTGGAAAGCGCAATCTATCAAGGACTAGATAACGATGATATTTTTATTCAAGTAAGGCAGGCACTGGCTGTATTTTGCGGAAGCGCACAACAAATGGATGACATCAGCATAGTTGAAATTCCCGACCATATGATGGCTGTCGAGCAGGCAGATAACTTAACTGAACAACACCGGGCTCTGACAAAACAACCTGCCAGCTGGAGCTGGTCGATTACATTGGAGTCGTCCAGCCTGAGAAGTACAGATCCCATTCCTATGGCCATCAGTATGCTACAGGAAATCGGCTTTCCCGAAGATGAAATGAAACTCCTGTTTACAGTGCTCACCGAGCTTTATATCAACGCGATTGACCATGGCGTGTTAGGCCTGGATTCACGGCTCAAGTCCTCCGCAGAAGGATTTACCCAGTACTTTGAAGAGCGAAGTAAAAGGCTCAATAAACTTAACGACGGTTTTGTTTCTTTAAGTCTTAACTACTATCACCAGCACCCGCAACATGTTATTTATATCAATATGGAAGACAGTGGTTATGGGTTCGACCACGTGGCTTTCTTAGCCCAGCCACATGAGTGTACAGGCTTCAGTGGCAGAGGAATTAGCTTAGTTAATTCCTTATGTAGTGAACTCCACTACCTGGATAACGGGGCTAAAGTGCGTGCGATATTTAAATGTGAAAGTTAACGTTTAAAATTGGGGAGGGGGAAATGCGGCGACTTCTGGTTTGTTTTATCCTGTTCGCGGTAAACACTTGTTACGCGTTTACCGCCACCGAACAATTTATCCTGACAGAGAAATACCCGCACACAGCAAACCGAACATTACTCTATATGTGGCAATCGCCAGCAGGCAATCAACACAGACTCAGCTTTACCCTTAAAGCAGATCAGCTTATTAACGCCACACGCCAAAATGCCAACCTCTTTCACTTCAGTAAGCATACGCAGCAGGCTGTTAATGAATACAGCCGCCCTGGGCTAGAACAATGGCTCAGCGAGAATAAGCTGCCAGCCAATAGCCTGGGTTTTAGCGCCGACGGTGTCAGATTCCACTCCCAGGATCCCAAGCTGCAGCAGGAATTCATAACTCTTTCCGCTCGGCTGATGCAACAAGCCATCAGCAGCTATCAATTTACAGCATGCCGAAAGTTAGGCCTGTATTGGCTACAGGACTGTCTGAATGTAGATTACGCAAAGGTATTGGCTCAGCAGCAGGCTGGCCTGAATAAAGTGGCCCAAGCCATCTCAGCTCAATTCGATGAGCAACCGGGTTATCATTTACTGAGAAACAAGCTGGAATATATTACTAGTTTTATTCAATCCATTCCTTATGTGGAGAACAACACCGAGTTTAACTCGCCCTTGTCTGTGTTATTAAATCACCGGGGTGATTGCGATGAGCTAAGCTTGCTGGCCTACCAGCTGATCAAGAGCCTCGCACCTGAGGCTCAGCCCAGATTATTAGTAGTACAACGAGGGGATGGATATCAGCATATGTTGGTACTTGTCAGGCTTATGCCCAGGCAGGAAAACGAAGCTTTTTTCTCCGTCATGAACCGCATCTATATGCCCATAGAGCTAACCCAGTCAACTCCTATAGGTGTGATCCCGGACAGGATCCAAATGGCCCTTAACCAGGGCCATTCCGCACTTATAACTATCGATTAAGACAAGAGTCCCAGCTCAGTCATCACGTGCTTAATCCTGGTTTTGCTGTCTTGCGATAGCGGTAATACGGGTAGCCTGGCTTCCTCCCGCGCTAATCCTAACAAGGAAACCGCATACTTCACGCCAGCCGGGCTCGGCTCAGTAAACAGCGCGTCATGCAGCGATACCATCTGGTCCTGCAACTCTTTCGCCGTACGGTAATCCCCTTGTAAACAGGCTTGCTGCATTTTCGCACACAGGGCCGGGGCTACATTTGCGGTAACCGAAATACAGCCGTGGCCACCCGCGACATTATAAGAAACCGCAGTCATATCGTTGCCGGACAGGTAGCAAAACTCTTTTTCAATTAGTTGCCGCTCCTGCCATGGGCGGGTAAGGTCGCCGGTGGCATCTTTCACCCCGATAACCCTCGGCAAGGCTGCGATCCTGGCCAGGGTTTCCGGCAAAATATCAACCGTTGCACGAGGGGGTATATTGTAAATAATAATAGGCAGTTGGGATTTCTCGTGCAGAGCTTCGAAATGAGCGAATAACCCGTCCTGGCTAGGGCGGTTGTAATACCCGGCAACATGTAAGGTGGCTACCGCACCGGCTTTCTCTGCATGCTGACTAAGCTCTATGGCTTCAGCCGGGTTATTGGAGCCGGCGCCGGCAATAATAGCAATACGTCCATCGGACTGCTCAACACACACCGCCACCACACGTTTATGCTCAGCATGGCTCAACGTCGGACTTTCTCCCGTAGTACCCACAGCAACGATGGCATCTGTGCCTTGGTCTACATGCCAGTCCACCAACTTACGTAGCGCCGGCTCATCTAGCTGATTGTTAATAAATGGGGTAATGAGTGCAACTATCGACCCTTGAAACATTATTTTCTCCTTCTTAGACGAAAAAAAACCCTGAATGCGCTATCCGCAATCAGGGTTTTCAAATTCTTTTTTGCCTACCTGTTATGCGCTCACAGCTTCCTCTCCCCACAAGGATAGATTCTGTTTTCGTTTTAAGCCATATAGGTGAGTAAGCATTAGGTTATCTGTTTTTTTAATCCATCTATCCTTTTCTATGCCGGCATAAATGTCAAGATTTGTTTGTATGTGGCTCCCTAAGCTATAATTCGAGCCCTCTCTCCTTTGGTAACCGGTATTTAATTTTTCAATGTCAGCAATCAGTGTGTCACCTTCACCTTCCAGCCAATTAGTCGCAAGAAACCTTGAGCTTTTTAATGGTAAAAAACTTCTGGTGGCGGGCGCCATGGAAGATCACTTTATTAACGAGTTGGCAGACCATTGTGCTGCGCTACACGCTTTCACTACAGATTTTCGGCTGTTCAGTGCGTTAGAAGCTAGCTCTAAATATCAAATTGACTTTGCCGCCCACTTTGCCAGCGAAGAAAAGTTTGAGACCTTGCTTGTTTATTTGCCTAAAGCAAAGATAGAAGCTCAGTATTTACTTGCCAACCTTCTCCCATTACTGGAACAGGACGCCGCTATTTACCTGGTGGGAGATAATCGTGGCGGTATCAAAAGTGCGCCCAAGACCCTGGCTAATTTCGGCTCTAATATGGTGAAACTGGACTCGGCCAGACGCTGTAGCATTATGTCTATGCAGCCCAACCCGAACATTACTGAATTCAATATAAACGAATGGCTCAACAGGTTTGAAATTCAGATTAATGAACATTCATTGACAGTTTGTTCTTTACCAGGTGTATTTAGTTTTGGCGAACTGGACAAAGGTACCGAGTTACTGCTAGCTAACCTTAAGCTGCCGTTAAGAAACAACTTGCTGGATTTTGGTTGTGGTGCCGGAGTTATCGCTGCCTATTTGCTGTCTCAATCCCCAGATCTCAGCGCTGATTTAGTAGACATCAATGCCCTTGCGCTGGAATCCGCCAGGCTCACTCTCGAGGCAAACAGTTTAACGGCCAAGGTATATCCATCGGATGTATATTCCAATGTTGAAGGCCGGTTTAAAATCATCATTTCCAATCCACCGTTTCACGCCGGGCTAAACACCCATTACGGCGCCACTGAAGATTTTATTAAACAAGCCAGAGGTCACCTGAAGATAAAGGGGCGTTTGATCATAGTCGCGAATAAATTTTTACGCTATGAACCCATTATTAAACAAACATTTAACCACTGTGAAACACTTAAAGAGGACAACAAGTTCAAACTATTGAGTAACTACGCAAAATAATAAATCTATCAGCTTTTCATATAACCGTAACTTTGGTAGGCTAAAAAATTACGCCTTTAGGGGTAAGAACATTACCCCGTTTCAAAACCTATCAAACACTCGGAGAATATATGGCCGGCATTCTTGCTATGGTGCTCGCTGGCGGAGAAGGTTCACGCCTTTACCCCCTCACAGAAACCCGTACTAAACCAGCTGTTCCATTTGGTGGTAGTTACCGACTCATAGACTTTGCCCTAAATAACTTTGTTAATGCTGACATCCTGAAAATATATGTGTTGACTCAATTTAAGTCTCAGTCTCTGAATATCCACCTAAGGCAAGCCTGGCACCTGTCCGGCATCACTGACAGGTTCATCGATGCGGTACCAGCCCAACAACGAGTGGGCAAACGATGGTATGACGGGACAGCAGACGCTATTTACCAAAATGCACGTTTTATCGAGCTAAATGAACCCGAGCATGTGTGCATCTTCGGCAGTGACCATATTTACAAAATGGATATCCGCCAGATGGTAGACTTTCATAAAACCAATGAAGCGCTCCTCACTGTGGCCGCCATTAAAGTACCCGTCGATCAGGCGTATCACTTTGGTATTATTGAAGTGGATGAAAAGGGGCGCATGATAGGTTTTGCGGAGAAACCGACCGAGAACGTGAAAACCATACCGGGCGATCCCGATCATGTACTGGCCTCTATGGGGAACTATATATTCGAAACGGACACCTTGCTGGATGAACTGAAGCGCGATGCGGAAATTGACAGTTCCAGCCACGATTTCGGTAAGAATATCATCCCTCACCTGTTCCCACAGGGTAAGGTTTATGTATATAACTTTAACGATAACAAAATACCGGGTGAGCCAAACCATTGTTACTGGCGTGATGTAGGAACATTAGACTCCTATTGGGAAGCCCATATGGATCTACTGGACGATGAACCACCATTCTCCCTGTACAACAGAAAATGGCCACTGCATACCTACTACCCTCCCTTACCACCAGCCACTTTTAAGGATGTGGAAGAGCATAAAAGCCATGTCAGCCAGTCTTTAATGTCAGCGGGTTGTTATGTTCTCGGGGCCAGTATTCACCGTAGTGTGTTGGGCTTCCGGTGCCATATCAGACCCGGAACTCAAATATCTGAAAGCGTATTGATTGGCCCAGTTAAAATTGGCGAAGGCTGCCAGATCCGCAGAGCGATCATCGACAAAAATGTAGAAATCGCACCAGGCACTGTCATAGGTGAAAATCTGGAAGAGGATAAAAAGCGTTTTACCGTTTCCGAGTCAGGCGTAGTCGTTATCCCGAAAAATGCCAAAGTAGGCTTCTAACCCTGCGCCCATCTCAGGGATGAGATGTTAGCTGTTGGGGTGTTTGTTCGGTTTATTTCGATAATCTAATTTCGTCTATGCCCCCCACTTCTACAGCAAGTTGCTGTAACTTTATGCTTACAGTAGAGCTAAGTAAACTAAGTATAACTAACCGCTTTACTGATAGAGTAACCATTAGAAATAGCTGGGCCAAATCTAACCAGGCGTCTATCTACGTCTGCTTTTCTCTTCCATGATTGAATGTAAGGATATTTGAATGGCACGAATTCTGTCTATGGTGTTAGCCGGCGGAGAAGGCTCCCGGCTTTACCCTCTGACGCAGACACGCTCAAAACCATCCGTTCCCTTTGGCGGCAGCTACCGCCTGATCGACTTTGCTCTCAACAACTTTGTTAACGCTGACTTGCTGCGTATTTATGTCCTCACCCAGTTTAAGTCTCAATCCCTTAATATTCATCTAAGAAAAGCCTGGCACGTCACGGGGATCACCGGCAGCTTTATCGATGCCATACCCGCCCAAATGCGCATGGGCAAACGTTGGTACGATGGCACAGCCGACGCCATTTATCAGAATTCTCGTTTTATCGAAATCGATGAGCCAGACCATGTATGCATCTTTGGTAGCGACCATATCTATAAAATGGATATCCGCCAAATGGTGGATTACCATATGGAAAAAAATGCGGCGTTAACCGTAGCGGCTATTAAAGTACCTGTTAATGAAGCTCACCACTTCGGCATCATAGAGATAGACAACCAGGGTAAAATGATTGGATTCGAGGAAAAGCCTCAATCGAACCCAAAAACCATTCCCGGCGACCCGGAACACGTGCTCGCTTCCATGGGTAATTACGTGTTTGAAACCGATACCCTGATGGAGGAATTAAAACGGGACGCACAAGACGATAGATCCAGCCACGACTTCGGTGAAGATATTATTCCTCAGTTGTATCCCCAGGGAAAAGTATACGTTTATAACTTTAACGACAACAGTATCGCCGGTGAACCGGAAACCTGCTATTGGCGGGATGTGGGGACAATAGGCGCCTACTGGCAGGCCCATATGGACTTGCTGGATGATGAGCCTGAATTTTCCCTGTACAACCGCAAATGGCCCTTGCATACCCATTACCCCCCATTACCACCGGCAACCTTCAAGGATTTTGACAACCACAAGACCAGAGTTAGTCAGTCCTTGCTGTCGGCAGGTTGTTATATATTGGGTACTAAAATCGACAAAAGTGTACTGGGTTTCCGCTGTCATATTCGCTCCGGATCCCGTATATCCGAGAGCATTCTGTTGGGAAATACCAAGATTGGTGAGAATTGTGTGATCCGGCGGACCGTCATAGACAAAGATGTAGAAATCGCCCCCGGCGCCGTCATTGGTGAAGATCTTGAATTGGACCGCAAGCGTTTTACGGTTTCTGACGAAGGGATAGTAGTGATCCCCAAAGGGGCAAAGATTGGATTCTAATTCTAACGTCACAGAAAATCGAAGAATAACACTTTCGATAAACTGAAAAATGAGCAGAATAGCAAGCTGAGACCAAATAGTTTTTCAGTTATGTCAAAATACAACAATTTTAACGTTAATGCTGCTCACAGACCTGCAGCGAGCCCTGATTAAGGAGCCTAAGTTGTCTGATAGAAAATTAAACATTCTTTTTGTGGCATCGGAAGTAGAAGACTTTGTGAAAACCGGCGGTTTGGCAGATGTAGCCAAAGCTCTGCCCTTGGCGCTAAAAGAACAGGGCCATGATGTTCGAATCATCATGCCTTTGTATAGAACCGTTAAGGGTGTAGAAAATGCGGAGTTTGTTTCCAATCAAACCCTGAGACCAGACAGCGGGTTACCAGACGTTCCCTATCAGATAAAAAAGCTGCAGCTAAAAGAAGTGCCCGTATATGGCATCCATAACGCTCATTACTTCGATCGCGCCGGGCTCTATGGTGAAGAAAATCATGCCTATGGTGATAATGGAGAACGCTTTGCTTTCTTTTCCCTGGCGGTATTGCAAAGCTGTGACAGCCTGGACTTTACTCCGGATATTATTCACTGCAACGACTGGCACACGGCTCTAATTCCATTCTTGCTAAAAACCCGCTATGCCCATACATATCGATTCCAGAATACCAGAACCGTATTAACCTGCCATAACGCGGCATATCAGGGAATTTATGACAAATCCCAACTTAACCTTATTCCCGAAGTTGCCAGTTGCCTCGACCACAGAGTACTGGAAAACTATTCCTATATAAATTACCTCAAAGCTGGCGTGTTATATGCCGACAAAGTAAACACTGTGAGTCCCAACTATGCCAGCGAGCTGCTGACCCCATTAGGCTCACACGGTATGTCTCATTGTTTTGTGGACCGCATGGCGGATTTCGAAGGCATTATCAATGGCTGCGACTATAACGACTGGGATCCGGCGAAAGACGAATTTATCCCTGCCAACTACAACGATCAGGATATCGCCGGCAAATCCACCTGCAAACAGGAGTTGCAGCGTGAAGTTGGCTTAGGCACAGAGAATAAAGCCCTGTTTGGCATGGTCTGCCGCCTGACGGAGCAAAAAGGCTTTAATATCCTGCTGCCTGCCCTCACCCAGTTTTTAAAACATGATGTACAGCTGGTCATAGTGGGCACAGGTGATCCGGCCATTACCGGCCAGTTGTGTTCTCTTGCCCACCATTACCCGGATAAATTTAAGTTTATCAACACCTACAGCAATAAGCTTTCCCATATGGTAGAAGCTGGGGCCGACTTTTTCTTAATGCCATCACTGTTTGAACCTTGTGGCTTAAATCAGATGTATAGCCTGGCTTATGGCACCTTGCCGATAGTCAGAGGGGTCGGTGGATTAAAAGATACCGTCAATGATTACGATCAGGATCCGGACAATGCCAACGGCTTTATATTCTATGAGCCGGAAGATCTCGACCTGCTTAACATCTTACGACGCACTTTACTGCTCTATCTAGAGCACCCGGAAGAATTGGACAGGCTTAAACTACAGGCAATGAAGACTCACTTTAGCTGGAATGAATCTGTACTTCAGTATGAAAAACTCTACTTTAACGCGTTAAATAAGCACAGCTGGTAATACCTATGCCCCGTCAACGATTGGCGGGGCTGCGCCACCGACATCGGCTTTCCCCGTTACTCCGCTATTTTTTCTATACTTAAACCGAACTTCAACTATTCTTTGTAACTCACTGTGGTTACCTCAGTCATTGTCACTTGACTGGCGATCTAGCGGCTTTTGACTGGCAAACTTGAATCTTTCACTAAAGCAAAAACACGAGCGGGAGAAAAAATATGGCACTGGGAATGGATGTTCATAATTTCACAGAGAAGTTCGTCAACACTCGATTTATCGAACTGGATCTGTTCCGTCGTTTTGACAAGGAATTTATCGAAGACCTGACCTGTATTGTTCTCAACAAATTACCTTGCCATTATATTCGCTACGACGTAGATATGTACTCTTACCTCTCCGACGAAGACAGAACTCTGTTGGTCGCAGACGTAGAAAAAACGGTGGATGACAGCATACAATTTCTGTTTGATGAAAAACAAATAAAAATAGACAGAAGTGAATAGCTCTGGCTACTGAAACCAGTTTAGCTCTTGCCGTAAGTTGACAACCCGCCCCATGATCAACAGACATGGGGATATGGGTTTATCCTTTTCGGCAGTATCAACCAGGTTGGCCAAATCCGTCACCATAACTCGTTGATCCTTCCTGGTTCCATTCTCCACCAAAGCCAAAGGCATATCTTCACTTATTCCGTGCTCCAGCAACTTCTGCTGGATTATGGGTAATCCCTTTAACCCCATGTAAAACACCACTGTTTGTCCTTCTTTGGCAATAGCCTGCCAATTTGCTTTTAACTCGCCGTCTTTCGTATGGGCGGTGACAAACAGGCATGACTGTGCATAATCCCTGTGAGTTAATGGGATCCCCGCATAGGCGCTGCAGCCTAGGGCTGCTGTAATCGCTGGGATCACTATAAAGGGAATATTTTTTTCGGCTAATTCTTGCAGCTCTTCGCCACCGCGACCAAAGATAAAGGGATCACCGCCTTTTAATCGGCATACTTTTTTGCCTTGGTTGGCCAAGTCAATCAGCAGCTGGTTAATTTCATTTTGTGGCACGCTGTGGTGCTCTCTGGCTTTCCCCACATAGACGCGTTTCGCATCCGGTCTGACCAGGGCCATTATCTCATCGGAAACCAGTCTGTCATAAACCACAACGTCCGCACTTTGCATCTGCCTTACGGCCGCTAAAGTGAGCAAATCCGGATTACCACAACCAGCACCAACCAGGGCTACTTCACCTTTTTTATTGTCATCTGACTGAGCGCCACTCAACTGTTCAAGGAAGCGTTGCTCAACTTTTTCCTTTGAGTTTCCACTGACGGACTCAACCAAGATACCATCGAAAAAATCCTGCCAAAAGCGGTACCGCTTATCAACATCGGCCAGACTATCTTTTACCTTTTTTCTCTGTTTTCCGGCAAACGCCACTAATTTACCCAACCCGTGAGGCAATAGCTTTTCCAGCTTCTGTCTGATTAAGCGGATCAATACCGGGGAAGCGCCACCACTGGTAATGGCAATTTGCAATGGGTCTCGGTCAACCAAGGTGGGAGTGATAAAGCTACTTAAATCGCCGTTGTCGGCCACGTTAACCAGGATATTTAGTTCCCTGGCATGGGTATAAACCTGGTGATTAATATCGGCGTCATCGGTTGTCGCTAAAACCAGAATTTTACCTGAAATAAATTTTTTTTCGTAATAACTACGATGCCAGGTAAGTTTACCCTGTTCGGCTAGTTGCGTTAACTCCGGTGTTAACTCAGGGGAAACAATTTCCACCCTGGCATTGCATTTGAGTAACAGTCTTACCTTACGGGTAGCAATTTTTCCGCCACCCACCACCAGCACGGGAGAGTGTTCAATATTGATAAACGCCGGGTAATATTTCATGGAATTGCGTCGGCTGGAAAATAATTCTTTATCCTAGCCCGATTCTGTTAACTAATCACTTGATTTTATAAATAATTCAGTTATTTCTATTAGAGAGGATGCATAACAAACATAAGCATAGTGCCCAATACGGCAAAGCCTGGTAACACGAGTAGAAAAGGTCTCAGTTTTGGAAAGAGTAACATAAAGGCCGTACCGACAAAGCAAGCTGCGATTAAGCCGGATAAACCTGGCTTTAAGGTAAAAATGACAAATGAAAGGACAAACAGAGCTGCTAGCACTTGCAATACCTTGATCATAATTGCCTCCTTTGAGCACCTATACTTAATGACAGAAGCAATATAACACAAACAACGCTAATGATAACCATTATTATTTAACCAACCGAGAGAATAAGAGTATTTATGTTTACCGTGATATACCGCTGGAAGTTAAAACAAGACCATGAACAGGCATTTAAAGAAGGCTGGAGTGAAATCATCCATAGAAACATCGAAAAATATGGCGCCTTAGGCTCACGCCTGCATAAAGGAGAAGATGGTCTTTGGGTATCTTATAGCCAATGGACCAGCCACGCCCACTGGTTAGCCGCCAGGAATCTGGACGATGCCCATGAAAAGGCCCGCAAGAAAATGGTTCACGCTATTTTGAAACAATATGACCCCATTATCCTTACACCTGTACTGGACCACTTGATCGCAACAGACACCCATCCTGCTTGCTTTATTTAGGGTTCGGCATCAACACCCGCACCGTTCGAATACCAGCTGGCAGGTCCACACTCGATACGAAAAGACCTCCGGCTGCGCCCACTGCCTATCGTACTGATATTTAAAACCATTTTGGAGATAGGTTGCAACAACCCGCCATACTAGGCAGATCCTCGCCATTTAAATCGCTGGCAGAAGCATAAGCTAGCTTAACAAATTCGCACATCTTCTCTATGTCTAGTAACACAACCGTCTCACGCTTGCCGCTGATGGCTTCCAACTGTCGAAGGCTCTTGAATAACCGGGACAGAGTCTCAGGGGCTATATTCAATTGCCCGGCTAACACGGAATGGGCGACAGGCAGAGTAAGCCAATGGGTTTTCTGGCTTTTATGTTGTTCGAGTAAATAAGACACCAGACGTTGACCGGCATTTTTCATGGTCAGCTAATCAACCCGGTTAATCTCGGGATCCAGTTATTGTATGACGGCTTGGCCTTAAACCAGGCAAACTGCTCCTTTATTATCGGCTTGCTGGATCCGGAACAAGCTAAATATATTTCCGTTAACCGGGGCGCCAATGCCATGCGCTACGACGCCACCACGTTAGCCGGCACCATCGACCTGCACACGCGTAATGCAGAAAACTCGACGCCAAATATTAAGCTCGAAGCAGGCTCGTTTGGCTTGGTTAGGGCTAACCTGGCATTGTCTGGTAACTCAGCCAATTGGGATTACCATTAAGCCCACTATCAGCAAGACGGATTTCGAAAGCACAGTGAAGCTAAGCGCAACAATTTGGCGTTCAATCTGGATTATCGTTCCGGTAACTGGCGCAATATCAGCTACCAAGACCTCACCGATAACAAGTTTAATATCCCCTTCCTGCTGACCAAAGAGCAAGCCATCAATACCCTGAATCAGTTAAATGACCTTCAGTAAAGCCGGAGGCTTATTAGATGACGCCCTCACAGGCTAAAGTAAGCGCCCAAGGCGGAGTTCGGCTAAACACCAAGCTTCAAATGATCACGGTCACTATCCCAGGGCATGGTAAATTAAGCCGATAATTAGCCGATTGGTGGTGACCCAGGCAATCACAATGAAAAAGACATTTATCGCGTTTTTACAGCAACAAGGTTTTACACCGGTACAAGCCACACAGATCAGTGAGCAGGCTGAAATCCTGGAGCTGCCCAGCCGACATATAATCGTCCAGCAAGGCGAAATAGACGAGTACATTTATTTTGTGGTTGAGGGGCTATGCCATGCTTGTTACCTCACCGCTAGTGGTAAGCAATTTAGTAAGGAGTTTTACTGGGAGAAAGACTGTGTCATCGGTTATCTGGGCCTTATCGAACAGCAAGCATCCCCCTACTCGTTAGAAACTCTCACCCCGAGTTTATTATTGCGCTTACCCATCACGTTACTCCGCCAATGGCGACAAGAGCGCCATCCCATCTATCTAACCCTGCTGGAAGCTCAGTTGATCAACAAGGAGAAAAAGGAGCGCTATCTGCTTTTACACAGTCCGAAAGAACGCTATCAACTGTTTTGTGACCGCTACCCTACGCTGGAATCTCGCCTGACCAATTACCAAATAGCCTCTTATCTTGGCATCACTCCCATCAGTTTGAGCCGGATAAAAAAACATCTGGAATATTAACAATCGTTAACGCCTCCAGACCCAAAACCCGCTAAACTATGGTGATGTTTTTTACATCCGACTTAGACCAGACAATGAATTGGATATGCCTACCTTTTCATCAGCTTACCACTGACCAGCTGTATGATTTACTGCAATTAAGAGTTAATGTCTTTATCGTCGAACAGACCTGTCCATTTCCGGATCTGGATGACAAGGACCGATTAGATCAGGTTCATCACCTGCTGGGTTATCAAAATGAGAAGCTAGTCGCCTGCGCAAGGCTACTTCCCGCAGGAGCAGCATTTGATAACGTCAGTATTGGCCGGGTCGCCACCGCACAATCGGCCCGTAAGGGAGGCTTAGGCCACCAGCTACTTACCCAGGCGCTAAATTACTGTCAACAATTCTGGCCAAACCAGAATATCGATATTGGCGCCCAGTTATATCTGCACAACTTTTACCAGCAACACGGGTTTACGTCGATATCTGAGATGTACCTGGAAGATGGCATTGAGCATGTGGAAATGCGGTTAAATAAAACCAAATAAATCCCATTTACCAACGCGCAAAGCAGGCAATGACATCTTGTGTCATTGCCTTTTTGTCTCAACCTTATGTGCTTTTTGGCTCAGCTTTATCACTGTCTAATTTGCTGTTTTTGTCAGTATCTTCGCGCAAAACAGCCCTTAACGATGTCATCGCGTCTTCAATCAGTCGTCTGCTTTCCTTGACGGTGGAAATATAGTCCTGATTTTCATACATATTGATCTCAGGATCAAAAACCTTGGCCAGTTTAGCCAGGGTTTCCTTGTCGTGCTTCACATATAAATCAGCGACTTTTTGCGCCTCACACAACTCGAGTCCCAAGGCGTGAACTACTCGGCCATAAATGACCGAGCTTCCAAGTTAAGCCGAGAGTGCGACCGAACTTTTCTTTTTTGACGCTTCTTTGGCTGATGCGAGTTTGCGTTTCCGTTTACCCGTTTTGTCACTATCGGGCTTGACCTGGGAATCCAATGTTTTTAAAGTCCGAACTAACTTCTGCGGCTTTCAGCCCATGCGGTACCACGAGGCTCATCATCAGGGGATACAGGCTTAAATTTATTTTCAGCAAGCTGCTTGTACTCTTTGCCTTCCAGAGATTTCAGGCGGGCTTGCTCAGCTTTACGTGTCGCGAAGCTTTCATCTTCATCAACTGTGTAATTTTTGAAGGACACCTTAGTATCCGCTGGTGCAGCGATGTTATTTAAGCGAGCTTGCTCAGTGATTGCTTCGCTGTAGCTCACCTCAGCATTGGCGTCTGACAATGCGTGAACCTGATTATTTCCTGCAGCAAAAGCCGCGCCGCTTAGAGCGTAAAGAGAGATGGCTGTTACAGTAGCGATAATAGACTTATTCATAATAGTTTCCCTTAATTATCTATAATTTGGTGGTTTATTTAGTTGAAGAAGTTTGGTGACCTAGGTCACTCTTTCTTCGATGGGCTAACTATATTTATTCTCACCTATTTATGAAATAGGAGATTTGGAATTACTTCTATTCCATTTGAGAATAAAATATTTAAAATCGAGACTATAGATTCTAGGATCCCAAAGCCGCGGCCTTACTAAGTCACCTTTGATCTCATGCGCGCGTCCAGGACACTGGATTCCCACGTGCTTGGGAATGACTAAGGGAGTTGTCATTGTCAGGTATATGGACTCCTCCAAGATTGCAACAGCAATTTTGGAATAAACAGTTTAGATGCGTGCGTATATTCGGACTCTTTTTGGGGTGCGGCCCCTGGCCCCGGATGTATTCGCACCTTCATGCCTCTACGCTTGCTCGGTATTTACTACCTTGACAATGATCAGGCTCTTGAAGGTCGGTCTCACCTGTTTATTCGTTCTTTGTGTTGCAGTTAAACTCGTTTTCTTTTGTTGTTATGCTGTTAGTGCCTTGGGGGTTTGATATGCCGTGTTGTAATGTAACATCGCCCAAGCCGTTCTGATGGTTTTATTGGCCAATGCGACCGCCGCTCTGAGTTTTCCACGTCGCTCAATAAGAGACTTGAGCCAGGCTTCTTTTGTGTTGCTCGATGCTCGTTTATCCACCGATACCACCACAGATAATGCGCCTTGAATTAACGTTGAACGCAGCCGTTTGTTCCCGGACCTCTTCCCTATATGTCCAAGTGTGACGACTCCCCCCGTACTGTACTGCTTCGGGGTCACTCCGATACATGCTGACGCTTCTCGGCCATTTTTAAAGCTCTCCCCCTTATCTCCCAGCGCAAGAAATATCCCCAATGCATTCACTGGGCCAACCCCTTCCAGCTCCAGTAAGCTCCAGTAAGCGCTGGCAATCCGATTGCTGTCGGATCAGTGCACCCAACGATTTGTTAACTTTAGATAGCTCGTTTTGATGGCGAACAAATGCACGATAAAGCTCAGCCAGTTGAAGACGAAAAGCACCGGGTAAGCCATTCTCTGCATCCTCAAGGAGCTCGGGTATCGCCCGTTTTAGGGCGGCAAACCCCTTTGGAAAAGAAAGACCAAATTCATACAGTAAGCCCTGGATAAGATTAGATGTTGCTGTAATGTGGTCCAGCCAGTGCTCCCTCATCCGCTCAATGGCCTGAAGTCCCTGTTGCTCTACTGATTTTACGCTCACCGTCTTGATGCGTGGCTGACAGGCGGTAATAGCGATAGCAAGTGCATCGTTTTTGTCAGTTTTTTGCCCTTGCCTGTAAGGGCTAACGGCCTTGGGCGTTAACAACATAGGTGTATGCCCCATGGCGAGTATTTTTCTGGCCCAGTAATGTGCAGAGCCACAGGCTTCCATTGCGACGAGAGCGGGAAGTTGCTGTGCCAACCAGACCTCTAATTTTGACTTGGTAAAAGCGCGGTCAGTGACTACCTTTCCGTGTTTATCAACGACACAAACATGAAAAGAGTTTTTTGCCAAATCGATACCAATGACAGTATGGTTATACATGTGTGGACTCCTTTTTCGTATTGGTAGCTCACTAATAACCGTAGTTCGCGGGAGGGGGAGGAGTCCATACATCGCTTGACCCGACAATCCAGCGTTTTTTTAATAAATGCCTAGCTTCTGCGGTTTTCCGCCCATGCAGTTCCACGAGGTGCGTCATCTGCACTGACAGGCTTGAATTTATTTTCAAAAAGTTGCTTGTACTCTTTACCTTCCAGATATTTCAGGCGAGCTTGCTCGGCTTTACGTGTTGCGAAGCTCTCATCTTCATCTACAGAATAGTTTTTGAAAGACACTTTAGTATCAACAGGCGCACCGATGTTGTTTAAGCGAACTTGCTCAGTGACTGCGGCGCTGTAGCTCACTTCAGTATTAGCGTTAGACAGGTTGTTAATTTCAGTGCTTCCAGCGGCAAATGCAGCGCCGCTAGCAGCGTAAAGAGAGACGACAGTTACAGTAGCGATAATAGAGTTTTTCATGGCAATTTCCTTTAATTTGGAATTTAGTTCGGCTGAAGATTAATGGTGATCTGCGTCACATTTCTTCGATGGGCTAACTATATTTATTCACATTTATTTGTGAAATACCTTATTTGGAATTAATGAATTTCATCGACAGCGTTGTCCTAAGAGCAGAGATGCTCAGTAACGGCATATTGGCAACTGATACTTTTGATTATGTGCGTTAACGACACTGGATAGAGATCTCGGACCATCCCCGCAAACAGGGAGTTTTGAGAATGACTACGCATAACGTTACCTTCTTTTGCTGCTTTGTCTTAACTGGCAATTTAAGACAGACGCAGTTTGATTTCCTTAACCGGGGTTAATTTATAAAATTTAATTCTGTTCAAAGCAAAGGTGACAGATATTAAGTCGATGGGGATGGCGAGCGCTGTCGTTATGGCGCCTGAGTAAGTAAACAACGGCTTAACTGGTCACTCCCTCGTACAAGGTGGTCCGACATTTTGGAATCTATGCAGTTTAACGGTAAGCCCGTAAGGGCAGTAAACGCGGACCATGCAGTCATCATGGGACAGGGGCGATTTTTAGGGGTAACTATTCAAAAGCAAAAAAATGGCAGCCTGTATTGGGCAGGAGTCATTTACACTAAAGTAGAGTGACCCCTTTTGCTATTTCCCTGTTTTACCTGGGAGCTGTTGAACTTTGGGTACCCATCAAATAACGAGAATAAGGGTAACAATTGTGGCTGTCTTTGTAGAAGCGATGCCTCTCTATAAGTGAAGAAAGCGAAGCCTGTGCCCACAAGGTTCGCCGAACGCGCATCCATGCATTTAACATCTCATCCCTGAGATGGATTCGGCTCCTACCGATCTATCGTGAGCTGTTACCCAGGTTTGACCGGTCCCGAACTTTGCTGTCTGAATACAGTGGTGTTGGCATTCCAGACATCAACCAATAAGCATGTATAGCTCAATTACATTAAGCGCAGACATCACTCAAGACGCTTAAGAAAGGCTCGAAACCACCTTATTGATAATAAATAACTTTTCTTTCGTTACCACGAGAAGTGACATGATAAAGAGCACCAGGCAACTCAATACGTAATGGACGGATCATCAGCTTCTCCAACGAGATAACAATACAGCAAACCTAGCTGAAGGAACCTAAAAGGCAAAAATCAAGACCTGACCCCGTTATTTATTGAGCTTTCAAAAGAGAGAAAAGCCACAGCGGCAAGATTAAAAAAATCACCTCTGTGGCTGGTATACATTTTCCGTACAGTTCCATACGCTAAAATGAATTCTCAATTAGCACTTCATTAAGTGGTAATTGGCCAGCACGTTTGTTGGCTGGTTCTAACGCTTTGCCGACCACGATCATCATGCAGATAACATGCTCTGCAGGAAGGTTAATAATTTTGGCAACTTCTCCACTATCAAAACCTATCATTGGGCAGGTATCGTAGCCTAACGCTTTAGCTGAGAGCATAAGAGTTTGTGCCGCCATGCCACAAGAACGCATCGTTTCATCTCGTTGAGTTTGCGCTTTACCAGAATAAAATGACTCGATCATAGGTAATATCATATCTTGAACGCTTGTGTCGGTGTTCGCCCAGTACCGCTGAGGGCGATCCGACCAAGCCTGACTATCTGCACATAAAATAATGACTTCGCTGGCATCTTCTACTTGCTGTTGACCCCAAGCTGCATTTTTTATTTTTAACCTGCTGTCCTTGTCCGTTACACGCACAAAACGCCAATTTTGAATGTTATAAGATGTGGGTGATAACAATACTGAACTCATTAGTTTATCAAAATCTTGCTTTGGCATAACAGCTTCACTGTCGTAATGTTTAACTGCACGTCTTTGTTCTACTGCGGTAAAAAGTTCCATGGTCTTCCTTATTTATTAGCGGGTAATGTTAGTTAGCGAAGTCTGTCGTAGCTTTAGTTTTTTCATTATTTGTTGCAGTGGTTTGGTTAAACACCTACTACGTTCACAATTCCGGGGAGATACACAGCTTCATTCCAATTCGCTTTTTTCTGCTAATGCTCACTACATTTTCAGTACATCCCGTGCTCGCCATTTTAATTTTGGTCAGTGAAACGCTTATCTCGGTTAATGGTTAAACGCCTAACCTGCTCTGCCTCAACAAGAGCTGCATGATATACAATGCTGAATTGTTTATTAATCGGTTAAATGGGGAATTATATTTTCCATATGACTCGTAATCAGTTAGGCTTTCGACATTGTTTACTTTTTAACCGTTAATGGCTACGGGCGTTGAACAACAAGAAAATAGGGAGCAGGCCACTTTATGGCATTTAACGGACAATTACTCGACGGCATGGTGATATTCACCGAGCTGGTAAGAACAGGTAGCTTTACCAACACGGCAATTTCAAGCGGTCATTCAACCTCTTATATAAGTAAAGAAATTAATAAACTGGAAGAAAGGCTGGGGGTTCGTCTTTTGCACCGCACTACCCGATCGTTAAACTTGACGCCTGAGGGGGAGCTTTATCTGGAACAGTGCAAGCTAATTATCCACGAGGCTGAAAATGCAGAAAACACCCTCAGTGGTCATCAGCTAGAGCCTAGCGGCACACTACGGGTCAGCTGCCCGACAAGCTTTGATATTTCACGTATGCGAACCATGTTTGCCCGTTTTATCGAATGTTATCCACAAGTTCATTTGGAGCTGGATTTTAGTAATCGAAAAGTCGACGTTGTAGCCGAGGGGTTTGATGTAGCCATTCGAGTGGCGGAGCAATTAAGCGACTCTAGCTTGATCAGCCAACATGTACTGCGATCTCATGTGCTAACTTTGGTGGCACCTAGCTATTTAAAAAAGTACGGTGTACCAAAATCTCCGGCAGATCTGCCCAATCACCAAGTCATAAACTATAGCGGTCTTAAACAACCTAATCTGTGGCCTTTTAAAGACGGTAACAACAAGGAAACCATAGTGCAGGTAAACAGCCATGCCTTGACCAATAGTTCACAAATGCAACTGGCGTTATGCCTGTCGGGTCAAGGCATTGTACGGCTACCGCTTATACTGCTGAGCGACGAGTTAAAAAGAGGGAAACTAGTGCGACTGTTTGACGATTATCAACCTCATATCACCAATGTCAATCTGCTCTACCCCAGCCGTAAACACTTGTCGTCTAAGGTACGCGCTTTCAACGATTTTATAATCACAGAACTAGAAAACGGGTAGCAGACTGAACATATGGTAAACAACGCTTCACCTGCGATTGAATATATATCAAGGGTCAGGTTTTGCGTTTTGCAAAAAGTAGACAAACTACCAGTGGGCGGACTGATTGGACTGGCACTCCAGCCGACACGTTAGTGGCGGTGGTTTCAAACTTCAGGCACAAAAAAACAGCCTCTAAGGCTGCTTTAAGTTGGTACCAGTGGGCGGACTGATTGGACTGGCACTCCAGCCGACACGTTAGTGGCGGTGGCTGCAAACTTCAGGCACAAAAAAACAGCCTCTAAGGCTGCTTTAAGTTGGTACCAGTGGGCGGACTGATTGGACTGGCATCCCAGCCGACACGCCGAGTGGCGGATTATCTAAATTTCAGATACAAAAAAACAGCCTTTAAGGCTGCTTTAAGATGGTACCAGTGGGCGGACTGATTGGACCGGCACTCCAGCCGACGCGTTAGTGGCGGTGGCTGCAAACTTCAGGCACAAAAAAACCGCAACTAAGCGGTCTTCTTTAAATGGTACCAGTGGGCGGACTGATTGGGCTGGCATCCCAGCCGACACGCCGAGTGGCGGATTATCTAAATTTCAGATACAAAAAAACAGCCTTTAAGGCTGCTTTAAGATGGTACCAGTGGGCGGACTTGGAACCGCCACTCCTTTCGGAAACGGATTTTGAATCCAGCCGAAACGTCCGTCGTGTCTACCAATTTCACCACACTGGCCCAGATTGTTCCTCACTTAACGCTGCTGCGCCTCGTCGAGTGGGGTGAATTATACGTATCAAAATGTCCTTTGCAAGGGCATTTAAACTGTTTGCCTATTTCTTACTCATTAATGGTGAAATACTTTTATCGCCCGCCGAATATAGGTACACTTTCGCCAATCAATCACGCCCTTAACTATGTCGTAACCCAATCATGGCCAAAAAAAATACCCCTGCTAGAAAAAAACACACCACACCAAAATCAACGACTGAGAGCGAAAATCAAACTTATGCCGTTGCGGGCTTTCTACCACGCATTGCCGCAATCATTTACGATACTGTGGTTATAGCGGCAGTGCTTCTATTAGCAGGCGCAATCGCTCTTCTGATCACCTATGGGCTCAGTCTCGCTGGTTATGTGGATCAGCAAGCATTTCAAACTGATGCAGGTTTAATACTGAGCCAAAGTATCGTTTTCCAAATCTATATTTGGGCCGTTTACATCGGCTTTTATGTGTATTTTTGGACTAAGGGTGGGCAAACACTGGGAATGCGGGCCTGGCGCTTGCGAGTTCAAAACCACGATAACACTGACATAACTGCTACTCAGGCGCTGATCCGTCTGTCTACAGCCGCTTTTGGGTTAGGTAATATTCTGGTACTTTTCAGCCGCGATAATAATGCGTTTCAAGATCTTTGGGCAAAAACCCAAGTTGTGCGACTGACTAAAGAGCAAAATAAGTTTATAAAAATGAAGGATGTGAAACTCCCATAGTTTTTCTGCTGTGAAACCTAAGCCGTTAAGGGAGATACCATCTCCCTTCGAAGCATGATCTAGCTTTGCCTTCGTAACAAATACACAGATAAGCCGACAAACAACAAACTCGGCCCGACAGCACCTACCACGGGCCATATCCCAAATACCTGGCTGATGGGGCCAAACATATTATTGGCAATGTAAAAGGTAAAACCCGCCACAATTCCCAATAATATCCTTGCACCCATGGTCACACTACGTAACGGCCCAAAGATAAACGACAAAGCCAGTAACATGGTGACCAATACGGTGAATGGCGTCACCCCTTTCTGCCACAGCGCCAGTTGATAGCGGGCGCTATCTTGTTTGTTTTTGTCCAGGTAATTTATATAGGCGTTTAACTCACGCATGGACATATCTTCCGGCTTAATGGTGACCACTCCCAACTTGCTCGGGGTTAGGTTAGAGTCCCAGCGCTGTACGTCCTGATAGCTGCTAGATATAGCATCATGGCTGAACTCATTTTTTGTCACCTTATACATTAACCAGTGATCCCCCTGGTAGTCAGCTCGCTCGGCGCTAAAACTCATTTCCAACTTTAGTTGGTCGTTGAAGTAGTAAATTTTGACGTTAATGAGTTCAGTCTTATCCCTGATCTCACCGATACTGACAAATGCCTCTTTATCCTTAGCCCAAACCCCTTTTTGGGAACTGATCACATCCCCACCTTTGGTCGCTGCCCGCCTGAGTTCTTTTGCGGTTTGCTCGGAAACCGGTGCCAAAAACTCACCCACTGCCATCACGAGTAGCATAATAGGTATGGCCGTTTTCATCACGGAAACGGCAATGCGCATCTTAGACATGCCGGAGGCTTGCATCACCACCAGCTCACTGCTGCTGGCCAGGGAGCCTAAACCGATTAATGCGCCAAGTAAGGCGGCCATCGGGAAGAAAAGCTCGATTTCCTTAGGCATTTTCAACAATACATAGAAAGCGGCCAGGGCTAAGTCATAGGTCCCTTCCCCGACTTTATTAAGCTGCTCCACATATTTGATGATCGCGCTTAATCCCACCAGGGTGATCAAACACAAAAAGGTGGCCGCTAAAATGGTTTTACCTATGTATCTGTCCAGGATCCCCATTAACTGGCCTCCCGCTTACTTCTGAACTGCATTTTAAACTTGTTCACAAATGCCCTGTCTTTAACATTTAATGCAATTCCCAATAGCAGGAATACAAATTGAATGGCCCACATAGCGTAAACAGGTGCAGAGCCGTCTTCTATCGCACTTCGGCTGGCGCTTAATAACAAAAAATAGGAAAGGTAAATGAGTAACGCGGGCAACAACTTGGCGTATCGTCCTTGTCTGGGGTTTACCTGAGCCATAGGTACGACAATCAGTGTCAGCACTAAAATGGACAGGGGTAAGGCAATACGCCACTGTAATTCACTTTGAAAAACTCGGTTGTCGGAACGATAGAGTTCAGCCGTGGTCATGGCATTCACATCTCTACCAGACTCTGCCACCTGACGGTCTTCCAGCTTCATTTGATAGTTATCAAACTCGGTGACCCTGAAATCACGTTTCCCCAGGTATCCTTCATAGCGAACTCCGTCCTCGAGCTGCAGCCATTGATCACCATCTATTTCTATTACCTTCCCCTTTTCAGAGGTCACCACCGAGGGCTTTTGATCGACTTGAGTAGGCCAGTGGGCTGCAAAAATATGGGATAAGCTCGCGCCTTGTTCATATTTCTCGACATAGACCACACCTGTGCCATCCGGCGCAGGATGAAAACGGCCTTCGATTAACGTCGCCAGTCCTGCGTCTGCCTTTGCTTCATCAATAACCACCCGCTCCTTCTCATTGGCAGCAGGTGCCAGGACAAAGGTATTGTATGCGGCAAATAGCGACGTTAAAAACGCCAGCGTCATAGTGGCGTTAAGTACTTTTCTCGGACTGTAACCGCACGCCGTCATCACCACAAATTCACTTTCGGCATGTAACCGACCATGAGCAAATAAAACGGCGATATAAAGGCTAATAGGTATCATTAACATGCCCAGAGCAGGCAGATTAAGCCATAAAATAGTTAATACGAGGTCGGCTGGGATATTGCCACTTACCGCATCGGCCAGAACCTGGACAAACTTTTGACTGATAAAAATCAGCAGCAAAATAAACAATACCGCAACCTGGGTTTTGAAAGTTTCCTGCAGTATGTAACGGAAAAGAATCACTCGGTTCCCTTGACTAAACTTGTGTTTTTAGTGGAATACGCCACCATTTTAGGTAAACTTATTATTTTTAGCACTTACCTTTTCTTTAATCGGCCTGATTATAAGTAAAAGTTAAGTAAAAAGCCGACATTATTATCCGAAAAATAACAGCTTTTGACCTCACATTGAAGGAAAGTCCATGGAGTTTAGTGTAAAAAGTGGTAGCCCGGAAAAACAGAGAAGCGCTTGTATTGTAGTAGGCGTATTTGAGCCTAGGCGCCTTTCCCCTGTTGCAGAGCAGCTGGATAAAATCAGTGATGGCTATATTAGCTCCTTGCTCAGACGCGGCGATCTCGAAGGCAAAGCCGGGCAAATGCTGCTTTTACATCATGTTCCCAATGTCCTAAGTGAGCGTGTGTTATTGGTTGGTTGTGGTAAAGAGCGAGAGCTGGACGAGCGCCAGTACAAGCAGATCATCAACAAGACCATTAATACCTTAAATGAAACCGGCTCAATGGAAGCCGTCTGCTTCCTGACCGAACTTCATGTCAAAGGGCGTGATACCTATTGGAAGGTACGCCAGGCAGTAGAGGCAACGCAAGACTGCCTGTACACCTTTAACCAGCTGAAAAGCATTCAGGACGAGACTCGTAGACCACTGCGTAAAATTGTTTTTAATGTCCCCACTCGCAGGGAACTACCACTAGGTGAAAAAGCCATTAACCATGGCCTTTGTGTCGCGACCGGTGTCAAAGTCTGTAAAGATTTAGGCAACTTACCACCGAATATTTGTAACCCGGCGTACCTGGCCAGCCAGGCACGCCAGATGGCGGATGATTACGAGAAAATCAGCACTAAAGTAGTGGGTGAGCAAGAAATGGCCGAGTTGGGCATGAATTCTTACCTGGCTGTTTGCCGGGGTTCACACAATGAAGCCCTGATGTCCATCATCGAATACAAGGGTGGTGATGAAAATGCCAAACCTATCGTATTGGTGGGTAAAGGCCTGACTTTCGATGCCGGTGGTATTTCCCTCAAACCAGGCGAAGGCATGGATGAAATGAAATACGACATGGGCGGTGCCGCCTCCGTGTTTGGTGCCATGAAAGCCCTGGCTGATATGGACTTGGCTATCAATGTTATCGCTATTATTGCGGCAGCGGAAAATATGCCGGACGGTAACGCTTATCGACCTGGTGATATTCTTACTACTATGTCCGGCCAAACCGTCGAAGTACTGAATACCGATGCCGAAGGGCGCCTGGTACTGTGCGATGCGCTAACTTATGCAGAGCGTTTCGAGCCGGAACTAGTTATCGATGTGGCCACCTTAACCGGCGCATGTATTATGGCTTTAGGTCATCATATTTCTGCTTTGGTTAGTACTCACAACCCGCTGGCCCATGAGATCCTGAACGCATCCGAGCAAGCCGGTGACCGTGCATGGCGCCTACCTTTACTGGACGAGTACCAGGAACAGATAAGCAGCCCGTTTGCCGATATGGCCAACATTGGCGGCCGCCCGGCAGGTACTATTACTGCAGCCTGCTTCCTGTCCCGTTTCACTAAGAAATACAACTGGGCACACCTGGATATTGCCGGTACAGCCTGGCGCAGTGGTAAAGAAAAAGGCAGCACAGGTCGACCTGTACCCATGTTGTCCCAATTTCTGATTAACCGCAGCGGGATCAGCCTGGAAGAGTAATGAGCAATGCCCTCTTCTATTTGCTAGAGCATGAAAATGAGCCGGGACAGATCCCGGCTCATTTTGCTTATGCCTGCCAGCTGGCCGCCCACCATTATAGTCAGGGACAAAAAGTATTTATCAGCACCGATGATCGGCAACACGCTTTCCTGGTGGATGAATACCTCTGGCAATTTGACGGTGATAGTTTTGTGCCTCATAACTTGATGGGTGAAGGCCCCAGATATGGCAGCCCGGTAGAGATCAGTTGGGGGCAGCCAAAACAAAGGCGACAGGTGCTAATTAATTTACGCAATACCGCGCCAGAATTTGCAACTCAGTTCACTCAAGTGGTAGATTTCGTCCCCAAAGACGAAAGCCTGAAAACACTGGCTCGCCAGCGCTATGCGACCTATCGCAAGATGGGAATACAACTGGCGACCCAGGCACTAGATAAATCATAGTCTTGTGTAATACACAGCCGCCCAAACAGCGCTTCATGGCCTGATTCGAGGCCGGGATACATTTAGCAACTCAGTCTGTTTCAGACCTGAGCACAACAGTTGAAAAGCTTAATTATGGAAAAGACATATAACCCCCAAGCAATAGAGCAGAAAAATTACCAGAAATGGGAAGAACGTGGTTACTTCAAACCCCATGGTGATACCAGTAAAGAAAGCTACTGCATAATGATCCCGCCACCGAACGTCACCGGCAGCCTGCATATGGGCCATGCATTTCAGGATACCATTATGGATACCCTGGTCCGTTATCAACGCATGAAAGGTAAAAATACCCTGTGGCAGGTAGGTACAGATCACGCCGGCATCGCCACTCAGATGGTGGTTGAGCGTAAACTGGCGGCGGAAGAAGGCAAAACGCGCCAGGATCTTGGCCGTGAAGCCTTTATCGACCGTATTTGGGACTGGAAGGCTGAATCAGGCGGCACTATCACCAAGCAGCTACGACGTCTTGGCGCCTCCGTTGATTGGGACCGTGAACGCTTTACCATGGATCCGGGCTTGTCTAAAGCGGTTCAGGAAGTATTTGTCCAGCTGTTTAAAGAAGACCTTATTTACCGTGGTAAACGCCTGGTGAACTGGGATCCTAAGCTACACACGGCTATTTCAGATCTTGAAGTCGAAAATAAAGACAAAAAAGGCTTTATGTGGCACTTCCGCTATCCGCTGGCGGATGGCGCAAAAACAGCAGACGGCAAAGATTACATAGTCGTTGCCACCACACGTCCGGAGACTATGCTGGGTGACACAGGTGTTGCCGTTAACCCGGAAGATCCACGTTATAAAGATCTGATTGGTAAAGAGATCATTCTTCCATTGGTGGGGCGCAGAATTCCTGTCTTAGGCGACGAACATGCCGATATGGAAAAAGGCACGGGTTGCGTGAAGATCACCCCTGCACATGACTTTAACGACTATGAAGTGGGTAAACGTCACCAACTTCCGTTGATTAATATTCTGACCTTTAACGCGGATATTCGTGAAAACGCCGAAGTATTTGATACCAAGGGTGAAGCATCGGACGCTTATAGTGCAGAGATACCAAAACAGTTCCAGGGTCTTGAGCGTTTTGCAGCCCGTAAAGCTGTCGTTGCAGCCATCGACGAGCTTGGCCTGCTTGAGGAAGTGAAAGATCACGAACTCACAGTACCTTACGGTGACCGTGGTGGCGTGGTGATTGAGCCAATGCTGACTGACCAATGGTATGTTCGTGCGGATACACTGGCGAAACCTGCGGTTGAAGCGGTAGAGAGCGGTGATATCCAGTTTGTCCCGAAACAGTATGAAAACTTATATTATTCCTGGATGAATGACGTTCAGGACTGGTGTATTTCCCGTCAGCTTTGGTGGGGTCACCGTATTCCTGCCTGGTACGACAACAGCGGCAATGTATATGTGGGTCGTGATGAAGCCGAAGTTCGCACCGAGAATAATTTAGCAGCGGATCTTGAACTGCGTCAGGATGATGATGTACTGGATACCTGGTTCTCATCCGCCTTGTGGACCTTCTCCACCCTGGGCTGGCCTGAAAAAACCGATGCCCTGAAAACCTTCCACCCTACCGATGTGTTGGTCACGGGTTTTGACATTATCTTCTTCTGGGTTGCCCGCATGATCATGATGACCATGCACTTTATTAAAGATGAAGATGGCAAACCTCAGGTGCCGTTTAAAACCATCTATATGACGGGTCTTATCCGTGATGAAAACGGCGACAAGATGTCAAAATCTAAGGGGAACGTATTAGATCCTTTAGATATGATAGACGGCATCGATCTGGAGTCTCTGGTAGCAAAGCGTTGCGGCAATATGATGCAACCGAAGCTAGCCGCCAAGATTGAGAAGAATACCCGTAAAGCCTTCCCGGAAGGCATAGAGTCTCACGGTACCGATGCCCTGCGCTTCACTTTGGCAGCACTTGCCTCTACCGGCCGAGATATCAACTGGGATATGAAACGCCTGGAAGGTTACAGAAACTTCTGCAACAAGCTTTGGAATGCCAGCAACTATGTGTTCATGCACACTGAAGAGCATGACCTGGGTTATGAAAGCACGGAGGTTGAATTTAGCCTGGCAGACCGCTGGATCCAGGGACAGTTACAGCAAACCATCAAAACCTACAGCGAACATTTAGACGCATTTCGTTTGGACCTGGCTGCTAACACGCTTTATGACTTCACCTGGAACGAGTTCTGCTCCTGGTATCTGGAACTGACCAAGCCGGTTCTGTTCAAAGGCAGCGAGGCTCAGCAACGTGGCACACGCCAAACTCTGGTAGAAGTTTTAGAATCTTTACTTCGTTTGGCTCACCCTATGCTTCCATACATCACGGAAGAGCTCTGGCTGCGGATTAAGCCACTGGTTGGCAAAACCGGCGATACTATAATGCTTGAAGCTTTCCCCGAAGCAGATGAAAGCAAGATTGATACAGCTGCTATCGGTGACCTTGAGTGGGTTAAGCAGGTAATTCTTGCTGTGCGTAATATTCGCGGTGAAATGGATATCAGCCCAAACAAACCACTGGACGCCTTGCTTAAAAACGTATCAGCCGAAGATCAGCGCCGCTTCAAGCAAAATGAAGCCTTCCTGGGCTCACTGGCTAAGCTTGAATCGGTTACTGTGCTTACGGAAGGTGAAGATGCTCCTGCTTGTGTCACCAACCTGGTCGGCGAAATGGAACTACTGATTCCTATGGCAGGCCTGATCGATAAAGATGCTGAGCTGGCACGTCTGGACAAGCAGTTGGAAAAGACTGGTAAAGATTTGGCACGTGTTGAAGGCAAGCTTAACAATGAAAAATTTGTTGGCAAAGCCCCGGAAGCCGTTATTGCTAAGGAGCGAGCTAAGCTGGAGGAGATGCAAACTACAGTTGCGAAACTCAAAGAGCAAAGGGCAACTATTGAAGCATTGTAATCGCTGGTGATTTAATCTCACAAAGGCAGGTGAAAACCTGCCTTTTTTGTATCTAACCTTCTATAAACCCTTCCACCATGAAAGTTATAAGCATATGATTTTATAAGCATGTCACCTGACTGTCAGCTTAGTGTCGTGGTGCTTCAACCCTCTTTGTCTTAGTTTGTTTATATTCAAGGAAATCAAGGTGTCAAAGCAAAATATGATCCGTGTATATCGCTTAGAAAAAGCCTGGTCACAAGAGCAATTGGCCGAGTTTAGTGGCGTCAGCGTACGCACTATTCAGCGTTTGGAAAAAGGTGGGCAAGGTGCACTAGAAACCTTAAAAGCCATCGCAGCGACTCTTGATGTCGATATAAAGCAACTGCAAGAGGAAAAACCCGACATGACTCATCAAGCCAGTGTAGAAACTAATGAAGAGCACGCGTTAAAACAAGCCACTCTTGAGGTTAAAAAGCTAAAGGGGTTTTATAGTCATCTGATCCAATACGCTCTGGTTATGGCGCTATTGGTGGTAATTAACCTGTACACCTCGCCCAATTACTATTGGTTTATCTGGCCTATGCTGGGTTGGGGGATCGGCATCGTTAGCCACGGACTTAAGGTATTCGGTTTGTTTCCGGGTATAAGTAAAGGCTGGGAGAAGAAACAGATAGAAAAGCGGCTGAAGAAATAAGCGTTAAGCTATCAAGTTAGATTTGTAGGAGCGGGGGGAACTCACTCCTACCATATATACCAAATGTACATCCCTGAGATGGATTCGGAGCCTACTCCTCGAAGTAAGTTCCCCAACCATCATAGGAAATATCGAACGAATCGGCGATTTTAAGCAGCTTTTCCGTATCTTCCAGGATAGCTTCCGGTGACAACTCCATCTCTACGATGACATCGAAACAGTAAACTAACGAGCCGTCATCCAGCTCAAGCTCTTCGGCATCGGTCACTTCATAGCCTTTTTTAAAGCAGGCAATGGCAACCTTTTCCAACACGTCAAAATCAGTGGAGGCCATATGATGCTCTATCATATACTCGACGTCGGGATCGCTGCCGTCTTCCAGCAGGTTTTCGATGATTTGCAGGCCTTCCTGTTCAAACTCTTTTAATCTTTCTTCAAAGCTCATTACTTACTCTCACTCAACACGGCGCAACAAGAAATTTTGTCCACGTCGTGATAAACCTTATATAACCAATTAAACCTGTCTGCAAAAGTTAAGATTTACTCTCACTTTGCACACCGCAACCAGGCCGGTTCACCTCGCGACTTAGCTCTTCGTACTTAGCGTTCATTAACGCCTCGCAATGAGCCATTAGCTCACGCACATTTCCTCTACTGTAGTTGCTGGTGTCTATGGGCTCCATCATCTCTACTATCACTTCACCGTTGTCCCAGCGATTGAAATCAACCTGGCCATGAGTATCAGAGACAACCGTTGGCACGATTGGCACACCAGCCTGGATTGCAGTATGAAAGGCACCGGTTTTAAACGGCAACAGACCACGGCCACGGCTACGTGTGCCTTCAGGAAACATCATCACTGACATGTGGCCTTGCTTAATTTTATTCGCCACTGTAGCTATGGTACCAACCGCTTTACCCCGGTTATTCCTGTCAATAAGAATATTGCCGGTGATCCAATACAACTGACCAAAGAAAGGGATCCACACCAGGCTTTTTTTACCTATGGATACAACACCCGGTTGTACCGCGCCGGTGAGCGTCACCATATCGTAGTTATTCTGATGGTTGGCTATATGTACCGCGGGTCCAATCTCAGCCGCATGTTCAGGCACTCTAATTGTCAGTTTGATCCCCATAAAACGTGCGGTGGAAGCAAAAATTCTGGCAAATATACTGGTATTTTCCGGTTTTCTTGGTCGCAGCAGACACAAGATAGAGCCAAAAAACGTCACCAGTAAAAAAAAGAAGGCTAATAACACCCCCCTTAGGATTAACAACATAACAACCTCTTTATGCTGAAGTTTCTTCAGCGGATCCTTCATCGACGATTTCTAGACCGTCTACTCTTTGCAAACCACGGGGCAACTTGTTACCGCGCCTGCCGCGTTCACCCTGATAATGCTCAAGGTCAGCTGGTTTTAACGTCAGCTTACGCTTTCCGGCATATAGGGTAACGGATTTACCCGCCGGCACAACAGTTATCATCTTCACAAACTCCTCGCGGCTCTTAACCCGCGCCGATGGAATGTTGATAATTTTGTTGCCTTTACCCTTGCTGAGCATAGGTAAGCTGTTTAGCGGGAAGAGTAACATACGGCCTTCATTGGAAATAGACAAACAAAAGTCTTGCTCTAAATTAGCCACGGCTTGTGGGTTAATCACCTTGCCGCCAGCAGGTACGGTTAGCAACGCCTTGCCGTTTTTATTTCTGCTCACCATATCGGAAAACTTAGTAACAAAGCCGTAACCCGCATCGGAACTGATCATAAACAGATCGTCATCCGCCGCCATCAAAGTAGTGACAAACTCATCACCCGTTGCTAGGTTAAACCGCCCAGTCAGTGGCTCCCCCTGAGAACGGGCCGATGGCAAAGTGTGGGGTTCGAGGGTAAACGCCCTGCCACTGGAGTCCATAAAGACCGCAGGTTGGTTACTACGCCCCTTGGCACTGGACAGGAAGATGTCTCCGGCTTTATAACTGAGGCCTTCGGCGTCCACATCATGGCCCTTGGCGCAGCGCACCCAGCCTTTTTCCGATAACACTACAGTGACAGCTTCGCTTGGCATTAACTCCTTTTCACTTAACGCCTTAGCCTCAAAACGCTCAACTATTGGAGAGCGGCGATCGTCACCATATGTCTGTGCATCAGCTTTGAGCTCTTTCTTGATAAGCGTAGTCATACGACGCTCGGAGCCCAGTATCAATTCCAGCTTCTCCCGCTCCTTATTTAGTTCATCCTGCTCGCCACGAATTTTAATCTCTTCCAGTTTGGCTAACTGGCGCAGTTTGATTTCCAGAATGGCTTCAGCCTGGATCTTGCTCAACTCAAAGCGAGCCATCAGCTCGGCTTTCGGGTCATCATAAGTCCGGATAATCTCGATAACTTCATCGATATTCAAATATGCGATAAGTAACGCATCCAGAATATGCAGGCGTGCCAGTACCTTATCCAAACGGTATTGCAACCGCCGGCGCACCACATCACGCCGGTAGGCCAGCCATTCAGCCAGGATCTGTTTGAGACCCTTAACCTGAGGACGGTTGTCCAGGCCGATCATATTCAGGTTGACCCGGTAATTTTTTTCCAGATCCGTCGAAGCAAACAGATGCTGCATCAGTTGCTCAACATCCACCCGGTTAGAGCGAGGGATCACCAGTAAACGGGTCGGATTTTCATGGTCTGACTCATCGCGCAAGTCGGCGACCATAGGTAACTTTTTCGCCTGCATCTGGGCGGCTATTTGCTCTAACACCTTACCACCGGAGCACTGGTGAGGCAGCGCAGTGATAATAATCTCACCGTTTTCATACGCATAAACGGCGCGCATTTTAATGCTGCCTTTACCCGTCTCATATATCTTGCAGATATCTTTGCTGGGGGTAATAATTTCCGCTTCAGTGGGATAGTCCGGACCTTTGACAGACTCCATCAGCTCGCAAAGGTCTGCTTTTGGATTCTCCAACAGGTGGCAACATGCCGTCGTCAGCTCCCTGACATTGTGTGGCGGAATATCAGTAGCCATACCCACGGCTATACCTGTCACCCCGTTTAACAAAATATGGGGTAAACGAGACGGCAGGACTTTGGGTTCGTTTAATGTGCCATCGAAGTTAGGGATCCAGTCGCTGGTGCCAGAGCCAAGTTCGGATAATAACACCTCGGCAAACTTGGATAATTTGGCCTCGGTATATCGCATCGCAGCAAAAGACTTAGGATCATCCGCAGCCCCCCAGTTCCCCTGCCCATCCACCAGCGGGTAACGATATGAAAATGGCTGTGCCATCAACACCATAGCTTCGTAACAGGCACTGTCACCATGAGGGTGGTATTTACCCAATACATCACCAACGGTACGAGCGGACTTTTTATACTTTGCGGACGCCGATAACCCCAACTCCGACATGGCGTAGATAATACGCCTTTGAACCGGCTTTAAACCGTCCCCAATGTGAGGTAGCGCCCTATCCATGATCACATACATGGAGTAGTTCAGGTATGCGTTTTCTGTAAAAGTGCGCAGAGGCAGCTGTTCAACGCCATCTAGACTCATATCAACGGCATCAGCCATTATCATTTCCTTTAAACTTGAACTTACTAAATAACCCGGAAATCAACGCAGAACAGCGGTTCAACGCCATACTCATACCAATGCACATATCAACGGCATCAGCCATTATCATTTCCTTTAAACTTGAACTTACTAAATAACCCGGAAATCAACGTCGAACAGCGGTTCAACGCCATACTCATACCAATGCACATATCAACGGCATCAGCCATTATCATTTCCTTTAAACTTGAACTTACTAAATAACCCGGAAATCAACGTCGAACAGCGGTTCAACGCCATACTCATACCAATGCACATATCAACGGCATCAGCCATTATCATTTCCTTTAAACTTGAACTTACTAAATAACCCGGAAATCAACGTCGAACAGCGGTTCAACGCCATACTCATACCAATGCACATATCAACGGCATCAGCCATTATCATTTCCTTTAAACTTGAACTTACTAAATAACTCGGAAATCAACGTCGAACAGCGGTTCAACGCCATACTCATACCAATGCACATATCAACGGCATCAGCCATTATCATTTCCTTTAAACTTGAACTTACTAAATAACCCGGAAATCAACGCAGAACAGCGGTTCAACGCCATACTCATACCAATGCACATATCAACGGCATCAGCCATTATCATTTCCTTTGAACTTGATTCTTTCTAATGCTTACTGAAGCTAATAAAGAACAATTGTCCGAACCCTACAGCTACCGTATATTAACAGCATTTGCCATAGTCACTCCTTTAAACCTTATCCTTACTTGTCTCTCGGCGCTCTCTGGTAACAAATAGAAGCCAAAGTGTATATAAAGATCACAGAGAGCTATATTTCGAGGTACCTAAAACAGGCTTATTTCGCCAAATCGATTAATCCGCCACTATCAGTCGGCCAAGCCACTTCGGGCGGGACAGGTTTGCCGATATGATACCCTTGGCTAAAATCAACGCCAAGGGCTTACATAAATTCATGTACCTCTTTGGTTTCGACAAATCCAGCCACCAGTCGCCCATCCTGATTGATCAAAAACAGCTCAGTGACAGGTAGATTATCGCGCTTTTCTAGGTCATCAATTATTTGTTCTAATGAGGCTTTATTACCCAAAGTCGGCTTACTTCGAATACTTTTGTCGGACTGAAGGAGAGCCGACATGGCGAGAGCGCGCTTGCGTATATCATTGTAGTATTCTGAGACTTGTTTTAGCTGAAAGCTGTATACGATACGACGTTCCAGTTCGAAAAAGTCGCCAGATTGGAGTGATTGAGGTAGGTATCGCCTGAGAAAACCAATAACAACAGCAAGAAAGTGACGATCATCACCTTGCTGCCTAACCCTAAGCGAAAACTCTGTTGCACCTTCACCCTTTGTTACAATTGTCAGTCCGCAAGAAATTTTATCCTTATCCCCGGCACATTGATAACCTATACCTTACCAAGAGCTGTCAAGGAGCTCACATAATAAGATTTAATCTATATATTTCTGTAATTTAGAGGAAGCCCACAGATAAAAAGGAAATTAAGAGTCTGGTGTATTCGCAGAATTCGCTTGATCGCGCAACTCAACAGTTGCAGGCAAAACTTCCGGCTCCTGGATCATATCAGCAACCAAGATACCCCACGCAACAAAAAGTACAAAAAACCAATGTTTTAACATAATGACGCCTCCTAAAGGCGCTTCCATGAACAGAATCAGCCAAGACAAACTTGGAAATGAATTACTGATCATTATCGGGATTTCAGTTGAGGTATCAATCCATAGAAACCCATATATTTAACGCCTAAACACCTATATTAAAAATGACTCAAGGACGACTAAATACCCCAAGACTTTAGTATGGGTCAAAAATCACTCTTGGTTAAAAAAAACCAAACCTACAGCTTGTTCAAAGTTAGTGCGGTAGAGCAAACTGAAGGCCCGGCAGTATCCGAAGGATACTCAGCCGATAAAAATATAAACTTTATTTCTGCCCTGCCGTAAACCTTTACAGGAGCATAAATTCAAGGATGTTATAGATGAAAAATATTTTGCCAGGACTTCTCGTATTGATTTTCTTCGGCGCTAGCCAACCTTTGTATGCAGCGCAAAGCCTAA
The DNA here is from genome assembly GCA_965249895.1 of Psychromonadaceae bacterium. Lineage (GTDB taxonomy): Bacteria > Pseudomonadota > Gammaproteobacteria > Enterobacterales > CBDFNC01 > CBDFNC01. The sequence goes on from CBDFNC010000005.1 coordinate 1,954,763, forward strand.
CTCTTGGGCTGTACCCGTATGTCCCCAGGTTAGAGCAATTTAAGCTCGCTATCAGCCAGGCTTGACAAAAAATAAACCCTGAGGTCGAGCTTAAATTTACCACGGAGACAAGCTGGGATGGCGGCTACAATATAAACCCCTCAGCTGAGCTGGATGTCTTTGTTTTCGACGCGCTGTTTTTTGGCGAATTCATTGAAAAACAATATTTACTGGGCCTCCACCCGGGTGAGGTGGAGAATAGTGCAGACCTGCTGGATTATGCCAGGCAAGGCGTTCAACACCAGGGACTGTATTTCGCGATCCCTCAACTGGGCTGCGGCAGCCTACTTTTTTACCGTAAAGAAGATACTCAGCTCGCAAATGCAGAAACGCTGTCTAAAATTAGTCAAACTCTGGGCCAATGCCCCTTCAAAGGTGAAGTCCCAACAGGCAAGCAGGGACTGCTGCTCGATATGTCCGATGATGTTGGAAATATCTGCCTGTATGTTGAATCAAGCCAGGATATCTATGGGGTTTATACCAACAATCCACCCAAGCCAAACAAAAAAACACTGTTCAATCCCTGGCCAGTATCCAACCTTCAGAAATTGGCTAACAGCAGTAATAAAGGTCATGTTCTTTCCAGTGACATTGATCGAGCGGCCTTATTTGCCAAAGGAAAAGGTCGTGCTTTGGTAGGTTATTCTGAAGCAATGGAAGCGATGGCCCTTGCCAACGAAGATTTTGCCAAGGAAATAGCATTCAAATTTCTGCCACTGGCCGACAGAAATACAGTGCATTTGTTCTATTCCGATGTGGTTGGTATAAACCCGCTTACCCAACAACGTAAACTCGCCGTTCAGCTGGCTAATTTAGTCGCTTCTGAGCAAGTGATGCTGGCTGCGCTAAAGGGCAATGAGCACCGCTCTCCTCAATACCTCCTGCCAGTCAGGCATAGTGTGTTTAACAAATTAGCGCAGCAGGACGAGCTCTATGGCAGGCTCTACGCTATGGTGCAAACGAGTGAACCCAGTTTGTTTAATTTCGGGGCCAATGCAAGAGCCTGGACCGAAGCGATAAAAGCGGACATAAGTCATTCCATAACCGACGGGATAAAGTGCGAATAAATGCCTGACGCCAACTCAAAGGCAGGCTTTCCGCCAGAATAGTTCAACGGAGAGCCTCTCATGGTCACAAAGTGCCTAACAAACTAAGTAATTGCAAAAAGATAATTGATATCAAGAATGGTTCGCGTTAATCTTCTGCACTCTTAAGGAGAGCGCTATGTCAGAGCCATTACAAGAATTAAAAAAATTGGTAAAGACCCCTTCCCCGGTGGTCAGCAATGGATTGGCCCAATTAAGGAAGCTTAATCAAAATCCAACTGTTAACAAAGTCGCACGGGAAACGTCACTGGCCATGGTGAATGAGGCTCTGACCCCATTTAAGCCACTTTTTTCTTATTTCAATGACAGCGCCGGACAAATCAGTTACACCTCAGTCCCCGCCACTCCAAAAGTAGCTAGCATTCCCACTAACGTGAATAAGATGTCTTTGGCCAGGTTACCCTTTAAATCTCCAGCCTGTAAAAAATGCCCGGCAAAAATGGGCGGGTTATGCCAATGTGCATTAAAGAAACTTTGATAGATGATGTCAAAGGGAGAGAATTTGCAACCAAAAAATCCTCTTTTTATAGTTCAAACCACTTATAATGCAGACAGCAGCTTAGCCGCACTACCGCCTAACGTACGTTGGATCGTTAAATAAAACAGGCTTTTTACCAAAGTTCGTGTGCCCGTTTGCACGACTCGGGTCACTAAATCCTTATTATTTGTCACCCCTAACCAACCATGACTTTCGATAACTTCCAGTAACGCATCGTGATCCAGGACTTTTTCGTCAAATCTTACCGTCACAGAGCCAGCATACTTCTTATGGGAAAGGGTATTGATCCCTTCAATGCCACCCATTTTTTCCAATAGTTCTGACACTTGGACAGGGTTTATTCGAATAAACTCTGAGCGAACACGTAATCGCGTCGGCGTTTTATGAATATAAGGTTGCATGCGATGACCTCTAAAAATACAGCAATGATAATAATTGCCATTAATAATTAAATAAAGATGCAAGGGTAAGAACATTTAGAACAATTTGCTATATCAGTTGATAAAATGAGTGGGTGGTACTTGCTGACCAGATAAATACAATCAATCCAAATTTTCTGAGCTAGGCTATTAGCTATGGATAGATTTTCTCTAAGCGAATTGATGAAGTTACGTCATCTTGCGCGTATCGCCCACCATTTGCCCGGCCGATTGAGGCTGAAGTTCTCCGCTTCAGCACTAAGTGAACTCGATGTCACTGCTAGCAAACAGTGGCTAGATAACTTTCCAGGTATCACAAGTTACCGTCTAAACCCTGCCGCATTAAGCTTATTGATTGAATACGATACCAATTTGGTACAGGCAAGTTGTCTTGACAGGCTATTTTCCGAAAACCAAGCCCTGGCTGATAAAGCGATCAATGAACTGAGCGAGTTGACCCAATAAGGAACCTAGCATGGCCGAAAAAAAACCAGCTGTAGCAACCCAGGAACCACCAGTCGCGGCGCCCTACCCCTGGCCCTATCCACCAAATATGCAAATGCCCTACCCTGTGCAAGAAGTAAAGCCAAAAAAGAAGAAGAAAAAAAAGAAAGCAAAGAAAGATCCCTATACACAACAAGCCGAGATGATGCTTGACGGCATAATGGGGGATCAAGCAGGACTATTTAAAGATGTTATCCAAAAGCTCGGCGTGGACGACAAGGAATTCTGGAAGGGCGCCATGTTGGGAGCGGCTGCAGCCTTGTTATTCAGTAATGAGAATGTAAGAACCAGCATAGTTTCTCTGTTTACCGGAGCAGGAGGAATGCTTGCAACGAGTGGAAGCAAGGCCAAAGAAACAGCAACCAATGCAGCCTCAAACGTTAAAGAATCCGTAGTTATGGGAAGCGATATATTCAAAGATACCGTTTCCGCTGGAAAACAGGGGTTTGAAGAGTCCGTCACCAAGCAAACCACAAGACGCAGGAGTCGCAGCAAAAAACCCGAGGAGCCAGGCAATGACAAATAGCACAAATCAACTGAGTGCCGCCAACCGGGCCATGATTGCCGGAGCAATGCTTGGCGGCGGCGCTTCAGCTATTTATCAACTAAGCGCCTATAAAAAGGGACAAGCGGAGTTAGACGATGCAGTCAAACACGTATTGGGCGACGCAGCTAGAACAGCCATTGCCAGTGGCTTAGTGACTGCCGTAGCTGAATCTATGGCGGGTCGACCAGTACTTTCCATGCTGACACTATTTACCACTGGCGCAGCAGGAATATACCTGTTAGACGAGATTTCAGGAGGACGAAGCGATGGCGAAGAAGCAGATCAAGGCTAATGCGGTAATGCCTGGGGGACAAGCTCCTTATCAGCTACAAAATGGTAAGACCCATTTAATTTCCGGTATCCTGGCAGGGGCAGCTATCGCTTACCTGTTAACCAATAAAAAAGTAAAACGAAATTTATCGACGGCAGGCTCGCGCGCCTGGCGTGCTGTATACGGTGAAGTAGAAGAATTAAAAGAGCGGCTGGAAGATGCGCAGGCCGAACTGGAATATTATAAAGACCTTCACAAGGGCGACTAGATGTCCATTCACATTCTGCATTGTTTACCTAATCGTTTGCGCTTAAGGATCTCCGAGCTGAAACAGTGGCCCAAATCAGGGCCCTGGTTAAAATCAGCCATGCTATCTGTTCCAGGTATCAAAGAAGTCAGGGTGAACAGCAAAGCCAGCTCCGCCATTATGCAATTTGATCCGAATAAAATTACCCAAGCACAAATAATGAATTTTTTTCAACAGCTGGACTGGCAGCAGATTGAGCAACTCGATGCCGAACCAGAACTAACCCGAGGTGATGTGGGAGTCAATATTCTTGGCTCATTGCTGGCTTTTTTTCTGCCTGGCCATGCGGCCGCCTTGCCAACCCTTCCTTTGATCACCCCGACCTTGCGCCAGGGAGCAAAGCAACTGGCACAAAGTAAGATGAACATCGAGGTGCTGGATGCTATAGCTGTTGGCCTTTCTGCGGCCCGGGGTGACTATAGCACAGCTATGCTGACTCAAACCCTGCTAACAACCGGGGAGTTTATGGAGCAGAAGACCTGCCGGAAAAGTGATGTACTGCTGGCGGAGTTAATGGCGCCCAAGGCAGACCAGGTTTGGGTCACTCGCAGCAGACGAAAAGTACAGATCACCTGCGATAGCCTGGTAAAAGGTGACATATTGCACTTAAGCCCTGGAGATTATTTGCCAGCGGACGGCCTCATCAAAACCGGTACAGCTCTTATCAACCAAAGTGCCCTGACCGGGGAAAGTGTTCCTGTACGACGGGAAAAAGGAGCTCAGCTATATGCTGGGAGCCTGATCCAGGAGGGAAATATACGGTTGGAAGCGACAGAAGTTGGCGAGCAAGCCACCACGTCAAAAATTGCTCGGTTTATCCACGACTCCCTGGCCGAAAAAAGTGAAACTCAGGAGGTCACCACAAAAATGGCAGACAGAAGAGTTAAAATCACTCTGGGAGTGGGTTCTTTGGTATTTCTGCTAACCCAGGATCTAAGCCGCTTGGCTTCGGTATTTTTGGTGGATTACTCGTGCGCACTAAAACTCAGTACACCGGTTGCTTTTAAATCCGCCATGTACAACGCAGCCAAACAAGGTTTGTTACTCAAGGGTGGCAGGGCTATCGAGCAGTTAAACTCAGTAGACACCTGCATTTTTGATAAAACCGGCACCCTTACTTTCGGGCAAATGCAGGTCACTGATGTGGTAAGTTTAAATGACCCTAACCAAAAGGCGCGTGACCTGTTAGCCCTCGCGGCCTCCGTAGAAGAACACTCAAATCACCCACTGGCACAAGCCGTGGTTAACGCCGCCAAAGAACACGAGCTTCCTCATATCGACCACGGCGAAGTGGAATACATTATTGCCCATGGTTTGAAAAGTAATTTAGGCCCACATCAACTGGATATTGGTAGTAGGCACTTTCTAGAAGAGCATGAAAACGTGGACTTTTCTTCTTTTGAAGAACAAATAATGGAGCTGGAAAATAATGGCCGCCACCTGCTGTATGTGGCCAAGGACCACATACTAATAGGATTGCTGGCATTAAAAGATACTGTCAGACCAGAAGCTAAGCAGGTGATTAAGGATCTAAGGCAGCTGGGTATCAATAATCTGGTGTTGTTATCTGGAGACAAATACAGCAGAGCCCAAACTCTGGCCAGCGAACTAGGTATGGACCATGTTATCGCCCAAGCTGAACCCGAAGCCAAAGCGCAGGTAGTAGAGCAGTTACAACAACAAGGTCATAAGGTGATGTTTGTCGGAGATGGGATCAATGATGCTCCGGCTCTGACCGCTGCCGATGTTGGGTTGGCAATGTCCAATGGTACTGAGTTGGCTCACCAGGCCGCTGACGCTGTACTACTAAAAGATGAATTATCCGGGGTGGTAACCGCCAGGCAAGTTGCCAATAGCTCAATGCAACTAGTGCAATCCAATATTCGACTTACCGAGGTGATCAACACGGGGATTATGCTAGCCGCATCAATGGGCTTACTTCACCCGGCAGCCAGTGCGCTACTACACAATGGCACTACATTAGGGGTACTACTGAGATCTCTGGCTGCCCGCCATATGCGGCACTAGTCTACTTAGCTATCTACATCACTGATAGCATTCAAAATCATCGACTTACCCAAGCGATCAACACGGGGATTATGCTAGCCGCATCAATGGGCTTACTTCACCCGGCAGCCAGTGCGCTACTACACAATGGCACTACATTAGGGGTACTACTGAGATCTCTGGCTGATCGCAACAGGCAGGTTTTAAAGGTTATTGCCCGAGCAGGGTAACCATTGTATTTTTTCGTCCAAGGCTTTGTGCGCTATACCAGAATACGACCTTGTTAATCGCACGTGCCTGGCCGGGCAAATCGATGACCCTGGACTTGCCATTTTTCGGAATATTATTTCTCATATTCACTTTATAGGGCTTACCCGATTTAAAGTGCACGACCATTCTTTCAATATTCAGTCCGCCACCTCTTACACTTAACTGCAACTTGTTATAGACACTTTTCCCCCGGCTTACTTGAATCGTATCCGTTGCCTCTCGAGGATTTACCGAGCGTGTGCCAATACTCTGCCAGGATGCAGCAATAGCTGAGGCTGACATAAAGACTAAAAGAAATGCGGAAAAAGAGATAAATCGTTTCATCGAACAACCCTGTTGTTATTGCTTGGCAAATTAAAATGCGTGATGACAAGCCACCACGCCAGCTAATTTGACTACAATAACAAGCTACTCTTGAACTCAGGCTGAATGAATAACGTCTTCGTCTGATAAGTTAGAAGCCATATTCCCTTTGGCTTCCAGCCATTCCCGGCGATCGGAAGAGCGTTTCTTAGCCAGTAACATATCCATCAGCTGCATGGTCTGCTCGGCATCATCGACGGTTAGCTGAACCAATCGACGCGTATTGGGATCCATTGTGGTCTCCCTAAGCTGAAGGGGGTTCATTTCACCCAGCCCTTTAAAGCGTTGAACATTCACTTTGCCACGCTTTTTCTCTGCTGCTATTCGATCGAGGACTCCGATTTTTTCATCTTCATCCAGAGCATAAAAAACTTCTTTGCCTACATCGATACGGTATAAAGGCGGCATAGCAACAAACACGTGGCCTTCATTCACCAATGTTCTGAAATGACGCACAAACAGGGCGCACAATAGAGTGGCAATATGCAAACCATCGGAATCCGCATCGGCAAGAATACACACTTTGCCATAGCGTAGGCCCGACAAGTCAGTTGAGTCCGGATCCAGCCCGATAGCTACAGAAATATCGTGAACTTCCTGTGAAGCCAGTACCTGACTTGCGTCTACCTCCCAGGTATTCAGGATCTTACCCCGCAACGGCATAATGGCCTGAAACTCTCTGTTCCTGGCTTGTTTGGCACTGCCTCCCGCCGAATCGCCTTCCACCAGAAAAAGCTCACTGCTTAATGGTTCCTGACTGGAGCAATCGGTTAGTTTCCCCGGTAACGCCGGACCTTGCGTCACTCTTTTTCGAGCGACTTTTTTGCTTTGTCGTAAACGGCGTTGAGCACTACTAATACAGACCTCAGCTAATTGCTCTGCCACTTCGGTATTTGAGTTTAACCAGAGACTAAACGCATCTTTCACTACTCCGGAGACAAACGCGGCGCATTGGCGAGATGAAAGGCGCTCTTTAGTTTGACCGGCAAATTGGGGATCCTGAATTTTTACCGAAAGTATATATGCGCACCTGTCCCAGATATCGTCAGCAGTTAATTTCACACCGCGGGGCAGCAGGTTTCGAAACTCACAAAACTCCCGCATAGCTTCCAGCAGCCCCTGGCGTAAACCATTCACGTGAGTGCCACCCTGAACCGTAGGGATCAGGTTCACATAACTCTCGGTGATGGTGTCCCCCCCCTCCGGCAGCCAGGTAAGCGCCCAGTCAGCGGCTTCGGTATTGGCAGAAAACTGTCCGGTAAAAGGTTGCTCTGGCACACTTGGCCACTCTTTCACCGCATCAAGCAGGTAGTCTTTTAAACCGTCCTGATAACACCATTTGTGCTCTTGTTTATTGACCTTGTCTTTAAACTTAATTTCCAGACCCGGGCATAAGACGGCCTTCGCCTTAAGCAAATGCAGTATCCTGGAAACGGAAAATTTAGCCGAATCGAAATACGAGGTATCTGGCCAAAAGTGCACCGACGTCCCTGTGTTACGCTTACCACAGGTGTCCACGATACTCAGGTCTTCTACCTTATCGCCATTTTCGAAAGCAATCTGATATACCTGACCATCCCGGCGGATCTTCACTTCCACCCGGATAGATAAGGCATTTACCACGGAAATGCCCACTCCGTGCAAACCACCAGAGAATTGATAGTTCTTTCCGGAAAACTTACCACCGGCATGTAACTTACACATGATTAATTCGACACCCGTTACTTTTTCTTCCGGGTGAATATCGATTGGCATACCCCGGCCATCATCAATCACTTCCAGCGACTGATCTTCGTGTAATACCACGGTGATAGCTGAGGCGAACCCTGCCAGGGCCTCATCTACACTGTTGTCAATCACTTCCTGGCCCAGGTGGTTTGGTCTAACTGTGTCTGTATACATGCCAGGACGGCGTTTAACAGGATCCAAGCCGTTTAAGACTTCTATGGCATCGGAGTTATACTGGTCGGTCATTTACTTTCCGTTATAATTCTAAAAACTCGATAATTTCTGCAGTGAAGCGCTCAAAACCAACGAAGGAATGATCGCCTCCTTCTTCAACTGTAAGCTTAGCCTCTTGGTACTTTAGTGCAGCCTGACGGTAATCCAAAAGCTCATCACCTTTTTGCACTAAACCCCAAAGCAATTCGGGATGGGTGATCTGCATCACTTCCAGTTGCTTTAACTCAAGTATATGGGCTGTGGTGAGAATAAATTTCTCACCCGTGTAAGGGTTTTCATTTTGCCCTAAATAATCCGTCAACAGCTCAAACGGTTTAACAGCTGGGTTTACCACTACAGCTGGGAGTTGGTACGACTCACTGAATCGGGTGGCTAGATATCCCCCCAAAGAGCTACCCACCAGGCCTATTTTCTTTCCTTCATGTTGCTTCAGCAAAGCAGCAAGGAGCTGCCATGCTTGCTGCGGATAACCAGGTATTTGCGGGCAAACAAATTCAATATCTGACCGATTTTCGGCTAAATATGCGGCTAGCTGTTTGGCTTTCAAGGATAACGGAGAGCTGTTAAACCCATGAATATAAAGCAATACTGAGCTGGTCACTAATACCCTTCCGCATCGGCTAAGGGTATAAAAGAACCATGAGGCAAACGCTTCACCTGGGTCTTTATGCTACCATCTGGCGCCAAATCCAAGTATCGCCAGCCCGGCGCACTGTCATCCAAGGCGAAGTCATCTGAATTGGGCCTAAACTGAATACAAGTCGAAGGACTCGCCAGCTGACGAATACCATTTTTTACCTGATCCATCTCCTGATGAATATGGCCGCATAACATGGCTTTTGCTTGGGGGTACTGAGCCAACAACTCAAACAACACTTCGGCATTTTTAATATCGTGCTGATCGAGCCAGGCACACCCGGCAGCAATGCTATGGTGATGTAATAATATCAAGCAGTACTTATCCGGGTATTCCTCCAGCGCCTGTTGTAAAACCTGCATCTGCTGCTGGCTTACCCGTCCATGGGGAACCCCTTCAACCTGGGTATCTAATAAAATCAGCTGCCAATACTCGGAAACTACCTGGTTAGCCGGGGAGATAGAAGCCTCTTCCAGCGCTTTTTTCATCACCGGCTGGTAATCGTGATTACCGGGTAACCAATAACAAGGCTGTTTAAAGGATGTGATCCGCTCGACAAAATGCAAATAAGATTGTTCGGAGTGGTCCTGGGAAATATCCCCGGTGGCTAAAATAGCGTCAACGTCCTGCTCTTCCTGTTTTACGGCATTCAGGACAGCATCAAAACTATCTAGGGTATTCACCCCCAGTAGCTCTCCGCCCACAGGTCCGTAAAGATGGGCGTCCGTTATTTGAATTAATTTAAGACTACCGCATTGCGATGGTGGTAAAAAAACCTTGTTCATTTTATTCGATGTCATCAGTCTTGAAAATTTCGTGCCTGCAATACCCGTGTGCGAAGCAAAACTTCAACCAATCCGCCAAAAACAGATTCACCTGAAGCTTCTCATCTTTGTGATGCATTTTATCATTCGGATAATCATAATTGGGTTTCAAATGGTAAATATGCTGACTGGCACACACTTCAGCCAGACGAGCATCATGATATAGTCTGACTCGGATCACAGGTGTTAGATAGCCGGGAAGTTTGTCGTCACACTGAAGAACTTTTAACAAGCTGGTATATGGGCTAGTTTCGAGAACCTGTATTTTATAGTGAATATGTTGGCCGGCAAAAAACTCAAAGCAAGCTGTATTGTCAAACTCCGCAGGCAGGAGTTTGATAAGTTGCATGTAGTTGGTTTCACACAGACGTATAAAGCCACCTAAATCGTGTCTATATTTCTGCCTTAACGCAATCGCCAATTAAACCTCGTCTTATTCTCTGGTTAACCAGTTTTGCTTTACTTTATCCAGATTCAGTTGCAACCATTGCAAGCCAATTATGGTGGCTGCATTATTGATTTTGCCCTCGATTACCCATTGATAAGCCTGCTCCCGGCTGACCACATGTACTCGGATATCCTCACCCTCGTGAGCCAGACCATGTAACCCCTGGGCGGTACTGGCATCCACTTCACCTATATACAGGTCTATCTTTTCTGACGTTCCGCCAGGACTCACCAGACAACTTAACATTGGCATAGAACGCGTCACCTGGATACCAGCCTCTTCTACGGCTTCTCGTACCACAACGTCCTGGGCAGACTCTTTGGTCTCTATAATACCAGCCACCAGCTCAAGTAACCAAGGCTCATCTGAGGTTTCCAGTGCTCCAACCCTGAACTGCTCTACCAGCACAATTTGATCCCTTTGCACATCATACGGCAATAGGGCAGCAGCGTGTCCGCGTTCAAAAACCTCCCTGGTGATCACTTCGCTCCAACCGCCAGCAAATAACCTGTGCCTAAATTTATATTCTTTCGCTTTGAAAAAACCCTGGTAAAGCTCGCGGCCTTCCAGCATTTCAACATCCTGAATAGAAAAGCTCTCTGTCGTGCTAAGTTGTTGATCCATTATTTACATCTTCCTAAAAAGCCTGATAATAGCTTTAGTTGTTTTACTCGGCGAATTGTTCCCGGCCTAATTTGAAATTAGTGCAGTTTTCGAAAAATTTGATAACCGATGAGATGTTACTTTGCTCTAAGTCAAGTATCTTTGCTACTCATTGAAACGCTACCCTGCTCGAAATCAAATGTTTTTGATAGTTGTTGAGATGTAACTGCAGTCTAACTCCAATATTATCGCGCCATAAGACTAACAAATAGTCAGAACTCGCAGCCACTTTAGATACGGGCTCATAGGAATACATCATAATGAAGAAAAAATTACTAGCTGTAGCAACCCTTGTCGGCCTGTCAGGCCTGAGTAATGTTGTCCTTGCGGACACCTTGCTGCAGATTTATGAATTAGCGAAGCAGAAAGATCCACAAATCTTACAAGCAAAAGCGGTTCGCGATCAGGCGTTCGAGAAAATCACCGAAAGCCGCGCCAGCTTATTGCCACAAATAAAGCTGGGCCTGGATGCGGGTTATAGCAAAACCAGCGATAGTGACGCACAAACGGCTTCCAGCTATGGCGCCAATGTTTCCCTTAGCCAGGCTATTTACCGTGAAGACTACTGGACGGCGCTAACCCTGTCTGAGAAAGCGGCAACCCGGGCGGACACTGTCTATGGCAATGAAGCACAAAACCTGATCCAGCGAACCACTGAAGCTTATTTTAATGTGTTAAGAGCCCAGGACGCCGTATCCGCAGTACAGGCCAACAAAAATGCGGTTGCTCGTCAGTTAGAGCAAACCAAACAAAGATTTGCTGTGGGCCTGACCGCGATCACCGATGTCCATGAAGCCCAGGCAGAGCACGACAGGACTCTGGCGTCGTTAATTAACGCCCAAAATGATTTAAAGAACAGCTTCGAAGCGCTGCGTGAACTTACCGGTGTCGACGCCAGAAACTTGGACGTCTTAAACACAGATCGCTTTGAGCCCGTCGCCCCGGCAGGAAATTCCGATTCCTGGCTGGCAAAAGCGGAAAACAATAACCTATCTTTACACACCCAGCTCATCAGTAAAGACATTGCCAAGACCCAAATCGACCAGGCGGAAGCTGGACACCTGCCGACCCTTGATTTAGTGGCAGGTCTTGGCAGCAATTACAAGAATTATAAAGCGCCACATCTAGATGACGGCACCTTAAATAACGCTAATATCGGCCTGCAATTTAATATTCCGCTCTATTCCGGTGGTGCTATTACTTCAAGGGTTAAGCAGGCACAGTTTAACTACGTATCCGCCAGCGAAGAGTTAGTCAAAACCCACAGATCGGTACAGACTTCCGTGCGTAGCAACTATAACAACGTAGGCGCTGCTATCAGCTCAATCCAGGCTTATGAGCAGACAGTTGTATCCTCTCAAAGTGCCCTTAAAGCCACGGAAGCCGGTTTCGATGTAGGTACTCGTACCATTGTTGACGTACTGGATGCAACCAAAAAGCTATATAGTTCTAAAGACTTACTGGCTAATGCCAGATATGACTACATCCTGAGTATGTTACGACTGAAGCAGGCTTCGGGTGAGTTGTCTGAGCAAGACCTGCAAAATATTACCGCAGGCCTGATGCCAGCACCTGAGCCGAAGTCCTAAACCTTCGGGTTATAAAAAAGCCGCAGCTTATCAAGCTGCGGCTTTTTTGTTCGGCGAATATAGCAAGATTAACTTTCGTGGCGTATGGCTTTAATAATTTCAGTGGTCGAACAGCCATCTTCAAATTGCAATACCTTAACTGTCCCACCGTTAGCCACAACTTCTTTTCCACCGGCAATTTCTTCCGGTTTATAGTCACCACCTTTGACCAGCAGGTCGGGCAATACCTCACTAATTAAACGTTGCGGGGTATTTTCACTAAAGGGAACCACCCAATCAACGGCCCCCAAGCCAGCCAGCACGGCCATCCGGCGATCCACCACATTTACCGGACGCCCATCTCCTTTCAGGGCTCTTACCGATTCATCGGTATTCACCGCTACGACCAACCTGTCACCCAATTCCCTGGCGGTATTAAGATAAGATACGTGTCCGGCGTGAAGAATATCGAAACAGCCATTGGTCATCACCACTTTTTCACCGCGCCGGTGAGCCGCATCAACGGCAAACTTAAGCTGCTGCTCCGAGACCACCCCAAACCCGGTTTCCTGGTTGCCATAAATCGCATTGGCCAGCTCTATGGTGCTGACCGTTGAGGTGCCCAATTTACCCACCACCACGCCTGCGGCGGCGTTGGCCAGGGCACAGGCTTCGTCCATGCTGGCGCCTGCTGCCAGCGAGGCGCCGAGTACGGAAATAACGGTATCCCCGGCACCGGTCACATCATAAACTTCCTGGGCCTGGGCCGGCAGGTGCAATTCGCCCTCACCCTCTCTGATTAGCGTCATCCCGTGCTCACTTCGGGTTACCAGAATGGCGTCCAGATCAAACTGTTTAAGCAAACCTAACCCCTTGGCGACGATTTCGTTTTCATCTTTACAAGGGCCCACCACCTGTTCGAACTCGGAGTAGTTCGGCGTAAGCAAAGTCGCCCCGCGGTACTTTTCAAAATCCGCCCCTTTAGGATCGATAAGAATGGTCAGCCCCCTGGCTTTCGCTGCCTGGATCATCTGCTGCACACTCTCCAGCGAACCCTTGGCATAATCGGAGAATATCACCACAGGCCCATGTCCCAGATTCGCGGCAACTCGGTTAACCAGAGGCGCCGTATCGATATCGTGGAACCCCTCTTCAAAGTCCAACCGGATCAGTTGCTGATGACGGCTTAACACCCTTAATTTTGTAATGGTGGGAAAGTCCGCCAGGCGCTCAAAGTCTGTCTCTATACGCACCCCTTCCAGTTTACGGGCCAGCGCCTCTGCCGCTTCATCCTGGCCGGTTAAGCCAATCAGTTTGGCATTGCCGCCCAGGGCCGCTACGTTTAACGCCACGTTAGCAGCCCCACCCGGCCTTTCTTCGATCTGCTCGACTTTCACGACAGGAACAGGGGCTTCCGGCGATATACGTCCGGTAGAACCATGCCAATACCTGTCCAGCATGACATCACCAACCACCAGGACGCCGGCTTGATCGAAATTAGGAAGGATTATTTTCATATAAAGGATCTCGCTGATTACTAGGCTGCGGCAAGTGTACCATAGACAAAACACTCACTGTTCAGCCCGGTATTTATCACAGGTAAAATATCCCCCCCCTTATTCCTAACTACCCAGGTATGGTCCAGGAAATCAATCGTCGTGGTTTTAATGGTTTTAATGAGTTTATTGGCTTAAAAAATCATTAAAGCCGTTTTATGTAACACAACCGCAACACTTGTTAACTTAGCCTTCGTTATTACGACACAAATGAGGGTTAAGGATGAAACACGGTAATAAAATCAGCAAGATGCTAAAAACGGCGGCTATTGTTAGCAGCCTGGTACTGGGTGCAGGAAGCGCTGTCGCAGCTGAGCAGTTGGAAAAAATTCATTTCTTAGTGCCTGGTGGCGCTGGTGGCGGCTGGGACGGAACAGCCAGGGGCACAGGTGAAGCGTTAACCAAAGCCAATTTGATAAGCACAGTATCTTACCAGAACCTTTCCGGTGGCGGCGGTGGTAAAGCCATTGCTCACCTGATAGAAACGGCTAAACGTCAGGAAGACACCTTAATGGTGAACTCCACTCCTATCGTTATCCGCTCCTTAACCGGTGTTTTCCCACAGACATTTCGTGATTTGACCCCTATCGCGGGCACCATCTCAGACTATGCCGCTTTTGTGGTTAGAGGTGACTCCAAATACACAGACTGGAAACAGCTGATCGCCGACTTTAAAGAAAACCCTCGCAAGGTAAAATTTGCCGGTGGTTCATCTCGTGGCAGCCTGGACCACCTGGTTCCTGCAGCAGCCATTAAGAATGAAGGTCTAAATCCAAGAACCCTAAGATATGTAGCCTATGACGCGGGCGGTAAAGCCATGGCGGGTCTGTTATCTGGTGAAACAGCCGTACTGTCTACCGGCCTGGGTGAAGCGCTGGAAATGAGTAAAGCAGGTCAGGTTAGGATCCTTGCTATTACCGCACCAGAGCGTGTTAAAGAAGTACCAAATGTGCCTACCTTAAAAGAAATGGGTAACAACACTGTATTTGCTAACTGGCGTGGATTCTTTGCCGCACCGGGTATCTCTGAGCAGAAAGCCGCCGCTTTCGCTGCTACTTTAGAGAAGATGCAAACCACGGATGAATGGGAAACCGTACGCGCCCGTAACGGCTGGGTAAACGACTTCAAGGCCGGTGATGATTTCTACGCTTTCCTTGAGCAACAGGAAACGCTGCTGGGTGACCTGATGAGAGAGTTAGGTTTCCTTAAGTAAACGGAGTTCGTAATGTCTGTAAATAAAGATCAATTGGGTGCATTTATCTTTCTGTTGTTTTCTATCGCTTACGGATATTACGCGCAGCAGATCCCTATGTACCCAGGTGATGAATACGAGCCGTTTACGGCTCGTAGCTTGCCGCAAATCTTAGCCGTCTTTGGCGGCTTAATTTCTGCCTTGATGCTGGTGATGGTCACGTTCAAACCAGCGTCAAACCAAGCCTTTGAGGTCAAGAAAGTGGCCAACTGGCGTCCCGTGCTGATGTTACTCGGGTTAATGCTGGGTTATGCCTTTTCTCTGGAATGGTTTGGTTTTGTTATCGCCACCACCGCCTTTTTACTTGCTGGGGTGTGGTTGTTAGGCGAACGAAGAATAAAGGTGCTTTGGTGGTCAAGCTTACCTTTCGTATTAGGCTTTTGGGCCCTGTTAACCCAAGCGCTCGATGTTTATCTCGAGCCAGGTAAATTCTGGACCCTAGTTGTAGGAGGATAATATGTTAGATGGAATCTTAATTGGCCTGGGTACTGCCGTACTGCCCATGAATATAATGATGGTGATCGTCGGCTGTTTTGTCGGCAGTATTATAGGTATGTTACCAGGCCTGGGACCCATCTCCGCCATCGCCCTGATGATCCCTATCACTTATGGGCTTGAGCCGTCTACCGGTATTATCCTGATGGCGGGTGTCTACTACGGCGCAATATTTGGTGGTTCAACTTCCTCCATTTTAATTAATGCTCCCGGCTGCTCGGGCACTGTGGTCACCGCTTTTGACGGTTACCCGCTGGCTAAAAAAGGCCAAGCAGGTAAGGCGCTGGCGCTTGCGGCCTACGCCTCCTTCACCGGCGGCACCATATCGGCGATATTTCTATTAATCGCAGCCCCCATGCTGGCTAAGGTCTCGTTAAGTTTCCAGTCTGCGGACTACTTTGCCTTGATGGTGATGGGTCTAAGCGCAGTGGCGGCTTTTTCCGGCAAAGGTAATATCTTAAAAGCCCTGCTGATGACCATTTTGGGACTGATGCTAGCCACTGTGGGTACCGACAGTGACTCAGGCGTGGCGCGCTTTACGTTCGGCTCACTGGACCTGCTCGATGGCATCAGCTTTTTATTGCTGGCTATGGCCACCTTCGCCCTGGCTGAAGCGTTAATGTCTGTACTTTACCCGGAGAAAAACACCTCAGGAGAAGAATCTAAGATGTTATCCAATTTGGGTAGCATGAAGCTCACTAAAGCCGAAGTTAAAGAAGTTGCCCCAGTCATAGGTCGCTCCTCGGTGTTGGGCTTTTTTGTCGGGGTGTTACCTGGCGCGGGTGCCACCATAGCAGCGTTTCTGGCCTATGGCGTAGAGCGTAACCTGGCCAAAGCCAAGGAAAAGCTTAAGTTCGGCACCGGCTCGTTAAAAGGTTTGGCGGCTCCCGAAGCTGCGAACAATGCGGCTTCATCCGGCTCTTTTGTTCCTTTGCTGACGTTAGGCATCCCGGGCTCGGGTACTACGGCTATTATGCTGGGTGCGTTGATCTCCTACGGTATCCAGCCAGGTCCTCGGTTATTTATCGATAATCCGGAAATATTCTGGTCGGTAATCATCTCCATGTATATCGGTAACCTGGTGCTGTTGCTATTGAACTTGCCGTTGATCCCTTATATCGCCAAGTTGCTGGCAGTACCAAGGCAAGTACTGATACCGATGATCTTGCTATTTTCCATCACGGGTGTTTATCTGGTGTCGTTTAACACCACGGACATCTACATCATGGTCGGTGTCTGTATATTGGCCATCGGGCTCAGGTTGCTCAGTTTCCCTATGGCGCCGCTGCTATTAGGCTTTATTCTGGGTGGTATGCTGGAAGATAACTTACGCAGAGCCTTGATGATAAGTGACGGAGAACTGAACTTCTTGTGGGAACGCCCTATCACGTTGGGCATTATGGTGATTACCGCCATGGTCCTGATAGTACCGCTATTATCAGCACTAAAAGGCAGGAAAAAGGCAAACGCTTAATTCCCCAACAGTTAACCGGCCCGCTTTTATAGCGGGCTTTTTTATACCCGGCAATAACTGCGCTCTGGCCTGCCCACACTACCGTAGATAAGTTCGGCTTTCAGTTCACCCGCAGTAACCAGATGCTCCAGGTAACGCCTGGCGGTTGTGCGGCTGGTGCCTGTCTTTTCTCCGGTTTCTTCTGCATTGTGACTTTGACCATCCGAAAACAGCTCCCTGATCTTATCTAAGGTTAATGGATCGATCCCTTTGGGAAGTCTTGCCGTCACATTCGCATCGCTCCTGGAGGGTAGAAAAGGATCCACGTCCGTCTGCTGCAAGCGACCCAACTGAGTCATTTTTTCCTTATGGTCCAAGAATTTTTGTAAACTGTCCTGTAGCCGCCCTAACACCACGGGTTTTAACACATAGTCAAACACCCCGCTGCGCAGCGCCTGCTGCAAGGTGGTAGCCTCTTTGGCTGCAGTAAGCATAATCACGTCACAACCCAGATCTGCCTGGCGGATTTGTTTTAGAATGGATAAACCGTCACCATCGGGTAAATACATGTCCAGCAGTACTAAGTCAGGTAATAAGACTTCAATTAAATCCAGTGCTTCCGCCTGGCTATGGGCGATGCCAATCACCTGAAAGACCTCATTTTTTTCCACGAAACGGCGGTGTATTTCCGCAGTTTGCGGGTCATCCTCTACAATAACGACTTTGATCTGTTCCATTTTAGTTCTTCGGTAGATAAATAATAAAGCGGCTTCCTTTCGGACTGACCGGCTCCAGCGTAATAGTCCCCCCCAGGCTATCCAGGATTTTCTTTACCAGGTACAGGCCATAACCGTGATCTTTTTCTGTTTTACTGCTCACGCCTTTTTCAAAAATACGGTCCACTATATGGTCAGGTACCCCGGGACCATTGTCTTCGACTTCAATAATAAGGTCAGCGCCAAAATCTGTCATGCTGATAAATATCTGCCCTTGGCGATTCTTTTCCCTTAAACAGGCATCGAAGGCGTTTTCAATTAAGTTACCCAGAATAGTGACCAAGTGCTCCGCCTCCAGATCTCTGGGCCAGTCCACCAGGCTACTTTCCTGATCGACTTCCAACAGCATACCCAGCTCTTTAGCCCGGTTATATTTACCCAGGATCAAACCCGATACCACGGGACTTGGCACGGCCTCAAGCAGGAACGCGATAAGAGACTGGGTATCGCTGCTCTCACGGCCAATAAGCACCAGCGCCTCATCATAGGCCTGTAACTGAATTAACCCGGCTATGGTATTCAACTTGTTCGCATGCTCATGAGTTTGCACCCTGAGCATTTCTGCATAGGAGCGTATTTGCGACAGCTGACTGGCCAGCTCTTCAATTTCGTCCTTTCGACGAAAACTGGCCACGGTTCCCCGGTACTCATTTTCTACATAAATTGTCTGACTGTTAAAGATCAGGTTTAGCCCTTTTACATTCAGCTCGAAATCCTGCTTGGGCTCAGCAGGGGAGAACAGCCGGGTCAGTTGTCCCTCGCGGAATAAATCGTAAATTTGCTGCCCCGTATAGGGCTGTTTCGGATTAAGCCCTAACATACGTTTGGCCGCCGGATTCATAGAGCGAATAACCCCCAGCTCATTCACTGTCACCACCCCCTCTCTCAGGGTATGCAGGGTCGCTCGTTTTTCCTGAAATAACTGTCCCATCTCCTCCGGCTCGAAACCCAAGATTGGCTTTTTAAATCGCCGGGCTATCCAGCGGGTTAAAAAGATATTCAGCACCAGCACACCAGCCCCAATCAGCAAGATAAGGTTGCGAAACTTAGCCACCTGCCTGTCGATATCTTTCATCAGGTAACCCACAGAAATAACCCCGATAACGTCTCCGTTCCTGTCCAGAATAGGCGCTTTACCTCGCATGGATTTACCCATAGAGCCGGTCGCGATGGAAATATATTGCTGTTTAAATTTTAGCGCCCTATCGTTGTCCCCACCTCGCATGGGTTTACCTATACGTTCTTTAATGGGATGAGCCAGGCGGATACCATTGGCGTCTCCCACCACGATAAAACTCACTTTCAGAGCGCTGCGCCAGCTTTCAATCAGGGGTGGTAAAGGCTCTGAACCATTACCTTTGATGGCTGTTTTTATTTGTGGGACTTCCGCCAATAGCTTAGCGACATCCAAGGCATGATCACCCATTTCGTCATAACGAGTAGAGCTAATATACTGGTAGTTAAATCCTACCACCAGGCAAACCTGAAACAGACTCACTGCCATCATCAGCAAAAACAAACGATGTTGCAGCTTCAGGGCACGAAATATATTCCTTACTCGCTCTAACAATTCAGACTCTCTTAGATTATTTCACGCTAAATCGCTAAACTAGCGGCTAACGACGCCAATGATAGGTGATATCGGGTCCATAAGGTAAGGGATTCTCCTGCCTTTGTGAACTTCAGCTTTTCTCTGCCAGTTCTGCACGCCGATGATTATCAAACAAGGCATAGCAATACAACACATAGCGAATAACAGGAAGATAAAATAAGCGATGAGCAAACCAAAATTAAAAAAAGAATACCTTCATCCCAAATTCTGGTTTACCTGGCTTGGCATCCTGATGATGTTTTTAATTTCACTACTGCCCTTTTCCCTGCAACTCTTTTTAGGGAAAAAGATTGGCCATTTAGGCATGAAATTGGCGAAATCCCGCCGCAGAATAGCTGCACGTAACCTTGAATTGTGTTTCCCGGAAAAAAGTCAGGGCGAACGGGATAAACTGCTGGTTAAAAATTTCGAAAATACCGGTATCGCCCTGTTTGAAATCTGTATGGCCTGGTTCTGGCCTCACTGGCGGGTAAAAAAGCACTTTGTGGCGGAAGGTGAAGAGCACCTGTTTAACGCTTTGTCACAAGGAAAAGGCGTTATTTTAATCGGCGTCCACTTCTTGCCGCTGGAAATGAATGGCCGCATCGGCGGTACTGTGCATCCTGGCATAGGAGTCTACCGTAAACATAACAATCCTTTAATGGACTTCTGGTTTTACTGGGGAAGAACCAGGGCATTAAAAACCTTACTGGACCGCAGTGATTTCAGAGGCATGTTAAGGGCGTTAAAAAAAGGGGAAGTACTCTGGTACGCACCCGATCACGATTATGGCAACCGCCGTTGTGTTTTTGCACCTTTCTTTGCCGTGGAAAAAGCGGCCACAGTTTCCGGTACGGCTGTGTTGGCAAAATCCAAAAACACTGTTGTGATCCCCTCTTTTGCCAAGCGTTTACCGGGTACTCAGGGTTACAAAGTTATCTTTAAGGCGCCGCTGGAAAACTTCCCCAGCGGAGATGAGCTGGCGGACGCCATCCGCACTAACCAGGTCATAGAAGAGATGGTGAGCGAGCAGCTGGATCAGTATATGTGGTTACACCGCCGCTTTAAAACCCGTCCTGAGGGTGAAGACTCGCTATATTAATCGCTTAATTCTCTGTAGAGCAGATACCCTGTTTACAGGTGATAGGGCGAACACAGCGAATGCTATATTCGCCGAACGTGCATCCATGCATTTAACATCTTATCCCTGAGATGGATTCGGCGCCTACTGCAGCAGCTTTTGCCACACCCGCTTAACCTGCTCCCTGTCTGTTTTATTTTGCTCGGCCGGTAATATCCGGCTCTGCTCACTCAGCGTTAAGCGGTGAGCGGCGTCGCGAATATGGCAATAACTGTCTGCCAGTAACTCTCCTTCTTCAGCAGTTAACAGCCCCAGCTCAACACAGGATTCAAAAATGCGAATATTATCAGACCAGGTGGCTAGCGCCGAATTACAGTGGGTGTTCGCCAACACCAGGTACTGAGCAATAAACTCGATATCCACCATACCGCCCGGCGACTGCTTAAGATCGAACTCGTCTTCTTTGACTTTAAGCAGGTTATCGCTCATTTTCTGTCGCATCTTCACCACTTGCTTGGCTAATTCCGACGGATCTCGCTCCCTGGCCAATATATCCAGCCGGATCCGGCTAAATTCTGCCCTGATTTCCGGATCTCCGTAAACCAGCCTGGCTCTCACCAGCGCCTGATGCTCCCATGTCCAGGCCTCTCTATTCAAATACTCTTCATATGCTTGCGTACTGCTGACCATCAGACCAGAGTCACCTTGCGGCCTTAATCTCATATCTGCTTCGTATAAAATACCCGACGTAGTTCGCGTACTAAACAAGTGTAAAATACGCTGGGCTAACCTGAGATAAAACTGTTTATTATCGACTTCTTTACGGCCACGAGTATAACCCTTGATCTGTGCATCATGGATAAACACCATATCCAGATCTGAGCCGTAGCCCAGTTCGAGCCCGCCCATTTTACCGTAACCTATAACGGCAAAACCTTTACGCCCTGAACCCTCCACATTAGACGGCTCACCGTATTTCTCCACCATATGCGCCCAGGCGATATTAACCACATAATCCACTATGGCTTCTGCCAGGTAGGTTAAGTGATCACTCACTTGCATTAAGGGTAAGGCGCCTGAAATGTCCGCGGCGGAAATACGTAGTCGTTGGATCTGCTTATATTGGCGCAGCGCTTCCATCTGCTGCTCCATGTCCTCAGGGGGAACCCGCAACATGTAGACGCGTAGATCGTCTTTATACTCGCTAGCAGGAGTTGGATTATAAAGATGCTGAGGGTCTAACAGCTCATCGAGCAGGATAGGATAACGAGACAACTGTACGGCGATGCGATGACTTTCATGACACAAGCGCACTAGTTGCTTTAACGCCCCCGGGTTTTCATTCAGCAGCTCCAGGTATGCCGTTCGGGTGATAATTTTAGACAGTAAGATACACAATCTGTCCATCAAGTTAACCGGCCTGGTTTTGCTAAGCACCTTGCAGATAAGCACGGGCATCAGGCGCTTCAGGTTATCCCGCCCTCTCGGACCCACAGCCCGCTTTAATGTTTCATCACGAAAGCCCTTAATGACGCGCCAAAATTCAAGTTTTTCCGCTTCACTTAATTTCTGCTCTGCTAACACAGTAACCGCTTCGTCGTCTTCCAGCTCATGTAACCATAACTCCGCCAGCTGGCTGTCATACTCGACATCTTGCTGATCTTCTTCTCCCACAACCCAGTTAAACTCTTCGCGTACCTGAGCCATGGAGCTATTAAGCTGCTGATAAAAGCTTTCCCAGTCGGGGTAATCCAGCGCTTTAATCATCCTTAATTTATCCAGCTCATTGTCCGGCAGGGTCTGTGTCTGTTTGTCACCAATTTGCTGCAGCACGTTTTCTACCCGCCTCAGTAAGCTGTATGACTCGAGCAAGTTATCGACGCGCTCAGCAGGCATGGCCTCAATATCCGCCAGCGCATTTAATGTCTGTCTTAACCCTTTAAGTTGCAGCTGGGGCTCACGCCCCCCCCGGATCAACTGAAATGCCTGCGCCACAAATTCAATTTCGCGGATCCCTCCGGCGCCCAGTTTAATATTGTCCACCAGCCCTTTGCGCCTGACTTCTGCACTGATCATGGCTTTCATCTGGCGTAGGGATTGAATGGCGCTGAAATCGATATAGCGGCGGAAAACAAAGGGTTTAAACATAGCAGCCAGTTCAGTTTTGTACTCCCCTTCCGGCCCCAGCACCCTGGCTTTTACCATAGCGTAACGCTCCCAGTCTCTGCCCTGGGTTTGATAATAATCTTCCAGTGCGGCAAAACTCATGGCCAGGGGCCCGGATTCACCAAAGGGGCGTAATCGCATATCAACTCGGTATACAAAACCATCAAAGGTCTGCTGGTTTAAGGCGGCAATGACTTTCTGCCCCAAACGAATAAAAAACTGCTGATTGGCCAGCTGTCGTCGCCCCCCTTGGGTTTCACCATTTTCAGGAAAAGTGAAGATAAGATCGATATCGGAAGAGAAATTAAGCTCCTTACCACCCAGCTTCCCCATAGCCAGGATAAACAAAGGCTGTGTCTGGCCATCACGGTTCATCGGAGTACCCTGCTGCTCGCACATAAACTGATATAACCAGTTAACCGCCCCCGTGATCAGGGCGTCAGCCAGGCAGGAGATATGAGTGAGACTCTCATCTAGGGTGGATTTTCCCAGCAATTCCCGCCAGGCGATAACCACCATATGCTTGCGCCTGAATAACCTAAGCACCCTATGCAAGCTGTCTTCGTCCTGGGCATTGACCAGTTGCTGCTCAAGCTGACTCTCAATCACTGCGCAGCGGTCGGTTTGCTTCAGCAATCCGGACACAAACAAGTCTTCCAGCAAAGCGGGTTGTTTAAGCAAAGAGTCCGCGACGAAATCACTTAACGCCAGGACCTGTTTCAGCTCACCTTCCTGCTCTTTGCTTAACCAATCTAATTGAGTTCGTTCACTTAATTGCAGCCAGTGCTTCTGCATGACTTCTGATAATTGTTTCATCGGGCTCCCAGGCTCACTCATACCGCGTAGCTCAAATTTATCAGCAGACGGTAAAATTTAAAACATGTCATCATCAATGAGAGGATTAAAAAGACATGATTTACCCTTATTCTGGTTAATTTCGGCTTTTCCGTGAAGAATTGTGTAGATACTGAATATTTTCAACAGATTGCCCTTGCAAATTGCAGCAATAACCCAGATATTTTTAGCTCCTTGCTGTTTAAGCGGCATATTTTTTCACCAACACACTTGACATATTATGTCTTAAAATCTAAAGTTAACCACATAGACATATTATGTCGCAAGGGAGACCCATGAATATTCACAAGATTGCCACGTATCTGAATGAGTTAGGTGACAAGTCAGACACAGGATTTACTTTCGATTGCGTGCCCATTGCCGGAGAAGTAGACGTTCTTCGCATTGATATTCAAGGCCGTGAAGAAATCCCTGTTTTTGTTTCGCTTTCCGATGACCAGATCCTCTGTATTTCCTACTTGTGGGGTGAAGAGGAAGTGAAACCGGAAAGTAAGAGCGAAATGATGGAGGCCATGCTGGAGATGAATATCCCTATGCCCCTTTCGTCATTTGCTCGCATTGAAGAAAAGTATGTTGTTTATGGTGCATTATCCGTGAACTCCAGCTTGCAAGATATAGAGCATGAAGTAAGTGTGCTCAGTGATAACAGCCTAGAAGTCATTGGTGAAATGACTTACTACCTTAAATAAGCCGCTTGAAGGAGTGAACTATGAGCATTTTAAAGAAAATTATTACTGCCGTTCGTGGCGGCGCAAGAGAAGTTGGTGAAGAGATAGTAGACGCTAACTCCACGCGAATTTTTGAGCAAGAGATCAGAGATGCAGAAAACCATCTCACTAAGGCAAAACGCGATCTGACGGAAGTGATGGCCAAGCAAATGCAAGCCAACCGGGAGCTGGAACGCCTGAAAAAAGAAGTAACCGAACACGAAGGCTATGCGACTCAGGCACTGGGTCAGGGTAATGAATCACTGGCACTTGAAGTGGCAGAGAAAATCGCCAACATGGAGCAGGAGCTTAATGAACAGCAAGGAGCTTATGACAGCTATAACTCCAGTGCTAATCGCCTGAAAGAGCTGATTAAAAAGAGCGAACGCCAACTGACTGATTATCAACGTCAGCTAAGCATGGTAAAAACTACCGACAGTGTGCAAAAAGCCACCGCGGCAATCACTGACAGCTTTACCAGCGGTAACTCCAGCTTATTAAGCGCTAAAGAGTCGCTGGACAGGATCAAACAAAAGCAGTCCATGTTTGACGACAAATTGGCGGCCGCAGAGCAGCTGCAGGCGGAAAATAGCGACCAGTCGTTAAAGGACAAGCTGAAAGATGCAGGTATTGGAGAGCAACAAACCAGCGCCAATTCCATTTTAGATCGCTTAAAAAATAAGGGCTAATCAGGCCGGCCCCGGGGATCGCCTCGGGTCCCCGCCGCTTATGAGCTAACATCGTCATTGTCGGGAAGCAAGAAATGGAAATTCTGTTAGTTATCGCCGGCGTTGCTTTGGTTTACTATTTCGCGATATATAACAAACCACTGCAAAACGAATGGGAAAAATTACCCAGCCTGCAAGAGTATGCAGCTAAACATGGACAAGTAGCCAGTGAGCGTGATATCAGCTGTTATAAATGCAAGTCCAAGACAACTTATGACACTGGACTGACCCGGGTCTCAGACTTTCGCCGTAAGATTATTTGCGGCAACTGTAAGTTGAGTCTGTACCGGGAGCAGGACTAAGTTCAAAATGACAATAGATAAAGGTGGCTGATGCCACCTTTTGTCGATCCGCCCTTCGACCCGTTTAATCGGGTAACCCTAAGCCAAAAAGGCAGAAGCGATGAATTTTTTTAAAAAGTTGTTTGGCAAACCCGAGCCGGCCAAAGGCCGGGAACTTACCCACCCACAACAACTTCAAGTTGGCGATCTGTTACAGATAGGCGACAGCTTCGCCCTACCCGAGCGATTGAGAAAGCAGCAGTTGGAAGTTAACCGGATCAACACCATAGAGTTTGAGTTCGAGCATTACCCGCGGTTTATTTGTCAGGGCGCACAAGCCGAGCCGGTTTATATTTCTTTACCAGGAGATAACAGCAACCAGATTAAATTTAGTCTGCTGTTAAACAGAGCCGATGTGGAAAGCCTGTTTGATATGGATGCTTTTGCAGAAATATTTGATGAGCCAGGCAAAGCCAGGTTAACCCCGGTTTCTGAGTCTTCTCCTTTTACCACTATGCTGGCGAAAGAGTTTGTCCAGCAAGATTTTGCTACTGCCGGTTATTTTCATCGCCAGGACTACAGAAATACCAAACCACCGCAATTTCAGGAAGACTCTCAGGGTCGCCAATTCGAATATTTTTCATTGTTTGGCGAACAAGAGCAGCGCTGGATAGAAATATTTGTATTTGAAAATGGAGATACAGATATATACCTTTCCCTGTTTAGACCAGTGAATGATATCGCTGAGCTATGGCCGAAAAGCTAAAGCCCTACACGGGCTTTATTTACCAAAGTGAAGCAGCTATGACCAAAGAAAGAAAAATACCTGAGAAATGGGCCAAATCCGCCAAAGCGGCAAAAGCCGTACAAGTGGCCTTTGATATGGACGAAAAAGTGCAGTACAGCATTCGTAAGAAAGCACTGGATGAGGGCTTGAGCCCGTCAGACCAAATTCGTCATATCCTGGAGCTACCCACCCACAGGCGACCTAAGCGCCCACGACTCACAGTCTCCCTGAGTAACGACGATTATGAGCAGTTGGCAGTGCGTTATAAGCTGGATCCAGAGCAGCAATTGGAAATTAAGAAAAAAGTGATGGAAGATCTGGCTGATTTTGCCAACGAAAACGGCTGACAAGTGCCGTAATAACGGAACGGATGCCTCTCTACAGGCAACAGGGCGAACATAACAATCGCTATGTTCGCCGAACGTGCATCCATGCATTTAACATCTCATCCCTTAGATGGATTCGGCGCGTACCGCTCTGGCTATATCACCAAACTCATTCATGGTATGCAATTCAATAGACTGGCTCAGATCCTTTTTAGCTACAAAATTAATCCCATCTACCAAATGGTTAACCTGTTTAACCATAATCCGCGATGCCCACATCAACAGCACCACAAATATCACCGCCATCATTAAGGTTTGCAGCATACCCCGAACCAGCAAGCTTGAATGAAGCTCGTCCACCGCCTTAGTATCCACGTGTGCAGCCACAGTCCAGCCCCAGGGCGTAAACCCTTTAACCCCCGCATCTATAACTTCACCGGAAGCAGGATCCTGGTACTGAAAAGAACCTTGACTCGCTGCAAAGCCCAGCTGTACATCGACAATATCCTGACCGGTACTGGCCCGAATGCTTCTGCCTACCGAGGAAGGATTTTGTGGATACAGCAAGGGTGTGCCTCTGCTTTCCAGCCCCAGGGCGTAAACCCTTTAACCCCCGCATCTATTTCACCGGAAGCAGGATCCTGGTACTGAAAAGAACCCCCTGGGCAGACAACACTCAAAAATAGCTGAATCCCCCCAGCTCATCTGCTCCAGGGCCTGTAAAACATAAGCTTTTGCCTGCGACTCCCCGCCCAATTTTTCACTATTTTGATAACCCCACTGGATTAAGCCAAAGGCAGATGATAACTTTTCCTGCAACTCCTGTTTTTTCAGGGCAGCGACTTCAGCTTTGACATTCTGGGTATCGACAACAATTTACCCGTCAGCAGCAAGGTACTGAACAGCATTAGCAGCATCATTTTAGGCGCCAGACGTACGTCACCGAAGATTTGCTCCAATTTGTTCAGACGAAATACTGTCATAAATCCCCTTTTAAGGTCAGCTAGATAAATGGAATCACACGCAGCTCAAACCCACGCGTCCAGATTAACTAATCGACATATAAAGTAAGGGCTTTAAACAGCAAGAGTAAATATGATAACTATTTGACAATGAATAAAAAATATACTGCTAAAAATATCTCACCACTGGATATCAGCATGATGCTGCTGTCCATCGTCGCCGTGATCCTGGTACTCGTTCGCTTACTGGTAAAACTGGACGCGGAAACCGCCTCCCTGCTTTATGATCTGGACAGCTTTATTTGTTATATCTTTCTCACCCACCTGGGTTATGGGTTTATTCTGTCCAAAAACAAATGGCAGTTTTTGAAAGTTCATTGGATAGATATATTGGCATCCATCCCTATGGCCGAATCCCTGCGATACGCCAGATTATTCCAGATATTTCGTATCATTCGGGTGTTACAACAAACCGGACATTTGCTTAAACAGCTTCAATCAAAACGTCAGGAAACCACCATAGCTTCTATCTTGCTGTTTCTGGTGGTAGTTGTGACTGCGGGTTCCACCGCCATATTAACGGCAGAAGGAGGTTTGCCGGAGTCGAATATCCAAAGTGCGGGAGATGCCATTTGGTGGAGCGTGGTTACAGTATCTACAGTGGGTTACGGGGATTATTATCCAGTGACCACCTTAGGTAAAATTATTGCGGCTATGATGATCGTTTCCGGCGTCAGCCTGTTTGGCGCAATTTCCGGCTTTATGGCATCCATCATGGTCAAGCCCAAATCCAACCAGGTAAATTTCTCAGATAACCCCCAACTGATCGAAGAACTCAACGAACAGTCGCAGCAACAGGAAGAGCTTATTACCTTAGTGAAGGAACTAAAGCAGGAAGTAGCCGAGCTTAAACAACAACTCAAGAAATAAACCGGAAGCTATCAAACCACGGCTAAAGGGTAACGAAAGTGGTGCTCCTGGTTGGAGCAGATGCCCTCTTTGCAGGTGATAGGGCGATATAGCGATCGCTATATTCGCCGGGTAGGAGCGGATGCCTCTTTGTGGAAGATAGGGCGAACACAGCGGGCGCTATATTCGCCGAACGTGCGTCCATGCGCTTTGCATCTCATCCCTGAGATGGGTTCAGCTCCTACCAGCGAAACCCTATTGTTCAGTGTGCCAATATGGTGCTAACGTCAGTGCTTGCTTACGTGATTGTTCCATCGCATGAATTAAAGATTTTTCTTTTCGCTTTAACCACTTACGTATAGACACCTGGCTTTCGTCGTCCATCTCTTGCTCCAGCAACTCATGAACTGGCTGATGTAACTCCAGATCCTCAATACCCTTCACTATATCCAGCCAGGGCACCCTGAATTCATTTCTCGCTTGCTGGTCAAAGTTACTGCCTAAACAAGCTCCCACCATCAGGTTTCGGTGTAACAAACCCTTATGTTTCAGGTAACCCACCCGGTTTAACTCTTTCGAGCCAAACAAAGACGACCTTAACTCACTCCAGCTTTCTTCCAGCCTTTTTTCCGCAAACAGTTTTACCTGGGCCTGCAACCTGATGCTATGCTCCTGCTTTTCAAACAATACCAGCCAACGGCTGATGGCCAGGATCAGTTTGCAA
The DNA here is from genome assembly GCA_965249895.1 of Psychromonadaceae bacterium. Taxonomy (GTDB): domain Bacteria; phylum Pseudomonadota; class Gammaproteobacteria; order Enterobacterales; family CBDFNC01; genus CBDFNC01. Next base: position 1,983,846 of record CBDFNC010000005.1, read on the forward strand.
TAACGGGTGGACACGATCAGTTCAAGTACATCGGTTGGTTGGGGTAACTTAGTCAACTGAGCTTCTAACTGTTTTCTGACCGGTTTAGGCTCGGGTAATTTGCGTATATAGTGGCCTTTGTTTTCCGTCAGCTGCTGCAGCGCACCATAATAATCCACCCAACTTAACTGTTGTGACAACCAGACTAATTCAGGTAACCAAGGCGCGTTTTGTAACTCGGGAAGCACAGGTCTATATAAGACACAAGCCTGGTGTAACAGGTTAACCCCTTGCTTTAACGCTTTTAATACAGTTAATTCGGGCTGAGTTACATATATCTCTTCGTGGTGTTGCCAGTAGCTAAAAGCATATTGAAAGCTGGCGCTGATCACCTCGGCGATAGCCATATCCGGCTTAATAGGCGCTAGGCCTAAGGGTTTACAAGTAAGGCTGGTTTCTTCTGCGAGGGCATAACCTCGCTGCGCCTTACTCACATTGCCCAGGCGTACACCGGGCAACTCGGCTATATCCTCGGCCAGTTCAAACAGTTGTTCCGCATGACCCTTTAACAGCTCCAGCTCGATTTCACAGATCTCCGCGACTGCTCCGTTCGCCTTTATCCGCCCGGCATCATAAGCCACTTCAATTAAGCTATCACCACACTCCAGCAACCAGGTTTGTCGCTGAAAGTCGTTACCAAAAACTGGGGTGAGCCTGGTTTGTAATTTCCCTACGTCCACCTCTTCAGGCCAGATATCTTTTTTAAAGCGGGACAGCTCAGGGCGCTCCCCTTTCAGGGGTTCATTGTATTCTGGCCGCTGATGCAAGCCGCCGATAACACGACCTGAGGTCTTGATAGTCTGTTCAGACTTATCATCAATGGTCCTCACCCTCAGCCCCATTCGCAGATTTTTTAACACCCTGTCCGGGGTATCGAAATAAATATTGAGCAGGTGCTGGCTTTTTTCTGAGCAAATTTTATATTTACTCAATGTAACAGGGAGCTGCTCCCCCGCTTTTGGCGAGACAAAAAACTTTATCTCAATCTCTGTATCCATATGTTTTCAGGGTCACCACGTAACTGACAATTATAAGATTAAATAGACCAAGCCATTTTAAGCGGATTTATCTATTTAAATGGACGCAAACATAAGTTAACATGCGCGCCAATCTAGTAGTCGAGTGTTTTTTCACCGTACAGGTAAATTGGCGATGCCAGTAAATACTATTTTGGGGCTTTTTGCCAAGTCCCCAATTAAACCACTTCAACAGCATATCAATAAAGTTCATGAATGTTGCGAACAATTGATCCCCTTTTTCGAATCTGTGAATGCCGGTAACTGGCAGGAAGCAGAGACGGTCCGAGCAAGAATTTCCAATTTGGAAAAAGAAGCCGATGAGCTTAAGCGCGAAATCAGGTTAAAACTGCCAAGAGGTTTGTTTATGCCTGTAGAGCGTACGGATATGCTGGAACTTTTAACTCAACAAGACAAGATTGCAAATAAAGCAAAAGATATTGCCGGTCGTATGACAGGAAGACAGTTGTCTCTTCCTGCTAATACGTCTGACAGCTTTAGTGCTTATTTGCGTCGCTGTCTTGATGCAACCGCTCAGGCTAAAAAAGCCATTAATGAGCTGGAAGAATTATTGGAAACTGGCTTCAGAGGCCGGGAAGTAGACCTAGTTGAGGAGATGATCCACGAGCTGGATGTAATCGAAGACGATACAGACAGCATGCAAATCGAACTTAGGCGTAAGTTCCAGGCGATAGAAACAAACTACAGCCCTATCGATATGATGTTCCTTTATCAGATACTGGAATGGGTCGGCGGTTTGGCCGATCAGGCTGAGCGCGTAGGTGCACGGCTGGAATTGATGCTGGCACGGTCTTAACTCAGAGTAATTTTTATGGATATTTTGGCAACTTACGGTACGACTCTCGTACTAATGGCGGCGCTTTTTGGCTTTTTAATGGCTTGGGGTATTGGCGCCAACGACGTGGCGAACGCCATGGGAACCTCAGTGGGTTCGAAAGCCCTGACCATAAAACAGGCGATAATTATCGCCATGATCTTCGAATTTGCCGGTGCCTACCTGGCCGGAGGTGAAGTTACCTCCACCATACGTAAGGGCATTATCGATTCGAGTTATTTCACCGACACGCCTGAGCTGCTGGTATTTGGTATGATTTCAGCCCTGCTCGCAGCAGGTGTCTGGCTGATGATCGCCTCTTACTTCGGCTGGCCTGTGTCCACCACTCACTCTATTATCGGCGCCATCGTCGGCTTCGCAGCTGTGGGTGTGGGTCCGGAAACGGTCGAGTGGGGTAAGGTGGGTGGCATCGTTGGTAGTTGGGTTGTAACCCCCTTAATATCGGGTTTAATTGCCTACGCCATCTTTATGAGCGCGCAAAAGCTTATCTTTGATACCGATAACCCGCTGAGAAACGCCAAGCGTTATGTACCGGGTTATATGTTCCTGGTTGGTTTTATGATGTCCCTGGTGACCATCAAAAAAGGCCTGAAGCATATCGGTATTCATTTCGATAATGTCGAAGCGTACTCTTTAGCCATTGCTATCGGTGTGACGGTCGCGTTGATCGGTAAGTTCTTTATCAATCGAATCAAAATCGACCCTCAAGCCGACAAAGAAATGCATTTCACCAACGTGGAAAAGATATTTGCGGTTCTGATGGTGATGACTGCCTGTGCCATGGCGTTCGCTCACGGCTCTAACGATGTCGCCAATGCCATCGGTCCTTTGGCAGCCGTCGTCAGCATCGTGAGCAGTGGTGAGATTTCAGCTAAAGCAACAATCGCATGGTGGATCTTGCCTTTGGGTGGGGTTGGTATCGTATTAGGCTTAGCTATCTTTGGTAAGCGCGTTATTGCCACTATCGGACAGGGCATCACTCACCTGACGCCAAGCCGAGGCTTTGCTGCCGAGCTGGCAGCCGCTACCACTGTGGTTATCGCATCGGGTACCGGGTTACCTATCTCTACCACACAGACGCTGGTTGGCGCCGTGCTGGGTGTCGGCATGGCCCGCGGTATCGCGGCACTGAACCTGGGTGTGGTGCGTAGTATCGTTGTTTCCTGGGTTGTAACCCTGCCTATCGGCGCCGTGTTATCCATTATGTTCTTCTATATGCTACGCGGCATATTTCTAGCATAATCGATAGACTCGCAAAAAAAGGCGCCGCTGGCGCCTTTTTTATTTCCCTTTATTTTATCCTTCAACCAGAAACTCCCTTACCAGGAACAAAACTTACTAAAAAACAGCTGAAATTTGCTCTCCATTTGCTGCTATTCCAGATTGAGTCTTGTTCTTGCGCCATTAAATTCTTACACTTGCTCTAATCCAGCAATCGTGCGAGACAGATATAGTGAAATTGTTTTACCTGTTTACCCTGGCATTGGTTTCCTTGCCACATAGTCTGGCCCAGGCGGCCGAAAGATACGTCAGCGACGATCTCTTTATTTATTTACATTCTGGGCCAAGCACACAGTACCGCATCGTGGGCAGTGTGAATGCCGGCAGTAAGGTAGATGTACAGCAGTGGAATACAGAAACCGAATTTGCCAAAGTCATAGATCCTAAGGGACGTACCGGCTGGGTAGAAACTAAATTTTTAGGGAAAGAGTCAACGGCTAAGACTCGCCTGCCTATTATCGAAGCCGAGCTGGATAAAGCCAAGAGTGTGCTTGCCAACCTCGATCAGAAAAACAGTGAAGTTGTCGCTGGCAAAGATCATAAAATTAAGGCTCAAAGCCAGCAGGTCAAGGCTTTAATGCAAGATAAGAAAACCCTGACCGAGAAGATCCGTAAACTGGAAGTTCAAAATGCAGGGCTGGAGTCCAGGCTAGAAACCCAGGACGAAGAAGTCCAAATGCAGTGGCTGCTACGCGGTGGCGCAGTTATGGGTGCAGGTATCTTTGTCGGTATCATCATTCCTTTCCTGCCAAGACGTAAAAAGAAACAGTCTTCCTGGTAAGCTGTTTTCGCAAGGGCTTGGCTCTACAAGCTCTTGCTCCGTTAGACAGAGTCCAATTTGAACTTATTCAGCGATACCCAAGTGTTCGACGGCTCAGACAAGGTCAAAATTGAACTTATTCAGCGATATTCCAGATCAACTCCCTGATGAGCTAATCCAGGTGATCGGCGGCTCAGATAAGGTCAAAATAGAACGTATTGTTTCCCGTGGCCATAAGAGTGAAGCCGACTTTTGGTATGAGCAAACCGATACTGAATTCGTCCTGCTGCTTCAGGGGGAAGCTGAGCTGGAATTCGAAGATAAGCTGGTAACCTTAAGGGCTGGAGATTACCTCAGCATAGCTCCTACGGTGAAGCACCGGATCTCCTATACCTCGACCAAGCCAGAGTGTATCTGGCTTGCCGTGTTTTATTAGCGCCAACTTGTTGGAGCGGATGCCCTCTTTGCAGGTGATAGGGCGAACATAGCGATCGCTATATTCGCCGAACGTGCATCCATGCGCTTTACATCTCATCCCTGAGATGGGTTCGGCTCCTACCCCCCTTGCCAATCTTGTAATGACTCCAGGCTAAAGCTCTGCTTATCCAGCCGCATAATTGTATGATTGGGTTGGATTCTTAATATTTCCAGCGCACCATCAAACAAGACATCACCCTCTTTCAAGTCAATACCATTGATCCGGATCCAGGTTTTATCTTTATTGGTTGAGTACATATGGGAGCTGTAACTCATGGCCGGGATCTGCACTTTAAGATCTTCTGGTAACGCTTCAATTGGGATCGCATCCGGCGCCACACTATCGACTACCGGCTCTATTGGCTGACTCAGTGCTTTTTGGTAACGGGCAGCTATCTCCGGTGACACGCCAGAAAAATCGAGCTCAGAATCATTTTTCTTTACCACTTCAGTCTGTTTTTCCACCAGGTCGGTTTGTGCGATAGCATGCTGGAACTTGGAAGCCAGATCCTGCGATACCTCAGAAAGATCCAACTTATTAAAACTGGGCTGCTTGGTGGCCAAGGATATGGTCACAGCACGCTCGGGTATATCCGGCAATACATTAACCTTTATCGGCTCTAACTTAGGTAAGGCAACCAAGGAGTAGGTTTTATTTGCCAGAAAAGCAACCTCTTGTGGGGACTGACTTTGGTTGAAGTACGGGTCTTTGCACCGTTTTTACCACTGCCGGCGGCGCTTTAGTTGGCTCTGGCTGTACCGTGTTGGTAGTTGGCTCAGTCTGTACCGTTAGCGCGTTGGCACTTGGTTGTGCTGCAATGGAGAGCTCAGGAGTCGTTCCTCGGTCCAGCAGAAGCCAACCCGCCGCTAAAGACAAACCCGCTACAAATACCATAACCAACATCCAGTACGGCCACGCTGGTTTATCCTCCTCCATGGGAAAAGTATATTGCCCGGTATTGAGAGTATGCATCGGGTGACTTTGCTGACTTTGTTGCTCAGACTTTTTTAGCGCCTTTAAGATAGTGGACACTTAGCCTTCCTCTCGCAATTTTGGCATATTATTGGTAACGGCTTGATTGATCCTTAACAGGGTTTGCGTACCCGCAATTCCGTCTGCATCCAGGTTATTCTTTTGTTGAAACGCCCTGACCCGCTCAGCTAAGAAAGCATCGAAGTAGTTTATATTGCGACGTGGTAGCTGGTATATCTCGGCTAAGCTGTTATCCAGCCACTGCACCGGACTCCCAGAGCTGCCCACTTTTAACGCTTTTTGATAACCCACAGGAGGTTGCCAAAACAAGGTATATTCCCCGGTCCAGTAGCGATTAAACCAGGACTCACTAACGCGGATCCGGTTTTCATTGATAAGCAGCTCGGCGCCTTGTTCAAAACCAACCAAAGCCACGTAATAAGGAACACCTCGTTGATCCAGCATCTGGATCATCGCCGGATGATTGATGCTTTTTAGATTTAATATACTACCGCGACCCTTGAAGCAGGTCAGCGCTGCGGATTTTATCCGATCACAATTAGCTTCGGCTAACGGAACATCATAACCCCAAACCCTATATAAATTTTTCATGGCTGCGCCTGTACTGCGACTGCTTTCAACCAATTCTTCAAGACGGTGCTGGATCTCCATCTCCGGCGGTGTGGTAACTTCCTGAGTAGCAAGCTGGATGGGTAGCTCTGTCGTTACCATATTCGCAGCCGATTGCTTGGCTACAGGCAAGGCTGCCGGCTTCACTTCCGCCACCGGCTTTATTTCTTCCAGCGGCAGCTGTTGCTCCGCCTGCTTTACTTCAACTGTCTCTGTGGGTGCCTGGCTCTCGGCTTGCATAGTTTGCACCCTGGTATTCGTTGGCCAAAAATGTGGACCAAACAAATATATATTTATCCCGGCTACGGCTAAGCCTGCACACACCAGGGCAGGTAGATAAAACGATCCCTTGCTGTCCGGCGCAACATCTTGGCCCAGCACTTCCTTGGCAACGGTTTTGATCAACAGGGGAGAAATTTTATGGTCACTGTTGGCAAACGCAGACAACATGGCCCGATCACAGATCAGGTTGATCAACCTGGGAACACCGCCACTTTGCCGATGCACTTCTTTCAGGCTTTTCGGGCCAAAAACAGGGTGAATACAGCCTGCTACGGATAACCTATGGCGTATGTAATGACTTACTTCAAGCTGGGTTAACGGTAACAGGTGGTAGCGTGCAGTAATGCGTTGGGCCAACTGGCGCAGTTCATCTCTTTTCAGCATTTGCTGCAATTCAGGTTGGCCAATCAGGATGATCTGCAGCAGCTTTTTTTTGTCGGTTTCCAGGTTAGTCAGTAACCTGAGCTGCTCCAGCACCTCGGCTCCGATATGCTGCGCTTCATCGATAAGCAATACCGAATGGCGTCCCCGTTGGTGATTGTCCAACAGAAATTGGCTAATGGTGTCGACCAGTTCCTTACGGGTTAAATTTGCTTTGTTGTAGCTTAAGGCAAACTCATCACAAACTGTGGCTAACAGCTCCAACTCCGTTAATGCCGGGTTGAGGATAAAAGCGAGATCTGTCTTTTCCGGCAGCTCCTGCAACAGGGAGCGACTCACTGTGGTTTTCCCTGTCCCCACTTCACCTGTCAGCAGAATAAATCCACCGGAGCCGCTGGATAAGCCATACATAAGGTGAGCAAGCGCTTCCTTGTGGCGTTCACTCATATAGAGAAAACCCGGATCCGGCGCGATAGAGAAAGGACTTTCCTGTAAACCAAAAAACTTTGTATACATAATACGACTGCCATCCTTAGATGGGATACCTGTACCCGATTGATGAAACTTTCACGGCTAATTAACTAGCCGACACATTGCCAGAGCCTGCAACAAGCACTCTTACTACACTAGGAGTATCTATTCAGATTCTTCCAACTCAGAAAACACAACTCTGGCAATTGTGTGGTTTCGCTGAAAACAACTTGGGTATAATACGGGGTACGCATTAAGTAGGGGAAGTAGTTTGCAAATATTTTTAGTGGGTGGCGCCGTCAGAGACGAGTTACTGGGTATTAAGGTCAAGGACAGAGATTTTGTCGTGGTGGGTTGCCATGCGAAAAAAATGCTGGCTGCGGGTTATAATCAGGTAGGCAAAGACTTCCCGGTATTTTTACACCCGCACACAGGTGAAGAGCACGCATTAGCCCGGACTGAACGGAAAAAAGGCCAGGGATATACAGGCTTCGAATGTTATGCAGAAGCCGATGTCACACTGGAGCAAGATCTGTTACGCCGGGACCTCACCATCAATGCCATAGCGAAAACCAGCGAAGGACAATTGATTGACCCATATGGCGGACAGGACGATCTTCAGCGACGAATTTTGCGCCATATATCCCCAGCCTTTGCCGAAGACCCGCTGAGGGTATTGAGAGTTGCCCGTTTTGCCGCTCGTTTTGCTCACCTGGGCTTTAGTATTGCACCGGAAACCCTGAAGCTGATGGAACAGCTCAGCGTAAATGGTGAGCTCTCCAGTTTGACGCCAGAGCGTGTATGGAAGGAAACAGAACAGGCCCTGTGCTGCCAGTCTCCTCAGGTCTATTTTCGGGTTCTAAAAGAATGTCAGGCGCTCGGCGTATTATTCCCTGAGTTAGACAAACTGTACGGTATTCCTGGACCGAAGCGCTGGCACCCGGAAATCGATACCGGTAAACATATGCTGATGGTCATGTCACAAGCCGCTCAGCTGGGCGATAGCCTGGCCATGCGATTTGCCTGCCTGTGCCATGATTTCGGCAAGGCGGTAACACCCAGAGAGAAATGGCCCAGCCATCATCACCACGGGCAACTGGGTCTGCCTATTATCAGGGCCTTTTGTGAGCGGCTAAAAGTGCCTAACGACTGCAAGGAGCTGGCGTTGATCGTCAGCGACCTCCATTGTCAGGTTCACAATGCATTTAAACTTACCAACGAAGCCATCTTATATGTTTTCGACAAAGCCGATGCCTGGCGAAAGCCGGAACGCTTTGCGCAATTTTTGATAGCTTGCCGCGCCGATTTTCAGGGCCGACTAGGCTTCGAAAACCGAGACTATCATCAGCTCGATTACCTTGATAAAGCGTTAAGTGCCGCCCTTGAAATCCAGGTTAAACCTATTGTTCAGGCCGGCTTTAAGGGTGCGGAGATCAAAGGGGAGTTAACCAGGCAAAGGCTGGCGCGGTTAAAGTTATTTATCCAGGATTGGGTAGAAAGGACTCCTGCGTTGTAGGTTATATGGCGAATACAGCGATCGCTGTATTCGCCGAGCACGTTCTGCTCCTACCACAAAACGAACAGCAGGGCGACACCCAGTAAGAGTCGATATATGACAAAGGGTGTCATCCCCACTCTATCCAGCAGCTTCAGGAATACATGAATACAGGCCAGCGCACTGACAAAGGAAAGCACCACTCCAAGGCTCAAGGCCATCCAGTCTACCGCTTCTCCCGACATAATGAGCTTTAGCGTTAGGTAACCCCCGGCCATCAGGATAATGGGGATAGACATTAAGAACGAGAAGCGGGCCGCCGCCTGCCTGGTTAGCCCTAGCATCAATCCGGCGGTCATGGTGATACCGGAGCGGGACGTACCCGGGATCAGCGCTACAGCCTGCGCCAAGCCAATGATCAAAGCGGCTTTCCAGCCAGTCTGATATTCAGACTTAACCTGGGTTGCTTGGCGATCGGCCCACCACAATAACAAGCCAAATCCAATCGTTGCAGCTGCAATCACATAACCACTGCGCAAATAGACTTCAACAAAGTCTTTTGCCAGTAAACCGATGACACCAGCGGGTATGGTCGCCAATATTACCCACCAGGCAAGCTTGCTATCCTGGGTTTGCTCTCCGCCCATTAAAGAGCCGGTCCAGGCTACAAACATAGCGGCGACTTCTTTCCTGAAATAAAGTAATACCGCAGCCAGCGAGCCCACATGGACGGCGACATCAAACGCCAGTCCCTGATCCTGCCAACCCAGGATCTGGGAAGGTAAAATAAGGTGAGCCGAACTGGAAACGGGTAAGAATTCGGTTAACCCCTGAACAATGGCAAGCACAAAGATTTCTAGGGTTGTCATATATATTCTCTAGCGCCAGTGAAAGGCGACTTTCCATAGTTTTTGTTGGTTTTTATCGTAGTCAGACCACAACTTCTCGTAAGATTGACCCGCAACCGGATGGAGCAAGTTGGGGGCCAATTCAGCAAGAGGCCATAGCACAAAGGCATTTTTGGTGATCTCATTCCTGGGAATTTGCACCCCAAGCTCCATGATAACATCGTCGTATAACAGTAAATCGAGATCTAAAGTACGCGGGGCAAACTTTTTTATCTGGCACTTACGGCCATTGTTCTTCTCTATTTCTTTTAGTCTGACAGTCACCTCTAAGGGAGAAAGTTCCGTCTTTGCCCCCACCACCAGATTATAAAAATCATCACCAGAAAACCCGACCGCTTCACTCTCAAAGACACTGGATAAGGTCAGCTCGCCAAATAAGGCAAACATGGCATCTAAGCCAGCGCTAATATGTTGATGCATGTTTATATTGGAGCCGACACTTATATAGATCTGCGCCATCAGGCTATGCCTCTTTCTATCTGCACGCCAACGGTCGCTGCGGCGGCTACAGCTCCGGGTTTACTCAGGGTCACCCTTAACCAGGTCAACTTGTATTCATCCAAGATCAGGGCCGCCACACGCTCCGCCATGGTCTCAATTAATTCGAAATGATTATCCTGGGCAAACTCAATGACTTTTTGCGATAACACGGCATAATCCAACGCTTTGTTTATATCGTCATTTAACGCAGCGGGTTTATTGTCGAAGCCCAAATCCAAATCAAACACCAACTTCTGTTTTATCTCTTTTTCCCACTCGTAAACACCTATGGTGGTTAATACCTCAAGGGATTTTATAAAGACTATGTCCATGTTTTTAGACCATTAAATTAGGGGCTACCCGCCCAGGCAAATTCGGCGTATCATCAATACACACAGGGAGGGGGATAATACCCCAAAAGCAGAGTCGGAAAAACCAGGTTTCAATGACGGCACTTGTATTTGTCCTTATCATTAGCACCTATTTATTAGGTTCCATCTCCAGTGCAGTGCTTATCTGCAAGCTCGGCGGCCTGCCTGATCCTCGCCAACATGGCTCGAAAAACCCTGGGGCGACTAATGTACTCAGGCTGGGGGGCAAGCAATCGGCTATCTGGGTATTGCTTTGTGATATGTTAAAAGGCACCTTGCCTGTGTATGGCGCTTATGCCCTGGGCATAGAGCCTTTCTATATTGGCTTGGTTGGTATTGCCGCTTGTTTGGGGCATATATACCCAATTTTCTTTCATTTTCAAGGTGGTAAGGGGGTTGCAACCGCCTTAGGCGCCTTATTGCCGTTAGGCATGGATGTTGCCGGAGCCCTGGTTGGCACCTGGTTGCTCGTGGTGGCTGTTAGCGGGTACTCTTCCCTGGCTGCGTTAATTACAGCCCTTTTATCTCCCCTCTATACCTACCTGATTAAGCCTGAATACACCTTACCCGTGGCCATGTTGTCCTGCCTTATCATACTCAGACATCATCAGAATATAGTACGGCTGTTAAAAGGTGATGAACTGAAGATCTGGAAGAAGCTGAATAAAGGGTAACAATTGCTGCTTTGGTAGGAGCAGATGCCTCTTTATAGGCAAAAAGGGCGAAGCCAGCGTCCACAAGGTTCGCCGAACGCGTATCCATGCATTTAACATCTCATCCCTGAGATGGATTCGGCTCCTACAGCGCCATCTGAATTTGTTACCCTCGTTTAACCCTACCTTCTATAACGAAGGTAGGGTATCAATAGGCCATCTTGGTTTTGCCTTAACAGACAATCCTTCAAATTGCCCCGCTTTTAACCTCTGCAAGCCTGCATAGGCAATCATAGCGCCGTTATCGGTACAAAACTCGGTTCTGGGATAAAACACCTGACCCTGAAGGCTTGTCATTAACGTCGCCAGCTGTTGCCTTAAATAACCATTGGCGCTTACACCTCCTGCGATCACCAGGGTATTCAGCCCGGTTTGTTTCAGTGCCCGTTTACACTTGATGGCCAGGGTATCCACCACTGCCTGCTGGAAAGCAAACGCGATATCGGCTCTGGTCTGCTCATCATCCCCTTCAGAACGTATGGTATTGGCGGCAAAGGTTTTTAATCCGCTGAAGCTAAAGTCTAACCCCGGCCTGTCTGTCATCGGCCGCGGGAAGCGGAAACGACCTTCGGCGCCTTTTTCCGCCAGCTTGGACAATAGTGGACCACCCGGGTAATCCAGCCCCATTAACTTAGCGGTTTTATCAAAGGCTTCACCTGCGGCATCATCGACACTTTCACCGAGGATTTCATATTGACCTATGGCTTCGACTTTCACCATCATGGTATGGCCACCGGACACCAAGAGTGCAACAAATGGAAATTCAGGATGGTTATCTTCCAACATAGGCGCCAATAAGTGCCCTTCCATATGGTGAACAGCCACCGCAGGTTTTTTCCAGGCATAAGCCAAGCTGCGACCGATAGTTGAACCCACCAACAAGGCGCCGACCAGGCCAGGGCCTGCGGTATAAGCGATGCCGTCAATATCATCTTTGCTGCAGCTGGCTTGTGCCAGCGCTTCTTTTATAAGCGGAATGGTTTTGCGCACATGGTCCCGTGACGCCAGTTCCGGCACCACACCACCATAATCTGCATGTAACTTCACCTGACTGTATAAGGCATGGGACAGTAGCCCTTGTTTATCATCATAAATAGCCACCCCTGTTTCATCACAGGAAGTTTCTAAACCCAGGATCCGCATTCTTTTTCTCCAATAACTGCTGGAAAGGGAGTATTCTTTGCGCAAAGCGCGCGCTAGTTTAACTGCGCTGTGCCCGATTAACCAGCCCTGAATTAGCCCGTTTCATTAAGTGTTCATCGGCATTTAAACAAACAAAGCTATACTTTTTTACTCTAGGCATTTGATCAGGGTTTACAAATACCCCCAGATCAGATTAAAATTCCGCACCATTTTTAAACACACTGGTCATTTTACGGCCGGGCTAATTGTAACACCTTGAGGTGATAGGCATATGCCAGTAATAAAAGTACGTGAAAACGAGCCCTTCGACGTAGCACTGCGTCGCTTTAAACGTTCATGCGAAAAAGCAGGTATCCTTTCAGAAGTTCGCCGTCGCGAATACTATGAAAAACCAACTACAGTTCGCAAACGCGCTAAAGCATCAGCAGTTAAGCGTCACCTGAAGAAGCTTGCTCGCGAAAACGCACGTCGCGTTCGTCTTTACTAAGAGGCGAATTCTATGTCCCTGACTGATCAGCTTAGAGAGCAACAAAAAGGCGCCATGCGTGCCAAGGATAAAATTCGTTTGGGTTCTATCCGCATGCTGCTGGCGGAAATCAAACAACGTGAGATCGATAATCGCGTTGTATTGAACGATGAGGATGTTATCGGCGTTATCACCAAAATGGTGAAACAGCGTAAAGATTCCATTACTCAGTTCGAACAAGCCGATCGCCAGGACCTTGCTGATAAAGAAAAGTCTGAATTGGCTGTTCTACAAGAGTTCTTGCCACAGCCACTTTCCGAAGAGGAAGTGGACGTGCTGATAACTGCCGCTCTGGAATCTTCCGGCGCAGCAGGAATGCAAGATATGGGCAAGGTCATGGGTATACTGAAACCTCAGGTTCAGGGCCGTGCAGACATGGGCGCTATTAGCGGCAAAATTAGAGCTCGCTTAGCTTAATCCCCTGTCATAGCTGCATAGAATAAGCCGTACTTTCTTTTGAACGTACGGCTTGTTTTTTTTAAGGTGCTTAATGGCTGGAAAAATCCCCCGTAATTTTATCGACGATTTACTTAATCGTACCGATATTGTCGATTTAATCGATTCCAGAGTCAGGCTTAAAAAAGCCGGTAAAAACTACCAGGCTTGCTGCCCATTTCATAACGAAAAGTCCCCCTCATTTTCCGTCAGTCCAGAGAAACAGTTTTACCATTGCTTTGGTTGTGGGGCTCATGGCAACGCACTGAGTTTCCTGATGGAGTACGACGGACTGGAATTTGTTGACGCAGTCGAAGATCTCGCCAGCCTGTTTGGTCTGGATGTGCCCAGAGAGCAGTCCAGCGGAGGCTACAGCAAACCTGCCAACCAGGCGGTCAAAAAAGACCTCTACCAGCTAATGGAGCAAGTGGCTCAGTTTTATCAAAGCCAGCTGAGATCTCATGCCAACAGTAAACAGGTGGTCGAGTATCTTAAAAACCGCGGCCTGAGTGGTGAGGTATGCCAACGCTTCGGCATTGGTTACTCTCCTGACAACTGGGATGAAGTCAGAAAGCATTTTGGCAAAAATAAACAAGCTGAACAACAGCTGATAGATACAGGCGTCTTAATAGAAAAAGAACGAGGCGGCAGCTATGACCGCTTCCGCGATCGGGTGATGTTCCCTATCCGGGATAAGCGGGGCCGGGTGATCGGTTTTGGTGGCCGTGTACTTGGCGATGGCACACCAAAATACCTGAACTCACCGGAAACACCTATCTTCCATAAGGGGCGCGAACTTTACGGCTTGTATGAAGTGAAAAAAGCCCATAAAGATGTTAACCGTATTCTGGTAGTGGAAGGATATATGGATGTGGTTGCCCTGGCCCAGTTTGGGATCGATTATTCGGTGGCTTCCCTTGGCACCAGCACCACTCCAGAACATACCCAATCTCTGTTACGTACCAGCGATGAAGTCGTATGTTGTTATGACGGTGACAGGGCGGGCCGGGATGCCGCTTGGCGCGCCCTGGAAAATGCCCTGCCCCAGTTACAAGACGGCAAAACGTTAAAATTTATGTTTTTGCCCGATGGCGAAGATCCAGATTCCATGGTACGCCAGGAAGGTAAAGAAGCATTTGAGCAAAGGATCGCACAAGCCAAACCCTTGTCGGATTTTTTGTTTGAACACCTGTTAAAACAAGTGGATATGAGCAGCCCGGACAGTAAGTCCAAACTCGCCCAGCTAGCACTGCCATTAATCGGCAAACTACCAGACGGCATATTTCGCCAGATGATGGAAGAAAAACTCGCCAAATTGCTGGCTGTTGATCTTTCCGGTGTGAGAAAGCTGCTGCCAAAGCAAGAAAGCCAGGTTAAAAAGAATCAGCCAAAAGCACAAAAAATAACCCCCATGCGTATGGCGGTAGCCTTAATTGTGCAATGTCCTGCACTTGCGGCGGAATTACCCCCTTTACCTGAGCTTAAAGAGCTCAATACCCCTGGGGTTAGCCTGTTTTGCCAACTACTTGAATTGTGCCAAACCCACCCCCATATAACTACTGGCCAGTTATTAGAACACTGGAGAGATACAAAAGAAGGCTCCCAACTAGCAAAATTAGCAGTGTGGGACCATCATATTGAAGAAGAACAAAAGGAAGCGGTTTTCCTGGACACCCTGGACAAACTGCTTTCGCTCTATATAGAGCAAAAAGAAGAAACATTGTTAGCAAAAGCAAGAGTGGGCCAATTAACCGAAGATGAAAAACGCGAGCTTAGTGAATTAATTCAAAGCAGAAAGTTATCACCTTCGAGCTAGTATATTTAGCTCATTAGTTTTATAATCGACCACTTTCGCCTATTGCGAGTCACCCTAAAACCCCCTATTCGGATGGAGTCTATGGAGCCAACCCCTCAGTCTCAGCTTAAACTTCTGGTCGCCAAAGGTAAAGAGCAAGGTTTCTTAACCTATGCGCAGGTGAACGATCATCTGCCGCCAGATATCATCGACTCTGATCAAATTGAAGATATTATTCAAATGATCAACGACATGGGTATTCAGGTGGTAGAAAACGCACCCGATGCCGATGACCTGATGCTTTCTGAAGATTCAGCAGATGACGATGCAGCAGAAGCAGCAGCCCAAGCCCTTGCCTCAGTAGAATCTGAAATCGGGCGTACTACAGATCCAGTGCGTATGTATATGCGCGAAATGGGTACTGTAGAACTGCTAACCCGCGAAGGCGAAATCGTCATTGCCAAGCGTATCGAAGAAGGCATTAATACCGTACAAACTTCCGTTTCCGAATACCCGGAAGCCATCAACTACCTGCTGGATCAGTGGGATAAGTATGAAGCGGAAGAGATCAAACTGACTGATATTATCTCAGGCTTTGTTGATCCAAATGCAGAAGAAACCTTAGCGCCTACCGCCACCCATATCGGCTCTGACCTGTCTGACAAAGACCTGGACGACGAAGATAAAGACGGGGACGACGACGAAGAAGAAGAAGAAGGCCGCAAGGGGCCAGATCCCGAAGAAGCCAAAGAAAAATTTGCCAACCTGCGTGAATCTCACGAAGCAGTAATGGCAAGTGTGGCGAAGAATGGCCGCGCCCATGCTGATACCCAAAAAGCGATTCAGGCTTTAGCAGACGTTTTCCGCGAATTCCGCATGATCCCGAAACAGTTTGACTATATGGTTCGCAATATGCGAGCGATGATGGACAAAATTCGGGTTCAAGAACGCTTGATCCTTAAGATCTGCGTCGAGCAGTGCAAAATGCCGAAAAAGCTTTTTGTCTCGGTATTCCCGGGTCATGAAACCAACAGAGCCTGGTTTGATAAAGTACTAGCCTCGGACAAGCCATACTGCGCGGCTCTGACCGTAATCAAAGACGACATCTTACGCTGCACCGTTAAGCTGGCGAATGCAGAAGCAGAAACCGGTCTGACCATTGCCAACATTAAAGATATCAACCGCCGCATGAGCATAGGTGAAGCCAAGGCTCGCCGTGCGAAGAAGGAAATGGTTGAAGCCAACTTACGTCTGGTTATTTCTATTGCCAAGAAGTACACCAACCGTGGTTTGCAATTCCTGGATCTTATTCAGGAAGGTAACATTGGCCTGATGAAGGCTGTTGATAAGTTTGAATACCGTCGTGGTTATAAGTTCTCAACTTACGCCACATGGTGGATCCGTCAGGCTATCACCCGATCTATTGCGGATCAGGCAAGAACAATACGTATCCCGGTTCACATGATTGAAACCATCAATAAATTGAACCGTATCTCTCGTCAAATGCTGCAGGAAAAGGGTCGTGAGCCCACTCCTGAAGAGTTGGCAGAGCGTATGATTATGCCGGAAGACAAAATTCGTAAGGTGCTTAAAATCGCCAAAGAGCCAATCTCCATGGAAACACCAATTGGTGATGATGAAGATTCGCATCTGGGTGACTTTATCGAGGATAGCACTATCCACTTACCGGTAGACGAAGCCACCAGCGAAAGTCTGAAAAACGCCACCAACGATGTCCTTGCCGGCCTCACCGCCCGTGAAGCCAAAGTTCTGCGGATGCGTTTTGGCATCGACATGAATACGGACCACACGCTTGAAGAAGTGGGTAAGCAGTTTGATGTTACCCGTGAGCGTATCCGTCAAATCGAAGCCAAAGCACTGCGTAAACTGCGTCACCCAAGCCGGAGTGAACAGCTTCGCAGCTTCCTGGACGAATAAATAGAGGGAAACGTGAACTGTTAGGCTAATAAACCAGCAAACAGTTCATCCCCCCCTAGACAGGGCGAGATTAGCTTTATATAATCTCGCCCGCTTAACAAGAACAACAAAGCGACCTTTGATATCAGACTGCTACAGCACTTTTTGCTGGCAAGAAATCAGGATGTCGCGCCGGAAGCTCAGCTTCTGAAAACTAATAGCAACAACAAAATTAGGCCCCTTAGCTCAGCTGGTTAGAGCGCCCGACTCATAATCGGTAGGTCCCCTGTTCAAGTCAGGGAGGGGCCACCATTTAAAACAAGCACTTAGCGTGAAAACGTTAGGTGCTTTTTTTTTGCGTGGTGACCTATAGGTCACCTATAGGTCACCTATAGGTCACCTATAGGTCACCTTTTAGCATAGGCAAGTCTATTTCTAGGGCTAGAAATATCTCATCATGCTGGCATAACATCGCATTGAATTTCTAACTCTCCTCCATTACAGATAGTTCACTTCCGAAAATCCAATCTCGTACAACTACCGACTACAGGGTCACAGTGTCATTCCACAAAAATGGCAAGTACTCATAAACAGACATCATTTCCGTTTGCGCAGATTGTGGACACTGCGTAAACTACTAGCTGTTCCTTTCCACAAATCGCGGATCTTCATCCCGCGCGTGGTTTATCCCCTTGATTTAAGGCATCATATTTTTGTCCATTTAGCAGCCACGAGTTGAACAATGTCTATGCCCTGTATTGATCTAGAGTGTGAGCACTGTGACTTTAAGGGTAACGATATGGTTACCTGGGGTAGGTATACCTATGTTCATGGTGAAAATGAATATAATGTTAACCGCTGTCTGGGCTGGTGCTCAGATTGTAGCAAGCTAGCTCCCATTGAAGATTTCAGCGACACCGACAAGGTGCTCAAAAAGCTAGGCGAACTTGCAGACGAGCTAGAAAAAGATGCTGTAAAGTGGGGACCTATTCGCCTGCTTAAACGGCTGTTGTGTTACAAATGGAATATTAGTGAGATATCCCAGCTAACCAAGAGGCTAAATATTATTCGCTTGAGAAAAGGTTCTGAAAAATGCCTTGATTGCGGAAGTACCGGAGTAAAAAAATTTGATGGTGACTATCAGCTAGATTATGAGGGGCTACTTTACCGGGGGGAAAGAGAACAGGTTTTTTACATCCTAACTGTGGCGGTGAAATGATAGCGAAACCCCACCTCACTAGGTACAACATGGCTTTTACTACAAGGTATTACAACCTTGATGGCACTCCGGTAAACAAGGAGTAAAAGCCTGATCTACAATCTTGGCAATAGAAGGCTATGGGAAGAGGAGCGTACCCTCAACCAACACTTCCAGCAAGCGTCGCGAATCTTTGCTTTCAACCCTTACAAAAACTGGACGGGAGTCGCCTAACACTAATCGCCATAACCGTGACAATGATAGCACTTATCATCGTGGAGTAACTATTAGCAAAAGTTGGGTTTTCTGATTTGTAATGGGGTGATAATAAAATGAGGCTCGTCAATGGTTCCTTGCAAACGGGGTCCCATTCCCCGCGCCAGAACCACTGAAAGCCTCAAGTTAATAATAAGCGTTACCCAATTTCCCTGCAACTCACAACAATTACAAGAGAGCCCTTATCTCAGCAGCAGTCACAGGTAAAATTGATGTGCGCAGCTGGCAGGCTCCCGAAATTCAATCTGAGGTTGAATTGGAAGCTAGCGCATGACTGATAAGCTAGTTCCACAAAAATCGTTGACAAATGAATTATCCATTGAGCTGACCACTGACGTTAAACAGCTAATTCAATCTGCCAAACAACGTGTGGCCGTAGCGGTAAATAGTGAACTGACTTTACTTTATTAGCAGGTTGGCAAACGTATTAGTGATGAAGTGCTAAAAGGTGAACGGGCCGATTACGGAAAACAGGTGATCAGCAACTTATCTAAGACGTTGACCGAACAATTCGGTAAAGGTGGAGCAAACAGCAGCTGCGGCACTGCATTAAATTTGCTGAAGTTTTTATTAATGCCGAGATTGTCTCGACACTGTCGAGACAATTGACATGGAGCCACTTTTTAGAGGTGAATTATCATAAAGAACCTTTGGCGGCCCAGTTCTATGTAAAACTGTGCAGCATTGAACGCTGGAGTGTTCGCACCCTGAGGAAGCAAGTTGGCTCTATGTTGTTTGAGCGTACGGCTATTTCTAAAAAGCCAGACGAACTTATGACCCTCGAACTGGAAAATCCTGCTAACCAGAAACTATCGTCCGATTTAGTGCTTAAAGATCCCTATTTGCTGGGGCTAAATGATCGCTATGTAGAAAAAGACCTGGAAGATGCGATTTTAAGGGAGATTGAGCAATTTTTATTGGAGCTCGGCGCCGGTTTTACCTTCATTGCCAGGCAAAAACGCATCCAGATTGATGAGGACGACTTTTACATTGATCTGCTTTTCTACAATCGCAAGCTCAAACGCCTGGTAGCCATCGATTTAAAAACTGAAAAATTTCGCCATGCCCATAAAAGCCAGATGGAGCTTTATCTTCGCTGGCCAGCCAAGTATGAGCAAGAGGCAGATGAACTACCTCCACTGGGTATCATTTTGTGCAGCAGTAAAAAGCATGAACAAATCGAACTACTATAAATGGACAAAAGTGGTATCCATGTCGCTGAATATTTAACGGTTCTGCCGCCAAAATAACTCCTTGAGCAGCGTTTACACTTGGCAATAGAAAAAGCTAAACAGCGCTTAGATTATAAAACCAATAAATAAGAAACTGGCTATGAAAGACGTATCTCAGGAAAGAGTATTTCAAGATGACATAATTAACCAGATGGTCGCTAATGGCTGGATGTTAGGCCCCCCGGAAGGCTATCACCGTGAATCGGCAATGTACCAGCAGGATGTATTGGCGTTCGTCAAAGAAACCCAGGCCAAAGAATGGGAAAAGTTCTGTAAAGTATTCCCTATCGACTCTGACCGTCACTTTATTGATGCCTTAACCACACAGCTAAAAAAAGTCGATATCAATGCCACCGGTCAAGCGTCTCGCTCTTACGGTACTCTGGGCGTTCTTCGTCACGGCTTAAAGATCCGCAATGCGCGTTTCACGCTCTGCCAATTCAAACCAGAGCACAACTTAAACCCTGAAACCCTGGCGCGCTATCAGCAAAACTGCTGTCGTATTGTGCCCGAGTTAGTTTATAGCCCTTACGCAACGGCGGAGCACTTAGCCGCTACAGGAAAAAAGGCTAAGGCCTGGCGCATTGACTTGGTGCTGTTTGTGAATGGCTTACCTGTCTCAACCCTGGAGCTTAAATCTGAATTTAAGCAAGCAGTTGAAAATGCCATTAAACAATATAAACGAACTCGACTACCAAAAGATCCAGCCACTAAGAAACCAGAGCCGCTGTTGACCTTTAAGCGCGGTGCCCTGGTTCATTTTGCGGTTAGCCAGTATGAAGTTCACATGGCCACTAAATTGGCTGGCGACGACACCTTCTTCCTGCCGTTTAACAAAGGCACCAGCGAGGGCGGTGCGGGCAATGATGTTCCTGAAGATACGAATCGTTACGCGACAGATTACCTGTGGAATGAAGTGTTATTACCGGACAACCTGCTGAACATCATCGGTCGTTTTGTTCACCTGCAAATCGAAGAGAAGGAAGACTGGGAAGGACGTAAGTTTAAGAAAGAAACGCTGATCTTCCCTCGTTATCACCAATGGGATGTGGTCACTAAACTCATCAATGCGGCTATGGATGAAGGTACAGGTAATAAATACCTTGTTCAGCACAGTTCAGGTTCCGGTAAGTCCAACTCCATCGCCTGGACAGCCCATCAACTCTCGACCCTCTATGATGAAAAAGGTGAAAAGCAGTTCCACTCGGTAATTGTGGTCACAGACAGAACGGTACTGGATGATCAGCTGCAAGATACCATTTATCAGTTTGAACATGCCGATGGCGTGGTCGGACGGATCAACAATAAAGAAGGTGATGGGTCTAAATCAGAAAAGCTTGCTCAAGCGCTTGAGAACTCGCAGCCCATTATCATAGTGACCATCCAAACCTTCCCTTACGTGCTAAGAGCAATTGAAAACAGCACCAGTTTGAAAGAGCGTAGCTATGCTGTGATTGCAGATGAAGCCCACTCTTCACAAAGTGGCTCTACCGCGCGCCAGCTAAAAGAAGTATTGATGGTTGAAGAAGCCGATGATGACACAGTGTTGTCGTCAGAAGATATCTTGGATGCCACCATCGCAGCGCGTAAAGGTAGCGGCAATTTAAACTACTATGCATTTACTGCAACGCCTAAGCCAAAAACACTAGAGCTGTTTGGCCGTTTACCCAACCCTGAACTGCCCGCCTCTAAGGAAAATCGGCCAGAGGCCTACCATGTCTACTCTATGCGGCAGGCTATCGAAGAAGGCTTTATTCTGGATGTATTGAAAAACTACACCAACTATCAAGTGGCTTACCAGTTAGCGCAAAAAATTGATGATGCGGATGCTGAGGTAGACAGCAAAAAAGCCAAGGTGAAGTTGAACCAGTGGGTCAGGCTGCATGAATACAATATCTCGCAGAAAGTGAAAGTGATCATTGAGCACTTTAAAGATAACGTAATGGGATTATTGGGCGGCCAGGCCAAGGCGATGGTGGTGACCAGCTCTCGTAAAGAAGCTGTGCGCTACAAGCTGGCTTTTGATAAGTATGTTGCTGAGAAAGCGTCTGCGACCGATAAAAAGAGTTATAGCGCTATTCAGGCTATGGTTGCCTTCTCGGGTGAAGTCGAGTTTAACGAGTCAGATCCGGGCAGCGCTGCTTTTATCGATCAAAAGTTTACCGAGAAAAATATGAACCCGGGCTTGAAAGGCCGGGACATGCGCAAAGCATTTGATAGCGATGATTATCAGGTGATGTTGGTGGCGAACAAGTTTCAAACGGGTTTTGATCAACCTAAGCTGTGCGCTATGTACGTGGATAAACCTCTGGGCGGCGTGGAATGTGTTCAGACCTTATCTCGTTTGAATCGGACCTACCCGGGTAAGGCTGAAACAGGCACCTTTGTACTGGATTTCTTCAATGAACCCCAGGATATTCTTGATTCATTCCAGCCATATTATCAAACGGCTGAGCTCGCAGATGTGTCAAACCCTGATATTGTGTTTGAGCTTTTCGAAAAGCTAAGAACCAGCGGTATCTTCCTGTGGAATGAAGTCGAGCTCTTCTGCGAAGCCTTCTTCGTGAAGAACAAAAGTAATGCCGCAATTAGTAATATCTGTAAACCTGCGGTTGAACGTTGGCAAAAACGCTATACCTCAGCCGTTGAGGAATATCTGAAAGCGAAAGATATGTTTGAGCGCACCAAGAAGACAGGTGATGCTGTGCTGATGGCAAACGCCGAATCCAGCTTAAATGAGTTTAAGAAAGAGAAAGACCAGCTGGAGATCTTCAAGAAAGACTTAGGCAGCTTTACTCGCTTCTATGAATTTATGTCTCAAATCGTCGATTACGATGATAAAGACCTGGAAAAGCTAAGCCTGTATGCCCGTCATTTACGGCCCTTACTGCGTGAGAAAGTGGTAGCGGAAGATGATATTGATCTCGATAGCGTGGTAATGAGTCACTACCGTTTATCGAAAATTCGCCAGCAAGATATCAAGCTGCAGGAAGACGCGGCAGAGTATCAACTGGAGCCAAGTAATGATGTCGGCAGTGCCAAGGCCAAAGATAAAAAAGAAGAGTTTCTGTCACAAATACTAGCGCGCCTGAATGAGCTGTTTATTACTGATGAGTTAACAGAAAAAGACTTAATCAACTACGCCTTCACGGTGCGCGATAAGCTAACAGAAAATGAAGCGGTAATGAGCCAAATTGCCAACAACACCTCAGAACAAGCCATGTTGGGAGATTTCCCTCAGGCGATTGATGATGCGGTAATGGATAGCAATGAAGCTCAGCAAGCCATGATGATGCAGTATCTTTCTAACCCCGAGCTCGCTAAAGGCTTTGCCAGGGTCGTGTTTGATATGCTCAAGGCGTAAATGTTAACAATACGGGAGGTTTTTCCTCCCTATCCATTGGTAACAATGTCTGGTCAATAGATGGCCCCCTCAGCAGAACAACTTTCGTTTGAACCGTACAAGCTATACAGATGCTCTGAAGGCCTTGCTATCAAAGGGCAACAATGTGTATAGGCCGTGATTCACTCTGATTTTTGACCTATCCAACCTATACGGATTTAACTTTGCCTGTATAGATTGGATAGTTACTCATTAGTAAAATTTAACAAACAACACAGATAAAAAGCGTTTGAGTTACCTGTCTTAACAGCACTCCGTGTAGGTCGTACAGGTCATTGTAGTTTCAAAACATTTCGTCTGGCTGATGACCTATTACTTTGGCAAACCGTTGACACATTTCACTCCTAACCGGAAGTTCATAAACTTTTCCCGCTTTGGAGTCTGATCTGCCATGCGCTTTTAAGCCTATCCGAGCCATGGCTTTACCTATGCTTGCCCTGATGGCGGCTTTACTGCCTGCCTCACCATTATCCCCCATCCACTGAGAAAACATGTCTACCAACTCAGTGGACTTAATACGGGCAGGCGCTACGGCTTCATTACCTCCGTCAGTACTATTTGAAAAGGGCAAAGGTGACCCGATTTGCTCATAGATGAATAAATCAGCAGGCTTCAGGCTGGCAAGTTTTTCTTCTATTAGTGCCTTAGTAGCTGGAGCGCGGTTGTGGTCGAACTGGCTTAGATCATACCTTTGCAGATAATCCAACAATGAGCTCGCACCACCAGAATTAACCCAGTTCCACAAAACATCAAAGTAGTCTTTGTGTTGAGCTTTTTTACCACACGGCTCAAGTACCAGGTAGCGTCGCTCTCTGAGCCCGGCTTTTACGATGTGATCGTGATTACTGGCAAAGATAAAACGGCAATAATTAGGCATAGGTTCGGGGTCAATACCTTTACGTTCCAGGTTTACAGTCGGTTCACTAATCAAGCCTTTAAGCCTGTCCGCTGTCCCCTGCCGGGGAAAACAAAATCGTTACTTCCTTTTACTGACCATCGCCGCTTCAAGATCTTTGCTAAGGTGCCTGTTATTGGCAGCTCCAACTCATCCCCGTTTTTAGTCTCACTGATCCAAAAATAACCCGCTGATAGCTTTATCCTATTCCAAGTAAGCTGGAACACTTCACTCCGTCGCAAGCCAGTGAATAAAGCGAAATCCAAAGCGTCACAGGTTGCCGCCCTGACATCGTTCCCCATTATCAGAGCATCTTCTCTTATTGCCTTAACAGCCGCTAACCATCTGGCTAGCTCATTATTCCGTATCCGGGTGTTTTTACGTTGGACGTTATGCCATTGGCGCTTCGTAGATAAGACTGAAAACGGAGAATCAGGTAGTAGCTTCTTTCCTTCATCATCACGGTAATGATCATTCGCATAGTTGAATACCGCCCTCATCGTTCTCCCCCATAAGTCTGCTTGTGCCGGTTGATCACTTGATCGCGAGTAATGTTAGCAATAGATAATTCAGCCCAGTCATGGGTATAGATATGGATTATTCGCTGATAGTCTTCTTTGGTTCTCGGCTTAATCTTGTCACCACGGCTAACCAAGTAATCGGCCAATGCCTGATTAAGAGATACACCCGCCTTTTCTTCTGTTCGCTTTTCTTCATTGGGGTTAATGCCTTTCTCTATGTCAGCAAGAACCTTTAGAGCTAGGTCCTTTGCGGCCTTTAGATTAAACCCACCTTTACTGTTACCAGGCAAGTATTCGCCAATTTTAACCCTTATGGCCTTCCCGTCTTTTTTCTTTCTTACTTGGAAGATCTTCTTACCTTGCTTGGAGACTCTTATGCCAAAGCCCAGCAAATTTACATCGTGATAGTCCCCCAGGTTCTGATAACGCTTTTATCCTGTCATCCCTAAATGGAAATCGATTGGGTTCGGTCATACAAGAGGCCTTAATATCGTCGTTAGTTTGGTCACTCCGAGGTCACCTATAGGTCACCTTTTGGGGGAGGCAAGTCCAATTTGGTCACCTATAGGTCACCTTTTCTGTAGATAACCATAGCGTAACAGTAGGCAGGAAACCATTCTATCCATTTGATATGTAGACATTAATATAGGCTTATAGATTAATGATAACAATCTCAGTTTGAAACTCGTAATCGGTAGGTCCCCTGTTCAAGTCAGGGAGGGGCCACCATTTAAGATATCACTTAGTGAGAAATCACTAGGTGATTTTTTTTGCCTCTAGAATTTGGGAACTCATCAAATAACGGGACTAAGGGTGACAATTTTTGCGCCCTTTGTAGATGCCTCTTTATAGGCAAAAAGGGCGAAGCCGGTGCCAGCAAGGTTCACCGAACGTGCATCCATGCGCTTTACATCTCATCCCGGTGATGGGTTCGGCTCCTATCAAGCCCGATAGATCTGTTACCCAAGTTTGACCAGTCCCAGAATTTGTCACCACTTACCTTACGCGAGTTGATGTGCTGTATGAGCTAATAGCACCGACCGACGATTACTTAAAGGAATACGAACAGCCTAAAAATAGACAGCCGAGCATATTAAACGCCCGAAAAAAGCAGTCCCCATCTGTTTAACTAATTCCTCTCAGAGGCGAACCTAGCTTGTATAGCTATAATCGACCCGGCAAAACTGAATTTCTCCCTCATTAGTTGCCGAAACGATTCTTTAACTCAATGTAACTTGTTATCTTTTTGATAATTAATAGCTCAAACCCATCTAGCCTTACTTAATAAGAAAATAGACAATATGGTTCATATGGATTTCAGGCTCGTCGCTAGTTTCCTTCCTTCTCTTTTCCTTCTTGCTTGTGGCTCCGACGGCGTTACATTTAGTCAGGAAAAACAAATTAATAGACGAGGGGTCAGTTACACGGGAGAGCTTTTTAACGCTAATGAAGACTGTAAACATCTTATCACTGGCATTCCCAGTGATAGTAACCAATTACTATGTCGTACCGGATACGCCGCGGGTTTTAACTATCAAACCAAGCTCAGTGACTGGGTTTCTTATATCCTCAGCGCCGAGTCAGTCTCGGGTTATTACCCTCCGGGGGACTTTATGGCAGATCCAGATATCCCCATTAATTACCGGGCACTGCCGAAGAATTACGCAAGCTCAGGCTATGACAGAGGCCACTTAGCCCCCGATGCAGATATGGACTTTTCCTTCGAGTCTATGGAGCAATCTTACTTTATGAGCAATATCAGTCCGCAATTAGCAGAGTTGAATCGAGGGCCCTGGTTCGAACTCGAAAGCTGGATAAGAAGTTGTATCCTCGACGCTGGCGAACTTCATGTGATCTCTGGACCTGTTTTTACCAATCCCACACCACTATATATAGAAAACAATATTCGGGTACCGGATAGCTATTATAAAGTGATTTTAAAGCCGACTTCCCCGGCGGCAGTGATGGCCTTTTTATTGCCCAATAATCAGCATACCAGCCAGCCATTAACTAGCTATCAATTAACGGTCAATCAGGTAGAGCAAGAAACAGGGTTAAACTTCTTTACTAACGTGAGGCAGGAAATCGCCACCCAGCTGGAAGATCAACTAATGTCTTTTTGCAGCTTACCGGGTGAACAAGCAGGCGAAAAATATTCGGACCCCGGCTTTAGCTGTGAGAATAAAACAAGCTGCGCGGTAATGAGCTCCTGTCAGGAAGCAGTCAATTATCTCAATATTTGCGGCTTAACTAGCCTGGATAAGGATGGGGATGGTTTGCCTTGTGAGACTTTGTGCAATTAATTTTTTCCAGAAAAAAAAGCCCGAGAAATCGGGCTTTTTTTCAATCAACTATCAACTAAGCAAGGCCTTAGAAGTTGTAACGTACGCCAGCTGCGTATACGTTGTCGTTACGGTCGCGACCGTCGTAGTCTTTGCTGTCATCGAACTTAGCTTCTGTGTAGAACATAACATTGTTCCAGTCATACATAGCACCCAGACTGTAGTATCTCTGCAGAGCGTCAGTATTTTTGTCTTCCAGACTGTTCCAACCTGTGTATACCTGTAGACCCATGTCCAGGGTATAAGCCAATACACCTTCATGACCACGAGCGTCTTTAACTACGCCGTCAGTCGATGCACCAGAGATCTTGCCGCCTACATTGTCACGACCTGCATGATCGTCGTACTGACCGTAAGAAACTGCAGCGTAGATTGGGCCTTTGGCGTATTTTGCGCTAGTGATCCAAGCTTTAGCATCACCAACAGTATGGCCGTCACCTAGCAGAGAAAGCTCATCTTTCTTCGCTTGTGTACGCTGCATAGTGTTGTAAGCAGCACCGATGTTGAAGCCAGAGTCACCGAAGTCATAGCTTAGGGCTGCGCCGTAGCCAGCTTCACGGCCAACTTTTTCGGAAGAGTCTTCGAACTGGTATTGCACCGCCAAGTTCAGGCCAGCAAAATTATTTCGGTAGATAAGGGCATCGTTTGCACGACCAGTACCTGTGTCACCGTGGTTCTCGTAAGTACCGGATGCGCTACCGCCGTATACCCAAAGTACGTCTGTCGCACCGGATACGTCGTAATAAGCAGACCACTGCTTACCGAACGAGATAGAGCCAGCTTGTTCGTTGGTCATGGAAATGTAACCTAGACGGTTGTACAGGCC
Source organism: Psychromonadaceae bacterium (assembly GCA_965249895.1). Classification (GTDB taxonomy): domain Bacteria; phylum Pseudomonadota; class Gammaproteobacteria; order Enterobacterales; family CBDFNC01; genus CBDFNC01. The sequence continues at coordinate 2,011,488 of CBDFNC010000005.1, forward strand.
CCAGTCATCATTCTGAGGGTTATCCATGCCCCACTCCAGCTTGGCGTGAGCTAACCAGCCGTTACCCATTTCACGGGTAAAACCAAAGTTGATACGGGAAGAGTTATCTTTTGTGTTGGCTTCGCGATCACCTTCGGCGTTGTCTTTGTTGCTTTCAACCATCAGGTTGATACGACCGCCAACAGTTACGCTGTTTGCTTCATCTTGGTAGATTTCCGCCGCTTGAGAAGCGCCAGTAGCCAGAAGTGCAGGAATTACGATTGCTAGTGTTAATTTTTTCACTGAGACATCCATTATGATTATTTTTTGAAAAATGATCATCCATGGGCCATCTAAAACTTTTAGAGACGCTATCAATAATGCGATATCCGTGTCGCCGGCAACAGAATCTATGAAAGGTTCAAACTGTTTTCAAATCAAAAAAACATAACTAACAGATACATCAACTACAGGGAGGGTTGGCAGCGGCAGGCACAGCCTGGGTTGCAGCGAAGTTATTACTCTAAAATTTTCTGCCAATTATTTTTCATTTTCTTTTCAATCCGGCAAAAAAATGGGTTATCCCGCCTGTGAAAGATAACCCACCATACCTGCTAACCATCAACAAAACCAAAGCATATTAGCCTGCCAACCTTGTCTCCTGGTTATATTTTTTCTGCCTTAATTTACTCAATAAATTATGCAACGCGCTGAATCTTACTGCTGGCCATATTACCCGGCTTCAGGCGTTTAAAAGACAACCCCTGGGCATCAAACATATAAAACGAGTCCGGATTGGCACTCACTGTCATTTCCACACCCATTTCGACTGCATGATTGCCATCCCCTCGAAGTACCAGATCGGTGCCATCACCTAAGGTCAGATAGATAAAGTTGGACTCCCCCAGGTGTTCAACGATGGCGACTTTACCGTGCAGGCGCTCACTATAGCCGGTATCTTCAACAACATGCTCGGAACGTACACCCAATTTGATCTTGTCACCTACACTCGCAGTTGAAGCGTCAATGGATGCGGTGATCTTGCTACCACTTTCCAGCTGAACCACCACAGAGTCAGGATTAATTTCCAGAATTTCACCCGGAAGCAAATTCATCGTTGGCGAACCGATAAAAGTGCCGACAAACTCATTTCTCGGCTGTTGGTAAAGTTCGAGAGGTGTACCCGATTGCTGAATAATACCATCGCTGAGTACCACTATCTTATTACCCAGGGTCATGGCTTCCACCTGATCATGGGTTACATAGACTATGGTGGAATCCAATTGATTATGTAGCTTGGCGATTTCCAGGCGGGTCTGGACCCGCAGCGATGCATCCAGGTTGGACAAAGGCTCATCGAACAGGAATAACCTGGGCTCACGCACAATGGCGCGGCCAATAGCCACACGCTGGCGTTGGCCACCGGACAACTCTTTGGGTAAACGATCCAACAGGTGATCGATTTTCAGAATCTTAGCTGCGTTACGGATCCGCTCATCAATTTCCGCTTTATTGGTTTTGGCTACTCTGAGGCCAAACGCCATATTTTTGTAAACAGTCATATGCGGATAAAGGGCATAAGACTGGAACACCATAGCAATACCACGATGGGCCGGGGACCAGTCGTTAACTAAATCACCGCCAATATGCAGCTCACCTTCGCTGATATCTTCCAGGCCTGCCAGCATCCGCAACAGGGTAGATTTACCACAGCCGGAAGGGCCCACCAGCACCACGAAATCACCGTCTTCGATTTCCAGGTTTATGTCTTTTAATACGGGTGTATCGGTATAGGTTTTGCCGATATTCTTTAAAGATACATTTGCCATAATTCAAACTCACCAATACTGAATATTTGTTGAGTGGCGCCGATGCGTTCGGCGAATTAATCGCCGAACGCGCATCCCTGCATTAAACATCTCATCCCTGAGATGGATTCGGCTCCACGATTACTTTACTGCGCCTGAGGTCAGGCCTTTAATTAGCTGTCTTGAGAAAATGATATACAAGATAACGATAGGCACGACCGCCAGGCTTAACGAAGACAGTACCGAGTTCCAATCTGTGGTGTACTGACCGATAAACTGCTGTACGCCAAGGGTTATGGTCTGAGTTTCAGCGCCAGGCGCCAAAATCAGCGGGAACCATAGGTCATTCCAGATAGGTATCATGGAAAACACAGCTACTGTGGCTATCGCAGGGCGGATCAGTGGCAAGACAACTTGGAAGAAGATCTTGTACTCTCCCACGTTGTCGCAACGGGCCGCCTCTTTAAGCTCTTTTGGTATCTGCTGCATAAACTCATGGAGTATAAAGATAGCCAGTGGTAACCCCTGCGCCACATATACTAGTACCAGAGCCGTTAATGTGTTTGTCAGATTTAGCTGCACCATCAGCTCAAGAATACTCACTGTGCCCAGGCGAATAGGCACCATAATGCCAACTCCCATAAACAACAGCAGCCACTTACTGCCCTTAAACTTGTATTCAGACAAGGCCCAGGCCGCCATAGCACCCAGCACAAGCACAAGGGCCAGGGATATCACAGTAACAATCAGGCTGTTGCCAAAAAACAGCAGCACACTGGACTTGGAAAATACCTTTTCATAACCAATCAGGGTAAAGGTATCCAGACTTGGCAAAGCCAGCGGATCCCTGAAGATGGCTTTTTTAGTCTTAAACGAGTTAATGAACACCAGCACCACGGGGAATAAAGCGATGATGGTATACATGCCTAATACCATATGGATTAGGGATTTATTGATGACCTGACTATGTTGAGATTTTCTCATAACTTGATTTCCTATCAAAGCTCAAAGCGAGTTAAGCGGCGCTGAACAAAGTAGAAGTAAATCCCTACACCAATCAAAATAACCAGGAACATTAAACTCGCTATGGTTGACCCTAAGGTCGCACTACCAGCCTGGCCGGCATAACCAAAGAAAGTACGATAGAAATAAGTACCCAGAATATCCACCGACTGACCAGGACCGCCACCAGAGCCGTACAAGGTATACATCAGGTCCCAGGCGTTAAAGTTGCCGACAAAGGTCAAAATAGTGACCAGACCTAAAGTGGGATAGATAAGGGGTAGCTTAATTTCGAAGAAGATACGCACCGGTGATGCACCGTCCACATAGGCGGCATCCACCACCTCTTCTGGAATTGATAACAGAGCGGCATAGATCAGCATCATCGGCATGCCGACCCATTGCCATACTGAAATCAGTGATGTGGTAAATAGTGCTGATGATTCCAGGCCCAGCCAGGCATCAAAATACTGCTCCAGGCCAACCCAGGACATCATGGTTTCACTCACGCCCCACAGAGGGCTCAGGATCAGTTTCCAAACGAAGCCGATTATCACCACGGACAACAAGGTCGGCAGAAAAATCAACGTACGGTAGGTCTTGGCGCCACGCAGGTTAGCGGTACTCAACAAGGCTGCCAATAACAACGCGATGGGGTTTTGGATCAGCATATTCACCAGGAAGAACTTAGTGTTATTCCACACGGCTCGCCAGAAACCTTCGGAGAAGTGCTCACTGGTGAATATGGTGAAGTAGTTCTCTATGCCGTTAAAGGTACGGTTGCCCGTGATATCTTCGGCGAAAAAACTCAGTCTTAACGTGTCTATCAAAGGATAGGCGCTAAACAGGGTATAGATAATGAAGGCGGGTGCCAGAAACACCAATATATGCCAGGGGAACGTCTTTTTATACATGGCAAACTCACTACTCGGGGGGAAAGTGCCGACCCGTCACTGGGTCGGCAATAATACAAGCTTACTTTTTATAAGATTTATCGAAGCCAGATTGGACGCGAGCCGCTACTTCTTCACCTGAGACAGTACCGTTAAGTACCTCTGCACTGGCGTTCCATAGCGCATCTGCCAAGCTAGGCTCGCCGCGACTGATGATCTGTGAGTGAACACGGATAGTGGACTCACAAGAGTTACGCCACCCCAGCATCTCATTGGCCACTGGATCTTCCACTTTAATCTGGTGCTTAGACAGTGAGAAGAAACCGGTTACCTTGTTGGTGTATAGGTCAGCAAATTCTTTGCTGCCCATCCAGGCCAGGAATTTAGCTGCATCTTCAGGGTTTTTACTGTTCTTGTTAATACCCATACCGATATCTGTGTGATCTGAGATATAGCACTGGTCACCGGCTTTCGCGACAGGTGGGTAGAAAACACCGTATTCAAAGTCTACAGAGTTGTTAAACCCTGAAATTTCCCAGGAGCCGCCTGGATAGATAGCTGCACGGCCAAGGTTAAATAAGTTCTGGGAATCGGAATAACCCTGAGCCTGATAACCTTTACCCATGTATGGACCCCACTTGGCCATCTGCTGCCAAGGACCCGTAAATTCAGCATCACTAAACTTAGCCGTACCAGCGATTAGTGCCTTACGACCCTCTTCACCTTTCCAGTAGTTCGGACCTATACCTGTGTAAGCAACTTCTGCTGCTTCCCACTTATCATTGGTGCCCAAAGAAATAGGTGTGTAACGGCTCTTCGACTTGATTTTTTCAAGGACGGCAAAGAACTCGTCTTGTGTCTTAGGTACGCTTAGGCCCAACTCTTTGAAGATTTCTTTGTTGTAGTAGAAACCGTGCATTACAGACGCCATCGGCATACAGTAAGTGGCGCTACCGTCATCGGTTTGCCATGCGACTTTAGCGCCGTCAGGGAAACTTTCCATACCTTTTTGGCCAGAAAGTTCTTTCATGTTGCCCTGGTTGTACCAACCAAGAGTTATGTCAAAAGGACGACAAGTGATCAGGTCACCGGCTGTGCCACCTTTAAAACGGGTTGCGATAGCGCCGTTATAATCGGGTGGGTTGGTCGGTGCAAACACGACTTTTACATCCGGGTGAGATTTATTGAACGCAGGAATTAACACCTCTTCCCATAAGTCTTTATCATCCGTGCGCCAGCTTTCTATTGTAATGTTGCCAGCTTGAGCGGCAAAACTTGCAGCCATCGAGGCGGCAACTGCTGAAAGTGTTAAAACCTTAGTCAATTTCATGTTATCTCCTTTAGGGATTTATCCATTTTGACAAACTGTATCCGTTGTATCTGACGGATTCGCCATTTAACTTAACAGCTCAGTTACATTTAACAAAAAAACAGAATTTATAACTGATAAGAAATTGATAGATTCAATTAAAATCTTCAATTTCAAGTGGATAACCTAGATCAAGCTAGGTTGTAAAGTATCGAAACCTGACACTTGTTGCTTATTTGTGAAATAAGATGGCCATAGTTGAAAGGTTTTGAAAGATATAAAAAGATACCTTTACACTTCATAACGTTTCTTTGCGTAGTCCAGGGTTATATTGTGAGCAAGATCTTCTTTTATATCCCTATGTATTCCACACCTTGGTCCGGGCTGGGGCAGTTAGCTGTCAAACCTGGGTTGTAGGAGACGAACCCATCTCTGGGATGAGATGTTAAGCGCATGGATGCTCGTTCGGCGAATATAGCGCGCTGTGTTCGCAGAACAAGTTCTGCTCCTACTTGCTGCTCATAAAGTTTGTGAAGGCCCTCCCATCCCCCCAGTAATAAGCTATCAATCTTGTTACACATAAATAACAATGTGCCGGGAAAGAAAGCTGGAAAAATCCACTCAGGGAAAGGCTGCATGTGCATATCGTATGTGCTTGCGGCACACACTATGGTTCGTTTTTTTGTTATTTGTTTTTTCACCGCGTTAACACCCAGGCTCTGGGCTGAACCTTTGGAAGTCCTACATTGGTGGACATCCGCAGGGGAAACCAAAGCGGTGCAGGTGTTACAAGATGATCTGGCTAAGCAGGGCATACAATGGCAGGACTCAGCCATCGCCGGAGGCGCCGGCGAAGGTGCTATGGCTGTGTTAAAGACCAAGGTCATTAACGGTAAAGCCCCTATGGCAGCCCAAATGATTGGGCCAAATATACGCAGTTGGGCGCAACTGGGGTTTTTAAATGAGCTAGATGATATCGCTACCAGAGAACACTGGAGTATGCTGCTCTTCCCTACCATAGACAGGCTGGTGCGTTATCAACAGCATTATGTCGCCGCACCTTTTGGAATTCACCGGGTTAACTGGCTCTGGTTAAACCCCCACATATTGAAACAGCTGAATACTAGCGTACCGCAAACCTGGGATGAGTTTTTTACCTATGCGGAGTTAGTCAAGCAGGCCGGTTACATACCGTTAGTGCACGGCAATCAGCCCTGGCAAACCGTCACTCTGTTTGAAAACCTGGTGCTCAGCGAAGGCGGGCCCGAGCTTTACCGGCAGATATTTGTAGATCTGGATCTCAACGCGCTCAATTCCAAAGCCGTTACCCGTAGTTTTGAACGTTTACGTAAATTAAAAACCTATATGGATAATAATATGTCCGGCAGGTCCTGGAACCAGGGCAGTAAAATGGTGCTAGAAGGCGAAGCCGCCATGCAAATCATGGGAGACTGGGTAAAAGGCGAATTCGATGCCTGGGGTAAACGATATGGTAAGGATTACCTTTGTGCGCCTGTGCCCGGCACACAAAACTACCACCTTTATAGCGTCGATACCTTTATTATGTTTGCCCGCAACGACGAAAAGCAGGACAGGCAATTGGCCGCCTTAACCAAAACCATCACCTCGGATAAGTTTCAAATCGACTACAACCTGGCTAAAGGCTCTATCCCGGTGCGCAGAGACCTATCGGTGGCTGATTTCGATCCTTGCGCCAGGAATTCTCACAATACCTTTAAACAGGCGGAAAAAACTAACCAACTTGCTCCCAGCCTGGCCCATAGCATGGCCTCTAATGCAGAAGTAGAAGACATTATTTTTGATATTGTGAATCGGTTTTTTCACGATGACAGATTAACGGCAAAACATAGCCAGGCCCGGCTAATACGCGCCCTGGCGGCAGTGAAAGAATAAGGAAGCGCTATGTATTATTCCTATTTTATGGACTTTGTATATTCAGAAAAGACAGCCAGCACTGTCGCCGGAGAGTTCGAATGACAGCAAAGAAAATTTTTGTAGTCGATGATGATCTGAAGATCCGAACCTTACTCAAGACCTACCTGGAAAAAAACAATTATGAAGTACTTGCCACAGGTGATGGCGAGAGCTTCCTGGCGGAGTTTAATCATATTGGCCAGCAGGTGGCCCTTGTCGTGCTGGATATTATGTTACCGGGGCAAGACGGATTTAGCGTGTGCCAGAAACTAAGGCAGATGTCCGACGTTCCCATTATCATGCTCACCGCCAACGCGGATGAAACAGACCGTATTGTCGGCCTGGAAATGGGCGCCGATGATTATATTGCCAAACCTTTCTCTCCGCGGGAACTTCTGGCCAGGATCAAGGCAATCCACCGCAGAACCGACACAGTAAGCAGTACAACCATCACCACAGCCTCGCTGAGATATTTTCACTTCAGGGGATTTATCCTGGACAGAGTGGAGCGATTGCTCACCGATCCCGCCGGAGAATGTGTTGGCTTAAGCGGCGGTGATTTTCAGCTGCTGGAGTACTTCCTGGAAAACTCAGGTAAAATTCTTGACCGCGATGCCCTTGCAGAATATACCAGAGGCAAGGAAAACTCGCCCCTGGACCGATACCTGGACGTACAAATTAGTCGATTACGCCAGCGGCTGGAATATGCCGGAGAAAAGACCCAGTTGATCAAAACAGTGCGGGGGGCCGGTTACATATTTGCAGTGGAAGTCAGCCTATCCAATGAAGCATATGTGGTCTGATCCCATTGTCCATGACCCGTTAATCCAGTGGCTTGAGTAACAACCAGTGATGTTAATAGAAAAAATCAACCGCTTTTTTCCTAAATCCCTATTAAGTCGCCTCTCCCTGACCATGATGTTGGGGGTCTTGGTTGTTCAGATAACTGGTAACTGGATTTGGACAGCACAAATAAAAAAAGAGACGGAGCACAGCAGCCGGGAAGCCGCTCATAACCTGGGACTCAGCCTGATCTCCACCCTGGCCTATTTTAAAAAGTTACCGCCCAACTACCGCTCTATCGTGCTGGAGCAGATCAGGTCCATCGGCGGAACTCGCTATTTTATTTCTATTCATAACAAACATATAAAAGTTGATGAGATCCCAGACTCAGAACTAAAAAGCGTCGTAATATCTGAACTCGATAGCATCTTAAAGCAGGAGTTAGGTGCAACCAACACCAGCATCAATTTCGCCATGCCGGAAAAACTCACCGTTTTTGACAACGATACGCTACTCATCGACCTGCCCGACCACTGGACACGCCAAACTCTGGTCTTACAGCCCAAGCCGGCACCAATTCTTGTGGTGCAAACAGAAATCGAGCCCGGGGTGTGGTTTTATATCGCTACGCTGATGCCAGATCCCTTCTTCCTGGAGAAAAATAACCCGCTCACACTCGACCGTATTGTACTGCAGTCCATCACTCTTATAAGCGTGTTATTGCTTTCTTTCTTGCTGGTTCGCTGGTTAACCCAACCGTTAAAAACTTTGTCTATCGCCGCCCAGGCATTTGGTAAAGGCATAGAGCACAAACCCCTGCCAACTTCAGGCAGCCGTGAATACAGCGCCACCGCGAAAGCATTTAATGAAATGGAACAACGCATCCAACGATTTATCGACGACAGAGAGCGGTTATTCGCTTCTATTTCCCACGACTTAAGAACTCCCATCACCCGCTTACGGCTAAGAACCGAATTGCTTGACGATGACCTGATACAGCAAGAGTTTGATGAAGATCTGATAGAGCTAGAGTTAATGGTTAAAGGGGCTCTGCAGAGTGTAAAAGACACAGACATCCATGAAAACCAAACCTTGATGGACATGGACAGGTTTATGAAAAACCTGGTTGCCCAAGGTAAGCAGGTTGGTCATCCAATGTCATATATAAGCACCCCGGTTCAGCCCATCGCCATTAAACCGCTGGCGCTTAAGCGGGCTATTTTAAACCTGGTAAACAACGCCATCCATTATGGCCAGTGTGCCGATATCCAGCTTGAAGAGCTGGAGCAGCAGTTAGCCATCATCATCAGAGACAAAGGACCTGGCATCCCTGAGGAGTCCATGACCCGCTTGTTTGACCCTTATGTGCGGCTGGAGCACGGTAAGCAAATAAATAAACAGGGTATGGGGCTGGGCATGGGAATCGCCCAGAACATTATTAATGCCCACGGTGGTGAGCTTATTTTAACCAATATGCCTGAAGGTGGATTAGAAGCGAGAATTATTCTGCCGAAGAATTAAAGGCCTTTTTTATTTATAGGTTTGATACCAGCTGGCGCCAGGTGACGTTTCGATGTGAGAAACCAGCTGGTCAATTTTTTCAGTTTGCGCCACCATCACGTAAGCATTAAAAATGGCCATCACCGACAACGATGTAAACAACAATCTGTAAATCAGCAGGCTGCGTTTAAGCTTTTTATTTTCCTTGTCTAAGTTAGCCATTTTTAACCCCCTTTAAAATGAACAAACTCAATATAGGTCAGGCAAGATTGGAAATCACCTAACCATTTGGGTGGTTTTTACACCTTTTACGCAGAATATCTACTGTCATGACAATGGCAGTCTTACGTTGTTATTGCCGCGTATTCACTCATTGTCAACTTGTCTGGTATGGTCCGCTCTCGGTCCAGCGACTTTGATCTGACTCGAGTGCGCGCGGCAAGGGCACTGGATTATCGGGTCAAGCCCGATAATGACGGTGTGTACTGATAACAAACACAGCGATCGCTATATTCGCCGAACATACATACATGCATTTAACATCCTGAAATGGATTCCACGCCTACAAACCCAATAGCTTCTCTCTTAGCTGCTTAAGCCTGGTATTAGGTGAAAGCCAGATATCCAGAAACGCCTGGGCAAATTCAGGATCCATGATCTTACCTAGTAAGACTTCATTTTTAAAAAATGCGCTCGCTTTGCTCTGATCAACAAACAGGGTTAGTTTCTCATCAGCTCTCACATCAGACCAAATCACCGATAATTGATTTAACCAACGCTGTCGTTGCTCCTGTTTTTTGCCCATCCGCTTGAGCTCTTCATCGGTGATATCCAGTAGCTGATTAAGTTTGATCGACATATGCGGCTCAATTTGAAACGCCATAGGAAAGCTGTTGTCGTATTCCCCGGATCGAGTGTATAAGCTGGCATGATAAACGGTGAACCATAAGCGACTGTATTTACCGTCGCCAACCTGCGGTAACTCACTCCAGGGGCTAGCCCATAATTGGGCGCTAAATAAGATAAGTAATCCCATACTCGCTAATTTAATGTGCATCACAACCACTCCTTCACTGCACAACAAACTTTGTTGGAACATCTTGTTTCTCGGTTATTCTCAGTTTCTGCTTACCAAACCCTGTGCTCTTAGGGGCTAACCACTAACAGCACAGGACTCGGTGAGGGCCGCTGATACCTTTCTACAAAACCAACCTGTACAATAAATAACCAGCAATCTCCGTGCCATGGCAGCTTTTTCTGATTGAGCTAGGATAGATAGATACTAACTACCTGAATAAATACTTCTTTGTGGCAAAAATATCAGAGACAAAAATTTGGCTCGGACGCCAGCATGACAACGAGCAGCCTCTGACCGACAGGTGGCACAACAAAGTTTGCCGCTATCAGGAAGCTCTCGCCCCTGGGGTTTGTCTTATCGGATTCCCCTGCGATCTCGGGGTAAGAAAAAATAAAGGCCGTCACGGCGCAGCAAAAGGACCGGAAGCAATACGACGCGCCTTAGCCAATATCGCCTGGCATATAAACCGACCCGTTTACGATGTAGGCAATTTAGATTGCGAGTGGAACGAGCTACATAGAGCACAAAAACATTTGGGCAATTTAATCGACACTGTTCTTAGTGAGGGGCATTTTCCGTTAGTATTAGGTGGCGGACACGAAATGTCATTTGGCGGCTTTCAGGGTTTGCTCAAACAAAAAAAACCGGCAGAGTCTATCGGCATCCTCAATTTTGACGCCCACCTCGACCTGGGAGAGCCTATATCGGGTGGTACCTCTGAGACCCAGTTTTACCAGGTTGCACAAACATGCCATTGGGCTTCTACTGCATTTCACTACTTATGCCTGGGAGTGAGCAAAACTAGCAATACCCAGGCCCAGTTTGCTAAGGCCAAGGAGTTAGGAGCTCAGTATAAGCTGGACTCAGATATAAACTGGTTTAATCTCGAACACCTGAAGGCGTGTATCAATACCTTTATTAACGCCGTGGATACCTTGTATATCAGCATCGATTTAGATGTCTTACCCGCCCATGTTGCGCCTGGGGTAAGCTCCCCTACCCCATTTGGCGTTCCGCTGGATTTGCTGGAGTATTTGCTGCAACACAGTAAGGACAAGGCTGGTTCCAAGTTAAGGCTGGCGGATATCGCCGAGTACAACCCCAACTTTGATCAAGACAAACGCACTGCTAATGTTTCAGCCCGCCTTGTTAATTTGCTGGCGAGTTAAGTTTGCTGTTCGGTTAGAAACACCAGCCCACTTGAGTAAATACCGGCTTGACTGACCCCTCGTAGCTTTGAATTGACTTGATCGCGCGCGGTAAGGACGCTGGATTACCGGGTCAAGCCCGATAATGACTGTGTATGCTGATAGCAACGCGACCACAGTCATTGTCAGCTCGCCTGGTATGGTCCGACCTCTCGGTCCAGCGGCTTAGGCTGGACGTGACACTGCTAGCTTGGGTGGCCGCTGCTAGGACGCTGGATTACCGGGTCAAGCCCGATAATGACGGTACGCGCTGTAGCCAACACGATCACAGTCATTGTCAGCTCACCTGGTATGGTCCGACATCTTGGTCCAGAGGACTGGGACTGTTCGACACTTTAAAAACGATCTCAAGAAAGGATGCTAGCCCCCAAAATTCGAACCACCAACTACACAATAAGGCTAAAAAATAGCATTTCTACACCAAAGCTTTTCATAAAATTCCCAAATCTCACATTAACCATTAAAATGCCCTTTTAACCAAAGAAGCATATATATGTCTAACCTGATCCTGGTACTTGGCGCTACCGCCAGCGGCAAAACTCGCCTGGGAGTTGAACTCGCTCAATTGCTGCAAGGCGAAATTATTTCCGCCGACTCTCGCCAGGTCTATAGAGGGCTGGACATAGGCTCAGGAAAAGATCTGGACGAGTACGGTGACACGCCATACCATCTGATTGATATTATCGAGCCCGGTGAGGAATACAGTGTTTATCAATTTCAACGTGATTTCGTCCAGGCGTTTCAAACCATTGAGCAGCATAGTAAGCTGCCTATTTTAGTCGGTGGTACCGGACTATATATAGATGCTGTTTTGGATGGCTATCGGTTTGTGCAGGTGGAAGAAAACCAGGCCCTGCGCGCGCAACTGGCAGTCCTGGAAACAGCGGAGTTACAGCAGTACTTACTTAAACTCAAACCAGAGCAGCACAATACAACGGACTTAGTCGACAGAAAGCGTATGGTTCGCGCCATAGAAATAACCGTTGCAGAGCAAGCGGGTACAGGTAAGGCTCAGGAGTTACCCAAATTCACCCCTACTATTTTTGCCATTTGCTGGCCTCGTGAAGTGCTCAGACAGAGAATTAGCAGCAGATTATCTGAACGCCTGGAGCAAGGCCTGGTCGCCGAGGTCGAAGGACTAATCAAACAGGGAGTAAGCCAGGAAGTGATGGAATACCTCGGTCTGGAATACCGCTTTGTCAGCAGGTACGTGCTAGAACAACTTAACTTCAATGATATGCAGCAAAAACTAAATTCCGCCATTCATCAATATGCTAAACGTCAGGAAACTTGGTTACGTCGACTGGAAAAAAAGGGTCACACCATCCATTGGCTCGATGGTGAGCAATGCCCACTTTCTCAAGCTCTGACCGTACTGCGTCAACAAAACGACAACAGTCCTCAGTGAAACGCATAGTCACTCAGCGAGTTAAATGAGTCTGATGACACCTTCGGCTAATCAGTATCTGCAGTCCCCTAAGCTTTTGTAGATACGTAATCGTACAACCTGATTAGTTTCCATGCTGAAACGCCAAATTCACAACCGAGGAGCAGATGCCTCTTTGCGGAGGATCGTGCGAACACAGCGAAGTAGTGGGGTTCGCCTTTGTCCATATTTAGGAAAACCATTCAAAGAATTGTCATATTTACCGGTTAAGCTAATCTTGTTTTCTAAATAGACTTAGCTGAGCATTGCTTATGTGGGTAGGCAGACCTGTTTCATATCCAAGACGGAACTGTGACTTTAGTGAAGGCGTGGTGATTAGCCACGATTTCACTACGGGAAGGGTCACCGTCCGAGACTATTGCGGCGAATTATGGACTGGGCAGCTTCATTTAATTAGCTTGCTCCATACCTGACTACTACACTGCTTTTTTGCCATGGGAGCCTGCCTCCCATTTTTTTATCTCCATGTTTCCTATAAAGTAACCACTGCCTTAATAAATCGAGTGGCGAATTATGGAAAATTTCACATGGCGGCTAATTGAGCAACAACTGAGTACTTCGGTTGAACAAGCTCTGGCAGAGGAAACCAACCTATTAAAGCAGGCAGCTATTTCTGGTAAAGCTATTGCAAGAATTTGGGAAAATCCGAAATCTATTATTGTGACCAGAAAGGAACGCCGCTTACCTGACTTCACCAGAGCTTGTGAATTGATGCAGCAGCAAGGCTGGCCGGTATATGTCAGGGACACTGGCGGCACAGCCGTCCCCCACTATCCGGGGATCTTACATCTTTCCCTGTTTATCCCTAAATCTCTGGCAACTCCAACTCTTGATGATATTTACCTGCTGTTATGCAATAAATTACAACTATTATTAGCCCAGTTTGACGTACCCAGCGGTTTCGATTTTGTCGATAATTCATTTTGTGACGGCAAATATAACCTGGTAGTAAACCATAAAAAAATAACGGGAACCGCGCAAAAGTGGCTGGCACCAACTCAATCCCAGCAGGGTGCTATTTTGGCGCAAGCCATGTTAATGGTTGAAGGAGATATTTATCAGGGTACCAAGGCGGTGAACCAGTTCTATCAGCTGGCAGGCAGCGACATCGTTTTTGATCCGAGTGTTTCAACCTCTTTATTACAGGAATTAAATGAACCTCGGGATTTGTTAACCAGTCAGGTCAGAAACCAGTTAGCCCGTTTATTTTCTTAGCGAATGCTCATCCTGAAACGCTATTCTGTCATTCTCGCGTAGGCGGTGGTCCGACACTCGGAACCCGGAATGGTTTTGTGGCAAAGAATGCTGGATTCGCAGAACGTTCATACGTGCATCCGTTCATTGAACATCTCATCCCTGAGATGGATTCTGCTCCTATCTATAATCTCAACGCTTTTCGGCGATAAGAAATATGTTGAGACAACAGCTCATCGATTGTACCCAGTAAGTGATCATCCATCAGTTCGGGGCGGGGATACATAGGCTCTGCCCTGTCATCAACCCAGTGCTCCAGCCAATGCTGAGTTTCAGTAATAAACTCCTTGGCGAAATCGTTACCGTATTCCAAACAACCTCTCAGGCATACATCAAGATAAGATTGAATAATAGGACGCTTAAAATCCGGCAGCGAAGCATGCCTGCATATATAGGTATAAACCTTGGTTTGCCCGGGTAACTCAAAGTCCGATAAAGTAAAAATTTCGTTATGCTGCACTTCTATTCTGTGATATTGCTTTTCCCGTTTATCCAGCTCAGGTAGAAAGGCTTCTTCTATAGGAACCAGCACGCCATTGGTATATGCGTTTTCTTCCTTTAAAATAACCACTGCGGTACGCCCCTCTACCCCATCGAGGCAACTCCAGTAACGCTTGTAGCCTTTAATGCGTGCAGCATGGGCATCTGCCGTAGGAAACGTTCTACTACGACTGGATTTATCGATTAAGCTGCCGTAACCAAAGATATAGATCACCACCAAACTCCTTCAACAACAAATACCCACCTAATGAGCATAGATGAGCTAAGACTCCTTGTAGTCATAGCTCGACATCAGGATTAACAACAGCAATAGATCTGGCATAAATACTGCTTAGTTAATACAGCGAAATGAATAACTGCTGAAAAATAGCATACAGCTCGATCGTGGACATAAGCTGTTGAGGAATAAAAAAATGAAAAAAGTACTATCTCACCTAACATTCGGTAGCCAGCTCACCCTAATGATGACCTGGATGTTGCTATCCAGTACGCTCCTGTTAGTAGCTCCCTTACCCATGATGGAAGCCAGTGGCATACTCGAGTGGAAGCAAAATTATACACCTCACTTGACTCTGGCATTAATCCTGTCCATTTCCTATTTTTTCGCCAAGCTTATCCTGCACTTTCAGAACAGCTTAACAAACAGATCTAACTCACTGAAAGAAAAGGGTAAGTTGGAGTCTATGGTACAAAAGATGGACTTCGAAGAAAAAGCCGTATTAAGGGAGTTTGTGATCCAGCGAAAGAATGTGTTATCACTGCCTTTAAATGAACCGGCAATCGCTAACTTACTGGAAGCTGGCGTATTATCCCCCGCCATTCCCACTCAGGAAATCACAGGTGAACGCCGCATCGTTAAACTATCCATCTCACTGGATGCTCGTCCGTTACTCACCCATAAAATACTTGGCCTACCTGTCGGAAAAATGACGGAAGAGGAAGCTGAAATGTTAAAATCTGCACGTCCCGAATACGCCCGTCAAAACTTTATCGGTATCCGCAGCTAAACCAGGCAAGCTGACAGCGACGTTCACCGTCATTATCGGGCTTGACCCGATAATCCAGTGACCTTACAGCGCGTATCCAAGCTAACATTGTCATGCCCAGCCCAAGCAACTGGGCCGAGATGTCAGACCATACAGGCAAGCCGACAGCGACGTTCATCGTCATTATCGGGCTTGACCCGATAATCCAGTGCCCTTGCAACGCGTATCCAAGCTAACAATGTCACGTCCAGCCCAAGCAGCTGGACCAAGATGTCGGACCATACCAGGCAAGCTGACAGCGACGTACACCGTCATTATCGGGCCTGACCCGATAATCCAGTGACCTTACAGCGCGTATCCAAGCTAACATTGTCATGCCCAGCCCAAGCAACTGGGCCGAGATGTCAGACCATACCAGGCAAGCTGACAGCGACGTACGCCGTCATTATCGGGCTTGACCCGATAATCCAGTGACCTTGCAGCGCATATCCAAGCTAACATTGTCATGCCCAGCCCAAGCAACTGGGCCGAGATGTCGGACCATACCAGGCAAGCCGACAGCGACGTTCACCGTCATTATCGGGCTTGATCCGATAATCCAGTGACCTTGCAGCGCGTATCCAAGCTAACAATGTCACGTCCAACCTAAGCCACACCATCAATTACCCGGCACTAATCACAAGATCCGACTCAGGCTTACAACTACAAGCCAAAATATACCCCTGCTCTTTTTCCTCAAGACTCAGCGCCGCATCATTAAGCACCTTAACCTCACCACTTTCCAGTTTCACCTTACAAGCCCCGCACATCCCGCCGCGGCAAGAAAAAGGAAGTCGTAACCCGGCCTTCTCAGCCTGCTCCAGTATGGTGGTCTGGTTGTCCCCCTTAATATAGGTATCCCAGGAGTCGAACAATAAATTAACAGCCTTCAATTCCTCTTCGACCAAATCTCTGGCGCCAAAACTCTCCTCAAAATATTGATCTTCTGGTAAACCCAGCTCGGTCAACATATCTTTCGCTGCCACCATAAAGGGATGAGGCCCGCACACATAAACGCTGCGAGACAGAAGATCCGGGATAGCTGTCAGCATGGTCTTATTTAAGCGGCCCTGGTAGCCGCTCCAGTTTTGTGCCGCATCTTGAGTCAGGGTATAAAAAACATCGCAGCGCCCGTGCATCACCGCCAAATGCTCCAATTCCTGCCTGGCTATCAGGTCTGCTTCCCGATGAGCACTATGGAAAAACACCAGTTCTTTATCAATTCGGTTGTCTGTCATCCATTTCAACATGGACAGCATAGGTGTGATGCCACTACCAGCCGACAACATCAGCAGCTTATCCTTATCCCCTGCAAAGCAATGAAAATCGCCATCCGGCGTCAGCGCCTTGACCCTGTGCCCAACTTTAAAGTTATCGTGCAACCAGTTGGAGACTAATCCACCTTCAACCCGTTTCACCGTAATAGACAACAAATCAGGCCTGGAGGGCGAAGACGACAAAGTGTAGTTTCGATGGACTGGTTTGCCGTCTATCTCAAATTCCAGCGGCAAATATTGCCCTGCCAGATAGTTAAAACGCATCGCTGGTTTAGTCGTAAAATAAAACGTCTTTACGTCCGCGGTTTCATTTTTTATATCTATACAGGTAAGTAACTTTTCTTCGTTTTCCGGCCAGCTGCCCGGCGCTACGTGATGTGATATCACCTTGGGGGCATGATCAGGGTAAGCTTCCGGTGTCTGGTATTCCAACACCTCAACAGAGTCGTATAGTGAGATTTTACCTTCATTAAGCGCCACCAGGTTTTGACCGAAGTACACCTCACCACTGCTGCCTTTACGATATTTTTGCAGGGTAACCAGCGGCTCCTGATCCGCATGTTTCTCAGCTGTTTTTGGATCTATGGTGGTAAATATACAACGCGAACAAGGTTTTACTACTTCAAACTCTACCCCCCCGATACGGATCCGTTTCCATGTATCCTCCGCAAAGGCATCGCAATCCTTCACCACCAGATTTGGCCTGAATTGATCCATGCTAACAGATGACGAAACACGGGCATTTAAGTCATCCAAAGATGCCTGAGATATGATCAGTAAAGGGTAGCCATCGGCAAAACCTACCTGGCTGTCGAGATCCTTTACTTGCCGCTGCGAATGCTCACCGAAATAAAGCAATCGGCAATCCACACCAAGAAACTCACTGAACCAGAGGTCGTAGTTCTTGTGACACCACAAGCCTTTAAACTTATCGCCCCACACTTCCACCGACGTGTACATACCACCAAAATCACTTTTTACGATATCCAATGCAGGCATTTCCGGCGCCTTCAAATGCAAGCCATCTTCCGTAATAGCGCTGTGAATAAGGGTAAGTTTTGGCTGGGTCCTGGCGGTAATAAACACACCTTGTTTATCGGTGAGGACAAATCTGCGATCAAACGCCAGCCCTTTTTCTTCTACGAAGGCATGGTTCAGGTGAATTCCGGAAGTGGACTTAATTGGGTAAACGGTTACTTGGCTCAACAAAGCTGACACAGCATGGCTCCATTTATTTATTGTATACGTCACTATTCAGCACAAACGGAGAAACTAACTTAACAGTGGCTGATCAAGCCCATGACAAAACTGTTTGCTAAAAACCTTAAGCGTAATCGTACAAAAAATTTGTCGAAGCTCCGCAGGTATCTGAATAGTTACCTTTATTTAGACCATTTAAACAGAAGCACCGCAGAAAACCTATGGCGATAGCGGAACTTGTCAGGCAAGTCCCGTGTTTGCTAGTTTAGAAGTTAAGCTGTAACCAAGCTTTTTCCTCTGCCAGAGCAGACAGGACTTGATCTCCGTTAGTGACGACCGGGTTATCCACTTTTTCCAGCAAAGCTACATCGTTCATTGAATCAGAGTAAAACCATGAGCCAGTGAGATCAATCTGGCGCCTCTCCAGCCAGGACTGCAGCCGGGTCACCTTTCCTTCACGAAATGTCATCACTCCCCGGGTCTTACCCGTGTAAACCCCATTAATGGTTTCCAGATTGATCGCCATTACCACATCCATACCTAATGCCTTGGCGATAGGGTGAACCAAATGTTCGCCTGTGGCGGAAAGCAATATCAGCTTGTGCCCCTTGGCTTTATGCTCCGCTAATACCTTAAGGCCTTGCGCATAAATGATGGGGTGGATATGACGTGTAATAAATTCATCCACCAAGCAGGCAAGCTTTTCCTAGTGTAAACCCTTAAGCGATTTCAGGGTATAACTCATATACTCATTCATGTCCAAGCAGCCATTCGCATACTCAGCCATTAAGCGGTCATTTTCCGCCAAGAATTTCTCGCCATCCAGCAAACCTTTTTCCACCATAAAAGTGGACCAAATATGGGCGCTATCACCATTGATCAAAGTGTCGTCTAAATCGAAGATTGCCAGTGTCATAAAAGTCCTGCGAGCTAGTGCCCATCCTGAAACGCCGATTCTGTCATTCCCTCGCACGTGGTGGTCCGACATCTGGATGGTCCGACACTCGGTCCAGCGGCTTTACCACGATCTCGGTGCGCGCTAAAAGACACTAGACCGAGATGTCGGACCATACCAGGCAAGCGATGTATGGACTCCTCCCCCTCCCGCGAACTACGGTTATTAGTGAGCAACCAATACGAAAAAGGAGTCCACACATGTATAACCATACTGTCATTGGTATCGATTTGGCAAAAAACTCTTTTCATGTTTGTGTCGTTGATAAACACGGAAAGGTAGTCACTGACCGCGCTTTTACCAAGTCAAAATTAGAGGTCTGGTTGGCACAGCAACTTCCCGCTCTCGTCGCAATGGAAGCCTGTGGCTCTGCACATTACTGGGCCAGAAAAATGCTCGCCATGGGGCATACACCTATGTTGTTAACGCCCAAGGCCGTTAGCCCTTACAGGCAAGGGCAAAAAACTGACAAAAACGATGCACTTGCTATCGCTATTACCGCCTGTCAGCCACGCATCAAGACGGTGAGCGTAAAATCAGTAGAGCAACAGGGACTTCAGGCCATTGAGCGGATGAGGGAGCACTGGCTGGACCACATTACAGCAACATCTAATCTCATCCGGGGCTTACTGTATGAATTTGGTCTTTCTTTTCCAAAGGGGTTTGCCGCTCTAAAACGGGCGATACCCGAGCTGCTTGAGGATGCAGAGAATGGCTTACCCGGTGCTTTTCGTCTTCAACTGGCTGAGCTTTATCGTGCATTTGTTCGCCATCAAAACGAGCTATCTAAAGTTAACAAATCGTTGGATGCACTGATCCGACAGCAATCGGATTGCCAGCGCTTACTGGAGCTGGAAGGGGTTGGCCCAGTGAATGCATTGGGGATATTTCTTGCGCTGGGAGATAAGGGGGAGAGCTTTAAAAATGGCCGAGAAGCGTCAGCATGTATCGGAGTGACCCCGAAGCAGTACAGTACGGGGGGAGTCGTCACACTTGGACATATAGGGAAGAGGTCCGGGAACAAACGGCTGCGTTCAACGTTAATTCAAGGCGCATTATCTGTGGTGGTATCGGTGGATAAACGAGCATCGAGCAACACAAAAGAAGCCTGGCTCAAGTCTCTTATTGAGCGACGTGGAAAACTCAGAGCGGCGGTCGCATTGGCCAATAAAACCATCAGAACGGCTTGGGCGATGTTACATTACAACACGGCATATCAAACCCCCAAAGCACTAACAGCATAACAACAAAAGAAAATGAGTTTAACTGCAACACAAAGAACGAATAAACAGGTGAGACCGACCTTCAAGAGCCTGATCATTGTCAAGGTAGTAAATACCGAGCAAGCGTAGAGGCATGAAGGTGCGAATACATCCGGGGCCAGGGGCCGCACCCCAAAAAGAGTCCGAATATACGCACGCATCTAAACTGTTTATTCCAAAATTGCTGTTGCAATCTTGGAGGAGTCCATATACTGACAATGACAGAGGGCGCGGTGATAGTGGTAACTAACTCAAATCCAATGTACAGCGATAAGTCTTGTGCGCTAAAAATACGACTTAAGAATAAACATACGAGTTTCAGGACGGGCACTAGCTATTTAGTAGCTTGAGGCTAATGCTAGCCAAAACGCGAAGTGTAAATCTGGATTGTGATGCTTGTGTGACAGGTTAGAATTTTTAGATATCAGGAAAGGTCTGCGGCCACCTCGATAAACAATTTGACCGCCCTAAATCATCAACGCAGGGAGTCGGTTACTGGGTACGCTCCGCCAAGTATCCTGCATAGTCGGGTATTTCAATTTCGCATTCTTCCTTCATATAAGGAGAGTCCATTAAAAAGTTTGCCGTAGATTTATTGGTTGCACACGGGATATTCCATACCGCAGCTAATCGAAGTAACGCTTTGACATCTGGATCATGAGGCACAGAATCCAGTGGGTCCCAGAAGAAAATCATCACATCAATTTCCCCTTCTGCGATCATTGCACCGAGCTGCTGATCGCCCCCCATTGGTCCGGAAAATAAACACTTTACCGGTAGTTTTACTTCTTTACCTAACAAGGTGCCTGTCGTTCCCGTAGCAAACAGGTGGTGTAGCTTTAAATCTTCAGCTCTGTTGTGAGCCCATTTAATCAGATCAGGTTTCTTATTATCGTGGGCTACCAAAGCAACTCGCTTATGAGCGGCCATTTTTCTTGTTGTGTACTTCATTTTGTTTCCTCACAAATTCACTTCTGCGCCTTAGCTCGGGCTCCATCAGGTCAAAATAGCTCCCATAAAATTAATTACATCCCATTGAATGCAAAAAAGTTTAGCATCGCAATGTTAGTTCGAATCCTTATTCTGGCACGATAACATGCGGAGGAAACAGTTGGTATAGCCTACTTGAGCCGGTTGTGGGAAATATAAGATGCGCTGCATTTCTCCTCTGGCATAGCGAATACCTGACCACTTACTACTGGATATAAGCTTGTCGATTTTATTTACAACCAGAAAAATTGCTCCTAAAACATCTGCCTCTGCTGGTTCACATCCATAAAAAATTTCAAATCAATTCTATCCAGTCAACAAATTACGAGGTTATTCAAACCATTAGTGGAAAATCTAATAATTTACTAATACTTACTAGCATAAAGCGCCATTCAGGCAAAACTAATACCGCATTAAGCATATATAACCAACAAAGTACTAGTGTAATCATCTGTAATAATCTTGATGACCTATATTTTATGCCGAATTTATTTACACGAATCACTCAAAAAGCCAGTGAACACCACCTTACAAAGCCTAACCATTTGTTTTTTAAAGCTTTAAAAAAACTGGCACGAAGACTGCTTTTAGACAGTCGTTATAACAAAGCAACGGATTACCCGGCGTTCTAACAAATAAAAGCTCCTCGGTTCCAAAGTTTACTGGGGATAATTTAGTTTCGCCTCTACTCAATTTAAGAAATGGAGAAATTAAAAATGTTATTAAAAGCAGTCAAGTTAGTCACTGTAGCGGGTCTACTAGCAGCATCATCTTCTGCACTTGCTTTACCTTTCATCACTGGCCAAATCGGCATGAGCGGTAACGTCGATACCCAGGTCAGCTCCACTGGTACTACCCTGCAATTCTACGATGTGGTAGTAAGAGCAGACTCAAAAAACAAAGTGGTTACCGGTAATTTCGACGGCTATGAAGCACAGAGCGTCACCATGAACAACCTGACTTACGAACCAAACTTCAGTGTTGCTGGCGCTAACTTGTGGGAAGTGGGCGGCTTTAGCTTCGAACTGACCAACCTGATCGTCGAAAATAGTTCCGCCGGTTCTTTATTCCTTACCGGCACAGGTATCGTTAGTAAAGCCGGTTTCGCCGATACCGGAGGTAGCTGGAGCTATACCTCGCAGGATGGTTACACCTTCTCTTCATCCACTGTACCAGAGCCTGCCAGCCTTGCTTTGCTAGGTCTGGGCTTGGTTGGTTTCGCTGCTGCGCGTCGTAAGAAGCAAGCTTAATCGCTAACAAAAATACCTGAAACCCGGCCTTGCGCCGGGTTTTTTATTGTCCTCTCTACTCCTGTCGAAATTCTTACCACCCACACAATCCCTTGCCAGCCCTGACTTACGCCTTATCCCAGGCCATCAGCCACCACCTTTGGCAACCATTTAACTTGCACTGGCAGCAGATATTTCATCCTTTGCCGATTTTTCTTACACACTTTTCCTCAGTAAATAGTCTGTCAGTCTCAATATACTCGTAACAACCTGTTTTAAATAATAAATAAAAACATGGCATAGTTAGTGCTTAATACTAATCAAGATTTAGAGGACGCTTTCACTAACTACCAGGAAGCCGTCAACACAGATTAAGACGCCACTGGCGCAAACATAAATGGAATTACTGACCATGCTAAACACATCACTTAAAACGCTTGCCGCTGTTTCTCTTTTCGCTTCTTCTGCAGCTATCGCTGTGCCTGTCACGGGTGTTATTGGCATCAACGGTGTTGCACAAATCCTGGATGTAAATGGCGCAGTAACAGATAGCTTTGTTGCAGGTACTACCCTGAACTTCGGTGGTATAACGGTTGCTCTTGACCCGTTTGATGGCGCTGTTACCGGTGACTTCGACGGACTTGAAAACGACACTGTTACAATGAACCAGCTGACTTACGATCCAAACTTCGATGTATCTGGTAACGGTAACTTATGGGAAGTGGGTGGCTTTAGCTTTGCACTAACTAGCCTGAGCGTAGAAATACGTGAAGTTGACTCCTTAAAACTGAATGGTACTGGTACCATCACTGGTAATGGCTTCGATGCGACTACTGGTAACTGGAGCTACACACAGCAGGGCGGCATGACGTTCTCTTCTTCTACTGTGCCTGAGCCAGCCAGCCTTGCTCTGCTAGGTCTGGGTCTGGTTGGTTTTGCTGCTGCTCGTCGTAAGAAGCAAGCTTAATCGCTGACAAAAATACCTGAAACCCGGCCTTGCGCCGGGTTTTTTATTGATAACAATTATTACAAACCATTCAATCGCAAAAAATGATAAAATCCCTATTCCTTCTAACAGTTTGGATTGCACGTTTTAATGACTTGCCACACAGTTCAACATCGAAAACTTCAGCTAATTCGTGAGTGGAGTGAGTTTGACGAGTTAAAAAGTGAGTGGAATGATCTGCTTGATAGATCCGATGCGAATTGTATATTTCTTACCTGGGAATGGATTTACTCATGGCGTTTAATAAATCCAGATACAAAACGCCCATATATAGTCACAGTAAGGGACTTGAACAATACTCTTATCGGCATTGCCCCGCTATATCTCACCTCACTTAATTTTATGAAAACAGTGCATTATCGAACACTACAGGTACTGGCTGATTCTGAAACCGGCGCTGAATACCCTAACTTTATTTGTTCTAAAGAGCACGCCGAAGATGTTAATTCCCACATCTTTGAATTTTTACAACAACAAAAAGCCGATTGGGATTGTATATGGCTACCAAACATGTCTGGTTGGCAAGGTGTCGAAAGTTTCCATTCAGCATTAACGAAGCAAAAAGGGCTAAACTTCAATCAGCGTGAAAAAGGCTTCAGTTCAATTAAGTTGCCTAAAGACTTCGGCCAATACCTGAAACAGCTATCAAAAAGCCTAAGAACCGATATAGGTCAAGTGGAGCGGAAAATTAATCGAAGTGCGACATTAGAGATAACTGAATGTACCTCTCATCAGCAGTTAGAAAAATATTTGAATACTCTACTGAAATTACACCACAAACGTTGGAACATAAATGAGCAGCAAGGCGCTTTCGTAAAACGGCCAGAAATGACTCTGTTCTATCATAACTTTACCTCACAAGCTCTGGATAAAGGTTGGCTTAAATTCTATAGCCTTCAAGCTGACGGTGAAACCAAGGCAATTCAAATTGGATACGAATACCAAAAAACATTTTACGCTTTGCAGGAAGGCTTCGACCCACACTATCTAAAAGGTGTAGGCAACCTGCTTAGATCGAAAAGCATTCAAAAATGCATTGAAAATGGTATGAGTGAGTATGACTTTCTTGGTGAC
This sequence comes from Psychromonadaceae bacterium, assembly GCA_965249895.1. Lineage (GTDB taxonomy): Bacteria > Pseudomonadota > Gammaproteobacteria > Enterobacterales > CBDFNC01 > CBDFNC01. The sequence continues at coordinate 2,036,203 of CBDFNC010000005.1, forward strand.
ATCTCTAACCATAAAAGGCGGTGGAAAGCTGAAGCTCGCAATGGATTCGACATCTTCATTTGGAATAACAATTTACGTAATGCTATTTTTGCGTTTAGTCAAATATGGCCTACAGGACGACTAATGTCCTCATAGGCCACTTGTTGTGTTGGCTCAAGAATAACTACAAGTTACGATAGACATCACTCGCAAAACTTTTTATTAGCTCTAACGATTTATTGTCATTCGCACTTCGGGAATCTGTCGCTATAGCAACAATAGAAGATCCCTGGTTACCTGTCACAGAAGCCAAAATTTCATAAGCTTTAGCAAGTTTTGCGTTTGCAGTAACTTTTCCACCAACAATATACCAATACCCGATATCACGATAACGCCCTTCTGACCTTTTTAACTTTAAATGCTGAAGATCAGGAATAAACGACGCCTCATCAGGTCCGATACTTTGTTTATTGATGGGATGCCAACGAAGCTTTCTAAACAATTCGTTTTCGACATGTATTAACTCTGCACCCTGCTCTTGAGTAGGATAATTTGCTATAAACAAGAATACTTCCTTACCTTTATAAATATATCTTGCTTTGTATTGTGTCGCTGAGCCACTGTACGTTGGATACCAAGAAATACCGTGCTGACTTGAAGCTTTAACGATAGAACCAGGCAATTTATATCCGTAGTTCTCATCCACCACTTCGGAAGTCAGGCTACTTGCTATAGGAATTACAGATAGAGCACATAAAGCCGTTAAAAGGATAGGTAACTTTAGCTCTCCCCCAGTTCGCACTTTTACTTCCCTTTTCTCTAGTTGCTCTTCACCTCTCAAAAAGAAACGCCTTCCTACCCAAATTAAAGGAATAAGTGTCACTACATATGCAAACCAGCCGAAGGTAATGTGGTCAGTTACAATTGGATGTTGCATATTCGTATAACTTCCAACAATTATAATGACAATAATACGTACCCAGTTTGCAAAAATAGCCAAGCAAATCGAGAACAAAATAAAGCCCAAACTAGCTTTTATTTTCAGTTGATTTAATTTGCCAAAACAAACACCTAGTAAAATCGCCACCATAAAAAAGCTCAGACCTGAACACGCTTCCTCTACAATGAACTTTCCACCGGGAGTTGTAATAACATAACCATCACGAATTACAGGAATACCAATGATGTCGACAAATTGATAGCTTATAACTGTGGAAATATCTCTTAATGGCAGCTGCAGCACATTCCATATGGGCAGGACCAGAAACACAACGAGGATAGGGAACCAGAGTTGGCGATAATTCCCCCAACCAACTAACGCACATATAGCTCCGTTTAGGACTACAAATGCGCTCAAAACTTGAATTAAAAATATATTTGCTACGTCTGCCAACCACCAAGCGGTACTCGCTATAACTAAACATATAATCCCAGGAAACCTTGCCCCACTAGTCGATAGTAAATTGCGCCTTTCTTGCCAAAAAAAGAACCCTGCAATACCTAGCGCAAGCAAGCCATGACTATATGGTCCAACCCCGTACCACTCCCTAAAGACGTCTGTAAGGGTACTCATATAATACCCCCCCCAAACAACCAGGATGAGCAAAAAAAACAAGTAACCTCTAATATCTTTACTCACAATAAAACCCGTATGACCCTATAACCAATCCAAACACTGCATATTTTGAATTAACAATGATACACATAAACATCAAAGATTCATAAAAAAGTCACCATTTTCGTATTAGGAATATATAAATTATTAGTCGCTATGTTAAAAGCGTCGCATGTCTAGGCTTCTATATGCGACTCACCTATCGGTCGCCACTCTCTTAGAGGTAACTTTCAGAGGGCCTACATAGCGAAGGGCGCGAGCAAGCTTTGTTAACTTCATGTAAAGATCAATACTGACCTATATTCTCCATCCCGCGGCCTTATTCATTTTTCTTGGTACGAACTCTTTCCCAGGGGACTTTCTGAAAAGATTCTGCACTAAACGGCGACAGCACGCCATATTTAATGGCGAGTGTCCTGCATACATTTTCTGAGCATCTTCCCTAAAAATGACATTTAACGCCCAATGTTGCTGATGGTGAGTAGACCGCGGGAACTTCCCCCGCAACCTCTCGCAGAACGGTACGTGAACCTCTCAATTCATACCGCTCCCATCAAGCAAACGAACCTGCCATTCCATGCCGCCAACCCCAGCATGAGCCGAGTACTCAACGTTTCGCGCAGTGGCTTCTATGAATGGCTCTCTCGTCCTGATTCTAGCCACTCAGAGCGGGATGAGGCATTGAAGGCCAAAATTGTTAAGGTCCATGAAGAAAACTACCAGGTTTATGGCACAAGGCGGATTAACAGAGAGCTTGCAGAAGAAGTGAGTAGGCAGCGGATAGCCCGCTTGATGTTAGAAGAAGGACTGGCGTGCAAGACAAAGAAAAAATTCAAGGCAACGACCAACTCAAATCATTGTAAACCAGTCGCTGATAACCTACTGAATCGAGAGTTTGAGCGTAAAACAACAAATCAGGCTTATGTTGATGATCACTTATATCCCAACGAGAGAAGGTTGGCTATACCTGGCGGTGTATATAGATTTATGTTCTAGAATGGTTATTTGTTGGTCAATGAGCGACAGAATGAAAGCCTCATTAGTTACGGATACGCTTGATATGGCGATATTAAACCGTGCACCAGGAGCTGGACTGTTGCTCCATACAGACCGAGGAAGTCAGTATGTTTCAGGGTCTTACCAGACGCTTCTGTCAGACAATGACTTTATTTGTAGTATGAGTCGTAAAGGAAATTGTTGGGACAGCAGTCCAATGGAGCGGTTCTTTTAGAAGTTTATAATCTGAATGGGAGCCAGCTAATAGTTATCTAACCTCCGACTCACAACAGACTTTACTTAGTGTGAGCCAGTTTTAACAGGGCAGTCAAATTATGGAGGTCCACTAATTTTGTCTATTCTGAGTGAAACGCCCTGTGCGGATACGCCAGCCCAACGTTTAGTGTTGTGGGGGCTGGAGGTTAGAAATCCGGCTACCTGATTAGCTGCTTTTCAATTGTGATTCTTAATGGCCATGATTGATTTTGTCAAATTGAATGATTTTTCGGAAATGATATTTGCATTCTGGAACAGACTGGATAATTCGCTCCGGCTTAATAAATACCAATCAGGACTTGTCTTTTTAAGCCAAAATGCATTTGTAATCTTTAGAGTTGGAATCAGCATTCTTCTTGGTAACCAAGCCATAAATGGTAACCAACTATGGCTTTCAACTGGAAAATGCTTGTATGGAGTTTGGACAAAATATTGCTTTCCAAGTCTTTGAATTTCATTTGCGAATTTTTTTTGCCTATTTAATGATTTAACCTTAAATTCTTTACCTGAGTAAAGTGCCCATACTTGCTCTTTCGGCACAGTCACATGCTCAATAACTGATGAACAATAGACAATATCAAAAAATCCATCATCAAAAGGAAGCTGCTCGGATTCACTTATTAATACTGGAACAAAGCCGTATCTACTCGCACCTTTTTCAATCAATGATGAATCAATATCAGCAATGTAGACATTCTTTGGTTGATAAGGTGTCCCCTGCAGAACTGCGTGAATATTTGAACCAGTTTCTGAACCAAGATCTAATATTTTTGTATTTTCATCGATCAAAAAGCTATTCCTGAATATGAATGCCCTTTTTGCTCTGGCTTTTTTTGAAAAGTCTCTGACAAGTTTTTTAATCAGGTTCACTAGATTATCCTTTATACATAATGACGGCTAACGTTTATCATAAGCTGTGAGTTGATAGTGCCTCTTAATCTAGCTTTTTCAAAAAATTTGGCAGATTACAAATCAGTTTAATGAACTGTTAGTGGATATGTTGATTTAGCCATTTAAATGCTAATTTAGAGTTATTGATTTATCAAAGTAAATTTAGTCACTTCACAGATACTACCAAACCGAAGTAAATTTCAACAACAAATTAACAAAAATTAACAAAAATTAAATCAAAAGTACTAGAGGTCGTTCTCAATCATGCAAGCCAAACCAATGAAGCTGCCAGATGTAACATGGCTTGGTAATTACGCCCCAATCGCTCATACCGTGTGGCAATTCTTCTGAATTGCTTCAACTTCTGGAAAAGCCTTTCCACCAAGTTCCGCTCTTTATAAAGCTCCTTGTCAACCTCACGAGGTGCTGTCCTATTGCGCCTTGAAGGAATGACTGGCGTAGCACCTGAGTCCTTGATGAGTTCTATAAAACGATCCGAATCATATCCTTTGTCCGCCAGTACGTAATCCATATTGAAGCCTTCAATCAACGCATTGCCTTAACCATATCCTGAGGCTTTTCCTGCTGTCAGGAGCAATCTCATCGGATTGCCCAGCGCATCAACAGCAGCATGGATTTTCGTACTTAATCCGCCACGGGATTTACCAACGAACTCTTCTTTCTGACGTTTTTGTTGGGGCGCTCCATGCTGATGAACGTGTGCAATACTGCCATCGACCATCACATATTCAAGGTCTCTACCTTCAGACAATGCGTTAAATATGGCCTCCCAATGTAAGCGATCATTCGCCGCTGGTTTGCAGAAGAACAAAAGTTCGTGATATGGCTAACCAATCTGGAGCATGAAGTATTTAGTGCCGTAGAGGTTATGCTGTTTTATCGTTGTCGCTGGCAGGTTGAGTTATTGTTTAAAGAGCTAAAATAAGATACCAATCTGCGCCGTTTTGCAACGGAACAAAAAGCTATTGCAGAAGGGCTTATATGGTTATTCCTAAAAGTTTTACCCTGCCCTTTACATAGCGGTAGTTTCGAATGTGGAGTTGTGCTTAAAAGCAAAAGCCCTTGTTCAAACGATGGTTTTAAATCAAGGGCTCCGATAGATTATCTATACGCTAGACAATTAACCTCAAGGAGTGCAGATCTCTTCAGATCTCGATAACCCACTAGAATTATAGGCTTTAATTCTATAGCAATATTGAAGACCGGACACAAGCCCCGTATCGAGGTATGAGGTTGTATTTTTCGAAACATGCGCAACTTCTTCAAACGAACCATCGGATTTTTCTTTCCGTTCGATGATATAGCCATCTTCATTCGTTGAATTGTCGTTCCAAGTCAACATATAGTCCAGATTCACAGTACCATTGGGCAAATCTGGCTGGCTTTGGCTACCGTCCCCACCGGAGCCATCCGGAACGTTGTCGCCCCCATTATTGCCTCCATTTGTCTCCCCATCAGGCGATGTGTTTGAACCAAAACAATCCACTTCAGAGTGAGAGAACCCAGCCGAATTAAACGCTTTGATTCGATAGCAGTAATTCAGCCCTACTGTTACCGCAGCATCAATATAAGAGGTGGTATTGACACCTAGCTGAGCAATCATTTGGAAATCAGCCTCTACACTTGACTTACGCTCAACAATAAAACCATCTTCATTATCCGAATTATCTGACCAAGATAGTTTATTCTGAATGTACGAACCATCAGGATCTCCGTCTCCGTCTCCGTTTCCGTCTCCGTTTCCGTCTCCGTTTCCGTCTCCGTCTCCGTCTCCGTCTCCGTCTCCGTCTCCGTCTCCGTTTCCGTCTCCGTCTCCGTCTCCGTCTCCAGGATTATCACCGTTACCATCACTTCCAGAAGTAAGGCAAATCACTTCTGACGGTGACTCACCGGCTTGGTTAAACGCCTCAATTCTATAACAGTATGCAACACCATTTAACACATTGTGATCTACATAACTCATCGAGTTTGGTGGCAGAACTGCTAACCTTTCAAAAACCCCGTTTGATTGAGACTGACGCTCAATAATAAATCCATCTTCGTTTGTTGAGTTATCCAGCCACTCCAGCTTTATTTGAGACCCAGTAGGTTGCTCCTGAAGTGTAAAGCAATTTGACTCCGAGGCCGAAACACCTGCGGCATTAAAAGACTTCACCTGAAAACAATGTTGAACACCTATTTCCAGCTGTGAATTCGAAAAAGAAGTAATATTTCGAGCAACTGTTGCCACAACACTATAGTTACCTGAATCTCCTGATTTTAACTCGACAATGAAACCATCTTCATTTTCTGAGTTATCCACCCAATTAAGCAAATACCCTGAGAATTGACCACTCCCGCCATTATTATCAGAGCCACTGTCACCGTCACCGTCACCGTCACCGTCACCGTCACCACCAGTTGAACCTGAACCGGTGTCATTACCATCTCCTGACCCCCCTCCAGTCTCCCCACTACTACCCGAACTACAAATGCGTTGAGAGTTATTTGTGCCCACCTCATTGAATGCAACAACACGGTAACAATAAACTATCCCACCTAAAGCGGAACTGTCAGTGTATTCGTCAACATCTTTACCCAGAGTAGCGATTCTTATATATGCATCAGCATTGCCTGTACTTCGCTCAATATAATACCCATCTTCGTTATCTGCATTGTCTTGCCAGTTTAGGTGATTATTAGTTGTGTTCATATCTGAGGAGCTCGAACTAGCATCTTTGGCGTCCTTTGAGCTAGGCGACATCGACTCATCCTGTCCTTCCAATCCGACACGCTCATTCGTTGACACTACGCTAACTTTAAACGAAATTTTTTCACCTAAATAACTAATCGTGCCTAATGCGTCTACTAGGTAACTGCTCCCTGCCTCACTTATTAACCAAAAAAGATAACTAAGCTCAAGACCTTCGGTATCGCCAATTATCGAATCGGCTAGAGCGCTACTATTTAACTTATAAAAAACAGGTGAGCCTGTTGCAAGAGCCCCAAGAGCCAAATTCCCCGTATCAAATATGCTATTACTTGGGCTCAAATAAGGCTGAGTTATAACAATTGAATTAATAAAGGCAAGTTTAAGTAGAGATAAATTTTGCTCTATCGCACTTACATACCCAGTAGGAAAATTAGCATAAATATCCTGAGAAGCTTTTAGTTGGTGAACATCCGAATCAGCAAGGCTGATAGCTTCAAAATTCGGGGCTGTATCAAATTCCTCAGCAAGGCGGAAATATAACTTTTGCAATCTATCATTGACTTGAGGGAGCCAAAGTTTAGCAATTTCCCCTCCGCAGTATTGATCTCCTGCACTGCAATTTTGGTTCAATAACTGATAGCCGCCTTCATACTCTTGGTTAGTAATTAAATACCCTGGTAGGTTTGTATCCGCCTTATCCGCAGAATTAACCATTACCTGAATGACCAGCTGCTTTCCTAACCCAGCCAAAAAATTGAGGTTGGACTCTATTTCAGAAAAATCGTATTGGCCTTGTTCAGGCTCCAAGTTTTTCCATGAATAACGAACCAGAAGCCCCTTAATACTTTCATTTTGGTACAGGTTTTCCAGCTCTCTAAGGTCACCCTTACTATCAATGACAAGGTAATGGCCTGGGTTCCAGTTAATTGGGTCCCCGGAATCACTTATCCCTGCAGCCGGAGAGTTGAATTCAATATTGTGGTTGATGTCATCAAATAACCTGTCACTTACCCAATGTCGAAACAATAGGGCAAAAATGACGATAGTTATAAGGATGAAGGAGGCGCGGGTGGGAGAAAAACCCGACTGATTTTTTAGAATACTCCCAAACAGTTCCTTGACTGGCATAATACTTCCCCACTTCCTTAATGAGTTAAGTAATCAGTACACCGGAAGGGAAATTGCAAAAGAACAGTACAAGTCAAAAACAAGTTTTCTTTGGCAACCCCGCTATCATAGGAATCCTTTTGAACCCCCTTAGACCGGTAGCTTTGCGTCCTAAGCTTTAACTTAGTTTGCCTTTTTCTAAGCGCTTTAAAATTAGCACTACAATTTGGACATTTCAAGCCATTCGTAAATGACAATAAAAATATACTATTTTGAGATAAATTACCCTACTATCTCAAATACATTCGAAACAATAGTGAAGGTTAGTATATTTATACAAACAAATAAAATGCTCTCTATAATGCAGAGTTACCCATTAGCGATTAACTCCCTATACCTTGGCAGGATAGCATTAAAGGTATATTTATCAGTGTGTAGCCGTTTAGCATTAACAGCCAAGGACAAGTATTGCTCCTCATCCTCCACTAACATTTCTATCAAGTCGACAAACGACTGCTTGTCTTTGGCAACCAAACCTACGTTATTATTCACTACCACACTGTCGGGATCAAAAGTTGTAACTACGGGTAACCCATAACTCCAAGCTTCCAAGAAAGTTGTAGGAAACCCTTCTAAGCTGGAAGTGTTGCATAAAAGCCAGCATTTATTGTATAGCTCAGCTAAAGCGAGATCAGATATTCGGCCATGAATCGTTATATTGGATACTTGTTCTGCTTCGGACAGTACCTTTTTTGCGTAGTCGGATACTGAATTTGCAGTCCCAACTACATGAAATGCCACCTGAGGTAGTTGAGTAGCAATCTCAACCAACAGCTCTAGGCGTTTCACTTCGACTACTCGTCCAACCCATAGAGCACTCACGCTTTCAAGGGCTCGTTGCTCCGCTGAAACGGGCTGCACACCAAGACTTGACTCATATGGCATTGGTATAACAGCCGATACATTGCCAAAAGCTTGCCTTAACATGATCTGCTGTTTTTGTGTCTGAGTCACTACTTCATTAGCATTCTTTAATCCCCAACGATAGAAAAACTTCTCGATTTTGGAGTCAATAAGGGGCAGCTCCGACAAACAGTCACTATCACTGCCCGAACAATATATAAACCTTTTCTCGCCCCCCAGCATACGCGTACCTATCGCTGTAACTGCGGTTTCGACGCCCGCTCCCATTTGCAAATATACGCCAGCATTAGCTCTGCGCATAGCTTGCCAAATTGACGTCATTTTAGGGTAAACAAACCTGAGCCCGCGAATACCCGTATCAGGCTTATAAGCCTTGTATACGGTTATCCCATCAATCTCTAATGCGTCACTCTGACCTTCATCAAATGTCACAAATGCAACTTTAAGTCCATCTGCAGAAAGACCTCTAGCCAATGTCACTAGCAGTTTTTCAATACCACCCAAATATTTAGGTATAGCGACATTGTTAAGTAAGTCGAAACATTTCAGGCCGACAATACAAATGTCATATCTCTCACTCACACCTAAGTTCCTTTACCATATCTCGAATAGAATCAGCCAGAGAGTATAGGGGTCGCCAGGCTACACAAGCATAGGTTTTTCCAGGGTCTCCGTACGCCTTATCCACATCCTGCGGCTTAAACCGGCTGCTATCACTTACTACCTCAGGACTTAAGTCACATACTTTACCAGCTAACTTGACAACTTCCTCTATAGAACTGGAAACACCCGTACAAACATTGTAAATGTTAGAAGGCTCCCCCTCCTCCATAAGAGCAATGTAAGCGGAAGCAGCATCCCTTACATCAATAAAATCTCGTTCAGCAAGCGTATTGCCAAGTGTTAACTCGTGCTTCCCTTCAGCTAGTTGCGCGCAAATTTCACCGACAACCAAGTTACGAGAAAGACCAGGTCCGACCAGATTAAAAGGTCTGGCTACAACTACATCAATTCCCATGTTATGACCGGCTGCTAATGCAATCATTGTTTGCGCAGATTTAGCCCTTCCATAGGGAGAAAAACCACCAATGGCATTATCTTCGCGATAATAACCAGTATCATTGGAGAAATATTCGGCCGCCGAGCCAACAACGAGCACCCTAGTCGAAACAGCACCAACACAACAAAGTGCATTCATCAATGCATAAGTACCAGAAACATTAACGTGAAACATAGCAGATTCATCGTTTGGCGGCATAAGACCCGCTAAATGATAAACCTGATCCGGTCGGTATCGCTTGGCAACCTGTTGAATGGCCCTACTATCTGTTATATCGATGCTAAGTGATACGTCGGCAAATTTGACCTCGTGTTGTTTGCGGCTAATAGCAATGATACTGTCAGTTCCAGCTTTTTCACGCAGAGACTCAATAAGATACTTACCGGTAAAACCGCTAGCACCTGTAACCCATATGGTTTGAGACATAGTTTTCACTCCCCTAAAAACTTCGCCTCATTCTCTATAAAATCTTGCTGTGCTTGGGCATAATCATCCATTCGCCCTATATCCAGCCAATAGCAGTCTTCTTGATAACAACAAACCTTACCACCCCCTTCATGGACTTTGAGGATAAGGTCTGGCATGTCGAGGTACTCATCTTCGTTAACGTACTTAAGAACCCGATTTGAAAGAATATTAAACCCCATACTGACATCGTAATGGTAAGTTGGTTTTTCTCTGAATCCGCTAAATACACCATCTTTCGTGTCAACAACACCAAAGTCTATTTTGACTTCTCGGCGATGAATACCAATAGTGACATCCGCATCTTGTTCTTTATGGTAATCAATCATTTTGCGAAAATCTAACGTTGTCAGTAAGTCACCATTCATGACGACAAAATTTTCAGTCAAATTTTCGACTAGACCTATTGGCCCTGCGGTTCCTAACGGTGATTTTTCATTAATATAATCAATATTTACGCCAAACTTTTTACCGTCTCCGCATAACGCCATAACCAGCTCGGCTAAGTAACCTGTGGAAATTGTGACGTCAGTTAAGTCTGCATTTTTAAGCTTTGATAACAGTATTTCTATAATGGGTTTATCACCCAAAGGCACAAGGGGCTTAGGAAACGTAACCGTCAACGGGCGCAGTCGAGTACCCTTACCCCCGGCAAGTAAGATTGCCTTAATATCACTCATATAACAGACGCCCTTTTATACCGCGTAATTATCGCTTTTAAACAGATGCAGATTTTGCTGGATATAGTCAATTGTCTGCTGCAATCCATCGCGTAGTGAAACCTCGGGTTGCCACCCCATCAACTCTTGGGCTTTGCTGTTATCACTGATTAACTGCATTACTTCACTACCGGCTGGCCTGATTCGTTGCTGATCGGTTTGGACAGGTAGCTCTTTACCTAACAACTCTCCAATCATTTCCACCAATTTGCCAATAGTCACGCCTTTTCCGACGCCTAAATTGACCAATTCACCAATCACCTGCTCGGACTTGGACGCAGCTAAAAAACCTCTTGCGGTATCGGTCGCAAAGGTAAGATCCCTTACCGGGTCTAAACTACCTAGGGTTAACTCACCTTTAGTTAGGGCCTGAACGATAATAGTTGGGATAATTGCCCTCATGCTCTGTCTTGGGCCAAAGGTATTGAAAGGCCTAACGATGGTCACTGGCGTTTCAAAGCTAAGCCAATAACTTTCGGCCATTTTATCTGCCGCTATTTTACTCGCTGAATACGGTGATTGCCCCACCAGAGGGTGCTTTTCGTCTATGGGAACATACTGAGCTGAACCATATGTTTCACTAGTTGAGGTGTGCAACATTCTCTCAACCCCGAATTGACGACATGCTTCGAGTACATTTAGTGTACCGTTAACATTAGTGCTAACATATGAGCCCGGTGCGACATAGGAATAAGGAATACCTATTAGGGCCGCCAGATGAAATACAGAAGAGCAGCCTTTAACTGCATTTGAAACAGAGAATGGGTCAGCAATATCACCAGCAACAATTTCAACTGAATTCAATACGTCACTTGGGATTTTCTCCAAGTTATAGTAGTTACTATTAGCATTGTAATGAACGAATGCTCTGACGTCATAACCTTCCTTAACTAATAGCTCTACTAAATGACTGCCGATGAACCCGCCAGCACCTGTTACTAATACCTTGTTTGACACGCCAATATCCTTTCAACTATCCATTATGTAAACTGACTACTGCTCAATGCTGAGTCCATTTAAAGCCGCCACAGAAGTACCTTATGTTCAGCTAAACGCTGCAATTCCATTTTAACAGTGGGAACTATCTATGGGATGCACAGTTTAGACATTTGGTGGGACAGAATCCAATAAAATAAACTGTTTATCACTAAATAGTCACTCAGAACAAAGCGAACCCATTAGTTGATCACTCACACAGTCCCTAGGAGGAATTGACATCACACCCTCAGCCATAGCTAGCGCCCACCCTGAAACGCTATCTTGTCATTCCCTCGCACGTGGTGGTCCGACATCTCGGAATCCAGTGGCTTAACCGCGATCACGGAGCACGCTAAAGCAGCTGAATTCTCTCGTGCGAGGGAATGAGAGAATCGACGTTTCAGGGTGGAAACTAGCTATACGCAAACAAAAAGTCATTAGGTCAATTATTATTAACAATCGAAAAGTTAAACTACACCCCGACACGAAACTTGGTTATCATACATCATAAAATTTTGACCTATAGTAATTCTAAAATGCTTGATTTCGAGAACCTGCTCTCACTCGGCGTGACAATCGCCGCTACACAATACGCCCTCGAAGGGATTACGCGACCCCTTTGCTTCCCAAGCTTCAATCTATAGTGGCAACGAGCCTAAGATTCGACCCCATATCTATTGGAAAATCGGAATGAACGACCTGACAGGACGTAAGCAGCTAACACGCAATATTATTGTAAGTTGGGGAATGCATATATTTGTTATTTTGGCTGGATTTATAGTGCCAAGACAAATCAGCGATAATCTTGGAGCTGAGGCTCTCGGCGTTTGGGATTTAGGCTGGGTGACGGTAAGATACCTGACTTTAACAGGTTTTGGAGTAACCGCCGCTTTAACTCGATATGTAGCCCTTTATCGTGCTGAAAATAATCCGACAGCACTTTCACAATCAGCTACCGCTGTCATAGTTTGGCAGAGCTGTGTAGCATTATGTGTTGCCCTCTCTGCGGTGATACTCGCTTTGACAATCACACAGTGGGTCGATGTCCAGGATCTCAAAACCCAAACAGAAATTAAGTCCGTCCTTATATTCTTGGGTATGGCACTTGCCATAGAGATGCTCGCTTCTCCCGCTGGCGCCATTATTACCGGGTGCCATAGATGGGACATTCAGCATTCGATAGGGGCAGTTCAAGATTTTATAATGGCCATGTGTATGATGGCCATGCTTCTGTTGGGCGGAGGTTTAACACAACTTGCTGTTATCGTTTTCTGTGGTGCGATTTTCACTGCGATAACCAGAATATGGTTCGCCAGGCGAATGTGTCCAGATATAAAAGTTGGTTATTCGTTTTGGAATAAAAAGGTCTCGTGGAAAATGCTTCACTTTGGTGGCAAGACCATAGTAACCACCGCACCACAAGTACTAATCTTTCAAACCACGGCAATATTAATCGCTGTTCATACAGGCCCTGCCACCCTGGCTATTTTCAACCGCGGCGTTGCCCTGATTAGAATTATTGAGCAAATGATTCGTAAAGTAGCAACTATGTTTACACCAATGACCAGTGGTCTACTTGGTTTAAAACAGACTCAGGAAGTGAGGCAGTTATTGCTTGATTCGGGTCGCTATTGCCTTTGCGCAACATTACCACCCATTTTAGGCCTCGCCTTTTTTGGCGATATAGTCCTAAGAATTTGGATGGGTGATGGTTATGACAACCGAACAATGCTCATTTTGCTGGCGTTAGGCAGTGCTTTACCCATAGCCCAATCAGGTACTATGGGTGTTCTTACCGGCTTAAATGCACATGGTAAAGTATCTCTGTATAGTTTACTCGTGACCTTACTCTCATTGGCAATATTCATTCCCATTGCGAATTATGTTGGATGGTCAGCAGAAACAGCCGCCGGTTTCGTCGGCATATGCTGGACGTTAAGCTGGCTCTTGGTCATGCCTTTATACCTAAAGCGAACGTTTAATCTTTCCCTCTATCAGTATTTCTGCCGTTCAGTGATACAACCATTCATTTATAACCTGCCACTTATGTTACCGCTCTACTTTGGCAGAGAAGCGTTTCTAACGGGTCAGTGGCACATCTTTATTTTATCAGCCTTGCTTGGCATCACAGCCACACTTTTCATCTACTGGATTTGGGTTCTACCGAAAGATATACGAGAAAAATGGACCTTAACACTAAAAAGTAGAATTGGCGGACAGAAAGTAAAAATCGCTAAATGAGGCTTTATAAGAGCTTTATTGACAATAGAAAAAGCCATACAGGTAAATAAGCTTTACTAAGGTTTAAACATAAGGGATATATTTTGCAGTTAGATACAGACTCAGCCAATAAAGCTACTAGAGCTAGGCAAAAACTTGTCTATATCATGTCACCGAGTTACTCGGGGTCAACTCTTCTTACCATGTTACTTGCTTTGCATCCAAAAGTGTCGACAATTGGAGAGTTAAAAGCAACGTCAATGGGGCCAATCAAAGACTACAACTGCTCTTGCGGAAGTAAAATTGAAGAATGTAGCTTCTGGAAAGATATAACCAGTGATATGCATAACCTCAATAGAGAATTCTCTCTGGATCACTTTGGCACTCACTTCGCTTCCACCAATCCGATTTTTAACAAAATATTGGGATCCCAAGTAAGAAATCAACCCTTTGAGCTGGTGCGAAAAACAGTGTTAGCAAACACTCCTAAACTCAATCAAGAATACCAAAAAATCATTGAACAGAATTACTTACTAAGCAAGTTGATTAGCCAGCATCAAAATGCAGATATTTTTCTTGATGGCTCAAAAGACCCTCATCGGCTGTTATATTTGTACCAGTCTGGTAAATGGGATATTCACGTTATCCGACTTTATAGGGATGGAAGAGCACAGAGTCAGTCCCAAGTTAGAAAAACTCAGTACCCAATTGACTTCAGCGGAGCAGCGAAAGAGTGGCGCTATACGATAGACCAGATGGAGATAGTATCGAATAAGCTACCTTCTGATAGGATCACTGAAATAACTTATGAAGATTTATGCCAAGACCCTGGGCTACACTTAGGTAGGATCTGGAATGCCTTACAACTCGAACCTCTCCAATTAGATTGGGAAAACGTTGACCTAAAAGCCAAAGAAAATCATATCTTGGGTAACAATATGAGAAATAAAGACCGGATTAGTATTTCATTGGATCGAAAGTGGCTTGAACAAGTTGACAAGAAAGATCTTGATACATTCGAGCGTATTTCAGGCCCCCTAAACAGAAAAATCGGTTACCTATAAGAGCGGAAGCCAAACTTGATTGCCAAGTTTGGCTTCGTTAAAACTTAGGCTTATTTACCGATAATAACTAATCTCTGTTCTTTCGATAGATAGAGACTGTCATTGGTAGCATTAAGAAAAAAGGAATAAGCCAGATAAAAACATAACTTAACTTCTCTACAAGCATCTTTTTAAATTGATATGGTGTTGCTCCCTCACCCTCATATACTACGTTTCCTTCCTTGCCATAAATAACTGCTAAGAGACCAAATATGGTTGCGTTATCATATCCGGCATCAGAATAATATTCTTTAATAATACCAGGATATTTTTCAATATATGAAATGTCATGTGGGATAACCACGCCATAATGGGGATCTAAAACCCACCATTCATCTTTCTCCTCATTAACCTGAGCCTGAAGAACAACATGGCCAGACAAACCAATAATATTTGATTTTATCCCCTTTTCATTCAATATATCTGCAGTTATGATAGATTGTTGAGAACATAAACCAACACCTCTTTCTATTGCCTTTTTATAATCTGCAAATTCGTATTTCAAATATAGGCCTGGAGCAATAAAACTCGCCAAATATAACAGGTAGTTTTCATAAAAAGGAACCCTAAGGTTGTACTTATCTATTCCATCGTCTTCCCAATAGTGAGCGATCCCGGCATTAACAGAGCTTGTCAATTTACTAAAATACCTAGTTCGATCACCATCAAAGTCTTCGATTACTTCATAAAGTTGCTGCTCAGATAGTTCTATATCAAATAGCCGGGGGATATCTTCATTATATATAGCAGGGTTTCTCAAATTTACGAAACTACCACCAATGTTTACAATAAGTAACATTACTCCGATGAAAAAAGCCGCCAATGCTAGTTTATGTCTTATACCTGGAATATATTCCTCAACAGTTTTTGAATACTTCTTATTCATAGAAAGCAACGATACCTCCTAACATGTAGCTACTTTGCTTAGCAAGCCTACATTAGACCGGATAATTCAATTTATCTTTCGCATTTCTCAACATATTTTTCAATATAAATTGAAGACATATTATTGGCCATCTCTAAAAGAGAGAAGTTATCCGATACCCATTTCGTCGCCTGTTGAGACATTTTCAATCTAATTTCTTCGTTATCTAATAAAGAAGATACTTTATCGACAACTTGTTCCACATTATTGACCTCGACTATGCAGGCAACCTTACCATCTGGCATTACTTTTCTATTGTCAGATACATCAGTTGCAACTACTGGTACGCCACTGGCCATAGACTCCAAGGCCACATTGGGGGTACCTTCAAAAAGTGAGGGAAGCACAGTTACATCGCATAAGTTATAGTACTTTTCGACATCGGGCCTTACGCCGGTAAATATACAGTGCTGACGAATATCCAGCTTATCCATTAGCGCGAGCAAATTTCCTGTATAGCTACCAGATGACTCTACCCCTTCTTTAATTTTTCCACCGACAATCAGGAACTTGGTGTTGGGGTTTCGCTTTAAAATTTCAGCCGCTGCACGAAAAAAAATACCGTGGTTTTTTTGAGCCTTGAAGCTTCCAAAGATCCCAACAACCATTTCACCTTCTTCAATGCCAAGCTTTCCCCGTAACTCGGTTAATTCTCGAGGCTGAAAGCGCTCTATGTCAACACCGTTATGCACAACTCGATAACGCTCTTCTGGCATTTGAGTCAGTGAACGATTGAAGGACTTTCCAGCAGAGGAATTTGCAACACAAAGATCTATAAAACTGCGTGTATAACGAAACAAAAACTTGTGTACTGCCCTGTAGTTTTGGTTCGAATTTCTCTCTGAACCTATAACAACAGGCACTCCAGCTAAGCGACCGGCCAGTCGTGACGCCATATCGGCATCAAACAGAAACCCATGTACTATATCTATCGATTCCAATCTAAGTAAACGCCTAAGCCTGAAAACAAGGCCGATATCAAACTTAGTTTTCTTCGGTAGTATATGTAGCCGTACATTCTCAGAGACCAATTTTTCCGCTAGTGGAACATGTTCCGACAAAGCACAAATGTGAAACTCAAATTTTCCTTTATCTATATAGTTAGCTAGCTCTACCACTTGACGCTCAGCTCCGCCATAACCTAGATTACTGATGACGATCATCACCTTTAGACGCTTTTCACTCTTCATTATCCGATCCAATTTGTAATCTGATTACTTGCTGAAGTTTCTCAACCATTGCTCCAACCACATCAAGGTCCAGAGCCTTCTACTAAGGTCACGCTTTCCTTTTGCATTGTCATCAATAAGTCGTTCGATAACTGCAGGGTCAAAATATTCACTGCAAGCACTATTCGGAGATAATAATAGCTCCCTGGAATAGTCATAATATTTGTCACGTAACCAGTATTTCAGTGGTAGTCCAAATCCCTTTTTCGGTCTTGTCAAAATTTCTTTAGGAACCATGTCCTTTAGCAATTCTTTTATAAGGTACTTTTGTACACCATTGCGCTTTTTAAGATCAAATGGCAGCTGGTTGGCGAATTCAACTATTCGATGGTCCAGAAAAGGTACTCTCACTTCCAAGCCATGCCACATTGAGTTTCGGTCTACCTTGACTAGAATATCATCCGGAAGGTAGGTCGCTTGATCCGCAAGCATAAAGTCACTAACTGATGAGCTACCAGCAGAGAAGAACTCTTTAAATAGCCATTCTTCCGAAATGTTGGGCCGATGCTCCGGGCGAAATAGACTCGAGCGCTCCCCAGGTGAAAAAGGGCCAACTTTTCCTTGCCACCTTATGTTGCCACTTGTCGCCATTCTTTGTAAGAGACCTTTCCCAGGTAAATGATCAGGTAAAGCATGGGCCACCGATGAAAAGGCTGCCTTTCTAAGTGACGCCGGAATTTTATCTAGCACCTTTTCCAAAGGCTCGTGATTGTAACGCGTATAACCACAGAACAACTCATCGCCGGCATCGCCTGATAGACATACTTTGACATGCTTGGCAGCTTCGCGTGTTACATAATAGGTAGGGATCGCTGACGCATCTCCAAAGGGTTCATCAAAATGTGCAACCATCTCTGGGAATAACGTTAAGTCAATTTCGTCCAAAATAATTTCATGATGATCTGTATTGTATTGTCTCGCAACTTTACTCGCGTAGGACAGCTCATCAAAGTCTTGCTCTTTGAAGCCAACCGAAAATGTCGAGATCGGCTTGTCAGCTTGTTGGGATGCTAAAGCCACAGTAAAACTAGAATCAACACCACCGCTTAAGAATGCGCCCACTGGCACATCACTTCGGAGCCTTAACTTAACCGAGTCATTTATTAACTCTCTGAATCTTTCTTTATACTCTGCTTCACTTATATCTTGTTTGGGGGGGTTGATGGAGAGATCCCAATATTTCTCAATTCGTACATTCCCATTTTCAATCAACAGATAGTGAGCGGGAGGTAACTTTTTTACCTTGCTAATAATTGTTTTCGGACTAGGTACATAGCCATATGCTAGGTAATCATCAACAACGGAAATATCAATTTTACGCTCGACAAGAGGGTCTACTAATATCGCCTTTAATTCACTCGCAAAAGTAAAGCGACCTTTTTCATTTTGATAATAGAGAGGTTTTTCACCTAATCTATCTCTGGCCACAAATAGGCTTTGTTTCTTTTTATCCCATAACGCAAACGCAAACATTCCATTAAGTTGCTCCAGACACTCGATCCCCTTATCTTCATATAAATGGACGATTACTTCTGTATCTGAATGAGTCTTGAAATGGTGCCCTTTATCAATCAACTCCTTTCTTAGCTCTTTGTAATTATAAATCTCTCCATTAAAAACAATAACAACAGAGCCATCTTCATTATAAATGGGCTGATCACCTTCAGCTAAATCGATAATACTTAATCGCCGGTGCCCAAGTCCCAACGACTCACAGCTAAAAAAACCGCTGCCATCAGGTCCTCTATGGCTAATTTTGTCATTCATCGCTTTAAGCAAGTCCCGATCCACCGGACTATTTATCGAGTGATGATATATTCCACTAATCCCACACATATTCTTCCATCACCCTTAAAACTAAAAAAATTAGATAAATTGGTTTATGAATTATTTTTTTATTCACAATTTAGTCCATTCATACCAGAACCCCGGATATTCGCTAACTACGCTTATACTGAGAAAAGAACCTAAGCATCATTTTTTAAGTTGACGTTTGTGGGTTCCCTGTTCTTCAGTTTTATCAAAACTATTTCTTAGACTTGCCATAAATAGGCCAATCGCGCACCACAGGAGAACGAGTGCTTGTTTTGGATAGAATGTTCCTGTAATTAAACCATTGACCATTTCGACGACGAGATAAGAAAGTAAAAAACCTGCCACGGCGCGATCAGTAGGTTTTGTCACATACCCATAAAACCTCTTAATCGCAGGCCAAAGTAAGGCCCTAGCAAACAGCAAAAATATGGCCAAGCCAAATATACCTGTATCTAAAAGCAGCGCTAGATACGCATTATGCGGATGACTATGGAACCCAGCTGTAAAAGGTAAAATTCCATCTTGATGAAGCGAGTCAAATACACCTTCTCTTTCGTAAGATCTTAATCCGTAGCCAAATATTGGAGCTTCATTAACATATTCGAGAACTCGCGGCCAGACGATCACTCGCCCCGAAGTGATCGCATAAAGGTCGCGCCCTTCCGAGTCGACAGTATCTAGTCTCGAAGAAATACCTTCTTGAGATTCTGAGGAAAAACCGGCCGTGTATCTTTCCTGGGCTCCAGGAATGAGGAGTAACGCTATCACTGCTAAAATAGGGCCAAATATAATAATATTGCGCCAACGCAATAAGCCAAATAAGCAAGCACATGCAAACCATGCCATAGCACCACCTCGCCCCCCCGTTGCGACCAAAGCTACTGAGCACAATAAGAAACCACAGAGTGCAATCCTTTGGTGTAACTTAGAAACTGATGAACTCGCATAAACAACGCATGCCCAAGCGGTTGCGCCTACAAAGGGGGCTAGCTCAGCTTTATGGTATCCAATGTCCCTATTAAAAACTCGCATACTCCTTCTATGTAAGTCATCCAGCCCAACAAGAGCGGGGGCCATCTTAATAATCACTTGTAAAGCGAGCAACACACCAGTAATGAGAAGAAAAACCAGCACCATTCTAGCTCTCTCTGGCGTGTTAGCCCCATGACATATCAAAAGGCCAGGTATCAGCCATTTCCATGCATTAAAGAGATCATCTTTATATAAGCTACCAACAGAAGGTATATGAACAAAATTCCCTTTAAAAGCATTAAAGTATTCGGCATGAATTTGGAAACCACTGGGATCCATTATCATTCTGATAAATGCAACAATCGATACAAGCAAGAACAAAATCAGGTACCGATTTACATTTTTCGGTAAATTCCAGTTGAGCTGCTCTTTTTTCTTTTGGCTTAACCAGGCAATAAGGATAAAGCCCAATACAATATTATATGGATTCAACCCAGAAATACCTAACATTGCTCTTGGCATGTCGGGTCTCTCCAGCATTGCCAGTAAAGGAAGAGAGAAACATAATGCTTTAAACCAGTTTTTGAATGCATACGTGCACAGGAAACTGATAAACAACAATAAAAGTGTATAACGAATCATCTAGAGTCCTTTCTCTAAAATTGGCAGACCTAAGAACTCGGCCTTCTGACCGCAAGCTGATTCAAAACCCTTTCACACAGTAGTTTCAATCTACGGGCAAACTTCCTTTCTAGTTGAAAATGGATAAAGTAGGAGCAAAGTATTACAAGAGAAAGAACAAGGATCAATAGAACAACGGGTGATACTAATTCATGAAGTTGAGTAAATATAATGTACCCAATATTTTGATGTATTAGATACAGTGGGTACGTAAGTACGCCAAGAGTAATAAACCATGGCTTACTCAACATGGACAGTTTCTTTAACGATATCAACCAGAAAAGGACAAAAAATGAAGTTACTACGCAAGCTATAATATATGAATCAAACACTACATTGTACTTTTCAGATAGTATTTCCCCTTTTGCTATAGCAACTACAATCCCAAAGGCATTACAAAGTAATAAGGCTACAACTCTATATGGACTAACCCCGGCCTGACTGACCCGATAAAATATAGCGCCAGCAATAAAATAAAAGCTATACTCAGGGAATAAGAAGAAGTTTAGCGCTCCTCTATTATATTCATCAAAAACAATTGCGAATATGGAAATCATCAGCCAAACAAACAAATACTTTGAAAAATGTTGAACTTTACCTACTAGCAACATAAGAAAAATGATGAAATAGAATTTCAACTCAACTAATAGAGTCCAGTATACGCCATCTATATTTTTTATACCGAAGACACCCTGAATCATAGTTAAATTTGCTAGAAACTGAGAAAAAGAAACTGTATATAAATCCTGGCCCCACAGCACAACTACCAGCGTCGTTAGTATGACAGAAAACCAGTATGCTGGAAAAAGCCTGGTAAACCTTGAGACTAAAAAAGCTTTTAAATCAGCTTTCTGTACAGATAGGAGAATAACGAATCCACTTATGATAAAAAACAGCTCAACTCCAAGAAAACCATAGCTAAAAAACTCAGATACACTTTCAAATGCATATGGCATATAACCACCAGACGCAGCTCCCCTAAAAGCATAGTGGTACATCACGACAGCAATGGCAGCAATGAATCTAAAAAGATCTATCTCGTAAAAACGATATGCTTTATTCATAATAAATACCAATTCTGACATAGCAAAAGCCAGGAACAACCTGGCACAAATATAAATTTATTAATTAGAGTTGAGGTCAAATAAAGAGCAATTCAACCTTAAGAAATAAATGCGGGATTAGGCTTATTCTCTTAGCGAGCTATATACCACGGCATGGCTTTCGACAATCCATCAAGGATAGAATAGTCAGGCTGGTAACCTAAAGCACTCGAAGCCTTAGTTATATCAGCCTGAGAATGCAATACATCCCCAGCCCTAAAGTCTCTATAAACGGGAGAACCTTCGTATACAACCCCGTTTTTACCTAAATTATCTTTTAAGTAATCAAATAACTCATTTAGGCTAGTCCGAGCATTCAAGGCCACATTGTAGACTTGATTTTTAGCTTCGTCTGCAGCTGTAGCAGCAAGAATATTTGCTTGAACTACATTATCGATAAAACAAAAATCGCGACTGGTTGTCCCATCACCATTTATATATACGTCTTGACCGGAAATCATTGCTGCAGTCCACTTAGGGATCACCGCTGCATATGCACCATCAGGATCTTGACGTTGTCCAAATACGTTGAAATACCTTAACCCTATTGCGCTAAAACCATAAGATTTTGCGAATACGTCGGCATACAGTTCATTTACATATTTAGTAACCGCGTAAGGTGAAAGAGGTTTACCTATAGTATCTTCCACTTTTGGCAGCCCTGGGTGGTCCCCGTATGTAGAGCTTGATGCGGCATAAGTGAAAGATCCAACTTTTTGCTCTTTTGCTGCTACCAATATGTTTAGAAAACCAGAAATATTGACCTCATTCGTAGTAGCTGGATCCTTAATTGAGCGGGGAACCGAGCCTAAAGCGGCTTGATGCAGCACGTAGTCTACATCCTTAACTGCCTTGTTACAGTCCTCAACGTTACGTATGTCACCCTCGAGAAATGTAAAACTAGACCACTGTACTTGTGATACTTTACCTTTCACTTCCTCAAGATTATGCTGATGGCCAGTACTAAAATTATCCAAGCCAATAACTTTTTGATCTAACTTTAATAGGGTTTCTAAAAGGTTAGAGCCAATGAAACCAGCCACTCCAGTGATTAGCCACACTTTAGGCTTTAAGGCCAATTCCAACTTTATTTTTTCATATTCATTCATAATGATGATTCGTTCTATTAACAACCGTTGATGAGCTACGCCAATTTTTGATATTAAAGTCTAATATCCGATTCTGATTTGCTAAAGACATATTTTAAATCAAACAGAACATGCTCTGCTTTACCAAGACTACGAATTGAATCGATCCCCATTTTTTTAAATTCTTGGTGTGCGACCGCTAGGATAACACCATCATAGTGCCCCTTCTTGGGCTCACTAATTGGTCTGATTTTA
Organism: Psychromonadaceae bacterium; assembly: GCA_965249895.1. GTDB lineage: Bacteria > Pseudomonadota > Gammaproteobacteria > Enterobacterales > CBDFNC01 > CBDFNC01. The sequence goes on from CBDFNC010000005.1 coordinate 2,059,317, forward strand.
TATTCAGAATAGGCTTCATGTTCATCCACCCAAGGGTCATATACATCTATCTTAACCTTATACTCCGAAAGGTCGTCTATGATATCGGTTACCTTAGTATTTCTTAGGTCTGGACAATTCTCTTTAAAAGTAAGCCCCAGCACTAAGATATTGGCGCCACTAATATTAATCCCTTTCTTTATCATCGCCTTAACAAGTTGACTTGACACATAGCTCCCCATATTGTCATTGATTTTTCGACCAGCCAAAATAACTTCGGGGTGATAACCTATCGACTGTGCTTTATGGGTAAGGTAATACGGATCAACACCAATACAATGACCTCCGACTAGCCCAGGCCGGAATGGTAGAAAATTCCACTTTGTTCCTGCCGCTTCAAGTACTGCCTCTGTGTCAATATTCAGCTTATTAAAGATGATTGCTAACTCATTTATAAGAGCAATATTCAGGTCTCTTTGTGTGTTTTCTATTACCTTTGCAGCTTCGGCCACTCTAATTGATTCAGCTTTATGTGTTCCGGCGTGGATGATAGAGCCGTATAGCGCATCAACATGGTCTGCAATTTCTGGCGTCGAACCTGAAGTCACTTTTTTAATACTTGTTACCCGGTGGACCTTATCCCCAGGATTAATCCGCTCCGGAGAGTAACCAGCAAAGAAACCTTCATTATATTTAAGGCCAGAACCTTTCTCAATTATTGGTATACAATCCTCTTCTGTCGCGCCCGGGTATACTGTGGACTCGAAGATAACAACATCCCCTTGCCTTACTACCTGACTGATAGATTCGCTTGCGGCAAGCAAAGGGGTTAAGTCTGGTTGCTTATGCTTGTTGATAGGTGTAGGCACAGTGACTATGTATGTATTACAATCACTAATTTCTTCCATCTCACTACAAAACTTCAGCTGACTAGCTTCTTGTAGCTCGTCCCGGCTTACTTCTTGGGTAGAATCATAACCCTCATGCAATTCAGCAATTCGCTTACCGTTTATATCAAAACCAACTGTTGGATACTTTTTGCCAAACTCTACTGCTAACGGTAGTCCAACGTAACCCAAGCCTATTACTGCGACCCTGACATCATCTAAATGCATGAAAACTCCATTTCAACAACTTACTAGCCCAGTGAGGCGCCAAATATAAAAACTAAGTCAAATCGATATTCTACCTGAAGATATTGCCGTGGTATAGCGTGCAGGAAAAACATAAAGCGAAGATGGGGGTCACTTACAAATTGGGTGGGTTTAGTGAAGCTGACCCATGTTGTTAGGTCAGCTTCTGTTAGAACTGTTCTTATTATGAAGTGGGTAACAATGTCAAGGTTAAACCACTTGGAGCAGCAGGAGCTGCTGCATTTGGATCCATAAAACCTACGGCTCCGATATTACCATTTTTTGCTCTAGGTTTTTCGTTAAAATCCGTCATAAAATTATCCAGTATATGATCAAAATCATCAAGATCATCAAATGCAGTGTCAACTGTCGATACTGATGCAGCATCTATCGCCAGGCTACCCTCCATTAGCGCATATTTATCGTCTTTGAATTTTGGATTAACGCCCAATAAACAGCCAACGCAGTCTTTTACTCCTCGCAACCTCATATCCTCCGAATCAGAATTAACATCAGTATCGAGTAGGTTCTTGCTTATTTTATATGTTTCATAGTTTTTATCATTCGCAGCAATAAGGTAACCATCATCTGAGTTAAGGTCAGCAATAATATTATTTCTAATACGAAGCTCAGTACCACTTACCGCATAAATACCGCCATCTACATCCCTGATCGTGTTGTGCTCAATCAGTGCTCTGCGGGTAGATGAAATGTACATTGCTACACCATAACCTCTACCGGGGCTAGTCGGAGCTCTCGCCCCAGGCGCTCTCTCTATATCATAAATTACGTTACCAGAAATATAGATATCACCCGACGATTGGCTGCGAATCCCAAGGTTACTATTAGAAATATCGTTATTTATAACCCACAAGCTTTCACTAGGGGAATCGTCATTTAAAACAATGGCAGCGCCATCAGAGCCCGAGGCTGCTCCATCTCGGAAAATCGTTTGCTTATAACCTGAAACTTTGTTGCTGGAAATCACGACATGTTTGGACTGTTTTACATCGACCGCATTCTCTCCGTTATTAGTTATTGTATTATCACCAATGTAAATATTTTCAGCGACTTTTCCATGAGAGCCACGTGTATACCAAAATATTTGTATACCGTCTTCAGCATTATTGTTGATTTTGTTATCCAGGATCCAAATATCTTTTGTACCGCCCGATAAAGAAATCGCGTGGCGCCCAGTCTCATAGTCAGCGGGCTTATAGTTTTTATCGTCGTCTTTAGCACTGTCATAAGCAAGCATGCTGCCATTCTTAGTAATGGTATTGTCATAAAGAACGATATCCGTGATATCGTATTGCGTGGTATCGGTATCCGTGGTTTCCCTACCATTAATTCCGCTTTGTCCCTCCCAGTTTTTGTCAGCTCCGATAGCCCAAACGGAAGAAAACCAACAACCTACCCCCCCCATTCGATCTTTACAATATTCCGCCGCCTGATAATTAGTCGCTTCGGAGTGACGAATAGCTATATGATCAGCAGGTTGTGATATTCGTAGCCCCCAACTTGACTTTTTATTAGACTGTTCGGAACCATCAGTCTTAAGATTCTCCAGGATTACATAAGACGAGTTCTTGATTTTAATACCTTCCCGACCATTTAAAACCGTCTTTTTATCTTCCCCACGAATAAAAACAGGTGACTGAGCCGTACCTTTAGCCCCATCCAAGTTGATGCTGTCATAAGGGCCGCCAAAAAGTGCGACGACACTACCTTCCTTGAGGGGAGCTGTAGGAAATGAACATCTCGGCTTATCCTTTGTACCAAACTCATTATCGTCGCTACACTTTTCGTTAATGAGTTTTTGTTTTTCAGTGAATTTTTGATACTTAGGTTTTCTATTATCAACATAGTGAACAGAGTGAACATAGTGAGTGTATCCAGCAGCACTATAGGTTAGATCTCCATTTTTGGTCAGAGCACCGCTCGAATACATATCGAATGTCTGCTCAATGCCGAATGATGGTGCTGGAACTCCTGCCGGAGGCTTATACTCCGCAAGACTAGGTGTGGATACAAAAGCTGTAAGCCCTAACAATGCAAAACTTAGTTGTCCCTTCATGAGACTTTCTCCTAAATGACTATAAGTTATTGGGCATAAATTTTCGGTATTAAACACGAAAACAAACCCAATACCGCTGTATGACAATAATCACAAAAAGAGAGGCAACATGACTCACTTTCGGTAACACCGCTATCATGGAAACAAGTATTTGACTGTTCCTTTAGACCGGATGCTTTGCGTCCCAAGCTTTCACTTGATTTGCCATTGTCGAAAACCTCTAAAAATTAGCATCGCCAAACTAAAAACTCAAGTTATCCGATTGTCAAACTGCCATCATTTTTCCAATAACAGATCTACTTCTCGACTTGAGTGCTCAAACTAACGATAAATCTATGCAAGCTATTCAGATGTGAAATCAATACATTAACTAAAACTGTGAGAAACGCTCATCACTAGAGCGACAACCTCCCAGCTGATTGATTATTTTTTGATAAAATCACCACTACCTTGTAAAGAGGGATTGGTTTGTTCCGCTTCAACAGTCCTTTCAGACCTTACAACCACCTTGTCAAATACCCAGTTAAGCAGTCTCAGATAGTGGAGGATAAGCGTTGTAACCAAGGCCATTGCAAAAAGAACAATAAACATAATTAGGTTCGGCTTTTCTGCAAGCGCAGAAATGAAAGCCGGAGGTCTATTCAAATTAAAATACTTCACATCTAAGCCTACTTTTGACAATAATTTTGTCATTGGCAATGCATCATAGGAATAGATTTTAAATCGTTCAAAAAATCTCGAATATTCTTGCGAGCTGGCAGTTTTGGTCTGATTTTTTAACGCTTTGAACTGAGCGTTTTGCTCTTGGATAGAGCCACTATACCGAACAATCTTAAAATCATTTGTTGATATATCTTCAGTGTTAAGAAAATTATTTGCCCACTCCCGAGTATTAATACTGTCAATAAAAAACTCTCGGTCATCCAAGTTCACTGAAACCAAGGTGTGGTGCGGAAGATAAAAACTGTTGAACAGATTGACTCTAGTGGCATCATATCCAAGCTCGCGCAAAAGGTTGACAAGTACCCGAGTTCCCTCACCACAAAGCCCTTCTTTATGAGTGAGTAAAAATGTGGTGTCTTGCCTAAGAAATGGCCGATTTCCCATGTCCAAAACCTGGAATGAGCTTTCATTGACATTAAAGTCCGCTCTCACCTTCTGTGAAATTGCTACAGCAAGTTCCTTACTAAGAGGCAAGCCTAACCAGCCATTATCAGCAAGGTATTCCTCAACGACCTGGTTTTCCTCAACTTGTTTATACCCAAAATAGGTCGCAGGTAAACTTAAAATGCAGAGAAAAAGAAGGACGAAGCTGGGGTACTTAATCTTCATATTTGCTATCCGTTATATATAGTTGATGTTACTTTGACCTAATTGAACTTGAGCTTTTCTTTCTCGGAAAAATCCTCTGTCTTGGCCAAATCTTGCAAAATAGCAAACCAGCGCTTGGCTAATGCTTGCCTCTCGCTGGTTAAAAGTATCTTATCCCTTGATGCTTCAGCCAATGTTGTACGAGTACTAGTATCTGATAATAAGTTACCTATCCTTTCAGAGAAGCCCTGCAAGTCATCTTGATCAACCAAAAAGCCCGTTTCGCCGTTAATTACAAAATCGTTCAAATCGCCTACATCACTAACCACAGGTACAACTCTCAAAGCCATTGCCTCCAACATGGCAATAGAAACGCCCTCGGACCGAGAAGTTAAAACAAAGACTTTAGACCGGCCTACGAGGTTTGGAACATCACTCCTTTGACCTAGAAACTCAATATTTTTATTCAGCTGTAATGCCGATACTTGTTTTTGCAACTTATCCATTTCAGGCCCGTTGCCAACAATTGCAACCTTAATAGTTGGGTTCGATACAACTAGGTCCTTAGTAATTTTAATTATGCGATCGATTCGCTTAACCTCCACCAAACGGCCAACAAATATAACGTCGATATCTCTATCACACTGCCCACATTTATCGTCAACTTGAACACTACCTGTTACTACTTCAACCTGATTCGAAAAGTTGATGGTGCTGAGAAACTGCTTGGCGCTAGAGCCCCTTACTACACACAAGTCAAACTGGCGAGTAACTGCAAAAGCGAGGTTGGCTACTATATCCGATGGTTTTCCTAAAGCCGACAGCAACGCATTTTCAGCATTCCATCCTCCTCCACTCAATTCCAGAGGTCCGGAAGTAACCTGATAAATCGCTTTTGCTCCAAAAATTCGCGCACAAATAAGTGCAGTGATTGCAGAAGGGAAAATGTGATAACCCACATAAATATCAGCAGGTTGTCTAACACCCGTGAGAAATGTCCATATCAATTTAGCTCCCGCACGAGAAAATATTTGTGCAGCCCACTTTGGAGGGCACACATAAGTCAACCCTGGAAGAGGCGCAACAGGTTCATCACAGACAAGAATGATTTCACCATAATTCGCTCTAACTAAAGGCTCTATATGTGCAAAAAACCAATTCGGATTATGAAAGGTTCCATTGATTATGATCCTTCTGCGTACTCTACAAGGCCGGATCACAGCTTTGCAACACTTTGCTAAAGCTAGGGTAATACCATAAACAATGGACAAAACAAATATTGCCACGAACCTTTTCACGTCTACTTCCTTGTATGAAATTATCTTATCTAGCTAGATTAGTTCGAGGACGCCAACCGCAAATTCTGTTTGCAGTTGGCAAGCTTGAATGGACTAATTTGATAGCAACTTTCAGCTAATTTAACAAATATATGCGCGAACCAAATTATACAGCAAAGCTCTTTCTGACTTGGCTTGAGGCCAGGATATACGCTTTAGCAAATATAAGTTCTCTCCGACCCTGTTCACCCCAGGTTTCACTGTTACCGCTGACTTATATCCACTATGTTTGAGTTGCTCTAAAATTCTCGGTTCGTGTCTATCTCGGAAGCCGAAACTAGTTTCTCTCCCATTGAAATAGTCGCCATTAGGATAACAAAAATGTTCACATTTTTTACGAGTATGTTTTTCAATATATGTTTTAGACTCATCCAGTTCTTTCTGTAACACATCACTGTCTACATATGCCACTCGAATATGGTTAACCGTATGACTGCCGATATTCACATCATCCGACAAAGCGGCTAAATCAGCTTTTGTTATTAGGTCACACCAAGGGTCATCCTCAATAATATCCTGGATAGCTTGCCCTGACATTCGCTCTAACTGGCTGGCGGCTTTGTCCAGCTCGATGAGCATAATCGTATCATCTGTGAAACCACTTTTAATCGCTAACCTTAGTTGCTTATAAGAGTGAGTAAATGAAGTCCTGCAACTAAGGTCTAAAGTTCTAACTACATGACCGACTTTAACCTCAACTTCTTTCATATTTAACGATTGCAATGCAAAATCGAGTCGGTCGATCCAGTAAGCCTCCCTCCTTTCTGTCATTCCGGAGCAGACATAAATGGTGCTAGGTACGTTATATTTCCTTAATATGGGTAACGCTTGAATTAGATTATTCCGATAACCATCATCAAATGTAATCACCATACAATAAGGTTTAACAGGCTTATCACCTGATATCATCTCTACCGCTTCATCCATGGAAATAAAATCATAGTATTTTGTGAGCAGAGCTAAGGCGTCATCTAGTTCTTTTGGTGATACTCTATTCCAAGTAGGTCGCCAATTTTCTGTACCTGTATACTCCACCACCCCATGAAGAACTAAAATAGGAACTGAATTCCTAAAAAAATAGATTAGTAGCCTTAACACCCCGCTATAGTGTAATACCCATAGCGCTACTCTTTTAGCCGAGTTAATAACGTCCTTTCCTCTTTCGTAAGCTATATTCTAAAACTATCTCGTTGACCGATGCTATCAGTGATAATTCAAACTTCACTATAATAACCACTTCGCTACGCATCTCTTCCCAGCAAGCTGTTGTGCCAGGATTGGTAATCTGACATTTCTATCTCAGGGTTTTTCTCAGCCCAAGCTAAAAATTCAGCTAAATTGTCCGCAGACCAGGCGGTAAAGTTCTTATTATGACCAATAGCAACAAGCGGTAAAGGCCCATCGAAATCTTTAAAGTTTTCCATGTATTTTTCTGTGGTCTCTATCAAAGCCCAACCGGGCATAGTGGAAAAGTCCAACATAGAGGTGCCGATATTCGCGATGCGGCTGAACTTGTGCTTTAGCGATTGCCACTTATTATTTGGGTTGCCATAAGTACCGTGACAACCTGCGGGAAATGAAGCCTGGCGTCTTTGCTCCTTAAGCGCCTTTACGTGAGAACGCCGCCCGATAAACTGGGTCAATATTGGCACCTCAAGCAGTTGACCGCGAGGGTTTTCCTGGCAAACATCCTCCGATACATACCAAAAGGGTTTTTTTGGTGCCTTAGAAAAGTTAAACCAGTCCCCTTTCGCTAGGCTAAACAAGCCAGGAGCAACAGTCGAGTCCATGATCACCTGGTTTGCTAACAAATGTTCTACCACATGCTCACTGGGTTGAATCGCCCACCCTCCGGCTCTGAATACATTAACTTGCGAAAATCCCAGATCTTGTAGATACGCCAACCCCTGGCAAATACTGTCCTTTATATCCTGTTCATTCAAGTCGCCAATACGCCACTTGGAATAATCTAATTTCCATAGTCCTGGCTTTCCCTGTGCACTGAGCCACTGGGGGTGCAAATGTAGCTGGACATTATGGTTACCCTTACACATGTCTATCAACTGAGTTTCTAGTGCTTGATACTCTTGTTTTAACTTAACATCAGCCCCATTCTGGTTTGCTGCGGCTCTAAAACAGGCAAACTCCAGGGCATCAACGAAAAAGCTCTGCCTTGCACCATATTTATCGGTAATGCTCAGGCATTCCTGGGCAGGGTTAATCAGACAGTGTTGCAAGCAACCACTGCCATCACCAAAAATTTCGTAATCCAGAGATAAAATAAGGTGGCTTTTCAATTCAGGGTATTTTCATGACTACTAAGATGTCGATAAAATATCAGTTCTTTGTCAACTATTAAACAAGAATCGTCTTGTCAGCGCCATCAGTTTTGGGCAAAATGGCCGTCGTAAAGTACCGGTTGCAGTTGAAAACAAAGTAAACGAATGGCGACTTCCGCTTCTCACTTCCTTTTCACATTCATTGCCAAAGTTGAGCTGTAGTAAAGTTACCTAAACAAACAGGGAAGAAGTAATGGATAATTCGAAGCCGCCAGCAACGTTTGACCCCTATGACTTGTGGTCTACAAGGCTAGGAGTTTACGCCAAGCGAGCTTTCTATAAAGGAAAAGCAAAGGGGAAATTACTCTCCATTTCAATCGCCCTGGCAGACTGGTTATTGCCTAACCTATCGCGTCTTGTCAGCAAAGCAGAAAAACAGACTTACCCTATTACTACGGCTCAATGGTTACTCAGCCAGGAAAAATTCGACGACCCGGTATCAGCTCTAGAGCAGCTTATGTCAACCGCTAGCCCTGAAGAAGAGAAATTCGGCTCAGCATGGGGACTAGGGTTTCCCTGGATGTCAAAAAACGGTCTATACGGCGATGAAATTCCATTTATCACCCATACACCCTATGCCATGGAGGCGCTACTTCATTTGGCTCAGTTTGAGTGTGTCCGTGAAAAGGCGCTGAACAGATTTAACAATACCTGGACATTTTTAGAAGCTCTGCATGTAATGCATGAGTCACAAGACAGCCTGGCGTTATCTTATGCTCCCATCGTAGAGCCACGTATGGTCGTTAATGCCAACTCTTATGCTAGCCTGGCTTATAGCCTCCATTTTATCACCGACCAAAACAATCTCCAGGCCAAAGAGAAGGCGATAAAATTGGCCCGTTGGGTAGTAGAGCAGCAAGAAACAGATGGCTCATGGTATTACTATGCCGACCAAGAACCAGGGAACTTTATAGATTGTTTTCACTCCTGTTTCGTGATTAAGAATCTGATAAAGGCCGGCGAAAGTGTCGCAGAAATAGAAGAAATAGCCCGGGACGCTATTCGTAAGGGAATTGCCTTTATCGATAACAATTTCTATGACAAACAAAATCAACTGGTCGCCAGGTTTACTGAGCGGGACATTAAAGACCCATTTGTATGGGACCTCTACGACCAAGCTGAATATTTGGGGCTACTGGTCTATACCGACCGGTTGCAAGAGGCTGAAATTTTCGCCGCTCATGTAGAAACCGTTTTCCACAAAAAAAGTCACTGGTATTGCCGCAAAGATTTTTTTGGCCGCCTCTATGGCAAAGACTTTTATCGCTGGGGCATCATGCCTTTTATATACAATCGCACGCTGCTCAAGCGCAAAATCGAAGGTAATATCTAACTCATGTGTGGCATTTTTGGTACCACTCGGCACTTGACCGAGGATAGAGTGAAGTCGCTGGTCCATTTACTAAACCATCGCGGTCCCGATTCATTCGGGAATACACGGTTAAATCATAACAACGGCAATCTCTTCCTGCTGCATACGCGATTGGCAATTCAGGATCTTTCTCCTAATGGTCACCAACCAATGGAAAGCAATAATAAGCGTTGGGTGGTTACATTTAACGGGGAAATTTACAATCACTTCCAATTACGTAAAGACCTGGATATTGGCTTTCGCGGAACTTCGGACACAGAAACCTTAGTGGAATACCTGGCCAAATTTGGTATGGCATCAACACTGGAAAAACTTAACGGGATCTTCGCGTTTGCAGCATTCGATCAGGAGACCCAACGACTATATTTAGTGAGGGATAACTTCGGTATCAAACCGCTTTATTACTCACTAAACGGGGAGCATGTTACCTTTTCCTCCGAACTTAAGCCACTCCGTTTGGTAGAGACTACAACCCCGCAACTGGACCAACAAGCGCTAGACTTGTTTTTATCCCTGCGCTATACCCCTTCCACCAACACCCTGTGTAGAGATATACACAGACTGCCTCCAGGCCATTGTCTCGAGATTGATTTTACCAAGGGGAAAAGCCACACCTATAGCTACGTCAAACCCACATCAGAAAGGTTTGAGGGGTCGCTGGAAGAGGCAACTCTAGGCTACCAAGAGCACTTGGCTCGAGCCGTGCAAAGTCAATTGATTTCAGACGTACCTGTGGGCATTCTTTTGTCTGGCGGTGTTGATTCCGCAGTGGTTGCAGCTTTGGCCAAGGAGTCCTGCAGTGACCTTTCAAGTTATACCGTTGGCTTTGGAAACAATCACAGCGAATGTGAAATTGACGATGCCGCGGAAACAGCAAGAACTCTTGGAATTAAACACAATTACGTATCTGTAACACCCGAGAACTTGCTTGACTCATTAAAAAACATTGTCAGTTCAGTAGAAGAGCCGCTTGGTACAACCTCGATTATGCCCATGTGGTATCTGACAGAAAAAGCCAAGCAAGATGTCACCGTAGTGTTAACTGGGCAAGGTAACGATGAGCCTTGGGGCGGCTATAAGCGCTATCAGATAGAACTATTACTGAATAAGTTTCCTTTTTTAAAGCAGCCGATATTCCGTTCACCTGAGTTTTTAAATAAACAATTTGCTAGTGAGGCTATACGCCGTGGCTTGCGCTGCCTGGGTCAGCCAGATATAGCCACCCGGTTCCGGCAAGCTTATGCACTTTTCTCAGACCAGGAAAAATCACAGCTTTACCCAGGTGCAGCACTAAATGCGAGCGATTCCATAGGATATTGGTTAGATTGGCTAAAACCGGGAAGCAAAGTCTGCGATGCAGAACAAATGATGCGAATCGATACCCGCATGAACCTGGCTGATGATTTGCTGTTGTATGGAGATAAGATCTCCATGGCTTTTTCCATGGAAGCCAGGGTGCCTATGTTAGATAAGGACTTGGTTCGCTTTATCGAGAGCTTACCTCTGTCTTATCGCACTTCATTAAGAGAAACCAAAATTGTGCACAAGCGTATGGCTGAATCCTATTTACCAAGCAGCATAGTGCACAGACCAAAAAAAGGTTTTCAGGTGCCTTTTGGTGACTGGAGTAAGAGCATTTGGCGTGAGTATATTCAGGCCAACTTACTGGATAAAAACCTGAAAATTTTTAATCATATGAGCCATGGCGGTGTCGATGATCTTTGGAATAAACACCTGAAAGCAAAACCAGACTACTCGAAACAAATATTTGCCCTGTTAACATTATCTCTCTGGGCTGAAGAGTTTTTATAGCTGGTCCCTGTTCGCAAATAATCAAGCTGAACAGGACTAACGAGAAACACAATTTATCGGAACAAGACAATGCCAACAGAGCAACAGCAAAACCAGTTAGATAAATCACATTGGCCAACCCCGGTTGAACTCTTTAATATCCCGGTCCAGGCGATGAGTAAAAGCCAGGCTCTTGACGAAGTACACAGGGTAATTGAACGAAAAGAGTCTTTACATTTTGGGATGTTAAATGCCGCCAAAGTTATCAATATGGGCCGTAACAGGCAGCTAAATGAGGCGGTCCTTTCATCAGACCTTATCCTTGCCGATGGCAGCGCAATTGTTATGGCCAGTAAACTCCTTAAGAAACCGCTACCAGAGCGCGTGGCAGGTATTGACCTGATGCACGGAATATTCGAAAGGGGAAGTCAACATGGTTATCGCGTTTACTGCCTGGGGGCTACAGAGGAAGTTTCACAAAAAGTCGCCGACAAATTAAAGCAAGATTACCCTGGAGTTATCCTGGCAGGACGCCGCAATGGCTACTTTAGCGACGCTGAGGAAGAAGCAGTGGCCCAGGATATTGCCAATGCTAAACCCGACGTACTTTTAGTCGCGATTACATCACCAAAAAAAGAGCAATTTATGTCACGTTGGAGTAAGTTGGTCCAAGTCCCTGTTGTACATGGGGTTGGCGGTTCTTTTGATGTAATGGCGGGGAAAGTAAAACGAGCCCCAGAAAGCTGGCAAAAGTATGGCCTCGAATGGTTGTATCGCGTCAAACAAGAGCCCGGACGCATGTGGAAGCGATACTTAATCACCAACTCACTGTTCTGCTGGTTACTATTGAAAACCTATACTTCGGAGCGCTTGTTAAGCTCTAAGTCTTGATAACAAAGGCAGACTCGTCTGCCTTTAACTAAGACTAATCAAAAGTTGTAACTAATTCCGCCACCCAAACGCCATTCGTTGTACTCTCGGCTCTGGTCTTTGCTGGTTTTCCAGTGATACTTGCTATTTACATCCATGGAAAGGTCCCTAGTCAGGTTGTGATTTAGCTCAACCCCCAACTTGCTCAGGAGTTCATCCTCCTGATCAACAAAGCGGGTCTTCCTGCCATCAAAAGAAAGCTTGCCAAGCGTCCTCTCACTGAAATTATAATTAAACCCTATTTCACCGCCCAGCTTCTTAATTTTCTGAACCCCTTGTATTGGATTCTCTTCATCAAAATAAACTAAAAAGCTAAGAGTCGAACGCTCAGAATCCATAACCAACTGAAGGCCGGATTGAACTCGCGTTCGCCACACTACCTTTGCCGCGCCAAAGTTACTGTCACCACTTCCTGGCTTGCCATCATCTACGGTCAACCCCACTGTTGTATCTGTCAGGCGCCTTACCGCACTCAGGTCGGCCACATAACCAGCCTCTTGGTAATCCAGGCTCAGTTCATAAAATGGACCTTCCCCTTTACTACCGTCCGAATATCGCAGCCTGGCCAACCCGCCCTTAACTTTATAGTTTCCTTTCAGCCAAGAGCCAGCTACACCAAATCCAACACGTACTTGTTCGTAGTCCAGGCCACCGTTGTCAAATTTGACATCGAGATACTCCAAATCTGACTCCAGACGAGTGGTTGAATTCAATCCATGGAACCAATTCATATTAGCAATGTCACGAGTATTATCTTTGGAGGTCTCTTGGTCAAAAACGGTGAATACCCGAGATAGCCCAAGCCTGGCACTATCGACATCACTTAACTTGAGATTGATAACAGGACCCGTTTTATAGATACTACGATTTACCCTATTGTCGGGAGTATCGGTTAAGTAGTCACTGCTTAAACCACGATCATGGGTACTATGAAACAGCCAACTAAGCCTGCTTGGAAGTATGATCAAGTCTATATTAGCACTGCCTATTACATATGTTTCGTCGTCATAGGTGTTTTTCAGATACTGATTACTTATCAACCCTAAGTTAATATTTGTATCTACCACGCTGCCGTCACTTTTGTATTTAAGACCTAGCTTAGACCGGATGCGCCACTCAGATTTAGCACCCGTTGCCGTCTTTAAAGCATTATCTGAGTACTCAGGAGCAATTCTAACTGATGCTTGTATTGGTTCGGCATTTGTGGAGTATGAAGAGAAAAACATCACTACCGGAACCAGGCATATTATTTTACTTATTTTGCTCATTTTCAGTCCCTTGATTCCTTAAATTAGTAAACACCAACCTTAAGGATTAAATGTTACGTTAACCGTTACCAGTTACCAGTTACCAGTTAACGTAACCAGATTAAAATTCGTTAAATACGATCCCTGCCAGTTTCTCTTCCCCTATCGCTTCAATACCCTCCAGAAGTTGGGCCTCTGTGGACTTGCCATAGGACATAACCAACAAAGCCACATCACAAATTGAGGACAAAATCCTAGCTTCTGTGGATAAACCAACCGGGGGAGCGTCAATAATAATAAAACGATCCGGATATCTCTGTCTGATCTTGTCAATAAATTCAGACATCCGCTCGGATGAGAAGTATTCAGCTCCACTTTCCACGTAACTGCCCACCGGGATAACTCGCAGTCTGGGGATACCGGAGGCGTATAGAATCCTCTGAACGTCGGCACCCTCATCATTTAAATAGTTAGTTAAACCATATTCGGGCTGAAAAGGCAGTAGTTTATCTATCGAAGGTGAATATAAGTTACAATCAATAAGCAAGGCAGTTTTGGATAAATCCAATCCAATGCTGGCAGCAATATTTAACGCAATATGGCTGGTACCGCTGCCATCACTCAGTCCACTGACCATACACACAAAGTTTTTATTGCCTGACTTGGTTAAAAGCTTGGTTCTTAGTTCACGATATAGATTTAAGGTTTTTTTATCCGTCATACTGCGATAAATAATCTTTTTTGCATCCAGCTCTTTATGCGACAGCAGTTCCTGCTCAAACATCTTACTGATCTGCTCCCGCCCTGAAACCATCGGTTCATTTTGCTGGGTTAGTTCACCACCGACCACGATAGATTCTATATTCACTTCTTCTGTTCGAGACGTACTTAATGAAGGCACTAGCTCTCCCCCTTATAACTAAATAATTCCATTGGGTTGGCACCACTTTCTAGGTGGTTCAATAGTGTGGGGATATTGATATCAAAGCGGTACGCCACTGCTATGCCAAGGTAAACCAACATAATACATACGAACGCCAACAGCAGGGCAAATAAACCAAAACGTTTTTTGCTGATCTCTGAGTTTAAATAAACCCGTGGAACATTGGCTATAACAGGAACAGATGTCACCATCTGGACTCGGCTGGCAAAGCGGATCTTCGGGTCCAATATAACCAGGGCCACGAACAAACCTATTACCACAAAACCACCTAACACTGGGCCACCAACAACAAAATGGCCAAAGCGGGCCCCTGTCGGTAGCGACGGGAAGTCCGCGGGCTCTTGGATCTTATAATTAACCCCCTGCCCTTGGATATCCAGCACCATCGAAAGTCGCGCCTTTTCCTTTCGCTCCAGCATATCATCATATAGCTTGCTATTTACACTATAGTCACGAGTCAGCTCAGCTAGTTCCGCCTGATTGTTGGCGATGCGCGCCCGGCGTCCATACTCATCTTCCAACAACCTTTCAAAAGCTAACAGGCGCTTGGTCATAGATTGCAAATCAACTTTAGCCTCAGAAAGCTTACTTCTTAACTCACTGTATAGCGGGTTAAACTCGGTATCCAACTCACTACTGGATTTCTTATTTCGCGAATGCTCTACTATCGCCTTTTTAGCATCTTCGATTTGGTATCTCAGCTCAATAACGCCTGGGTAGTCCTCTTTATAAGAAACCAGCATAATACTCAGACTTTGTTCCAGTTGCTTTAACCTGTCATAGTAAACCGCAGACGTATAATCGTTAGACTTGTACCTTTTCTCACTATATAACTGGATATTAAGTGAGCTTACCCGTGTATTACCGCTGTCAATGTTAATCTTCAGCTCTTCCATACCAGCCCTAAGCTGAGCTATTCGGCTGTCAACTTCGTCCTGAGTACCATCCAGGTTGGCCGTGGAAAATGCCTTTAACCTGCTTTCTGCGGTGAGTAGCTGTGATTTATATGATTTAACCTGCTGATCTATAAATTGGTAAGCACTTTTACTTTCGGTACGCTTGGTCTTAGCGATATCTTCGATAAATAAGGCGACAACTTTACCGATTAATTCATAAGCTTTTTCAGGTCGTTCATTCTTATAGGTGATTTTAATATAACTACCAGACAGACCTTCTACCCTAAGGTTTCCACGGATTTCAGTTAGCTTACCTTGCATCTCCTTTACGCCCGGATAAGCGTTGGAACCATAAACTGAATGCACTACCTGAGTCAGGATCCGAGGTGAATACATTACATCCCTGACAACACGAATACGATCCTGCTTCAGCGATGTCACCGCCGCCCTTTTTTCCAGCAGGGGTTTTATGATATTCTGGCTATCTGCATAAATCGTTATGGAGGTACTGTAAGACGCAGGTAGCCACATGCCAAACGCCAACACAGTAAAGCTAAAAAAGATAAAAACACATAAAGCCTTATACCTGTGCGCGGACATTCCCCGCAATACAGACATCGCATATTGTAAAATTAAATTTTGCTGCATGACTTAAAACACGCTCTCAGGAATGGTCAATATATCAGCTGGTTGCATTTGATAATTTGTATCCAATTTGCCCGCGTTCATAATATCTTGCACTTTCACTGAATAGACTTTAACTCCATCTGATGTTTGGCGGTACAGCAGAGCTTTGTTGGCAGAAGCATAAGGCGTTACCCCCCCAGCCTGCAACACAAGATCTAACACTGTCATCCCCCTACGATAGGGAATAGATTGTGGGGCTAGGACAGCACCAGTTACACGAACACGCTGCAAGTACTCTGCACTATTAGCTTCGAGTACAATAACGGTAACCTGCGGGTTTCGGATATAATTGTCTAATTCTGCAGCCATGCTCTTAGCTAATTCAGCTGTAGACAAATCAGATGCCTGAATATCACCGACTAAAGGTATAGATATTTTACCGTCCGGTCTGACTGGGACGACTGCAGATAAACCAGCATTTTCCCATACGCTGACCTGTAGCTGATCACCCACACCTATTTTATACTCTTTAATTACGATGCCTGGCGACGGTTTACCTTTCTCTGTCGATACGTTAGCTGTGTTGGCGCAAGCCATCAGAGTAAGTGCGCCTAGCAAAACCGCTAAGTTTTTATACATTTTTTGCTCCTTGCGAACTCAGCTTGGCATTGCATTTGTGCTGCATAGGCCTCGCAAATTTAACTCGCCTTGTCGGTTAGTAGTTAATAAGTACACATGCTACCTGCACTTATCGGTTTTAACAATTCAACGAACCTCCACTAACTCAGCAACATTGCGGCCAATGGTTGATATCGCTATTAGAAGGTGAAATTAGTGCTACGTCCAGTTAATGCATCGTATTATATTGCCTCTAGTAAAGGCAACGTGACTTGGAAGCAGGTCCCTTTTCCTGGCGCACTATCTATTTTAATGTTTCCTTTTAGAGACGACACCAAATGCTTAATTTGATACGCTCCTATGCCCATTCCTTTACCATTCTTTGTACTGGAAAAAGGTTTAAATAAACGATTCCGCTGAAATTCTTCATCCATTCCTACGCCATTATCTTTAACTTTTATGACTGCATGATTATCTTGCCTATACAAGTCTACATTTACAAAACCGTTTTTAGGATCTGTCGCCTCTTGCGCATTTTTAATGATGTGACACATCATCATAAGCACACGACCTTTCTCGCCATTTATGAGTAATGGTTTGCCTTCAGACAGCTGAACAACTGGAATAGGTACGCTATTATTACATTGCTCTGCGGCTTCTTTGACTACCTGATTCAAATCTAATTTCGCATTGGATGAGAGGTTCGCATTTTGCAATTTCTGCAGCAGACCGTCCATCTTGGTAACAGAATTATCTATGGTTCGAAAAACGTCGTCGATAAACTCAGGTTTGTGCCTATGTTTCTCCGCATTTTTTATCATAAACCCCTGTTGAGCAATGAGGTTTTTTAGATCATGTACTGCAAATGCAGTTAACTTATTAAATGCATCGAACTGGCGAGCTTCCGCGAGCTTTTCAGCAACGTTTTGATGCCCCAAATAACTTGCTGCCTGGCGACCAACCATCCTTAACAGATCCAAGTCTTCCCAATTCAAGCTTTCCCTTTTTCCCTCTTTGGTCAACACCATAAAGCCAAGTAACTCTTTCTCGGTTAACAGAGGGATGATGACCCAAACATCGGCCACATTCTCTATCCAAGGAGGTAAAACATGATCAAATTGAGCGGAACATTCACTATTGGACAATGACGGAGAAAATACCCATTCCTCTTTTTCCAATACATCACAAAACGGGCTATATAATTCTTCACTGAGCGAGCCTTCATGTGTTGACATATCGTGCATATAGCAGGGACTATAATGATGATCTCCCTTTAACCACAACCCACCGCCACTACTCTTGAATATACTCGTTACGGCTTTGGTCGCCCTTTGGTAACTATCCTCGCCCTCTTTCACATCTGACAGCTTACTATTTAGTCTTTTCCACTCCTCTCTATAATCATATTTGTGAATAAATATGTGCTTGTTAATGGCAACATTAACCCTGGCCCTGACACGAGGTGAGTAGAGCAAGATAGTAATGGAAATTAAAGACAGCACATAAATCAGTATTTGGATCGCCGCCCCCCAACTACCACCAAACGACCTGACGTATATTCCTGCAATTGACATGAATACCAAAAAAGCACCGGCAAAAGACAAACCAGTACTGAAGAAGACCATGCTACGGGAGAGGGTAAAGCTGGCCCGCTGTAAAGACTGATTTGCAAATAGTAAAGCAGTCAAAGCGATAAAAACCGCTATGGCGCCACTCACCAATCCTCTTGCCTGCCAATATTCCATGCTTAGTTCTCGGAAAATCAACATATACGAGAAGATGAAAATATCATAACCAAATAAGGCAACCAGCCCTATTCCCAGGAACTTAGTAAATCTGGAGTTATTCGAATTTCGACTCAACTGCTCGGCTACAACTACGCCCAATATTGCCAGGAGAAGATTTTTATAAATGGAGGCGATGACATATTCGTCAAAATTAACACCCAGATATAACATCACGACTACAATGAAGGCCAATGCTATCCACAATCCATTAATGGAATATTTGATGGTATTAGGAACAGACTGCTTCAACGAAAACTCTATGCTCGCAAAGATTGCAATGATCCAAATACCATAACGGATCACCTCTAGGAGCTGTATTGTGCCCAGCGATAACGTTTGACCCGGAGATAGATTAACGACCGTCAAATGCCAGAAAAAGGACACAAAAGCAGCCATCACAAGCAGGCCGTGAACAAGTTTCTTTCTGAAAAGCTGAACGAACACTAATGTTAGCGCGATCTCCAGGCTACTGGCGGCAAGATAACCAAAATATTGCAAGGCTTTAAAAATCCATTTCAACGAACTCAGATAAACTTACGGACGAAAGAACCAAAAAACTATAATTTAAACCCAGCCCTCCGGTCGATTCCATATCGGCAAGGCTAATTTGGCTCAATAAACATCAATAAACATCAATAAACATCAATAAACATCAATAAACATACGATTAAGACCAATATAAACAACTACTTATAGCAATAAAAACAACTAGTCTACGCTGCGATAGTTAGCTTAGCTGCAGGCGATTGTACCGAAAGTGGAATTTGATTTAAAGTTCACATCCTTTTTTATAAGATCTTTTCCCCGGCACAAATTATCGGTATTCTATGTTGTTTTTGATACAATGGTTTAACGTAAGGGCTAATAGATGAGCTTGGAACAGTCGCCAAAGACATTGCTAGTAGTTGAAGACGATATAGGGCTTCAGTCACAGCTACGCTGGCACTTCGAAGACTATGACGTCATCATTGCCGGGGATAGGGAAAGCGCTATTGCAGCCATACGCAAATATGAACCCGCTGTTGTTGTGCAAGATCTAGGACTCCCTCCCTGTGAAGATGGTGTCGAGGAAGGGTTTAATACATTACAGGAAACGCTGAAGTTAGCCCCCCATACCAAAGTTATTGTGATGACAGGCAGCAATGATAGTACCCACGCATTAAGAGCCGTTGCTAGTGGAGCTTATGATTTTTATCAAAAACCTATCAACACGGATACGTTAGATCTGATAGTTCAACGCGCTTACCAGATGCATTCTTTAGAACTGAAAAATAGAGAGTTACAGCAACAAGCCCCCCCCCTTGCTGGAATAATCGCCTCATCATCCAATATGTTGGACATCTGCCGCACACTTGAGAAGCTAGGGCCGAGTGACGTAACTTGCCTGCTAAGAGGCGAAAGCGGTACTGGCAAGGAAGTGTTGGCAAAGGCTATTCACGAGTTAAGTCCGCGAAAATCAGGCCGGTTTGTCGCTATAAACTGCGCGGCGATCCCAGAGAATTTAATTGAAAGTGAGCTTTTCGGTCATGAAAAAGGGGCGTTTACCGGTGCAAACAAGCGTACTTTGGGCCAGGTAGAGCTTGCCGATGGCGGAACCTTATTTCTGGATGAAATAGGTGATATGCCGATTAACTTGCAGGCAAAAATGTTACGTTTCCTGCAGGAAAGAGTTATTCAGCGTGTAGGGGGCCGCAGTGATATTAAGGTTGACATTCGTGTTGTATGTGCAACAAACCGTAACTTAGAAGCCATGGCCGCTAATGAAGAATTTCGCGAAGACCTTTATTTCCGTATAAGTGAAATGGAAATCAATATTCCGCCACTAAGGGATAGGGATGGGGACAAAACCCTCCTTGCACGCCATTTACTGCAAAGATATGTAAAACAGCAAGACAGAGCCGCCGTTAGCTTCTCCAAAGAGGCGATTGCAGCAATAGAATCCTACAACTGGCCAGGAAATGTGCGGGAACTCGAGAATAGAGTTAAACGCAGCCTGGTAATGTGTGATGGTAAATACATTTCCTCAACCGACCTCGGACTAAATGAAGCTAGTGATATTTTCATCAACCTAAAACAGGTTCGTACAGACGCAGAGCGAAAAGCTATCAATCAAGCCCTTACTATCAGCGAAGGAAATATGGCTGCCGCAGCGAAACTGCTTGGCGTAACACGCCCAACCCTATATGATTTGGTGAAAAAACATCAAATTAAGATAAAGCAATCAGTAGAGTAAACAGCCGAATATTTCGGCTTTGCTAGCTAAAGTTTCATAAGGAATGTCAAATGCGTAAGCAGCCTCTAACTGCTCAACAGCCAACAAACAATGGGCCGTTTAGAAAAAAAATAGCCATCAAGACCGGTGGTCTTTTGTTAGCTGCTATTTTGTTTAGCAGCGGTTGCTCTGATGGTGGCAGCTCTGGAGCAGGAAATGCGCTAACCTATTTAAAAAGTAGTCAGAGCTATCTGGAACAACATCAATATAAAGCGGCAATGATAGAAGCCCGTAATGCAATCAGGCTTGCTCCGGAAGATGGTGACGGACATGTTCTGGTTGCAAAAATTTACAATGAGTTAGGGCAAGCTAAGCGCGCACTCGATGAACTCAGCAAAATAGACTCAGATAAGAATATCGAATATTACGATACCCTTATACAAGCTTATCTCAAGCGCGGGAAATATAAATCTGCACTTAACACCTTGACCGAGCAAAATGAACTGTTCGCTGATAAGCAAGTTGAGTTTCTCATCTATCAAGGTACTGCCTACGCAGGCCTTTTCG
This sequence comes from Psychromonadaceae bacterium, assembly GCA_965249895.1. GTDB lineage: Bacteria > Pseudomonadota > Gammaproteobacteria > Enterobacterales > CBDFNC01 > CBDFNC01. The sequence continues at coordinate 2,080,483 of CBDFNC010000005.1, forward strand.
AATATCGCCAAGCAGAATCCTCTCTGGAGCAAGCCATTAAACTAGCCCCTGATGACGTAGATATTAAGATATTGTTTTCCCGTATATTTGCACAAAAAGGTGACATAGAGCAAGCGAACAGTTGGGCAAATCAAGCCATTGAAACTGACTCCAATAACGCTGAAGCTTTAGTATTACTAAGCAGGTATCATTACCTGGCAGGAAACATCAATCAAGCAGAACAAAAACTGACAGATGCATTATCGCTGCAGCCGGCCACTGACGTTATCACACCATTACGGGCAAGCACCCTGAGGTCCCTTTCGGAAATCCTCACCCGACAAGGTCGTAGCGCTGAAGCTATGGTTTACGCCAAACTATTGGCTGAATCTCAACCTGGAGCCCAGGAAGTTCAGGAGCAATATCAACAAGCCATAGATTTATATAGTGAAGGTAATCTAGAAGAAGCCAGAAACAGGCTACTCACCATTCTAGAGCAGCTCCCAGGCAATGAAGCAGCGACCACCTTACTAGGTGTCATAAATTATTTGCAGGGAGATATTCAAGAAGCTGAGCAATTGCTCGCGGATAACTTTGATCCAGAAACCGCTTCTTCTACGGTAAAGTCTGTGTATGCCATGACACAGATAAAGCTCAACCGCTCTAAAGAAGTATTAACTCTATTGAAAGATGATATTGCTAATACCAAAAATGCGGATATTTTAGGCCTTTATGGCATTGCTGCATTAAGTAATGGAAAGACGAAAGAAGGAATTGCAGCTCTCAACAAAGCGCTGAAGTTAGATCCAAATAAAGCCAGACTAAGCCTACTCGTTGCCAGACACCTCAATAGTGAGGCAAAGCAAGAACAAGCACTTACAGTACTGACTAAGGCAAAGCAAAATCAACCTGAAGACCCATATGTACAGGCCGCTTACCTACGTCAACTTCTTGCACTGCAAAAAAACCACGCTGCATCAGATTATATAGCGCATCTATTAAAAGAATATTCAGGTAAAGCCAGTAGTTACCTAATTGCTGGTGATTACTTTGGTATTTCTCAAGACTATGTAAACTCAGCGATAAATTTCTCAAAAGCTATTGAGCTAGCTCCTGATGATACCAGAGGTTATTCCGGCTTAGCTAAAACTTCTATCCAGCAGCAAGAGTGGGAGAAAGCAAGAATAGCATTTCGTAAGATTATAGAGTTACAACCAAGTCACCGGCTTGCCTATCAAGGTCTACTGCATACCTATGTTGCAACTGGTAACCCAGAAAAAGGCCTTGCCGAATTAAAAGAACTAGCAACAAACCTTAATTCGGTCACACCAATCTTTGTTTTAAGCGAATATTATGCTTCTCTACAAAATACTGATGAAGCCCAAAAGTACCTTGAACTTGCAAAAAATAAAGCTCCAGAATCAGCTCAAACCAAGCGTTTAATAGCCAGCATCAATTTCCTAAAAGCCCGAAATGCATTAGCTCAAGAGGACTATATTGCGGCCAGGCAATCACTATTAGTTGCTCTGGAAGCCGAACCAGATAACCCCAGGGTAATGGGCCTGCTTGTCGAAACAGAAATTCGAGCTAAGCAATTCAATGAAGCCAGTAAAATTATTCAGAGGATAAGGGAATCACACCCTAATTTAAACTTGGCTGATTTATTGGCAGGCGATTTAGCCATAGTTCAACAAGATCCCGAGAAAGCGGCTAGCTTATACAGTAACGCCTGGTCAGCAAGCGCATCAGACCTTGCTGGCGCCAAAACTTATCTAGCCCTAATCCGAAGTAATAACTCAACGGATGCTGAACGCTTTCTCTTCGAGTGGGTCGAAAAACTTCCCGAAAGCTCGCAAGCTAAGCTCAATTTAGCGTCTCATTTGCAGTCTAAAGGTGTCGACGATAAAGCGGCCCTGCTATTCGAAAAAGTATTAAAAATAGAACCAAACTCCCCAGTAGCCTTGAATAACCTCGCCTGGATATATTTTACTAAAGGAGATGACAGAGCTTTAAATACCGCTCGTAAAGCCTACGAAATTGCGCCAGAAAATGGAGCAATTGCAGATACCTATGGTTGGATTCTTTACAAGCAAGGAGAGAGAGAAAAAGCAATTCCAATTTTGGAAAAAGCCGCGAAGCTTGACCCAGATAATAGCACTATTTTAGATCACTTTAACGAAGTTAGTTCAAATCGTTAAGCAACAATACAGAACCCCAAATTAAATGGGGTTCTGTATTTTATGGAAAAACTCGGGAACTATCACATTGTGCGCTTTATACTCTCGTTCAAAAACAAACCCTACAGCACAGTCAAAGTAAGCTCACTTGCCGTATTTATGGCAATTACCTCAACTTCATATAGCTTTGCCAATACATCAAGTTCGATTGCTTTGAGCTGGCAAGATAATTCAGACAATGAGAGTGGGCTTATTGTTGAGCACAAATATAATGACAGTGGCGAATACATAAAGCTTTACAACGGCCCAAAAGATATCACCTCTCATCAAGTCAGAACAAACCTGGCGGGAGATCATTGCTTTAGAATCGTGGCCTATAACGAAGCAGGACGCGCAGAGTCAGATGAACGCTGTATCCACTTGGATATACCTGCTAAAGTAACCCCTTCCTACTCATTCCCCCCAGCGAGTATAGAGCTAGATGGGAAGGAGTATTTAACTACCCGCCAGTTTAAAGAAGACAGCAAGCCTTCTGCTAGTATTATTTCATTCTCCCTTGACGTTAACCAAGGCAGCGTGGAATTTGTAGATTCTTTTGATTACCAGTTTAAGGACAATGAGCAACAAGTAGACAGTGGATATACCCTACTACCTTTCAGTAGTAACAACGCAATTGTTGCAACTATCAAAGGTGATGGGACACCGAAGAGGGTACGCTTTTATCTCATTGCTGGATCATAGGGAGAGAACGAAGCAAGCCTGGAAGTGAAGGTAAATGGAAAACAACGCTCAGTTTCATTACCCGCCTTAAACCAATGGAACCATATTCAGCTCGATATTAATTATACGCATACGATTGATGTTGAAATTCGGCCAAGTATAAACCAAACAGAACGGGGTGGATTAGGAATAGCCGCTGTTGTATTAGAGAGCATGCCTGTTACGTCTTTCCGTAGTTAAGGTTTCTCACCTCAAATAATCCCAAGATCATTTAGACGATTCTTATCTCTTATCCCTCGCCCAATCCGGGATAAACACAGTACCCTGCTGTTTATTTTTTGCTCTTTCATCCTCAAAAAGCAAACAGGCCGCTACTCCGTCTACTAAAATATTTTCTGCAACAAAAACAATTAGCTAGACAAGGAGAGCGGCCATGAGTTCTATTCTGGCAGGTATCTGCACCCTTTATCAACATATTTACCACTTAAAAACAGCGCCTGACGATTATCGCCCTAACATCTGTCCCCACTGCAGTCGAGCCGGGCTTTGGTTCCATGGCTGCTATGAGCGTAAAGCGGATCGCGCTCCGGCTAAGCTGCGCCTGGAAGAGCCTATTCTTATTCCTCGCTTTTTCTGCCGTCATTGTGGGAAGACTTGCTCTTGCTTACCAGAAGCTATCCCTCCCCGCCGCTGGTATTTGTGGTCTGTCCAACAGGCTGTATTGATGCTGTTGTTCGCGGGCGATAGCGCCAATACCGATTCTCCTTGTCATGCCACTATCCGCCGTTGGCACACCTCTTTACGCGAGCAATTTATCCTCCACTCCAACGCATTACGTAGCCGCTTTGCCGATCTTGGACGTGCCATTGATTTCGATGATTTTTGGCCGCTGTGCCTCAATAAAATGCCTTTCTCGTCCATCATGATATTCCTCCATCAAAGCGGCCTGCCTATCCCGTGATGACACCGAAATATCAAGCACGAAACACGGGTATTTACTGCTCTGCGAGGCACCCACACAGTTTGTTCGTGTCGCTAAATCCGGTTGTGGTCTGTACTCCAAAGTGGCATGCCAGCAAAGGAGAAAGCGCAGATGCATCCGATGACGTTATTCCGATTATCCGTGATCGGCCCCTTGATAAGTCAGAGTGGCCAGGTACACGGAGAACTCAGCCAGCAGCTCAGACAACTGGCAGAGCAAGCCTATGCGATTCCAGGTAGTCACCGCTGTTATTTGAGCGTAAAAACCATTGAATCCTGGTATTACGCTTATCTGCGTGGCGGTGCTGATGCACTTGCACCTAAGCGTCGTGTCGACTGCGGCCAGTCGAAGATCCGCCCCGAGTTACAAGCCGCCATTTTGCAGGCTAAGCGTGATAATCCAAAGCGCTCTTTAAATGTGCTCTGCGCCTTGATGGAGGCCCAGGGGCTGGCGGCTAAAGGGGAGCTTAAACGCGCCAGTCTTCACCGCTTGCTGCAAGTTCATAATCTGTCCCGCCCCGTGGGTTGTGCCAGTGAAGCGCAGGAATATCGTAGTTTCGTTGCAGAGCGAGCCGGCGATATCTGGTATTCAGATGCGATGCATGGTCCGCAGGTTCCGATCAAGGGGCGGCTGCGCAAGGCTTACCTGATCTCCTTTATGGATGATGCTTCCCGGCTGATCTGCCACAGTGCATTTTGCCCCGGTGAAACCGCCCTGGACGTAGAGAGCGTACTGAAGCAAGCGCTATTGAAACGCAATTTACCACGCAAATTAGTGATTGATAACGGCGCGGCCTATCGCGCCGGGAGCTTGCAAGGTATTTGTGCCCGTTTGGGGATCCAATTGATTTATTGCCGACCATATCGACCCGAGGGCAAAGGGAAGCTTGAAAGATGGCACCGCACATTGCGCGCGCAATTTATCAGTGAACTGACGTCGGCGCATTTATGTTCACTGGATAACCTGAACGCCTGCCTCTGGGCCTGGATTGAGCAATGTTACCACAGGGGCGAACATCAAGGGCTTGAAGGGCTGACCCCGCTGGCGCGTTGGCAACAAGATCTGACGACGATGCGCTCGCTGGGGCCCTTTGCCGCCAGTCTGGACACGCTGTTTTATCATCGCTATACCCGCAAAGTTCGTCGTGATGGCACCGTCTCTCTCTGGGGAAAACGTTTTGAAGTAGCTTATGAACTGGCGGGGCGCAAGATCAGTTTGGTTGTTAAGCCTCATGAGCAACGGGTCGTGGCGGTAGAATCAGCCCAAGGAGAACCCCTTGGTCAAGCCACGCCGCTGGATCAAGTCGCCAATTGTCATCGCCGACGCCAGGGTGAAACAACAAACCAAACAGCATCGGTAGTGAAGGCAAATAGCCAACATAAGCCTAACGTCATAGAGCTGGCCTGTGAGCGCTATGGTGAGCAGCTTAAGTTGCCCATTGAGCAGGATGACCAGGAGTAAACTTATGTATTTACAACACTTTGGTTTAACCCATGCACCGCTAGGCAAGCAAGTTAAAGCGCTGTGGAACGATGGCCAGATTAGCCAATTAGAAGAGCGATTTAGCTGGCTGTTGGAGAGTCCCGGCGTGGGCTTGCTGACTGGCGAGGCGGGCGCAGGAAAAACGGCGGCTTTACGCCAGCTCTGCCAACCTCTAAATCCCCATTGTTATCAGGTGATCTACCTGGCTGAAACCGATTTTGGACGAGTGGATCTTTATCGTAGTCTGGCACTGGCCTTAGGACTGGAGCCCGCATATCGGCGGGCGCAACTGTGGCGAGATATCAAAGCCAGGGTAATAGAGCTGGTAGATGGATGTCAGCAACTACCCGTCTGGATCATTGATGAAGCGCAGAATCTCCCCAAGGCCTTTTTCCAGGATCTGCCCGCCTTCCTAAACTATGCCTTTGACTCCCGGGATTTAATGACCGTATGGCTGGTAGGACACCCGGTTTTAGCGCAAACCTTGAGCCGGGCACCTTATGCCGCATTAAACAGCCGAATTCAGGTGCGGCAAAAATTCGAACCAATCATGGAGAGAGAACGCTTTAGCGGCCTGATAAAACACGCTTTTATGGACGCCGGTTGCCAGCAGACACTGATGTCAGACAGCGGTCTTGAAATGCTGCGTCAGGCGAGTCAGGGCAATATGAGACGTGCAGGTCTGGTGTTAAATCAGGTGATGCACATAGCGATGACCAAAGGGCAAAATCACCTGCCAGACGATCTATTACAACAAGCTATAGAGGAGTGTCGAAGATGAATGAAGAAGATGAAGCGACTTGGCCAACGCACGAAGAGATCTTTGCGCAGGAGCTATCTGACGAAGCAGCCTTTGCCATTTATCAACTCCTGCAAACCTTCACCCAGCACTTTAAAGAGCACTATTACGGCCATATTCGCCGCCACCTTGAAGAAGAGCGTAGCCAAGAGCAAGTAGAAAACAGCAGCGAAAACGGGATCCTCTGGGATGACGAACTTCCTTTTTAAACACAAACCTCCCGAATTGATGCAGGGAAAAGATGCCCCTGCTTCAGTTCGGGATAAAGTAGGTTATCTGATGCTAAATAGGTTGGGATGGATGGCCGAGCAGAGAGTGGGACGTAACACATGCCAACAGTCATCACAAATGTTCCAACCACTAATGCTGATAAGAATACCAACCCGCACGATACAGGTACAACGAGCGGTGGCGGAAGCCTAGGTTTTTTATCCTCGCTATTGCTAGCATTTACCATTTTAAAAAGAAGAGTGCAGAAAAAATAGGCTCTTAATCTCCACTCCTGCTATAGATGCACAGTGGAGTTATCTTTCCGTTTTGGTGGCGTTCCTTTACTAAAAAGTAAAGGTTCCTTATGTTTAGCAAAGGAACGACTAGGGCCGGAAACCGAGATTAATAAGCCGTTTTACTGACAAAACCTTTAAAAATGGTGAGGACGACGATTTTAATATCCAGCCATAGAGACCAGCGCTGAATATAATCAAGATCGTACTGAACTCTTTTCTCCATCTTTTCCAACGTATCTGTTTCACCACGCCAGCCATTAATTTGGGCCAAACCTGTGATACCAGGCTTTACTTTATGGCGTAACATGTAACGCTCGACTAAAACGCGGTATTCCTCGTTATGTGCGACGGCATGCGGCCTTGGCCCCACGATAGACATTCTTCCCTGAATTACATTAATAAACTGCGGTAACTCATCTAAAGAAGTCCTGCGTAAAAAGCCGCCAAACCGAGTTACCCTGGGATCATTCTTAGTGGCCTGAACTACTTTCGCCCCATTTTCCATCGTTTTCATTGACCGAAATTTCCAAACTTTAATTTTTCTCCCGTCAAGGCCATATCTATCTTGCTTAAAGAAAATCGGGCCAGATGAAGTCAGCTTAACTCCCACCGCAATTGCAATCAGCAAAGGTGAAATCAACGAAAGTATAATGGTTGATAAAACGATATCTTCAGCTCGTTTTATCCAGCTTGATACTCCATTAAACGGTGTGTCAAACACGCTTAACGTATGTATATCACCCACAGAGCCCCATCTTGAATGCAACAAGTTATAGGTGAAAAAATCCGGAACCAAATAGGTGTTAACTGTAGTATCAGCAAATTCACACAGAATTTGTGCAATTCGCTCATTCGCGTGTAATGGCAACGCTATATATACGTGCTGTACAACACCTTTTTTAGCTAATTTCAAGGCCTGCTCTACAGTACCTCGAATTTCCATTGGTAACTCTTCAGGTAAACGACCACGAACTCTGTCGTCATAGAATCCTTTTACTTCAATGCCAAGCTCGGGTTTGGAGATCAAACCTTCCATCAATCTAATCCCCTGCTCCGTAGCACCAATTACGATGGCTGATTTAGTATTAATACCGCGCCGATGCAGTTCAAATTGATACAACCGGTATATCGCTCGCCAAGAATTTAGCACCAGCAGACTAAGTAGGAACCACCAGCCGACAACTAACCTAGAGTATTCGACACCTAACTTGCTAAAGTACCCAATGAGAATAAGTGTAAGGGTAGTAACAATCCAGGCTAGGCTGGTAAGCAGACACATTTGGTTAAAGCTACTGACCCTCCATGAGCGGTACAGGTCTAAACTCTCCGACGTGATGGTGTATACGACAACAGCAAGTAGGGCTACAACGGCATAGCTCAAGTTAAATTTTGCTTGATAGAAAGCCAATACGCTCAGTAGCACGGCCATGATAAGTGAGATATCCAGCAATCTGTAGATTAAACTACCAGATTTAGTGAAATCTCGAATTTGTCCATGATGACCCATTGTAAAATCCTTTTCGCGACATAAGTCGCCTATTTGCAGTGATGCAAACAGAAAATTAATAACATTTAACGAGAGCAAAAACTAAACGTGGAAACCGAACTATAAAAGGAGAGTGCCACCAATAGGCGAACAGCACTTTAAGATGTGGAAGCCACCAAAATAATCAAAAATTTATACATGGAAATTCTAATGGACTTAACCATTCATCACAAGGCCTATTTTCTACGAATCACTACAAGAGATTACAAAGAAAAGATCACGAAATAATTTTACCGATAATCAAAACAGGCCATTTGTATACAAATGGCCTTAATCAGCTCGCTACTGCATCAGGGTTATCAGCGATTGCTAATGATACTCACGATACCAGGCGACAAAGTTTTTTATCCCTTGCTCTACCGATGTAGTCGGTTTATAACCTGTATCTTGAATAAGCGCTTCGACATCGGCGTAAGTATCAGGCACATCGCCGGGCTGTATCGGTAGCAGGTTCTTCTCCGCTTTTTTACCCAGCTCATTTTCCAACGTCTCAATATAAGTCATCAACTCAACCGGAGAGTTATTGCCTATATTATAAACTCGCCATGGCGCCTTACTGGAACCAGAATCGGGAGACAAACCACTCCAGTCGGGGTTTGGCGCTGCTACCTTATCCAAGGTACGAATAATACCTTCGACGATATCATCGATATAGGTAAAGTCTCGCCGGTGCTTACCATAGTTAAATACATTGATGGGTTCGCCCGCCAATATCGCTTTAGTAAACAGGAAAAGCGCCATATCCGGGCGTCCCCATGGACCATAAACAGTGAAGAACCTTAATCCTGTAGTGGGTAAGTCGTACAAATTGGAATAGGTATGCGCCATCAGCTCATTGGCCTTTTTACTGGCAGCATACAAAGACATAGGGTGATCCACATTGTCATGTATCGAAAATGGCATCGTCTCATTGGCGCCATACACAGAGCTCGAAGATGCATAAACCAAATGCTTGATTTTATGATGTCGGCAACCTTCCAGAATATTTAAAAAACCGACGATATTACTGTCGATATAAGCATGAGGGTTTTCGATGGAATAACGAACACCGGCTTGAGCCGCCAGATTAACTACCTTATCAAACTGATGTTCCGCAAACAGCCCTTCAATCCCATCTCGATCAGCTAAGTCCATTTTGATAAAAGTAAAATTGTCGGATGCTGGCGCCTCGTTAATTAGCTTTAACCTGGCTTCTTTTAGTGACACCTCATAGTAATCATTAAGGTTGTCTATACCGACAACCTGATCACCACGATCCAGCAGCTCTAGAGTGACATGAGCACCAATAAAACCGGCGGCTCCGGTAACAAGAATTTTCATATTTAAACCCATTTAATACCCAACGAATTTCACAACAGAAAATCGATGGGCGGAAAATAATTTGAAAGTAATACGAACTAGGTAAACTGAGTGACCGATTTGCCCCGGCCTATAGCAAAATACTCTATGCCTTTATTTTTCATTCGCTGCGGCTCAAACAAGTTTCGACCATCGAATATAACCGCGTTAGTCAGTTCACTTTTAACTAAATCGAAATCGGGAGCCCTGAAATTTTGCCATTCTGTACAGATAACCAGCGCATCCGCTCCATTAAGCGCCGCTTCTTTAGTGCCCATTAAGGAGAGATCAGCTCGGACTCCGTAGATCCGCTGTGCTTCTTCCATGGCTTCAGGATCATAGGCCTGAACCTTAGCACCCGCCTGCCACAGTGACTCCATTAACTGACGGCTGGAAGCATCGCGCATATCATCCGTGTTCGGTTTGAAAGCCAGCCCCCACAGCGCAAAGGTTTTCCCCGCGATGTGGCCATCAAAGTGCTTACTGATATATTCAAACAATTTGTGTTTTTGTTTTAGGTTAACCGCTTCTACCGACTTCAACACTTCGGCATCATAATCAATCGCATCCGCTGTTCTGATCAAGGCCTGAACATCTTTTGGAAAACAGGAGCCGCCATAACCGCAACCCGGATAAATAAAGTGGTATCCAATTCGGGGATCTGAGCCAATCCCCTGACGAACATTTTCGATGTCTGCACCCAGCCGTTCAGCTAAATTCGCCATCTCGTTCATAAAGCTAATTTTTGTCGCCAATAAACAATTTGCTGCGTATTTAGTTAACTCAGCACTACGCACATCCATAACAATAATTCGATCATGATTACGATTAAATGGCGCATATAACTCACGCATCAGCTCTTCCGCGTAATCATTATCCGTGCCTATGATGATACGGTCTGGCTTTTTACAATCACTAACGGCTGCGCCTTCTTTCAGGAACTCAGGGTTTGAGACCACTTGAAATTCCATCATTTTGCCGCTTCTATCGGCTAGCACCTGATCAACTTTAGCTTTGACCTTGTCTGCGGTTCCAACAGGAACCGTAGATTTATTAATGATGACTTTGTTGCCTTCCATATGCGTTGCAATAACTTCCGCTACCGCCAATACGTACTTTAGATCGGCACTACCATCTTCATCGGGTGGCGTCCCCACCGCAATAAACTGCAGCTCACTGTATTGAACCCCTTGCTGGGCATTGGTTGTGAATATCAATCGACCTTCAGCAAAATTAGTCTCGACGAGTTGGGTTAAACCCGGCTCATAGATGGGGATCTCTCCGTTTTTGAGGTTGTCGATTTTACTTTCATCAATATCGACACAACAAACCTGGTGACCAGCATCGGCCAATACCGCCGCTTGAACCAACCCAACATACCCTATGCCAAATACTGTAACTTTCATGTGCAACTCTTGTTGTTAATTAAGTGGAGCAAAAGTTACGCTCCATTTACCAGATCTGTTTACCCTTGAAACCCAAAATTAAGAAAGGATACCCCTGGTATCCACCACAACCTTGGTATTAAAACTATTAGCGGGAAGGGCCTTGAACTCTTGATGATCGACTAAGATAACAATCACATTCGCCTTTTCCAATGCCGTATCCAATGAAGCTGACACCACCCCTAGCTCCGACAACTTATTCGGAATTTCTACCACATTAGGTTCGACAGCAATAATTTCACCGATATTTTGACTGGCAAGCTGTTCGACTATCTGTAAAGCAGGACTCTCCCTTAAGTCATCGATATCCGCTTTAAAAGCAAGACCGAGACACGCGATAACAGGTCGCTTAAACTGATCGGCAGCATCAATGATTTGCTTAATTACATGCTGTGGTTTGCTGTCATTCACCTCTCTCGCCTGGCGGATCAACTTAGCTTCGTCAGGTGCGGAGTCCACGATGAACCAAGGATCAACCGCAATACAATGCCCGCCAACACCAGGTCCCGGGTTGAGAATGTTTACCCTAGGGTGACGATTAGCCAGCTTAATCAATTCCCACACGTTAATTTTCAGCTTATCACTAACCATTGATAGCTCGTTAGCAAATGCGATATTAACATCACGGAATGAGTTTTCGGTTAACTTGGCTAATTCAGCCGTTCGAGCATTGGTAACCAGGCACTCACCGCGCACAAATGTTTTATAAAGCTCTACCGCTTTTTCAGAGCAAGCCGTAGACAAACCACCGATGACCCTGTCATTGGAAACCAGCTCTTGTAATACATAACCTGGTAATACTCGCTCAGGGCAGTGGGCAACCTTAATATCCGCCATATCCCCTTTTTGCTGTGGAAAGCTCAGGTCTGGGCGAGCCTCCTGGAGCCAGTCAGCCAGTTTTTCAGTAGCGCCAACCGGTGACGTTGACTCCAAAACGACTAAGTTACCTTTTTCCAACACTGGAGCAATGGTTTTTGCCGCAGCCTCGATATAAGACAAGTCTGGTTCATGGCCTTCTTTAAAGGGGGTAGGTACAGCGACCATAAAAGCATCTGCTGCTTCTGGCTGAGTTGTTGCTCGTAAATTGCCTGTAGTGACCACACCGCGAACAACGATATCTAAATCGGGTTCGACAATATGGATCTCGCCCGCGTTGATGGTATCGACCGCTTTTTGATTTACATCAACGCCAACCACTTCAATACCACGAGAAGCTATCACTGCTGCGGTAGGCAGACCAATATAACCCAAACCTATCACTGATACTTTATTAAATGCCATGACTATCCCTTCAACTCCGCCTTAAAATGATGGTGAATTTTATTCACAATTCTTTCACATGCCTTGCCATCACCATATGGATTATGGGCATGGCTCATACTGTTATATTCTGTCTCATTGCTAAGTAACTCGCCCACCGCCTCAATGATTTTGTCCTTATCTGTGCCCACCAGCCGAACCGTTCCTGCACTTATCGCTTCGGGACGTTCTGTCGTATCTCGCATAACCAGAACGGGTTTACCTAGGGATGGTGCTTCTTCCTGGATACCACCGGAGTCGGTTAGAATAAGGTAAGATCTGTCCATCAGGTAGATAAAAGGCAAATAGTCCTGAGGTTCGATAAGGTATACGTTGTCGAGTCCACTCAGCAAACGATTGACCGGCTCCCGCACATTTGGATTCAGGTGCATGGGGTATACAATTTGCGACTCGGGGTATTGCTCAGCAACGGAGGCCAGTGCTTCACATATACGCTCGAAGCCACCGCCGAAACTTTCTCGCCTATGCCCTGTTACCAGCACCAATTTTTTACCCGGGTCAAGAAAAGGGAACTTGGCGGCCAGGGCACCCTGCAGATCCGGATCCGCAGCAAGTTTTTCTTTTACCATAAAGAGAGCATCTATGACCGTATTACCCGTGACCACAAGTTTTTCCGGAGAAACGCCTTCCGATAATAAGTTTTGCTCCGATGTTTCTGTAGGCGCAAAATGTAGCTCAGTAATCGTTCCGGTAAGTTTCCGGTTTGCCTCTTCCGGCCAGGGAGAATAAAGATTCCCCGTCCTTAAGCCAGCTTCCACGTGACCTACGGGAATTTGCTGATAAAATGCGGCTAAACTAGACGACAGTGTGGTGCTTGTATCGCCATGTACCAGAACCAAATGAGGTTTAAACTCTTCCAGCACAGGTTTCAGGCCCAGCAATATACTCGCCGTGACGTCATAGAGAGTTTGCCCTGGTTTCATAATATTCAGATCATAATCAGGCTTAATCTCAAACAGACTTAGCACCTGATCCAGCATTTCTCTGTGCTGGGCAGTGACACATACCCTGGCGTCGATATCTTGTGCATCATTTAACGCGTGCACCAAAGGTGCCATTTTGATGGCTTCCGGACGGGTACCAAAAACGGAAAGAACTCTTATCATGATTTTCCAGCTATCCTCATGCCACTATATATCAGATTCTATTGGATTTTAGTCAATCGCTGCCAGCAATTTAGTGTTAAATCACCGAAAAGCTGGCTCTCTTTAAGGAAAGTAGAAAATGGAAGGGATTGGCTCCTGCCTGTGTCCACAAATCCCTGTGGGAGATTTCCGTAAGCGCACTATGACTAATGCCAAGGAATGGGCCATTTTATTTCATATAAATATTTTATCAAGCAATAACCTAGCGTATAGATACTAAGTCATTCTTCATCGGTTCAATTTTTGGAAACATTAACAGGCTATAACAAGGACAATACTTCATCTCGCTTCTCTTCCATCAATGCCTGGTTAGCTTTGCTTTCTACATTTAACCGCACCAGAGGTTCTGTATTTGACACCCGTAAATTAAACCGCCAGTTTTCGAATTCGATACTGATCCCATCGGTTTCATCTACTACCAGAGCCTGTTCCTGATAATGCTCTTTGACTCGTTCAAGAGTTCTCTCGGGATCGCTGATACTGCGGTTAATTTCACCCGACGATGGGAACTTCTCCATATTTTCGTTGAGCATATCCGATAGCGTTTTATTACTGTGGCTGAGTAAACTCACTATCAGTAACCAGGGGATCATGCCGCTATCGCAATAATTAAAATCACGAAAGTAATGATGGGCACTCATTTCTCCGCCATAAATGGCGTCTTCAAGGCGCATTCTGGCTTTTATATAGGCATGCCCGGTTTTACTTTGAATGGCCTTGCCCCCCAAGGACTCCACTATATCTATGGTGTTCCAGGTTAATCTGGGGTCATGAATAATCTTACTTTTCGGTGATTTGGTCAGAAAAGCAGCTGCCAAAAGGCCCACTATATAATAACCTTCGATAAATCGGCCATTTTCATCAAACAGGAAGCAGCGGTCAAAATCACCGTCCCAGGCTATCCCTAAATTCGCTTGATGATTGATCACGGCATCAATTGTATCCTGTCGGTTATGCTTTAGTAATGGGTTTGGGATACCGTTTGGAAAGTGCCCATCGGGGCTGTGGTGCACCTTAACAAACTCTATGGGTATGCCTTGCTCTTCGAAGCGCCTCTCCAGCTCATCGATAACATGACCCGCGACACCGTTACCCGAGTTAACCACTATCTTAAGAGGTTTTACCGCCTGACTATCCAAATAACCCATAAGGTGATCGACATAAGGAGCCAATATTGAAGCAGCAGTTAGCTTGCCCTTTTTATCTACTTCAAGGAAGTCATTGCGCTCGGCCGCCTCTTTTATTTCCAATAAGCCACTTTCATTGCTAATAGGGCGAGCGTTTTCCCCCACCAACTTCATTCCGTTGTAATCCATCGGATTGTGGCTAGCCGTAACTTCTATTCCACCATCCACATCCAGATGTGAGGCGGCATAGTAGACTTCCTCTGTACCAACCAAACCCAAGTCGAGTACATCAACACCGGCATCCATCAGGCCATCAGCCACCGCTAATTTCAGCTGGGAAGAGGTGAGCCGTATATCGTTGCCCACAGCTATGGTTTTTGGCTTGAACAACTCACCATACGCACGTCCGACGCGATAGGCGATTTCCTTATTAAGCTCCAAGCCTAACTTGCCACGAATATCATACGCTTTGAAGCAGCTGAGTGATTCAAACATCCTTCCCCCTAGAGTAGGTAACAGCAAGGTGCTGTTTTCATTTTCAAAGCATAGCATCACAAAAAAGTACTGCGTTTCACATTTCACCCACCCTTCTCCCTTTTTTTGTCATTCATTCCGGTTGAAAATACTTGGCAAGGGAAACCAGATTTTTTGAAGTTAGGTGGCTGGATTAAGGCAATAACGACAGGAGTATCTATAGGCATAACCGGATAGAGCGGGAGACTTACGATTACATTTAGAGTTTGTTGAATAGTGACGTAAAAAACAAAGCCGGGATAAACCCGGCTTTGTTGACTAGCTAAGTATGATGTGAATTACATCATGCCGCCCATGCCACCCATGCCGCCCATATCAGGCATTGCAGGAGCTGCACCAGCGTCAACTGGCTTGTCTGTAATCATAGCTTCAGTGGTGATCATCAGACCAGCAACAGAAGCTGCATACTGAAGTGCACTACGAGTTACTTTAGTTGGGTCAAGGATACCCATTTCCAGCATATCGCCGTAAACGTCAGTCGCGGCGTTGTAACCGTAGCTAGCTTCACCCGCTTTCACATTGTTAGCAACAACAGATGCTTCTGCGCCTGCGTTCGCAACGATTTGACGAAGTGGAGCTTCCATAGCGCGTAGCGCAACACGGATACCAACATTTTGGTCTTCGTTGTCAGCTTCAAGGTCAGCCAGCTTACCAGCAACACGTACCAGAGCAACACCGCCACCTGCAACCACACCTTCTTCAACGGCGGCGCGAGTTGCGTGAAGTGCGTCTTCTACGCGTGCTTTCTTCTCTTTCATTTCAACTTCTGTGGCTGCGCCAACTTTGATAACGGCTACGCCGCCAGCAAGTTTAGCCACACGCTCTTGCAGTTTTTCTTTGTCGTAATCAGAAGAAGACTCTTCGATTTGACCACGGATCTGGTTAACACGAGCTTCGATAACACTCTGCTCACCAATACCGTCGATAATGGTCGTTTCATCTTTGTTGATGATAATGCGCTTCGCTGAGCCCAGGTCTTCCAGCTGAACTTTCTCCAGCTCCAGACCTACTTCTTCAGAAATCACAGTACCGGCAGTCAGGGTAGCAATATCCTGAAGCATAGCTTTACGACGGTCACCGAAACCAGGAGCTTTAACAGCTGCAACTTTAACGATACCACGCATGTTGTTCACAACCAGAGTGGCCAGCGCTTCGCCTTCAACATCTTCGGCAATGATAAGTAACGGCTTGCTCGACTTGGCAACAGCTTCCAGAGTAGGAAGTAGCTCACGAATGTTAGATACTTTTTTGTCAACCAACAGGATATATGGGCTTTCCAGCTCAACAGCACCCGCTTCCTGGTTATTGATAAAGTAAGGAGACAGGTAACCGCGGTCAAACTGCATACCTTCAACCACGTCTAGTTCGTTTTCCAGACCCTGGCCTTCTTCAACAGTGATAACACCTTCTTTACCTACTTTACCCATAGCTTCAGCGATGATGTCACCAACAGCAGTATCAGAGTTAGCAGAGATAGTACCAACCTGAGCAATAGCTTTGGTATCGGCACAAGGAGTGGATAGTTCTTTTAGTTCAGTAACCGCAACAGCAACTGCTTTGTCGATACCTCGCTTAAGATCCATTGGGTTCATGCCGGCAGCAACTGCTTTTAGGCCTTCGGTAATGATGCTTTGCGCCAATACAGTTGCAGTTGTAGTTCCGTCACCCGCCGCGTCATTCGCCTGGGAAGCAACTTCCTTGACCATTTGTGCGCCCATGTTTTCGAACTTGTCTTCCAGCTCGATCTCTTTGGCTACGGATACACCATCTTTAGTGATCGTAGGTGCGCCGAAGCTCTTGTCCAGAACCACGTTACGGCCTTTAGGGCCCAAGGTTACTTTAACTGCGTCTGCCAGGACATTTACGCCTGCCAGCATTTTTGTGCGAGCGTCGTTACCAAATATTACGTCTTTAGCTGCCATTCTCTTTTCCTTTTAAATTCTTTGAATTGAACGTTAGGGCTAAATTAAGCTTCTACGATGGCCAGGATGTCGCCTTCGCTCATGATAAGCACTTCTTCGCCGTCCAGCTTTTCAGTTTTTACGCCATAGCCTTCGCTAAAGATCACTGTGTTACCCACTTTAACGTCCAGGGCTTTTACTTCACCGTTCTCTAACACTCTACCGTTACCCACGGCCAGTATTTCACCGCGTGTAGATTTTTCAGCAGCTGAGCCCGTTAGTACGATACCACCAGCAGACTTAGATTCTTGCTCCTGACGTTTAACGATTACGCGATCGTGTAAAGGTCTAATATTCATGGAAGTTCTCCTGAGAGTTTCTTGTCGTTTGTTTTAAGTAGCGGAAAACCCGCCAGTTTCATATGAAAACTAAAATGGGGTTGGATGTTTTTATCTCAAGGGCAAGAAGCCATATTTTTTAACTTTTTTTCCTTCCATTCAGGCCGACGTCACATATCCCTCAATAAACAGCTGATTTTTATAAGAATCACACGCGCATTGATTTGATAATGATTTCCATTACCATTTTATATAAATTACTCCAAGGAACAGGATCCAACCTGGTATTTATCCGGACTCTGGCAGTATCTGCTATTTTATTCATTCAGGCTGGCATAGGCCTGCTGCTCATTGCCAGCAACACACAAGCCGTCTCGACCGGCAGCCTGGTGCATCACTCTGCGTTATTCAGCGAAGAAAATGTCTGGCAGCAAGTCAACCGAGGTGGAAAAAACCTAATAAGACTCGATTCACCCACAATAAACGGGGAGTTGATGGCTATTCCCTTACTCACAACCACAGCTGTATTATTAGCCGATGACGGCTACTTCAGCTTAGGGCAACGAGTCTGCAGCTACTTAACCCACTGCCCAGCCGACTTGCGACAGCAAAGATTTTCCCTGTTTATAACCAACCCAAACAAAGAAGTACTCTCTGAACTCATCCGTAAAGCAAAGGGAGAGCCATTAGATAAAGTAGTGGAGCACAGCCTGAAGCGGCTAGGCATCACGACCAAAGCAGGCTCATTAGATCTGGGGAACTCAATTAACCTATAAGCTGTTAAATCACCCCATCATCAGCCTACGTTCCCACGGCCTTCTAAAACAGGCTTTGTTAACCCAGGGGATCCATATTTACGACCGCTTCCGGACCGACTTAGATTTAACCCCCATGATCAGTGATCAACAGGGTTTAACCTTAGTCTACTTTCAACAGCACTCTCTCACCCTGGCGGTACCCTCCTCGCAACATAAGGATACCGCTAAATTGGCGAGACAATATCTTATTAACAGCCATCAATGGGAGCCAAGCTCAGGAAATAACACTAATTCGGCGATACGCTGAAATACGAAGAAAAATGCGAATTTTTTTGAAAGGGGGATATAGCGAAAAGGGAGCGAAAGCTCCCTCTTTGATTAAGCTACTGCCAGTTGCTGGTTTTGTAGCTCTTTGATTATCGTATTGACTTCCGTCATTACTGAAAGCGCCTTTCTATCGGCATTTTTGTAGGCTACCAATTTACCGTTAATGACCCGAAAGCGACCAATTCCGACGATAAAAATGCGCCCTTTAAAGAAGGCCTTACTATGCTTGGCAATTTGCCGAGGGTGGTACTTTTTAAACGTTTTCAGTGAAATAGCAATACTCATACAGAAAAATCTCCCTTGCTGGAACAGTTCCAAACAAATCACCACGGATATGATCTGACTGGTATATTCCAAGACTGCACCGACTTCGCGACTATCGGTTACCCTCAATGGGTTGAAAATACGCAAGCTCCCTGCCACATCGCTTTATTATGCCGACATCCTGCTACACCAAAAGTATAGTCCGACATATTTTATTAGGCCCAACACTCCGTGTTGTTCAGTGTTAGGCAAAGTGATCCCAACAAAGTTCAGTTAATCTGTTATTGCTTTTATTATGAGGCGCTAAATTACTCTTTTATTTATTGTTTTTCAAGTCAAAAAAGGCAGAGTTATTGTCCGAAAATAGAGAGGTTTTTAGATAAATATAATAAAATCGCTTTCGCGAAGAGCAAAAATCAACTGCGGTAACTATAAAAAGCGGATGGTGGGACAGAGCCAGCTTAGCCCTGTCCATATGAAGTTGAAAGTAGCTACTACTCTTTTCGCTTGTATTCACCTTCTATGGTATTCCCATCTCTCAGGTTTTGCTCCGGCCCCTGACCGAAAGGAGCTTGGTTCGAAGGCCCCTGTTGATTAAACCCGCCACCGGATACAACATTTACCTTAACCCTACTCATCACTTGTTTAGCTAATTTAGCCCTTAACTTAGGTTGTAATAACAACAAACCACATGCGTCGGTGACAAAACCTGGCGTGACCAGTAAAACACCTGTGATAACAAGTAACATGCCTTCTACCAGCTCCTGGCCCGGCATTTCGCCCCTGTTCATTCTTTGCTGCACATTAAACATTGTTTGCAGCCCCTGGCTACGCACCAGGGATGAACCAACAAAGGCTGTCAGAACTACCAGGCCTATGGTCGGCCAAACTCCAAGGAGGCCGCCAACCTGTATCAGGACATAAATCTCCAGCAGAGAAGTAGCTGTAAATAGAAAAAATAGTTTTGCGAACATATAAACCTCTTGGAAACTCACAGTCTTGATAGTGGCGTGCCAACCTTACTTATTTGACCTCAATAAATCACAGTCAGCTATAGACTAATTGGTAGCAACAGGCTGGACTATACAGGATTCCCCTTATAAAGGACAAAACCACATAGCGAAGGGCATACACAAATCCTGCATGCCCCATCCTTGCCCAGGAGCCGAACTTGTTCGGCGAATATAGCGCTCGCAGAGTTCGCTCTATCACCTGCAATGAGGCGTCCGCTCCTGCTAGCCTCGCTCAGCTGCGTATAGCACAAGACTCCCCATTACAAAACCCAACGTGACAGCGACCACAATAGTAACTACTCCCGGGATCACAATAGGATAATTAAACACAGCCTTACCAATACGGGTAGAGTCGGTATCATCCATTAGAACCCGTCAAATAACGGGAATAAGGGTAACAATTGTAGCGGCCTCTATAGGAGCAGACGGCGTTTTTCAAGGTAGTTGTCGCCTAAAGTTCAAAATTATGCCGCCTTACCTTTCTCAATTTCTGTCTTGCTCTTTTCCGGGTTAAGGTGAACCTCCGTTATCAGATCCCAGTTTTTGATTTCACCACTCCAGCGGCTTGGATTTTTTGATTTTGCTGCTTGGTATACCTGTTTTCGTTTAGCCAATATGTGTACATCTTCACCTGTGTGACGCTGCTGCGGCGTAACAAATTTGACTCCGCTATGTAAATGTTCATGGTTATACCATTCAACAAACCCGCATACCCAGCTTCGCGCCGCTTGTAGATCATTAAAGGGCCGCTCTGGGTATTCTGGTCGGTATTTCAACGTACGAAATAGGGATTCTGAATAGGGGTTATCATTACTCACCGAAGGTCGGCTAAACGAGGGAATAACACCCAGTTGCTGCAAGGTCGCCAGCATCGTAGCGCCTTTCATTGGGCTCCCATTGTCCGAGTGCAGCGTCACCTGGTTACGCTTAACACCTTCCCGCTGACAGATATCAGTCATAAGATCTGCTGCTAATGCACTCGATTCCTCTTCGTATACCTGCCAGCCAACGATTTTTCGACTGTAAATATCCATCACCAAGTACAGATATAAAAATATCCCTTTAACAACAGTGGGTAAGTAGGTGATATCCCAAGTGTAAATTTGATTGGGCTCTGTCGCTGTCAGGGCTTTAGGTTTATGTATTTTCCTGACTGGCTTACTCTTGTCTCGGTGATTTAGCTGATTGTGTACCTTCATCACCCGATAGAACGTTGACTCTGAGGCAATATATAGCCCTTTATCGACAAGCTTCGGTACGATTTTGTTCGGTGGTAATTTCGCATACTCAGGCTCATTAACAAGCTTAATGATACGCTGGCGCTCCAATTCTGTTAGCTTATTTTTTGGTTCACGGTAGGCTTCTATCCGCCCATCTTGCTCATTGCCTGGCTGGTTCCAACGCTGCAAGGTTTTTGCGCTAACCCCTATGATTTCACAGGCTTTTGATTGTCTGGCACCAGAATCACATGCCTGATTTATCAGGCTCATGATTTCCGTTCGTTCTGAACTCATTGTGAGTCGTCCTCGTCGCTTCCCCAGATCGCATTGACTTTTTTTTGGAGCACTAATAACGCAGCGGTCTCGGCCAGCGCTTTGTCTTTTCGGTTCAGCTCCTTTTTTAATGCCTTATTTTCATGCTTAAGGCCTTTTATTTCCGAGCGACTCGTCGCTTTACTATTAGCTGCATTGCCATGAGTAAAATCAAGTTTCCACTGTTTAATATGGTGGGGATATAAGCCTTGTTCACGGCATAGCTCACTGATGGCCTCACCACCCAGCGAGGCGCAAGTAATGACCATGTTAAGCCTTTCCTCTAAACTCCAATCTTGTGGTCTTTTTTCTTTTGTCATAATGCCAGTTTTATCAGTAAAACCCATTTCAAATACTTGCTCTCTGGACTGTACAATCCACTTACCTAATGTTGAATAACCGACGCCTAAAGACTCAGCCACTTCTTTTAAGCTGGACTCTGCAGGGCGATTAAGCGCTTTTTCCACTGCTTGTATTTTAAATGACTTTGTATATCTTTTGTTCATTTTTTGCTACCTCTAACTGAAAATTAGAGGCGACAACTATCCTGACACAGGGGGCAGATGCCTCTCTATAAGTGAAGAGGGCGAAGCCCGTGCCCACAAGGTTCGCCGAACGCGCATCCATGCATTTAACATCTCACCCCTGAGATGGATTCGGCTCCTACCGATCTATCGTGAGCAGTTACCCAGGTTTGACCGGTCCCCATTCATTTCAACTGCCGCCAGCAAAGTTGGATAGATAGGTAGGTAGGTAGGTAGGTAGGTAGGTAGGTAGGTAGGTAGGTAGGTAGGTAGGTAGGTAGGTAGGTAGGTAGGTAGGTAGGTAGGTAGGTAAGACAAATAAAGCACTGACCGCACAAAACGACGCAATTACGGCTTCCGGTCTGCGCACAAAATTTGCCAACCTTGTCACCATTATGATGCCCGATAAACGGATTGAACTAGGTCACAATATCGATACTGCCCAATCCATTCTTATTTGCTGCTGACAGGTGTTCGACTTTGTCTTCATAATGCCTAGCCTTGACGGGAACTAACCAGGTATTGGGTTCAACGAATAAGGTCAGCTGCATTATATACAGCAAAAAATGGCCAAACTTTTAGATTGATCAATTTCTCTGCGAAAAAACATAAAATAGATCAGAAGGTTTGAAATAAGCCGGCGTATTACCGGTCTATAAAACATGGTGGTCAAATATGAAACCGGAATACTTAGTGATAATGTGCACCTGCAAAGATACGACGGAAGCAAAACACATAGCCAAAACCTTGTTGGATAAAAAACTAGCGGCTTGTGTTAACCTGCAGGCAAATACTCTGTCGTTATATAACTGGCAAGGGGAAATGGCTGAAGAAAGTGAGGTTTTAATGATTATAAAAACTCGAGCAGCCCTTTTTGATAATATATCCCAATTGATCACACATATGCACAGCTATCAGGCGCCAGAAATTCTGGCCCTACCTGTTGCCGATGGAAACAAAACCTATTTAGACTGGATTTCTCAGGTAACTCGATGAAGCGATTTAACCCTATAATTTTACTGTTTGTTTTACTTTCTAGTTTTAGCACACTGGCAGAGTCGCCCTTTTCAGCACCTAAACAACCTGGGTTTGGCGCCAGCCAGGCTGAGTTCTTGCCTGTCGACCAAGCCTTCGCTTTTTCTTATCAGCAGCAAGGGAACGATCTGGTACTCAGCTGGGATATTACTCCCGAACATTACCTGTATCATCACCAGTTTAAATTTACCCCTCAAGGCGTTCAGCTGGGAGAAGCCCAGATACCACAAGGCAAGTCCTATGTAGATGAGTATTTTGGCGAGGTGGAAATATTTGATGAAAATATCCAGCTCCGTATTCCCTTGAGCCAGGTTCAGGCAGACGCGACCGTCGATGTACAATATCAAGGCTGCGCCAAGGCGGGATTATGTTACCCACCAGAAATTAAGAAGGTGTATTTAACACCGATAAACGCGACCAGCAGTTCTGCCTCCAATGAAGCGCCCCAGGCTTCAGAGCAGGGGAAACTGGCCAACATGTTATCCGAGCAATCTTTGCTGCTTAACCTGCTGGTATTCTTCGCCTTAGGGGTGGGGTTGGCGTTTACCCCTTGTGTCTTCCCCATGTATCCCATTCTTTCCGGGATTATCGTGGGCCAGGGCCAGAAGTTAAGTCTGCGCCGCGCGTTTACCATGTCCATGGTGTATGTCCAGGGCATGGCGCTGACTTATACCTTATTGGGCTTGGTGGTTGCCTCTGCAGGCCTTAAATATCAAGCTGCCTTACAGCATCCGGCAATCTTAATTACCCTGGCGGCGCTGTTTGCCGTTCTTTCCTTATCCATGTTTGGTTTATACAACTTGCAGCTGCCTTCCGGTATGCAGGAAAAACTGAGCAGACTAAGCAACAAACAGAAAGGCGGCAGTATCGGCGGCGTTTTTGTTATGGGACTAATTTCAGGCCTGGTTTGCTCACCATGCACCACTGCCCCATTATCCGGCGCCCTGTTATATGTCGCCAACAGCGGTGATTTACTATTGGGAGGTGCGGCTCTATATGCCCTAAGCATGGGTATGGGTCTGCCTCTTATCGTATTAGGCACATCTGGCGGCAAGCTGTTACCCAAGGCCGGCGGCTGGATGAATGTCGTGAAGGTGGTGTTTGGCTTCCTGCTACTTACAGTGTCGGTGGTGATGCTGGATCGCTTGCTGCCAGACTGGATCAGCCAATTGCTGTTTGCGGCACTACTGATCGGCCTGTTTATTTATTTCAACTACGTCAACAGCCACAGTACCAGTAGCAATTGGAAACATATTCGCAGCGCCATGATTATGCTGGGCCTTGGAGTCAGTTCGGTTTGGGCATATCAGGCTGTAGAACCACAAATATCCAAGCAAGAAGTGATCCAGGAGCAACACTTTATTCAGATAAAAACAGTCGAAGAGCTGCAGACTCAACTGGCTCTGGCAAAGGCAGACAAGCAAAGCGTTATGCTGGATTTTTACGCGGACTGGTGCATCAGCTGTAAGGAATTCGAACAGCTGACTTTTTCCGACCCCAGGGTACAAGATAAATTTGACAGTATGTTAACCCTGCAGGCCGATGTCACCGGCAACGACGAACAAGATACCCGTTTACTGGAGCACCTGGATATTCTTGGTTTACCCACTCTGGTATTTTTTAATAGCGCAGGAGATCGGGTAGAAAATGCACGCATCACGGGTTTTGTAAACGCCGATTATTTCTTGTCTCATCTGGAAAAAAATCAGCTTTAAATGGAAAACCTCGGCAAAATAAACCTGAACCTGCTGGTGAGTCTGCATCATTTGCTTGCGGAGCGCAGTGTCACCGCAGCGGCTAAGCGCCAGCATATTACCCAGTCAGCCATGAGCAAAAACCTAGCCAAACTCAGGGAGCTGTTTGGCAACCCCTTACTGGTAAAAATAAACGGTCAGCTTGAGCCCACTCAAAGAGCCCTGGAGCTGGACGCTAAAGTCGCTCGGTTAATTTCAGATCTGGAGACTCTGCTAAGTGTGGAAGAGTTTGATCCAGCCTTATGTCGGCGAGTCTTCACTATCGCCGCAACGGACTATGTTACCGAGTATGTACTACCCACTCCGCTTTCCATTATCTATCAGCAAGCCCCGCATATTGGTATTAACCTGATTAACTGGGACGATACCACTTACGAAAACCTAAAAACCGGTCAGGTGGATCTAGGGGCATCGATTCTCGACCCGAACATAGCCGATATCCATTCCGCCCATATCAGTACAGATAACTATGTGTGTATTTTACGCCAGGGACACCCCTTATCAGGGCAGGAAGCCCTTAGGCTGGATGATTTGGGTGCTTATCATCACGCGGTGATCACCACGGGCGGCGATAAAGCCCAGGCGGTGGATAAAGCCCTGGCTAGCGTGGGTATACGCAGAAAAATTCGACTCCGGGTGCCTTCCTATCCTTCCGCTCTTAATATGGTGGCCACCACGGATCTGCTGCTCACCTTACCCGCTCATATTGCTGCCCGCCTGTCACAGCATCATCCTGTCGTGATTAAAGCACTGCCGATCGATTTACCCGAGTTTGAGTGCTCCATTCAATGGCACCATAGAAACCAGCAGGATCCGGCACATCAGTGGTTCAGGAAGACCTTATATAAACTGATGAAACAGGAAGAAGGGTTGTCTCATTAACAAAGCAGGTTAATTCCAAACACTCACTCAACACTTGCGCAACATTCCATGTTGGAATACGCTACAGTCTTAAATGTCACTAGGGCCCGAAGGGCTTTCCCTATATTCTCGCCCACATAAATATTCTGTATAGCCGACGCTCCAATGTCCGAAGTTTTTTTCTCTTTAATGCTGGTTAACTTGCTGGGGATCTTAAGCCCGGGACCGGATATGATGATGATTATCCGTTACGGCAGTTCCACCGCCAAGCGTATTACCCTGATGTGCCTGTTAGGCATTATGACCGGACTAAGTGTTCACGTAATGTTGGCCCTGTTTGGTATATCCATGCTGATCAGCCAGGAGCCGGTGATCTTTGCCAGCATAAAATACATCGGCGCCGCGTACCTTATTTATATCGGTATCAAGTCCTGGCGTAGCGGTAAGCAAGCGCTGACCGATGAAAAAAAATCCTCACCCAAGAAACGCCATGCCTTTCTGGAAGGTCTGCTGTGTAATTTGCTCAACCCTAAGGTGTTGATGTTTGTTATGGCGATCTTTACCCAAATCGTATCACCGGATACACCTACCGAAAGCAAGCTAATTTACGCCGCCACCTTACTTCTGCAAAGCCTGGTCATTTGGGCGCTGTTGGTCCAGTTAATTTGCTCCGGCGGATTAAAGAGCTGGCTTGAAAAGCACCAGGGTAAAGTCAACAAGGTCGCAGGTAGTGTACTGATTGCTCTGGGCAGCCTGGTTGGCCTTCAGCTAAGTTAACCTGCAGCCAACTTGAGGAGCCCACAGAGATCTAGATAATGTGTCGTCAAGCTTGGCGTCACATTTTTACAACTATTCTTCCTATACCAAAGTCTTACTCCCCCCCTGCTAATTGACCAAAAGTTCAGTTGGTGTTAGCTTGGGGTAAAAATTATTTACGTTAAAAATGGATACTCCTTTCAACATCATCATTGCGGATGACCATCCGTTGTTTCGAAATGCCCTTTATCAGGCAGTTCATATGGCAGTAAGCAATGCCAACTTGCTGGAATCAGATTCCATCAGTGCTTTGTTGCAACTGCTTGAGCAAACGCCCGAGGTAGATCTGTTACTGCTGGATCTGAAAATGCCCGGCGCCAACGGTTTTTCCGGATTAACTCACTTAAGAGGGATATATCCGGATTTGCCCGTTGTGATCGTATCCGCCAGTGAAGATGAATCCGTGATCAAAAAAGCCATCACGTATGGGGCTGTCGGTTTTATCCCTAAATCCTCTCCTATGAAGCAGCTGGTTGATGCACTCAACCAGGTTCTCAACGGTGATCCCTGGTTTCCGGAAGGCATTGATATCAACAGTGCAGAGGAGCACGGAGCTGAAATTGCGAGCAAGCTAGCCACCCTGACGCCGCAACAATACCGGGTACTGGTAATGCTGAGCGAAGGTTTACTCAACAAACAAATCGCCTTCGAATTAAACGTTTCGGAAGCCACGGTAAAGGCCCATGTCACCGCCATTTTCAGAAAGCTAGGCGTAAGCAACCGAACTCAGGCCGTTATCGCACTGCAAAAAATGGACGTGTAGGAGCAGAACCCATCTCAGGGATGAAGTGTAAAGCGCATGGACGCAGGCTCTGCGAATATAACGACCTCGGTGTTCGCAGAACGAGTTCTGCTGCTACAACGAGGCGATGCTTTTCTTCTCTTTTAACAAGCTATTGATCAACGCCCGAAGTTTAAGTGGTTTTACCGGCTTACTCAGGTAAGCGTAGCCATGCTCCTTTATCGTGCTCAGCACACTTGCCTGCCTGTCTGCACTGATCACCACTGCGGGAATAGCGCCGTAGCTCAACTTTAAAAGAAGCAGCGCCTGCAGCCCGGTTTTGCCTTCACCCAGATGATAATCCGTCAATATCAGCTCAGGAAGCCAGCCATCACAGAGGATTTCTTCTGCCAGGTCCAGCTTATCGGCGCACACCACTTCACAGCCCCAGCGAGATAACAAGGACTCCATAGCCGTCAGGATGTCCGGCTCATTATCGATGCAAAGTACTTTCACCCCCTGGAACATCATCTGAGGTTTGGACTTTCCGGCGCCAACAGCTATGGCATCCGACTGCCCCTTACTCACGCAGACGCTAAATACGGTGCCGCGGTCCGGCCACGAACGCACTTCCAATTGATGGTCCAATATCTGCGCCAATCCCTTAGCGATGGCAAGACCCAAACCCAGGCCTTGTTCCTGAGCGGTTTTAGAATGATCCAGCCGTTTAAACTCCTCAAAAATATCACTGAGCTTATCCGCTGGGATCCCTGGGCCGTTATCCCACACTTCCAAACGAATATTGGCACCTGTGCGACGTAATCCCAGCAGGACCCGGCCCTTGGGGTTATAACGCAGCGCATTGGTTAAGAAGTTTTGTAATATACGCCTAAGTAACCTGGCGTCGGTATAAACCACTGCCTGACTACCAATGACTTTGAACTGATGGCCATGCTCCCGGGCTAAGACCTGAAACTCAGCCGCTAACATATCCAGCACCTGGCTGACTTTAAAATGGGTCTTCTTAGATGGCAATTTACCCGCTTCCAGGCGCGAGATATCCAGTAGATCAGAAATCAAGTCTTCCGCCGCCGTTAAGGAGTCGTCTATGTGCTTGGCTATTTTTCCCACTTCCCCTTCCGTGGCGATTTCACGCATGGAGGAAGTAAATAGCTTGGCCGCATTTAGCGGCTGCATCAGATCATGACTCACGGCCGCCAGAAAGCGGGTTTTAGACGCATTGGCCGTTTCAGATTGCTGTTTGGCGGTAAGTAACTGCTGATTTAGCAACGAAAGCTCTTTAGTACGTTCTTCTACTCTGGCTTCCAGTGTTTCGTTGGTTTCCTTTAACACTTGCTCCGCCTGGATAAAGGGGGTGATATCGGTGCAACTCATCACAAAACCTCCCCCTGGCATAGGGTTACCCTGGACTTGGATCACCCGGCCATCTGACCGCTTACGGGAGGAAATATGTGGCGTGCCTTTTTTCATATGGGAAACACGACGGTTGATCTGCTCCTCCAGACCCCCTTCACCACACAGGCCACGCAGCGCGTTATAGCGAATAATTTCGTCTATGGGTCTTCCCACCCGAATCAACCCATTTGGGTAGCTAAACAGTTCCAGGTAGCGACGATTCCAGGCCACCAGCTTAAGCTGGTTATCCACCACGGATATTCCCTGGTTAATATGCTCTATGGCCCCTTGTAACAAACCCCGGTTAAACTGAAATAGCTCGGACGCCTCATCCACTATGGTGGCCAGCTCATCCAGCTGCATCTCCCGCCCCTGTAAGGCTGAGGACATCACCAGGCGCGCCGACGCGGTGCCAAATACACCGGCAAGCAGGCGTTCGGTAAACTCGATAAGCTCTCCCGGCGCCAGCATATCCGGCGTAAGAGTTACCGCATTACTTTTGGCATAACGCTCAAAATGCCACTGTACCCTGCGCTGGCCCATAAATCGCTCTGCCAGCATCTTCAACTCTTCCACCCGAACTTTTGCCCGGTAATAACTGGCCTGATTATGCTCCAGTTGGCCGACAAAATTGGAGGCCTGCATCCGCTCACTCAATGCCGGAGAACTGAGCCAGGACCCGACTAGGTAACCGGTTAAGTTAAAGGTAAGGCTCAATAATATGCCCCAGCTGGAGCCTGACATTTCGGATAAACCGGCAAACTCGGGAGGCGACAACAACCAGTAGTAAAAACTCTGACGGTCAAAGGTAACCAGCGCCGTTTCCTGCAACAGGGTCAACAGCCATATTGACACGCCAAACAACAAACCCAGATATACCCCTTTACGATTCCCCCTACGCCAGTACAAGCCCAATATCAAGGCAGGAGCAAACTGAGCGATGGCCGCAAGCGACAAAAACCCTATGGTAGCCAGAGATTCAACTTGTTCCAAAATCAGCAGGCTGCCCCAAGACAGCAACAATATCGCCACTATAGTGGTACGTCTAACCTTGATCAGCAGGGTTTTAAACTCGATAAAAGTGCCCTGCTCCAGTTTGCGACTGCGCAACAGAAAAGGTAACACCAGATCATTACTGACCATGATAGCGAGGGCAATGGACGACACTATAACCATGCCGCTGGCTGCCGAAGTACCGCCAAGAAATGCCGCCAACGCCAGCCCGGGTTGATCCAGCGCCATCGGCAGGCTTATTACATAGGTATCGGGGGAATGAAACATTCCCAGGGTAAGATCACCGGCCATTGCCAGGGGTAATACAAAAAAACCCAGAATGGATAGGTAAAGTGGGAATAACCACCTGGCCCACTTTAAGTCTTGCTCCTGGCTGTTTTCCACTACTGTGACATGAAACTGCCTGGGTAAACATATCATGGCGCACATGGCCAACACTGTGAGCAAGAACATCTCCAGCCCTTTCACAAAGGAAAAGTCCTGGGCCGTGGCGGTAAAATTGCTAAATACGGGTGCAGTTAATTGCGGGGGCGCCGTAAACAGAACATATAGAGCAAACCCACCCACGGCGACAAAAGCCAGCAACTTCAACAGGGACTCGAAAGCGATGGCTATCATCATGCCTCTGTGATGCTCGGTTATATCTATGTTCCTGGTACCAAACAATATAGCGAAGATAGCCAACGCCAAACTTACAAGTAACGCTAGAATACTTGATCTGGCGCTAACCCCCTCGGCTAGCAAACCCGGACCCGCCAGCAGATCTAAGCCCATCACGATAGCCCTGAGTTGCAGGGCGATATAAGGTAGGACGCCCACCACAGCAATCAGGGTGATCACCATCGCCAGCTTTTGTGATTTGCCATAACGGGCGGCAATAAAATCGGCGATGGAGGTGATGCGCTCACGCTTGGATATCAGGATCACCCGGCGAACCGTTTTCCAGCCCAGGGTAAAAACCAGAATGGGCCCTAGATAAATGGGAACAAAAGACCAGAAATCGGTGGCCGCCTGGCCCACAGTGCCGTAAAAGGACCAGGAGGTACAATAGACCGCAATGGAGAAGCTATAAATCAGCGGCTGCCAGCTTAGCCTTTTTACTTTTTGACGATCACCGAGATAAGCCACCAAAAAAAGCAGACTGAGATAAACAATGGAAACCGGAACGACGAGCCATCCCTGTGTCATAACCAAAAGACCTGAGCGTTAATATTCGACCTTTATTGTTAAAAAAGGCAGTGACGAACTCAAGAGAGCCAGGCCATATTTTAGCAATTTCCCGCCTTTTCCTGCCTAAAATTCAAACATAAGATAAAAACCGGTAGCATTAGCGCCGCCATCAGCCAATAGATGCCGTTGTTCAGGTCACCATATAAATAACCACAAATAAAGGTCAGCATCGCGGTAGACAGGCCCAAAGAAATTGCCGAATATAAGGCTTGTAATTGAATACCATGACCCGGCACTGCCTCTTCACTGATATATTTTATGGCTGCCATATGCGTGGCTGCAAAGGTTAACGCATGCAGGCACTGAGCAAAAATAATCAGGCTTAATTCGCTGCTGGAGGCCAGCAAACTCCAACGCACCAAACCACCGAACGCGCCCAGCATAAACATCTTGGCGACGCTCCAGTGCTTAAACAAGCGTACGCTAAACGCCATCAATACAGTTTCCGCCACCACCCCTAAGGCCCATAAATACCCTATGGTGGTCTCACTGATCCCCTCACTTTTCCAATAGATGGCGCTAAAGCCATAATAAGCAGCATGACTGCCCTGAATAAGGGCGGTCATAACAATAAATTTGACGACTCCGGGTGACTTGAGTACCAGCCACAGACCCGCCTTCTGCGTTGAACCACCAGGAAGATCTTGTGGCTCAGGCGATGGCCGCAACATCAACAGCAAACAAAGCACCGCCTGCCCGACCAAAATACTATAGAGGATCACCTCAGTCCCAAAGTTGGAGATTAAAATACCAATACTACTAGAGGCGATAATAAAGCTGACTGATCCCCACAAGCGTACTTTGCCGTAATCCATTTTAATCTGATAAACCCACTTAGTGGCAATGGCATCACCCAGGGGAATAAAAGGCGCAAACAGATAGTTGCCTAATAAGGTCAGAATGGCTAACCAGGCAAAACCGGACACAAACAGAAACCCGGAGAAAGCCAGCAGACTCAATACACCGAGCCAACGCACCACAGGAATGAGTTTAGAGGCGCTGTTGATTTGCGGCATTATGGTCAAGCTGCCCGCGAATCGCAGCATCAGGCCTAAGCCAAGCAGCAATCCTATCTGATCCGGCGACAGTCCCTGACCTTCCAGCCACAGTGCCCAGAACGGTACAAAAATACCCCAGACAAAAAAGAAGGCGAAGAAAAACAACCCTAACCAGATATTTGCAGGTAACTTCAGCAAGGTTTATCCAATAAAAAGAACAACAAAGGGAGATCATTATAGAAGCAATATTAAGGAAATAAACAAGCGGTTCCTTTATCTCCTAATCACTTAGGTATAAGCTGGTTTTGTCTGCGCGATAAACGAACAAATCAGGGGTGCAACCATGCTCACTCTCCTTCCTATTCCCAGCCTGCATGTGGTCGGCATTAAAGTATCCGGAAAAGTAGAAAGAACCGATGTAGACAACCTTATCCGGGAAATAAACCTTAAGCTGGAAACAGAAAAAAGCCTCAATATCTATCTCGAGTTAGAGTCCTTTTCCGGCATCAGTTTCGATGCACTAGTAGAAGAGCTGAAATTTGCCTTTCCTAACCTGGAGTCTTTCCACAGAAAAGCCGTGGTATCAGATAACGTCTGGCTGGAAAAGGCGGTGCGCGTTGGCGGTAAATTATTTGGCGATAGCGATGTCATTTGCTTTACCCCCAAGGAAAAAGAACGCGCATTAAGCTGGGTTATTGGAGATTAACCAGAGATGATCCTCCGTATTAGTTAGCCGAATCCCTCCATAAACCACTGCTTGGAGGGATTGGTTATACAGGTTTAACGAATATCAAAGGTAAAACCGGATTCTTTAGTGCCGGATACAACTATATCCGCCACAGGTATCGGCGAATTATTTCCGCTTGATCCCCTTGCTATTGGCAGTACCTTACTAATTGTCGCGCTTGATAAACCTGCGCTAAGTTGTATTTTGGTGCTGGTTGCCGCACTACCAGAATAATAGTTGACACCGACTCGATACACACCCGGTGATATAGTGTCACAGCCTACATAATAATGTTCCGGGCCGTAACTCGATGTGTCATCTTTATCCAAGTAACCATTAACACCTTGGCGACTACGATAATAAACATGCGCTCCACCGGGCTCAAATACATGGAGATCAACATCTGGCTGGCTATCCCAGTCCAGGCGCACCGTAATAATACCCGATGTTACAATACCTGCCGGATAAGGCAGTGTATTCGCCGCATTGGTAAAGTCGCCCAGAATTTTTCCACGTGTCGCACTTCCGGCTAAATATGCTTCTTTAAACCCGTGTACCATAGGGAAGTCAAGTAAACTCGAGTTAGTTACATTTCCAGCCAGCGGCCAACTCGAAGAGGGTAATCCAGCACTAGATTTGGCTGCTGTGATCAGATTAATCACCATATCGCGCGTTTCTGTCGTATAAGACCCTCCCCCTTTAACAACATTATCCGGGTTAGCCACAGAAACGGCCGTAACGTAAGACCTCTTGTCCGCCGGAATACCCGTATAAGCCGAATTAAAGTAGAAGTTCCCCTGCGAATGTGGCACTACAATGACACGCTTACCTTCATCGATAAAACTTATGTACTTATTGGTATGAGCTTGTACCTTGGATACCGAAATTCGGCTGATATCATCTACTCGCTGTGCCGACTCGGCAAATTTTTGGGCAAACCAGTCAGGCATAGGCACCAGGCGCCTGACATATCGAATAAATTGTGAAGTATCTCCCGCAAGGTCCTGCTTGGTCGACTCCCACAAGTCAAGCAACAAGCCATCAGTTGGATTATAGGCATAATCGAATTCATACTTGGTAACCAGGTCGTCTCGCGAAAGGCCTGAACCCCTTAAAATCGCAGCTTGAAGCCGTTGCGCAGAGCGTCTGGTTTTAGTCAGGTCAGTATTAACCCCATTGGTAAATACCACCACCGTTTTTTCATCAACACAATATCTGCTGGTATCGTCAGCCTTTACCTGGGTCCCCGAAAAAAGGGCCGCCAGAATAGAACAATAAGCTGTTTTTTTCATGACTTAACACTCCTTTTTAGATGGCATCCAGATCAAAGCTACAACTATTTCTGAGGGCTTCTGGCAGCATAGGTGCCGTGGAGAAAAACTCACCTTCAACCAAACTCTGATATTTCAAATATGCCAGCAACCTTGCTTCAGTATTAAGTGTTAAAGCCATCAACTCATCTTCACGTTTTTCAGCTTCATCTAGTGTTGCTTCATCAATATCCAGGCCTCCACCCATTTCCCGGTGAACGCTGTATATAAGGCACTCCGAAGCCCGGCTCAATTTATTAGTCAATGCCACGCTGTCACGTTGATCTCCCGTCAAAAGTGAATTTTGAAAGAGCTTAACCATATCGTTTAATGCATGAACCGAGACTGGATGCTGGCTACTATTCACTACGACATATCGCTGTAAATCATCGCGAAGGGTATCCCCATCAGAATCAATACCTTCCAAAGTCACTTTACCCGCATCACCGGGATCTAGCGGCAAGTTCCACTCGCTTAGCACCCCGTCAAACAACCACTTCAGCTGGCTGCTATCAAAGCGAACTCTGCGATTTTGCAATATGCTGACAGTATCAACCGGAGTAAGCGTTTCGCCTTCACCAATCATGCCAACCAAAAGTTCCGCATCAGGAACGGCTGTCGAATCTATGCTGGACGTATAAGTCCCCTTTACTTCATTCAAGGAAGGACCGTTATTCTTGATGGTAACCCGAAAGGTGTAGCGAAATGTGGTTCTTGTCACCCTTTCCTTATCGACCAGCTCCATATCAACAACTTCGATCTGGTCAAGGGGTAGCGCAGCGGCTTGGAAGGTGGTTGCTACACTAGCCCAGATCACCAGTCCAATTCCCAGAGCAATTCTTTTCATTCTTTCCATCGTTAGCCTCTCTCAGCTATAAACGCTGATTGTGTTGCGGATCATTATTCATTACACAGATTTTCTTTTGGAAACCAGAGTACAAAGTAAGCCAAACAGAAATAAGGCTACTGGAGCGGGCTCAGGTACTGAAACTAGCCTTGTTCTACCTGATTCAAGTACCGTCAAGCTACCGGGATCAACCACCTCAAAGTACTGGGTCATTTCACTGGCGCCCCCTAACCAATCGAAGTTCACAACAAATCCTCCCAACAAATCCCCCAGGCCTATGTTAGCTCCGAGCGTCAATCCATCGTACAAACCGTCGTCAACACCAGGAATAGGATCGTCAACGAAAATATCCCAATCAGCAGGGGCGGATACAGAGGTAATATTTTCATATAAACCAACGTCATACCATATAGAGAACTCTTCTATACCTGCAACGAGTGTATTATTGGTAATCTCATACTCTGCCTGCCAGGTATTGCCACCAATATTTGAAATATTTGCAGTGATCATTGCCGCACTGCTAGTAAATGAGCCAAGACTCAACAAAGTCAGGGCCAGTAATTTCCAGCGAATACTCATCTTCAAGAAAACTCCTTTTAAATTAGAAGGCTTCCCCGAGTTCCTCGAGGAATACGGACACCATAATAATCAAAAAAAAGTCATTGACCTATTTCAGCAGGACTGGTAAAAGTACTATTTCAGTCTAATTTTGAGGTGAAAAAAACTGCAGTTAGGGTTCTAAGCTTGGTATTTGACTTAACCAAAAGAAACTGGGCAGTTGATAAAGCAGCTTGTTAGCTAAAAGTTTTCATTCAAAAGCGCCTGGCAGGAAGCAATAAGATCCAAAAAACACGAATTTTGGATCACATGCCTCCTTAAAGAACATTATTTTTACTTAGGAAAAAAACACCTGGCCAGCGACTGCTTATATACACTTATTTGGGTTGGTAGCGGATAACATTGATATAATAAAGCTTTTCCCCTGAAGGGCTGACAACCATCACCTCATCGTCCACTCGCTTTCCTATCAGGGCTCGCGCCATGGGCGAGTCGATACTGATGTAGTTTTTAGCTGGTTCAAACTCATCGGGCCCCACCAAACGGTAACAAAAAGCTTCTCCACCTTCGTCTTCCAGTTCGACCCAGGCGCCAAAATATACTTTGCCTTCCTGGGCGGGTGATGAATCGACTATGGTTAACGCATCCAGGCGTTTGGCTAAAAAACGCACCCGGCGATCTATTTCCCTTAATTGCTTCTTACCATAAATGTATTCCGCGTTCTCACTACGATCCCCTAACGCCGCAGCATCAGATACCGCCTGGGTAACTATAGGTCGTTCTTCTTTCCACAGGTATTTAAGCTCTTTATCCAGGGCCAGCCAACCCTGACGGGTAATGTAATTAGACTTTTTCATATTCGCTTCGGTTTTTCTTTTCAAAATATTTTATCTTCTGATTAAGCGCCACTGGTAATTTGCCATTTCAGGCCCAATATATCTCTACAGTTAAAATGCCCAGCGTGCACTAAAACCTTACTAGAGTTCAACTGCCACGGCGAGTTGCACGCAGACTTATAAGAGGGAAACCATGTCATCCATTAATGCCTTAATAGCCAAGGAAATTGGCGCCAACCACAAGCAGGTAGAAGCAGCGGTAGATTTACTGGATCAGGGCTCAACCGTACCCTTTATTGCCAGGTATAGAAAGGAAGCCACAGGCGGACTGGATGATACTCAGCTGCGTAATCTGGAACAAAGGCTAAATTATCTGAGAGAGCTGGATGACAGGCGTAACAGCATACTAAAATCCATCCAACAGCAGGAAAAGCTGACCCCTGCACTGCAGCAGGAAATCCTGCAAGCCCAGAGTAAAACCGCGCTGGAAGACCTGTATCTACCGTATAAACAAAAGCGTCGCACTAAGGGTACCATCGCCATCGAGGCTGGCCTGGAGCCATTGGCCGATAAATTGCTGAATAACCCCAACCTGGACCCGGAAGCGGAGGCAATCGCTTTTATCAATCCAGACAAGCAGCTGGACACCAACAAAGCCGTGCTCGACGGCGCCAAGTATATCTTGATGGAGCGTTTTGCTGTTGATGCCAGACTCATCGACAAGACCCGAACTTACCTGCAACAAAACGCCACCCTGGAAAGCAAGGTCGCGCCAGGTAAAGAGCAGGAAGGTGCTAAGTTTAAAGACTACTTCGAATATTCAGAGCTAATTAGTAAGATCCCGTCCCATCGAGCTCTCGCGCTGTTAAGGGGAAGAAATGAAGGTATTTTACAACTAAATTTAAACGCCGACCCTAACAAGGAAGATAAAACCCAGGCCAGTTATTGTGAGGTGCAAATAACCAACCACCTGGGGCTAAACTTTCAGGATAGGCCCGCGGATAAATGGTTGCTTGGCGTAGTCCAATGGACCTGGCGGATCAAGCTATTAATGCAGCTGGAGAATGAGCTGGTCAGCAACTTACGTGAACAGGCGGAAACTGAAGCCATCAAGGTATTTGGACAAAACCTGTCCGATCTATTAATGGCGGCACCGGCAGGACAAAAAGCGACGCTGGGCCTGGATCCTGGTCTCAGAACAGGTGTGAAAATTGCCGTAATAGACGGTACGGGAAAAGTATTGGATACAGATACCATTTACCCTCACGCACCAAAAAACCAGTGGGACCAGTCCATCGCCATCCTGGCAAAGCTTTGTAAGAAACACAGGGTCGCACTCCTCAGCATAGGAAACGGTACTGCCTCGCGGGAAACCGACAAATTATCAGCAGAGTTAATCAAAAAATACCCCGAGTTAAAGCTGAACAGCATTATGGTCAGTGAAGCCGGTGCATCTGTTTACTCCGCCTCTGAACTGGCCGCCAATGAATTTCCCAATATGGACGTCTCCCTCAGGGGCGCCGTTTCCATTGCCCGCCGCTTACAGGACCCCCTGGCAGAGCTGGTTAAAATAGAGCCCAAAGCCATAGGGGTAGGTCAATACCAGCACGACGTGAGCCAGAGCCAATTGGCTAAAAACCTGGAAACCGTGGTGGAAGATTGTGTAAATGCGGTAGGTGTCGACGTGAATACTGCATCAGCGGCCCTGCTCACCCATGTCGCCGGATTAAATAAGACCCTGGCGAAAAATATCGTCGATTATCGTGATGAGCTGGGCAGTTTCGCCAACCGTAAGCAACTGAAAAAAGTACCACGACTGGGCCCCAAAGCATTTGAGCAGTGTGCCGGGTTCCTGCGGATCTGTAATGGAGATAATCCACTGGACGCATCTGCCGTACACCCTGAAGCTTACCCTGTGGTACAACGAATCTTAAAATCCACCACCAGTGAGGTATCACAGGTGATTGGTAATAGAGATTTCTTACGTCAGTTAAGTGCAAATGACTATACCGACGAAAAATTTGGCTTACCGACGGTCACGGATATTATCCAGGAGCTGGATAAGCCGGGGCGGGATCCCAGACCCGAGTTTAAAACCGCCAGTTTTAAGGAAGGAGTGGAAAAGCTCACCGATCTTGAGCCAGGTATGAAACTCGAAGGCGTGGTGACCAATGTGACCAACTTCGGTGCTTTTGTTGATGTCGGCGTTCACCAGGATGGACTGGTACATATTTCCTCGCTGGCTGATAAATTTGTCTCCGACCCCAGGGAGATAGTAAAAGCCGGCGATATCGTTAAAGTAAAAGTGATGGAGCTTGATGTCCAGCGTAAGCGTATTAGCCTGAGCATGCGAATGAACGAGGAGGTATCGACTAAACCGCAAGGCCAGAGACCAGGGCCCAAGGGAAAACAGCCGAAAAAACAAGCGGTAAAACAAGCATCAAAACCGGCAGCATCCAATGCTTTTGCTGAAGCGTTTAAAAATGCCAAAGTAAAACGTTAAGATAAGCAGTAAACGCGCTGGATTACCTGCTCCATTGACAGCTCAGCGCTTTTATCAAACCGGCTTAATTGGTGTTAAAGTGGATACCTCTTTGCGGGTTATAGGGCGAACACTGCGATCGCTAATTTCGCCGAGCTAGTTCGGCTCCTACATCGTCAGAGGAATTAGATACGGCTGATTAAAGGGTGAGTCTCAACAGGAGATACGGCGTCATAATAGCGGCTATTAATCACCTGATTTCTGAGCATATTTTCATCGCTTAATGGCTCTGGTTCAAACTTGTCATCTGGATTAAATTTCATAACATCCAAGCTAACCCGACCTTCACTTAAGCTTTGCCTGGAGACTAACTCCGATCCTTGCTTTAACGCCACCAGATCAGCATAAGACTGATTAATTGTAGCCGTTGCCTGGGCTGCAACTCTTCTGTCCTGGATTGAGGGACTTTCCGGCGCTAACGCCGCACGCCTGACTTGCTGCATCTTACGTATGGTTGCACGGGGCTCATTAGGGACAGTCGAAGCACTTATCTGAACTTCACCACCCACTCGGTAACGCTGTCCGTTTGGTCCCCTTTGGTATTGATAGGAAGGTGCTGACGCATATTGGCCACCGACACTGGCATGGGCTCGCTCATGGGCTGCAACTTCGGAGTCTCTGCGCTCTAATGCCGTTATTTGCGCCTGATCTTGTTTTTCTTGCTCTTTCTGCTCGGCTTGTTTGCCATCATCATCACGTTCGTTATTTTGTTCTGTTTGTCTGTCCTGGTTATTCTGCTCCCCGTCTTTTTGCTCTTCTTCGCGCTGCTGAGCATGTCCCTCCTGCCGCTCTTCGACACTTGCATGCTCTCCCTGAGCCTGACTGGTTTGACTAGAGGGCGGGGGATTATTGGCTTTGATTTTGTCTTTTTCTGAGCCGACTTCGGTTTCACCCGGATAAGGTTCAACCAGACGTGTTTGTGGGACTAACTCAATTTTCCGGGATTCGTGACCAGCTAATGCAGTCTGGGGTTGCAGCGAATTTGCCGCAAAGCTGGGAAACTGGACATTAATATTCATAAGACCGCCCCACTATCAGGCAGATACCTGGGATAGGTGAGGCGATAGCATTGGGAAACACAGCTATACCCGTACATCTATGATGGAGCCCATAACTTCATCGGCCGTAGTGATCACCTTGGCTGATGCTTTCGCCTGGAGCTCGGCCACTTTCATGTTCACCAATTCAGTGGTGATTGAAACCTCGCTACGTGGTGCAGCCAGACGTTGCGCCTCTTCGGTTTCTGGCTTATCGACCACTTCAACCGGCGTGGTTGCATTGGCAATTTTATGAGCACTTTCACTGACTTGTGTCGTGGCGTTCTTGAAACCCTCCAAGCCGGAGTGAAATGCAGATCGAACATCCATAAGAACTCCCCTAAATATTCCACCCCTAAGTATCGCCCAAATCTGCCCATACTTAAAGCTTTTCGTTCATTATTTAACCAAGAGAAAACTCGCGGATACAATGGGAAAAGCACTCTTTATGGGAAATAAACGGTGCATGTGACGCTTTATTAAAGAAAACTTCCTGGGAATGAGCCCATAATTCAGACACTCTTGGCGATACGGCCCGGGGGACCAGGCTATCCAACTTGCCATAGATCCTTAAAACCGGCGCCTGAATCTTGGTTAAGGTTTGCCGCAGATCTTCTTGTTGAAGCAGGTTCAGCCCCTGTTCCAGAGCGTGAACATCAGGCAAGGGTTTTTCCGCTAACGCCAGTTTCAGCGCTTTAATATCACCCCTGGCATTTTCGCTACCCAGGGTCTGTATTGCCAGGAAGCGTTCCACTGTTTTCTTAAAATCTGCCTGCAATGACAATTTAAAACCCTCCAGCACCTCGGGTTTGATGCCAGGCCAGTCTTCCCCCTGTAAGAATTTAGGCGAAGAGGCAACGGTAATTAGTTTTTCCACTCGCTCCGGTGCCAGTAATGCCGCTTGTGTTGCCACTAACCCGCCCAGGGACCATCCCAACCAAACTGCGCTCGAAGGCACATGATCAAGGACTAACTCGGCTTGTTTGACCAGGGAATAGTCGCTCAGCTTTTGGCTCTGGCCAAAGCCGGGCAAATCCACTAAGTGCAAACGGAAATCCTGCTCTAGCAGAGGACAAATACTTTTCCATACTGCACTGTTTAATCCCCAACCATGCAGCAATACCAGGTCTTTGCCTTGCCCTATACTTTCCACATAAACCATGCTGTTCGCCCTTAATTGAAATCGCGCCCATGTTACCGAAAGCAAGCTGGGATTCAAGTTTGAGTATGTTGACACGTTTTGCCAACCGCTTGCATCAATTGCTGCCTGGCGCTTGTTTACTGTGTCATAGCTCGATGAATAATACCGGCAAAGGTGAACTGATTTGTCATCAATGCCAATCAGACTTAATCCAGCAATATCCTTCATGCCGGCGGTGTGGGGTACAAACCCCTTATAGCCTGAATAACTGTGGCCAATGTCTTAAAAAACCGCCTGTGTTTGATTCCTTAACCAAGCTTGCTCCTTACCAACCGCCTTATGATCGCCTGGTGCATAAACTTAAATACCA
This sequence comes from Psychromonadaceae bacterium, assembly GCA_965249895.1. Taxonomy (GTDB): domain Bacteria; phylum Pseudomonadota; class Gammaproteobacteria; order Enterobacterales; family CBDFNC01; genus CBDFNC01. The sequence continues at coordinate 2,121,453 of CBDFNC010000005.1, forward strand.
ATACCGGCTCATCTATGGGGAGTTGCTGGGACAACTACTCGCGCAGCGGCTTTTGCAAGGGGGTAAACCAGAGGTAGAGGCTATTATTCCCATGCCACTGCACAAATATCGTTGGTTCAGCCGTGGATTTAACCAGTCCACAGAAATTGCCATGCCGTTGGCCAAAGTGCTGCAATTAAGGATCGATGAACAGCTCTGCCGCCGAAAGAAAAATACTCTACCTCAATCTGAACTTAATTCTGCACAGCGCCGCAAAAACCTGGCCGGCGCCTTTACCCTGACCAGAGCGCTTCCCTATCGTCATATTGCAATTATTGATGATGTGGTGACTTCAGGAGCGACAGTGAGTAGCTTAACCCGGGAACTTAAAAACGCTGGGGCCGAAGCTGTCCATATTTGGACAATCTGCAGGACTGAAAAAGAATAAGCTGAGTAGTGGCAAAGGTTTGCATCAATCCCGTACCACAATGGAATTATTTTACAGCCGGCAGGGCGAGTACAACCATCGCCAAATTCAGCAAACAAGTTCGGCTGCCAACTACGGGTTTGATCTGTGCTGGCTTGTTCGACAACTGATTCAGGGTATAATACCTGAGTAGATTACTAGGGGATTAGAGGATAGTGATGATCAATATATCGGAAGCGGCCCAGGAGCACTTTGTAAAGTTACTGGATGGCCAGCCAGAGGGAACAAATATTCGAGTATTTGTTGTAAACCCAGGAACACCAAACGCCGAATGTGGCGTTTCTTATTGTCCGCCAGAAGCGGTTGAAGCATCCGATATGCGTCTGCCGTTTAACGGATTCGAAGCACTAGTAGATGAAATCAGCAAACCGTTTCTGCATGAAGCGGATATCGATCTAACCAATGACTCAGCGGGCACCCAGTTAACCCTGAAAGCGCCCAACGCCAAAATGAAAAAAGTCGCTGATGATGCATCTCTGGTAGAACGGCTGGAGTATGTAATTCAGTCGCAAGTTAATCCTCAACTAGCCAGCCACGGCGGCTTCGTTCAGTTAATGGAGCTGACCGAAGACAATTTTGCCATAATCCAGTTTGGCGGTGGTTGTAACGGTTGCTCTATGGTGGACGTGACCTTAAAAGAGGGTATTGAAAAGCAGCTGTTGGAGCAGTTTGAAGGCGAACTGGCAGGGGTAAGAGATGTTACCGAGCATGAAAGCGGCGAACACTCTTTCTATAAGTAAAAAAGCCTGTACAGACAGTTAGCTAAAGAATAAACAAAAGGAGCCTGTCGGCTCTTTTTATTTATTCATCTTTTTTGCTTCGGGTCAGCAGTGCGATTGCCGCATCTTTAGCATTTTTACCCTGGTACAGCACCTGGTAAATCTGCTCAGTAATAGGCATTTCTACATCCAGCCCCTTGGCCAGCATATAGACTTCTTTAGCGTTGCGAAAACCCTCCACAACCTGGCCAATTTCATCCTGAGCTTCTTCAATGCCCATTCCTTTGCCGAGGGCCAAACCAAAACGCCGATTGCGCGATTGATTATCTGTACAGGTCAATATCAAATCACCGAGTCCAGCCATACCCGTAAAGGTCTTTGGGTCTGCCCCCAGGGCAATACCCAAACGGGTCATTTCTGCCAGGCCTCTGGTGATCAAGGCTATCCTGGCGTTGGCGCCAAAGCCCAGTCCATCTGCCAAACCTGCGCCTATAGCAATCACATTCTTTACTGCGCCGCCTAATTGCACACCGATAAAATCGTCATTGGTGTAAACCCGAAAAGTTTTCTCATTGTGGAGTAAGTCCGACAATTCTTTAACAAATTCAGGGTCGGTAGACGACATGGAAATGGCTGTGAACAAGCCTGCAGCCAGCTCTTTAGCAAAGGTAGGACCGGAAATAACCGCCAGGGAAATATCATCGCCAAGCAGATCTTTGGCCACTTCTTGTAGCAAACGACCAGTTTCCGGCTCAAGCCCCTTGGTTGCCCAGGCAATACGATGCTCAGGTGTCAGCAAAGGTTTGATTTGCGCCAACACATTGCCAAAAGCATGGCTTGGCACAACGATAAGAATATTACGACTGGTGCCGATACAGGTAGCGAGATCCGATTCCAGCTCTAAGGTGTCAGGAAACGGAATATCCGGCAAAAACTCCTGGTTACAACGCTGCTTAGCCAACTTGTCAATGTGCTTAGGGTTATGCCCCCAAAGCAGGGTTCGATTTCCATTTCTGGCTATAGAAATAGCAAGGGCGGAGCCATAAGACCCCGCCCCTAATACAGAAATGGCAACTTTATTTGCCATAAAATTTACGAGTCCAGTTTTTCTGCCTGCGGCTCTTCAACGGCAGCTTGTTGCTGCTGCATTGCTTGTGCAAACAAGGCGTCGAAGTTAACAGGAGCCAGGTTCAGCTGTGGGAAAGTACCACGGGTAACCATGCTAGTAACTGCCTCACGCGCATAAGGGAACAGGATATTTGGACAGAATGCACCCAGACAATGGGCCATCTGCGGATCAGCCATATCGCTAACTGTAAATACGCCTGCCTGCTGTACTTCACATAGGAATGCGGTTTCTTCGCCAAGCTTTGCTGTTACTGTCAGAGACAGTACAACCTCAAACACGTTATCGGCTAGTTTTGCGCTTTTAGTGTCCAGATCCAATTTTACTTCCGGTTGCCATTCCTTTTGGAAGATAGTTGGAGAGTTAGGGCACTCGAAGGACAAGTCCTTCAGAAAAATGCGTTGAATGTTAAATTCAACCTGTTCCGCTTCTTGTGCCGCTTGTGCATTTTGTTGTTTTTCAGCCATTATTTTTTCCATTTAGTCTTTTGTTTAACCGCTTGCACTAGTGCAGGCAATTTTAGTTAATCTCGTGACCAGCCATCCGCCAGTCCTGTGATTGACGACTTCGCGATGCTGTTACTTTTTAGTAAGAGGTAAGTTTGCGGTCTTCCAATCGGCAACACCACCACGTAAGTTAAATACCTTGGTAAATCCGGCTTTGCTCAGCTTGCCTGCAGCGCTACCAGAGCGCATTCCTGTTGCGCACACAACTATAATGGGGCTGTCCTTAAATTTTTCAATGGCAGTTAAAACACCTTTGTCAATTTGTGACTCAGCTAGATGTTTTGCTCCGACAATATGCCCTTTTCGGAACTCGTCTTGGTTGCGAATATCAACCACGACGGCGTCCTCTTTATTTATCAGCATGGTTGCTTCGTGAGTTCCAACCACCTTCACTGCCGAAAACCGGCCTTTCACTGTGATAAAGATAAGAGCGCCTGCCAAACCAAACCAGGCGGCAATCAAAAATGGGTTATTTGCCGTAAAATCCAGATATTCTTGCATGTTAAATTTCGTTCTACTCAAGCCATAGAAAGGCCATGATTATACATACCATAGCCAAGAAGATCAGCACCTTTAATGAAGGCAGAGTTTAACCCCTTTATTACAGTTTATCTGCAGCAATAAACAGCGAATAAAAAGTGGGATTGAACAATACTTTCGGAATTCACACTAAATGCAAGCTTATTTACTGTAAGAAAAGCTCTTTTTGTAGTAAAATTACGCTAATTTTTGTCTTTAAACTTACCGCCAAGGGGTCAACTCTATGAGCACAGCAAAGCAGCCTTTAGTGCTTTTAATTATGGATGGCTGGGGATATCGAGCAGATATGCCTGACAATGCAGTCTCTAACGCTAAAACACCTGTTCTGGACGGACTTAGCCAGAATTATGCAAATTCATTAATTTCCGCTTCAGGTATAGACGTTGGCCTGCCTGATGGCCAGATGGGTAACTCTGAAGTAGGTCATACCAATATCGGCGCAGGTCGCGTGGTTTACCAAAACCTCACACGTATCACCAAAGATATAGCCGATGGTACTTTCTATAATAACCCGGTAATTACCGGCGCCATGGACAAGGCCATTGCTGCGGGTAAAGCCGTTCACCTAATGGGTCTGTTTTCTCCAGGCGGGGTGCACAGTCACGAAGACCACATTCTTGCTGCCATCGAGTTGGCTGCAAAACAGGGTGCTGAGGAAATATACCTGCATGCAATCACCGACGGTCGTGATACTCCGCCTCGTAGCGCTCAGTCTTCCATCGAAAAGTTTGATGCGAAATTCAAAGAGCTGGGCAAAGGTCGCATAGCTTCTATGGTTGGTCGTTATTACGCGATGGACAGAGACAATCGCTGGGAACGCGTGCAGGAAGCTTACGACCTTTATACTCTCGGCAAAGCTGAATATAAAGCCGGCAGCGCAACACAAGCCTTAGAAGCGGCTTACAGCCGCGAAGAAAATGATGAGTTTGTAAAAGCCACGGTTATCGGCGATGAAGCCGCTACTATCAAAGACGGCGATACAGTTATCTTTATGAATTTCCGAGCTGACCGTGCTCGTGAATTAACCCGCTCTTTTGTCGATATTGATTTCACCGGATTCAAACGTGACAGCGAACCTAAGCTGGCCGATTTCGTTATGCTAACCCAGTACGCTGCAGATATTAACACCGTTTGCGCTTACCCACCGACATCCCTAAGCAACACACTGGGTGAATGGCTGGCGGATCACGGAAAAACTCAGCTGCGTATTTCCGAAACGGAAAAATACGCTCACGTCACCTTCTTCTTTAATGGCGGCGTAGAAGATTGCTTTACCGGCGAAGAAAGAGAACTGATCCAGTCACCTCAGGTTGCCACCTATGATCTTCAGCCAGAAATGAGCTCACAAGAACTTACCGAAAAATTGGTTGGTGCGATTAAGGCCGATAAATACGACGTTATTATCTGTAACTACCCGAACGGCGATATGGTAGGCCATACCGGCGTTTACGATGCCGCAGTCAAAGCCTGCGAAGCCGTGGATACCTGCATAGGTCAGGTGGTTGAAGCCCTAAAAGAAGTGGGCGGAGAGTGTTTAATTACAGCAGACCATGGTAATGCCGAGCAGATGATCGACCCGGCAACGGGCGGCGTACATACAGCGCACACCAGCCTCCCGGTACCGCTTATCTACGTAGGTCGTGATGCTGAAATCGTTGAAGGCGGTAAGCTCAGCGATCTGGCGCCAACCATGCTAAATTTGATGGGAATGGAAATTCCTGCTGAAATGACTGGTAAGGTCCTGACGAATTTGAAATAATTCCTCTCCATGTGGAGAAAGAATTATTTTAATAAAAAAAACAGCCGCACAGATATTTATATCTCTGCGCTGTTTTTTTTGTGTTTGCAATTTTGCTGGGCGACACCCGGCTGGGCCCGTGATAAAGGCCAGGAAAGTGAACTACAAAACGTCAAGCAACAGATCAAATCCCATCAGGAAAATATTCAGCGCCAATCCGATGCTATGCTCGCTCTCGAACGGCAGCTGGAACGCAGTGAAATCGAAATCAGCCGGATTGCGGCACAACTGGTCAACGCGGTGGCAAACACCCGACAGGCACAAAAACAACTACTGCAACTCAAATCCAAGGCAAAAGACCTCGCTAAGGCAAAACAGCAGCAGCAAGGCTTGCTGGCCAACCAAATTGCCAGTGCCTATATGGCGGGTCATCACGACTACTTAAAAGTTCTGCTCAATCAAGAAGATCCAAATAAAATGGAACGGGCAGTGAGTTATTATCGCTACCTCAACGAAGCCCGGCTTAAAACCCTGCAGCAATTTCAAAATACCCTGGCGGAGCTGGAAGATAACCAGCAACAACAAGTCGACAGTATTGATAAATTAAAGCTGCTGCAACAACAGAAGAAAGCCCAGCAAGGTGAGCTGGCATCACAACAGAGCAAACGACAATCGACCCTGCAAAAAATTAACAGCTCTATCGATGCGGAAAAACAACAGCTCAAACAGCTGGAGCAGGCCGAAAAACACCTGGCGTCACGGATCCAACAGTCCAAGAAAAAGCTGACCAGAGTGCCAATGGATGGATTAAATGGTCGTAAAGGAAAACTGGCCCGGCCCACCAAAGGACGGGTAAAACACAGCTTTGGCAGCCGGCGAAGCGGCCAGCTAAGGTGGAAAGGACAGCTTATTTCCGCCAAAGAAGGCGCTCAGATTAAGTCGATTTCCCATGGTCAGGTGGTGTATTCCGACTATTTGAGAGGTTATGGCATGGTAATGGTGGTTGACCATGGTAAGGGTTATATGAGTTTATACGGACACAATCAGACGCTATTACGTAAGGTGGGCGATAAAGTAAAACCAGGTGAAGTTATTGCCCTGGTTGGCCAGAGTGGTGGCCAGCACGAGGCAGGGCTATATTTCGAAATTCGCTACCAGGGTAAACCTGTCGATCCGAAAAAATGGCTTAAAAGAAGATAAGTTCTCATTTTTTAGCTATAAACCTTTATTTTTCCGGCGTTTTTGGTAAAAATGCTGCGGAACAATAAAATAAAGAAACAAGGATGAATTGGATAACGTTTTTTTTGAGCCTTTTTGTGGCCACGGCAAGTTTGCTACCAGGCAGCAGTTTTGCACAACAGGGTAATTTGGCCATTGTCATCGACGATATTGGCAATAACCTGGCAGACTTCCAAGCATTGGAGTTACCTGTTGAAGTCAGCTTTTCGGTTCTCCCCTTTACTCCCCAGGCGTATGAGATAAGCCTGCAAGCCTACAAACAGCACAGAGATGTATTGCTACACGTCCCTATGGAGGCAAACTCGGGGAAGCGCTTGGGACCGGGAGCCCTGACGGAAGATATGACCGAGCAAGAGCTCAAATACAAATTGGAGCAGTCCATTGAATCCCTGCCATTTGTTATGGGAGTCAATAACCATATGGGCAGCCGTCTCACTCGCCTTGATGCACCCATGCGCTGGACCATGGAAGTGTTACAACGGCACGACCTGTTTTTCCTCGACAGCCGCACCACGCGCCATACCATAGCAGAAAAAACCGCTGAGCAGTTTGGGATCCCTACCTTAAGGCGGCATGTTTTCCTAGATAACCTGCGCACACCAGCCGCCCTCGAGAAACAGTTTAACTGGGCATTGTCACTGGCTCAACCTGGTCAAAGCATAGTGATGATCGCACACCCGTATCCGGAAACACTGGCATTTTTATCAGAACGGTTAAAGCAGCCACTACCAGCGGCCCGATTGGTGGCCATCAGCGATATCTTACCCGGGCAATATCAGTTACTGACAAAAAGGGAAAAAGAACAAAAAGCGCGTTCCAATTAGCCGGTCGTTAGTCGACATAAGCTAAGTTAATCGCTCAAGTTCAGTAATAAGAAGCAAAGCCTGCTGATCTGTGTTACCACATATATCCGCGCAAGGTTTAAAATCCCCGCAAACCTTTGGCCGCTCCGGCTTACCAAACAGTTTACACGGGTTCCTTTCATCCAGCTGGATACAAGGCTCTCCTGCCGCTTTCCCTCGCTCCATGCCTGGAATCACACTACTGATACTGGGAGCTATACAACAGGCTCCACAGCCTAACCGACATTCCATGATACCTATGGAAACAAAAAACTATTACCCGGGATTTTATCACAACCTCTTTGCTCTTTTTGGCAAAGCCAAACTTGCTTAATGTTTAAACAAAAACTGGGTTCAGTTCATAGATTTACTTTATCTATTGAGTCTTAACTTTATATCTCCTTTACAATAAATCCTGGCTCAAAACTCGACACTAAGGATACCTGATGAAGAAATCACTCATACTTGCACTGACATCTATCTTGCTGTTAGCCGGATGTGCCAATAAGCCACCCACCTGGGAAGGTTACTCTCAGGAGGAAATTGCCGCGTGGAAGGCACTGGATGTCGAGCCTGCCACCGCTATCGCATATAGCGCCGCCAATTTAAACGCCGAATCTGTGGGTAAATGGATAACAGCAGGTTTTACAAGTAGCCAGGAAATTATCAGCTGGACTAAAGCTAAGTTCGCTCCGGAGGCAGGAGCAGGTTGGAAAGCGACAGGCCTTAAACTGGCGGAGGCCTTAAACTGGCGTGATAACAAGTTTACCGCCCAGGAAACGAAAGACTGGCTGGAAGGCGGCTTTAACATCAGCAGCGCCAAGGAGAACCGCGATAAAGGCTTAACGCCTATTCAATAGACTAATCCTCGGAGATCAGCCGACACTGATCTCCGTATCTCATCACACCTCACTAGGCTAACATTCCCATATAATGCGCTTTCGCTGATATTTGACTAACCATACAGGTGCGCTAAAGCGGGAAAGCTAATTCACCTGTCCATCCATTTACCCCCTGAACTTCAAGCACTCACGGATCTGCAATAATTCATTCAGCTCATTTTCTGCAAGAGCAGTTAACTCATTACGAAATTAGTCCCAAATTAGATCAGCAGATCTAATGGACTTACCTGGCTAAATTTAACAACAGAGTTATTGCCGCCATCAGAGTACAACAAACTGTAAAATGTGCCGAGTTATTCAATTTTTCGGTATGGAATGTGATCGGGTTAAGAAGTGTTGTCGGCGTTTTGCTATAGAGAATGAAGCTAGCTTAAAGGAACAAGGTATTAAGGTCGTATCAAATGTGCCAGCGGCTCATCGCTTTTATGCCGGGGCAAGGTTACACCGAGCGCAGCAATACTTTAAGCAAATACAGCTAGTCATTAGTAGGCAAACCAGGTTTACCTGACTTTGCTATTTTCCCGCCAATGGGAAGTCAGATAACATTTGCGCCACCAGTCCGTTCAGCCGACTTTGGACTCCCGGCTTGGTTTGTTCAAAATCGGCAAACCCTTGCAGGGCAGTATGCCAATACACCTGTTGGTTTACCGGATTAAGCACAGCAATAACCACAGTTCCTTTTTCGTAACGTTCTGGATCTTCACCGCTGCTCATTAAACCTGGCGACAAGCCAAAAAGCGCTCCTATCTCCTCATCCCGCATGCTGGGCTCCATCGCCACTAAGAAGCCCATCAGCAAATCAGCTTGTTCGGCTACAGGCTCAAAGCGATAGCCTTTTTGCTCCATGGCGGTGCGAACCGCAGCGCGGAACTCTTTTTTTACCGTGTCCTGGTTAAACTTTTCATGTGGCGGGACAATATTAACCCGCTCCGTCCACGAATAAGTCCAGGAAGCCGGAATGACATCAGCCGGCTGGCTGGCGCTGACTATGGTTGTTCTTTTCGCTTTTTCCACGCTCACTTGCGCCTGACTTATGCTATCCGAGCAAGCTGTTAAGCCGAGTAATAGACATAAAAATAACGCTTTTTCCATTTGTTGCCCTCTCTTTTCCCGACTTCTTAGTATTGCCACTGCCCCTATTGACCCTTGAGTTGGATCAAGTCGTAACGAATATAACATGGCGAGTTAAAAACTGAAGTGATATGGTGGCGTCCTCTGTTGGATCGGCGTTCAAAAAAACAACAATCACAGAGCGATAATATCTGTCCCTTAACCCTGGTTAAGGAATAAAGAGATTGGAGACGGAAATGAATATAAATTATGGGCCAGGCCAGCAATGGCAAAACAAAGTGGATCACCTGTGGGGAGAGTTAACGGTGCTGGCGAAAGAACGTCGTACCATACCCCATGAGAAATTGGCGAATAAGCTCGCCGTCAGCCCACAGCAGTTAGATTTGTACAGTACCCAAATATTGGATTACTGCAGGCAGAATCAGTGCCCGTCACTGATTGCGCTAATCATTCATCAGCATCACTCTGATCTAGCCTCCTGGGAGAGAGCCAAGGTATTCGAATTCGACTGGCTCAACATACATCAGCCTGGGAAAAAGCGACAACTGCAGGCAACCCATTAACAGAATCGGGGAGCGCCATCCTACTCGACAATAAGCAATGCTTATCGAGGCAAAATATCGTTGAAAAAGAATAACTCTGCAAAGTAAGTCAGTTAGACGAAAGTCTAGGAAAAGCCGGCCACCTTAGGTGGCCAGAAAAGTTAGCACAGACCGTTTTTTAGCATTTGATACAGCTTATCTTTAAGCTTTACACGTTTCACTTTCAGTTGTTCGAATATTTCATCACTTGTCGGCACATCGCGTTTTTCCAACCCCCGAATCATATGATCTAGCTGATGATACTCTTTGGCAGAACGTTGAAATTCTCCATCCACCATTTTAAGCTGGGCTATTTTATCTCTATACTCTGGAAACTCATGGATAAGGCTATGATTTTCTCCCAACATAAATAACTCCTTTACGTTAAGGAAGATTGCACAAACGGGAACCCGCACTTTAACTATAGCCAAGTAGTCTATTGTTAAAATTGAAATTAATCCCCGCTATCAGGCACCAGGGCCATTGCCTGTTCCACCACCCGCAAATCAGCCCCTTTTTTATGGGCGTTTTCACTCAGGTAACGTCGCCAGCCTCTTGCCCCAGGTTGCCCCTGAAAAATCCCCAGCATATGTCGGGTCATATGGTTTAGGTTTGCCCCCGAGCTTAACTGCCGCTCCATATAAGGCAGCATGGCTGTAACTATTTCACGGCGACTCGGCGGCTCTTTTTCGCTGCCAAACAAAGCCTGATCGACCTGAGTCAGGATATATGGGTTGCTGTACACCTCCCTTCCCAACATCACTCCATCGAGCTTGCTCAAGTGATCCTGACATTGGCCTAAAGTGGTGATGCCACCATTCACTGCGATGGTTAACTCAGGGAAATCCCGCTTGAGCCGGTACACTCTGTCATAATCTAACGGCGGTATTTCACGGTTTTGTTTCGGGCTCAGACCTTTTAACCAGGCTTTTCGTGCGTGCACGACAAAAGTATCACAACCAGCCGCTGACACTTTTTCCACAAAATCGGTTAAGAACTCGTAGGAATCCTGCTCGTCTATGCCAATTCGGGTTTTCACTGTCACCGGCAGGCCAGAGACATCAGCCATTACCTTGATCCCTTGTGCTACCAGCTCGGGATCCGCCATTAAACATGCGCCAAAGCGGCCATTTTGCACCCGGTCGGACGGGCAACCTACGTTTAGATTAAGCTCGTCATAACCACGCTGTGCGGCGACTTCAGCAGCCTTTGCCAGATCCTCGACATTACTGCCACCCAGTTGCAAACACACCGGGTGCTCCGCTTCATCAAAGCGTAAATAATCGCCTCTACCAAATAGAATCGCGCCAGTAGTTACCATTTCCGTATAGAGCAGAATATTTGGCGACATCAAGCGGTGAAAGTAACGGCAATGTCTGTCCGTCCAATCCAGCATAGGGGCAATGGAAAAGCGCTGTAAGTGCGTCATGACTATATATTCCTTACCTTACAATTAGTTATAAGCATTACGCACTCTGTTTATTTCTGCGTATTTCTGCATATTTTGACCCGTTTTTACATATAGATGTCCCCAAAGGGACATTATTTAGGGACATCAGGGGTCTAAAGTTGGCCGATTATACAGTCCGGCTTTAGCTGCTTCAAACATGATGCAGGTAAGCACCTAGAGAAGTATCAAAAGTTTTTTCTCAAAAATTAGGAAATGCTTCGAAAAAAATGTAATAGATATACGCATAGGCTGATTTATCAGCTTATGCACTTCTTCCATACAATTTGAGGTGCTAAATGGCGACTGTAACAATCGAAAAAGTAGAGAACAAATCTTCAACAAAATTCAAGGCTCGTGTGCGGTTAACCAAAAAAGGTAAAAAAGTCTACGAGGAATCAAAAACATTCCCTAAACATCTATTAGCTAAACGCTGGGCTGAAAAGCTTGTGGTACAGCTTGAATCTGACGGATCACCTCGAAAGAAAAACAGAATTAAAAGCTGCTCCATTGGTGAAATGATAGAACGCTATCTGGAGGATCCAGCGACAAACTTCAACCTAGGTAGAACCAAAACCTACGTGTTAAGATCCCTGCTACACTACGATATTGCGCATATAGACACTACAGAAGTCACTGCTAACGACTTGGTTGAACATTGTCGTACAAGAGCTAGTGAATCAACTAAGCCCAAGCCACAAACAATTTATCAAGATGTAACTTACCTAAAGTCTGTGATGGAAGTTGCTGAAACTATGCTTAATATTGATGTAGACCTTAGCTATCATCACAAAGCAATTAATTCATTAGTCAAGTTTGAGTTAATCGGCAGAAGTGCTGTTCGTAATCGCAGGCCAACCGCCACAGAGCTTGAACAAATGACAGCAGGCTTACGGAAAAGAGAGAAAAGCCGCTCCTGTACAATTCCGCATGTAGACATTTTTACATTTGCTCTGCTCACATGCATGAGAATAGGAGAAATAACAAGAATAAAATGGTCTGACTTCGACACAGAGCAAAAAACTATCTTAGTAAGAGATAGAAAATCTCCTAAAAATAAACGCGGCAATAATAGTGAAATACCACTCGTTTCAGAAGCGCTAGAAATAATGCTGAGACAACCAAGGAAACCAGACCAAGACTTAATTTTCCCACATAACGCTCGTTCAGTCTCTGCTGGCTGGCAAAGAGTACGAGACATTCAAGGGATAAAAGATCTACGCTTACATGACCTTAGAGCAGAGGGAGCCACGAGACTCATAGAAAATAATGTTGATATTGTCACAGTGTCAAAAATCACTGGGCATAAAAATATAGACATATTAAACAATATCTACCTCAGGGTGCATGGAAAATCACTCCATGAAAGGTTGAAATTAGCTTCTTAACCCTGACATAAAGCCCCTTCAAGGGCTTTTTTGTTTTTATCTGCTTTACCCTTGTAATTGCTCAAATTAATTCATAACTTTTGCTCAAACAAAAGTAACCTATATGAATATAGATAATACGATCCAAGGCTCTGCAGCCTCAAAATGCAAAAATCAAAAAAACAAATCACATGCAGGTGATGCAGGTTCGCAGGTAACAGCCAAACAATCAGCAAATCTTCCTTGGTCAAAACCCAAAGATTTGAAATTTGATCTGTTACCAGTTAAACCTTTTGAGGCAATTCTTCTGCCAGAGTCAATTCGAGACTATGTACTAGACAACGCTCACCGCCTCGATAATACAGCTCCCGATTTTACCGCTATGGCGGTTATTGTCAGCGCAGCTTCGATTCTTGGAGGCAGTGTTGAAATCCAACCTAAAGAGTTTGATGATAGTTGGACTTTAATTCCAACCCTTTGGGGAGCAGCGGTTAGTCCACCTTCTGCAAAAAAATCACCTAGCCTAAACAATGGTACTAAGTTAGTTGATCATGTTCAAAAGCTAATACTCGACAAAACTAATACGGCCAAGGAACTGGCATTTGAAATGCAATCAAAAATAACCGAAGAGCAGATTGAAGAAATAAAATCTGAAGCCGAGCAGCTACTCCGAGAAGGGAAAACCCAACAAGCAACAGAGCTTCTTGAGACAGTTGAGGATATTAAAATACCCCTTCCTGAAGAGAGGCGTGTTTTGGTCAACGATATCACTCCTGCGCAGTTGGTTATTCGTTTATCAAAAAACCCAAAGGGCATTTTGTTCTTTAGAGATGAATTGTCTGGGTTGCTATCTCAAACGGGGAAAAGTCATTTTGAGGAAATTCGTCCAATCCTTCTTGAAGGGTTTAATGCTAGTAATACCCCCTACCTTCAAGAGAGAGTGGGAAGAGAGGATGTTTATATACCAAGACTGATCATCTCCATGCTGGGAGGCATTCAACCCGATTTATTGGTTAAAGAGCTAAAAGCCAGAGATTCAGGTCAATCCAATGATGGACTGCTGGAACGCCTAATCCAATTTATGGTCTACCCTGACCATAATCAGGCGAAAAATGTTGATAAACCAGCTGATGAAGCTGCAAAAGATCGTACTAATAGTGTTTTTGAACACCTTGCAAGATTAAGTAACTCAGAAGAAACAGTTCGATTTTCCTTCTCAGCAGAAGCTCAAAAGCGCTGGAACAAATGGTCTGAAAAGATGATAGAAAAGGAACAAACCGCTAGCTCAGATTGGCAAGCTATCTATGGAAAATACAGGGCTTTAGCAGCAAAAGTAGCCCTCGTCTTACACCTCATAGAGCAAGCTGGAGAAACTCAAGAACAACCTTTTAACCCAGACAGAAAGATTAACTTCAAAACACTTGAAATGGCTTTTAAATGGGTTAGCTACCTCGAAAGTCATGCTAAGCGCATTATCCATTATGGTAAACGACACGGTAGAACTTCTTCTGCACAAATCCTTCTAGATAAACTCCCGAAGTTAGGTGAGAAATTTACCTGCCATCAGCTATCTCAAAAAGGCTGGGGAGGCTTAAAAACTAAAGAAGATAGGGATATGGCTATTACCACCCTTATCGAGTGTGGTTATCTACATGAACAACAATCTCCAAAATGCTTATTGATACACCCTGACATTATTCAGCGGTAGCCTGCAAGCCTGCATTACCTGCAATTTCCGATTGCAGGTTTGCGACCTTTTTTTCCATTCGTATAACTTATATATTTAGTGATTTGGTAGATTACTTAAACTCATGTCGCTAACTTCAATCTATAGCTTATTTTCCAAGTACTTTAAAGCAACACCATAATACTCTCTAAAAGCTAGCTTACCATTTAAACTTTTGAATTTATCACGTAGCTTTCTAATATCATCTTTATTTCTCAAACCTGCCTTTTCATTTAAGGATTTTTGAACCACCTCTATAATCGCGGCGCGTCCGCCAACAAATTTCTCCGCATTCAGGTTTAGGACCTTTCCTAATTGTTCATTAAAAACTACATCATCTGATCTAATAAAACCCATTGAAGTATATTTATGTTTTTTATTAATATTATGCGAAGGGTCAGATGGTGAGAATTTCAAAGTTGAACTCCCCTTTTTTGTATCACACGTACGCTCAGCTCCTTTAACACCATCACCACCTTTACAACACAAAAGCAAATTTTTGTAATTTAAGTCATTTTGCACCGTTCCGTTTTGTCGCGACCAGTGCTCTATTTTCGAGTTCTCAGCACTTATTCTGCACATACAATAAGCACACGTAGATCCTTGCTCTAAAAGCAAACGACTTCTAACTTCATCTTTCACTTCGGTAGGTATATTTTCGTACGAAGCCCCTTTCAACTTTCTATACTGGATTAATTCATCAGGCTCTTTCTGCTTATCTATGAAATACATAAATCAATCATCCCACCCACATAAATCAATTTCCAACTTTGCCTTTATAGTTTCAGGAATCTGCCCGCCTAAAAGTTCTTCTAACTCCTCAACTTTTTCAAAAGCTAAATCCAGTTTTTCCACCTCTCCTGTCGCAATCAAGTTATCAATTTCAATTAAGGCCGAGTAAACACTCTCATTTCGAATAAGCTGCTTCCCGTCGTCCATTCCCGCTGCCATAATACTGTTTAAAACTTCATTACTAGTAAGGCCAAAAGACTGTTTAGGGCGGTAGTAGTCCAACTCATTTCCCTCTCCCCTTGTCAAAACAATCAGCTGTTCTGGTTTCACTTCCGAGACAATTTGAGGAGAGTGAGTTGATATAATAAACTGACAATTTTTGAATATTTTAGGCAGTTTTTTAATCAACCGCCTTTGCATTCTAGGGTGTAAGTGCAGGTCAATCTCATCTATTAAAATAATCCCATGTCCATCTAGTGGATTAGGTAATGATGGATTAAGTAAAATAAACCTTCTTGTTATATCTAGGAGTAATGCAAGCAGTGATTTTTCACCTTGAGAAAGTTGTAATACACTAAGTTCTTTCCCGAATTTATCTATGGTCAACGACAAATATGGCTCTACATTAACTTTTAAGTTAGTAAAACCTTCCATGAAGCATTCTAATACTTCATTAATAATTTCAACTATACTTTTTAAATCAAAATAATCATCTTCATTAAGTGATTTTTCTTCTTCGGTCAAAGAAGGTAAATCAGATATGACCTTTTTAGCATTTTCGACGCTAAGACTTGCTTTTATGCTATTAATCAGGTTATCTCTCTCTTTCCTAGCTGGAGAGTTAACAATTCGGTGCTTCTGTATATCATCAACCCTCTTAAACCACCTAAAAAAACCCTTAAAGTCAGCACGCCCATTTAACGAATTGTCATAAGCATCAAATTTAGAAGGTTCCGTAATTGATGATGTTTCATCAAAAATAGAAATATCCTTTTTTTGGATATCCAAAGATCGATTAACAGTATAATAAGCCAAAATAGGAAAGTTATACGTTTTATCATTCTCATTTAAGATTTTAAATGAATTTGACAGCTCGGATATTTCTGTGAGCATACTTTTTTTATTGGAAAGGCTCCCCTTATGATTTTTAACAAGCTCCAAATCAGCAGATATTTTATCATTTAAATAAAAACTTGTTTGTATAGATGTATATGAACTATCAGAACCAATCGTAATATCGCCAGTGTCAACAATATCTTTTGTAGACAATGAGTTGCTTACAATCCCACTTCTCAATACAGAAATAGAATCAGCTATTGCATCAAGGATAGTTGTTTTCCCGGCTCCATTATTGCCAACAAACACTATCAACCCCCTATCAATACGTGATATTTCAATGTTTTTAAAAGCACGATAGTTTTCTAAATTAAGCCTAGACAAAGCTAACTTTTGTTCGGAAATAACTTCTTTTAAAAGGTCAAGGTAAAAATCAGCTTTAGCATTATCTTTTGGCACATATTTACCAGAAGTATAATGCTCATAAAGCTGCTTTGTAGCTTTATAATTTCCTTTGCTGGCTTTTACAGTTAAGGATTTTATTGCAGATAAAGTTCGAGAGCTAATGTTCATTTACCATTCCCAAAATTTCTTTTACTGTACTTTTAGAGTATTTTCTTTCCATTCTTTTAATGAATTCGGGTTCAATTCCTTTAGCGAAGGCTAAAAAACCTTGAAGATACGAAACATCTTCAGTACTCAGCGTCCCTATTGTATATTTGTGAATCATCGCAGACAAAACCCTCTTCCTACCTCTACCAATAGATATCTTACCTTCATTTGACAAAGTGATTCCTGTAACATGTCTATTACGTGCTTTTGAAGAAAAGATTGTCTTAAAATCATTAACTGTGATTTGATAGTCAAAAATTTCAGAAAGTTTCTTTTTTACAACTAAAGGAAAAGAAAACAACTTTCCTTTTAAATTTGTTGAAAAAGTAATATCATCTGCATATCTTGTATATGTCACGGATTCTTTCTTACAGAGCGTATCCATCGCTTCATCAAATTCGTACATAACTAAGTTCGAAATAAATGGTGAACTGGGAGCGCCAACGCTCAACACTTTTTTACCAGATAATCTCTTCGACTTATTCCAAAAAAGTAAACCAGCTAATAACCGCTTCTCAGCTTCAGATAGTTTTAAATTTGATTCTTCACATATTTTCAAAAATAAGCTAGGTGTTATACTGTTAAAGAAGTTATTGAAATCCATTTTCAACAGATATTTATTTTCCACATGGCATAACGCATTGTCTTTAATGCTCACTCCCTTCTTATAAGCATAAGCAGAGCTATGAACAGGCAACACTTCTGAAAGCTCTTTAACTAACTCTCGTTGTACGGTCTTT
Source organism: Psychromonadaceae bacterium (assembly GCA_965249895.1). Taxonomy (GTDB): domain Bacteria; phylum Pseudomonadota; class Gammaproteobacteria; order Enterobacterales; family CBDFNC01; genus CBDFNC01. Next base: position 2,138,863 of record CBDFNC010000005.1, read on the forward strand.
AAGGGTTTAGCTGGGTGAGCGATTAAACGCTCACCTCCGGTCCGCTTGGGAATGGTATATACTTTATACATCTTAGGAGCTCTAGAAGCGAGCCGATCTAAACTACTCCTACTTATTTTCAACTCTTGCGTCAAATGGCGATAAAGTCCCACTGTCATAGTGTTTTTGAAATTCCGGAGTAGGTTATAAATAAAAAGACTGACCAAACAAGCTGGTCAGTCTTTTGCCCTTTACTATAGGAAGCGGTGGAACACACCACCTCCTAGACTAGGAGTGGCTAGGTTGGGGTCTAGGAGGTGGTGTATTCCACCGCAACCCCAATACTCTCCAATAAGTTAGTGTCTAGCTTATCGCCCGACAAGACAATTTGAGTCCAAAACGCTAAAGGGTATCTATAATTTTAACTCAGTAACAACGATCCTTCAATAACACTCTGAGCTACGCATACCTAGTTCAACCTTCTGATAATAAGCGATTAACTGAACCACCGGATATCGTTTAAACAATATTTGGTGCATACACTACCCCTTTACTCGTGAGTTTATACACCATCTCCAATATCTCATTAACTACGCTATCCAGATGCTCAACAGGATAAAGGGGGGAATTTCCTTCTTGCCAAATTGAATTTTTTATGATCCGCAATTTAATGCAAGCATCCACGGTCTTTTCTAACTCAAGATAATTTGAGCTTCTTTCTCTTATATCCTGCTTAGTTAACGCACCAGCTTCAAGGAAAGCTTTTCTGGCTTTGAAGTGTGATTGGTATTCAACATAGTTCTCGTTGACCACTAGTGTCACAGCTAGCGAATCGGTAAATCTAGTCATTTTTTTAAAGAGTAGAGTTTTTCTCTTTGCTTTTCAAGGGGTCAAGGGTCTCCCTTGCAAGTGGTCAATTTCAGGCGAAGCAACGAATTGTCCTATCTTGAATACGGTCCAAAACAACCTATTGATGACATTTTGTTTTCTTGTTAAGAAATTCTTACCCTTAAAGAAAATGCCATGATTAGAAACTGGACTGTAACAACCCAAGCGGTTAAAAATGGAGCTGATGGTCTTGCTTGCCGAGAACGTTACCTAACATCTAAAACACATCCCAACCACCGTAAAACAGAAGCGATAATTTCGATTGCTGGTTCAGCAAAAACCACTTCAAAAATAGCCTTAGTAGGACAAGAATTTAAGCTAAAACAAAAGCTAACAGGCAAGGGCGGTAGACCACTTTCATCCATGGCTATGGAATTTTGTCTCTCCCTACCAAAAGGAATGCGGCCATCTCCTGAGCAATGGCACTTGATAGCAAAGGACTGTACCAAAGCGCTGGCAGTGAAGCTCAGATTGACTAAACCTGAAGCTGCCGACTTCTTTGGGCAAGTCCGGGCTGTGCTACATCAGCAAGCCCAAACTGGTCAATCAGGTAGCGGAGATCACCTACACATAATCTACGGCAAGGTGCTTCATGGCCGAGTACTTAAAGAGCTGCAACGTAAAGAGATGACTAAAACCTTAAAACTAGCTTTTAATGCAGCGGTATTAACCCACTATGGCGCTGATCACAGAGAGTATAAAGCCTATGAGCTGAATAGAGGTAAACGGCTAGAAAAATGGCAATATGTAACCCAACAGTTTGAAGTAGCTTTAGAGGAGCAAAAACTGGTGAAAAAGATGCAAACTCAGGCAGGAAAATGGTTTGCTGCCTTTGAAACGGGTAATAGCACGCAGTTAAATAGGCAATTCAATCGCCTTGCAAAAACATTTCAAAGCCTGCTATCCATAGAGCTTGATGAACTTTTGGCTCAAGAGGTTTCTAGGGTAAGAACCTCAATAGAGGTTAAATCTCAAAGAAAATTTTAGTGAAAGCAACGAAGCTCGCTCTTTCCGAGGAGCTTCTCTGTCTCAATAAAGATCTACTTTTACCGATAATGCTGAAGATCTGGGTGGTTCAGTATCGAAATAAAAAACTTGTCACTGAAAATTAGATCGCTGCATTTAGCTCTAGCGCGATACCTTAAAAAGACAAACAACCCTTCCAGCTCTTCCCCTCGCCCAACATAAACTAGCAGGCTAGCTAGCTCTGTTTCTGGGAAGTTATGCCAGTTAAAACAGTGCAAAATTAGCAAATGCAACTCAACACGGTGAAAGGCATGCTTTAAGAATTTAAGTAGATAATACTGATCTTCTTCGGTCACAAGATTTGTATTAATCAGATCGTTGGCAGTAAACCTCAGTACATCTTCATAATCGGTGTTATATACGTCAATAATCTTCATACCTGCGATCTCCTCCAAGCTGTTCTTGCTTTAGCACAAGTATCATCAATAAAATTTGCTAAATCGCTTAGGTGCACCATCCAAGGTGCTTTTTGAGAATTATTTAACCTCACAACGGGAACTGGTAACTCGTTCAGATTCGCTTTTCTGACAGCCGTTTTATAAGCCAAGCCAAATAGCTCTAAGCAAACCTCTTCTAAAGGGATTATAGAACGATGGCCATATTGACCAAGTAGCATGTATTGGGTAGGTAAGGAGTGTTGTTCTTGTATGTTAGATCTAGATTTTACGTTCATCATCTGCCTCTTTGTTTGATGAGCGTATAAGCACAATTGCCTATAACCCTGATCTAATACTCATTTTTTTTGTTCTTACCAAATTTTTGACCACTTTTTTTTGGTTTTTTTTCCACCTTTAATTTAAATCTTTAATTTTCATATGGTTAGGCGTATATTTTTTGTAGGACTAAAGTGATAAGAAGGTTTGATTACTTTTAGGTCTTTACCTATTCCATTTAGGGACAGTAAAATGGGACGGAGGTGTTGCTTGCATTGTGAATTGCAAAAAATGCCCCTAAAAAGTCCCTAAGAACAAGTAAAGATATGTAACCAGCTGATTCGATTAAAATAAGTTCAGGAATATGTCCCATCCAGCATCGGAGCAATGGAAAATCGATTCGAGTTATACAAGCTAGTCATGTGAGTTTAATCTGGGGTTTTTAGCGGAGGGCTATTTTGCCATATCTGGTCGTTGAAGTCCTGGCTTTCTGAGCTGGCTTAATGGCCGCGTTCGCTTTCTTTAATCCAGTGCCATACTCGTGCATCTTCATTATCAAGCGCCCCCTTGCAAAAGGCCTGCTTAGATTTTTCAGAATAGTAAGGCAGCCATTTCTCGACAAAGTGCTGGCAGACACTTAAGCGTTTGAATTTTTTGTGTTCATGATAAATTTTTACCGACACCAGGGCGGTAAATAACGGAACCAAAAGGTACATCAGTATTTTTCTTTTTATAGGAGATAACAAGGTTGGTGCACTATTTTATATAACGGCAGTAAATAAGTCAGTTTATCACAAAAAAACATATTCCTATTGATGGAGTTAATTCAGGCGTTGATATTTAAACCGGAACAAATTGAAAAGACGATACTTCTGCCTAAAAACTAAAACGTGGTACTATTTATACACCTAATATAAACGCCAGCCAGAAATGACAAGCAACTTAGAAGAACTACTCAGCAGAGCTAATGATATATGCCAGCGCGAAGGGGTAAGATTTACTCCCCTCAGGCAAAGAGTCTTCGAGTTAATGGCACAGCAAGGCGGTGCCATCAGTGCCTATGATCTGTTGGACAAACTAAAGCTAACGGAAAAAAGTGCGAAACCGCCTACCGTGTACCGCGCCCTGGATTTTCTATTAGAAAACAGCTTTATCCATAAAATCGAGTCCACTAACGCTTTTATTTTATGTCCTCACTTTGGCACACAGCACCCGATGCAGCTGCTGATCTGTGACGACTGTGGTACTGTTATTGAGCTTCATGATGAAGTCATCGACACATCCTTCTCCCAGCAAGCCGTTAATCATGGTTTTGCCATTACCAATAAGACCATAGAAGCGCATGGCTTATGCGCTAACTGTTGCGAACAATAACTGCTAGACTGGCATTAGAGAGAGAATAAAAGAAAAAATTATGAACGTAGCTTTTGTAAACCCCTTTCTTAGCTCCTTTATCAATGTCATAAAGACGATGGCTCAGCTTGAGCTTACGCCTGGAAAACCCAAGGCTAAGGCGAGCCAAGACACGATGGCGCGAGGTGATGTGTCCGGTTTAATCGGTATGGTGGGATCACAAACCAAAGGGTCTTTATCTATTTCTTTTGAAGAAGGCCTGGCTCTGGAAATCATGCGGCGTATGCTGGGAGAGGCTCCTGACAGCGTCAATGAAGAAGTGTCGGATATGGTGGGTGAAATCACCAATATGGTAACAGGTGGTGCAAAACGCCTGTTGGGTGAAAAGGGCTATGATTTTGATATGGCGACCCCTATGGTTGTCTCGGGCCCCAGTCATACAATTACCCATAAGGCCGATGGCACCACAGTTGCTATGCCCTTTGAAACCGAGTTCGGCAAAGCCACCATAGAGCTTTGTTTCGATAAATAATTATTTTATTGGTAAAAAAAAAGCCGCTGAAAAGCGGCTTTTTTTATACTGAATTCGTTATTACAGATCTTCAGTGTGCTCAGACAGGTACTTAGCAACGCCTTCTGGGGATGCGTCCATACCTTCTTTACCTTTTTCCCACTGTGCAGGGCATACTTCGCCGTTTGTTTCGTGGAATTCCAATGCGTCAACCATGCGCAGCATTTCGTCGATGTTACGGCCCAGAGGCAGGTCGTTAACTACCTGGTGACGAACAACACCAGCTTTGTCGATTAGGAATGAACCACGGAAAGCAACGCCAGCTTCTGGGTGCTCAACATCATACGCCTGGCAGATTTCGTGCTTAACGTCAGCAACCAGAGGGTACTTAACTTCACCGATGCCGCCGTTTTCAACAGCTGTGTTACGCCACGCGTTGTGAGAGAACTGAGAATCGATAGAAACACCGATAACTTCTACGTCACGGCTTTGGAAGTCTTCAAAACGTTTGTCAAAAGCGATTAGCTCTGAAGGACATACGAAAGTGAAGTCAAGTGGGTAGAAAAATACAACCGCAGCCTTACCTTTAGTGAATTCTTTCAGATTAAAGTTATCTACGATCTCACCGTTACCTAGTACAGCAGCAGCAGTAAAGTCAGGAGCTTCTCTTCCAACTAGAACCATTTTTATTTTCCTCTGTGAATAAGAAATTAACTATTTCATTAAAACGCCATTAGGATGACCTAATCAAGCCTGCGAATCGAATCGTTTATCTCAATTAATTTGATAGGCTGAAGCTATCAATAACTAAGATAAACAAAAATCTAACGATTAATTCTTAAACACAAGCACGGAAATGTCAAACCGATATTTGTCATTTAATAATAATTTCGTTAACGAGAATAACCCTTTCTCATCCCCCCGCCCTTATGGGATAATTTTTGTGCTTTGAATAAACAGGAGACTGTGATGCAGTGGCAACAAAAACGGATAGAATTAACGGCCAAAAAACGAGGATTCCATCTGGTTACCAGTGAGATTGTTCAGCAGCTAGCGGAGATAACAGAAATAGAAATCGGCCTGGCACACTTTTTTATTCAACATACTTCAGCCAGTTTAACGATTAATGAAAATGCCGACCCTACAGTGCGTGATGACATGGAGGCGCACTTTAATCAGTTCGTACCGGAAAGAGCTCCTTATTATCGGCATACCTATGAGGGGGATGATGATATGCCGGCCCATATCAAAGCCAGCCTGTTGGGGAACTCACTTAGCTTACCGATTTCTCAAGGTCGACTGGCGCTGGGTACCTGGCAAGGAATTTATCTTGGCGAACACAGGAACCACGCAGGTTCACGAACGATAGTCGTTACCCTGCAAGGAGCATGATCACTCGCCGATATACTCCAGCTTGACCCTTTGAGTGAGTTTGCTCACCAGCTCATAACCTATCGTGCCCACCGCTTTAGCAACGGTCTCAACCAGGCTGCTGATCGTCAAAGGACACTTCATCAGCGAACCGCCCTTAACAACGACCCTGCAAGGAGCATGATCACTCGCCGACATACTCCAGCTTGACCCTTTGAGTGAGCTTGGTCACCAGCTCATAACCTATAGTGCCAACCGCTTTAGCAACGGTCTCAACCGGAAGAGGTTTACCCCAAAGGATCACTTCATCACCGACGCGATCCTGTGCAGTCGGTCCGAGATCGACAGTTAACATATCCATAGATACACGCCCAACCACAGGTACCTTACGCCCGTTTAGCCACACTGGAGTACCTTGTGGTGCTGTTCGTGGGTAACCATCGCCATAACCTATGGCTATGACCCCCAATCGGGTGTCTTGCTCAGCGTGCCACACCGCGTTATACCCCACGGGTGCACCTTGCGCGTGTTCACGAATGGCAATCAAACTGGATTTCAACGTCATAACAGGCGTCAGCTGATGCTCTGCACCATTGCTTTCTACAAACGGGGAAACTCCGTATAAGGCAATGCCCGGACGAATAACATCATTGTGGGAATCCGGCCAGGCAATTATCCCTGCCGAGTTAGCCAGGGATTTCTTACCCGCGAACTCGCTACAGCAAGTGGAAAACAGCGCCATCTGTTTACTGGTCACCGCGTTATCCAGCTCATCCGCACAGCTAAAATGGCTGATCAGATTAAAAGGTTGAAAGACATTGTCACAATGGGTCAAACGCTCGGCGGCACTGGCCAGCTCTTTTGGTTGGATCCCCAACCTGTGCATCCCGGTATCCAGTTTTAGCCAGACCTTAATAGGGTTTTCCAGCTCAGCTGTTTCCAGCGCTTTAATTTGCTCAAAACTGTGCACCACAGTTTGAATATTATTGGCTTCCAGTACGGGAATATCACTGGCGGAAAAAAAACCCTCCAGTAACAATATGGGTTTCACTATCCCACCGGCTCGTAATGCAAAAGCTTCTTCGATACGAGCCACGGCAAATGCATCCGCACCTTCCAACGCCTTAGCCGTTGGCAATAAACCATGACCATAAGCATTGGCTTTCACCACCGCCATCACCTGGGAGTTAGGCGCCAAGGCTTTTAACCTTTGCAGGTTAGATCTTAATGCCGATAAATCGATTAAAGCTTTTGCTGCTTTCAAACTTTTTCTCTTTTACGGGTAAAGGGAAGAGTAACTTGCTCTGCGATTAATCGTTTAAACCACAGAGCCTACAAAGATAGAAAGTAATTAATAATCATCATCAAAGGTCGGGCCCGCATAATTATCAAAGCGGGAAAACTGCCCCTGGAAGGTCAGTCTGACTTTACCGATAGGGCCGTTACGCTGTTTACCGATAATAATTTCAGCCACCCCTTTGTCCGGGCTGTCCTCGTTATAGACCTCATCACGGTAAATAAACATGATCAAATCCGCATCCTGCTCTATGGAGCCGGATTCACGCAAATCCGAGTTAATGGGTCGTTTATCAGCCCTTTGCTCCAAGCCTCGGTTAAGCTGGGACAAGGCCATTACAGGACATTTTAATTCTTTTGCCAGGGCCTTTAATGAGCGAGATATTTCTGCAATTTCCAACGTCCGGTTGTCGCTCAGGGAGGGCACCCGCATCAGCTGCAAATAATCTATCATGATCATACTCACACCACCGTGGTCCTTGGCGATACGACGCGCCCTGGAGCGTACTTCCGTCGGGGTCAAACCCGAGCTGTCATCCACAAACATCTTGCCCTTTTCCAGCAAGATCCCCATGGTCGATGATAATCGCGCCCAGTCATCGTCATCCAGCTGACCGGTACGAATTTTACCCTGATTAATACGTCCCAATGAGGCCAGCATACGCATCATGATCTGTTCAGACGGCATCTCCAGCGAGAAAATTATCGCCGGTTTATCACAGGTCATGGCCGCATGTTCCGCCATGTTCATGGCGAAGGTGGTTTTTCCCATCGAGGGCCTTGCTGCGACTATGATCAAATCAGACGGCTGAAAACCTGTGGTCATTTTATCCAGGTCCGCATAACCAGATGAGACCCCGGTGACACCATCCTGTGGGTTCTTATACAATTCTTCAATTTTATCGACGGTTTCTTCTAGGATAGACTTGATCCCCTGGGGTCCGTCGTTGGCATTGGTTCTGGCTTCGGCAATTTTGAATACTTCGCTCTCGGCGAAGTCCAGCAACTCTTCACTGGTACGACCCTCGGTTTCGTAACCGGCCTCGGCAATTTTATTGGCTACGCCAATCATTTCCCGGATCACGGCCCGCTCCCGCACTATATTGGCGTAAGCGTTAATATTCGCGGCGCTGGGAGTATTTTTTGCGATTTCAGCCAGGTATGCAAATCCGCCGGCGTTATCCAGCTTTTTCTCCCGCTCCAACTCTTCAGAGACTGTGATCAAGTCCACCGGAGTACCCGCTGCCATTAGCGAGTCCATGGCTGAAAAAATCAACTGGTGAGGTCTTGAATAGAAGTCCCGCTCAACCACAGCTTCAGCCACTCTGTCCCAGGCCTGGTTATCCAGCAGCAAACCACCTAGTACCGACTGCTCGGCTTCGAATGAATGAGGAGGAACTTTTAAGGAATCGACTTCCTTTTTCAATTTATCAAACTTATTGTATTTATCGAATTTTTTACTGCGCATATCTGACATGGAGGAATAACGGCTGAAAACACGGGGGACTATTATGACAAAAATCCCATGTAATAACTATTCTCCCCTGGAAAACGAACCCGTTAATTGCCCCGCGATCAGCTGGGATTCAGGAAACCCCAGTTAGAATTGTCATACCATACCCGCAATAACCTAAGGTATTTCTATGCAGGCACAACTGAAAAATGTGGATTTGAACCTGTTAACCCTTTTTATTGCTGTGATGGAAGAAAGGAGTATCTCCAAAGCAGCAGTGAAACTCACCATGTCGCAACCGGCAGCCAGCCTGGCGCTAAATCGATTGCGCAGCACCTTTAAAGATGATCTTTTTGTTCGTGGCGGCGGGCAGATGCAACCCACCCAGTTGGCAAAAAGCCTGTATCCGCCTATGTATAAAGCCCTGATGCTGATCGGACAATCTCTGCCCCAATCTGTATTTGATCCCCAGCAAAGCCAGCATAAATTTACCATTGCCGCGTCGGATACTATCCAGAGCCAGATCTTCGCCAAGTTATTTAGTGCCATCAGACAGCAAGCCAGCAGTATTAAACTGGAAACAGAACACTTCCTGTCTTCGCCTTTGGTTGACAGTCTGCTATATCAGCAAGCGGATCTATTTTTCGATTATCAACCAGGTAAAGCCAAGGAATTGGTCAGTCACCCTCTGTATCATGATACGCCGGTACTGATCGCCAGCCAGTCTCACGCCAACTTAGCCTTGTTTAGAGAAACTTGGCAAAAACTGCAATATGTTCAGCTTAAGGACCCGGTTTCCGGGCTAAATCCGTTTCAACAACTCACCCCGCAAGGGCTGGTGACAGAGTCTCTGTGTATACAGGTCAACTCCCTGAGCGCTTTATTCGCTATGATCGAAGACTCAGATCTGGTGGCAATACTGCCCCGCAAACTAGTTTCCAATAGTACAAGCAAGCTAAACTGACTCAGATCTGGTGGCAATACTGCCCCGCAAACTAGTTTCCAATAGTACAAGCAAGCTAAACTGCCATCCCTTAGCCGTGACCTGCGCGCCGTTAACCACCTATATGGTGTGGCATAGCAGCCGCAAGTTGGATCAAGCGCACCAATGGTTAAGAACAGTGGCAACAAATACCCTAGTCCAGCCCCTTAAAGCGGTTGGGTAAAAACGAATCTCTGGTAAGCTATGCCGCTCAACGTAACCGGGGAAACAAATGGACTCGTTAACTCAAATCGCCTTAGGTGCCAGTGTCGCCGCAGCCGTTGGTGGCCGAACCTTTGGCCGGAAAACCTTAGTTGCCGGAGCCTTATTGGCTACTTTACCCGACTTGGATGTATTGCTTTCCTATCCGGACGCCATTGCCAATTACACCTATCACAGGGGGTTTAGCCACTCCTTGTTTGTACTTAGTGCCTTTGCCTTTGTGCTGTCCTGGCTGTGCCTGCGGTTAAAACCCGAATACCGTCTGCATAAAGTCAGGCTTACACTGCTGATCTGGCTTACCCTGATCACCCACCCACTGCTGGATGCGTTTACTACCTATGGCACCCAGCTATTTTGGCCGCTAACGTTACCGCCCGTATCCTGGGCCAGCATTTTTATCATTGACCCTTTGTATACCTTGCCTCTGCTTGTGGCGGGAATTGGCCTTTGGTTTAGCCGGGCAAATCTTAAATGGCAGCGGATCAACTATTTCTGCCTCACCGTTAGTTGCTGCTATTTGCTGTTTACCCAGTTAGGTAAACAAGAGGTGCTAAAACAAGCGGCCCAAAATCCGGCCACAAATTCAGCGCAGCTGTTTATCTCCCCAACCCCTTTTAACACCATAGCCTGGCGCTTGCTGCAGTACGACGGTGAGCATTATTATGAAGGTTTTACCACCTTGTTTAATAACCAGCCCATTGAGTGGCGACAATTTGCCACCGGACGAGAGCTTATCGACGACTATCAGTCGCCCTCCCTGGACAGGTTGGAATGGTTTAGTCACGGGTTATTAAAGTTTGAACTACAGGATAAACAGCTGTTGGCCACAGATTTACGCCTGGGAATGGCCGACTTTTACCCCTTTATATTCGGCTTGGCAAAATATAAAGGGCAGGACTTACAGCCCATCGAGAGTATTAAAATTGAGTCAGAGGGCCTGCGTTCACAGGGGATTATCGATCTTTATCATCAGCTAGTTGCCCGTAGGGAGACATTAAATTAGCACTGGTTACTTGTACCTGTCATAAATGAGAGCCAGCTCACCGCTGGCTCTCATTTGCCGGATAATCTGATCAAAGTTACCCAGCACCTCTGCATAACCAGAGTCTTTGCCGATACACAGGTGAAAGGCGACCCGAGAGAAATCAGGCGCTAACATTTCGAGCTTACCTTTAAGACCCATCTTGCTGATATTAAATTCGATAACCTGAGATATGCCAATAATAACGTCGGCTTTCCCGTTAACCAGAAATAACAAGGCTCGGTCCAAACTTGGTAACCAGTCGACTCTTAATCCTTGTAAATGTTGTTTCGCCCAACCATTGCCAAGGTAGTCAACCAGAATATAGGGGGTTAACTCCATCACCCCCTTAACCTGGTTAAGTGCTAATTTATGCCGGCTGTCTGGCTGAGTGAACATTTTCATAGGTGCACTGAGCACAGCTTCGTCGCTGATATAGCTATAACTACGCCGTTCAGCTGTTGGGACTGTTACGAAGGCATCAGCCCGGTTACCTTGCACTTTACCCTGCGCTCGTTTCCATGGATAACCCGTATGAGACAAGGGGATCCCCATTCGTCTTTGCAGCGCTTCATTAAGCACATCAATCAGGATGCCTTGCATTTTGCCGTTCTCTTCCCATGAAAAAGGCGCAAAATTATTAAAATATACAATTTTCATAGGCTCTGCAGCACTGGCAGATAATGCGGTAGACAAGAGGATTAGCAGCAAGCTTGATATTCGAATAAGAGCCAGGCTGGCATTAATTAAAAACTGAACCGCCATGACATCAAACCAGTGAAAGAGGTACAGATAGAAAAACCCTGATGGATTTGACTGCTCTATTGAGAATAGTTGATCTTAGATACTACGGGGAAAATGCCAGGCGATGGAAAGACGCCTGGCGATATTTTTAACTCAGCTCTTAAGTAACGCAGCTATATTACGGGCCGTCATCACCAAATTTTCTTTTCCCGTACTCAGGGCTTCGGACAAAGGCATGGGTCGAGATACGGCGGAAAATACTGCATCCAGACCGTGATCATGGACCACTTGACAATCGTTGGCCAAACACCCGGCAATAGCGATCACTTTTTTGTTATAGCGCTTGGCCACACGGGCAACTCCGATAGGAGTTTTCCCATGTATTGTCTGGCTGTCGATACGACCTTCTCCGGTGATCACCAAGTCGGCCTCTTTCACCGCGGTTTCCAGGTTAACGGCTTCCATCACTATATCTATTCCCGGACGTAATGTAGCGTCGAGAAAGGCCAGTACGCCTGCGCCCATACCACCAGCAGCGCCTGCACCCGCCTGATCCATCACATCCTTATCCAATAAGGTCCTAAGCAAGCCGCCATAATGGCGCAAATTGGCATCTAATTGCGCTACAACCTCAGGGGTCGCACCTTTTTGCGGACCAAATATAGCGGATGCGCCTTTCTCACCGCAAAGCGGGTTATCAACATCACATGCCACTTCAACACTAACTTGAGCAAGGCGCGGGTCTAAACCGCTCACATCTATTTTGGCGAGTCTAGCCAGTGCAGCGCCACCAACACCAATATCTTGCCCATCCAAATCCAGCATTTTGACCCCAAGGGCCTTGACCATACCCAGGCCGGCATCATTGGTAGCACTGCCCCCCAGCCCCAGGATAATATGCTTGACCCCGTGATTAAGGGCGTCCACTATCAGCTCACCCGTACCATAGCTACAGGTTACCAAGGGGTTTCTCAGTTCGCTGGGCACAAGATGTAAACCGGATGCCGCCGCCATTTCGATTACCGCCGTTTCACCATCTCCCAGCAAACCATAAAAACCGGTAATTTTCTGACCCAGGGGGCCGCGGACCGCAACTTCAATCCGTTTTCCTCCGGTGGCATCAATCATTGACTGTACCGTCCCTTCACCACCATCAGCGACGGGAACCTTAACATATTCCGCGTGAGGAAAGACTTGCGAAAAGCCGAGTTCAATGGCGTTTGCCACTTCAAGGGCAGTGAGACTCTCCTTAAAAGAATCCGGGGCGATAACTACTTTCATTTACAACTCCTGTGCACTAGACCCGCACTAATGCTATTAAATTGGGCGCTCAGGCGCCCGTTTTCATTAAAGTAAGATAAGGCTTAGCAGGTAAACCACTGCCATGGCAGTTACACCCTGCACCAGGGTTGCCATAGTGTGAGCTTTGTATGCCAGCTCCACGCTCATTTTGCTGAACTGCGACACCACCCAGAAGAAACTGTCATTCGCATGGGATACTGTCATCGCACCGGCGCCTATGGCCATCACTGTCAGCACCCGGCCCATTTCTGTAGCCAAACCCAGCTCAGGCAATAATGGAGCGACCAAAGCAGATGTAGTCACCAAAGCCACGGTTGAAGAGCCTTGAGCCGATTTTAACGCCGCCGATACGATAAACGGCATAAAGATACCTATGCCTAATGCAGACAGCGTTACACCCAGATACTCGCCGATAGGTGTTGCTTTCAGTACCGCACCAAATGCGCCACCGGCACCCGTGATTAATAAGATAGGTGCGGCAGACGTTAATCCAGTAGTGATATGCTGAGTAAACTGCTCTGTCTTACCTTCACCTTTCAGTAAACCAAGAGATAAAAATAGTCCGACAAATAATGCATTTAAAGGCTGACCGAGGAAACCAAACAGGTCACTTACGCCGCCTTCACCAAATGGCTGGGTCGGAAAGTTGGCAACTGAGCCAAGGCAGATCAGGGCGATAGGCACCAGGATAGGCGAGAAAGCCTGCATACCTGTGGGCAGCTTGCCGTACTTCGCCTTAAGTTGATCATAACTTTCAGTTACCTGCTCGTCATTTTGCTCTTCTTCTACTTCAACATTGGCAAAACGATTTGCCCATAACAGGCCCGCCATGGCAGCAATAAACGCCACAAACACACCAACTGCAATCACTAACCCCAGGCTGGATTCCAGCCCCAGGTTACCGGCTGCGGCGATAGGCCCAGGTGTCGGAGGAACAAAAGTATGGGTAGCGAATAAACCAGTTGCCAACGCTACTGTCATGGATACGGTGGACACTTTCATCCGTTTCGCCATGCTCTGCTTCAGGGAGTTTAAAATCACGAAACCTGAGTCACAGAATACCGGGATGGACACCATGTAACCTATCAGTGACATAGTTAGCTTGGGAAAACGCGTACCCAGCAACTTGATGATGACGTCAGCCATGGTGATAGCGGCGCCACTTTTTTCCAAAATAGTGCCTATGATGGTACCCAGTACGATAACCAGGCCGATATACCCCAGGATGCCACCAAAACCACTACTAATGGTTTTAGCCACATCAGTGGCCGGTAACCCATATGCAAACGCAGCGATAAACGCGGCCAGCAATAAGGTAAGAAATGGATGTAATTTAAATTTGGACGTGGCTACCACAATAAATGCGATTACCCCGATTAATATTAATACCAGACTCATAGTTAACCCCTGTTTGAGCGATGTTGTGGTTCTTCCCTGACACTTTGCAAGCAAAGTAATGTGTTGTAGGACACGAAAGGTACTAGGGGTATTATCCAGAGGTCGGCTGAGAAATGCTTTGGCCGGATGACCCAATCTAACTGTTAATCACATGTTAATTTTGTTCAAATGCACAAAACACTCAAAAAACAAATAAATTACCATTACATTTCAGCCGCTTAACTATGAGTTAGGTTTATTTTGGTAATAAGGATAAAGAATGAGACCCAAGTAAAGTTGTAACAAACCACCTAATTCCTGTACATCCAACCCGGTAATTTCATGAATTTTATCCAATCTGTACCTTAAAGTGTTTCGATGAACAAACAACGACTTGGCGCATTTGGACAAATCCCCAAAGTGCTCCACATAGGCGGCCAGGGTTTTCCTCAATTGTTCACTTTTATCTCGGCTGACCAGCTCAAGATAGGGTGCAATCAACTGCTCACCACGCCAGTCCTGACGTAAACTGGACAGCAGCACGGGTAAAGATAGCTCCTGATATAGGTACTGCCGCTCATTGGGTCTTAATTGTTTGCCTATGGCCAGGGTCTCTTTTGCGCTCTGAAAAGACAGGGGCACTCCATCCGACCCTTCAAAATAATGCCCCAGGGCAATTTTAATCTTGATCCCTGGCTCTTTATCCAATCTGCTGAACAGATCATTTATCCGGACTTTTTCCAGCTCAGGATCCCACTGATTAGTTTGCAAAAAGGCAGGTTTTAACACCACCAGCTGAGACATAGAAAGCATGGCCACCAGGTTGTCCCGCTCCGGGTATTCAAGCAGCTCCATCACTCGCCGGATCCCCTCCATAGATAACTGACCCTGATGGCTGGTTTCCAGTTCAATAATGGCGGCGACTCTGGGCTTATTAAAATCCACGTCAAAGCGCTGAGCCCATTCCACCAGCTGGCTCACCGGGGACTCTCCTTTTACCCATTGCACTATTAATTCTTCTTTATGCCGCCTGTCCCACTGCAATTGTTCAAGCAAAGAGGATTGTTCTACTATCATTTCCGCCGTCATTTTTACCAGTTCGCCGTAGCTGCGCACTTCATTCGGACTTCCGGTAATGCCCACCACACCGATGATCTGATCCTGATATTTTAACGCAAGGTTAATGCCGGGTTTCACTCCCACCAGGTTTTGCGCAGTTTCGTTCTCAATTTCCACGGTACGGCCATTTGCGATAGCTAATAAGGCGCCTTCGTGTTGCTGATTAATCCTGTCCAGATCGCCACTGGCCAGGATAACCCCCTGACCATTCATCACATTGATGTTGTAACCAATGATCTTCATCGTACGATCAACGATTTGCTGTGCCAGTTTTCCGTCAAGAATAAACATAAGAGAACCCGAATAAGCCATAAGACGCTATAAACAGTTAGAAATTGCCAATGGGTAGCCAGTAACTAAGCAGGAATGTGCTCCAAGGCACTAAACCGGGTATTTACTTCCACCCCAACGCCCGTAATAATTGGCCTGATAAAGAATTTGGATACGCTCACCCAGAATGAATCACACCCAGTATATAATTAATGGCAAGTTCCTTTTTGACAGTGAAAACTATCACCTTTGCCTGCTTGATGGTAGTCAAACCCTGACGCTAGGTAACAACGAAGGGAAAGCTCTTTGCTATTTAATCGAGCATGCCGGAGAAATAGTCACCAGAGAGGTGTTGCAGCAAAAGATCTGGCGGGATATGGGACTGGAGGTAGATGACAGCAGTCTGACTCAAGCGATTTCTAACCTGAGAAAACAATTGGATGACCCATCCAAATCACCGGTATATATTCGCACTGTGCCCAAGCAAGGATATAAATTTATCGCGGCGCTTGAGACTCCAAGCCCTGAGCCAGATCCAGTTAAAAATCCAAACTATCGAAAACCTGCTGTTATTTCCGCCCTGATACTGTTTGTAGCTAGCCTGCTGATCAGCCAATATCAGAATACAGGGTTAAAATTAGAAGATTTTAAAACACAACAATTGGGTAGTATTAAATATCACTTGTATGGTGAAAACATCAAGCAACTGGACCTGCAGATGTTAAATAATTGCCTCGAGAGTTTTAAAGCCAGGTTAGGTGTTAACCAGTTAAACAATATCGCCATTTACCAGACCCCGCAGGGGAACTGGAGTATCTCTTTTATGTTATTAACTGATGCCAAGGTGAGCAATAAAACCGTGTTTCTCGGTGACCAAAAGCCCAGCCAGTGGGAGTGCCAATAACCATGAAATTGTTTAAATCAATTACGCCGTATTTACTACTTTCCGGCGGCTTGTTAAGTCTGGTTTGGGCACTATTCAGCCATCAACTAACACAGGTAACAAGCCTATTAACCCAGAATAACTGGCAATTTGATAACTATCATAACCTATTGCTGGACGATGTTATCAAATTTGATCAACAAGGCCTGCTTCGGGTCCACCTTAAGGGCTCTTCTGTGTTTCACGCCAATGGGTTATATGAGCAGACAGCCCGGTTAAACGCTTCTCTTAAAAGCGGCGAACAATACCAATTTTCAGTTCACTTAAAAGCGAATTGGGAAACCTCGGGGAATTACCTGCAAACCTCTCCTATTGAGCTTAATTTGTTACCGCTAAATGACGCCGCCAAACAAACCGGTGAAGATGAACTGGCAGGACTGAAAAAAGGATATCTTTATGTATCAGGTATGAGCCGGGAGATCATTTCACTAACTGAGCAAATGATTATCTTAGATAGCAAGGCTGGTCTTTATATTTTATATAATGAGTAACTATCCAAATGTGAACTTTATTTTTCATCGTTTAATGTTATTAAGTGCATAAGCAAAAGTTCACCAAGGCTTAAATCAACCTACCAATCTAGGTAGGCCGTGCAGTACTAGGCGAATCAGTATATTTACACTGATTGAAATTCATACGTAATCTCTAAAAACTTATACTCACCCACTTAATCAAAGAAAAAACTATTACACCTCACCCGTAATGTATAATGTCACCGCTGCACTTAAGAGCTTGCTATTTCCGTCTGTAATAAGGTGTAATCCAAATACTAAAGGACTAAGTAAAAGCACCTATATTTAATCAAGATTTTTTGTTATAAACTAAAAACCCTAATTAACTTATTGCTCCTTCAATAGGAAATTTAATCCTTCTCTCCCATACAAGCAAAGGAATGAATATGAACAGGAATAAGTGGTTTAATTTTTCGGTCATTGCACTGCTATTTTATACCCTAACCGTTAATGCCGAAATCATAGACACAAAAAAAGATTCGTTCATTGATAAATCTACTGGGTTGGAGTGGCTGGATTTTGGTATAAATTCCGACTATAGCTATAATGAGGTTGTCAGTTTATTGGAGATAGGTGAAGAATATGATGGATGGCGTTTAGCTACACAGTCAAATGTTGAGGCATTATGGGCTAATACTTTTCATTCTATAAATAATAAAAATCACAAAGAACGCCATGAGTACTCTTGGAAATACAATGACACATATAACTGGGAGACAGAAGAGTTAAGTCGATGGTCAAACTTGTTTAGCATTATGGGGTATAATGTCTTAGAAGTGTTTGGCCCTAACTCTAAAGTTGGATTGATAAATGGTATTTTCGAGGACAGTTATGGATACCTAATTTCAGCGTATGCATCGGATTGGAATCTGTACGAACATGACAAAGACTTTGATAATCAGGCATATTTCAAAGCATTACCTTGGCATGATAACCCCTTTAATCATGAAAACCCAATTGATGGAGCCTCAACGTTTTTGATTCGTGTACCATCACCAGAACTATCTGCGATCTTACTAATTGGTCTTTGTGGTGTTTGTCTGAGTCGCTCGAAACAGCAATAACCTCCTAATTTCTTTGCGTATTTAATTGCGACTAGTTTTAGTTATTAATGAATGTAACTGATTGTCAAGGCTAATCAAAAACAAATAGTGCTAAAGCTGACAAATTATTTCAAAAACGAATTACCATTTTCAAAATACCTCAATCTACATGAATAAACGCCCCAATTTGGGGCGTCAGACACTTAGAAGTACACCCTCAGACCAAGAGCCACAGAGTCATCATTTACGTCAGATTCACCTAATGCGGTAATATTCGTTGACCCGTATTCAATATAAGTCACCACGGAAGGAGTTATCCAGAAATCAGCACCCGCATAAAAGACATTCATGCCATTACCGTTATAATCCTGGTCGCCATCGTGAGAGTCATAACCGCTATAGACAGTTGTCACTCCCAGATCATAGCTGGCACCAAGACCCTAGGACTTAGTAACATCCGTGGTACCGCCCTCTTCAATTTCATAACGGGCCACTAACGCTCCCACGGAGAATTTTCCACTGGTATAACCCGCATCCATTATTGTTGATGTAGTTGTTCCATCATTATTTTTAGTATTATTGGTGTAATCCGTCGCCGCATAAACACCACCAACAGACAAACCGAACTCACTTGTTAATGGCCAATTAAACTGACCCACTAACGGACAATAAAATTGACCCACCTCCTTTTAGGTATTTGGGCTTATAGCCCGTATGATCCGCACTTTTGCGGGTGATATTTTGAAGGAGTGGAAAGTGATACATAAAATCAAAGTGCTTCATGATGCAGGCGAAGGTTTGTCCATTCGAGCCATTGCTAAAGAAACTGGATTATCCCGCAATACCGTACGTAAATATCTGCGCATGGAAGAGCTGGCTATTAGCCAGTCTTTAGTCGATACATCAAGACATAAACAACTGGATAGCTATTTCATTTTTATTAAACACTTGCTGGGAACATACCCTGAACTGAGCGCCACTAAAATCATGCGTAAGTTACGGGCTAAGTTCCCGGATTTAGCGGCTTCAGAGCGTACGGAACCCATCAAACCTGGGTAACAAATGAGAGGAGAAATCTGAGGAGATAAGGTCTGTTATTTGAGATAATCACTTCGCCAAAAACAACTACACAAACGACAGAATGCCAATACTAGACCGAACACCACTTAGCTCCTCAGACAAACTCGATCTTCTCGCAAAGAGCGCCATTTTACAAGCCCATGGTGATATCACCGCCTTATCCGATGAATTCGGTATATCCCGCAAGGCTGTCTATACCGCCCGTGGGGCTGCCCAGGCTGCGTTCGATGCCCTCGTCAACGCGCAAAGTGAGCCGGATTGTATCGCGACGCTTGATGTGGATGTTCCACACCTGCGCCGCAGTATTGTTGCGTTAACCATCACTGCACCCAATTCTATTCGCAGTATTGAGGCACTTATTCCTCTGCTGTATCCCGGCTGTAAAGTCAGCTATGGCTATATCCAATGGGTCATTATCAACCATCCAGAGCGGTGCCGTGGATGAAATGTTCAGTCAGGGCGACCCTGTGCTGGCGGGTGTTGACCTGGATTCCCGCTACCTGTTCTGCCTGTCTCACGAGCAACAGCGTGATGGAAAAACCTGGGCCAGAGTACTCCAGCAAGCTGCTGCTCAGGGGATGATGCCAAAACACATCGTCAAAGACGGCACCAAAGGGATAGCCGCAGGTGTCACAACGGTTTTCGATCAGGCACAGCAACGTGATGATATTTTTCATGCCCTGTATATCGCAGCCAAGGCGGTGCGCAGGGTTGAGCAACGTGCTTACTATTACATTTTTCAGGAAGAAAAGGCTTACCAGGCCATCAGCCCCACCATAGCAGAAGACCCGGATGATACGTTCGGTCAATGGCTGCGTGCGGATAACCAATGCGATAAGGCTATCGAGCGCTATGAGCATGCTGAACGGGCTTTGCACCTTCTTCACGCCGCCTTCAGCTGCGTTTGCCGAAAGACCGGTGAGCTAATGACAACTGAAATGGCTCAGACTAAGCTGGCGCAGGGCGGCGCATAAGGAATGCAACAAGGCGGCGACTTATCTGGTAAACCGCCTGGATGGCCTCACTCTGGCCACCCAAGCGCTCCATGATAAGTTGCAAGACTGTATTGCACGTTATTCTCAGCAGCCGGTTGAGCTGGCTTGCCGCTTCTTTGAGTGCCGACGTAAATTAGCAAAGGCCGGGAAGCACAAGCAACAGCGGCTTATTCAGGAAATGCTCGGCAGCTACCGCCTGTTGACCCAACAGTTGAATGAAACACGCTGTGAGCGGCTGATGCAGGAGGTGGAAATGTTGCTCACCAAACGTCACCGCGCGTCCAGTGCCATTGAAGGCTTTAACGCCACCTTACGCACTTATCTGTATGCCAGAAAGGGCGTAAACCAAGCGTTTCTTGAGCTGTTCCGGGCTTGGTACAACCTGCGGAAAAAGCGCTGGGGACGTCACAAAGGTCAGTCAGCCCATGAGTTGCTGACGGGAGAAAAGGTGACCGACTGGCTGACACTGCTTGGTTTTCCAGCGAGTAAGCTCAGCCACTGATTTTAGCCTGGCAACAGGCAAGCCAAACTGATTACTTATTGATCTGATCCAGCATTCGCTGAATTGGAGAGGATCTATTGGTTTTGTGACCCCAAACGGCTGGAATTTGATCAGTCCCGAGCGTACTGTCAGGCGCTACGTTCATCAGATTCGTATACAAGTTAATATCGCGCAACCTCGTTACTATGAGCCAGTACTGGACATGGTTCCTGGCCAACAAATTCAGGTTGATCCCGGTGAGTTACGCGGCGTGATGATTGGTGGTGTGGAAACCACTGTCTACTTCGTCGTTTTTGTCCTGTCTTACTCGCGACTGATGCATGTGTCAGCTTCACTTAAGCCAATTGATACCAGCGAATTTATTCGTATGCATGATGCTGCGTTCCGCTATTTTGGTGGTCGTACAGCAGAGCTGGTTTACGATCAAACCAAGCTGGTTGTTATTAAAGAGAAGTATCGTGAGCTTGAGCTAAACCAGCGATTCTCTGAATACGCCACTCATGCCGGGTTCAGTATTCGCGCCTGTGAAGGCTATGACCCTGAGAGTAAGGGGAAAGTTGAAGCGGGGGTAAAATATGTCAAGAACAATGCTTTATACGGTGAAGTATTTGATAGCCAACAAGCCCTGGGTTCACACCTGGCCGACTGGTTAGACACGATAGCCAATCTCCGTACTCATGGCACGACAGGAAAGGTCCCACAGGCTCATTATGAAGAAATGGAGCGTCATGCCATGGCTTCTTATTTTACACCTGATGTTGTCCGCTCTAACGGACAGAAATTGACCCGCAAGGCAGATAAGACCGGTCTTATTTCCTGGTTATCCAATAAATACTCCGTCCCGTTAGCCTGGCAAAGGCAAGAGGTGGAAGTGAGAACCCTTGATGGCAAACTGAGGCTCTATGACCTGACCAATGGCAACGAAATAGCACATCATGACGTGCATAGTGGCAAAGGAAAAATCATTAAAAACAACCATCATTACCGGGATCCTGCGGTGAAAGTTGCGGAGCTAGAGCAGGCTCTGTCGCTTAAGCTAGGGGAAGAGTTTTCTACGCTCTTGTTTACTTTGCTTAAGAAGACTTCCCCTAAGATTTATAAAGATCAGCTGGTTGGCGTCAAAGCCATTATAAATCGACTCGGCGTCCCTACCGCAGAGCAGCTGATAACGCTCTGCCAGCGACCAAGGTTAACAGCCACTCAGTTTGAGACGCTACTGAAAGCAATGCAGCAAGCCCCTGAACGCTGGCAAAACCAGACAGAAGAAAAAGTCGTTACCGGTGGACTTAGTCAATATCAAGGTGTGCCGCTACAAGGAGGCCAGCATGACTTCCATTAATCAGTTAGCGCAGCACATGCGAAGCCTTCGGCTTAATAGCATGGCGATTCAACTGGAAACACTGATAACCCAGGCAGAAGACAATGAACTGTCGTACCTGCAATTCACTGATAGTTTACTCGAACATGAAGTTGCCGCGAGAAATCAAAAGCGAATAGCGATAAACCGACGTAAAGCGGGATTTCCAATAGAAAAACACCTGGAAGAGTTTGATTACAGGCATCAAGCATCGATAACCAAACGACAAGTTAACCAGTTGTTGGACTTCAGTTTTATCGACAATAGAAGCAACCTAATCTTCATCGGACCGCCTGGAGTGGGGAAAACACACCTGGCAACCGGTATAGGATTAAAGGCGATAACGGCAGGCTACAAGGTGTTATTTATCTCTGCACTCGGCCTTGTTGAAGCCCTTGAGCTTGCAGAGCTGAAAGGAGAGCTGAAGAAAAAAATAAACCAGCTTAGTAAATACGATTTGGTCATCATCGATGAGCTAGGTTATTTGCCGATGAACAAGCACAGTAATCACAACTTATTCCAGCTAATCAATGCGCTATATGAATATAGGTCGATCATCCTGACAACAAATAAAGAATTTACTCAGTGGGGTGAGTTCTTTGTCGATGAGAATGTGGCAGTACCTATCGTTGATAGACTGATCCACCATTCAAGGATTTTTATGCTGGGAGGAGAAAGTTACCGTTTAAAGCAGAAAGTGAATCAGTAAAATGACCCCGGGGTGGGTCAAAATTAATGGCCGGAGGTGGGTCAAAACTATTGTCCATTGACATCACTGTTCCATTTCCCCCCCAGCACATAACCGTGATTAACCGTTACATCGATATTTTCATCATTCGCTAATCGGTGACTATTACCGTAGCTGAACGACATGCTGTCTTCCTTACGCTCGAACTGATATTGGGCCCCCAACTCGAAAGAATCTGATTTATAGGTATAAACTGCGGCATTATCCACAATATCCGTACCCAGGACGTTACTTAACATCTTGGCGCTGCCACCATAAGCGTAGGATTTATCGTGTTTGCCTACTGCCCAATCGGCAGGGCTCAACTGGCGACCAAAGGTTAAAGTGCCTGCCCCCTCTTTACCCACACCCACTACATATTGGCGACCATACATATCCGTACTGTTAACCTCAGCTTCAGTGGTCAGGTTACGCATACCAACTTCAAAGTAACCTTCACCAAACCAGCCATTGTCACCTTGCTGCTTCACTGAAAAACCAATGCGGGAATCATTATCATATAAACGAGGGTTACTGCCGTTCACTATATCGGCCTGCACACGCATTTCACCGTGTACCTTCATTGATGTATTGTCATTCCTAAACAGTTCAATCCCTTCAGTTGTGCCTATATGGCTACTAAGAGGTAACGCTTCTCCCTGCGTTTCTTCGGCAAGCGCCACATTAGATACCAGCGCAGAAATGATTAGCGATAGAGCTGTTTTCTTCATCATCAAAAATACCTTCTTTTAGTTTATTGTCGCCGACCAGCTTTTCAGGAAATGTGATCAGCAGGCTCATGGGCATGAGTCATAACGGTATTTAACGATGGGATAAACAGGCAGACAACAAAATCAATCAAAAATAAACAAAATGACAAGGAATGAAATTAATTACTTATATAACAATATGTTACATAAAATACAAAAGTTCTAAAAATATATAAAAGACAAATATTTCGATGGAAATCAGCTCACGAATATGGCTCAGCAGGCATACAGGAATATTCTACACACTTAAGGGCTGACCTCATTGCATCAAGGCGATACATTTATATGCCAGAGGGTAAGTTCAAATAGCTAGGTAAGAGTTGGACTGGCAAGTTAAATAAAGCGAGAGGTATCGATACCATACTTTTCGGCGGCGATGCTACGCTCCACTTGCAGTTCTTGTTCCCTGGCTAAATCCATCAGCTTAACATCCAGATAACGGTTATATTTTCCATGATAAATAAGCTTTACCTTGGGTTTACGTGGTTGTTTGATATTTTCCTGCCAGACAATACCCACGGTACCATTGGTCAGTTCCACCAGGGATCCTACGGGGTAATACCCCACACAACGAATAAATTGATGCAATAAATCCAGATCTACCTGGTGCGGTGTCTTATCCAATAAGACTTTAAACGCCACTGCTGGACTGGCGCCTTTTTTATAACAGCGCTCTGCCGTCATGGCATCATAAATGTCCACTATGGTGAGCATACGTACAAACTCGGATAAGTCTTTAGCGGTTTTGCCGTAAGGATACCCGCTACCATCGAGGGTTTCATGGTGATAAGCGGCCAATTGACGACATACATCCGGCAGGCCATCTATTTGCTTGATATAGGTTTCACCAAACAAAGTATGCTTTTTCATGACGTCAAATTCGACTTCTGTCAGTCGTGCGGGTTTATTTAAGATCTCGTTAGGCACTTTAATCTTGCCGATATCGTGCAGGGTGCCACCAATAGCCAGGAGTTTAGTCGTATCCCTGTCCTTACCCAGAAAATGGGCAAAGGTGGCCATCAACACCCCAACATTCACCGAATGTTCCAGCAAATATTCATCTTTTTCCCGAATAGCCGACAAGCAGAACATGGCGTCTTTATTTTGTAGGACCGAATCAATCATTGCGTCGGCTAGGTCGAACAGGGGCTCCATGTCGACCTGACGACCCTCGAATACCCCTTCCAGGACTTTTTCAACCTGAGCTTTGGAGTCCTTAAAGATTTTCTTCGCCTGATTAACCTGGACCTCACTCACCATAACTGCAGGTTTTTCCTTGACTGGCGTAGCTTTGTCTTGCTGTTTGGGTTCAGGTAAATTGGATAGCTCCAGGTCAACCACGACTTGTTTTATTCCTTTCTTTTTCAGCGCCTGAATCACCTTTTCGTCCACCTTACCCGGCTTACCAATAGATACTCGCCCCTGCTCCCCGCTCAAGGCAATAACATACATACCAGGGGTCAAATTGCTGACTGCAAATGTTTCGTGGTTTTTGGCGTTCAAACTTTGCTCCTATTACAACTCAGGGATCACCGAAGGAGGTCTCATCAAAAAACGATGCTTTATATCACATTCAAGTAAACATTTAACCTTTTACTGGCGCTATGTAAGGAACGCAAAGCATTACTATGATGTGGCCCCGGCTAATTTTCTTAAATCAGCAAAATGACAACGAGCAGAAAATTAATTGAAACACAGCCAACTTATAAGCATAAAAACAGGCTTGTTGGTTACTAGGATTAGCAATGCCCTATGTACAACCAACCAGAGTTGTTTGATAGGTCCCTGGGAAAATCACTAAATTTATCCGCACTTTATGTTTTTTAGACCAAGAGTTGGACTTATTCAAGCGATGTGACGTCCAATTTAACCCAAAAGACCAGGCTAAGCCCACAGGTAAAGCTTACTAACTTCGTAGCAGCAGATGAAACCTACGAAGCCGGCGTGCAGGGTTCGCCCCACCCTGTCGAACAAGGTAACGCCATAATTATTCTCCAGGGCTTTAACCTGCAAACTCACCGCCGCTTGAGTTAACGCCAATTTATCGGCCGCAGCTGCAAAACTGCCATAATCCGCAATGGCCACTAAGGAGCGCAGGGCTTTTAACGACATAAGTTATACCAGTCTAAATTTCGCCAGATATGAGAATAACTTAGCTGTGTCGTCATTTCCTGCGTTTTACCAAACCCAAGGGCAAACAGTTATTCCACCAACAAGACGAATTAGGCCCGGTTAGCGTTTTCGACAATGGCAGCTACCGTGTATTGTGTTTTGCTCCCGGTGATGAACAAAGCCGCCAGCTAAAAGCGCTCCCTATGTGCTACAACATAAATACACCCAGGCTGTATTACTATTTTGCCGACCCAAAAGCGCCCTGATCCTAGGCGTCGCAGGGGGATGTTTGCTGTCCACCCTGCAACAACAA
Organism: Psychromonadaceae bacterium; assembly: GCA_965249895.1. Classification (GTDB taxonomy): domain Bacteria; phylum Pseudomonadota; class Gammaproteobacteria; order Enterobacterales; family CBDFNC01; genus CBDFNC01. Next base: position 2,164,784 of record CBDFNC010000005.1, read on the forward strand.
ATTCCAGGCATTAAATTAACCGGCGTGGAATTAAGACCTGCTGTCATAGACGCCGCATACCGGTTTTTTCAGCTGCCCAGAAGTAAAAAAATGAAACTGATAGAAGCTGACGCTAACGTATTTTTAGCCGACGGTGAACACAAAAAAGTGGATATTCTGTTTGCCGATCTTTATCACGGGCAAGGGCTGGATACGTCTCAACTCGAAGCCAGATTTATTTCTCAGTGTCAGGCGCGGTTAAAAGCCAATGGTTGGCTGGTACTTAATTGCTGGACAGAACACAGCGGAAAAAATGAGCTAGTGGAGCTGCTCATGGGAGAATTTGCCGATGTACGAGCCTGTCACACCAGTTCAGGTAACTGGCTGGTCTTTGCCGGTAAAACAACCAATAAGGATTCATTAAATCAGCTAAAAAATAAAGCTCAGGTCCTGAGTAATGGCCTCGGATACAACTTGCAGCGCTATGTGTCTAATTTGTATGCAGTGGACTGAAATCAAGTGGGTTAAATGACCTCCGGTAAACCGGAGGTTTATCCACACTTCATATCAAATTCGCAGAGATGTTCATCTGGACAAGTGCAGCTGAGCTATTTGGCCGCCTTGTTTCTGGTCTGCATAGTATTGTAGGCCTTGGTAAAGCCCTTAGGTGAAAACGGTATAGAAACCTTGGTGCCATCCTGAGTAACCAAAACAATCCGACCTTTTTCCACCGCTTTTTTCAAGGCGACAGTAAAACTTTCACCAATCGCACCTTCCACATAACAACCCTCTGCAGCACAGCGGTTAACATTTAGCGCCTCAGAAAAGCTGCCAATTTCTACTAGTACACCAGGTAAAAGATTGAAATCCAATGGTAATACAAATTGCACAACATCTTTCTTGCTGACTTTGTTGTATGTCAGGCTTACTACCAGGACATTTTGCTTTAGTTCATCGTGAACAACCCTTTGGATCATCTGGCATTTGATCCCATTAATACTGGGGTCATAACACTCTAAGGCCCAATCGCTAAAAGTATCTGTTGTTACTTTCGGTCCTGATTGAGTCGCTTTATCCTGAGCATTAACCGTCAGGCTAAACCCTAATACTAAACCCCAAATAACAGTCCTAAACATTTCAAATTCCTTACTACTAAAAATATTGCTTAAAAATTGTATGTCAGCTTAGCTAACAGCTTGCTTTCTGAATCCAGGATCTCCGGCATATCAAAACCATGGGCCCAAATCATGGACAGGCCAAGGTTACCCACCAACCCCGAATTAACTTCTATACCCGCGCCGCTGAACGAGTCCTGGCCAAAACCAAGATCCTGGTCATTTTTTACCACGCCGACTTCATAATAGATGCTGGTATCCAGCGACTTTATTACTCTCGAAAGACCTGAACCGGTCCAGCCTAAACTAAGCCTATGTTCCCAGCCCTTATCCCCTGCGATAACCCCCGAACCCAATGAGCGAATTGAATAAACTCCACCCAGGGACCATTTTTCCGTAGAAGGCATACGCTCATTCGTAGTAAATTGCGCCCGCCCCTTATAAGCGGCATAGGCGCCGATTTCACTACTGATACGGTAACTCGCCGCCAGGTTCCAACGCTGAATATCGCGCTTTTTCTCACCGGAAAAGCCGGCATGCTCTGTTGCCGCATAGGTATAGGTCAGTGACGTCATCAGGTTTTGCCCCGCCTCACTCCACGCATAGTCGAGTCCCGACCAGAGCCTCCAGCCTGTGTTTTCTGTGCGAATGATGCCGACATACCCTTCACTATCCGTCCTGTCCACCCCAGCCCTGAACTGTAAAAAATAAGGGGTCCAGGGGCTGAGTACCCGGCTGTAATTCAGGGTGGCGAAATGGCTCTTGCTCTTTATTCCGATTGAAGCCCTGGGCTCTTGGATCACCTTACTCCTGGAGTAAGAATAAAAAGCGCCGATATTGTCAACCAGGGTTAAAGGCCTGTTGTAGTCAACAAAAAACGACTGAGTGCCTTTTTTTAAACCCAGGCTAGCTCCTAAGGTTAGCGGGTCGGCTGAACCCGACAATGACGCACTCCTGAATATGCCTCCCAGCTTGGCCTTGCCATTTGATTCAGAGCCATAATTATCCAGATAAAGCTGCCCAGAGTATTTCGCCTGCTCCCGGACCTTTAGACTCATAGCCGTCGTCCCTTCTGTGGCGCCGGCCTGAAAGTCTGTGTTCAACTGGGTATTACGCAAAATACTAAAAGTGCTTAGTTTATAGTTAAGTTCATCGAGCCGTGGCGGAGATTGAGTGGAGATATCCAGTTGGTCCAGGATAAACTCACTATCCAACATCTGGTTGCCACTTATGCCAATCCCCTCTATCACCCCTTCGATTACCTTTACCTTAATAACCCCATCCTTAATTTTCTGCGCAGGCAGAAAGGCCAGACAGGTAAAATAACCTTTTTCGGCATAAAGCTTATTCACCCGGGCGACAAACTCATAGGCTTCTGCAAGTTTTATCTCCCTTTTCTCGTATTCTTTTTTAAGCTGCTCCAGCACCTCGCTGTCAAGCAGGCTCACTCCCGACAGTTCCAGCTGATGTAAAAAGAGCTTATGATCTTTAATCGCCGGATCGATTTGCTGCTTGTCTGTTGGCAGCTCAAGCAAAGGCGGTGGTATTGGCGCCTCTTGTTGCTGCTGTTGCTCAAAATCCCGCAATAGCTCCCTTTCACGCTCCGCGTCGACATTTGACGAAGATGTCAATGGAAAATTAGCCGAAAAAGATGGGCCAGTCATGAGGCAACCAATACTCAATATGCAGCCCTTGCTGACCAGGTTTACGAATGACATTTAAGTCCCTTTTGCTTACTGCAACTTACTTCCTGCTTTTGAGAGTCCGACAAGTTGACGCCCAGATTAATCATTGTTGCTTGTGGTTTTAAATTCAGCAGTACGTCCGCTTGTTTATCTAACACAGGAACCACTTCGGAATATTCCCAAGACAGCCAGTTAATACGTCCCTGACTGGCGGCAAAACTACTCTGCTTCTGGACCGGCGCTACGCCGGTTGCAACCCGGTTGAAACCGACTTTGCTGAAGCTCTTATTCTGAGAAACAGCCTGAATGGCAAATCGCCCCGGATTGCGGGTAAAGATATAGGTGGTATTCGCATTATGTCCGGCACGAATAATTACCTTGCCAAACCCTGCAGCCAACGAGGAGTTATAGTCCTGATTGACATTGCGCTTCACCGCAGTCAGCCTGATATCCCCGTCTCCGGTAGCATGGAGCCTGGCAGTTGTTATATTTATATCTACATCAGCCTCTGCCGCTATATCTCCCTGCTGGGTTGTGACTGGTCCCAAGAACTGAACATTTGCGGTTTCCGATATCAGTTGAACATCACCTTTTCCTGCCGTCTTAATCTCACGGACCAGTACATCTTTATGTGCGCGTAATTGAACATCGCCAAGACCGCCATCAAGCACTGTGCCAACAGCCTGGGTCACCTCATTGGTATAAGAAATCACCTTAACGGCACCGGCGCCTTTGGTCTTTATCCCGGCGTCAAGATTAACCGCGTCCCGGGCAGCTAAAGTGATAGCGCCATTTTCAGCCATAATTAGCTGATTAACATCTATCTTCCCCTGTCTGGAGTCTGCTTTCAGTTTGCCTTCTCCTCCAACACTGACGCTGGCTAAAGACAGTTTACCTTCAGCCTGCATTACAATACTCGCATCTGTGGTTTCAATGTCAGCACCGCGTCGCTGGAGCAACTCACCTTTTTCCGCGATCAAGCTGATATCACCGCGAGCCGTGGAGATAAGCTCATTGATCGAGAGAGACTGTCCGGCAACCAGGCTTAACTGCCCATCTTGACTGATCAATTTGCCATCAGTTTGGATATTACTGGTTTGTGAATGCGCATAAATAGCACCCTGGCCACCTGTGTTGATATTGCCCAGTAACACTTTACCTTTCGCCTTAATAGATACGTCCGCGTTAACAGTCACAATATCCGCAGCTTTGGTTTGGCTTAGCTCACCATTTTCAGCCACCAGTTCAATGGCACCAAAGCCTGTGCGAACCGTATCGTTAAGCTGAACGGATTGAGCGGCAACCAAACGTAACTTGCCGTTCTGGCTATTTAACTTGCCGTCAGACTGGATATCGCTGGTTTGTGACTGGACATCTATCGCGCCAATGCTCCCTGTGGAAATATTGGCCAGTCTCACCTTGCCCATGGCATTGACGGACACCCCTGCGTTGGCAGAACTGATATCTGCGTCCATCGCCTGGTTGAACTCACCATTTTCCGCGACCAATTCAATGGGCCCCAAATCTGTGCTGATAGCTCCATTAATTGCAACAGATTGGCCAGCCACCAGCTTAACAGAGCCGTGCTGACTGCTTAGCTTGCCGACAGACTGGATATCGCTGGTTTGTGACAGCACATCTATCGCACCGATACTCCCTGTGGAAATATTGGCCAGTCTCACCTTGCCCTTGGCATTGACGGACACCCCTGCGTTGGCAGAACTGATATCTGCGTCCATCGCCTGGTTGAACTCACCATTTTCCGCGACCAATTCAATGGGCCCCAAATCTGTGCTGATAGCTCCATTAATGGCAACAGATTGGCCGGCCACCAGCTTAACAGCCCCGTGCTGACTGCTTAGCTTGCCGACAGACTGGATATCGCTGGTTTGTGACAGCACATCTATCGCACCGATACTCCCTGTGGAAATATTGGCCAGTCTCACCTTGCCCTTGGCATTGACGGATACACCTGCGTTAGCAGAACTGATGTCCGCATCCATCGCCTGGTTAAACTCACCATTTTCCGCGACCAATTCTATGGGCCCAAAATCTGAACTAACAGCACCATTAATGGCAACAGATTGGCCGGCCATCAGTTTAACGGCACCGTGCTGACTGCTTAGCTTGCCTTCTGACTGGATATCGCTGGTTTGTGACAACACATCTATCGCACCGATACTCCCGGCGGAAATGTTGGCCAGCCTCACCCTGCCCTTGGCATTGACGGATACACCTGCGCTGGCTGAACTAATATCCGCATCCGTCGCCTGGTTGAACTCACCGCTTTCCGCGACCAATCCAATGGGGCCTAAATCCGTGCTGATGGCGCCATTAATGGTAACAGATTGCCCTGCAGTGAGGTTAACTGCGCCATGCTCACTGGTTAACTGACCGTCAGATTTGATATCACCGGTTTCAGAACGCGCATTAATGGCACCCTGGCTACCCGTGGTGATATTGGCCAGCAGCACCGGACCTTTGGCCTGAATAGCGACATTAGCTTTATCAGTATGAATATCAGCGCCCTGAGTCTGAATAAATTTGCCGTTTTCCGCTACAAATTCAATATCCCCCTCGCGAGAGCCGACGTTATCGCCAACCAGCACAGACTGGTTAGCCACTAACCTTATCTTGCCATCTAGCGTGTTGATCTTACCCTGGACCAGTATATTGCTTGTTTCTGAATGAACATTAACGGTGCCTTGGCCACCGGCAGTAATATTGGCCAAGTCGACACTATTCTTCGCCCTGATAACAACATTTCCAGCTCCGGTTTTAATCTCAGCATGACCGGCCTGAATAACAGAACCGTTGTCCGCCCTGGCTGAAATGTCTCCGTTTCGCGTATTAATGCTGCTGTTTACGAACACTGAATTAGCTGCCGTCAAACTAACCGGACCATCGACACTAACAAGCTTGCCGTTGGTATGGATATCACGGGACACTGAACGTACATCTAAGCCACCCTGACCGCCAGTGGTTATATTTTCCAGAACAACGTTTCCGTTTGCCCGAATGGTCACACTGGCGTTGGAAGTACTGATATCCGCATTTTTAGCCTGACTAAACTCACCGTTTTGCGCCACCAGTTCGATATCTCCCTGCAGGGAGCGAATTGTGTCTGCTACCACTACGGACTGATTGGCAAATATGCTTACCTTACCTTCCCAGTTATCTATACGCCCTCGCGTCAGCACACTACTCTGCTGCGAGCGAACCTCAATGCCGCCTTTACCTCGCGCCGTAATACCGGCCAAAGCAATGTTTTGTTTCGCTTTAATTCTGACGCTGCCGCCGCTGGTATTTATATCTGCGTTGCGACTCTGGTTCAGTGTGCCGTTCTCTGCTGTCAGCTCAATCGCTCCCTTAGCGGTGATAATATCCCCTTCCACCATAAGCGCCCTGTTTGCCACCAAGCGTACAGCTCCGTCCAGAGAGCGGAGCAGGCCCTGGGTGCGAATATCACTGCTTGTTGAACGCACCTCTATAGCTCCCTTACCGCCAGTAGTTATGCTCGCCAGCACTATATCGCCATTGGCTGTAATAGACACTCCACCTTGCTTCGCACTCATAGTCGCAGCTTTATCTTGGGTAATTTCACCATTATCAGCTTCCAGACTTATGTCGCCTTTTTCTGAACTAATAGTGCCATTGACTTGTATAGACTGGTCCGCGCCCAGGAATACAGGGCCTTCCTCACTGCTTATATTACCACCCACTAAGATATCGCTGGATTCTGAGCGTACGTATATGGCGCCTTTACTGCCAGCCGCAATATTTGCCAAGCTCACCTTACCCTTTGCCTGCATGGAGATGTCAGAATCTACAGAGCTGATATCCGCGTCAGCCCCCTGACTGATGTCGCCGTCCACAGATATCAGGTTAATAGCCGCTAATCCCTGGGATTCAATCTTGGCGTTAAGAGCGATATCTTTGTGTGCAGACAAACTAAGCTTGCCATTACTTACCTGGATCAGCTCATGCTGGCCAATGCCGCCGGTAACACTTTCGATGACAGCGCCGCCACCTGCACTGATATTACCCAAGGCAATATCGTCATTGGCGTTAACCACAAGCTTGCCCGCAGCAAGGACCAGCCTGCTGGTATCAGCCTGAATAAACTCACCCGTAGTTGCGGTTAACTGCACGCCCCCTTTGGCGGAAATGACATCGATCAGTTTCAGATTTTGCGCCGCAATAACACGAACCGCATCTGCTCCCTCATTTTGAGTGGTCAAACCTGCCAGCTGAATATCTCCGCTCGCCGTCATCAGGATCCTATGTGCTCCGGCATCTATCTGGCTGCCTTCATACATTTTGATGTTACCTGGGTTGGCATTTTCGGCCTGACTACCCACGTTAACCACAACGTCTCCTTTATGGGCGATAACCTTGGCCTTGCTGTAGATGTTGACTTGTTCCGATGCCGTCCAGTGATAGCTATCCGCCTCCACTTTAGCGCCGGCTTCAACTCTGATCTGTTTAACCTTCGCACTATCCACCAGCAGTTGCTTATCTATCTTGGTGTCACCTATGGTGATGATTTCGGCGTCCGTATCCATAGCAACACCGTCTTTGGCGTCGAATTTCACCACCCCCGTCAGGCTCCGGTTATCTATCTTGATGCGATTGTCTTTGCTACCTATGCCTTTAGCGGCGATCAATTTGGCGTCTTCGCTGCTCACAGTATTGGGATTAAAACCGTTGTGCTTCACTATGCTACCTTGCAGCGAAGTCAGCTCAAGTTTTGCACCACCGGCATCACGCAGACGTAAATCGCCCTCTGTTTCAGCCACATAAGCCGCTTCTGAAGTGCGAATTGAAACACTGCCCGTGTCGGACGTATCCATGGTAAAGGCTTTGGCTGCACTGCCTATCTCCCCGCCGGCGCTGGATACAGTTAAGCGATCACCGGACATCACCGCCTGACCATCTGTGCGGGCATTGGTAATATCACCGCTGGCCTTGATCCTGCCTTCTCCGCCAACATTAAACGTTTCAATGGCAATACTTTCCCGGGTATCGACAAAGGCATTGCCTTTAGCAACCAGGTTTAATACGCCTTTAGCGTCCACCCCTACATCATTCCTGACTCGGACCACCACCTTATCTGCAAACCACTCCAAATCACCCGCTTCCGCCTGCGCCAGTGCCGCACGCTGCGCTGTGCTTAACTGGCTGACAGCTATTTTACCGTCGGCGCCGATTGGTAATTCCACCGGAGACAATGTCGCCTTACCTATATTACCGCCAATATCCAGGGATACATTCTGACCACTGATATTGCCTTTTTCAGCGGATTGACTTGGGTTACCCGCCAGACTCTCGGCATTTACTGCATTGTTAATCAACTCATCGACATCCAGCTTAAGGCCTTGCAGCGCTTTCTCTCTGGTTTCTCCTGACAGCACATACTGAAAGCTCTTATCATAACTTTCCCCGGTATCCAGCTCTCTGTGCATACGGTGGAACTTCTCTGTTTTGGCGTCCTGGTAAGCGGCTATTTCCACTGTGCTATAACCTGCATCAAACATCTGCTGGCGTTGGATTGCAGAAGACTGATATTGGTAATCCGGGTTATAGTTATCCTCGCCACGCATTTGCCAGTATTCGTGATAGGCACTGGTGGTGCTTTGCTCTATTGCGGCTACTGTGGTATTTCCCACCTGCTCAAGGTGAGCATTATCCTTAAGCCTCAGCTCATTGGTCAGTGCGACAAAATCCCCGTTGGAAATACTTAGTGATTGCTCCTTAGCGCCATCGATAAGGTCCCCTTCCACCTTTAACTTTATATCACCGGTTGCTGCAGTTAGTTTCTTAATCACTAAGTCACCTGAGGCTTCTTCAAGGTTCAGGTTCCCCTCACCGACTTCCACCGACACGGCGCCGCCGTTTTTGGTGTTAACAATAAGCTTATTGTCTGCGTTGGCGGTTTTGATCACTCCGCCTGATTTAAAGTAAAAATCATCCGCTTCAAGTACGCCTGCCTTGGTTAACTCAATATCCCGGTTGGAAGAAAGTTGGATAGTTGAATTGGTTACCTTCACGTCACCCACACGCAAACTACCTTCACTGGCGTTCACAAACACCTTTTTACCTGTGGCGTTCAGCAAGGCATTCTCGCCTACCTGATGGATATTCAGGCTGTTGAACTGCTTATCACCCAGGCTGTCCAGGCTAAAATCACCGATGTAGTCATTTTCCGCCTTCAGGTTAAGCTGGTTGGCTCGGATAACACCTTCGCCCTGGCTTAAGATTTTACCGTTTTGGCTGGTGATATTGGTTTGACCGGTCGGGTTGGACACCAGACCTGTGACCAGGATATCCCTGTGACTGTCTATATCCAGTTTACTCTCGCTCTGACCGAAAAAACCTATCTTGATTGATTTGGATGCATCCACTGAGTAAGTTTCTTTATAGCTATCAACTACTTTAGTTTCCACTGCGGCCAGAACATACTTGTCATACCCATCCCCAAAATTACCTCCCCAGTACTCTGTTTTGTTATTACTGTATTGCTCTAAACTGCTCTTAGAGCGAGACATAACAAAATCACCGCTCACACTCGAGTCAACAATACGTCCGTCGCTTTGCTTACGGTTAAAGGGGCCGGAAAGACCATTGTGCGCCCCGCCATCAACCGAAAATTTTTCTTTCTTGGCATTGAGATCTATATAACGCATAAGTACATTTCGTTCGGATTTTATATTCCCCCAATCATCCCCACCGCTTAAAATGTGGCCGAGTATGTGCTTAACGTCGATCTGCTGCGGGTTTTTGCCTTTTACGTAATTTTTAAGTGAATTCAGGTCACTCTTATCGTCGCCATCATCTGAGCCGCGAATATAAGTTTTATATTTGCTCTTATCATAGCTCTGCTGCCACTGATAACGCTGACCACCTTTCACCTGGTAACCGCTGGATGCTTCACCGCCAGCAATTGCCAGCCCGGTTTTAGCGTCCGTTTGCTCGTTGGTATACTTTCGAACCACACCATCGGCGCCCCGAACAAAACGGCTGACCAACACCTGCCCGCGACTATTTTTCTTATTCTGATCTATTAGGGTAATACTGCCTTCAGAGCCTGCTCCCAAGGAAATATTACTGAGTTCCAGCGTCTTATCGGTACGGTTATCTATCTCAAAACTGGAATAACCATCCAACGCCTTGATTTCACCGCGCCCGGTACTGGCCAACGCCCCCTTGATAGTTATCTTTCCGCCACTGGCGTCCATATCCTTGACCACCAGACGATCGTTTTTCGTATCATAGTAAACAGGGATTTGCTGTAAATCGTCTTCACCTAACTGGGATAGTTTATCCATCAACGCCTTGCCGGATAAACTCAGGTCAACAATGGAGTTAAGATGGTAAAGCTCCTGACCGCTGGCTTTTGCCTTGGCGATCACGCTGGCATCCAGACCCACCTCCATAGCGCCGGCGCCCGATGTCTTAACCACCAGCTTACGGGTATCTATGCCCGACTGGACCAAACCGTTGATATTGACTTTTTCCGCTTCGATATCGATATTTCCCGCGGCCAGTATACTGCCTCTGGCCGGTAAACTGGAGCTACTAACATTGGCCAGGTTTACGCCATCACCAAACTCATATTGGTCCTGTAAATGTTTGTACTCACCAGCAGGGTCGCTGCCGACATTAACATCCTGTCCTGGCTGATTCAGGCGGAAACTCTCACCGGCAAACACATTTAAATTGCGCGCTCGCACATCGCCGTTAAATGTCACCGAGCCATACAGGTTAGCCACAGCCACGTCACCGCGGACATTATGTATACCTTTCCCGCCAGGTAATACTGTCAACTTAGGTTTAGCCCCATGAGTATTAAGTACTGCAATTTTTGCCGTGTAAGGTGTCGAGTCAGCATAGCTTAGGCCACCCGCAGCTTTGCTCATATCATCAGAGTGCTGACGAACGCCGTTAACATAGAAGTTACCGCCGTTAACCGGATCGATATACAGCTCCCGAACCTCCAGGTCTTTTTCCGTATGGTTAATCACACTTATACTGGCATTCACTGGCGTGATCACCTGGCCATTACCCTTAACTGGGTCCCCGCTTGTCTGGATAAACACATCACCAAGATCTGCTTGTATACCATCAATCACAATACGATCGCTGTGAACGTCATAATTGCTGTCCGTTACCCTGTCTGACTTAACAACATCTCCGTTTGCTTTAAAGGCCAGTTCCACATTACGCGCAATGCCGGTTTCAATTGCCCCGTTATGAGTAACCTGACCCTGCTGAACAAGTTTGCTGACCCCCTTGTTAGACTTCAAGCCACCGAATACCGCACCCACCGAATAGTTACGTACATCATTGGTTGCACTGACTGCACCGCTGTTAACAGCAGAAGCGGCCAAGGTTACGTTGCGGCCGCTACGCAACTCGGCGCCGCTGGCAATGTCGATATCAGCATGCTGCGAGGTTTGGGCCCTGTTGGTATTGGAGCTTGGCATACCGACAGCAGAGCCCTGAACGGATATCACCTTGGCAAAGGCCTGCAGGTTGTTCGTGGAGAAACCGGCAATATCAGCAGAGTCCAGCTTTTCTCCGGCACCCAGGTAAATGTCCTTTTGCGCCGTCAGTTGTGCACCTTGACCAAGCTTTATCTTATCCTCTGACTCGCTGTGAGTGATGGCATCAACTCTTAACGAGGTTAATCCGCCATACGCATGGCCGCTGCCTTTCGCATCATTCACCCCAAGTCCTTGAGAAAACAGTTGCAGGTTTTCCCCGGCAGCTATTTTCGCGTTGTCCGCCAGGGCTATTAGGCTTGTATTGTTATGCTTGAGCTGGGTCTTACCTGAAGCAAGCGCACCGGCGCCACCTGTACCTACCTTGACTTTGTCATTGGCAGCCACATCAAACGTGGTGCTAAGTACTGTGTCTTTAACAGACGAAAGCTGAGCGCCGTTACCTACAGAAACAGTTCCAAGGGTATCTATCTGATTATCGCTCTTAGCCGATGCGCCGGAAATAGCGCCATAGGCATTCAGACTGACGTTATTTCCCGAGACCTGGTCTTTACGTACCTTGGAATTGGCAAGCAGGCTGACCTTATCCCCTGCTTTAACCTGATTACCTGCACCTATCAGAACGTCTGTGGTTAGCCTGATATCGTTATCAACATTAGACTTACCACCACCAACCAGGCCATAACCACCGGCATTGACCTTATAGTCGAAGGACACTTTATTGTCCGCTGTAAAGGTGGCGTTACCTGAGGTTGCTGTTAGCTTCGAAGGCCCGCTATCTCCTGAAATCTGGCTCAGGTTATTAACAGTCACGTCGGCGCCGGAAATACCGGCCGCTACCACACCACCGCCCAGGGCAAAGCTTTCAGCATAAGCCTGGCTATCCAACTGATTTTCGACCTGCAGATCTTTGGCCGATGTAACCTGGACTCCGCTGCCGAAGTGGATCTTCGCCTTGTTGTTGGCAATGCTGTCCACCGAGTTGATGCCAACGGCAGCTGCACCACCACTGATCCCCAGCGCTTCGGCTCGGATGTCAGTCTTGTTGAAGGTGTTGAGTGTGATATCTTGCTGATCTGAAATTACCTTGCTGCCCGTACCAAGCAGAATTTCCGCATCATTAGCTATGTTTGCCTTAACCTTGCTGCCCAAGCCTGCGATGGCACCGCCTCCGGCTGCCTGTCCCAAAGCATCGGCTCTTCGCTTACCTGCAAGGTCATATAAACCAGCGTTCACTTTCACTTCCTGCCCTTGCAGCAAGGCATTGGCTCCCGTGCTAATACGGCTGTCGCCGGAGCTTTTCGCCTCGGTAATGGCAGCACCCGCAGCGGCAATACCACCGGCATACACAGAAGACTTTGTCTTGTTACCCGCCTTATTGTCAGTGGCAAGCTGCAGTTTATTCTTGGCAATAAACTCGGCGCCATTGCCCAGTTCGATACTGCTATCTGCGCCTTCCGCCACATGAGCAAAGGCGCCCGCAATACCAATCGCACCGCCTACGCCACCCAGGGCATCTGCACTGTTGCTACTTTCATTAGCAGCCTGCACTGTGATGCCAGCTGCGTCAATACGGCCATTCCCGGCAATAAACTTAGCGTCGCTGTTGTTGTTTATTTTCGCTTCAGATTTTCCTGCTGCAATGGTCCCGACCTGTACACCCGTGGTACTCGCCGTCACATCCTGCTTCGCCTTGGTGAAGAAGCGCACTTGACCTGGGCTGGTAATATTGGCGCCGTCGGCAAGCTTAATCACGCTATTGTTGGCCAGTTTATTGTTAACCACCACATCGGAAACGCCGCCAATAAGTCCGACGCCTACTCCTGTGGACTCGGCATTCAGGCGAGTCACTTGCTGGCTGTTAACGTCCAGACTGGCTAGCTCATAATCCCCTGAGCCCAGCTCAACCACAGAGTTGTGTGCGGAAGAGTTTTCGCTGACCCAGCCCCCCATAGAGGCACCTAAAGAAGCTGAAATACCTGTTAATTTACTGGTAATGCTCAGCTCGTCTTTGGCCCGCATACTTGTTGCGCCGGCCTTGATCAATACCCCGTGACCAATGCTCACCCTGGTGCTGTCTTGCTGCTCTCCTGTCAACTGAGCGGCAAAATCCGCTACCTGATTAGCGGCGTCGGCCTGTAAAGCAGCCGCATTTTTACCATAACCCTGCTTCGCCGCTTCGCCCTTTTCCCCAAGCTTTAATGAACGGCCGCTTCGGGCGCTTTCCATTTCACTTCGTGTGTCTTGGTCAAGGTCAAAGGATTTGCCTTTACCACCCAGTTGGATTTGACTTAAGGTCCCTGAGCCCGCCACCAGGCCGCCAACCCCAAGGGCCAGGCTGGAATAATCCACCTGCCTGCTTGAATCCGCCTCCAGGGAGAGGGATTTTTCCGCATTCAGTTGAACCCTGTCACCTATACTGGCCTCACTCTGATTACCCACGATCAGTTTCATCGCGGAGATCCCCACACCACCGGCAAGGCCTCCGGCAATATTGAGATCTTTGTTATCTATTTTTACCTTATCCGTGGCCGACAGGCTCACTGCTTGTTGGTTGTTACGCTTAGTCTGGTTAACCCGGGTGCCATCAGCGATAAACGCCTGAGTTTGGGTACGCGCAACATTGGTATTAAAGGCCCCTGCAACCCCGACTACACCCGCGACACCGGCATTTAATACCTTAGTATTAAAATCAACCTGATTATCCGCCTCAACCATAAGGCCCCTGGCCAATTCCAGGCTGGCATTTTCTGCCACACCGGCGCGCACACTGGTTTTCACCTGGTTGTCTGAGACCGTCAGGGCCCCTCCTTTAGCGGCGCCTATGCCCAGTCCGCCCAGTGAACCGTCAAATCTTGAGTCTGCATTTGCAGTGACAGCCAGTTCAGCGGCATCGAGTCCACCTGCAACCTGAGCCAATACCTTATCTTCCACCGTCGCCAGGCTAACCACACCGGAGCCGCCGCTCCCCCCTACAGCTCCCGCCACAGAGAAAACATCAACCTTGTTTTCAGAGTTTGCCTGAACCTTCACTTCACCCTTGCTCTGGGCTTGGCTTGCCGTCATATTTGCGGTAACCGTCTTGTTAAAGATCAGGTCTTGCACCGAACCGGAAACCGCCACGGCGCCCACAGCAATTCCCACTGTGTAGGCGCTTGCCTCACTTTTGCTCAGGGCGGAAAGGTGAATGCCTTGTTGATTATCCGCTTGTGTATTGTCGGCGTTTATTTGGCTGAGCCTGGCCACTTCAGCCAGGTTAGTACTGTGCAGCTTATCGACACCGCCCGTCGCACTGATACCTACCCCGCCGGCGCCTGCGCTTACCCGAACCGACAGCAAGTCTTCGTGACTATCGGCAACCAGGGAAAGCCCTTTCACTGTGCGAGTTCCGAAATCAGTCTCTTTTTGAGTCAGGCTGAGGTTGAGAGTGCCTTGCTTGGTGATGCCTCCCCAGGATTTTGCGTCATTAAGTACAACCTGGTGCTGATCATTGCTATCTCCACCTTGCTTAAAGGCATATATTTGCTGGGTTTTATCTTTCTGAATGCGTTTACTTGTATCGGTAACTTGGACACCTTGCCCCTTGCCAAGCGCGGTCACCCTGGCGTTTTCTTTTACCCTGGCGCGGGTAATATTTTCCAGGCTATTAACCGAAGCCATACCGCCCACAGCCACCAGACCAAATCCGGCGGAAATAGACGTATTACTGTGGAAAACCTTTCCTATGGCTTCAATATTGATGGAGTCTTCCGCCAGTGCTGTACCACCCAACTGAGCGCTGTACTCATTGGCTATTGTATTTACATGCACCAGACCGGACACGGCTACCGCGCCGCCAGACAAAGCAAAACCCAGTGATTTCACATCGGTTTCACCCTTGGCTTTGAGTAATATATCGTCCTTGGCCTGGAGATCTGCCGCGCCAGTCTCGGCAACAACCTGTTTATTTAAGGTATTCACCACCACGGATGCACCCACACCTACCAAACCGCCGCCGAGCCCGGCGACTATGCTTAGCACCTTGGAATCACCGTCCGCCTGCAGGGCTATGGTTTGTGTGCTGTTAGCCGGTTGACCGGCTTTATTGATCTGAGCGCCGTCTTTGATCTCAGCCTTCGCGGTGGAGGTCACCACGTTTACTGCTACGACGCCGCCCACGCCGACTTTACCTGCGACGCCGCCGGCAAAATTAATCAGTTTGATAGCTTCATCACTACGGGCCGACAGATTAAGTTGATCCGCCACATCTACTCTGGCGTTTTCCGCAATAACTGTTTTGGCTTGTGTATCAAAAACATTAACAGCTACTGTCGCGCCGACTCCGGCAACACCGCCTACACCGGCAGCCCCACCTACCTGAAGTACTGATTGCTTATCCTGACTGGTCAGCGATACATCATCACCGGCGCTCACTCTGGCGCCCTGGCCGATAAAGGCCTGAGTCACACCATTGTCCGCAGAGCTGCTGGTCATGGCCTGGGTAAAGCTGGTGCCGTCGTTTTTCGCATTTGATCCCGCCAATGCCCTGGCAATAACATCACCGGCATCATCACCTGTATTGTCGACAGAAATAGGCGCTCGCGACTTATTGTCGACATCTGTATAGATAGCGCCCTGGCTGGTTGTTAACTCATCCCGCTGCTCTTTGCTGCCGTATGCGCCTGCCACTAGGACAGAGATTGCACCCGCGACACCGGCGACACCACCACCGGCGCCGGCTATTGTGTATTCGCCTATATTACGCTTGGTAAGCGCCACTATATCCAGGCTATCGTTAAGATCGGCCTGGCCGTTATTGTCCACCCCTGCGTTAGCACGGGACTGGAGTACAGCGACATTTACGCCCACTCCGACGCCAGCCGTGCCACCACCGGCAATTGCACCCGTCACCCGAGTCGAATCAAACAGGTCAGCCGCGGTGATCGCCATATTCTGTGCCCTGACATTCCCCTTGGCCAATGCCTTGGCATTACGATCCACTATGGATATGTTAAACGAGCCGGCAATCCCCGCAGTGCCTCCGCCTGCGCCCGCTACCGTCACGCCGGTCAGATCCTGCAGTCCGCTGCCCACCAGAGTTAGATCCTTAGCGGCATAAACTTGGCTGCCTGCGTCCAGAATAGCTTCCACGTCACTGTTAACAGTCTGAACGCTAATGGCAAAACCTATGCCTGCAGTACCGCCACCGGCTCCCGCACCAGAAACATTAAACTGATCCAGGGTTTCTCTGGCGGTGACATTAATGTCGGCCTTTGAGTCCAGCTTACCTTTCACTTCGGCTTTAGTCGTACCGGAGAGGATCTGAGAGGTAATAACACCGCCTATGCCTGCAGTGCCTCCACCGGCGCCTGCGATATTAACCACAGAAGCTTCGATCTGGCTGTCTGCATTTACATCTATATCGTTATTGGCATAAAGCTGAGCATTTTGACCAACTAACGCATGGCTGCTTGCCTTGTTAACTGAAACACCAATACCGCCGCCAACGCCTGCAGTTCCGCCGCCTGCGCCGGAAGCCAATAGTTTCCATTCCTTAGTGCTGTTAAGGGCGCGTACCACAACCCTCTGCCCGGCATTCGACACAGCAAGGATGTCGCTGTTCACCTTGGCATTATCCGCCACTTTCGCGATAACCTGGTTTTCAACTACGGCAACGCCTATTGCTCCCGCAGCTGCAACTTTACCGCCACCGGCACCCGCCAAGGCCATCTGCAGCATTCTCTGCTGACCGTTAGCGGCTACGGAAACCCCTTTCACCAGTTCGCTGTTTTCCGTTTTGCCTATATAAGTCTCTAAAGAGTTTCGTGTTTCTGTTGCTTTACCCACAGTAGCTATGGCAGCAAGGAAACTGTCCACCCGGCCCTGCGCCGAATGATTGGTCTGTTCTGTCTGCGCTTCCAGTGCATCAGCCGATTGGCTGTCATAGGCCCTTGGCAACTGGGCTTTAACGATACGCACGCCACTGCCCTGACCTTTTGCCTGGACGGAAGCTCCCTGGCCAATTTCGGCCTTAGTGGTGCCGTTAACCACCAGCAGATTTATGGCCGCACCTGCGGCATTTTGACCGCCGCCACTTACCGCACCGCCAATCTGGGCTGCCCGTAATAAATCGTTTGCCAACACGGCAACAGAATGATCTGTGGTTACAATCGCGTTATCCGAGATCTTAGCCGTCACTTCATTGTCATAAACCAGCGCGCCCAATTGACCGCCAAAGGCATTTTTTGCACTACCCGACACATTGGCCAGGATCTGCGAGGCATCTGTATTGTTATCCGCTTGTACCAGCACATTTTCTGACGCCTTTGTATCTCCCAGGCTGGCCAGTACTCGCTTGGCGATGATAGTAGCACCGATGGCGCCGCCTAAGGCCGTACCAGAGAAAGCTACCGCTACATTACCCACAACATCGAAGAAATCCGTTGTCGCCAACGCCTTCGCCGTTACCCCTTGAGCTTCGACTTCCGACTTGCCCAGATCAACTTCTGTGGCGCCCTTTAACACGCTGACGGCCACAGTTCCTGCGCCGGATTTGTCCGTTGCTACTGATCCTGCCGCCGACACATTCATCAGCCGTTCCACCGAACCTGCCTGCGCATTCATATCTCCGGCCAGCGCCTTAATACTGGTCTCACCTACCCGGATTTTTACATCATTCAGGGTCACATTGGCCGCCAGAGTTGCGCCGATAGCTGTCTTACCCTTAGTGCCGGAAACAGCGGCGCTGATCGCCAGTGATTCTGTGTGACCATTTGCCTGCAGCTCGACTCCCTTTGCCGAGGTAATTGAAACGCCATCGGCCAGGTCCACCAGAGTATCGTTTTCCAGCAGGTTTATACCCAGTGAAAGGCTGGCATTAGTCCCCTGACCACTGCCTTTTGATGCTGCCGCACCCACCACGGCATTCAGGTTTTTGGTATTGCTGGTGGCTTTAATGTCCAGGTTTTGCGCCGTGGAAACCAACACGGTGCCGGTTCCTACTGATACCTTGCTGTCATCCAGCAGGAATACTGCGGAGCTTTGTACCCCTGAGGCCGACTCGCCCAGAGAAGCCGCCAGGCTGCCGCCAACCGAGAAGACATCCTGATCATTGCTCACCTCAAGCACCAGGCCCGATCCGGTTAACTGAGCCTTGTCTGCAATAATGACTTCGGTGCTGGCCTGACTAAAGGTTAGCGCCAAAGCGCCCGAGAAAGCCTTATCTGTTGAGCTGCCGGTGGCTGCCGCCGCAATGGCCTGGTTTGCCAGGCCTTCACTGCGTTTCAGCGCTTCTATATCGGCTATCGAACTGAAATCACCTGCCAACAGGTCTCTTGAAACTGTGGCGAAATCAAAACTCGCCGGTGAATTCTGATCTGAATCTGTGCTTTTAACCCAGGCTGCGCTAGGTTTTATGGACTGCGCCTGCACCGAAAGGGCGCCTTTCGCCGCTATCCTGGCCGCTTCGCCGATTTCAGCCTTATTGGTTTTAAAACGGAACAGGGTTGAAGCAACCCCGCCCTTAGTGGACCCTTTCTCACCTGGTTTGGCGCCTTTCCCCAAGGCCACCGACAATGCCCAGGCTTTACCGTCTACCTGAGTACGATCAAATGAGCCTATATGGGCTTTGCCGTCCGTATCGAGCACCGCGTTGGCCCCTACAAGGGTAATGGTTTTGGCTTGCTGGATACCAATAGCTATGGCGCCGCTGCGCGACTCTTTTTTGCTGCCCGCACCGGCCACGGCCTCAACAAAGTAGTCGGAATCAACCCCTTCAAAGCCGTGTTGATATTCCTGGCCCTGCTGATCTGCTACTACAATTTCCTGATATTTTTGCTTGCCATTTAACGCATCAAAATCACTTTCCTGGTTGGCGAAAGCCGGCGAGCCGGTATTAAAACGACTTAACGCCCTGATGCTAATGCCTTTTTCTTCACTTTGGCTGTGCTGCTTATTGTCCAGAACCCGAACACCCCTGCCCAATTCGGCTCGGGTTTCATTGCTGACGATGGCGGCATCAAACGCAGCGCCGGTGCCTTTATCACTTAATACAGCTAAACCTGTCGCTTTCGATTTGGCAATGGCATTGTTTTCAGCCTCAAGAGTGAAGCCTTTATCAGCTTGTACGCTGATATTTTCCGCCACTTTGGCAACTGTATCATTGTTGGTAATTAAGCCGGAAAGCGCGGCGGCAAAGGATTGCGATGTTTTTTTCTGCTCTACCGCCTTTTTCGCCGAGTCGGATTTAGACTTCACTTCCTCAAGCTTCGCCTCCGCTTTACCGACTTTGCTCTTCAGCTTTTCCAGCTGACTCACGCTGTAGGGCAGATCGCCGTCCTTATGCTTATCCGGTGCGTCAAGCAAGATAAGGTTTTCGCTGACTCTGCCCTTCAGTTTCTGGGCGTAAAGTTCAACCGGCGTCCCCCTGGCCGATGCATAGCTGCTGACCCTGTCGACACTGTTGGATACTGCGGTCACAGCCACAGTGGCGCTGTTTGCCCCTGCCTTTACATCCGCATTTAACTCTGCCTGAGTGTCTATATTCGATACGTTGATGCCTACCGCTGCGCCATGAGCTGCTTCAGCGCCCGCCGACTTGCTGTCTCCTTTCGCTTCGGTGAGGGATTCTGAGTGTGCCGCCACCTCGACTTTATCCGCCGTAACAGCCTGGTTTTGTATCGCCCGCGTATCTGCGTCAGTGATATTTACAGCTACCGACCCGTCGCGCGCTTTGGCCGCCGGTTGGTTGGAATCCGTGCTGAGAACAGGGGCCGCAGGACCGGTTCCAGCTACGCCCAGCGCTTTGCTGGCAAGTTGAGTTTTGGCTTTGATGGCAATAGTTTTGGCGCTTGCCTCGCTATCCAGGATAGACTCTGTGGTGAGTACCGATGTATTTACCGCAATTCCCACTCCGGTGCCGTTGCCTGAGGGGCCTGACTCACCAGCTTTATCAGCCAAGTCTCCTTGTGAGTAAGCGTCTATTCCTTTCTGTAGTAAACCGGAAGTGCCTTCCCCCAGTTTATCCCAGTCTCCGCCAAACACCGCTTTTAGCCAGGTAACATCCGACTCTTTTGTTTCTGTGTCTCCCGCCAGTAAGAAACCCGTTGCGCCTACTGTGCCGCTGGCTTCCGCCTTGGTTTCTGTATTTTGCACCGAGTCCAGGGTCAACCCATCACCGACATTTACTGAGGCACCGGACAAAACCAGCGCCTTAGTTTCACTCACAACCACGTTGGCTGCTATGGCGCCTACCACGGCCCCTTCTTCAGCTAATCCTGCCGCCGATGTCGCCCCGGCAGAAAAACTATTGATCTGCTCCTTGTAGGTGACAACCACGGGTTTTCCGTCGCTGTCTTTCTTGACCTTGCCATCCTCATCTTTTTTCTCATACTCTCGGGTGTTAGAAGCCATGCCCGCTTGTACCAGCAGGTCACCCTGGCTGGCTACAACTGTATTTTTACCCAGCTCGGCCAGGTTTTTATTGACGACGACATTAACCGCAACGCCGAGCGCTTTAGCCTTTTTCCCCGAATCAGCTTCGCTTTCTACTACGACAGTCGTATCCAGGTTTTCCAGCGACTGGATTTTAATATCACCGCCAACCAGTTTTCGCGCGTCGGCCACACTCGCTTTGGTCTCAGTCACGACCACATTAAAGCCGGGGGTGACTATGATATCTCCCGAGCCGTTTTTCTCTGTCCCGTCTACCCCTGGGGTTGAAGTGGAGACTTCATCTACATTTTGTTTAGCGTCGTCGATGGACTTAGTCAGGCCGACCTTGCTCTCGTTAAGGTTGTCACCATAGTTTTTATTATTTTCCTGCCTGGCGCGGCTAACATCCGCAGCTGTCGAGACCAGTTTAGGCACCGACGCTGTCACCCAATCGAATACCCTTTGCAACCCGTTGGTTTTTTCATCGGTTTCACCGCCGTCACCCTCGTCTTCTGCGTCATTGCTGTCCGAAGAGCTGCCTTTAACGTCTGAGCTAACCCGCCTTAAGCTTTGCGCGGTTACGGCGACCTCTTCCTTCGCGGTAACGTCCCGGTCAAGACTGGCTTTGGTCTCCTGGAGTACAACAGAGCCACCCAGGGTAACCATAGTCGCAGCGTCGTTATCTCCGTCTCCGGGAGCGATAGTATCTGCATCAACAGAAACATCGGACTCATGGTTTGCCGATACTGTCACAGCACCTGTCGCCTGAATGGATTGTGCCTTACCGGCTAAATTGGCCTGGGTTTTGTCTTTTAGCAAGCTGAACCCCGTACTCAGGCCAAGTGTGCCGCTTTCACCATTGGAGCCGGATGCGCTTCCCTGTACCCGGGTAGACGCTGAGCCGATACTGGAATCAGCGCTAACCTTAAGATCGTGAAGTTTTTCCCCGCCTTTGTTGATGGCGACGCTATCGGTAATATTTGCCCGGGTTTCGGTAATGGCAATGTTGAATCCCGCCACCACAGCTCGGGCCTTGCCTTTGCTGGCTGAGTCATCACCATCGGGCTCGTCTGCAGCTTGGCTGTCGGCTATAGTGCTCAATACATTATTCGCAGCCTCATCAAACTGCAGATTATTGGCCGCCCAGCCGGTGGCCATCTTAACGAGTTCGGCTTCATCCAGGCTATCCCCGGAGCTAAGCTCAATATTGTCAATTTGCTGCTGCGCGCTAAGTTCGAGATCTCCCGCTAAAACCTTAATGTCAGCCTTGTCCAGATCCACATGCGACTGGCGAGTGGAAACCCCGACGCCAAGGGCTAATTGCAATCCGGCACCACTCTCTTCCGTGCTGCCATCGTCAGCGATGGTGCGTTTGGTGGCTAAGGCATTTAATACCCGCTTATTCTCTATCCCTGCGAAATCTGCAGTAACGTCTTTGAGGTTTTGACCCGCGACAACCGGCTTGTCCTCTTCCTTGTTGGCAGTGGCAAGTTTGATGCTCTGAGCAGATAAGCGAACCGATTTATTGTCCCGCCCCTGCACTAAGACTTGATTTGACGTTTGATCATAAGTCGCGGCGACTGCGATAGCATTATTCTTAGTATTGGCATCCGAGCCATTCTCAGATTTAACCTGAGCCGAGACGACGGCGTTGGACTCGGTAATATTGACAGACTTCGCCTCAATGCTGCCGCTACTAGCATCCAGCACACTGGCTCTCTGCTCAGTTCCTGTGACTAATATACTGCTGTTATTGCTGACGACTTGAGCGCCTAAGGCTACTCCGGTTCGGCTTTGCGCCTTATTGGACTCCTTACCCGATTCCCACCCCGCCAAACCTAGTACTGACTCAAGTAACTCTACCTTGGACTGAGCGACTTTCACCGAATCATCGATTAAATCCGCCGTGGTGACCTTTTTGCATCCTGCACTCTTTGCGTCCAAAGCGCAGGCCTGCTGCTTTTCTTCTCTCTCTTGCGCCACCGCCGGTACTTTGTCTTTAATGATGCTCGCAATAGCGTCCAGGATATCGGTCAGACCTGAAAATCCGTCGGTTCCTATCTCTAAGCTGTTTTGTAAGTTGGCCTTTAATATATTCTGGTTATCCAGGTTAATATTACGGCCGGCAACCGCGGATACACCGTTGAGCGTCACATCTGAATCTTGCAGGCTCCAGTTAAAACCCAAACCCATACTGAATTTGGACTGACTGTCGGATTTGACGCTCGCTATGGTTTGATTCAAACCTATTGCCCAGGCGCTGGCGTTAATGTCCCTACCTGAAGTTAAGGAAGAATCTTGCATATGGATCTGGGCTTTATTATTCAGTACGCCTATGGCCAGGGCGCCGCCAAATTTCAGAGTCGGCACCAACCCGTTGACCCCATTTGTCCTGGCAGTGCTGACCGCCTCCAGTTGACCATGAGATTTGGCAAAAATATCGATGTCGCCATTAGTGGCCGTTAAACTGGTGTTCTTCAAACTGACTTCAGCAGTAGCATTGGCAACTGATAAAGCAAAATCCACGGGTAGCGCCGTCGGCATTTTATCTATGGCGTAGTCACTGGTGCTCAGGTTTACCTCAGCCAGCGCATCTATATCTATGCCTTTGTTAGCCGTTAACTCTGCTCCGTCCAGCACAACTTTAGCGCTGACAGTGCCGAAACTATTCAGCAACAAGGCTGCTTCTGACTGCTTTGCAGCGGCACTCGCTTGAATCTTGATGCTGTCCGATGCCGTTAACTTACTCCCTGACCCTATGGCTACCAAGGCTTTGGACTTAAGGGACGACACCCCGACTGCCGCTATACTCTTGCTGCTGGCTTGTGCTTGCAGGGATATATTCTTGCCCGAAATATCAACCTGTTTACCCAGTGTTATTTCTGCCTTCTCGGATTCGATACCTATTACAGCACTGGATGCATCGGCATTTGCCGTCAGACTAATATCTCCCCCCTTTAAGGCCGCGCCTTGCTTCAGGCTGATCTTGTTCGCTGTGAGTGAAATATCACCCGCACTGGCCAGCTGATTAAGGGTAGAAATTTGCGCCTGCTCACCGGAAACCAGGATCTCTCCCGCTTCAATACTTAAGCCACTCGGTGTATGGATCTGCCCTGCGATATTTACCTGCGCCTTACTTTTGGCAAACGTATTTGCCTGAATGGCGCCAAACATATCGTCACCACCGCGAAGCTGGCTTAAAAACCCGTTCAGACTCTGTATGCTCGGCGTAGCAACAGCCAAACGATCGGCATTGATCACCCCACTTTTACCCACCACCAGGCCGTAGGGGTTAAGGAAGTACAGGTTTCCGCCTATCTTGCCGCCTTTGTAGGCATTCAACAGGCCATCGACCCTGCTCTCTTTGTCCTTAACCAGGTTAATCAGATTATTGACACCGGCAGGCACATGCAGGTTGACTTGTTCGCCGTTTAATACGTCAAATTGGCTGAAGGCGTTGTAGGCGTTATTGCCCACTATGCTTTGGGTTTCCACATCACTTACCAGGCTGGAATGCCCCGCGACTGTTGTGATGCTGGTTTTTGTTTCACCACTTGCGACAATGGAAGGATTGTTTTGCGTTACGTTTGCAGCGGCTTGCTTAGTCCCGATCACTATGGTGCCTGTATGATCGATAGACAGTTTCTGCTGACCGGCATCCACTCCAAGGTTAACCAGCCGCTCGAAGTCTTGCTTAACACTGTTGTAGATATGCACACTGCCGGCAACATCTTTTACCGCACCTGGAACTTGGCTAAAGTTGTCAGCGTTGATATAGAGATCATTAAGTGCATGGATCTTACCTTGCAGTTCGATCACCCCGGTGCCAGATAAGGGGAATTGGCGAGAGAGCGCCTGCGCTGCTACTGCGGGATCCACTTTACCGTCGGAAGAAACTAAGGATTCAATAAAATCCCGGCTGGGCGTGCCTAACGTCAGGCTGCCCGCATTAAAGGCGCCATCCTTTCCGACTAAAATACCATCCGGGTTGTAAAAATAAACATTACCGCCAATTTGGCCGTTTTTCAGCGCATCTACCTGCCCCTGAATATCGGATTGTTTTCCGTTAACCATATTCACCAGGGTATTAGCGCTGCCAAGGTGTAAATTAACTTTATCCCCTGCAGCCACATCAAACTGACTAAAGCTGTTATAACCGACTTGGTTTACCTGGGTATTAGTATGTACATTAAGTGTCTTGCCGTCTGCTATCACTTGCGTCTGAGTTCGACCATCGGGTATCACTTCAGTAGCGGCATACACCATTGTGGTGGAGGTAGAGAGGTAGGAAAACACAGAGAAATAGCAAACTGCAGCCTTGGCTTGAGGCGCAAACCGCATACCACGTGAAGCAAAGGCACATATTGCCTTATCCAATCTAACAAAAGTCGCAGCTAACATATCTATCCCTGAGTAAACCAACGCCAAACCATTCAGTTATTGTTAACAAAGTCAACAAAAAGCCAACAATTTAACAGCGGGGCATATTAAGACTTGGTGATAGTTATTGCAACACTCTTGTAGCCCCCTGTAATCGGCAATGGTTCTCGCTTGATGTCACAAAAAATATCTATGTCGCGAGGGATTTGGACGACACAAGTATTCGGCTAGCGGTTGCAAGAATGAAACCTGCAGAGAGAATTGAACAAACTGATATTCTGTTTTATCGCTAAAGCAAGCAACAAGGATATGTATTCAACCTCTAACAAGTCAGCTTAGCTCCGGGATTCAAGGGAATATTAACTTAACCAAATCTGCTGCCAGTGGTTGTTCCTCCTGGATAAAGAGGTCCTGGTGACAATCGATGATCTGACGATTTAGTCTTGCCATAAAATAAGCTGGCGCAGCGATTACTGCGCCAAAAATTTAGCCTGCTTGTGCTTTTTCAAATTCACGGCTTACATATTCCCAGTTGACGACCTTCCACCATGCTTCAATGTAATCAGGTCTCTTATTTCGATAACTTACATAATAAGCATGTTCCCATACATCACACGCTAAAATTGGGTGACCTTGCACCGAGTTTACATCCATTACCGGGTTATCTTGGTTTGGTGTTGTATTGATCACCAGCTCTCCCGCACTATCGACAACTAACCAAGCGAAACCAGAGCCAAATTGACCTATTGCAGCTTGCGAAAATGTATCTTTAAATGCCTCAAACGAACCAAACTTTGTATTAATTGCATCAGCTAGAGCCCCTTCAGGCTCCCCTCCTCCGCTTGGAGACATAGAGTGCCAATATACAATGTGATTGTAAAAACCACCTCCATTGTTTCGAACAGCAAGCGAGAATTCAGATATATTTTCCATTATCTGATGTAGATTTTTACCTTTTGTATCAACTCCTTCTATTGCCGCCACAAATTTATCGAAATAAGCCTTGTGGTGTCGTTGGTAATGAATTTCCATTGTTTCAGTATCTATATGTGGCTCTAGTGCATCAAATGCATAAGGTAACTCAGGTAAGTAAAACGACATCTTAACTCCACTTTATTGGTAATAGGTCTTACTTAGATCACCATATTCATCATCCAGTATCAACCCAGCGTTTGTAAGGGGATAAAAGTTAACAGCCACTTTGCCTTGCTCTATTTTTACCTTTGGGTAAATCTAAAACCTAAGTTTTATACAAGTATGAATGCTCAATATACAGGTAAACTCACACCACTACCTTGGAACTTAGAGGTAAAAAAAGACGCTCCGGATTATCAATTACACTTCCGTCGTCTCTACTTCAGGAAGATCACTTTCTTTTAATGCTCTATCTCCTTCGCTACGCTTACTATTTAGGTCCTCAGCCTGCTGCGAAGGCCTGGGTTGCTCTACCCTTGCCGATTGCGCCTGAAGTTGGCTCTGATACAGATGTACATCTCGCTGTGGAAAGGGGATGGAGATACCTTCCTTATCAAATCGTATTTTCACTTCCCGGGTAATATCCCAATAGATATCCCAATAATCTTCTGGCTTAGACCAAGGCCGTACAATAAAATCTACCGATGACTCACCCAGAGTATGTAATTTAAGGGTATACTCAGGGTGTTTTAAAACCTTCTCATGACCTTCTATTATTTCTTTTAATACTCGCTCAACATGCTCAATATCATCGCTGTAACCTACCCCAAACACCATATCCACCCTACGGATCTTCTCAGCGGTAATGTTATTGATTGTATCGCCCCAGATTTTATTGTTGGGCAGGATAAGGCGTTGGTTATCCAAGGTTTTAATCGTAGTAGAAACCAGGCTCATATTACTCACCACGCCTTTTACTCCGCCCGCCTCGACCAGGTCGCCGACATCATAAGGACGATAGATAAGGATCATCATGCCGGACGCAAAATTAGACAGGGTATCCTGAAGAGCAAAACCTATGATTAAACCGGCGACGCCAAAACCAGCCAACAAGGGCGCCAGCTCAATCCCCAGCTGAGAGAGGCCAAACATCAGACCAAGTATTACCACCACTTTCCCTGCAACAGAGATAAAGAAGTCTTGTAACAGCTGACTAAAATTGACCTTGGATGCAGAGACACTTCGCTTAACCACTTTTCGGGCAAAGTTGGCCATTACCTTAGTTATCAACAAGATAATTGCAAACACCAGCAACTTCATTATCAAAGCTGGGGTATTCTCAAAGGCCCAGGTCTTAAAGCTCTCCAGCCATTGAAGCGCGAGACTAGTTACCACATCAACATCGAGCACATCCTGGCTAATGTTACCTGTCATGCTAAATAACAGTTTCTTGTATTCGGCCGTATCAACCCCAAGTTCATCCAGCAAAGCAATCACCTGGTCCAGCATCTGAGCATAAGCACTTATACGCCCATTAATTGCTAGTTGCTGCTGTTCAAGTCGGTGTTTTTCTTCGCTGCTTGCCAATGCCAGGCTTTTGGAAACCCTGTCGAGCTTGGTCTGATTAAAGCGAACCAGGGTAATGGCTAGCTCAACTCGCTTTTCCAGCTCCTTGATTAGGGACTCTCGCTCTGTAGCGACATCCATTCCAAGTTGCTGAGCCCAGCCAAGACTTTCTGACAACTCCTGATAAGCGCCAGTTAACACTATCAAGCTATCCTGCATCTCACTTTCAAGGCTGGCTTTATCAGTTCCCTCGGCCTTTTCCCTCGCAGCCCTTAACTGCTCAAAAGAAGCTATTCCCTGGGTTATGTTCTGGTGAAGAAATTCAATCTGTTTTAATACAAGAGGTAAATAGGCATTTTTTTGCTCTTCACTTAATTGCTCGATTTCCTGCGTCAGCCGCCCTCTGAATTCACCATTTTTTTGCTTAATACTCTCTTCAACCAGTAATTTTTCATCGTCTTTAACACCTGCAGCTTTAGACAACTCGTGATAAATTTCCTGCTGTAAAGCATTCAATTGCTCTAAAGTCGACAATTGGGCTTCTTCCGCCCAAATACTCCAGGGACACATCAAAGTACACAAGAGCAACATTAAACGCCCGAGAAACATAATACCAACCCCTGTGTATTGATAAGGAATTTATTGTTTCATACTGTTTTCATTAGATTGTCTTATTTTCAACTGCTTTGCTCAACGTCAGAAGTTGTTTTCCTCGTATCACCATAGCTTTACCGGCGCGGATATCTATAACTGGCAGGTTATTTTAATAAACCCGTAAAAAACAATAACGAAGCAGAGTCATAAATACTCATTTTGCTTAAGTTTATTCCACCACATTAGCCTGTACAAACCAGCTACTGACAAAAACAATAAAATAATTTATCAACCACAGATCAACTTTTCATCATCAAACCCCCTGAATAACTAAGTATTAATACTTTTTAATGGTATAAACCTCAGACTAAAAACAACCAACCAGCGTTGCTTCAACATTAGGGAGGCGACCAAGTTAGCTAACAGGGCCTGGTGGTCGGCCTTGTCCGGTAAATTACCTTGCTTGTGGTCTCAGTCTTCTTATCGGTAATAAGGCAGTAGCTGCCGTTATTTCAACATTTAGGGCCCATGAATATTCATCCCATAGGCTTAGAAAAAATAACGACCTCCCTTACCGCTAAGAAACAATATTGCGAAAGGAAAAATATATGAATTTAAAGATATCCCACTCCCTATATCTAGCTTTTGGTCTGGTTCTGCTGCTTATGATCACCATGAGTTCAGTTGGTTGGTGGCAAGCTAGTAAGGCCGACACGATCACCAATGAGGTGGCCCAAGATGATGTGCCCGGCGTGATAATCTATTTAAAACTGTTGGATTCGCTGCAACAAATGGAGCTGAGCGCATTCGAATACCTCAGTGGCGAAGACGATGAACGGGAAGATTTTCAAGGCTCTGCAAACGAATTCAGGATACTGCATAAGCAGCTAGTTCCCCTGGAGTCAGGTAATCAGCAGGATAAAAACAAGATGGAAAGAATAGCTGTTTTGTCCGAGCAATATATTAGCTCGATGGAGAAAAACCTTTTTGCCGAATTCGATCCTACCATTGCCGCCAAAAGCACAGACTTAATTAAGGAGAAGGCATACCGGGCCCTGCATCAGATGGAAGAAAATAGCTTTGATCCTCTGGAGAAGATCCTGCGCAGCTCTGCTGAGAATGAAGCTAACGATGCGACAAGTGCGCTTAAGCTGCTCACCGAAACCATGACCAACATGAAACTGGTTCTTTTGATCACAACCTCTTTAGCAGTATGTATTGGTATAGGCATTGCCTGGTCCTTATCTCGTTCAATTACCGGCAGATTAGATTATTTAGTCTCTGCAGCCAGCGATATCGCCAAGGGCAACCTGACAAATACAGTACATAAGATCGATAAAACTGACGAAATAAGCACCTTAACTAATTCCATCCACTCCATGCAGGCTTCGTTAAGGCAGCTAATTTCGGCCATTGCCAACGTATCTTCCGAAGTAAAAGAGACAAGTGACAAGCTGGATAACTCCAGTCAGCAGGTACTGGAAGGCAGCCAGGCCCAGGCAAGTAAGGCTGATTTAATTGCGACTTCCGCCGAACAAATGAGTGTGACCATTAAGCAGGTCGCAATGCAAAGCTCTGAAGCGTCGTTGCAGGCTAAGGAGGCTGGTAATAGAGCTCATACCGGCGGACAAATTATGCTTGAAATGGTTGAAAGCGCCCATTCGACGTCCCATATGATGCAATCTATGTCAGACGGTATCGCTGAGCTTGGTAAACGCAGTGACGAAATAGGCAAAGTAATTAAGGTGATCACAGATATTGCCAACCAGACCAATCTGCTGGCTCTCAATGCGGCCATAGAAGCGGCAAGAGCCGGTGAGTATGGTCGAGGGTTCTCGGTTGTAGCAGAAGAAGTAAGGGGGCTGGCAGAACGGACTACAAACGCGACTCAGGAGGTCTCGGAATTAATCAATGCCATCCAAACCGAGACACAAAAGGCAATTGCTAACTCAATACAAAGTAACGACCTGGTACAGCAAGGCGCCAGCTTGAGCGAACAATCCAAACAAGCACTGGATGAAATTGTCTCCCAGACTTCAGAAGTACAAGCCATGATCAGCTCTATCGCCACCGCCACTGAACAGCAAACCGCAGTAACCCGGGAAATAGCGTCGGACATCACCTATATCAGTGATGTCGCCGGCAAAAGCGTCGACTTATCCAGCGAAAGTGCTCAGTCCAGTCAACAACTGGCTGAAAAAGTGGAAAAGCTCGATACTCTGGTGGGTGAATTCAGGTTAGCTTAAACCACTTTCAGCCAGACATGCTTATGCCTGGCTGAACTAATATATGGTTGAGCAAGAGTCGGTAGTCACTGACTGTATTTTTTTGTTAAATAAAGCAACAACCACCGGCAGAGCCTCTGGATGATGCCCCCCCCAGAGGCGGCTATAGACAACTTTGATGAGGTGTTTAAGGTCCAGCCTAGAAACCGACCTTAAGCTAGACCAATGAAACCATCAAATCACCGAAGTAATCAGTAATACTGAGTGGGATATTTATTTTCAACCCTTTCTTATTTTCAATTTAACCAATAATCAAAGCTGCAGTCATTTCCAATTTAAATATCAATTTTTAACAGAGTATTTATTGATCCAGAACATTGTTGACTCACAATGCAACCGGTTGCTCTTTGTTATTAATTTATAATTAGATAGAATTTGTAGAAGATTAAAAATACAAACATTATTAAAACTGGAGAGTAAAATGAAAAAGATTCTATTGTGCTGCAGCGCCGGAATGTCGACAAGTATGCTGGTTAAGAAAATGCAACAGGCAGCGGATTCACGCGGTATGGATTGTCAGATAGAAGCAGTGTCCGTGACTGTTTTTGACGATGCTATTAAAGAATATGATGTTTGCCTTCTGGGGCCCCAAGTGCGCTATCAACTGGATGAGTTAAGTAACAAAGCCGACGCCTACGGTAAGAAAGTAGAGCTCATTCCACCAGCTGCCTACGGAATGATGAAAGGCGAAGAAGTATTAAATCAAGCTCTAGCTCTGATCGACGACTAACGCTAACTCTTAGCCAATGTCAGTTGGCTAATTCAATAATATTAAACTAATTTCCCCTCTGCATTTTATATGTGGAAGGAACGGCTATATCCAAAGCAAAGGATGAGTTTATGAAGCTTTACGATATGATTATTAATTTTGTCGAGCGGCAAATTGCCCCCATAGCGACAAAAGTTGGTAATCAAAATCATGTTCGAGCGATGCGTGACGGATTTATTATTGCGATGCCATTTATTATTGTCGGTAGTTTTGCACTAGTATTTGCTTTCCCTCCGTTTGCAGAAGACACCACCAATTCATTTGGCCGCGCTTGGTTAGATTTCGCGACGGCCAACTTTGATAACCTCATGATGCCATTCCAAATGACCATGGGGATCATGTGTTTGTTTGTTTCCATGGGGATTGGTTATAGCCTTGCTCGCGCATACAAAATGGATGGCATCACCAGTGCTTCTCTATCTTTGATGTCGTATTTGGTCGTGGCGGCTCCGGCAACTAATGATGCGCTTTCGATGGGCCATATGTCTGGTACTGGGATATTTACTGCCGTGATAAGTGCGTTTTTCTCTGTCGAGCTAATTCGGTTATTGAAAAAGTACAACATCACCATACGTTTACCGGAACAAGTGCCACCAGCGATCGCTCGTTCGTTTGAGCTTTTAATCCCGGTAATTTTCATTTTCCTTACGCTTTTCCCGCTCAGTCTGTACGTTCAAGCGCAATATGACATGCTCATTCCTGATTTAGTGATGGAAATGTTCAGACCTTTGGTAAGTGCATCTAACTCCTTGCCTGCCATCATAGGCGCACTCTTGGTTTGTCAGCTTTTGTGGTTCGCAGGTATTCACGGCGCAGCAATCGTTGTTGGCCTATTGTCTCCCATTTTCCTTACCAACATCAGTGTAAACCAAGAGGCTTACCTTGCTGGCGAAGCGATTCCAAATGTATTCACCCAACCATTCTGGGACTTCTATATCTTCATTGGTGGTTCTGGTGCGACGCTTGCGCTTATATTGCTCATGATGTTCAGCCGCTCTGTACACTTACGTAGTTTAGGCCGGATGAGTTTTGTGCCAGGTATGTTCCAAATTAACGAACCTGTTATTTTTGGTAGCCCACTGGTTCTAAATCCTATCCTGTTTATCCCGTTTGTTTTTGCTCCAATACTTAATGCCATTATTGCCTACTTTGCTGTTCACATGGGCTTTGTTGGCATGGCCGTATCGCAAACCGCATGGACATCTCCTGCCTTCTTAGGCGCGTCTTGGGGATCTGGTTGGACACTGTCTCCGGTCTTTCTAGTCTTAGCTCTGCTTGTTATGGATCTGTTCATCTACCTACCATTCTTCAAAATGTTTGAGAAGCAACTGCTGAAACAAGAAGGTGAAGTGGCTGAAGGCAAAAAGCAAGTAAAAGAGAACAAAAAAGCAGCGCCTGACGCGGGCGTAACAGCCTAGCGAATTACGGTTAGCGTTTACTAATAAGCATTTTCACACAATTATTGGTTTACTGCATTTTCACACAATTATTGGACTGCTGGCTCGGCAGCCCCACTCAACAAGATAGGGTTTACCGTTATGGATCAAGAACAAGTCGTTATGAATATCATTGTTAATGCAGGCGAAGCGAGAAGCTTATGTTTTGAAGCACTGCGCTTGGCTAGAAACAATGACATTAATAAAGCAAAAGACAATTTAGCCAGTGCCAGAGAATGCATCAACAAAGCGCATTTAACCCAAACGCAGCTAATTGAAATGGACGAAGGTGAAGGCAAAGTGCCAATGACATTGGTCCTGGTGCACGCACAAGATCACTTGATGACAACAATTTTGGCGCTGGAATTGGCGACAGAAATGGTTGCTTTGAACGAAAAACTCACTCAGTTGACCGACAAATAAGGGGAGAACATGACGAAGAAATCTTTGAAGCTGGCCATTATTGGCGGTGGCAGCAGTTACACCCCAGAGCTTATTGAAGGTATTTTGTTGCGCCACGATCGTCTTCCTGTCGCGGAGATCCACTTAGTCGATATTGAAGAAGGTAACGACAAGCTAAAAATCATCGAAGCGTTGGCGAAGCGTATGGTGACAAAAGCGGGATTATCAATTGATATCAAAGCTTCTTTTGACCGTCGCGCGGCGATCAAAGACGCAGACTTCGTCATGACTCAATTTCGTGTGGGTGGCTTAGCGGCACGTGCAAATGACGAACGCATTCCATTGAAATACGGTGTCATTGGTCAAGAAACGACAGGGCCAGGTGGGTTTGCCAAAGCGCTGCGCACGGTACCTGTCTTGCTCGACATCTGTAAAGACATCGAAGAATTGGCGCCAAATGCGTGGATGCTGAACTTCACCAACCCAGCAGGGCTAGTCACTGAAGCGATCTTAAAATACACCAAGGTAAAAACCATCGGTCTGTGTAACGTACCTGTTTCAATGAAGATGATGATTGCCGAAATGATGGAGTGTGAGCCGGATGAGCTTTCTCTTGAGTGTGCAGGCCTGAATCACCTTTTATGGGCGCATAAAGCCTGGCTAGACGGAAAAGACATTACCGAAGAAGTACTGCAAAAAGTCGGTGATGGTGCCAACTTCAGTATGAAAAACATCTTTGAAGAACCATGGGATCCTGATTTCCTTCGTTCACTTGGGGCAATTCCCTGCCCTTATCATCGCTATTTCTACCAAACGGACGCTATGTTCGCAGAAGAGAAAGAAGCGGCTCAAACCAACGGGACTCGCGCTGAACAGGTGATGGTCACGGAAAAAGAGTTGTTTGAACTTTACCAAGATGAGCAGCTGGATCATAAGCCAGAGCAGCTAGAGCAACGTGGCGGGGCGTACTACTCAGACGCATCTTTGAACCTTGTTGATGCCATTTACAACAACTTGAACACCATTAATGTTGTGAATATTCAAAACAATGGCGCCATTACTTCATTGCCAAATGACGTGGTTATTGAGTGCAGTGCTGTGGTCGGGAACTGGGGCGCAAAACCGCTCGCATTTGGGGAATTACGCCCTGAAATCTCGGGTTTAGTTCACCAAGTGAAAGCGTATGAGCAGCTAGCCATTGAAGCGGCCGTTCATGGCGATTATGACAAAGGGTTGATGGCCCTGTCGACCAATCCACTGGTCACAGATATCCGCAGAGCAAAAGATATTCTTGATGAAATCTTGGAGAGCAATGCTGACTATTTGCCTCAGTTTAAATAAGCGCTAATACGGTTGAGCCTCATTTACCCAAACTACTTGGGTATATGTAATCAGGCTAAGTAAAACAACGGCAGGGACGCCATCATTACAACAGGTGAAAAATGCACGTAATTTTTAATGCCGATGATTTTGGTTTAACGCCAGGCGTCAATAAAGGGATCGCCACTTCTTGTCTTCAAGGCGTGGTTCGATCTACTACCATGATGGTTGCAATGGAAGGGGAGCAGCACGGCTTAGGGGTTTTACCGAACGCGCCCTCTTTGGCGGTAGGGCTGCACATGAGGTTAACGTCGGGCAAGCCATTAACCGCTGGCCAAAGCCTTGTTGATAAAGACGGGGAGTTCTTTGGTTACGATCAATATTGGGACAACCAAGCTTTCAAACAGGAAGAGATCTACGCAGAAGCATGCGCGCAAGTCGAACACTTTCTTTCTAATGGTTTATCTCTCAGCCATATTGACGGTCATCACCATGCCCATACGCACCCTAAAGTATTGCCCGTTATCGAAGAGGTTGCGGCGAAATATAAGGTGCCGTTAAGGGGGAGTCAGGAACTTGGCATTAATAGTAAACAATTAAGATATAGCTTTAGTGATAAGTTTTACGGTGGGGATGTGAGCCTGGAAAACGCGCTGCACATTGTAAAAAGTCACTTGGGCAGTACGGATGTGTTGGAAATCATGTGTCATCCAGCATTTGTGGATCCACCATTAACTCGCATGAGCAGCTATACAGCCCTTAGGGAAAAGGAACTTTCAATTTTGACCAGCCCCGTATTAATGGAACAGTTTGATGAGCTTGGCGTAATATTGGGCAATTACTCGATATTAAATCAATAACCCAACCTCTATTCATTAAGAATTAAATAATAGTGACTGCCCAGCTTGCCCCTTACAGTAAGTTCAGCGCTTTTATCGGCAACTTACTATTACATTAAGTTCAAATAATTTAATTAAAACACACGCGTACTATGTTCGATGTAGAGTCGACACAATGTGATTTTAGAAAGTTGACGATAGTATGTTTAGTCGTCATTGAGTTGCCTTTATGAGCATGATTATATCCTGTATAATCTGCTGGATATTGGTGATAATGAATCATCTTCAGCTACTCTGATACGCAAGGGATGAGAGGCTGTTCATACTATAGGAAAGTCGCACAGAATATGGCGAGAATTAAAGATGTTGCGGAATTAGCGGGGGTAAACCGTTCGACGGTTTCACGTATTATCAATGGCGAAGGCAAATTTCGAGCAAACACGGTTCTAAAGGTTGAACAGGCCATGAAAGAGCTCGACTATCGTCCCAACGCCATTGCTCGCTCGCTTGCTACCTCATCATCGAATATGATTGGTTTGCTGGTAAGTTACTATACCGGAGGCTTTTTTGGGGAGATGATGGATCAGGTTCAGGGCGAACTCGATATCCATAAAAAATTCCTCATTACCGCGCAAGGTCATCACAGCAAAGAAGGCGAACTCGAAGCCATTCAACGTTTCCGTGATTTACGTTGCGACGGCTACGTATTGAACAGCCGATATTTAAGTGATGATGATTTGAGAGCGCTGGCCAAACAGCCCACCCCATTCGTTCTGGTTGATCGCGTTGTGGAGGGATTAGAATCCCGCTGTGTGACCTTCGATCATCGTTTAGCCAGCAAAAAAGCCGTTACCTATCTCTCGTCATTGGGGCATAAAGTTATTGCCTGTATTACAGGGGAGCCAAATCGCCTGTCGAGTCAAATGCGCTATCAAGGGTATATCGACGCGCTAAATGAAGCCAAGCTTCCGGTTGAACCTTCTTTGTGTGCGCACGGAAATTATGGCCGTGAAAGTGGCTACCAAGCCGCCAAAGCGCTTTATGAAAGTCACCCAGAAATGACTGCTTTATTTTCTTGCAGTGAAGACATGATGGCGGGTGCATTACAGCTTTTCCATGAAAGAAATATTGCCGTCCCACAGCAAGTTTCGCTTATCAGCTTTGACAGTATTGATCGTTGCGCAAGTTACTACCCTGCTGTTTCCGCCGTTCATTTTCCAATCAGTGATATGGCCCGTTTGGCGGTCAGATTATTGATGAGTCAAATCAACAAAGAAGCCATTGCCACCAATATACATTTCGATTGCGAACTCAGGATCCGATCCAGCGTCAAAGCACTATGACTAAGCGTCTTTGTAGTAATTGCTACTCACGGTTTGGATGTTGCTAATGCTTGAGCATCTGGTTCCCTATCGACCTGGCAATCATTTAAGGGATGTAAAGGCGCTCACTCAAGCGATGAAACAGACATCTGCCTATTCCAGCCATAGTGATTTCGAAAAAACTCCATATTAATAAGCAGTCATATCCAAGCAAATCTTGTTTTTCACGACGTCAAATTCACCAGAGTATTACTTTCCCCTATGAGATAGGTATAATTATCTTTTGGCTTAAATAAATTGTGGTTCGCTAACTGAATGAAAGATATTGTAAGCAAACTCGACGAGATCAAGGCATTAGTGAATGAGCAGGCCGAACTCGAACGCAAGTTAGCGATTTACAGTATCGCACTGTTAAAAAACGATATTTACCTTATCGCGTTCGATTCCAGCTCACGGATTATTTTTCAAAACTACCCCTCTATCGATCACGCCCAATCGCTGCAAGATTTCAGCTTCTTGCTGGGAGAGCAAAATATCACCCTGCTATCAAGTCTGTTGTCCAGTAATGTACAAAGCTTGGATCAACTGAAACTAACCTACAATGAGCTGGCATTTAACCTCACTTTGGTAGAGCCTGAGCTTTGGTATATACAGGTCGAATCAGAGAAACAGGAAAGTCAGCCGCAAACGGATGACTTTCATCATTTTCAGGCGCTGGCGCAAACTTTCACCGAGCTTAATTCCTGGCGGGAAAAAGGCAGCATCGACGAATTTATTGAGCAGATTAATAGCGAACACTTGCCAAAAATCCGGGATGCCAAAGCACAAATTCAAGATCCGATACTTAAAATGTGTCTGGATATTGTCGAAAACAGTGTTGTCCAGGTAACCGATTCCGATGCCGGGGTCGACGCTAAACTGTATGAATTATTAACCCCCTCTGAAGTGCAAATCGCCAAGTTTATCCGTATGGGTTTATCCACCAGCGAAATAGCGCACACCCTGAGCATCGCCGGAAAAACAGTGGAGAACCACAGAAACAGCTTAAGGAATAAGCTGGGCCTCACTAATAAAGGGGTTAATTTAAGAAACTACCTGGTGAGCCTGAAAGAAGGTTAATTTATTTTAAGGCTGTTTTATTTAGCGGCTCATACATGGCGCTTAACATTCCCTGCGACAGCCAAAAGTACCAGGTTAACCATAAATACCGGAATATTTTACTGATTTTATTTATTTGCCTTCATATTCGCATTACTCTGCAACCCCATTTGGTATAAAAGTATTACTTTTTCAGTAGAGTAACTCCTGAATGCTGCTGTCCAATCGTTTTTGGCGCACAACCAAATTACAGACACGAATATTTCTCCTGACCATGAGCATGACAGTTGCCAGTCTTGCATGTTTGGCAGTATTTAGCGCTATAAGCTTAGATTATGCGCTGGAAACTCAAGTTGGTAAGCGCTCGGTAGAAGCAGCTCAGGCCATAGCAACTATGCCATTGGTGATCCAGGCTGTTGAGAAGCGGGATAAGGGTGCGTTAGCCAGCACTATAGAGCCACTAAGAGCGGAGCTTGGTGCCACCTATATTATTGTGACGAATAATAGAGACCAGGCCGACCCTCATTTTTTCCAGATAGCATTTGGTGAGCAAGGGCGAGCTGCTCATCAGCATTCCCTACAAACAGGAAAAAGCTATATCGAATTTTCTCAAGATCCGCTTGGACCTTCCATGATAGGTGAGGCCCCTGTTATTAACCATGAGGGTGTAGTGACTGGCTCTGTGATAGTGGATTTTCTGGAGCTGGATGTGCAAGAGGAACTCGCAGCACATAACTACAAAATGCTGTTTTTTTTCATCTTGGCCATTGCAGCTTGTGCACTTACCTCGAAATACCTCGCCGCCGGAGTTAAGCGAGCCATATTTAATTTGGAGCCGGAGCAAATTGGCAGGATGTTTAGCGAAATAGACGCCATCGTTGAATCAGTTCGCGAAGCCCTTATTTCCCTGGACAGGCGCGGAAAAATCACCAAAGTAAATCAACGAACATTTGAGTTGCTCGGACTGAAAGACGATAACGATACCTACCCGTACTTGCGTCATTTTTTACAAAGAGATGCCCTGGCGCAAGCCTTGAATGGGCGGGAGTCCGTTTGGGATCTGGAAGTCAGCTTTGCTGACAAGGTGTTGCTGGTTACCATTACCCCTCTGGTTATCGCAGAAAAATTCAGCGGCCATGTGATAAGCCTGAGGCAAAAAGACGAGTTGGAAAAGCTGAGTCGCGAGTTAAGCA
This sequence comes from Psychromonadaceae bacterium, assembly GCA_965249895.1. Classification (GTDB taxonomy): domain Bacteria; phylum Pseudomonadota; class Gammaproteobacteria; order Enterobacterales; family CBDFNC01; genus CBDFNC01. Next base: position 2,203,597 of record CBDFNC010000005.1, read on the forward strand.
AGACACAAAACTATTCTGAACTGCTCAGGGCCCAAACCCACGAGCATTCCAATAAGTTACACACTATCTATGGCATGTTACAGGCGGGCTCTATTGAAGACGCGATGGCGTTAATAAGTAAGGTCAATGAAGATCAGCAGAAACTAATCAGCTGTCTTGTTAAGACTGTCTCCGACCCGGCTATCTCGGGTTTATTAATAGGCAAATTTAATCGGGCAAAAGAACTCGGCTTATCACTGGAACTGGATATGGACAGCTCTATGAATTATATCGCAAGTGATAAACTACAGGATCGGCTGATCACTATTGTTGGGAATATTCTCGACAATGCAATGGAAGCCAGCCTGAGGAAAACAAACAGCCCGAGCATCATTCTCTTATCTATGTCAGATATTGGCAACGATTTGATTTTTGAAGTGGAAGACTTTGGGCCTGGCTTTAGCCAGCAAGAAAAGGAGACCGCCTTCAATAAAGGGGGGTCCATTAAAAAAGAGCCGGGACATGGCTTTGGCCTGTTTTTAGTCAAGTCCGCCTTAGACAAGATAAATGGACTTATAGAAATAGAGAACAAGGCTGCTGGCGGAGCAATTGTCACTGTGTATATTCCAAAGGGAGATTGATATGCATAACGTACTAATAATTGAAGATGATAAGTGCATAGCACAAAACCAACTAAGGTTTTTCGAGAGTGTTGAGAATTTTCAGGTGGTCGGTATTTCCTACTCGATACAGGAAGCAAGAGCCCAGCTCCGGACCCTAAAGCCGGCACTGGTTTTATTGGACCTTCACCTGCCTGACGGTACTGGCCTGGAATTACTAACAGAAATCCGCAAGGATTACCTGGAAACAGATGTCATCATTATCACGGCGGCGAAAGAGGTTAACAGCCTGCAGAGCGCCATACGAAGCGGCGTATTTGACTATATTATCAAACCCATGCCTTTCAACCGCCTGATGGACACTCTTAACGCTTACGATAAATACATTCGACAAAAGAAACAGCAGGAGGCTAATCAAGGCTCAGTTGAGTTTGATCAGAACTTTGTCGATCGCCTGTTAGGTAAAGGACAACGCCAGCAGCATAGTGTCACCTTACCCAAAGGAGTGGATAACAGCACATTAAAGACCATCAAAGCCTACCTCAGTGAGCGAGCTGGCGAGGCATACAACGCCCAACAATTAGGGGAGGTCCTGGGCTTAAGCAGAACCACGACCAGGCGTTACCTTGAATACCTGGTCTCTCAGAACGAAGTGGAAACCAGGCAGGTATACGGCACCAGAGGCAGGCCAGAGCGGAAATACACTTATGTTAGCCGTTCCGACTGAACTCAAATCTCCGCCGGCGCTAATCATGAACTTTATGAATTTTATGTTAAAAATGCACAAATATGATATTGCATTGACATTTTATTAACAATAATAGAAATTGTATTCAGTAGCCGAAGGCTGGGTTAGTCTAATGGGCCAGATGAAGATCCCTTACTTCACTACTACAGGAAGAAAGAAATAATTAAAAGAATAAATCTTGTAAGTGCGTTAATGGAATAGGGTGGACCTACAAAGGGCCACCCTTTTTTATTTTAACTGACTTGTTTAACCGGACTCCCTCCCCGGCCTTCACATTTTCCGGCCAGCACTCTGGCTGCGGCGATAGCACTGTCAGGGCGCGATGAGAAACTACATAGATAGTGTTTCAGCTGTTTATACTTAAGCAACTCATATGGGCTACGTAATCCCATCAGGATCAGGTTGGGGTAAAGCTTCAACATATCGATAACCAAAGCCTGAGCTTCATCCTGGGCAAAGTCTTCGCCCGGCAAGGGAAAGTTCTCTGTGACCAAGACTAACGTTTGTCGATCCGATAGCTCTGTGGCAGCCAGCTGTTGCGGGTTAAGGAATTGAACCTGTTGTGGCTCCAGCTGCTCTTTTAACTCTCCGGCAAAATACTCATAGCCGGGTTTATCCTGATTCGGCCCTATGCCTCTTGGATTCATCAGGTTATGGTAGGCATGCTCCGGGGTTGCGTTAACCACCACCAGCTGCTCCCCTAACTCGGGTTTACCCCGTACCCAGGCAACCGCCTGTTGGGCTATATCTTGCGCCTGTTGCTGGTTGGCGGCCCAATCCACATCTTGGTACAAAGTCATGGGCGCCAGCTTTTCCAGCTTAAACCTGGCAATCCTGAATAAGGCATCATCCACCACAGATATATCCAGCTCACCTGAGTTCACCGCATCTATGATGCCGTTTATCATCGCCAGCTGCTTATCCAGGTAACTGTCACTGTGATCATAATGCTCTTCCGACAACATGATCATAGTGATGCCGGCTTTAAGGGCCAACACGGCGGCATCCACAGGTGAATAGTGATGGACGATGGCCCCCATATTCATGCTGTCTGAGATAATAATGCCGTCAAAGCCCAACTCATCTCTTAATACTTGCTGTAACAGTACAGGAGACAGAGTGGCAGGATATTCGTTATCCAGCTGGGGATAACGAATATGGCTGGTCATCACCAGATCAACCCCAGCATCAATAGCTGCCGCAAAGGGTTTTAGGTCATTTTCTCTTAGCTCCGCCAGGCTTTTATTCACTTCGGGGATCACCCTGTGAGTATCCCCCTGAGTATCTCCATGGCCGGGAAAATGCTTGGCGCACGCCAGAATATTACCCGCATGAACACCTTTTACGGCGGCGGCTGAATGCCTTGCCACTTCATCAGGGCTATCACCAAAAGCCCGGGTATCGATGATCGGGCTTAGCGGATTAAAGTTCACATCGCAGCAAGGGCCTAAGATGCAGTTAAAACCCGCATTTCGCATCTCTTCACCGGCCAACTGATACATTTTTTCAGTTAGCGCTCCATCAGACGCGGCCCCCAGCGCCAGGTTACCAGGTCCTGTGGTGGACTCACCCACCAATACCCCCCAGGCACCTTCCTGATCGACACCATGCAATAGAGGTAAACCGCCACGAGCCTGGATCATTTTATCGAGATCTCGGGTTAACCGCTGGGCTTCAGCAAAGGTATCGGCATTGTCCTGACTCAGGTAACAACCACCCAAATTATATTTCTCTACCATAGGCGCGGCCCGGGCGGCATCCTTGCCGGGAAAAGCCAGGATAAACAGTTGCCCCACTTTTTCTTGCAGAGACAAACCGGCTAGCCACTGTTGTGCTTTCTGCTCAATACTCATGCTGACTCTACCTTCTTAGTTTTGCGCTTTTTAAGCTGGCCCATAGTAAGCGTCACCGCAGCAATAATAATCAGGCCACGGAAAATCATCTGCTGATCTACATTCAGCCCCATTAAAATCAAACCATTGTTGACCATGCCCATGATAAGGGCGCCGATCACCGAACCAATTACAGTACCTTTACCGCCAAACAAGCTGGTGCCACCGATAATCACCGCGGCAATCACCATCATCAGGTCATTTTCTCCTAAGGTGTAACGGGCGCTCTGAAGCCGGCCGGAATAAAGGATCCCCGCCAGGGAAGCGAGAAAGGCATTTAACATCAACACATAAAGCTTAATTCGATTAACATTAATACCCGAATACATAGCGGAAATCTTGTTGCCGCCGGTAGCCAACACATGTTTACCAAAACTGGTGTTATTCAGCAGCAGGGTACCCAGCACAGCCACTACTATCATCCACAGAAAAAGCACTGATACCGGACCGATATTGCCCGAGCCAAAGATATATACGAACAGATCGTTATCGATAGGGATGGATTGCAGGTTAGTGGCCCAGCGGGCGATACCCGTGATGATCCCTGTCATGCCAAGGGTTACCAGGAAAGATGGGATCCCCACCTTAGTCACGAAGATACCGTTAATAAAGCCGAAGAAGGTGCCTAAACATAAGGCGCCCAGTACCGCCAATATAATACTGTCCGTGGTTTGCAGTATCAGTGCGGCAGTTATCGCGGCTAAGGCGACTATGGCCCCAAACGACAGATCTATTTCTGCCGAACTTAAGACAAACGTCATTCCTATGGCCATAATAGAAATCATCGCCGTTTGCCGGGCGATATTCATCAAATTACCACTACTCAAAAAACCCTTGTCGTACAAAGTAATGGAGAAAAACAGAAAGATCGCGATAAAGACCAGATAGATAACATAATCTCGCCAGGGGAAATTAAACCCTAGTGGAGACTTCTCAGCTTTAGTACCCATATTCATTCCTTGCCGTTATGCTGACCAGGCAAATCAGTTACCTTCGCCAGCCTTTAATATATCTTTACAAACCAGGATTAAACGACTAATCCTTAGCCCTTCAATTCTCAAATACGGTTATTGAACCGCTTCCAATAGCTCTTCTTCACTAACATTCTGCTTACTGATTTGGCTGGTGATCTGGCCCTTGCTCACCACATAAACAGTGTCACAAAAACTGCCGACCTCACTGTACTCCGATGATACAAACACCACTGTATTTCCCTGCCTGACATAATCATGCACTATCTGCATAATTTCATACTTAGCGTTAAGATCGATGCCAAAGGTCGGATCATCCAGCAGTAATATTCTCGCCTTGGTTAGCAAACACTTGGCTATCACCACCTTTTGCTGATTACCGCCGGATAAGAAGCGCACACTTTGCTCTGCCCCCGTGGTTTTTACATTCAGCTTTTTGATACTGCTATCGACCAGTTTCGCGCCACGTGACTTGTTCAACAGTACCGGATCAGATAACTCGTCAAAACTAGACATAAGTACATTGTCGCCGACGGAAAAGTCCAGCACCAAACCTTGGGTACGCCTTTCTTCTGGCACCATACTGATGCCAAGCTCGATGGCGTCTTTTGGTGAGCGAATGTTCACCTGTTGGCCAGCTATGCAAATTTCGCCGCCGATAATGGGAGACAAACCATAGATGGCTTCGAGAATTTCGGTTCTGCCACTACCCAACAAACCTGCCAGCCCAACTATTTGTCCTGAATAGGCTTTGAAACTGACATTGCTAAGGGATGGCGTCGACACATTATTTAGCTCCAGCATGGGCTCACCCGAGACCTGGAGGTTCTTCTGCCACTTAGGTAAATCAGCCTCTGCTTTGCCTAACATGGCAGCCACCAGTTGTGGCAAAGAGGTTTCACTTGTCGCCACGTGATCCACACTCTTGCCATCACGTAGCACAGTGACTGACTCACAGATGCGGAAAATATCGTTGAGGTAATGGGTGATATATACAATGGATATCCCCTTTTGTTTTAACCTTGCTATAACCTCAAATAACTGGCTGATTTCACTGCTGGACAGCGAAGCCGTGGGTTCATCGAGAATAAGCACCCGAGTGTCTTGGGCCAGGGCTTTGGCAATTTCCACCAGTTGCTGCTGACCGACACTGAGGTCGGATACCAGGCGGGCAGGATCCAAATCGTCCAATACCCCCAGGCTATCCAGGATCGGTTTGGCTGCTTTGTTAAGCCGTGAATTGCGCAAAAACAAACCACTGTTTTCGGGTTTATGGGTGATGAAGATATTCTCGGCCACACTGAGGCTGGGAACCAGGCTTAAGTCTTGATAAACCATGGCAATACCGGCCTGTTGCGCCTGTAATGGCGAAGTAAATTCCACTTCTTGCCCGAATACACTGACTCGTCCCATGTCTCTGTGATGATATCCGTTGAGGATCTTCATCAGGGTGGATTTACCTGCGCCATTGACCCCCACTAACGCATGGGCTTCCCCTTGTTTAAGGAAAAAGTCGACGCCTTTTAATACCTGGTTTTCATCGAAACTCTTGTGCAGGTTTTGTGCTTTGATGGCATAACTATCCATTTAAAACTCCAAATATACTTACTTCAGCACTCGCACTCGGTCATTCCCGCATAGACGCTGGTCCGACATTTCGGCCCAGCGCCTTTGGCCGCTGAGGTCTCTGGATTGCCAGTCAATTGGCAAAACGTAAACGCGCTTATTTCAGTGCTTTTAAAACGGCTTTCGGTGGTTCACGACGCAGGGCGACTTGCCATTGCTCAACAATATTGTCCTTAGTAACACCGATTGCGGGCACTGTGACAAAAGCTGGGGTGTCTTGTCCTAACAGGGATTTAGCCCCCATGGTAGCCAGGGTTTTTCCCAGGTCATAGGGTAAGTCTGTCACTATGCCCGCCACATTTCGCCCCTTAACCATATCCAGTGCGTTGGCGGCGCCTAAGTCCATGGTGACCACTTTAATGTCGGGACGTCCGGCAGCTCTGGCCGCAGAGACCACGCCTTCGGCGATGGCGTCCCAGGGCGCGTAAATCGCATTTATATTAGGGTTTTGAGTGATAATAGCGGAGGCGATTGTTTCCGCATCATTCGGGTTGGCGATACCTCTTTCTGCCACGATCTTGATATCATTAAATTTACCCAGGTTGGTCTTGACCGCCTGGTCCCTCTGGTTAGTCACGTAGTAGTTAGCATCATGGTAAAGCAAGGCCACATTACCCTTGTTACCAATGGAGTCGGCAATCAGGTCGGCGGCAATGGCCCCCATACCAAACAGATCATCTGTCACAATACCCACATAATCTTTCTTATGCTCAAATCCACTGGGTAAGTTACTGATAAACACCAACTTAACCCCTGCCTCTATGGCAGGCCTGAAGGCCGCCGCGCCGGAAACGGGATCCAGCACCAAAGAAATAATAATGTCGGGCTTAAGCGCCATGGCAGTTTCAACATCGGTGCGCTGTTTATTGGGATCCATTTCGGCATCTGTGGTAACCACCAAATCAATATTGAGATCATCAAATACTTCTTTGGCGCCTGCCGTCAGAGCATTGGAGAAGTCAGACGTGGTGTGCATCAAAATAGCCGCTTTATACTTTTTATCTTTTAGCAGTCCTTTATCTGCTTCCGCCAAAGTAACCTGCTCAAAAGGTACCGGCTTTTCACCGTTAGGCCCCAAAGTTTCTCCCATCTCGGCCGCCGCCACAAAGCTACTTGCCAACAGGCTCACACCCAACAACTTACCCAATTGCTTCTTCATTGATCTATTCCTTTATTTTTTTCCCACGTTATAAACTGCATAACCCTTAAACAGCTAAGCAGTGTATAGGTGTTATATAGGTATTTATGTGATTTTGATCTCAATGTTAAATAAATACCACTTGCCTGACAGGGTATTTAATAGGTATTTTACATCAGGTAGGATCCGAACTATCTCAGGGATAAGATATATATACCCAAGCTGCTTGGGAATGCGGGGATCAGCAAGTCGAGAAGTGACCGGGTTCAAGGCATAAAGCCGAAGGTCTAGCCTTCTACATCAAGATTTTATAACGCCGAAGAAGGTTGCTTCTCGTCTTGCCCGAGGGAGCTCAGCCAGAAAGTCAGCACTACGTTGCAGCGCTTGAAAAGGGAATGCCATTCCCTGCTCGCTGCGCCTTGTTCTGACAGCCTGCCTGAGCTCTGAATCTGCATTTCCAAGTAGTTTGGGTATAGCGCATGGAAACACGTTTGCCGCACCTTGAAATTCGCCCAACCACCCGCAAAAAGACCAACAATAATAAGGACTAAGATGAAAGAACAAGGATTTGCTTACGGTTTAATTGAAGGTTTTTACGGAAAGCCCTGGAGCTGGGAAAACCGCCATCACTACGCGGACTTTCTTAAACAACAAGGTTACGGTTTTTATATTTATGCACCAAAAAGTGATTTAAAGCTCAGGGAGCACTGGCAACAAGCCTGGACGGAACAAGAGAAAGCCAAGTTGGTAGCGTTAGCAGACGAGTATCATAAAAATGGCCTTAAGTTTGGCATTGCATTAAGCCCATACCAGCTTTATACCCATTGGAACGCCGACACACGCGATAAACTCAGAAGTAAAATTCAGGAAATCAATGATATAAAACCAGACATACTATGTGTTTTGTTTGACGACATGCGTGGAGACCTACCGGAATTGGCTGGCACACAGGCCGAAATATGTGACTTTATAGGTGAACAGAGTACGGCTGAGCAACTGATCATGTGCCCTACCTATTATTCCGACGACCCCATTTTGGACAAAATCTTCGGCCAGCGTCCGGCTGACTACCTTGCAGAGCTGGGACAACAGCTGGATAAAAAATATGATGTTTTCTGGACCGGACCGCAAGTTTGGTCGGTAGCTTACCCGCCTGATCACCTATTAGGGGTAACCGAATTACTGGGACGCAAACCCACCATCTGGGACAACTACCCGGTAAACGATATGAAGAATTGGCCCTACCTGTTTTTAAAACCATTCGAAAACCGGCTTTGGCAAATGAAAGAACTGACCGCAGGACATATGGTTAACCCAATGAATCAGGCGTTTCTGTCCAAGATCCCCCTGAGCACACTGCCGGCAATGTATCAGCAAGAGAAAAAATATCACCCAGATCAGGTGCTTGCTCAGGTATTAAGCCAACTATGTGAGGCCGACCTGGCCTCAGCTATCGCCGCAGATCTCAATGACTTCCAGTTTAACGGGATAAAATCTTTTTCTCCGGAAAGAATGAAACAACTACAAAACAAGTATCGGAAATTTAACTCCCCTTTCGCCGAGGAAATTCGAGACTGGTTGGCGGGAGAATATGAACATACGTCAGCTAATCTGGAGCAATGGCAACAGGGTTAACAAAACACCCAGATACCACCTACACAGGTATAAACGTTTAGCAAGCTTGCCTCCGTTAGGGGGCTTTTTTGTGTGTGTCAATTCCAGCCATGTTAGAACCTTACGCAGCAAGCTGACAATAAAACTGAACATGACCCTAGTCTGCAAGGATCAGGTCTTAAACTGCTTCACCAATTCAGCTAACCGGGATGACAATCTGAGCAAGGCTTCACTCTCTCTGCCTGTGGTTTCCACAGCCTCTGTGGTGGTGCGGGAAATCTCACTGATATTGGATACGTTGCGATTGATATCATCTGTGACCAGGGCCTGTTGCTCTGCAGCGCTGGCAATTTGCACATTCAAATCATTAATAGCACTGACTTGACTGTCAATATTTTCTAATGAACTGCCCGCTTCTCCAGCCTGACTGGCAACCTGTTGCGCATCCGTATGACCCCGTTGCATGATCTCCACCGCCTGTTGTGTGCCTTCCTGCAAGCTGGTGATCATATTCTGAATTTCCGCAGTGGATTGCTGGGTTCGCTGAGCCAGGGTCCTCACTTCATCTGCCACCACGGCAAAACCACGCCCGGCCTCACCTGCCCGGGCGGCTTCTATTGCTGCATTTAACGCCAGCAAATTAGTTTGCTCGGAGATACCCCGGATCACATCCAATACAGAGCCGATTTTGCTGCTGTCATTTTCAACCCTGGCCATGGTTTCGTTCGCCTCACCAATCAAGCGGGACAGGTTATCCGTTGCTTGCATGGTTTGCTGAACAACAACACGCCCCTGGGAAGCGGTTTCCTTGGTTTCATGGGCCGACTGAGATGCATTTTCTGTATTGCGGGCCACTTCCTGTACAGTAACCGCCATCTGGTTGATGGCTGTGGCTATCATATCCGTGGAGCTTTGCTGCTCCAGTACGCCGGATTTGGTTTTTTCCATAATCCCCACCAGCTGGTTTATGGCTTTATCCAGCTCGCTACAGGCATCAATCACCTGACACACAATTTCAGAGAATTGCGCCATCATATTGTTAAACGCCACTCCTGTCTGACCTACTTCATCCAGCTGCTTTACATCTACCCTGGTGGTTAAGTCCGAGGTTTTTTCAATATGCTCCACTGTGCTTTTCAGCGCTTCAATAGGATTACAGATAGCGCGTCTTAACTGAACACTGAACAGAATACTCAGGCCGATAACAATAGCCAGCATCCACCAGGATAACCGAACCAACCCAGCATTGGATACCACCACCTTGTCGGCAAACGCCCTTACCTGAGCCCCTGACTCACTCACTTCCCCTGCCGCCTGACCTATTTCGGCCTGAAGTAACTGGCTTTTTTCCTCCAGGTTGATTCGATAAACTTCTATGGATTTCACCACATCACCGGCTATTACCCTGGCTGCCGCCACCAGGGAGTTCCCTTTCACCCGGTTTTCATCCACGTAAGCATCCACGGCTTCAAGCATCAGATCGAAGAAGCTTTCTGTCTGATCGTGGAGCTTCTCGGCAAAAGCCCGATCACTTCCGGAAAACAACTTTAATTGAGAGTACAGCAAGTCTTTGGCGGCATTGGCATTGTCTTCCGCCTCATTTAACCAGCTGACAGACAGGTCCAGCATCCAGGAGCGTACGTCATTAAAGTCCCGCAGCACTTCATTGGCGAGCTCTTGTCGTTGCCGCAGTAGCGCTTGCTCTGCAAGCACCCGGGATTGATGTTCCAGAGCCTGAACCTGCTGGTCTACAAAGCCCCTCTGCTTTTGACTCAGATCTGAATTATCCGCGGCAGTCGACACCACAAACAGCAGACCCGCCGCCACCAACAGGGCGAAGCCACCGCTAAATAGCAGTAGCTTTGCCGAAATATTCAAATTAAAACCTTTCATGACTGCAAGCTCTTTAGTCGAAGATTATCAGACTGATAGCACCGCCTAACTCACCCAGCACACCACCTTCTTTTTTGCCCCCGGAGATGTCTACTTCACCCTTGGGTTTGCCATGACACTTAAGGCAAGAAGGGCCATAGTATTCAGGTAAAATATAACGATACGCGGATTTGCCTTTCACCGACGCCGATTCAAAGAAAGGTTTGCCTTTCTCATAACCCTCCTGCTTAAACATCTCTTCAATCACCTTATGCTCCCACTTATCCGGGCGATTGGATCTGTTGCGCACGTATTTTTTCGGCGCTGTGAGTTTGATTTTCATCTTGCCTTCCATGGCGTGACTGAACTTAGTCGCCACATGACGGGCAAATACGGCGGGCAGGAATCCCTTAAAGCCTACTCCCTGTTCGTTGATCAGCTCCTGGTTTTCCATCATGGTTTGGTTAACCGCATCCAGCATTGCCTGCTTGGGTTCGGTAAAAGTATTCATATCCAGGGCACTGCCGGTAGCGCTCTGGTAATTCTCCAGCGCCTTGTGCATCACGGCATCGCCAGACAAACCTTTATCACCCACGCTGGCGTCATTAATATGAGCCTGGTTCACAGAGATCACCTTTCGAGCGGAACGATAAAGGGTGGTTAATTCTTTACTTAGTTGGTCATTGGTAGCGGCAAATAAGCTAGGGGGACATATTAAAGAGACGGCCACAAGGGCCAACAGTATCATCTTGCGGTACATCATGATCCGGTTCCTTTACTGTACAGAAACTAAACAAGCCTGACTATTTTTTAGTATAGGAGATGTCGGTTCATCGGGTAGAAAACCATATTTTCAGCGGGATTAGCTGGAAGGAAACGTGTCTTTCGACCTTTGGTCATAATCATTAAATTCATGCAGTATCAGCTCGGTGATCATTTTACTGGCTTTACCTTGCGGCCTGTCCGACGGGTATACCAACTGAGGAGTAAATGAAAAGCGGGACCCTGCTATCAAGTCCAGCTCAACCAGTTCGCCGCTGGCCATTTCTTGTTGAATTAAATACAAAGGCATCCAGCCAAACCCCATCCCCATTAACAACGCCGTTTTTTTGCTCAGGAAACTGTGCATATAAAACACCCGATCGCCGCCAAATTGCAGCTCATCCAGTTTTTGTTTGCTCTTGTCACCCGAGTCGTGAATGGTCAGCTCAACATGGCCCAGTAACTGCTCATAGGTTACTTGTTTTTGAGCTGCCAGCGGATGTTCTTTAGACACTACCAGCACCACTGTCACCTGGGGTAATGGCAAGGCTTTCAGGTAAGGGCTGGCCTGATATTCCTTCACCAGCATCATATCCGCCTTATCTTCCATAAAGCGCATTTGTACGCCTCCCAGAGCCTCAGTTTTAACCTGAATCTTGGTGGGTACCTGCTTGTCCGTGAGAACTTTTAATGCCCGCATAATGGGCTCCATAGGCAGGGAGGCATCAATAACCAGTTCCAGGTTTGGCTCCCAACCTTCTCCGTAACGCTCGGCCAGATTCTCAATCCGTTTAGCCAGCTGCAACATACGCCGTCCTTCATCCCACAGTGCTTTACCCGCCGGGGTTAACTCTGCTCGGTAGTTTGTCCTGTCAAATATCTCCACATTCAGTTGTTCTTCCAGCTTCTTTACCTGGTAACTAACCGCAGATTGCGCCTTATGTAATTTGGCCGCCGCTTTACCAAAACTACCTTCCTGGATCACCACATCCAGCACCCGAAACGCTTCAATATCAAATCGCATGACTCACCAGCCTGTCAGATAACAATCAAACAACATCTAATAATTAGATGGAGATGTTAAAAATATTATTGTTTTTTTTGTTGGTGTTTGCAACTAACTTACACTCCATAACAATTAATCAACAAATTCAGGTGGTAACTGCAACAAACCACCATATATCAATTCAACAGGGAGTCTGTAATGCCAATTTATGTTAAGCAGGGACATATCCCGGAAAAGCGCCACATTACCTTTTACAAGGATAACGGAGAGCTATACCGGGAAGAGCTGTTTTCGACCCATGGTTTCTCCAATATCTACTCCAATAAATACCACCACAATATGCCAACTAAAAGCATATCTGTAGAATCTTTCGCTATTGACCATGGCGCAGCCTGGACCGACTCCCTGGTACAAAACTATAAATTGGACAGCCGCCAATCAGATGGGCAAGGCAATTTTTATTCTGCTCGCAAAAAGCATTTCTACAATGCCGATGTGGCTATGTATACAGCTAAGGTCACCGAGGATACCAGTCAGTTTTATCGTAACGCCTATGCCGATGAAGTCATTTTCGTCCATGAAGGCGAAGGTACGCTGCACAGTGAGTATGGTCAGCTGGAAATCCGCAAGTGGGACTACCTGGTTATCCCGCGCGGCACCACTTACCAACTGAAATTTAACAGCTATGACAATGTTCGCCTGTTTGTCATAGAAGCCTTTTCAATGGTGGAAGTCCCTAAACACTTCCGTAACGAATACGGCCAAATGCTGGAAACCGCCCCTTACTGCGAGCGCGATATTCGCACCCCTGAATTACAGGACGCCATCGTCGAGCGCGGCGAGTTTCAGCTGATCAGTAAGTTTGGCGATAAGTATCAGTCCCAAGTGCTGGAGTGGCACCCTTATGATCTGGCTGGTTGGGATGGCTGCGTTTACCCCTGGGCCTTTAATATCGACGACTATGCCCCTGTGGTTGGCAAAATCCACTTACCGCCAAGCTCACATATAGTATTTACAGCCAACAACTTTGTTATCTGTAACTTCGTGCCGCGTCTGTATGACTTCCATCCACAGTCAATACCGGCGCCTTATTACCACTCAAATATCGACAGTGATGAAGTGCTTTATTACGTGCACGGCGACTTTATGAGCCGTAGCGGAATTGACGCGGGTTACCTGACCCTGCATCAAAAAGGCGTGCCCCACGGCCCTCAGCCGGGCAAGACCGAAGCCTCGGTTGGTAAGAAAGAAACCAATGAATATGCGGTAATGGTGGACACCTTTGCACCACTTCAGTTAACCGAACATGTAAAAAACACAAGAACTCCGGAATACAACCGATCATGGCTGGAAAACCAATAAGACGTTAGCACTGCAACCCAATTTTAAGGAGAAAAGATAATGACGGAACAAACGAATCCTTTAGGCCTGTGTGGTATTGAGTTTACCGAATTTGCCACTCCAGACAGCGATTATATCCATGATATTTTTGCAGATTTTGGCTTCTCTTTGCTTAAACGTTTTAAAGGCAAGGATATTCTTTACTACAACCAGAACGATATCCATTTCCTGCTGAACCGTGAGCGTAGCGGTTTTTCCAGTGAATTCGCTAAGAGTCATGGACCGGCAATTTGCTCCATGGGCTGGCGGGTAGAAAATGCGGAATTCGCATTTGAACAAGCTGTAAAACGTGGCGCCAAAGCCGCCGAAGACTGTAACAAGGATCTGCCTTACCCAGCCATTTACGGTATCGGTGATAGCCTGATCTACTTTATCGACAAGTTCGGCGCCAAGGGCAACATCTATGAAGATGAGTTCGAGATGCTGGATCAGCCGCAACATGTGGAAGAAAAAGGTTTTATGGAAGTGGATCACCTGACCAACAATGTCTACAAAGGCACGATGGAAAAGTGGGCCACCTTCTATAAGGAAATCTTTGGGTTTACCGAGATCCGTTATTTCGATATCCGCGGTAAGAAAACCGCCCTGGTTTCCTATGCCCTGCAGTCACCGTGCGGCAGCTTCAGCATCCCGTTAAACGAAGGTAAAGACGACAACAATAACCAGATTGACGAATACCTGAACGAGTACAAGGGTCCAGGCGTACAACATCTGGCGTTCCGCTCTCGCGACCTGCTGGATTCCCTGGATAAAATGGACAGCAGCAAAATCGATACCCTGGATATTAGTGACGACTACTATGAAAGCGTCTTCGACCGCGTACCCAACGTGGTACAAGACCATAACCGCATCAAGCAACACCAGGTATTAGTAGATGGTGATGAAAGCGGTTATCTGTTGCAGATTTTTACCCGCAACCTGTTTGGTCCAATTTTTATCGAACTTATCCAACGTCAGGAGCACAACGGTTTTGGCGAAGGTAATTTCCAGGCCTTATTCGAGTCCATCGAACGAGATCAACAGCGTCGTGGCGTGATTTAACATTTACCGGAAGCCACTGGTTCCCCGGTCAAGCCGGGGATGACGAGCCACTGGTCCGAAATACCGGGCCAGCCCAACAAGTTGGGAATAACAAGATTTAAGCTCCCGGCCAGGCCGGGAGTCGCATTATAAAATAAAGGCCCAGGATCCCAGATTAGACTGAGGATACCGGGCTATCTTTCACTCTGTAGTGAGTTTGAAGTAGAGCAAACTGAGGAATATTTATGAAACTTGCCAGCTTAAAAGCAGGTCGTGACGGTCGCCTTATTATTGTTTCCCGTGACCTGAGTAAAGCCGTGGAAGTCGCTGAGCTAGTCCCTAACCTGCAAACAGCACTGGATGACTGGGTTAACTACGAGCCCAAACTACAAGCCGTTTACAAGCAACTTAATGACGGTAAATTAAGCAATACTTTTGATTTTAATCCGGCCGATTGCGCCTCTCCGCTGCCACGCGCATACCAATGGGCAGACGGCAGTGCTTACATCAACCACGTTGAATTAGTGCGTAAGGCACGTGGCGCCGAAGTACCTGCGAGTTTCTATGAAGATCCCCTGATGTACCAGGGTGGCTCCGACAGTTTTATCGGCCCATGCGATGATATCCCGCTGGGTAGTGAAGACTGGGGCATAGACTTCGAAGGCGAAGTCGCCGTGATCACCGACGATGTGGCCATGGGTATCAGTCCACAAGACGCTGCTCAGCATATTAAGTTGCTTATGTTGGTTAACGATGTTTCCCTGCGCGGCCTGATCCCCGCCGAGCTACAAAAAGGGTTTGGTTTCTTCCAATCCAAACCTTCCAGCGTATTCTCCCCTGTGGCAGTTACCCCGGATGAATTGGCCGGAGACTGGAAAGACAACAAAGTCCATTTACCTCTGCTGGTTGACTATAACAACGAACCCTTCGGCAAAGCCGACGCGGGTGTCGATATGACCTTTGATTTTTCCCAGCTGGTTGCCCATGGCGCCAAGACTCGCCCCCTTGCGGCCGGCGCTATCATCGGCTCAGGTACGGTTTCCAACAAACAAGCTGTAAATGCCGAGTCCGCTATTGCGAACGGTGGCATAGGTTATTCCTGTATTGCCGAAGTTCGCATGATTGAAACCATCAATTCAGGTAAACCCAGTACTGCTTTTATGCGCTTTGGTGACCGTATTCGCATCGAAATGCGCAACGGCCAGAACGAGAGTATTTTTGGCGCTATCGACCAACAGGTCGTGTCCTACCAATAGCAAAAGTGATCCAACCAAGATCCCCGCTTTCGCGGGGATGGTAACTCTTGTCAGTGCGATTATCCGCAGGCGTGATCGCACATTTAAAAAATGACCTATGGGTCTGCCAAGGCAGGCCATTGTCTGAATAAAATGGAAGTAAACAGATGAAAGAATTGCTAACGCGTTACGAAAACACCCCCGCCGAAATCGTTTTCGAATGGCATGACTCTGAAACCGAAGCCAAGGGCTGGATCGTTATCAACTCATTACGCGGCGGTGCCGCCGGTGGTGGTACCCGTATGCGTAAAGGCCTGGATCGCCACGAAGTGGAAGCGCTGGCGAAAACCATGGAAATTAAATTCACAGTATCCGGCCCAGCCATCGGCGGTGCAAAATCCGGTATCGACTTCGATCCTGCCGATCCACGTAAGCACGGAGTATTAACCCGCTGGTACAAAGCCGTTGCCCCTATTCTGAAAGCCTATTACGGCACCGGCGGCGACTTAAACGTCGACGAATTACATGAAGTTATCCCAATAACAGAAAGCCTGGGTTTATGGCATCCACAAGAAGGTGTGGTTAACGGTCATTTCAACCCAACTCCTAGCGAGCAGATCCAGAAAGTAGGCCAGCTTCGAATGGGGGTCTCCAAAATAGTGGAAGACGCGCACTTTTCTCCAGAGCCGGCTCGCAAATACAAGGTTGCAGACCTGATCACGGGTTGGGGTATCGCCGAGTCAGTACGTCAGTATTACGACATTTATAACGGTGAACTTAACGGCAAGCGAGTTATCGTCCAGGGCTGGGGTAACGTCGGCTCCGCCGCCGCTTATTACCTGGCTCAGGCAGGCGCTAAAGTGGTGGGTATTATTGACCGTGACGGCGGTGTGATTAACTACCAGGGTTACACTCTGGAAGAGGTACGTGAGCTATTCCTGAACAAGAACGGCAACGCCCTGAATGTGGAAAACATGCTGTCGTTTGCCGATATCAACGACAAGATCTGGGATCTGGAAGTAGATATCTTCCTGCCTTGCGCCGCATCCAAACTGGTCACCAAAGACCAGATCAGCCGACTGATTTCCGGCGGCCTGGGAGTCGTATCATGTGGCGCCAACGTACCGTTTAACGATGAAGAAATCTTCTACGGTCCTATCTATGAATACGCCGATCAACAAGTAAGTATCCTGCCTGACTTTATCGCCAACTGTGGTATGGCCCGCGCCTTTGCTTTCCTGATGCAAAACGAAATCGAAATATCAGACGAAGCCATCTTTACCGATGTCTCCGACACCATAGGCCAGGCCCTGGCGCGTTGCCATGCTAAATCCAGCGCCACCACAGAGATAGCCAAAACGGCGTTTGAAATCTCACTACAGCCCCTGGTGAAAGAGTAACAATTTGTTGGCTGAAACATAAATGCCTGCCCCAGGGTGGGCATTTTGCTATCGGGCACTTTATCTGGGTTTGAACCAAAAAATAATGCCATTAATAAGCTCACCGCTAAAGCAGCCTTCTGCTTTGTGGCCTTATCACGGGCAAAACAAATTAAACCCGGTTTTTCTACAACTAGAAACAAGGAAGAAAAATGTCTGGAAGTAGTTCAACACTCACAGCTGGATCAGCAGCTGAAACCACAGAAAATCCGCAGCCCGGCGGCTTGAAGTGGTCCACCCGCATGTCCTTTATTCTTGCCGCAGCCGGCTCTGCCGTAGGGTTAGGAAACATCTGGAAGTTTCCTTATATCACAGGTGAAAACGGTGGCGGCGCATTTGTTCTGGTTTATCTCGCCTGTATTTTGGTGATAGGTATACCCGTAATGATGGCGGAAGTGATGATCGGCCGCCGCGGTCAGCAAAGCCCGCCTAACTCTATGGCAGCCCTGGCCAAAGAAGCAGGCGCAAACCCCTTCTGGAAATGGGTCGGTTGGATGGGGGTGCTTGCCGGTTTCCTTATCTTAAGCTTCTATACAGTTATCGCCGGTTGGGCCGTTTCTTACATCCCTGTGGCTGGCGCATCTAGCTTTGTGGGGGCCACTCCGGATCAAATTGGCGGTATGTTCGAAGGTATGCTGGCGGACCCTGTTCGCTTGCTGTTCTGGAGCACTCTGGTGATTATTGCCACCATGTTTATCGTGGGAAAGGGGGTTAATGCAGGTCTTGAAAAAGCAGTTAATATCCTGATGCCAGCATTGTTGGTGCTGCTACTGGTGATGGTGGGTTATGCCATGACTACGGGTTACTTTATGCAGGGAGTTTCCTTCCTGTTTACGCCTGACTTCAGCAAGCTAACCGGTGAAAGCGTATTGGTCGCATTAGGTCATGCTTTCTTTACCCTCAGCCTGGCCAGTGGCGCCATAATGACCTATGGCTCTTACGTGCCCAAAGAAATGTCCATCGCTAAAACCTCAGTTTATATAGGTATCACGGATACTCTGGTAGCTTTGTTTGCGGGTTTGGCTATCTTTCCTATCGTGTTTGCCAACGGCCTTGAGCCAGGCGCCGGTCCCGGACTGATTTTCGTCACCCTGCCTATTGCCTTTGGTCAAATGCCACTGGGCACCCTGGTTGGTACTCTGTTCTTTATCATGCTGTCTATCGCCGCCCTCACCTCAGCTATTTCCATGATTGAACCGGGCGTCGCGCGTATGGTGGAGAAGTTTAAAATTTCCCGCTTTAAAGCCTGTACCCTGCTGGGTCTGAGCCTGTGGACTCTCAGTGTCGGTACTGTACTTTCCTTTAACCTCTGGGCTGAATACAAGCTGTTTGGCAAAACCTTCTTCGACATGGTGGATTACCTGACTGCCAACTGGATGATGCCACTGGGTGGTCTGGCCGTCGCTGTCTTTAGCTCCTGGGTGGTCAGCAAGAAAGTATCTCAGGAAGAGCTGGGACTGGGCAAAGGCCTGCTATTTAGCGCCTGGATCTTCACCATGCGTTACATCACCCCAATCGCTATAGTGATTGTGTTCCTTAATGCTCTGGGGCTATTTTAAACAGAGTTAAACTTAGTTTTTGCCGTGGCGGCGAACGACTTGCCGCCACAACAAAACGTGTGGAGAGAAGATGATTTTATATGGATACTGGCGCTCCAGTGCCGCCTACAGAGTGCGTATCGCGCTGAATCTGAAAGGCCTGGATTGCGAGCAGAAAAGCATTAACCTGGCCAAAGGTCAGCAGCACTCGGCTGAATATAAACAGCTAAACCCGCAAGGGTTAGTTCCCATTCTGATGGACGGCGACATTCAGCTCACCCAATCACCCGCCATCCTCGAATATCTGGAAGAGGTTTATCCACAAAATCCTTTATTGCCATCGACACCGGCGGCAAGGGCAAAAGTCAGGGAGTTAAGCAGCATCATAGGCTGTGATATGCACCCATTGAACAACCTCAGGGTGTTGAAGTACCTCGAGAATGATCTGGGCGTCTCCCCTGAAGCCAAGATGGACTGGTATTTTCAATGGCTGCAAAGCGGCTTTGATACGCTGGAAAGTCAGCTGGCTCATAGCGACTCACCCTATTGCCTGGGAGACTCAGTTACCCTGGCTGATGTCTACTTAATGCCACAGCTTTACAATGCCAGACGCTTTAATTTCGATCACAGCGGGTACCCAAGGGTCAGAGCAGTTGAAGCTAACTGTAATAAACTGGCCGCGTTTCAACAGGCTGCTCCTGAGCAGCAGGAAGATGCCAGCTAATCAGCTGGCTCTACTAATGATGATGCGCACCCTGTGTCTTATTGTTTAGAATGATTTCACCCTCAAAGGAATTGAACAGCGCGATAGTATTTGGCGATAATTTTGCTTCGGCATCAGTTATCGCCGATTGCAATGAGTTAGCCTCTGCTGATGACATCCCCATCGTCATAAAGGAATGGGCTTTTACCAGTTTTTCACCACTGCACATGACCACTTCCCATCCTTGATCTGATTTTTGCAAAAATGCTCTACCTCCTCTGCTATCTTGTGCCCACCCTGCAACTGCATGGTCCCCGGTTACCACAATTGGCGCTACGCTGAGGGGATTTTCCTTAGTATGAAACTGAGCTTTCAACAAAGCTTCAATGGCCTCCTCATCAGACATATTGGCCTGATCAAGAAGGAGTATACTGTCATGACCACCGGCATGGGGGGTGTGGCCGTGTTGCCCTTCCCCTAAGGCAGATAGAGGGCTTAAACTCACCAATAATACTAACGATTGTAATTTCATCATAACTCCGAGTCCCATACTAAATTGAGAAGGTATTAATAGCTGTAATCTAACAATAAAATCAACCATTGGTTCTAACTTTCTACCCTGTAATCATCAGCCTACCACGTTGCTACAAAATATGTAGCGTGCTAGTCTGGCTATAGAATCCATTACACTCGAGTCATTATGCCTGTTCCATACCCAGGAGATCCTGTCCGGGGATCCAAAACCGGGAAACCTATCATGGCGTTATTGGATCTATTAGGGCGAACCTGGGCACTAGGTATCCTATGGAATCTGAGTCAGGGACCGGCAAATTTTCGTGAATTGCAACAGCGCTGTGAACAGATTTCACCCACCCTGTTGAACACCAGGTTGAAAGAGCTTAGAGCCCTGGAATTAGTTACCAGCAAAGAAATCGGCTATTGTTTGACGCCGCAGGGGCTGGCTTTATTCGAGATTATTTCGCCTTTAGGACCATGGTCAAAAGATTGGGCGAATAGGATTAAGGAAGTTTAAAGTGACGTTAAAATATTCGGCTATGCCGCTAAACCGCCATTCTGCATTACGCAAAGATAAAACCTGGTTAACCCGGCAATTTCAATCGACAAACTGTCGCTTCTTCCCTGTGTCAGGCCAGTTAAACTATTTTGAAAAAGAGCCGGCCGCTCAGGCTAAATACTTAACCAGGGAGAGGCTGGGCGAGCTGACGTTAGATATGTGTATCTTTATCGGTGTCGATGACCAGGGGCCCGTATTTGCATTTAATACAGAAAACCTGACCCTGGATTGCCGAAGCGCTATTGACTCTCACGGGGCTTGGTGTGATCTCAGAAAAATCGGGCCGACCCTTAGTGACGTAAATGCGTCTATTCTGGCGTTAGGGAAAGGTTTAGTGCATTGGCATAAACATCATTCTTTTTGTGGCCTGTGCGGTGAAGCCAATTCTTTAGCAGAAGCCGGGCATTCCCGTTTGTGTATCAATAGTACTTGCCAGCATCAGATGTATCCCCGCACAGACCCTGCTGTCATTATGCTGGTTGAAAAAACATTTGCTGACGGGAAAACGCGTTGCCTGATGGGACGCCAAGCCAGTTGGCCTCAAGGGGTATATTCTACGTTAGCAGGTTTTGTCGACCCGGGAGAAACACTTGAAGAAGCAGTGATCCGTGAAGTTAAAGAAGAAGCCAATATTGACGTGGGAAATGTGCGTTATATCGCTTCCCAGCCCTGGCCATTTCCATCTTCCATTATGCTGGGATTTATTGCCACTGCGATAAACGAAGATATTCAGATCGAGCAAGACGAGCTGGATGATGCTCGTTGGTTTACCCGGGATGAAGTGAAACGCTTTGATGAATGGTTAAGCGACTCTCAGGAGTATAAAAAGACCAGAAGTGATTCAATATCCAGATATTTAATTGATGGATGGCAGAATAAGACCTTGTAAATCATATTTTAACTACTGGGTTGTCGAAGCGTTTCAGTCTGAAACTAACAATCTATGCCAACACCGCATGACTCTTACTAATAGTTTGGAATAAATGATTCCAAACTATTAGCAGAAAGCCCGGCCAAGGAACTTCTACCCCAGACTGAATTGCTATAATCATTACGCCGTTGCTCTACCCAAGCGGCACCTCCCCGAGGAGAAGCATAATGACAATTCGAATAGGCTCTTTAGCTCCAGATTTTACTGCAGAAACAACCCAAGGTTCGATTCATTTCCACCAGTGGCTTGCTGACAGCTGGGCGATACTTTTCTCCCACCCCAAAGACTTCACTCCCGTGTGTACCACTGAGCTGGGTTATATGGCAGGACTAAAACCCGAGTTCCAGAAACGAAATTGTAAAGTCATTGGCCTTAGTGTGGATCCCGTAAGCGACCACACGGAATGGGTCAAAGACATACAGGAAACTCAGGGGAACTTGCCTGATTTCCCGTTAATAGGCGATAGCAATCTTGCCGTGGCCAAGCTCTACGATATGCTGCCCGCCGATGCTGGCGACAGTAGTCAAGGGAGAACAGCCCCCCAAAACGCTACCGTGCGCACTGTCTTTATCATAGGCCCGGACAAGCAGATCAAACTAATGCTCAGTTACCCCATGAGTACAGGTCGTAACTTTGACGAGGTGCTACGCGTACTGGACTCCATTCAACTTACCGCCGCGTACCAGGTCGCTACTCCGGTAAACTGGAAGCAAGGTGAAGACGTGATTATCATACCCGCAGTATCGGACGAAGAAGCAAAGCAGAAGTTTCCCGATGGCTGGAATGCCCCTAAACCCTATATGCGGATAGTCCCTCAGCCACATTAATAACTCGGACCTTAGGTTAACAGGAAGGCGGCTACATACCGCCTTCACTACATTGGAAGCTGAGCCGTGATCTAAGGAGAAACTGATAATGGCTTATAGGTAAAACTTTGCCTGATTTTTATTTTTTACTGCTCAATATAAGCTAATTCCCAGGTTCACCCTCAGTGCAACTTAGGGTATTATCCCCGTCTCACGATGCCGCGCCTTTGTATTCCTTTTGGCCATATGTACATATGTACTCGGATAAGCCGGCATTTAATATGGTCAGACCGCTGCAGTTACCCTAGTAGCCACTCTGTAGGCAGGAGAGAAGATGTTAAAGTGGTCGGCTAAGTTATGCTTGTTATTATTGTTTGCCGGCAATTGTATAGCCGCAGAAAAAAAATCACTTACCATAGTCACAGAGCATAACCCCCCCTATAACTATTCCGAAGATACCAGCCCCGGCTTAGCCCCTAAGATCAAAGGTTTTTCTACTGAGATTATCAGCGAGATCCTAAACAGGACCAAGATAAACGCCAGTATAAAGCTATACCCATGGAAACGCGCTTATCGCCTGGCCCAACTGGAAGAAAACGTACTTATATATTCCATCAGGCGCACATATATCCGCGAGGACCAGTTTAAGTGGGTAGGCCCTTTGGCCAATCACTCTAAATACCTTTACCGGCTTAACCACAGAACCGATATTGTCATCGGCTCACTTGAAGATGCAAAGCGGCATGCCATAGGTGGGGAGGAGGATTCGGCGACCATCCAATACTTGCTTAACCAAGGGTTTACCAAAGGGCCTAACCTGCAAATTGCATATAGTAAGAAGTTGAACCTAAAAAAACTGCTCGCCAATCGGATTGACCTGATAGCAGGCACTGAGTTAGGGATCAGCTATTTACTCAAGCTATCCGGGTTAAATTTACTGCGACTCGACAAGGCCTATGCCTTACCAAATGAAGGCGATTATTATATGGCCTTTAGCCTTGCCACGCAGGACAGTATAATTACCCAGTTTCAGCAAGCGCTGGACGAAATAAAGCGCGATGGTACATACAAGCTGCTCCAGGATAAATACTTACTCTGACCGTACACAACAGCCGGCAACATCAGTATCCAACACTCTCAACTTCGCATGCCACACCCGCATTTGGCAGTCCAGCGCTCCAGCGAATAATTAACTGGAAAGCTTTAACCCAACAATCCCGCTGATAATAAGAAAAATACTGATTAGTTTGGCAATACCGGCACTTTCACCCAGAAAAATACCCACTCCAACAGTACCCACGGCACCAATACCTACCCAAACGGCATAAGCCGTACTAATAGGTAAAGATTTCACCGCAATACCCAGCAATCCTATGCTCACAAGCATAGCGCCAATTGTGCCCAGACTCGGCCATAGTTTGGTAAAACCATAGGTGTATTTAAGGCCTACCGCCCAGCCAATTTCCAGTAGTCCAGCGGTGATCAACAGAAGCCAGTTCATCGACTCCTCCCTATTAAGGATGGGGTCGTCCCCGGTAATAGATCGGCTGAATGAGGTCGTCCCCAAGCCGCTTGATACTTTCACTGATCTCTAGCAGCGAAGTAACTGCCATATTAGCAAATCAGCTTACCAGAGCAAGTCGTAGCGGAAGAGTCGAAACTGATTGCTGCGGGGTTCAAGACTATGGTTAAGAAACCCAAAAAAATGCGACAGGGTTGAATTAATGCGTAACATGCGGTTTTTCCTTCATAAACACAGGCCTACCTGCCTACTCCTGTGTTTCAGGACGGACACTAGATTTTTCAAATAAAAAGAAATTTGTCCGAAATACGGGACAAATTCGACATCATTCTCAAAGAAATGAAAGAAGACGGAAGTTACCAGCACATCGTTAGCAGATATTTAAAATACCAGCCTAAAAACTGAGTACTCACCACCTTAAATCAGGGGTCTGTGGAAAAACAGAAGGTTTGCTCAGTACTTACTGATCAGCACCGCCTTTAGGGTTTGTCCTGGTCAACTTAAACCGGAAAATTTTCATACCTGAACGCCAGATCATTTTAGGCTTCCCACAACAGCCGTTCCGGCAACGTTCCCCTTAAATTGTGGCTAGCTTTTTACCATAATCGCTTCGGAGCCACTCGGAAAATGACATTTATCTGTTCATTGGTTGATAGTTTTAAACTGCCACACCTATATATTTATCGCGACATAAGCAGATATATATATAGGTGAATGGAGTTGAACATGGACGTAAAAAAAATAGCTTACCCCGCTATTTACACAGCCCTTATGGTAAGCCCAATCGGGGCTGCCGCGAATACCAAACCCAGCGAAAGCCAGGTTGAGACTGTCACTGTAGAAGCGCGTCACTGGAATGAAACGCTGACAGATGTCCCGGCCAGTATCACGGTTATCCAAGATATAAAATTAACGGACGGCTTAGACGTATTAGATAGTCGTATTGCCAATGTAAAGATCGAACAGTCTTCGGTACAAAAGCGTGTGGTGATACGAGGAATATCCGGCATTGACGGTGGGTTACAAGATCCTTTAGGTTATTTTGTCGACGGTGTTGCATTACCTATGGGGGGAAATCAGGCGCCGCAACTCTTTAACCTGGAGCAGCTTGAAGTCATTAAGGGTCCTCAGGGCTCTCTTTATGGCAGAAATACGGAGTCAGGTTTATTGAAGCTCACCAGTAAGGATCCTGACTGGGCGCCGTCATTTTCCGCCAGTTTATCCAGTGCGCTCGCCGATGGTGCAAACGAGCGGGCGCCAAGTCATATTTTATCGGTGCGTGCCTCGAATACATTAATAAACGAAAGCCTGGCGGGTTCGGTGGCGCTACGACTGGAAAAAACTAAAGGCCCCTACTTCAACTTATATGATCAAGGTAATGACGGCGGAAAAACCGACGGCTGGACGTTATCCTCAGGTTTGCAACTGCTTGCCAGCGACACTACAGATATTGATTTCAAGAGCACCCTGGAAAAAAGTAAAAATGGTAAAAGCCGTATGCGCTACAGTACAGGCCGATTTGCGACGGACCGCTTCACCACCAACTACAACACGCCAACCTTTGATGATATCACCACGGCCATCCAATCCCTGAGGATCAACCATGCTTTCGAATCGGTTGATCTGGTTTCCATTACCGGACTCACCCACTATCGGCGGAATTTTCAGGCCGATCTTGATGCCACCAGCTTGCCGATGCCAGCAACATTACTCGACTTAAACAATGACATGTTGTCTCAGGAACTCCGGTTATCCTCTGCTGCCCGGGAAGACAATCTCAGGTGGCTAGCCGGGGCATATGTTTACCGGGAGTCGTCTGACATTGCGTTTCAGATTGGCGCGCCAAGGACACTACGCCAGACCCGGATAGATCAAACCGGAGTGGCCGGCTTTGGCCAGCTAGAGCTGGATATGACACACAAGTTAAGCATGACGCTGGGCGCACGGCTGGAAAGAGTCCGCCAGCAAGGGCAGCAAGATATCTCCTCAATCAAGCTAGACAACAGCTATAGCAAAGACATAGATAAAACTGTGTTGTTGCCTAAATTAACGGTTTCCTACCATTTACCCTCAAACGATTTACTCTACGCATCTCTGGCGAAAGGTTATTTACCCGGGGGATACAACTACAATGCCGCATCCGACATAGACAGCTTTACCTATGGGTCAGAGTCCAGCACCAATGCCGAAATAGGATTAAAAGGGCACATGCTGGGAGGCGATATAACCTTCGACTCGAGTCTCTTCCACATCATCACTAAAGACAAACAAATTGTCGATCTGGAGCCCGGAAACGTTCAACTCATTTCCAATGCAGCGGAAACCAGGGTATATGGGGTGGAGTTCTCCCTCGATGTAAGTCTGAGCGAAACACTTTCCAGTTATGCAACGCTTGGGGCTCAAAATGCCAAAGCTACCTCATACAAACGCAATACCCCGCAATCAGGCGCCTTGGTGGAGCAATATTTATCCGGCCACCGGCTTCCCTTAGCCGCAAATTATAGCTACTCCCTTGGTCTGGCTTATCAAGCGCCACAGGGATTCTTTGGTCAAGTCGGCTTGAACGGATCTGGTGATTATTATTTCGATATCCAAAACAAGTTAAAGCAGCCTGCCTACGCCAAAGTGGATGCGGAAATCGGCTACCGATTTAACGAATTCACTGTCTCCCTCTGGGCAAAAAATATCTTTGATGCTGAAATAATCAGCCGCGCCGTGAACACCCCAAATGGCGTTGTGGTTGAAGATGCCGCCCCCAGATATTTTGGCCTTCAACTATCCGCCGACTGGTAAAGAAAGATGAAAAACCACAATACAAACACTGATATGCCGCAAACAAAGTTATTTGAGCTGATGCTGGCGCCAATCCGCTGGCAAGTCCTATATACAGGCGTTGATTTAGGGGTTTTTGACGCCTTGTATCGCCCCAAGACAGCGCAACAAATCGCCGCAGAACTAAATTTAGACTCAGTTAAAACCACACTCCTGCTAGATGCTATGTGCAGCCTGGATTTCGTGGAAAAAGAGGTGGATCATTACCGCCTGATTGACGATATGGCGCCTTATCTTTTATCCCATAGCCCAACATCCATGCGTGACATGTTGCTTCATTTGGCCAAAGTAAAACACACCAGTCAGGAAACCATTACACACATTTTGACAACCGGTCAGTCCAATAACAGCGCTGCGGATTTTACTAACCCTGCATTTTGGCAGCGCGCCGTGGCAAACCTGCGCTCGTTTCATAACAGTGTAAATAACCAGGTGGTGGTTAATATATTACAGCAATTACAGCAATGGCCTCAGGTAACAACAATGCTGGATTTAGGTGCGGGTTCGGAATCCCTTGCGGTCACGCTGTTTAAGCTAAGACCCGATATTAAAGTAAGTATTTTTGATCTACCTCCCTGCGCCAGTAAGATAAAACAGGCTCTGTCCACCGGTAATGCCGATACCGTCAGCGTTATCGCAGGAAATTACAACACAGACCCATTGGGCAAGGGTTATGATATCGTTTGGAGCGCCATGTCGCTTTATTACGCGGATGATCTGGACGCACTATTGCTAAAGATTAAAGATTCACTTTCTCCCACGGGTTTGTTTATTAGTTTTCACGAAGGTTTGTTTAATGGCAGGACTAAGCCGGAGCAGCATGTTGTTGGCCGTTTTATTCCGGCGTTAAATGGAACCGATGTTTCTTTTGACCGGGGTTTTATTGCCAAAAAGCTTAAGGCGGCTGGTTTTAGTAAAGTAGAAAGTCGCAGCATAGATACCGCCTATGGGCCAATGGAGCTGGATATAGGTTATCCGTAATGTAAGAAAGCCGCTTTTATCGTGGAGCGGATGTCGCTTTGCAGGAGATCGGGCGAAGTCAGCGCGCGGGGTTCGCCGAACCAGTTCGGCGCCTACCAAATATACAAGCCAGCCTGCCGACTTTTGTTAATGCCCAATGTAGAAAATTTGCCCCTTAGGTTGACCCTTTGTTGTCCGGTTACGTCTACTGGCTAATCACACCTCTCTGAATTCATTGCATTTTGTAGCTTTGAACAACCACCGGTTATATTTGAATATGATAATGAATATCATTATCCTGTATCAGGGTATAACTAATTGCGCTGAGACGTGAAGAAATATGAAGACATACAATCCAATTCCGCTGTCTATAGACAAGAACTTTCTTTGTTGCGCTGCGGCGGACTTAGGTAAATGGTCCAGAAAAAATCTACCTGAGAGCAAGGGGCTCACTGAGTTTGTCACTGGACATATCTGTAAAGATATTTCACTCACTCGCAGCGACTGTACGTTTAGCAAGGACTATCTTTCCGTCATCCATTATCCATCGGCGACCACCCTGTTGATATTTGGGTTACAGGGATACAGCCGCTTTGGTTTCTCCGATCAGGCTCTTAACCACACGGTCAGACCAGGCGACGTGTGGTTAATAAATACCAATAGTGAGAAAATCTTCCGCAGCACGCCAGCCGATATACAGACCAAAATGGCCGTTATTCGCTATTCGACACGCAGAATTGGCCAGGCTTTTAACGAGTCTGACAGTATGGAGCAGTGCTCGTCGGACGCCCAGATCCTGCGTTTAGGCCACCAGGAATCCGTCGACTTTTGGTTATCCGACTTGGTCAACAACCCCCTGGCATCGGCCACAGACAGATTGTTGGCTGAAGCTCAGGCATTGGAATTGATCGCACGCTGGATGGGACCCAGCATTCCTGCGTCCACCAGCAATACAGCTGGGATCTCAGAACCAGAGCGTTGCCGGCTGCAGCATATAGTGGAACGCTTAACCAGCGACCTTGCTCACTCCCCCTCTCTGGATGAACTCGCAGATCTCGCTCAAATGAGCCACACGAAACTGAACCGTTACTTTAAAAAAACCTATGGCTCGACCGTGTTTAGTTGGCTGCGTGACTACCGACTAGAGCGCGCAAGGCTGTATTTAAAAGATAACAAGCGCAGCATCACACATATCGCATTCCAGTGCGGATTTAGCAGCGCGAGCCATTTTGCCCAAGCGTTTAAAAAACGTTATGCCTGCTCGCCTGCAGAATTCAGACAACAGTAACCTTTTGCGTTAGTAATTTGTTCTTCAGCTGTTCGCCAAATGGCAGAGGTTCAAGAAAAAAACGGTTATTTTCTCGCATATCCGATAGAGCAGGGAAACAAAGGTTAACCTATGACCAAGCAGAACAAGAATACGCCAAAACAAATATCCAATTTTTCCTTTTTTATTCTATTCAGTGCGCTGATAACCAATGCACTGGGCCACTCCTTCTTTATGATCACTTTTCCATCTCTGGGGCGAGAAATGGGGATCGAGGATATACAGGCAGGTCTTGTGCTCAGCTTGTCCGCACTCGTTATTACCTTTTCAGCTCCTTTTTGGGGCAGGGTTTGCGAACGCCACGGCCGACGAAAGGTGATATTTATCGGCCTTCTCGCTCCCGGGATCTGCCTTCTAGTTATAGGAGGGATCATCAAGCTGCGACTCGAGTTGATACTCTCAGTGCATAGCGTCCTGATGTTACTCCTGTTATCACGAACACTCCATTCCGCACTCGCTGGCGGTATGATGCCGGGAGCTCAAGCATTTATTGCCGACGTAACCTCGACGCAGCAACGAGCCAAGGGTATGGGGATGATAGGGGCCGCATTTGGCATAGGCACTATTTTGGGTGGTATGCTGGCAATGAATTTAGGCAGCACCCATGCACTGCTTGGTTTTGTTGTTATTTCCTTTTTGTTAGCCATCACATCCATGGCTGTATGGGTAAAATTTCCCGAGTCAAAACACATTTACCCTAGAGAATTAACCCACACCTCTCCACTACCGTATAAAAAGCTCTGGCCATTCCTTGCTGTTACCTTACTTGGCCTCACGGTTTATAGCTTACTGCAACAAGTCACGGCCTGGCGCTTGCAAGATAGCTTCGGGTTTTCTTCCGACCAGTCAATCCGCTTCAGTGGCGCTATGATGATGGTGACTATGGCGGTAATGATCATCACCCAAGGCTTAGTGGTCAGGCAGCTAAGCTGGACGCCAAAAAAACTAATCCGTATCGGTGCCAGCATCGCGCTGCTCGCTATGCTATTGGCGACCCTGACGTCGAAAATCCCCCTGTTAATGTTCGCTATGGCAGGCTTAGGTGCTGGCCTTGGGCTTTTACTTCCCGGCAATCTGGCAGCATTGAGCTTACGAGTTGGAAAAAATGAGCAGGCCAGAGTCGCTGGCATCAACGGTATGAGCCAGGGGTTAGGTCTGGCCTTAGGTCCTGCGCTTGGTGCAAGCTTACACCAGCTATCTCCACAACTTCCCTACGCCCTGGCTGCCTGTATTTTTTTAGTCATTTTTATGCTGATTTTAAATAATAACAAGCAGGCGCAAGCAGCTAAGGTTAGCAAATTACCAAGGCAACAAAACCCGTAATCACCGGCAGACAAAAACTTTTAAAAAGAACTATCAATGCCAGGAACCCATCACACAACGGGAATAAGGGTAACAATTGTGGCGATCTTTGTGGGAGCAGATGCAATCTGCGAAGCCTGTGCCCATAAGGTTCGCCGAACGCGCATCCTTAACATCTCACTCCTGAGATGGACTCGGCTCTTACCGATCTATCGTGCGCTGTTACCCAGGCTTGACCGGTCCCAAATACCAGCTAACCAGAACATGTATGCGGGATAATAAATATGGGTCAACCCTGCTTTTACACATTCTGAACAAGGTTAGGCAACCGCATTACTGCAAGATGAAGCTGTAAGGCCTATTTTTATATTAATAATTCTTTAATACTAATTTAATTTATTTCATGAGCATTAATGCACTGCATGGCACCCAAGAATGGGTTGAGTATATTAGCGAGCATGAGATGCCAGCACTATGTTCTACTGTGCGCATGCTTGAAGAGATGGCCTGTGATGAATCTGCCTCGCTAGCTAAACTGGGGCAGTCTATCTTGCATGATCATGCGCTGACTTCTCGTATTCTTAAGGTTGTAAATAGCGTGCTCTACAAAAGAGGCCGCAATGAAGTCACCACAGTAAGCAGAGCGACTATCATCCTGGGCTTTAAAGCCATTAAGCACATTTGTATTACTGCCAAGATGCTAGATAGCTTACTGAGAAATAAAAAACTGAGTCCCAATGTCTACCAAAGGTTGCTTGTGCTTTTGGCCCAGTCACTGCATGCGGGCACCTTATGCCGAAGCATTTTTTCAGACTATCAAAGTGATACTCAAGAAGAGATTTTTATTGCTGCCTTGCTACACCATTTGGGTGAAACAGCCTTTTGGAGTTCAGGGCAGGAAATAACCAGGACACTGGACGAGAAACTGATTGAGGCAAATGAAGCGCACACGACGGTTATTGTCGTAGAGTGTTTAGGTACTTCATTTGACCGCATCAGTCAGGGGTTGGCAAAACACTGGCACCTCGGAAAAGTGGTGGTGTCCTCGTTAGACGAACCTGATTTAAGGTCTAAAGAAATGCAAGTTCTGGCCTTAGTCGATGACTTGAGTCGGTTGCTAATGGAGCCGGATAAAAACACCACTAAAATAAAGAAATGCATTGAATCTATATCTAAGCTGACCTCCATATCAGTCGAGGCCCTTGAGAAAAAAATTCAGGAAAGCCAGGCAGAAACATTAACCTTAATCACTTCCCTGGGTGTGCCGCAACTCACCAGTTTAATCTCGAATTCAAGTGAGACTGAAACGACAAAACAAAGTGAGCACGAATTTCAGCCTGGTGACGATATTTTACAGTTAAAGCTACTGAGGGAATTGACATTTTTGACCATGGAACCGAACGTGGACGTTAACTCGGTATTGCACACCGCCCTTGAAGGTATATATCGAGGTATAGGTCTGGACACAGTGGTTTTTTTCACTTTTGACAAGAAGCATACTCAGTTAGTACCCAGGTTTTTCTCTGGCCTTGATGCAGAAGAGGCAAAATCCAGATTCGTGATAGACCTGGGGAGCTCAAGTATTTTTGACAAAGTGATAGATGAGCTTAGCCCTGCTTGGGTCAACTCGCTGAAAGATCCCATTTGGCAACAGTATGTATCAGTTAAACTAGCTCGCCTGCTGAGCAGGAAAGGATTCTTCGTTGCCCCTCTTACAGTTGGCAATAATAAGGCTATTGGCGCTATTTATGCGGCCAGGGTTCACAATCCGGAGCCGTTAACTCAGGACTGTTTCCTTGCGTTTAATCACTTTGTGATACAAACCAATTTGTGTTTAAACAAACTAATGTCTGCCTAACACCACAAGCACATATGATTAACCCAGCATGTAGGACCATAAAGACCCATTTGGTTATTTCTCTCATAGAAGGAGCCGAACATGTTCGCCGCCCCGGTTCACGCTAACTGCAAAGAGCTAGTCACTCCAACTAGGTTGGTAAATTTTTTGCCTCCAATTGACGTTTAAAAAAGCAAAAGCCAATCGAACTGACAGTTATACCCAAACTACCTGGAAATGCAGATTCAGAGCTCAGGCAGGATGTCAGAACAAGGCGCAGCGAGCAGGGAATGGCATTCCCTTTTCAAGCGTTGCAACGCAGTGCTGACTTTCTGGCTGAGCTCCCTTCGGGCCAGACGAGAAGCAACCCTCTTCGGCGTTATAAAACCTTGATGTAGAAGACCAGACCTTCGGCTTTATGCCTTGAACCCGGTCACTTCTCGACTTGCTGATCCCCGCATTTCCAAGCAGCTTGGGTATACATGTTCTCCCTTGTACCGAATAGGGCCGTGACTAACACCAGCTACAGAGGCTATAAAACGGCCCGACGTACAAAGTCGCTGCGAAAAACCTTAGCCTTGGAGACAACGTCATAGCAAGCATACAGAGCGCAGATATCTTTCAAGGTTCCACGAGCATACTTGAGGCATCTGACCCTGAATTGGTAAGGTCGCTGTTTATTCGCCAGTTCGCACAACAGGCGGTTATGCAATTTCTTTAATGCCTGCAAGCAACTTCTGTCATCGCCATGCCAGCGGGCTAAACGTACCAGCGCCATGCTCGCCTCGTGAAATGATGCCAATTCATCTAAGCCGCCATTTTCACGGCTCAGGGCCGCTTCAGCCATAAAGAAATCCACCACGGCATCCTGAACTTTATGTGTGTACCCTTGAATGCATGAATCTAACCAGGCATTAATAGATAATTGCATTGTTTAATCACAAGAATTAATACAGATACCAAATGATAATAATTATCACTTACGGTTAATATAACCCTCTCCCTTAAACGTGATGCAGATCACAAAACCAGAATGCCGACCATTTATTTACTCATTTATTAACAGCTTTCATTTCAGCTAGTTAGCTCTAGGCTAATTTTTTTATTTTCGCTTCTTCACCTTATCTCATGGCTGTTTCCGGAAAAATTCGCAGTGCCTAACAAAGTAAAAAATATTCATTGATAATAATTATCAGTTACATTAAAAACACTATATATGGGCACGCGAGTGCGATATTGGACTACATATAGATATGTTTGTAATAAAAAGAGATTCAAGAACGGAAAAAGTCAGCCTGGACAAGGTCACTATAAGAATTGAAAATCTCTCTGAAGACTTAAAGGTAGACCCGATAAAGGTAGCTCAAAAGGTAGTTGCCGGACTCTATGATGGGATACGGGTTACAGAGATCGATAACTTTGTCGCAGAAATTAGCGCCACCTTGGCCAGCGAGCACCCTCACTATGCCGATCTGGCTGCCCGTGTACTGGTGAGCTCACTGCAAAAAGAGACCCAAGGATTTCAATGGGCTACCAGACAACTGAGCGATATTGGATTACTCAATCCAGACTATGTCAGTAAAACTCAACAATACGCCCAATCGTTGGACGCTATTATTGATTACCAGAGAGACTATCAATTTGACTATTTCGGATATAAAACCCTGGAGCGCTCTTACCTGCTTAAGGTAGACGGTAAAATTGTAGAACGCCCACAGGACATGTATCTAAGGGTAGCCTTGGCGGTCGCAGGTATCTCTGGTACGGATAAAGATACCGACATTCAGGAGGTTAAGGAGTTATACGACTTACTCAGCCAGGGGTATTACAGTCACGCCACTCCCACTTTGTTTAATGCCGGTTGTAAAATGCAACAGCTGTCTAGCTGCTTCTTATTGGCCATGGAAGACGATTCCATCGAAGGGATTTACAGCACCCTAAAAGATTGCGCAAAGATCTCCAAATCCGCCGGCGGCATCGGCTTACATATACACAATATCAGATCATCCGGCGCCCCGATCCTGGGCACCAATGGCATCTCCAACGGCATTATACCTATGCTCAAGGTATTCAATGAAACGGCACGTTACGTCGACCAGGGCGGCGGCAAACGAAAAGGCAGCTTCGCCGTGTACCTTGAACCCTGGCACGGGGATATTGAAGCCTTTTTAGAGCTGAAAAAGAACACAGGTAAAGAGGAGTTCAGGGCCAGGGATCTGTTTTTGGCACTCTGGATCCCTGACCTCTTTATGCAGCGAGTCAAAGACGATAAAGACTGGACCCTGTTTAGTGAAAATACTGCGCCTGGTTTGTCGGATAGCCTCGGAGAGGACTTTGTCCGCTTATACGAAAGCTACGAAGCCCAGGGATTAGGCGTTAAAACCATCAAAGCCCGCCAGCTTATGACCAGGATCATCGAGTCCCAGGCGGAAACAGGGGTGCCTTATATGTTGTATAAGGATGCCTGCAACCGAAAATCCAATCAACAGAACCTCGGGGTGATTAAATCCAGTAACCTATGCGCCGAGATCCTTGAAGTGTCCACAGCAAAGGAAACCGCGGCCTGCAATCTGGCTTCTATAGCCCTACCCAAATTTGTGAAAGACGGCCAGTTCGATTTCGATAAACTACACCAGGTTACCCAGATAGCGATTAAAAATCTGGACAGAGTGATAGACGTCAACTTCTGCCCTACGGAAAAAATTTCGGAGTCCAACCATGCCCATCGCCCTGTCGGGTTAGGCATCCAGGGACTTGCAGATGTGTTCTTCGAACTGAAGCTGGCATTTGAAAGCGAACAAGCCGCCAAACTGAACCTGCAAATAGCTGAAACTATGTACCACGCCGCACTGAGTGCTTCCACCCGGCTGGCAAAACAATATGGCCCATACCTAAGCTATGATGGCTCTCCCGCAAGCCAGGGCCAGCTGCAGTTTGATTTGTGGCAGCATACTCCATCCATGCAATGGGACTGGAAAGAGCTGAAAGCCAAAATAGCGAAACAGGGGCTGAGAAACTCCTTGCTTATCGCCCATATGCCAACAGCCTCCACCGCTCAGATCCTGGGTAATACCGAAGCCTTCGAGGCTCAAACCAGCAATATGTATAAACGCCAAACCCTGTCCGGAGAATTTATTCTGGTGAACCGCTACCTGGTTGCAACACTGGAGCAGCAAGGCCTGTGGAACCAGAAAATACGCGACAGCATTATTCGTAACAACGGTTCAATTGCGAAAATTAGTCAAATATCCGAACAAACAAAGTCGATTTTTAAAACCGTCTGGGAAATATCCCAACGCACAATTATCGATATGGCTGCTGCCCGCGGCCCTTTTGTTTGCCAGTCACAAAGTATGAACCTCTGGCTGGCGACCCCCACATTTGCCCAAATCAACGCGATGCATTTTTATGCCTGGCAGCAGGGGTTAAAAACCGGCATGTATTACCTACGCAGTAAACCGTCCGCTAACGCAGTCAAAGTGACCATTCCCTACCAGGACGAAGACTGTGATAACTGCGGCGCTTAAGAGCCGAGCTCACCAAGATTTATTATCTAAGGATTGATCATGATAGTTAAAAATAAATTCAGCCTGTTTCCAATCCAATATCAGGAAATTTGGGACGCCTATAAAACCCACGAGGCCGCTATCTGGACCACTGAAGAGCTCGACTTCGCCCAGGACTTGCCTGATTTGGCCAAGCTGACTGACAGTGAAAAGCACTTTATCCACCATGTACTGGCTTTTTTCGCTCAAAGCGAAGGAATGATCAATGAAAACTTGCTGACGCGATTTTACCGTGATATTGAAATTGCCGAAGTACGCTGTTTTCTGGCGTTGCAATCCTTTAACGAAGTTATCCATGCCGAAACATATGCCTTACAGCTGGAAACCTATATTCCCGATGTGGCACAAAGAGAGCGCTTATTTAACGCTATCGACACGGTTCCTACGGTAAAGAAAAAAGCCCAATGGGTGATGCGCTGGATAGACAGTAAAGATGATCTTGCTATTCGCCTGGTCGCCTTTGGTTTAGTGGAAGGGCTATTTTTTGCCGGCAGCTTTTGCGCCATTTATTACTTCAGAAAACGTGGTCTGTTGGCGGGTCTGGCTGCCAGTAATGACTTAATCGCCCGTGATGAAGGGTTACATTTCAGCTTTTCCGCATTGCTCTATAAAACCCTGACACCCGGTCAGATCAGTCAACAGGAGTTTCAACAGATCTGCCAAGAAGCTGTCGCCATCGAGAAGGAGTTTGTCACCGAGGCGCTGCCTGTGGATCTTATCGGAATGAATTCACAGCTTATGGGCCAATATATCGAACACACATGTGACGTGATTGCCGGATTATTTGGCTTTGACGCCGTATTTAACTCGGACAATCCTTTCGACTTTATGCGCCTGCTGGATATGGAAGGAAAAACCAACTTCTTCGAAAAACGGGTAACCGAATACCAGCGCCCCACAGACAGAGAGTTGGCCTTTGATGCTGAATTTTAAGACATTCGAGGGAGATAAATAATGCAGATAAAAATGTACAGTAAAGACAACTGCCCGCAATGTGATTCCGCATTTTTTTGGTTAAAACAGCAAGGACTGACTATGGAAAGGGTAAAGCTAGGATTGGACTTTAATACCGAGCAACTATTTAGCATTTTCCCCCAGGCAAAAAGCTATCCACTATTTGAATTGAACGACCAAGCTGTAGGTAATTTTGACCAGCTAAAGCAGCATATTGCGTTTGAAACTACGGCCGAATTTTAATCTCGACTGCCAGGTAAGCGATCAGTACTCTTGTCACTTTCAGCTTGCCTGGCAATCCAGAGTCATTTAACGAACTCGGTGACCGTGGTTAAACCTCTGGATTCAGCGTGTCGGGCCACTGCCTGTGGGGCGAGTATAAAGGCTCATACTAAGTATTAAAGTATCAACTAAATTGGCGGGGACGGAGCAGATTCGCCGCTATTCCTAGCACGAAAATGCCCCAAAACGAGCTGAAAACCTGCCTTATTATTCGTCATTTGGAATATTTAGGCTAATCCGAAAAGGGCTAACACCTCTTACTTCTTAATGTTGGCACAGAGTATGACAACCGTCAGGGCCTGTTTGAGAGTTTATCAATCGGGCCTGTGGTGTTAGCAAATCTCGGGGTTTGCCACAAAAGTTTGTTACGCACCGGAGAAAAAAGGGCAATTTCTAATACCTGAGTTAATCCGACTACCACTCGCTAATTTCTGTTTAGACTTTTTGGCACTATTTATGACGCTATAAGGGGGATCTGGCCTAAAGGCCAACACTACAGTTGAATTTAAACCGTGGTGTTTTCTGAGGTATATAAAGTTATAATCGGCTAGTAGATGAATAGAAGGGTGCATCATGAATAAAAAACTTGAAGCCTATGGCGTACAAGCTGTCGAACGGCCAAAAATTAAAGCGACTAAACAGTTGGACCTTACTGGCGACTTTGGACAGCAAATAGTGAAGTCTGAAACTAAGTTAGCCCTAAGAACACACCCGAAAACCTTCCAGAAGCTGGCTGATATGTAATGAATATCATTTGCTTTCCGTTCGAGCGTGTTATTGAGATAAATGCACTAATCTTGAGCACTGAACCAGGAATGAAAGGTTCAGTAGATATCCCTAAGCTACAAGGGGCTCTTAGCAGAATAGACAATGCTATTGTTTATCAAGGTTTAGACGATATTTTTGAAATAGCAGCTAAATATACGGCTAGTATAGCAGTATCACATGCCTGCCCTGATGCAAATAAACGCACTGGACTGGCTGTCGCTCTTGAGTACTTGTCGCTCAATGATTACGAAATTACCGAAGATAATGATCTTTTAGCCAATGCTGTTCGTGATTTAGTCACTAAAGAAATCAACGAAACCGACTTTGCCGATGTTTTGTATGCACAATACTTGAGAGGGCAATAGCTATCAGAATGTAATGAGGTATCGAGAAGCCAGTTCTTCAGACTGGTTGTAAAGCTCCCTGTACCCAAGACACTACAATCATAATGACCAGCCACTTTTATTAAGGAGGTCATCATGGTCGCTTCAAACAAAAGGCGCAGCGGTGTTAAAAAACCTTTCCGATTAGAGGAAATCTGGCGAATTCGAACCCGGCTTGAGATCGAAAACAATTTAATGCAACTGGCGCTGCTCAATCTGGCAATTGATAGTAAGCTCCGCTCAAGCGATTTGCTCCCCCTCAGAGTTTGTGATGTATCATCGCAAGATATGGTCTTCAACAGAGTTAAGCATGTTCAACAGAAAACCGATATTGAAGTACAATTCGAAATCACCCCAAAAACTCAACAAAGTTTAATGAAATGGATACTTTCTGCATCTTTACAATCGAGTGACTACCTATTTTCAAGTTCTAGGAGAAAACAGCAACCAATCAGCTATTCCTATTATCGCCAGCTAGTTAAAACTTGGGCATTACATCTCGGCTTAGATCCTGACTTTTATGGCACTCACTCAATGAGAAGAACGAAGGCAACGCTTATCTACGCAAAAACCAAAAATATTCGTGCGGTACAGTTGTTGCTCGGGCATACAAAAGTAGATAATACGATTCGATATTTGGGAGTTGAGCTTGAGGATGCTCTGCTGCTTTCGGAAGGAACTGATTGCTAAAATTATTAACATTAGCTTAGAGGTAAAGATAGACCAAGCTAATCTTAGCTCTGAGCTAAACCGACATTGCCCCTTTATCATCCAGAGTAAATGTTCATTTACATTCTGTTAATGCGAGCTAGCCCTACAAAAACTTATCCATGTTCATGATGATACCTTTGTTAATTTTGGGGGAGTCTGCATTAATCTAATTCTTTCAGCAAACTTCTCACAATGACACCTACCCCATCAAAAGATAGCCATATAGCTAACTTTTTTTGTTTCCTCTATAATGTTAGCCATATAGCTAACAAATAAAGAGGTGAATGATGGCAAATCGTGAGCAAATAGGGCAAAAAATCAAACAACAAAGGAAAGATAGGCAGCTAACCCAATCTCAGCTTTCTGAATTAACCCGCATCAACAAAACAACCATCTCTGAAATTGAAAATGGGCGGTTCACAGGTTCGTTTGATATTTTCGAAAGGCTGCTGGATGCTGTTGGTCTGCAATTTGATATTGTGACCAAGAAGCACTCCTTGCCCGATTGGGATGATATTGACGACTTGTTCTTAGAGGATGAAGATCAATGAGCATTTCACTACCAAACAAAGTAACTAAGTTGTCTGTGTTGGCGCAAGGTGATGAACTTGGCATACTGACGCATGGTTCCACCCATGTATACACCCCTATCCAAGAGGGGCAACACATCTCACTTACTATGACCCAAAAAGGGTTGGATAGTTATTCATCCGGCTCAATTCATCCCATTTTTGCACAAAATCTCCCTGAGGGATTTAACCGTCGATTCATTGCTGAGAAGTTGGCAAGGTACGCCAAGGTTAACGACATGTACCTGCTGGCGATCCAAAGTGACAACGGGATCGGTATGCTGTCTTACAAAAGTGATTTTGAGTTGCCTGATGTTGAATCGGTCACCCTACAAGACATCCTGACCTACAAGAGTAAGGAACCACTTTTTCCTTTGCTACTGGAAAAATACTACCTTCGCAATTCATTGGCTGGTGTCCAGCCCAAGGTAAGCGTTCCGGCTAAA
The DNA here is from genome assembly GCA_965249895.1 of Psychromonadaceae bacterium. GTDB lineage: Bacteria > Pseudomonadota > Gammaproteobacteria > Enterobacterales > CBDFNC01 > CBDFNC01. The sequence continues at coordinate 2,243,432 of CBDFNC010000005.1, forward strand.
ACAGACAGAACTATCGAGCAAAAGGATTTGATTGTAAAGTCCTTCGATAGCGAGTTTCCTTTACTGACGGTGAATGAATACGTTTGCATGGAGGCCGCGAGGTTTTGCGGCCTAGAGCCACCTAAAACCTACCTCTCCGAGTCTCTAGAGACCTTTGTTATTGAGCGGTTCGACTCTGACAAATCGGGGGCTAAGTTGGGGTATGAGGACTTCACAACGCTTCTCAAGAAGCCCAATGATCCAGATGCCAAATACACGGGTAGCTACGAGACATTATTGAGGGCGACGCACCGTTACACCAATGACATGACCGAGGTCGAGAGGGTGTATCGGTACATTGTGTTTAACTGCTTGATTGGCAACGGTGACGCCCACCTCAAGAATTTTGCCCTGCAATACGATAACAAGCTGAAGAATGTACGAGTTTCCCCCCCATTCGACATTACCCACACTCTCATTTACGACACCATCGATAACAAGATGGCGTTAAAGATGGCTAACAGTAAGGTGTTTCCTGACAGAGAACACCTGTTAAAACTCGGAGAGGGCAAAACATTTAACATCAGGGATCGCAAAGATATCATCGAGGAGATGGGGGATTTGATCTCTGATTTTCTCACCCAGTCCGAGGAAATTGAATTTTTTGATGGACTGAAGGACTCAATAGGGGAGCATGTATCAAACTCGCTTAAACGTAGCTACTCGACCAAGTCGTACCGTCATGACCGCAAGCTTAAGTTTGAGTAACAGTCGTAGTGGCATAGTGATTTTGGTCAGAGGTATATGGATTTCCCATACCTGTAGTAATCCATATTTTTCTAAAGTAGCAAAGCCACTGACACGCTTCTGTCCAGATGTGAGTTACGTTCAGTATGATACTTAAATACTCAGTAGTTGCCCGTGATACGGCTGAACATCGAGCTAGGATGATACTTTATTTTCACAGCTCAAAATTGAGCTCGATACAGAATGGGGCTTCATAGATGCTTTAGTATGAGACTTTATTACTCTCCTACATGACCTACCCGGCAATGACACAGTGGCGCTTCAGAATTGAGACTGGAGCGCCATACAGTTTAAAGCTAAGCAGCTGAATTAATCGCTATGTGCAGGTTGACTATTACCCCGGTTCGGCTCATGTAATTCTCGTCCAACCTAATCCTATACTTCTTGAACATGCCCCCTTCACCCAGCCTTCGCTGGCAAGGTTTGACTTTACAGCAAGGTTTTAGCCTGAGTTTGAATATACTCGACCATAGCTGCCAGCCCCTGGGTTCGCGTAGGAGTTAAATGCTGCGTCAGGGACAATTGCTCGAATATTGGCTGTATTTCCAACGCCACCACATTGGCCGGTGTTTTATCCTTATAGAGAATAAAAACTATCGCCATCATACCTTTTACCAAAGAAGCATCACTGTCGCCGCACAGTACCATCACTCCCTGCGGGTTTACGCTTAGTTTAATCCACACCTGGCTCTGACAGCCCGGCAGCAATAACTCAGGTGTCTTTTCCTGCTCGGGAAATACAGGTATTTTTGCTCCCAACTCTATCATATACAAATACCTTTCCTCCCAATCGGTACAGCGGGAAAAGTTTTTCAGCAGTTTTTCTATATTCAATGTTTTACCTTGTTAAAAATAATGGTTCCGTGCGGGCTTAATCAAAGATTCAATAGCTTATGGATCCTTATTAACCCATCCACCAGCCTATCTATATCTTCCCTTTGACTGTACAGGGCGATGGAAGCCCGGCACATAGCCGATACAGAGTAGAGCTCCATCAATGGCATAGCGCAATGATGACCTGTGCGAATAGCGATACCGTATTTATCGAGAAAGCTGCCGACATCAAACGCATGAAATGAACCAAGGTTAAAAGCGATCACTCCGGCCTTTTGCTCCGGACCATAAATATGCAAATCGGGCACAGACTTCATCGCCTCAAGGGCATAACTCATCAGAGCCGTTTCATATTGCTGAATTTGTTTTAAGCCAATGGATCCCAGGTACTCCAGTGCGGCGCCAAAACCGATAATACCGGTAATATTTGGCGTACCAGGCTCAAACCGCCAGGGGACGGTATTAAACTGAGTGCCTGTACTAAAGCTCACCTGACGGATCATGGCGCCGCCCCCTTGCCAGGGAGGCATAGAGTCCAGCAACGCCTTTTTCCCGTACAACACGCCGACTCCGGTAGGGCCGTAGAGTTTATGAGCTGAAAACACGTAAAAATCACAATCCAACGCCTGCACATCCACCACCTGATGCATGACAGCCTGCGCGCCATCCACCAATATTACGGCGCCAGCATCTCTGGCCAGGGCAACTATCTGCTCAATTGGGTTAACCGTGCCTAATACATTGGAAATATGGGTTATCGCCACCAGTGCAGTTTTATCGTTTAACAAAAATTTAAGCCTGGCCAGGTCCAGTTGACCCTGCTGGTCCACCTCCCATACCCGGACTTTGATATCCAGCTGTTGCTCCATTAACTGCCAGGGTACGATATTCGCGTGATGCTCCATTTCGGAAATAATGACTTCATCGCCTGGCTTAAAGAAAGCGCTGCCATAACTGTTGGCCACCAGGTTAATGGCTTCCGTGGCGCCTTTTACAAAAACAATCTCCTCCCTGCAGCTGGCGTTGATAAAGCTCGCCACCTGATCCCGCACCGTTTCCATCATCTCTGTCGCGTTGGCGCTAAGCTGATGTATTCCCCTGTGTACTGAGGCATATTGCTGCTGATCGAAGCATTTTACTCGCTCGATAACAGAAATCGGTTTTTGGGCGCTGGCGGCGCTATCCAGATAAACCAGGGGTTGTCCATTTACCCTTTCACCCAGCACAGGAAAATCATCACGAATTTTTGCTATGGGGTAACTCATACAGGCTGCTCCCCAAGACGCTCTGCCAAACGAGCCAGCACCCAGGCCCGGCACTTTTCATCTTTAATTTCCTGGGTAAGCTCGGCCGCAAACGCGAACGTAATAATCTTATAGGCCTCGCTATGTTTAATACCCCTGGCCCTTAAGTAAAAGAGCTGCTCGGGATCGATCCGCCCTGTTGTCGCCCCATGGCTGCATTTAACGTCGTCTGCGTATATTTCCAACTGGGGTTTGCTATACACTTCTGCTTTATCCCCCAGCAACAGATTACGGTTATCCATCTGGCCATCGGTTTTCAACGCCCCTTTAGCCACCAGAATTTTGCCGTTAAACACGGCTCTTGCCTGGTCTTTTATAATGGTTTTATGCAACTGATTGCTTTCACAATGACCCAGGTTATGTTCCAGATAAGTCCGACTGTCATATACCTGGCTTTTCACCGGCAGGGAAATGCTGTTCATTTCAAGCCTGCTGCCTTCACCCTGGCAACGAGCGCTGCTATGGTGTCGCACCAATTGTCCGCCGAGCAAATAACAGGTACTGCGCGCGTAGGCATCTCGTGCGAGGAAAATATCGTTATGGGCAAAGTGATAAGCTTGATCTGATTCCGCCATATATTTCGAATGGGTTAGCCTGGCATTATCTGCCACCGACATAGTCATCCTGGCACCGCTGTAACTGACGCTGTCCCCCAGGCTGACAAAATGTTCAATCACTTCCCCTTCTGCCCCGAGCTCCAGCTCCAGATGATGCCGGCTTTGTACCATGGACGGGCTTGACGCAGTATTAATATGTAGCAAATACAAAGGTTTTTCGGCTACTCTGTTTTTCCCCAGGCGTATGGAGATACCGCCCCTGGCTAACCCTTCGGTCAAATGGAGAAATACCTCAGGGTTAATCGCTTCCGGTAACTTATGCGCCAGCTTACTTCCATAGCTAAACAAAGACGTTAACTGAAACTCACCACAAGCCAGTTCACTCAGGGTTAAATCCAGCTCACCATCAACGAAAACCAGCCGGTACGCATCCACAGGTAAAGCAAGTTGTCTTAGTCGCTCGGGTTTTACTTTAACTGGCGCCGGGCGTACAAAATTCAGCTCGGAAAATTGCGCCAGAGGGGTGTATTTCCAGTCTTCATCTGCCTGACTCGGAAACCCCTCTGCCATCAGTTTTTGCCAATGCTTCAGATGATGTTCTGTTGCCTGCTCATGCTGAAATTGCTTATGAAAACGGGACAAAACCTCGGTATTATTCATCACCGGTGAGCCAACCATAACCTTTTTCCTCCAACTCTCCCACCAGGCTGAAGTCGCCCGACTTCACTATCTTCCCCTGGTATAAAACGTGTACGTGATCCGGCTTGATATAGTCCAGGATCCGCTGGTAGTGAGTGACGATAATAAAGGCCCGGTTCGAATCCCTCAGGCTATTCACCCCGTTTGCTACGGTTTTTAGCGCATCTATATCCAGTCCTGAATCGGTTTCATCCAAAATACAAAGTTCCGGCTCGAGGGCCGCCATTTGCAAGATATCGTTACGTTTTTTCTCTCCGCCGGAAAATCCCTCATTAACGGATCGGGACAAAAGATCGTCCGGCATATTCAGCAGACTAATTTTATCTTCAATAAAATCGGCAAACTCGAAACGCTCTAATGGCGCCAAACCGCGATACTCGCGCACCCCATTGACCGAGGCTTGCAGGAAAAACTTATTGCTGACGCCGGGGATCTCCACCGGATATTGAAACGCCAGAAATAGACCTTCACCGGCTCTCTCTTCCGGCGCCAGCTCCAGCAAATCTATCCCCTTAAAAAGCACCTCTCCCTGGGTGACTTCATATTCATCACGGCCGGCCAGGGCACTGGACAAGGTGCTTTTTCCTGAGCCATTGGGGCCCATAATCGCATGTACTTCACCCGCTTTGATCTCAAGGTTCAAGCCTTTGAGAATTTCCGTGTCTTCTACGCTGACATGTAAATCTTTAATCGTTAACATTTGTACTCTATCCCACACTGTGTTCCAGGCTGATGGCCAATAGCTTTTGCGCTTCCACCGCAAACTCCAGTGGTAACTCAGAAAATACGTCTTTACAGAAACCATTAACTATCATGGAGATAGCATCATCTTCACTAATCCCTCGCTGCAGACAATAAAACATCTGATCATCGCCAATCTTTGATGTGGTCGCCTCGTGCTCTATTTGCGCCGAGTTATTGCGCACTTCCACATAGGGAAAGGTATGCGCGCCACAAGCATCCCCAATCAACATAGAGTCACACTGAGTAAAGTTTCTGGCATTGCTGGCTCCCGGCAGAATTTTCACTAAACCCCGGTAGGTGTTTTCGCTGGCACCTGCGGATATACCTTTGGAAATAATGGTGGATTTGGTATTTTTGCCGATATGGATCATCTTGGTGCCGGTATCGGCCTGCTGACGTCCGTTGGTTAACGCGACGGAGAAAAACTCCCCTATGGAATTATCCCCCAACAAGATCACGCTGGGATACTTCCAGGTGATCGCTGAGCCTGTTTCAGACTGGGTCCAAGACATCTTAGACCCGGCCCCTTCGCATAAAGCTCGTTTGGTAACAAAGTTAAGAATACCCCCCTGACTGTTTTCACTACCGGAAAACCAGTTCTGTACCGTGGAATATTTCACTTCGGCATCTTTGTGCAAGATAACCTCGACCACTGCGGCGTGCAGTTGATAGGTATCACGTACTGGTGCCGAACAGCCTTCGATATAGCTTACATAACTGCCTTCGTCCGCCACCAGGATAGTGCGTTCAAACTGCCCGGTTTTAGACTGGTTAATGCGAAAATAGGTGGATAATTCCATCGGGCATCGAACGCCCTTTGGTATATAGACAAAAGTGCCATCTGATGCCACGGCCGCATTTAGCGCCGCGAAGAAATTGTCTTTCGGCGGCACCACTGAGCCCAGGTACTTTTGCACTAACTCAGGATAATCCTGGATCGCCTCGCTAAACGAGCAAAAAATAATGCCCTGCTCCGCCAGCTTATCCCGGTAGGTGGTAGTTACCGAAACGGAATCGAAAATAGCGTCAACTGCTATTTCCGCGCCTTCCCTGACAGGAACACCCAGCTGGTCGAACGCTTCCTCAACTTCCTTAGTCAGGAATTCATTGCTGCCGTCTTTAACCGCTTCACCGCCATCTTCGGAATCACATGAATTGCAGGAGGGCGCCGCATAATAGCTGTAATCCTGATAATCAAGCGGCTCATAGTTTGCCTTCAACCAATGGGGCTCTTTCATTTTCTGCCAGGTTCGGTAGGCATCCAGTCTGAAATTCAACATCCATAGCGGTTCGTTTCTTTTTGCGGAAATGGCGCGAACCACAGCTTCGGTGATCCCCTTGGCTAATTTATCTGTCGCGACCTGGGTATAAAACCCTTCTTTATATCCATCTCCATCCACCAGGGCCTGAACTTCCGGCTGGACCTCTATACTACTCTGAGTCATTTACACACCAAAACTTTCGCCACAGCCACAGGCAGCCTGTGCTTTGGGATTACTAAATTTAAACATCTGATTAAGACCTTCCCTGACATAATCCACTTCCGTGCCATCGATCAGGGAAATGGCGTCTTTCGGCACATAAAGGTGGGCGCCGTCCCGTTCATAATGCAACTCATCGGCTTCCACTTCCCTGGCCAATTCCAGATCATAAGCAAAACCAGCACAGCCGGATTTTTTCACCCCCAGACGAATACCCTTTACCTGGGGATCTTGTGCCATCAGTTTATTTACCTGTCTGGCGGCTTTTTCAGTGAGAAACACTCCTTGCCAGGGATCGTCCTCCATAGAAAAAGTTTGCACTGCTTCAGCATTGTTCACGACTCACCTCCTTAATTCGGATATTGTCTGGCGTAAAATCCACAGCCTCCAATGTTAATGATAATTATTATCCTATCAACCTCTAACTTATAGGGGCTTTCAGTTAGATCTTGCTGGAGACTGAAATTCAGGGAAGGCTTAGCGCTCTGAAATAGGTCAGAAGAAGGCAACAAAACCAGATGGCTGTACAAGGAAATTCATATCAGGGATTAAGTGTTAAATAAGAATTCGGACACGATCTTGAATGACTCACATAAAAATCGAAAAGCTCGCTACTAGCTGTCGTATATATTCAAGACCTTAAACTCCTGCCCAGATTAAGATAGAACTCAAGTCGAACAAATAGAAAGGTAATAAAGTGAAATTCAAATACACTATCCTCTATGTTGAAAACGTCAGTCGAACGCTGGATTTTTACTCTAGTGCTTTCAACTTAAAGCAAAAAATGCTCCACGATAGCGGCGATTATGGCGAGTTGGATACTGGTAATACGATACTCTCTTTTTCATCTATTGAGCTGATGTCAAAGCTGGAGAAATCCCCCTCAGCACCAACTTCGGGCCGACCTTGTTTTGAAATCGCTTTCGAAACAGAGGATGTTCCTAACGCATTGAAAAAGGCCTTGGAAGCGGGAGCAAAATTGGTGCAAAACCCAGAATCAATGCCGTGGGGGCAAATCACCGCCTATGTGGAAGATCTTAACGGATACCTGATAGAAATATGCACTCCAGTGTCAAACTAACTATACCCGGGAGCTTTTAATTGAAGGGACTGCTGAGAATCAGGCTTTAGTCGTGAAGGGCTGATCCCCAGCCATCGGGTAAACTCCCTCGTCATATGGGCCTGATCTGAAAAACCATTGCTACAAGCTACCTCAGCCAGAGAAGAGAGCTCAAGTACCATGCGCGCGGATTTCCTAACTCTCGCCAACATAAACCAATAATTAGGTGAACGATTAGTTTCTTTTAGTAACAACCTCTGCAAGCTCCTTAAGTTTACTCCTAAGCATTTAGCAGAGCCGCTCACTGTTAGCTGGTTGCTAGCCAGGCAAGCCAAAGCTTCATCTACGTTAGCTGATAAATTACAGCAAGAATCTATTCTATTAGCTAACTCTTGGTGGTCTACAGCTTGGTCTTGAACTAGCTTTAAGAGTCTAAATTCATCAATGTTTACGCCAGGCCTAAGACGCAACCCCCGCATTTTGGTACCCGCTTTAACCTGCACAAGTTCTGTTTGATTTTGCAGCGCTGATACAAACCAGTTTGGCTTTTCATTTGGCAGCTGTTTCACAATGAGGTCTTGGCAGCCATCAGGGATGACCAATACCTCGCCGTCAGCTTTCGTTAAATCACTCCAGTCAGCGAATATCTGCTCACACATAAGATGAAATCCTTCGCATTGAAAATGCACTTTACCACTTCTGGCTGGCGCCCGCCGTGAATCGCCGAACCTGGGCATAAAGTGTAAGCTGCTGTCATATATACTGCTTCTGTTTGAAAGAGCGACCCTCTAACTGTGAGCTTTTTAAGATCGACTGACAAAGTAATCCTCCCGACTCAGTAGTGGTCGCGCTATGTTTGCAAAAGAGCCTTAAATAAATTAAAGCTGTTAATGGCTGATAAAAGATTTTATCTCAGCCCGCTCCCTTTATTTCTCATCAGTAGCAGCAAGAAATAACCGCCACCTATGATAGCTACCAAAATGCCCGCGGCCACTTGACCTGGGTAGACTAGGTTTTGTCCTAACCAATCGGCAAACATCATTAAGGCCGCGCCAGCAAGCCCGGCAACCAGCAATTGATCTTTGGCTTTTTTAGCGCCAAGTAACACAGCCAGGTGGGGGGCCAACAAACCAACAAAGGCAACCGGCCCCATGGTGGCGGTAACCACGGCGCAAAGCAGTGCCACTAAGGTCAATAAAATCTTAAAGCTGGCTGACACATTTAATCCCCGTGCATGGGCAAAACCGCGACCGGTAGAAATAAGGCTTAGCCACCTGTGCAAGGCAAGGGCAATTGCGCTCAGAGCCATAACACAAACGAAGAGTCGAATGGCCGATACTGGCTCTGCTCGATAGGTTGAGCCAGAAAGCCAAACTAACAAGGTATAAGCCGTTTCATTGCCTTGGGCTAATACTAAATGAATCAAAGCTTCAATAAGAGCGGTTAAGGCGATACCGGATAGGATCAACATGCCGGGGGCTCTTTTCCCCAATAACATCAAGATGGCCAATACCACTAAGCAACCTGTCAGCCCAAGAAAGAAATTCAGCTTAAACATGCTGGATCCCAGCAACATCATGCCGACCACCAGAAACAAACTGGCACCCGCGGATATGCCTAAAATATCTGGACTGGCAAGCGGGTTGTAGATAATGCGTTGCAAAATAACCCCGGCAACGGCCAAACCCAGCCCGGCACTAAAGGCAGTTAACAATCTTGGATATTGTTGGCTCCAAGCGAACTCACTGGGGAGTTTAAGCATCCAGTGTTCACCTGTGTTATGTAAAAACACGCTGACTAAAGTGATAAATACAGTGATAACAACAGCGATCAGTAAGGTTTTGCTGCCAAAGTGATATTTAGCCTTAGGCAGTGACAGGCTTAACTGATCTTGGGCTTTTAGTTTACTGCGGGCAAACCAGATTAACGCAGGCGCTCCGATTAGGGCAGCCGTAGTGCCGGAGGGAATGACACTGATGGAAACCATATTAATGGCGATGGTTAGGGTGTCGGTCAAGAGTAAAATAATCGCCCCTAACAACAGGCTAAACCACAATTCTTGTTTTGGCGTTCTGGCGCCAAAGTGCCTGGCAATATTTGGCGCAATAAGACCGATAAAACTGATAATACCCACGCTGGCAATAGCGGCTGAAACTAACCAAAGCCCCAACACTACCAATAGACCAAACATTGGGGCCAGGCTGAGCCCACGAGCAACTGCATTGGTTTGGCCTAAACGTAGCAACGCCAGTATTCGCGGCGCCAGGACTAAGATTACCAGCCCTATCACTAACTGCGGCCATAACCATTGAACTTGTTGCCAACCATTTTGCGCCAGATCACCCGCCCCCCAAATAAACAGATCCCTGGCATATTGATCATGAAATAAAACGATACCGCTGGCGAGGGCACCAAAAAGAATATTTACCGCCATGCCAGCCAAGATAACTGGCAGCCCTGCCAGGTTATTGATACCGACTATGGCCAGCACCAAACCCAGGCTTAGCATGGCGCCAATAAAGGGGATCCATACAGTGTTGTTTGTTGCGAACTGAGGAAACCAGATGCCAGCGCACACTAAAGCAAGCCAAGCTCCCGAGGTGGTGCCCAGGGTCAGTGGCGAAACCAGGTGATTTTGGGTCAGTTGTTGTAACAGGCTGCCTACCAGCCCCAAAATTGCGCCTGTCATTAAGGTGATCAAGACCCGGGGCAAATGAGCTTCTACAAACAGAATTTGCTCGAACTCCTGCGGTTCAAAGTGGGTACTGACAAGCTTGAAAATAATATCGCCTTGCTGAGCAAACGAAAGATCACTGGCTACATAAGCTGATAATGCAAGCAGTGGAAAAAACAATAAGCTAAGTCGAACTAAGGCCATTATCCCGTAGCTCCTGGTGCAATTTTTATTAGGCTTTTTGCCAGGGCTTCAGCAATATGCAATAAAGACATAGCACCGCCATAGTTCCAGGACGGATCAACGGCGGCCACTCTATTGTGTTTTACAAAGGGCATGGCGTTCCACATTACGGATTTTTCCAGCTTCTTTTTCTGGTTAAAAGGCTGGAAATATAAAGCGATGCCATCTCCAATTTCATAGAGCTTTTTTAGCCTTTTTTGAGTGACGCCCCACTGGCTTGAGGGTTGTGGCAATGCAGGCTCAAAGCCCAGCAATGTCAGCGCCTCTTGAGTGCTGGAATTCCCCCCATACAAATAGACAGTGGTGGTGCTGGCAAAGCGAAAAGCGGCCACTTTAGGTCTGTCTGCCCCATAATGCTTATCTAGCTGGGATTTTAGCTCGGCGATCCTTTGATACATGGCGTCGATTTTTTGCTCGGCTAATTCGGATTTTCCCAGAGCCTTGGCTATTTGATGAAAATTCTCGATGGCGCGTTCCACGTTGCCTGGCGCCTGTTTATAGGTGTGGTATAACAAAACTGGGGCTATTTTCTCCAGCTTTTCAATAAGATCAGCTTGTGGTGAACCAATAATAATAAGATCGGGTTTAAGCTTTTCCAATTTTCCCAGATTTGGCTCTGCCCGCATGCCTATGTCCGCCACCGAATCTGGCACCTGAGGTTTTACCACCCAGTCGCGATAACCTGAAATGTCGGGCATGGCGATGGGGGTTACACCCAGCTCAAGCACTTGTTCGGCAATGTCCCAGTTTAGCGTCGCCACTTTGAATGGGATGTTCTCCAGGCTGTGCTCTCCACGACTGTCTACAACTGTGAGTTTCGCGTGCACAGAAAAGCTCAGAAAAAGTAAACAAAACAAGCTCCGTCTTAACATACTATGGCTACCTTATGGGGGGCTTTCGGGTGGTCTAGCAGCGCCACCGGCGTGCTGTAGAGCTCGGTTAAGCGCGCTTCATCAAGCAATAACCGGCTTTCGCCTTGAAATAATACCTTGCCTTGTTTTAAGGCGATCACATGTGTGGCAAAGCGCAGAGCCAGGTTTAGATCGTGCAAGATAATCAGGACGCCCTTCTTGCTGTTTTGGTTGAGCTCTTTAAGCAAACTCATGACTTGATATTGGTGCTGCACATCTAACGCAGAAGTAGGCTCGTCGAGAATAAGAAACTGAGCTTGCTGAGCCAACAGCATGGCTATCCAAACCCGCTGTTTTTCGCCGCCTGAAAGCTGGTCGGTTAAGGCGCTTTGCATGCTATGCACCTGAGTTTGCTCCATGGCGAGATCTATGATTTTTTGGTCATCGCTATTCCACTGACCCAAGGCTCCACGCCAGGGGAAGCGTCCTAATCGCACTAATTCGCGAACACTGAGGCCAGCCACTTGCGGTAAATATTGGGGTAAAAAAGCCACCTGTTTTGCCAGGGCTTTATTTGAGTAGCTTTGCAGTGGTTTTCCTTGCAACTCTATCTTGCCGAATTCTGGCAAAAGTTGTTTTGCCAACAAGTTTACTAAGGTTGACTTGCCTGAGCCGTTGTGGCCCAAGATCACGGTAAAACCCTGAGGATTGATATTGAGCTGTGGAATGTCCAATATGCGTTTGTTGTCACGTATAACCTGGATTTTCTGGAGTTGATACATAGGCGTGTCTATTTGCTATTTTGACGAGGGCAATCTTCACACAGGCTGCCTTCTTGGGTTTTATAAACCAGGCAGCAGCTTTTACGCGTGTAAAAAAGGGCCTGATTACGTTCGGTAATTTTGCTGATTTGAGTGAGCGGAAGTTCCATTGAGACCAACCATAAACCTGCATTTTGCTTTACGTCATCCAGACTAAGCTCCGGCTTAAATTGCCTCAGCCTAAGGCCGCATTTAATAAGTGAATCTACCAAAAGCGCATTAACAAAGCCGGGCCGACAACGAAACTGACTATCTAACTCATGGCGATACTGCTCAAATAGCGGTTTAAGCTGAGCCGCGGCTTGAGGCACTAACTCAGCCATGTTGCCGTGTTGGTGGCTAGTGCAACTAAAGTTAAAGCCAGTTACCATGGGGCCCGCCTGACTTTGTGCAAAATGAAAAAAATTGGGCAGGGTATTAAAGCCATAAATACTGATAAAGGCGATGTATATGGGCTGCCAAGTGGCCAGGCTCCAGCTGCGTGTGAGCCAATATGCTTTGTCCGCTTCTGGATTTTGCTGCTGAAGTTGTGAGTATAATTGTTGAAAAAAAGCCTGATTGCTGGCGTCAAAACGCAGCATGTTATTGTCGGTCTGCGATACGCTTCCCGCTAAGTAAGGTGATATCTGTTCACAAGCGTCAAAGAGCTGGTGATGAAAATTATCTTGCACTCGGTATTTGTTCCTCAAATGCTAAAACCGAAAAAGCGGGTGAGCCTAGACTCAACCGCTGCTTTGTCTGGCCTTATTTAAAGCTCATAATTAATCTTTAATTTCACGCTTTGCTCTTGGCCGAACCAGCAATTGATTTCGTCATAACAGGAAAAGTACTCTGTATCCAGTAGGTTGTTAGCAACCAGATTGGCAGAGAAGTCTGTTAAACTATGGCTAAGCTGGCCAAGGTCATAACCTATAGAGAGATCAACCAGGGTATAATCCGGCACTTGCTCCGTGTTAAGTGGGTTCAACTGGGCTTCACCCACATAGCGCACGCCAGCACCAAAAGTTGCACCTGACATTAGGCCTGCGTCAATTTCATAATTTAGCCAAGCATTCGCTGAACTTTCTGGCACCCAACTTGGGGTTTTACCTTGAAGACCAGAGTTGTCTTTAGTCACTTCCATATCGAGATAGGTATAACTCGCAGCTATATGAAGTGGATCTGTTATCTGCCACTGGGTTTCCAGCTCCAACCCTTTGGACTGCGTTTCCCCTGTTTGAACCTTGTCGTAGGAAGTACCAGCGGGATCCCGTGTTAAATCATTTTTCTTGGTGATGACAAAGGCAGACAGGTTGACTTGGGTACTCATATCTGAGGAAGCGTATTTAATCCCTGTTTCCCACTGCTCACCTGTAGAAGGCTCAAAGTCGTTGCCGTGCCTGTCTTTTCCTGGAACGGGTTCAAAGCTTTGAGCAAAGCTGGCATAAGGTGAAATGCCATTGTCAAACTCATACAAGGCGCCAAAACGCATGGCGGTATTGCTTTGGTCCAAGGTCGTCTCTGTGGTATTGCCCGATACAGTTTGGCGTTGATTTTGCTTGTATTTATCGTACCTGACACCTGCGATAAGCACTAAATTATCAAACCTTACTTGATCCTGGAGATAGAGGCCTATCTGACGGGTTTTAAGCTCTGTATCTCGGACATACGCAAACTCAAGGGAGCCCAGATTAGCCTGATTGTTGTCGGGCATAAAAATGTCGATGGAGCTAACCCCGCTGGCAGCGGATTTCAACAGTATATCCGATGTGAGTTGCTGGTAATCGACACCAATCAACAAATTATGTTGCAAATCACCGGTTTGAAACGCCCCTGATAGTTGATTATCTATTGCAAAGCTGCGTGATTTTTCATCTGTTGCAAAGGCGCTACGGGCTAAAGTGCGCTGATCGGGCGCCAAGGCGGCGCCGTAAACAAGTTTTTGTGCTGCCTGGCCATCCATATAGCGGGCATTTTGTAAAAACACCCAGTTATTATTGAATTCGTGATTAATTTTGTAACCTACTAAGGTGATGTCTTTTTTAAATTCATTCCAATTAACATCCCCCATAAAGGCGTTCGACTTTAATTTACCGTGTGGATTGGATTTTACCGAACCTGAGGCTGGTACTGCGCCTAACCCTACGAGGGAGGGGTCATTTTGGTAGTACAAGTTAAAATTCACTAAGGTTCTTTCTGAGACCTGCCAATCTAATGATGGCGCCAAAACGTAACGCTCTTCCTTTGTGGTAGCAACCTGGCCGTCTTTTTTTCTGGCCAGTGCAAGTAGCCGATAGGAAAAGTCAGACTCTCCTATCTGACCCGTGGAGTCCATAGTGAACTCCTTGAAATTTGCTGTTCCGCCGCTTAAGGACAGCTTTGTACTTTGTGTTTGTTGCGGCGATTTCGCAATAAGGTTCACCATACCGCCGGGAGGAATGCTGCCGTACAATATAGATGTGGGCCCTTTAAACACTTCCAATTGCTCCAGTGCAATGGGATCAACTTGAGGTTGTAAAAAAGATTGGTTGTACATCAGTGGTAAACCGTCATAAAAAATCTGAAAGTTGGTAAAACCACGAATATTAAAATGATCTAAGCCAGTCGCACTGTTTCCTCTTAGCTCTGTATGCACACCGGGTACATAGCGCAGCGCTTGGGCAACCGAAGTCGGATCACGCTGCTCTAATGCCTCCTGTTCCAAAATCGAAATGGCTTGCGGGGTTTCCTCAGCCGTTAACATGGTTTTGGTGGCTGTATTCCGGTAGCTTTTTCCCAAAACCTCTATGGTTTCATAAGAGTTTGCAGCCACAACTGCAGGAAAGGCAGCAGCAAGTACAATAAACTTGCGGCCTGGAGTTGGTTTATGGGGGAGTTTCATTGATGCCTCAGTTAATTCCTTTTACCAATCAATAGTTCACCTTGAATATCAAGGAGGCCGTAGAGGATCGCTGTTGTCGATTTGAAGCTAGCAAATGCTAGTCGATGATACTTCTACTTACCATGAACGCGAATAACAACTATTATCAAGCTGATAATATAGATTTCGCTGAGGGAATAATTAACAATTTGGTGCAAGTATTGGATTTTTTTAATGCTTTGTATGGAGAATTACGCTTCCATAACCTCCCTATGCCGGAATAGGCGCCACTGTTAAAAGCTAGCCATTCACAGGGCTGAAGTTTATGACTTTGCTTTGACCACCGGAAACCAATATTCCATATAGGACGAACCGCTACCTTCTTGATATCTATGGTCATAGACTTCGATTTCATAGCCTTCAATGCCCCGATAGTCGGAGCTGGGCAACCAATATAAAATAAACCATTCAAGTAAATCGGCCAGTTTTGTGATGAAGCCATGTACAGGCAAGACAGCGTAATCGTGCTCTGGAATATCTAAGTGTAAAAGCTTGGTTTGCTCACCTCTGCTTAGTTGGCTTGCTGATACTCCTGCCCAGTAGTTGAGATCTTCATCTGCATCGCTTCTTTGGCTGGCGTCAATCACACCATAGTGAGGGGATAACTTGTGTTGATCTCGGCTAAGTTCGTTAAGCTGCTGCCAAAGAGCTGGCACTTTTTGCATAAAATTGGGTGTTTTAGCAAATAAGCCTTTGATGGGCGTATAAATTCCACAAAGACGAAAGGCTGCACTGTGCTCTATGCGTATTTGGAAATAACTGCTATCTGGCTGGAAACAAGGGGTGTCGTTGCGGCGCACCAAGGGTATTTTGATACCTTGCCTTAGCCCTTGCTTGCGATAAGCCGTAGGACTCAATAGGAAAAACTGTTTAAAGGCGCGGCTGAAACTTATCTCTGAGTTAAAGCCAAAGGCAAATGCAATATCCACTATCCGCTCTTGAGAGCTGAGCAAACGCTCAGCGGCCAAGCTTAACTTTAGCTCCCTCACATACTGGGCAACCTTTAATCCGGTTTTTGCTTGAAATACCCTTTGCAGCTGCCATCGAGACCAGCAGCTTTGTTTTGACAATTCTTCCAGTGCAAGCGGCAAGTCTAAGTTGTCATTGATATAGCTAAGCAGCTTTTCTATACGCATTAACGCAGGATCTGTCAGGCTCAAAACTTATGCAGTGATGTTGAAACATAGGGTAACAATACCATAGTCAGATTCATTTGTATCCCTTTGAAAAATTGGGATATTACTGTTTTTTTCATATCATGTTAGCCCGCTACAATGGTTTGCGCCAAAAACCGACTAGCAACAAACTGCCATGCCGAGAATCAAGAAAAATTTAGACGGCCATAGGCTTTAGTT
Organism: Psychromonadaceae bacterium; assembly: GCA_965249895.1. Classification (GTDB taxonomy): domain Bacteria; phylum Pseudomonadota; class Gammaproteobacteria; order Enterobacterales; family CBDFNC01; genus CBDFNC01. The sequence goes on from CBDFNC010000005.1 coordinate 2,259,740, forward strand.
TGCCAGTGTATAAAGATGTGCTTGACCGCAGCACATCTTGCCTTGATGAGTCAGTTCATAATTGTATTTTGTTAGCCAGTCACCTAGAACGACTTGCAGTGCTTCAAGGCTACCATAGAAATTCTTACGGAAAGTTCTACGGTAAAACGCTCACACATGTCTGTTCTTTGGCGATGAACTCCTTAGCAAAAGTGAACTAATAGCAAAGTACCAGCAAGCTCGGCAGGATGCAGAGGGGTTTCAACTCTAGATCTCCGGAGCCTGACTTAAGGCTCCCTATTTTGCCGGCTATAACAACAGAGATCCCCAAACCGATAGCAATAGCAATAGCGCCATCAGCCGATTAAACAGGCGTACCTTCCCAGGTGATTTTATTAGCCTACTAGCACCAAACCCCAGGTAAGCCCACGCGAAAAGACAGGGTAAAGCAATCACAAAAAAGATCAGGGACAAACTAAACACATGTATAAGAACATCGTCACCCTGGCCGGAGAAGACACTGCTAACGGCCAGCGCCATCATCCAGGTTTTGGGGTTAAGGAGCTGCAATCCGGCAGCCCCCGCCAGACCCAGCCTGGGTTTACTCCCGGCTACATTTACCTCAGGTGAACTATGATATATCTGCCAGGCTAAAACACTCAGCCACACCGCCCCAACCCAGGACATAATGCTTTGCACCATTGGCTGCTGCACCAGAGTTGCGCCAAGCCCCGCCCCCACCACCAACACAATTAAAGCCGCACCGGCGCCAGAGCCAAAAATAATCGGCACTGTACTCCTGACACCAAAGCGAGCGCCAAGGTTTAACAGCAGCACATTAGTAGGGCCCGGGGTTATTGATGCAACAAAAGCAAACAAACTAAATGCAATAAACTGCTCCACTTTGGTCTCCTTATCTTTCTACTGAAATCTGGCGACAACTTAATCCGATGCCGCTGACAGATAAGCATTGTTACCTTTGGAGCATTTTCAGTCTGGAAGGATAGTGCAGAACTTTTGTTACCCGTTAGCTAGACTACCCGCCCAGAAATATCGACACGGGGCGTATTAGCGCCTATATATACGAAATCCGCGAAGCCTTGCCCTGTAACTCCCTCATATGCGGGAGTCCGTATACTGACAAAGACAGGGTGCGCTGCAACAGTAGTGACTAACTTTAGGCCTTTGCAAAACGACAAGTATCGCGTTCCAAGAATATGACCGAAGAACGAATATATTCCTGACATCTAAAAACTAAAGTTAACAAGCGCTCACCCTGAAACGTAGACATAGGCTGGTTGAACTTATCACTCATAGAATGAGCCGAACTCACAGGGCGAATCAATTGAGTAAAGCTATCGACAACATAAAATTGATTTAACTAAGTCGAATATGCATTTGCGCCTCATCATAGGCTTCGCCATTTACTCTTAGCGCGTCCGGCTCAAGAGCATATTGCAAAAAACCCATTTTTTTGTAGAAGTGAATGGCTGAACTATTTTGAGTAACTACAGTTAGCTGAATTTGATTCAAACCATCCACGTTTCTGGCTTCATTAAGAAGCAAGCTCAGCATCTTAGCGCCCACCCCACTTACTCTTTTGCCGGGAGAAACATACATTCCCCAGATAAACCCTTTATGAGATATCTTTACCTTTCGCTGTCTGACGAAACCTGCAATACCCAGCAAATTGCCACCACTAAACGCCCCGACAACGAAAGAGTGGCTGGTTTGCACAATTCTGCTTTCAAGTTCAGATAGGCAAAGGTCGACTTCGTCCTGGTAACTACTTTCGAATGCCTCTGGACTATTTTTAAGAGCCTCCAGCCTAATAGCCCGATACAATTCGACATCATTTTTATTTAGCAGCCGGATTTCCACTTAACTTCCTTTAAAATAGAAGGCTTCACCCAAACAGGGCGCTCACGGTAACTTTAACTAATTGATAGTTAGCATTAACTATCAATTACAAGAAAACCTCAACCCCTAAAGCGAACATTTCAGGGCCAATCTACACTAGCTAGTTTTTACCTGTAAAAACAAAAAGATACCCTTATTTTCTGGACAAAACACCTGATTTGAGTAAAGATGCTATCTCTCAAGTAAATACACGAGAGATAGTTTGCTGCATTCACCACTCAAAATCAGGCTTGTTGAAGCATCGGAAGAGCCGCTTTTTCGCGAGCTTATGCAGACTCACCACTACCTTGGTGCACTGCCAAAAATTGGCAACACCATCTGGTATTTTGCCACCGTAGATAATCAACCGGTGGCATTGTTAAGCTTCTCCGCTGCTGCTCTTAAGTGCTCCGCTAGGGATCAGTGGATTGGTTGGGGCTACCGCCACCAGTATGACAGACTCAACTTAGTGGCGAATAATTCACGCTTCCTTATCCTGCCCGGCTGTCACGTCAAAAACCGCGCTTCACAGATCCTGTCTCTATGTCGACGCAGGATCCAGCAAGACTGGATAGAGCGATTTTCCTACCCCTTGCTACTGTTAGAAACCTTTGTCGATCCCGAGCGTTACCAGGGCACGATTTATCGCGCATCAAACTGGCTCCTAGTCGGTTCAACCAAAGGCTATAGCCGCACACGCGACCATTACAGCGAGCGCACACAGTCACGCAAATTAGTCTTTGTTCAGCCACTGCAACGCAATGTACAAGCTTTACTTTCTCGTCCTTTGCTTAATGACCGTTATCGAACAGGGGGGATGAGACGGATGAAACTCACTGCCAATCAAATGCTATCACTTTATGATGTATTTCAAGGTGTCGATGACTGTCGCCGTGCACAAGGCAAAAAACATCACATGCCTACCATTCTTTCTTTGTCCGTAGCAGCAGTGCTTTGTGGCATGGTGGGATACAAAGATATCTCCATCTGGGTACAGGCCTTAGGTCAAAAAGCACGCAGTCGTTTCAGATGCCGAAAACGCGATGGAAAATATGAAGTACCCAGCCGAACCGTTATTCGCAATGCGCTGATTAGTGTAAACCCAGAGCAGCTGGATCGAGCGCTGAATACCTGGAATGCACAATATGCTGAGATCGATGAAAGTTTGGCTATCGATGGCAAAACCATGTGCTCAGCCATTGATGAAAAAGGCCTGCAAACTCATATCATGAGTGCCGTTGGCCATGATAGCGGGCGCTGCTACACCCAAAAAAAGTCGGTACATTAGCCGTTGATGGGAGTGACGAAGAAAAGCAAACCAATGAAATCAAAATTGCTGCACCAATGCTGGATGCGATTGATATTAAAGGTCGAACCATCACCGCTGACGCCTTGCTTACCCAGCGTGAACTGGCTAAATATCTGGTCGGTGAGCGAGGTGCGCATTATCACTTCACGGTAAAAGCTAACCAGAAAAACCTGCTGTCTGATATTAAATTGTATTTTGACAATGTTACTGACGATGCGGGTGCTATTCAGCTTGGTCAGGGTGAGCATGGTCGGATTGAAACCCGAAAAATATGGACGACCACGGCACTGAATGATTATCTCGAGTTCCCCTATGTACGCCAGGCCTTTATGGTTGAGCGTGACAGCATCGACAAAAAAACCGGCAAGCCAAGTCATGAGATAGTGTATGGCATTACCAGCGTGCCTGAGGAGGAAGCGAACGCTAAGCGTGTGCTTAAGGATAATCGAGGTCACTGGTCAGTAGAGAGCTGCCATTATATGATTGATTGGAATTACGATGAAGATCGTAGCCAGATTCGAACAGGATTTGGTCCCGAGAATATTACACGCTTACGGCGCTTTACTATTGGCCTACTTAAAAGCCGGAAGAGCAAAGAAACGATCCCAGAAATGATGAAAAAGCTGATGTTAAACGTAAGGGCGGTGTTTGACTGTTTGAAAATGACTAAAAACTCCAGACCTGCAGCGGTTTGCAAGGATTAGCGTAGATTCGCCGTGCGAACATTTTCCTTCTTGTTCAATTTTTAAAAGCGTACACTATCCATCCGCAAATTTTCATCAATGACGATTAACTGACTGGTATTCCGTGACGAGTTTAGATCCCAAATATAAAGAGTTATCCGCAGAGCTGTTTAAAATGACTTGGCCAATGACATTTGGCATTTTGTCGTTAATGAGCTTTCAGCTAGTCGACAGTGCTTTTATCGGCCAGCTCGGCGTGTTGCCTTTGGCGGGACAAGGGTTCACTTTACCTATGCAGATGGTGATCATAGGTTTACAGGTAGGTTTAGGTATTGCTACCACCTCGATCATCTCCCGGGTGTTAGGTGAAAAGAAATTCGTTCGGGCTAAACAACTTGGCGGCTTAGTGATAATAACAGGCGCTGTGGGTGTTGCTATTACCTGTATTTTGATCTGGCTAAGTCGGGGGTTAATTCTTAATTTGCTGGGGGCGCCGGATAATGTCTTCCCGGTTATAGACGGGTACTGGCCATCCTGGTTACTCAGCGCCTGGGTTGGCGCTATGCTCTATTTTGCATATAGCTTATGTCGCTCCAACGGCAATACCATGCTGCCGGGAATAATGATGGTAGTGACCAGCATCATAAACATAATCCTCGACCCTATTTTTATCTTTACCCTGGACTTAGGCCTTGCAGGTGCAGCTTGGGCTACCGTCGTATCTTTTTCTGTTGGCATGCTGGTGGTATTTCCAATCCTGTTTAAAAAACAGTGGCTGAGTTTTAATTGGCAAGATCTGAATGTAAACCAATCCATCAAAAGCCTGGCGGGAGTGATGGCGCCGGCAATGATGAGCCAGCTTCTGCCTCCCGTATCTTCTATGTTGGCAACCAAGCTTATCGCCACGTTTGGCGCCACCGCAGTTGCTGGCTGGGCATTGGCAACTAGAATCGAATTTTTCTCGATAATTACAGTGTTAGCCTTAACCATGTCAATGCCGCCGATGATTGGCAGAATGCTCGGTGCCAAGGACTGCGAGAGGATCCAAGTATTGGTAAAGATTGCCGTTAAATTTGTACTTGTTTTCCAGCTAGTGATTGCGGCTGCGTTATTTGTGGGCTCCGGTGTAATTTCCAATTTAATGAGTAGTGATACCGAGGTAAGTATGATTTTGGCGACTTACCTGGTGTGGGGACCGATAAGCTTAGGATCACTTGGTATTTGTATGATGATGGTTTCAATCTGTAACGCATTAGGCATGCCAATGCGTGCTTTGTTGATTTCAGTATTACGTTTGTTTGTCTGTTTTCTACCCATGCTTTGGTTGGGAGCTCAGATCGACGGCATCGAAGGCCTGTTTATTGGTGCAATGGCAGGAAATCTGGCCGCAGGGATCATGGCCTGGTCGATGTACAAACAAGCTATGGAAAAAACCAATAAAACAGTCGATTGCTTAAACAGTGTGTGATCAGCTCCTGCACTACTTAGGCTGGTGTAAATATTGAGGTACGAATAAGAAAGCCGGGAATCAATCAAAATAATGGATTTTGGCTAACCACTTCCGGCTTACTCTCATTTGTCAGTGACGAGAGATTGGTTAGTTTTAATCGACTGAGACAGGCAACTGACTATTTCCGTGATGCCTGAATACCATCTCTATATCCTCCGGCAACACCCTGCTTTGCGACAGTTCAGGTAAATTATTTAACTCGAAGAAGCCTATTTCCGATATTTCTATGTTTACCTCTGGGCTCCCTGACACCAAGGAGCAAACAAAGAACATTTTATAAATGTGGAATGGATATTCCGGAATGTAGGGATGAATAGCGCGGTCTTTAACAGAAATAAGCCTGGGCTCATTTACCACAAACCCTGACTCTTCAAAAACTTCGCGCACGACCCCACGAGATGGAGTCTCGCATACATCAGCCCAGCCACCTGGCAATGTCCAACAATCGTCTTCTCGTTCCCTCACAAGCAAGATTTTGTTGTTTTTGATCACCCCAGCTCTTAAGTCTATTTTCGGAGTCGGGTACCCTGTCTCAGGTATAAACAAATTCTGAACTCTTTCCAGCGGAGCATCACTCAGCTGGGCGAACATCTGATGGGATATATCCGCAATAGTTTCAAACCGCTCAAGATCATAGTTATCTTTGGAATAAGTTTTACCGGCTTGACTCAAAGCCTGTAACTGCTTTGCCCATTCAATCCATTGATTCACAAGAACCTCCTATAAGCTAACGCGTATTAAGGGGAGTTTGGTTATGCCTCAGTTCCAGCGATTAAGACCCACACCAAGCATTTAAAAAATACAATTGTTTTAGTAACTTACCAGTAACCTTATACACTTTCAAACGCATCACTAGTACTTAACCTGAAACCCTGCCTTGTTATCCCTGCTCTTCTGTAGCGTTATCTCTCATACCGAAAAACCTCTTGGATTCTAACGGCAATGTAAGTTTCTCCTCCGCTTTTCAAATAAACGTCTATATAGTTAACATTATTATCATTAGCTGGCCGGTAATGATATGTGTGAAGAAATAGAAGCGATTATAGGGAGATTTGTATGCGGTGGAGCCTGTTGTTTATCACTTTATTCTCATTTGGGCTGTGGGCTGGTGAATGTGCGGATAACGCAAGCTATCCGGCCAGAGGACAGCATAACAACTCAGAGTTATCAATGGACAGCAATACGCAGATTATCGGTGGACCGCCCGATGGGCTATTGCCGTTTGAGGCTTCCGACCCAGGAGTATTACCCTCCGATACTTGTGGTTCCGGCACTCAGTGTCAGGTGCAGGGGTGTCATATTATAGATCCTGGGATCCCTAGTTTTCCCAGTTTTAGCAGCAACAATGATGTAGATGTGAGTACTTCCGGCAGCACAGTGACCTTCGGAGCCGGAGGCGATGAAACCGGATATGTATTTGGTCAGATCACTATTTCCGATGGCACCGCCCGATTCTTACCACCGCAAGGTGGCAATGAGTACGAGATCAAAACATTGCAGCTACAGAGTAACGGTGTACTCAAGCTAGCGCCCGGCACTTATTGGGTCAAAAGTGCAATTATCGATGGTGATGGAAAAATAGAGGTCGATGGGACGGGGACGGTTTACCTGAACGTGAAAGGAGCCCTGGATATAACCTCCAATGCCACAGTCAACTATGATGCGGGGGGCAACTATGATCCCGATAAGCTGCAGTTATCTGTCGATAATACATTTAGCATGTATTCCAATACTAAGCTGGGGGCCGTTGTTTACAGTAAGCTAGATGCAACCCTGGACAGTAACGCCGAGTTCTATGGCAGGATTGCAGCAAAAAACCTGGAGATGAAATCTAATGCTAAGTTATGCCGATATGCGGAGTGCGCTCTTACGCCTCCGATTTCAGTCTCGATTAACACTACAGCAGCATCCGATGCACTAACCTGTCAGCCCCATAATATCACTGTCAATGTGCTGAATAACGGACTGTCACATACGACTTATGAAGGCACGGTCACCTTTTCCGCTTCTACCAATAAAGGGGACTGGGCAGTGTTAACGGGTAGCGGTACGTTAAACAATGCCACATTGGATGATGGAGCTGCTACTTACGACTTTCATCTGGATGATGCCGGCAGTGCTGTTTTTACCTTGGATCATAAATACGCCGGGGATGTTACTTACAACCTGGGTGACGGAACAGACTCCGCCGATGGCACCATCAGCTTCAGGCCTTATGGGTTTAGAGTCGTTGGTGGGTTGGCAAACCAGATAGCCAACAAACCGTTCTCAATCACCCTCAAGGCGGTGGGAATGAATGACACCAATCCGGGCTGTGAATTGATAGAAGAATACGCGGGTGTAAAAACGCTCGAGCTTTGGTCGCAATATATCAACCCTAGCTCGCCAACGGGGAATAAGAGCGTAGAAATCAATGATACCCTTCTGGGTAAAAGCAGTGGAGCGGCGACCAGCATATCTATCAGTTTTACCAATGGGCAAAGCACCACCTCACTGAATGCACGTTACCCGGATACCGGAAAAATTGAAATCCGGGCCAGGGACGACGTGGGCATAGGCGCTCCGCCAAGCGCCACGAATAATGAAATTATTGGTGGCAGCAGTGTCATCATAAACCCATACAGGTTGGCTATTGCCGCTGTGGTGAAAACATCAGGCGGAGGGGCGAACCCAGCTACGCAAGCGTCCGGCGCCGGGTTTATCCGTGCAGCTAATCCGGATCCCGGCTCTTTGTCCTCGGTCGATCGTTTCGATGCCACCGTCAGCGCCTATATTGATTGCTCCGACTCCGGCGGCCCTTGTTCTTCTCCCAGCAGCGAGATCCTGGCGGAGAGTTTTCAGGGGACACTGACCTTTACTCCTTCCCTGGATTTTCCCGCTACAGGGGTTATGGGGGTATTAAAACTGGCGGCAGATACAGACCTTAACCACACCATGACGAGCTATGGCAGCGAAACCGTATCCCAGTTTACTTATGATGAGGTGGGTAGCATTAACCTGGCTGTCAAAAGTGATGACTACCTTGAGGCGGGCAATCATATTGCCTTGTCTGCTGCAGTAAGAGTCGGGCGTTTTTACCCCGCATACCTGGCCTGGAATAGTTTCAATGAACAGGCATCCTGCAATGATCTATATACCTATATGGATCATCAGGATATTGCCGTAAGTTACACCTTAACCGCATACAACCAGTCCGATGGGATCACCCTTAACTACGATGACAGTAAAGGCTATCCTAGCGCAGGGGCAACGCCAGTTACGGGCACCTTTGAATACACGGTATTTAGCAATGATACCACTAAGCTCAATCTGACTAATCGACTAGTGTCTCCGGCTACCAACAGAAACTGGAGCGCTGGAGTATACCAGCTTGTTATTACCCCAGGTTCGGATCGTCTGATGTTTGGTAAGCGCAGTGACGGTTTGGCTGATGGTCCGTATTGGATCGCTGATTCGACCCGGTTGCACCTGGGCTTACGGGCGATTGGGGTGGATGGAGAAGCTCTGATGGATACATCAGGCGCCTCCCCCGCTATGTGCCTCCCCGGATCTGGTGATATGGCGGACAACAATATATGTTTGCTGGGTGAGCTAAAGGATGTTCTATATGGTCGCCTGGCGGCACAAAGCCGCCATGGCTCTGAACTGGCAAAGATACGCGTCCCCCTTTATTCGCAATATTATAGTGGCAGTCAATTCACAATCAACGAGCGGGATAACTGCACCAACATAAATCTCTCCATGCATAGTTATCAGTCCGGACCTCTCTATATTCCGGCCCAGATCCCCCCTATCCCGGTAGGTTCTGGATCCTCGAACCTGAGCATTATTAATGCGCAGTCGGTGCAGGGGGAGCTGAATCTACTTTATTCCACTCCGACAACAACGGATCGGGGGACATTCAACTACTTTGTCGACTTGAACCACACGGGTACCCCCCTTTGCTGGTTAAGGTATGACTGGGATGGCGGAGGGATATCCAATAGCTGTGGTTCTGGCAACGCTACCTATTGTGCGGCGGCATCGAGGGCCGATGACTGTATAAGCGGCAAGGTAACTTTCGGTCTATATCGGGGTAATGACAGAGTCATATCACGCCGGGAAGTGACCTATTAAATCTAGCTGATGTTTGTTCAATTTATGCAGCGTAGCGAACAATCGTTCCGCTGCACTTGGTTCTTCTTCACTATCAACCCTATCATGGCTATCCAGCCTGGAGCACAACAAGACCACGGTAACGTCACTGAACCTAAATATTGGACCATACCAGGCAAGCTGAAAATGACGGGTAGCTTGAGACACATTCAACCTGACGGGTTAATGCAGAACTTTCTGTAATGTCCTGGCGTTAACCGGTAGGCGCGCCTAAACCAGCGTCCGAGGTGACTTTGATCGGCAAAACATAAATCCGCGGCGACTTGTTTTGGCGTACAACCCTGGGCCAGAAGCTGCCGTGCTTTGGTTAACCTAAGTTGGACTAAATAGGTGTGAGGGGCCATACCAAAAGCGGCCTTAAACGCCCGGGTCAGTCTAAAGCGATCCACACCGGTAACACTCACCAAATCTTTTAACCCTATGTCTTGCTGCAAGTGTGCATGCAGGTAATCACGCGCACGCTGAGCAACCCAGCTAATACGTAATTCCTGATCCTGCTTTTTCCGCCATTGGGTATGCCTGGTCATCTGATGCAGCAGAGTATCAATGGCAGCCTGGCGAACCATACTGAATTCATCCTGATGTAACATCTGAAAGGCATCTAATGTCGCCTGGGCTAATCTTGCATCAGATGCCAGCGTTGATTCAAAGCTTATCCTGTAGCTTGAAGGGGTATCTTCGAACAATAAGTTAAGCTCGCCTTCCAACCACTGGGGTTGTAAATAGAGCATCTGATAAGTAAAACCGGCTTCATTGGGGGCATTGCCATCATGGATCTCCCCCGGCTCAAGTAAAAACACTTTGCCCGGGGTGCTGGAATGCTTCTGCCGGCGGCAATTAAACTGCTGCACTCCTTGCTCTGTCACTCCGATTAAATAACTGTCGTGCCAATGGGGATCGTAGGCATGGCCGTTAAAATGGGCGCGAATGGTTTCTATGCCTGTCTCCGCATCTCTGGATAAATCAATCCAATCTCCTGACGCTTGCATACCAACCTCCATCTAGCCCATTTCAATGTTTTGTGATTAAAACAAATTACAGCCACTTATTCTGGAATATTTGTGCAACTTCAATTGCTATGGAGATTGCTCCATCCTTCTATCGGGTTTGGCCCCGCTCATTCAGCTTACCTTCGAAGCGCTGTCACTCCTTTAAAACCCAATGACTGAAAATAAGTGGTTGGCGCAAGAAACCCGGAGTCAACCAGCAAGGTCGTTAAGCCATCGTCATCAAGCAGGTGGAAGTCTTGCTGCAAGCGAGACAACATCATATCTGCGGCTTCAGCCGCCATGCCCAGCTGTACGCTTGCAAACCATTGTGCATTGTGCTGCCACTCGTCAGCCGAATTCATCAGATCAGCCAGCAACAATGGGGCGCTTGCTTTGATCCTTAATCCGATCCCCCTTAACAGCTCTTGCTTGCTGCCGTCATCCGGGATGAAATGAGTGACCAATAAACAGATGGCGGCATCGTATTTGGCGGCTTGTGATAACTCCGCGACAGGGCCAGCGTGTATCTCCACCCTATCCTCGATCTCGGCAACGGCAACGGCAAACCTTTGCTGAGCAACTTCCAGCATATCCGCCGATATGTCCAGGGCGGTGAATTTCCATAAGGGGCGCTGCTTGGCTAAGGGTAAGATTTCGCTGCCTGTACCGGCCCCCACCACTAAAATTCGAGCCTGATCCGGCAAACGGCTGAGTAATTGCGCCGCCGTAAGCTGATGCAGTAAACCATAACCGGGGACCAACCTATGGATCCTACTATCGTAATCGGCTGATGCTCCCCCTTCAAAACGACTCATTTTTTCTCTCATAGAAGGAGCTGAACTTGTTCGGCGACCAAGTTGCATCGGATCACCAGACAATATATAACGACTACTAAAATACAGACGCTAAGTTGAAAGCGTTTTAATAAACTTGCAGCCAGCTAATCATAGATAGAAAATAAAAGAGCTTGAGGGCTGAATTTAATATGGCTAAACGATGATAAAACGCTTTTTTTCTCCTATTTTCTTTTACCTGCTAGGTTTATTTGTACTACTTTCACTGACCTTCTATATAGGTACTGGCCTGTCCCATCAAAACCTGCTAGCGCTGGCAAAGCAGGACGCGGAGAACTTTGGTCAGTACATCAATAATGAACTGAGTCGCTATCAACATATACCCCAGCTACTCACCAGTCACTACCTGATCCGGCAAGGACTGACCGCAGAAGAACAAGACAAAAAAGAGCTAAACCATTTATTACTCGATATCACTAAAACCAGCGGTGCCAATGATGTTTATGTGATGGACAGTTCAGGCATAGTGGTGGCGACCAGTAACTATGGTACGGAGCGAAACTTTATTAACCAGGACTTGTCTTTTCGCCCCTACTTTTACCAGGCTTTAGCAGGAAAAAATACAGCCTATTACGCCCTGGGAGCACGCTCCGGTGATCGCGGGATCTATTTTTCTGCGCCGATTTACATAGATAAAAAAGTGCAAGGCGTAGTAGCAGTAAAAGTGGCCATAGCTAAATTTGAGCAAGACTCCGAGCTATTAGCGGGTGACAGTAAGGAGAGGTTTTTTGTCTACGGCGCAGACAATGTGGTGTTTCTTTCCAATTTCCCCGGCTGGCGTTTAAAGCAATTAGTTGCCAGCGACGGCATAAGCTGGTCACGAATTCAGGCAAGCAAGCGGTACCTGGACTTAGAGCAGGAGTTATTGCCCAATAAGCAATTTCGCCACTCCCTGCATAACAGTAAATTGTGGTCGATAAGACAAGGTAGCCAGGCCGATGGTGATTATTTTTATAGCTCGGCGGCCATTCCTTTACTGGACTTAACCTTAGTGATGTTATTGCCGGATAAGAACTTGGTTTATAACCAATTAGGTAATATGGCGCTGGTAGGCCTGCTGTATCTTTTTATCGTCACACTGGCTGTCTATGTCTATCGCCGGATTGCCGGATACAAGCAATTATTATATACCCGAGATGCCTTAGAGCGAGAAGTGGCCTTGCGTTCGAAGGAACTGGCCAATACTCAGGATGCATTAATAAAAGCAGCCAAACTGGCTACCATAGGCCAGCTTTCGGCAAGTATTAATCATGAAATTAACCAGCCGCTGAGTGCAATCAACACCTATTTAGTCAGCTCAAGACGTATGCTGGACAAGGGTATGTTGGCGGAAACCAAAGCAAATTTGCTCACCATCGAATCGCTGGTCAATCGGGTCCACAAAATAGTTGCCCAGCTGAAACAATTTAGTAAAGCCAAAGGGACCGGGCTGCAAACATGCTCCCTGCAACTGAGTTTACGTAATGCCTTGACCATAGTGGGGCCGCAAATTAACAGCCAGGGAGTTAATCTGCGCCTTGATGATGTTGAGGCTCAGGTTTTAGCTGAACCCCTTAAATTTGAACAGGTACTGGTTAACCTGCTATCAAACGCAGTTGATGCCATGAACGCTGTTGAGCAAAAAACATTGAGTATCATCACTGAGGTATCTGCGGATATGGTAACCATTAACATCTCTGACACTGGCCGCGGTCTGGATCTGCAAAGCATACACACTATTTTTGAGCCCTTTTACACCACTAAATCCGACAATGGTCTTGGCTTAGGTTTATCTATCTCGCGTAATATAATTCATTCTTTTGATGGTGAATTGGAAGCCAAAAATGCTGAATACGGCGGCGCCATCTTTACCATTAAATTAAAAAAAGGATCTGTATGAAGCCACACTCGCTACCCTACATAGTTGTTATAGATGACGAGCAAGTGATCCGGGAATCCTTAACACAACTGCTTGAACTCGAAGGTTATAAGGTAACAAGCTTTGCAAGTGCGATACGTGCGTTAGATATGCTTAATCGTCAATTTGACGGAATAGTCATAAGTGATATCAATATGCCGCAAATGGATGGCAACGCACTTCTTGCGCAGGTACAGGAGCTGGATAATGAACTACCCGTGATCTTATTGACCGGTTTTGCCGATGTAGAAATGGCTGTAAACGCCATGCACCGGGGCGCTTATGATTTTTTCGAGAAACCTATCAACGAAAAGCTACTGGATAGTGTCGCCCGCGCCATAGAAACACGCCGCTTAGTGATGGAAAACCGCGCGCTGAAAGAGCAGGTTAAGCATAACAAGGAGCCCGGAGTGCGTATCTTAGGAGATACCCCGGCTATGCACGAAATGCAGCAATTGCTTGACGCCGTGGTAGACACACCGGCAGATGTATTGATCCATGGAGAAACGGGGACGGGTAAGGAGCTGGTGGCACGATTTCTTCATGACCACAGCCTTCGCTCCAATGCGAATTTTGTGGCTCTTAACTGTGGCGCTATCCCGGAAAACCTGATTGAAAGTGAGTTATTTGGCGCCGCTAAGGGTGCCTTTACCGGCGCCAACGAAAGTCGTGTGGGTAAGTTTGAATTTGCCAATGGTGGAACTGTTTTTTTAGATGAAATTGAAACCACTCCTATGTCACTGCAAGTGAAACTCTTGCGTGTCTTAGAAGAGAGAAAAGTTACCCCGGTGGGTAGCAATCAGACTGTCCCACTGGATATACGTATTATCGCCGCTACTAAGGTCGACTTAATTGAGCTCTCTGAGCGCGGTGAATTTCGCGCCGACCTTTATTACAGACTAAATTTAGTCAAGGTGGACATTCCTCCCCTGCGCGGACGTAAAGCAGATATCCCATTGCTATTCAAACACTTCAGCTCAATCGCCGCCAACCGTTTTCACAAAACCTTGTGTCCGCTTGACGGTGAGAGTCTGCAGCAACTAATGGACTATCGCTGGCCCGGGAATGTGCGTGAGCTGCGTAATGTAGCCGAACGCCATGTATTACTCGGCTCAGCGATTAAACTCACGGCAACTGCCAAACATACAAGTTTCAGCGAAGACCTCAGTCTGGCTGAAAAAGTCGCCTTTTATGAGCAGTCCGTGATTGAAGACGCCCTCAGACAAACCTCAGGCTCAGTGAAAAATGCCATTGATATTCTCAAACTGCCACGTAAAACCTTTTACGACAAAGTGACAAAGTACGGCATTGAAAGAAACCAATATACCAAGGAATAACTGTGCGGAAAAAGTGACAAAACTCATTAATTAGTATGTGTTATTCCGCACATTTTATTGATTAATTTAAAAATTAAATTCATTAACAATCTGAAAACAAAGAACAATTAATTTAAATTACATCTTGGCAACATATTTGCTCTTTAGCTATCGAACGACCGATTGAAAATTTAAGGGTAAGTAATGATAGCAAGACTAATTTCAGCTCGGCCTGCGCCGTTAACAGCGCCACTTTCTGTGGCTAAAAGCAGCGCGACCGGGCTAAACAGTTTTTTCTCTCACTCTGTCACAAGCCAACTTCCAACTGGCTTAACGACTAGCTCCTGTAATAGCAATCGCAGTCTTAAAATCAATACGCTTCGAGCATAAGCAGCGACGTTAAACCGTTGTTCTAAGGATGGCTAATTATGAATGAACAAAAGAAGAAAGTACCCTGGCTGATGTTATTACTTGGCCCGCTAGTGATGTTATTCACTATCTTCACCGAACCACCGGCTGCAGGACTCTCAGTTGAGGCCTGGCGGACCGCAGGTCTTGCTTTCTGGATGGCAAGTTGGTGGATATCTGAAGCTGTGCCTATTCCGGCGGCGTCACTGTTGCCTTTAGTGGTTGCCCCTATAGTGGGAATCGCTGGTATAAAAGCGGTGGCCGGACCTTATGCTCACCCTCTTATTTTCCTGTTTTTAGGTGGTTTTTTAATTTCCATCGCTATGGAAAAATGGAACCTCCATAAACGTATTGCATTAAAAACAATGTTGCTGTCGGGATCTAAGCCCAGTATTCAAATCTTAGGCATGATGCTGGTCACCGCCTTTTTGTCCATGTGGATGTCGAATACTGCTACCACTGTGATGATGCTACCCATTGCCCTTTCTGTGGTTCAGATAGTCAGAGATAGAGATCCAAAAAATAACAATTTCAGTAAAGCGTTACTCTTGTCCATCGCCTATGCAGCCAGTATAGGTGGTATCGCCACCCTAATTGGTACTCCGCCTAACGCCCTGATGGCCGCTTACCTTTCAGACAGTTATGGCATAGAGATCGGATTTGCTCAGTGGATGATGATGGGCTTGCCCCTGTCTGTTGTACTACTGGCTGTATGTTGGTTCTGGTTAACTAAGGTAAGTTACAAAGTAGATCAGGCAGGTGAAATCAGTGTCAAGTCTGTGTTCACAGAGCAGTTGAATAAACTGGGAGCGATGAGCGCAGGAGAAAAGAAAGTACTATATATTTTCCTGTTTGCCGCCTTCAGCTGGGTACTCAGACCTTATATCAGTAAGCTAACCGGCCTTCCCCTGTCTGACACCGGAATAGCCATGGCTGCGGCGCTTTTACTCTTTTCTATACCTGTCAAAAAAGACAGCAATGAACGAGTATTGGACTGGGAAAGCGCACAAAAAGTGCCATGGGGTATTCTGCTCTTGTTTGGTGGCGGCTTAACCTTAGCGGCACAAATAAAAAGCTCCGGACTGGCTGAATTTATCGCCTTGCAAATGCAAGCGGCGGGCGCAGTTCCTCTGATTGTGGGTGTTTTACTGGTTACCGCTCTGATCACCTTCTTAACTGAGATCACCAGTAATACAGCAACTGCTGCAGGTTTCTTACCTTTACTGGGCCCGGTGGCGGAATCTTTCACTGGCACCCCGCTGGTTTGGGTTATCCCTGCCGCTATCGCTGCTAGTTGTGCATTTATGATGCCTGTTGCAACACCGCCTAATGCAATTGTATTTGGCTCAGGACTCATAAAAATGCGCGATATGATCAGAGCCGGTTTCTTGCTCAATATAGTAGCCATTGCTTTGATCACTCTGGCTAGCATGACCTTGCTGCCACTGGTTTTTAGCTACTAGGATTAATGAGCCCTGCCTGGCAGGGCTCATTATGTTAAGACAGCTCACCTGAAAGATCATCGCCTACGACTAATTCAGTACAGTATATCCACGACCAATCATGCAATTTCGTAATACCGCCTGCTTATCTGCTGCATATTTCCCACCCGCCTGATTACGGCCACGGACTCCTCCCAACATGCCTACCGCGACACCGACACCGGCCCCTTTTTTCGCAGCACTAGAGCCTGAACCTCCGGATATTGCTCCTGCAGCCGCACCAGTGGCGGCTCCTGCCGCAGCGCCTTTCAAACCACCACCTATAGCGCCTGAAGTAGACTCTTTTGTCACTTGATTAGATGCTTCTGTGCATTGAAACATATCTGCAGCATATTTCTGCTCGTCTACACCACTTTTATCAACGATCAAACTGGCCTGGGCAGTGCCCGCAACTAAACCTAGTAATAGAAGAAAATATCTCATTCTCAGCTTCCTGTTCTCATCTGGATGAAAGCAATTATGCGCGAATGATGTTAGTTTGACAGTTATAGGTGTTATTACCCTAGTGCATTATCCTATTTCTATACTCCTTGACCAAAGGAAAACGTTGCTGTGGCCTATTAACAGCAGCTCCCGTTTGGGTCAAAGCACTAAACAAGGATTAATCCCCAGATGCTGAACAAGCTGTTTCTAACTTTGGATCTTAATCTGCTGCGCACGTTTTGGGTGTTGTCCCAGGAACTCAGCACAACCAAAACTGCAAAGCGATTAGGTTTAAGCCAGCCCGCCATCAGCAGAGCGCTGCAACGCCTTAGAGAACATTTTGCGGATGAGTTGTTTGTAAAAAGCTACCAGGGGCTGGCGCCCACAGCCAAAGGCCAACACTTAATAGAGGCGTTATTGCCCATCATGGCCCAGCTATCTGACGTGATAAACCAGCATGAAGATGTTGACCTGACAAAGATGCAGGGCCGTATTCGCATTGCCATGCACCCTTTCTTATGTCTCGCACTAGGTCAGGATATTTTTCAGCAAATACACAACATAGCGCCAAACCTTGCGGTCGATCTGGTTAGCTGGAATCAACAGACGGCAGAACAAATAAAAAATGATGAGGTTCAGATAGGGCTTAACTTTTCTCCCATGGAAGTCTCGAAAGAAATCGCCCAAAAGCCCCTTGGCAAAGACATTCCGTCGATTTACCTGCGAAAAGATCATCCTTTTAAAGGCAAATATATTCGCCTGGCCGACATTCATAAATACGATATGTTGGCGCTTATTTTGCCGGGTTGGACCGATAATCAAACCCTTGCCGAGCAATACCTGGCGAATTTCGGCATCACCCTAAATGTAGTGTTTAGGACAGAGCTGCCTCAAGTGGCATTTGATACCCTGGCGAAATCCGATATGCTGATGCCGGGTTCAGGTTTGCTACAAGCCGGGCTTCGCGACGATATTCGCAGCCTGCCCATCGACCCCAGCATTCCTCTGCCCGAATGGGAACTGGGGTTATTTTATCACTACAGACACAGAAGCAACCCTGCTTATCGCTTCTTCTTTAGCGCCATCAACCAGGCGTTAAAAACGGCCAAAAGTAAAATATAACAGCTGAAATCAAGCTGTAATTCTCTCCTCTGGTGGTATCTATACTTAGCCTACCAGCAGGTTAAAGGCGTCTCTACATTGCTCTATCGCTACATTCTTATTGCTTTTCTGTCATCCGCCAGCATGCTTCTCGCTTCGGAGTGGCAGCATACTCGCTGGCAACAATTAAAACAGTGTCGCGATAACATCCAGCATATGCATGTAAACCTGTTGCTGCTGCGCCGCCATGAAAAAGACTTTTTAGCACGTAAATTAAAGCGCTATATCACTGACTGGCAGGATAGGTTTGACCAAAATCAATCCACCCAGGAAGGTGTTAGTGTTTGCTTTAAAAACCACACTGAAGGCCAGAAGTTACTGCAGCAACTTCAACATCAATATGAGGAATATCAGCGCTTATTTCTACTTTTTGTTCTTGAAATAAAAAATTCTTCTAGCCAGGAACAAGTACTGATCAATGACATTGTCACACTGCAAGAAAGAATAGAAATGCATGCCCAACATGGCAGTGTTGATCTCCTGTCACAGTTGATTCAAATACGGCAGAGCCTGTTCTCATATATAGTTGAACGCAGAGTAATCTCTTTAGAACTGCTATTGAAAAAAATTATGGAAATAGATAAACAAGGGTCTGGCAACGCGCCGTTCACTAATTCACTGAAAAACTACAAAACCAAGGTAATCGATTTAAATGGGTTAATTAGCAGATTAAGCGAGTCCCATAAATACGGTGTCCATGCCCAAATGCGGGCGGCGGCTCATAGCGCGGAGCAGATCATCTCCACAGAACTACCGCAACAGATGAAAGTAAATGAGTCAAAAGCCAGGACTCAGGGCTACCTCTGGTTTTCCTTGGTGATACTAGTGAACCTGCTGCTGGCAATTAAGTTGGGGTTACATCAGTCACCAACCGATAACCGAACAACTTAACCCTCAGGGTATTCTGTATTATTTTGTGTTCAACTCCACCAAGGTTGCCTGAATTTTAGCCAGTTGCTGTAGCGTATCTCGCAAAGAGGTTTTGCCTATAGCACCAGCCAATATGTCGTCCAGTTCAGCAAGAAGCTGTCTGGCATCAGCCATCAACAGCTCTCCCGACTCGGTAAACAGAATTTGCTTTTGTCTCCCGGGACCAACGACTTGCTCCAGGTAACCAAGCTTTGACTGTTCCTTCACCATTTTTGCCACCATCTGCCGGGACACACTTAGAGAGCGCGCGATCTCTGAGCCATAGTTTACACCGCACTCCAGGGTACTTAAAAACTGCAATACCGAAGGCGTAACACCGTGATACCCCTTTCTTTTCAGCTCATTAGCTAAATATAAAGAGATCCCTTCATTCACCTTGGCAGCATTAAACACTAAGCCCAGGGAGTCACTCTCTACCATAGCCACACCACCACTTGTCAACCTTGTTGACATAACATCCGTCTCACGCTAACTTAATGTCAACCAAGTTTACATTGAGTACTGCCAATGATCACCCTTAATCACGTTTTACGAGCCAATGCCACCAGCTGCATCCTGTTTGGTGTTGTTTTTCTGTCCATGCCCTCGGCTGTAGCTGACTTTTTAAGCACAAAAATGCAGGTATCCAGTGTTGTACTACAAATCCTAGGGCTGGGCTTGATCCTCAACGGACTACATCTCGCCTGGGCATCCAAAGCAATTTCCCCCTCTAAAGCCATTATCCTGTATTTTTCTCTGGGAGATTTTGTTTGGGTATTGGCCACTCTGGCTCTTATCGGAGCGGGTATCTGGATCACCACGACAACAGGTATTTTCGTTGCAATGCTAGTGGCTTTATTAGTGGGGATAATGGGATATTTTCAGCTGAAAAAACTGCGAGAGCTCTCCATTAACTGAAATGAAAACGAGGAAAGCGCTGCGAAAAAAACGCGGCGCAGCCAAATTTGGCAGGAGCAGTTAATATTCGACTCAAACGCCTGCAATTAAGCGCAACAACTTATACTTTCGCATCTGACCACACGGCATATTCATTACCGCTGGGGTCACTAAAGTGGAAGCGCTGGCCCCCGGGGAAGGCGAATATGGGCTTAATAATTGCGCCACCTGCCGATTCAATATTGGCCTGGGTTTGTTCCAGATTGTTACTAAACAAAACAATCAGTGCACTGCCGTTCGCAGTGCTCACTGTCAAGTCAGACTTAAAGAAACCACCATCTAACCCTTCATTTGAGAACGCTGTGTACTCAGGGCCATAATCAACAAACGACCAGTTAAAAGCCGTGATAAAAAAAGCCTTGGTCGCTTCGATATCTTTTGCCGGAAATTCAACATAGTTTATTTTTTCATGTTCATTCATTATTTATCTCTCAAAAATTCAGAGTCGATAGGCCAAGCCTTAAACGACTCTGATAGCAATATCAACTATTTAGATATGGAACAAGAGGATATACCAAATATCCTGTAGATGGGGCAAACACCTACCAGACCGGTTAGCAAGGGTATCAAGCCTATATACCCCCAGTTGGTTTGTGGACCAACAAATACCATAGCTAATAGCACAACTCCCAAAAGGGTTCTGGCGATGCGATCTAACGATGATTCATTTTTCATTATGTTCTCCTCAATATTACCGTTAGTACTGAATATTGAGGTCATTCTCCTCCTGAGCTGGTTAAGCTTCAGTGACAATGTCACATAAGGGAAGCGCTAGGCCTTGCTGTCTAATTTTGTTTAGCTCTTGCTTGTCTGTCACTGTAATGCTGCCACGAGCAAGACGTACAATATTACTCTTCTCCAGCGACTTCAGATTTCGGCTGACAACTTCACGGGCGGAACCAATTTCTTCCGCTACTCCCTGGTGAGTTGTGAATATTGTGTTTCCTTGTCCCGCAACTCTAAGCAAGTAATCGGCAATCCTCTGCTCTATGCTGGATGTGGTTAATTGCTCAACCAGAGTAATTAAGTTACTCAGGCGTTGTCCAAAACTAGAAAAAACGAATGCTCTGAAATTAGGTGAAACATTCAGGTATTTATCAAATTGCTCCTTGGAAATGGCTTTAAATACCACTTCTGACTCAGTGATCGCTTCGGCAGGAAAATGTTTATTCGATAACAGGCAAGATGTGGTTAGCACACACATTTCGCCAGCGGCAATCCGATATAACAAGGTTTCTTTACCCGAGTGTGAGCGGGAGTAGACTCGGATTGAACCACTAATAACTACCACATACTGACTACATACATCCCCTTGCCGGAGCACAAGGGAATTTGCGGGTATAGTATGCTGTTTGGCTAAGGATATTTCTTCAGGTAATGTCATGTTAAATACAAATAATAAGTGAAAAGTTGGACCGGTTCAGCAGATCATCAGCTACTTTCTGAAACGGCTTACACACAGCGACACTACTATAGCCATATAGCATTGGGACCATCAATAAATTATCACTAAACGGAAACTGCCAGTGTCCGTCCTGAAACTCATATATTCGTTCTTCAGTCATATTTTTAGAATGCGAAACTTGCCGTTTTGCAAAGGCCTAAAGTTAGTTATCACTATCTCAGCGCTCCCTGTCATTGTCAGCTTGCCTGGTATGGTCCGACATCTCGGTCTAGTGTCTTTTAGCGCACACAGATATCGCGGTAAAGCCGCTGAATTCCGAGTGTCGGGCCATCCAGATGTCGGACCACCGCGTGCGAGGATAATGCGCCTTGGGAATGACAGAATCGGCGCTTCAGGACGGGCACTAGTTAGTCGTTTGACGACCGTATGACTTATTTTGAATGCCGGCCTTTGGCTCTTGAATATCCTATCGAGATAATCACCTGAGTCTACATTCCAGCAATTCTCTTCCCCGCGGAAACCACTGGCATGTTTCATATCTGAACAAGCCCGCTGACTCCACCAAAAAAATAACTACTAATTAATTGCTCAACATTTGTACAGCTGGGTCGATACAGAATATACGCATCCGCTTCTCGGGAGAAGTTATGCCTCTGGTAGTTAATAGCAACAACCTAGCTCTGTTTGCTCAGCGTAGCCTGAGGAGTTCGCAGAGCGAACAAGACACAGCCATGGAGAGGTTGGCTTCTGGGTTACGTATTAACTCGGCTAGAGATGATGCTGCAGGCCTGGCTATTACAGACCAAATGACCAGTCAAGTTCGAGGCCTCAACCAGGCGGTGCGTAATGCCACCGACGGGATCTCTGCCATACAGACGGCGGATGGAGCAATCAATACCCTGGTCAACGATCTCCAGCGTATCCGGGAATTAGCTGTGCAATCAGCAAATGATACAAACTCTATCAGTAACCGCAATGCCTTACAGTCAGAAGCTGGCCAACTATTGAATAACATCAACAATATAGCAAAGACAACTGAGTTCAATGGCGTAAAGCTTTTCGTCCGAGGCGAATTGGCCCCCGACTCAGATACAGATCGCCAAGCAGTAATTGATGGATTGTTTGGAAGTTGGTTTGAACAATCCGAGAAGCTAATAAAAGACTTATACGGATTACAGGGCGATGGAGCCGAACTCAAAATTCATTTACAGACTCAACCGGATCCCAAATTGGCGGCTTCGGTTTCCGGGATCCCCGATGCCAACGGCAAAACAACAGAAATGTTCCTAAACATCGATATGGCAGACTTCCCCAGAGGGATTATTCCAGATGGCGGAAATCCGCCTTTTTTCTCAGACCGTATTATTGCGCATGAAATGGTTCACGCAGTGATGGGACGAACGATGAATTTTGCTGATGGAGATGCCAATCCCAACAATAATCCCATCGAAATCTGGTTTAAAGAAGGGACGGCTGAATTTATTCACGGCGCTGATGAGCGAGTGCTGACCGACCTAAACCTAGCGGATAATGACGCCACCAATGCTATTGTTGCAGCAGACTATGCGACGCTTGCCGCTGGTCTGCCAGACGACGCCAGCTGGACAGGAGATAGTGCTCAGTATTCGGTGGCCTATGCCGCCGTACGACTAATTCATAAGGAAATGAAGGACAGCGGTGGAAGCGGTATTAAAGAAATGATGGTTTGGCTTAAAGATAACGCGGACAGCATGGTCACTTTGGATAATGCCTTTGCCCACTTTAGTAGTGCTGCTGGTGGTAACCTGTTGAGAGCAGGTTGGTCCAACGAGGCCCTTTTCAGAGCCGATTTCGTAGGCGCAACCGGAACTAATTTTATTCAAACGGGATTACAACTAGCGAATGAGGATACCGGTGGGATCGGTGGTTTTGATGCGGATGAAGGCACTGCCAAAAACAGTCAAACTGTAATACCCGATACTAAGTATGTACGACTCGATCCGCTTGAGGGGTTTCGGGTTTCAGTGCCTAACACATTTGGCGTGCACAACCCTTTGTTAACCTCCAACTATAACTTACAGGTTGGAGCAAATAAGGGGGAAGGAATAGAGTTCGCATTCTCCCTGGTTGACAGCAGCGCATTAGGATTAAATGAACTGGATATCGCTAACAATGCCAGCGGGGCAATCACACAAATTGATAAGGCATTAGAATACCTGATAACAGAACAAGGCAAGATGGGGGCGATGACAAACCGGTTACAAAGTAGCATAAACGTATCAAGTAACAGTTCTCAACTACAGGCAATGAGCCGCTCACGGATAAGGGATACTGATTTTGCTATAGAAAGCAGCCATCTAGCCAAAAGCCAAATCCTCCAACAAGCAAGCCTCAGCATGATAGCCCAAGCCAATGCTAACTCTCAAATTGTTCTCTCCTTACTTGGTTAAGACACCAAGCTCAATCACAGGTAAGCACTATCCCTAATATCCGGCTAACCACGACGACCGGATCATCCCGGTTTTAATAACTTCCTTACTACGCCGGAACTAGCGTTAATTTCACTAGCCAGCACCAAGAGCTTATCAGTCATAATTTATTTTAGTTATCAACATCATAAGCCGCCTCACCCTGCAATATAATCATCAGCACCTGACCGTGTTTGATGGCATCTGCTTTCAGCGTTGCGATGTCCTTATCCAGTACCACCAAATCCGCCGATTTGCCGATTTGCCGACCTCGATAGAGCCGGTAATTAACTCTAGGTCCAGCGCCTTAGCGGCATTAATGTTGCTGGCGTCTATGGCGTCCTTCACATTAACCAAACCTTTACCTCACAAGATCAAGGTGTTAGCTATCGTATGTAATGGGTTAACTGAGTTGACATCCCAATCACTGCTCAGGGTAATATTGGCTCCTGTTCTGAATACCCTACCGATGGCAATCCGGCTTTTTCCGCCAACACGGCTAGCTCTTCTTGTACGGCATCGGCATCACGTTGACCATTTCGCCCTCTTCCCCAAGGGCTTCCACATACCTGCCGTACGCGCCTTCATCCACCATGATTAATACATCGTCAGCGTACCTGATAATTTGACGCGCATAATACGGCTCCCCGGCTATCGGGGCTGCCAGTACGATTAACTCGTTTGACATGGTTAACTCCTCTGCATATGCGTTTGATCCGCCACTAAATAGTAGTGTACGTCCTGAAACGTCGATTCTGTCATTCCCTCGCACGAGGGAATCCAGCGGCTTTACCGCGATCTCGGCGTGCGCTAAAAGACACTGGATTGCCAGGAAAGCTGACAATGACAGGGGGCGCTGAGATAGTAGTGACTAACTTTAGGCCTTTGCAAAACGACAAGTATCGCGTTCTAAGAATATGACTGAAGAACGAATATGTGAGTTTCAGGACGGACACTAGCTAGAGATATCCCGCTTATCCAGAATTTAGATTTCATCATTTTTACACCTGTCCTGTTTAATCACAGCATAAAACTGTTGAGATGTGGAAAGTGTATGACGTAGCGAAAAGGATAAAAAAGTGCTCAGGATCAGAAAAGTTGGATACTGCAGGTACGCCTTTTAGCACCGGGATAGGATTACGCCTAAGAGACATAATATGCTTGGATAGAGTGTTAAAAGCCCCCGCCTCTATTTACAGTGAAGCAAAGGGCATTGTTTTATAGCGCTAAAATGGCTTCAATTTCGATGAGAAGATCAGGGGCAAATAATTGATCGACTTTAACCAAAGAGCTGGCGGGCAGAGCTTCGCCATAAAGATTAAATAAAGTGTCCCTCAAGGTTGAGATATCCGTTAAATCGGACACAAATATAGTCACCTTAATCAGTTGCTGAAAAGAGGTATCATGTTGCTCTGCTATAGTCTTCAGCTGCTCAAAAATAGCCTTTGCTTGCTCGCCAATACTGCCACTCTGCGAGTCCGTACCATATGCGGTTAAACCCGAGGTATAAAGTACATTCTGGTGAGCAACAGCATGAACATAAGGTCCAGCTGGTAAGCCCAGCTGTGGATAGTTTTGACGTTGTAATTTCACTGAATTTTCCTTATCCACTGAATAAAATATCAGCTACTGGTGTTTAGAATTTGCTGAGTGAGTTTCTGTACCTGTGGGCCAAAGGTAAATGCGATCAAAGCCGCGGCTGGCCACGCCAATACAAAAGCATGCATCCACTGGTTGATATAACTGGCACTCCAACCAAGATTGAGCCAGGTAATCCAGGCCGTCATAAATAATGACAAGACAAGGGACATAAGGATGGAAAAAAGTAATCGCTGCTTCATAAGTATCACCTTGCAGGGTTAGGGGCAGTTAATTGCAAACGTTCAACATAGCGGACTTGAGTGAAGTTATTCGCTATATAAGCTTTGGTATGAGGCGCCTCAAAGTGAGCCTTAAGCGCGGCCTCATCCTGCCAACACTCCCACAATGTAAAATGTTCAGGTGTTTCTTTGTCCTGTAATGCATCAAATTGAAAGCAGCCTGGCTCGGTTAATGTTGTCTCTACAAGCTTGGCGATAGCATCTTTGACTTGCTGGATATTCTTGCCGCTTTGCACCTCGATACCCGCGCTTATCCATAATTTATTCATAATTACCTCGGTAATGGCTATTGATTAACACTGTCGGATAAGCTTATATAATTGCAATTTTAATAAATATGAGCGGTATGGGAATTATATATTCCATATTTGAAATCATGCTTGATGACATCGTTTTATTTGTACATATAGTCCACCATCGTGGCTTAGCTGCAGCGGCAGCCCATTTACAGTTACCCGCAGCAACCGTAACCCGGCGCCTGCAAAAACTGGAAACAACGCTGGGATGCCAGCTAATTCACCGCTCTGCACGAAAATTTAGCCTTACGGCTGAGGGAGAGGTTTATTTTCAAGCCTATGCGAAACTCGTTCAGCAGTTTGAAACCACATCACGCAACCTCAGCGCTGAAACACACCAGCTAAGTGGTAAACTAAAAGTGCTGGCACCTACCAGCATTTCCATTGGATTCCTGCTGCCCATGTGGTCGGCCTTTATCAAGGCTTACCCGGATATTCAGCTGCAACTGGAACTCAATAATAAAACTGAAGATCTACTCGATTCACAAGTTGATATCGCCCTGCGGATAGGCCCCCAAAACGACTCCCAGCTTTACCAAAAACGATTGGGGTCAGTATCGACGATTATGGTGGCTGCACCAGACTATTTAGCTCAATTCGGTTTGCCTGAGAGCCTGGAGGAACTGCACAAGCACAGATTGATAACTGTAAATGCCCTCCCTGTGTGGCAACTGCAGAATAAGGACACAAAAGTCCAGGCTTCGGTTCATCCAGTTTCAGCCACCCAGGTAAATGATCCACGCGTGGCGAGTCAATTTTCAGTCGATGGGTTGGGCATAGCCTTACTGCCGCTAACTGAAGTAAAAGGAGAACTTAAACAGGGCCATTTAGTGACCGTTTTAGCGCCTTGGTGTGGGCCTAAACGAGATATTTTTGCAGTTTGGCCCGGCAGCCGCTTGTTGAGTGCCAAGGCCAAATGTTTACGTGATTTTATGCAACAATTTATTGAGAAAGAAAGCACTTTACAGGGAGCAATATAGTAGTTTAATCATCCTCAGATATTTTCTGCACCCGGCCCACATCACCGCTTTCCAGGCGAACTTTAATACCGTGAGGATGAGAAGGGGAATTGGTCAAGATGTCTTTCACTATACCTTGAGTGAGATGCCCAGAGCGCTGATCTTGTTTTAATACTATGGAAACCTGTAACCCAGGCTTTATATCCGCTCGATTTCTACCGTTCATTGTATTTGTTTTTCCTGTCCAATGGTTATTAGTCGCAGTTTAGCACCGCTTTAACATGCTCAATATGCGATTCAATCCAATGCTTGTTAACAGAGCCCCAGTCACATACTCGATAGCAGCCAGTTTTATTGGGACCGGTAAACTCAACCTCAATATCCAATTCCGCCAGCGCTTTAATCGTATCCTGAGCCGTGCGGCGCGGCATTCCGGTTGCATCCATAATGGCTGGAACAGTACTAACGCCGGTATCTATCAGGAAAGCGACTAATAACCGCCTGTAATAACTGGTTTTAGTTTTACTATAGGTCGTCATCTTTAGGTATTTCCCTTTCGTAACGGCGGCTGATGCAGCTTAACCTCAGCGTCATTGTGCCTTTTAGGCAACAAAAAGAAAAACATTCATTGTTCCAATAAGTTGCTCAATGGTATCGCTAAGGGCTTACCTGCCCTTCCTAAGTAAGTAGCTGTCCCGTAGATAAGGTGGTATTGCACAAAAAACACTCTAATACAGAAAAATATCCAAAATATTGAAGTAAATTACTTGACTAAGCCACCAGATTGTATATTATTCGCCCAGCTTGAAAGTGAGTCTTATATTTATGCATACCATTTCGATGTTTTCTCTATGTGCCTCGTCCTGTTTTTTGTAAGTAATAGCAACTATTCCAGCAACACAGTCGTTATTTAGCGGCGTTAATTACTCTGAATTAATAGGATATTTATTATGTCTAAAACAACTGGCACAGTTAAATGGTTTAACGAAGCAAAAGGTTTTGGTTTTATCGAGCAGGAAAACGGCCCTGACGTTTTCGCTCATTTCCGTAACATTGCTAGCGAAGGTTTCAAAACTCTTGCTGAAGGCCAAAAGGTAGAGTTCGAAGTAACTCAAGGCCAGAAAGGTCCTCAAGCTGAGAACATCGTAGCTCTTTAATTAAAGAGAAATGATGAGGCTTGTTTTACAAGCCCTTCTTAGACTCATTGAGAGTTGAGAACTTAAAAAGGACAAACCTCCGGGTCTGTCCTTTTTTGTTGGTTAAGGTTTTTAAAATCGTTGCTACGCTGTAAGTTAGCCTTGAACTAAACATCCATATAGCTACCCCCAGCACCAAATAGACCCCCGTACTTATTAACTGCATGATATCCACGATATATGGCTACGACCTACTGGCAAGATAGGAATGCTTTGTACCTTGAATACCTTCTCGCCTTAACCAGTTTCAAATTCCTTTTAGTAGCTGTACAAGCGTTTAAAAAACCATCAAATCAAAGATTTAAGCATTGTTTTATAACAAAAAAAACATTTATAAACTATTTATCAAAAAGAACAGTGCTTTTCACTCAAGGAAGAACGTCAGATGAATAAAACCACCATCGCTATATTGCTAGCAGTAACACAATTCTCTTGCGGTGGCGGTGATAGTAGCGGTGGCGGTGATAGTAGCGGTGACAACAATGGTACTGGAGATACAGGAGTAGGAAATGGGTCAACAATAACTACGCCAACAACACATTTAGTAAATGTTATAGCGAGCTCGAATGGAACTATTTCAAGTAACGAGCAGAGGGTTTCTCATGGCTCTTACGCCAACTTCACCCTAACGCCGATGACGGATATTACATCGCCTCTGTAACCGGTTGCCAGGGTTCCTTATCGGGCTCAAGCTATTCAATATTCCAAGTAACCAACTCTTGTTCCATCTCAGTGAATTTCGCCCTAGATGCTGAAGTTCAATTTCCAGATCAAGCCCTTGAGCTAGCCATCCGTAGAGAGTTGGGATTAACACTGGAAGCGCCCATCCGGCGAAAAGCACTGGCTAAGCTCAGTTCTTTATATTTATCAAGCAAGGCCATCCAAGACATCAGCGGTTTAGAGTACGCCACATCACTAACCACCTTACTTCTGTCAGCCAATAAAATTAGTGATGTCAGTCCTTTGCAGGGGCTAAAATCTTTAACTTTCCTATCTCTTCTTGCAAATCAGGTAAGTGATATTAGTCCCTTAGAAAATTTGACTGAAATAAATTATTTACAACTTTACGGCAACAAAATTACTGACATTACACCTTTGTAAAATATGCATAGCTTGGAAGATTTATACCTTTCCAGCAACCCAGTTAGCAATATCTCGGCACTCAAGAGCTTAAGTCAGCTAAACACAGTTGATTTATACAACACATCTGTGATCGAGCTTGAATCCTTACTCGAATCAGGCTTGGATAACGGCGATTCACTGAAGGTCAGCGGCTGTCTGGATTTAACGGGTTATTCTCGCCCCTTACTTGTGGCTCAACAACTGGAGAAGAGAGGCGTCACTGTAGATTTCCCTAGTCCTTATGGTGAACATGACTGCCCTGATACGTTAGGAAATACTCAGGTGCTAGCATCTGCAAGTTTAAGCGGCCAGCAACTAATGTTGGACTGGAATATTCTCACCCCCTGGGACGATAAACTCTGGCACTGTGAATTGCATTTAAATCTAGATCAACAGCTAGATAGAGTCCCCGCCAAAGTATTCGACTCCTGCCCAACTAACCAATCTGCTGTTTTGGAAGAATTTCAAGCACCGAGCTACACACCCACTCTGATTTTTGATAACGGATTAGGAGCGCGCATTGTTAAAGAATTACCAAAAGTCAGCATGGTAAACCGGCCGATAAACCCGGTATTAGAAAGTGTAGATTGGGGACAAATTGTACTTAAGAGCAACCCCAAATTAGTCCCGGGAAGAGACGCCTTAATTCGGGCACACGTTACGGCCCCTACGGCCAGCGAAACACCCGACGTAAGCCTGATGTTAAAACATAACCAAAACAGCCTGCGTATAGTGATGGACAAACCGCGCTCAATACGCGATGAAAAGCAACATCAGTCACTGGACTATAGCTACAACGCTGTGGTGCCAGCAAAATGGATACAACAAGGCTTGTCGCTGGATATCGAATTAAACGGGACGACCGTAAAATCCCTAACCCCAAGCTTCGCAAACCAGGCCAAGTTGTATATTACTGTGGTCCCTATTCAAATTGGCTCCCAAATAGCCAGAGTGCCCAGCACCGACGATATGATCAACCAGGTAAAACGCTTCTGGCCTTTTGCCGAAGTTGAAATCCGCACACGATCTGTATTTAAAGCTAGTGATGCAACGCCGTATTACGGGGCTATGGATAGCGCTCTTTCCCAGCTCGATGATTTAAGAGCTGTAGAAGGTGATCCCAGCTATTACGTCGGTTATGTACCGCAATACTCGGCTGATGGCGATACCTTAGGGATCGCCTATACACCAGGCTTTACTTCCGCTGTGCTAGATAAACAAGGTGATATCGATACCCTGGCTAACGAACTCGGCCATAATTTTGGTCTGCCCCATGTGGATTGTGGAGGAGCATACGGAGTTGATACAAACTACCCTTACTCCAACCGGTGCACGGGTAGTGTTGGTATAAACCAGGAGCTAAATGGATTATTGCTACCAGCGATTTACACTGACGTAATGAGTTACTGCGAACCAAAACACGTATCGGATTATAATTTTGAGCGCGTGCAAGATTTTATTGCATTCAATCCACCTCAAGCATTTAAAACCAGCGCGTCGAAAACAAGCACACTTTCCAGTCAAGAGCGCAGTTTGTATATCAGTGGCCAAATTGATGCAAAAGGGAATGTCACTATTCGCACCATAGTGCCGCTAAATCGTCCTGCTAAAGCGCAGGGGGGTGGCGAATACCAAATTCGAGTGGTCACCAAGCAGCAGCAGGTAATTACCAAAAACCTGCGACTGCCCCAGCTGGACCACAAGAAGCCCGGACAAAGCCAGTACTTTAACGTGATATTACCTTTTGCTGAGGTGCAATCACTGGAGATCCTTAAGCAACGTGTGGCCATTTATAGCTATGTAACCACAGCTGCACAATACGCATCTCCGGCCCCAAGAGTGGGGTCTGTGGAAGAACCCCCTTTGGCGAGAAGTGCGTACGACCTTCAGCAGTAGGCTACCTCTCTACCTTTAACCATGAATGTCGCACTTATTATCTGAATTCGGGCTAAACTACAGTGATCAGGAAAAAGATCAGGGAGTCTATTTTTCTGAAAAACGAGCTTGGTGAGGATCAAGTTCGTGCCCTAATGCCTCTGTGAACGGTTGGTACAAGTCTGGCCGACGGCCTCGAATCCAGCGTCTTCCCGTGCACATTTCCAGTTCTTCAGCTTTAAGCTCAGCAATAACCATAGCATCTTCAACGCTGTCGGTTTCTACTATGGTTTCGCCATACGGATTAAGGATCATGGCATTACCCGTTCTGACTTCATCCATATCAACGCCAACTCCATTACTAAAGATTAAGAACATACCGTTATCGTGAGCCCGAGCTGGTAGCCAGCGCATTAACCATTCTCTTCCGTTCTTACCTTGCATTTCCGCTCTAATCGCGTCTGGGTTTTGCTGTCTATTTAGCCACAAATTGGGATCAATTCGCTTCATCGAGTTTGGACTTCGCGACTGACAGCCACCCGTTTGGTGAGGCGCAATCAAAATATCAGCACCTTTCAATGCGGTGATCCTAACGTTTTCCACTAGGTTGTTATCCCAACAAATAAGAATCCCCACTTTGCAGCCATGTGGCGTGTCGAACACCGTATATTGGTTGCCGCTACTCATATAAGGACTAACAAAGGTATGCAGCTTACGGTGCTTTTGTATGTCGCCATTGGGCATTGCAAATACGTAAGTGTTATAGAGTTCTCCGTCATCACCGAGTTCTATTAACCCTGACCCCACACTCATCCCATACTTAGTCGCAAGTGATAACAGTTTTTGAGTTGATGCTCCGCTTGGAACTGGTTCAGCGAGCTTCTCAATATCGGCACGAGATAGTTTAGAAACGTGCCAATAACCCGTAATACACATTTCAGGAAAACAAATGATTTCCACACCACTTTTAGATGCGGATAGAATGTACTGTTCAATAACCGATAAGTTATAAATTTTATCATTGGCATGATGGTTAAACTGTACTGACGCAACTTTAATATCTTTCAATGTTTTGCTCCATTAGGCATCTTCGATGTAAGCTTTACCTGATTGGTAAGTGATCAGTATAAAAAATGGATCTAATTCCATATAATGAAATAAATTCTCAATTCAATGAGCATTTGGAATGGAATTCGATTTACTAAAAGCATTCTGCCAATTAGCAAAGGCTGGTAACTATCGTCTTGCCTCTGAGCAGCTATTCATGTCTCAATCGGCTTTAACCAAAAAGATCCAACGTTTGGAATCCAATATAGGGACAGCGCTGTTTAATCGTGGGAGAAATGGTGCCGAATTAACTCATGCGGGTCACACCTTACTTCCTGAAGCTAATCGGCTAGTCGCTTCTATGCAGGCTTTTGAACAGTTGTCTGGCTCTGTTGCAGAAGGGACGCAAGGACATTTAAATATTGGCTTTGGAGTTTCTACTTATCATGAAGTGCCAAAATTGATCGCTACATACAAATCACAATTTCCCCATGTTCACATCACCTTGAACGATACGCCTTCCAAGCAGCAAATCGATGGCTTAATGAGTCATGAACTCGATATTAGTTTTAACCGAATACCTGAAAAATCTTCTCTCGATAACTTAGTACTCTTTGAAGATTCTCTGGTGGTCGCGGTGCATAAAGATCGCAACATCAACTATCAAGGCCTTTTAGGACAATTGCCGAACTTGCCTAATCTAAAATTGGCTCAGCATCGTGGACCAGGGCTAGATAAACAAATTCAACAATACTGCATTCACCACTACTTAGAGTTGAATGTGATTCAGGAAGCCGATGATATTCTAAC
Organism: Psychromonadaceae bacterium; assembly: GCA_965249895.1. Taxonomy (GTDB): domain Bacteria; phylum Pseudomonadota; class Gammaproteobacteria; order Enterobacterales; family CBDFNC01; genus CBDFNC01. Next base: position 2,292,728 of record CBDFNC010000005.1, read on the forward strand.
TTTGTTGGCATTGGTCTCCGCTAACCTTGGTTTTACGATTGTGCCGAGCAGTGCTAAACGATTAAGTGATACCAATATTGAGTTTTTACCGCTAAAAGGGCTACACGCAGCGTGGCAAGTGGGAATGATATGGAATGAAGAGAGAACTCATCCATTGCGGGATAAGTTCATTGAGTTTTATCGAAACCTCTTCAATTAGAAGGGAGAGCATAAAAATGTGGGGGGCAGATTGACAATTCTACGCTGCTAGTTTTACGCTCGATGTTTTCAGTTTCCCGGTCGGCATCTCTATCTTCAACCCAGGATACCAACGTTTAAATGTGCTTTTTAAGTCGCCATTCAACACTGTAGTTCTGGTTTGAGCAGTAATTGCCCCCCACATTTTTATGCTCTCCTATAAGTGAAATGTGGATGTTGTAACATTGGCAAGAATGCTAGTGCTGCATCTTAAACAGCGCTTCTGGAAAGAGGATTAACTCAGATTCGTCACTTTTGGGAGTTCTTCCACAGACCCCCAAGAGCATTGCTGCAACCCGAGATAAATGAATCCGCAGAACAAGTCTGCATCCTTTGGCCATCCCAACAATATTCACAAGCCAGCCTGAACCATCTTAAAGGCGATAAAGTGGCCTCCATTATGTTATCGGCACGAGGTGGGCAAGATTGTGCGGAGGTAAGCGATCTACCAAGTGGAGGGAAGTGGCAGCTTATCCTGCGTAATGGCCTGGAAATTAAAGAGCTATTTGAACCTCGGTAATAATTTAACTGGTCCAGCGGCACCCTGGAGGGGTCACCATTATTGGCGGCGCCTCCACAATAAATAGTCTTTTTAACCTTACCAACACAATCCCACATGCTAGCCATCACACTTATCCTTTTGCAATTTTGTTACCTGTGATTTTTTTTATAAAATAATGCCGTTATCTTAAAAGGAAGGCATATGATCACCAGGGCATGGATCCAAGCGACAATACGACACCTATTGGTGATAACCACTCTGGGCTTGTTGCTTTTAACGACCTCCGCATATGCTAATCAAAGTGTCACCATACTCACGTCTTTTCCTGAAAGCTTTTATCAACCCGTAATTCAGGCTTATCAGAAACAAACTGGCCGTAATAACTTACTTATCCTCAATAAAAAAACACCGGCCATAATTACTCACCTGCAGCAAAACCGTACTCCCGCTCCGGATCTGGTTTGGCTCAGCTCCTTAGACGCAATGATTTTGTTACAGCAGCAAGGTTTCCTGCAAAGTAGAGAACTCAATGGTTCTGGTGACAGACAAGCCTATTACGACACTTTTGCCTGGTCTCAATTTGGCTTTATATGGCATAAAACAGCCCTTGCCCAGCAAGGCATAACACCACCAAAAAACTGGAGTGACCTGTTGTCTAGTCAATATCAACAACGACTTGCCATCAGTGCCCCCTCCCGTTCGGGAACCAATCACCTGTTGGTGGAATTAGTTCTGCAACAATATGGCTGGCAAAAAGGCTGGACATTATTACAGCAATTTGCCGGCAACCTGGCCACAATTACCGCGCGCAGCTTCGGAGTCAGGGAAGGCATACTAAAGCAACGCTTCTCCGTAGCCCCTGTGGTAGATTTTTTCTACCGCTCAGCCTTGGCGCAAGGTCATAATGTAGGTTTTCAGCCGATGCCGAATACTCCACTAATTGCGGCGGCAATCGCTTTAGTCAATACATCTCGGTCCCAGGAAAACGCCTCTCATTTCATCGAGTTCTTATTATCCGAACCGGGGCAGAAAGCCATCAGCCAACCTGGGGTCAATCGAATTCCCCTGGCACAAAAACAAAAGTTACAGGGCGAAAACGTATTTCAGTTCGACCCCGCCCTGTCAGCCAGTCGCTACCATGTAGTCAACACCCTGTTTGACCAACTGATCACCCACCAACTTAAACAGCACAATCAGTTCTGGCCTATGTGGCAGGCACTATCCGAACAGACCCAAGCAGAAGATATCTCAGCGCTACTGAAACGGGCTAAGCACAACGCGACCCTGGTGCCCGTGGACGAAACCGTAGCAAGTGATCCTGAGCTGAACCAAAGGTTAAGTCCGGCAGAAAAACACAGCGACTTTTATCAGAGGTTAAGTGAGCAATGGCGGAGCAATACCCGTTTACAACTTGAAAAAGCGAGTCACCTGGTACTTCAGGCTTCCAATATTCAGGCTGGTAAGCGATGAAAAAAAGAAACAGTATCGCTACCCGAATTCTTTCACTGTTCTTATTACTTGGCGGCTTAACCATCACCTTTGTGTTAGCCACCACCTTTTGGTTTCAACAATTAGCCGCTTCCATCGAGACAGTATCAGCCAGGTATGTTCCTACTATTGCGACGGCTGCATCCTTTGCCGAAATAGGCGGTGTGATCACGACGGATTCCACCAAACTGGCATTGGCGACCAATCAGGCCAGCCGAATAGCCGCCAGCCAGGGGCTTACCCAAAGCCTGCCGAAACTGGAGCGATTCAGTAAATCTGGTATCTTACCGGAGCGAAAAAATGAACTGGCGCTGCTGAAATCAGCCATATCTCACAATATCCAGGCCCTGAACGACAACACCAAGCGCAGACTGGAAATTCAGGGAGAACAAGAGCAACAAAGACAATTACTGCACTGGTTGCAAGTGGACTTTATCGATGAAATATCTCCCCTGGCAAAGGAGAGTGAATTTAACCTCAACCTGCTGATCCAAAAACTGGCAGACAACCGGTTATTAGATCGCGATCAAGTAGGAGAACTGAAATCACAAAGCGATATTCGTAATTTGCTGCTGACATTAGAAGCCGATATCAACCTGGTGTTTGATTTATTGCAACGCTCTACCCTGTTTTCCTCACGCAGCGAAGTCCGTACCGCACAGAGCCTGATAGATGAAACCTTTCTCTCCATCGATCAACACATAGCCAGGCTGGCGCCGATCCCCAGTACAGTCACTGTGCGTCAGGTAGCCGACCAACTCAGAGCATTTACCGCCGACAAAAACGGTTTGATTGAAAAGAGTATGAAAGCCATTTTACTGGCCGAGACTAACCTGGAATTGCTCACCGAAAACCAGTCACTTATTCATCGCGTTAAACTGATTGTTACCCAGGCCGTAACCCAAGCACAGCATGCCAGCGAACAGTCCACCCAGGCGCTAACCGCCGCGATAACCGACAGCCGCAACACCATGACCATTTCTGTCATTATTGTGCTCTTGCTGTCACTGACTGTTGGCTGGTACCTTAAGTCACAACTGTTAAACCGTCTCGCTGCGGTACTACGTACTATGCGCCACCTGGCCGCGGGGGAAATTCAACCACCGATCCCAACCAAAGGAAATGACGAGGTCGCGCTACTTGCCGGTGCAACCAATGTGTTTAGCTCCAACGCGCAACGCTTGCTAAACCATACCCAACAGCTGGAAGCCAGTAACATCCAGTTAAAAGACGAGATTGAGCAGAGAAAGCGAACCGAGCATGTATTAAGAAGCACACAGGATGAACTGGTTCAAGCGGGTAAACTGGCCACCTTAGGCCAGCTAACGGCGGGTATTGTGCATGAATTCAGCCAACCCCTGGCCGCCATCAAGTCAAACACCTATCTGGCAAACCAGTATCTGATAAATGAAACATGGTCTGCCGTCAGTGAAAAGCTCGACAAGGTAAATAAGATCACCGACCGGGCAACCAAGCTTTGTCAGCACCTGAAATCCTTTTCTCGCCAGAGCAATGGCGCACTGCTAGCGGTCAATGTATATCAGGTCGTAGAAGACGCCATATCCCTGTTTGAAGACAGAAATGCGGGTCATAACTGGTTGATTAACGAAGTAAACCAGCAACACCAAGCTCTGGCTGATAATATTCGCCTGGAGCAAGTGATAGTAAATTTAATCAGTAATGCCATCGACGCTATCAAAGCCCGGCAGCAGCAGGAAGAAATTACACCGGAAATTTCCATCACCTGTATTCAGCAAGACAAACAGCTGAGGCTGGCAGTCAAGGACAACGGTTGTGGCCTTAACCCGGATCATTCAAAACAGATATTTGAACCCTTCTATACAACCAAAGATGTCGGCCAGGGCCTGGGATTAGGCATGTCCATATCACACAATATCATTAAAGATTTTGGCGGGAAAATAACCCTTTCATCCCAGCCAAATCAAGGAACAGAGGTCGTATTATGGCTCATCAACCCAAATTGATTTTAGTGGAAGACGACAACGAGTTAAGGGAGAGCCTCAGCGAAATCTTTCAGCTCAAAGGTTATCAGGTAAGTGCTTATTCATCACCGGACAAAGTCTTACCCGGCCTGAGCTTTGGCGCAGAATGTGTGATTATTTCCGATATTCGCATGCCGGGTATGGATGGCATCAGCTTTATGGATAAGGTGCAGCAGATAGATGATGAAATTCCCTTCGTGCTCATTTCCGGTCACGCGGATATCGAAGAAGCCATCAAGTGTATTAAAAAAGGCGCATTCGAGTTTATTGAAAAACCCCTGCACCCGGACCATTTGTTGGGCATAGTGGACAAGGCGATACAACACCGAACTTTAACCCTGGAAAACCGCCGCCTCAAACAAAAAACAGCCCGTCATATCAGCCTGGATGACCTGCTTATTGGCCAGTCCGACACCATGATAAAGCTAAAACAAAAGCTGCTCACCCTGGCTGGCGCCGACGTGAACATAGTCCTTAATGGCGAAACCGGCACCGGCAAGGAGAAAATAGCCCGCGCCTTGCATGCCTTTTCTGCCAGAAAGAGCCAGCCCTTTGTCGCCATCAACTGTGGTGCTCTACCGGAAAACCTGATCGAATCTGAGCTGTTTGGCCATGAGGCAGGCAGCTTTACCGGTGCCAGTAAGAAACGTATAGGTAAAATCGAATATGCCTCAGGCGGCACCTTGTTCCTCGACGAAATAGAGAGCATGCCCCTGTCTGCGCAGATTCGTTTGCTACGTGTTTTTCAGGAAGGGGAACTGGAGCGGGTGGGCAGCAACCAATCCATTCAGGTGGACCTAAAAGTAGTGGCGGCATCAAAAATGGACCTGCTAAAAGCCTCAAGAGAGGGGATATTTCGGGAGGATCTCTACTACCGTCTCAACGTAGCCACCCTGGATATCCCCACCCTGCGTGATCGCAAGGAAGATATCCCCTTGCTGCTGAGCCACTTTATTCAAGACGCCGCAAAACGCCACAATCGAATCGCCCCAACTCTGTCTCCGGCCCAATTCAGCCAGCTGATGAGCTGGGAATGGCCGGGTAATGTCCGCGAGCTGATGAATGAGGCCGACCGGATCGTGTTAGGGATCTCAGATATAAGTTTGTCGACAAACGACGAGCCTGAGCAAAACAGCCTGGCGGCGCAACTTCATGAATTTGAATACGCCATGCTTACCCATACCCTGTCTCGATTTGAAGGCCATATCGGTCAGAGCTCGGACTATCTGGATATCCCGCGCAAAAACCTTTATTTACGAATGAAAAAGTTCGACCTTAAAAGAGAAGACTTTGTAAGCGAGGAGCAATTGAATTAGCAGTTATAGCTTCCAAGGTGTCGGACCACCAGCGAGCTGAGAATGGCAGACTGTAATGTGATATCAGCGACCACGTCATAGAGAAATGGACCCAAGAAATGTGACAGTATCACTTAAATAAAACAGTTAAAAACCGGAGATAACGAACCTTTTACCCGAACAAAACAACACCAAATAATGTGGTTTTTTTTCGCACATATGCGACCGAAACAACCAACTAATCAGGTTTTAGCCGAACACGAGCGCAAAACCGGACTGACAGCCAAGCCGGCACCGGGCCCCGCGGGCTTGGCTGTCACCCACAATTATTAAAGCGGTATAAGTTAGCGGTTCAATTGCCTGATAAAGGTGGGAATATGAAGCAAATCTTTGTCCGCGACCTGGCAGGGTCTTGCTCGCTCTGTTTCATCGTTAGCCACAAGCGATTTATTTGTCCGCCCTGCATCCTCGCTCTCAGACAAACCGGTAGCCATCACCAGTATTTCGATCCCACACTCTTGCTCTGGGGCTAGGGAAACACCACATATCATCAACGCAGTAGCACTCAACTGCTCCCTGACGAAACTCGTCAGGCTGTTATAACTGCCAAGGCTGATTTCCTCCCGGCAGTTCAGCTGAACGATAACCCCTCGGGCGTTAGCAAGGTCCATATTTTTCACCAGCGGGTTACCAATAGCGTGCACCACAGCGCTATGCGCCTCCCCCTCAGTGTCACACCGTCCGACACCTAAAATGGCGTCTCCACTATGAGACATGATCTTGCAAAAGTCGTTCAGGTCTACATTGATCATCCCGGTACTGGTGAGCATATCGACCAGCGATTTAAGCACGTTGTTCAGCACCTCGTTACTATGGCGAAACGCGTCAAACAGGCCGACAGATTCCCCTAGAGAAGCGATTAAACTGTCGTTGGGTAGTGTCACCAGGGCGTTACTTTCGCCTCTCAGTTGTCGCAGTCCGTCCTCGGCGAAGCCCATACGCATCGCACCTTCAGAGCCAAACGGCAGGGTGGCGACACTGATGCAGGGCTTTCCCTGTTCTTTGGCCAGACCGGCAACATACGGGCTGGCACCAGTGCCTGTACCTCCACCAAGACCGGTAGTAATAATAACAATGTCGCTCTCTTCCAGCTGTTCTCTGATCTGCGATTCGCTCTCTTTCGCCGCCTCCAGGCCAACAGCGGGATCCGCGCCGGCGCCATAACCTTTAGTCAGGCTCTCGCCGATCAGAATTTTATTCTCCATCTCGCAATGATTAAGCACAGCGTTGTCGGTATTAATGGCGACCAGGTTAACGTTCTCGTTATCGAGAACGTTATGCAACATGCTGACGGTATTGCAGCCGCAGCCGCCAATACCCATCACGCTGATACGTAGTTGCCGCTTTTCTGAGGTAATAATTTCAAACATAACCATCCTCCGGGTAGCCGATGAGTATGCTCTTAAGGTGCGACAAACTGTGTCGCAGGGCGACAGTCCTGGCTATTGATAGGCGTTGATCGCAGCGGTCAGCTGCTTCTTGATATGACGACGAATGGACTCAGGCTCCAACACCACCAAGCTATGCGCCATCGCGTATAAGGTATGACGGAGGGTATCGCTATCAACGACCGAAGCAGTCAGCAGCAGGTGGTCGTTATCTAGCTGGGATATCTGCTGATCATCACTAAACTTAACGCCCTGATGAATAAAAGCTGCATTGATCCTGATTTTTGCTTTTAGCACCACATCCTCGAAATGCCGCCTTTTACGGGTAGCGAAGCGTATTTTATACGGATCAAACTCCCCGCTCAGGTTAGCCTTGTTCTCGCTCAGAACAAGGCTTCGAAGATTAAACAAGGGTTGACGGTAAGGCTTCTTATGCAAAGCTCCGAGGGTAAAGACCAGGGTCGGAGTGGCATCGCTGTAGACCAGCATTTGCGGGTTTACCTCCTGATATTTTAGCCAATGCCAGTCACCGCCAACGAAGCGTTTCATCTCGCAACTAAACTGTACCTTTTGCCGTAATGCCTGTTCAACGGTTTGACTGATCTCTGGGGTGACCGCCTTAAGACAATATGCCTGCTGGTTTACCAGAGGTTGAACCACCTTACTCCAGTGCCTCAGCTCCTCATTTTCATTTAACTCGAGCACTTGCTGTGCCCTATCAATATAAGGCTGGACAGACTCCTGGGCATTAACCGGCAATAGTCTGAGGCCGGTCTTTTCCAGCGCATGAAAAGCCAGCGCGGTTGGCGCGTCCATCATAGTGATGTTCAGCTTGCGCCAGTGCAGGTCGATGTACCAGCCGAACGGCTTGCTTCTTTCATCGACGTTCAGCCCGAACAGCCCCGCCCCCAACATTGCCTGCAGCTCCCTTTGCAACGTCCGGATATTCAGGCGATAGCCGTCTTCAGCTAGCTTTATCTGCAACTCCTGCGCCGTCACTTTACGCGGGTGGCGCGGAATGTAATGAAGCATGTTCAGACGGCGTTGAATTGGGAGCATTGTGTTTTACTTACCTCTGAAAAACGGCGTTACGCTTTAATACGTGGTGCTTTATCTCCTCCCAAGGGCGGCTTTTATTACCCTCTGCGAGCTTCAGCGCTTCGTAAGTCTGTTCAGCCGTGTTTAACACGTCAGTATCAATATTGTCGCCACTTTGCACAAAGGCGGGTAACAGGCGCCGTACAAATTCTGCTTTACTCTTACAGTGCAGCTTTACAGAGGCAATATCCGTTTCCTGATGATCTATTCCCCAAAGTTCCCCATCAAAGGCATGATGAAAATCCCTGTGAAGGTATAAGCCATTGGTTGGGGAATTTACCTTAACATAGCTGTTGTGTCCTCAGCTGGTTTTCTGTAGCAACGCTTGAGCGGTCACTTCATGAAGGCAGCTGTGGGAGAGTATTAAAGTATCATACTAAATTGGCGGGGACGGCTCAGGTTCGCCGCCACTCCTAGTACGAAAATGCCCCATTTTATGTTAGAGCTAAGTCTCATTTACTGACTATTAATAGCGCTTTTAGATACTGGAGCTAATACGAAGATACAGAGGCGACAACGCTTTCTTTTCGCCCATACCGAGCAACGGTCAAGGTTTTTTGACAACTAGCTGTTTAGCAACTTGCTAGATTTTTTCTAATGGGAGCGGCTGGCTACAAATCGTGGGTAACTCAGCCATTTAACACCACCATATGCGGCTAAATAACAGTTGGCTATAATAGCGAGAAACGAGCACAGCCAACAGTTATGTGTCCGTTATTTTATGGCCTTGTTGGCTATACTTTTGTGTGACTTCTATCCTGTTATTATTAGGATTATCCCATACATAAACAACATATTGTGAGTCTAATACTCTTCGGAGGTCTATTGCTAAAGAAAGTTTATAAGCTTCCAATTCAATCCATGTTTCTTCTTCGAAATCGAACTCTCCAGTTGCATGTGAATTGTACCAATCGCACCAATATTGAAATCGTTCAACTAGCCAAGTTGGTATTGGGTGATTTTTGTACTGATCATTACCCCAACTATTAGCTCCCTTTATCCAGATCCCTGTACTTCCCCAATCAACATCGACTGTGATATGAATCTTATTTGGCACAAGAACCTCCTTGGATAGCATCGTGGTAGAGCGGCCTGTTACCAAGCCGACTCCACACAGATCCGAACGTGCTGAACTACCGCATCGGATTTCCGCACCACCGTCTCTTCAGTTATATATTCGCTCATATAAAACGCGACCCTAGTACCAGTCGTTCAGCACAAATCGTTTGCTGACGCTCGGTCTCTCAATTTTAAAATACTCTTACATCTTCTTGAAATTACTCCAATTATAACTTCGTCGACCACCCGCTGTGTCAGGATAGTTGTCATCACTCAAATTTGTATAATTAATCATCAGTGGGCGGTAAGTTTGATCTAAATGTCTCGTTATTCGCCAGAAAGAAAGGCCGCCATTTTAAAGAAGCTACTTCCTCCTCAAAGCATGTCGGTGAGAGAAGTATTCAAAGAAGAAGGCATTCATTTTCAAACCCTGTATTCTTGGCTCAATAAAGTGAGAGGTAAAGAGATTTCTGTGCCAAATAAATCTGCTAAATGGTCTGCTGAAGCTAAGTTTTCAGTTGTCGTAGAAGCCGCCTCTTTGAGCGAAGCTGAATTAAGCCAATATTTCTGTAAAAAAGGCCTATTTGTTGAGCAAGTTAAAACCTGGAAGCAAGAATGTTTACAAGGGTTTAAGAGTACAAAAAAGCGGAAGGCTACCGTAAAAATGTAAAAATGAGGACACCCACAAACCTAAATGATGGGTGTGCTCAAATTCCTCCCTTTGAGTAGGAGTACAACCAAGGGAATCGCATTAAGGGGGCAAGAAGCGCTAAAGCGGATGCTAACGATAGTGGTAAATAAGATATAGAAATAAATGACAGGAATATGGCTAAACAGCCTAATAAGCATACGTACAGTATGCCCTTGCCAATTTTTTGATTTAAGTTATATCCCATGGATGCCTCATAGCAAGCCAACGCACACATAAAGTCATCACCACAAATAAAGCCGTTGCCAGAAGGCGTAATGATATACCTTGCCAGTGATGCATAGTGGACTCCTATAATGACGTTAAATTAAGTTACTGGGAGGGAAAACCTTAGTATCTTGCTCTGATCTATAGGGTCTGTTAATAAGTGAGAATTCACCGCAAGACAAGCGCGAAGATTTTCTGCTGTTAAAACCTCACTGGGGCTTCCTAGCGCTACAACCTGGCCTTGGTGATAGCGGAGAGCTGGACATCCATCTTTTTTATGACTCCATTTAAGCCAAAAAGTGGCCAGCAGGCCATCTTTTAAGATACCGCATCAATAATTTTTACGACCTCAGGGGAAATAGCGAAAAGTCGTCAATACTAATGTGTTTACCTGTAGTTAGGGCATAGCTGGACTGGCGTAATGAATGATTAGCTGGTTGGGGTGTTTCGCGGGATTCTTGGCTACCCAGATTGGTAAAGCCGGTCACATGCCGAATGGCCTTTTATCCAGTGATGACCAACCTTGTGACTGAGTGCGGTTATTGCTTCCCAGGTACCAGCAGCACTGCCAAATGAGCGACTAAAGTGCTGTACTGTCATTACCCAGGATTCATGCGAGACAAGCAGGTTTTCCAATAGCTTTGGTGTCTGCTCCGGTATGTAACCTGTTTTGCCTTCTCGGATTGCCCGGCCTGTTCAATCGGTGAGATAAAGGTACTCCTTAAAGTCAAACGGGATTTCTCTATCTGTGTCACTCTTTGAGCGGCTAAAAGGCAACAAAAAATGGCTTCTTTCTGCTCCCTGGCCCGTGCGCTGCTTATCATTCGTTGCCTCCCAGTCACCAATTCGTTCATGGATTGAGGTAAATTCCTCTTCTTCCACGGAATCACACAAGCCTGCCCTGATTGGGTTTAAATCCACATAAACCATACAGGCCAATAATGCAGTCTCGTCCATCAGTGCCTGGCTTCTGAATCTGCCTTCCCAAAACCGCCCTTTGCACTTATCTTCCTTGTTCGCTTCCCTGGCTATATATTCATTCAGGCAACGCATAAACCAACTGATATCCCCTAACCGTTCACGCCAAATATTCACCAGTTTCCTGGCTGCATCAACTTCAGCTTCACTTTTTGTTTGCCTGGATTGCCAACGTGCAACCAGCACATGAATGGCAAACAACTTACCCCACCGTTCGATAACAGATTCATCAGATAGCTGTTTATTTCCCGCTAAATCAACCCGTAAGATGACATGGTAATGATATGTTCAGTTATCTATTATGTTGAGTTACACATTCTAATGTCCTCTGCTTTACCCTTTCCTTCTGTTAGCTCAATGAAAATCGGCACATAATTCTGGCCTCTTGGAGAGTCTTTCTAGCCATTGAAGTATTTTAGGCTCTTGCCATGGCGTTTTGTCGCTGACCGTTGGAGCCCCCGCTTTTTCAATCATCTTTCGTTTCATTTCCATGTCTATTTCCAAATAAATGTGGGTGGTGTTGATATCAGCGTGCCCCAACCAATAACTCACCATATTGACATCGTTTCCTGCCCTAAGAAGATGCATCGCAGTGGTATGGCGGACCGTGTGCGGGTTGAGTTGTTTCCCGGAGGAGGCTAAGAGTGGTGTTTTCGAACCCAATTGACGCGTAATGTAACGAATCCCGAAGCGGGTAATGGCGGTACCAGTAGCATTAAGGAACACGTTCTTGATACCGGACACTACTGGATCTCTTTGTTTTAAATAGGCCTTGATCGCATCAATAGTTTCTGGCCAAAGCGGGCAGCTACGTTCCTTTCTTCCTTTGCCAAAGAGTCTAACCTGTGGGGCCTCCTCTAAGTGCAGGTCGTCAAGTTTCAATTCAACGATTTCGCTGACTCGTGTACCGGTGTTGTACAAGAGCAGGAGCAGAGCTTTATTGCGAATTCCAGTACGGGAGTTGATATCAAGCGCCTCCAGCACGGCCTGCACTTCTTTTTCTTCAAGGTAGCCTACTTGTTTGTGCTTAGTGCGCTTCTTAGGAATCGCTCGAATTTGCTGGCTTTGAACGATTAAAATGGGCTCCTGCCGAGCAATAAAAAGGAACAGGCAGCGGATAGCCGCCAGGCGAATGTTGCGGGTATTTGGACAGCAATTTCGTACCTGCTCCAGGTGTTCGAGAAAATCTAACACGAGGGTTTCGGTAATATCTTCCACCATCAGTTCATCGATCTGCTTTGGGATCTTGTCGCTCGCATAGCAGAGCAGCAGCTTGATCGCATCACGGTAGGTTGTAATGGTATTTACGGAAAGGCCTTTTTGGACCGGCAGGTAGTGACTTAAAAAGCGTTTAATAAAAATAGCCAATGAGTGATTCATATTTGTTCTCCAATCGGTTTTACATGGTCGAGGTAGTGACTGTAAAACCGTTGCTGGACTTGGTTAAGTAATTCGGTTGTCGGCCGTAAATAGACTTGAGTCGAAGAGATATTCACATGACCCATATAAGTGGCCAGCGCTGGAAGCTTCGCATTAACATCATCGCCATTACGGTACCAAGTGAGCAACCGGTGAACAGCGAAGGTATGTCGTAGATCGTGGATGCGCGGGTGAGAAGGCCCATTATGGGTGATGCCGCAAGACTGCAGCAGCCGATAAAAGTCGTGACTGACAGTGCCGTGATGTAAACGGCGGTGACGCAGGTTAACAAAAAGGGGCGAGTCTGGTGTATGGGGGGTTGATTGACAGCGTCGTTGAAGATAGCGCTCTAGTACCCGACAGGCCGATGACGCCAAAGGTAACCAACGAGCCTTATGGAATTTTCCTGCTGTAATAAGGAGTCGTTCCTCAGTGCGGTTGAAGTCTTGTAGATCTAAAGCGAAAGCTTCGCCTATCCGTATTCCTGTGCAATATAGAAGCCCCAGAAGCGTACAGTAAGTGTGGGGTCGAAGTGAATTGGTTGGCGTGAACTGAGTGGTCGCCGTCAGCAATGCCCGAATTTCACTGAGGGTGTAGATATAGGGTTTATGAGCCGCACTGGATGGGGTGTACTTTATGGGATCAGGCACATAACTTTGTGGATCCTTAGCCGCAAGATACTCACACAACTGCTTAACCACACAAAACCGGTTGTTCCGACTTCGTGGTGCGAGAGGTAACAGGCTGTGCTGATAATCATCGATGATCTGACTGGTGATACGGGGTTCCTTAAATAGGTGCTCAATTAGAAAATGGTCGAAGTATTCCAGGAGCTTCGCCTGGCTGTGATAATCAGTCCCTGACAGGCAACGTAAATCGATGAGATTTTGGATCTGGGTCGCCAAACAACTGTGCAGGTTCACCATGTTCATACCTCCTGCGGCCACGGCAGGGCCACTTGTTTGAGGGCATTAAAGTCGACTTTGGTATAAATAAATGTGGTGGCGAGATGGCGATGCCCCAATATATCGGCAATTGCCTTGAGCGAATGGCCTTGTTGAATCATTCGACTGGCAAAACAATGTCGAAATAGATGTGCCCCTTTACTGGGTAGCTTAATATTCAGGTGGCTGATGTTGCGTTGGACGATCTCGGAAATGGCCGATGCATGGTAAAGTGGTTGATGTGGTGCCCGAGCGGTCAAAAAGACCTGCGGATAGGAGGCGCTGGGACGCGCACTTTTTATATAGTCAAACAAACTGTTACCGACCCACGCTGTTAAAGGTAACAGACTCTCTTTGCCGTTTTTCAACGCCTTAAAGAGGATTTTTTCCTCAGCCCAGCGAATATCCTCCAGCCGCAGAGCACGCACTTGCCCGCCACGGACACCAAAGGTATAGAGCAACAGAAGGATGGCATAATCTCGTTTACCAACACTCGTGTTTGTATCGATTGACTGAAGCACTTGCTGCGCTTGTTCGTCGCTCAATGTGCGCGGTACCGTGGCTAATTTGTACGTCCGTATGGTAGGCACGGCCTTATCCAGTGGACACCGGATATATCCCTTCTGCAGGCAAAACCGGAAGAAGGTGCGCAATGTTGCTTGTAGAGAGCGTCGGCTAGATTTCCCCATGCTCTGAGCATGGGCCAAAAAGAACGTCTCAACGTGAGAGCTGGTCAGTTGTGACAACCCTTCTATAGTCGCTTGCGGACCAAGCCAGCACAGAAACTGAATTATATAACGCCGACGTAACGCTACAGAGCCGAACGCTAAATGTTGATAATTGCGTAACCATGACAGGTAAGCCACAAACAAGTTCTGGTAAATGGGAGTTTGTATCTCTGGGACGAATGCCCCTTTTTGAACGAGGTAAGTGACAAATCGATTTATCGAATAATGAACGTCACGGAGATGACTTTGCAGCGTCTCTTTGTGACCGCACTGTATTGGGTAAGATTTAAAAAAACACACGATTTCTTTGGATGTGACAACCTCTCGGGACAACGCTGTAGCCCCTCCCAGATAGTCGTTAAAACGAGAGACATTTCGTAAGTGTTTACTAATGGACTCACGTCTAAAGTTCGAATCTTGCAGCCAGATACAAAAACCATTGAGCAACGTGGCTAATGGACCATTACGTAGCCTGGTAAGAACTTTAGGACAAGTGAAGATCTGTTCAAGCGGCATAATAAACTCCTTATTGGTTCGCCCTGCTTAGTTAGGCTCAATAAGGAGTTGTAATAGCGAAATCATGTGCAGCGTTTTTACAAAGAAATGAAGAAATTAGCGGAGGAGGACTATCAGCTCAACATAATAGAGAACTGAACATATCATTACTTATGTAGTGCACCACATAAGTAATGATTGCTCATAACAGCGTAGGCACAGACGTCTATCGAGAATAAACCAGCAAGAAATCGGATCCGGTTTACTACCCAGGGTTTTCTGTGTTCATAAGAGCGATTAGCATATTTGTTGTAGCCACATAAGAAAGATCGGCGAACACACCTAGCGACACAGTGATAGAAGGGGGTTGATTCAGGGTGGATTAAGCGGGATCTGGCAACAGTCATAGCGCCTCCGACTTACAACAGCCATCAGCTAATTATAGGCTGTGATTTTCGTTGCCACAAAATTGTGGATGTCCCAGATAGATCCTTTTATACTCGTAATTCCATTGGTTGAAAGCCAAAACCATCTTTTCCGCCTGCAACATCAGACTCGATGAAGCCAAGCTTTCTATATACTGGAATTGCATATAATGATGATCTAAGTGTATAAACATTAGATACGCATATGTTAGTTGCAAACTCCCAAAGTTCTCTTGATAGCCCTTTCCCCTGATGTTTCTCAGACACAAAAAGGTGAAATAAATGACTATTCCCTTTCATTGCAATGTACCCAATTATTTCACCCTTTAGTTCATAAACAAAGTTGGAATAATCAGAGCCTTCTACACGCTTTAAAAATGCACTATTAGTAAGAGTTTTATCGAACCATTCAGGCAATTTATGTTCTGGATTTTTTAGATAAAAATGTGAAAGTGAAGCAACAAGGTTACTTATTTTGACCACATCATTTTTTCAGCGACTCGAATATGCACAGATTTTCCTTGAATGCTAACGCTTATTAGCATGCTTTACATTAATCTATATGGAGAGATATACAATACGGCACTAAATTTTTTTCATGCCAGTTCCAAGCAAATTCAATAAAAATATTGTCGATTTTGAATTGATAATACAAATAGTTACCATCGTCCCTATGGTCAGTTTGATTTTCAAATTGATGGATAATATCTTCTGGCTTAAAATTATCATTAACCTCGATCTCATTATTATTAACGATCAAAGGTCCTTTATAAGTTTCAACTTCAGAATAGCCTTCAGAGTAGAATTCACTTAAGCGTACATTAATAGTTTGTATGAGTGAATCTTGGATATAGAAGCTGAAACAGCCATTCTTTTGACTCCCATCTGGTAGATCTGATTTACTTCCTAATACAAGGTTTGAAACTTCAAACGAATCTAGATTTATACACATGTTCCCTCGCATGCTAACGCCGCATTAAGCGGACTAAAATTGTTGGTTATAATGTGGAGCGAAGCGGAACCTAACCAACTGTTTTAGTTCCGTTTAAATGCCTTGTTGAACGAAGCCGCTGTGCGGCAGGAAAAAGCATCTTCATCTCTACTTCTTATATACCCTGAATGTCTTGGGGTGTAAGGAGTTACTGATGAACAACGACGAACAAACCCGCTTTAATAAACTCTATCCACAATATCTTAATGAATTGACTTTACAAGGAAAAAGCCCAAAAACGGAACCCATCAAACCTGGGTAACAAATTGGAGGGAGAAATCTGAGGAGATAAGGTCTGCTATTTGAGATAATCACTTCGCCAAAAACAACAACCAAAAAAGACAGAATGCCGATACTAAACCGAACACCACTTAGCTCCTCAGACAAACTCGATCTTCTCGCAAAGAGCGCCATTTTACAAGCCCATGGTGATATCACCGCCTTATCTGACGAATTCAAGATATCCCGCAAGGCTGTCTATACCGCCCGTGGGGCTGCCCAGGCTGCGTTCGATGCCCTCGTCAACGCGCAAAGTGAGCCGGATTGTATCGCGACGCTTGATGTGGATGTTCCACACCTGCGCCGCAGTATTGTTGCGTTAACCATCACTGCACCCAATTCTATTCGCAGTATTGAGGCACTTATTCCTCTGCTATATCCCGGCTGTAAAGTCAGCTACGGCTATATCCAAGGGGTCATTGTCGAGGCACAGAAAAATGCCGCCGATTTCAACCGAACGGTACCATTATCCGCCATCCAGAGCGGAGCTGTGGATGAGATGTTCAGCCAGGGCGACCCTGTGCTGGCGGGTGTTGACCTGGATACCGGCTACCTGTTCTGCCTGTCTCACGAGCTACAGCGTGATGCTAAAACCTGGGCCAGAGTACTCCAACAGGCTGCTGCGCAGGGGATGGTGCCAAAACACATCATCAAAGACGGCGCCAAGGGGATAGCCGCAGGTGTCACAACGGTTTTCGAACAGGCACAGCAACGTGATGATATTTTTCATGCCCTGTATATCGCTGCCAAGGCGGTGCGCAGGGTTGAGCAACGTGCTTACTATTACATTGCCCAGGAAGAAAAGGCGTACCAGGCCATCAGCCCCGCCATAGCAGAAGACCCGCATGATACATTCGGTCAATGGTTACGTGCGGATAATCAATGCGATAAGGCTATAGAGCGGTATGAGCAGGCCGAGCGGGCATTACATCTTCTTCATGCCGCCTTCAGCTGCGTTTGTCGAAGGACCGGCGAGCTAATGACGACCGAAATGGCTCAGACTAAGCTGGCCCAGGCCACCCTATTACTGCGCAGGGCGGCACATAAGGAATGCAACAAGGCGGCGACCTACTTGGAAAACCGCTTGGATGGTCTCACTTTGGCCACCCAGGCGCTCCATGATAAGTTGCAAGGCTGTATTGCACGTTATTCTCAGCAGCCAGTTGAGCTGGCCTGCCGCTTCTTCGAGTGCCGACGTGAACTGGCAAAAGCCGGGAAGCACAAGCAACAGCGGCTTATTCAGGAAATGCTCGGCAGCTACCACCTGTTGACCACACAGTTGGATGAAACACGCTGTGAGCAGCTGATGCAAGAAGTGGAAATATTGCTCAGCAAACGTCACCGCGCGTCCAGTGCCATTGAAGGCTTCAACGCCACCTTACGCACTTATCTGTATGCCAGAAAGGGCGTAAACCAACCGTTTCTTGAGTTATTTCGCGCCTGGTACAACCTGCGTGAAAAACGCTGGGGACGTCACAAAGGCCAGTCAGCCCATGAACTCTTGACGGGAGAAAAGGTGGCTGATTGGTTAACGCTACTTGGTTTCCCACCGAGTAAACTCAGCCACTGATTTTAGCCTGGTAACAGGCAAGCCAAACTGACTATTTATTAATCTGATCCAGCACTCGCTGAATTGGAGAGGAGCTATTGGTTTTGTGACCCTAAATGGGTGGAATTTGATCAGTCCCCGCCTTGCTCAGCGGCGAGTTAAACTGGCGCTTGTTTTGCGTTTTTTGCAAAACAAGTGACAGGTTGACGAGTCCGACTGCAGCAACAACTTAAGCACTATTTTATTACCCTGGTTGAAAACAAATCATGGAGCTCGGTGAAGATTGCCCGCAATGCCATTCAGTTCTTCTATAAACATGTGCTGGAGCGACCCTGGGTGTGGGTCAACATCGTCAAACCGCCTAAAGTACAACCGCTGCAAGATGTATTAACCCAAGCTGAGGTCAATGCGATAATTAATGCCACCCGCAAATTGAGCTATCAGGTCTACTTTCTGACCACCTACAGCATGGGTCTGCGTCTCAGTGAGTCCCTTAACTTAAAAGTCTCCGATATCGACAGTCATTTAATGCGCGTCCATCTGCGCTTTACCAAAAGCAAAAAGGACCGCTTTGTCGACCTGCCCCATAAAACCCTGTTGGCACTGCGTCGATATTGGCGAACCCACCGTCATCCAACATTGCTGTTTCCGGGTGGACATCCCCCGCATATTCGTAATGGCAAACCCATGGTCATGGATAAAGGTGGGGTACAAAAAGCCATAAAATTAGTCGCCAAAGACTGTGCTATCAGTAAGAACGTACATATTCATACCTTACGCCATTCTCTGGCCACCCATTTGCTTGAACGCGGCTTATCGTTAAGCGCGATTGCCCATATTCTTGGCCACCAGGACCTAAAAACCACCGCCATGTATGCCCACATGACGCCGCTAGTACAACAAAGCAGTGCCTTAATGCTCAACGATATGATTGAGGGGTTTGATATTGACTGGGTTGATGGCAAACAAGGTGAGCCCCATGATTAACCTCGCTATGCTCGCCAAACGTTATCGCGCAGAGTTAGAGCGTGACTATGCGCATCTCATCCACCCCGTTCACCGCCGGGCGCTGCAGAGCATCATCGATTGCCATACCCCACAAGCCGGAGAGCTGCTGTATCATTGTGACCATTGCCAGTTGGAGACGCTGCGGTATCCCAGTTGCGGCCACCGTCATTGCCCGGCTTGTCAGCACAACGCCAACAATGACTGGTTAGCGGCGCAGCAAAAAAAGTTACTGCCGGTTGATTATTATCTAATCACCTTCACGCTTCCGTATCAGCTCAGGGCCTTTGTCTGGCGCCACCAAACGTGGGCTTATCAAGCGCTGTTTCAGGCTGCCAGGCAAACCATTGATGGCTTTTTTCAACGAGATAAACAGCTTGGTGAGTACACCGGCCTGATTGGCGTGTTGCATACCCATTCCAGGCGGCTCGATTTTCATCCCCATGTCCACTTTGTGGTCCCGGCTGGCGGCATGGATAAAACCAGAGCGTTATGGCAAACCAAGGCCGGCAAATACCTGTTTAACGCCGATAGCCTGGCCCGTGTGTTTCGCGGCAAGTTTATTGCGTTGATGGCTCAGGCGCACTTCTATTTGCCCGCAAAAACACCTGAAGAATGGGTGGCCAGTTGTGATTATGCTGGCCAGGGAGAAGGTGCGTTAACCTATCTCGCCAGATACCTTTATCGCGGGGTCATCAGCGAGAGTAATATTTTATCGCTGAGCAACGACCAGGTGACGTTCCGCTATAAAGAGAGTAAAACAAAGCAAGACAAAACCATCACCGAAGCGGCAAGCGCATTCCTGTGGCGGGTGTTACAACATGTTCTACCGAAAGGCTTTCGTCGAGCACGTAGTTATGGCTTCTTGCACGGCAACGCCAAACAGACCTTAAAACGGTTACAACTGATGCTCAAGGTCGTATTACCAGCTGTGCTCAGCAGAATACAAAAAATGGTGTGCTGTCCAAAATGCCACGATGAAATGGACCTCTGCTTTATCCGCCGAGGCCGCCATGTCATCTTCGGCCTGACGAGCTAAAACAAGGATGTGTCCAAGCAAAAGGAGTTGTGGCGTAGCAAAATAAACTTGAAGTTAGGAGAGTGAATGCCACGATAAAAAAACCGTAAATACAGTTGGTTGCCAATATCCCGTTGGCAATCCGGGCCGTGCTCGGCTCGAAAAAAAGAGCAACATAAAGCCCTCCTTCCTCGCGATGAGATATTTCCTATATAAGTAGCCCCGGGCTTGTCCAACGACTGGATTAAGTCGCGGCTGCGCGCGGCCTATCCTTGTTAGTTATGTATATATTTACTCGTAACCTAAATAGTCACTTGCCTATACTGTTCAATATTCCCTTTCAATTCTTTATCAGAGAATATGATCATAGCTTCATAAAGGTGTTCAGCCATGCCGCTTTGATAATTATCATATACTGCCTTTGTAACAGGGTTAGAGATAGTTTGTTCTGCCAAAATTAAATACCCCTCATATCCTATACCTTTAAAGCTATCTCCGTGAAGCCTTTTAAACAAAGAGTTCATAAGAAAATAATGATTTTTTACTTTTTCTTGAACTTCATCTGAATCAATAGGAATAGGTAACATTAACTTGTAGTTAAATGCCCATTCATCAGTTTGTTTTTTTGATAATTCTAATTCAAGTTCACTGAGCTCTCCAAGTGAAGAAAGCATTGAGTTATAAGAATCTTCGTCTTCCTTTAATTTCATTAATTTGTCATTAAAACTTAATGGCATATCACTAAAAAGTAGCTCTAAGTTTTTTTTACCTGCTAAAATACTCATCGTAACCTCGATACTGTTAATAATTAATTGAGTTTCTTCTTGTCGTTTTAACAGTAGTTTTTTTTGGTTACTTAAAGCCTCTACAAAATTAAATTCTTTGGAAGAAATTAAGTCTTTTATTTGAGTAAGGCTAAAGTCTAATTCACGATAAATAAGAATTTGTTTAAGTAAGGCAAGGTGTTTTTGAGTATATTCACGGTAGTAATTATCAATACGACGATGTGGTTTTAATAAACCAACCTTGTCGTAATAATGAAGGGTGCGAATAGTAACCCCTGTTATTTCACTTAACTTACTTACACTATAAACTTTGTTATCTAACATAGATTTCCAAGTACTGATTGTTAATGACAAATATAATCATCAACTATCACGTAAGGTGAGAGTCAAGCTTGATTTATATACATAACGCTTACAGCAACAGCGCGGCTTTATCGCGTCTGCTTGACTGTGATTGTTGAACGAAGCCGCTGTGCGGCAGGAAAAAGCATCTTCATCTCTACTTCTTATATACCCTGAATATCTTGGGGTCTAAGGAGTTACTGATGAACAACGACGAACAAAGCCGCTTTAATAAACTCTACCCACAATATCTTAATGAATTGACTTTACAAGGAAAAAGCCCAAAAACAATCGAAATGTATAGTCGCTATATCCGTCATATTGCCACCCACTTCGATACCTGTCCTGACCATCTCTCCACTGAACAACTTAAGCACTATTTTATTACCCTGGTTGAAAACAAATCATGGCGCTCGGTGAAGATTGCCCGCAATGCCATTCAGTTCTTCTATAAACATGTGCTCGAGCGCCCCTGGGTCTGGGTCAACATCGTCAAGCCGCCTAAAGTACAAACCCTGCAAGATGTATTAACCCAAGCTGAGGTTAACGCGATAATTAATGCCACCCGTAAATTGAGCTATCAGGTCTACTTTTTGACCACCTACAGCATGGGCCTGCGTCTCAGTGAGTCCCTTAACTTAAAAGTCTCCGATATCGACAGTCATTTAATGCGCGTCCATCTGCGCTTTACCAAAAGCAAAAAGGACCGCTTTGTCGACCTGCCCCATAAAACCCTGTTGGCACTGCGTCGATATTGGCGAACCCACCGTCATCCAACATTGCTGTTTCCGGGTGGACATCCCCCGCATATTCGTAATGGCAAACCCATGGTCATGGATAAAGGTGGGGTACAAAAAGCCATAAAATTAGTCGCCAAAGACTGTGCTATCAGTAAGAACGTACATATTCATACCTTACGCCATTCTCTGGCCACCCATTTGCTTGAACGCGGCTTATCGTTAAGCGCGATTGCCCATATTCTTGGCCACCAGGACCTAAAAACCACCGCCATGTATGCCCACATGACGCCGCTAGTACAACAAAGCAGTGCCTTAATGCTCAACGATATGATTGAGGGGTTTGATATTGACTGGGTTGATGGCAAACAAGGTGAGCCCCATGATTAACCTCGCTATGCTCGCCAAACGTTATCGCGCAGAGTTAGAGCGTGACTATGCGCATCTCATCCACCCCGTTCACCGCCGGGCGCTGCAGAGCATCATCGATTGCCATACCCCACAAGCCGGAGAGCTGCTGTATCATTGTGACCATTGCCAGTTGGAGACGCTGCGGTATCCCAGTTGCGGCCACCGTCATTGCCCGGCTTGTCAGCACAACGCCAACAATGACTGGTTAGCGGCGCAGCAAAAAAAGTTACTGCCGGTTGATTATTATCTAATCACCTTCACGCTTCCGTATCAGCTCAGGGCCTTTGTCTGGCGCCACCAAACGTGGGCTTATCAAGCGCTGTTTCAGGCTGCCAGGCAAACCATTGATGGCTTTTTTCAACGAGATAAACAGCTTGGTGAGTACACCGGCCTGATTGGCGTGTTGCATACCCATTCCAGGCGGCTCGATTTTCATCCCCATGTCCACTTTGTGGTCCCGGCTGGCGGCATGGATAAAACCAGAGCGTTATGGCAAACCAAGGCCGGCAAATACCTGTTTAACGCCGATAGCCTGGCCCGTGTGTTTCGCGGCAAGTTTATTGCGTTGATGGCTCAGGCGCACTTCTATTTGCCCGCAAAAACACCTGAAGAATGGGTGGCCAGTTGTGATTATGCTGGCCAGGGAGAAGGTGCGTTAACCTATCTCGCCAGATACCTTTATCGCGGGGTCATCAGCGAGAGTAATATTTTATCGCTGAGCAACGACCAGGTGACGTTCCGCTATAAACAGAGTAAAACAAAGCAAGACAAAACCATCACCGAAGCGGCAAGCGCATTCCTGTGGCGGGTGTTACAACATGTTCTACCGAAAGGCTTTCGTCGAGCACGTAGTTATGGCTTCTTGCACGGCAACGCCAAACAGACCTTAAAACGGTTACAACTGATGCTCAAGGTCGTATTACCAGCTGTGCTCAGCAGAATACAAAAAATGGTGTGCTGTCCAAAATGCCACGATGAAATGGACCTCTGCTTTATCCGCCGAGGCCGCCATGTCATCTTCGGCCTGACGAGCTAAAACAAGGATGTGTCCAAGCAAAAGGAGTTGTGGCGTAGCAAAATAAACTTGAAGTTAGGAGAGTGAATGCCACGATAAAAAAACCGTAAATACAGTTGGTTGCCAATATCCCGTTGGCAATCCGGGCCGTGCTCGGCTCGAAAAAAAGAGCAACATAAAGCCCTCCTTCCTCGCGATGAGATATTTCCTATATAAGTAGCCCCGGGCTTGTCCAACGACTGGATTAAGTCGCGGCTGCGCGCGGCCTATCCTTGTTAGTTATGTATATATTTACTCGTAACCTAAATAGTCACTTGCCTATACTGTTCAATATTCCCTTTCAATTCTTTATCAGAGAATATGATCATAGCTTCATAAAGGTGTTCAGCCATGCCGCTTTGATAATTATCATATACTGCCTTTGTAACAGGGTTAGAGATAGTTTGTTCTGCCAAAATTAAATACCCCTCATATCCTATACCTTTAAAGCTATCTCCGTGAAGCCTTTTAAACAAAGAGTTCATAAGAAAATAATGATTTTTTACTTTTTCTTGAACTTCATCTGAATCAATAGGAATAGGTAACATTAACTTGTAGTTAAATGCCCATTCATCAGTTTGTTTTTTTGATAATTCTAATTCAAGTTCACTGAGCTCTCCAAGTGAAGAAAGCATTGAGTTATAAGAATCTTCGTCTTCCTTTAATTTCATTAATTTGTCATTAAAACTTAATGGCATATCACTAAAAAGTAGCTCTAAGTTTTTTTTACCTGCTAAAATACTCATCGTAACCTCGATACTGTTAATAATTAATTGAGTTTCTTCTTGTCGTTTTAACAGTAGTTTTTTTTGGTTACTTAAAGCCTCTACAAAATTAAATTCTTTGGAAGAAATTAAGTCTTTTATTTGAGTAAGGCTAAAGTCTAATTCACGATAAATAAGAATTTGTTTAAGTAAGGCAAGGTGTTTTTGAGTATATTCACGGTAGTAATTATCAATACGACGATGTGGTTTTAATAAACCAACCTTGTCGTAATAATGAAGGGTGCGAATAGTAACCCCTGTTATTTCACTTAACTTACTTACACTATAAACTTTGTTATCTAACATAGATTTCCAAGTACTGATTGTTAATGACAAATATAATCATCAACTATCACGTAAGGTGAGAGTCAAGCTTGATTTATATACATAACGCTTACAGCAACAGCGCGGCTTTATCGCGTCTGCTTGACTGTGATTGTTGAACGAAGCCGCTGTGCGGCAGGAAAAAGCATCTTCATCTCTACTTCTTATATACCCTGAATATCTTGGGGTCTAAGGAGTTACTGATGAACAACGACGAACAAAGCCGCTTTAATAAACTCTACCCACAATATCTTAATGAATTGACTTTACAAGGAAAAAGCCCAAAAACAATCGAAATGTATAGTCGCTATATCCGTCATATTGCCACCCACTTCGATACCTGTCCTGACCATCTCTCCACTGAACAACTTAAGCACTATTTTATTACCCTGGTTGAAAACAAATCATGGCGCTCGGTGAAGATTGCCCGCAATGCCATTCAGTTCTTCTATAAACATGTGCTCGAGCGCCCCTGGGTGCGTATTCTCATGAAGATGATCACTCATTCTCACCGAAGCTGATCGCTTGTTCTCATCGATGCTGATCACGCTTCGGTGCCATTTTTCGGCTCGGCAACAGTTTTAATTGATCACTGTGGATCCGTCAAGTTAATTGCTACTTTGCGCATTGATTCTCCCTGCAATTCAATTCGCTGTGCACGGTGGATCAATCTGTCCATTATCGCATCTGCATACGTCGCTTCCCCAATCAATTCATGCCACTTGGCTACTGGTAATTGGCTCATTATGATCATCGACCCTTGATCGTGTCTTGCATCGATTATGTCCAGCAGATCACTGCGGTGCTGGGGCGTTAATGTTTCCATTCCCCAATCATCCAGGATCAGGATCGGCGTTTTATTTAACTGATTGAGAAAGCGCGGGTAACTGCCTTCACCGTGCACCTGGCGTAACTGCTCTTGTAACCCTTTCATCCTGAAGTAGCGTACTGCCACACCTTGTTGGCAGAAGTAATGACCAATCGCGCAGCCCAGATACGTTTTGCCACTCCCTGTCGCACCAGTAAAAATAAGGCTCTGGTGATGTTTAAGCCAGTGCCCTTCAAGTAAGCTGCGGATCTTGGATTTTTCAATGCCACGGCTCGTGCGGTAATCGATATGGCTCGGATGGGCTGCCAGCCTGAATTTCGCTTGCTTGACTAAACGTTCGATCTTTCGTTGTTCCCGTGTGGTTATTTCTTCCCCCAACAAGAGTGATAACCGATCATGGAAACTTAAATCAGTATATAAATGAGGTTGTTCTTCCTGACGTGCCAAACTGTCCATCAGGGTACTTAAACGTAAGTCAGTAAGTTGCTGTGTTAATTGTGAATTCATCTTTATTTTCCTTAGTGAAAGTAATCCTGACCACGTAGATTGTCATGCTTAACTCCCGCAAGCAGATCGGCCTGCTCAGGTTCGCGTACTTCTTTATCTAAACCCTTTTTCAGAATTATTTTTATGTTTTCCAGTCGATACCCCCCGGTATCCAATGCGCGCTGGCAAGCATCATTAAGGCGTTTTTTCGGGTAGGTTTTACTCAGGCTTAGCAAGCCAAAGCAGACTTTATAACTTTGTTGCGGGTGCGCTTTACTCGCTAACTTGTATTCAACCCATTGCAAAACATAGTCGCCGAGTTTGCCCGCCCATTGTTTTAATCGCTCTGGGGTCCATTTTGCATAATCCTGATGGGCTTTAGGCATGTGTTCAACCAAGGTGCTGTATCCGCCGACATGATGAGAGCGGGGATGTTGGGCTACACACTGGTTGTGATAGTAGAGCTTTACCGTTTTTTCACTCACATGCGCCTCAATTTGTTTCTTGAGCAATCCATAAGGCACTGAGTAATAGTGCTTGTTCACTTCAATGTGATAATCCACATTGACCTTCACCTTTTTAATAAAAGTATACTGGTAAGCAAGCAGCGGTAGAGGCCTCATAGCCGGGAGCTCGTGGGCATAAAATTGACTGGCTCTGTCGCCGGGAAGTTTCTGAAACGCTTTGGTATTTAACCGTACCAACAACTCACTAATGCGCTGATTCAAGTGCGTTAATGTGTAAAATATTTCATGACGCAAGACCGCCATTATCCAGCGTTCAACAATCAGGACACCATTTTCAGCTTTCGCTTTATCCTTGGGTTTCAGCGGTCTGGCCGGGATAATAGCCACATTATAATGGGCAGCCAGCTGCTGATAGGTTGGGTTTAAATCAGGATCATATTTACAGGCTCTGGTGGTGCCGGAGCGTAAATTATCCGGGACGATGATTTCAGGTACTGCCCCCAGAAATTGAAATGCCCGGGCATGGCTCATCACCCAGTCTTCGAGTTGCTGCGATAATGTCGCCTCAGCGTAGGTATAACTTGAGCCCCCCATCACAGCCACAAAGACTTGCGCCCCTCGATATTTGCCCGTATCCGGGTTAACAATGGGGATTGTCGGTCCGCAGTAATCGACAAATAACTTCTCGCCATACTGATGGGTTTGTCGCATTGAGGGTTGTTGACGTGAGCGCCACTCTTTGTAAATACGGCACAGCTGCGGATAACTGTAATTGTTGTCGGCGTTTCGCTCTACGTACTCTTGCCATAGCAATTGTTTAGTCACGCCTTTTTTCTTTAACTGCTGATGAAATTCAGACCAATTTGGTAAAGGAATAGCTGTTCTGGGGGTGATCTTTGTTTGTAAAAAGTGCTTGTTTAACTTGAAGTCATCCCACTGCTCTGGCAATGGCCAGGTTTCGATCCCCATCAACTTTGCACGATTGACATAAGTTGAGACAGTACCAGGTGAGATGGATAAGCTTGTTGCAATTTTACGGTGAGATAACTTACTTTCGTATTTTAATCGAAGTATTTCTTTGAGTTTTCGCATTGAAATGGACTCGGTTGGCATAACGGCTCTTTAATAAGAAATGGAGCAAATATTATGCGGGCATTAACAATGAAAAATGGCAAGATTGAATGAGACCTTTTGAAGTTAAACTAACTAAAATTGGTGATCAGCATCAATAAGAAAGAGTGATCAGCTTGAATGAGAATGTGTGATCAGCTTCGATGAGAACAGGTGATCAGCATCCATGAGAATATGCACCTGGGTCTGGGTCAACATCGTCAAGCCGCCTAAAGTACAAACCCTGCAAGATGTATTAACCCAAGCTGAGGTTAACGCGATAATTAATGCCACCCGTAAATTGAGCTATCAGGTCTACTTTTTGACCACCTACAGCATGGGCCTGCGTCTCAGTGAGTCCCTTAACTTAAAAGTCTCCGATATCGACAGTCATTTAATGCGCGTCCATCTGCGCTTTACCAAAAGCAAAAAGGACCGCTTTGTCGACCTGCCCCATAAAACCCTGTTGGCACTGCGTCGATATTGGCGAACCCACCGTCATCCAACATTGCTGTTTCCGGGTGGACATCCCCCGCATATTCGTAATGGCAAACCCATGGTCATGGATAAAGGTGGGGTACAAAAAGCCATAAAATTAGTCGCCAAAGACTGTGCTATCAGTAAGAACGTACATATTCATACCTTACGCCATTCTCTGGCCACCCATTTGCTTGAACGCGGCTTATCGTTAAGCGCGATTGCCCATATTCTTGGCCACCAGGACCTAAAAACCACCGCCATGTATGCCCACATGACGCCGCTAGTACAACAAAGCAGTGCCTTAATGCTCAACGATATGATTGAGGGGTTTGATATTGACTGGGTTGATGGCAAACAAGGTGAGCCCCATGATTAACCTCGCTATGCTCGCCAAACGTTATCGCGCAGAGTTAGAGCGTGACTATGCGCATCTCATCCACCCCGTTCACCGCCGGGCGCTGCAGAGCATCATCGATTGCCATACCCCACAAGCCGGAGAGCTGCTGTATCATTGTGACCATTGCCAGTTGGAGACGCTGCGGTATCCCAGTTGCGGCCACCGTCATTGCCCGGCTTGTCAGCACAACGCCAACAATGACTGGTTAGCGGCGCAGCAAAAAAAGTTACTGCCGGTTGATTATTATCTAATCACCTTCACGCTTCCGTATCAGCTCAGGGCCTTTGTCTGGCGCCACCAAACGTGGGCTTATCAAGCGCTGTTTCAGGCTGCCAGGCAAACCATTGATGGCTTTTTTCAACGAGATAAACAGCTTGGTGAGTACACCGGCCTGATTGGCGTGTTGCATACCCATTCCAGGCGGCTCGATTTTCATCCCCATGTCCACTTTGTGGTCCCGGCTGGCGGCATGGATAAAACCAGAGCGTTATGGCAAACCAAGGCCGGCAAATACCTGTTTAACGCCGATAGCCTGGCCCGTGTGTTTCGCGGCAAGTTTATTGCGTTGATGGCTCAGGCGCACTTCTATTTGCCCGCAAAAACACCTGAAGAATGGGTGGCCAGTTGTGATTATGCTGGCCAGGGAGAAGGTGCGTTAACCTATCTCGCCAGATACCTTTATCGCGGGGTCATCAGCGAGAGTAATATTTTATCGCTGAGCAACGACCAGGTGACGTTCCGCTATAAACAGAGTAAAACAAAGCAAGACAAAACCATCACCGAAGCGGCAAGCGCATTCCTGTGGCGGGTGTTACAACATGTTCTACCGAAAGGCTTTCGTCGAGCACGTAGTTATGGCTTCTTGCACGGCAACGCCAAACAGACCTTAAAACGGTTACAACTGATGCTCAAGGTCGTATTACCAGCTGTGCTCAGCAGAATACAAAAAATGGTGTGCTGTCCAAAATGCCACGATGAAATGGACCTCTGCTTTATCCGCCGAGGCCGCCATGTCATCTTCGGCCTGACGAGCTAAAACAAGGATGTGTCCAAGCAAAAGGAGTTGTGGCGTAGCAAAATAAACTTGAAGTTAGGAGAGTGAATGCCACGATAAAAAAACCGTAAATACAGTTGGTTGCCAATATCCCGTTGGCAATCCGGGCCGTGCTCGGCTCGAAAAAAAGAGCAACATAAAGCCCTCCTTCCTTGCGATGAGATATTTCCTATATAAGTAGCCCCGGGCTTGTCCAACGACTGGATTAAGTCGCGGCTGCGCGCGACCTATCCTTGTTAGTTATAATTTATAGGCTAATGATAAGTCAATTTTAAAATTCACTGTTTCTCTATTTCGAGTAAGAAACTATCTAGTATTTTTCGACTTTCCGTCAACCTTTCTGCTTTTTCATTTGCAATTTTAATTTGCTCATGCAGTAACGTTCTAAGTTCATCACAAGGCTCAAAAGCAATCCCTTCACCTCTGATACACGGTAAAAACTGGACAATTGTTACTAAATTCATCCCGGCTAAAGCAAGCAGCTTGATTCGCTTAAGCGTACGGGTTTCTCCCTGTTCGAAGTCTCGATATCCTGAAGCAGTGCGCTTAGGTTTGAGTAATCCTTGTTCTTCATAGTAACGTAACATACGGATACTCACCCCTGTTTGTTTAGATAACACCCCTATTCTCATATTTCCCTCTTGACCCTCACATCACTGTCAGAGTTTATACTGATTATCTCAATAAAATCAAACTAACTAGGAGTTAATATTGTGGATATGATAAACCCGACCGACCAAACCTTACTAAACGGGCAATTAGTTCAGAGCTCAGAAATAACAAACTTAGCTTTTTCCGGCTTTGCACATTTCAGTGCGTTACAGGTTCGGGATAGAAAAATAAAGGGGCTAGACTTGCATTTAGCTAGACTGCGTCAGGCTTCATTAACGCTTTATAACAGAGCGTCAACCGATACACTTATTCGTTCTTATCTTCGCTCTGCCATCGAGAATTCACCTCCAAATCACTCTTTAACCATTACAGTCTATTCGCCTAAAGGGGAGTTCACGGTACAAAGTATGGATATTGAACCTGCGGTGCTTATTCGTACAAGTGCGCCAACTAATGGACCCGCCGGTCCGCTACGATTAGCAGCGATACCTCATGAAAGACCACTTCCTGAAACTAAACACGTTGGAGAAATTGGTAAGACTTATTACTTGCATCAAGCGGTAAAGCGAGGCTTCGATGATGCGGTATTTGTAAACAATGATGGTCACCTAAGCGAAGGCTCTATATGGAGTTTGGTTTTTTGGGACGGTGAATCTGTGATTTGGCCAAAAGCCCGCATACTCAAAGGCACAATGATGGGAATAGTACAACGACAGCTATCACGGCTTAATATTCCACAGCGCGACGAGATCATAACAATGAGCCGACTTGCAGAACTTCAAGGTGCTGCGGTGATGAATTCATGGACGCCAGGCATTAGCGTTACAGAAATTGAATCGAATAGTTTTACAGAACCCAATGCGTTAATCGAATTACTACATAAGGCTTACAAAGCAGAGCCAGCAGCTCTGGTTTAAATCTATCCAGAGTAAACTTGTAATACGAGAAAATATAACGCCGGCAACACCGGACGGTTTAAAGTTGTTTGAGCGAAGCGAAAGCGGCTTTAAACCGTTCCGCGTGATTGCCTTTGTTGAACGAAGCCGCTGTGCGGCAGAAGTAAGCCCACTCATCTGTACTTTCTTTATCCCTACTACTTTCTGTAGGGGTAAGGAGAATATCCATGAATACCGCCGAACAAACCCGCTTTAATAAACTCTACCAACAATATCTTAATGAACTGACTTTACAAGGAAAAAGCCCTAAAACTGTCGATATGTATAGCCGCTATATCCTGCAATTAAGCACCTACTTTGATTGCTGCCCTGACCAAAAAACAAAAATGAGGGCACCCACAAACCTAAATGATGGGTGTGCTCAAATTCCTCCCTTTGAGTAGGAGTACAACCAAGGGAATCGCATTAAGGGGGCAAGAAGCGCTAAAGCGGATGCTAACGATAGTGGTAAATAAGATATAGAAATAAATGACAGGAATATGGCTAAACAGCCTAATAAGCATACGTACAGTATGCCCTTGCCAATTTTTTGATTTAAGTTATATCCCATGGATGCCTCATAGCAAGCCAACGCACACATAAAGTCATCACCACAAATAAAGCCGTTGCCAGAAGGCGTAATGATATACCTTGCCAGTGATGCATAGTGGACTCCTATAATGACGTTAAATTAAGTTACTGGGAGGGAAAACCTTAGTATCTTGCTCTGATCTATAGGGTCTGTTAATAAGTGAGAATTCACCGCAAGACAAGCTCGAAGATGATCGGCGGTTAATACCTCACTGGGGCTTCCTAGCGCTACGACCTGGCCTTGGTGTAAGAGCAATAACCGATCACAGCTCATCGCCTGATTCAGATCATGGATTGCAATTACAGTTGTGGTGTTTAACTGGTGTACTAAGTCCATAATCAGAAGTTGGTGGTAAATATCCAAATGATTGGCAGGCTCGTCTAATAGGAGAATTTGTGGTTGCTGCGCTATGGCTCGGGCAATATGAACCCGCTGCCGTTCTCCACCGGATAGAGTGTGCCATTGGCGCTCGGCCAGATGCTGGATACGTGTTGCTTTTAGCGCATCTTCTACGCCTTGGCTATCGCCTGTTTCAGTAGGAAAAAAGCTAAATGAGGATTGCCACGGAATACGCCCTAGTTCAACGACATCGCGTACCGAGATTTGCTCTTGGGTGAATGCACTTTGTTCCACAAATGCCAGTCGTTGCGCAAGCTGCTTTTTGGATAGCTGTTTTATTGGCTGGCCTTGAATCAAAATTGTGCCGCTATCAGCCTTAATCAAGCCTGCCATAACTTTTAACAAAGAGGATTTACCTGAGCCATTTGCGCCAATTAGGCCTAACGTTTCACCTTGTTCAACTTCAAGGCTGACCAATTGTAAAATGCGTTTATGGGCAACTGACCAGCTGATCCCTTGTACACTGATGCTCATGATTTTGGTCTCTTGATTAATATTAGTGCAAACGCAGGCGCACCAATCAAGGCGGTAATAACCCCAATGGGTAGTACTTGCCCTGTAATCAAAACACGTGACACCACATCAGCTAAGATCATGAATAATGCGCCGATAAAAGCGGAAGCCGGTAAGAGATATTGATGACGGCTGCCTGTAAAAAAACGAGCTACGTGTGGTACGACTAAGCCTACAAAGCCCACTGCGCCAATCATACTAACCATGGTTGCAGTTAAAGCAGCGGCCGTACCAATAAGGATGACATAAGCCTTAGGGACGGAAATCCCCAAGGAAGCAGCTGATCCCGTACCAAACGTAAATGCATCCAAGGTTCTAGCATGGAAAATGCAAATTAGCACACCTAGTATTGTTACGGGGACAGCTAGTGAGGCATCGTCCCAGCGAATACCGCTTAAGCTACCTAACAGCCAAAACATTATCCCTCGCGCTTGTTCTGCGTCCGCGGAGCTAGACACAATAAATGAGGTTATTGCATTAAAAAGCTGGGAGCCGGCAATGCCTGCCAAAATAATCGAGGCTGTTCCTTGACCCGCGCGCCATGCTAATAAACCCACTAAAAGAAATGCAGCTAAAGCGCCAAAAAATGCACCTAATGATAAAGTAGCAGCTTGTCCACCAACACCTAAAATAGTGACGAGGGCTGCACCTGTAGATGCCCCCGCAGATATACCCACAATATAGGGGTCAGCGAGTGAGTTACGTAATAATGACTGCAACACAACTCCGGCCACAGCTAGCGAAGCGCCGCAGCACGCCGCCACAACAGTGCGGCTCAAGCGATAATTCCAAATAATACCTTCATCCATCGAAGATATAGGATAACTTGTGCCAAGAAGTTGATTCGATAGCGCTGCAGAAACTGTTTTAAAAGGGATATAACTTTCACCTAAAGCCGCCCCCGCAACCAGTGCCAAAACCAAAAGAAGCGCCGCCAAGGCGGCACTGTAGTATCCCCATCTCACCAGAGATAATTGCATCTCACTAATCCGTTTTTACTTGAGCCAGCGCATCAGCTAATGCCGCAATACCATCAAACGTTCTTAAGCTTAAGTCCATTGACATGGCGTCAATCACAACGATATGGTCATTTTTTACA
Source organism: Psychromonadaceae bacterium (assembly GCA_965249895.1). Classification (GTDB taxonomy): domain Bacteria; phylum Pseudomonadota; class Gammaproteobacteria; order Enterobacterales; family CBDFNC01; genus CBDFNC01. The sequence continues at coordinate 2,325,995 of CBDFNC010000005.1, forward strand.
GCTTCCATGTGTTTAGTCACAGGATCATTTTTTAAGAACTCCATTTTCACCTGCCAGTCATCCGCAGCAAAGCGGCGACGATCCATCTTACCAACCACGATATGGCTAGGCTCCGACTTTGCAATTCCCTCCCAGCCTACCGCTGGCCACTTAGAATCTGAATCCACCACATTTTTCATACCTAGTATTTTCATTATGTAGTCAGCGGCATAACCACGCCCTGCAACATAAGGAGCCATTTCAAGATCTGCACTTGAGAACCAAAATACGGCACTTAAGTCTTTATTGGCGTTTTGTTTTGATTGTTTAACCTTCGCAATCGCATCATACTCTTTTTGTTTCAGCTCTTTGACTAGAGTTTCCCCCCGCTCTTGTACATCAAAAATACGGGCTAACTCTTCAACTTCTTGATACAGCATTTCTAGGTTTTGTGTTTCGCCTTCTTTTCGGCACTCAGCGGGAGCTGTGTACACAGGAATACCTAACTCGTTGAATTGCTCTGGCTTACCAACGGCACCGGTTTTGCCAATCTGCCATGTAAACTGATTAGCAATGAAATCTGGTTTCTCAGATACCACAGATTCAAAGCCAGGTATTGAATCCGCAATGCGCTTAATTTTTTTATTAGTCTCCTTAAATTCCGGCAACACATCGCCAAACCATACAGAGGTTCCCACCACCTTGTGGGCTAGCCCTAACAAGTACAGTGTCTCTGTACTGTTCTGGCCAACTGATACTACGCGCTCTGGAGCAGACTGAAATGTCAATGTTTGACCACAGTTTTCAACTGTTAGCGGGTACTTGGTTTTTTCCGCAAGCACTTCTGAACTTAAGGTACTTGCTAATACAATCGAACCGATTACGACTCTCAATGACCTTGCAGAGCTCATTACATTTATCTCCAATTTATGAATATTTATCTTTAATGCGGGTGGGTTACAGCAAACGTAAATACGATTACAAATAACAACGAGTCGCAAGTGTAATAGCCTTAGTAATGAGATACTATTTCCTAAGATTCATATGGGTATTACCTAGGGTTATTTCGGAATGAGAATGAGAGGGGTCAACAACCTCAGACATCTAGAAGCCTTTAAAGCTGTTATTGAAGAAGGTTCAGTCAGTAAAGCCGCGCAGGTTCTGTTTATTACCCAACCTGCGACTAGTAAGCTACTGACTTCCTTAGAAGAGCAATCGCAATTAAAACTCTTTGAAAGGCGAAAGGGCCATTTGTCTCCGACCGCAGAAGGCATGCAGCTTTATGAATGTACGGTTCAGATCTTTGCAGGATTACAACAGTTTAATAATGAAATCGAGTTAATTCGTAACAATAAAACTCGCGCTATCAGAATCGGATTTTTACCTGCGCTCAGTGGCCGCTATGCCGTCGATATGAGTAAAGCACTGTGTCAACTATCACCCGGTCTACAATTATCAATCGTTGCACGTAGCTCGCAGCTTATTCGTGGTTGGTTGATTAATGGCAAGTTGGATATTGGTTTTACGGGAGCTCCAATTGATCACCCCGACTTCCATAGTCAGGCAATCTTACCTGCCGCCTTAGTTTGCATCTTACCTAAAGGACATCCCCTCACAGGTAAATCTACAATTACCCCACAGGACTTACATCAAGTTGATTTTGTGAACTACAATTCTGGCGGTGCAAGTAGCGCCTTGCATCAAAACATCTTTAATCGCTACGGGGTAAAACCTAAATATGTGATTAACGGAACAACAGCAGCCATTGTCACTGACTTAGTAGCCGCTGGTTTTGGTGCTGGTTTAGTCCATCCTGTCGCTACTCTGTATAACGAAAATGTAGTGACTCGCCGTTTTAAACCGGATACCGAAATTACCTATTTCCTTTCCTATATCCGGGATAATCATCATCAACTTCCCGTTAAAGAGTTAAATCAAGCCGTCAGTCTTGTTGAAGAATCGGTTGGTTTAGTTGGTGGTTGAGAGGGATTTGAGAAACTCAATTTGAGGTTACCATTGTCCCTTTCTCCATCGTTTAGCAGTGAGCCTCTCTAGTTTTCTGCGATGCCGCTTAGGAGAAATTTCTTCTATGTTACCCTTTAGTAAATCAAATATGTTATCGGTAATAATGGCCCCAACGGCATGAATTGCCTCATGCCGATCCAGGCCTTGCCGAGTTAGTTTGGCTATTGTTGCTGGAACGAATTCAACTTCCAATGCCAATTGATTTTCCACGATAACATGAATCACAGCATGTACTTCTAAAGCATCATCCGCTACATCATCATAATTCTCGTGATACTCCTTAACCAATCTAATGCGTTCATACTCATCAAGTGCCAACCATTCTTCGGCATTTTGATGTCTTAAGGGATTATATGTTTCCATCTCTATGGCTCGCCTACCAAGGGTTTTAATTCATCACTTATAGTCTGGGACTGCACTTTTCGAAAATTTGGGTCATCAATCGCAATATGATACAGGTGTATAGTCAACGAAATAAAGGCTTAAAAAACAGTTTGTAGCGCTACTTTTGGCCTTTCTCGCCAGGGTTAAGTCGTGGCTTCACACACTCCATCCTTATTATGTTTTCATTCCTCGTACTGTTGATCAAATGCTACACACCATCGCTTATAAGCGTCATCAAATTTAACCCTCTTTGCACTGAACCGCTCTGGCTTAAATGGCCAATATTTTTTCCCATGGCCCTTGAGCCATTCAACCATATCTTCATATTCTTCGTGTTCAGGATTTTCCAATATTTCCAATAGATCCTGATAGCCATAAATACCACCACAATCTTCCGGCGGACAAGCACGCTCTCCGTCGTGGCATGATGGATAACTCCCTTGCTCATCGGCTAAAAACATACCAATTAATATGACATTGTGAGTCCAGCCGTCGCCAAAATCATATTCGTAACCGATAGAGTTACCCAGTGCAGTAAAGTACTTCTTAATTGACACTTCCCAACCGGCAACTACATCATTCTCAAATTCACCAGCCGGGATACCTATTGGCTTACCTTGGGTAGGCCCTTTCTTGTTGGGACGAAACTCATGGAGATGATAGTCAAGCCACCCCATAGCATCTTGGATAGCGACATGCAGTTCCCAAAAGTTGTAGTCCGCGGGAACATCTATTTCTCGCCACACCCTTGGCTCAATATCTTGTAGCGCAACCCGGAACCTATAAATTTTCTTAGCTGTATAACTCATAAACCCTCATATATAACAGTGACATGACACGCTAACGACAACTTAAGCCGAGCAAACATGCTCAGAGATAAATGATTTATTAGCATTTTATCTCTGGGATAACGACGTCTGTATGCACTCGCACTAAAACAGTTGGGTCTTTTAGTTGGTACTTTCTGGCCAACCTGTGAACACCATCCAATATCCATTCTCGATCACAATAATAAATCAGGTCAATAGGGTAGCTAACATCACAGTTAACAACTCTTGCAAATTGGTGAGGTGACCTTAGGGCGTCCTCAACCACTTCCAACGGAGAGATATCGAACAACATGCCTTGATTTGGCTTTGACGACCACAAAGGCAGGTTTAACAGGTAATCATACCGGGCTCTGGGAATTGCAATCGCAGTTTTTTCAAGCGCCCATACTTTTCGTACATCCCAATTAAAAGGAAGGATATGCTCTTCGAGACTCTTTGGAACCATTTTGCTTATTTCAGCAACAGAACCTGAACTGGGCATATAATGCTAACGCCTGTAATTTTGTTAGGGTGATACTTGCAAGCTACCGCGTGTCCGGCGCCGAAGGCACGAAATTAATTGATTTATTAGCCATTCTTCTGAATTAAATTAATGTCCCCCACCTCAACAGATTGAGACAAAGACAATACCCATTCTATTGCAGAGATTATGTCAGATATCGGTATCGGTGTTTGTTCGCTAAAACGGCCCTCTTGGATATCCATCAACACCTCCTCTGTCGCGACGTTGCCTGGATTAATAACGGTAAAACCAATACCTTCGTCTTTTAAGGCAAGACGTAGTGCCTGGATAGCTCCGCGCAGACCAAATTTACTTGCCGAGTAAGCAACTTGAGACGAAGCCCACTGGTCTACTCCCGACAGAGCCCCTAGATAAATAGCTCTAGGGTTTGATGCTAATGAAAGGTTTTTAACTATCCCTTTCGTAATTTCTATTGGCGCCACAAGATTGACAGACATGATATCGCGCGTTTCTTGCCCGCTGGTTTTTCGAAAATCAAATTCGTCCATAAAGCCGTACTCTTCCCACACACCACTTGAAAAGAGAAATGTATCAATTGGAGTTTGACCAATTTTAGTAAACAGATGCTGTATACCATCAACTGTAGAAATATCGGCTTGAATCCATTCACATTCAATGGCTGGGCTTCGGGACACCCCAATAACGTCATGTCCAGAGTTTGAAAAGTGCTTTACTATCTCGGCGCCAATGCCACGGCTGGCGCCTACTACTAGAATCCTTTTCTTCATATTCGCTATAAGTTTCCTTATTGATGGCTAACGCTTAAAGCACGCACCCAATACCGGAGTTTGGGCGCGTGCGAGTATTTTGGCGCACAAAGCTCAAGTGGAGAGTATTGGGTCGCCGTGACTTTTTTTAGGCATTTTATTAAGTTGACCACTTTGCCGCCAAACTATGCAATCGCGAATATATAAAGGGTAACGCAATCGAAAACAACAGCAGTATAACTGCCGATTTCTTACTCTGAGGCAAGCCTCGAAATAGCAAAGTAATAGAAACCAAGCCTGAAGCTAATAATAAAACTAAGAATATACACCCTAACAAAAATTCGATTATATCTGATATTCCGTAAGGCTCACCTTCCCCTAGGTACATATGGGGATAGATTGCAGCACGAAAAACAAGCATAAAACAGAGAAACACTAGGCTTATGCTTGCCATCCAAATAGCTGTCTTTGTACCAGTGGTGAGTTCCATTCGTTTGCCTAACGCTTGTCCACCCCCAATTCTCTGGCTACTTTGTTCATATTAAAGGTCTCGTTAATGAGCAAGACAGCCTTTAACCGAGTCAGAATACAGGCTGGGGTGGTGTAACATCGCAACATTGATAAAATAGTTGTAGTGATGTCATTTGCATATTGCGTAGGAAATAAGGTATTCATCGCCAACCAAATATAGTTAATATACTATATTTATGGTGTAATAGCTAATCAGCTTTGGGAAGACAATGGGTTACAAAGTAAAAATACAAAAAGTACAAAGACCGACTAATAAATCCTTTTACCTCAATATGCCAGCAGCGATTGCTGAAGCCTTAAGCATGGAGAAATGAGTGGACAATTGAAGATAAGAACACGCTGGTGCTTAAAAGGGTTAGCCCGCTAGAAATTAACGGCCGTACAAATAACGAGCAAATTTGCACGGACTTATGATCTCGGGTACTAGGTACATATGGGGATAGATTGCAGCACGAAAAACAAGCATAAAACAGAGAAACACTAGGCTTATGCTTGCCATCCAAATAGCTGTCTTTGTACCAGTGGTGAGTTCCACTGCCGGAGGTCCGATTACAGGCGCTTGTTAACCCTTGCTACGTGATTTAATGACTTTAACATCTAGAGGTTGACCAGGGTAAATGTATAAATGATATTGATCATCTCCATCAAGACCATCTTCTGATATTGTGCCTAATCCTTTATAACACGCTAACACTTGATAATGGCCTGGCGATAACTTGATTCTTTGTGCATCAGGGAAGTAATCAGAACAACCGGCCACAACCAATTGGCCAGTTTCACATTCGATTGAAGATATTACCGCATGATCCCAATCATCTAAATTGATAGATGGTTCAGTTTCCCTGGCCTTTATGAAAACTTGAACATCCATATTTCTAACTGTGCCGATGCCAATGGCATAGTCACTCACAGTCAGTAAACGCTCTGTTGCTTCTTCAGACCAAGCATCACCAAGATCACCTTTTCCCGCTTCATCATCTTGTAAATAAAATTGATAATAATCGGCGAATAATTCTAATTCGAATTCTTCCATATCTCTCGACTCTTCCCCGGGTTAACGCCTTACTAAGCGGAAATTAATGGTTGGCTATTATCGCAAAGCGATGGCCAACTGTTAATTTTCCGTTTAAGCAACTTGTTGAACGAAGCCGCTGTGCGGCAGGAAAAAACTCCTTCATCTCTACTTCTTATATACCCTGAATATCTTGGGGTGTAAGGAGTTACTGATGAACAACGACGAACAAACCCGCTTTAATAAACGCTACCAACAATATCTTAATGAATTGACTTTACAAGGAAAAATCCCAAAAATAATCGAAATGTACAGTCACTATATCCGCCATATTGCTGAACACTTGGATACCTGTCCTGACCATCTATCCACTGAACAACTTAAGCACTATTTTATTACTCTGGTTGAAAAAAATCATGGCGCTCGGTCAAGATTGCCCGCAATGCCATCCAGTTTTTCTATAACCATGTGCTGGAGCGACCCTGGGTCACTATCGTCAAGCCGCCTAAAATACAACAACAAAAAGAAAAATGAGGCGCCACGCCTTGACTCAGCGGGATCGTCCATATATGTCCTCAGTTTTTCTGGGGTTTAAACCCAGTAATGAAACAGAGGTGGATTTTGATATGCTGTGGCAGTGCTAACCGTCTAGATATTTTAACAATCCAGCTCACTCGATATCCGCCTTTTTATATTCTGGCAGTAGCCTGCATGCTAATCAGAGTTTGGAAATATTATTTTTATGGTAAGTCCTTGTCCCGGTGTGCTCCAAGCAGATATTTTGCCGTTTAAGGCTTGAGTAACAAGGTTATATACAATGTGTGCACCCAGCCCTGTACCACCTTTATTGCGTATAGTGGTAAAAAAAGGCTCAAATAACATGGCCAAGTCCGATTCGTTCATGCCACAGCCATTATCTTGGAAAATCAACTCAATGTGTTGGTTTTTCTGTGTTGCAGATAAGGTAATTTCACCTTGAACTTTGTTTTTAAAGCCATGGATTAACGAGTTATTGACCAGATTAGTTAAAATTTGATTTAATACATCCACATTCATACGCACCTTAATGCTGTCGCTATAAATATGGATTTTATGTTGTTTGTTATTCAATTGGGCAGATAGACTGGCAATGATTTGATGCAAATAGGTATCTAGCTCTATTTGTTGAGTTTGATCAACCGTTTGGTTGACTGAGACTTTTTTAAAGCTGGATACTAACTCGGCTGAACGATGCAAACTGCTTGTAAGTAACTCTGAACTTGGGCTCGCTCTTTCAAAAAAATTTTCGAACTTTTGGGTTGATAAATTTTTTTGCTGGTAGGACTGTTTTAATTCATCTATCAATTCATGTAAAAAACTTGCAGCTGTGATTCCTATCCCCAGCGGCGTATTAAGCTCGTGAGCGACGCCAGCCACCAGCTTGCCCATAGAGGCCATTTTTTCTTTTTCTACCAGTTGTTGTTGAGATTGCTTCAGCTCTTGTAATGCAACACTTAGGTACTGATTGCTTTTATTTAGCTCAGATGTTCGTTCTGCAACCTTGGCTTCGAGTTGAGCATTCAACTGCATAATTTGAAAGATTAACTCGTTGGCAGAATCCACAATATAACCAAATTCATCTTGAGTGTGTTTTTCATTATGTTCAATCAGGTTGTTATTGTCTGTTGTTGGATCAATATGCTGAAATTTTTTTGCCAACTCAACAAAAGGGGCGGTTAACATAATGTGAAAAAATACAAATAACACCATGGCTAATAATGTATTGCGGGCAAAACCGCCTAAAAAAGTGTAGATGGCTCGGCCATAAAATGGTTTAAGCAACTCATCATTATCTATGGTCAGTTTTAGCTCGCCTACAGATTGTGTTTGTTGGTTGGTAAGAAAGCTCTGTCCAAGTGGTAGGTTATATTGTTTGGTTGATTGAGAAACCCAATCGGTAATAAAGCGGGTGTTGCTGGGTTTTAAGGGGATTAAACTCTCAGACATCACTTGTTGACGATCATTTAATATTTGCACATGGTGTAAGAAGTTAAATTTTTTAAACCCTTGTACTAACTGTTCAGTTGCACTTTGATCCAATAAATAAACAGCTCGATCGGCAGGCGACGCAATCAAGGCAAGCATGCTTTTTATTTCTTGATCAACTTGTTTTTGGTGTTGTAAAAAGTCTGTCATAACTTGGCCGAGACTCACAATCAAGCCCAAAATGAGCGCAAGCATCATGGAGTTGCGAGCCAATTTGAAGGATATTGTTTGAAATGGTTTTATGCCCATCTGTCCGCCAGTGAACAGTCAAAGCTGATTTTCAGTCTAGTTTAATCATTGGATAAAACAGTCATTTCAGTTGAAAATGCCTAGATTTAGTCTTCTTTAGTGTATTTATCTAGGGCGTATTCTCATTTAGGCCAGATCATCACATCCACAAGATGCTACATCGCCTGATATGTGCAGGCTAGCTTCTCATACCGGGTCGCAATTCGTCTGTACAGCTTTAATTTCTGGAACAATCGCTCGACTAGGTTGCGCTCTTTATAGGTGTCTCGATCATAGTCTCGTTGGTCGAGGCGGTTTCTCCTAAGGGGAATCACGGCTTGGGCGGACTACTCTTGAATCTTTTCTAAAAAAGCATTCGAATCATACCCTCGGTCTGCGAGTACATAACTTGCTTGAAGCCGTCTATTAATGTATCTGTCATTGCATATTCTGATGCTTTCCCTGGGCTGTAGATGGTTACCAAAAACTGCAACAATTTGATTATGCATAGTATTTTTTAGCTAATTGCCAAGTCGTCGAGGATCAATCGGGCAAGGAATTAGATGACCTGATGCCTTGGATGGTGAATTTGTCCAAAAATAAGCATCAAGGTAGGGTTTAGAGACGCTTACAAAGCGCTGTGCCATTAAGCAACCTACAGAGTATTTGAAGATTGTTTCTAACAAAAAACCTACCAATCAGGCATCACTACTGTCCGGTTTAACTTTAAGCAACCAGAAAGGAGCCTTAAATGGATCAAACAAAACCTGAAAATTAAGCAACGTTATGGCATCAATGAAAACGCCGTTAAGTTGCAAGTATTAGTGCCTATGATCAGTTATTTATTGTTTCGATTGTTGCAAGAATCGGGTAAATCGTCTCTCTCCTTACTGCACATAATGCAACGGCTGAGCATTGGGCTTATTCGACGGAGGCGGATCGAATAATTACTTATAACTCGGCCCCAAAAAGATCCAAAAGCCCTAATATGATGAATTTAAATCGGACAGCAGTGATGCGAAAGACATGCCCAACTATACTGTATATATATTAGACACCCTACTTTTTTGATAACTACCAAACCATTCTCTATATTTATATTTAGAATAAGTGAGGTTATTTATGCTAAATAGATTTTTATTACTTATCGTTATTACTCTAACTAGTTATTTCGTGTCCTCTAGTGAGCCTACAGTTATTACTATGGGATATAAGACCACTCAAAAACTCCCTTATATTAACCGATCTCCAGACAATGGTGGACTATATTACGAGCTTTATAGTGAAGCAGCTAAAAGAATAGATGCAAAGCTTAAAATTGTTCGAATGCCAAAAGCAAGAATATTGGCTGGGATTGAAGAAGGTTCTATTGATTTCTATCCAGCATTTTCCTTTACAAAAGAACGAGCTAAATTTGGTTTTTGGTTGAACTATGGGGTAAAAGGTCGGGATCTTATTATGACTAGGGATGATTTCCCTGATATAAACTCTCATAAAGACCTAAATGGGTTAGTATATCTAGTTGCACTTGGTAATACTAATTACTTTGAGAATGTGGATTTTAGTGGAGTTAAGTTTTTAGAAACAGCAGAACTTGACTTAGAGAGGGCGGTTAAGTTGATCCTTTCTAATAGGGCTGACTTTTATGTATATGAAGAGGATGCATTAAAATACTATATTAAGTCGTCAAAAATAAAAGGTATTAAACTGCACAGAGGATTTGAGATAAGATCCTACTGGTACTATGCTGGCTTCTCAAGAAACTCACCTCTATATAAAGGCTACCTAAACCCGAACTTTGACGAGTTAAAGGAAGAAGGGCCAGAAAATTTTCGACATGAGCTAGCAGAAGGATCAGTCCTATATAGATTTAGGGAAGCTTTGATGGATATGAGTAGAGAGGGTTATACAAGCAAACTATATAAGAAATACCTAGAGTAGTTCTAAACTATACCATGGGAGTGGTTCAAAAAGGTATGAATGGGGATATGCTGCGCTATCCACCCCCCTACTCCGCTCATCTGTAGGCCCGAAAAAGTTTGCAATCGCAAACTGTCTTCGGGAATATGAATGATTTGAGGACATATATGGACGAATTATTGTTATTACGGCCTCTCCTTGTTAGTTACACAGGAAACCGGGACATCCATCACTTTCACCCCTCAGTTTAAGCCCCATTTCCGTTACCACAAGATTTTGGATATCCCTGTTATTCCTTTTTCCCAAGGACGGTGTTGCGCAGTAGATGTTGATTTGACTAAGTTCTTTGACCGAGTCGACATGACTTATAGCCGCCCCGTTAGGCTACTTACCAACCATAGCTGGAGAGTTTTGATGAGCTGCCTGCTCTTCAAAAATCAGCCAATAATTACGTGGCTGGATAAGTTACCTTGGCATCGCTAATTGTTATCAACTCTATGTTGAATTCGGTTATTGGAACAGACGCAGAGTTCGAATGGCTTATTGGCGGCATTGGCATAAGCCCAGAATTAAGCTAAAAAACCCGATAAACCTGGGAGTTTTCAGTTCAGTCAGAAGTTGTGTGTGGCTTCACCAGCAAAGGTCCATGTCGAAGCGAGAAAGCACCTGCATTCAACAGGAATTATCCAATGCTTACTTAAAGCTCAGGGGTTGGTTGAGCTACAAGATAAATTGAGTTTCACTAATCTGTGTGCCCCCTGTACGGAGGCGAGGGTCCTACGTTTTGGTGCAGAGGTTGTAAGGGTTAGAGACCTTCGGCTAGCCGAATAGGGCTGCTTTCTTAATCTATGGCCGTTTAAAATTCTCTCGATCACGCTCAACTTTACTTCTAATTAAGCAGCCCTCAGCATGATCGTTGATTAACCCCATGGCCTGCATAAAGGCATACACTGTTGTCGGACCAAGGAACTTCCAACCCATGTTTTTTAATGCCTTGGATAAGGCCACGGATTCAGCCGATGTCGATGCAGTTTGTGGTGCCGCCAGATTGTTGGCTTTAGGTTCGTAACGCCAGAAGAAAGCCGCCAGTGATCCTTCCTTCTTTACCAGCTCATGGGCGCGCTTGGCGTTATTAATCACGGCTTCGATTTTACCACGATGACGTACTATGCCTTCATCTTGCAGCAAGCGCTCGACATCCTGCTCGGTGAAGCAGCCGACCTTTTTGAAATCGAAATTCTGAAAGGCCGAACGGAAATTTTCACGCTTAGCCAGAATGGTGCGCCAGCTTAAACCAGACTGGAAACTTTCCAGACACAGCTTTTCAAACAAGCGCTGATCATCATCCACCGGGAAGCCCCACTCCTTATCGTGATAATCAAGAAATTCCGGTGCACCACCACACCAGCGACAACGGGCTTTACCATCCGGGGCGATAAAAGGCTCACTCATGCATTACTCCTTATAAAACCGTGTTAACCCAACAGGAAGTTCAGACGCTCATCCGTCAGGTTCGGCGAAATTTCCAGAACCTCTGCGGTAACAATATTTTCTGCGACGAACGGATCGTCATTCACGCGTTGTTGTAATTCTTCTAACGACGTATTGTGCGCCACAATGCCGCCGCCCATATTTGGTTGCAGGCTACCCACGACTAAAAATACGCCCTCATCAAGTCCGCGTTTGATCCAATCTTTATGACCCTGCATAAATTCCGGGGCCTGGCTTTTATTGTCGGAAAACTTTAGCAATACGATAAACATCCGGTTTATTCTCCTAACTATTCAGATAATTTTTTAGTGTCAGTCGGCTCTGTCGGTGTATTGGCTCAACCAATCGTTCAATTGACCCACTTCCTGTTTGATGAAGCGTTCATCGTTAAAGGCACTGGCTAATGTCGCCACTCCCTGACTGCGGGCTAACAGATGCATGGCTAAATCATCCGCATCTTTTTTATAACCCAGCTGCTGGAACTGGCACTTTAGCCAGGTGCGGAACAGGGTGAAGAGTTTATTCGCATCTTCCTGGGCCGGGTGTTCAAGCTTGTTAAGCTCAGTGGTCAGCGTGCCCACCGGGCAACCAAAGCGTTTAATCTTGGCCCGGTTCATAATCAGGATATTGATAAAGCTACGAATGCGATCGGCCGGAGTTTCCCCCTCCACCTCCCACTGAACCAGCATGGCCTGGGTATTGGCCAGTCGCAGATTTATCACTGCATCCAGAATTTCATCTTTGGTTTTGAAGTGGTAATAAAAATTGCCACGGGAAATCTTCACGACCTCGGCAATGTGCGCGAAGGACGTGTGCTCATACCCCTGTTGATAAAACAGCTGATCGGCCGCTGCAATGATTTGCTCCCGCTTAGATACACCACTCATAACAACACCTTCTGATTACACCATTGCTTTTTCACTATGATAAAACGAATAGTCGGTATAGCCTACCTCACCGCCACCATAAAAGTTCGTTGGATCGGCTTCATTTAATGGCAGGTTTTCGCGGTACCGGCGCACCAGATCAGGATTCGCCAGGAAAGGAACACCAAAGGCCACCAGACTCGCATCACCGTTTGCGATCGCCATTTGCGCTTTCTCCCGATCATAACCGTTATTAGCGATATAGGTGCCGGTGAACTTAGCACGTAACGCAAGGTAATCGACCTGACTTACTTTGCTCATCATGTCACCTTCCAGTACATGTACATAGGCCAGACCACGAGCGCTCAATCGCTCGACGAAGTATTCAAAATGTACTTGTGGATTCGAATCCGACATGGAATTAAAACTGTTTTCCGGAGTTAAACGTACACCCACCCGATCAGCCGGCCACACGACACGAACCGCATCAAGAATTTCGTTTAACAGGCGCATGCGATTTTCCACGCCGCCGCCGTAGGCGTCGGAGCGCTGATTACTGCCATCGCGCAAGAACTGATCGATGATATAACCATTGGCGCCATGCACTTCGATACCATCAAATCCTGCATATTTTGCCATCTCGGCTGCCTGCCTGAATTGCTCCACAATCAGTGGTATTTCTTGTCTATCCAAGGCGCGTGGTGTTTCAAAATCCAACATGCCGGAATAGGTTACCGCCTGTCCAGTTGGCCTTAAAGCCGACGGAGCCACCGGGCTCACGTTATCGGGTTGCAGGTTGGAATGAGATATACGGCCACAATGTTGCAACTGGGCAAAGATTCGCCCTCCCTGCCCATGCACTGCCGTAATTAACGGTTTCCAGCTATCCGCCTGTGCCTCGGTAAATAACCCTGGCGTATTCGGATAACCCACTCCCTGCGCCGATACAGGAGCTGACTCTGCAATGATTAACCCCGCCGATGCTCTTTGCTGGTAATGCGTCACCATCATGGCAGACACCAACCCCTGCTCATTCGCACGGTTGCGTGTCATCGGCGCCATCACCATACGGTTGGTAAGTGTCAGCTCGCCTAACTGAAACAGCTCAAATAAGTCTGCGCTCATAAATATCTCCTTTGATTTCCATTTACACACTTAGGACGAATGTCCTATCGAGGAGATTAGGACAACTTGACCTAATATGTCAACAATGGATCTTAGCTGGGAATATGAGGGCTTAACGACATCAGTCTGATTTTGTTTCCGTTCAGTACGTCAGTTGCATACTCTGTAGACGACTTAGCTTAGGAAACGATTTACGATTCCAGGATCTTGCTCGTGTAATGTTTCGAAAGCAGCTGAAAATAAATGAAGAAAGAGCGTTAACCTAGGAGCCTAACTAAAGGTAAACACTTGTGAAATTTGTCGTGGCGATAACCAGAATGGCCATGCAGCCATAAGATTTTGATTACTCTCAACTGCGTCATGGCAGACCCCCAACACCGTACAACCAAAGGGAATATATATGGATAGTGTCAGTGTTAACAAATTTAGAGGTAACTTAAAAAGCTATGTTGAGCATGTAGTTAGCGACCACGAGCCGTTGAAAATCACGCGACGCTCTGGCGATGACTTTATAATCATTAGCGCTGAAGACTGGGAACGTGAACAAGAAACGCTATATGTTCTTCAAAATCAGTAACTAATGAAGCAACTTGTTGAGTCTCTGGGTACACACAGCCTAAAATCTGGTTACAAACCTACCAGCGAGGAATTGAATGAGATCACTGGTATTTGATGGTAATACGTGGACTGCTTATGAAACACTCAGAGAAAAAGATAAAAAGCCGGATAAAGTACTTTGCCGGACGCTAAAAGAACTACTCGGAAACGACCCTAACCAAGGAACTGGTAAGCCAGAACCTTTGAAACATAACCTATCTGGCTTATGGTCTAGGCGAATTAGCCAAAAAGACCGGGTGATCTACAAGTTTGACGATCAGTACATATACATTTTCGCAATTGGCGGCCATTACGACCAGTTTGAGTAGCCCTAACGGGGCTGTAGCAAGTGTCATTTTTCAACGCTCATTCACCCGCCGACTTTAATTTCTAGATTTGCTTCACTCTGTCAAGGTTTTACCATGATATCAATCGATTAACCTCACTATGAGATGTCATTCATTCTCACTGCCTTGCGACGGTCAACTGCTTTATCTGTGGACTCGCAATAGGTGATCAGCATTTTCTAGCAACGGCTAAACTAACTCTAAGACAGCCAGTTTCAAACTTTCCTTAGATGAACATTTTTAGCGAACTCAAGGGTACCTAACATGAAGCTCATCCCATTTCTAGCGAGCTTATTATTTGCGCTCAACTGCCACTCAGTATCCGCACAAAGGCCAACCCTAAAGCTGGTTTATAAGGACGTAGGAAAACCCCCATACATGCAAGTCGCTCCCGATAATTCCGGTTTATATCTGGACATGATGCAAAGAGCGGTAGATAAGATAGGCTTTCAACTTAAAGTCATTCGCCCTCCCAAAAAGCGAGGGTACAAGCTATTGGAACAAGGGGACGCTGATTTGTATGCTAGTGGTGAATTTAGAGACTACCGCTCTGAATTTCTGCTTTACTTCCCGAATGGCTTGTATCGCGTTGAGAAGTTTTACGGCCTCACTACGCTGGATACCCCGGAGATTAAATCAATATCTGAATTAAAAACCCATAACCTGGTATGGATATTCGAGCTGGGCAGCTCCTGGCCAGAGCAGGCCAGGGCTTTTGGGGTAAAGTATTTGGAAATCAAGCAGCCGGATATCAATAAGGCCGTTAGGTATTTTAACTCCAAACGCGCCGTTTTTTTTAAAGTAGAGCAGGTAAAACTCGACAAGTATATGAAGAAAAACAAAATTAACTCTATGGCTGAGCTAGGAATTAAAGTACATAGGTTTTGCTGTAAAGCGCATTCGGCTCCCTTGTACACAGGATTTTCTCGGGCCTCACCTTATTATATGGAACAAGCTAATCCACTCTTTGATAACGCAAAGCCCCTTGGAGCCGAAAATTTCCCCTATATCTTGGTTCCCGGATCTGTTCCGGATAGATTGAAGCAAGCGCTTAAGGAAATGAAAACATCAGGTGAAATTGAAGCATTAAAGAAAAAATATTCATTGGAGTAAAATGGCAAGACAAGTTAGCCAGCCTCTCAATAACAACAAGCTACATTACCGGCAACATCCACATAGGTCATAATTAACATACCCACAACATTAATTTTCCTGTTAATGACACATCCGCTTTAACCACCTCAATATAAATGCATATAATTCAATAACATACAAACCATTAACTTTGGCACGTAGATTGCGATAGATACTCTGTTACAGATAAGCAGTTCTGGTAACAACAGACACAACTAAACGGAGTAAAAATATGAAACACGGATTTAAAGTGCTGTCATTGGCTTCCGCCGTCACTGTAGGTTTAGGATTTAGTTCATTCGCTCAAGCTATGGAAAAGAACCTGGTGATCGTCACCTCTTTCCCAAGCGATGTGACTGATGTATTTAAAAGCGCATTTCAAAAGAAATACCCGGATGTAAAAGTCGAGATACTGAAGAAAAAAACCACGTCCGGGATCAAATATATTCAGGAAACGTCCTCAAAAAACCGCTCGGATATTTTCTGGGCTTCCGCCCCCGATGCTTTTGAAGTACTGAAAGATAATGACTTACTGGCGAAATATACCTCCAGTGTAGAAGGCATACCTGAAAAAGTCGGTTCCTTCCCCATTAACGATCCCGATGGTTATTACATAGGTTTCGCCCTGTCCGGTTACGGTATGATGTGGAACGAACGCTATCTCAAAGCCAAGAAACTGCCGGTGCCACAAGAATGGATGGACCTGGCTGATCCTGTTTATCACAAACACGTAGGTATGTCGGCCCCTTCTCGTTCCGGCACCACCCACTTAACCGTCGAAGCGATACTGCAGGGCAAAGGATGGGATGAGGGTTGGGCATCACTAAAAGCTATTTCAGGTAACTTTAAGAAAGTCACAGAGCGTAGCTTCGGTGTACCAGATGGCGTGAACAGCGGCTCATTTGGCATAGGCATAGTGATCGACTTCTTTGGTCTTTCTTCCAAAGCCAGTGGTTTCCCGGTGGATTTCCACTATCCAAGCGTCACCGCTTTGGTTCCTGCCAATGTGGGTAAAATAAACAACGCACCTAACCCTGAAACCGCCAAGGCTTTTATCGACTTCCTGTTATCTGAAGAAGGCCAGTTACTGCTACTAAGTAAGAAAATACAGCGTTTACCAGTTAACCCGGCCGTTTATGCCAAAGCACCCGAAGGATTCCCAAACCCCTTCACCGGACAGTCACTGGGTACGGTTGACTTTGACCTGAATAAGTCGAAATCCCGCTATAACGTGGTTAACAGCCTGTTTGATGTGATGATCACCTACCGTACGGATGAGCTTCGCCACGCCACTAAGGCTATTCATCAGGCGCAAGCAAAAGCCATCGAGCAAGATAATAAAAAGGCCCTCGCCCTAATCGCGGAAGCTAAAGCCCTGATCAGCTCGCCACTAATTAGCGAAGCCCAGGCCAGCGATCCGGAATTTGTCGCCATTTTTACCAAAAAACGTAAAAAAGCCTCGGATAAGGTCGGCGCTCGCCAAGCTGAAATCGAGCAGGGATGGGACAAGCAGGTGCTATTCAACTACTCCAAAGCTTATTCTCTGGCAGATAAAGCCATGGCTCTGCTGTAACCCCCTAAGCCATCAACCCGGCTGCAGAGCGACTCTGCAGCCAGCTAAGACATAAATCCCCTTACTAGGAGAGAAACAATGAGTAGTGTTTCGCTACCACAGGACAACAAGCAGGTGTCGACCACCCGAAAGAGCTTGCTTAAAAAAATCAGGGAAGACTGGGGACTGTATGCCGCTGCTACTGTCATTGCTGTCTTTCTTATCGGCTTTTTAATTTTACCGGTGATCAAAGTAATATTCGTCGCCTTCCAGGATCAGGACGGTGGCTTCACCCTGGTAAACTTCGTCGACTTTTTCAGTAGCGCACTATTTCGTGAGTCGTTTTACAACTCCTTCTATGTCGCCTTTATGTCGGTGATCGTGGCCTCGGTATTCGCCTTACCACTGGCCTATTTCACCAGCCGGTTTCAGTTTAAAGGCACAGTGCTGATCCAAACCCTGGGGTTCGTACCACTTATCATGCCTCCGTTTATCGGCGCAGTTGCCATGCAATTGTTGTTCGGTGAAAACGGCACCATGAACCTGCTGCTGGACGAATATTTCGGTTTTACCATTCCCATCATGGAAGGCTTAAACGGAGTTATTTTTGTCCAGAGTGTGCACTATTTTCCATTTATTCTGATCAACCTGTCTGCTGCATTGCAGAATATTGACAGCTCTATGGAAGAGTCCGCACAGTCCCTGGGATCTTCCGGCTTTAAATTGTTCCGCAAAATCGTCTTTCCACTGGCCATGCCAGGTTATGTGGCAGGCGCATCTCTGGTTTTCGTCAAAGTATTCGACGACCTGGGCACTCCGCTGCTGCTTAACGTGAACAACATGCTGGCGCCTCAGGCTTACCTGCGTATAACTTCGGTGGGTATCTCGGATCCCATGGGATACGTAATTTCGGTGATCCTGGTAGCCTTCTCTGTATTTGCCATGTGGATCGCTTTCCTGGCGTTAAAGGGGAAAGATTACTCCACCACTCAAAAAGGGGGTGGCGGCCTGTCCAAAAGAGAATTGAAACCAACCGAGTTGATCCTTTGTTATTCGGTGATCGCCTTACTGCTACTCTTGGTGCTCGCCCCCCATATCTCCCTGATGCTGCTTTCCTTCGGCACCATCTGGAGCTATAGCCCACTACCCGATGCTTATACCTTGGATCACTATGTAACAGCCTTCGAACAAGCCTCTGGGTTTATTGCTAACACCCTGGTCTATGCCGGTATGGCGGGTGTGATTGATGTCATTCTAGGCACAGCCATCGCTTACCTGGTATGGCGCACCAAGATGGTCGGACGTAAATGGTTGGATTACGGCGCCATGGCCGCGTTAGCTGTTCCGGGCGTAGTTCTGGGTATTGGTTATCTGCGTACCTTCTACGATATAGAAATGCCAATCACAGGCGCACCGATGGCAACCTGGTGGGGAATTATCGTCATAGCACTTTCCGTGCGACGTCTGCCATATGCACTGCGTTCCTGTACTGCTGCTCTGCAACAGGTCAGTCCTTCACTGGAAGAAGCCTCGGAAAACTTAGGAGCTAATCGGGCAACCACCATACGCCGGATTGTAGTGCCCTTGATGGCTGCCGGTATTCTGGCTGGTTTTGTCACCGCCTTTGCCACAGCCGCCGTTGAGCTTTCCGCCACCATTATGCTGGTTTCCAACGAGTCCGATGCGCCATTGGCATATGGTTTATACGTGTTTATGCAAAGTGCAGCAGGACGTGGTCCGGGCGCCGCACTTGGAGTCATGGCCGTGGTGATCGTGGGTCTCGCCACGTATCTCTCCCACACCATTGCTGACCGTACCCGCAAGGCCCATGGCCAAAAAGCGCATTAATTTAAGATAAGGAGAATTCCATGAGTTCAAGTAAACATTCACCAGTCGGTATTACCATTAATAACCTCTCTTTATCTTTTGGGGAAACAGAGGTGTTAAAGGGGGTAAACCTCAAGATTAAACCGGGAGAATTCTTCGCTTTCCTGGGGCCTTCCGGCTCGGGTAAGTCGACTTTGCTCAGGGCTATCGCCGGTTTTGGCCCAGATCCCAAAGGCCAGATCCTGCTGGGGGATCAAGATGTTAATTCCCTTCCCCCGTGGAAGCGAAATGTCGGTATGGTGTTTCAAAGTTACGCCTTGTGGCCGCATATGACAGTTCGCCAAAACGTAGCTTATGGTCTGGAAGAGCGTAAGGTGCCGAAAAAGGAAACCTTTGAGCGAGTCACCAATGCTCTGGAGCTGGTCGGATTAATAGATTTAGCCGACCGCAGACCATCACAGCTTTCCGGCGGTCAGCAGCAACGTGTTGCTATCGCCAGAACAGTGGTGGTTGAGCCGCAAGTTCTGCTGTTAGATGAGCCCTTGTCCAACCTGGATGCAAACCTGCGTGAACAGATGCGCCGCGATTTACTGGAGCTGCAGCGCAAACTCGGCCTGACGACCATCTTCGTAACCCATGATCAGGAGGAAGCCAACACCATATCGGACCGTATCGCCGTACTGGACCAAGGGGTGATCCAACAAGTGGGCGAACCTATGACCCTGTATGACAATCCAAGCAATCGTTTTGTCGCGGACTTCCTGGGTTCAGCCAATATGCTGCACGGGAAAATTATCAGTGACGATAACAAGACTCACTTTACTACAGAGTCAGGTTTCTCTTTCCCGTTCCCGACGGATAAACGAGGTGATTTGTCATTGCTGTTCAGGCCACAAAGCGTCGAGATATGCCATCAGAGTCCGGATCAAAACGTCATAGCTCTGGAAGGTAAGATTCTCCATCGGGAATTTTTGGGCCACATGGTTCGTTATGGTGTGGATGTAGGTGGACAGTTGGTCCTGGTGGACGACCCTCACTTACGCGGCACCAAACACCTGGCTAATGGCACCCGTATTCATATAGCGGTGAACCCGGATGAAGTAGTTAGCTTGGACGCCTAAAAACAACATCAAATAAACGAGAGCGTAACCGAAACGTGCTCAGTATCAAATGGGCCTGATACTGAGCTTTTTTGTTCCTGTAAGTCTCAAATGAATAACGCCAAGGGTCGATAAGCGATCTCGTCATAGCCCGTTTGACTGGTATGCTCCGGCATCTCGGTCCACTGGCCTAAGGCGGACACCAAGTTTACTTTCAGACCGCCTGATCCATCCCTGCAGGGAATGACAGGATCGACTCAACAATTAAGCCTGCTTGTGTGTGATGGGTTGAGACTTAACATGGTTGCCAAAGCAGAGCACAAATCTCAGGTAATGCACCTGGTGGAGGCGGGTTTTGGTATCTCTTTTTTACCCGATGGTGTGCTGAAAATGGCTCAGGACCTAAAAACCATCCCATTAAAAGCCCCAAGAATGTTTCGCCGCGTTGGCTTATGTTACCCGGCAAGCAAAACCCTAAGCCCTGCCCTGCCCTCAACAGTATAATTTTAGGATTAGGAGCTGATTGACGGTTTTCGCTAACAAGCTGGTATCGGCAATCCCATCATCAGCAGTTTTGGCAATGTGATATCGAATTATTTCAGGGCGATTAGTGAGATGCTATAAAGTCACTCATTAGCTGCTGTAATTCCGATTTGTTAAAGGGTTTTGACAAGCTGGCAATAATGTCAACCTTGAGCAACCCCAGTAATGCGGCAGTCGAAGACAAAGTACCGGCATCCATCCCGGAAATCAAAATAACCGACTTTTTAGTTTTAGCTCCGGCTAATTTCTCCATATGAGTTACTCCGGCAACATGAGGAAGTGATATATCCGTGACCACTAAGTCGGCTAGCGCCAACTCTTCATCTGTTGGCACCTCTTCGCTACACAGCACAGAGGTAAAACCAGCGTTTTTTGCTATCCGGCTTACCATATTTGCAACAAACTCATCGTCTTCGAGAATTAATAAGCAAGGCCTATCCATATCATCACTCTGCATATGAAAGCTCTAATATTCAGTCTATCTCGCTATGAGACAAAGCCCAAGGGAATCCCTTAAATTCCCTGTTAACAGGCAACAACCGGAAAGGGGAATGAAGTATTTATGTCAGGTTATAAAAAGAAAGTGATAGGAAGAAAATAAACTAATAGCTCACCAAATTTTCTTTGCTGAAAAACCATAATTAAAGAGATGTCCGAACCAAAGCATATTGCATGATAAACCCGCTTTCTGTCGCCACAGCACAGACTTTTTTGTCTCCCCAGACTACGACACAGGAGCTGGTGTCTTTAACTGTGCAGCAAGAGCAAGGGGTCCGGGAATCCGTCAAGGCGGACAATGCCGACAAACGCAGGGAGCAACAAGATGCAGCCAATTTATCCACTTCAACCCGGGTAATGATCACGTCAGGAAATGAAGCGGTTCGCGTATCCAGTACCACAGGTGAATCTGCCAGCTCAACTGGCCTGAGCCGCAAACAGGCCATTGCTCTTTATCGAAGTGTTGCAAATATGCTCTAACAACATCCTCAGTTTTCCTCTGTAAATGCGGCGATTTTCTATTATTCAGTATGTTGCTTGGCATTGGGCTCTGTATCCCAGGCGTGCGGAGAATGATGGTGAGTGTTGTGGTATCAGCGCTAACCTGTCGTAGTCAGCTAACCTGGCTTACCAGTAGCTTTGAGGAGGAAGCCTTAAAGGAAACTATTTATCGTTAAAGTAATGTTGTTCATAGTAATTTTGTAATAACTTGCGGCTGCTCTCATCGAACCATTGCAACCTAAAGTCCAGAAAGTTCGCTTGGGGGCTTTCTACCATCAGAATATTATCGATCTTTGCTATCATCATTCTGCCCCAGTCGGTTTTAGGGCAAGCAATATGCACTAATAAAAAAGGCGTATCTAGAGTTTCAACAATCCCCAGGCTGGTGGTGTTATTTTCCATATTCAACTGTCTGGCGAAATAGGAAATGATGGGGGGGTACTCGATTATATAATCCAGTCGCTTATGCAATAACTCTTTAATTAACACCATATAGTTAGGACTATTGTGTAAGTGCTCCCTGAAGGCGTGTTTTTTCACTATCTCGTTTAACGTATCCGTATATCGCCTGGGAGTGACTCCGCCCAGTAACCACTTGTCCGCCAATAAAATATCCAGAGATGTGGGGTCTCCTAACTTGGCCAACCCCGGACTGTCGGTAATCAAAATAATCCGATGAGGTAATAAAATACTGTTGATCACTGACAAGGTGGCATCTGTATTGGGTAGTACCGATGGGTGACATACTTTCGTTCCCCTATCCATTTCCAGCAACACTCTGTCCGTGTTCATGCTAATACGTTCATGAGTATATTCCGGCATACCTAGCGCGAGCATTTGGATCATCTGATCATACAAACCCGTCCCCTTGTCCGCACCAGCCAGAATATAAAAAGGAGGCCAATCCGTTACGCGCCAAAGAACCATCTCTTTAGCTGTACTATACGAGGGATAAGTAACAAAAATGATAACTAGCAGGAGATAAGGGACTCGCATTGCCCCTCCGGTACAGCAGATTATTTTTAAAGCATAGTGCAGCAATAAAGCCTTTACCGCGAGTGGGGCGCTAAGACACACTTACAATAAAATCTGTCTCTCGCTATCTTCAAAGTGGTGATTACGCTGTACTGCTATTTGTCAACCGCCAGCGTCTTTCTGAACCAGCGGGCCATCAGCGGTTTTTCGTACTTTAAGTTGTCGCTCAAATGAGCGCTACCCATAAAGGCCAGGTCAGACAGGTTTTCTTGGCCAAATTTAAGCTCCTTACCCTTCGCATCGGTCAGGGTGTAATCAAATTTTAACCTGGGTGGGTATAAATCCTTAACCACCCGTACATCCGGCATATCCATAAGTCCCATACGAATACCAAAATCCCCTGCCATGTCAATATCGGTAAAATTTATCTTTAATTTTTCCCCAGGTCTCAAATAGGGCTTGGCCTGACGACGCACAAACTTCTCTAACTCTTTCATTAACGATTCCGATGGCGGCCCCATATCCCGCATGCTGAAATCGGTAAATTTCTCTGGCTTTTCGAAGCTCACCACCACTTGTTGGGGGGTTGTTTGTGCAAACACATTAGAGAAAAGCAAGCTACTGAATACAAACAATAAGGCTAGGCGCATAGGAACTCCTGAAGGGTCAATATGAATGACAGTCTACTTATTAGACCCTAAAAAGACCCGGCAGCTCAAACGTAAATCACAACTATTCTTAGCTGCCCTTTTCGAATAAATATTTTATTCATCCCTAAAAGAGTTCAATACACAATCAAAAAAGCTTGATAATAAATAACCGCTGGTTAATTATATAAATAACCAACGGTCATTTAGGTGTTAAGGATGAAAAAAGTACTCGTTACCGGCGCTGCCGGACATTTAGGTTTTGAACTGGCCAGTCAATTACATGAGAAAGGCTATAAGGTCACGGCGTCGGTACGAAAAACCACCTCCCGGACCAAACAGCTTGAAGATAAAGGCATCAAAGTCATCACCTTAGATTTAGCGAATAAGGCTGAAGCGGTGGCCGCAATGAGAGAAGTAGATGTACTGTTCCAGGTCGCTGCAGTCTTTAATATTACCGCCAGAGATCCTCAGAAGGAGGTAGTGGCGCCTAACCTGGAAATAACCCGAAATGCTTTAGAAGCCGCCGCAGAGGCTGGTATCCAACAAGTTATATATACGTCCAGCGTCGCCGCCATAGGGACAACAACAGGTAAGCAGAGCGCATTAACAGAACAAGACTGGAATCTGAACGCCAAGGAGCCTTACGCCCTGTCTAAGGCAAAATCTGAACAGTTAGCCTGGCAACTGGCAGAGCAATTAGGTTTAAAGATGAAGACTGTGCTACCTGGCGCAGTATTCGGCCCTGGTGCAGAGCGTCCTACTTCGACCATGGAGCTGTTAATCAACATAGTCAAAGGCGAGATCCCCATGGCCTTAAATGCCAGCTTAAGCATTGTGGACATACGTGACGTGGCGCTTGCCCATATCCTGGTATACGAGTCCCAGACAGCAAGCGGACGTTATATAGCGACCCATGAAACCCGCTCAATTAGCCAGGTAATAACCGAAATGCTGCGCCAAGACCCTGACCTAAAAACATCAGCCAGGATCATGCCGGACTGGTTAGCCAGGATGCTGCCTGGCCTGGATTGGGTTAAGTCCAAGCTGACCGGGGCGCCTAGGACCATGAAGAGTGATACGCTAAAGGAGTACCTGAACACCACTATGCTGTTTGAGACGCCCCGGCTGAAGACCGAGCTCAATTGGTCTCCGAGGCCGATCCAAGATACTATAAAAGACTCCCTGAATTGGACCAAAGAGTATCTCAGTCAGACCAATGGAAAAGCAACGCGCTCGTAACCCAGATGAGAAAGCCCAACGCAAACAATCCATAGTTGATGCTTTGCGGGGGCTACTCGAGCAGTCCCCGCAGAAAATGCCTTCCGCGGTTGAAATAACCAAGGCAGCAGGGGTTTCTAAAGCTGTCATCTATATCTATTTTAAAACCCGGGAAGAGATCTTTCTCAGCCTGTTTTTGCAGCTTGCCGATGAGTTTTATGCCGAGTTATATCCGGTCATTGAGTCGGAGAGCTACAGCATCGAGACCCTGAGAGATACCTTTACCGGGTTTGTAGAAACTAACCCGGTTTTTATGTACCTCGGCCTAATCGCTCCTTCGGTACTTGAGCAAAACGTTTCTGAAGCGTTTATCCGCGAATTTAAGCATAACGCTGCCGATGGGTTACACCAGTTCGCCACAGCCTGGCGACAGCAAGAGCCCGGCCTGAGTGTGGAACAATTAAGAAACTTTATATTACGCTTCTTTTATTTA
Organism: Psychromonadaceae bacterium; assembly: GCA_965249895.1. Classification (GTDB taxonomy): domain Bacteria; phylum Pseudomonadota; class Gammaproteobacteria; order Enterobacterales; family CBDFNC01; genus CBDFNC01. The sequence continues at coordinate 2,351,076 of CBDFNC010000005.1, forward strand.
AGCCAGATGCTTTGGCAGCATAATAACCCACCCACAGCGGTGCTTAACGCAGTGGATCCGAAAATCAACTGGTTGTTGCAGGGTGACTTAAAACAAGATGTGAATGAGAGCTTCGATTGGTTATGGACAGGACTAAAACAACTCGGCTGATTGGTTAGGTGAACACATACTCACTGGGATGGTTTTATGAACAGCGCTCAAACTAAGCCAATACTGGACTATCACAAGGCTAGCAAACACGGCTTAAACCATCAAGCCTGGGGGCCGGGCCGATTGGACTGGGCTAACCAGCCGGACCCGTTTCGTCGCTATGCCGGTTGCCAGCTACTACCCTTAGCCCAGCCCGAAATAACTGATAGACCTTTATACGACCAGGTTTATCAAGCAGATGTAATCGAACCATCACCCCTTAATGCCTTGAGCCTTGCTCAGCTGTTTTACGACAGCCTGTCCCTCTCCGCATGGAAATGTCTGGCCGACAGCCGCTGGGCTCTACGGGTCAACCCTTCCAGCGGTAACTTACATCCCACAGAGGCATATGTGATTTGTGGGCCAATAGAGCAGTTATGGAAGAACCCCATGGTTGCTCACTATGCCCCCGAGCATCACCAACTGGAGCTGAGAGCCGAATTATCTGCCAGACTCTGGCAACAGCTCAGCATTGATCTGCCTAAGGGAACAGTTCTGGTGGCACTGACCAGCATTCACTGGAGAGAAGCCTGGAAATACGGTCAAAGAGCCTACCGCTACTGTCAGCATGACACCGGACATGCCTTAGCAGGGCTGCGGCTAGCCGCTGCAGCCCTCGGTTGGAAAGCGCTTATTCTCGATCGCCTGTCAAGCAAACAGCTGGCATTACTCACAGGTGTTTTTTCATTAGCGGATGTAGAGCCGGAAACGCCCACTGTATTGCTGGCTATTGCGCCAACAATACCTAATCGCCTCGAGTTACCAGACCAGGCGATTGCTGAGTTTACCAATCTTAACTGGCATGGCCAGGCTAACCTGTTGAGCACCACCCAGCTGGATTGGGGCATGACAGCGATCACTCAGGCCTGTACGAAACCAAATACACCGCAATATAAAGTCGATAAGCTGACGAGCAAGCAAACTGAACTCACATCTCGGCCAATTTCATTTCGGCAAATAATACGTCAGCGCCGCAGCGCTGTGGCTATGGATGGTGAAACCTGGTTACCTGTAACCAGTTTCTACCGGATGCTGGAAAAAACCCTGGCCGCGTATACTCCTTTTGACCTGTTCCCCTGGCAAGCAAACTGCCATTTGATTATTTTTGTCCATAAGGTAAGCGGCCTTAAGCCCGGACTTTATCTGCTGGTTCGCAATAGCAGGGAAAAAAACGCGTTACAGCTGGCCATCACTCAAGCAGAACACTGGTATAAACCGGATAATTGCCCGGCTCGGCTTGAGCTTTATTGCCTGATGGAAAGGGACACCCGTGAAGCAACCAGACAGGTTTCCTGTTTTCAGGATATTGCCAGTCAGGGTTGTTTTAGCCTGGCTGTAATCAGTCATTTTCAGCAACCTCTCGAACAATATGGTTGCTGGTTTTATCCCAGGTTATTTTGGGAAGCCGGCGCAATCGGCCAGGTGCTTTACCTGGAAGCTGAAGCCGCCGGGATCCGGGCTACAGGTATAGGCTGTTATTTTGATGATCCAGTGCATGAGATCCTGGGGCTGAAAGACAGCCGATATCAGGATCTCTACCACTTCACAATGGGAGGCACCGTTGAAGACAGTCGGCTGACGACGCTTCCTGCTTATCCTTAACTGCCCAGCAAAGACTTACCAACACGATAATATTCTTGTTGCTCAACGTCAGGTAGCAAACTCCCCCCGGTCGCCCAGGCGATATGTGTTGCATTAGCCATCTTGTCCCACAGACCAAGGCGCTGAAGTTCAGCCTTATCTTGCTCAAGCACCCTGACTATACCGGGTAACCCCGCCAGAGCCGACGGCTCCAGACTGATGTCTTCAGTGTCTTTCATTAAGGCCAGTAAACGCATCAGTTCGTCATCTTCCACCGTATAAATACCATGTATTAATTGCGCCATGGTTTGCCCCACAAAGGCCGAAGGCCGTCCCACCGCCAAACCATCGGCGCAGGTGCGATTATCAATCTCAAGATCCTGTACGCATATCTTATCGTGCAATCCTGTGTACATACCCAGTAACATACAGGGAGAATGTGTGGGCTCAGCAAACAAACAATGTACGTGGTCACCAAATATTTGCTTCAGTCCAAACGCAACACCACCCGGGGCTCCTCCCACACCACAGGGCAAATAAACGAATAGCGGATGCTGCTCATCCACCACAATGTCACTATCTTTCAGTTGTTGCTCTAGTCTGAGCGCCGCCACACTGTAACCAAGAAATAGATCCTGGGAATTTTCATCATCGATAAAAAAACTATTGGCTGAGCATGCCGCCTCTTCTCTGCCCTGCTCCACCGCCTTGCTGTAGTCATCCTCGTGCTCTACCACCAGGACGCCTTTTTCTGTTAACAAGTCTTTTTTCCACTGCCTGGCATCTGCAGACATATGCACAGTCACCTGAAAACCCAGCTGAGCACTGATAATTCCTATGCTTAGCCCCAGGTTACCGGTTGAGCCAACCACTATGGTATAGCGGGAGAAGAAGGCCTGATACTCAGCGGAGTCCAGCTTAGCGTAATCATCATTCAGGTTAACAAGCCCCGCCTCCAGGGCAAGGGTTTCTGCACGCTTTAACACCTCATAAATACCACCACGCGCTTTAATGGAGCCGGCAATGGGCAGTAAGTTATCGCACTTAAGCAGCAATGAACCAGGCAGCGTTCTGCCGCTAGTGACTTCCAGCTGTGCTTTCATGTTGGGGATAGCGCGCAAAGGAGACTCAATTAATCCCTTGCTCTGCTTTGTCTCAGGAAACACCTTTGCAATAAAAGGGGCAAACCGAGACAGGCGCGCCGCTGCTGCTTCGATATCACTCTTGTCCAGTGGTAGCGACGCCATTACTTCTGCTGTGGATTTCCCCCCCTGGTTCCACCAGCTGACTTCTTCATGCCTGACCAGCCGAAGCAAAAGCGGATGAGTTTGAAACCACTGGGTAAGAGACTTTTCCTGGATTAATTTTTCACTCATAATCGAAGCTCGCATTAATTTGGTTAACAGTTAAATCAGATAACGCATTAAAACCCCAATATAAATCACTGGCAAACGAGGTTTTTAAATAGTCACATGAATTCAATTAATGCGAATAGTGCAAGCATCAACCCCTGTATATTGGCTAGTTTTCACTGTTTTAGCTGCGCGGCGAGAACGCTAAGCTTCACCCAGGCCGCACAAGAGCTTCACTTAACCCAGAGCGCAGTCAGCCACAGAATAAAAAAGCTCGAGCTGCAGCTGGGATTTAAACTGTTTCTCAGGTTTAACAGAAAGCTACAACTCACGGAAGAAGGCAAACAGCTATTAGTAGTGCTGAGCCAAAGCCTCAATCACCTGGACAGCACAATTCGAGATCTCAGAAACCAGGATATTAGCGGCCAGTTAAAACTATCGCTCCCCCCTTCTTTTGCCAACCACTGGCTGGCACCTAAATTGGCGGAGTTTCAGAAAAACTACCCCAGATTATTTCTCCATATTGAAACCAATAGCCGACTAATGGATTTCTCCCGGGAAGCCGTGGATCTGGCTGTTTATTACGGTAATGGCGATTACCCTGGGCTGAGCACCCAATTACTGATGGCCGAAAGGCTGCAGCCTGTATGTAGCCCCGCCTACGCCATACAACAGGATCTGACTCATAATCCAGGAAACCTACAACACTGCCTGTTCTTACACGATGCAAACGCCTGGCCTGAAGCCGGGGTTTATAGTGAATGGGAATATTGGAGTGAAACTTCGGGTATTACCGGACTGGATTTTAGTCAGAGCTACACCTTTGACCGCAGCGACCTCGCAATACAAACAGCCACCTATGGACAAGGTATAGCAATGGGACGGGTCAGTTTAATACAAGATCAATTAAATCAAGGCAGCTTAGTCGCTCCGTTTAACCAGACAATTACCGCAAAACAAAGTTATTACCTGGTATGTCATCCAGATCGTGCAACTCAACCAGCTATTAAGGCGTTAATGGATTGGTTAAAAAAGGTGGCAGCCTCGTAACGTGTAGCAACGAGGCATTTATCGGGCAAAGCCGTTAGCTACTCTGGTGTGTTGTCTAACTTTTCGCCAGCGCCATATTTCCAGTTTGCACATCCATAAACACCTCTTTTTCTCCCCGCTCCCCCGTCAAAGTAAACTGATAAAAGGTGAGGCCTTTTTTATTTTCCAGCTCAAATTCGGTGACCCACCCCGGGTATTTATTGCTGACTTTATTAAGCATCTCTTTTAAAGAAAGTCTGGATTTCTGCAAATGCTCCAGTGCGATTCGTTCATCTGAATCCAGCTGATCCATCCCCATGGTATAGGTGTTGCTGGTTTCCGCTTCTAACACTTCACCACTTTGCGTACTGAGTTTTACCTTATGCTCCTTATTCTGCTTGATATCAAACAGCTTTATTTCATAGACGCTCTGGCCTTGATAGTCGTCCAATTCCAGCTCCTGAACTAAACCTGGATAACTGGAGCTGACTTTATCAATTGCCTGATCCATAGATACGTTGGTGCCTTGTAGCGATAACATGGCAAGCGCATCATCGTCAGCCACAGCTAAAGTGGAACCCAGAGCCAATGAAGTAACCAGTGCAAGGGGGATGTATTTCGTAAATTTCATAATTTCAATCTCATAAGTTGTAGTTTCGTTGACCCGGGTAAGATTAGCCCCTTTAGCCTTTCGACAACCTTGCGAGATTATTAACAATGATTAACAATGATTAACAAGAACAAACACTGAAGCCTTGTACGTTTCCATAGACTCGCCTATCGCAACAAGCCGTTTTACTATGACGAAAGCATCGAAGGGGTCACCGTCATTACTGGTTTCAGGTATGGCGCTAATTAAGACGGGAACTGAATTTTTTATAAGGCTGGCTATGCCTTCAATGCATAGCCAGCTATTTAGTTTTAATCCCTGACTTTTACTTCGCGTACTAGGGTCTGTTTATCTTTCGCGGTTAATTTTTATTCGAGATGAAAGCGTTTTAATCGAGGCGAGCCATATGTAGCCTAGTCATCTAAGCAAATATTGCTCAACAAAGAGTAAAACGCTTGCAGCCGAACCCTTCGGGCAACATTTGTTGGTCATTTCTACGTCGTTATCGCCTTTTTATGTAGAACAACTACACTACAAAACCTCTGCCTTGTATAAATACCCAGCAAATTGCTGCAAAAACAATCTCGAAAGGTCAACAGGCCCTAAGAGCCCATCCTTGGGATTGCTGTTGTGCTTGCCATAACTGGCGATATAAGCCGGTCTTGTTGACCAAATTATCGTGCGTGCCGCGCTGAACTATCTGGCTATTGTCCAGCACCAGGACCTGATCGGCATTAACGATAGTGTTAAGCCGATGAGCAATCATGATTACCGTCTTATGTTGGATTAGCGCGCTGAGCGCCAGCTGGATCTCATGCTCATTCTCCGGATCCAGGGAAGCGGTCGCCTCGTCAAGTAACACTATGGGGGCATCTTTTAAAATGGCCCTGGCGATAGACAAACGCTGCTTTTCTCCTCCCGACAAACTGGTTCCAGCTTCCCCGACCATGCTATCGAGCCCCTGTGGCAGCGCCTCGATAAATGACCAGCAACAGGTGGCTTTGCACACAGCTTCAACCTTATCCCTATTTGGTTTATCCATTCCCAGGGTCAAGTTGTTGTAGATGGTGTCGTTAAACAGGTAGACGTCTTGAAACACCATACTGATGTGATCTGCCAGACATTCTGCGCTTAATTGGCGGATATCCTGTCCGCCAATGCTGATGCAGCCCTTATCCACATCCCAGAAACGGGCCAGCAAGCTGGTGATGGTGGTTTTTCCCGAACCGGATGGGCCAACCAAAGCGGTTAGCGTGCCGGGTTGGCAGGTTAGGCTTACATCTTGAAGTACAGTTTCCTTGTCATAGGAAAACGTCACCTGGTTAAACTCGACAACGGGCGTTAATGTTTTGTTTAAGGTGCCTTGTTTAAGCTCAGGTGCTTGCAATACCTCTTCGATGCGGTTGGCCGACTGGCGCATAAAGCTGTACTCAGCCAAATATATTGCAATTGCCATTAAGGGTTTAAAGAAGCGACTGGAGGCGATAAAAAACAGTATCAGGACTTGAGCTTGTAAATCCCCGCCAATAAACAGGTAGACACTGGTGAGCAGCATAGTGGCGAAGCCAAGCTCCACCAAGCAAACAAAGCTTAATGGCGCCATGCCGGCAAACAATTCATGGCGTAAGCTCAGAGACTGTAAACTTTTTAGCTGATTATCGAGTTTGGTAAAGCGTTTACCCGCCAGGTTATAGGCGCGAAGTACCTTGATCCCTAAAATGTACTCCATTAATGAGCCGGTCATTTCTCCAACTAGGTTGAGTAGCGCACGACTGTATTTTTCCCCTATGGTTTTGAGAACGCCAAATACTAAAATGGCCAGAGGCAGACCGATGCACATGGCCAAACCCAAACGCCAATCTTCAAAAGTTAACCCTATTGCAACTAGGGTTGCCAGGCTAATGGTCACCACGAGTTGTGCAAACAAGTGTGAGAATATCTGCTCCGTAAAGGCCACATCTTGCAGCATGGTGGCGTTTAGTGAGCCGGGATCGACTTTAAACAAATATCCCATGGGTACACGTTTAAGCTTTTGCGCCAGATTATTTCGAATATCAACTCCAGCCTGGTAGCCGAAGTTACTGCTGTTGACAAACACGCTTTTGGAAACAATAACCCGCACGATGAAAACCAGCCCCATCAGGCCACAGTACCACCACATTTGTTGTAAATCAGGCTTGGGCAGAAACATCTGCTGAATAACCAGGTAAAGCAGTGCATAAGGAAAGCCCGTTAGTAGCGCTTCCACAAATCCTAAACAAATATTTCGGCCCAGGTGCTGGTTGTTTTTTCCGGTCAGGATTTTCATTTGATTAAGCATCGACCAGCTCCTTCTGCTTTGTGGTGAGATTCCATTGACGTGATTGTTGATGGGAAGACCAGAGTGTTTGATATAGGGGACAGGTGGTAAGTAAGCTTTTGTGGGTGCCGCTACCAACCAGTTTCCCCTTGTCCAGCACCAATATATTGTTGGCATCTACTATGGTGGACAGCCGGTGAGCGATAACAAATACGGTCTTATTTTCAAGCAGACGGCTTAACGCCCTTTGTATATTAGCTTGATTATTGGCATCGGCGTAGGCCGTTGCCTCATCCAAAATCAAAATGGGTGCATTCTTAAATACCGCTCGGGCAATGCTGATACGCTGCTTTTCCCCACCACTCAGTGAAACCTGCTCTCCTAAAATGGTTTCGTAACCTTGTGGCAACGACATAATAAAATCATGAGCTTGAGCTGCTTTTGCTGCCGCCACTATGTTTTCATCCTGAGCAATAGCGCCCATGGCGATATTGTCTCTGACGCTTTGGTTGAGCATAAAGCTGTCTTGGAAAACAAATGCAATTTGTGACATTACGCCCTGGCTACCCAGCTCACGAATATTTTGTCCGCCGATAGAGATATCGCCTTTTTCCACATCCCAAAACCTGGCCAGTAATTGGGCTAAAGTTGATTTCCCTGCACCGGACGGACCAACAATAGCGGTGATGCTGCCTTGTTGAGCTTCGAAACTTATGTCCGACAGAACAGGCTTGTCTTGCGCTTGGTAGCGAAAAGTGACATTGGAAAATCGTACGCTAGCATCACTGGGTTGTACTGCCTGCTTTGGCTCTGCCAAGGGCGCTGAATCCAATAGATCTTGTAAACGATTAACCCCCTCAAAGATTTGATTGAGGTAACCACTGAGCATGGTGAGGTTGTAAAGAGGCTCCATCATGCCAACACCCAGTAAAATGCACAGGGTGAAACTGGCAATGTCTAAGCTTCCCTGACTCCAAAAGTAGATACCAATGGGCAGCAAGACTAATAATCCACTATCAAGCAGGGTTTTAAATACAGAAAATGGCCAACCTGCATCTTCAGTCCAGCGTTGTACCAAAGCTTGGTACTGCGCGAGACTTTTGCTGAACAACTTATGAGGTTTACCGCCGGCATTAAAGGCTCGGATCACCGGCATGGCGCGTACATATTCGGTTACGCTTACGTTCAGTTGTTCCAGACTTTGATGATATTCCCGTGATTTTTCTTCAAAGCCACGATATAGAAATACTTGGCTTAACAGCGCTAATGGCAAGGGAATAAGCGCCGCAAATGCCATTCTTACATCTATCATCAACATAAAAGCAAATGCCACTAAAGGGGTTATTAATGCTGAGGCAAGGTCAGGTAGATGGTGGGCCACAAACAGCTCAACTCTCTCTATATCTTCGGACAGGATTTTTTTAATCTTTCCTGAGCTGCGCTGACTGAAGAAACCCATCGGCAACTTAGCCATATGTCCCAGTGCCTGGGTACGGATCTTATATTGAATGGCAAACGCGGATTTGTGGGACAGTAAAACCGCCACCATTAGCAGCACATAACGAGCCAACATAAAGGCCACGGCCAAGCCAGCCCAGCGCCAGATATCGGCACTGGCAAGGTCCCCCTCAAGCAGTTTACCGAGCAGGAGGAAAACAAAATAGAATGGCGCCAATGCTAAAATAGCACTGGCACTTGCCAGAGACATAGACAGCCAGAGTTTAAACTTATGCTCTGCGGCAATATGAAACAGCCATTTAAGGCTCCCGAGTGCACCACGTTTCATGAAAGGTCTCCTTTACTAAAAATCGGCTTGTAGTGTTAAACCAAAGCGGCGGGGAGGGTTAAGTGTTCGGGCATAGTTATTAACAGCAGGATATGCGTGATTGACAGAAAACTCGTTGGTTAAGTTTTCTACCCACAAGGAAGCTGACCAATTATCTGCCTGATAACCGACATTGCCGTTCCATATTTGGTTGGCATTAAGCTTGCCGCTGTTTGCTGCATCTATATATTTCTCACCCGTGTGCCTGAGTGCAACACGGCCAAACCAATTATTGTAAAAGCTGCTTAATCCCAGGTTTCCTGTAGATTTGGGTGTGTTTTCAATATTTTTATCACTGACTTCCTGGCCCTGGTAAATGGACCCAGACTTATACTTGGCATCAATGAAAGAAAGACCACCGTCGATTCTAAAATATTCGTTGAGATACCAGCCAAACTCCAACTCGGCCCCTTTACTGATGGCGCCCTTAATATTAACGGCGGTAAATGCTCCTGTCGCGGCGTAGCTTAGGGACTGGATGTCCTGAATATCCATATAGAATAAGTTCAGGTTTAGCATTAGATCCTGGTCTTGGAATTTGTACCCAAGCTCTATTTCATCAGAGCTTTGAGGATCGAATTTTGCTGCTTCAATGTCAGGAGTGTTACTGATGTAGTTAAAGCCACCGGGCAAATATCCCCGGTTATATGCCACATAGGTATTTTGTTGAGGGGCAAATTGCCAACTGAGGGCCATTTTTGGCAGGAAGCTATTAAAGGTTTCTTCACCGTTATACTTTACGGTGCCGCTCATTGTGGGGTTGGCCATATCGGCACTTTTTACAACTTGTTGCAGTCGCCCACCAAATACCCATTGCCAGTCCGGAGTAAATGACCAAATACCTTGGCCAAAGGCTGCCAGTGTTCGGCTGGTAAGTTCTCCCTGGCTGTCTAGTACCGTCATAAGGTTGTTACCAGTAGCAGCGAATTGGCCATTGTGATTGTTGGTAGTGTCAAAGTTTTCAGCATAGCCACCCGCGAGCCACTTAAATTTATCTGTGGTCATGGTCCAGCGAGCTTCCAGGGTATACTCCTGTTGTTCAACATCGGCTTTACAATCAATGCTGTCCACCACAAAGCCGCCGCCTAAATCAATTTGTTGGTCACTGTGGTCGCACTCGAAATAGCCGTTATAATCCAGCGTACGGGAAGAACCGATAATGATAAATTCGCTGTCTTCGAAACTATGTTCATAGCTGGCTTTAAAGCTAAGAGACTTAATGGTTTGATCTGTGAAGGTGCTGTGGGCCACGCTATCAGGTAAAGGCCCTTTATTGACGTCTTTTAGATCATCTACCGCATCGACATAACCATAACCGTATTGTCGATTATCATGAAATACTGCCAGTTTCAGTAGACCGTTATCCGAAATATCTGCGTCCATTGCGGCGTTCAAATAGTAACTTTCTTCTCTGTCTACGTTTTTACTGGAAACCTGTTGGTCTTTATAAGCCAGATCGCCGTCATAGGTTTTATAGGTGCCGTTAACCTTGACCCGAACACCCTCTGTGATGCTTGTTGTGGCAAAGCCATTGATGTTACCTAATCCAACGTTGCCCACGCTGCCTTTTAGCGCCGTATATGTTTCGTCTTGTGCTTGTCGGGTAGTGATATTGATAACTCCCCCCAAACTGTTTTTCCCGTATACAGCACCGGACGGTCCGCGAATAATTTCCACCGATTCCACATCGTTCATATCAAAGGAGATGCCGTTTCGGTTTGATAAGGGGATGCCGTCAACATAGAACACTAAAGGTGAGCTTCCTTCAAAGACCGAGGTGTTGTTTCCCCTGTAGTTGATATCTATCACGCCGTTATAGTTTTCATAAAGGCTGACAGCAGGTATCTGCCGCAGCAGATCCGGTATGGATTGAATATTCCTTTCCTTAATATCTTCTGCATCTAGCACCATGATAGTTTCGGCGCTTTCCAGCCAGGTCTCTTCGACCTTATTGGCTGTAACTGTGATAACTTCAGTTTGTTGGGCGAGGGCAGTGCTAGAGACTGCAGATAAAGCCAACCAAATGATATTGCGGTTAAACGTCATTCTTCCTTAACTCCTTGACAATTATATGGCTATTATCAAGGCGATAAGTAACTCTGTATGCTCTGAAGTGGATTTAATTAACATACTGTTATATAAGGGTTAATGTTATTTTTTAATGGTTAAATAAATCCGTCTTTGAGCAGTTCTTTGGTACAACTAATGTCATAGTTTTGTTTTATTTCACAAGATAATCGCAACCATGAAACGAACCAGTCTCAGCCTGCTATGGTGTATTGAATCCAGCTCGTTCTCTTTCTTCTTACTCGTTGTACCTGTGCTAATGCGTCAACAAGGCTTTGATTTGACAACCATAGGTTTGATGTATGCGCTGGCCATGCCCCAGTTGTTTAAGTGGTTGTTTAGCCCTCTGTTTGACCGCTATTCTCTGCTTGGTAAAGGGGAGTCGGGCTGGCTGTTGCTTATTCTAGTGCTGAACGCTGTGTTGCTCTGTGGGATGACGATATTTGAGCTTAAACAAGACTTTTGGTTGCTATACGCCATGATGATGGTTAGCAGCTTGTTATCTCAATTAATTGCTGTGCTGTGTTGCTCTGTGGTGGTGAAAAACTACCAGCAAGAGGATCAGGGTTGGTTAAATGGCTTGATGGTTTCGGCTATGTCGCTGGGTATGGTGATCGGGGGAGGTGTACTGCTCTACTTTTACGATGCAATTGGTTGGAGTGGGAGCTTGTTTGTGCTGGCTCTGATTAACGTTTTAGCCATGTTTATCTTACCTAAAACCGAGCGTACTGGCGCAGCCAATACCGAAGCTGTCTCCCTTAAGCGAATCTGGACTTTGTTTAAAAAACCAGGAATCCGGCGCTGGGCGGTGGTGATGATGTTGTTTTATGGTGCCAATCAGGGCCTATATTCCATGCTTAAGCCGTTTTTGGTGGACTTGGGTCTGCCAAATCAACAGATAGCCATGCTGACGGGAATATTCAGTGCGGTTATTGGGGTTGCTTCCGGTTTAATTGGTAGTGTGATGGTGAAGCGGCTCGGCGCGCGTCAATCATTGAATTTTCTCGCTTTAGTGATGACCATATCTGTTGCCTTGTTTCTTAACGTTGAGAGCAGTGAAAACCCTTTGGTTTGGTTATACCCGGCTTGTACTTTACTTGTTTTCTCCAGTTTTTCGGCTTTCACTGTACTGTGCGCCGTATCTATGAGCTATTGCGATCATAAAACCGCGGCCACAGACTTCTCTATTTTGAGCCTGTTACCCTACTTGGGGGCTATGCCATTTGCCACCTTAAGCGGAATGCTGACCGAATACCTCGGCTATCAGGGCTTCTTTATCGCCTCTGCGGTATTCTCACTGGGCTCGCTGGTGGTTATTTACCTGACCTACCGCGGCAAATCAGACGTTTATTTTGCAGAAGTACAATGACAAATTCGTTATTGTTGCTCCTCAATCTCCCGGTGTAGAACCAAAAAGGTAAGATAAAACTAGGATCGAAGCACTAATTAGTTAGCTTTAAGTAATCCCTGGGTGTGATACCAAAGTGCTTACGAAAAGCCACTGAAAAGTGGCCGTGGTTTTTATACCCGACTTCGTTGGCAACATGGATAACATTACCACGATCTTTTAGCAGCATATCGCGCGCTTTTTCCATCCTATGATGATGCAAAAAACCAAATGCGGTTTGTTGAAACACCTCTTTAAAGCCAAGCTTTAATTTAAAGTCATTTAGGCCTATTTCTCGCGCCAACTCCATAAGTGTTGGTGGCTCGTCCATTCTGTCCACCAGAATATCCCGCGCAAGCCTGACTTTGATTACATCTGTCACGCTCAATTTGGAGTTAGCTTTAGACGTATGCATTAATGTTCGAATAAGGTCTGCACAACACTGCCATGATAGCGCCCGGCCCTGCAATACATCACAAGCATTGCCTGGCTTACAGGCTGCAATTTTTTGGGCTGTCTGCAACAGCGCAGGAGTGCTATCCAGCAGCATAAAAAATGGCTTGGCTTTATCCTGTAAGATGGGAGCAAAATGTTTACACAGCTCAATACGACCATCACTTTCAATAAGTTGGCGAAACATAGACAGGTTTAGATTTAGCGAGATACCACTGAGTATTGTGTTGTGTATTCGGGTGTAGCCACTCATTTCGCCAGAATAATAAATTACTATCTTGCCGGGAGAAACCAAAAACCTTTGATGAAGGTTTTCCATATAGCATTCACAGCAGTTTCCCAAGTTGACGAAGATTGTCAACTGAGCAGGGGCGTAGCCATCATCAGAATAAAGCTCAACTGGGCAGTTAAACCTACCTTCCAGTTTAATGGTGCTTAGGTTATCGTCCAGCACATTTTGGCTAATTTCGAGTTGGCCAAACCCCTCATCCAGGTGAAATTTCCCGGTAGCGTTCACTTGTTCAAACATGGCACTGTGTTCGAACTGATAGCGATAGAATCCTTTCATACATTAATGAGAATAGTTATCAATGGCGTCAGATTAAATCCTTAAAGCTGCTATTGCAAGGCGATTCTTAACCATGATAAAGGGTTAGCAGAGAGGGTTTAGGCTAAATTCGCTGTGTCTTATGGATGTAATGAATTTTAATCTGATGTTATCAAAATACACTTGCGGCTTTCGCTTGGTGATAAAATCGCACAGGGAGAAAGTCGGGGAACAAGTTTTGCAAATTTTTCGAGGCTATTCGGCTAACTTAACCCCGCAACAACCTCAACCAAAGGCGATAAAATGGCTCAAAAATTAAACACGCAGAAACGCTACCGGCGATACTCATAAATCAGAGCTGGGGCTAGACTATTTGAATTGATCATTAAATCACCTCAAATAGTCCAAACCATCAAGAACAGTGCTTGTTTACAAGACCTCTTCTGCAGCCCGAAAAGCTTCCTGAGCCGCTGGCGCGCCGCAATATACTGCACTGTGTAACAATACCTCTCGTATTTCTTCAACGCTTGCACCGTTATTCAGAGCGCCGATAATATGACCCTTTAATTCCTGCGGAGCTTTTATTGCTGCTAACATAGCAATTGTAACAAGGCTGCGTGTTTTTAAATCCAGTCCCTCTCTTTGCCAGCAAGCCCCCCAAGCATGTTCATTAATATAATCCTGCATTGGCTGGCTGAAATCATCAGCATTTGCTAATGCTCGATCAACAAAATCATTACCCATTACTTGCCTACGGATTTGCTCACCGTTATTTGAAGTCATTTATAAAACCCCTGGTACCCTTAGTTACAGATGAACAAGCCCACTGATAGGTATGAAAACAGATCATTATTGATCATCGATAAATAATCACATACGTAGCAATAAGGCTTTAAACTAGTTTATTGCGCCGTCCAGGCCCCATCCATTGGTAAAGATGAACCAGTAATGCTGCGAGCATTATCACTACACAAAAATAAAATAAACTCTCCAATTTGACGTGGCTCCATCATTTCTGGCAAAGGTTGTTTAGCTGTTACCAGGTTATACTTGGCCTGGTCAAAATCTAACTGTTGCTTCTTTGCTATATCATTAATTTGATTATTAATTAATGGCGTATCGACCCAACCAGGACAAATAGCATTGGCGGTAATTCCTTTTTCCGCACACTCCAGAGCGACTACTTTAGTTAAACCAACAATGCCATGCTTTGCAGCACAATAGGCTGACTTATTAACCGATCCTACTAACCCATGAACTGAGGCAATATTTATTATACGCCCCCATTTATTTTCCATCATACCGGGTATCGATTTTTGAATAGTGTGAAAAGCAGCACTTAAATTTATAGCGATAATTGCGTTCCATTTATTTTCTGGAAAGGTATCCACACCTTCGGTATGTTGAATGCCTGCATTGTTGATCAATATATCGACACCACCCATTTCATTAATTGCTTTATCCATAAATTTAGATATAGCTTGAGATTCCATTAAATTAGTGTTGTCGAATAACGTTTTAACATCGTAATTTTTGGTAAACTCTTGTGCTAACGAAACACCTTCAGCTTCATCCATCAGGCCGTGTAATACCAAGTTAATACCTTGCTCTGCCAATACATGAGCGGTAGCTAAACCAATACCACTGGTAGAACCTGTAATTAGAGCTGTTTTACCTTTCAACATACTTATCTCTCCCTTTTAAAAACTTTAATAAATATCAAAATGAAATAGCTGTTAAGTTACCCGTTTGCTGACGTAAGATTTCCACCTCTTGCTGTACGTCGTCACGTAACTCCCAGTCATCCACTCGGATCAGGCGCTCACTATCGACTAAAATAATGCCGGACTTGGCATAAAGCCTGTCTTCAAACAGACGCTGCATCTGCTCAATACAAGCTTCATGTATTCCTTTACCCTTCATCACTTTGAACAGCGCCAAAATGTAAGGGGAAAAAGCCGGGATAAATACACTGGCTTTGGTCACCAAGGCTTTACATACGCAAACCCAGGTGCCACCCGGACATTTTTCATTTAATATGTTTGCGGTTTCATGCAAATGCGCTTTTGCGCGCCCCAATGTACCCTCATGGTAAATAGGATAGGTAGTTGTGGGACCGACATAGGAGTACGCTACTGTCTTACAGTCTTGAGTCAGCACATCGGCCGCCAGCAGTTCATCTATCCAGTTTTCCCCGCCCATCACCTTAATCGTGATCTCGATATCCTGTTCGGACGAGGACTCGATAGTCATCTGCTCCATGGCGCCTTTTTCAATATTTATCGTGGGAGCACACAGTGGCTCGCCTACGGTTTTTTCTCTAAATCATCCGTTTACAGCAAAAATCTTTGTGTCCAACGACTTGGCCGCTGGACACAAACTCTATTAAGCAACCCTGGTTAGCGGGGCTTTTAATGACAGTCCCATTAATTCATCATGAAAAATACGACTGTCCATTAGCTTCAGGTTTGGCGAAATTTGTGGAACAAAGTCCATCTTATGCAGCACATCTCTTTCCAGGTCGACACCCGGTGCAATCTCGATCAGTTCCAGTCCCTGCTCCACCATGCGAAAGACGGCGCGTTCGGTAATGTACAACACAGGTTTATGATTCTTTCTAGCCAAATCAGCCGAGAAGGTGATTTGCTGCACTTTGTTGATAAATTTACTTATACTGCCATCTTGCACTATATTGAGCTTGCCGTCCGCCACCTCAATTTTTTGTTTACCGGCAGTAAAAGTGCCACAGAAAAACACCTCTTTGGCATTTTGGGTAATATTGATAAAGCCGCCACAGCCGGCAATTTTGCTGCCAAACCGGGAAACATTTAAGTCCCCTTTGACATCACATTGCGCTAACCCTAAAAACGCCTGATCCAGACCGCCCCCGTCATAGAAATCAAATTGCTGATCTTGGGTAATAATGGCTTCAGGATAACTGCTTGCGCCAAAACTTAAGCTGCCCGCGGGCGTACCACCAATAGCGCCAGGCTCCACCGTCAGGATCATTTTATCCGTTACACCTTCTTCATCTGCCACATCTGCTACCCCTTCCGGCACACCTATGCCGAGGTTTAAGATAGCCTGTTCTTTCAGTTCAAAGGCAGCACGGCGGGCAACGATTTTTTTCGCGTCTAGCCGGTGAAACTCCGGGTCTTTTCCGACCTCTTTTAGCCCGCGCCCGACAAAGCTGTCATCATGAGCGACACCAAAGGTTTGCATATGGTATTCCGCTTCGCTAGCCACCACCACGGCATCCACCAGGATGCCGGGGATTTTCACGCTGTGTGGGTCAAGTACACCATTTTTTACCATTTTCTTGACCTGCACTATTACCTTGCCACCCTGATTCTTTACAGCCTGGGCAGCTGCCAGGTTTTCCAATACCAGACACTCATCTTCCATGGTTATATTGCCGTTTTCATCCGATGTGGTGCCGCGTAAGATGGCAAAATCTGCAGGCAAGCGTTTATAAAATAGATACTCTTCACCATCGATGGGCAGCAATCTCACCCAGTCCTCTTTGGTGGATTCATTGATTTTCCCGCCTTCAACCCTTGGGTCAACAAAGGTCCCCAGCCCCACATGGCTGATGGTGCCAGGTTTACCCGCTGCGGTATCCCTGAGCAGTTGGGTTATTACTCCCTGAGGCAAGTTGTAACCCTGAATTTTATTGTCCACCGCCAACTTTTGCAGCTTAGGGATCAACCCCCAATGGCCACCGATAGCCGCCTTAACCATGCCCTCGTGGGCAAGATGGTTCACCGCTTTTTCTTTGCTATCACCCTGACCAGCCGCAAAAACATAAGTCAGGTCTCTGGGCGAACCAGTTTCCATAAAGCGTTGTCCCAAGGCTTCTTCAATTTCCTCCGGCACCACGGCGCCGATAAATCCACCAAGAATTACGGCGCTATTATCTGAAATCATTTCGACGGCTTGTTTAGCGGTGACAACATCAACTCTCATTTTGCTCTCCTGAAATATAAAAAAATTAGGTGAACAAAATTTTTACGGCATCGGTGTTCAACCTTTCTAATGAGCTCATTCTAACCACTGTTGATATAAGAGGTTAGGAGCAATAAAGGGAAACAAAATTGCGTATTAGGGATAATAAATAACCATTTAAATACAATGAGTTATATAACAATCACTCGAAAGTTATTAACATAATCCGGGGCGATTACATCAATCAACACAATAATAGGAAAGATACTTCACTGATAGCTTAAATATTTTTTGCCAATAACACTTTTAAGCGAAACATTTTTCCATTGCCTCGGTCTTAACAAAGACATCAATGGAGCTGGGTAGCACTTAATGTTTCAACTGCAAAAGGAAACGCTGGTCTTAATCGGGATTTTATTTGCTTTGGGGATCCTTTGTTACAAGGGTGTATCGGCTCAACCGACCAAGTTTGACTCCAACTTTTACTTAGTTGGACAAAAGCAATTACGTTATCTGATTAACGGTAACCGGGATGCAGATTACAGGATAATATTTGTTCATGGCACGCCGGGTGAAGCCGAAGGTTACGCAGGTTATTTATCACACCCAGGCTTGCAGCAAGCTGCAGAGCTTATATCCGTAGACCGGCTGGGGTTTGGGTTATCTCACCCAAAAATAGAAACCTCGCTAAAGAGCCAGGCTGAATCCATTATACCTTTATTAAACACAGACAAAAAAGTCATCGTAGTGGGCCACTCACTGGGGGGCTCTATCGCGGCTCGGCTGGCGATGGAGCAGCCTGTGCAGCTGGATTCGGTGGTATTAATTTCATCATCACTGGACCCTTCTCAAGAGGAGCCACGATGGTATAACTGGGTGACAGACTGGCCAGTGATCAATTGGTTTGTACCGGAGAAATTTTTGAAGGCCAACCGGGAGATACAAGGACTCGCATCTGAATTGGAACTTATGTTGCCTTTGTGGGAAAACATCCAATCCAGGGTTCATATCATTCACGGCACACAAGACAAGTTGGCCTATTTTGCCAATGCAGAATTTGCTCGCAACGCACTAAAGGGTAAGAAAGTATCTCTTAATGCGTTGCCTGAAGGAGGCCACTTTATTTTATGGGAGGAAGTCGGCTTGATCGTGGCGGATTTAACCCGGCTAATGGGTGAAAATCGGCTAGAATAATCTAACTTGGCTTAAAGCAGGCCCCCTGCTCTGGTTCCAAACTCAATTCGATACGACCCTGTAAAGATCCCAACATGACAGTGACCAGGGCCAGCCCAAGTCCATAGCCGGATGTGGTCCGGCTTTGATCAACGCTGTACAAACGCCTGAAAATAAGTTCATGGTGCTCTTTGGCAATGCCGACTCCGATATCTTTCACCTTGATAAACACCTCACCTTCTTTCTCCTGTCCGTATATCAGTGATATATGGTCGCCTTTTCGGCTGTATTTTATGGTGTTATCCAGCAGATTAATTAAAATTTGGGTTAACCGGCTTGGCTCCGTTTCAAGATAGAACTGCTCAAGCCCATGGATGGAAATTGTAACCCCCGCATCCTCCGACAACTCGTCATACCAATCCGCTACCCCTGCGACAAACTCGGCAAATTCCAACTGCCGGGTCTGTAATACATAATTCCCCGCCGTCTAATCATTGATTTTCATCACGGTCGTCAGCATGTTATTGGCTTGCAACGCCGATTCGGCACAATCGGATAACGAGTTTTGCATTTGTCTTTTTAATTCTGTGTCCTGCGCCTGACGGGTTAAGGCCGTTTCTGTCGCCAGCATAATCCGGGATAGCGGCGTCCTGAGATCATGAGCTATGGTATCCAGGGTATTTCCCATGCTCAAAATGAGCTGCTTTAACCCCTCAAGCAATCCGTTCACACTGAGATCTAATGCGCCTAAATCACCCCGTGCGACATCATAATCAGCGATCCGCTCCAACGAACCACAGCTGGCCAATTGACGTCATCACTTTTCCTCAATAAAACCTAAAAGGTATTTTCACAACCCATCAAATAACGGTTCTAAGGGTAACCATTGTTGCGCCCTTTGAGTACATAAGCTGTGAAGCACAGGCATACCCTGATTGGGGTAAGTGCAAATTTAATACCTCTATACTTTACTGGAGACTTAAAGGCTTATATCGATTAAGCCGTTTGCATCTTAAAAAAGCTAACAATGCTTTCCTGAAAAGCGTCGTAACCAAGGTTGATCCAGAAAGCACTATAGCGCTTGTTTTATCAGGAGGGCCGGGAAAGTGCCAACGAGCTCCATAAATTCCGAAAGCGTCGGTTAGTATTACTCACCTTAATTATGTCGGCCTTTATCACGATTTCCGCTGGCGTTGTTTTGGTCGAGTTTTATCTGGTCTCATACGAAAAGCAACGCCAAAGCCTGACCGAACTGGTCCAAACTCAGGCCAACCTTATCGACGCAATTTCTCGATTTGACCGTCAACATAGCGACGATGTAAACCCTAAAGGGTGGAAATACGCCACTCTAAGCCAACTTGTCGATACTTACCTTAGTCATGAACAATTAGGTGGCACAGGAGAAATAACCTTAGGTAAACGTGAAGGAGACAGGATCCTATTTTTGATCCGGAGCAGGCAAATTGACCCCACAGAGCTGCAATACATCCCGCTGGACTCTACCCTGGCGGAGCCAATGCGGTTGGCCCTTAGCGGAAAAACAGGAACCGTAATCGGCAGCGATTACCGGGGAATTAACGTTCTGGCCGCTTACGCACCATTGAAAGAGCTCGAATGGGGAATTGTAGCCAAAGTTGCTGTATCGGATATTCGCGCACCACTAATCCACGTTAGCATTATATGCGCTTTTATTTCTCTCGCACTAATAACCCTGGGCGCCTGGCTATTTCACCGGATATTTGACCCGCAGTTCCACAGGTTGGAAACTCTGGTTCTCGAACGTACTCGGAGCTTAGAAAAGGAAATAAGCATTCGCCAGCAGGCTGAAGAAAGTTTGAGATCAGTGATATCGTTTTCTAGCCTACGTCGCCAGCTTGCTGCTAGCGCCAACCAGGCGAGTGACATCCATATCGCTCTGCAGGAAAGCATAGATTTATTATGCAGCCACATGGGATGGCGAGTCGGTCACGCCTATTTGCTAACTGGCGAGGAAAATAAAAATGTAGAAAACACAGATATCTGGTACCTAAAAAATACCGAGCATGACAAGTCATTTCGAGATGCAGTTAACCGAGTGTTTGTTTCCGACGGGGAAGGACTCCCGGATAAAGTAATAAGAGAGGGGAAATATGTTATCCATACCAATACCTCCCATGACTCTGACTTTATCTGGGCAACACTATGCAAAGATTTTGGTATGTCGAGCAACCTCACACTTCCCATTTTTACACGCCATAAAGTAGTCGCTGCCATCACATTTTTTTCTGACAAGCCAATAACGCTCGGTAAGTTACTGATGCAAACGTTGGACTATTTTACGGAACAATTAGGACGAGTTTTCGAACGTCAACAGATCCAGGAACAAATTACTCATATGGCTACCCATGACCCTCTGACAGAGCTTCCCAGTCTTATTTTAGGTAGAGACAGGTTGGCTCAGGCGATTTTAATGGCTCAACGCAAAAAGTGCCGGGCTGGTTTGATGTTTCTGGAGCTGGATGGGTTTAAATCAATAAACGATATGTATGGCCATGATGCCGGGGATCATTGTCTTAAAGAGTTTGGCTCACGCCTGATGTCGAAGCTTCGTGAAACCGATACCATAGCAAGGGTCGGCGGAGATGAGTTTATTATCGTATTAACCGAAATTACAAATCTTAGCGACGCCAGCCAGATTGCCGAAAAAATTATTGAACTGGTTTCGGTGCCGATTGGTTATATGGGTCACAAGCTAACCCTTGGGGTGAGTATAGGCATCTCACTTTACCCGGATGACGGCTTTGATGTCAGTCAATTGTTAAAACAAGCGGATCAAGCCATGTATGCCGTTAAAGAGCACGGAAAAAATAGCTTTCGATTCGCGCAAGATGATTAGCGTTTGTAACACTAAACCAGCTCTGCTTGCTTACTTTCCAGGCTAATCTCTTCCACCCGCATCAGCAAGTAGTCTTTAAAGTTACGGCAACGGGCTGGCATCTGCTTTCTGGGTCGATAATAGAGATTTAGGTCAAAGGTGCTGGCCATATACTGCTGTAACAAGGAAACAAACCGTCCCTGCTCCAAGTCTCCTTTTATTAAGCTATAAGGCAAATAAGCAATGCCCGCTCCCTGTAGCGCAACCCCGCGCAAAATTTCACTGTTATCACACTCCAGAGCATCTGGGATCACCACCTGGCTAAATTCATCACCCTGCTGGAATACCCATTTATTTCCACCCACTAAAGTAGAGGCATACAGGCACCTGTGGTTTTTTAAATCCTTGGGATGGCCCGGCTCTTGATGTTCTAGCAGATAATCAGGGGTACAACACAAGTGCAAAGGTTCGCTGAGCAACGCCCGCTTGACCAACAGGGAGTCTTTTTCCACATAACCCTGATAGCTGGCGCTGGCCCGAATGGCAAAATCCACTGTACTGATATGATCCACTTCATAAGGGTTCACATACAAACGAAAATTTACCTTGGGATGTGACTTCATATATTCACCGACAATGCGGTGTAAATAGCGGGTGGCGAACAAAGGTGTGCTGGCTATTTTAACAGTGCCCTGCTCTTCATTGCTTAAGCTTTGGATTTCACTACATATTTCTTCTATTTCCAGATGTACTTCCGAAAACCGGTCGTAAAGCTTAACCCCGGCTTGGGTCGGCACCACCTGACGAGTGCTGCGCTTTAACAGGCTAACCCCCATTTTTTCTTCCAGCTCCAAGATCCAGCGGCTGCCAGCGGACGCTGAGATACCGTATTCTTTCGCCGCCTCGCTGAATGATCCGAAACGTACCACATACACAAAAAAGACAATCTTATCCAACATAGAAGGCACCCTGTTCCAGAAAACAGGATCGATTATATTTTGAGAATAAGGTTAATAGCCAGTTGAAAATAGAAGGAGTTTGATCTGAGGGTGTCTGTCTGAAAGCATCCCTGCCTATATTCATCTAATGTCAGGCAACTCTGGTGGTGGCCCGCAGCTCTTATCCGATTGATTATCCAGGCCGTAACCAGGTACATAAGCACCCATGCCAAACTCCAGTTTGGCGCCTTCAGCGAGATCAATTTGTTTGGCTGACACACTTGTTACCAGTAGGGAAGTGTTAAATTGGCTTCTGCTATTGTTTTTGACTTAAATATCACTTATCAATTAGGTCCATGGACTGCAATTTTGACAGTTCAAAATTTGGGTGATAAGGGATACGTAGAATCGGCATTTTTCAATAGTGCAGTTACCTCTTTTGGTGCACCACGTCACGCGTTTTTGAACATTCTTTACGACTTTTAATGACTGACTTTAGATCGAGTAGGAGGTGAGATTACTATCACCGCCCTCTCACACCACCGGGCATACGGTTCTTTACCACGGCGGTTCGTAGAGTACATTTGAATCGATGGTAATTCTCCATCAGAGTATAAGGGAATAAGTATAAATATATCATGCAATTAAATACCAAAGAGGTGAAGAGAGTAGAGAGTATTATTTTAAATAATTCTATAATCCATTTGAACAATGAACAATGAACAAACAGGTAGTTGGTATAGTATATGAAAAATAACAATCAAAATGATTTTATATTGCAGGAAAACCTGTGGAAAGTAATGTTTCAACTGTCTTGGCCGGCAGTTCTTGGCATGGTTTTATATGGCCTCAATGTAGTATTCGACGCTATTTTCGTTGGACGCTTTATTGGCGAATCGGCATTCGCTGGCGTATCTCTAGCTTTCCCTTTGACTCAAATTCCCTTAGGCATAGGTCAACTCATCGGCGGCGGCGCAGGCGCTGTCTTGAGCATTGCGTTAGGATCGAAAAACAAAGAGACCCAAAGGAAACTTTTAGGGAACGTCAATGTTCTCACAATCGTACTCAGCCTAACCTTTATGGTATTAGGGCTTCTCTTTAGCACCTCACTTATCAAAATGATGGGGGGGACAGGTAAGGAATTAGAACTTGGTAACGATTATTTCCGCATCTGCCTTTACGGCACAATTTTTTGGGTAGCTGGTCTGGCGGGTAATCTAATTATTCGGGCAGAAGGAAAAATGAAAACAGCTGCTGTGATGATGGGTATCGGCCTTGTGGTCAATATTATTGTGACTTATATCCTGATTGTTATCTTCAACTGGGGTGTTGAAGGAGCAGCCATAGGTACCAACATCGGCATGGCTGTTTACACCTTAACATTTTTTGTTTATATCTTAAGAAATAAGGCCACGTTTGACGCGAAATTTTTCTCCTTTGCCCAAGATAAAGCCATTATGAAAAGCATTATGGCTAACGGCACCCCTTTGTTCATAATGTCAGCCATGATGGTGATTCAGGCAATTGTTGTACTTAATGCGCTTGCCAATTACGGCACAACCTCAGATGTTACTTTTTATGGCACAGTGTTCAGGGTTATGTCATTTATGATGATGCCCATTATCGGTCTCATGCGCTCCTTGCAACCTGTCATTGGCATCAACTTCGGAGCAGGAAACTACGAACGAGTGATTCAAAGTTTTAAAATTTGGGCAGGGACAGCAGCCCTACTCATTTTACCTTTTTGGATTTTTCTAATGGTTTCACCTCAAGCTACCTTAAACATGATCTTACCAAATAGGGAGTTTTTTAGCGGCGATATCAGCAATTTTAGGTACTTTATCGCTGTACTCCCTATTCTACCGGTCGTGTTTATGGGCATGACTTTTTTCCCGGCCATCAATAAAGCCAAACCAGCAGCCATAATCGGCTTAGCGAGACAACTCATATTCTATGTGCC
This sequence comes from Psychromonadaceae bacterium, assembly GCA_965249895.1. Lineage (GTDB taxonomy): Bacteria > Pseudomonadota > Gammaproteobacteria > Enterobacterales > CBDFNC01 > CBDFNC01. The sequence goes on from CBDFNC010000005.1 coordinate 2,375,285, forward strand.
TGTCATGCTACTTTTACCTAAGCTTTTTGGCGTGGAATGGGTCTACATTGGCTCTTTTGGCATTGATGTGATTATAGCGCTGTGGATCATGTTCTTAATCAGTAAAGAATTTAAGAACTTAAGGAAAGGTGTAACGGTATGATTTAACTAGAATGGGCATAAAAATACAACATGGCTTGAGGATCTAAATATTAAATAACCTCAACTCTAGATGAAAATCAGTTATAAGGTAATAACACAGAGAACCGATTTTGACATAACACCAGTTCGTAAAGTAAATGACGCCGCTATGCTATAACGTTGATGATAAAAAATTATCTACAATAGTGGGAAACACTATTCCGACATTTCATTTCGACAGGAACAATAAAAATGGCCACCTGAAGGAGAGTTCAGGTGACCTAATAATACCCATTTACGCAGGTAACCGTCAGCGCAAATAAAACGGTTCCCTCGTTTATTATTGTTGTTATTCCTTGCTGGTATGGCTAATAACCCGCTTACTCAATATTCTTGATAATCACCGCGGTGCCCATTCCGCCGCCGGCACATAGCGAAGCCAGACCGTATTGCACTCCACGCTTTTTCATTTCATAGAGCAAGGAGACACTGATACGACTGCCCGACGCCCCCAGGGGGTGACCAAGGGCAATAGCACCGCCATTAACATTGGTGCGTGTCAGCAGCGCCTGCTCAGACTCGTTATGGTTTTTTGCCAGCTCTTTCACCACCCCAAGAGCCTGTGCCGCAAAAGCTTCGTTAAGCTCAAGCAGCTCAATATCCGCGAGCTCAAGCCCTGCTTTTGCCAGGGCTTGAGCCACGGCAGGTACCGGACCTAACCCCATATAGGCCGGATTGATACCACCGACACCATACGCAACCAGCTCAGCCATAGGCTGTAAATTATATTTCACCAGGGCATCGGCGGATGCCAGGATAATGGCGGCAGCGCCGTCATTAATACCCGATGCATTACCAGCGGTCACGCTACCGTCTTTCTTAAAGGCTGGCCTTAGCCTGGCCAGTTTATCTTCACTGGCACCCGGTTTAGGGTATTCGTCCTGGGAAAAGGTGATATTTTGTTTCCGCTGCTTTATTTCCAGCGGCGCTATTTCATCATTAAAGCGGCCATTTGAGATGGCTGTTAGTGCTTTTTGCTGGCTTGCCACGGCAAAACCATCTTGCTTTTCGCGACTGATCTTATGCTTGTCAGCCACATTTTCGGCAGTAATGCCCATATGATATTCGTTAAACGCATCTGTCAGGCCATCATTTATCATGCTATCGAGCAGCGTTATATCACCCATTTTATTACCGAAACGGGTTTTTCCTGGCATCACAAATGGTGTATTGGACATACTTTCCATACCTGCGGTCATCACCAAATCCGCGTCTCCGGCTTTGATCAAGGTTGCGCCATCCATCAAGGTGCGCATACCGCTACAGCAAATCATATTCACCGTATGGGCCGGCACGTCGACAGGTACTCCCGCCTTAATAGCAGCCTGACGGCCTGGGCCCATACCCTGACCGGCACTGAGTACATTTCCCACTAACACCTGATCTAAGTAGCCAGCATCAACACCCGCCTGCTTAATCGCGGCGGAAATAGCCGCAGCGCCCAACTCTGCGGCTGATAAACCCGCCAGGGTACCGCCAAAACTGCCGATAGCAGTACGTTTGGCCGCAACTATATAAACCTTGTTCATAAGGCCTCCTTAAAGAACCAAACCACCATCAATCTTTAAAGTTTGACCTGTAATAAAGGAAGCGCGATCGCTTGCCAGAAATAAGACACCTTCGGCAATATCTTCGGCTTCAGCGAGACGACCCAGTGGTGTTTTCGCTACGATGGCGTTAAGGATTTTTTCAGGTACCTCTTTAGCCATGGGTGTATTCACAAAACCCGGAGCGATACAGTTGGCACGAACCTTGGCACCTTTGCGGGCAAATTCTTTAGCCCAGCCCTTGGTCATAGTGATAACACCACCCTTAGTAGCGGCGTAGTTTGTCTGACCGACATTGCCGTCAGTACCAACAATAGAAGACAGGGTGACAATAGAGCCACTGTTGTTTTCCATCATTAAGGTCGCCACCGACTGAGTCATGTTAAAGACGCCTTTAAGATTAACGTTGAGCACCAGATCCCAGTCGTCTTCTGTCATATTCTGGATCAGGTTATCGCGGGTGATCCCGGCATTGTTTACCAGCACATCGACGCGACCAAACTCGGCTTTAACCCCTTCGATAAATTCTGCAATACCCTGACGATCGGTAACATTCAGTTCAACCGCTCGAACATTGTCGTACTTTTTCGCCAGAGTTTTCGCTCCGTCGACTTTCATATCGCAAGCAAATACCATTTCAGCACCTGCTTCCGCCAGCTTTACTACAATCGCTTCACCAATACCTTGCGAACCACCAGTAACCACACAGATGTTATTTTTCATAATCGGACCTCAGTATTTGTTTTCACGTATTTACAAACTAACTGCATTCATTCTATGCAGAGCCGGGGGAAATGATTAGAGATAAAAATGCAAAAAGCTTTTGCATATATGGGCTAACCTGTTGAGTGGAAACGCAATAAATATAAAAGCTTGATATGATAAAAACCTAAACGGCAATTCCATATAGGAACAAAAACCAAGCAAATGGCAATCAGGCAGGAAAACTGGCTGACACATGCTCCATGGGCCAGAGAAGATAAACTGCAAGCACTTCCTTTAGACCAGGGGCTGTTGCAGGCTTAGCCCTTATCAAGTAAGGGTTAAAGCTAATACCCTCGCCCGGAAAAGAGTAAATATCGGTTAGCCGCTTTAGAGTCCGTCTGACTAAAATGCAATTGATTGGTGACTGACAATATATTTTTAACATCCGTCAACGACTTTATCTCCTGCTCATTCCACTGCTCGGCCTTATCGCTTTTCAAGTAAGTATCCAGCTCCACCAGCGAGGTTTTAACATCTGCCGCCAGCGACGAGTCTTTACTTTTATCCAGGTTTTCTATCACTTTTTTTGCCTTATCCAAGGTGTTGATAAGGCTATCCTCGGGATCCTTGGCTGCGACCTTATTTTTAAATTCACCAATAAAATCCAGCAACTTAGTGGTTTGTTCCGACAACGCCTCCTGCTCGGCAGATTTGGTATAACCCAAGTTCTCGACTTCCTGTCCCGTCAAAAAACCATCGCTTTGTAAGCGTTGAATATATTTGGGAATATCCTCCATAGACAGGCCTCCTCCACTGAAAAACTCCTCCGCAATTTTCTGGATTTTACTGGCTCTGCTGGAAAGCTTGACTGAATCATCATGCCCAGTAGCCGCCGACTGCTGGTTTTTAGCCGTGTCAGCCTCTTTGGTTGCAGACGTTTCCTGGGTACTTTTGCCGTCGTTCAGCTTATATGCCGATGTGCCAGGAGTCTGAGCGGAAATTGCCGTAGTCATAGAAACAGGTACCCAAGATAGGAAGTTAGAGTAACTACCCAGCAATTTTTATACCAACTAATCATCCATGGTATGCCGTCTTTAAATTAGTCATCAGTAAGTATCAAGACCTGATTAAAAAGTGATGCTATAATGCGCGGCTTTGTAACCCCAGAGCAGACACAAGGTAAAGCAAATACAGATGTTTTTAGACGAGTTTTTTAGCGAAGATAACGGCAGTGTAATTATCACGCCTGAGCAAGCCAGTCATTTTGCCAAAGATGTGGCCCGCGACTTTAACCCTCTGCACAACACAGATGCAAAACGCTTTTGTGTGCCGGGAGACTTGCTCTTCTCTATGGTGCTGGCCAAATATGGCTTAAGTCAAAAAATGTCGTTTACCTTTACTGGCATGGTTGGGCGCAACGCCAAGCTGAATTTCCCACAAACCGATGCAGAGCAATTTGCCATCACCGGTGATGCGGGTAAAAGCTACCTGGAAGTGGAGCGTTCTGGCGAGCTTCGCACCGAGCTCAGCGTAATCGAACCCTTGATCAGAGATTACGTCGCCTTCTCTGGCCACAACTTCCCACATATTCTGGTGCCACTAATGGCCGAGCAAAAAGTGATGCTTAACCCAGACCGACCTTTGGTGATCTATGACTGTATGTCTTTTGACTTAGACCACCTTAACTTCGACAAACCCAGCCTGACTTTGGCAAAGGCTGAATTGGATGTAAGTGGTAAACGTGGTGAATCCCGCCTGTATTTTGACATTCTCGGTGACGGTAAAAAGGTAGGCACAGGATTTAAACGTCTCCGACTCAGCGGATTAAGAGAGTATGATCAGCAACTTATCGGTGATTTTATCGAGTCCTATTTAAAGCAACAGGCCGACTATTAGTCTGAGGCAGTATAAAAAAAGGCCGGCCTTACCTCTAGTTCTAACACCGGTCTTTTTTATACTCACAATGGTTTCAAAACGTAAACCACTGAAGATTACATAGTTAATTTACCTTAAAGTGCCTCATCTGCTGTTCTAAATCATCTGCCAGATCGATAATTACATCCGTTGATTTACGGTTCTGCTTGGCTAGTTCAGCGGCTTCATGAGAACTCTCGGCAATCATATTAATACGAGATGAAATATCATCCCCAACCTTGGTTTGTTCATCGGCAGCACTGGCGATTTGGTGGTTCATTTCGGTGATCGTACCTAAAGAATCAGCTATCTGCTGCAGCGCCTGCGCAGCTTCCTGAGCCCCTTCTACTGTATCTGTACTGGAGGTTTTACTGCTTTCCATAGATTGCACTGCTTTTTGAGATCCGGACTGTAGTCGTTCGATCATCTGCTGGATTTCAGCGGTACTGTCCTGAGTTCGTTTCGCCAGGTTACGCACCTCATCGGCAACCACGGCAAAACCACGCCCTTGTTCACCGGCTCGGGCAGCTTCGATAGCTGCGTTCAAAGCTAACAGGTTGGTTTGCTCGGCAATACCGCGGATAACGTCCAGCACTGATACTATATTGTCCACATCACGACCTAACTCACCAATGACCTGGGCCGCGCCGTCAATTTCACCCGCCAAACCTTCAATAGAGCTGACCGAAGTTAACATAATGTTTTGTGCTCTCTTCCCCTCAGCATCCGCTTCCTGAGTTGAAGTAGCCGCGCTATTGGCGCTTTCCGCGACGGTGCGGGCAGACGAAGACATTTCTGTCATAGAAGTCGCTACCATCTCGGTTTCGCTGCGCTGAGTATCGGATACCCGGTCAACCTGACTGGAGCGTTCATCCGCCAGCCCTGCTTCCTTACGCAATTCCTCTACCGCATTGGACAAGCTGTTCAGGATATTCCTCAATGCTGATTGCATCCTGAACACTGAGCCATAAATACTGTTTTCATCGGCGCTCTCTTCCCGGCCTTCGGCAGACAGATCTCCCGCAGCCACAGCCCTCACCAGGTCCAAAACTTGATCCGGCTCACCACCGAGGTCCCTAAGCAGACGTTTAGCCGATAAGATAATGATGGTCGCCAAAATACCAGCCATCAACAAACAGACCAGCAACTGCCAGCGGGCATTTTCCCAAAACCTGGCATCGACCTCCTTCATACCAATACCAGTACCCACCACCCACTTCCAGCGCTTGGATATTTGAACGATAGACAATACACCTTCTAAGGAGCCATCCGGATTCTTCTTGGTCCAGGCATACTCAACCACACCACTGGGTTGCTTATTTACCGCCGATAAGATGATATTTCCGACACTTTTACCCTGGCCGTCTTTATAGTCATGAAAGCTGGAACCATGTAACTGAGGGTCCAAAGGGGTCGCCACAAAGTTCATTTTCTCATCCGCCACATAGACGTATTCTGAGTCATGGTATTTATTGTTCCGCAGTACCTTGATCGCCAGCTCTTTACCTTGCTCATCTGACAACTTACCGGCTGCGACATACTCTTCGATTTGATCCACGGTGGAATAAGTGCTTTTCAGCAACTGATACACCCGTGCCCGGTTATCCTGATCACTTGCGTAACGCAGGGTAAATAAACCCGCTAGCATCATTCCCAGGAGAGCGATAAATATCAAGGAAGCAACCATCCATACTTTTGTTCTTAGTGCCATTTTTGTATTCCTTTGATCACGCCACTAAAGAGTAGTAGAAATGCTGGAGTAAACTTCTTACTCAAGCCTGAGCCCAGATATGGACTAAAAGCTGCTAATATTAAGGGGATGTAAAAACATGATATTTAACAGATATATAGCAAAGTTAAAGCTCAGACGTAAATAATGCTAAGATCACAAAAACCGGATTGGTATCGTCAATATCGAATCTAGAAGGTGTATTTACTGTCTTATATCTGTACCTTGATAGTTGAATAAGCTGATCTGCCCAGCAAGGAAGCAGGGTCTCAAAATTGCGCTTACCCCTCTTCCTCTCGATATGGACTCGCCATATCACTTCTTGAAATTGGAGAATTTACCTACATATAAAGGAAAGAGCGCTTTTTCCCTAATCAGAGACAAAGAGGTGACCAATGAAAAAAGCTACACATTGTTATTGTCCCGAATGTCACAGTACCAGCCCATACGTATGGGAGGTTGATGAAACGGAGTTTGGTCTAGGCCGAGCTGTATGCAACTGTGGTAAGACCCATGTAGATATAGTGGGAGACCCTATCGAATTGAGTAATTTTGTCGCGATTCACAAGCCGGAAATTCAGCTCAGCGTATCCAGTGTCTACCCAGAAACCAGTCAACTACAGCACTAAGCATAAATTACCGCGAACCTTATTCACATAAGGTTCGCGGATTATTCTAGTCGCCAAATTCATGTTCCCAATTAACCGGCACTCTACTGGCAACGGCTAATTAACGGGCCCAGTAAACCTCTTCCAAGCTGTCTTCTCGCTCGGGTAAACCACGAGATAACCTTGGACTGTGCTGAGCCAGTACTTCATACGCGACACGGTTGGCATATTTACAGATTTGTGCAAACGAGGAGTAACATAAGCTGCCCTGTTTGTGCTTACTGGAGCCTGGAACATTACTTTTGTGGTAATTATTGGAAGACATATCGTGCAACACAGCCGCCAACGCACCATCACCGGCACCATTGGTATTGCGGATCTTTTCCGGCCCCCCCATATAAGGAGCTATATGGGAATACACCTTTAACGGCTGTTCACAGTCACGCTTGCGTCTTGGCCGAGAAAACTCGTAGCGGTTAAACTCAGGGATCTCACCGGGCAATAGAGGATGACTGGTTTCACGTTTGCCAGACTCCTCGGTATAACCCGCAGTATACAAACCAATCGGACCCGCAGTACATAACACCAGATCACAAAGCGCCAGTGCACTATTACAGGCCATTAAGGGGTCTGAGTGGCCGGTTAAGGCTTCCCCTTCATCTTCATTCATGGCCAGCACTGTGACGTTTTCTTTAATAAAGTCTCGCCACCACTTGGGATCCTGTTCGATAAGAAAACGAGTGCCCAAGGTCAGCACCACAGGAACATCAGCTTCTTTAGCGTATTGGATAGCCGTTAACGCTGCATCGGTCATTTTATCCTGACCGGAAGCTCGCATCAGATAAGCAGTTAATACCAAAGCCGAGCCGCCCTGAACTTGTTCTTTACTAATATATTCTGGTGTTAACCTGTCCATCGCCCCTTTGCTAATGGCGAAGGTTCGCTCTCCACAACCTGAAATCAGAGTAAAGCAGCGGCCGATAGGACCTTCCACCGGCTCAAGGAAATTGAGATCTACTTTGGAGGAGGTGTCACACAAATATCGGTAGGCGTAACTGCCCACTTCAATATGTTTACTCATCACACCAAACAATACCGACCTGTCATCAGCCAGGATAGAGTAGTTGTGGACCGTGTTACCTATGGTTCCACCAGCAAACTCGTCACTGATCAGCTGTCCTTGTTTAAGCTCCAAATAGAGCAGCTGTGCCTGCTCGTCGTCAATAAGGGTAGAGTTCCCTTTCGGCAAGGCGTACCTTTCAAGGAGTTCATCTTCCACTCTGGCTTCAATATCAACCAGGGTTTGATCTATCCCCGTGATATAGCTTGGCACCTGACTTTCAGTCACCTGAGACTGGATATCCAACGGATCACGGGATTGAACGGGAAAATAGTGCTTGGACTTTCGCTGACCTGGAAACTTCATGTTCGACTCTTTTAATTACACCGCATGTTTAGTTTAATTCATCCTTGGGCGCGGGATGTTATCACAGATCCATCAAGTTTGAAGCAAGCATATTTCCGGTGATAGCGGCTAATAACATTGTGCATAATTAATTTCAATATTAACCTAACCGTCAGCAACCATTTTATTCGAGAGCCCTATGAAGCAATTAGCTCATTTTTTTAAAACATCCGCATTAGGCGGTCTGTTTGTCCTGATCCCCTTATTGCTGTTTTACCTTATGTTTTCGGAATTACTCGAGGTTGTCGTCGCTTTGGCCAGCCCTATTACCCAGCTCTTTCCCGTGGGAACATTTGATGGTGACGAGATGCCGCTCGTTACCGCGGCCGTGCTTATTTTAGTTGCCGCTTTTCTATTTGGCCTCGCCATTCGCTCCCGGTTTCTTACATCATTGGGGTTATGGTTTGAGAACACCATCTTACGCAAGTTACCTATTTATAACGCCATAAAAAAGCTATCTCGTGGACTGATCGGCGCAGCCGGAGACGAAGCCTTTAAAACAGGACTCTATTCTCCTGCAGAAGGGGAATATCAACTTGTATATACCCAAGCTGCTTGGGTATATATGTCATTTCAGCATCAGTTAACACCAGTTCAGCCGCTAACGCATTTTCCATCAAGCGTTTTGAACTTCGGGTTCCGGGAATTGGCACTACTGAGTGCTGCTGATGAAGTAACCAGGCAAGCGCTAATTGGGCCGGCGTACATTGCTTAAGCTCAGCCAGTGTCTTTATCTTCTCCACCAACATGAGGTTTTGCTCAAAATACTGCTCAGAGAAGCGCGGATTTTGCAGACGCCAGTCGCCTTCAGCTAAATCACTTCTTTGCTTAAAGGCTCCGGTTAAAAAGCCACGGCCTAATGGGCTGTATGCCACCAGACCAACTCCTGGCAAGTTGGCAATAATAAGCATCTCTTTGGCGCCTCGCCAAGCCTGGATTTATTAATCTGAGTCTGGAACCAGTTTGTGCACAGACATTCTTAGCTCGCCTGAGATTTCAGCGAACTAAAGTGCAGGACTGATCTGATCCGCATAGCCCAAATCACGCAATGCCTGGTAAGCTTTCCTGGCCTCATCGGGGATCGGCATCTCTATTTGGAAGCCCCTTTTAGGGTATTCTTGCATCCTCTGCATATCACCCACAAGAGTATGAAGAAATAGCTCTTTGCTGATCAATTGGGTTGGATACTCCTCGTAGCTATGTTGTGGCGCCGCAACCAACACATCCGCTGCCGAATTGTACATTTTAAAGGTGGCGTAAACCCGCTTGGTGGCGAACGCTTTATGTACCAAGATAAAACTACTGTCTTTAATCCCCTTTTGTGACAAGAGCTTTAAAGAAAAGTCGATATTTTCACCTGTATTAGTTGCTCTGGGCTCAAGTAAAATCTTATCTTTCGACACTCCTCTATTGATGGCGATATCGGCAAAAACTTCCGCTTCCGTCTTATCAAACAGCCCTTGCGTATTGCGTCCCTGGTTACCGGAAAAAATTACCACAGGCGCATAACCCTCAAGCATTAGCTCTGCAGCTCGTTCAGCACTGCGAGTGTCTATGGAGCCCATGACTATCATGCAATCCACCTTTTTTAGTGGTTGCTCCATTAGTAAATAATCCCAAATGATTTTTGCGTATTTATCGACTAATTCACTCATCGACCAGGTCTCCTAAGTAATAACCAAGCGTGCTATCCAGATAGCGCCATATTAACAGTCTTTTTAACCGGGCTCAGGCTTTGTAACAACACGAATAAGCCAACTGAGATCGGTTAGATTACCAACTTAGTTGTTATTAGAGATAAATCGCATTATGGGATATCAGGATAAGTCCTATGTACTCGAATCGACTATGGAGCGGCTGGATCAAAGAAAGCTGAAATCCACTCGGCTGGCATATGTCACTCAACAACTTGGTTATTCGACACTGTTCATGGACGATCTTTTTGGTAACGATAGAGGTTTCAACGCTGAACTGGCTAAAGCGTGTAGCCTGAGCCTAATATGACGGTGAGCTGTGACACCACAGCATACTCAGTCATTTCCAGCTCGGTGTTTGTCGCAATCCAGCGCTGTAAGAACCTTTGCCAGCCAGCTCATCTGGCTCCTCATTATTGTTCCAGCTTCACCATCTTTTTCTGAATGGCATATCGGGTCAGCTCCGCCGTGCTGCTCAAGTCCAATTTACGTTTGATATTTAACCTGTGAGTTTCTACTGTCCGAACACTAATGGATAACTTTTCCGCCATTTCCTTATTGCATAACCCGTCAGCGATTTGCACCAACACGGACTGCTCTCTCTGGGTAAGCTGACTCTCTTGCTGTTGCTCTAAGTCATTATAACTTTCAAGCAACACCTGGGAGACACCCGAACTAAAGTAAGTCCCCCCTTTAGCAATAGTCTCAATGCCACTAATCAGTTCCAGAGATGACACATCTTTAAGCACATAACCCTTAGCACCTGAGCGCATGGCGTTAAGAATATATTCTTTATTCTCGTGCATACTCAGTAGCAGCACCTTTATCTGAGGAAAGTCACAACCCATCTTGTTGAGTAATTCAATACCATTAAACCCCGGCATACTGATATCCGAAATCAACAAATCTACTTCCACCGCAACCAGTTTTTCCAGCGCTTCTTGGCCATTCGTGGCCGTCGCTACAACCTGAATATTGTCTGTGCGCTCCAGCCTGGCCTTAAGTCCATCCAGAACCAACTCATGGTCGTCGACCAAAAAAACTCTAATCATAATCAACCTATTTGCTGCTCAGTAGTAACCGGATAATATTGTATATACGCCGAGACGCGCCCTAGTCCAGCTACCTCAATCCTCAATTTATGGTCTCCGACTATAAACACTCTATTCATAATCGGCCTATTTGCTGTTTAGAGGTAGCCAGATAACTATCTGAGTACCATTGCCGACTACAGACGTTAACTCAAACTGTCCTTCCAAATGTTCTATTCGTTCCCGCATATTCCGTAAGCCAAGTCCGCCGCCAGAATGGCGGAGACTGACATTTTTAACATCAAATCCCGCCCCGTTGTCCTTTATTTCCATTTTCAGTTTGTCACCCATATGGCTCAGATGCACTTCAATTTCCGTTGCCTTGGCATGTTTTTCAATATTGTGCAGAGATTCCTGAGTCACCCTGTATAAGGTGGTTTGAGCATCGCGAGGCAGGCTAAGGTCACCCAACTGGTTATTAAAATTCACCTGAATACGGGTAAGTTGAGCGTATTCCGCCAGCAGACTATCCAGTGCAGGCGTCAGACCTAAGTCATCCAGCACACTTGGTCGCAAATCTTTAGAGATACGGCGGATCTCCTGGATAGCCTGATTAATGGTTTTGGTTCCCAACTCAATGCTCTGTTTAGCTTCCGACTCCGGCGCCACCAGTTCTTCGGCCGCTTCCAAGCGGTACTTGATAGCCACCAGCAACTGGTTAATTCCATCGTGCAATTCCCGCGACACTCTCGCCCTTTCCTCTTCCTGAGATTCAATTATCCGTCGGGTCAGTGCCTTGAGTTTTTTATCCGCTAATTTTCGCTCACTGATATTTAACGAGGCTCCCAGGGTGGCGATAAGCGCAACGGAAATAGTAGTTACCAACAAAATAACGGAAAAGGTATCTTTGATACTTTTGGAAACCTGCTTACGGATTTTCGCGACTTCCGCATCCACATCCTCGATATACAGGCCGGTGCCCATCATCCAGCCCCATTTATCCAGGCTAACCGCGTAACTTAGTTTTTTGACCTTTTCTTTTTTTGAAGGTTTATGCCAGTAATATGTGACAAATCCTCCTCCATTGCGACCTTGTTTGATAAGCGCCTGTAGCAGCTTTTTCCCCTGAACATCTGTTACTTCCCACTGGTTCTTACCAACCAGCTCCTTTTGATAGGGCAACACCAGGGTCTTACCGTCCCAGGTATACACAAAAAAGTAACCATCATCACCAAAGGTGAGGTTGTTTAATATGTCTTTAACTCTTTTTTTAGCCACCTCATCGTCAGGTCCTGCATTTTCATAAATTTCCTTGATAGATCTCAGCGCCAGTTCAATATATTTCTGCAACTCTTGTCGTTTAGACGAGATGACATTTTCTTCGATTATGGCAATTTCATGTTCTGACAAGCGAGTGGATTGATAAAATACAAACGCATTGATAATGCCTGTTACTACCACCAGGGGAATGATGGAGAGGAGAATAATCTTTAATTTAAGTGACACAGCATACCTGCAGACCCAGCCAGTGTTGCACAAGTGTAACCCGCACCAATAGGCTGTAAATCATCATCATTTAAAACTCAACCCCAGATCAAATATCTTACTAAGAGAGTACGTAATAATACCTAGGCCGCTTCGCAATATTACCTATGACACGTGTAAAAACACGCAATCAATTCGGGTGTTTGTCCCTATTTAGCCTTTGACCAAATCAATCCAAAATGGAGTTGTTACCGAGTTGTTACCATCAAGTCACAAACGTGATACTCACAGGAAAGTGGAGCCTGATATGAAATCTCTGAGCAAAAAAGTACTAGTTACCTCCGTGTTAGCTTCAGCTGTTGTTGCAAGCCCAAGTTATGCTGGCGATAAGTTACTGCTGAAAACCCCCGTTGCTTTTGGTACCCATCTGCCTGCACTGGGCACTCCTATCAAGTGGGTTTCTGAGCAGCTGAAAATCATCAGTGGCGGCGACATCAAGATGAAAATCTATGAGCCAGGTAAATTAGTTAGCCCAGCAGAGATTTTGGACGCTGTCTCTACGGGTAAAGTGAATTCCGGTTACTCCACTGCGGGTTACTGGCAAGGTAAAATCCCAGCCTCGGCACTATTCTCAGCGGTACCATTTGGTCCTGAAGCCGGCGAATATATGGCCTGGATGTATTTCGGTAACGGCCTGAAGTTGTATCAGGAAATGTATGACAGCTCAGGATATAACGTTAAAGTCCTTCCTTGCGCCATTATCTCTCCGGAAACCTCGGGCTGGTTTAACAAACCAATTGAAAAACCCGAAGATTTGAAAGGCCTGAACATGCGCTTCTTCGGTCTTGGCGCCAGCGTAATGGAAAAAATGGGCGTAGGTACAGTGCAGCTGCCCGGTGGCGAAATCTTTGGCGCATTGGAAAAAGGGGCTATCGACGCCACCGAATTCTCCCAGCCAGCTATCGACCAACGTTTAGGTTTACATAAAATCACTAAATACAACTATTTCCCTGGTTGGCATCAGCAAAGCACAGTATTTGAGCTACTGGTAAACAAAGACACCTGGGGCAAGATGAGCAAAACCCAGCAGACCCAGGTAGAAACTACCTGTATGGCATCCATGACCTACTCCATTGCCGAAGGTGAATCCATGCAGTTTGAAGTGATGGAAAAAGCCCAGGAACACGGCGTAGAAATTCGCTACTGGAACGATGAAATGCTGGGCATGTTTGAACAGAAATGGGATGAAGTGGTGGAAGAGAAAATCAAAGACCCATTCTTCGCCAAGGTATGGGCTGATATGAGCAAGTTCCGTAACCGCTACGACCTATGGGAAGCCAACGCCTTCCTGCCTAGAGCAACAAAATAGACCCTTGCAGCCCGGATAACCGGGCTGCCCTTATTCTACGTATCTTTTTGTAAGTGCCACAAGGAGCTGTGTTGTGGAAAACTCTCATCTTCGTGTCCCAATTTCGGACAAGTTGGACAACTTTATCCTGGCCGTTGGCAAAGTCATGGCCTGGGTCTACGTCCTGCTGGTCCTGGTCATTGTTACCCAAGTACTGTTAAGAAAAGGTTTTTCCAGCGGACTTATCGCTCTTGAAGAGCTGCAGTGGCACCTTTATGCCGTTGGCGTCATGTTTGGTTTATCTTACGCCCAGGTGACGAACACGCATGTGCGGGTCGACCTGTTATATTCAGGATTTGCCGCCCGAACCAAACGCGTGGTAGAGATTCTCGGTATCCTATTTTTAGTCCTGCCGTTTATCTTTGTTGTCATAGTGCACAGCCTGGACTTTGTTTACGACTCATGGCGTTTAGGGGAGAGGTCAAGCGCGCCATCCGGTTTACCCTACCGCTGGTTAATCAAAGCTGTCATTCCCATTAGTTTTTCCCTGCTGGGTATCGCTTGTATATCCCGTTTGATCCGAGACTTCGTAATTTTGTTTAAGGGGGACTCATGGAAATAAATAAGCGCCTTATCCTAATCGCTATGCTTGCCTCGTTTGGGCTGCTGGCTATCTGGTTCATGCCATCAATGGACAGCGTTACCAGTTCATTGGAAAGCGGTGATCTGGAAATAAATGAAATCCTGGTTATCAGCATGTTTAGCTGCTTTATCCTGCTACTGTTTACCGGTATTCCGGTGGCGTACGTACTGGCAGGCATTGGGGTTATCTTTGCGGGTGTCGGTTATTACTCGGATATCTATTTGGACACCATGACAGGGCTGGATTTTAATACCCTAGGCCTGGTGGTAAACCGCCTCTATAAAATCATGGATAACTGGATCCTGGTTGCCCTGCCCATGTTTATTTTTATGGGTAACATGCTGGATAAATCCGGGGTTGCTGAAAACCTCATGCATTCCATGCAAGAGTTATTTGGCCAGGTTAATGGCGGACTTGCTGTCACTGTTACCGCCATAGGGATCATCCTGGCAGCGAGTACAGGTATTATCGGCGCATCCGTCGTTTTGCTGGCCGTTATGTCTTTGTCTTCCATGCAGAAACAGGGTTACTCTATGCCGCTGGCGCTTGGCACCATCGCCAGTGCGGGCACATTGGGTATCTTGCTACCACCTTCCATTATGCTAGTGATCATGGCTGATCAGCTTGGGCTGTCGGTAGGCGACCTGTTTATGGGCGCCATTTTCCCTGGCTTGTTATTAGGGGGCCTTTATATCCTCTATATCCTTATCTATGGAGCATTAAAGCCAAACAGTGCACCCGTCCCCAAAGATGCCAAGAAGGTAGATGCTCGAACGGTTATCAAGGTAATGAAAGCCATTCTGCCAACCTTGCTGCTGATCTTTACCGTACTGGGCTCTATTTTTGCCGGTATTGCCACCCCTACCGAAGCATCGGGTGTGGGCGCCTTGGGTGCAACCTTGCTGGCTTTATATAACAGTAAGCTGAACTTTAAGGTGTTAAAAGGAGTCACCATGAGCTCCTACAACACCACAGCTTATATCTTTATGATATTTATCGGCGCCACCTGTTTTTCTCTGGTACTCAGGGAGCTAGGTGGGGATGAGCTAATTGAATCCTTCTTAACCGGCCTGCCATTTGGGCCATATGGCATTGTCGCCTTTATCCTGTTTGTGATCTTTATGCTGGGATTCTTCCTCGACTGGATTGAAATCACCCTGATCATACTGCCATTGCTGGCACCGGTGATTTCCTCACTGGGCATAGAAATAAACGGTTATGGCGTGGTGGATAACCCAGAGCTGGTGTGGTTTGTGATGTTAGTGGCCATGGCGTTGCAAACTTCTTTCCTCACCCCACCGGTCGGCTTTGCCCTGTTCTACTTAAAAGGTGTGTGCCCACCGGAAGTGAAGCTGTCGGATATTTATAAGGGTGTTATTCCCTTTATCCTGCTGCAGCTCACGGCGCTGATAATCCTTATCATGCTGCCGCAGCTCGTCCTCTGGCTACCTGCGTTTGCTTATGGATAGGCAATGATATAAACGCAAGCAATAATCAGCCCCGCTAATGCGGGGCTTTTTTTCCGCTGTTCTTTCTGATTTGCCTGGGATCTCCTTTGATCGCGGCCTGGAAATGGATAGCTTTATCTATCACGGCAATGGCTAATCTCGTCATCGGTCTGGTTTTCCTACAAGGAGCAGACGCCTCTTTATAGGTAAAAAGGGCGAAGCCTGTGCCAGCAAGGTTCGCCGAACGCGCATCCATACATTTAACATCTCATCCCTGAGATGGATTCGGCTCCTACCATCATTCTGGCACTGGCGCCCAGGTTTGATTGGCGCCTTGTATTTCCGGTTAAGAGAGTGTCACCGCCGAAGGTTTCTGTATAGTCAGGCGAAGGGCGACTGAAATAGAAGATATTCGCGCATCCATTTGGGCCGCCCTTATACTTTACACTTTTCCTCCTCTAGCAAGGCCGTTATCTGCTCGGCATCAACCGGTTTAGAGAAATAATAACCCTGATATTTATCACAACCCTCAAGGGTCAAAAGCTCTAACTGGTCCTGGTTTTCCACCCCTTCCGCCGTGACTTTCATACCCAGGTTGTGGCCGAGTTGAACTATGGTTCTGACTATCATGTGATCTTTCGGTTTAGTTACGCAATCATCGACAAACATTTTGTCTATTTTGAGCACATCAACGGGTAACTTTTTCAGGTAGTTTAACGATGAATAGGCCACCCCAAAATCATCAATGGCGACTTTTACTCCGGCGACTCTCAGTTCGCTAAATGTTTCAATAATATAATCCGGATTTTCCATTATCGCTGTTTCAGTTATTTCCAGCTGAAGATATTGTGCCGGCAGCCCAACCTGCTCCAGGAGCTGCAATGTAAATGTACAGATATCATCATGCGCCAGCTGGACAGCGGACACATTCACGGAAACTGTCACTGGGATCCCGGCATCGAGCCAAATCTTTGCCTGCTCGCAAGAGCGGGTTAATACCCAGCGGCCGATGGCTATTATTTGCTGGCTATTTTCCGCAATCGAAATAAAATCTCCTGGCGGAATAAATCCCAGCTCCGGGTGCTGCCAGCGGATCAGTGCTTCAACACCATCAATTCTATTTTCAGATGTGCAGACCTTAGGCTGGTAATGAAGATAAAATTGATCCCGACTGAGGGCATGGGTTAACTCTTGCTCAAGTTGATAATTGCGAATAGTTATTTTCAACAATTCTTGATCAAACCACTCACAGGTATGCCGACCCTTATCCTTAGCTTTGTACATAGCAATATCAGCATTACGACACCAGATATCGATTAGATCAGAGGCATCTTGATACAAGGCGATTCCGATACTGGAAGTAAGGTGATACTCTCGATTTATCAGGGTATAAGGCACTCTGGAAAAATCCAGAACCTGCTGTGCGACATGTTCGGCTTCTGATTTCAGGTCATGTTGCCTTTCCACCAATACTGCGAATTCATCGCCACCAAGGCGATAAACCCGAATTCTGTCAGATTTAATATTATTGAGACGAAGAGCGAACTCTTTAAGCAGCAGATCACCTATGTTGTGACCCATATTATCGTTAATACACTTGAATCCATCTAAATCTATCAGCAGCTGAGCACTGTGGTAACGCCTGCTCTCTGACCCGGCAAGCTTGATCCTTGCCATATCATGATAGAAGGCCTTTCGGTTAGATAGTTTGGTTAAGTAGTCAGTCATACTGTCTTTGCGATACCCCAGCATCTGTACTTTTAGCTTTTGCTGAAAAAAAGCCATCACAGAAGCAAAGCCAGTGATTACCAATAACTCGATAGCATCTTCTATAAACTCATCAATCTCTTCCTGAGGTAGCTCGGGTAAATAAGAAGCTAACAGCAATACACTTGTGACAATGGGCCACAGTGATCCTGGATACAAAATAATGTAGGTTAAAGGTAACAGCAGAAAGCTCTCTTCAATCAACTCCACCTCTAACGGATCTATCAGACCGCCAATAACAACAATGGCCAAAGAACTCAGGGTTGCAGATTTTTTCAATGTCGGTAACGGAGTAAGTTTCGCGATTATCATCAAAACGGGGAACAAGGAAAAAATTAGTCGGCCAACGGAATGCTCGTTGATAAGCGTGTAAGAGACGATCGCAACGGCAAGAAAATAAAACAGGGATATAATATTGGTGATGCTGAATATTCGCTTAAGTAACTGAACCGATATCACTAGCTCCCCTTATCTTTTAACCAAACCAGTAAAACAAATCTACATCAAGATTAACCCATTGCTAACTACTTCAATAAAGAGCCAATGATTGGATCACACTAATACCTAAAACCGGAGTAAAAATGAGCGGTTATCAACAGTTACAGCAAAAATAAAAAAGCCTAATTCCGCTGAACGGCGCCTGCCAGCTAAAACAGCAAACTTCTCTGCAGAGAGCTCTAACACCACAGGCTATCATAGCAACCAAAATACCTCCATATCACCTATTCTAGCTGGAGGTAAGAAAAATAGTGGTCTTACCCAACCCTGTCTTTTCCTTGCGGGGCAAACCTCCATTACGAGATAAGTCTCAGGTAATTGAGGGTTTTGAAAAACAATTGAAACTTTAATCAAGGCGGTATTATCCGTTTATATATTTGGCGAAGAATTGGCCAGATAAATGATTTCACGTATGATGAGCAAGCCAGGTAGGCCTTAAACACAAAAGGACAATGAATGATCCCCCCCTTTTCGCGACATATCGCATTAACGATAAGCTGTATGTTGCTCTACCTGCTATCTTTTCCCAGTTCGGCCCAGTATTTTATCTTCACCTCAGACGAACCCCCGATGAACTATGAAGAAGAGGGAAAAATTACCGGCCTGATCACCGAGCTGGTAAACGAGATCGTAAAACGTTCGCAAACCAAAGAGCAATCTGAATTACACATCGGCCCCTGGACCAGGGTACTGAATGCGGGATTAAAGTACCCCAATGTCGTTATATACACGGTTATCCGTATCCCTGAACGAGAAGACAAATTTCACTGGATTGGTCCGGTACTGAGAAAAAAGTGGCTTCTGGTCGGACGAAAAGGTAAATCACTAAAATTCGATGATCTGGAAGACTATAAAAAACTGGAAGCCATAGGTGTTATCCGAGCCGATGCCAGGGAAACATTATTGGAACAACAGGGGTTCAACAACCTGTACCAAGTAAATACCTTGGTACAGGCTTATAAGATGTTACATCAGGAAAGGTTGGATCTGGTGGCTACCGCCGATTTGGAGCTCCCTGTGTTAGCTCGTAAAGCAGGTATCCCACTGGAGGATCTGGAAGCTTTTTACGTCCTGGAAGAAGTAGAATCCTACATTGCTATTTCAAAGTCTTCCGATCCAAAATTGATTGCGTTATGGCAGCAAACCTACCAGAAAATACTAATAGACGGCACTTTGCAGGATATCGCTAAGAAATGGGCTCTAAAGCTAGATATTCCACTAAAAGTATCCCAGGGAGCGTTCCGGATCACCAAACAATCATCATTGAATTGAAAAATAATTCTTAGGGATTAAAACTATACTGATCATTATGTTGCCAGATTGTTAATCCGCATATGAAGTTCCTTAGCCCGCTGTGTTTTTTCATGCTCCTATTTTGCACTACCACCAATGCAGCTATTGTTAACTCCAATCATTTGTATCAAAAATCCCAGCTTATCCAACAACGATTAGTGCTGATCCGACAGGCTGATAACTTACCTAAAGACACCTGGCAACCCGGTATTCAGGCCAATAAGTTAGCCGTACACCTTTACGCAAAGGTTGGAGAGATAGCCTTTAAAACCAATCAGCTACAAGCAAAACTTGGGCTACAGCAAAGTGAGGTCCCACAACTTCCCTTCTCTACCATACGGCCAAGAAGCGTGATGCCACCACTGCAGAAAATAGACGACCAGCTTGTTGCTGTGATGCAAAAATTATCCCTGGACCCTGATATACCCGAGCCTGAAAGGCCGTTAGGGAAAACTGTCGAGGATGTCTATCGTAACCTCTGGTACATCAGTGGTCAATTCGATGGATTAGTCCCCGCAACCTCCTTTACCCAGGTGTATGACGCCAGCCAAAAGGTATTAAAGGAATTAGAATTATTGGGTAAAAAAGCAGGACTCAAGGTAAAAGTCCCTAGCGCTACCCTTTCCTATCAAAATAAAACAGCAAGAGACACCAACCTGGTAGCGTACCAAAATTTGCACCTGATTGGCCGATTATTAAGACATCTTCAAGTCGAGGCCACTGTACCCGGCCAATTTCCCGTTGGTGAACAAACCCCGGCTGATACTTACGACAGCACCTTAAATATGCTGGTAGAACTGCATAAGGCCAAAGTATCCAAAGGGTTGGAACAATCGGTAGCATTACAAAAAAGCACTGGGTTAAAAACTGCAGATCAAGTCTATGCCGAGCAAAAGCGGATCCATAAAGCCTTACTGGGCATCTTATAGTTATCGAGGTTGGTATGTTTAAGAGTTTGTCCCCAGGCAAAAGGGCTTTGGCTCTTATCCTCATTTTTAATCGCTGAGGTAGGTATGTTTAAGAATTTGTCCCTAGGCAAAAAAATAGGTCTGATCCCTTTAGCTATTCTAACTTTGCTCAGCTTGATGCTGTTTAGCAGTAACCTCACCCTCAGGGAAATAGCCAAACAATCCCAGGCTTTCTCTGACGTTGTAGAGCCCAGCGCCAGGCTATCGGGTCAGATTTCCCTGAACGCACTGCAAAAATTACTAAGCCAGAAAAACTTTGTTATGTCTGGCCAGCAAGATGAGCTAACCCGCTATCGTGAATTTGCCGACCAAGGGCAAGAATACCTCAACTCTCCCGAAGCAAGTAGGCTGGACAATATCGAGGGGATCAGGCAAACAACAGACCAGTTGGATCGGTTATTTCTGAATGATCTTGCTAACGGACAGGCACAATTAGCCGAGCAACAAAAACAGATCCTGGATAAACTGGTCCCCCTTGCTCTGTCGAAGTCTTCTGACATTCTGGCGACACTGGATGCTAACGTTGCCGGGGAGCTGCCTGATATTACAGTACGATTTGCAAATCATCTGCAAGCCAGCGTGATAGCGTTAATGACTCACCTGAATCAAAGTACGGAAACCAGTAAAGACAGATTTTACCTGGAGCTGTATGGCGCTGAAAACGCCGTATTCGACCTAAAAAAGCGCCTTGCAAGAGAGCATCATAAAGTCTGGATCAATGAGATTGACAGCCTGGTTTCCCAGTATGGACAAGCCAGCAGCATGCTGTTTGATCTAATTTCCAAACGCAACCGGTTGATCACTGAACAGCTTAATCCGGGAGCACAAAAAATCGTTGGCTCCAGCGTTTCCAGTCAACAACAGATGTGGAAGATCCTCAGGGAAGAAAGCCAGAATATTGGTATTAAGCTCAGTGAAACCATTTTGGCTAATATTTATTTCGGCCTCCTGGTATTGGTTCTGTCGATACTTATTTACCTCTTTATTATCAGAATGATAAGCAGACCAATCGATGAGATGGTCAGTGCGATGGAAGATATTGCGCAAGGTGAGGGTGATCTCACGCAACGACTGAATGACAGCTCCAAAGATGAACTGGGTGCCTTAGCCAGGGGGTTCAATCGCTTTGTGGCTATGCTGCAGCAAACCATACAAGGCATTAATCACAATATTAATAACCTCAATACGGAATCAGCTGAGCTTAACCAGTTAGCTTCCACCAGCGAAGGTCAGATATCTGAACAAAAGCGATCATTCGAACAGATATCTGAGATGGTCGGTGAACTTTCTTCTGGTTTTGCCGAAATGGTCGCTCATTTGGAACAAGCTAACACTTCAGTTTCCGAGATTGGCACAGCATCTGAGCAGGAGCATAGCAGGGTATCCGAAACCTCGGCATCCATAGGAAAGCTATCTAAACAAATGGGCGAAACATCCGAATCCATGAAGCGACTGGTTGTCGCCAGTGAAAGTGCCACACAGGTACTGGACGTTATCACAGGTGTTGCAGACCAAACGAATTTACTTGCGCTCAATGCGGCCATAGAAGCGGCCCGTGCCGGTGAGCAAGGGCGCGGCTTTGCGGTTGTCGCTGAAGAAGTGCGTAACCTAGCCATAAAAACCCAGGAATCTACCGATAAAATCAGCTCCATAATGAATGAGCTGCAAACCGGAGCCACTACCGCTGAGCAGAAAGTCGTGACCAGCAATGAACAGGTGGAAACAGGTCTAAGCCAGATGAAAGATGTCAGCAACTCTGCCGAAAACACCTATCAGTTGGTTGGTGAGATCAGTGAACTGGTAGGTAATGTTGTCGGCGCCAGTCGGGAGCAGGCCAAAACATCAGATAAGGTCAACTTACAAATGGACCAGGTACATACCACAGTAAATAAAAGCTGGGAATGTGCTAATCAGACCGCAGAAAGCGCTCAAAAGGTCAGCGAACTGGCAGACAAAATTCGAGCAAATGTAGCCAACTTTAAAGTCTGACTAGCTTCCACCACGCTCAGTCGTCCTCGCGTAGGCAGTGGTCCGACACTTCGCTGGTCACAGATATGGGATGCTATAACTTGAGTGTCCCACGCCGATAGTGCTTTTGATTAAACCCTTCACTCTGAGTTGGCGGCTCGAAATAACCCGAGATAACGTCAAATTGTTCCTCAGTTAAGCTAACGCTACCTTCCGGCAACTCACCATTACGCTGCGCTAACTGCACCTTACATACTTCATCGGGAAGCTCCAGATAATGCAATACATGTCCAGCGCCTGCCGCCTCAAACAGTGAACGGACCCAGGCTCTGATGGCCGGCACATTACCTGGAAAGTCCAACACCAGGTTGTTGCCCTGCTTTAACAAGTCAATGATATGGGGTGTAAGGGTTACTTTTAGCCGTTGAGCGTATTTCAGGTAATCATCGAATGACTGAATTTCATCAGGGTACAACCTGGATAACCACAGATCTTCACTGATCAATATCCCTTTTTCTGACTCAACAAGCTGACGGGCCAGGGTCGATTTCCCGGATGCTACTTTCCCGCAGAAAAAATGTAGTGTGGTAACGCTTGCTTGATCCATATGTACTCCTTGTTAGAACCAACAAGGCGGATACAAAAAACCCGCCTTGCTGGCGGGTTCAGGCATTAAAGCAGCATCAAACCCACCGAGGTGATCCGATAATGCAAATAATGAACTGTAACGAATTAATAAATATTTTCATAAGCCACCACAATATGCAAAGCCCGGTCGGCTGTCAATTACCTTCAAGTAACAAAGGTCCAGAGCTGAAGTATCGGATCATGCCTAACTGAAGACAATAACCTAGTGCTTCAGAGGTAGGTATTAGAGTACTTACTGGGGCCTCACGGTTTAGCCTTAAAGTATTTATCCTTCGCCTTATCAAACCAACCCTCTCGCTTTAATTCTGCAATAGCCCCATCAATGCGTTTTCGCTTATCTATATGCAGGGATTTTTTGGAGAACCCCAGATACAAGTCAACCGAATTTCCAGGCTGATAGAGGGCTTTTTTTATTTGTCCTGTCATCTTACGCTTTACCAATTCGTAATCCACCTGACAGTCGGTGCCAATAAATATATCCAGGTGATAGCGTTGCGCCATTCTCAGCAGCTGATCTTCGGTATTCGCACCATGTTTATTTAACTCTTGATCAGAATTAAACGGCTCAAAATAGAAGGAGTCACGGACATAACCAATCTCGTAAAAATACAAATCATCGTATTTCAACACCTTCTTCGGCAGGTTGGCTTGTGTATAAAAAGCCGTGCTACAGGAATAATAGGAGGTATCAACATAATCAATAAAACCTTGCCTTTCTTGGGTTTTCGCCAGCCCTGTCATCATATCAACCAGGCCATGTCTCATATGGGACATGGCCCTCGCCCAGGGGTAGCGCTTGACTGTAAACTTAAATCCGGTTTTAGCTTCCAACGCTTCCAGCAAATCCATGTCCAATCCAACAAATAACATGTCGCCTGCCGCTATCCGAAATGGCGGCCATTCATCTGTCGCTACCAAAATCTCCTCCCTTGCATGCAAAACATGAGGAGAAAAAATCAACAATAGTAGAATCATCTTGAGTAACTTCATTTTTAACGCCAAAAAATCAAGATTAATAGTTCAATTTTAGGCTATGAGTTCGATATTGCTGAGCTTCACAGACTCACGTAGGGGTAATCCCAAATAGCGGAAATATAGTTGGAGAGGGAAAATAGCCAGCATAAATTTTCCGGGTAAAAACCGATACCATGATAAACCGAGTGGACGAGCTTTATACCCAAACTACCTGGAAATGCAGATTCAGAGCTCAGGCAGGATGTCAGAACAAGGCGCAGCGAGCAGGGAATGGCATTCCCTTTTCAAGCGCTGCAACGCAGTGCTGACTTTCTGGCTGAGCTCCCTTCGGGCAAGACGAGAAGCAACCCTCTTCGACGTTATAAAACCTTGATGTAGAAGACTAGACCTTCGGCTTTATGCCTTGAACCCGGTCACTTCTCGACTTGCTGATCCCCGCATTTCCAAGCAGCTTGGGTATATACCTTCTGGGACACATATCATTGCGGCTCAACAAAATTAAACTACAGGAGATCACATGTCTATAGAGCTATTCTATCTGCTGTTACAGTTTGGCCTGATCAGCTCCACTGTGTTTGCTATCTGGTCTATGTGGCGGTTTTTGAAAAAATTATGATACTGGGCTAAACAAGTTCAATTCCAGGCCTGTCCGGTGCTAAACTGAAGCCAATCACAGATCAGGCTAATAAGATGCATCTCGGAAAGTTACTCTGTTTACTTTTTTTATGGTTTACCACCTTCCCCGCCCTTTCTCTGGGAAAAATTGATCTGGTGACAGATCCCTGGCCTCCCTATATTGCCCCTGAGCTTGATCAACAAGGGTTTATCACAGAAATTACCCGCCAGGCATTTAAACGAGCCGGGTTAGAGTTAAAAACCTCATTTCTCCCCTGGAAACGCGCTATAGAGCACGGTAAAGCAGGTGTTTATCAAGGTGTATTGGGTGCATTTTATAACGATGAGCGGCCGCTATTTTTTTACTTTTCCGACTCCATTGGCAGCAGCGAAATAGTGCTATTTAAACGCAAAGATCGCGACATCCCTTTCACCAAACTCTCCGATTTAGATGGGCTCAGCATTGGAGTCATCAACGGATATTTCTACTATCAGGAGTTTGAAGACGCGGAAAACGTGCTCAAGGTCAGCGCGCATAGCCATCAGAAAAACCTAGAGCGTTTATTAAAAGGACGTGTGGATTTGATCATTGCCGACAAAATGGTTGGAAGTTATATGTTGAATCGGCATTTTCCCGAGAGAGCGAATGAAATTGAACCCCTTATCCCCAGCCTCGCCACTGAAGACATATATATCCTTTTCCCTAAAGCCCTCCCAGACTCTAAAGCAGCCAGAGACGCCTTTAACCTTGGGCTAGAACAGATCAAGCAAGACGGTGCCTATGACCGTATTATGCTTTACCATGGCTATTGAAGCGCAATAATTTTGGCGAGTATATGTTACGAACTCCATTTGATTTGAAGCAAATCAGCAATGAGTAATGTTCACCCACAGCCAATATAAGTCGAGTAACGCTATCCAAAGATGACACATCTGATAAATTTGTTCAGGCTGATCAACTTAGGTTAAAACAAGTAATTATCAATCTTATCTCAAACTCCATAAAGTGCGATATTGGTCAGGGAATTGGCTATCACTAAAAACCCATCGAAGAGATGTCAGATGACATCAACATGGAGAGCGGCCTAGGTAAATGAAATAAATTCTGAGTTAAGATGCGGCATAAAAACGATGCCTGGCCAGAGTTAGGGAAACCCGTTTTTAGCGAATATAGGATTGACCTTTGGAAATCGAATTTCAAATTTAAGACCTTGATTAGCCTCACTCTTGGCAGAAATGCTACCAGCCAAAACGTGAGTAACCAGGTTATAAACTATATGCGTACCTAAACCTACACCGCCCAGACTACGATTGGTGGTAAAAAACGGTTCAAACAAAGACGTAAGTACTTCCTCTGTAACACCTACACCATCATCCCGATAATTCATCACAACCTCAGTATCCTCAACATCGACATTAATAAAAATATTGCCACACTCAACTCCCTCAAAGCCATGCTGTAACGAATTGAAAACAAGGTTGGAAACTATTTGAGATAGCGCCTCGGCATCACAGGCCACTTCAATATCTTGACAATCTACCGCCAGTCGATGATTCCCCTGACTTAATTCAGGTTGCAGCATAACCTGTATGTCATCCAGCTCTTGTTTCAGGTTGATCACTAAGATATTTTTAATCGATTGCTTTGCCGCCACTTTCTTAAATTCATTGATCAACTGAGAAGCGCGTTTCAAACTGCTTGTAGTAATATCCAGACCTTCCGACGACTGGTCCAAAAACCGGCGGATCTTTTTACTATTTAAGCTCCTGCGATCGAGCTCCCCTTCCAGTTCCCGGTGTAATTCATGTAAGAAGCTGTTCGCTGCAACACAGATCCCCAAGGGAGTATTGACTTCATGGGCAACGCCAGCCACTAACTGGCCCAACGATGCCATTTTCTCTTTCTCAACCAGTTTTTGTTGCGAATGCTTTATCTCTTGAAGAGCCGTTTGTAAATCATCATTCGTATTCTCAAGCTCAGTGGTGCGTTTACCCACCTTTTCCTCCAGGCGTGTGTTTAATGCCAGGATTTCCTCCATCATGGCATTTGCAGAGTCGACAATATGTCCCACCTCGTCGTATTGATGGGCGCGATCGTGTTGTAGTAATTGATGTTTTTGTGAACCATGTATGTCTATCTTCTGGAACTTTTCAGCTAATCGAAGAAAAGGGCGACTCAGCGCATATTGGAAAACCAGTAGCAAAACGATAGATAGAACAAAGTTTCGTACCAAGCCACTGATAAACACATAGACAGCGCGATTATAGAAGGGCGCCAGCGCCGCATCTGTGTCCACCATCAATACCAGTTTGCCCAGGTAGACTCCCTGATGATTGGTTAGCCGGAATTCATGAGTAGAACTTTCAGAGATTAATATCTTGGTTATATTCCTGGTGCTACTTTCTTTTAAAGGCAAGGTTATTTCTGCCATCACCTCATCTCTGTCATCAAGAAAGCTCATAAACTGCAGAAAGTTGAAATGCGTGAGCCCCTGTAATACTTCACGCGCCAGATCTGGATCTAATTGATACACGGCTCGCTCTGCCGTTTCTCTGGTGACTTCAAAGATCTCATCAACCTTGCTTTTAGTTACCTCACTTTGCTGATGGAAGTCAGTGTAAACCTGGGCAATGCTGACGACGACACCCAACAGAAACGCCACCAACACACTTAATCGTGCAAGTTTAAAGGCAATACGTTGGGAAAAGCCTATTTTCATATCGACCAGTTAATCATTATTCTATGGGCTCTCTCAATAAAGCGCCTAAATTGAACAACACGGCGGCGACGGGTTAATAGGCATAATACGCAATCAATTCTATAATCAGGCATATCAAGTATTGATAATACTGGGTATCTTGATGTCACTATGAAACACCCTATTCAACCATTTTTGGTCGCTCTCGCCTTCACCCTAATTACCAGTTTAGCTGTTGCTGAAACTACCGTTTATGGCTTCGAACTTAAAAACAGAATGAGCGTAAAAGGAGGTCAACAATATGATCTACTATTGCAAGAAATGGCTGATATGGGGCTTGAGTACCAGTTAAAGGTATTGTCTTTTAAACGTCAGGTGCAATCATTTGGAGCCGACCCAAGCAGTTGTATTTTCCCTACCAGCACTATTGCAGCAGGGCGACTGTTGCCAGAGATAAAGACCACATTGCTAGGCTCAGATCGAGTGGATATGACTGGACTGGTGATCCTTAATCGTAAGACAGACCCTATGATCAAGTCACTGGACGAATTGGAAGGGAAAACCATCGCCATGTGGATAGGGTTGGACCCCAAGGTATTTTTGCCCGGTGTAAAATACGGATCAGTGATCAAAGTGCCTAATGATGAAACCTTACTCAGAATGCTAGATAGAAAAAGAGTGGATATTATCTTAGGCTTTATGCCGGATATCCTGTTAGCGGCCGATAAACTAGACCTGCCTTTTCCACAATCCAGTAATATTTGGCCAATCACCAAACGCGGTACTCAGTTGGTTTGTTTCGACACGCCTGAGAACCGGGCTTTTATTAGTGAGTTTAATAAACGGCTTACGATAATCAAAGCATCGGGAAAATTGAGAGAAATCATGGGACCCTTGGTCAATTTAAACGATGAAACCCCCGCCTTTTATTAAAAGTAATGGTTTAAATTAACCTCCACCATCACAGTAGCCCCGTCAACATCAGTTGCCTGGAGGTCCGACACTCGGTCCAGAGGGGCAGCGTACTTGCTACAGGGTTCGCCTGGGTGATACCGCTACATTGGCAAAAATAAGCCCCGCCACCAGCGACATAAAGATCAACAAGGTTTGCGAGCCAATCGCTGCCTGGTCCACCATAGATTCCCCGGTGATCATAGTGTTCAGGCCGATATAGGTTTTACTACCGGGAACCAGTAATACGATGCCTGGTAATAAGGCAATGGAAGCAGGCGCTTTCATTATCCGGGCAAACAAGTTGCCGTAAACCCCCACCATAAATGCGCCTAAAAAAGGTCCTAACGCATCACCTAAATAAGTACTACCCATAATACTAAAACCATAAGCTATGATACCCGCCAGTATTCCCCAGGGAGCATCAATTAACCGAGATTTAAATATCACCACCAGCCCAAGTGAAAGTAGCGGAACCCCGAGCAAATTGGCCCATAAAGGGACAGCGGGCTCAGCAATATAGGAAGGTGGCTGCCAGATCAAATCACCGACAGCCATACCAAGCACAGCGCCAAAGTACAGCTTAAACAGCAGCATCATCGCATCCATAATTCGCGCAGTGCCGGAAACCAGATCTCGCGCCGCCAGTTCAGATAACCCCAGAGTAAGCGATAAGCCAGGAATGAAAATGATGATGCTGGATAAGGTAACCACGGGCACGTTGATGGCCGGGTCTAACCACATCAAGCCGGATGCGCAGAATGCCGCCATCATGGCTGACAAGGGCTCCAGCATCTCCGCCATTCGTTTGGAACGCTCGGCCAAAAACACTAAGCCGTAGACAGGAAAGCTCAACAGGAAAGACCAGAACACATCGTTCCAACTTGTGGCAATCAGCATAGCAAACGCTGCGCCTACAATACCGAATGAAAATAGGGTGGTAACTGTGTTATAGGGATTAGGCGCCTGCTCGATTATCACCAGCCGTTGTAACGCCTGCTGAAGCTTATATTTGCCCTCAACCATATCCTCTACCAGCTCATCAGTTCTGGCCAGGGCCCCTAAATCCAACTCTCCGGGTTTCACTCGGAATACATGGGTGTATTCCTGTTTATCACCCGGTACCCAGAGCACAAAGGTCAGCGCTGTCGGTGTAATAAGAAAGTAGCCATCCAGCCCAACATGCTTTGCTACGTTATGTAAATGCGCTTCCAAGCGGTACGCAGGAGTACCAAATTTATGCAGGGCTTTGCCCAGCTTAATAATAAAGTCTCGTTTTACTTCGAAGGGCGTAGTGTTCACTCTGTGTTTCCGTTGGGGGTGGCTGTGTTTTGCAGGCGGATTCTAACACTGATTGTGGAACATCAGTGTTAAAAAACCATCAACGGTAAGAATCAAAACTTGGCGGAAGTCGGTAGAAGAATTTAGTGGTCGACAGAGGTCAGAAAGGCCATCGCTCTGGGCTCACTCGCATATGCCACATTAATCCTTAACCAGTTGGAGGGTTCAGTGTCATGGTAGAAGATAGCGCCGGACGACAAGCTGACGCCACAATCCGCCGCATATTCCAGTAAAGAATCAATGTCTGTTATGTTGGGTTTTCGCGCCCACAAAAACATGCCTCCCATGGGTTCGGCATATATTTCCCAACCTTGACTTTAATAACCCCTGCGCTATTCATCTTTCGTACGCAACGATAACCGTGGAGCGGCTAACTTCCAATGTTTCAGCCAGCCTGCGTATAGAGGGTAATTTTGAGCCGGGTCGCGCCCTGCCACTCTCAACCCAGTCACAAACCCCACTTACCAGCTGACCCACCAGGGAAACACTGAACTCCTTGTCGATAGAAAAGTTCACAACACCCCCTAAACTGTTACGCAAAAACACCAGTACAGTTCATCGTAAATAGATAGAGATTGTACATTTCCCACTTCTTAAGTAAATGCCAGAATGGATTTTGCCAACCTCTTGGCAATCAATTAAGTCCATAAATTTATTAAGGAAAATTATTATGACTTTAAAAAAAGTTGTCGCTAAAAAGCAATCCAAACGTCGCATAAACGGCGCTACTTGCGGCTAATCGGCGATCCCCTCTCACCAGAGAGGGGAAACCTCTCCTTAATTCAGCAAGGCATTGAAATGGAAATTCAAGAAAAGGACTGGGTTAAATACCCCAAATTTCGCCACAACCTGTGGACTAACTTCGCCGATGAACCGGAAATCACCTACCTCACTGTCAGTCATGGTAAATTCGAAGTCTCTACCGAAGAAGCCACCGAATTCCTCAAGATACGCGGCTTTTGCACCGGGCACCATAGCATTGAACAAATTGCCCATAAAAGCGGCTTAGCAGAACAACGCACCAAAGAAATCGTCAACTCACTAGTTGAAGGCGATGTCCTGCGCGTCCCACAGAAAAGCTTCGAGCAATTATCAGAACAAGATATTCAACAGACTTTGCTGGCAGCGACTCGTATCTGATTTGAACAGTCATGCGAAACTCATATTGCTGTCGATGTGTTTAACGGCGAAGTATCCAAACAGGTGGCCATCGGCTGGCTACTCGAAACATATCATTATATTAAGGCTTTCCCTCGCGCGCTGGATGTTGCCGTAGCCCATGCTGACGGCGAGCTAAAAGAATTGCTGCAGGAATATACCGAGCATGAGCGGGGCCACGAGATATTCGTAGAAAATACACTTATCAAGCTAGGAATTAGCCGTGAAGAAGTTCGTCACAGTATTCCTTTGGTCACTACCAAGCTGATTAATATGCAAATGCGGGAGCTGTTTGCCATCAACCCCTGCTCCGCCCTGTTAGTCGCTGCCGTAGTGGAAGCCGGCGAACTCGAAGAAGATGAGCTGACAAATTTACAAAGTGACTTTACCCGTCACTTCAACTTCTCAGATACCTGCCTGGAACCTTTGTTCACTCACACCCGCATTGATGAAGAGTTTGGTCATAGTCAGCTAGCCGAAAACAACCCCCATTTACTGCATTTTTCTTCCCTCAACGAACTCAACAATGTGGTCAACGGCCTTCACGACCTTAAACATGCCTTTGATGCTCAAAAACTGGAAATCAAAGAATATTACAGTCGACCGGGTAACTACTTCCCGCGTCAATATGTCGATTTCTTCGCTATTTAGGAGCAAAATATGCAACTGGCTGAACCGCAACAGCTGAATTCAGAACCAACTCCATTGAGCTGCCGTCAGCACTTCCCTGCCCTGAGCAAAACTGATGTACACGGCATCCGGGTGTTTGCAGACAACTCATCGCGGGCCCAAATGCCAGCAGAAAGCCTAACAGCCGTCCAGGAGCAACTTAACAGCTGGGAGACCCACAGGGGAGGCCTGCCGGAATACGATAGCCACCGATCGGCCAAAGCCGCTGGGTTAAGAGAAAAAGCTCGCCGAGTCGCCGCCCAGTTTTGCAGTGGTGAAGCGGCGCAAATCGGTTTCGCTGCCAATGGCACCTCCACGTTAGCCATCTTGGCTAAAGCACTTTTTGGCACAGTATTGCAACCCGGCGACAATATCGTTATTACCGAAGTGGATCATGATGCCAACCGCACAATCTGGCAATCCTTATCCGATTTAGGTTGTAATATCATAGATATCGAAGTGGCTGCCGACGGAGGCCTGGAAATAACGCAGTGGTATGCGGCACTGGCAAAGCGGCCTAAGCTGGTGGCATTTTGCATGCTGTCCAATGTGACGGGCGTACTATTACCCTATGAGAAGCTGGCTAATGAAGCCAAAGCCATGGGGTCCGTGGTGGTATTGGACGCCGTCCAGGGGCCGCCTCATGGTTTTACAAATATCATGCTGCCCAGTATCGATATCGCTATTTTCTCCAACTGCAAATTGTTTTCCCCTCACCTGGGTTGGTGGTGTATTCGTCAGCAGCTAGTTGAGCAAATGGGGTTATCACCAGCAAAAGGCTGCCACCCGCAACTGGAATTGGGCTCTTTTGCCCACGCGGATTACGCCGGTTTTATTGCCACCTTTAATTACCTAAGCCAGTTAACCGGCAATTTTGACACCTCCATGGAGCAGATCAGGCAACACGAAGGATTATTGACCCGGCGTTTTCTGGAAGGCTTACCCGACCGCTTAAAGGGACTGGTGCTGGCATACCACACTCCCTACTCCAGGGCGCCGATTTTTTCACTCGCTATCCCCCCTGAGAAATGGAGCAGTTGTAAACAGTTATTTACTGACGCAGGTATTGATGTGCGTATTGGTCGGTTTGGTACTCCTGCAACCCTTAAGCGTCTGGCCCATCACACGAACAACGCTGCGCTGCGCATTAGCTTTGTACACTACAACACCCTCGATGATGTCGACGCTGTGTTGGCTGTATTAGCTCGGCTCTAATCAGGTTTCTATAACTGCAGCAGCGGAGCTACTTACCTGGTTAGTGGCCATGCTGTAACGCCAAATTTAAGGCTATATTCACGACCTAGTAGGAGCGGATGCCTCTATAGGCAAAAAGGGCGAAACCAGTGTTCACACGCTTCGCCGAACAAGTTCGGCTCCTACGGCAACACATGTCAGCTTTTCAGTTCACCTGTTTCAGGGCGGGCACTAGCTATAGAGGAACGTTAATTTGAATCAAACATCTCACGCACTTCGCCTGAGCCTGGCTCTGTGCCTGATCACTATGGCCGTCAACCTGCAGGCACCGCTTTATAATGCCTATGCTGAACAAGCAGGGTTGGGGGTAACTGCGACCTCTATCGCATTCTCAGCCTATGTCCTGGGGATCATTCCCGCGTTGCTTGCTCTGGGCGGGTTATCCGACAGGGTTGGCCGCAAACCATTGATCCTGGCCGCGCTGGCTCTGGCAATGTTAGCCACAGCTATCATGCTGATCTGGCCAAGATTAGAAACATTAGCCTTGGCTCGTTGGTTTTTAGGTTTGGGAGTTGCCCTCTCATCGGCCACAGCCCCCGCTTATATGGCAGAACTTTTGGCGGCTAAGGACAACAGCGCGTCAGCAACCTGGGTTACCGCCAGTACCTCACTGGGGTTTGGCTTGGGAGCGGCATTAACCAGTTTCTTTCTGTTGTTTCAGCACAGCTTGCAACCTGCCAGCTTTTGGCTTGAACTCATCCTGGCAGCCATCGCCTTTATTTTACTGCTGCGTTTACCGGATAACAGTCCTAAACACAAGAGATCGGCAATGTTACGCCTTCCCTACTACCCTGCCGCCAGCTTACCCTTTGGGTTTTCCATCCTGCTCAGCTGGGCAACCGTAGGCATAGTCATTGCGGTTCTACCTTCGGTCCTGGCCAGACACGGCCTGGAGACCTGGTCCGGATTTTCAACTTTTGTGGTAATAAGTTGTGGTTTGCTGTTCCAGCCTATGGCGCGTAAATTATCGCCCGCCAGGGCTACCAGGATTGGCTTGATGGTGCTGGTTCCTGCGTACGCCCTACTTGCCTGGGGTGCGCTCAACGGATCGTTATTCGCAGTGTTGCTTGGCGCCTTTTTTGCCAGCAGCGCTTGTTATGGTTTTGTTTACCTGGGAGGGCTGAGTGGCGTTCAGTCACTGGCCGGTGAACACAGTGCCCGAGCCTGTGCAGGTTTTTTTCTTCTCGCTTACTTTGGTTTTAGCCTGCCGGTAATTGCCACCGGCCTGCTGGCCGACCAATACAACAACGAGGTCGCGCTCTGCGCCTTTGGTTTAGTGCTGGCTCTTGCTTCCACTGTGGTCAGCTTCAGCCTTAATACCACCACAGCCGAAGCGAAGTTAGCTTAACGGCAACTCGTTGCGCCCTGTATCGCTACAGAGCGCACTTATTTTAAAGCGCAGCGAACGTTTGTTCGACTCGCTCCACCGTCCACTGATACATATCCTCACTGACATCCTTCATCGCCACTGTATGCGCAAGCACCTGTTCTTTACGGATCCCATTTTCAACCCAGCTCTGGCCGTTATTTTTAATGTTCAGCAACATAGGCATAAACCTGTCCAGTGCATAGGCAAACTTGGCTTCGGCGGTTTGCTTCTGTTCATACTCCAGCCAAAGCGCTAAAAATTCATCACCCAAGGAAGCCGGTAATAACGCGAAAATTCGCTTTGCTGCTACCTGCTCTTTTTCCGCCACCGCATCCCTGGCTTTCTGATCATAAACAATCACGTCGCCCACATCTATTTCCACAGCATCGTGTAGTAATAACATTTTCACCACACTGTCTATGTTTGCGCCTTTTTGCTCTGCATATTCGCTCAGTGACAAAGCCAACAAAGCAACCTGCCAGCTATGCTCAGCCGAATTCTCCTGACGTTCGGTGCCCAGCACCTTGGTTTTACGGTACACGCTCTTGAGCTTCTCCAGCTCAATAATAAAGTTCACAATGGCTTCGAAGTTTTGATTCATCACTTACTCAAATGGTAAATTAATTCAGCAAAGTTAAATCACCTTAACTTCAAAGGCCAGCGTTTTTAATGATGTGTAAAACCTCTACTGGCAGGGAGGGGCTATCACCTCACCGCTGGTTATAAACCGGTTCGGAGGTGATAGATATAAGGAAATTTAAAAGCGATAAGCTACACCAACAGATGCGCCAAACTCTTCCTTATCGTAGAAGTTGATATTTGAATCGTTCTGGCTCCAGCCACCAAACATACTTATCGCCGCATTGTCCCAACCAAATGGCTGTGCATAGGAATAGAAGGCAAACATACCGGTTTCCGAGTCTTCACGTACTTTGCTAAATACAGGGTGAGACTCGTCATATTCAGAATGACTATATGAACCGCTGACATTTAGACTGTGCTGACCCATGTCAAACATTAAGAAAGTTAACTGCCCTTGATAGGTATCGGAACTCATTGCCTTACCCTTGGCATCGCTGCGCATATAAGCAAGTTCGGGCATGATTCCCCAGGTATCCCCCAGAGGCAACATAAATTCTACCGCAGCCCTATGGTATGTCGTATCTCTGTCTAGCAATTTAAGCTGTTCGCTGGTCAAACCAAGATCACCTGTACTGCCGCTTTTTTCAGTTTCCAGTTCGCGTTCACCGTAACCATACTTCAGTGTTATCGGCAGTCCGGCAATATTTTCGACCTGGATCCGTGCCGCTTGCGTGTCCTGCTTAGTCGTTGTTCTATCTTTACCCGTTAAAAATGGGTCCTCCCAGACTTCGCTTTGAGCAAAAGGAAAGCGAGGTATATATGCAAGGGTTAAGATAGTTTCATTGCCGAACTGATGGGAAACACCCAGCTCTAATTGAAAATCACCTACCGCTACTTCACTTTCACTTTGTCCCAGAAAGAACTGAGTTTTCAAACTATCCAGGGTATAGGACATGTTACCCAACACTATGGGCGAAATACCGTCAACCTTTGTGCCGTTCGAGTTAAGGTCTGAGGTGGTCTTGTTTTTATCACCTGTATTCAGCTGAGATGTGCTTTCCCCAGCTCCAACGCCGACATTGAGAATAAACTCGAAACCAGACTCTTCAGCGAGATCTGCGTGAGATGCGCCACTGAATAAGATAAGTGAAGTTAAACAGGCGAGCTGGTAAGGGAACTTGTTCATTGCGTCCTTTCTCCATTGAGATATGTTTGATAAATGCTGGAGGTAAGTTAACAGGATAAGTTCGTAATAACTGTCACTAAGCTGTAGTTAATTGTAAGAAAATGTCAGCACACCAAAAATATAAAAACCATTAATAAACAAATACATAGATAAATATATCGCCAATTAAGTTAAAATCTGGTCTCATATTTTTCACAATCTCCCTCAACTTCCGGCTCGACCAAAATCTCAACTAACAATTTCTGACAAAAACCAACGGATTTTTACATTCAAATACCACAGGCTAGTAGGCAAGGAGTCGCATATGAAAAACCTTTTATTGTTATTTATTTGTTTGCCTATTACCTATATTGCCATGGCAGAAGAGCACAAAGGACAGCTTAAAGTCTCAATCCAGGGCATAGATACTCAGCAAGGACAGCTCTATCTATATCTATTGGACTCACAAGCACAATACGATTATCAGGCGCCACCGTTACAGTTCCGGAGATTGGTGGTGACCGACTCCACGCCTAGCCTCACGTTTAATAACCTGAGTTATGGTCGCTATGCAGTGCTCGCCTTTCTGGATGAAAACAATAACCGCGCCTTAGATACCAATAAATTAGCCATTCCCATCGAAAAAGTTGGGCTGTCAGGTATAAACCTGAACCATAACTGGGCGCCAACATTTCACGATTCTGCCTTCGAATTGGATCAGGCACATCAACATCTGGTCCTTCAACTCACTAGGCTCAAGCAATTTCTTGACAGCAAACTCTGAACAAGCTCTGGAAGGCGTTTTCTTGTCATTAGCTAAAGTAATAAATACAAAATCAGGAAAACTAAGTTTGCTCCTGCTGCTTGCCGTACTCATTGGCGGCTGTACCTATAGCGATGCCTCCAGGGCAAATACAACTGTGGGTTAGGAGCTTATCGACTAAGGAAACAGGCGCTGGAAGAAAGCGCCACTTTCAAAGACGAGTACGACACTGTAAAAAAAGCAGCTGATATTCAATAAAGAGAGGGGGTGTAAATAGCCACTTGAGTAAGCTTATATAAAGCCCAGTAAAGTACAATTATTGGATCCAACATAAAGAATTGGATCTGGTCAGCAAACCGTTTTAAAGTGAGATAATTCAATCAATAAAAGGGAACAAGCGATGGAGCTAACTGAGATGAACAGGGAAGGCTTTGACCTTTTTTGGCCCACCTTTAAAGCTGTCTCTTGATCAGCTCTCAATTCCTGCAGCCATCATTTCTCGGGCAGTCTGAAATCCATTCACTCGCTCTTGTAATTTTGCCAAGCTTTTCCATAAGGTGTCCCATCCCGCTATGCCCGTTCGTTTGCTATCGGTAAATTCTCCCAGTTTCACCAGTGCCTGGTAGGCCCACTGCAGTGCCGGTCCTTCGTTATTTTTCACCACTGTCCCTTCCAGGAAGACCAGTAGTCTCCACTCATCTTCCGTCAGCACATGGGAGCAGAGCTGCCTTACACCTGTTGCGCTTCCTTTTCCAGCCCCTGATTTTTCAGGTAATAAGGTGGCCCCTGCTCTCATACTTGTAATTGCGGTTATATGGTAGCGCCGGAAGCTCGCGGCAAGGGGCTGGCTAAAATACTGTGTGAGCACTCTCAAGAAACTGCCCTCGAGTTAGGTTATACCACAATGCAATTTAACTCTGTAGTTTCAACTAATACAATCGTCGTTCGCATTTGGCAGGGTCTCGGATACAGCATTATTGGCACCATTCCAGACGCCTATAAACACAAACAATTAGGCTTTGTAGGCAGCTATATCATGTTTAAACAGTTCAGGTCAGATTGAAAAGATAAGTCATACCAGCGTAATACCGTCAGAGTAACCTCCTCCCTGACGGCTTAACGGAATCTGAACGAAGAGCTTTTAGCTAATGAATACTTGAAACGCGAACTCTGGGTTACTCTCCATAGTTCGCACCACAAATTACCTTTCATTAAAAGCAATTGAGAAGTTATTGAAAATAGGGTTCAACAAGTATTCCAGCAGCGTGCGCTGCCCTGTCACCACAGAGACCTGTACGGATACACCGGGCACTAAAGGATAACTGTTTTTTCCATCGCTAAAATGTAGCTGCTCAGGTTCAACCCGTACCAGGTAATAGGGCGGTTGTTTCGGCTCACTGACCGCGTCCGCACTAATGTAGGAAACACCACCCAGTACCGGTTGATACGACTCGCCCGTGGCTGCCATCAGTTGCATCTTGGCGGGATCCCCCAGTTGTACATAACCGACATCACCCACCATCATACGGGCCTCTACCACCAGGGATTCACCCCCCGGCACCAGCGTCAACAAGGTACCTCCGGGTTTCACCACCGCGCCTTCATTAAATACAAACAGCTTAAACACAGTACCCGCTACCGGTGCCGTGATCACAGTACGTTTCTGGCTATCCAGATACTTCTGCATACGTTCGTCCAGCTCAGCCAGTTGCTTCTTACTGTAAGACTGCTCTTTACTCCACTTCTCCCTCGCGTCATTGGTAATACCCCGTAGCACAGTTTGCTCCCGCTTCAGGCTGACCCGTAAACTGGCCATGCCTGATTCAGCTGCAGCAATGGATGCCTGCACACCATTGGCTTCCTTTAATAGATCCAGATGCTCAAAGCGGTTGGCCAGGCCGTCTTTCATCAGACCTTTGCTGATTGCTATCTGCTCCTTCACCATCTTATGGCGAGGTTTAAGCAGCTTAAGTTTGGCCTCTTCGGCAGCCCGCTCCACTTCTAACATCTCGATTTTCTGCGTTTGTTCCGCCGAGCGTGAATCCAGGCTCCGTTTTTGGTGCACAAACAGGGCTTGCGCAGTGCGGTACTGCTCGACATTGGCCGAACGACTGTCCAGTTTAGCAAAGGAAAAGTCAGGACTGTCCAGACCTTGTAGTAGTGCGGTTAACCTGGCGCTATCGAGCTTTAACGAAAATAGACGAATATTTAGTTCCTTTACGTCCGCATCTGAGCGTGCGCTGGACAGCTCAACCACCGCTTCCCCCGCTGCCACCTCTTGTCCCTCACGCACCAGGATCTGAGAGACTATACCGCCTTCCAGATGCTGGATCTGTTTGATCTGGCCTGCCGGGATCACTTCTCCCGTCATACTGGATGCGACATCCAGCTTAAAGTAGGCTGCCCAGATGAAAAAACTCAGTACACAGGCGCACAGCGCCCACAACAGGGCGCTACTGCGCCCGGTTGCCATCTCTGGTTGCACCGATTCATTACTTTGACCCTGGCTTGACAGGGCCTTTTGATTATTATGCATCGGCTTTTTTATTACTCCGGGTTTGCGCTACAGATACAGGCTTAGTCTCAGGTTTCAGCAACTGAGGAACGGGCTTTTTATCCAGGTCCAACACCATAGACGCACCGCTAAGGATAAAGGGATCATTGCTCATAATGATCAAGGTTCGTCCGCTGCTGGTTAGTTCGTTAAGCATACCCGCAATCGCACTGCAGCCTTCTGCATCCAGTCCCTCTGTGGGTTCGTCCAATACAACCACGGCGCCTTGCACCAGCAAAGCACGCACCAGGGCTAAACGACGACGAATGCCCAGCGGCAGTTGCCGACCGCCTCCAGTGATCGCCATATCCAGTCCATCCGGGTTAGTTTCCAGGAATCTGAGTACACCCACCTGTTGACAGTTTTGCCAGATTTGATCGTCTGTGATGCTATCGTCCGAACACACCAGGTTTTCCCGCAAGCTGCCTTCAAAAAACACAGGCTCTTGTGGTAATAGGGAAAACTGGCGGCGCATCCAGTAAGGATCGCATTGACGCAGGTTAACGCCGTCAAGACGGACTTCACCCCGCTGCGGCGCCACCAGGCCTGAGACGATCTTAGACATGGTGGTTTTACCGGCGCCATTGCCGCCTTTTACAACCAGGATCTGACCCGGCTCTATCGCCAGGTTTGCCGATTCGAATACAGGCATGGTCGCGCCAGGATACATAAAACCAACGTCCCTGAGCTCAAGTTTTCCGGTAACGGAAGGCAGCCGGGTGCCCGACTCCCGTTCCAGTGGTAGGAGAGCCAGTACTCGCAGCATCTTCAGTTGCTGTTCGGCGCGGGCAAACTGATCGAGACTTTGTGCACAACGGTTAATGCTGTTCAGCGCACGAGCGGCCAGAATGTTAGCGCCAATTAAGGTAGCCACGCTCAGCTGACCGGACATCACCAGTTTGGCCCCTACGCCCATCATTACGATAGACAGCAACATGGCGCTGCTCATACCTACCTGCTGAGACATATTTTGCAGGTGCAGCAGGTTGGCGCGAATACTTTCTACCGACTGCTGCTTAGCGGACCACTTGGCCCGCAGTATGCCCAGCCAATTGAACTGACGCAGTGCATCCGGCGCCGAGATCAACGCATTGTTGTAAGTGCCAAGCTGTGCGTTTTCCTTGGATAAGGTTTCCGCAGGCTCACGCAGCTTATGCTGGATATAACATGCGAATGCCAGGCTAAGCAGACTGATGCCGCCGGCAATGGCAGCCAGCGGCGGACTGATAAAATAAAGTACCGTCAGATACAACACGGCAAAAGGCGCATCAAACAAGACCATCACGTTTAGCGGGCTGTAGGCCTGCTGCACCACAGAAAGACCATTTAAGGTCTCCCTGTGTTGCTCCGCTGGGATCTTGGTCATATGTGCATAACTGCTTTGTGACATGGCGGCAAATGCCGCCTCCGACAATTCTCTATCTGCCCTGTTGCTGACCTCTCGGCCCAGAGTGACACGGATTTTTCTCAGCAGAAACTCAAAAAATACGGCGATTAATGCGCCCACCGTCAAGGTGATCAGGGTGGAGTCAAGCCCCACCGACAGATACCTGCGTAACACCACTATGCTGTAGATTGACGAGGTCAATCCCAGCACATTGATGACCAGACTGGCCACGAATATTTCCGTGGTCAGTCTGGGACGGGAAGCTAAGCGCCTAAGCAGCTCCTTCATCGATTAACCCACCTGGTTCAAGATGGCGCTCTCTGGCAGTTGCGTGGCGTCATCCACGTTCTCCAGCTCGGCAACCTTGACCAGTCCGCCGCCATCCTCACCCGCAGCGGTATCCGCATCATAATAGATGTGGGTATTACCATCACTGGTGGAAATAGCAAACACAGCGCTACCGCTATGCTCACCAGACTGAGTGAGCGCCGCTTCCAGTTCATCCAGGTTGCCGGTTTCACCCAGCCCCAAGGTAAACTGACCGGCATCGAAGTCCAGCTTATAGATATCGGCATCCGCCTGAGCAGCAAGCTTGCTCAGGGTGGTATCGACATCCGTAACAAAACCTTGGGTTGCTGTTTCCAGCGGAGCAGTTAAGCCCAAACCGCCAAAACCACTGCTGTTAAATACCAGGGTATCCTGTACAGCAGAGAAATCGGTGATCACATCAACACCCTGGCTTGCCGCTTCGAAGACAAAGCGATCTGCACCGTTACCACCGGTCAGAATATCATTACCCCCCAGTCCGGCAATAATATCCGCACCTGCACCGCCAATCAGCACATCGTCACCTGACGTCGCCACATCATCATTGCTGATTAATGCAACGGCAGAGCCGTGTCCTTCTTTTATCCCGGTATTGTCGGCAGTGGCAAACAGCTCCACACGGAAGCCTTCCGCTGACTCTATGTGCACATCACCCTGCACATTAATGGTCAGCTCCTGTGTCGCCTGTTCGCCGGTAAATGTCAGCACGCCGGACGGCAATTTACCGCTGACAAAGTCTTCTGCTTGTGCCGGGTTGTCGCCGTTAGCCACTACACGCCAGGAGACCTGGGATGCGGTGGCGAGATCACCAGAACGCTCTACGCTAAAGCTGAAGGCCGTCGGATCCGATTGCCCTTCCGCCAACTGCGGCGTATTGGCCTTGATGGCGTACTCGGAGTCATCGTTTCTGATAAGACCTTGTGCCGTTGGGGTAACCAAGGACGCCCCTACAGGCTGGCTCAAAGAAACGGTAAAACCTTCATCATTGGCAATCAGCGCGTCACCCAAAACAGTCACAGTTATCAACTGACTGGCTTGATTGGCGCCGAAGTTTACTCTGCCAGACGGAAGTACACCGCCTAGGAAGTCTTTCTCATCGGCAAAATAGGTGTTGCTACCGGCAACACTCCAATCCACGCTGGATTCACCAGTGAGATCACCGCTGCGAATTACCTCAAAGGTAAATTCGGTCTGAGTCCCTTGCGCCCCTTCCTTTTGATCAGCCGACTTGGTCTCGATCGCAAGGCCGGTATCATCGTCTTTCAGTGCACTGCCGGCGGTACCTTGCAGTACGTCGCCTGTGCTTGGTTTACTCAATACCACATCGAAGCTTTCAGTCAGTTCAGCCTGGTTATCGCCAAAAGTGGAAACCACTATGGTTTTACTGGTTTCACCAACATCGAAACTAACAACTCCGGACGGCAGGTAACCGCCAAAATCCAGTGCCTGGGCAGGGTTGACACCTGATGGTTGCACCTGCCACTCCACACTTGATAGCTCAGTGGTATTGCCAGCTCGGGTAACTGTAAAGCTGAAGTTGGTTTTCTCCCCGTCGCCGGCTTCCATCAGCTCACTTTGATCTGCGCCGATGAAATAAATCGCATCATCGTTGCTGATCACTGCCGAAGCAGATCCTGTCACTATGCTGGAGCCAAAGGAGGCGTTGCTCAGCTGTACAGCAAAACCTTCGTCGTATTCCCCTTGTTGATCACCTTTCACGCCTATGCTCACTAGCTTGAATGCTTCGCCATCGGCAAAATTCACACTGCCTGAGGTAAGGTCAAAATCACTGGCGTCAGCCATATGCTCACCCAAACCAGAGATGTTCCAGTCGACGCTGGCTTCTCCCTGCTGGCTGCCTGTGCGATCGATACGGAAGCTAAACTCGGTCAAACCTGCGCTCCCTTCGTCTTTAACCGCATCCATAGAGGTAATGCTGAAACTGTCGTCATCGTTTCGAATCATACCCGCCTGGCTGGCTGCCGGAATATCGGCATGCTTAGAAGGGTTAGATAACACCAGATTAAAGCTTTCGTCGCCTTCATCCAGTCCGTCCGGCTTGACGTTCAGGGTTATAAACTGCTCTGTATCCCCAGGTTCAAAGGTTACTGTACCGCTAATGTCGCCGTTAAAGTCTGCCGCATCCACAGCGCCAGTTAGCGCCCAGTCGGCTGTGGTGGTAACCGAGGTATCTCCGCTGCGCACAACTTTATAAACAAACTGGCCGCCGCTGATATCACCCTCAAACTGAGTATCTGTGACTACCATCAGGGACAAGTCCACATCATCGTTTTGAATGCTGCCCTGCGCCGTGTTTTGCGCAAGATTGATATTGCTGCCGGCGCCCGGGTTGTAAAGCTCAACCGTGAACGACTCGTCCAGTTCGACCAGGCGGTCGGCCAGTACATCAATCGACAATACCTGACTGGCGATACCATCGCTAAAGTTCAGCACGCCACTGTCGGCGCCAAAGTCATCTGCTGTAGTTGCAGAGTCCGGCGTGACAATACGCCAGCCTACGCTGGATTTACCATCCAGGCTGCCTTCCCGGTTAACTGTAAAGGTGTAAGGTGCGTTGCCTTCGGCTTTCACAGCGTCCGTTGCTGTGATGCTGAAGATATCATCATCATTGGTTATCACCGCATTTACGCTGGCCACTTTCAGGTTGTCAGCATCGATACCGTCAGGGTTGGTGATTCTCACGGTAAATTGCTCGTCCAGCTCAAGTGCGCTGTCGGCGGCCACTTTGACCTCAAACCGGGTGCTGGCTTCGCCGCTGTTCAGGTTGACTGCTCCCGAAGGCAGGAAGCCGGTAATAAAGTCATCGGCGGTGGCGGCATTGGCGCCACTACCGGCAACACTCCAATCTATGCTGGCGTCTCCTAAAACGCCGCCCTCACGAGTCACCTCAAAGGTATAAATAGTTTCGCCGCTATCACCTTCAATTTGACTGGCACTGGAAACTAAAGACAAGCTCCAGTCACTGTCGTCCGACAAAACCTTAGTTGTTGCCGTGTCCTTCACCAGCACCGAGCCGGCAAAACCGTTACTTAGGGTTACA
This sequence comes from Psychromonadaceae bacterium, assembly GCA_965249895.1. Lineage (GTDB taxonomy): Bacteria > Pseudomonadota > Gammaproteobacteria > Enterobacterales > CBDFNC01 > CBDFNC01. The sequence continues at coordinate 2,419,094 of CBDFNC010000005.1, forward strand.
GTCAGGTTTTCGTCGTTTTCAACAAGCAGATCGCCCTTCACTTGTACGGTTATGGTTTTTTCCAAGTCACCTTGAGTGAAGTCGAGCTGGCCGGAAGGCAGGATACCGCCCACAAAGTCGGCGGCATTAACGCCAGTATCGCTGACGGCCCAGTCCACCGTACCCGCAAGATCTGTATTACCGCTTCTGACCACTTTGAAGGACAGCTCTGTTACTGTCGACTCAGTGCCTTCGGCTTTTTCCACGATCACAGGTTCAATGCTCAACGAGGCTTCATCTTCGATGATGCTGGCCGATACTGAACCTGTGCCAATGTGGGTATCGTTCGGTGCTGAAATGGTCACTTCAAACTGCTCCAGCGCAGCATCGCTTAACTTATCTTCGGCGACCTTGACACGCACTGTGTGTTCGGTCTCATCAGGAGCAAAGGTGACTGTGCCGGTGATCGCTTCAAAATCAGCGGAATTAGTCGGGTCTGCGCCAGTACCGTTTACATTCCAGGTGACGATCTGGGTACCGGACAAGTTACCTTCACGAGTGACTTTAAACTCAAAGTAGCTATTGTCCGCCGATGTATTACCCTCGTTGAGAGAAGTTTCTGTCAACGCACTCAGGTTAAACTCAACATCATCTGTTTGCACTGTCCCGGATGCAGCTTCCTCACCCGCCTTCAAACTTGCTCCGGCACCCGGATTACTCAGGGTGACTGTGAAGCCTTCATTTAGCTCAGGCAGGGTATCAGCCTTCACAGGCACTGTGATCACGGCGTTGGCTTCGCCGGCTTTGATCACCACGGTACCATGGGGTAACTGGTCGCCAAAACCGCTAAAGTCGCCGGCATCCACCTGATTAGTACCGGCGCCGCTGATTGTCCATTCAGCTGAAACAGCGGTATCCAGGTTACCTGTACGGGTGACGGTAAAGGTAAAGTCTGTGGTTCCACTGTCTCCTTCCGCCTTCACCGCGTCGGTTGCCGCAATAGCCAGCTGGGCGTCGTCATTGCTCAGGGTTGCCGTGGCGCTGCCGGTCACAATTTGTGCGCCAACCGGGTTTTTCAGGGTGACGGTAAAGGCCTCATCGGCTTCGACCAGGCCGTCTCCGGCAATCGGCACATGGATTTCTTGATGTGTTTCACCGTCATTAAAGGTTACTAAACCAGACGGTAAACCTGCGCCCACAAAGTCGTTGGTATCAACGTCTGTGCCAGATACGGCCCACTCTACTGATACAATACCCGTGTTGCTGCCGGTGCGGGTCACTACAAAAACATAGTTGTTGTCAGCGTGGCCCTCGTTGTTTGCCGCTTGCGCTACGCTCAGCTCAAAACCGGCATCGTCATTGCGGATCCAACCTTCTGCCGTATCTTTGTTCTGGGTGATCTGTACGCCCTGGCTGTCGGCCTGGCCTTTTATTGTCACCTCGAAAGACTCGTCTTTCTCTGCCAACAGTTCATTGTATGGCGTAATCGTGATGATTTTGGTGAGATCATTCGGCTTAAAGGTCACAGTATTTGACGGCAGGCTGCCACCAAAATCAACTGCGTCTGCTGCGGCGTCGCCACTGCCTGTCAGACTCCACTCAATCACCTGGTCCTGCGAGGTCAACCTGTCACGGCTGATGGTAAAGGTTAAGGCCTGGTTCTCGGTTTTGTCGGCATCCGTGGCAATGATGCTGTAGGTTGCATCGTTGTTTTGGATACTGGCGGCACCATTGCCTCTGCCACTGCCGTTATCAGCGATTTCATCGATACCTGTATAGTTGGACAACTGCACAGAGAAGTTCTCAGTTGACTCCAACACGGTATCACCCAGCACGGCAATGCTGATGGTATGCGTAGGAATATTAGCGCCAAACTCCAGACGACCCGAGGTTATACCAGTAAAGTCATTGGCATCTGTGCCGTTGTGCAACAGATCCCAATCCATTGCGCTAGCCTGGGTCAGATCACCGCTACGGGTCACTGTAAAGGTAACATTCTGGCTGCCACTATCGGCTTCCGTCACTATTGTGCCGTCAGAGATACTCACACCTGTATCATCCGCCACTATCTTACTGCTGGCGCTGGCACCGAGCACGCTACCAGCACTTGGGTTAACTATGCTCACCTGGAAGTCTTCGCTGTTTTCCACGCTAATATCGCCACGCACCTGTACGATAACGGTAGCCGTGAGCCCACCCTCGCCAAACGACACCGTTCCGGAAGGCAGTCCGCCGTTACCTAGCCCGTCTACAGAGATAAAGTCCGCGCCATCCACGTTGGCCGCTTCCGCGCCCGTGCCGGCAACCAGCCATTGAATATTTGCCGCGGGAAGATGGCCGCTGGCGCCTCCGTCACGGGTCACGGTAAAGGTATAACTGGTGACCGCACCTATATCTCCCTCCTGCTGGCTGCTTGTATTGGCGGCAATGGAATAGTTGAGATCATCCGTGTTGATGGTGCCTGCGATATTCAGCGCCTTGCTGCCGCTGCCATCTGAGCTATAGCGGCTAAATATCACATTGCTGTCAGTCGGATCGCTGAGCGTCAGGGTAAAGGTTTCGTCGCTCTCCAGCGTCGTATCCCCTTTGATCAGCGGAATACGCACGTCGGTAAAACTCTCGCCCGCCTTGATGGTTACCGTGCCCGTCTTCCGGGCAAAATCGCTATCATTGGTCGTGCCATTGGTGATGGTATACGTCAGAGCAAAATCGTTATCCATGCGTCCGGCACGGTTTACCCGGAAGCTAAAGTCAGTGATGCCCTCATTGCCTTCATCGACTTGCGCGGCCTGGCTGGTATCGCCAAAGCTGTCGCTCCAGATACGGATATCGTCTTCTTTGACTTTGATCTCGATATTTTGGGCGCCATCGACTTTGGCCGGGCCATCGGCATGCTCAAGGGTAACCCTGACCGTTCGATCTCCCTCCATACCATTGGAGCTAGCGTCATTGTCTCCTGCGATAGGAATGCGGATCACCCGCTCTAGTTCATCTGGTTTGAAGTGAATATAAGCCCGGCTGTAATTAGTATATTCGCTGAACAAATCCAGCCCAGTCTGGTTTTCGATATTGAGCTCGTTATAACGTGAACCACTTAAGCCGGTGATCGACAAGCGAACCGTGGTCGGGTAGTTGCCCAGATTATCATTGGTATCCTGACCATCGATGATGAAGTTGCGCTTCACCACAAACTCCAGGAAATTACCGTCGGCAGTGTCGCTGAGCCCCGTGCCTTCAAACACGTCGGTCTGGTTCGTCTCTATGGTGATCAATGGGTTAGGATCATCGTCGTTGACGACTCCAGTACCGCTACCGTCCGAACGATGTCCGCTTGAATGTCCAATCGCCGGTGTTTCTTCATCCCCGATGCCTTGCATATGTTGCGGGTTGCTCAGCGAGAGTGAAGCACGCTCTATGTAGGTCTCGGTTAAGTCATCATTGATAATATTCAGAGTGATCTGTTTAATGCTTTCACCATCAGCAAAACTGAGTGTACCGGTCAAGGTCTGCCCATCAGGCTGAAAGCCGACTTGCTTGCCATTTTCATTAACAATGGACGCTATATCGGATGGGTCCAGCTTATACCAGTTAGATTGATCAGTGAGCGTGGCCTGGTTATCTTCGTTTGTGGTTGCTGTGCCTGGCAATGATATATGCCAGTCAACCGTATCCGTACCTGTCGCATCACCTGCACGGGTGACGGTAAAGGTCAGCGGCGTCACGCCGCCGCCATCGCCTTCCGTGACCACAGGGTCGTCCACCTTGAAGTAGGTATCGTCCGAAGTTATGCGGCCATGACTGTGGTCTGCGTTGGAGATACTGTTACCAGCCGAGGCATTCGACAGACGAAGATTAAATATCTCGTCATTCTCACCCAGATCATCAGAAACGGTTCTGACCTTGATATAGGCGAACTCCTCACCATCGAGAAAAGTCACTCTGCCGGACGGCAGGCCACCATTGGTAGTCAGCAAGTCCTGGCCGTTGACAAAGTCATTGGCATCGGTATTGGCGTGATCATAATACGAATACACGCGGCCGTTCACCAGCGTCCAGTCAACCGTGGCTTCACCCAGTGTGCTGATATCACGTCGTAATACAAAGGTATGCTCGGTATAACCACCGTCATCGCCTTCCACATTAACAGTTCGGGAGCTGTGGTCAGCTTCAGACACCACTTCGTCGGTACGTACAAAACCTATCTGGGCTTCGTCACGCTTGATCTCCCCACGAGTATAATCATTGGTATTGTAATCTACGGGATTGGCTGCGCTACCGCGCTCAACATAGACTTCAAACCATTCATCATCTTCAACATTGGCATCGCCGTTGACCACAACCGTCAGAGTTTTGTGTGTTTCACCCGCTTTAAAGTTAATGGTTGTATAAGAGCCAAAGGTCGCGGCTTCTCCACCAATAGTGATGAATGCAAAGTCACCCGCAGTGGCGGCATCTTCGGTACTACCAGGCAGGTCCTTACCGCGGACCAGCAATTTGGCCGTTGCGTCTTCATCGGTAAAACCGTAACGCTCTACCTCCCAGGTATAAGTAGTAGTACCGTCTTGCCCTTCAGCTTGAGACTGATGGCTACTGGAAACGAGACGAACGCCATTGTCGTTGTTCTCTATAGTGCCAGTCGCCGAACTATTACTACCGATACTTGTACCCGCGGAAGCAGAGTTCAGGTTCACGGTAAAGACTTCGTCATTTTCTACCGAGGTATCGCCGCGCACTTTAATGGTGATCGTCTGGCTGGTGACATCCTTGGCAAACGTCAGCGTACCGGAGCGGTCTCCTTCGATATCCGAGCTGCTCAAATCAGTCAGGCTCCAGTTGACCGTCGAGGTCAAGGCAGTATTGCCATCTCGGGTCACCACATATTCGTAGCTGGTATAACCCGCGTCCAGTTCCACTTTAGCCAGGTTGCCAGTAGTAATATTGACTTCAGCATCATCGTTATGAATGGTGCCCATTGCCGATGGTTTATTACCTATGACAGTGCCTGTGCTTGGGTTACTCACCACCACATCGAAGGTTTCCGTCATCTCCTTCACGCTGTCGGCATTAACGTAAACCGTAATGGTTTTAGCTGTTTCCCCGGCGCCGAAACTAATGGCGCCGGAAGGCAAGCCGCCGTTACCGCCCAGCGAATCTGGAGTGGCGAAGTCGACGCTATCCGGAGCATTGCCGCCTGAGTCCTGCACTTTCCACTGCACAGTGCTTGACTGGCTGGTGAAACCTTCACGGGTAATCGTAAAGGTAAACGGTACGTTACCCAGATGTCCTTCTGGTTTATCCGCCAGTTCAGCCACAATATTGACGACGGCGTCGTCATTTTTGATCTCTGTCGTTGCCGTCGCCTTGGCGCTGTCGATGATGACACCGCTTGGCTTGTCTTCCACCAGGCTCAGGGTCAGGGTTTCGTTATTTTCAACCTGGGTATCGCCTTTCACATGCAAGGTAATGGTCTGCGTCTTCACTCCGTCAGCAAAGGTCACTGCACCATTGAGGCTGGTGGGATTGGCAAAATCAGAGGCAAGCATATCAAAGTCGGCAATGGTTAAGTCTGTGCCTGTGAGATCCCAGTTGACCGTCTGGGTGCCGTTGGCCGGACCTGTGCGGGTGACTTCAAAGGTGATCGGCGTTGTACCGCTGTGAAGCTCACTAAGCTCAGCCTGAGCAGCGCTGATGGCGAAGGTATTGTCATCGCCCAGCACAGTACTGCTGGCGCTGCCGGTTTCGATCTCTCCGTTCACCGGAGTAGACAGGTTTACCGTCAGAGTTTCATTGTTTTCCACCAGGGCGTCACCGGCCACATTCACTGTGATGATTTTGCTGGTTTGATCCGCTCCGAATTCAACTTTGCCGCTCGGCAGGCTGCCGCCAAAGTCAGAGGCGTTCAGTTCACCCGCCAGGCTCCAGTTAACGCTACCTGTCGTGGATAAATCGCCGCTGCGGGTTACTGTAAAGGTAAGCGCTGTGGTGCCGGTTTGCCCTTCCGCTTTTTCGATGGCATCGGCGATGATGCTGTATGCCGCATCATCGTTTGTGATGGACACTGTGGTGCTATCTGTACTGCTGGTATTGTCTGAGTTCTGGAAGCTGAGACCAAAGTTCAGGTCTTCTGCCGCTTCCCTGGTCGAGTCACCCGCTAGCTGGACCTTCACTGTTTTGGTCATTTGGCCATCGGCAAACGTCAGCGTGCCTGCCGGCAGGGTACTTCCCTGGAAGTCAGCAGCATCGACATCACCAGTCACCTGGTAATCTACTGTAGCCGTGCCGCTCGCGCCGCCGGTTCGCTCCACTGTAAAGATCAGCTCTGTGGTTCCGGTATCGCCTTCTTTAACCACAGGAGCAGCTGTACTCACGGTAAAGCCGCTGTCGTCGTTGAGGATCTCCGCGGTTGCCGTGCTGTTCACAATGGTTTGTGGCACTGAGCCCGCTATGGCGTTACTGATCACCACATTAAAGCTTTCGTTCTGCTCAACGGTGGCGTCGCCTGCAACCTGAATAGTGATCACTTCACGGACAACACCCGCTTCAAAGCTCAGCGTACCAGTCATCTGGCCGTCAATGTCTGTCGGGTCGATCTTGCCAGATAGCGCCCAGTCAACTGAGCCTGGCTGGTCAGTTCCGCCTGAACGCACGACTTCAAAGGTGTAAGTAGTCGTGCCGCTATGGGCTTCCCGCTGCGCCTCATTCAAGGCGTTGATACTGAAACCACTGTCATCATTGCCGATCACATTGGTCACACTGGCGACGGCCAGCTCAGTATTAGCGCTTGTATTTTCCAGGGTTACGCTGAAACTTTCGTTGAGTTCAACAGCATTTTCACCTTTCACCTGGACTGTGATGGTTTTTTCGGTTTCACTGTCGGCAAAGGTCACTGAGCCAGAAGGCAATCCGCCGTTATTATCCAGCGCATCCTGCAGTTCAGCGAAATCATTCAGATTCGCTTTGGCCGAACCTTCACCGCTCAGACGCCAATCCACTGTGGTTTCACCCGAGGTATTGCCACTACGGGTGATGGTATAGGTAAACTCGGTATCAGTAATAGTGCCTTCGTCGGAGTCGCCTGATTTGGCGGAAATACTCAGCACGGCGTCATCGTTTAGTACTTTGACAGAGGCAGACTCACTGCCAGCCACCAGCCCCACGCTTGCGCTAGGTTCTCCGGCGACAACCGTCGGCGCCGACAGGTCAACAGTCAGAGTTTCATCCAGCTCTTTGATCGCATCGTTATTTACCAGGATGTTGACATATTTCACCGTTTCGCCGGCGGCAAAGGTCACCTTGCCGTCTGGCGCCTGACCGCCCTGGAAATCCTGCGCATCCAGTTCGCCCGATACGTTCCAACTGGTTTCCACCTTGCTGGTGAGATCGCCGCTGCGCACCAACTTAAACTGGAAGTTGGTGGTATTGCCTCCGGCGCCTTCGTTCTGCTCCGCTTGCACAGCTTCAATGGCAATGCCGGCATCGTCAGAGATGATCTTGCTGCCGGCCGTTGCCTGGGTAATATCCGCGTTATGTGAGCCGTTGGACAGGGTGACAACAAAGTCCTGATTGGATTCAATATCCGTGTCGCCGTTTACCTGTACTGTAATGGTTTGTTCAGCGCTGCCCGGGGCAAAATGAACCGTGCCGCTTGTTGTTACAAAGTTTGCCGCATCTATGCCTGAGATATTCCAGTCAACGCTGGTTTCTCCTGTGGTGATGCCGCTGCGGGTGACTGTAAAAGTATGTGCATTGCTGTCGGTATCACCTTCGATCTTGTCTGCAGTTTTAGTGCTGATTGCCAGACCAATATCATCGTTGATGATCAGGCCAGATGCCTTACTTTTATCTATGGTGGTGCCTGGTGTAGCTCCGCTCAGGGTGACTGTAAAACCTTCATCCGTTTCTAACTGATAATCTGGTTTGGTAGTGACTGTAATGGTTTGGCTGGTGACGTTAGCGTCAAATATCAGCTCACCGCTTGTCTCGGCAAAATCCGCCAGCTGAGCTTCGCTCATACCCGAACCGGCTAATGACCAGTTCACTTTCGACTGAGTATCCAGGTTGCCCGTTCTGGTTACTTCAAAGGTAAAGCTGTTTCCGGCAGCGCCGCCTTCATTGGCGCTATCCACTACGGCTGAAATGCTCAGCTGATCGTCGTCATTGATGATAGTCGCGTTAACCTGCTGTGCGCCGTCTGCCAGCTCACTGCCCTGAGAAGGGTTACGTAAGGACACGATAAACTCTTCATCGGCTTCAATCACATCGTCTGCGGCAATGGCAATCGTAAAGCTAGCTTCTGCGACACCCTTGGCAAACTGCACCAGACCTGACGGCAGTTGACCGCCAAGGTCCGCGCTGTCCGCCGTGACGCCGTTAACCACATATTCAACTCTGTCGCTGCCGGATAAGTCGCCGCTGCGCACAACCTTAAATAACATCAGGGTTTCGCCGGTTTGTCCTTCGGCTTTATTTGCATCCATGGCAACCAGGGTAAAGGCCGCATCATCGTTTGAGATCACACCTGAGACCTTGTCAACCAACAATACGGCGCCGTCGCTTGGGTTGCTCAGCAAGATGTCAAAGGTTTCATCTGCTTCTACGACACTGTCAGTGACCAGTTTGAAGGTCACTGTTTTGCTTTGCTCGCCTTCGGCAAAAAATACCCGGCCAGACGGTAAAATGCCATCAGCAAAATCAGCCGCCTGAATACCGCTCACAGTGGCAGGCTTCAGGGCCCAGTCTGCACTGGCTTCATTATGGGTGACACCAGTACGAGTGACGATAAAGGATACCTGGGTAACGCCGGCATCTCCTTCATTTACATTAAGTCCGCTACTGGAAATTGTGATGCCGGATTCATCCCCCAGAATCGTTCCCCGTGCTGCGCTTTGCACTAAGGTGGCGTCAGATGCTGCGTCAATCACAACATCGTAGCTTTCGTTGCCTTCAAACAACACTTCTGCGCTGGGTGTAACGCTGATGATCTTGCTGGTTTCACCCGGCAAGAAGATCACCGAACCACTTGGCAAGGCGCCGCCGAAGTCTGCCGCGTCCGCCGGCGTATCACCGCCGCCTTGCACACCCCAGTTCACTGTTGTAATTTTATCCAGATCACCGCTGCGAATAATTTCAAAGCTATGGTTTTGTTGCTGTTCGGCGTTATTTCCTTCCAGCAGTATGGCTTCCAGTGCTTTAATCGATACCGCGGTATCCTGACGGATTGAAGCAACCGCTTCGCCCGTTTGGATTTCCAGGTTTGCTCCTGGGTTTTTCAGCTGAACGGCAAACTCTTCAAAGCCTTCCAGCTTAGTATCACCCTTCACTTTAATCGTTATGCTGGCCGTCTCGGCGCCGGCTGCAAACTTGACAGTACCTATCGGCCATTCGACACTGTCGAAATCTTTTATTTCGGCGGCTGTATCGCCGTGTGGTTTTACCTCAAAATCCAGCTGAGTTGCGCTGGATAGCTCGCCAGTACGGGTAACTGTAAAGGTAAAGGCGCTTGGCTCATCGCTACCTTCGCTTTGTATTGGTGTTACTGAAGTAATGCTGGCCAACGCATCATCGGTTTCAATGGTAGCGTGAGCAGTATCTTTCAGGATCTGAGTTCCTGCCGGAGCATCAGATAATACCAGTGCAAACTGTTCATCCAGGCCAGCCAGATTATCACCGCGGATAGTAATGCTAACTTCTACCTCGGTTTCACCCTCGGCAAAGGTAACCACTCCAGAAGGAAAACCCTGGTTGTTATCCAGCGAATCCTGACCGGCCACAAAATCATCCAGTGCAGCTGGATTTTCGCCATCCATTACCGCTTTAAAGTTGATTTGTGCTTCCTGATCAACATCAACAGAACGGCTTACCACAAAGGTGAGTATCTTGGTTTCACCTAACGCACCTTCTTTGACGCTGAGATCGGCGGTGGAAAGCCCAAAACCTTTTTCATCTTTAAGCACTATGCTCTGGGCTGAAGATTGAGGGCCCAAATCCATATTGTTACTTGGGTTGAACAAGCTGACAGTCATTAGCTCATCGTCTTCGAAAAAGTTATCTCCGGCAACGTCTATGGTGATCTGCTTGGATGTTTCACCAGGCGCAAAGGTTACCGTGCCGGATGGGATCTTACCGCCGGCAAAGTCGACAGCATCTAACTCGCCGGACATGTTCCAGTCTACTGAATCGTTACCCTGATCGTTATCTCGGGTTACTGTGAAAGTAAAACGTGAAATTTCACCCTGTTCACCTTCCAGTCCTGTGAGCTGTAGTGGTGTAATTACAACTTGGCTACGTGGGATTACAACTCCGCCATCAGTTGGACCCGGCTCAGGTTCTGGTTCTGGCTCAGGCTCTGGCTCTGGCTCTGGCTCAGGCTCAGGCTCTGGATCTGGCTCTGGCTCTGGATCTGGCTCTGGCTCTGGCTCTGGCTCTGGCTCAGGCTCTGGCTCTGGCTCTGGCTCTGGCTCTGGCTCAGGCTCAGGCTCTGGCTCAGGCTCAGGCTCAGGCTCAGGCTCAGGCTCTTCGAGCGGAACGTCATTGTCATCGTCTGTTAAGGGGAATGAATCCTCCAGAGGTTCACGAGTGGTATCGACAGTATCTGGAATGTCGCCTTCATCGCCAGAAAAATCACCCGGATTATCTGAATTAGCTAGTACTTCAGATCCTGCTACAGGATCATTGCCTGTCTGTGGATCACTGGTAGTGATGCTGTTCAGCTCCGAGAAACTTGCATCCAAGTCGAAGGAAGGCGTTGTATCTGCCAGGCTCTGCGCCGGACTTTCCAGGCTGGGTTGCGAATAAACTTGACCCGACTGAGAGTCATCAGATTCAGGCTGATTGTCGACTTGGCTTGTCTGTACCCCTGCAGACTGCAGTCCAGGTCCAGCTTCTGTCCCGTTTTTGCCTCGCTCTCCGTCAAGGTTTTGCTCTTCTTTTTTGTCGTTGGCCCCTACACCCCAACGAGCCTTTTCTACATCGACCTGATCCAGTTCTTGTAGTTCACCGACATCGTTTAAACGCCGGGTTAGCGCGTCCCGCGCTTCCAGTGAAATTTCCTTGGCCTGATCTTCGCTTGCTCCGGCGTCAATGGCGGATTGGTAAGCGGAGTCTGCTGCCATATCCAAGGCTTTGGTCGCGTTTTCACCTCCACCTACCAGGTTCTTATAGGTGTCGCTTGCATTATTAACGGATTCAATCTTAATCCGAGCCTGGTTGACTTCAGGCAGGTTAATACCTTCCAGCTCACCGCTATTTAGCAGGTGAGTAATTAGCGCCTTGCGCGCCGCCAACGATGTGGCTTTTGCGGTTTCCTGATCAGCTGTTTCTTTTAGAGCAGCTTCAAATGCTTCTTTAGTAGCCGCATCAATCGCATTTTCAATTGAACCGCTGGATTTTAAGGATTTAAACGTATCTAACGCCGATTCAAGCGCCTGCGTCAATAAACTATCTTTTACTTCAGCCATGACCACTCCTCCTAGATATTTTCGCTTAGGGATTTGTTCACAGAAGCAATATCCAGAACACCCATGGCATGAAGTAGGCTAAAGGTAGACTGGAACACTTGCGCTTTTGATGCTGCCAGTTCACTCTGAGAGTTAGTTAATGTAGTTTCCGCAGACAGTACATCTAGTAGGGTGCGGCGTTTGTTTTGCCTGTCTATTTGAGCCAGTTTTAAGTACTCGGCAGCAATGTTAACCTTGTTTTCCAGGATCTTGCTGTTCTCTACAGCCATCTGGTAATTACGCCACGCCATACGAACATTCACCATAATTTCATCAATGGTATTTTTTTCTGCGGAAACGCTGGCGCTATGATCACCCATAGCCGCATCGACATGCTTAACTCCAGACATTCCCAGGTTCAGCGGGTAGTTCAGCTCCAGGCCTATTCTGTCATCATGCTCTGTGCCTTGTTTGCCGTTTTCATCGAAAGTTCGCTTTACTTGTCCCACCAGTTTAAGTTCAGGCAAGAAGTTCTTTCTCGACTCACGGGTAATTTTCTCGCTTAATGTCTTGGAACGGAAGTAACCTACTTTTATTCTGGGGTTGTTTTGCTTCGAGAGCTCAATTGCTTTAGACAGGGAGTTAGGGATCACTGCGTTATTGTGTTGAAATGAAGTATCCAGGGATACTTCATCACTGTAGTCTCGGTATACGCTTTCAAAACGATATACAGCCATGTCTAAGCTGGATGTAGCGCTGTTTAAACGCGCGTGAGCACCCGCTAACTGTGTTTTAGCCTGCAATACATCACTGGAATAGCCTTTACCCTTTTCCACCAACACACTTTCCAATCGAGTCTGTTCACTAATGTTGTCTTTGGACTGATCAGCAAAAGTCATAATGCTGTTTGCTTTTTTTACTTCAATAAAGCTGTTGAGGGCTGCCAGTAATACATCCTGCTCAACCGATTTGAGGTGAGCTTCTTTTTGTTTGATGCTGTAAAAATCTGCCTTTTCTTTCGCAGATGCGGCGCCGAAATCGGTGATCAGCTGGCTGGCGCGCAGCATCACTTCACTAGTATGCTGATCTGTCGATGTACCACTGCCGGCTTGGCGATAGTTTTGGACTGCCGTTTTTGCGTTTAATTGCAGGTTAGGCGTCCAGAGATCACGTAAGCTGGCTGAGCTTTTATCCCTCACTGATTCAAACTCATACACGGCTCTTTCGACCTTAGGGTTAGTTTTTACCACGCTTTCAAGAACGCCCGAAAAATCGTCTGCTACTACAAAACCGGAACTGAAAACCAGAGGAATTAAAACAAGACGAGGTGGGAACTTCATAACTTATCCTTACAATTTTTATAATGATGCATATCCATGCACAAATTTATTTAAACGATATTTCACAAATCATTGCCATAGAGTCCCAACAAAATGGGGGGGGCAAACTTTGGCTGGAAACGAAAGTAAAACGACCTGTTAACATTCTTTGAGGTTACGGATTTAGCCTAGCCAAAAGCTAGAACGACACATCAATAAGCACTCTGAAGTGAGGTCTTTGAATACTGACAGTGGCACAGTTTTAATACCGGGCCTCCGAAAAGTTATTATCTAAAAACAAGCGCATAGTACTTATTCGTTCATTCTCAGTCAAAGCTATCTAATACTTTTCTAATCACCACCTTATTCGGCCTCGTAGCAAATTATTCAATAAACCAACAAAAGTGTGAAATGAACCAATCTCAACCGCTATGCCCATAAGCTCGGAAGAGATCCAGCCGGCTCGAGAGATACCATGCCAGGACCCCATCAAATAACGGTACAAGAATACAATTGTTACATTTTTTGAAGGAGCAGATAAAATCTGCGAAGCCAGTGCTAACAAAGTTCGCCAAACATGCGTCCATGCGCTTTACATCTCATCCCTGAGATAGGTTCTCCACATAAACACAGGCCTACTTGCCTATTCCTGTGTTTCAGGACGGACAATAGCTAACAATAATTCGCCGATTTCCCACTAATGCATGATCGGGAAAAATCTTTTTAAGCTGCTCATCGGACAGCTGCCAGTGCTGTTTTAATACAGCCGCTATCCAGGAGAAGCTATTGCTGGTAGCCATTAAGTCTCTCTGTTGGTACACGTTGTCGGTTTTTAAGCCAGGCTAGCCACCTAATATTTGACCGCCATTTACGACCCCTCCGGCAAAAAACATCATACTGGCGGTGCCGTGGTCCGTACCTCCCGTGCCATTTTTCTTAACCCTACGACCAAATTCGGTGGCCATAATGACGGTGGTATTTTGCCACTCCTCACCCAAGCCCTGCTTTAAGTTTTCTAAGCCTAAATCGAGGCGTTCCAGGTTAGCTTTCAGGCGATAGTCCTGATTGTTGTGCGTGTCCCAGCCACCAAGCTCTAACATCGCAGTGTCGATGGCTTGCTGCTGGCGAATATCAACGGCTCGCGCAAACTAACCAGAGTGCTGGTCAATCTTTTCCAGGCCACTCTCCAGATAATCCTGACCATCAAAATGTGAGCGTTTAAGATAACCGAAATACAAGGTAACTGACGCTGACTATCGACCCCTTGCACCCGCAAAGCCAATTGATATAAAGTGACCAGGCTAAGTTACCAATGGAGAATAGACGATGGAAATAAGCGAAATGAGTAAAGAGGACTTTGGCCTTTTTTGGCCCACCTTTAAGTCCGTTGTCGAGGCTCAGGAAACTTACGCATTTGAACCCGATATCGGCTATGAAGAGGGGTTTAATCTATGGTGTGCTTCGCCCCAACTTACGTTGGTAGCAAAGGAGAATGGCGAGGTTTTAGGTTCATATTATATAAAAGCCAATGCTGCAGGACCCAGCTCTCATATTTGTAATTGCGGTTATATGGTTGCCCCTCAGGCTCGCGGTAAGGGGCTGGCTAAAGTATTGTGTGAACACTCGCAGAAAATTGCGCTTGAGTTAGGTTATACCGCAATGCAATTTAACTCCGTGGTATCAAGCAATCAAATTGCAATCCGTATTTGGCAGTCTCTGGGTTACGCCATTATCGGCACTATTCCTGATGCCTACAAACACAAGCAATTAGGCTTGGTAGACAGCTATATCATGTATAAACGACTCAAACCGTAAGTTGAAACAAATAACCTAGATCCCGCTACAGTGAGAATTTATGATAAAGAAAATTTGCTTCCTGATCCTGCTCACAACGGCCTCAGCTGCACAGGCTATGATACCAATGGAGCTTCACAGTGGCCCTAACAAAACGGACCTCACCGGGAATGGTCTGACAGACTATATTTTTGTAGCCCACTACGACAAAAATACCTCGCATCCGGATAGGGGGATCACATTTTATATTGCCAAACCGGAAGGTGGATACAGCATAATGCCTGTACCTGAAACTGCTGGGACAAGTTTTACTTATTTTGATCAATCACTATCGGTGACCAACCATCTCGTCACTGACTACCGGCTCTATCAAACTCCGCAGCAAACACTTTTCGTGACTGCCCACAAGAGGGGCGCTGATCCATTCACCCCTCAGCCGGTCTTATTTACCATCTATAGACTAAAACAGTCAGAGGACTACCCCGGCGTTCCGCTGTTCAGTTGGCATCTAGTCTCAAGCTTAACCAGTGAAGATCGTTATATCTCAGCTGACTTGGCATTTAAAGAATGTGCACAAGCCTGTTTTCAGCTGGGTACAAACACTCTACCTGGTGAAAGTTAATTTATGACGGCTAACTCCCGGTAATGACTACCAAATTAAAACTCACTTAACTCATTAAGAATCAACTCTTTTCACTATTAAGAGTTGAAGATACAAGCAAATCAACGTTTTAAAAACCAACATATCATTAACAACAGTGTGATCACCTTCTCAGTTATCAGTGATAGTTACCGGTAACATTCGCGATAGTTACCGGTAACATAGCAGTAAAAGCCGATATCTCGCGAACCTAATCAAGGACAATTAAAATGAAAACACTGATGAAATCACTGATTGCTGGAACAATTGCAGGCTTACTATCCTCCACTGCTATGGCAGCGGATCACAAGTTTAAGATCCAGTCTTCTGATCCTTCAGGCGATAAAAATTTTCAGGTACAAAAAGCATGGGCCGACAGGGTAGAGAAAATGTCCGCCGGCCGTGTGGACATTGACTTACTTCCCGTGGGCAGCGTGGTAAAACACACTGAAACCCTGGACGCCATTAAAATGGGGATCCTAGACGGCCACATTACTGCAACGAGTTATTTCTCCGGTAAAGATCCCGCATTTGGCCTGATTGGTAACACGGTTGGCGCCTGGTCTGATACCACTCAATTGCTGCAATATATTAACTACGGCGGTGGTCGTGAGCTGATGACCGAGCTTTATGCCCCTTATGGGGTGAAATTTGTTGGCGGCTCTACCACGGGTGTTGAATCTTTCGTGTCGTCAGTCCCCCTTAAAGGCGTAGATGACCTGAAAGGACTGAAGCTTAGAGCGCCGGAAGGCCTGGTACAGCAAGTGTTT
Source organism: Psychromonadaceae bacterium (assembly GCA_965249895.1). GTDB lineage: Bacteria > Pseudomonadota > Gammaproteobacteria > Enterobacterales > CBDFNC01 > CBDFNC01. The sequence goes on from CBDFNC010000005.1 coordinate 2,435,031, forward strand.
GCCGCCGCAGGCGCCGCCCCCGTTAATTTACCCGGCTCTGAAGTCTTCACCGGGTTAAGTAAAGGGGTTATTGATGCCGCCGATTACACAGTGTTTTCCACCAACCACAAAGCTGGCCTGAATGATGTGGCGAAGCACCCTGTACAACCCGGCTTCCACTCCCTGCCTTTGATTGATATTTCAGTAAGTCAGAAAAAATGGGACAAGTTGCCTGAGGATCTGCAAGAGCTGCTGACCACTTCCGTACGTGACCTTTCCTACGATATTACCACTCAGCTGAAGATTGCCGATCAGGCAGCAGTAAAGGAAGCGCAGGCCAACCCGGATATCACCATCCACAACTGGTCCGAAGAAGAGCGTAAGAAATTCCGTAATATCGCCCGCAGCCAGTGGGAAGTATTTGCCAAGCGCTCTCCGAACGCGGAAAAAGTTTACATTTCTGTAACAACATTCTTAGACGAGAATGGCTTGCTATAAAACCAACCCTGCCCAGCGGGCTTTTGTTCGCTGGGCCGTACTTCCTTCACACATCTCTTTTATTTTAGTTAACTCGCGAATGGACGTTTGTTATGAGCGACAACCACAACCAGGCAGCAACGGATGCAGAGCAACCCAGAAACTGGCTGGACGCCTGCATTACTTGGGTTGGCGACCTGCTGAGCCTGTTTTTCATTTTTACAGTTGCCATTTCATTTTATGAAGTTGTCATGCGATATGTCTTTAACGCCCCTACCCTCTGGGTACACGAGTCTGCGTCGTTTATCGGCGGTATGCTGTTTGTGTTTGGCGGCTTATATGCCTTCGCGACCAATAAACATGTCCGGGTCGTGCTCATATACGATGCCGTATCTGCGCGCGCCCGGCAATGGCTGAACTTATTTCATCACCTGGCAGGACTGGCCTTCGCAGCTATGATGGTCTGGGCGTCCTACAGCATGGCGGAAGCCGCCTGGTTTACCCCCTGGGGAGAACTGCGACTGGAGACATCGGGCAGTGCCTGGAACCCTCCATTCCCGGCTTTACTAAAAGGTTTTATCTTTATCTCCATGTGTTTCTTAGCGATCCAATTTTTGCTCCACCTTATCTCTGAAATCAATGGCCTGAGGAAAGAAAAAGATGTTTGATTTATCCGCATTAGGGATTGGTTACGCCAGCCTGTTAATGCTGGCCATGATGATTGGATTATTGCTGACGGGCATGCAACTGGCATTTGTCACCGGTTTCGTCGCCATATTTTTCACCCTGGGCTGGTTTGGACCGGATGCATTACCCCTGATCACTAGCCGTATGTACAGCTTTGTGAGCGGTTATGTATTCCTGGCCGTACCCATGTTTGTACTGATGGCGGCGCTGTTAGACAGATCGGGGATCGCCCGCGATCTGTTTGATGCGATGAAAGTCGTTGGTCGCCGGGTCCGTGGCGGTATTGCCGTACAAACCTTGTTGGTCGCCGTACTACTTGCTTCTATGTCCGGTGTTATCGGCGGCGAAACTGTACTGCTGGGGATCCTGGCGCTACCACAAATGCTACGCCTGGGTTATGACCGTAAACTGGCCATCGGCGTCACCTGTGCCGGCGGCGCACTGGGTACTATGTTACCGCCCAGTATTGTACTCATCATCTATGGCCTTACCGCCAACGTATCTATTGGCGATCTATTTAAAGCCTCATTCTTACCCGCGTTTATCTTGGCCCTCTTGTATATGGGCTATGTACTAATCCGCTGTTATTTAAATCCTGCCCTGGCCCCCCTTCCTTCAGAGGAAGAGTTGAGACGGGATGCAGAAAACAGCCCCAATTACTTTAAGGCGCTGTTTTTCCCACTGCTCTCCGTTGTTGTGGTGCTGGGCAGTATCTACACGGGTGTCGCTTCCGTCACCGAAGCCTCTGCACTGGGCGTGGTAGGCATAATGATAAGCGCCCTGATCCGCGGTGAACTTAACGCCAATATGCTCAAAGAAAGTGCCGTTGCCACCATGCGTACGTGCGGCATGATCATCTGGATTGGTATAGGCGCCACCGCCCTGGTGGGTGTTTACAACTTGATGGGCGGTATCGACTTTGTCGAGCAGGCGATTCTTTCATGGAGCGGCGGTAGCCCTATGAAGACGCTGCTTATCATGATGGCCATTCTGCTGGTGCTGGGTATGTTCCTCGACTGGGTTGGCGTTGCATTGCTCACCATGCCCATTTTTGTTCCTATTATTATCAACCTGGGTTTCGACCCTATCTGGTTTGGCGTGGTGTTTTGCCTGAATATGCAGGTTTCATTTCTGTCGCCGCCTTTTGGACCCGCAGCCTTTTATCTTAAATCCGTTGCGCCAAAAGATATTAGTCTGGGCGAAATCTTCACCGCTTTACTGCCCTTTATCGCCCTGCAGCTGGTAGCCCTGAGCCTGGTGATCATCTTCCCCCAGCTTGCATTGTGGTGGCGATAAGACCGTAGAAAACCGAATTACGACTTTTGAATTAAACGCCCTGTTGCTGAACAGGGCTAGGGAAAACGTGTCTTATGAATAATAAAAAGATACTGGTTATGGGAGTATCCGGCTGCGGAAAAAGCCTGATTGGCAGCCAGCTGGCTCACCAGATCAACGCAGCGTTTTTTGATGGCGATGATTTCCATCCGCCAGAAAACGTTAACAAAATGAGCCAGGGGATCCCCCTTACTGATGAAGACCGTCAGGGCTGGCTGGAAACATTAAACAAGCTATTCGCAAGCAAAGGCAGCACAGTGATTGCCTGCTCAGCGTTAAAACCGGAATACCGCAATATTTTACGCCATGGTCTGGGTCAGCTGACCATTGTTTACCTTAAAGGGGATTTTGACACTATCTGGAGCCGTCATAAAAGCAGAGAAAATCACTACTTTAACGGCCGTAGAATGTTGGACAGTCAGTTTGAAACCCTCATTGAGCCCAATGTAAATGAAGCGCTGCATATTGACATCAGACAGCCTGCTGCGCAGGTGCTGAGCGACATCTTAAGCAAGTTAAATAACCAGACAGGAACATAATGATGGCACATACGTTAAGCAATATCGGCATGATTGGCCTGGGCGTTATGGGTAAGAGTCTGACCCTTAACCTGCTGGATCATCAATTTCATGTGGCTGGGTTTGATCTGAACCAAGGCAATATCAGCCAAACCGGCGATGAGGCCGAGCAGCTGGCGAAAGGCCAATTTACTCCCTGCTTGTCATTACAACAGATGCTGAGTCAGTTAGAAAAACCCAGGGTAATCGCATTGTCAGTTCCCGCTGGTCCAGGTGTCGACAAAGTGGTAACACAGCTCATCGAAGCAGGCGCCCAAAGCAGCGATATCGTTATCGATACGGGGAACAGCCTGTGGAGTGACACCATCGCCAGGGAGAAAAAGTATCAGGGCAAGATTACTTTTTTCAGTACCGCGGTTTCCGGCGGCGAAACCGGCGCCCGCTTTGGCCCGGCATTAATGGCCAGTGGTGACGCCAACGCATGGCGATATGTAAAACCCATGTGGAATGCCATTGCGGCCAAGGTCGACAGCCAGGGACAGCCTTTGCCTCCGCTTACGGATGGAGAGCCCTGCGCAGCCTATATTGGCCCGGCGGGATCGGGCCATTACGTCAAAATGGTCCACAACGGCATTGAATATGCGGATATGCAACTGATATGCGAGGTATACCATGTACTACGTCAGGTTGCCGGTATGTCGTGTGCTCACATAGGCAAGGTGTTTGCCCGGTGGAATAAGGGAGTATTGAACAGTTACCTGATGGAAATCAGCGCCGATATTTTACAACAAACAGACCCAAGCACAGATAAACCCTTAGTGGATATGATCCTGGATAAAGCCGGGCAAAAAGGAACCGGTCTATGGACTGCAATAAACAGCCTTGAGCTGGGTTGCCCCGCTCCCACTATCACCCAATCTGTCTATGCCCGCGCCTTAAGCAGCCAAAAAATACAGCGTGTGGCGGCCAGTGGTATTCTGGAAAAAGTGACAGATAGCCAGAGTGAGCAAAACCTGAATAAAACCCAGCTAATTGAGCAGCTGCATGATGCCTTATATTGCGCCAAAGTATGTGCTTATGCCCAGGGATTCGCCCTGATGAGCGCCGCCGCACAAGAGCAGCAATGGCAACTGGATTACGCGGAAATTGCCCGTATCTGGCGTGCAGGCTGTATTATTCGCGCCGGATTTTTGCAAACCATCAGCAACGCCTTCACTCAACAAACAGATCTTTCTAACCTAATGCTGGATCCTGGCTTTGCCCGGGAAATGATGATTCGCCAACTTAATTGGCGTAAAGCGGTCGCCCAAGCCAGCTTACTCGGCATACCCTGCCCCGGAATTAGCTCGGCGCTAAGTTACTTCGACTCACTCGGTAGTGAAACCCTGCCCGCCAACCTGCTACAGGCGCAAAGGGACTATTTTGGCTCCCATAGCTATTCCCGAGTAGACCGTCCGGAGTCAGAAAAATACCACCTCCAGTGGAGTACCGATAAACGCGAGCAAATCCTTATAGGCTAGGGTCTGTTTATCTTTCGCGGTTAATTTTTGTTCGAGATGAAAGCGTTTTAATCGAGGCGAGCCATATGTAGCCTAGCCACCTAAGCAAATATTGCTCAACAAAGAGTAAAATGCTTTTAGCCGAACCCTTTGGGCAGCGTTTGTTGGTCATTTCTACGTCGTTATCGCCTTTTTATGTAGAACAACTACACTACAAAAGCTCTGCCTTGTATAAATACCCAACAAACTGCTGCAAAAACAATCTCGAAAGGTCAACAGACCCTAGGCAATAGACTGGCGCCCACTAAGCCGGGAGCCGGCATTGAAAGTGTCAGAAAGTCTGGGACACTGCATATTTAACGTCACAATCGTGATATTGTTACCAGTAACATCAACAGCAAAAAAATGACTATGCCGATTAAAAAGAAACGACCGACATTACAGAATGTCGCTGATTTAGTCGGTGTAACTAAAATGACAGTCAGTCGTTGTCTGCGTAACCCCGACCAGGTGTCCCAATCACTCAGAGAAAAAATCTCTGCTGTCGTTGAAGAGCTGGGTTATATCCCCAACCGCGCACCGGATATACTGTCCAATGCCAAGAGTAACGCCATCGGCGTGCTTGTCCCCTCATTAACAAACCAGGTGTTTGCCGAGGTGATCCGCGGCATCGAGAGCATCACTGGACCTGCTGGCTATCAGACCATGTTGGCGCACTATGGTTATAGCCCTGAAATTGAAGAGAAAAGCCTGGCGTCTTTACTCTCCTATAATGTCGATGCCATCATATTATCGGAAAGCGTGCATACGGAACGAGCACGAAAAATGATCCAGACAGCGGGTATTCCCGTTGTAGAAATCATGGATACTGTGTCTCCCGCCATAGAGCAGGCCGTTGGTTTCGATAATAAATCCGCATCCCAGGCGATAACCCAAGCCATTCTGGCCAGGGGCCGCAAGAAAGTGGTGTATTTTGCGGCTCGAATGGACGTACGCACTCAGTTAAAAATGCAGGGTTACGAATCAGCCATCCAGGCTGCCGGATTGGCGCCACTGAGCCTGCAAACCGAGCAAGCCTCTTCCTTTACCCTGGGGGCCTTATTGCTTCGTCAAATGCTGGAAGTACACCCGGATGCAGACGGCATTGTTTGTACCAACGATGACTTAGCTATCGGGGCGACTTACGAGTGCCAACGCCTGGGTATCAAAGTGCCCGAGCAAATCAGCATTGCCGGTTTTCATAGCCATGATATCAGCCAGGTCATGGTGCCTAAATTAGCCACAGTGATCACTCCACGTGAACAAATCGGCAGAGTCGCTGCAGAGCAGCTGCTACAACGCCTTAACGGCGACCCTATTACTCAACCTGTGATTGATTTGGGCTTTCAAATCGAATGCGGGGAAAGTATCTGATGGCGGATTAGCTGAAGGGTCAGACTTATGCCGTTAGCCCTGCATATGGAATCTAGCTTTGATGAAATAACTATCAAAATCTTATGGTTGAGAGAAGAATTTGCGCTGATACAATGCATTAAACCGATTTAAACAATGGGCTGAAGGTCATAATGAAAGAAGAAGACCAGGGATGGGCCCAGGAGGCACTTGATATGGCGCCAGAATACAGGGTAAAGGCTGAGTACCAGACATTAATGAAACAGTTAATTACCTCAATTAAGCAAGCCTTAGAAAAAAAGCAAGAACTTCCTTTTTCGGCTTACACTTCCATTAAAGAGCAGCATCTCTTAAACGTCCCTTTAATTAAGCCTACTATTATCTTCATTCTCAATGGACAAAAAGAGCTAGGTCGAAACCCGAATTTCGTATGCCAAGCGGGTGATTTCGTTTTTTTCGCTGACAGCTTTGGTATAGACATGCGAAATATTCCTGAAAATAAGGAATATTTCGCCCTGTTAATCGAGTTTGAGTATCAAGATTTTGACAAGCTAGAGATTAAGAGGGAAAGCAAGAGTAAACACCTTGTGGGAAATATTGATAATACCTTATATCTGACTTTGCAGCAGTTTATCCAATGGAGCCTGCTAGCCCCCGCAAGCATGTGGAGTCTGCGCAGAAAAGAACTTCTCTTAACGCTCTATCATCTTGGTTACAAAGAAGTAGCGTCTATGGCTGGCAAGCCCAGTTTAACCCATAAGGTTCATGGGATTATCAGAGAGCATATTGCTGAAGATGTATCCACAGAGAGTGTTTGTCATCTGCTTGGTATGAGCGAATCCACGCTGCGCAGAAAGCTGAAGTTAGAAGATACTAATTTTCAAAACCTCAAAGACGATGTGACTTTGGGTCAGGGTCTGCACTATTTGCAGTCAACAAGTTACCCTATTGGTTATATAGCTGCTGAGTGTGGCTATCAATCCCAATCTCGGTTTACCCAGAGGTTTAAACAAAAGTTTGGGCTCACCCCATCGGATCTAAGAAAAACCCGAATGACCGGATAAGGCGAAAAAATGACTGTTTCGATGTTAACCTTAAGCCCTGAGAAATATTAATCTAAGCATCCAATTCAGGACATATGAGTAGAGATTAATATGAAACAATTACTGAAAAAAGTTGCGTTACCACTGCTTATGGCTTTTTCAAGCACTGCCATGGCTGAATCTTTTTCGCTGAATAGCGCAGACATTTCTCATGGCGAGTTCATGAGTACTGCCCAGGAATTTACAGGCTTTGGTTGCTCAGGCGACAATATATCCCCATCACTTGCTTGGTCTGGAGCCCCGAAAGGTACAGAGGCCTTTGCTATCTTGGTACATGATCCGGATGCACCAACAGGCAGTGGTTGGTGGCATTGGCAAATAGTTAATATCCCTAAAACTGTAAACAGCTTACCAGCCGATGCAGGCAACATAAGTGGCAAACTTGCACCTGAAGGTAGTTTGCAGATCGCTAATGATTACGGCACAAAAGATTTTGGCGGAGCCTGCCCACCCAAAGGCCACGGAACACATCGCTATCAATACACAGTACACGCTATGTCTAAAAAGCTAGATCTTCCAGAAGACGCTTCGGGGGCATTAGTTGGTTATATGGTAAATGCCAACTCACTTGCTTCCACTACATTAGAAGCATTATACAAACGGGATTAGCTTAACAGGATCTGCCAGAGGACTTTCCGCTACTCTGGCAGCGTTATCTATTATATGGGCCAAAACCGCGCAAATTTAATCAAGCTATATTGTTTGCCCATATTAATTTAAATGGACTTGTTGTAAATATTCCCTCGATTGCATTTCGGCTAACCGACTTTTAGTTCGTCTGAACTCAAATGTCAGCGCCCCGCCCGTGTATAAGGAATCCAGAGGAACCTCTGCCGACAGGTAGAGATTCACCCGGCGTTCATAGAGTTCGTCCACCAAACTGATAAAGCGCCGTGCAGGATCATCTGAGCTGGCATAAGAGATAACTCGCTCACCTGTTTCCGTTACTCCAAAACTGCCATCTTCGGTGCCACGGGCTTTTATCCAGCCCCGGCACTCCCCGCCTAATACAGGTATGCCGGTTAGTAGGACAGTATCAAAGCGAGAGGCCAGCTCAATATAATCCAATTGAGAGCGCGGGCCGTGACATAGGCTGGCAAAATCAAACCAGGCTAATGTTTCACTGGCCCTGATCACCGGAATTCGCCGGTGACAGATAGTTAAGGGTTCGCTGTGATAGCGCTGAGCCGTATTCAAACGCTGAAACATCTCACTAAATTCAGTCTCCTGCGGTAGGAAAAACGTTTGCTGAAACTGCAAATGACGCAACCTGTGATCTTGCTTTCCGCCCAGGTGGATTTGCTGGGTATATTGCAATAACAATTGGATGGTGGGCTCGAACCGTTGTCTTTGCAGGCCTCCTTTATACAGGTCTTCAACGGGAATATTAGAGGTCGCCACCAAAGTGATCCCTTGCTCAAATAAGGCGTGAAATAAGCGCCCCAGAATCATAGCATCACCAATATCCGAAACAAAAAACTCGTCGAAACAAAGCACCCTGCACTCTTTTGCCAGTCGCTTTGCTATCAGGGTTAATGGATCTTCATGGCCGGATTCCCGCCGCAATTCCTGGTGCATGCGCGCCATAAACCGATGGAAGTGCAATCTGAGCTTACGATTTTCAGGCAGGCTCTGGTAAAACAAGTCCATTAAGAAGGTCTTGCCCCGCCCCACATCTCCCCATAAATACAACCCGGGAATATTTGCTGTGTTGCGTCCCCCACCCGGAGCGGGTGCTAACAATTGATGATAAAGCTTGTCTAACTGTTCAACAGCTTCCAACTGACTGTTATCGGCGACAAAACCCGGGAGTTCTAGCTTTTGCTGATATCGTTTTAAAGGTGAAAAAGCCATACTGATTCTTATAGTTAGTGTTTCTTTGCTAATGCGAGGAAGTTATTTATACCGCCCACAAGCCACTGATGACAAGTCCTCCAATCAGTTTATTACTTGGATCCAGCAGCAAGTTGCAAAACCCATCATTTCGTACTCAGATTTGAAATGATGAATTTATATCATTGTCACCACAAGCAAACAAATTTAGGATGATGGCAGCTTATTTCGAGGAGTAATCTAATATGGTGGCAAAAGTAGAACTCACCCCGCAAGGGCCTTTGTTTTCTGAGCTGGTACAAGGTTACTGGCGTCTCGGCGAATGGGATAAAACAGCCCAGCAACGCCTTTCATTCCTGAAGCAGCATATTGAATTGGGTGTAACTACGGTAGACCATGCCGACATCTATGGCGGTTATCAGTGTGAGAGCTTGTTTGGTCAAGCCATCGCGCTGGAGCCCGGCATTCGCCAGCAGATTGAAATAGTCACCAAGTGCGACATTATGTTATGTACTGAGCAGTTTCCACACCGCCGCATTAACCATTACGACACCAGCAAGGCTCATATACTGGCCTCAGTGGATAACTCCCTGGCTCGACTACGGGTGGAAGATATTGATGTCTTGCTGATCCATCGCCCGGATGTATTGATGGATGCTGATGAAGTAGCAGCTGCATTTACAGAGTTAAAACAGCAGGGCAAGGTGAAGCATTTTGGTGTATCTAACTTCAGCCCTGCTCAATTTGAATTATTGCAATCTCGTCTGGACCAACCTTTGGTTACCAATCAGGTGGAGATAAACCCGCTAAACGTTGAGGTTGCCCATGATGGCACGCTCGATCAGTTGCAAATGAAACGTATCAAACCTATGGCCTGGTCGTGTCTGGCTGGCGGCGAGCTGTTCTCGGGTCAGTCCGAGCAACAAATTCGAGTACGTAACGAGCTGGAAGCGTTACGTGAAGAGGTAAGCGCCCGAAGTATCGACCAGGTGATTTATGCCTGGGTTAAGCGCCTACCAAGCCAGCCTCTACCCATAATCGGCTCAGGTAAAATAGAGCGTGTACAAACAGCCGTTGAAGCGTTAAACATCGAGCTAACCCGTGAACAATGGTATCGTGTCTGGGTAGCTTCAAAAGGCCACGGGGTAGCATAACCCCTGTTTTTCACTCCATCAGGCTCTGGCTATTTGTATACAGACAAGCTTTATTAATAAAGCTTGTCTGTAACGATACCCCATCGGCCATTTTGCGCATTGTTATCCTCTTTGACGCCATAACCCTTACTCGCTGATAAAAGTAAGGTCAGGTTATAAAAAGAGACTAATAATCAATTCATTGAAAACAATTCCGGTTGATGATCAACATCGATTCCGGTAATGAGGTAACAAGTGTTCACCTTGAAACAGGAAGGCGGTTAGCGGCGCAGCAGCAAAATTTAGCTCACTCGCCATTGCCAACAGAAGTTGCGAACAGCGCCCTTGTAATCCTTTTTTATGTAAACACCAATTTTTGGGAGATATTCACGCTTATGCATTTCACTCACTTTACGGCTTCTCATATCCAGCTCTACGCAATATAAAAAAACTCACGAGAGTCAACGAACCTTTTTACCCAACGGCTAACAGTGCCCGTCAGTTATGTACGATTTCAGCCATAGCGCAACACTCTATTTTCTATGACAGAACTTCCGAAGTTAAAATCATATTGGCCAACATCTACAAAACCAAATTTTTTATAAAATCCCAACGATTTATTGCGAACCCACGTATAAAGCCAGAATTTGTTTCCATATAGTGTTTCAATTTCTGACAAGAGGTTGCTGCCTATACTTTGCCCTTGAAAGGCTCCCTGAACATATAGCTTCTCTATTTCAAACCCATAATTCTCAGATTGAAAATTCGATTCGAAATTTATCAGTACATAGCCTCGAAGGAAATCATCTTCCACATTAACCAACAGTTTATATTTATCGTCCTGAAGTAACTCGTTAAAATAATCTTCAGTGAACGTTGACAAAGCATACTCTGAAACTTCGCTACTTATTCCATCAATTGCATAAGTTTGGAGCCAAACACCCAATGATAATACAGCCAACTTGATACAATCTTTTTTATTAGCCTCTCGAATCAACACCATACTCCATTTAGTAGATAACATCGCTATGAGGCGCACAGTCTTTTCGCGTCGCTTCCATATCCTGGTTATGCGCGGATATTCTTCAAGTCCTTTGCGATTCGATTTTAGATAAATGACTTACGCCAACCCTCAATGTTTCTAGTTGGATATTGCTCGCGAATTCCGGGCTTGCTCCATTGTTATATAGATCAAAGAAACCCGAATATACATCTGAAAAAGTGTCATTTTGATCAATATTTTCTCCCCAAGATCCCACGAATCATCTCCGAATTTTGCTAGCAATAGAACGCCTCCTTAAGCGGCTAAGTATAGTTGGCTAGAATATTTAATGGAGTGAAAGTAGCCAACTGTATTTTGTCCGCTTTAAGGCCTTATTAGCTTTTTAGTTTATATTCACGTCGAACTTCATCAATTAAACGATGCCTTGAACTTTTAGGCCGCTCATGTGGGGCAAACATAGAGCTAGATTTATCTAGTAATTAACCGATTTAGTTAGTTTCGCAAGATCTATTTTTGCTTTATCCAGCTCTAAAGTTTCACTAATGTTCAATACAGCTAACACTTTACCTGCAACATCCTCAGGCAATCCTGATTTTGTACATAAGCCATAAGTACCATTTAAAAAATGCCGCCACCCTTCTTCTATATGTAAATCAAGCTTTGAATTAACCTTTGCATCACCAGAAGTATATCCCGCACTTTTTAATTCAGAGATTAACTTAGCATATCTATGAGCGAAAATAGGAAAAACATCTTGAAGATCAGTAGTTACTTTAAGCATGCCAATCCATGACAAATAACCTTAGCATAATATTCAATTTCATTTTTATTATTAAATTCACCAAAAAATGAATTGCTAGAATAATTTAATGATGATTTATATGAACAAGTTGGCATCACTTCTTGTTCTTGAAAATAGAAAAATTCAGCCTCACTAATTTTTGAAAAATCAAGTAATTGTTATTTAGTATAAAAATTTTCATTTAGATAATTGATAAGGTCCATTTGTTGAGTTACTCCTTGAAAAGCCAACGCCAAAATAATGGGCTAAGTAATAGTTGGCTATAATGTGTAGCGAAGCGAAACGCAGTCAACTGTTGCGTGTCCCAGTTTGTTTTCTTGTTAGTATTCCTTCCACTGAGAATATTAATCCACCCCACCCACTCTACATGCCTGATATTATCAGCGAGAACATAAGGGCAGGAATATACAAAGCCACAATTAGTAGTTTGAAATACCATGCCATTTTATTATGCGTAAATATACCAATAACTCCGAGCAACAGACCGACAGCAATAATTAAGAGTGACATAGCTACACCCTGATTTTCTGTCACCAATGTATGCGGGACTATTGCCTGATGGATTATGAAATTTAGTGGCATTAGCAGGCCGAGAACAAACAACGGAGCAAAAATTAGTAAATATCTCACTCTAAACACGCTGTCATACCCTACTGTCAAATTTAATCATCAATTAAGAATTGTTAATGCCGCGCTAAGCGGACTAAAATAGTTGAGGCGCGAAACTTAACCAACTGTTTTAGTTCCGCTTAAGCGCCTTGTTGAACGAAGCCGCTGTGCGGCAGGAAAAGGCATCTTTATCTCTACTTCTTATATGCCCTGAATGTCTTGGGCTGTAGGAGTTACTGATGAACAACGACGAACAAACCCGCTTTAATAAACGCTATCCACAATATCTTAATGAATTGACTTTACAAGGGAAAAGCCCAAAAATAATCGAAATGTACAGTCGCTATATCCGCCATATTGCGACGTACTTCGATACCTGTCCTGACCATCTATCCACTGAACAACTTAAGCACTATTTTATTAACCTGGTTGAAAAAAAATCATGGCGCTCGGTCAAAATATCCCGCAATGCCATCCAGTTCTTCTATAAACATGTGCTGGAGCGCCCTTGGGTCTGGGTCAATATCGTCAAGCCGCCTAAAATACAACCGCTGCAAGATGTATTAACCCAGGCTGAGATCAACGCGATAATTAATGCCACCCGTAAATTGAGCTATCAGGTCTACTTTCTGATCACCTACAGCATGGGAAACGGTTGCAACTGATGCTCAGCGTCACATTACCAGCCGTGCTCAGCAGAGTGCTGAAAAATGCTGTGCTGTCCAAAATGCCACAATGAAATGGATCTCTGTTTTATCCGCCTGGGCCGCCATGTCATTTTTGGTTTGACGAGCTAAAACAAGGATGTGACCAAGCAAAAGAAGTTGTGCCAAAGTATACGTAAATTGAAGTTAGGAGAGTTAATGCCGCTATAAAAAAGCCTTAAATATAGCGGGTTGCCAATATCCCGTTGGAAATCCGGGCCGTACTAGGCTCGAAAAAAGAGCAACATAAAGCCCTCCTTCCTCGCGATTAGATATTTCCTATACAAGTAGACCGGCGCACACCACAGGATTAAGTCGCGGCTGCGCGCGACCTATCCTTGTTAGTTTTATAGCTTTTACTCGTAGCTCTTATGCAGTAGATACTACCGATTTCATCGAAGGTCAGTCAGCAGCGGTCGCCTCAATCTCGAACATGAGTCCGGGGATGGCGAGCCGAGTGACACCGAGCAGAGTCATCGGAGGAGCGGCGTCGACCGGCCCGAATCGGCCGCCGAACACATCGAAGTGCTTCATGGCTTCGTCTACATCTGTGGTGTAGATGTGTAGTCGTGTGATGTTGGCGAGGCCCATGTCGGCGGCTTTCAGGACGGCCTCGAGATTGTCGAGGGCGAGCGTGATCTGGTTCCGCATGTCTTCGGGGTGCTGCGGGTTCCCTTCGGCGTCGACGGCGGTCTGACCCGCACAGATAAGTTGCCGGTTGGCTCCCTCGAGTATTTCGGCTTGGTTGTAGCCGACATTCAGCGACCACGACCACGGATTGACCGGTATTCGTTTCATAGGTTATCTCCAGTTGATTCATCTGCCCGGAACAGCTCCGAGCATTCGTGAACGGTGCTTGACCGTTGAATCGATAGTGACACGGGGTACTGACAACCCTATGTCAGGAGAGTTTTGATTTGCCGCCCCAGTGTGCGGAAAGTTGAGCCGAGAAACGCTGTAGCGCCCTTTTAATTGAGTCACCACTGATCACTTCGACGTCATCGGTGTATTGCAGGAGCCAACGGGCCATGTATTCCGGGACAGGGGTCAGAAATCGCATTTTCACTCCGTCCTGCTGCCGCTCCTCATCGATAAAACCGAACATATAGCGTTGTTCGCCAACAAATCGCGCAGCCTCTGGACCGAAAAATAATTCAACTTCCTGCAGTTCATCCCGCCCAGGTTGCTCATTGAGATACTGTTGTAGAGTTAGCCTGCTGTGGCGAGCAAACTGCTCGGCCTGTGGCGAAAAGGACAGAATACGGTCAAGCCGAAAATCCCGATAGGCTTTGCGCAGGCGGCACCACGCAATAAGATGCCAGTGCCAGCTATAGTAAAAAAGCCCGATGGGCTCGATATGTCGCTTGGTATGTCGATGACTGCTAAGGGCGGCATAATCAATTTCAATCACTTGTCGGCGCACCAGCGCCCCTCGACATTCACGCAACCAGCGGTCACCGCTGTGTGATACTCCCTGCGCTTTGAGGGAGCAGTTCCCTTGGGCGCCACCCTGAACAGTCACTGTTGCCGCGCTTTCGTTTTGATCGTGCTGGCTCACATCATCAATCGGAAAATGGCTGCCGGTCGGTAGCACTTCAATATCGGCATCAAACGAACTTAGGTAGTCTTTGTCGGAACTATCGATAACCGCTCTAATCTTGTTCAATGCCTGTTTGAAATCTTGCAATGAGTTGACATCAAGACTCGACACCAGCAGTTTCTCCCCAAGCAACAGGGAAGCGGCTTCATCGAGTGTAAAACTGACTGGGGGCAACCGGTAACCTTGTTCAAGAAAGTATCCAACACCCGCTTCAGCGCCTATGGGCACACCGGCATTTTCAAGGGTTCTGATGTCGCGGTAGATCGTGCGTTCGGTAACATTAAAATGGTCTGATAAAAATCGAGCTGTGACAACAGATCGTGTTTGTAGCAATAGTAAAAGTGAGGTGACTCGATCGAATCGGTTCATCGCCCAACCGTAGCATTAATTTGATCTTCTTGTTTTCCCTGTTGGACATCGATAATGACTACCAGTGATATTTCTTTTCCCATAAGTTTCCTTACCCTTTACTTTCGTTCGATATGAGCTTGTTGCCTCTAATCATGGTAGGTCGGCCTGTTGCCAGACCGACCCCACACAGATCCGGACGTGCGGAACTACCGCATCGGAATGCCGCATCACCGTCTCTTCAGTTATATGTTCACGCGTGTAAATCACGCTCCTAATACCAGTCAATATGGATACACCTCTTGCTGACTCTTGGCTTCTCAATACCAAAGTACATTAGCACCTTCTTGAAATCACTCCAATTTTAGCTTCGCCTTCCGCTGCGTCTGTTTAGCCATTTATACAAACTGTGCAGCACATAGCTGTACAATCGCTCTAAACTTCTGCTGTTATCCGGCAATCCGAAGTAATTCCTGAAACCCATAAGTTTACGCCTCAGCTGCGGCATCCAAGTATTCAGCTTACTTGAGCGCTTGATTTTGATGAACTGGTAAAACTCACTTAGACTTGCTCGATGTTTCTTCGCTCCGGTACGTCGTCTTAACCTCGGTTTACCCTTCGCATCTGTGCCCCAATAAAAAGCAAACCCTAAAAACACAAACTGATGCTTGCGGCTCGGGTGAAAACGACTAAAACGGATCTTAGAAGTCTTCTCCTTCGTCACATCTAGGTTGAATTTATTCAGCCGTTTCGGCAATACCTTGTAAAAGCGCTCAGCAGAGTGCTGAAAAATGGTGTGTTATCCAAAATGCCACAATGAAATGGATCTCTGTTTTATCCGACTGGGCCGCCGCGTCATCTTTGGCCTGACGAGCTAAAACAAGGATGTGACCAAGCAAAAGGAGTTGTGGCGTAGCAAAAGGAGTTGTGGCGTAGCAAAATAAAATTGAAGTTAGGAGAGTGAATGCCGCGATAAAAAACCGTAAATACAGTTGGTTGCCAATATTCCGTTGGTAATCCTAGCTGTGCTCGGCTCGAAAAAAAGAGCAACATAAAGCCCTCCTTCCTCGCGATGAGATATTTCCTATATAAGTAGCCCCGGGCTTGTCCAACCACAGGATTAAGTCGCGGCTGCGCGCGACCTATCCTTGTTAGTTAGCCGTGTTCAAGGTGATGATGATTAAGATTTTCTATGCGTTCAGCTAGCCAAACCTTTATAATCGACTGTCTAGTGACACCAACACGACTTGCTTCGCGATCTAATGAATCTATCATCCACTCGGGAAAGTCTACATTAACCCTTTTGGTTGTTTGTGTAGATCGCTTAGCTTGAGATAAGTCAAGGTTAGCAAATACATCATTGCCATCATCGAACTTTTTATCAAAATCAGAAGCTTTCATAAAATTTCACCTCATTTTTCCTTGAACGCCTAACTGAAATAATGCGGATATTTATATCACGATACGTTATAACAGCTAACCAATGTTTGCCATTATGGAATGCGATGATAACAAAGCGAGGTTCATCGCTTGTATTCGCAGGGATTTCGACCAATTCAGGATCGATCCATAGTAATTTAGCCTCTTGGAAATCGATACCATGGTTATCGAAGTTGATTTGGCTTTTCTTTAGATCATATTCAAAAGCACGAATTGAGTAAAAAGTATACCTTTTTGGTGCAAAATGAAAATTTGGATGATACGGCTAACGCCGTGCTCACCGGTTTGGTGAAGTTGGCGGCTTTTTTGTTTACAAAAAAGGTGACCGCTTTACCAAATCCGCGTGCCATGAACAGCCGTCCTCATTGTATGACGCCGCCAACAACTGCGGAGTCAGATTGCTTGGCCTTGTTACATGCATTTTGCTATACTTTGTATCACATTGTAATACAACACTTAAGGTTTGGTTAACATTATGAAAACCGAAATGCTAAGCACCCGAATTGACCATGACACCAAGTTAGCGTTCACTAGTGTATGTGAAGATATGGGATTAAGTACTTCCCAGGCAATAAAGCTATTTGCCAAAGCCGTGATTAATTATGGCGGTATTCCATTTGAGCTTAAAGCAAAAAAACCTAATACGATAACTGCTGCAGCCATTACCGAGCTTGAATCTGGACAAGGAAACTCAGCTCAAAATATTGAAGAATTGTTCAATGATTTAAACATCGGTAAGCTGAACGATGCTTAAGCTTGAATACTCCACTCAGTTCAAAAAAGACTTTAAGAAAATAGCGAAACTTCCGATACCTGATGTAATTGAAGTTGGCCATGTCATAAAGCAATTACAACTTGGTGAAACATTACCTGAAAAATATGTCGACCATCTATTATCTGGAAACTGGCAAAATTATCGCGATTGCCATGTTAAGCCAGACTTAGTATTAATTTACAAAGTTGAATCAGACGCTCTCCGACTGGCTAGAATTGGAAGCCATAGCGAATTATTTCGCTAGCATGTAACGCCGCAAACATAGGCTGAGCGAGAGCGCAGTCCACGTTACTTTGTGGGCGATTGTGATTTGCTTTGTTGAACGAAGCCGCTGTGCGGCAGGAAAAAGCATCTTCATCTCTACTTCTTATATGCCCTGAATGTCTTGGGGTGTAAGGAGTTACTGATGAACAACGACGAACAAACCCGCTTTAATAAACTCTACCCACAATATCTTAATGAATTGACGTTACAAGGAAAAAGCCCAAAAACAATCGAAATGTATAGCCGCTATATCCGCCATATTGCCACCCACTTCGATACCTGTCCTGACCATCTCTCCACTGAACAACTTAAGCACTATTTTATTACCCTGGTTGAAAACAAATCATGGAGCTCGGTGAAGATTGCCCGCAATGCCATTCAGTTCTTCTATAAACATGTGCTGGAGCGACCCTGGGTGTGGGTCAACATCGTCAAACCGCCTAAAGTACAACCGCTGCAAGATGTATTAACCCAAGCTGAGGTCAATGCGATAATTAATGCCACCCGCCAGTTTCGCTATCAGGTCTACTTTCTGACCACCTACAGTATGGGAAACGGTTACAACTGATGCTCAAGGTCGTATTACCAGCTGTGCTCAGCAGAATACAAAAAATTGTGTGCTGTCAATAACTGAATAACTGAATAACTGATGAATAACTGGACATCCACAATTTTCATGACTCCATTTAAGCCAAAAAGTGGCCACCATTCCATTATTTAATGGTACAACGTCAATAACTCTTACGGTCTCAGAGAAAATAGCGAAAAATCGTCAATACCAACACATTTATCGGCAGTTAAGGCGTAACTGGGCTAGTTTAATGAATGATTAACTTGTTGAGTTGTTTCGGGGGACTCTTGCGCTACCCAGATTGATAAAGCCTGTCACATGCCGAGTGACCTTTTATCCAGTGATGACCAACCTTGTGACTTAGTGCGGTTATGGCTTCCCAGGTACCGGCGGCACTGCCAAATGAGCGACTAAAGTGCTGTACTGTCATTACCCAGGATTCATGCGGGACAAGCAGGTTTTCCAATAGCTTTGGTGTCTGTTCCGGTATGTAACCTGTTTTGTCTTCTCGGATTGCCCGGCCTGTCCAATCTGTGAGGTAAAGGTACTCCTTAAAGTCAAACGGGATTTCTCTGTCCGTGTCACTTTTTGAGCGGCTAAAAGGCAACAAAAAATGGCTTCTTTCTGTTCCCTGGTCAGCGCACTGCTTATCACTCGCTGCCTTCCAGTCACCAATTCGTTCATGGATTGAGGTAAATTCCTCTTCTTCCACGGAATCACACAAGCCAGCCCTGATTGGGTTTAAATCCACGTAAACCATACAGGCCAGTAATGCCGTCTCGTCCATCAGTGCCTGGCTTCTGAATCTGCCTTCCCAAAATCGCCCTTTGCATTTATCTTCCTTGTTTGATTCCCTGGCAATGTGTTCATTCAGGCAACGCATAAACCAACTAATATCTGCTAACCGTTCGCGCCAAATATTCACCAGCTCCCTGGCGGCATCAACTTCCGCGTCACTTTTTGCTTCACCGGATTGCCAACGTGCAACCAGCACATGAATGGCAAACAACTTACCCCACCGTTCGATAACAGATTCATCAGATAGCAGTTTATTTCCCGCTAAATCAACCCGTAAGATGACATGGTAATGATTGCTCATAACAGCGTAGGCACAGACGTCTATCGAGAATAAACCAGCAAGAAATCGGATCCGGTTTACTACCCAGGGTTTTCTGTGTTCATAAGAGCGATTAGCATATTTGTCGTAGCCACATAAGAAAGCTCGGCGAACACACCTAGCGACACAGTGATAGAAGGGGGTTGATTCAGGGTGGATTAAGCGGGATCTGGCAACAGTCATAGCGCCTCCGACATACAGCAGCCATCTCTTTATTATGGACTGCCATTTTCGTTGTCACAAAATTGTGGATGTCCTAGGTATTTCCCGTAAATTGAGCTATCAGGTCTACTTTCTGACCACCTACAGCATGGGAAACGGTTGCAACTGATGCTCAGCGTCACATTACCAGCCGTGCTTAGCAGAGTGCTGAAAAATGCTGTGCTGTCCAAAATGCCACAATGAAATGGATCTCTGTTTTATCCGCCTGGGCCGCCATGTCATCTTTGACCTGACGAGCTAAAACAAGGATGTGACCAAGCAAAAGGAGTTGTGACGTAGCAAAATAAAATTGAAGTTAGGAGAGTGAATGCCGCTATAAAAAAGCCTTAAATATATCGGGTTGCCAATATCCCGTTGGAAATCTGGGCCGTGCTCGGCTCGAAAAAAAGAGCAACATAAAGTCCTCCTTCCTCGCGATGAGATATTTCCTATATAAGTAGCCCCGGGCTTGTCCAACCACAGGATTAAGTCGCGGCTGCGCGCAAGGGCAGGATCAAACTTTCAGGAATATCCATATAGCCAAAAAATGACTAAATGACACAAGAAATTTTGAACTTGTCTTCGATTTAACGATCAGATCTCCAAATTACTGAATTTGGTCGAAAAATGGTATTAATTGAACAGCTACAAAAGGTCCAGGAAAGTCGCTCGCAGATCAATCAAGACTATCCCGTCATTGAGGTCGTGTTTCTGGTGATAGTCGCTATGATTTGTGGACAAAAGCAATGGACTGACATTGAAGACTTCGGTAAGGGCAAGGAAAACCTAAAGTGGTTACGTCAGTATTTGCCATACAAAAATGGCATACCTACCCGGCATACTATCGCCAAGATCATGCGGACTGTGATCCCTGAAACCCTGCTATCAGCAATGGTTGGGTGGGTGAATATTCGCCGGGAAAGAAATGGTGCACCTATCATCAGCGTGGACGGAAAGGTGATAAAAGGTGCTAAAGCCAGCCGCCATGATGATCCCTTGTTCCTCGTTTCGGCCTTTGAGGTTGAGCAGGGGCTAGTGTTAACTCACCGACCTTGTAAAGGAAAAGGCATGGAAATACAAGCGGTAAGAGAGATGATAGACACATTGGATATCACTGGTTGCTTGCTGACAGCCGATGCTTTGCATTGCCAAGTAGAAACGCTGAAAGAGGTCAAAGACAAAGGCGGAGATATGCTGGTTCAAGTAAAAAGTAATCAGCCAAAACTGCTCGCCGAAGTGGATGAGCAGTTTCAAGCATACTGGTCACAGCCAGAAGAGCAGCAAGTCTCCTTTGAAACCAAAGATAAAGGCCATGGACGAACAGAAGTTCGTACCGTTTTCTCGCTACCCGCCGCTTTTAGTAAGGAGATAAACACAAAATGGCCGATGATTAAAGGAATAGTAGCAGTAGTCCGAGAGCGCAGTATCAATGGCTCAGATACAGGCAGTTATGAGACATCATATTATGTTTGTACCGATGAACTACCACTGGAACTTGCAGCCCAAGCCTCAAGGCAGCACTGGCACATAGAAAATCAGCAGCATTGGGCGTTAGATGTCATTTTTAGGGAAGATGCTCAGAAAATGTATGCTGGACACTCGCCATTGAATATGGCGTGTTGTCGCCGTTTAGTGCAGAACCTCTTCAGAAAGTCCCCCGGAAAAGAGTCTGTACCAAGAAAAATGAATAAGGCCGCGTGGGAAGGAGAATATAGGTCAGCGTTGCTTTTTACATGATGTTAACAAAGCTCGCTCGCGCCCTTGGCTGCGCGCGACCTATCCTTGTTAGTTAGGTTTTTACTTATTAAAAGTATGTTTACCGGAAGACTGTAACGGATGCAATATCTCAATCGATACACTATCAGGTTCAATTAAATCTATTAGATTTTTAAAAGAAGCTTTATCACTCATGCTTACATTAGAAGCATGAGCATCTTCTTCTGTCTCCCAATAGTAAACATCAACCCAAACTTCATTAGTATCTTTGTATAAAGATTGATGTAAAAATCCTTTTAAGCTTTTCAAGTCTAAGACCATTGCATTTACAGCATCAATCATTTTTTCATCAGGAATACCTGATTTAGATTTCCACTTAACGGTTTCAAAAATTTGGTGGTTAGAATTCAATTTATTTTCCTCTGCTTATATTTGAACACAAAATATGAAAGCTGCAATAGCAACTACTGATTTAAATATTTTAAACATTAACGACACTCCCAACACTGTGACTAAAAACCTAACGCCAAGCTCACCTGCAGATATTGCGGAGAGCTTTTTTGTGTAAAATGGAGCTACGCGACATACACAAAAACGAGCGTAGCAATATTTGTCAGGTGCAGCTTTTTGTGTACGCCCAGCATGGGCATGAACTAATGAGGTGGAAGTCCTCTGTAGGAAAATCACCGCCTAGCTATCTGTTTGATAATTAGACGTTAACTACTAGCGAATGGCAAGGGCTTTTCCGCGAGGAATTGTTTGGAGGAAGCCGCTAGCAAAACTGCGAGCTGATGAACAAAAACATCATATGAGGCGTAGGTCTAAGGCGAGTTGGCACAGACAAGGGGGCGGCCTTCCGCAAGCCGCGTGATTTAAGGACCACCGTAAATGCAGGGGGGCGCCTAGCCTTGTGCAGTGAAACCGGAAGGCCGGCCCGAATGTTCTTATCTGGGGTGGTACGGCATTCCGGGATCTGCTTAACAAGCGATCGTCTACCTAGCAGCTTGGCCGCTGTTTTAAACTGGCCTGGCATATTGGTCTCATCAACCAATATGAGCAAATTGATGAAAACGATAGCGTCCATTGGAGTAATTCATTGGGTGATTAAGCTGTAATAACTGAATAACTGGACATCCACAATTTTCATGACTCCATTTAAGCCAAAAAGTGGCCACCATTCCATTATTTAATGGTACAACGTCAATAACTCTCACGGTCTCAGAGAAAATAGCGAAAAATCGTCAATACCAACACATTTATCGGCAGTTAAGGCGTAACTGGGCTAGTTTAATGAATGATTAGCTTGTTGAGTTGTTTCGGGGGACTCTTGCGCTACCCAGATTGATAAAGCCTGTCACATGCCGAGTGACCTTTTATCCAGTGATGACCAACCTTGTGACTTAGTGCGGTTATGGCTTCCCAGGTACCGGCGGCACTGCCAAATGAGCGACTAAAGTGCTGTACTGTCATTACCCAGGATTCATGCGGGACAAGCAGGTTTTCCAATAGCTTTGGTGTCTGTTCCGGTATGTAACCTGTTTTGTCTTCTCGGATTGCCCGGCCTGTCCAATCTGTGAGGTAAAGGTACTCCTTAAAGTCAAACGGGATTTCTCTGTCCGTGTCACTTTTTGAGCGGCTAAAAGGCAACAAAAAATGGCTTCTTTCTGTTCCCTGGTCAGCGCACTGCTTATCACTCGCTGCCTTCCAGTCACCAATTCGTTCATGGATTGAGGTAAATTCCTCTTCTTCCACGGAATCACACAAGCCAGCCCTGATTGGGTTTAAATCCACGTAAACCATACAGGCCAGTAATGCCGTCTCGTCCATCAGTGCCTGGCTTCTGAATCTGCCTTCCCAAAATCGCCCTTTGCATTTATCTTCCTTGTTTGATTCCCTGGCAATGTGTTCATTCAGGCAACGCATAAACCAACTAATATCTGCTAACCGTTCGCGCCAAATATTCACCAGCTCCCTGGCGGCATCAACTTCCGCGTCACTTTTTGCTTCACCGGATTGCCAACGTGCAACCAGCACATGAATGGCAAACAACTTACCCCACCGTTCGATAACAGATTCATCAGATAGCAGTTTATTTCCTGCTAAATCAACCCGTAAGATGACATGGTAATGATTGCTCATAACAGCGTAGGCACAGACGTCTATCGAGAATAAACCAGCAAGAAATCGGATCCGGTTTACTACCCAGGGTTTTCTGTGTTCATAAGAGCGATTAGCATATTTGTCGTAGCCACATAAGAAAGCTCGGCGAACACACCTAGCGACACAGTGATAGAAGGGGGTTGATTCAGGGTGGATTAAGCGGGATCTGGCAACAGTCATAGCGCCTCCGACATACAGCAGCCATCTCTTTATTATGGACTGCCATTTTCGTTGTCACAAAATTGTGGATGTCCTAGGTACTCCAAGCAAAAGGAGTTGTGGCGTAGCAAAATAAACTTGAAGTTAGGAGAGTGAATGCCACGATAAAAAAACCGTAAATACAGTTGGTTGCCAATATCCCGTTGGCAATCCGGGCCGTGCTCGGCTCGAAAAAAAGAGCAACATAAAGCCCTCCTTCCTCGCGATGAGATATTTCCTATATAAGTAGCCCCGGGCTTGTCCAACGACTGGATTAAGTCGCGGCTGCGCGCGACCTATCCTTGTTAGTTAGCCATCAATTTCATTAAACCCTCTATATCAGGTTCATTCTCTGGCTTTTTATTAATATGAGCATGGTACGATTGTTGGTCTGGCCCCCAATCATGATATAGCCCCGTATTTGGTTCATTTAAAGATGCGGCTTGCCCATCTGTTATTTCTAAACTTAATTGAGATAGCTTATTTGGTTTACTGCTTCCTACTAATTTAGCAAAGACAACAACATTGTATTTACCAGCGAAAAATTTAAAATCTGCACCATCTTCAGGGAGGAGGAAATGATGATCAGCTGTAACGCCCTCTTGAGGAACAAATAAGCCACTGCCTCTTTTTAGATCCCCTTTCTCTCCATAAACCCAAACATTAAAATTTTGTTTTGATTCATTACGTTGAATTGAAACATGTAAGCTTTCGATAACTTGACCACGTTTAGAAGTGCTATATAAAAGTGTGCGTAAATAAATTTTGTTCTTTGGGCTGTTAAAGTTTGAGCCATCTGGACCGAAAAAAACAACCGTTGGCTGAGTCATAACAAGCTCACCTTTACGGAAAAAAGTAAGCCAAGCTGTGACACCTGAAACAATTAAAGCTAAGCATGAAAAAACAAGGCTAACTAAATATAATTCTTGCGGCAATGTTCAATCTCCATTTGATGGCTAACGCCTTAATAAGCGGATAAAAATGGTTGGTTAAAATCGCGCAGCGATGACCAACTGTTTTTATTCCGTTTAATTAACTTGTTAGGTTTAAACCCACAACAGCGGGCGTAAACCTATTAATTTTGTTAATTCTAGTAATCCGCTGACTGACGAATTTCGATAAAGACTAAACAATTCAATTAAATGGACACTAGCTAATTGACTGAATTTTAAAGTTAAACGCTGAACTAAGCTACAACGCAAAACTGATTTAAACGTAACTTGTGATTCAATGCAGAAATTGGATTTGAAAAACAGCCACGTTTAGCAGAACCATTTCAAAGAAAACCGACTATAAAACCTTAGATTCTCAAGTAAACCTAACATTTGTATAGTGAGCACGCTCGGTTTACTCGTTGGACCAGTAAAAGTGCGCACAGTTAATCCATTATATTAAAAACAAAAATAGGGCGCTGTTCGCAACTTCTGTTGGTACTGGCAAGTGAACTAAACTAAAAGTAACCAAATAGTGGTTTTCAACAAGATGATGGCACCCGTTCAGTTTTTCGACATGCTGTTTTCCCTTAAAGATTTGTCAGGCACCCAGCTTCGCAATCTTTCGTTTCATATTCAGAAAAGACTCGAAAAGGATGAGCTGAATCAGGCGATGGAGACCAGGGCTCTGCAGCTCGACCACTGTATTTTTTGCGACAGCGGCAAGATCATACTCTGGGGATTCGTTGGTTATTTGCAGCGTTATCGTTGTAATGAATGTGGTAAGACATTCAATGAGTTAACCAATACACCCTTTGCTCATCTTCAGTCCAGAGATAAACTGGTGCGTTACGCTGATTGTATGGTGAATGGTGTCACGCTCAGAGCCGCTGCGGCCTCCTGTGAGATGGCGCTGTCTACGTCCTTCCGATGGCGGCACCTATTTCTTCAAGTTCCCGAACGACATAAAGCGACTCGGCTCAGCGGAATAGTCGAAGTTGACGAAACCTTCTTCAGAGAGTCTTTCAAGGGAAATCAACCCATTTCACACCGCAAGTCACGCCGGCACGGTCGTATGAGCAAAGGAGAAACAGCGCTTCTGATCCCCGTTCTGATGATGTTGGACCGTTACGAAGAGGAAGCTGACTTTGTTCTGGAACACAACACAATAAAAGAGATGCACCCGTGCATGAAAGGGCGGATCATCAAAGGTTCGGTGCTATGTACAGACGGGAGCAAGGTTTACTCCTATGTAGCAGAAAAAGAAAAGCTGCAGCACAAACAGATCTTCAGCGACAACCCGGCACACAGCCTCGAAAATGGCACGTTTCATATCCAGACACTGAACAACTACATGAGCAGGCTAAAGGGATGGATAACAAAATTTGCCGGTGTTGGAACGGCTTATCTATGCAATTACCTGGCATGGTGGCGATTAATTTCACAGCATCGAGCGGGGACGAGAAGGGGCTGGCTGGATGAAGCACTGTCGATTTAACCAACATCCTTCACGAACAGCGCCAAAAATAGCTACTCGCTTCAATACACCTTGCGTGTAAATGAGCATGCGCGGTTTCCAAACCTATTATCTCAATCTTTGTTTTTCTAAGTGTTTGACAATACAGAATATTTTATTAGCCAACAAGTCTAATCGCGCACAAGTCAGCCAAATTGGGACTGGAAAACTGGCCGAAACGAATAATACTGTATGTATATACAGTAAAGGAGATTTCTCCCTATGGCAATTCAAAGTCCATTTCTAAAGCGGTTACAAGAAGAAATGCGAATGCGCGGCTATAGCATTAAAACTGAAAAGGCTTATGTGTATTGGATAAAAGCCTTTATCAACTTTCATCACAAACGCCATCCCAATACCATGGGGACTGAGCATGTGGCTTCGTTTTTGACCTATCTGGCTAATAAGCGCAATGTCGCCGTTAATACTCAAAAAGTAGCGCTCAATGCATTGGCGTATTTATACCAAAAACACTTGCAGCAAGAGCTGGGTAATCTAGGGTTTTGCTATGCCAGTAAACAACGTCAATTACCGAGCGTATTATCCACAACTGAAATCGGTATAGTGCTTAAGCAGCTCTCTGGTCGAAATAAGTTAATCATTGAATTGCTATACGGCAGTGGTTTGAGAATTTCAGAGTGTTTAAGGCTGCGCATTCAGGACATAGATTTAGTACATTGCGCTCTCACGGTCCGAGATGGTAAGGGGCATAAAGATAGGCAGACTATTCTCAGCCAAAAGTGCGCGGCCAAACTGCCTGATTATGTTGACACCGCACGTACTATTCAAGCTAAAGATAATGCCGCTGGTATCGGCCCTTCGCTGCCCTATGCATTAGAGCGAAAGTATCCGAATGCGTTTAGGCAAGCTGGCTGGATGTACATATTCCCATCTTTTTCTATTTGTGATAACCCCTATTCTGGCACCCGTTGCAGGCATCACTTACACCAGAGTGTTGTTCGTAAAGCATTGGGAATTGCTGTACGCAGCACGAGTATCACGAAACGAGTAACTTGCCATACGTTTAGGCATAGTTTCGCGACCCATTTACTACAAGCAGGCAGAGATATAAGAAGCGTGCAAGAATTGCTCGGCCATAATGATGTTAAAACAACACAAATATATACTCATGTACTTGGACAGCACTATGCAGGCACCGTCAGCCCATTGGATTGCTTATCAACTAACAGTTAACTAGTCATATCCAGACTGGGCTTAGAATTTAAAAGCGGACCAATATAGCCAAGCCCTATCCCAGATATCGAGGTAATTACGGCAGCGTCGATTTCTTATCAATCACGCAGTAGTCGCCTTAGCACATTTACACAACTTATTGATATCCAAACCCCCACGGAATCACCGACAGCCTCTGTGACTTGATCCAATACTTGCATAAAAACTCCCGCTTAGGACTGTTTAACTCCGCCCCAAGGCAAACCTTTGCCGCCAAATAGTGTTTAAATCTTGCTTAACTGATTCTCGACATTTATGGATAAGACATTGACCACTTCAACTAACAAGATGTGGCTATTAGCTGGCCTTTATATTTCTCAGCACATTTACACAACTTATTGATATCCAAACCCCCACGGAATCACCGACAGCCTCTGTGACTTGATCCAATACTTGCATAAAAACTCCCGCTTAGGACTGTTTAACTCCGCCCCAAGGCAAACCTTTGCCGCCAAATAGTGTTTAAATCTTGCTTAACTGATTCTCGACATTTATGGATAAGACATTGACCACTTCAACTAACAAGATGTGGCTATTAGCTGGCCTTTATATTTCTCAGTTTCTAGGCGTTGGTTTTATCATGTCCGCCGTGCCTGCCATATTGCGCAGCGAAGGGGTGGGCCTGGATAAAATAGGTTGGTTATATGGTCTTGGCTTAATCTGGTCCATCAAATTTCTCTGGGCCCCGCTAATTGACCGCTATGGACACAGGCGGTTGGGACACTATCGAAGCTGGTTGTTGGTAACGCAACCCCTGTTGGTCATTTGCTTAGCCGCTGCAGCCTTCTATGAGATACCTGAGCAACTCTCGGCGCTGGCGTTTATATTCGCCGCCATTGCCCTGGTGTCTGCGACTCAGGATATTGCCGCCGACGCCTTGGCGGTGAATTTACTCACGGTAAAAGAGCGTGGACTGGGCAATACTATTCAAGCCAGTGGCGGTATGTTAGGCCATATGATTGGAGGAGGCTTAGTTCTTATCGCCTATCATTGGCTGGGCTGGAGTGGCAGTATGGCGGTGCTGGCCATTGCCAGCGCCCTGCCTCTGTGGCAAATAATTCGTCACCAGGAAGCACCTTCTCCCCCTAAGCAGGACAAAGATAAACCTGGATTCAGCGACCTGGTTCGTCTGTTTCGCCGTCCAGGTATGCTTCAATGGGTATGTTTGCTCGCCGTCTTTTATACCGGAATTAGCATGGCCTACGCTTTGCTAAATCCTATGCTGGTGGATCTCGGTTGGAGCCTGGACAAAATAGGCTTTACCACTAACGTACTCGGCTCCTTAGTCGCTATTACAGGCAGTTTGCTGGCGGGTTTAAGCGTGCACAAGCTGGGTCGAAAAAGCAGCATGATGTTTTCCTGCACCATCACCTTTACAGCCATTCTGGTCCTTATTCCGTTAGCTATGGGGCATAACGAACCTTTATTTGTCTACCTCGGGGTAGCCATGGTGATGCTAGGCAGCGGATCCGCTTCTACCATCATCTTTACCACAGTGATGGATAAGAGCCGGGCGCAGTCGGCAGCCACAGATTTTACCGCCCAGATAGCCATTTCTACCTTGCTGGCCTTTATCGCCAGCGGCATAGGCTTAGGTGTAGCTGAACAAGTAGGCTATCTCCCTATCCTCTGCTGCGCATTAACCATAGTTTTGCTGGCTATGCTAATGACGGTCAACTACCGCGGGTTTGGTCAGGCGGAGCAAACCAGCGAAACTGATCAAGCCTTAGCTTAGCTGAATTAAACCTTAAAGCGCCGTTCGTTCTGAGCGGCGCTTAACCCGAACCAGGGCATAAATAACCCCTGCTTAACCGACAACCTTTATTTAAATCATCGCTATATATCCAAATAAGCCACGATTGCCGCACAAATTCCCTTAGCTACTTATAACTCTCCGCGAAGTGCTACCCAGCGAATACCAATGGTAAGCATTCCTTTTTATCATTGGTGGATTGGAAATTTACAACAATAAGTTAGGAACGAGAAATGCAGCAAAAGATCCTCCTACAATCAAGCCTGATGCTGGCTTTAACACTGGCATTTAGCGCCCACTCGAATCATAGCCAAGATGAAAACACAGTTATTGTCTACGGCCAACGAGTGGAGCGCGATATTATAGAAGTCCCGGTCAGTATGGACGTGGTCAGCGAGGAACAAATTGAAAGGCTAAGGTTGGGATCCGTTGCCGATGTGGTAAAGACCATTCCCAACATATCAATGCCGGATATCGCCGGTGACTACAGCTATATTCAAGTGCGTGGAATGCCTCGCCACTTGGAGCAAACCAATGTGCCGGTTTATGTGGATGGTGTACCACATACCAGTATGTACGGACTAAATCTGCCGTTAATGGACGTGGAAAACATTGAGTTTTTACGCGGCCCGCAAGGCAACTTGTTTGGCAGTAATGCGCGAGATGGCGTCATTGTTATCACCACCAAAAAGCCATCTAATGAAACTACGGCTCAGGTTTCCGTCGGGGTCGCAAACTACGGTCAAAAGAGCATCAAGGCTGGAGTGAGTACGCCTCTTGTGGATGATGAACTCTTGATGAAGCTCTCTATTAGCGCCCTTAAACGCGATGGTTTCGTCCAAAATACTCACCTTAATAAATCCATAGATCACAAAGATGACATGGCGGCCAATCTGGGACTGTACTGGCAGCTGAATGAAAAGGTTTCTGCGAGACTCTCTCTTGACTATATGACTAAAGATCTTGGGCCGGCGCCGTATGCCAACACGACCAATAAAACCATGTCCCGTGGTGATGATCTGGAAGCGGCCATGGACATAGAAGGCACTTTTGAGCAAAGCGCTAAGGGGGTTTCACTTGGAGTGGATTGGCATATTTCACCTGACTGGACATTAAGCTCAGTAACCGGTTACCGCCAGCAAAATGTCTATGCCAAATATGACCCGGATCTCGTCGTTTCACCACCAGCGATGGCTATGTATATAGATAACTGGTTTGATGAGAAAGACTATTTTCAAGAGTTCAGGCTCACCTCGACACCAAAAGCATCGGATTTTGATTGGTTATTTGGCCTCGCCTATTTCCGGGCGACGGACGATAACCGTCAAGCCGCTCACATAATCGCAATGCAATCGGATATGACCAGAGTCGCCAGTGAGCTGGCGCGAGACACCTATACCGCTTACGTCGATTCGACCTGGCGATTTGCACCGAGCTGGCGATTGAATCTTGGGGCAAGGTTTACCCAGGAAAACTTTGACTCAAATTCTAACTTTTATAATGCGTTTGCCGGAGGGGATAGCCAGGGTAGCTATAACACAAATTATAATAAGTTCTTACCTAAGGCCGCATTAACCAAAGAATTTGGTAAAGATCATAATGTATATGCCAGTTACGGGGAAGGTCTGCTTAGTGGCGGCGCCACCTGGATGTATGAGAATGTTACTCCTGAGCAGGGCAGAACCGGACAGACCAAACCTTACGCTCCCGAGACCAGCCGTGTATTTGAGCTGGGGTATAAAGCCTACTGGCTGGATCGTACTATGATGACCAACCTTGCTGTATTTGATTCTTATGTATACAACTATCAGCTTCCATACGCTGATGCTATGGGTAATGCAAAGATCTCTTCGGTTAACAAGGTGAGATCGCGAGGTCTCGAAGGCTCGGTCAATGCCTGGATAGCGGATGCCTGGGAAGCCGTGCTGGGCTTTGGTTTCAACGATGCCAAAGTAGAGGAGATCGATGGTTATTCGGGCGCGACCTTGGCCAAAGGCTCACGTATTCCGTTTGCGCCTAAATACAATATCCACAGCCATGTGGTTTATAACGGCAATATTTCCAATGACTGGCAGTTTATCCCTAGCCTAAGCGTAAATTACTTTGGTGACGTGCTACTGAATGGCTCTGGTAGCATTACTCAAGACCCTTACGCTCTCATTAATGCGAACCTGGAGTTCGTATATCGTCACGATTATTCCATCCGGGTATGGGGCAGTAATTTGGCGGACGAGCGATATCGAACCCAGGCATTTAACTTTGGCAACGAAGTAAGCACCTTTGGCGATCCCAGACAGTTTGGCGTCGATTTCACTGTCAGGTACTAATCCAAATCAAGCTAAGGCGAGAGCGCCTGCTCTCGCCTTCTTTTCCCCTACGGTCGTCCAGTTACTGGCTTGCACTATAAGCAAACCAGCTTTATCAAAGGAGATAGCCAATGCAAACCAATGCCATACAGGCTATGAAATGGTTGTTTTACCTGTGTTCGCGGCACAAGTGGCAGCTTTGGAGTGCTGTAATACTCACATGTATCGCCGCTATTTTTGCCTTAGCGCCCATCTATTTTATTTACCTCATCATAGATAGTCTCACCAAAAATAGCCTGGCAGAGCAACCCATTTGGTCCTGGGTGAGTGCGGCTATTATTTTTATGTTGCTGCGATACCTTTGCCTGTTTGCCTCTGCGGCTTTAGCTCACCGAAGCGCCTATCACATCCAGTACCGGGTAAGGAAGCTGGCGATAGCTCATCTGGCGAAAGTCTCGTTAGGTTTTTTCACCGAGCGCAGCTCGGGAGAAATAAAAAAGATATTGGCAGAAGACGTTGAAAGAATAGAGATATTTGTTGCACACCAGATCAAGGATATGGTCGCAGCCATTGTCACTCCGCTGCTTTCATTTGGTTTTTTACTCTTTATTGACTATCGCATGGCCCTGGCGGCGCTGATCCCCATCCCCCTCGCTATTATTAGTCAGGCGCTCCTTTATCGGGACTTTGCCGCTAAGACCGAGCAATACCATCACACCCTGAGTCAGCTTAATTCCAGTGTCACTGAGTACGCCCGCGCCATGCCTGTGGTTCGTATGTTTAATGCCGGTGAAAAACCAAACAAAAAACTCTCCGACAGTCTAGCTTCATACCGGGATCTGATGGATCGTTGGACAGCGCAGGTTAGCTGGCCATTTGCAGCATTTAAAGTGTTGCTCGATAGCGGCTTAGTGGTGCTTGTTCCCCTTGGTCTTTATCTTTGGAGTCATGGCAGTTTAGGTATTGCGGAATTTGTGCTGAGTATTTTGCTTGGCGTCGGCATGATGGAGCCTGTTTATAACTTATCTATGTTGAGCGCCTATCTAAACCAAATTTTTGGCGGCGTAACCCGGCTCAAAGAGCTTCTGGATACGCAAGTCACCAACCATACGCAGCAGGCGCAGTCCTTGATGCATTTTGGGGTTCGCTTTGACAATGTGAGCTTCAGTTATCAGGGATCAGCCAAGCCGGCAGTCCAGGGGCTTAGTTTCCATGCCAAGCCTGGCACCCTGACCGCTGTAGTCGGACCTTCGGGGGCAGGTAAATCGACCCTGGCCATGTTAATCGCCCGCTTCGGCCAAGCTCAGTCGGGAGAAATATGGATTGGTGATAAACCTATTTCAGCTATACCCGATGCTCAACTGATGGAAAACATATCCTTTGTTTTTCAGGATACCTTTATCTTTAGGCAAAGCGTGCGCAACAACCTCACCATGGGCCGGGCCTTTAGCGATGAAGAGATAGTTCGCGCGGCTAAGGCAGCTTATGCCCACGACTTTATCTGCCAGCTACCACAGGGTTATGACACCATTATTGGCACCGGGGTACGGCTTAGTGGCGGCGAAAGTCAACGTATTGCCATAGCAAGGGCCATCTTAAAAGACGCACCTATTTTACTGCTGGACGAGCCGACCGCGTTTGCCGATGCCAGCAGCCAAAGGTTTATCCATAAGGCGCTGAAAAACCTGATCCAAAATAAGACTGTATTTGTGATTGCCCATCGACTCTCAACCATAGTCTCGGCCCATCAAATTCTGGTGCTTAACCATGGAGAGCTTGTGGAGCAAGGGAGCCATAACGAGTTACTCGTAAAACAAGGTGTTTATCATCGAATGTGGCTTGCCCATCAGGATGCCCAGGATTGGTCAATGCCAACCAGTAAAGAACAGAAGGAGGCAGACTTTGCTTAGTCAGATGCAAGCCCTAACCGGCCGCTCAAATTCAGCCTTGTGGTGGAATACGGCGTTACTCACTTTAGACTCTTTACTGGCGCTGGCGCCCTATTTGCTACTTTACCTGGTGATTGAAGGTATGTTTCAGCCCACGCCGGATATCAGTCAGCTTTGGGTTTATTGCGCCTTAATGGTGTTAGTCCTGTTGATTAGAATGGTGATCACTCAGCAGAGCCTGAAAAGAAACAATAGATTCAGTATTCAAGCCGGTGCTGCGATACGCACCCGCCTTGCGGATAAGCTAAAACGAATTCCTATGGGGGAGCTGCTAAGTCTGGAACTGGGCGCCTTGAATAACACTTTACTTAAAGATGTGCACCTTACCGAGCAAGTATTTTCCCAGCTGTTTAGTCAAATTGTAGGTACGTTATTACTGGTAGCCATGGTGACCATTGGTTTAATGCTGGTAGATTGGCGGTTGGCTTTGGCTATGGTTTCGGGCCTGCCCATTGCGGTCGCCACCTTCCTTTTGCTTAAAGGGATCGGCGCCAAGATGAAAGCCCGGCTGTT
The DNA here is from genome assembly GCA_965249895.1 of Psychromonadaceae bacterium. Classification (GTDB taxonomy): domain Bacteria; phylum Pseudomonadota; class Gammaproteobacteria; order Enterobacterales; family CBDFNC01; genus CBDFNC01. The sequence continues at coordinate 2,468,697 of CBDFNC010000005.1, forward strand.
TCAGCTTGGCGATAAAGTAGTCAGCGCACTGTTTGAATATATTCAGGGGATTAAAGTCCTAAGGTCGTTTAATCAGGCAGGAGAGCAATTTCTGGATCTGACTACTCAGCTCAAAGCGTTAAGAGACGATAGCATCAAGTTCGAGTTTATTTTTGGCATCGCACCCGTTGCCTTTATTGTTCTGGTTGAAGCGGGTTTTGCTGTATTTTTGATGACAGCCATGTATCTTATCCTGGGCGGCCAGTTGGCATTGCCTACCTTGCTGCTGTTTCTGATTGTGTCCACACGTTTTTATAAACCCCTCACTCAGCTCGCTATGTTTATCGCCCAGCTACAATACTTCCAGGGCGCCATGGATAGGATTGAAAAGATCCTTAACTTACCTGAGCTTTCTCAACCTGAAGTGAGTAAAACACCGACTAAACCGACAGTTGAGTTTAACCAGGTTACGTTTTCCTACCAGGAGAAAACAGCGCTCAGGGACGTTTCGTTTTGCTGTAAACCCAACACAATTACAGCCCTGGTGGGTCCGTCAGGCTCGGGCAAAACCACAATAACCAATCTGATCGCCAGGTTCTGGGATGTGGGACAGGGCGAAGTCCTTATTGGCGGGATAAATGTTAAACATCTTGCTCAAGGGGAACTCGCCGAGCAAGTCAGTATGGTATTCCAGGATGTCTACTTATTTGACGACACCATATATAACAACCTAACCCTGGGCGCCAACGGGCTTTGTTATGACAGGGTAAAGCAGGTGTGTGAAGCGACCCGCTGTTGGTCTTTTATCAGCCAACTACCCCAAGGGCTTGAGACAAAAGTAGGTGAAGCTGGCGCACGTTTGTCGGGAGGTGAAAAGCAGAGGTTATCCATTGCTCGCGCTATCTTAAAACAAGCGCCCATCGTGCTGTTGGATGAAGCAACCGCCTCGCTGGATCCCGAAAATGAAAAAGAGGTGCAACTGGCGATTAATGCCTTGGTTCAAAGTAAAACTGTGATCATGATTGCCCATAAGCTATCCACTGTACTAAACGCAGATCAAATCATAGTGTTGGAGAGCGGTAAAGTTGAGGCTATTGGCGCACACCAGCAACTGATGGAGCAGTCATTGACTTACCAAAAACTATGGAGAGATCAAAACCAAACCAGGGGCTGGGTGCTTTAAGCGCTGCTTAATTTACTAAACTTTCCTCACATCTGCAAAAGGACTTATCAGCCTTTGATAAGTCCGGCCAATTCAGCTTATATGCTGATTGATTTTTCACTAAGATGTCTCTTTTTTTACATTAAATATCAATAACTCGCCAAAAAATTGCCCAATCTTCCCATTGATAAACTCGAGTTGTGCCTGAATTCAGTATATGATGCCGCCACCTTTGATAATGAATATCACTTGCATTTAGTTTTGGTCTTATTGAGTGATTTTCAACTAATGGATTAGATATAGGCGTAATTTATGACTTATGCTGACTGCCATTCACAAAAAGTCTTTCGACTTTGTGACGTGATTGAAAATGAAGAAAGCAATAATATTGCTGAATATGCGACCAAAAAGGTAGAACTGGACGAAAAGATATGTATTGGCTCTGGTTACTTATTTGAGCTGGCAAAGGACACAACTATTGCCTTTAGCGATCTTGAGTTTCAGCAACCTATTTGCTTTAAAGAAAGCGGCCAGGGTATGTTTGGTGCTTGTTTGGTATTAGATGGTCAACTCGAAATAACCGTTCCACAAAAGAACACGACTTTTACAGTTTGCAAGGACAAAGCACTGTTCTTTATAAGTCACAACAGTGATTGCGAGTTTCGTTACCCCAAAGGGCCGGTGAAACTGATGAATTTTTGTGTGCCCAAAGAGATCATGTATTCCCTGGCGGATGCTGCCTTATTACAAGAAAAGGACATGGACTATTTCTTACCTGTCTCAGTCACCCCAAATATCATCAAAATCGTGGACGAGATTTATCGCTCCGAGCTGACTAAATCGGCAAAAAACCTCTATCTGCAGGGTAAAGTGATGGAGCTGTTGGCTATGTTGTACCATAACTTCAATGCGATTAAGCAGGTCTACGCTGGTGTGACGCCCAGGGATGTCGATTGTATCTATAATGCGGCTCGTATTATTGAAGAAGAAATGGCAGATCCTCCCTCTTTGTTTGAGCTTTCCCGTAAGGTGGGTATAAACGACAACAAACTTAAGAAAAATTTTAAGCTTATATTTAACAATACCGTATATGGCTATCTAAATAACAAACGTATGATCAAAGCCAGTGAGTTGCTGCTAAACGGTGACTTGACGGTTCAGGAAGTCGCTTTCAACGTAGGTTATAAGCATGTGGGACATTTCTCGAAAAAGTTTAAACAGCATTACTTATGTAGCCCTAAGTACTATCGAAGAAAATCTGTTACTGCTGTGTAAATCAGCCCGGGGTATGCCATGCGAATACCTAAGCCCTCGACATGCCTGGCTGACGGCAAACAGTAAGCTCCGGGGCAATTAATCAAACAGATCCAGAAGATAGCTTTTATATTGCTGCTTTAGCGCCGCTTTCTGCTGAATATCCAGCCCCGCTCGCTGCATTACCCGGATCCCCCAGATATTTATCATCAGCTGTTTTGCCTGGGCTTGTATATCCACGGAGTCTTTTAATTGCTGTTTACAAAGGGCACGGGACAGGCACAGGGCTACGGCGTTTTCCACATTATTCAGATGCTCCTTCACCCGCTCACTAATGGCCTCATCATGGGGAGCCAACTCGACTAAGGTATTTACCAGGAAACAGCCCTGAAACTGCTGGCCTTCTATCACAAACTCAAACAAGGCATATAGGTTGTCTGCTTCTTTGTCCGACGCAGTGAGTACTGACTTTACATTGGTCAACCCAACCTCTGCGAAGTGATCCAAGGCTTGTAAGAACAAACCTTGTTTGGACTGAAAAGACGCATACAAGCTCCCGGACTTAAGCCCGGTCGCGCTAAGCAGTTCAGCCATGCTCGTTGCCGTATAACCTTTACTCCAAAACAGCTTCATCGCCTCAGTCACGACTTGCTGCTTATCATGTTGCAGTGGCCTTCCCATACCAACACCCGGTTAATTGTATTTAATAAATTTTACTTGATTACTCATTCAAAAACATCTAGTTTATTTTTGAACAATCATTCAACTACAAGAGTAGGAAATCAATATGGCTACCCTGGCACAAGAGATCGCAAGCTACGAAGAGAAGAAAAAGCAGGCTGTTCCGCAGGAAATATTGGCAACCATGGCGCAGACCACTGAAGAGCTGGAGCAAACCGGTATCGCAAACAAAACCATAAAGCAGGGAGATAAAGCGCCTGGTTTTACCCTGACAAATCACCTTAATGAAAACCGCTCTCTGGAGGAGATCCTTAAAGCGGGTCCTGTGGTATTGAGCTTTTACCGTGGAGGTTGGTGCCCATATTGCAACTTCGAGTTACAGGCGCTACAACAAGCCTTACCGGAGATCCAAGCCGCGGGAGCAACTCTGTTGGCGATTTCTCCTGAACAGCCGGACCATTCATTAACCACGGCAGAAAAAAACGACTTAGCGTTTGAGATCCTGTTTGATAAAGGTAACCTGGTAGCCGACAGTTTCGGGCTGGAGTTCGAATTAGCTCAGGCTCTGAAGCCTATCTATGAAAAATTTGGCATTGATGTTATCAGCCATAATGGTGATGACAGCTTTAAACTTCCTTTACCGGCGACCTTTGTCATCGAACAAGACGGAACAGTTAGCTATAGCTTTGTTGATGCCGATTACACCAAGCGCCTTGAACCAGCCGATATTATCGCTCACCTCAACAGATAACGACTCCCACAATGAGATAAGCAGGTTGAGAAACTCGCTTGTCTTATACTTAGGGATTGAATAGACAGACGAATACTCGAGTTAAAAGTAGCGGCCAGCTATCCGAGATTCTGACTCAATAACAATCCGGTATTCGGCTTATCATCAGTTTACTAATTCCGCAGTTTAGCTGTTTCCAGCCTCTTTACGAGCCTTCATCAACGCCGTCCTCATTTCATATCCCTTAATGGCAGGCAATAGGCTGCCCAGCTGCACCAAGGTTCCCGAATGCAGGTATTGTTTGAATCCCTGTTAACCCGGGTAGTGCAAGGGCAACCCAAAAGCCAAAACAATAAGGACAGCGCCAGGCATAAAAAGCCTTGGGTTTGATCTTGCCCTTTTCTCATCTCACCCTTGAAAAAAAGTAAACATCCAAGGATAAAAAATCAGTACACTAGCCACTATTCCAGAATGTACAATGAGAAAAACCATGCAAGGTATTATGATTTGCGGGCACGGCAGCCGCGCCAAGGAAGCAGAACAAGAGTTTTCCCTACTGGCTACAGGGCTAAAACAGCGTTATCCGGATATGCCCATAGAATATGGTTTTCTCGAATATTCCGCGCCAAATATTCATATGGGCCTTGATGCGCTGATCAAACAAGGTGTCACCGAGATCTTTGCGGTTCCGGGTATGTTGTTTGCCGCAACCCATGCGAAAAATGACATACCTTCAGTGCTGACAACCTATGAGGAAAAACATCCGGGTCTCACTATCCACTACGGCCCGGAGCTTGGACTGCAAGAGGGAATGATAGAAGCCTTCCAGGAGCGCATATTACAATCCATTGGCCTGACAGATCCACCCAAACCGGGTGAGCTTTACGACACTATGTTAGTGGTGGTGGGTCGGGGTACCTCGGATACCTGGGCTAACGCGGAAGCCACAAAACTAACCCGGATCGTGAATGAAAACCTGGGGTTCGGTTGGGCAGACACGGTTTATTCCGGTGTGACTTATCCTTCTGTAGGAGTGGGGCTCGAAAGACTGGTTAAGCTGGGCTATAAAAAGATTGTAGTGGCGCCCTATTTCCTGTTTACCGGCCTGCTTATTGACCGGATCCATCGCTTAACCGATGAAGTGGCTGCCGCTAATCCAGATGTTGAATTTATTATGGCGCCCTACTTAAAAGATCACCCTAAAGTACTGGGTAGCTTCCAGTGTCATATTGACGAGCTGATGTCACCGAAGCAAGCACCGGCCAGTCTGATGGCCAAGTTTAAACAGCGACTGGCCAATGGCGACGTTCATTTGCACCATCATCATGCAGAATTCCAGCCTGAGGAAACAAGCCACGACCATTCTCATGGACACTCACACAGCCATTCTCACGGTGAACACGGCCACCACCATCACCATGATTATCAGCACCTGGATCATCCGCTGGGTCCGAAAACCATGTCCGGGGACGACGTGTTTAAGTAAGCTATTGCTGGTTAGTTAAGATCAAAAAAGGCCGCTGTGATCTATCAGATTCACAGCGGCCTTTTTAATCAGGGTTTATTGCCCGGCAAGCACAGCATTTAACCTGTCAAAGCCAGCTTCAAGATCACGAATAAGATCGTCCGTATCCTCCAGGCCAATATGCACCCGAATCATGGGTCCGGCAGCTTCCCATTTAGTCACGCTCCGCAATCCCTGAATACCATTAACCGGAATGATCAGACTCTCGAAACCACCCCAGGAATAACCCATTTTGAAGTGATCCATACCATCAAGCAGAGCGGTAACAGCTTTGCTATTGCCTCGGTTTAATACAAAAGAAAACAGTCCGTTGCCACCGGTGAAGTCCCGTTTCCAGAACTCATGACCCGGGCAGGTGGAAAATGCGGGGTGGCGAATATGATCTACTTCCGGTCTTTGCTCCAACCACTTCGCCACTTTCAGGGCATTTTCTTCATGCTGACGAAGGCGTACGCCTAAGGTTCGCATACCGCGCATAGCTAAATAGATATCATCGGGTGAAGTACACTGACCCATCAGATAACTGTTTTCTCTCAGCTGATCCCAATGTTTTTCATTGGCCGTGGCAGTACCTAGCATCACATCGGAGTGGCCGACTATGTATTTGGTCGCCGCCTGAATGGAAATATCTACTCCATATTCAAACGGTTGAAAATTAATCGGGGATGCCCAGGTATTATCTAGCATCACCAGGATATCGTGCTGCTTGGCTACCTTGGCGATGGCTGGTACGTCTTGCACTTCCATGGTTAAAGAGCCCGGAGATTCCAGGAATATTACGCTGGTATTGTCCCTGATCAGCTCGGCAATCCCTTCCCCTATCATGGGATCGTAGTAGCTTGTTTCCACCCCCATGTTCTTCAAAATACCATCACAAAAACCCCGGGTAGGCTCATAGACAGAATCCACCATCAGCAGGTGATCACCACTTTTCACAAAAGACAAAATAGCATTGCTGATAGCAGCGGTTCCCGACGGGTAAAGGGCGCAACCAGCGCCACCTTCCAGCTCTACCATGGCTTCCTGGAAAGCAAAACTGGTGGTGGTGCCACGGCGACCGTAAAACATCACCTTATTGGCTCTGTTTCTGGTGCTGTTTTTCATCTCTTCCACAGTATCGAACACTATGGTGGATGCGCGGCACACTGGCGGATTCACCACGCCTTTGGTCCACTGTTTGCTTCTGCCCGCTGAAACTATCTTAGTGTCTTTTTTCATTTCCCTACCCCAGTTGATCTTCTCTGCGATCATCTTGCTTTTTTTACCTGGGGAATACAAGGGAGCCAGTTATCAGCAGCCCATACAGATTTATTGATAATTAACGGCTGATTAGGCAATAATCAGCCAGAAAAAATGCCAAACCTTTTATATTTCTGCGTAGCTGGATTTATTTAATGAACGCTCTAATAAAATAAAGCCAAAGGGAATGACGGATAACACTATGCTCATCAGCCAGTTAAAGCTGGACCACTGCTGTTGCTGGCCGACCGGTAATGAGAAGGCAAGGTAAACCAGCCAGAGTATTCCGTGGGTCATACCTACATATGGCATAATTTCGGGGGCTTGAAAGTAGTATTTAGCTGGCATGGCAATAAACAGTAAGACAAGCAGAGACAAACCTTCAATGAGGCTAATTATTCGAAATAGTTGAAGCATAGTAAATACAGCAGCTGAATAGGTGGCTTATTGTAGCTTTAAATCGTTTATTGCTGAAGGGTTATTGTGGATGATTCCGGTCAAAAGGAAGCGCAGCTTACACTGCGCATTCGAATTAGCTTTCGGCAGTTTTACGGCCGATCCCTAGTTTAGTGGCAACCCAGATAACCAGACCCAGACAAACCAGCACAGGAATAAGGTTAGAGCCTATTTCAGGGTGCTGTACGCGTAAAAACGAAGAGTAACCTAAGGCGCCAACCACAAACAGGGCAGCGCTACAGATAGGGGTAGCACCTTCCATTGGACCCTCTACATACTGTTGATACAGCAGGTATAGCGCCAAGGCAAAGGCGATGATAGGAAATGCAGAAAAAGCAACCTGACCTACAGTAAGAGCCGCTAAGCTGGCGTTTGCACAAAGACCAGTTAAAAAGGCAAGCAGTAGGGGTTTACGGGCAATATTATTGTCATTCATAGTAAAAACCTTCAAGAAGTAATGATGCAGAGCAGATTTAAAATCAGATTGCGGAATAACCGACTTACACCTGAAGCAGCACCCATGACGCATAAAAAGCAACGTTACAGGAATACACCGATATACGCGCCGACTAATAATATGTCACATGGGATTTTTTTTCCATGTTAAAAAACTGTATCCCAATTACTAGAGCTAGAACGTTTCCCCATATGCTATAGCCTTGTTAAAATAGCCCGGTCCTACGCAAAATAAAAAAACAGCAAGGAGTTAATGTGAGCAAAAAAACAACCAACCCGGCCAAACCAGTAAAAACCCAATATGATGCCATAGTGATTGGTACCGGACCGGGCGGTGAAGGGGCCGCGATGAAGCTCACGAAACAGGGAAAAAAAGTGGCTGTAATAGAGCGCTCCCATTCTGTTGGCGGTGGCTGTACCCACTGGGGAACCATTCCATCCAAAGCGCTACGCCACTCCGTTAGCCGCTTAATTGAATTTAATACCAACCCATTATTCGGTGAAGAGCAAACTACAAGGCACCTGACTTTTGCCGATATCCTGCGCCATGCCCAGTCGGTTATTCGGAAACAGGTCAACTTGAGAAAAAGCTTCTATGACAGAAACAATTGCGATCTGCATTTTGGCGAAGCCTCCTTTATCGATAAACACACCATACAGGTAAAGCATAAAGACGGTACCCTGGAACAACTCACAGCCCAGCAATTTCTTATCGCAACCGGGTCCAGGCCTTACCGCCCTGCGGACGTCGACTTCAGCAAACCACATGTTTATGACAGCGACACCATACTCTCGCTGGATTATGAACCTAACAGCATCATTATCTATGGCGCCGGGGTTATCGGCTCAGAATACGCTTCCATTTTCCGTGGCCTGGATGTAAAGACCGACCTTATCAACACTCGGGACAGGTTACTTTCCTTCCTCGATGCGGAAGTTTCTGACGCGCTATCCTACCACTTCAGAAATTCCGGCATCATCATTCGACATGATGAGCAGTATGAAAAAATCGAGGTGCTGGATGATGGTGTGATCGTACATTTACAATCCGGTAAAAAAATGAAAGCTCACTGTCTGCTATATGCAAACGGCCGTACTGGTAATACGGACAAGCTAAATCTCGCTGCCGTAGGCCTCAAACCCGATGGCCGTGGCCAGCTAAAGGTAAATGACAACTACCAGACAGAGACGGAGAATATTTTTGCGGTCGGTGACGTAATAGGTTACCCAAGCCTGGCAAGTGCAGCCTATGATCAGGGCCGGATCGCAGGACAAGCCATGGTGGCAGGCGTAGCAGAAGGGAAGCTTATCAAGGATATTCCAACGGGAATATTTACCATTCCGGAAATCAGCTCCGTGGGTAAAACTGAACAAGAGCTCACCGCTCAGAAAGTGCCTTATGAAGTGGGTCGTGCTCAATTTAAGCACCTGGCGCGTTCACAGATCTTAGGCTCGGATGTGGGTAGCCTGAAACTGCTGTTCCACAGAGATACTAAAGAGATCTTAGGCATCCATTGCTTCGGTGAGAGAGCCTCGGAAATCGTCCATATCGGGCAGGCGATTATGGAGCAAAAAGGTGAAGGCAATAACATCGAATACTTTGTCAACACCACCTTTAACTACCCGACTATGGCAGAAGCTTATCGCGTTGCCGCACTAAATGGCCTGAACCGATTGTTTTAAATCAGCTTCCAGACTCATTTACCATAGAAATAAATTGCCCCTATGCTATTTATTTCTTTGGTAAATTGGGTATGTTATAGCTTCCCGAGTATTAGCCACAAAGAACAGAAATTAATGGATGCGACCAAACTGATACCAGCTTTACTGCTTTCCTCATTCGCCATCGGTGGCTGTGTCAGCGGCTCAGCACCTTCCACATCAACCACAGGCGATGCAACCACCACTGTTAATGGTGAAACTGTCCCACTGACCGCATTTGAAGATATTCCAGCCAATCAAGGCACCACTATGGATGTTAATGCCTCACTTATCATCAGCGAAGGAGAAAAATGGCTGGGCCGTTTAGTTCTCGATAGCAAGATGACCAGTCACCAGGCATTTATGTACTATAGAGACAATATGCCCAAAATGGGCTGGCAGTCTGTTGCGGCAGTTCAGGGTAAAAATGCGGTTATGACCTTTATTAAACCAGAGCGGGTCGCTACCCTGCAATTTGAAAGTGGGACGATTTCAGGTGGGAAAATACGTATTACAGTCAGCCCACATAGTTTAGCTCCGACTAACTAAATATTTAAGCTAGAGATATTATAAACAGAGCTAGGAAATCAGTAACAATACCTATAACTGTGCAAGTAAGAGTTATTTACATAACCACAAATGACTTAATTATCTATAGTGTAGTGACCAGCAATTCTGGGCGTTGACCAGTGAATCGATACTTTGCTATTTTGTTTAAATTACAGTCTGTTTGGTTATTACGCTATTTCGCGTGAACTCATACGTAATAGAAGGAGCTTGATATGAAAAAGTTAGTATTTACTGCAATGTTTACCTTGCTCAGTTTCGTCTTCAATTAATGCGAATGCACAAGGTGGCGCCTGGGGGTAACCCATAGCCATGGGATTTTACAGGGGGCCATTATGCACCCTGAACAGTCATAGGTGACTGCAAGCTGGAAACAGGGAAAACGGTAAGAACAACAGATCGCGCTTGCAGCTCGAAAGGCGGCACGTTTAAAGCCTTCTGATCCGGATATCGAGATCACTGAAGCCAATGGCAGATGACCCGAGCAGGTCTGAGCGGTGGAAAATTGAAAACGAGTGCTTTAACACACTGAAAAATCAGGGATACCACATGAGCACAACTATGGCCATGGTGAGCAAAACCTGAGCTATAACATGTATCTTCTCACCCTATTAGCCTTTTATTTTCATCAGATTTTTGAGCTCACTGACGGAGTGTAAGGCTTGCCGAGTTTCCTATGGCTAAGGCCCACCTGTGGGAAAACTTTAGGTCAACGATCCGCATGCTCGTTGTAGACGATTGGGAGCATTTGATGGACCTACTTCTCAATGGCGATGATGCGAGGTGACGGCAGTTAAAAGAAGCTGAAAATACGAATTAGAGGAAAAATGCACTTAACTGTGTAGCTTGATCCCTGCCTGCAATTTGAGTGTAAAATCAGGTATTGAGCAGGTTTGGAGAAAAAACAACCATAAAAACCCCTTTTACCTTACTGAGCCAGTTCTCACCAAGAATCGCTGTGTAGTGACAGTGAATCGATACTTTGCTATTTTGTTTTTACAGTCTGTTTGGTTATTACGCTATTTCGCGTGAACTCATACGTAATAGAAGGAGCTGAAAAAGTTAGACTGCAATGTTTACCTTGCTCAGTTTATCTTCAATTAATGCGAATGCACAAGGTGGGCGCCTGGGGGGCCAGAACAGTCATAGGTGACTGCAAGCTGGAAACAGGGAAAACGGTAAGAACAACAGATCGCGCTTGCAGCTCGAAAGGCCACGTTTAAAGCCTTCTGATCCAGGTAGCTGGCTAAGCCAGCTATTATTCGCCTTTACTCTGAATGGCTGGCCAACGCTTCCTCTTTAATCCATACTCCCAGACGATAGTTAAACAAATAACCCCAAACTCTATGGGTTTTACCCAAGCCGGATGCTGAAACGGGCTAAGCTCAAAACTCCCCAAATTCAAGCCGGTTACATATGACAGCAGAACAAAGGCTGATGCCACCCAGATGGAGCAGCTGGAATAAATAACCGCAAAAGGCAACAGCCAAATAAGATACCAGGGATTAATTACCGGAGAGCAAAGCAAAAACAGCCCAAATAATAAATCACCACGAATTAATTGATTTTCATTCTTACGATACCGATTCCAATAAAAGCCGAACACACTTAACAACAGGCAAGCTAATATTAATTTCACCCATACCGCGGGCAGAAAACTCAAGAGTAAAATAAAGATAACTGAATTATATTCCCAGCCATTAGCCATTGCTTCTAATCCGCTAAGGCCATCACCATATGTCATAAAAGGTAAATAGAGAGCACCTAAAACAGCGATAAATATCAGCCAATGTCTCAACTTCGCTTTTAGCATTAAGAAAGGTAATAGAAGCACTGCAAATATTTTACCCGCTATGCTCAGCGCAAGCAGCGTCGCACATAACGTCATATTATTCTGACGGTGAAATATCACCGCCAGCATTAATAGTAAAACAGCAAATATATCCGGATGGGCAGTTAATATTATTTCTTTAAATACCAGCGGGGACCAGGCTAACCACAGCGTATGGCGATAACCACAAAGGTGAACCAAAGCAGCCACTAAGCCCAGGAAACACAAGCTGTAAATCAGCTGTAATGGCCATACCTCACCAGGAGAAACCCAATACGCCAGGACAAAACTCCACTGCAATACTGGACCGTAAATGGTACGTATATCCGGGTAATTTATTTGCCCCAGGATCAGCTGAAAATCTTGCCCTAATCCTGTGTTATCGAAGAAAGCGCTGGGAGCTAACAGGTAAGGGTTGATCCCATTGGCCAGCTGGTGTCCGTCCCACAAATAGCGAAAATAATCATCTTCAAAAACAGGCTGGCCACTTAATCCCAGGGCTACGTAGATCAGGGTCCAACACCAGAATCGAGTCGGAGTAAGTAGCTCCAATAACCTTGGAAAGCGACTTAAACACAGCAAGATAAGGAAACTCACAACCAACAGGCTAAGAACCGGATACACCAGAACCTCAGCTGAATTGGAATATACAGCTAAGGCGAGATAACTCGCCGCCAGCAAAACAGCAAAAAAATCCAGACGCCAAGCAGCCATTCACATACCTCGATAGACTTCCTTTGCTACAATACTTACCTTTGCATCACTCAAATACTAGCCACAAACACAGCTTTCTAGCTATGGTTGGCACAAATGGTTTAAGTGATAATAACGTGACCTTTATATCTTACACTCTTTTAATGATCGGCAAACGACTGCAAATATAAGGAGAAAATCAGATGAAATTGGTGACCTTACTGACACTCTTGTGCCTGGCTATTTTTTCTACCACAACATTGGCTTCGGGTGGCGGTGGTTATGGCAATAACTCTCACCGAGCCAAAATGGAAGCCAAAAATAAATACAACCGGGGCAAAGTAACCTTTTTCAATAAATTAGCCTGCGAAAGCTGCCCGGTGAATAAAGCAAGCCTGAACAAAACCACGGCCGAACAAATTGCCAAAGACTTAAAAAACCGAGAAAAGTTATCAAGCGACCTCACCGCTAAGGAACGTGACGCGGTGATTTATTACCTGTCCGAACGTTATTAGGGGCCAGGTATGTATAGAGGTAAAAAGGTAAGTCTTATTATCCCGGCATTAAACGAAGAAGCGTCCATCCAGCTGGTAGTGTCTGAGCTTAAAGCGCTAGAAAACGGGGATAACAGCCAAGTAATAGATCAGATATTAGTGTGTGATAACGGCTCTTCCGATAATACCGCGCAACTTGCCGCTAAGGCCGGGGCTGAAGTCGTTTATCAGGAGAAACCTGGGTACGGCAGAGCCTGCTTAACAGCCATGGCTTACCTGAATAACCCTGACATAGTTGTTTTTACCGATGCCGACCACGCATTTTACGCAGAGCAAAGTCTGAAGTTGCTCGATGGGGTGATATCTGGGGCAGACCTGGTGATCGGATCGAGAACCCAAGGCCAATGCCAGCCAGGTGCGCTTACAGCAACGCAAATTTTCGGTAATAGGTTGGCCAGCTGGTTAATTAATAAAATTTGGCAACAAAATGTCTCGGACCTAGGTCCCTATAGAGCCATCTCTAAAATTGCCCTGGATAGATTGCAGATGCAGGATCAAAGTTTTGGCTGGACGGTGGAAATGCAGGTTAAAGCTATCCAGCACCAAATGAAGCTGGTAGAAGTTGCTGTCGATACCCGTCGCCGGCTGGGAGTATCCAAAATCAGCGGCACAATTAAAGGTGGCTTTCTGGCAGGTAAAGGTATTTTAGGCAAGATTGCTCGGCTCTATTTCATGCCCCCAAATGGGCATGGCCCAAAAGTTTTAAAAGGAGACACCTTATGAAACAGCTGCTCTATTGTTTTGCTGTTATCCTCAGTATTTCATCGGCCTACGCCAACACAGACACAGATTTCTGGCGATCTCATCAATCCGACAGTAAACAAGTAATCTCTCATCAGGGACTGCAAGTCTTTTTAGATAATTACCTGATATCGGACGATACAGGCGTCAACCTGGTGAAATATGGCCGAGTCTCTGCGAAGCAAAAGCAAGGTCTCGAACACTACCTCAGGCAGCTACAGCAGCAAGATCCCAGGAGCCTGAATCAATTGGAACAAAAAGCCTACTGGGTAAATTTATACAATGCCCTAACCCTGCAACTGATCATCGATAATTACCCTGTAACCAGCATCAAGAAGCTGGGTGACAGTTTGTTCAGTTTCGGCCCATGGGACGATGAATTAGCGACCATAGCAGGAAAGAAACTGAGTCTGAACGATATAGAACACAAGATCCTCAGACCTATCTGGCAAGATCCCAGGATCCACTATGCCGTGAATTGCGCCAGCTACAGTTGCCCAAACCTGGCCAGTAAAGTCTACACAGCCAGTAATCTTGAGCCTCTGCTGGAACAGCAAGCCAGGGATTATATTAACCATTCGAGAGGGGTCAGCTTTAACCAGGAAGAATTACAATTGTCCAGTATTTATCACTGGTACAAAGAGGACTTTGGCACTTTTGATCAGCTGTTAGCCCACTTAAATAACTATGCCGAGCCGGGTTTAGCCAAACAGTTAAGCAAGGTAACGAAGGGTTATGACCACGACTATGACTGGTCATTAAACAGTTCGAAATAGGCCCTTAGCAGCACATACTGTCAGCCCATAGGCAAAAGTATTACCAGTTAATTCCATATGGCCGGTGTTGAATACTTTTTGCCGTGGCTTTGCTCTGCCTTTCCAGCAGGGCTGCCGGGAAAGCTAGCCTGAACTAAACCTAGCTTTAGGAGAGCCGGTTAGATCCGGCCGCATCATGGAAATTCCCCGTAAATTCAAGCTGGCGCCTCCTTAGCCGAGTCCAAATATCTCAACCCTTAAAAGTCAGCTTTCCGCCAAATTTTCTAGATCCAGCCCCTACACTATATAAAAACGCCCCTTTGCTGTAGTGATTGTTGGAGTAATATATGTCGGTCCCCGCAATATCCGCCCACTTTGAAATCCTACCTCACTCCGGCCCTCAGGGTTGGACAGCCAAAATTATCATTAACAATCATAGTGACTATAAGCTGAGTAACTGGCGATTTCATTTTTGTGCTGTGCGCCTGATAGAGCAAAGCCAGTTAACCAATGCAGTCCAGGAGCTACAATCAGGCGATTACTATATTCTCAAGCCACTCTCGCCGCTCGCAGCCGGGGAGAGCTTAACCATACAACTGGGAGGCTTAACAGGTGGGATAAACTACCTCTCTGATTTACCTTTGGGTCTGTTTATCACAGACCATTATTATGATGGTAAACAAGCAGATTCGATAAACCTTAGTCTGACTCATAACTTAGCACCAGCCCTTGGCGCACAATACCAAGATATACCGCGGGACATAGAACCCGCAGAAATTGCAGTTTTTCCGCAACCTCAACACATCAGGGTACAGCCAGGTTTTTTTATACTCGATGCCAACACTCAATTTAAAATTCACAGCAACAATCAACAAATTCACCATGCCGTTTCGCTGTTTTGCCAGCAATTAAAGCTAGTCTCGAACATAAACCTCAGTGTTGATCCAACCCGGAGCAGTGCCAAGCAAATCAGCCTGTTTGAAGACCCCAGTCAGGACAACACCGGGGGATACCGTCTGGACATCAGTTCCACTGGAGTGGAGATCCGGGCCAATCACCCTAGCGGTTTCAGTTATGCCCTGGCCACCATGCAGCAACTACTTCCGGCCGCCTATTTTGCCTGCCAATTGCAGTCGGGGATATGCTGGCAATTACCCCTGGTGAACATACAGGATCAACCCAGGTTTGCTTACCGCGGTTTTTTGCTGGATGTTTGCCGCCATTTTTACGATGTAAATGAAATCAAGCGCCTGCTGGATATTCTGGCTGCCTATAAAATTAATCAGTTTCACTGGCACCTAACTGATGATGAAGGCTGGCGGATAGAAATTAAGGCGTTTCCCAGGCTGATTGAAATCGGTGCCTTTCGCGGTTTAAATCATACCCTGTCACCCCAATTTGGCAGCGGCGCCAGCTCCTATGGCGGCTACTATACCCAGGAGCAAATTAAAGAAGTGGTGGCCTATGCGGCCAAACGCGCTATCAATATTATTCCTGAAATCGATGTCCCCGGACACGCCAGGGTGATGGTTAAAGCCTATCCCGAACTCCTGCTGGATACAGAAGATACCTCCACTTATTGTACCGAGCAAAATTACCATGACAACCTGCTCTCTCCCGCACTGGAAAGCACCTATAGTTTTGTTTTTAAGGTGCTGGAAGAGGTGGTTGCACTATTTCCCAGCCCTTATATTCACCTTGGGGGAGATGAAGTCCCACAAGGCGCCTGGGAAAAGTCCCCCAAATGCCAACGATTAAGAGAGAAATTGGGGTATAAATCCGTGCTGGAGCTGGAAGGATACTTTTTCCGCCGCTTACAAGCCTTTCTGCGGACCAAACACAAAAAGATATTAGGCTGGGAAGAAATCGCCGAAGGAGACCACGTAGATCACGATGCCATTATCTACTCCTGGAAAGGGTTAAAAGCCGGGATCAAAAATGCCAGGTTGGGGTACCAGGTCATTATGATGCCAGTTCAGCACTGTTATCTGGATATGGTGTATAACCAGGATCCACACGAGCCAGGCTACTATTGGGGTGGCCCCGTTAACCTGCAGCAGGTATATCAATACAACCCCCTGCCACTGGAATTAGCCACCCGGGAAAGCGACAATATCTTAGGTATCCAGGCAGCGCTGTGGACCGAAACTATCACAAACCGTGAGCAGCTGGACTATATGCTATTCCCCAGGCTAGCCGCCCTGGCGGAAGTAGCCTGGACTCAAGAGAGCAGCAAAAGCTGGCGCCACTTTGTCGCCAAACTACCGGCTCTGCTAAATCAGCTAACCGCCATGGGTCTCAACTATCGCCCTCCATGGAGATCATAAATATCAACCACAGGTAACAAGCAAGCTGGTATCACAGACTATAGGCTTTTAAGAAACACTCCACTGTGTCGGCTAAGAAGTCGGTTCGTGCTTGCTCATCTTCCGCAAAGGGAATATTCAGCTGCTTCTTAAGCCAGGCTTCTCCCATTACCATATTAAAAAAATGACCCGCAGCCCACCTGGGATGGGTTACCTTCAACTTGCCAATACGGTCCATTTCTACAAGGTAGTTGGTGAAAGCCGTCATTAGTCTGTCCGGCCCGGCCTCAAAATACAACCTGGAGACCTGTGGCTGAGAATAAGCTTCACTGACACACACCTTATGTATTTTCACCGCGTCATCTGACAGGATAAGCTCCCTGAATCGGTCAGCGACTAAGGGTAAAAAACTAACGGGGTCCGGTAATGTAGCGAACACCTCATCAGTTAGTTCGAACCTGATACACTTAGTACTAATAGACGCAGAAAACAGCTCTTCTTTATTACCAAAATGGCTGTACAGAGTTTGCTTCGACACCCCGGCCTGTTTGGCAATTTTATCCATACTCGTGGATTGATAGCCAAACTCGGTAAAGAGTTCCACAGCAGCATCCAAAATAAGCTGTCGCTTTTCTTCGCTTTTTGTTCTGGTTTTTACATTCATTTTAACAATGCGCCTCAAATCAAACTAGACAGTCTAGTTTTATACATTTAGACTAGACTGTGTAGTCTAATAACACAATAATACAATGGATGTCACTACTATGCTGTGCGTAAGACAACATACCAACACACTGAAAAGCCTGATCGGCTCAATGTTCCTGCTGGCCACCCTGTCTGCATGCACTGAGCCCACCGCCGAACCGCAACCGTCTCCCATTATTCATCAAACCGCCAGTCTGGAACTGAGCCAACAATCTGAGTTTTCTATTGAGCGGAGTTTTGTCGGTAGCGTGTTTGCCCAGCAAAATGCCAGCGTAGGTTTTGAATTAGCTGGAAAAATCTCGGAAATCTATATCAATGAAGGCGATAGGGTCCAGCAGGGGCAAACCCTGGCTCAGCTGGACACAGAACTATTACTTATCGAACGGGATGAACTAAAAGCCCAAATTAGCCAAACCGACGCTGACCTCGGCCTGGTTTTTACCAACCTGAAACGGTTAAATTCGCTAAAAACCAAGGGTTACACCTCGGAGCAGAGCGTGGATGAATTGGAGTTCAAGAAAAAGTCCCTGTACGCCAATAAAAAACGCTTAAACGCATCCCTTCACGCCAATCAAACCAAGATAAAAAAATCCACTCTGTTGGCTCCTTTTGATGCCATAGTAGGTGAAAAAATGGTCGCGGAAGGACAGGTAGTGAGCACAGGCCTGGCGACTTTTAAGCTGTTGCAACGAGGCGTCAACGAAGTCAAAGTCGGTGTCCCTGTGCGTCTGCTAGCCCAGCTGGAGCAAGATACCCAGCAGAAAGTAGCAATTGCCGGCACCCGATATCCAGTCGCCCTGCTCACCAAAGGGGCCCAGGTGGATCCCATCACACGTACCGTGCAACTCAGATTTAGTCTGCCCGAGGGCGCCAGGGTAGTCGCCGGACAATTAGCCTATTTATACTTACAGGAAACTCACCAGCAAGATGGCTACTGGATCCCCCTCACTGCCCTGACCGATGGTATAAGGGGATTATGGAACGTCTATGTACTGAAGGATAGCGGGGAGAATATTTACACCCTGGAAAGCCGGGATGTACAAATTGCCTATGCCACCCGCGACTCTGCTTATGTGTATGGCGCACTCGAACAGGGAGAGCGTATTATTGCCATGGGTATGCATCGGTTGGTTCCGGGCCAGCGGGTCAAAACCCACGACTGGCAAAGGGATAAAACTGCGAGGGCGGCACAATGATCAAGGCATTTGTTACCAACCCACGCCTGATTACCCTGCTAATAGCTGTATTAATCGTTTCCGGCCTGGCCGCCCTTCACACTATGCCAAGAACGGAAGATCCCAGGATCACCAACCGCTTCGCCAGCATTATCACCCATTATCCCGGCGCATCGGCCGAGCGGGTTGAAGCCCTGGTCAGTGAAAAAATCGAAAATAAAATACGTAAACAGGCGGAAATAAAACTATTAACTTCAACTTCCAGGCCCGGTATCTCGGTGATCCAGGTGGAGCTGAAGGACGAAATCACCGAAGTGGCCGAAGTCTGGTCAAGGATCCGGGATCTGGTGGGGGACGTGCAATCCAATATGCCCCAAAGCGCCTTGCCCTCGACCCTTGATGACGACAGGGGTTATGCGTTTACTCAGTTGATCGCCTTAACCTGGAAAGGCCCGGGAGAAGCCGATCTCGCTATCCTGGGGCGATACGGCAAGGAATTGGAAAGCCGCCTGCGCACCGTACCCGGCACCGACTTTATCGAGCTGAACGGGGAGCCGGAAGAAGAAATATTAGTCGAGGTCGACGCCAATACAGCCTCGGCATTAAAGCTGACCCCGGCCCAGGTATCCGACTTAATCGCCGGCGCCGATGCCAAAGTATCCGCCGGGCAGCTGAATAACCCCAGCAATCAGATGCAACTGGAGCTAACCGGCGAACTGGATTCCGTCGAAAGGATCCGGCAAATCCCTTTAGTCAGCGATCATAGAGGCTTCGTATACCGGCTTGGGGATTTAGCTAAGGTTAAACGTCAGATCAAGCAACCCCAGGACGAGTTAGCCATTATCAATGGCCAGCCGGGGGTGGTGGTTTCCGTGCGCATGCTGCCGGACCTCAGGGTCGATAACTGGACTCAGTCCATTACAGATGAAGTGGACAATTTTAAAACCCTGCTGCCCTCCAATATCAACACTCAGGTGATCTTTGACCAGAATCACTACACCAAAAACCGCTTAGGAGAGTTGCTGCAAAACGTCGCCATGGGTTTTGCTATTATCGTGGTGGTGCTACTGCTCACCCTGGGCTGGCGCTCTGCGCTGATAGTCGCTATGTCTCTGCCGCTCACAGTACTGTTTACCCTCACCTGTATGAACTACTTTGGTTTGCCTATTCACCAGATGTCGGTAATCGGCCTGGTGGTTGCACTGGGTATTATGGTGGATAACGCCATAGTAATGACGGATACCATAGGACAAAAGCGCCATGAGGGTGAGTCCCCTTTTTATGCCGTGCGAGACGCCATCGGTCACCTCTGGCTTCCTTTATTAGGCTCCACCGCCACCACCATTCTCGCCTTTACGCCCATAGTCCTGATGCCAGGGCCCGCCGGGGAGTTTGTTGGTGGTATCGCCCTGAGTGTTATCTTCTCCCTGATTGGCTCCTATTTAATATCCCATACCTTGCTGGCTGGCATCGCCGGGCACTTTATTAAACAAAAGCTACCAAGCCATGCCTGGTATCACTCAGGGCTGGAATTTGAGTTTCTTTCCAGGTTATTCAACTCTTCCTTAAGGCTTTCGCTCAGCTATCCGAAAATCAGCGTACTCCTGGTGTTTCTGGTGCCCTTTAGTGGTTTTTACCTGGCGGATAAGCTAACCGAACAGTTTTTCCCTCCATCGGACAGGGATATGTTCCATATTGAACTGTTTCTCGCTCCCCAGGCCAGCATTCAGGAAACCCAAAGGGTGACCCAGCTGGTAAGTGAAAAACTGAAGCAAAAACAAGATATTGAAGACATTCATTGGTTTATTGGCAACAACGCGCCGACTTTTTACTACAACCTGATGATAAGGCAACAAGGGGCGCAAAACTATGCCCAGGCGATGATCAAAACCACCAGTTTTCAAACCACCAATGCCTTAGTGGGTGAGTTACAAGGCGAACTCGACGATGCCTTTCCAAATGCCCAAATTTTGGTGCGCAGGTTAGAGCAAGGTCCGCCCTTTAACGCCCCTATCGAAGTCCGCCTGTACGGACCAAACCTGGATCAGCTAAAACTCCAGGGAGAAGAGATCAGGCGTATCTTGTTCTCTACCCCGGATGTACTGCACACCCGGGCAACCCTGCTGGCGGGAACGCCGAAGGTCTGGCTGAAGGTGAATGAAGAAGCCAGTCGGGTCAGCGGATTAGGGCTAACTGACCTTGCAGGCCAGCTGCAAACGCATTTACAAGGCAAGGTAAATGGCAGTGTATTGGAAAGTACGGAATCAATTCCGGTGCGGATCAGGGTTAACGATGAAAGCCGCGCCCAGCTTTCCGATATAGGTTCACTCAATTTAACCACTCCGCAGCAAGGCTTTATTCCGGTTTCGGCCCTGGCCGAAGCCGAACTGAAACCCAGCCGCGGCGCCATACCAAGGCGCAATGGTCAGCGAGTTAACGTTATCGAAGGTTATATTCGTACCGGCGTGCTACCTGAAAAGGTGCTTAACGACTTCAAAGCCAGACTGGAGCAAGATCAGTTTAGGTTACCTACGGGGTATCGATTGGAAATTGGCGGGGAATCGGCAAAACGCGATGATGCCGTAGGTAACCTGATGGCTAACCTTGGGGTCATAGTGACCTTACTGATCGCTGTTATCGTATTATCCTTTAATTCCTATCGCCTGAGTGGGCTTATTATCCTCACGGCTGTGCAGGCGGCGGGGCTCGGCCTGTTAAGTGTTTACTTAGGCGGTTACCCCTTTGGTTTTACCGTGATCATAGGTTTATTAGGCCTGATCGGCCTGGCCATCAATGCCGCCATCGTTATCCTGGCTGAGCTCAGATCAAACCCTGACTCTGCCAGCGGTAATATCGATAGCATTATGGCCGGGGTTCTCAGCTGCACCCGGCATATTACCTCCACCACCATAACCACAGTAGGAGGCTTTATGCCTTTGATCCTCGCCGGGGGTGGCTTCTGGCCTCCTTTTGCAGTGGCCATTGCCGGAGGCACTGTACTGACAACCCTGGTCTCTTTCTATTTTGTCCCGGCAGGTTTCCTGTTGCTCACCAGATCGAAAAAGGCACAGCAAGGTCAGTTAGCCCAAGCCTAATACAGGGGAATAGCGGTGCTTACCGCTATTCCGCCTCCAAGGCTCTTTTCAAAAGAAAATCAGCACCTGGTAAACCTCTCGTTTTACTCCCGCTATAATGCCGTCATTAGCTGTAATTTACATATATATCAATAACTACTTTATTTAAGGCTCTCTTCGGCTGTCTCTTTGCTAGCCAACTATTACCACTAAGGAGCCAAAACAATGAGTAACAAACAGAATAACTACCAGGGGTTAAACGGGGATTATTCGCGTCCGGGCCTGATTTCTGACGGTTTAAAACAACAGCTGATCGGCCAGGCGCTTGCATTTAACCAACAGAAGGAATCCGCTCTGCCAGCAATAGACGCGGCTTATACGGCAGAGCAAATTGAAGCAGAAAACCGCGAGTGGTGGCCTACCCACTGCGAAGCCTTACGCCAGTCTCGCGGTGATATTCTCACCGACGAATACCGTGACGACCTGGTCTATTTTTGCCAGGATGGGCCATTTTATGGTCTGGAGCAGCAGAAAGAGCGGGAAAAACACTGGTGGGCGCTAATTGCTCAGCCGGGTGTGACCATGACCTGGCCAATTGTCCTGTTCCACTCCGAATTCGTGCATTTTGAATGGAACTGCCTGGATGAGCAAACCAACGAGGTCACAGCTAAAGGAACAGTCTGCTGGGTCCGCCGGGGACACAGAGGCGGATGCCACTACAAATCTGAACAACTGACCTTTTACCGGGACGTATTTGCGCCACAAAAACTGCTGGAGATACAAACCCAGGCGCAAAAACAATCCCTTGATTTAGCCGAGGCGGACGCATAATGAGTAAAACACATTCCAAGGCCCTGGTAATCGGCTCAGGATTTGGCGGCGCAATCGCCGCTTACCGCTTGGCCGAAGCCGGCATTGAAACCCTGGTGCTGGAAAGAGGCCGCCGCTGGACCATTAACCAGCAGCAGGACACCTTCTGTACTTATCGTGAGCCGGACGGCAGGGCCGCCTGGTTATCCTCGGAGACAGTGCTTTTCGACCCGAAAAAAATCGACGTTTATACAGGCATTCTGGAAAAAACCGTTGCCGATGGTATTACTGTGTGGTCACCCTGCGGAGTAGGGGGTGGCTCCGTGGTGTACAACACTGTGTTACTCAAACCCACGGAAGAGAATTTTTACAAGGTTTTTCCTAAAGACGTGGACTATCAGGAGCTGGATAAGACCTATTACCAGCGTGTGGCCAATATTATCAATCCGGAGCAAATCGCCAAAGATGTATTGGAAAGCGATTATTACCTGTCTACACGGGTATTTATGGCTCAGGGAGAAGAAGCCGAACTCGATACCCAGCTGTTAAATATAGGCACCAGCTGGGACGTGGTGCGTAAGGAAATAGCAGGCGATAAAAAACCCTCGGCAATTAATGGTGAAATTTGGTACGGCATAAACAGCGGCGCTAAAAAAAGCCTGGACAGAAACTATCTGCAGATGGCCGAAAATAGTCACCATGTAGAAGTGAAACCCTTACATCAGGTGGTCAGTATTGCCGAGAACCCGCAAGGCGGGTTTATCGTGTTTGTTCAACGCATCAATGAGCAAGGCGAAACCCAGGAGCAGCTGGAAATAAGCTGTGATTACTTGTTTATGGGCGCCGGATCCATGGGTACATCTAAACTCCTGGTAAAGGCAAAACATGAAGGTACGCTGCCCAAACTTAATGACGAAGTGGGTAAACACTGGGGGAATAATGGCGATACTTTCGCCACCCGGGATGTAGGTCAGCGAACCAACCCTGGCCAGGGCGGCCCCGCATCGGCGGCAATTTTCGACTATCAGAACCCAATTTGTCCGATGACGATCATTGTGTATCCCGAATGGGATGCCGACGAGCAAACGCTTACAACCCTGGGCATGGGTATTCCCGGTGAGCTGGGACAGTTTTACTACCGTCCAGATGACCAAACCGTGCAGCTGAGTTTTCCTGCCGATAACCCGGCAAACCAGGCAGTGCTGGCGGCAGCCAACCACACATATGACAGGTTAGATCAAGCCAACCACAATAGTAGCCAGTGTCAGAATTATCAGGGGCACTTTGCCTGTGAAGTAAATCAGCACTCGGATGAAGGCTCCCACGCCAATGCAGGCATCACAGCACACCCCCTGGGAGGTTGTGTGATGGGTAAAGCTTGTGATTATCATGGTAGGGTAAAAGGATATCAGGGGTTATACGTGACAGATGGCGCTTTTATTCCCGGCTCGGCCGCCGCCTGTAACCCGGCTTTCACCATAGCCGCATTTGCCGAACGTAGCATGGAGCAAATCATCAAAGATATTCAGGCTTAGTTAGTTTTATCCGAGACTAAAAGGCCACCGTTTCCGGTGGCCTTTTTAATGCTTTATCAGAATGATTTTTTATGAATTAACGATGGAGAATTTCTGTAGCTTTCCGGCTAATTCATCTTTTGCACCAAAAAAGCGTAAGGCAAAACTTGTGCCTTGATCCTGCTGCAGCTGTAATAGGGCACGCACAGCTGTATCAGAAAGTTCATCCAGGTGCTCCAGCCTCAAATCAAAACCCGCAAGCTGGTGTTTGGCCAATAAACTCTGTAACTCTGAGACTAATTGACCCGTTTGCTCGGCACCTAACTCACCAATTAACGCCACCTCAGCATGCTTATCCTGTACTTTAAGAAGCTCGCTGGTGCAGACCCGGCTGCTCGGGGCAACCTGTACCCGTACCTTAATTTCTTGTTCGCCACGCGGCAACTGCACCGCTAACTGCTCACTGTCGAACTCGAAATAGGCTTTATCATTGATCCAGACCGCCGCCAGTTTAATACTGCCCTGAGGCAAAATATCCGGGGCGACCCTGAGTATATTGTCCTTAAATCCATCAGCTTGAGGTTTAAAAAATAAGCTGACAGGCTGTTCGGTGATTAACAAGTTACTGTAGGTCGTAGCCAGGTAACACAATTCAAAAGCATGGTAACCTGCCATGGAATGAGAGCCCTTATCCCTTTCCGTCCCCAACGCATAGGGTTTACCGTTGGCCAGTACGTTGAAATACACGCCGCCGGAAATCGTATCCAGGAACCAGGCGTTATAAAAGGCAGCGTTTTCCCGGGCCCGCTTCAGATATTCCTCCTTCTTCTCCAGGCCATACATGATTTGGTACGCCAAGATCACCTGCTCCTGCTGCCACCAGGCTTTCCTGTCATGCCAGGTAAAGCGATGCACACTTTCACCGGGCGACAGTTCCCGCTCCCGCACATCGTATAAACCGCTACGCTGAGGATCCAACCCTGCCTCAGCCATATGAGCACAGATGGTTTGTGCAAAAGCCTGATAACTCTCGTTTGGCTCCAGGCTGTGCACTCGCATCAGGTTCCAGGCAATCTTATAATTGTGCCCCATTACCGCCCTGTTCTGCTGCCATTTCCATTCCTGATCCTTTGACCAGTCCCGATAAAAGCGCTCGTTAACATAGGGGCTGTTGTCAAAGTCCGGGAAGTGCTGGGCCACCAGATCCAGCTCATGCTTGAGAAACACAGCGTAACTGGCCTCGTTGGTCGCCAGGTAAGCATTAACCATATAAGCCGGGCAGTGATCTCCAACCGAGTTCCAGTTCTTTTTAGCCTGATTATCACCTAAGTCTTCAGTCAGCGGGGACAAGGTGACGGGATCCAGGTGTGAGAAATAACCATCCTGCTCGCTCTTGTCCCGATAGTTGTTCTGAAACAGGTTAATTGTGCCTTCGATACTGGATAAAATCGCCGGATCACCGTTGATACGATACGTTTGGGTAGGGCCTGCCAGGGCATAAATCTGCTCATAACAGGGCATCGCATCATAGTCGTCGCCAAAGTCGGAGGCAAATACCTTAGCTGTGCTGCCATCGGCTTTAATTTCCATGGCGTGATACCAATAACAAATATCCTTTTCCTTGTCGTAGACACTCAGGTTCTCTTGCAGATATTTGGTTCCTTTTTCTGCCGCGCTAAGGAACCTGTCTTCGCCGGTCATCAGATAAGCGGTAGCGAAACCATAAACCAGACGGGAGATGGTATCAGTTTCCTGCCGCCCGTCAGTTGTCTTGTCGCCGGATAAACTCAGCTCGGTACGGTAGTTTTGGTAGTCTATTTCCCCCTGGCCAAATTCGCTGCGCAGATAAAAGTCAGCCAGTTGACTGACTTGGTTCACCCACCAGTCCGGCTCTTCGAAACGGTACTCATCGACCTTATCCCCGAGGAACACCAGTTCTTTTCCTTCAAATTGATGCCCTCCCTGCTGGCCATCGGGATAAAAGACCCCGTAAACAAACAAAAAACGACCGGGTGTTAACATCTCGGCCAGCTGGCCGGTTCTGTCCTGGTAATCTTCTCCCAGGTTTTGTACTAGCTTGGCAAAGGTGGTGTCGGTGATCCTGACACTAAAGACTCTGTCATCCGGAGTCTTTAGGTTAACGACACCTAGGGTTTGATCAACATCTTGCACATAACCTGCAATAAGGTCGGAAAAGGTAAAGTCTATGTTCGACATGCTGGTTTCCTCTATAGGGAGTTGGAAATAAGGACTACTATGCTACGATCTTGCAAGGTCAGAGATTGCCTATCAACGCAGGGCTCTTCCCCGGCCGGGAATATAT
Organism: Psychromonadaceae bacterium; assembly: GCA_965249895.1. Taxonomy (GTDB): domain Bacteria; phylum Pseudomonadota; class Gammaproteobacteria; order Enterobacterales; family CBDFNC01; genus CBDFNC01. The sequence continues at coordinate 2,494,928 of CBDFNC010000005.1, forward strand.
CCAGGCCATCACCGGCGGAGGTATCCAGTACCTTAGCCCAACCCTGCCCCTCAATATGTGGCAACTCGAACTCCAGTGGCTCCCAGTACATATTCATTAATACATGAATATCCAGCTCACTGCCGAAGCCTGCGATGGTAAATGCCAACGCCCTGTTACCATTATCCTGCCAATCGGGAGTGCCCAGACGGCAACCGTGCCAGCTAATTTCAGGCAAACCGCGTTGATTGGTACGACCACCGAAATAAAACCGACGGCGCAAGTTGGTGTGGCTTCTCCGGAACTTGATCAAATGTTGCCAGAATCTAAGCAGTTCTTTGTTTTGCTCCACCAGCGTCCAGTCAAACCAGCTGACATCATTATCCTGGCAATATGCATTGTTGTTTCCCTGCTGGCTACGCCCTACCTCATCTCCGTACAGCATCATGGGGATCCCTTGGGATATCATCAGCAAGGTGGCCATATTACGCATCTGTTTCAGCCGTAACTGCCGGATTAGCGGATCCTCGCTCGGTCCTTCTATGCCGCAGTTCCAGCTGTTATTATCGTTGGCGCCGTCTTGGTTATTCTCGCCGTTGGCCACATTGTGTTTGTCGTTGTAGGAAACCAGATCCGCCAGGGTGAAACCATCGTGAGCGGTAATAAAATTGACACTGTTCCTCGGCGTATGCTCATTACCGTATACGTCGCTGCTGCCACATATACGCGATGCTATAGTGCTCAGCATACCGCCGTCCCCTTTGACATAGCTGCGTACGTCATCACGGAAGCGGCCATTCCAGGTAGCCCAGCGGTAACCGGGAAAACTGCCCACCTCATATAAACCCGCCGCATCCCAGGCTTCGGCATTCACCTTGGCTCTGGACAAGAGATCATCCATCTCGATGGCCCACAGCACAGGTGGGTATTGAATTCTGTCACCGTTTTCACCACGGGAAAGCACTGAACCCTCATCAAACCGGAAACCGTCGACGTGCATTTCTGCTACCCAGAATCGCAGACAATCCAGGATAAACTTACTGCCGATAGGATGGTTGCATTTAAAGGTATTACCGCATCCTGTATAGTCGAAGAAAAACTGCTCCTGTCCCGGCACCAGGTAATAATAATTGGTGTTGTCCAACCCCTTAAAACCGTAAGTCGGCCCCTGGTGGTTACCTTCATCCGTATGGTTAAACACCACGTCTAACACCACTTCTATGCCTGCCTTGTGCAAGGCCTTAACCATGTCACGAAATTCATTCAGCTGTTCGGTCACCTGCTCACTGCTGCAATATTTGGAATGAGGCGAAAAAAATGCCACTGTGCTGTAACCCCAATAATTGGCCAACGGCTCTCCGTCCACCTCTCGCAATATTTCCTCGGCATCAAATTCGAATACCGGTAATAGCTCTATGGCGGTGATCCCCAATGCCTTTAAGTGGGGGATTTTCTCCACTACACCAGCAAAGGTTCCCGCTGCTTTTACCTTGGCAGACTTGGATTGAGTAAAACCTTTCACATGCATTTCATAGATAATGGTGTCTTCGGGGGCATAACCTAAGGGTTGATCCCCTTGCCAATCGTAGTTATCCGTCTGCACCAACACACTGCGCATGGAGCTGGTCAGGTTTTCCACCCCCGGCTGACACGCATCCCCCCGCTTCCACAAGCTGGAATCCAACCCCTTGGCATAGGGATCAAGCAGCAACTTACTGGGATCGAAACGAAAACCGGTTTCATCATCGCTTGGGCCGTGGACCCGGTAGGCGTAACGAAACCCTTCGCCAATCCCTTTAAGATAAACGTGCCAAAAACAAAAGGTTCTGTGGGATTGAGCCTGTAGCTCGATAACCTGAACTGGTCGCTCGCTATTATTGCCGTCAAAAATCAGCAGCTCCACCGAGCTGGCATGCTCGGAAAACAGGGAGAAATTACAACCGCTTTTATCAAAAGTAGGTCCCAGAGGATGAGGCGTGCCCCTGGTTACTTCAAATGCCTGTTGTTGCATAAGAAAGTTCCTTATTGGGCTTGTTTTGCGATTTCGGAGACAAAGGTTTCGACCAGCAGATCAGTAACCTGGGGGTGTTTAGCACTTATCAGGTCCCCGTCTATTACTATTTCGGCAGTACCATCACCCTGGTACTGCACCAAACCACCGGCATTTTCAACATCACAGACTATGTTATGGGCGCAGGTCACTTTTCGGTTTTTCAGTAAAGCCTGGTCGGCACAGAGCAACCACAAGCTATGGCAAATGGTTCCTACTTTCAGCCCCGGAGTGGCCAGAGCCCGGCGAATAAACTCAACGGCCGGCGCATGATTTTTCGCGCCCTGACTGAGCTCGGCCTGGTAGCGCAGACGATCCATGGCATAACCACCGATCAACAGGATCCCCTGATAATCATCTGGTGAAACCTCATTGATTTCTACATTAACCTTAGCCTGGTACTGGATTTTTCCGTCTTCGGGATTAGAGCCAAACGTGAGCTCCTGCTGGTCCCACAAGTGGCTGATATATTCCACCTGATAGCCGTGGATGGGTAACATATCATTGTATTTGGCGTACTCTGTACCGTCGAAATGATCTTCGATCAATACCGCAATTTTACCTTTTTGCATGGTCAATTCCTTTAACTAAGGGCTGAGTATGGGTGCTACCGCCTTTTAGTATCCGGATCCACTTTCCGAATATTTACGGCCGAAGGCAGAAAAGCCAACTAATGATAGTTATATCATTGCTATTTTGCTTATTACACGAAATAACACACGACATAGCGACAGAAATCGTCCGTTCGCGCTTATCAGTGACCAGGTTTCACCACGAAAACACAGACGTAATCCGGTGTTATGGTTGGATCGTCATCCCTTTCCAATACTTGGTCTTACTTAAGCAACCCAATCCTCCCGGATGTAGACAAAAGGCTCGGATATGCTGAAAAGCTGTCATCTAAATAAGCGTTATCTAGCCCACCTCCGGCCAATCACCCTTTTCTGGCTTTTGTCGCTTACCTTCTCTCAGTTCAGTGTTCAGGCAGGGCCCGCCAGTGAGCAATCGTTAGCAACAGAATCAAGCAACAGAAAAATTAACGTCAGCACCCTGCTTGACAAATTTCCCTTGACCCCGGCCGACACTTCCAGCCCCAGGGCAACATTTGAGAGCTTTGAAATTTTGATGCGGGAAGGAAACAGTCTACTGCTGGAAGCGTATGAAGAGAGTATTAGGAGTATGGAGCTTACCGGCTCCGCCCCGACGACAGACAAAGAAAAATTAGCCCAAGTACTCTTTCGCCGCGCCGAAGACTGTTTCGATTTAAGCTCAGTCCCCACGGCCTCACGCAAGCGAGTCAGCCTGGAAATAGTGCTATTAATGAAGGAGGTCCTTGACAGGATGAGCCTGCCTGACTCTGATCAGATCCCTGGTAAACCTGCCGGCTTGTATCTCGACTCCAATCAATCATCCTCCTTTCCTGCTCGCTGGACACTCCCCTTTTCCGAAATTACCATTGCCCGCATGGCGGAAGGGCCAAAAGCCGGGAAATTCCTTTTCTCTGCAGATACGGTTAACGGGCTACGGAGTTTCTACCAGGAGATTAAACACTATCCCCACAAATCCAATGCCTCCCAAGACCTCTATCAATATTTTGCCTATAGTCCGGGACATTTGATCCCCCCTTTCTGGTTTACCTATATTGAGCAGCTACCCGTAGTTATGTTCGATAAGCACTGGAACCAGGCGTTGTGGCAATGGTGTGCCCTGTTTGTCGTGGCCTTGACGTTAATCGGCTTGGTCCGGGGTTTTCTTTTGGTCAACCGCAAATATCTGGTCTCCGACAACCGCACCATTTCCGGACTGCTTTCTCTTTTCCCCACCGCTGTGATCGGTCTCGCCATTGTGGTATTCACGGATATTGCCGATGACCATATAAATATGGGGGGCAACGTGATGCAGGGCATGAACCTGGTTTCAGAAGCCATACTCTGGAGCCTATTGGCCAAAGCCGCCTATCAGCTGTCCAATTTACTTGCCTATATCTCCCTGAAAAAGACCGATTCCGGTAACAATTCCCTGGAAAACAGCATGCTGAATATTGTCAGTAAAGTACTCGGCTTCTTCCTGGCGTTACTGGTGTTGGGTTTCGGGGCGGCTCGTATTGGCTTACCCGTCTACGGCATAGTCACCGGCCTGGGCGTGGGAGGCATGGCTATCGCCTTCGCTATTCGCCCAACCATGGAAAACCTGATCGGTGGATTTATTCTCTATATGGATAAGACCCTAAAAGTAGGTGACTTTTGTAAATTTGGCGAGCACTCAGGCACAGTGGAGGAGATAGGTATTCGCTCCACCCGGGTCAGGGCGCTGGATCGTACCCAGATCACCATAGTCAATGGGGACTTGGTGAAAATGCGGGTGATCAATTACTCACGTCGCGATAAGTTCCATTTACATACCACGCTGGGACTGAGATACGAAACTTCCACTGAGCAAATGGACTGTATTCTGACAGAGATCCGCCAGTTGCTGGAGGAACACCCTATGATTACAGAAGATCCATTAAGGGTAAGATTCGTAAAGTTTAACGATTACTCTCTGGACATAGAAATCTACGCCTATGTAGTGTCTTCGGATCGCAACGAATTCCTTGAAATTCAAGAAGCTATTTTGCTGAGCATCGCCAACCTGGTTAGCACCGCTAAACTGGAGTTTGCGTTTCCCTCATCCACGACGTACCTGGCGAAAGATGTTGGCCAGGAGATTAACAACCAAGCCAAACCGAATAAGGCAGCCGAAGCAGTGCTGGAAGTTTAGCGCTCACCCCTTGCCAAACAGTTTGCTTACGGAAAAATTAACCATACGGAGAGCAGCGTATGATACATGAAGTTTTAGAGTGGATAGGATTCGTCGTCGACCTGGTTGGCATTGGCATCCTGCTAATCGGTTTTACCAAAGGGGTTTATGTTTTCCTGAAGAAGGAGTTAGATAGCTTGAGCAGTGAAAAAACGTTGGATGATGTTTTCTCATTAAGATGCATATTGGGTGGTTATATCATTTTGTCGCTGGATTTTCTGATCATTTCCGACATAGTGAGTTCAATAATTGATCCGGAACTGAATGATCTGATTAAATTAGGCATCATAGTGCTATTACGGACATCTATTGGTTTCTTCTTAGGCCGTGATCTGATGGAATTACATCACAGTAAAAAAGCATCGGAAGCACTGAACACAGATGAGGGTCAGCTGGAGCATAAAACAAAAAAGACAGCGCTATCTTGAGTAGTAAGACACCTTTAGCCGACGTGAGAAGCCATTTTTCCCATAGACAGCTTCACCCTGCGTGGTTTATCCAAGCTATTTCACGACCCTAATATCGCTGAGCTTTTGTTCGTCAAAAGAAACATCCAGCTCTAGCTCTAGCTCTTGGTAACTTCTGGAAAAATCAGCCCAGCTGCTACAAAAAAAGCACGGCTGTTTGGCGGCGACTCGGTAAACCCGGTTTGACCATTCTCAATCAACTGGGCCTGGGTAACATCCATAAAGGCCTGCTCCGTCATTCCCAGCTTTATATCAGGCTCGGGTGATGATGAGCAAGCGGATAATAAGAGTATGACAGCAGATAAAATTAACGGCTTTTTCATCTAACACGACCTTGGAGTAACAACGGAAACTGCAGAGTCTAGCTTACTTCAGTATCGATACAATAGTGGTAAACACAGCGCAGATCGACTGAACATTTCTCGCGATATAGCAATAAATCTCACAAAGTGAACAAAACCCAGCTATTCCGTTTGACAAAATATTGGTATCAGTCAAGTATACGCCGAAACTAAGCTCAGACTATATGTACATATAAATTTACAGAGGGGATTATGGCAGAAGTAACGATGGCGGAACCAAGGGGACAGTTTAGCTCCAGACTCGGCTTTGTTCTTGCAGCAGCAGGGTGTGCTGTGGGTGTCGGTAACATCTGGGGATTTCCTACCCAGGCGGCCAGCAACGGCGGTGGTGCTTTTTTACTGGTTTACCTGGTGCTGATTTTTTTACTGGGTTATCCCATGTTGGTTGCAGAGCTGCTTATTGGCCGCTATGGACAATCCAACCCGATGCAATCCATGGCTAAGGTGGCCAATTCTGCCGTAACCCGAAAAATAGGCGCTATTGCCGGGGTCATTTCTATCTTGGTGGTCACTTTCATCTTTACCTTTTATGCCATAATTTCCGGTTGGTTTGTTAGCTACACCCTGGCGCCTGTTGCCGAATTGTTTGGCGATCAAGCGAAAGCCGCCTGGTTAATGGACTTCTCTTTATCCAGAAACATCTTCTTTACCCTGCTGTTTGGTTTTCTGACTATCTGGGTGGTTAAAAAAGGCATCAAGGATGGCATCGAGAAATGGTCCAAACGACTGATGCCTCTGCTGTTTGCACTGCTGATCCTAAGCAGTTGTTATATGCTCACCCAGCCCGGAGCGATGGAAGGATTAAAAGCCTATCTGGTGCCTGATTTTAGTCGGATATTTGACCCCGAACTGCTTGCCAGCGCCCTTGGACAGACCTTCTTTTCACTATCTCTGGGATCTGGCGCCATGATGGTATATGGCTCCTACCTGAGCCGTGAAGAAAGCGTGCCTAAACTGGCAGCTCAGGTCACCTTACTGGACACCAGTGTGGCATTTTTAGCAGGTTTGCTGATTGTGCCTGCTATGTACGTGGCCTTAAATCAAGGCGTAGAAATATTCGACAAGACTGGCCAGTTGTTAAGTTCAGACACCCTAGTATTTACAGTGCTGCCAGCCCTGTTTGATACTATGGGTAATGCAAAATATGTGGTTGCGACCGGCTTCTTTTTCCTGCTGGTTGTCGCCGCAATTACATCCAGCATCGCCATGCTGGAGACCCCTGTCGCTTTTGTATGTGAAATTACGCGCATGAACCGAGCTACAGCGGTTTGGTTGGTAGGTTTGGCTGCCACTGGCTTCAGCCTGATCATAGTATTTAACTTCAGTGCTATGTTTGGCTTAGTGATCACCGCCACCACTCAATATGCTCAACCCTTGACCAGTTTAATTGTATGCCTATTTGCAGGCTGGGTCTGGCATAGAAATAAAATGCTGGCAGAAATTAAGTTGGGTGCGCAAGATATTGAGAACAGCTTGTTCTGGAAGATCTGGCCTAACTATGTGCGTTATGTATGCCCGGTTTTGGTTGGTTTCCTGGTGATACGTTCTATTTTTAGCTAACAGCTAGCTAATCGGCTCTCTGTGGTTAAACACTTAGAGCCGTATTGCCTTAGAGGATAGAGTCTAGACCTTAAGCAAATCCATCCAGGGTAAGCCTTCATCCCCCAGGACAATAAAGTCCGGATTTTCCAACGACTCTCTTTCGTTATAACTTAAGCGATTTAAGTTCAGGTCCAGAATTCGACCTCCCGCCTGCTCGACAATACACTGTGCGCCGCCTGTATCCCATTCACCCGTCGGCCCTAAGCGAATGTAACAGTCCACCGCTCCTTCTGCCACTAAGCAGCTTTTCAAACAGGCCGAACCCAGAGGCAGCATATTGTAGTTTCTTGACGGCTCCAGGATATCAGTCATCGCGCTTAACTTTTGTCGACGACTTACAGCTAACGCAATCGAGGATGGTTCCTGTCCCTCGTGTTTCATGGTAGAAATCGCCACCTCTTCCCCCTGGGTCTCTTTAAACGCACCGAATCCCTTGATGGCGTAGTAACTTACATCGGCAATCGGGGCATAAATAACGCCCATCACAGGCTCGTTATTCTCAACCAGGGCTATGATAGTCGCGAAGTCGCCGCTTTTAGCGATAAATTCCTGGGTACCATCCAGTGGATCTACCAGCCAATAACGTTGCCACTGCTTACGAAGGGAAAACGGTATGCTGACGTCTTCTTCCGATAACACAGGGATATCCGGGGTTAACTCCGATAAAGCCTTAGTTAAATATTGATGCGCCGCAATGTCAGCGCTGGTAACAGGTGTATTGTCGCTTTTTGTTGCTTGTTCGAAATTATCTTCCCGATAAATACGAGCGATAATCTCACCGGCTTCCCTGGCGATTTTTTTTACTTCGGGCAATAGTGCTATTTTTTGCTGCATAAATTCTCCAGCTCGGTGAATACCCATACTGATTGTTACTCGTTTTTTGATTTAGTTTGTTCTGCCAGCCACTGTTGTGCCAGCATTAATGCACATACGCTGCGAGCCTCGGAGAATTCGGGCAGAGACAACAAGTCATCGGCTTTTTTCAACGGCCATTTCACCAATTCCAAAGGCTCTGGCTCATCCCCTTCCAGTTTTTTAGGGTACAGACCGCGAGCCAGTAGTAAGGTCATTTTACTGGAGAAATAACTGGGTGCCATGGTGACCTCTTTAAGACTGAACAGTTCATCGGCGCCAAATCCAGCTTCTTCCATTAGCTCTCGATTACCTGCCGTGATCGCATCCTCACCCGGATCTATCAGTCCCTTGGGGAAGCCCAGCTCATAGCTATGAGTGCCGGCAGCATACTCTCTCACTAAGAGTAGCGTGTCATCATCCAGAATAGGAACCACCAACACGGCTCCGCGGCCGGATCCTTTCATTCTTTCATAGTCACGCTCGATGCCATTGCTAAATCTGAGCCTTAACGACTCAATTTTGAAAAAGCGACTTTCTGCCACCAATTGACTAGACAATATCTCAGGTTTTTGTTGTTTCTTACTCATACATTCGCCACGCTTCCTTAAAGGGGATAAACTAGGCGACCTCCTGTTGAGGCAAACACACTTAACCTCATTAATATCAGATCTTTTCAAGGAAAACCATGCTGACTTGGGACAAGATTGACACTGTACTAATAGATATGGACGGAACTTTGCTCGACCTCCATTATGATAACTATTTTTGGATGGAGTTGGTGCCCAATAAATATGCGGAAAAACACCAGATAACCCACAGCCAGGCTCAGCAAAAGATCACTCAGGAATACCATAAAGTAGCAGATACCCTGGTCTGGTACTGCTTCGATTTTTGGACCGAACATCTGGGCCTGGACATCAAGCAATTACAGCATGAAGCAGCTCATAAAATTGCCTGGCGTGAAGATAGCCGCTGGTTTTTAGATAAGCTAGGAGCGTTAGGGAAACAGCGAATATTGCTAACTAACGCGCACAGAGATAGCCTGATGTTAAAGGTCGAGCATACCCAGTTGGATAAAAAGCTGGATCAAATGATTTCTACCCATGACTATGGTTTGCCCAAAGAAAAGCAGGCGCTTTGGCAAGGCGTACAAGATGATCTCGGTTTTAACCCAGCCAGAACCTTATTCCTCGATGACAGCGAGAAAATTCTCAAGGCAGCACAAACTTTTGGCATAGGATATCTTGTCGGGATCAACAAACCAGATAGTGCAAAACCGGTATTACACTTTGAGCAATTTCCCCATATCAAGCGGTTTTCAGAGCTGTTTTAATTACTCCTTCCCGGCGTTGCAGGAGATATACATACTCACCCAGCATATCTCCTTTCCCAAATATATCCGTAGCTCAGATTCGACTAATAGTGCAGCAAAGCTCGGTTTAGCCCTTTAGATCGCCTTGCCAAACCATCGCCTTAAAGGTTAAACCTTACGATTAACTATTCAATAAACCGATAGGTCCTAACTTTAGCGTCTATTCGTTTATTGCTAATTTCAGTCCGCGTATTCAAGAGGAAAATAATCTCCCTTCAGTCATTTCAAAGGTTCTGTCGCATCTTGGCCATTTGGCTTGAAAATACCTATGTTCAGATACAGTTAGGCTGCCAAAAAATAAAACTGCTCCCATAGGGTCATTTCTCCGGCATTTTCCATCTGGCCTTTACGAAGCATTTGCCATAGTTCGACACCGGCTATAGTGGCTTTTGCCCCCGTCATGGATTTGAACCCGAGCGCAGTGCGCATCTTCCATTTTATTGCGCGGTGGCTCTGCTCCACGATGTTATTAAGGTACTTCACCTGGAGCACTTCGATAAGGCAGCCCGCCATGCCAGCAAACCAAAGTTGCCAGTTTAGGGTCTCGAGGGCGGCGCAGTTACTCCCGCTTTTATCAATCACCACCTTCTCAGGTAAGCCATGCTGGCCAATCGCCTTGTTAAAGAAGCGTCTGGCCGCGGCTTCATCCCGTTTTTCAGTCAACATGAAATCGATGGTATCACCGAATTTATCAACGCCGCGATACAGGTAAAGCCACTGACCTTTCACTTTGATATACGTCTCATCCATTCGCCACGAGGCTGAAATGGCACGTTTCTTACCGCCACGGAAGACTTCCTCTAACTGAGGTGCATACTCCAACACCCAGCGATGGAGCGCAGCGTGATCAACCAGGACACCGCGCTCTGCCAGTAACTCTTCAATATCCCGGTAGCTGAGTTTGTACGCGACATACCAGCGAACTGCCATCAGGATAGTCTCGGATGGAAACTCTTTTTTGGTAAAGCAAAGCGCCATGATTGTCTCTTTGGTCGGGTGCTATTCCAGCCGGAGCTTATCTGGATATCATGAACATGTCTGTCAAAAATGGACTCGGTTTTCACTGCGCTAGTCTATTGACCGGTCAAGATGCGACAGAACCTTAATTTGCCACAAATCCAAACAAGTCGCTTGTGAGAATGATGAATTCACTATTTTTTGTCTTTATAAAAGGTTACAGACTTTATATTTATGTATCTATAAATTGATACGTAATTTTATTTATGTATCTACAATTGGATATTTATATTTTTCAGTGTATTTAATATGGGTTACAATTATGGTGTTGTTTATTGAGGTACATCCCATGCGCTTTTCCAAATTTTCTCAGAAAAAGGGTCACACAGGATCACTGAAACAAGTGGTTTCCAGGCAATATCAAAGCAAAGCAGATTCAGCTTTATCTGTTAGGGCTCCAGCTGTGCCGCCCGAAGGCTGGATCAGAACCATAAGAAAAGCCTTAGGCATGTCTGGTGCCCAGTTAGCTGCAAGGTTAGGAATAAGTCGTAATCGAGTGTCAGTTCTCGAGCGCAAAGAAGCCGAGGGAAGCATATCCCTAAAGCAATTAAAAGAGCTGGCCAGTGAACTCGATGCCGATTTAGTTTATGCCATAGTGCCAAAACAAAGTGTGGCCGATAGCATAGATAAAAGAGCTGAAGCATTGGCGCAAGCGCGACTGAACACGACACATCAAAATATGATGTTGGAATCACAGCAAATAAGCAGTGAAAAAAGAAATGAGGCGTTGCTCGAAGCCAAGGTAGCCATTAAAAATGCTGGCGGTAAATCCCTCTGGAATATCGCAACCAGCAACAAATAAGGATTATATGATAGCGCTTAATGAGCCTGATGGTGCTACTCCGCTTGGCCCTGATGAAAAGGCTGGGCTGAAATTCTCCCATGTCACCACCCGGGAAGAACTAAACGAACTCGAACATGCCAACATCATGAATGGCTTAGCCTGGCTTGAAAGCTTGGCCCGCTTATCTACAAACGATATTCTCAGTCTGGAATTTGTTGAAGTCCTGCATCAACAGCTTTTTGGTGATGTGTGGCAATGGGCTGGAAGCTATCGCCTGCGAGAGCTTAATATAGGCTGTGACCCTATTCAGATCACCACTCAACTACACAATTTACTGGAAGATACCAAGTGCTGGATTGAGTTTAACCACTTTTCTGCCTTAGAGCTGTCCGCCCGTTTTCAGCATCAATTGGTAAAAATCCATCCCTTTCCTAACGGTAATGGTCGTCACTCCAGGATCATGACCGACTGCATTCGCACGATGTTACTTAACCAGCCGCCCTTGATCTGGTCTGCAGGCGATCTGGATAAACAAAGTGAAGAGCGCAGCGAATATATCGCTAGCCTGCGAGAAGCCGACAAAAATGATTACCAGGCTTTTATTACCTACTTGGAAAGTAAAGGTAATTGAGTCGGCCATAGCATGACACCGGGTTTTGCTCTTGGCGTCAGTAATTAGAAAATGTTCCATTGGGGAGAGCATATAAATTCGACATGGGCCTTGAGCCATGTGCTTACGCCTCAAGAGTGGAAATCGAAGACAAGGTCAAGAGCATAGATGGCAATCGTACAACTGCGCTGGCGGGTCTTATTCACCATATCGATGACAACGTGAAAGTTGGCGCCGAAGCCAGCCGTGTTGAATTCTATAACGGTAAAAATGACACCAACGTAGCGGCCCGTATTCGCTACTACTTGTAAGCCGTATTTGATAACAAACACAAGGCTAACTGCCTTAGGCTCTACGGACGGAGTCAATGTCACCTGGCACATTCGCTCCTGGTTAACCCCGCAACAGGGCTACTGGCTATTCACTGCTAAATTTTAGCAGGATTGCACCAGAATCTGTCTTGGGACCAAGCCAAGTCAGAGCCTGTTCAATTTGAGGTGGTAAGCCCTGTCCTGGGGTGATATCTCCCTCCAGGCGGTATTTAAACCCATCCAATAACCAGGCTTTAGCGCTAAGGTTTAACTGCTCGGACGACTGCTGAACAACACCGGTAAGCTCGCCTTTCTCACAACCCAACTTTAAATTCACATCATTGAGCACTAAGGCCCCCATTGGTGTGCTGGCCCGGGCGTTACCCCAGACTAAATTACCATCGAGAGATTCACAATATGGTGTGCCTTGAGTGGCGTGCTTAATGGTTAAATCCAACATCCCGTTAGCTTCAACAGGCACAGGAATAGGCAGGTATTTAACCAATGTCCCGGCCGGGATGCTCAAGAAAAAGTTTTTTGCGCTTAAACCCGAAATCCCGTAGGCCAACTCACCTTTACCGGAGATCCCTAAGCCCTTGCCAAAATCCAGGTCAACCACCAGCTTTCCGGTAAACAGCTGTAACGGGTTAAGTTTCCACGAAATATTTTCGATGCTTTCACCACGAAAAGTAACCTGCTGCACCTGGCCCTGCCAGATTGTGCCGGACACTGCTGACAAGTTAAGTCTCTGCTTCTCGGGTAAAAACTGGCTAACCCAGTTTGCCGGCAACAGGACAATCAAAAACAGCAAATATACGCTCAAACAGCCCAGTACCAATTTCACTTTCTTCATAGTGATCCCAACTGCAAACGGCGCACCCTTACCAATCCCTTTTTATCCCCTGCAACCAGGTCTGCATTAAGCACAGATATACCATGACTAGACTTTAATTCACCCAACCAGGAGATTAATTTGCTAAATTCTACCTTGTCTATCCAGACCTGAACGTCTTCTTTATTTTGCTGAATACGACTAATAGCAATATTTTTTTGTTGTGCTGTCGAGCTAACCAGACGATTGAGGTTTTGATCACCGAGAGTAACCTGGCCACCCCCCCCCTTTATAGTGATGATCTGCTGGCCGTTATCCTTCACCCATACCAGGGTTTGCTTAGCCTTTCTTACTTTATCCTGGGTTGTTGTCAGCTCATTTTGCAAAGGCTGCCAGACAGCGAAATATAAAATACCCACACCAACAACTACTAGAGAAATCAGCACCAGCCTCTGCTCTCTGACTTCGAGCCCTTCCCACCACTGTTTTAGCTGATTCATCATAAACTCCTGATGGTTAATGAGCCGGAAACCAAGCCCGCTTGATTACTCAAGGCCCCCTGTTTAACTTCGAACTTACCCCCGGCAGCTTCACGGAAAGCTTCAAAGCTCTGGAAGCTACTGGCTGTAGCCTGAATACGAACCTCACGGCGTTGACTGTCGTATTTAAGACTCAATGGGGTAAAACCCGGCACCTTGCTAAAGGCGGGGATCAACTCATCCAGGAAATATAAAAAACCCGTTTGTCCTGCACTGGAGTCCATGGCTGCAAGCTGTTGCTTGATTTGCCTTTTGATCCTCGCGTAACGGACATTCTTCTGCTCAGGGAAGACTTGTCGATACACATTGGTGATCTGCTCCTTTAACGCTTGCTCCTCTTTTTTCAACGTCTGTAGCGTCATAAAGTTATCCACTAAACCCACAGATAAACAAATGCCTGCAACGATTACCACCTTCTTCCAGTACCCCCAGTTTTTGGAATACTCTTTTTGCGGCTGAAACTCCCCGGTCAGCAAGTTAACTTTTGACCCCAGGGCTCCCAATGCCAGAATTTGCATGGGTAAATCCAGCTCCTGGAGCTGCCAGTTTCCTGGCGCCTGCTCAGGGATCGGTGAATAACTGGAGATCTGCTCGGGAATGGTTTCGGTGATCTGCTTCTCTAATAAGAACGGCATTAACAGTGGCTCCGCCACTAGCCCGTGATAGGCCCCCTGCCTTACTAACCACTCTTCGTCGAGTTGCACAGCACTCCAACACCGCTCTTCGATAGGAAGACACAAGAGGTCCGGTAGCAACTGACGGGTTTTTAAACCCGCATCTGCCAGCCACCGCAGCCAATTACCCATCTTAGCCACGTCCACTGCAGCCACTCTTGCTAACCCATCTTCAATTCCTAATACGCTAAAGTGCAGGCTATCTACATCCGCTGCCAACTCTTCTTCCAGCATATATGGCAAGGCTTGCTTAACCTGGCGGGTGAGCTTGCCTGGCAGCGCCACAGAACGCAGTGCTACATCTGAACCAGGCACCAATACCAGAACCGCCCGGTTGGCTGCTTTGTCCCGTAATTTATCCAGCTGCCCTGCACCGTTCAGGCTGCCCGAAGCGATGATCTCTTTTTCGTTGCTGGACCAAATCAGCCAATGAATATCATGGCTGGCTTCACTACCCAGTCGAACTACCAAACGTTCGCTCACTGAACTCCTCCATACTGCCGCCGAATAGCGACCACTTCTTTCTTACTGGCTTTAAACAAGGTCTTTAACCCAATACTGGTATCTTCAAATTTGGCCCTGCCCTGCAGCTGAAAGTACTCGCTTTTCACATCCATCTGCTTTTTGGCATCCTCTGAAATTTTTAATCCGGCCAATACCGGTGACTGCCAAAATTCTTCAATTTTGTCCCAACCGTTTCCCGGCCTGTCCTTGAGCAATTCCGATGCCTGAGCTGCCGTCAAAAAGGGAGTAAACAGTCCCTGGAATAAGGCGCTCTGCTCTGGCTCTATGGTGTTGACGTTTATCTTCAGGTCTTTACTCGGCAGCGCACACAAATAAGGAGAGAGTTTATCGAATACTCCCTGAGTTACCCCCTGAACAGCCCTAAATTCAGATATATCTGTCATTAAGGTATTCGCCGCCAGATAAGGCACACTACGGCTCTCATAGAAGGCATCTTCCGCCCCCTGGCTGGTGACTACCTGATCATTTTCGTCCACCCAGTCTCTCACCGAGTCGGTAATTTTCTCTGCATAAAAACCCTCAACCCCTATGGCTTCCAATAAGGCCTGAAACTGTTGAGCCACTAATGGCCGTTGACCGTCGGGTTTATTAGCAACACCCAAGGCGTTTAGATTAAAACAGGCTTGCCTGTCCAATATTTCGCCGGAGATTTCCCCGCCTTCCAGGGGAAATGTCATATCCTTGGTAGCCCAGTTTTGGCCAAGACTCACCACATCATCATCCTTTAAAGCATTTCTGATAGTTAACGCAGCAAAGCTTTCCGCAGCAGCCCCATACCAATAAGCTTGTTGGCTTAATACTTGTGCTTGGGTACGACGTAACTCCAGTTGCAGCCTGGACGTCATATTAGTGGCAACTACCACCATCACAGCCAATATCAGTAAGACAGTGATTAAGGCGACACCGGACTGGGATTTAAGACGCTGGTTGTTGTTCTTCATTTTTCGCCAGGCCTCCTTGCGGGATCAAAAATAATCGTCTGATTTCACCGAAATCTTTCAGTTTCAGCTCTATGGCGATGCCTTTAGGTAACTGCTTCTTATTTTTCCAGCTGTCCCCCCAGCCCTTATTCCAATATCTGAACTTTAAATCTTCTACATCTGTTATCAGCACCTGCACTTGTGGTTCAACACCGGTGACCACGTCGGGATATAAGAAGTACAGACGCTCTAAATTTTCATCTTTTAACCTGTATGCCACCCTCACTAGGTTTGAACGTGGCAGCTGATTGATGGGATTTGTCCACCCCAGGCGGACAAAACCCAGCCCATCGGCATCCGATTCGGCGACAAATTTGCCTGTTCTGAGCAATGACTTGTCTGACTCACCGTCTTGCCTGACCGTTCGCGCCGCAATTTGTTGCATATCCCGCTCTATCAGCAGCATGGACCGCTGTAACTCTTTTAATCTTTTGGTATGTCGGCTGGAGGTTTCATCGGCACTAATCACCCCCTGGAGAACCTGATAAGCACTCATGCTTAGCACGGAAAAAACCGCGATGGCTATGAGTATCTCCAATAAGGTAAACCCGCGTGCTGTGCGCCTTCGAGACACTTTACTTGGAAACATAGGTGCGCACATTGGCTAAGCTGGTTTTCATTTTCTCGTCCAGGCTCACTTCTATGTCCATGGCTCGAAAGTTATTATCACCCGTTTCGACGCCTTTCCAACGCCAGTACCAGGTTTGTCCCGCCAACTCTTCTTCGCCTTTCTGCCAGGAAAAGTTGGGCCATTTATTTTCCAGTCTGGCCTGGACCAGCTGATTGCTGGCCACCCATGACGCAAAGGTTTTCTCTTCCAGGTAACTTAAGCTTCTGATATGTTCGCTGGCAGTGCGCATCACGGCGATACCTGCGGCGGCAAACACAGCCAGGGCAACCATTACTTCCAACAATGTCATGCCCCTGGCGCGTTTCATTCTTTTTCCTCTGAAAGCAGCTTAAGTTCACCTGTCACTTTTACATCCACCTCTATCCAGGCTTTGTTGTCCTTATCCAGCGAACTAAAGCGCAATTTAAACGGTGTCACTTCACCACTGGACATGACAAATATCTGCGGGATAATTTGCTTTTCTTCATCATCCTGTTCCGAGAAACTGTCTTCTTCCTCGAACGGGTTTTCCTCTTCTTCCCTCTTATCCCAGGCAAAACCGGATAAACTTAAAACCAGCTCGATTTGCTCCAGCTCCATCTTGGTTTTAAAGTTCGGAGTTGGGACCGGGATCCACTTTTTGCTTTTAAATTCATATACCACAAACTCATAACTCTGCTTATCAATCACGATCCCCAGTTCGTGACCGGACATCAGGGCTTCATCATTTGCAGTTTGTAGGATGGCTGAAAATCGCTGCGCTTCGTCTTTTAGCGCCCGATAACCTGAATCTGACGGGAGAGTCATCACCACTCCCGCGGAGATCACTGCCATCAGCATCACCACCAACATGATTTCCAACAAGGTAAATCCCTGCTGTGACTTACAGTTTCTGGCCAACTTCAAGCGCATATGTTCGTACTCATCACAACGACAGTAGATCCGCAAGGCAGAGTAATAATCCCCCCAGCGGAGATCACAACTAGCATCAACAGCATCACCACCAACATGATTTCCAACAAGGTAAATCCCTGCTGTGACTTACAGTTTCTGGCCAACTTCAAGCGCATATGTTCGTACTCATCACAACGACAGTAGATCCGCAAGGCAGAGTAATAATCCCCCCAGCGGAGATCACAACTAGCATCAACAGCATCACCACCAACATGATTTCCAACAAGGTAAACCCCTGCTGTGACTTACAGTTTCTGGCCAACTTCAAGCGCATCTTATTATGCTCTGGGTAGCAAGGTCACAAGACCGTAGCAGCGGATGCAATCCGCGAACACAGTGATCGCTATATTCGCCGAACATGCGTCCATGCGCTTTGCTCCTCATCCCTGAGATAGGTTCGGCTCCTACCCTTGCAGATTCCAGTTGCCGATATCATCATCTGTGCCTTCTTCACCGTCCAGGCCGGTAGAGAAAATGTCGATTTTTCCGTGCTCACCAGGACTGGTTAACAAATAAGCGTTACCCCAAGGGTCTTCAGGCAGGCGTTTAATATAACCATCTTCACGATAGTTTCTTGGCTCAGGGCTACCGTCAGGCTTGGACACTAGTGCTTCCAGTCCCTGATCTGTGGTGGGATAACGGCTGTTGTCCAACTTATACATATCCATGGCATTTTCCAACGCGATAACGTCGGAGACTACTTTCTGCTTATCGGCCTTTTCTTTGTTTCCCAACAGGTTAGGCACAATCATGGCGGATAACACCCCCAGAATAACGATCACAACCATGATTTCCAGCAAGGTAAAGCCACCTTGATTACGTGTTTTTCTCATAACAACCCCTTAAATAAAAAACTCAGGCTAACAGCTTCAATAGAAGACAGTGTCAACTGCTGCCAACAATTCTGGTTCTTGGTACTCATATGGTTCTTTTATGTTACGAACCACTATCCCCAACGTGATTGGGACCCAGTGTCAGAAAGAACACTGGCTTGTCAGACAAATAAAGCCGAAGCGGGTTCAACGTCCCACTATTTTATTTACTGCCTGCATTGGCTGAACGGCATCTGAGAAACGACGGTTAAATGTCCTTTCTGAATTAACGTCCAACCATGTTATTCAGTGCCAGCATGGGCTGAACGGCCTCAGAGTTAACCTCCAACCATGTTGTTTAGCGCCAGCATGGGCTGAAGTATCGCAGCAACGATAAACAGCACAACACCTGCCATGGAAACCACCAATGCCGGCTCAAACACACCTAACGCCATATTTACCTGAGCGGCAAACTGCTTATCCTGGTTATCTGCTGCACGTTCCAACATTTGCTCCAGCTCCCCGCTGCGCTCACCGCTGGCTATCATATGCAGCATCATGGGTGGGAACAATTTTGTATTTTCCAGGGCCACACCCAAGCTAGTGCCTTCACGCACCCTGTCCGTGGCTTCAGCCACCTTTTTTCTGGTGTACAGGTTAGTCAGTACCTCTCCGGATATTCCCATTCCTTCCAGCAAAGGCACGGCACTGGCGTTGAGAATACTCAGGGTGCGGGCAAAACGGGCGGTATTAAGGTCCTTACTCACCTTGCCTATCACCGGTAACTTAAGAACAAGCTGATGAAATTTAAGGCGGTTTTTTTCATTCTTAAGATAAGCCTTGAAGCCAAACGAGGCCAATATGCACCCCAGCACGACAAACAGGCCAAAATCCTGTAAGAAATCACTGGCACCAATCAAAAACTGGGTGGAAGCCGGCAAGTCCTGCCCCATATGCTCGAACTGGCCCACCACCTGAGGCACCACAGAGGTGAGCAAAATAGAAATCACCCCTATGGCGACTAGGGTGAGCATGATAGGGTAAATCATCGCTTGCATTAACTTACTGCGCATTTGCTGACGTTGTTCGGTGTAGTCCGCCAACCGATCGAGAACTTTTTCCAGGTGGCCTGACTTTTCACCTGCCGCCACCATAGCGCAAAACAGCTCATCAAAAATATGGGGAAACTCCCCCATACTGTCTGCCAGGGTATAACCTTCCACTACTCGGCTTCTTACCGCCAGGATCATGGTTTTAAGTTTGGGTTTGTCGGTTTGCTGGCCGACGGCCCGCAGGCACTCTTCAATTGGCATGCCTGCCGCTACCAGGGTAGAAAGCTGACGAGTGATCAGCGCCAACTCGGCGGCACTGACTTTGCGCTTCAGGCTAAACCCGGTGCTGGCGCTTTTCTTAACCTTTTCAACCGCAAGGGTGACTTCTACAGGAGTCAGCCCCTGCTCCCTTATTTGCTGGCGAATTTGTCTTGGGGTATCCGCTTCCAGTACACCTTTTTTCTGGCGTCCCTTCTTATCCAGCGCAATATATTCGAAAGCCGCCATAATTAGTCCTCCCGGGTGACTCGAAGCACTTCTTCCAGGGTGGTGATGCCGGCAATCACTTTGGCTACACCGTCAGCTCTGATACTTGGAGAGTCTTGTCGCACCAGTTTTTCAATCTGCAATTCCCCCCCCCCGGAATGGATTAACTCCCGCACCTCTTCCGTGATCTGGATTAACTCATAAATACCGGTTCGACCCTTATATCCAGTGTAATTACATGCCTCACAACCCTCCGCGCGATAAACGCTTGCCTGATCGTCTGGCGCCAAATCGAGCAAACTGCGTTCTTTCTCCGTCACCAGGTGTGGTTCACGGCATTCGAGGCATATGGTCCGCACCAGGCGCTGAGCCAGTACGGCCACCAAACTGGAGGATAACAGGAAGGGTTCGACCCCCATATCCTGCATACGTGTAACAGCGCCGATGGCGGTGTTGGTGTGTAAGGTAGACAATACCAGGTGACCGGTTAAACTGGCCTGAACCGCAATTTCCGCCGTTTCCAGATCCCGAATTTCCCCTATCATCACCACGTCAGGATCCTGACGCAGAATGGCTCTCAGGCCCCGGGCAAACGTCATATCTACCTTGGTATTCACCTGGGTCTGGCCAATCCCCTCCAGTGTGTATTCGATGGGATCCTCTACGGTGAGGATATTCCTCTCTCTATCATTGATATCCATGATACCAGCATACAAGGTGGTACTCTTACCCGAACCCGTTGGCCCTGTCACCAGGATAATGCCGTGAGGTTTGCGGATCACCTCGGCGAAGATCGCCTGGTTTCTGGCACTCATATTCAGCTCGGACAGCTGCTTGACCGCATTCTTATCAAGCAGACGCAGTACGATCCGCTCACCGTGGCTGGAAGGCATAGTCGACACACGCACATCGATGGCGCGACCGCCAATACGCAATGCGATGCGGCCATCCTGCGGTACCCGCTTTTCGGCGATATCCAGCCTGGCCATGACCTTAATACGAGAAACCAGCAGGGAAGCCAGTTTACGCTGGGGTTTGAGTATTTCCCTTAATACACCATCGATGCGGAAGCGGATCACCAGGGATTTCTCGAAGGTCTCGATATGGATATCCGACGCACCTTCTTTAATGGCCTCGCTTAGCATGGCGTTGATCAGCTTGATAATAGGCGCATCGTCTTCCGCTTCCAGCAAGTCTTCACTTTCTGGCAACTCTTCGGCCAGGGCAAAGAAGTCCTCGTTACCTATATCTTCCATTAACTGACGCGCTTCGGACGAGTCTCTCTGATAGGTTTCCGTTAACACCCGTTCAAATTCTTCGTCCGCCAGTGTTTGTACTACAAAGGCTTGACCGGAAATACGTCTGGCTTCGAGTACGGCTTGCGCCGTGACATCTCTTTTACAGCATAGGGTGAAGTCCTGCCCTTCTTTGACCAAAACCAGACCATGGTTTTTAGCAAATATAAACGGCAGCTGGTGATGCCCTACCTCGCGTTCATCCAGGTAAGGCGCTTCATCCGCTAATGCCTTTTCATTAGTTAGCGGACTTTCCATCTTTTTGTTCCTCTTCTTTCGAGTCGTCAGACTGCTCCGGCGCCTTACGATCTCTACGCCTCATGTCAAAAACTTCGGGGTCTATTTCCGGGCTCTGGCCCCACTCCGGCAGGACCGGCACATCTGTATTGGGCATCAGGTTAACGCCATCATCCAGCTGATTGAGCTGCACGGCGCGGATAAGGTTATACTTACGTGAACTAAAGCCTGCCAGTGAATTGCCATCACGCAAAATAGTCGGCCTGATAAATACCATCAGATTACGCTTTTGAGTTTTACTGTTAGTGGATTTAAACAGGTTTCCTATCCAGGGAATATCCCCCAAAAACGGCACCTTTTCTACCGTTTCATGTACTTCCTCATCAATTAGACCACCGATCACGATAGTATCTCCGCTGTCCACCAATACCGTTGTTTCCACTTCACGGGTAGCAAAGATAACATCGACGCCGGTATTACCTAGTACTTTGGAAACTTCCTGCTTAATCTTCAGCTGCACCGCATTCCCTTCGTTGATTTGCGGCGTCACATTAAGTTTGATGCCCACTTTTCTACGCTCCACCGTAGTAAACGGGTTATCGTTGTTAGAACTGGAAGCCGATCCCGTTTTGACAGGCACGTCCTCACCGACGATAAAGCTGGCTTCCTGATTATCCAATGTGGTCAAACTTGGCGTCGCCAGGATATTAGAGCCACTTGAACGGGCAACGGCCTGTAGGACGGCCCCAAAATCCTTACCACCCACAAGACCCATCGCCATGCCACTTATTTTTCCAACTGCTGCGGCAAGCGGCTCTATATTGCCTTTTTTCTCCGGGTTATTGGTCGTCACCTGGTTGTCACCGCTACCTGTAGTGGTCTGGCTGGCTTTCTCGGGTCTGGCTTCATATATACCCGCGCCAACCTCACCGATAGTGACACCGTTATTGTGGAACTGAGTACCACCAAAACGGGTTACCCATTGTACGCCCAAACCAATACCGTCACCTTCGGCGATTTCAACGATAATCGCCTCCACAGCAACCTGGGCGCGGCGAATATCCAGCTGACGGATCACGCTTTCCAGGGACGTCATCACATCCGGCTGCGCCGTTACTACGATGGAGTTAGTGCCTTCGTGGGCTTCTATGCTCAACGAGGATTTGCTGGACTTGGCACCTTTTCCCTTACCACCGCCTTCAGCTTCGATGGATTTACTGACTCCTTTCAGCACATCTACCATATCCTTGGCCTGGGCGTATTTCAGATAGATAACCCGGGTATTACCATTGGTTTTTAGCTCACTATCCAGCTGGCGAATTAACTTAACCGCTCTGGCCCTGGCTTTGGGCTCACCACTAATAATCACTGCATTTAGTCGCTCGTCAGCCACCATACGAGGCTTCAGCAAGCTGGGGGTAGTATTTTTACCTCCAGCCACAGGTTTTTGAATGGTTTCGAGGATCCGCACCATTTCGGAAGCACTGGCGTAGGTAAGCTTGATAATATCCACTTCCTGATCACCCGCCCTGTCGACGCGGCGAACAATTTCAACCAGGCGATTTACCACAGCCGCGCGGCCAGTGATCATAATCACGTTGGAAGGATCATAGTGCACTACGTTACCACCGCCGGCATTGTCATTTAGCTGGCGTAATAAGGGCGCGAGTTCACGGACCGAGACATTTCTTACCGGTACTACCCGGGTCACCATTTCATCACCGTAACCAGGGTTATTGCTGTCCACAACAGGAATAGCCGAGACCTTGGCATCCTTTGCCTTAATCACCTTCATCACCCCGTTGTCCATCTCGACAACGGCAAACCCATAGACCTCGAGTACGTTCAGGAAGAACTGGTAATACTGAGCGTCATTGAGCAAGTCATAACTGCGTACATTAATTTTCCCCCGTACGGCAGGGTCGATAATGATGGTTTTGCTCAGGCTTTTA
Source organism: Psychromonadaceae bacterium (assembly GCA_965249895.1). Classification (GTDB taxonomy): domain Bacteria; phylum Pseudomonadota; class Gammaproteobacteria; order Enterobacterales; family CBDFNC01; genus CBDFNC01. Next base: position 2,518,084 of record CBDFNC010000005.1, read on the forward strand.
CCAACAAAGTTGATAAATTCGTGAATATCTGTTCCCTTGAAGTTAGGGGAGTACTCGGCTGACCAGCTCGCGGAAGAAAAGCTTAATAACAAGCCAGCACAAACCGCTTTCAGTTTACGGTTGATCGTTAACAATTCCATACTAACCACTATGCTCCGTTTATTCTTATTCAGGCAAACTGAAATAAAGTTCGTATAACTGTCCATTCCTTTCTACTGTCAGACTGATATCTGTCATCGTCGGAAGGTCCTTCATCAGTGTCATTGCCTGCTGCATATCTGTTAAATCTATTCCGTTAAGTGAGGTGGCCAGGTCATTTGCCTTAAGGCCCGCCTGTTTAAATAAGCTTGTGTCTTTGCCCGGATTGATGCGATACCCAACCAGCTCCCCATGTTTGCGCACGGGAGAAATACGCAAGTAGTCGGTAAGTTTACCTGGGTTTGCAAGCAACTCTTTGCGGTCGATGGTTATTTTTCTGGTCTCGGCTCTTGGCGCCTCGGACTTTCTTTGTTGCGGGGCAGCTGACTTGGAATAATTTTCACCGTCCAGCATCAGAGTTTCCAGACGCCCTCGGTACTCAATGATCACCCTGTCGGTTTGGATCTCCTTGAGCACAGCACCGGTTCTGTCGACAGGAGATTCGATAAAATAGCTGTCCTGCCGGCCATTATTTTCAATAATTGCCATCGCAAGATTAGGGTCGCTGGCCGCGATCAGGCCGGTGAGTGTTAACCTCAGCTTGGTTTTAGGTGCATCCGTGGTTTGCTTAACCACGACTTTCTTTTCTGTTTGATATTTTCCGAACAGGTTGGAACGATTGATTTTAGCGGTATCATAAGCCGCACCACTATTTTGAGCAGCCACGGATTCAGGTCGCCAGGTAGACGCGTTGCTGGATGGAACAGGCACAAGTCGCCATGTTAATACAGCCAATTGATAACAGAGCAGCACCAGCAAAACCAAGAAGCTAATAGTAGAAATCTTTTGCTGGGGCAAGCCACTCAGACGCGACCATGCGCCAGAGAACTTATCCATTACTACTTAAATCCCTATAAAATATAAAATTCAGCATCCTCGCCGAGCCAAATCAGTCTAACGCGAGGGATATGCGGCAACAAGTGCTATTCCATTGGAGTAAGACACTTGAAACACGAAACTACGAAAAAATAACAAATTGCGCAGCACAGACAAGCACGGAAACCGAAAACTCAGAAGTTCATGCGAACAGTTATCATCGTTAGATATGCGCGATGATGCCATAGATAATAAAATTGTCTAGTGACATATCAAGGCTCTTTACAATTTCTTACAAGATATACAGCGTTGAGAAAGAAGGCTTTTCTCTTTTATCTAGATTAACTCACCTAACCAGTAGACGAAGACAGCCTCAAGGATTTCAAATACGAGTCAGGAAATAGTTTAACTGAGCTTGAAAAAAGGGCTCTGGATCCCCATTAATGGCTGCATAAATGAGCAAAGACTAAGGTTAGCATGTCCAAGTTACAGGATAACGAATCTGTTCGATTAGACAAGTGGCTTTGGGCTGCTCGTTTTTACAAAACCCGAGGATTAGCCAGAGACATGATCTCAGGGGGCAAAGTTCATTATAATGGTCAGAGAACAAAGGCCAGCAAGCATGTTGAGCTTGGCGCGCTTGTCACCTTAAGACAAAGTCATGATCAAAAAGAAGTCGTGGTGGATAAACTATCCGGACAGCGCAGAGGGGCGCCTGAAGCCCAGACCTTGTATACAGAAACAGAACAAAGCATAGAGAAGCGGGCAAAAAATGCGCAAGCACGCGAGCTAAGTGCGCAATTTGCCCCGCATCCGGATAAGAAACCGGATAAAAAACAAAGGCGTGAATTGCTGAGAACCAAATCACGCCAAGTTGATTATTAATTTATTTTAGTCTGATAAGAGTAAAACCTATCAGGCGCATAGTTTTACTGGAGACACAATGAGCCATCACGATCTGCTACACAGATATCTATTCGAAGACTACCAGGTTCGTGGCGAGCTGGTTCAGGTCAGCAATAGTTTTCAGGCAATCATTAACAACCACAATTACCCGGCGGCAATTGAGAAACTGGTTGGTGAGCTTTTTGTCGCAACTAGCTTACTGACGGCGACCATTAAGTTTAAAGGCAATATTACGGTTCAGCTCCAGGGAGATGGTCCGGTTCACCTGGCCGCTATTAATGGTAACGACCAGCAGGAAATTCGTGGGGTCGCCCGTTATAACAGTGAACCTAAAGCTGACGCCACACTTAAAGAGATGATAGGTAAAGGCCACATGGTGATCACCATTACCCCTGACGAAGGAGAAAGGTACCAAGGTGTGGTAGATTTATCCGGCGACACAGTTGCAGAGTGCCTGGAAAACTATTTCGACCAATCCGAGCAGCTATCGACCCGCATTATTCTTAAAACCGGCCAACAGGAAAACGGCGCTGTTGCCGGCGGTATCTTATTACAAAAACTGCCTTCCGCCGAAGCAAACCATGAAGAAGACTTTATCCATGTTGCCACTCTGGCAAAAACCATAAAAGCAGAAGAGCTGTTTAACCTGGATGCGGAAACCGTACTTTATCGCCTTTTCAACCAGGAAAAAGTGCGTTTATATGAGCCTCAAGCTATCAGTTTTAATTGTGGCTGCTCGCGTGAGCGCTGTGTTCAGGCTCTAATTACAGTGGAAAAACGAGAACTGTTGAAAATTATCGAAGAAAAGGGGCAAATTGATATGAATTGTGAATATTGCCGGACTCCATATCACTTCGATGCTATCGATATTGAGAGCATATTCAACGAAGGACCAACAGAAACGCAACAATCTACACATTAAGTTAATAAAAGGTGGGAAATATCCCGCCTTTTTCTTATCATATTCAGTGCAAGACACGATATCTTGATTTAATAATTTATATTCCAATAAAAAAACTTGTCCAAAGAGGCAAATAGCTCAAAGAGCTCCCTACTATAGTAATGTACCCTAGGAGATATAAATGACTGTTCTTGAAGCAGAAAAGATCGGGATCACCAGTGAAGACCTGGCTGAATACGGCATTACAGGTGCAGCTGACATTGTCCATAACCCGTCTTACGAGCGATTGTTTGTCGAAGAAACCAGACCCGAGCTGGAAGGTTACGAAAAAGGCATAGTCACTACATCTGGATCTGTGGCTGTAGATACAGGTATTTTCACCGGGCGCTCCCCGAAAGATAAATATATAGTGCGGGACGACACCACCAAGGATACTATCTGGTGGTCGGATCAGGGAAAAAATGATAATAAACCTATCACCCCGCAACTATGGGAAAACTTAAAAGGTCTGGTTACCAAGCAGCTATCCAACAAACGTTTGTTTGTGGTAGATGCTTATTGCGGCGCTAACAAGGATACCCGCCTTAGCGTCCGCTTTATTGTCGAAGTGGCCTGGCAAGCGCATTTCGTCACCAATATGTTTATTCGTCCAAGCGAACAAGAGTTGGCAAGCTTCGAAGCCGATTTCATCGTAATGAATGGTTCAAAAACCACCAACCCGGGCTGGCAAGAGCAGGGCTTAAACTCGGAAAACTTTGTCGCTTTTAACCTGACAGAGAAAATGCAGCTTATCGGCGGCACCTGGTATGGCGGTGAAATGAAAAAAGGTATGTTCTCCATGATGAACTACTTTTTGCCGCTAAAAGGCATGGCTTCCATGCACTGCTCCGCTAACATAGGTGAGCAAGGTGACACAGCTATTTTCTTCGGTCTTTCCGGCACGGGCAAAACTACCTTGTCCACAGATCCAAAACGCGCGCTTATAGGCGACGACGAGCATGGCTGGGATGACGACGGCATCTTTAACTTCGAAGGCGGTTGTTATGCCAAAACTATTCGCCTGAGCCAGGAAGCCGAGCCGGAAATCTTTAGCGCCATCAGACGGGATGCCCTGCTGGAAAACGTCACCATATTGGCGGACAACAGTGTCGATTATGATGATGGTTCTAAAACCGAAAATACCCGGGTTTCCTATCCAATCAATCATATAGAAAACATAGTGAAGCCTGTGTCCAAGGGGGGCCACGCACAGAAGGTTATTTTCCTTTCAGCGGATGCGTTTGGCGTTTTACCCCCGGTAGCCAAACTGACTAAAGAGCAAACCAAATATCACTTTCTATCTGGCTTCACAGCTAAGCTAGCCGGTACAGAGCGTGGTATCACAGAGCCAACACCCACTTTCTCCGCCTGTTTTGGTGCGGCATTCCTTAGCCTGCACCCGACCAAGTACGGTAAGGAGCTGGTAAAAAGAATGGAAGCGGCAGGCGCACAAGCTTACTTGGTCAACACAGGCTGGAACGGCTCCGGCAAACGTATCTCCATTAAGGATACCCGCGCCATTATCGACGCTATCCTCGACGGCTCAATTGAGCAGGCCGAAACCAAGCAGTTACCGATATTTAACCTGGAAGTCCCCATCGCCCTGCACGACGTAGATCCTAACATCCTGGATCCGCGTGACACCTATCGGGATCCGGCGCAGTGGGATACCAAGGCGGTTGATTTGGCCCAGCGCTTTATCAATAACTTTGATAAGTACACCGACAACGACGAAGGTAAAGCCTTGGTTGCAGCAGGCCCACAGCTTTAATTCTTTGCCCGCCTTTTGAATGATCAAGCCAGTCGTTATGACTGGCTTTTTTATGATTGCGTCACCGGCGCCCAGGCAGACTGCCAGATAACAGGGATCATAATAGAGCCGGGTACATACGCAGATTGTTTGCACCAGCCCGGCACCTTGCATTTATAAACCTGGTTATCAATGCCCAGTGTTTTGTCGTCCTTCTTGTAGTCGGTGCTTGCCGACCAAGGTTGCACCCCATTTGCACCGCCTTGATCCGGGAACTCCAATTTTCCGCCGTTAGCTATTTTGCTGCTGCTAAAGGTATTGTGCGGGCTGAATATGCCCTGTATTTTTATCTCACCTTTTTTTCGTAAACCTTCCCATACCACTTTCACTGTGACAATTTTGGGTTGCCCGTCAGCGCCAGCTGCTAAAACACTTGGATCCATAGGTTCCACAACCCATGATCGCGTGAAAGTGGTATTTCCTACAGTTACATCACCAAATAAATCTCCGGGACTGGAGGCGGGACTGGTGTCGGTTACGATTTGGGAGAAATCTGTCGCCCCTTTTAGGTCATCCAGCACTTCCTGGGCAAGTTGAAAGGCTGTCAGGTGTTGATCCGCTTCCATAGATTTCACCCGGTAGACCTTTTGAAAACTCGTCACGCCAACCACGCCTATGCTGATGATCAGGATTGATATTAGTATCTCAATTAAGCCAAAACCCTGTTTTCTTATTGGTTTCACTGAAAGTCTCTCCAGGTGCCCGGAACCCAGGCAACGCTTAGCTTGTCTCCCTCGCCGCCGCCATTGCTGACTTTGGGCATATTGTCAGGTCTGAACGACACAGCTAACGAGCCGGTGATCTCCGTAGTTGTAGCATCAAATACAGCTCCGCCGACTATATCCAAAGAGCCGGTAACCTTAGTCTTAGTTGGTCGAGAAGTGGGTGTTCCGCCCTCGCCTGTAGTGGCATGGTCAAAAAAGTAAATTAACCCGTTCAGCTTTAACCCGCCATTTGCATGGGTGTTACTGTAATTGCCGTTCTCAATAATGATATTTACCGGTTGATTAAACGTCGGACTGTTAACATCGACATTAGGGACGTAAGGGTCAGAGCCCAGCACTAACTTTGAGGGACTATCGATAACACAGTCTCCTTCGACCCATAGCGTGGCCCCCTTAGTACCCTTTACCTTGTTATAAGCCGCGGCAAGGTCACCACAGCTAGGGATATCATTAGTTCAACCAGGGTAAAGCCCTGGTTTTTGCTAAGGTTTATCATTGTAAATACCTAAATTCCTTATCAGGTATTGAGCGCTTTAAAAGCAGAAACTTTCCCTATCAAACAAACTCACACTTTACCATGAAAAAATTGGCAGCTCGATAAGTCGATCACAGAAAGCAAACTAAAAGTACATTAACTGTACGAAACAGCGGCAACTTGGGAAAGATCTGCTACCCGTTGTTGATGACATTTGAGGAAGGTTTCATCAGGAGAGCGCCCTATCTCCAAATTGAACTAGTGATACTCCAGATTCCTCAGCACCACTTTTCGATTTAGCTCAAAAGACACATCTGGGTATTGGATCAGTTGCGCTTTGATAACGATATCCACACTTCTCAGACTCGCCGTAGCATTGGACACTATCTTAGAAATAAAGCTCAGTTCAGTGACCCTAGTAGATTCAGGGTCGGTTATAGATTGCCAATATCCGGAGTCACAAGTGTTGGCCCCCGTGGCCGCCAGCAACTTATTCTCGGTTAACTTATAACCAATTTTTTCGTTATCCGTGAGTTTGACATTACTTTCGTCCAGGTTATAACGTAGCAAAATGCACTGTTGATCTGCGCTAGTGAATACTAACTTACGTTTACCAGAATCCAGAATAGTAAAAGCCTGACCACCATATCCCGCCCTTCTGATATCCGTAGCCATCATATCTAATAGCTGCTCAAGATCATTTCTAAACCGGGTGACCTGTTTGGTTTTTAACAGCGCTGTGATACCTACGCCATAAACCCCCATCAATGCGGAAATAATGACACTGCAAAGCAATAAAGAAATCATCATTTCCACCAGACTAAACCCTGTATTTTTACTCATAAGCAAACCTTGTAACCCGGTACTTTCCCTTGATGCGAGCAAATGACGATACGCCCTAATTTGCTTACCTTGACTCGCAATACCTGGGCCTGGTTATTACCGACATACAAACTACCTGCATTTGCGCCAAATCGGGTTGGCGAAAATGAGGCCTGGTCACCATTAAAGGTTAAGTTAACCAGGTGAAAACGCTGGCCATCTAAGATAGGCGTCACTTTTTCGCCGCCATTGAGAACACAGGAGTTGGCTTGTGCACAGTCACATTGATCCCGCTCTGCCAACCCGACAACTAACCTGCCCTCATGTCGGCAAAAGTGCAGGTAGACCTTTTTATTTCCTTTCACGGCTTCACTCTGAGCAAACACAAGCTGGCTACGAATTAACTCAGCGGTTCCCCCCAAACTATGGAGATCGGATGAATAGCTAAATGAAGGGAGGCCAAAAGACAGGGTTAACACCAACAATGCGAGCACAACCATCAATTCTATTAGGCTAAAGCCCTGGATAAACTTCATTGCAACCACTAACAACATATGAATCAATAGTGAGAAGTTTAGCTCGGGTAATAATTACCTCCACCATATAGTCACACTTCGACTAAAGTCTGCTGGTTAAACTCACCTCTATCGTGCAGGCTAACTTGTTGATCATGGATAGAGTCCGGAGTGCCATCTTGTCTTCACTGTATAAACAACTCGCTGAAGATCCTCGCTTTATCTCCTTAGTACGGCAACGTCACCGGTTTGTACTCTTACTCACATTGGCAACCTCTGTGTTATTTTTCACTTTTGTTGCTTTTTTTGTCTGGCAGCCTGACAAGTTGAGCCAGCAGTTCGGTGACATGTTACCCGTGTCGCTGGGATTACTAGCGGCACTTTCGCTGATCCTTGTGGTTATTTTGGGCACGGCCTGTTATTCCATTTATGCCAACAAGCGCTTTGACCCTCAATTGGCAAAGTTACTCTCGGAGTATCAGCAATGAGAGGCCTGATTGCTGCAGTAACTTTTTTACCTTTTCCGGCATTTGCCAGCACCAGCCAGCTCAGCGTCACGTTATTCGGTAGCTTAGTTTTTCTGTTTCTTTTCATTATCTGGATCGGCTCCAAACACACCAAATCGGCAGCCAGTTTCTACGCCGCCAAGAGCCGGCTCACTTCACTGCAAAATGGTCTGGCCATCGCGGGTGACTATATCTCAGGCGCTTCCCTGATGGGGCTCACTGGTTTGATCTGGTTATATGGGTTCGACGGCATTCTATTTGCGGTGGGCTTTTTTATCGGCTGGCCCTTGATCTTACTTATGCTGGCCGAGCGGCTGCGTAACCTGGGGCGATTTACCTTTGCAGATATTACCTCCTATCGATTGGCGGAAAAGCCACTGCGACTGCTTTCCAGTGTTAACACATTATCCATAGTTATCATTTATTTACTCGCTCAGATGGTCGGGTTAGGCGCATTGCTACAGCATATATTTCAAATTGAATACAGCACGGCCGTGTTATCCATAGGAATGCTGTTCGCTGCTTACCTCGGCCTCGGCGGATACAAGGCCACCAATAGGGCGCAGATCATTAAAACAACCATCCTGCTGGTAGGCGCCAGCCTGCTCGCCGTGTGTGTATTTATAGCGCTGGATTTTAACCTTAAACCCCTGCTGCTTGTAGAGGCAGGAAACACTCCCATTTATGGCCAGCTACTGAAGGACCCCATTTCCGGGTTATCTCTTGGATTAGCGCTGTTTTTTGGCGCCGCTGGTTTACCTCATATATTAATGCGCTTTTTTACCTTACCAGATGCCAAACAAGCGCGTACCTCTGCCTTTTACGCCACCAGTTTAATCGGTTATTTTTATGTGCTGGTACTGGCTATCGGCCTAGCCTGCATGAGCTTGATCCCGCCGGTATTACCCGACCTGACGACAGCAGGTAATGAAGGAATTATTTTGCTAACCCGGGTCTTAGATAGTCCCTGGCTGACCGCTATGATAGCCGCCGTAGCATTTACCACTATGCTCGCCGTGGTCGCCGGGCTCACTCAGGCTGGCGCCACAGCCATTAGTTATGACCTGTACGCCAACTTATATAAAAGTGGCCGTAGTGACACAGACGCAGAAATCAAAGTTTCCCGTGTTGCCACAGTATCACTGGCGCTGATATGCGCCCTGTTGGCCCTTGCTTTCGAATCTCAAAATATCGCCTATTTGGTAGCTCTTGCCTTTACTGTCTCCGCTAGCAGTAATTTCCCGGTACTGGTGCTTTCTCTGTATTGGTCAAGACTCACTACCCGAGGAGCCACCCTGGGAGGATGGTTGGGGTTAATTACAGCCTTGACACTAATTGTGCTGGGGCCACAGGTTTGGGTGGCAGTATTCGGATTTGAGCAAGCCATCTTCCCGTGGGCTTACCCGGCATTGTTTTCTATGCCACTTGCGTTTATCACTATGATCCTGGTTTCTTTACTGGATTTCTCCCCGCAGGGAAAACTGGAACAGAATAAATTTCAGCAACAGCAATTTAGATCCCTCACCGGCGTTGTAACCAGCACTCAAAGTGAGGAAAAGTGATATTTAGGGACAATTTTAACTTTCAGCAGCAGATCAGGTCATACACAAGTGAGTTAGCTAGCTAGTTCAACCTGGATAATCGTCAGCTCGAAAACTGAGGAAAAATAATGCCGGATAGTTTTAACTTTCAACATCCACCGTTTGATGAACTCAGCCCCAGCCAGCAAAAAAAGCTCAGGGAGAATCTGGATATAACCTATTATCCTGACGGTGAGCAGATCCTCACTACCGGCGAGCGGGCGACTCATTTACACATTATTATCAAGGGCGTTGTTGAGGAGCTGAGCCAGGACACAAGCGAAGTATACGCTCACTACACCAGCGATGATCTGTTCGATATTCGTAGCCAGCTGGGGGGGTATTGCAAACATGACTACAAATGTATTGAAGAGAGTATCTGCTATCTATTACCCAGTGACGTTTTTCGGGAATTGATGGCTGAAAATGGCGAGTTTGCCGACTACTTCCAAACAGATCTCAGCCAGAAATACGCGCAATTGGAAGCCAGGGAGGGAGACAAAAACCTGGGGGAATTTATACTCACCCATATTGACGAAAGCAACCTGCAGCCAGCTATGGTAATAGGCGCCGACGTCAGTATCAAAACCGCCACCCAGATGATGCAGGAACAAAAGTTGGAAACCCTGCTGGTTGAACACGAGGGCCACTATGGGGTCTTAACCGTCACCGATCTGCTCCACGCTGCGGTTTTGGATGAGCAACCCAGCTCAGAGCCGGTCCGCCATTACGCCAGCTTCAACCTTATCGCAATAGAAAAAGGGGACTTTCTGTTTAACGCTATGCTGGCCATGACTCAGCATCATATCGAGCGGGTTGTGGTCAAGGATGGAGAGACAATATTAGGCATTCTCGAGATGTCTCATCTGCTCAGCTTGTTTTCAACCCACTCCCACGTTTTAGCCTTGCGGATCGCCAGAGCCAGTACCATAGCAGAACTCAAATCGGCCGCTGGCACCACCAATAAGCTGGTGGAAAACCTCACCAATAACGGCATTAAAATCGTCTTTATTATGAAGTTGCTGGCCACCATAAATGAGCAAATCATGCGCCGTCTGTTTGAGCTCTTGGTGCCTGTAGATATCCAGCCCCATATATGTCTGATGGTGCTGGGTAGCGAGGGCAGAGGTGAGCAAATTTTAAAAACCGATCAAGATAACGGGTTGATTATTGAGGATAACTTTCACTGGCCCGAGCAACAACAAACCATGGAGCTATTTAGTCAAACCTTACTGGAGCTGGGTTACCCGCCCTGCCCTGGCAAGGTGATGGTGAACAACCCCGAATGGGTGAAATACGAATCAGACTGGGTGAACAGCACACTCAACTGGATCAATTCCGGATCGGGTGACGACCTGATGAAATTAGCCATAGTCGCGGACTGCCATGGCGTTGCAGGTAACAACAAACTGATCTGTCGTTTTCGCCAACAAATATTCAGCCTTGCCGGTGAACAAGAGGTGTCAATGTCCAACTTTGCCAAGGTCGCCTTGCAGTTTAGTACCCCGCTAACCTTGTTTGGTAATTTAAAGTCTGGGGATAGCGGGCTGGATATAAAAAAAGGCGGAATTTTTACCCTGGTACATGGTGTTAGGGCGCTGGCACTTAAGCAGGGAGTGGAGCAAACCAATACCCTGGAGCGTATTCAACGCTTAAAACAGCTAAAGGTATTGGATGAAAAAATGGCCAATAACCTGAGAGAGAGTTTTCAATTGTTTCTCCGATTACGCCTGAAACAACAGCTGAGTGAAAAAAATACCAGCAACTTACTTCAACTTCAGTCCATTAGTCGCAATGAAAGGGATTTGCTCAGGCAAAGCTTACATGCGGTGAAAAAATTCAAAGGCCACCTGGCCCACCATTTTATGATCCGGGACTACTAAATATGACGGGTCTTCACCGGTACTGGCTGAGTAAAGTTCGCAGACCCCTGCAAAAACGCCGCTTTGCAGATACCCGCTTCTCCCCTTTGTTCGAGTCGTATCAGGGTAAGGAGATGATCTCCCTAGACTGTGAAACCACCGGCCTGGATCCCAAAACTGCCGACGTCCTATCCATCGGCGCCGTCAAAGTTCAGGGAAATAAAGTCCTCACCAGCGAAAAATTGGATCTAAAAATTACCGCCCCACCTAGCCTGGATGGGGAATCAATCAAGATCCATAGGTTAAGACATATGGATCTGCAGCACAAACTTTCCGCCGAGCAAGCCATTGAAGAGCTGCTGGATTTTATTGGTAACCGACCTATTTTAGGCTATTACATTCAGTTCGACCTGGCTTTATTGAGCCGATATACAAAAACAATGCATGATTTTTATTTGACAAATCAAGAGGTTGAGCTTAGTTCTCTGTATTACAACAAGGTCAATCGCTTCTATCCTGATGCCCATCTGGATCTCAGATTTGATACCCTGGCACAAACTCTGGGTGTACCGATCATGGGCCGGCATACAGCTTTAGGCGATGCCGTAACCACGGCGCTGATGTATATCAGATTACATTATGGCAAGCGCCCAAAGTTGATGTAATAATCTTTAATACACTTATTTTTCAGCTGGTTCCACTAATATTGACAGATTACTTTACTGTTAATGTTTTTATATATTTAGTTATACAAATTGTTATAACCAAATTCTATTTAGGTGAGTTGTTTCACAAAACCTTAACTAAGCCACAGTTATGATTGTTGCCGTTTGCACAAACCAATTGGACTTTTACCCCATTAGCCAAAAGTCTAATTGTCTCAACAATGGATTTGCTTGAGTTTTAAATAAGAACAACCGCTGCGGCACTATAAAGAAGACAATAGCCCAGCTTCCCGATTGTGATTTCCCAAGGAGTGAAAATGAGTGATATTAAGGTCTATCCAGTAAAAGAGCAGATAGCTAAGAACGCCCTGCTAGACGATGCCGGTTATCGCGAGTTATACCAGCAATCAGTGGTTAACCCTGAAGGTTTCTGGCGCGAGCATGGTCAAATTGTTGACTGGATTAAACCCTATAGCCAAGTCAAAAACACTTCTTACGACCCAGGTCATATCAATATTAAATGGTTCGAAGACGGTATCCTAAACGTATCCGCCAACTGTATTGACCGTCACCTGGAAAAGCGTGGCGATCAAGTAGCTATCATCTGGGAAGGGGATAACCCGGAAGAAGACAAGAAACTGACTTACAAAGAATTGCATGTTGAAGTTTGTAAGTTTGCTAACGCACTGAAAAGCCAGGGCGTACGCAAAGGCGATGTAGTTTGCCTGTATATGCCTATGGTGCCTGAAGCCGCTATCGCTATGCTGGCTTGCACCCGTATCGGCGCCGTCCACAGTATCGTATTCGGCGGTTTCTCTCCTGAAGCGCTGGCTGGCCGTATCGTCGACTCCAACGCCAAGATTGTCATCACTTCCGATGAAGGCCTGCGTGGCGGTCGCGCCGTGCCACTGAAGCAAAATGTCGACCAGGCGCTGGCCAAACCAGAAGTCGAATGCATCGAGAAAGTCATCGTATTAAAGCGCACCGGCGGCAATGTCGAGTGGTATTCTCAGCGTGACGTTTGGTGGCATGAAGTTACTGAAACGGCTTCCGAGATCTGTGAACCAGAGCCGATGAACGCAGAAGACCCACTGTTTATCCTTTACACTTCAGGCTCTACCGGCCAGCCAAAGGGCGTGCTGCACACCACAGGTGGTTACCTGGTTTACGCCACGATGACCTTCAAGTATGTGTTTGACTATCAGGAAGGTGATATTTACTGGTGTACTGCCGATGTAGGCTGGATCACCGGCCACACCTACCTGGTTTATGGACCGCTGGCTAACGGCGCCACCACCATACTGTTTGAAGGTGTACCCAACTACCCATCCACAGCGCGTATGAGCGAAGTGGTTGATAAACACCAAGTCTCTGTTTTATATACAGCGCCAACCGCTATACGCGCCTTGATGGCTAAGGGTAACGAAGCCGTTGAAGGCACATCACGTAGCTCATTACGTGTACTAGGCTCTGTGGGTGAACCCATTAACCCTGAAGCCTGGGAATGGTATTACCGTACCATTGGTAACGAAGATTGCCCAATCGTAGATACCTGGTGGCAAACTGAGACCGGCGGAATCCTGATCACTCCGCTACCGGGTGCAACCGCACTGAAACCTGGCTCCGCCACCCGTCCATTCTTTGGGGTTCAACCTGCACTGGTTGATAACGAAGGACAGATCCTGGAAGGCACCACCGAAGGTAACCTGGTTATACTGGACAGCTGGCCTGGCCAAATGCGCACCTTATTCGGTGATCACGAGCGTTTCGAGCAGACTTATTTTTCCACCTTTAAAGGCATGTACTTCACGGGTGACGGCGCCCGTCGCGACGAAGACGGTTACTACTGGATCACGGGTCGCGTGGATGACGTATTAAACGTATCCGGCCACCGTATGGGTACCGCTGAAATCGAAAGCGCCCTGGTTTCCCACGAAAAAATTGCCGAAGCCGCTGTGGTAGGCGTCCCTCACGACATCAAAGGTCAGGGTATCTATGCCTATGTCACGCTGAACGCCGGTGAAGTGCCAACGCCTGAGCTGCATGCGGAAGTGAAAAAATGGGTGCGTAAAGAAATCGGCCCAATCGCCACTCCGGATGTACTACATTGGGCAGAAGCGTTACCTAAGACACGTTCTGGTAAGATAATGCGTCGTATACTGCGTAAGATTGCAACCGGCGACACGAGTACTCTGGGCGATACTTCTACCCTGGCCGACCCTTCAGTTGTTGATAAATTGATTGAAGAAAAAGCCAAGGTAGTATAAAAGATTAATCTACTAAAATAAGAAAATTCCATTCTACACTCGCTTGCCGGCCTTTTGGCCGGCTCTTTTTTGCCTGATGTTTTGGTAGGGGTCGGGAATCGGCGAAAAATAGTGCATCTACGGTTAAATTGCATCAAGTCACCAGTGTTTTATAAAAAGCAGGCTGTTTATCGCTGCTAACTTACTATAATAAATCGATATTCATGTTCGATGCAGTTCGCCACTTTTCACCGCCTTATTGCCGAAAATGCCTGCTGATCGTGACAACTAATCTCAGCTACACACCGGAGCAATCATGTCCAACAAGCACAAGATCCTGTTACTTAATGGTCCCAACCTGAACCTGCTGGGAAAACGAGAGCCAGAAGTCTATGGTCGTTTGACCCTGGAACAGATAGTTGAAAAGCTGCAGCTTGTGGCCGGTGAGCTCGATGTAGAGCTGAGTCACCTGCAATCCAACCGCGAGTACGAGCTGATTGAAACGATCCATGAAGGGTTCGAACAAATCGATTTTATCCTGATCAATCCGGCCGCATTTACCCATACCAGCGTGGCTATTCGTGACGCCTTACTGGGTGTCGCTATCCCGTTTATCGAAATTCACCTCTCAAACGTACATGCCAGGGAGCCATTCCGGCACCATTCCTACTTATCTGACAAAGCCAAAGGCGTGATCTGTGGTCTCGGCGCCGATGGTTATGAATATGCACTACGCAGTGCGGTAAAAACACTTAACCAATAGCAAAAGGAGCCGCGGTCATGGATATTCGGAAAATAAAAAAACTGATTGAACTGGTGGAATCCTCCAGTATCACTGAATTGGAAGTCTCCGAAGGAGAGGAATCTATTCGTATTTGTCGAACAACGTCTGCGGCCCCATCCTTTGTTTCCACACCTCAAATTATCCAGACAACAGGCCAGACTGAAGCACCCAGCCAAATTACAGAGCCCAGCGGCCACATATTACGTAGTCCCATGGTTGGTACCTTTTATACAGCCTCTTCATCGGAGGCCGACGATTTCGTTACCCTTGGCCAACAGGTGAAAGCAGGGGAAACCTTATGCATAGTGGAAGCTATGAAAATGATGAACCAGGTAGAGGCTGATAAGGATGGGATAATCAAGGAGATCCTGGCAGAAAATGGCCAACCAATTGAATTTGATCAACCCCTTTTTGTTATCGAATAGAAGCTTGTATGGAAAACAACAGCTGAGATCCATCTAGATCGGGTTACATCCGCTAAGCCTGCGCCAGGGAGCCGTTATGCTAGAAAAAGTCGTTATTGCCAACCGGGGTGAAATCGCACTGCGTATACTGCGTGCATGTAAAGAGCTGGGCATAAAAACCGTCGCCCTTTACTCAACCGCTGACCGCGGCTTAAAACATCTGGAGCTGGCCGATGAAACTCTCTGTATCGGTAAAGCCCAGGCGAGTGACAGCTATCTGAATATGTCCGCAATTATCAGTGCAGCTCAAATCACAGGCGCCACTGCCATTCACCCCGGTTACGGTTTTCTCTCTGAAAATGCCGATTTCGCCGAACTGGTGGAGCGGCACGAGCTACTTTTTATTGGTCCCGACGCCGCAACAATCCGCCTGATGGGGGACAAAGTCTCCGCCATCGCACAAATGAAGCAATCGGGTGTGCCTTGTGTCCCAGGCTCAGATGGCGCCATTACCCTGAATGAAGAACAAAACCTGAATATTGCCAATCGTATCGGTTTCCCCGTGATGGTTAAGGCGGCAGGGGGGGGGGGCGGCAAAGGCATGCGCGTGGTCCACGACAAGCGGGACTTACAAGACGCGATAAAACTGACCCAATCAGAAGCCAAGGCGGCGTTTGGTAACGACACCCTCTATATGGAGAAGTTTTTGGAACACCCACGCCATATCGAGATCCAGGTGCTCTCCGACGGCTTAGGTAATGCAATCCATTTAGGTGAACGAGATTGCTCTATGCAACGGCGTCACCAAAAAGTGGTTGAGGAGGCGCCGGCTCCCGGTATTACGGAAAAAATACGCCACCATATTGGCGACCGCTGTGCCAGGGCTTGCATCGAAATAGGTTACAAAGGCGCCGGGACTTTTGAGTTTCTGTATCAAGACGGTGAGTTTTATTTTATTGAAATGAATACCCGGATCCAGGTTGAACACCCGGTTACAGAAATGATCACAGGCGTCGACCTGGTGAAGGAGCAACTAAGGATAACCAGCGGTTTACCCCTCTCATTGAGCCAGGATGAGGTCGTCATCAACGGACATGCCCTGGAATGCCGGATCAATGCCGAAGATCCGGCAACCTTTATTCCTTCTCCAGGAGAAATTACTCGATTTCATGCTCCCGGAGGGCCAGGTGTGCGCTGGGACTCACACATCTATACCGGGTATACAGTGCCACCTTATTATGACTCCATGATAGGCAAATTGATTTGCTTTGGTGAAACCCGCGACATTGCAATCGCTCGAATGAGAAATGCGCTGGACGAACTAATCATTCAAGGCATACAAACTAATATCAGCCTGCAACGAGAAATTGTTACCGACAAACAGTTTCAACAAGGTGGCGCTAACATCCACTACCTGGAAACAAAGCTGGGACTGGATTAATCTCTGCTAGCCAGAAAATCACTAAAACAGCTTTTGTGCTGTCTCTTGGTTGCGACTAAAGCAGCTAAATTTGCCTCCGGCTCGATGAAAGAGCCACAAATATAAGTATTTAACCTAAAACCACCCATATGTGTAGTTCCCTTACCCTAGGTTAATTTGGCATTATCTATCCCGTGCTTACGGTCTACAGATACGCAATGGGTTCACGCCCACTTGTTGTAATCCGTACTTTACGCCAAGACACGAGAGAGCTAATTGGCGGTGCCCAGCTTAGGCTGGGCTTTTTTTTTCCTGCTACCCTGATATGCTGATAATCAATCCAGACCTAGATAGACAAATTGATAACAAGATGAAGGGCTCTACAGAGCAGCGCGACTTACTCTCGAATTTTTCCGGTACCTTTAAAGATCAAGACCTTGAGCAACGATCCTTAGAGTCGCTCTGGCCTGAATATGCCAAAGCGATACGCACGCCGCTAATCATTCTCAGCCTGTTTCTTTTGATTGGCGGTTACCTCGATTATTTCTGGTACCAGTTTACCCCACATTTTTTCGCCTTTTTTGGGCTGCGCTTTAGCGTTGTCTGTGTCGGGTTATTCGCCGCTTACCTCACCCTCAAACCTGAACGACCAAAATACTTCTTTGCCCTGCTAGGCACAGTCCAACTTTATATATTGAGCTTTTACTTCGGCATTTTTTATGACCGTATGTACCTCAACGAAAACAACATTACCTCCGAGACATTTTTTACCGTTCTTTTTGTTACTTTTCCTTTAGTTGCCTGTTATGTGATACCAAGCAAAGTCTGGATGTCACTAAGTAATAGTTTACTGGCCCTGGTAGCTTATTTAGGCATTATCGTAATCAACCCCGATATTGAGCTGCAATATCGGATCACAGAACTACTCTGCTTTCTGTTTTCTATTTATTACTCCTATAACTTACAAAAAGGCATCAATAAAGATAAACGCCTGAGATACCTTTATGAAGTCAAACAGAAAGAGGCGGTGGCCATGGCCAGAAAGGAAAGCCAGGACAAATCCCGCTTTATTGCCTCAACCAGCCACGACCTGAGGCAACCCTTACATAGCCTGACCCTCTATGCCGATTTGCTGGCGGATAAATTAGCTGATAGCCCTCACCAGGAGCTGGTAAACAAAGCGAGACATTCCATCAATTCGTTGCACGGCTTGTTAGGTGCTCTGCTGGATGTATCCAAGCTGGATGCAGGTACTGTCGAATTTAACCAGAGCCATTTTTCTCTGTCCAACCTACTCCACAAGTTAGTTCAAACGCATCAGGAACTCGCGGCACAAAAGGGGCTCAAGCTTAAGTGGGTCAATAATAGCGCGGTTATACACTCAGATGCCGTCATGCTGGAGCGCGTATTCGGAAACTTGTTAAGTAATGCTATACAGCATGTGGCTAGTGGCACAATTTTACTGGGCGCCCGAAAAAAAGGCGATGCCATTGAGATCCAGGTATGGGATCAAGGGCCTGGTATTCCCGAGCAAGAGCTGTCCAATATATTTGATGAATTTAAGCAGCTGGAGAACCCCGAGCGTAATCGTAATAAAGGACTGGGTCTGGGCCTGGCCATCGTCAGGCGGATCTGTGAAAAGCTGAACTTAAAGCTAAACGTCAACTCCTGGCTTGGTAAAGGTACGGTTTTCTCCGTCACTGTACCCCTGGGTAAGCCTGAAAAAGTGGTTCTGGTGACAAAACCGAAAGAAAACACTAACTGGGATATGAGCAACGCACGCGTGCTGGTTATAGACGACGACCAAATGATCCTGGAAGCCATGTCTAACTTATTGGAAAGTTGGGGCTGTGAAGTTATCGTGGCGGAGAATTGCGATGAAGCAGTAAGCAAAGCCAGGCAAAGTCATCCTCACCTGATCATCTCCGATTACCGGCTACCGGGCCATCAAAATGGTGGTGAGGTGATCCAAAGGATCAACGAACAATTCGATGTGCCCCGCCCTGCAGTGATCCTAACCGGAGACACGTCTCCTGAGCGGGTTATATCAGCGCAAGCCAGCGGCCACCTGTTGCTGCATAAACCTGTTAAGGCCGCTCAATTAAGGATGGCACTGCGTAAGCTTTCGGAGACTAGCACCCTTGGTTAGAATTTAGCGTCGCTCTAACAAGCCGAGCTCAGATGCCTTGGTAACAGACTCGGTACGATTGGACACACTCAGCGCTTTAAAAATACCGCGCAGGTGAAACTTCACCGTATCTTCCGAGATATTCAGGATAAGAGATACCCGCTTATTGGGATAACCTTTAGCAAGAAGTCTTAATACATCCATTTGTCGTGGAGACAAACCGTATAACTCGTGGAGCTTAGTACTGTTTTCTTTTGGCTGATTTAACAGGGCAGCGATATTTTCCGGAATATGAATTTGTCCCGCCATAATTTCATCTAACGCCACCAGCATGCTCTTAGGGTCGTAGGATTTAGGAATAAAACCCATGGCGCCAGCATTAAGCGCCTCACCAATCTGAATATGGTCTTCTGTTGCGGAGACAACCGCAACGGGTAGCAGCAGATCCCTGGCATTCAGCGCTCGGATCATACTAAACCCATCCATACCCGGCATCGACAGGTCTATCATCACCAAATCAGGCTCTATTTGTGCAAGCTCATCCAGGGCTTTTTCAGCCTGGTCAAAACTCGTCACATCTGCTCCTGAATTGCTCAGCATTAATTCCATGCCATGCAAAAACAGTTGGTGATCATCGATAACAACTATTTTCCTGTCCATTCCAACTCCGGAAATTACTACTTTAGAGAGGTAAGCTCATATTAACAATGATGCAGTTTGCATCAAACACGGGTTTGAAATCAACTAACAAATCCGACCATTATTGCCAACAAACATCAAAAAGTAATCAACTTTATTATTTTCTGTCTAAACTCTAGAGTATCGAATTTTGCATTCATAAAATGCTTTATAGTAGGGACATAAACATGCTGACAAAACCTATCTATGAGGCCTTACCATTAACCTACTTGGTAACAGGCGCAGGTAGCTTTCTCACTCTCGAGCAAGGTTATGGCGTTTTAGCGGGCCTGTTACTGTACAGCATGGGCTCACTATTATGGGTCATGCGCTCCAATTTTCGTCGTAAGGACAAAAACCGTTCGCCTGGTAATAAGCGCCTCATCACCCCGGAATGGCTCTATGAGTTTGTCCCATTTATTTACTTAGCCATGGCAGGATTTGTTCTTTCCCTTAATGCGCATATTTTATTAACAGTGCTGGTTTCCCTACTCAGTTTTCACTCCATGCATATCTTATATATGCGGCATAAACACCGCGTTCCCGTATTGCCAGGTTTTTAACATGGGGGTTGTTTGAAGACACTGACGCTTTTTCGCCATGGTAAATCAGATTGGAGCCAGCTTTGCTCCGACAGGTTAAGGCCAATAAATCAAAGGGGGATAAAAAGCACCAATCTGATGGCCGAGCGCCTAAAACAAGCCAACGCTATACCTGAGCTCATCATATCCAGCAGTGCCCTGAGAGCAGTGGAAACTGCGACCATATTAGCTATAAGGTGGGGGCTTCAGCAAAGACAAGAACTAGACAGCTTATACGCAAGTGATATGACCAGTTGGCTGGCTGTAATTGCCAGTCTGTCAAACCAAATCGACCATGTGCTTATTGTCGGGCATAATCCCGAAATAACGGAAGTTGCGAATTTCTTTAGTTCTTTTTATATAGAAAACCTGGCGACATCGGCCTACCTAAGATGCCATTTTAATATTTCAACCTGGACTGAAGTAACCCCGAACAAACGGATCTGCTGTGAATACGATTTCCCTAAAAATAACCAGCCGATAATAGTTAACAAATGCGACTAAACCCATGTGTTTAGCCGCACTCCCGCAAGGTGAGCAATTTAGCTTACTCTTGCACTACCATCAGTTTTCCATTCATATCGGCGACAGCAAGATAAGAACGACCCACATTGGCTTCTGGACAAAAATCGATAAATTCATTGCCCACTTTCAGGCCGGTTGCACAACTTTGAACCGTATAGAATGGAGTGACCTTGTTATTTTGCGTCGTCGTGGTCGCGGTATTGCTGCCGTTAAGATAAATATTCAAAGGTTGCGTCGCCAGAACCCTGACACGATAAACGCCGGACTGGTTCGAGCTAGTTCGCTGAAACATGTTTAAGTTAAGATTGTTGCTATCGGTTCCAACTAACCAATAATGCTTGTCCCTGCTCAGATCAAACTCCAAATTTGCTGTTTTGCCTTTGGTGTTTACATCACGAATACCAAAATCAGTCTTGGACCAAGCTTCCGTCCACTTATAGGTATAACCTCTCACCTGCTTAGCCTGACCTTCAAGCTTTTGGTGTTGGTCATCAAAAAGGGTGCGACTTATAACGTCAGGTTTAATGTGCAAATATAAAGACTCACTAGCAGCATTTACCAGGCTTAACGTCACTTCTCTGTTTTTGTCCGCAGAATCAACAATTCTGTCCACCGCACTTCCACCACAGGCTGATAACAGAAGTACTGAAATGATCGGTAACGTCCATTTCTGCTGGCCCTTGTTCAACATATGTAATCCTCGCCTTATTTTATTGTTAAGCTGACTAGAAAATTCAGGGTAGGGTATAATAAAGGGCGGCGATAAGCTGTAACGAATGTGAGCTGAATTGTAAGTATATGTAGGTCCATCCCGGCATTACTGACAACCAATGCCGAAACAACTAATTGTCTTGTTATCAACATGGGTTTTAGGAACCCCCACTCCAGGTGTTAGAATAAAAGGCAAATATCTCAACGAGCCTGAACATGCCCTGGATACAACTAAAACTAAATGCGACTTCTGAAAATGCGGAAACAATCGGTGACCTGCTCACCGACACTGGCGCTCAGGCGGTCACCTTTTTAGATGCCAAAGACACTCCTATTTTCGAACCATTACCCGGTGAAACCCGCCTGTGGGGAAATACTGACGTAGTGGGCATGTATGATGCGGCCACCGATATGAGCCCTATCGTCGACGCACTTAAGCTTCATCCTTTATTCGGTAAAGACCTGGTATATAAAGTGGAACAACTGGAAGACAAGGACTGGGAGCGAGAATGGATGGATAACTTCCACCCCATGCAGTTTGGCACAAGACTCTGGATCTGCCCTAGCTGGCGCGATGTACCCGAGCCAGATGCGGTTAATGTGATGTTGGATCCCGGCCTGGCCTTTGGCACCGGCACCCACCCCACCACTTCTTTATGTCTGGAGTGGCTGGACGGCCAGCAACTGGAAGGGAAAACCATCGTCGACTTCGGCTGTGGCTCAGGCATTCTGGCCATCGCAGCGTTAAAGCTGGGTGCCGCTAAGGTGATCGGCATAGATATCGACCCCCAGGCTATTCTGGCAAGTCGCACCAACGCCGAGCGCAACGGAGTCTCTGACAAGCTGGAACTCTACCTGCCAAAAGATCAACCCGAAGGAATACTGGCCGACCTGGTAGTGGCCAATATATTAGCCGGTCCGTTACGTGAACTGTCTGAGCCAATCCAAAGCCTGGTGAAACCACAAGGTTTATTAGCCTTATCCGGCATATTAGAGCAACAGGCACAAGAACTACTCGGTGTCTATGGTCAATGGTTCCAAATGGATCCCGCCGCCACCAAAGAAGAGTGGGCAAGGCTGTCGGGTAAAAAATCCTAAATTGTAAATCAAAAGCAGGCCTCCAGGCCCTTAATTCACTGGCTGTATAAGTATAAAAGGGACTTATGTCCCTTTTTCCCTATTGCAAGAAAAATAATTGAACAATGCCTATTTATTAACCTTTCCTCTAAGGAAAAAAATGCGTACACTACGCCGCCCATGTTTGGAGTAGTTTGTAACCAATGAGGATTGGCCCTTACCAGTTAGACAACCCAGTTATTCTGGCTCCTATGGCCGGTGTAACCGATCGACCATTTCGTCAACTGTGTCGTGCACAAGGAGCAGGCCTGGCCGTCTCCGAAATGCTGTCATCCAATCCTAAAGTTTGGAATACGGACAAATCCAAATTCAGAATGGATCATTCTGAAGAAACAGGTATCAGATCAGTGCAAATTGCCGGCGCCGATCCCGATTTAATGGCAGCTGCCGCCCAGGAAAACGTTTCACGGGGCGCCCAGATTATCGATATTAATATGGGTTGTCCGGCAAAAAAGGTAAACAAAAAGCTGGCAGGCTCAGCGTTAATGAAAGCCCCGGAACTGGTCGAACAGATCCTGGATAAAGTCGTCAACGCTGTAGACGTTCCTGTCACATTAAAAATTCGCACGGGCTGGGACCCAGAAAGTCGTAACGGTGTGGCTATTGCCAAAATAGCACAACAATGCGGAATTCAGGCTCTGGCAGTGCACGGTCGTACTCGCACCTGTATGTATAAAGGGTTTGCAGAGTACGACACGATCAAGGCGATTAAGCAAAGCGTCTCGATTCCTGTGATAGCCAACGGTGATGTTAATAGCCCGGAAAAGGCCAAAGAGGTTCTTGAGTTTACAGGTGCAGACGCCATTATGATTGGCAGAGCGGCTCAAGGCCGACCTTGGATTTTTAGGGAAATTAGCCATTTCCTGGATAGTGGGCAAAAAATTGCGCCCCCTGACCAGGATGAAGTCACCGAGCTTATGTTAGGGCACGTCAGTGCTTTACACGGGTTTTATGGCGACTACATGGGTGCAAGAATCGCCCGCAAACATGTAGGTTGGTACCTTAAAGAGCAGGAACGCGAGGATAGTTTTCGCAAAGAGTTCAATGCATTGGAGTCTGCTAATGAGCAGATCCATGCACTAGAGCAGTATTTTCACGCATTAAGCTAAACATAAAAGAAGAGCTGAAATCTTATGTTCGAACAAAACATTTCTTCTGAAGCGCTAACAACTACAACTAGTGTCCCAGCAACCGGTCAGACTACACAGAAGCCACTCCGTGACTCTGTTCAACAGGCTATCACTAACTACTTTGCCCAGATGAATGGTCAAGATGTGAGTGAGCTATACGAACTGGTTCTTTCCGAAGTAGAAGCGCCATTATTAGACATGGTAATGCAGTACACTCGAGGCAACCAAACCCGCGCAGCAATGATGCTTGGCATCAATCGTGGTACTCTTCGCAAGAAGTTGAAAAAGTACGGCATGAACTAAGAGATTTTCTCTTTTAGAACAAATTTCAAAGGGTTAGCTTTTTATAAGCTGACCCTTTTTCGTTTCTGAGACCCTTTTGAGACCCTTAGCTCATTCTGCTTTATGCAGCAGCGCCAGGTCATCTTTTGGCAAAATACAAACATTTAACTCAATAATGCAGGCTGGCATACGATCTGCTTATGCAGCAATTTTTAAAGATAGTGAAGCGGATCCGCGATAATAAAAAAATGACAAATCAGCAAATCGCAAATGAGATGGGCGAGTCTTTGAGAACAGTTGAACGGATCTTTGCCGGGGAATCAGAGGGACCGGTCAAACCTGGGTAACAGATTGAGAGACCTGTAGGAGTCGAACCCATCTCAGGGATGAGATGTAAAGCGCATGGATGCACGTTCGGCGAACGTTGCTGGCACAGGCTTCGCGAATTGCATTCACTCCTACAAAGGGCGTTACAAATGTTACCCTTATACCCGTTAGTTTGATGGGTTCCGAATCAGAAATGACTTCTTTCCGTCTGAAACGCCTTATTTCAATATTGGATGTTCATTGGGCCACCATCATCGCTGCCGAAGATTCAGACAGCGATATCACATGGTTACTGATTGATGAAATAATCACAATGTCCCCAGAAATCCAAGAATCTTTCTTACGCATGGCTCTTGCAATAAACACTAGCCAGCCAGAACCAGCAACAGACAACGATTAGGCTGCCCACTTCCCCAGGCATAAAAAAAGGTCGCATATAGCGACCTTTGTTAGATTTGGTTTGAGCAAACTCGTAAGCAAGTTAGAAAAACCGACTAGAGCTGGCGTTAAACTTTATCAAAATTTGAGCTCCATCAATAAAACCCAGTCAAACCATAGCCTTTAGTATTGTTTTTGAATTACTATCCCCTTTTTTTCTTTCATGAATAGGGAATTATCATGCGTAAGTACTCAATCTACTTTGCTCCTTTGTTGCTAGCTGGTTGCGCAACTCCTGACTTTAATTATCAACCAGAATTTCTAAGGGTTAGTGAACCAGCTATAGGGCAAGAGCATGTTGCCTACGTTGGTGATGCTATGTTACGCCAGGGTAAATTCATGGAGTACGATGCTATTTACCTAAAACATCCAGTAGATATATTTAGCAATATGACGTTTGATCAAGGTTATTATCTCAAAGTTGGTCAGGATAACGATTCAACCAGCTTCTCTCCTTTTCCCCACAGCTCTGAAGGCAATATATATTCTAAAAAGCCAATTCATTTCACTGCTCTAATGACATTCAAAAACGAGCCAGCAAAGTTGTGTGCAATTGACGCTTTCAACACAAAGTATTGTGAAGCTAAAGTCGATTTTAAAATTACTAAAAAACAAGTAATAACGACTGACACTTTTCAACAAACCTTGATCTATAGTGGCAAAATAGGCGACAAGGTGAACATTGGCTATAGAGAATTCACCAGTAACATCTCTAGAGCATCGTTCAACAATGATGTTGAGTACGACCTTTCAGCATCAAGAAATATTGCCTACAAAGGTGCTCGTTTAGAAATTATTGAAGCAACCAATGAGTATATTAAGTACCGGGTTATCAAGAATTTCAACAAAGCTGCAATGTAATTTATCTTAACTCAATGTTGCTTTAGACCCAGATGCAGACTATCAAGCACCACATAAGGAGGCGGTTGTTGTATCCAAGGGTTTTATGGCGAGCTGGGCTGTATTGGCTGATCGAATTAACTCTGTTCTAAAACCGACATTCCGCAGCGATTTATGCTGGCAGCATTATTTTCTCGCCCAGGCGTTGTCGCCAGCCCTCTGAACCGTCTCTCCACCTAAGCCAGAAGCGGCAGTCTTAAATTTCGGGATCACCAAGCCTACCGCGCCGGGGCACAGTATGTGTTTTTCTTTTCCGCCGCTCATTCCAACTGGTAGAGCCGCGCTATCTCTTTACCGCACAGGCGGAGGATTTTCTCCTTTTCTTCCGTCAACCCAGTGACGCAGGCAGCTAGCCCTGGCGCATTCACTAAGTGGATCCCGTTCATCCGTTGGAAGATCCACCTCATCGTCGGGGTGGCGGTGGGCTTGCCCACTTGGTTAAGTACGGTTTCATCTGCTGTTTTCAGGTTTTCCCGCAATTGGTATTGGCCTGCGTTGTACACCATCAGGCACAGCGTCATCACCATCATCAACGCCTCGATCCGCTCCGGCTTTTTCAAGAACACCCCATTGAGGTGAAACTGGGGGTCTTTGATCAGGCGGAAACCCCGCTCGACCCCTTGTTGCGATTTGTAGGCGGCGAGCAGGCCAGCGACCTCCTGGTTGGCCAGTTCATTGGTCGCCAGCACGAAACGGCCCAGCTTGTTACGGTGCGGCCGGATCTTGTCCTGGCAGGGAGTCGACTCAAGTTCGAGCCGGTAGTGCGACACCTCAGGCTCGGCGTCTTTTTTCGGCCGACCACGACCTGCGTGTTTTTTCACCTCGCTGACCTCAACGTGACTAAGCCGGTGGTATTTGAGTTTACGCTCAAACTGCGCCGCCGCGTTGCGCGCGTCTTGTTTGCAGGCAAAGGCCTGCCCGGCCAGTTTGCGGGCCTGGCTTTCCGCTTCGGCCCCGGCTTTGGCGATGCGCTTGTCCAGAGTGCGACACTCTCTTTGCTCGGCCTGGCTGGAGTGGACCAGCAGCCACTGCTGCTTCAGCCCGCGCTCCACCTGGCCCAGCAAGACACCTTGATAACCTTGTTCCAGCGGCTGCCAGGCGAAGTCACTGGTATCGGCCTCGACCAGGAGTTTGACCGCTTTTACGCTTTCTGGCGCCCGAGTGACCCAGAGGTAGGCCGCTGTCAGCAGTTTTCCGTGGACGTAGAGCGCCGAATCCGCGATAACCAGCAGCTCCGGGCTGTTCTCCAGTGCTTGGCGGAAGGACTGGAGTTTGGCTAGGGTGGCGTGGAAGCTGGCTTTGTCCTGGCTGTTGCCGTCCAGGCCTTCGCTCCAGATCGGTAAGTCCGCCGGACCGCTGACGATCAGGGACAAGACGAGTTGTTTGAGATCCGGCCGGTGATCTTTGGAGTAGCCCTGCTTGGGCAAGGGCGGTCTGGACTCGCCTTCCAGGTAAAGGTGTTCGAGATCATACTCGCCCACTAATTTGAAGCTGGTGCTGTCCAACCGGAGGGTTTGCCGTCTACCGGGCGGGGTGAATTCCTGGTGGATCTCATTGGCAATCTCGGCGAGCAGCGCAGTGACACCGTATTCGTAACAGGCGTCCAGGGTACGGCCCAGCGCGTCATCGTTCAACTGGGCGGCCTTGACACCTTCGCCAAATAACAGGGAAACCGCTTTGTCTTCAAAAAACTGGGGCGATAGATAAATGGGGTTCTGAGTGAAGCCCAAGCCGTTGATGATCATGGCCTTGATACGCTGGCCATGGCTGAGCTTGGAGCCATGCTGTTTGGACACCGGCAGTCTGGCGTCGATGCGTTCGACCAGTTTGAGCTTGTCGACGAAGCCGGCAACCAGGCCATGGTGGCCGAGAGTTTCAACCCGGATCTGTCCCGATTTAATGCTGGTGTTGATGGCGGCCATAGCGCTCCCCGTTAATACATATCCTGGGACGATTGTGCCATGGCAGCGGTCAGAGGCTTGTGATCTTTTGGCTATAGTTTCTGTGATCTTTCAGACATTGGACACGCTAAAGTGAGATAGATCACATTTTTAAATTATCTAGGTGAGATGCAAATGGTGCGGAATGTCGGCTAAAAGCTCTAGCGTCTCTAGTAAAGAAAAGTAAAAAGCCCGACTAGTGCCGGGCTTTTTCCTGCCTTAAATAGATTAACTCACCAGTTACAGGATTTACGTAGCGGCTTAATTGCCTCAGTAAGCCCTGATATATCAAACGTTGCCATTACTGGGCTTTCACTATGTGGCGTTATTTGCATTAGCACTTTGCTGTACTTCATCATGCTTTTTGCTAAAGGAATGTCAGATTTAGCGAAAACAGCCTTGTTATCTGTTGAAATATACCAGCTCGATGTTGTGGCTTTTTTATCATCGAATCGAGTAAGCATTCGCGTCGAATTCAAACCAAGGTACATTCCCCATGTGACAAATACATTGGTTTTATTTTCAGCACACCTTATGTGCAATGATGGCCTTTTCGTTCTATACCCTGAACCAATTTCATTATCAGAATCTACACGCATATAGACATTCTCACTATCATCTATAGGAGACTTGTCTACTCTTACGCTCCATGACCCAGCGCCTTTCTCTATTCTGGTTTTAGGGCCACTGACACCGAGCGATTTTGCAAGGTTGTCATAACAAATCAGCCGAGATGCATCCGAGTTGTTAGCCGCGCACTTCGCAACGTCAACTTTATCTAAAGAGTACGAGCTAGCAGAAAATAGCAAAGCTGGCAGCATAACTATTCCACTATTTATCTTAATCATGAGAATTTCACCGTCCAAATATAAAACACTGAATTAAAACACCAACTCGTCAATCGATCATCAATTTAGGTCTTTTAATCTCGCAGCATTCACACTTTCAGACCATTTCATCGCTGCTTCATATTCGTTATCGGTTGGGAACTGATTGCCAGCTGCTTTATCTTCCTGCGGAAACTTGGCGATCATCATGTTTTGAAACCGGGTCATCGTTAGCCTTTTAGCTTCGTCATGAGATAGGCCCAGGTGGATCATTGCCGCGTCGATAAATTCGGATGCTTTAAACTCTTTCGCGTATGAATCGCCTTTCCCTGTTGGTTTCTGCGTGCCAACTAATCCGTGAGTCATTAGGTGTCGCCCAAGAGTAATGACGTCTTCAATGGGCATGAAGGCGGGCATTTTAATGGGGAACTGATGCCCAATAAGGGGGCTTATATCTTCTTCACAACAGCAAGCCATTGCCAAATGTGCCGCCCTCAATGTTGGAGCCCCGAATGCCTCGCGCTTGATGCGCTGTAATACTTCGCTCTCGATATTGGGAAGACTGCTAATAATGCGGTAAGCCTCAGAGCAATTAACCTGACCCCATATTTCGACTATTTCACGGGGGCTGCCAATCTTGGCCATATTCTCAAGCGAGGGGGTGAACTCGAAATACTCTCCAGCCCCTAGGGTAACCGCAACATCTCCGCATTCAGTAAGTAGCATTTGCCATCCTTCTTATGAGTAATGAGTTAATAATATACTCATATATTTTGGTGATAATTACCAATCACCCTACCAGCTGAGCTACCGCTGTAAGTATCCACGCTGTTGATGCTCCTGTAGCCAGTAGAACCAGGGCTATACCGATTCGACCAAATAGCCTATCCGCTCCAACTTTACTTGGTGTCATGTCCATTTTTGCATCCGCCTTAAAAGAATCCATTAGGCGCTATAGCTTTGGCTAATACAGCCAAAGAGCAGATAACTAGAGCCACTCCTACGTAACCGTAAAGTACTTCTATGCTTGATTTTTTGTAACTATTCAGCTGGCGGAATATTATTCAATTTTTTCTGAATGAAATCTGGCCACTTTCCGGCAAACAGGTGCTCCAGCGCCTGCCCGACACCGACATTATTTTTCTGGCACGTTGATATATAACTGCGGACCCGGCAAAAGACCTTGGCTCCCTCCATGGAGCGGAAACAGCCAGAGATTTTTTGCTGCACCTTGGTCATTCTGATATCCCTCTCTCCTTGGTTGTTGGTAAAGGGAACCGCTGGGGTATCCATGAATCGCAGCACATCATCTTCAAAATTCCTGAGCCGCTCCAGCAAGTTTCTGGCCTTGCTCCGGGCGACCCGCCCCTTTTTCTTCTTGCCCGTTTGCGGCGGTGGCGGGCACTCCTGCTCCGCCTTATCGAGCAAACTCTGATACTTTTTCCGCCACTGCAACGCAGTATCGTTATCAAGCTGGCCACCGGCATCATTTACCGCATCATTGATTTCAAGGAGTAGTTTACCCATCTCATTAGCCCACTCTTGCCCGTCTTGCTCATAGGCGCGGGTAAGTTCCCGCAGGTGATGGGCATTGCACAAACTGTGGAGTACTTGCGTATAGCGGTAATAAGGTTTCCAGTGGTCATGGCAGAGAGTCCCGGTGAACTGAGGCAGTATGCCTATTTCATCCATTGCCTCCTTACCGCGTTTTGCGTGAGGCTCAAACCAGGTCCACTCTCCGTTCGATGCATTATGAAGCCAGATGCGCTTGCCGCCGACATTAATACCCGTCTCGTCCGCGTGAATTAACCCGCCATTGATGAGTTCGAGCTTGGCCAGCGTCTCAAAGTCAGCCAGCTTGTGGTAAGCCAGCTTGTTAAAGTTGAACAGTGAGCCGGTACTCAAGGAGATGCCAAACATTTCATCAAAATGCTGCTGCACCCGGTCATAAGGAATGAGTTGGTACACTGACATATAAACGGCGTTCGCCTTAACCGATGCACCATACTTAACCGCCCTGTCCACGTCAGCAGGGAAATCAGCGGTAAACCGGTTGCCCTGCGCGTCTTCCAAAATTTGTGCCCGGTATTCTTTAACCCAGCGGGAAATTTGGATATTAAATACCTGGCGACGGTCATAGCCTACGTCATGGTACTGCCCTGGCGGCAAGCTATCCCGGTTGACCGGAACCTGAATAATTTCGTCCGGATCATCGACTGGCTTGAGCGTCTTGCCCTCGCGGCCTTTTTGCCCACCTTGTTTATTGTCACTTTTCTTTCGCCCTTCTTTAGGGCGGTTGGGGTCTTGCGAGGGCGGCTTGCTGCTATTTCGGCTATTAAGAGATAGGCGGCCAAACAATAGCTTGACCAGCAGCAACATCATTTGTACGGCAGCCACTAAAGCAGGAGATGCGGCCTTGTCATTTTTCAAGGCGTTTTCTACTTGCTCAATGGTGGCGTTGACATCCAATGACTCGGGTATCAACTTTGCTGTGTTTGTATGCTTATTCATGGGGCTATTATACCCGCTGTTTTTTCGGGCAATTCTTTGCTTCTGTAAGCCAATCTAAGGCGTTGTATTTTTCTGTGCCGGGGGGGTGCTATCCTTGCTGGGCTCCCGTGCCTTTGGCGCTCTTGTGGTTAAGTTAATCGTTGCTTACAAGAGCTCATTACAGTGACGCATGAAAATGCAAAAAAACAGTCCCTATTGGCCAGATTGGTTTTCCATTAAAAACTACGATGTATTAGCGAGAGCGACAGGCGTCATACCCGTAGGACACGGGGTGGTCCGACATTTCGGTCCAGTCCCCATGGATGGCAAGCTTAAACTGTTTCCCAGGTTTGACTGGCCCCTCATAACCCCTTAATTACATACCGTAAAATCACAAAAATGCATACTCATAGTTGGTATGGCAGATACAAATCACCATTGGTGAGACGCATTCAACTAAACGTCTTAAAAGCCCTGACTACAAGGCCGCGCTAAGACAAATGATCGCCTTTGAATCAAACAACCAGCCTTCTCTGATTGTGCCGCCAGCAGCTAACCAGTAAACTTCATGACCATTACACAGGCATACATTTATAGCCTGCTATCACCGCATTTATGGGTAAATTAATGTCTCAACAATTGTCTCTTCAGCAACTTGAATCCTTTCTTTGGGAAACCGCCGACATTCTTCGTGGCAACATGGATGCGTCTGAATTTAAAGACTACATCTTCGGCATGATGTTCCTGAAGCGTATGTCTGATGCGTTTGAAGAAGAGCAAGAAAAGGTCATTAGCTACTACCTGGACAAAGGTAAGACCCAAGCACAAGCGCAAGAGCTGGCTGATGATGAAGATGAGTATGATGATACCTTCTTCATTCCTGCCAATGCCCGTTGGCCATCCCTAAAAGATTTAAAGCACAACATAGGTGAAGAGCTCAACAAAGCCACAGAAGCCATCGAAGAGTTCAACCCTAGCCTTGAAGGTGTGCTGGTTACCATCGACTTCAACATCAAGAACAAACTGTCTGATGCTAAGCTGCGTGACTTACTTTCTCACTTTAGCCAGCACAGGCTACGCAACGCTGATTTCGAACGCCCTGATTTACTGGGTACAGCCTATGAATACCTGATCAAGATGTTTGCCGATAGCGCAGGTAAAAAAGGCGGCGAATTCTATACCCCTTCTGAAGTAGTGCAATTGCTGGTGGCCTTGCTAAAACCTCATGCTGGTATGCGTATTTACGACCCTACATCTGGCTCCGGCGGTATGTTGGTTCAAACCCGTAATTACCTGGCGACCCATGGTGAAAACGCCGCTAACTTATCGCTGTTTGGCCAAGAAATGAATCTGAACACTTGGGCAATCTGTAAGATGAACATGTTCTTACACGGCGTGCAAAGCGCCGATATTCGTAAAGGCGATACGCTGCGTGAGCCTAAGCACACCCAAGGCGGCGAGCTGATGAGCTTTGACCGTGTCATAGCTAACCCACCTTTCTCGCTTAAAAAGTGGGGCAAGGACGAATGTGATAGTGATGGTTTTGGTCGCTTCCCTTATGGCACGCCGCCAAAAGATGCAGGTGATTTAGCCTTTGTACAGCACATGATTGCCAGCACCAACGCAGAAGGCATGGTAGGAGTGGTTATGCCTCATGGTGTGTTGTTCCGTGGTTCAAGTGAAAAAGCCATACGCCAAGGCATTTTAGAAGATGATTTATTAGAAGCTGTGGTGGGTTTACCGTCTGGTCTGTTCTACGGCACAGGCATTCCGGCTTGCCTGCTTATCATCAACAAGAACAAAGCGGCTGAACGTAAAGGCAAAGTGTTGTTTATTAATGGTGAGTTGGAATACCAAGAGGGCAAAAACCAGAACAAGCTGCGTGAACAAGACATAGCCAAGATAGTTGAAACTTTCGAGAGCCATAGTTTTGAAAGTAAGAGCGATATCAAGCGTTACGCGAGGGTTGTGCCTCTCTCCGAAATTGAAGAGAACGACTTTAACCTGAATATTCGTCGTTACGCCGATACTTCGCCACCAGCAGAGATCTTTGATGTCCGCGCTATCCTCCATGGCGGCATTCCAGTACGTGAAGTTGAAGATGACTACATTCAGGAAGCTATTCTTGACGGCTTTGACGTGACTTGTGTACTCACTCCACGCCATTCCCGTGAAGGCGGGAATCCAGAGCCTTTTGAGTATTATGACTTTAAAGCTGAGATTGGAAGTAAAGAGCAAATCCGACTTCTTATCGAAAAAAGTGCAGAAGAGAGTGCTGGCGATGTAGAGCCCAAAGTTATCACCCAGCTAGAACGCTGGTGGGATAAGTACCATGTGTCACTGCATGAGCTTGATGCAGAAGTAAACGAAGCCGAGCAAGTGATGCAAGGTTACCTGAAGGAGCTGGGTTATGAGTGATTTGGTTCCAAGTGGGTGGAAAGTCAAATCAGTAGCCGAGGTAGCAAATAATTTTGATGGACAACGTGTTGCTTTAAAGTCAACCGATAGGGCTAATCGGCAAGGCGGTTACCGTTATTACGGTGCATCAAATATCATTGATTATGTAGATGACTACATTTTTGATGGGGACTATATCTTGCTTGGTGAAGATGGAGAGAACGTCTTATCGCGTAACCTTCCTCTTGCTTTTATTGTCACAGGGAAATTTTGGGTTAACAACCATGCCCATGTATTGCAGCCTAAAGAAAATATAGACCTTGGATACTTGTGTGAAGTATTAGAAGCATTTGATTACAAGAATATAGCAAGCGGCTCTGCTCAACCTAAAATTACGCAAGGTGCACTTAACAAAATACGCTTATTGTTTCCACCACTACCAGAGCAACAAAAAATTGCGGCTATTCTCACTTCTGTTGATGATGTGATTGAAAAAACACAGGCGCAAATCGACAAGCTCAAAGACCT
Source organism: Psychromonadaceae bacterium (assembly GCA_965249895.1). GTDB lineage: Bacteria > Pseudomonadota > Gammaproteobacteria > Enterobacterales > CBDFNC01 > CBDFNC01. The sequence continues at coordinate 2,551,777 of CBDFNC010000005.1, forward strand.
GAAAACAGGCATGATGCAAGAGCTACTCACCAATGGTATCGGCACTCTATCCGGCTCTCACAGCAAACCTCATACTGAATTCAAAGACTCCCCAGTGGGTAGAATTCCCAAAAGCTGGGAGTTAGTTAAATTATCAGATTTACTAACTAAAATTGATTCAGGCTGGAGTCCTTCGTGTATTGAAACACCGCCAAGTACTGGAGAATGGGGGGTTTTAAAAGTTAGCGCTGTAACAAGAGGCAAGTTTCTAGACATACAGTCAAAAACACTCCCACCCGACCTTCAGCCGAGGGAACACCTAAGAGTTCGATGTGGTGACATATTGCTTACTAGAGCAAATGGCGTAGCGGAACTTGTTGGCAAATGTGTAATGGTTAAGAAAGAGCCTAAAAGTAAGCTTATGATGTCGGATAAAATTCTTCGACTGAATCCAAATGAGCGAGCCTATTCCCACTTCTTGTTGCATGCGTTTAATTCTCAACAAATGAGAAAGCAAATAGAATTGAGTTGGGGAGGCTCTAGCGGCCAAAAAAATATTAGCCAGGATGGTATTAAAAGCTATTATCTAGCACTGCCTTCATATGACGAGCAGAAAGCCATTGGTGATTCGATATCTCATATCGATTCTTTATTAGCAGCAAAAGAACAAAAGTTGGCTAAGGTACAAGACTCAAAAAAAGCCCTGATGCAAGACCTGCTAACAGGCAAGGTTCGCGTGGCCGTGCCTTCCCGCCCCAACGATCATGAAACTAAATCATCCAACCTCTCGACGATTGAAGGTTAAGAGCAGAGGGCTAATTGCCATAAACGATAAAGCGGATAAGGCAGAGTCAGCTAAATCAAGATCGCAGTCAATGACATCAGAAAACCCTGATAAAAACAGTGAGCCTGAGTTATTACTGGAGTAATAGAATAAGTGCGCCTGCTGCTTAGCCAAAGCCGTCAGCAACTACAGCAAGCGGTAAATAGCACCATGGTGCAAACCTACTGGCAAGTGGGTTATTGCTGAATTCAAGTACTCGTTGAGCACGAGCAGCAAGGTGAACAGCGCGCAACCTACGGCAAACAGGTGTTACAAGAGTTATCAGCCAGCTTACCTTTACCTAGTGATGAGTTTGGGAAAGGCTTTGATGTGAGGGATTTGCGTAATATGCGCGTCTTTTATCAAACCTTTCCGATTCGGGACGCAGTGCGTACCGAATTGAGTTTGATAAGATGTAAACCACCTAGTTTTACGTTTAGGTAGACAATCAAATTGAATTGTAAGAGTTGATAACAAAATGAAACTAAATCAATTATCGGTGAAAAACTTTCGCTGCTATAAAGACCGAACATTTGATTTCCATCCTGAAGTCAATTTGATTGTTGGGCAAAATGCGACGGGGAAAACTGCTTTATTAGATGCCGTATCTGTTGCTATTGCTACTTGGTTACTTGGTTTTAAAAAGAAGAACGATAAAAAAACACTGGAAACAGCTGATGCAGCACTTTCTTATATTGAGCGTGAGGGGGAAGCTCAGTTTATCGAGGCGTGGCCTGTTTTAGTGTCTGCATCTGGCAGTGTGAAAGGGAAAAATATATCTTGGGAACGCTCAAAAGAAACACCAACAGGAAATACCCGTTATGGCAATGCTGGTAAATTAACCTCATTGGCAAAACAATGTGACCAGCAACTAGCAGAAGAAGTGAGCTTACCGCTTATTAGCCACTACGGAACTATGCGCTTGTGGCAAGATCCAAGAAAGTCTAAAAGCAAGCCCTCACTAACGGCGACCGCCAGTAAACCCTCAAGGCTAGATGGTTATAAACACTGTGTAGACCCACGCATTGCACTGAAAGAGCTGGTGGCTTGGTTTGCCAGGCAAGAGTGGCAATCATTTCAGCGAGGAAAAGAACCGACCATGTTAAAAGTGGTTCGCCAGGCTGTGCTTAACTGTATCGAAAATGCAGAACACTTGCGTTATGACCCCAAAAGGGAAGAACTTCTGCTCGCTCTTAAAGATGCTGAACCTCAGCCATTTAATCTACTTAGTGATGGTCAACGCTGCGTATTAGCTTTGGTTGCTGATATTGCTCAGAAAGCGGCGATATTAAACCCCCATCTAGGTGAGCAAGTATTAGAACTCACTGAAGGTGTTGTGTTAATTGATGAGCTCGATCTTCATTTACACCCGCGCTGGCAACGTCGAGTGATTGAGGATTTACGAACCACTTTTCCGAACATTCAGTTCATTTGCACCACTCACTCACCCTTTTTGATTCAGTCTTTGCGCTCTAGTGAGGAGCTAATCATGCTTGACGGCCTTGCACCAGCGCAGTTGGCAAACAAGACGCTTGAAGATATTGCGGTAGGCATCATGAGCGTTAACAGCCCGGAGGTGAGCGAGCGTTATGGTGAAATGAAAGGTGTAGCAACGGAATACCTAAAAACACTTGATAAAGCCGAAAAAGCACCAGAAGAAAAGCTTAGTGAATATAAGGAAAGACTAGCCGATGCTTTAACTCCGTATGCCGATAACCCTGCTTTTCAGGCATTTTTAGAGATGCAGCGCGTGGCAAAATTGGGAAGTTAACAATGCGACCGATACAACGAGGCGCTTCTCCGCAAGCTAATGACTTTGATGACTATACAAAATCTAAACCTGAGTTAATCAGTCGTTTGGGCGGTTATTGTTCGTATTGTGAGCGACCGATAAAAACTAATTTAGCTGTTGAGCATATTCAGCCTAAAGCAGGCAATGATGGGCGCCCTGCGTTAATTGGGCAGTGGAGCAATTTTCTTTTGGCTTGTGTAAATTGTAACTCTACCAAAAAAGATAAACGCGTTGATTTAGACCTGCTGCTTTTACCCGATAGAGATAATACTTTTTACGCTTACTGCTACACGCCTGATGGAAAGGTTCAGGTATCCGCTAGCCTTAACATACCAGCAAGTAAATATGCATTAGACTCTCTAAAATTAGTTGGTCTTGATAAGAAAATGCTGAGATCTATTGATTCCAATGGAGAGCAAGTTGAGATTGATCGAGTCTCTCAGAGAATGCAAGCATGGGCTAAAGCTGAGTTAGCAGAAGTAATGATACAGCAACAGCCGCGGAATGACCTGTTAAAAGAAATGGCGGTTAATTGGGCATTGTCTGAGGGCTTTTTTAGTATTTGGATGACAGTATTCGATACTGTTCCAGATATGAAAGTTCGCTTAATTAAAGCTTTTAAAGGCACTGAAGCGAGTGGTTGTTTTAATATGACTACAGGCGACCCAATCACTCCCGCCCCAAATCCTGACGCACTTACTCATGGTGGAAAAATATAACTTTCCTGGTTAACTCAAACAGAGTACACAATCTTGGCTAATAACGAATTCGATAAAGTAGAAGCCCCTGCCATCGCTCAGCTGGTTAAGTTGGGTTGGACCTATCTTCGTGGTGACATGCTGTCACCCGCCGCAGGCGCTATTCAAGGCAAGCAGCTATCGCCTGAACACCACTGTGTTGATGGGAGAGCAGAGCGCAGCTATCTGCGTGATGTGGTGCTGGTGAAGCGCTTAGAAGCGGCGATTAAGCGCATAAATCCTTGGATCAGCGACGAGAACCTGCGCAAGGTTTCCCGTGAAGTAACCCACCCTAACCATGCCGGCCTGATGGAATATAACCATGCCTTTTACCAGACCCTTGTTAACTACCTATCGATAGAGCAAGACTTGGGTAAAGGCCGCAAAGGGCAGACGGTTAAGCTTATCGATTTCGAGCAGCCGGAAAACAACGAATTTATCTGTACTAACCAGTTTAAGGTTGAGGGAGTGAATCAAAACATCATTCCCGATATTGTCTGTTTTGTGAATGGTATTCCGCTGGCAGTGATTGAGTGTAAGTCACCGTATATCTCCAGCCCGATGGCAGAAGGCATTAACCAGCTGCGCCGTTATGCCAACCTTCGCCATACCGAAGACCACGAAGGCGCAGAGAAACTGTTTTGGTATAACCAACTGATGGTTTCCACCTGCCGTGATCAAGCTAAGGTTGGCACCATCAGCTCCAGCGCTCAGCACTATGGTGAATGGAAAGATGCATACCCTTATAGTGACGAGGTATTAGCGAAGCAGTCGTTAATAGGCAATTTTTCCGAGTTCACATCTACCCTGGATATTGAATTACCTGAGAATGCGCTAGATGAGGCTTTAGCTGATGAAGTCGTGAGCTATGATGGCTCGCAGCCAGATAAAGTTGCCGAAGCTTCAGCTCAGTATCAAGTTCTAACCAGTGATAAAGCAAACACCACTGATAAAACAGGCGCCAGCTATGAGTCGTTAACCCAGGTGACAGCACAACAACGCTTGCTGGCGGGTCTATTTTGCAAAACTAACTTCTTAGATATTCTGCAAAACTTTGTATTGTATGAAACCGATGATGGTCGCTTGATTAAAAAGGTGGCTCGTTATCAGCAATATCGTGCGGTAAACAAAGTTATCGAACGACTAAAAAATGGCAAGGACCGCAAGGAAAAGTCTGGTGTTGTCTGGCATACCCAGGGTAGTGGTAAATCGTTAACTATGGTGATGCTGGCGGTGAAGATGCGCCGTGACCCAGAGCTTAAACAATACAAGCTGGTGTTTATCACCGACCGTACTCAGCTGGATGAGCAGCTTTCCAATACTTTCCGAGATGCCCAAGGTGAAACGGTTTATAACGCTGGCTCTGTTTCTCAGCTAAAAGAGCTGCTGAAAAAAGACAGTTCTGATTTAGTCACAGCCATGGTACAGAAGTTTTCCGATTTGGAAAAAGAGCAAGAGAAGCTAAGTGAGGCGCGGCACTCGTTAAAAGACGCTATGCAAGGCAAAGTTGCTGAAGGCTTTTCTGACTTAAACCCGAGTGAAAAAATCATAGTGCTGGCCGATGAAGCGCACCGTACTCAGTTTGGTGGTCTGGCGATGACCATTAACGCTGCTTTGCCTAATGCACCAAAGATTGGCTTTACCGGTACGCCACTGCTGAAAACACAAAAGATGGGGCAAGCCTTTGGTGGCTACATAGATGAATACAAGATTAACCAGGCGGTAGAAGATGGCGCTACGGTTAAGCTGCTTTATGAAGGCCGAGAAGTTAAGTCTGAAGTGGCTGGCGAGTCGCTTGATAAACTGTTTGAAGAATACTTTGGTGAATATACCGAGGACGAGCAGCTGCATATTCTCATGGATGCTGATCACCTGTTCTCATCGAAGCTGATCACACATTCTCATTCAAGCTGATCACTCTTTCTTATTGATGCTGATCACCAATTTTAGTTAGTTTAACTTCAAAAGGTCTCATTCAATCTTGCCATTTTTCATTGTTAATGCCCGCATAATATTTGCTCCATTTCTTATTAAAGAGCCGTTATGCCAACCGAGTCCATTTCAATGCGAAAACTCAAAGAAATACTTCGATTAAAATACGAAAGTAAGTTATCTCACCGTAAAATTGCAACAAGCTTATCCATCTCACCTGGTACTGTCTCAACTTATGTCAATCGTGCAAAGTTGATGGGGATCGAAACCTGGCCATTGCCAGAGCAGTGGGATGACTTCAAGTTAAACAAGCACTTTTTACAAACAAAGATCACCCCCAGAACAGCTATTCCTTTACCAAATTGGTCTGAATTTCATCAGCAGTTAAAGAAAAAAGGCGTGACTAAACAATTGCTATGGCAAGAGTACGTAGAGCGAAACGCCGACAACAATTACAGTTATCCGCAGCTGTGCCGTATTTACAAAGAGTGGCGCTCACGTCAACAACCCTCAATGCGACAAACCCATCAGTATGGCGAGAAGTTATTTGTCGATTACTGCGGACCGACAATCCCCATTGTTAACCCGGATACGGGCAAATATCGAGGGGCGCAAGTCTTTGTGGCTGTGATGGGGGGCTCAAGTTATACCTACGCTGAGGCGACATTATCGCAGCAACTCGAAGACTGGGTGATGAGCCATGCCCGGGCATTTCAATTTCTGGGGGCAGTACCTGAAATCATCGTCCCGGATAATTTACGCTCCGGCACCACCAGAGCCTGTAAATATGATCCTGATTTAAACCCAACCTATCAGCAGCTGGCTGCCCATTATAATGTGGCTATTATCCCGGCCAGACCGCTGAAACCCAAGGATAAAGCGAAAGCTGAAAATGGTGTCCTGATTGTTGAACGCTGGATAATGGCGGTCTTGCGTCATGAAATATTTTACACATTAACGCACTTGAATCAGCGCATTAGTGAGTTGTTGGTACGGTTAAATACCAAAGCGTTTCAGAAACTTCCCGGCGACAGAGCCAGTCAATTTTATGCCCACGAGCTCCCGGCTATGAGGCCTCTACCGCTGCTTGCTTACCAGTATACTTTTATTAAAAAGGTGAAGGTCAATGTGGATTATCACATTGAAGTGAACAAGCACTATTACTCAGTGCCTTATGGATTGCTCAAGAAACAAATTGAGGCGCATGTGAGTGAAAAAACGGTAAAGCTCTACTATCACAACCAGTGTGTAGCCCAACATCCCCGCTCTCATCATGTCGGCGGATACAGCACCTTGGTTGAACACATGCCTAAAGCCCATCAGGATTATGCAAAATGGACCCCAGAGCGATTAAAACAATGGGCGGGCAAACTCGGCGACTATGTTTTGCAATGGGTTGAATACAAGTTAGCGAGTAAAGCGCACCCGCAACAAAGTTATAAAGTCTGCTTTGGCTTGCTAAGCCTGAGTAAAACCTACCCGAAAAAACGCCTTAATGATGCTTGCCAGCGCGCATTGGATACCGGGGGGTATCGACTGGAAAACATAAAAATAATTCTGAAAAAGGGTTTAGATAAAGAAGTACGCGAACCTGAGCAGGCCGATCTGCTTGCGGGAGTTAAGCATGACAATCTACGTGGTCAGGATTACTTTCACTAAGGAAAATAAAGATGAATTCACAATTAACACAGCAACTTACTGACTTACGTTTAAGTACCCTGATGGACAGTTTGGCACGTCAGGAAGAACAACCTCATTTATATACTGATTTAAGTTTCCATGATCGGTTATCACTCTTGTTGGGGGAAGAAATAACCACACGGGAACAACGAAAGATCGAACGTTTAGTCAAGCAAGCGAAATTCAGGCTGGCAGCCCATCCGAGCCATATCGATTACCGCACGAGCCGTGGCATTGAAAAATCCAAGATCCGCAGCTTACTTGAAGGGCACTGGCTTAAACATCACCAGAGCCTTATTTTTACTGGTGCGACAGGGAGTGGCAAAACGTATCTGGGCTGCGCGATTGGTCATTACTTCTGCCAACAAGGTGTGGCAGTACGCTACTTCAGGATGAAAGGGTTACAAGAGCAGTTACGCCAGGTGCACGGTGAAGGCAGTTACCCGCGCTTTCTCAATCAGTTAAATAAAACGCCGATCCTGATCCTGGATGATTGGGGAATGGAAACATTAACGCCCCAGCACCGCAGTGATCTGCTGGACATAATCGATGCAAGACACGATCAAGGGTCGATGATCATAATGAGCCAATTACCAGTAGCCAAGTGGCATGAATTGATTGGGGAAGCGACGTATGCAGATGCGATAATGGACAGATTGATCCACCGTGCACAGCGAATTGAATTGCAGGGAGAATCAATGCGCAAAGTAGCAATTAACTTGACGGATCCACAGTGATCAATTAAAACTGTTGCCGAGCCGAAAAATGGCACCGAAGCGTGATCAGCATCGATGAGAACAAGCGATCAGCTTCGGTGAGAATGAGTGATCATCTTCATGAGAATACGCAGCAGCGCGAAATCAAACGAAAATACGGTGTAGAAAAAGCGGTTCGTGAAGCCCCTGCCCGTGTTCGCTGGTTATGTTTAGATCTAATAAAACACTATAAAGAGCACATTCGCCCCGATGGCTTCAAGGCCATGATAGTGGTGGGTAGCCGTCACGCTGCGGCTATCTATAAAAAGACCTTAGATGAGCTGGGCGCTCCGCCATCTGAGGTGATTATTTCAGGCGACCATAATGATGAGCAATACCTGGCGCAATATACGGATAAGGTGCATCAGAAGAAGGTTATCGCCAACTTCAAAAAGCCGTTTGGTTTAGACAAACAAGGCGTCATCGATAAGAACAAGAAGTTTGATAACACAGCCTTTTTGATTGTGAAAGACATGCTGTTAACAGGCTTTGATGCGCCCATTGCTCAGGTGATGTATATCGACCGTAAGCTGCAAGATCATACCCTGATGCAGGCCATCGCTCGGGTGAACCGGACTTATAAAGGCAAGTCGTGCGGTTATGTGATGGATTACTATGGCTTGGCGACTCACCTTACTGAAGCGCTAGAGCTGTTTAGCAGTGAAGATGTTGAAGGCACTTATCAAAGCTTAAAAGATGAAATACCCAAGGTGAAAGCCGCCCATACTCGCGCCATGCAATTCTTTAAAGATGTTAACAGCGACGATATTGATGATTATGTGCTGGCGTTAAAAGCTGAAACTGTCCGGGCTCAGTTTGATTTAGCGTTTAAGACCTTTGGTAAACAGCTAAACGTGATATTGCCAGACAATGCCGCCGCGTCATTTACTGCTGACATGAGGCTACTAGGCAAGATACATAATGCTGCCAAAACCTTGTATCGGGATGAGGGGCTGGATATGTCAGAGATTGGCGAGAAGGTTCGCCAGCTGGTGGATGAGCATATCCTAAGTACGGGCGTAGACCCTAAAATACCCCCTGTAGATTTGTTGGCTGCCAACTTTAAAGAGAGCATCGCGGCCACTAAATCCGACGAGTCTAAAGCGTCTGAGATTGAGAGTGCAATTAAACATCACATTACCATTAATCTGGATGAAGACCCCGAGTTTTACCGCTCACTGAGCTTGCGGCTACGTGACATTATCGAGAAAACGGCTGGGCAGTGGTCACAGCAATTAGAGCTGTTACTGGAAATGACCGGTGATATTAGCAGCGCCCACCAGCAAGCCGCGCAGGATTTAGGCTTGTCGCAAACTGAGCTGGCTTTCTACAACATCCTGATGGTTGAAGTGACAAATGCCAAAGACGGTGATGTGATCCATGAAGCAATTCATCATGCAATAAAAGCCACCACTCAAGTGCTTGTAAGCATGCTGGATGAAGCGACGGAAATTATTGATTTCTTCCATAAGCAAGATGAAGTGAAACGCATGAAGAAAGAAATTAAGCGGGCTGTTTTGGACCAACCTTTTGGTGATAGAGCATTAGTAGGCATTCTTCAGGAGCGCTTTATGGATTTAGCAAAAACTAAATTCGGGAACCGGTAGCGTGGGTTTTGTTAGCCAGGAATATTTGCAATGAACGCCATGAAAGATGAACCCGAAATTATCGAAGGTAATGGCTACTTTGTTGAAGTGATACGGACTCGCCGCTCTAAGTCAGCCTCCCTTAAGGTTGAAGATGGCGTGGTGACAGTTGTTGTGCCTAAACAGCTTGAACAAGAGCGCATTATTCAGCTGATTAACGGCGTTTTTCAAGGTAGTTGTCGCCTAAAGTTCAAAATTATGCCGCCTTACCTTTCTCAATTTCTGTCTTGCTCTTTTCCGGGTTAAGGTGAACCTCCGTTATCAGATCCCAGTTTTTGATTTCACCACTCCAGCGGCTTGGATTTTTTGATTTTGCTGCTTGGTATACCTGTTTTCGTTTAGCCAATATGTGTACATCTTCACCTGTGTGACGCTGCTGCGGCGTAACAAATTTGACTCCGCTATGTAAATGTTCATGGTTATACCATTCAACAAACCCGCATACCCAGCTTCGCGCCGCTTGTAGATCATTAAAGGGCCGCTCTGGGTATTCTGGTCGGTATTTCAACGTACGAAATAGGGATTCTGAATAGGGGTTATCATTACTCACCGAAGGTCGGCTAAACGAGGGAATAACACCCAGTTGCTGCAAGGTCGCCAGCATCGTAGCGCCTTTCATTGGGCTCCCATTGTCCGAGTGCAGCGTCACCTGGTTACGCTTAACACCTTCCCGCTGACAGATATCAGTCATAAGATCTGCTGCTAATGCACTCGATTCCTCTTCGTATACCTGCCAGCCAACGATTTTTCGACTGTAAATATCCATCACCAAGTACAGATATAAAAATATCCCTTTAACAACAGTGGGTAAGTAGGTGATATCCCAAGTGTAAATTTGATTGGGCTCTGTCGCTGTCAGGGCTTTAGGTTTATGTATTTTCCTGACTGGCTTACTCTTGTCTCGGTGATTTAGCTGATTGTGTACCTTCATCACCCGATAGAACGTTGACTCTGAGGCAATATATAGCCCTTTATCGACAAGCTTCGGTACGATTTTGTTCGGTGGTAATTTCGCATACTCAGGCTCATTAACAAGCTTAATGATACGCTGGCGCTCCAATTCTGTTAGCTTATTTTTTGGTTCACGGTAGGCTTCTATCCGCCCATCTTGCTCATTGCCTGGCTGGTTCCAACGCTGCAAGGTTTTTGCGCTAACCCCTATGATTTCACAGGCTTTTGATTGTCTGGCACCAGAATCACATGCCTGATTTATCAGGCTCATGATTTCCGTTCGTTCTGAACTCATTGTGAGTCGTCCTCGTCGCTTCCCCAGATCGCATTGACTTTTTTTTGGAGCACTAATAACGCAGCGGTCTCGGCCAGCGCTTTGTCTTTTCGGTTCAGCTCCTTTTTTAATGCCTTATTTTCATGCTTAAGGCCTTTTATTTCCGAGCGACTCGTCGCTTTACTATTAGCTGCATTGCCATGAGTAAAATCAAGTTTCCACTGTTTAATATGGTGGGGATATAAGCCTTGTTCACGGCATAGCTCACTGATGGCCTCACCACCCAGCGAGGCGCAAGTAATGACCATGTTAAGCCTTTCCTCTAAACTCCAATCTTGTGGTCTTTTTTCTTTTGTCATAATGCCAGTTTTATCAGTAAAACCCATTTCAAATACTTGCTCTCTGGACTGTACAATCCACTTACCTAATGTTGAATAACCGACGCCTAAAGACTCAGCCACTTCTTTTAAGCTGGACTCTGCAGGGCGATTAAGCGCTTTTTCCACTGCTTGTATTTTAAATGACTTTGTATATCTTTTGTTCATTTTTTGCTACCTCTAACTGAAAATTAGAGGCGACAACTATCCTGACACAGGGGGTTAACGATAAACACGGCTGGATCATTGAGAAGATAGCACAGCACAGTGAATCCACACCCGCCACCAGCAAAGAGTTTGTTTCTGGTGAAGCTTTTCCTTATCTGGGGCGCAACTATCGCCTGAAGGTTTTGAAAGGCAGTTATGAACCTGTGAAACTGATTGCTGGTCGCTTAACCGTGACTTTACCTGAAGGTAACTTAACAACTTACCACGCTCGCAATGCTCTCCTTCGCTGGTATAAGCGTAAAGCCCAGGGCAAGATCCGCGACAAAGTTGAACGCTATGCCAAGGTAGTGGGTGTTAAGCCGGAAGTTATAGGTATTAAATCATTCAAAAGTCGCTGGGGCAGTTGTAGCCCTAGAGGGGACTTGGACTTCAACTGGCTGGTGGTTTTAGCGCCTAACCGTATTGTGGATTACGTGGTAGTGCATGAGCTTTGCCATCTGATCCATCATGACCACTCCCCTAAATTCTGGAAAGAAGTTGAACGGGTGATGCCGGATTACAAGGGGTGCAAAGAGTGGCTTAAAGTGAACGGACATTCGCTGGTGGTTTGAGCTACTCCACACAGAACAAGCCATTTTTACACAGAAAAGGGCTGTTTTTTGTTTCAGTTAGTCACTTTAATAGAGTGGCGTAAATTTAACTCCAGGCGCATAACCCTAAAGAGTTCGGTCATAACATATCATTATGATATGTTTGATAAAGTAGCAAGATTGAGGCCTAGCAGAGTAATAAAATGACTATAAAAGTGTCCCACATAACCCATATTGATAATCTGACAGGGATTCTTCAGCAAGGCTGTTTGTGGTCTGACGCTAAGCGGATTGAACTAAATTTTGTCAATCAGACAATTGGCTATAGTCACATTAAACAAAGGCGTTTATCACACCCTGTCAACGTCGCCGCTGGCGGCACTATTGGTGAATACGTTCCCTTCAATTTCTGCCCTCGCTCAGTAATGCTGTATGTCATTCACCGAGGACATGAAAACTATCAGGATGGGCAAGATCGAATTGTTCATTTAATCAGTGATGTAGATAGTATTATTCAGTCAAACAGCCAATGTTTCTTTACAGATATACATGCTGATCTTGCCTATGCAGAACAGATTGGCGATTTAAGCAGAATAAATGAGCTAGATTTCAATAGGATACATGCTAAATACTGGCAAGACTATAAAGAAGAAAAGCAAGCAGAGTTCTTGGCCTACCAATCTGTTCCGTGGAATTGCGTTCGACAGGTTGGTGTAAAAACGTCAGAATTGGCTCAAGAAGTTACAAGCATCATAGCAACAGAAAGTCACAAACCAGAAATAGTTGTTAAGCCTGAATGGTATTATTAAACGAGAACAGTACGATGATTACTTATATTAAAGGTAACATATTACATGACCAAGCAGATGCCATTATAAATACGGTCAATACCGTGGGCGTGATGGGTAAAGGCTTAGCATTGCAGTTTAAAAAGGCTTTTCCTGATAATTTTAAAGTATACAAAGCAGCTTGTGATAATAATGAGCTGAGTACAGGCCAAATGCTGAGCGTTTCAACCAACTCATTAAGCCCTCCTTACTATATTATCAACTTTCCTACCAAAGCCCACTGGAAAGGAAAATCTAAAATCGAGTATATCGAACAAGGATTAGCGAGTTTAAAGCAAGAGATTCTAAGATTAGAGCTTAAATCTGTTGCTATACCTGCATTGGGGAGTGGGTTAGGTGGTTTACCTTGGAGCCGGGTGGAAGCTATAATCAGTCAATCTCTTGGTGACATGCCCAATGTAGAGTGGCGTATTTACCCTCCTCAAAGTGCCCCCGAGGCAAAAGCTATGCCGAATAAAACTCGCCGCCCTAGAATGACGATTGGACGTGCAGCGGTTCTTGGCTTAATCGATAAATATTCTAGCTCTGGATTACACTATCACCTTTCATTATTAGAAGTTCAAAAGCTGGTTTACTTCCTAACAGCCTCAGGTGAACACTTAAATAAAGTGAATTTTCAAAAACATCATTACGGACCTTACGCAGATGTTTTGCGTCATGTACTAGAAAAAATGGAAGGGCACTTTATTTCGGGTTATGCAGATGGTCAAAATAAACCAGATATTCCAATTGAGCTTAAAGGGTCTGCGGCCCAAGAAGCTATTTCATTTTTAGCAAACCATCCTGATACACAGTCTCGTTTTGAAGACGTTGCAAAACTTGTAGATGGCTTTGAGTCACCCTATGGAATGGAACTACTTTCAACAGTTCATTGGGTAGCAACTCAAGACATGAATGGAGTTACTGACACAGAAAAATTAGTTGAGCAAGTTCACCGCTGGAGTGAACGAAAAGCACAGATGAAACCTGCTCATATAAAAGCGGCTTGGGTCAGAATTAGCGAACAAGGCTGGTTAGATAAAAAAGCTCCGATAGCTCATTGAGTTACCGGAGCTAGGAAGCGACACTACACAAACATATTAGAGTTTACATTAACGTTTAACTCTATGTTCTTATCTCGAAGCAACATATTCACTGTTTGTAATATAGCTTTATCTGGTACAAAAATACTAAAAAACTCATGTGGCATAACCTTAATTGGGGATAAACACTCAGCCATATAAACACTTTTAGATAGCTGGTCAGTATAATTACGTTTATTCATCGCCTCCCAATCAATAGTCGCTACCCCACTGTCATAGTCCAGAAGTTCAATGTGGCTCCCAGCTAAGGGGTGACAAGGAACCACCTTCCAGCCACAATTCAAAGCATGGCGCCTTAGTACAGTGATAAGAACAAATGTAGTAAGTGGGTTCTCAACTTGCACACGACCATCAAAAGGGTTTCTAGCAAAAAAATGAAAGGGAACCATTCTGTTCACGCCCAGCTAGAATTTCAGGATCAGCGACATCATCGAACTCGTTTACCTCACTACGAGAAACTAAACCTAGCTCAAGTATCGAAGATAAGTTTCCCAAACTCGTCAAATGATAAAGCAGCTTTTGCTCTTTTATATCAACCATATGGCACCCCCTAAACAACTAAGTGTAGAAGCTACTCTTAAACAATAAAGCTTGTATTTTCACATTCTCAATGGTATGCAATCGTTAAGCATTCAACACAAGCACATTACTCTGAGGATTAGAAAGTAGCTCCAATCTCTCCAGCCACATATCCAGTGCCGCCAATTTTTCAGGTAAATACTGACTACGGTTATAAATGGCCATGACCCCACCAAGGCTATGACCCAGAAGCAGCTGCTCTACGATATGAGGCGCAACACCTAAATCATTTAACTTAGTCGCCAATGTTCTGCGTAAATCGTGCAAAGTCCAGGCTTCATCATGTTTAAGTCGCTGCCATAGCACCCTGCCAGACTGGCTCACTGCTGGAGAATCTTTCAGCTCTCCCAATATGTAATCGGAATCGCTGCTGTCACCTTTGAGCTGTAACAACCACTCTTTCAATGCCGCAGGGATCGGCCTTACAATTTTCTCCGAGGTTTTGCTGTTACTCTTTGGCACTGTCCACAAATCAGCCTCAAAGCTCCATTCTCGCCAAGTGGATAAACGGACCCCTTTGGTTCTGACACCAAACACAATAAGGAGTTTAAGCAGGTTTTTATAGTAGGGTAAGAGCTTGTCACCATGGGCAAACCGCCATACATCAATAAGCTCCTGCTCTGTTAATACTCTGTCTTTCTTCGCTTGTTTATTACCAACATCTGTCACAATTAGGTCGTCCAATGCTCTGCTGGTGGCCAGCCTACGGACACGGCAAAACCTTAAGGCTTGCTTGGTATTTTGTAAAACGTAACCAGCCGCAACGGGAGCTGCTTTTTGCTTACCTTTGATTCCTTTACGAATACGATCAAAGCACTCAACCCAATGGCGAGTTTCGGTATCTTTTAAAGGAAGGTGGCCTATATATGGATAGATATGACGTTCAAACTGAGCTCTGTGCTTAGTATGATTAGCCCTATCTCCTGGGCATACTCCACCAGCCACTACTCCAGTGCATCTTTAACAGTCACCGGAGCTAGATCTTCATCTCGTACTAGCTCTCGCTTTATCTTCGGATCAAAACCATCCGCCAGCCAACCAACCACGACATTCCTGTACCAAATTCCTAGCTTTAACTAATGAAATATCTGGATAGTTTCCAAAATCCAGCCTCTTACTCTTGCATCAATTTTATAGCGATACTGCCAGCTTATTTTTCCATGTGGCGAAACCCTGGCTCCAAGGCCATTGCCATCAGTCAAGGTGAAAACCTTAGTATGTATTTTGTTCAATACCGCTTTCAAATTCTTATCGTATAGCTTGGCCATGTTCTTCTCTTAGCTAGGGTACATAACCAGATTTTATGTACCCCTAGTTAACCATAAAAGCAAAAAAAAACCAAGACGAAAGAAAACAATAAATACCATAACCAACTGTTTAGTAAAGCATAAACCACTACCGAGCAACTGGACCATCAGCTAAATACTCAACACTAGGTCCAAGACCGCATACAAGTGAACTATTCTGCGGCCGTAACACTCTCTAACACTCTCTAACAAAATTGCTACAGTAATACTCAGCCAAATTATTTATTCTTGCGGACCAATAAAAATCACTCATTTTTACCAACTCTGGGGTTTTATACGCCGGCAGAGCGGGCCACCCTTTAATATAAGTAATTCCTCTATATATGAAGCAAATTTTAGCCACAATTCATGATTTTAACCCAAGATTAACTAGCCTTCAGCTCACCCTAATCCTGTCTATTTTACTGATCTCGATTTTCAATCTGCCTTTTTGGCGTGAAGTGTTGTCTCTTTCATATGACGGAGGCTTACGCAGCATAGGATTTGCTCTCTCTTTCTATATTTTCCTGGTTACCCTGCTTAACCTGATGTTGAACTTAATGGCGGTTAAGTACATTTTTAAACCCATCGCCATCTTTATTCTGATTTCCGCCTCCTTCGCCACTTATTTTATGAGCTCTTATGGGGTGATGTTAGACAGATCCATGATCCAGAATGTACTGGAAACAGATCCTTCGGAAGTACGAGATTTACTCAACATTAATATGCTGCTCTACGTTACCTTGTTAGGCTTACTGCCTTCTTTCTTGGTTTATAAAGTGGAGATAGCCTTTCAACCCTTACTCAGGGAAATGGCCGCTAAGCTGATCTGTTTGCTGGTTAGCCTGGCCATCATAGGGGGCATAGCTGCAATTCTTTATCAGGATTATGCATCCATGTTCCGCAACAACCGACATATACGTCATCTTGTTGTGCCCGCAAACTACATTTACGCCACCAGCAGCTTAATGTCCCGCCAGCTAAGAGCAGGAAAAGTAGTAGTCAAAGCCATAGGTGAAGACGCCAAGCTGAGCGACAACTGGCAAAACAGAGAGAAAAAAGCCATTACCGTGCTTATCCTGGGTGAAACGGCCAGAGCCGCCAACTTCTCTCTACAAGGCTATGAGCGTGAAACCAACCCTAAACAGAAAGAGCAGGGCGTGCTTTACTTCAATAACACCTATTCTTGCGGCACAGCTACAGCTGTCTCCCTGCCTTGTATGTTTTCTGTTTATGAAAGAGACAATTACAGCGACGCAAAAGCCAAGCGTACTCAGGGAATGCTTGATGTAATCAGCCACGCCGGAATAAAGGTGCTTTGGCGCAACAATAATTCAGGCTGTAAGGGCGCCTGTGATCGGGTTGAGTTTCAGGATTTTTCTGAGCAGAAAATCGATGAATTATGTAACAGTAAAGAGTGTTTCGACGAAGTGTTATTGTATCAACTGCAGGACTACCTGGATAAGCTGGATAACAATGCCGTCATTGTCCTCCACCAAAAAGGCAGCCATGGCCCTGCTTATTACCTGAGGTACCCCCAGGAATTTAACCAGTTTCAGCCTGTGTGTAAAACCAATCAGTTACAGCAATGTAGCCGTGAAGAAATAGTCAACGCCTATGACAATACCATCCTCTATACGGATTATTTTATCGGTCAAACCATCGACCTGTTAAAACAGAACTCAGAGAAGTTCGATACCGCTATGGTGTATATGTCGGATCACGGGGAGTCACTGGGCGAGAATGGTTTATACCTTCACGGTATGCCCTATTTTGTTGCACCAGATGAACAAAAGCACGTCCCGTTTAGTCTATGGTTATCCCCAGGCTTTGAGCAAAGCTTTAACATAGATAAAGTCTGTTTAAGAAGCAAACAAAGCGATGAACTGTCACACGACAATTTGTTCCATTCCATGTTAGGCATAATGGAAGTGGAATCAGAGGTATATCAGGAAAAGCTGGATATCTTTAACAACTGTAAGGGTCGCTAGTATTATTGTTTAACAACCAATGGCCTTTTTTTGTCATTCCTTCAAGTGCGGGAATGACAAAAACCGCTGGTTATTTATGAAATATTACCCCTTATCTTGGGTGTGTTGCCGGATCCAGGGGGTCGATAATAAATTCAGGCCCATTACTGCTCGACGAAGTGGAAGCACAACCGACAGACAAAACCAGCACAAAACCGAGTAATACATACTTCAGATTGAATTCACCTTGATACAGTAATCGCGCGAGTGGCGAAGTTCACCTGAACAAGAACCGAACAGAGACAGAAGCAGAGGCTAAAACCAGCTCAGGCAGCTAGCTTTAGGCTCGGCTCCCAGCCTTTGTTAAATTTAGCTTTGCGGTTATAGCTGCCTTTTCCTTTACGTTTTTTCTCAACTCGCTGTTGAAATAAAGGGGTAAATAACACTGCTTTTACCGCACTCTGTTTGATCTCGCCTTTCTGAACCAGATAATCGGGCTCAGGCTGTTTGCATTTTTTAGCCATTTTTATTTCCAATCGTGTATCAGGCATCATCGCCATTCAACAAGCTTACCCTGAAACTAAGCTATATCACAACATTCTCAACACCCTTGTCTGTCGCTGTCTTCCAGCGCCTCTAGAATTGAGCAGTGCGTCGCCGCTTCCATCCCGCCGCAACAGGAGTTGCTTAATTTTTGCAGTGACTGGCGAAACAGCTCCAGTTCTTTTAATTTAGCTTCGACCTGAGCCAGTTTACTGTCTGCTATACCTTTTAACTCGAAGCAGGTATGCGTATCACTCTCCACCCGGATCGACAACAGTTCCTGTATTTCCTTCAGGGAAAAACCCACCGCTTTGGCACGCAAAATAAACTGCATTTTTTGCAAGTCTTGCGATGAATACAATCGATAACCCGACTCACTGCGACTTTGTGGCGCCAGTAAACCGTGTTTTTCGTAAAACCGTAATGTGTCTGCTTTTACATCACAGATCTTTGCCAGTTCGCCAATTCGATACATACTTACCTCTCCTTTATAGATTAGAAGTAAATCAGGATAATCCTTAGACCATACTCCAAGGTCAAGCACTCAAATCAAACTGTCTCCGTCCAAACTACCTCAGGCTTCACATAAAAACACCATATCGAACGCTATTTATACAATTCCGGCAGGGAATATTAGTTTTAGTTTGATAAAAGTTGCTCAAAAGCGAATCAACTTCAGGTAGAATATGCCCCCTTCCAGACAGCTGTTCATTTGCGGTGATTAATAGGTGTTATTTTAACCACCTGAGCTAGGGTATTTGCCAAAGCAAGCACAGTGCTTTGCCAAGTGTCCTTAAACATTACATGGGGAAGATGTAAAAATGGAAAACGCTCGACCGATAAAACGTGCGCTTATCAGTGTGTCTGACAAATCTGGTATCGTTGAATTTGCCCGTCAACTGGCGGCTCAAGAGGTAGAAATTCTATCTACTGGCGGTACTTTCAAGCTACTGGCCGATAACGGCATCCAAGTAATTGAAGCTTCTGACTACACTGGTCATCCTGAAATTATGGACGGCCGAGTTAAAACTCTTCACCCTAAAATTCACGGTGGCATCCTTGGTCGTCGTGGTACCGATGAAGCTGTGATGGCTGAAAACAATATCCAGCCAATCGATATGGTTGTGGTTAACCTATATCCTTTTGCTGCTACCGTCGCTAACCCAGATTGCACCCAGGAAGACGCCATCGAAAATATCGATATCGGCGGCCCGACTATGGTTCGCTCTGCTGCGAAAAACCACAAAGACGTCACTATCGTGGTTAATGCCGGCGATTACGAACGCGTACTAGCCGAAATGAGCAAAAATGCCGGTAGCCTGACTTATAAGACTCGCTTCGACCTGGCCATTGCTGCATTTGAGCACACGGCTCAATATGATGGCATGATAGCCAACTACTTCGGTACTAAAGTACCCAGCTATGGCGAAAATAAGGAAGGCGATGAAGAATCTAAATTCCCGCGCACCTTTAATGCCCAGTTCGAGAAGAAACAGGACATGCGTTACGGCGAAAACAGCCACCAGGACGCAGCCTTCTACGTAGAAAAAAATACCCAGGTAGCGTCAGTTTCCACTGCACGTCAGATCCAGGGTAAAGCACTTTCCTACAACAATATTGCCGATACAGATGCTGCGCTTGAATGCGTGAAAGAGTTTGACGAGCCGGCTTGTGTGATAGTTAAGCACGCTAACCCTTGTGGTGTAGCTCTGGGTGGAAACATTCAGGAAGCCTACGAGCGCGCTTACAAAACTGACCCAACTTCTGCATTTGGCGGCATTATCGCCTTTAACCAAGAGCTGGATGCGGCAACCGCTGAAGCCATAGTTTCTCGTCAGTTTGTTGAAGTTATCATCGCACCAAAAATCAGCTCTGGCGCTATCGAAGTGGTTGCCACTAAGAAAAACGTACGCCTGTTAGAGTGTGGCGAGTGGACAGGCCAAGCTGAAGGCTTTGACCTTAAGCGCGTTAACGGTGGTTTGCTGGTACAAGACAGAGATCAGGGCATGGTTGGTTTTGACGACTTAAAAGTCGTAAGTAAGCGTCAACCAACTGAAGCTGAGCTGAAAGATCTGCTGTTTTGCTGGAAAGTAGCCAAGTTCGTTAAATCCAACGCTATTGTATACGCCAAAGACAGCTGGACTGTTGGTGTTGGCGCAGGCCAGATGAGCCGTGTATACAGCGCTAAAGTCGCCGGTATTAAAGCCGCCGACGAAAAGCTGGAAGTTGCGGGCTCGGTAATGGCATCCGATGCCTTTTTCCCATTCCGCGACGGTATCGATGCGGCAGCAGCCGCAGGTATCTCTTGCGTCATTCAGCCAGGCGGCTCTATGCGTGATGACGAAGTGATTGCCGCAGCCGACGAACACAATATGAGCATGGTGTTTACCGGCATGCGTCATTTCCGTCACTAAAATTTAAAAGGGGCTTCGGCCCCTTTTTGCTAAGTCTTAAACCACAGCGTAGTTAATTTGTTGTTCCCACCGCAAGGTCGGGAATCCAGTGGTCTAAACCGCCACTACGAATTGTAAGGATCCCAATTGATGAAAGTTTTGGTAATTGGCGGCGGCGGTCGCGAACATGCTCTGGCCTGGAAAGCGGCACAGAATACCCAGGTTGAAACCGTGTTTGTTGCACCTGGCAACGCAGGCACAACCCTTGAGCCTAAGCTTGAAAACGTGGCTATCGGTGTTGAAGATATCGATGCACTGGTAGCATTTGCCAAAGACAACGCCATTGAGCTGACTATCGTTGGCCCTGAAGGTCCGCTGGTGATCGGTGTGGTTGATGCATTCCGTGAAGCAGGCCTGGTCTGTTTTGGCCCGACCAAAGGCGCCGCTCAACTGGAAGGCTCCAAAGCCTTTACCAAGGACTTCCTGGATCGCCACGATATTCCGACAGCCTGGTATAAAAATTTCACTGAAATTGAGCCTGCATTGGCTTATTTACGTGAAAAGGGCGCCCCAATCGTCGTTAAGGCCGATGGCCTGGCTGCGGGTAAGGGCGTTATTGTTGCCATGACGCTGCAAGAAGCCGAAGACGCAGTAAAAGACATGTTGGCCGGTAATGCCTTTGGCGAAGCGGGTCACCGCGTGGTTATCGAAGAGTTCCTGGACGGCGAAGAAGCTTCCTTTATCGTGATGGTTGACGGTAAAAACGTATTACCTATGGCCACCAGCCAGGATCATAAGCGTGTTGGCAACGGCGACACAGGCCCCAACACGGGTGGTATGGGAGCTTACTCCCCTGCCCCGGTTGTGACCCAGGAAATTCATGACAGGGTAATGAACGAAGTCATTAACCCTACCGTTGCCGGTATGGCCGCTGAAGGAAACACTTACACTGGTTTCCTGTATGCCGGATTAATGATCATGGCTGACGGTACACCTAAGGTTATCGAATATAACTGTCGTTTCGGCGATCCGGAAACCCAGCCAATTATGCTGCGTATGCAGTCTGACCTGGTCGAACTTTGCCTGGCGGCGGAAGCGGGCAAGCTGGACACAGTAACCGCTGAGTTCGATCCGCGCGCATCCGTGGGTATTATACTGGCTGCCGGCGGTTACCCTGCATCTTACCCTAAAGGTGATGTAATTTCGGGTTTACCAACCACTGAAGTATCCGGTGAAAAAGTCTTCCACGCCGGCACGGCGGAAAAAGACGGCAAGGTCGTGACCAATGGTGGTCGTGTACTTTGCGCTACTGCACTGGGTAACTCGGTGACGGAAGCACAACAAAAAGCATATGCGCTGACCAAACAGATCAGCTGGGATAAATCCTTCTATCGCACAGATATTGCGTACCGCGCCATAGCTCGCGAGCAGTAGGCTTTACCGCTAACCTAACAAGCCAGCGCAACGCCGCTGGCTTGTTAGTCTTTGCTATTCAGCAAACTGGTTCTCAATCACCATAAAGGACGACCTAAAACCTGTTTCAGGACGCGCCTGCACTGGCTTTAACTCAATATGGGACAAGTTCTAATTAACCACAGGAAGCTGTCCATGAAAACTAACCTTGGCCAATTTATTGTCGCACTTATCGTGCTTTTTGTTACCCTGAGCAAGGTCAGCCAGGCTGCAGAGCATGTAGCAAGACAAAGCAATATAGGTCTTAAATCCATGACCTTTATAGACTCGCAAACAAACCGAATCCTGGATAGCTTTATCTGGTTTCCAACCCAAACCTCTACCCCAAGCCACTTTAAGATAAACAGGGTATTTTCTGGTTTTGATGCTGTAAAAGACGCCAAAATAAAAGGAACGAACCGGCCTCTTATCGTATTAACTCATGGCACCATGGGAAATAAAAATAATCTACATTAGTTAGCAACGTCGCTGGCCAGCCAGGGAGCCATTGTTGTTGCCGCCAACCATCCGGGAAGTACCACAGGCAATGCAAGGCCAGATAGTGTGTTTCGCGTATGGCAGCAAGCAGAAGATGTACGCTTCCTGTTAGATCAATTGCTGAGCTCAAACATTAAGCCACATATAGACCCAAACCGGATAAGCGTTATTGGTTTTTCTCTTGGCGGGTATACCAGCCTGGCACTGGCTGGCATCCAACTCGAGCTGCAACGCTTTGCCCAATACTGCCAGCAAAATAACCCCTGCGCCTGCAATTACTTTGCATCTGAATTCCCAAGGCTGGATGATGAGTTTTACCAAAAGGCAAACGCATCTCAACAGGATCCCAGAATTAAAGCCACGATTAGCATAGCGCCCGGCTTTACCGAATCCATCACAAAAACCTCGCTCAAACGGCTGAAAACACCCGTACTACTGATTTCTGCGCAGCATGACCAACAAACGCAAGTTCACTCCCTGGATAGCCCGTTTGTCGACGCTCTGGAAATTTCTGATGCTGGCCACTTTAGCTTTTTGCCTCAATGTTTGCCCGGCACAGTAGCCCTACTGACGGAGGAAGGGGAGGAGTTTGTCTGTATGGAGCCAAGAGATAAAACACGAGCTCAAATCCAGTACCAGGTCCGACAAGCGGTAAGCCGGTTTCTGGCCCGCCATGGACTGCTTCACAACAGGTAAGCTTGCGTACCCTTGTTCAGCGAACATAGCAATCGCTATGTTCGCCCTGAAGCTCATATATTCGTTTCTTTAAACGCGACACTTGTCGTTTGGCAAAGGCCTAGAGTTAGTCACTACTATCTCAGCGCCCCTGTCATTGCCAGCTTGCCTGGTATGGTCACTCGCTAAAGCTAATTATGCCTCATACGCCATTGGCTGGGGCTTAATTTAGTCAGCCGAAGAAATTCCCGGTTAAAATTTGATTTGGTCTGAAATCCAGCATCATACATGATCTGGGTAACTGGCTTATCGGTTTGCGATAACAGCTCACAAGCCTGTCTTATACGGAACCCGTTAATGTACTGGGAAACATTGAGCCCTGTTTTTTGGTTAATTTGCCGAGACACCTGGCGAGTGGGAGTCCCCACCTTGCGGGCTAATTTGGCCAGGTTTAAATTCGGATCCAAATACAAATCTTGCGCCAACACTTTATCCTGTATCAGCTTAAACAGATCCTTATCCTCAGCATTGCTTGCCGCAGCCACGACTTGTCTTGACTCTAGCTTAGGCTCCATGACTTTCACCCTGCTTGTCACCGTCAAAGCGCCGCTGTTCAAGACGGAACGTCAGTAAACACAAAGTCGACTTCACTTGCTATCAGCTGGTTCTCTAGAGACGTTGAAAATACATTCCGCACGTAACAACTTGCTCTCAAGGTGATTTATGGGCAATTCATCGTACTCAGTGGAGAACCGAGAGGCATGAATTAAGACACTCCATCTAGCTTTATGCATTTTATCTCTCAACACCTATCCAACTCATCTCCGCTCTGCGCCCGCATAACACTCAATATTTCTTCAATCAACGGCCTATATAAAAAGAGCGTTTCTTGCTCAATCCAGGTGTTATTCTCAATAAGTGGTGCAAGTTTCGAATACTGAGCCTTCGTGCCGCTATCCCAAGCATTTTTTCTCTCAGAAACCGGCAGGGTATATTCTGCAAAAACATCTAACAACCAGCTTGGTATAAACAGGTTATCTCCCTTGCCAAGTTCTCTAGCCATCCGTTGAGCAATATCAATCCCATTCTGATCATAGTCAGGAAAGTGTAGCCATTTCCCATTCAACATTTTGAGCAAGCGAATAGCTAAACTGTAGTTATTGCCGGGGCAGTGGATCCATAGAATATCAGGATGCAAAGGCAGATCAATGTAGCCCAGATTCTCGACTGTGATTAGATAAGGTACCGGGGTAGAAAATTTACATTTCAGCAGGCTCCTCTCCGAGATTAAGTGCTCATCCGAACCATCCAAGGAAAACATCTTTTCCCATCTATCACCGCGCTCGATCAACATCTCTCCCCTGCATCGAAGAACCTCATCTGTCGTCAGCGGAATGTGAGCGTTATCAAGGCTACCTTTCGAATGCCGTGAGACTAACGCTTTGTATGTCTTGTGATGCAGCAGTTCCCGACCGTCAAGCAAACTTAGAGCCTCAGTTCGTTTACTACGGTGTTCAACCTGTATTCGCAGCAGTTTCTTTTCTATCTCAGAGGCATTTTCCCCTGGCGTATCAAGCTCCAGCTCGAAGCGCTCGGCCAACTTCCTCAAACTATCAAAACTGCTAGGCCACAGCTTGAAATTACGACCTTTTGTCTCAATTAGGCGGGCTTCATTCAGGTAGTTATATAGCTCTTCCCGCTTTTTAGTTAGAGTCTCAGTGTTTCCTTTTAACAAGGAGATTATGAGCGCATGCTCCGGGGGGGCGTTAAAAATTGGCTTTGCCATAATATGGGCACATTGTCTCCGCCCACCTCCTTATTTAATTCACCGGAACTTCGTCTCGTTTTTTCGTTAACCCTTGGATTATCACCCGCTCCAAGTTACGGCCATGTAGGTTGGTCGTACGCCTTTGCAACTGATGATAAATATTGTCATGGTACATATCTTCACCTTCATACTTAGGGTGTGCAGCGAGGATCTGTATCTTTAGCTTCCTGGCTACACCCAGAACCTCAGCCCTTGCTTTCTCGTCCATCCGAGCCAGCTCATCCATCGGCAACAAAATAGGCTGTATCCCTTCTTCGCCAGGAGTAATGCGGCGCATCAAAACAGTCAGTATGGTCAGCGTCATTCCCATGCTTTCTCCGGTGGATAGGTTACCCTCAAAGCCCACCGGGACACCTGGTGCGCTTACCCGCTCGAACTGAATCTTGACCCTAAAATAGTTGTTGTGATCCAGCAGCTTTGACGCGTTACCCATCTCGCTTCGATTGGCTTTTTTCCAAACATTAGCAAGCAGTTCTTCAATAGTTCCTGTTTCCTCAGCGAACATATCTGCAGATCTCGTACCATCGGCAACGGCTATCCCCTTAAGAGTCTCCAATACCGCCATATACTCTTTCTTTGGCTCGTATTTGAGTCCTATTTTACCGATTTGACCAAAGCTGAATCCCGCTAGTAAGGCACTCATTTTTTTGATTTGACGGCGCTCAGTGTTCAATTTATTTTGGATCGTACTCACTATTTGATTAGATTCAATTTTGAATTGCTCAATATGCTCATCACACTGCTTATGTAGATCATCAACATGCTCACTCAGGTCAGTGAGGATCCGCTCAAGAGACTCAGATGGGCTTATGCTTTTATCTATGGTGCTGAGAATTTGGCCGCGTAGCTCCAGCCAAATTGACGTGTGATGCAATACATCACCTTCCACATTGAAGAGCAATAACGGCTCAGTATCCCGCCCCAGCATTTGCGGTAACTTAATCATATCGCTAATCGCTCGCACTAGGTCACTGCCGCACTTTGGTAAATTAGCGCTGTCATTATCAGCGTTTTCCTGGCATTCGTGTACCCTGGCACGAATACGTTTTGATTCAGTTAAATCAACCGCTTCCAGTTTCTCATAAGAACGCGCTAAGTTACTGGTCATCCCATCGAGTCGCTCTACCAGCTTTGTACGCTCTTTTTCTTCTGATAGAGCCTTATCTTTGTTTTCACTCAACTGGTTTCGCTGTTTCTCTAAGGCGGCATTCAGCTTCTGGATGTTGTGTTTAATGCTACCAAAAGCCTCATCGAGTTTGAGATAGTTTTCCTCGGCTTTCTTTTCATCACCTTCACTGTAGTGGTTTTCCGGATCAGCGAAGAAGTTCGCCAGCTCATTGAGCAGTTTTGTAACTTCTTCTATTTGACCTGCGAGCTTATTTCCTTCACCTGCTATGAACTCTAAAACTCTTCGGCTTTCCGATAATTTATCTCTCGCCTCATCGCTTTCGTTTTGAACTCGCTGAATCTCCTGCTTCAAATTTGTCAGGGTTTGATCCAGGGTTATTTGCTTCTGCGCGTATTCTTCATATTCAAGATGGTGAAAATTACGCTCTAGCAATTGCAGGTTATCATGGAGTAGGTAGGCCGTTGAGCGGTCTTCTTTCACCTTATTTAACAGAGAGCCTAGTTTATCCAAATCTTCAGGATAAGGCTGGGTTAACCGCTGGATATACGACTCAATGCTTTCAATCCGATGCCTGACAAGCTTATTGCGGTATTCTGCTTCAACCACCTGACCAAGTAGTTTCTTAACCGCAGCCTCTTCTTTATCCAGATCCCTATCGAGCAGTGGCGCATACCGGGCGACAGACTCAAGCCTATTTTTTGTTTCACTTACAGCCTTGAGTTTCACTCTCAACATGTCCGTTTTTTCTTCTGTCGCTAAACAATCCTGTTCAACGTTAGTTAACTTCGATTGCAATGCTTCCACATCAGGATCGCCACTAATAGCAAGTTCAATATTTCTGCTAAGTGTTTCCACCGCATCAAGAAGCTTCTTGTTCTCTCTCCGTTGCTCATTGCATTTATCGAGATTAACTTCAATCTCGATAATCCTTTCTTCGCAGGCTTTCTTAGCTTCCGCTCTAGCTCGACGACCAAAAACAGGCTCTTCCGGAATAGGCGTGAGACGCAGCGTACTTTGGTTGTCCGCAACAATTGTGTACGGTGGTGCTAGCTCATCGTCTTCCTCGCTACCAGTCAGCTCTGAAAGGTTAATTGTCGTGAAGTGTTGCCCAAACTCAAGTTCAAAATGGCCACTCCCGTCACGAGACGCTTCGATAAAGCAGATCTGATGCCTCAACCTCTCTACTTTGCCATATCCATCAATAACATCGGCAGCTGCAGCGCGAACATCTTCTACAACGATAGCATTACGGAGATGGCCATATTCAGACTCATCATAAGCAGCTGCTTCAATATCTGGATCTAATACCTCATCCAATGTCTTCCCATTAACCAGTGAAGCAATTCGCTCCTGGAACATTTGCTCATCACCGAAGTTATCACTAACCGTTTTTTTTCGCTGCTTTTCAGTTCTCAGCTGATAATTCAGCTCATCCCGTTCAGTCTTAAGCTCTTTTTTTCGTTGCAGACTACTGACGCGACCCGAGTTCAGTATATCGACATTTAGCTTAGCGTTAATGTTATAACTATCATCAGCGTTGAATGTGTTAATAGCAGGCAAAACATCTCTACGGTACTGTGTACGCTCATCCTGTGCTCGCTCTATCGCAAATGTTAGTTCAGCTTTTTTAGTATTCAGTGTGGCTACGCTAACAACAAATCCCTCTACTGCCTGCGTCAACGAAGTACATGTCTTTTGGTTTTTATCTAATAGCTGGATAAAGTCATCATAGGTTTTAACATGCGTCTCGCCTGTGAAAGCCTTTTGAAGAACGGACTTGTGACCAATCGCGTTGGTTACATTTGCCTTTGTTGCCTCAGCCTCTGCTTTGCGTTCAAGCAAGTCTACATCGGAGCGTAGAGTCTGGAGTAATTCGTTGATAAAACCGAAATAATCAGACTTGCTATCAGGCAAGCTGTACTTACCAGCACCCTCAAACTCAAGTTCTGTTTGTTGATAGGCTTGTTTTATCTCTTTCACATTCTGAATTTGAGAAGCCAGGCTGCTTTCTTCACCTCCAAGCTTACTAAACTCTGTATACGCCTGAATTTTAAAGTCTGGGATGTCACCTTTGCTGATTTCTCCGGTTTTTTCTTCTAGAGCTTCCTTCAAATTTACAACATTTTCATATTGCACAGCTTTCTGAGCTGCCGCATCGAGCAGCCTCTTCTGGCTGGATAGTTGATTGGTCAACTCTCTTTCACGCTGGGTGAGTCCCTTTTGCGTTTCTTCCGCCAAACCCGCGGCATTTTTCACTTGCCGGTACTGCTCGCGATGTTCTTTTCGCTTATTCTCCAACTTGTTCATGGTTGAAAATTGTTCTGCTTGCGTTTTATGCTTATCTGCCAACTGGTACGTGTGCCGCCGGATTTTGTCGGCGCTGGCTCTCTTATCCGAAAGGTCATCCTTTTCTTTATCTAAATCAGAACATTTTTTTCCATTATCACTAATGGCTGTAGATAAGGCCTCAATCTGCTCACCTAACTCTTCGAGGTTTTTATTTACCGCTTTGAGACTAGCTTCAAGTCCAGCTGTCGATAATCCGACCATGGCGAGCGCAACAACCAGATTCCTCTCTCCTAGTTCGGCCAGCGTTTTAAACACCAAATACTGCTCACTGTATTCGCTAAGCTGACGCTGCTTATGCCGCAGTTCCTTTAGTGCCTGCTCAACCGCCCTGGAAGAGGAGGAGCTGGAGCCTTTATCTCCAATCATAAATTTGCTCAGATTTTCAGTGACCAACTTAGGGTCACCTTTAATACTGGCGCTGATCATCTCGCAATACTGAGTGGCTTTCGTTTGGCTGTTAAGGAAAGGCGCGAGGCAAGCATTAGACAGGGTACGGTTGTATTCTTTGAGGCTCAGATTCGATTTAAAGCTAGCGCCAGCCCCCGCTGCAACGGTGCGCATTTCCAAGAAACTTAAGGGTTTTAGCCGTCCATCATCTGTCTTTAGCGTGATTAAATCGACGGGATCTAAGTCCTCTGGTAGATCGGAATAAATAAACGTTTCAGGTTTGAGTTTACCGTCCGCTTTTCTAAATTTCACCCCAAAGACATAGCGGTTACCTCGCGGGTCTACAGCTTCAAGGCAAAGCACCGTATTCTCTCTGATTGGATCAGATTCTGGATCCTTCAATGAGGGTTTAAAATTAAATTTCCCCTCAAAACTATTACGCCGTAGATCCGGTAATAAAACAAAAGGCACTGCGACCAACAAGGATGTTTTCCCAGCCCCATTTGAGCCTAGAAGCGCGGTAATAGATTCACCTAAAAATAGTTTCTTACAGGGGATTCCGTAGTATTCAAGGACAGTGATACTACGGTAGCAACGCAAATTTTTAGGCTCCATAAGTTCAGCCATCATATACTCCCGCCAGCTTCTGCTAACTCATCAATGTAATCTACCTGCTCTTCATCAGGCACAGATTCAGCATCATCCGTGTCTAAGTTATCGATATCCCCAGAGTCCGGAGTTGCTGTTTCAATCGAGCCTTTATTGAGCAATCGTGCAATGGACTCCTGTAGTTCCCCTCCACCGCGAAGCTGCTCAATAAAGCGCATGACTCCTTCATATATCTCATACTCCCCTGCGCCTTTAGCAATCTCCTGCACAAAACCATATCGTCCAAACTGTGACAATATTTTCCGTGCTTCAGATTCAAAACGAAGGTTAGAAGCTGGTGTATTTATCCTGCCAAACACCCGCTCAAAAGTAACCTTGGGAACTAAGTCGTGTATCTTTTCAGTAATATCTTCAAATTTAACGCTGTTACTTACCAGATATTTGCTATCCAATTTGATAAAGCTCAGTACAATGCCTATCAGAGTGGCCTTCTCCTCTAGACGACGACGCTTAACACCTTTGGCTGATGCCCCAGGTAAGATATAAAAGACACTTTCTGAAGTTCGTTCAAAATCAATTGAAAACCTGGCGTACCAGCTCATCAACTGCTCCTGATTCTCAAGACAGAACGTATGCAATGCATCTTGTTTAGAGCTGATATGAACACCCTTCCTCAGTTCACCATCCAGTTGTGGGAAGATAGTCTTCGATAGTGTTTCGTAAACCCTTTCATTCATTTGATTTAATCC
Organism: Psychromonadaceae bacterium; assembly: GCA_965249895.1. Lineage (GTDB taxonomy): Bacteria > Pseudomonadota > Gammaproteobacteria > Enterobacterales > CBDFNC01 > CBDFNC01. Next base: position 2,581,858 of record CBDFNC010000005.1, read on the forward strand.
TTGAACAACTGTGGCCTAAGAAGAATCTCATCGATCTTTTCGGCAGAAACGAAGAAGTGAATTTTTTCACCCATTAATTGGCCCGGTAAAGCCATCCACTCAGCATCAATATTCAGTTCATTTGTACTGGCTTCCACTACTAAGCTCAGTAATGGCAGCAATAGGCGTTGCACTTGATCCAGACCTTCTGAGGCTGATATATGCTCAGCAAGGTTACCGATATGGACAAGTTCCAAATGTTGAACCTCTCGCAAAAGACGTCGTAGTCGCTGTTCGAATTCTTCAAGTTCACTCTCATCAACTACAATCAGTTCTGCATCATCCATGACGTCGACAAAGTGCTCGGTGTCATCCGGAAGCTCAAAATGCTCAATCATTGGGAGTGTTTCTGGCTCACAAGCGATAAGATGAAATGGAGTTTGCTCATAATTTGCCAGAAGGTCGTTCATCAGCGACTTTGTTAGTCGCTCTGCATCAATCGCCACAGCCCAAGTCAAGTGATTCAACACTCGAGTATAAAACCCTAACCAAGAGCGAATGGCATTCTCACACCAGTCGTGGGATGAAGCGATCCTCACTCGTAATTCATCCAGAGAAACAACGAGCGTATCAATTTCTCCTCGTTCACAGATCTCCTGGATCTGTTCGATATAGTCTTTAGCCCTATCTGATTTTCCGTGAAGCACGTCTTTTAAAGCTTTAATTGTCGAGGCAGCGGGATCCAGAAGCTCCTCTCTGTATCGCCTTAAATCATCAGAGCTTCGTTGCTCATCTTTATGGCCGGTTTTCAGCACCTCCCGGCTTCTATCTAGTTCATTGACAACCTGTTCTTGCTTTTTAATGATTGATAGCAAAGCTTCCCATACCAAGCTTTTCAACTGCTGCTGAAGCCTGGTTTTCTGTTCGGGGTCAACGGCAGTCTCTGCATTGAGTTTTAAGCGTTCAAGTTGCTCTAGCAGGTTGTCGTAAAGTAATTCGATAGACCCCTTCAAATCATCCAGCGTCTCAGTCTCTAGAAAAGACAGCAACTTGTCGGCATACGTAGTCAAATGGTAATCAAAAACCACCTGCCCGCCACGACTACCTTGCTGACTGGTCATAATACGCATTTCAATCATGCGTTTTACAAAACTCTCTGCCTTTATCTGAGTATTACTTCCCCGATCTGCAATCATGTTCAGCACCAGACTGAAAGCTACCTCAACCTCATCAAGGGAGATAAATGCCAATTCCATTTCTTCAGCTTCTTGCTGCAAGGTATACAGAATTGCTAGATCTATATGTGACAAATCGATTCGGTAGCGCTCTGTAAGCAAGCGCCTGCGTATATCGACCTCGCTCAGTTCCTTAGCCATTTTTCCCCCGCAGCAACAAAAATGCACCACTTTACAATATGCACAATTATAATACGTATCATAATGCTACACACTGAGCTAAGATAATACTGTTCTTTTTTACAGCACTTTAGGGGAGAGGTATCTTGCTTACTTACGAAGAACAGCACCGCTTTCGAATGATAGAGATCATTCTGTACTGGGAGGGTTCGCTGAATACTTCACAAATCACGAGCGCGTTGAACATTCAGCGAAACCGAGCTTCAACGATAATCAGTCAGTACAAAAAGACCTATCCCGACAGCCTTCATTATGATGCTAGCCTGAAAACTTATTTGCCCGGGACTAAATTCCAGCTTCATCATGCACAGGATAGTTTTAGTGAGTACGTTTCCTACCTTAGGACTTATAAGGGCGGTTGCTTAGATGGAGGTTTCAGCAGCCATATATGCTCCCTTAATGAGCCTCTGGCACCTTTGCCAATAACCCGCCAAATTGTTAGCGCCATCACCCGGCGAGAAATACTGGATGTCAGTTATGCATCTATGAATTCACCAGATCAGCCAAAGTATCGCCAAATAGCTCCGCATACCCTGATCCATAATGGGTTACGCTGGCACACTCGAGCCTATTGCTTGAGGAATAATAGATTCCAAGACTTTGTACTTGGTCGATTTTTGACTGTGACATTTTCTGGAAAAGCCCCAATCGAAATGGATAAAAGCCGGGATACATTTTGGACTGAGCAAGTAACCATAAAAATAAAACCGAAGAGTGATCTCTCTTTAAAAAAGAGAAAAATCATTGCAGTTGAGCACTGTATGGTTGACGACGAATTAGAACTTTCGTTTCCAAAAGCATTGCTTCTTTACAAGTTACAACAGTTTCACCTTTCTCCTGAATGGGAGAGCTCCCCACATAGCCATTTAGAAATTATCAATAAGGGAGAAGTTGGAGAACTATGGTCAAAGTTAGGACTTAATAGCTTTAAGACAGAATTGTAATAGCTCCGATGTTTGAATGCCATATACCCAAACGACTTCAAGATCCGGGGTTTAAGCTTTGAAAGTTACCATTAATTTTACCGTATAAGATATCAACAACCTCGGAAAGCACCACAGATACCCCAAGGCCTGATAGTGTTTTTAGCTCAGGCTGTAAGCTGACGGTATTCACGTTCTGCTAAATCAATAGCTAAGCCCACACATCAAGCCATTAATCGACCAAAACAGGATTTGCATCATTGATTTTTCTCTTAGTGGGTAGGCTTACCAAGCATTGATAGGCATTTGCACTCGGATTAAGGCATTTTACCCAAACAGATAGCGAAGTTCCTCCCTGTGCATTGAACAACTTTGCGCCGGAAAACAAAGAACTGGATGACAAGTTTAACCAGAAGCTAAACCTGAGATTTGCGCCTGTTTCGCCATTGGCTGGGGCTTAATTTAGTCAGCCGAAGAAATACCCTGTTAAAATTTGATTTGGTCTGAAATCCAGCATCATACATGATCTGGGTAACTGGCTTATCGGTTTGCGATAACAGCTCACAAACCTGTCTTATACGGAACCCGTTAATGTACTGGGAAACATTGAGCCCTGTTTTTTGGTTAATTTGCTGAGACACCTGGCGAGCGGAAGTCCCCACCTTGCGGGCTAATTTGGCCAGGTTTAAATTCGGATCCAAATACAAATCTTGCGCCAACACTTTATCCTGTATCAGCTTAAACAGATCCTTATCCTCAGCATTGCTTGCCGCAGCCACGACTTGTCTTGACTCTAGCTTAGGCTCCATGACTTTCACCCTGCTTGTCACCGTCAGGGCTGCACTGATCAGCAGGGCCACAACCACTCCGGACCAGGTCACTATGGCAGCCGCAATTTGTCCTGAATACATAGCTATGTCTATGCCGATGATCAGGTCTAAGCCGCCAAATAACACCAATACTCCGCCGACCATTCGCCATACCCAAACGGCCTGGCCCACGGTTTCCAAGCTAGCCGACTCTAATGCATCAGCCCCTCCTGAAGCACCATACAAAATAAAGCCCCCATATATCAGATAAACCCGACATTCCGCAGCGATTTATGCTGGCAGCATTATTTTCTCGCCCAGGCGTTGTCGCCAGCCCTCTGAACCGTCTCTCCACCTAAGCCAGAAGCGGCAGTCTTAAATTTCGGGATCACCAAGCCTACCGCGCCGGGGCACAGTATGTGTTTTTCTTTTCCGCCGCTCATTCCAACTGGTAGAGCCGCGCTATCTCTTTACCGCACAGGCGGAGGATTTTCTCCTTTTCTTCCGTCAACCCAGTGACGCAGGCAGCTAGCCCTGGCGCATTCACTAAGTGGATCCCGTTCATCCGTTGGAAGATCCACCTCATCGTCGGGGTGGCGGTGGGCTTGCCCACTTGGTTAAGCACGGTTTCATCTGCTGTTTTCAGGTTTTCCCGCAATTGGTACTGGCCTGCGTTGTACACCATCAGGCACAGCGTCATCACCATCATCAACGCCTCGATCCGCTCCGGCTTTTTCAAGAACACCCCATTGAGGTGAAACTGGGGGTCTTTGATCAGGCGGAAACCCCGCTCGACCCCTTGTTGCGATTTGTAGGCGGCGAGCAGGCCAGCGACCTCCTGGTTGGCCAGTTCATTGGTCGCCAGCACGAAACGGCCCAGCTTGTTACGGTGCGGCCGGATCTTGTCCTGGCAGGGAGTCGACTCAAGTTCGAGCCGGTAGTGCGACACCTCAGGCTCGGCGTCTTTTTTCGGCCGACCACGACCTGCGTGTTTTTTCACCTCGCTGACCTCAACGTGACTAAGCCGGTGGTATTTGAGTTTACGCTCAAACTGCGCCGCCGCGTTGCGCGCGTCTTGTTTGCAGGCAAAGGCCTGCCCGGCCAGTTTGCGGGCCTGGCTTTCCGCTTCGGCCCCGGCTTTGGCGATGCGCTTGTCCAGAGTGCGACACTCTCTTTGCTCGGCCTGGCTGGAGTGGACCAGCAGCCACTGCTGCTTCAGCCCGCGCTCCACCTGGCCCAGCAAGACACCTTGATAACCTTGTTCCAGCGGCTGCCAGGCGAAGTCACTGGTATCGGCCTCGACCAGGAGTTTGACCGCTTTTACGCTTTCTGGTGCCCGAGTGACCCAGAGGTAGGCCGCTGTCAGCAGTTTTCCGTGGACGTAGAGCGCCGAATCCGCGATAACCAGCAGCTCCGGCCTGTTCTCCAGTGCTTGGCGGAAGGACTGGAGTTTGGCTAGGGTGGCGTGGAAGCTGGCTTTGTCCTGGCTGTTGCCGTCCAGGCCTTCGCTCCAGATCGGTAAGTCCGCCGGACCGCTGACGATCAGGGACAAGACGAGTTGTTTGAGATCCGGCCGGTGATCTTTGGAGTAGCCCTGCTTGGGCAAGGGCGGTCTGGACTCGCCTTCCAGGTAAAGGTGTTCGAGATCATACTCGCCCACTAATTTGAAGCTGGTGCTGTCCAACCGGAGGGTTTGCCGTCTACCGGGCGGGGTGAATTCCTGGTGGATCTCATTGGCAATCTCGGCGAGCAGCGCAGTGACACCGTATTCGTAACAGGCGTCCAGGGTACGGCCCAGCGCGTCATCGTTCAACTGGGCGGCCTTGACACCTTCGCCAAATAACAGGGAAACCGCTTTGTCTTCAAAAAACTGGGGCGATAGATAAATGGGGTTCTGAGTGAAGCCCAGGCCGTTGATGATCATGGCCTTGATACGCTGGCCATGGCTGAGCTTGGAGCCATGCTGTTTGGACACCGGCAGTCTGGCGTCGATGCGTTAGACCAGTTTGAGCTTGTCGACGAAGCCGGCAACCAGGCCATGGTGGCCGAGAGTTTCAACCCGGATCTGTCCCGATTTAATGCTGGTGTTGATGGCGGCCATAGCGCTCCCCGTTAATACATATCCTGGGACGATTGTGCCATGGCAGCGGTCAGAGGCTTGTGATCTTTTGGCTATAGTTTCTGTGATCTTTCAGACATTGGACACGCTAAAGTGAGATAGATCACATTTTTAAATTATCTAGGTGAGATGCAAATGGTGCGGAATGTCGGATAAACGGCAAACAGAAGAAAGTCCATAAACCAGGGAGTCACAAGCTGACAAACCAGAACCAACAATACAATACAATACAGGACAAGCATGCAACCAGAGTAATGCTGTGGTTTTATCGCCTTCCCCGTCAGCCGTGTGCCGAGTCAGAGAATGGAAACAGAGGAAAGCTAACACAGCAAGTGTTGTGGCCATTAAGGGTTGTATTACGCGAAGGTTATCTACCTGTAAGCCAAAGCGAAAACCGACACTAAGGGATTGCATGGAGCAAATAAGCAACAATCCCAACAAAAGTGACGACCTCTCCCCCTTTAACCAGGCCTGGACCAACAATAGAAGGCAAAAAAAGGAAACAACAAAATGTATTGGAACCATCAGCACTTTTTAGCTTTAAAATAACGTAAAACCGGAGAGAAATTGTAAACGTTTTATCCGCTTTAATCACAAATTCACTCTGGTCAGAGTATTAAATGGGGATAACAAAATGGCATCCCTTACTTAGATCCAGCTAAGGCATAATGTAGAAACCCAACTCGACCTTTTTATGGCTAAAAGTCAGTTTTGTCCCGGTGGCTACACTATCGGGAAGATAGATTGGCAGATCACTACGGTTAAAGTATCCGGACAATGCCTGGACAGCTAAACCTCTATTTTTTACAGCCAAAAAAAACCCGGCATAAGCCGGGCTTTTTAATACAGTAAAAGCCTTAGCCTTTAACCGCTTCTTTTAATGCTTTACCTGCAACAAATGAAGGAATGTTAGCAGCCGCAATTTGGATCTCAGCACCCGTTTGAGGGTTACGGCCAGTGCGCGCAGCACGGTGACTGATTTTAAACGTACCGAAACCAATAAGCTGAACTGGCTCACCATCTTTAAGACTCTCAGTGATACCTTCTAAAACGTGCTCTAGTGCTGCTTTAGCTTGAGCTTTAGAAAGATCCGCTTTTTCCGCGATGGAATCCACCAATTGTGTTTTATTCATAAGACTTCCTTTCCGAGGTAGTGATGAAACTCATTCTGTGGCGTTCAATGTATTCAAAAAATTCGCCGTGCGCAAAGGGTTTATGCGGTTTAAGCCCTTGTTTGCTGCTGCTTTAACCACTTTATGAGGTAAGGCTCACAATTCCGCGCTAAAAAGTACCATAAAGCCAGTCGCTTTAAGGCTTGAAGGCTACTTTTCCGTGTAATTATTAAGGACATAAGGTAAACAAAAGATTAAGATGGGAACTCGTTCGACTAAAAAGGGTCTGAACGCATGAACCACACTCTCACTTGGAGGATTACTTGTTACTTCTGTTTATCTACTTTTTCTTCGCCGTAGGTATTTCCTTTATCTGTTCTGTTCTGGAGGCGGTATTACTTAGTGTGACACCCAGCTATGTGACTTCATTGAAGTCCACCAATCCAGCCAAAGCCGCTTTACTGAAAAAACTAAAAGATAAAGTAGACCAGCCCCTGGCGGCCATCCTTACCCTGAATACCGTAGCCCACACAGCTGGAGCTGCCGGAGTCGGGGCCCAATCAGCGGTAGTATTTGGCAGCGCCTATTTAGGTGTGACATCTGCTGTGCTGACCTTACTGATTTTGGTGTTATCGGAAATTATCCCGAAAACCCTGGGAGCGACTTACTGGCGTTCATTAGCGCCTTATATTGCTACCCCGTTAAGGCTGATGATCACCCTGCTTAAGCCATTTATCTGGATGTCAGATATGATCACCCGAGTCATAGGTAAGAGTGCTCACGGTGGTGCTTATATTCGCGATGAGATTGCAGCCATGGCGAGCATGGGCGGTGAATCCGGTGAGTTGGGAGAAAGGGAGTCCAAGATTATTCAGAACTTACTGAAATTCAGGGACACCAGACTGAACAATATAATGACGCCAAGAACCGTAGTGTTTTCGGTAAATCGCAACCTGACCGTAGCTGAATACCTGAAGAAACATTCGGATTCACCCTTTTCTCGTATCCTGGTTTACCGTAAGGATAGAGACGATATAGTCGGTTATGTGCATAAGACTGATATTATGCTGGCGAATAATAAAAAGCCGGAACGTAAAATCGGTGCTTTTGTTAAACCTATTTATGTCGTACCAGAAACCGTAAACGTTACCAGCCTGTTTCAGACATTACTGGAAAAACGGACCCACATTTCTCTGGTGGTAGACGAATACGGAGATATGCAGGGCATAGTGACCATGGAAGATATGGTAGAAACTCTGATGGGCCTTGAAATAGTGGATGAAGCGGATAAAACCGTTGATATGCAACAACTCGCCAAACAGAAATGGGCGGAGCGACAAACACACGAGAAGTTGATCCAGAAGCCGGAATAATTCAGATTAGCTCCCTGCCCTGGCAGGGAGCGATAAATAATGTTTATTCCAATCCAATTCCTATATTGCTTATCCCTTCATTTTTCGCAAACTTACGTACCTGCTTGAGGAAATCCGGACTTCTTTGCTCATCCAGTGTATCCAATAGCGCCTGTTGAAACGCCAGTTCTTGCTGCATCAATTCATCTTCCATTACCGCATCATCACTCAGCTCCATTTCACTGGTGGCTTCAATAAAGCTGGCAACAGTAGCAATAGAAGTCTGACTGGCGTTAAAGGCTTCCCCCTCAGGCTTTTTTAATAACTGCAGATTAAACAAACAAGTTACCACCACGCATGCATCCAGCGCCGGGTATACGCCATACATATCAAAATTTTCTACGTCAGGGATCTCCGGCTCAAACTTTTCCTGCAAGATTTCAAAATTAATCTTACTACCCTTAACAATCAGCTGCTCCCAAAACAAGTCCAGTACCTTGCGGAATACTTCCGTATCACCAAATCCTGTGCCTTCACTGAATAGCGCATAATTGGGGTACATGCGTTCAGCCAGGCCAAGGCAGAAGCTAATCTGCTGCCAGGGAGCGAGTTGTTCAAAAAATTGTCTCTTTATCACTTGGACGTTTCCAGTCAAAATAGGGAAAGGATTTTTTAATCAGGGGCCTAAATGTCACACCTACTAATACTAAGCCGGGACTTTCAGGAGTATCAAGAATTACTGCAAACTAAGCTACCCGACACGCTCAGCATAACAGCGACCGATAATATCGAGTCTGTCAGTGCAATGCAGCAAGAGTTTACCATCGCTTTAGCCACCCCAGCGTTAATCGCCCCTCATTTGGAAAAACTCACCAAGCTAAGCTGGCTGCAATCAACCTTTGCTGGTATAGATAGCCTGATACAGCCAGGCCTGAGACAAGACTACCAACTGACCAACGTAAGAGGCGTATTTGGCCCATTAATGAGTGAATATGTGATGGGGCACTTGCTGGCCATCACCCGCCATCATGACCACTACACCCAGGCACAAAAGCACAAGCGATGGGACAGCAAACCCTATTCCAGCCTGGCTGGACAAAATATCCTGATCCTGGGCACTGGCTCTATTGGTAGCTACCTGGCCAATACCCTCGGACGTTTTGGTCTGTCCGTTACAGGCATCAGCAAAAGTGGCCGTCAAAAAACCGATTTTGATAATGTATACCCCCTGACCCAGCTGCATGACATACTACCTAGGGCGGATATAATCGTCAGTGCATTACCCGATACCCCTGAATCACAAGATATTTTTAGTTCGGCCAGTTTCGCCTTGTTTAAACCCAATGCTATTTTCTTTAACCTCGGCCGGGGCAGTGCAGTTAATGAAGAAGACTTGTGTAAAGCCCTGCAAGCTGGGTTATTTCAGCACGCCGTATTAGATGTCTTTAAGCAGGAGCCGCTACCGAAAGCCAGTCCATTATGGAATACTCCGAGATTAACCATCACCCCACATAACTCCGCCTATAGCTTTCCAACACAGGTGGCGGATATTTTCCTGGAAAATCATGCTCATTGGAGCCGACAGGAAGCGCTCACTAACTTGGTCGATTTCTCGAAAGGTTATTAAACTCGACTTTAACCAACACAGAAGCCTCAGGGCTCTGTTTACCTGCTATACCGCTAAATCAATCTGTTGTAGCGATCCAATCCGTCCATCTTCCATCAAATAGTAAGCCCGGGAGCGCGAGCGTCCTAAGACGCTCACCATTATTTCGATAAAATGTCCCGTCTTCTTTACTGATTAAAGAAAGTTCACCTACCCCCATGGACCGCAAACTTCTGCTATCCTGACTATCCGGCCGCCATAATACGAGCTTTGCAAATACAGGGTCCCGACTATCTATCTTGTTGTTATTATCTTGATCAAATTCAGCCAACTCCGTAAATCCTTCTCCGCTTGTCGGCCCAAATAATTCACTACCGTTATCAATCTTGCCATTTTGATTACGATCCAGGGCAATATAAGCGCTACCCAGCTGTAGCCCGGGAATAGCATCGAGAATACCGTTACTGTCTAGATCAAATAATGATCTTTCAGGGAGCAACTGCGCTGTCATGCCAGCAAAATTGATCACTAAAGGGTCAGACAAAATAGCTTGAGCCTGCTCAATATCCAACTTAAGTTCACTAGCCCCACTCAGAGTCAGGTTTATTTCCAGTGATAACTCATTAACCTGAATAGTTTCAGTCATCTCTAACACACTTTGCACGCTCTGATCCGCATGCGACAACCAGAGTTCATAATCCATCAAGCTTATTTTTTGCCCCAGCAACTTTTCCAGCAACAAGCTGGTAAGGCGCCACTTAATATCAGCTCCATCTGCCGCGGAAGTTAAATCAAAATGAGCCCCTTTGTCTGGCGGAGCGATGAAGCTGCTTGCCCCTTGCTGCTGGAAGAGGTGAGCTTTTGAAAGCGTTGTGATATTCACGGTAAACCTATTTACAGCTAACCTTACCTATTTATCTGCCGATTTTTACCTGAGGAAAGCTGTTTATTAGACCTTATCTATATTAGCCCCCGGCTATTATGCAAAAAATGCGCAGTTGATAGGGAGCGCTCTGGCCGTAACCAAACATTAACTCCATAGGTAAATCTAACAGTACTGCGCAGAACTAACTCACCAGGACCCGAATACCAACTGGCAGCGACTCTACTACATCAACTGAATTTGGAGTGGACACTCCTAATGCGACTACACCAGATATCACTGACCGCCTCAGGACAAAATGTGTAAAACTAACAGCCACCCCTACTCGCTAACAGCCTCAGTATTGAGAGTACTATAAAACTTAGATTTTTCGACACTTTCGGGAAAAATGTAAGTTACCATCATATCGATCATATGTTCGTGACGTAAATCACTAATAACCCAATATAAAGATACGCATCACTCTTTAATGTAATTTTATTACGTAAATTTATTGCAGAAAAAATCGCGGGAGAGTACTATTCACTTGTCCAAAACAATCAATATACAGAGGTAAATTATGAACCCATTATTCGGTAACCTAGCACTAGACTTTGCCCGCGCCACTATTCAGGAACGCGAAGTTCAACGTAAAACAGTAAGAAAATTCTTCACTAAAAAAACTAAAAAAGAGGTTAAGTAACCTCTTTTTTACAGAACTGTGTCCCAGGACAGGAATTCATTTCTTTAGTAAAATATCTCCATCCCCCTATTCAATTGAAAGCAAATGCCAGACAAGCTGGATATATTGTTTGAGCAAATTCGCCATTGCCAACACTGCTGTGACACCTTAGATCCGAACCCGGTGATCCGTGGTAGCTCTCACGCCAGGCTATTAATCATAGGGCAAGCTCCGGGTACTAAAGTACATGCAAGCGGCATCCCCTGGAACGATCCAAGTGGTGACAGGTTGCGACACTGGTTACAACTGGATAAGCAACAATTCTACAATCAAGATAAACTTGCCATTATGCCTATGGGGTTTTGCTATCCAGGGAAAGGAAAATCCGGAGATCTACCTCCCGATCCCAGATGTGCGCCACGATGGCACGATAAGGTGTTAAGGTTGCTGCCTAATATTGAATTAACCTTACTGGTCGGTCTCTATGCACAAAAATACTATTTAAAAAGTCAGTGTAGAAAAACACTAACCGAAACAGTGAAAAATTGGCGAGAAATGCCCGAGGGTTATTTTCCACTACCCCACCCTTCTCCAAGGAACACCTTTTGGTTAAAGCGAAATCCCTGGTTTGAGGATGAAATAATTCCTGTGCTGAGAACACGACTAAATCAAATTGGCTTATAACTATGACCAACCCTATTTACAGCATTTCTTCTTTTCTTAATGCATAAACAAGCACTTTGGTTTCATAAAAGTTGGTAGTTCGTTCCAACTGGAAGCCGGCGTTTTCAGCGACTTTAATAGACGCATCATTGTCAGTAGCGATAAAAGAGATCAAGCGCTTCAACCCCAGAGAGTTAAAAGCATAAATACTGGCGGCTTTCGCAGCTTCACTGGCAAACCCTTGTCCCCAGTAATCCGGGTTTAGTCGGTACGCTAGCTCTACTTCATCCTGCCCTTCCAGGCGATGAAAAAAATGGCCGCAAAAACCTATCACCTTATTATCCTGATTATGTTCAAGGGCCCACAAACTAAAGCCTTTTTTCTCGTATGTATCCAAAATATTCTGTAAAAACTGTTCGGCCTGAGCCCTGCTCATAGGACCGCTAACGGAATGCTGCATAACTTTAGGGTTAGACATTAAATCATAGACAGCATCAAGGTCGCTCTTTTCAAAAAACCTCAGTGTTAACCTATCTGTTTGTGCGATTAGCTTCATATGCACTCTCCATGAAAGATAAATAATGGGTAATGGAAATTACCATTATTTTCTCGTTAGACAATTCAGCTTGAATTAAATTCGATCGACTTATTGGGTGATCCACTTGCGTTTTGAGATCCGCATATTGATAAGAGCGACCCGTTCACCATCTTTTCCTTTTTGCTCTTCGATAGCAAAAGGGCTAAAACCCAACTCAGTATAAAGTAACAGGCTACCTATATTGTGGTTAAAAGCAGCGATACAGACTTCCTCTACTTTGGAGTTGGTAAAGGCCTGATTCTGCATGAGTTTGATCAAATATCGTCCCACCCCTTGACGATGCATTTTCGGATTAACAATCACATTACCAATCCAGCAACGTTTTTTTTCTTCCAGTCGATACAGATTAGCAAAACCAGCCAGCTGATTTTCCTTCAGCACAACAGTGCGGCTATGGTTATTTTTTATACCAGCATAAAACTGCTTTTCCGAAATGGGATAGGAGGCAGACGGGAAATAGAAAAACAGCTCCTTTTTATCTTGCACGAAATCGCACAATAAAGACACATCGTCTTCCTGAATAGATCTATGACTCAGAAGGGAATCATTCCACACAAATCAACCCTGTTTTTAGGCGTAAAAAGTTAATCTCACACATCCTGTATTAATAATCAACATATTAACTCATTTCGTTAACAAGTATAGGCTCGCCAGCTGGATATAAAAAAAGCTGCAATCGCAGCTTTTCCGGGTTAGTTACGATATATACCCAAGCTACTTGGGTATATATCACTGAGTATGTCGAACTGCATTGATAAATGCTCAGGCGCATATCTTTTACTTATGATATTGTTCACTCAATTCATGAACCGCCTCAATAAAGACCCCGGCATGCTCGGGATCCACATCAGGGTGAATACCATGACCCAGGTTAAATACGTGACCTTCGCCTTTACCAAATCCTGCCAGAATAGAGGCCACCTCTTCGCGTATTCTTTGCGGCGGCGCGTACAGCATAGAAGGATCCATGTTTCCTTGCAGAGCGACTTTATCACCCACTCTGGCTTTGGCATCAGCGATGTCTATGGTCCAGTCCAGGCCTACAGCATCACAACCCGTAGCGGCGATATGCTCAAGCCACATACCACCATTTTTGGTAAATAACGTGACTGGAACTTTACGCCCTTCATTTTCGCGCTTCAGGCCATCAACAATCTTAGCCATATATTGCAGGGAAAATTCTTTATAATCCCGTGGTGACAAGACGCCGCCCCAGGTATCAAAAATCATCAGGGACTGAGCGCCAGCCGCTATCTGTCCGTTCAGATAACCGATCACGGAATCCGCCAGCTTATCCAATAACAGGTGCAGAGTTGCAGGCTCAGCAAAAGCCATTTTTTTGATCTTAGTGAATGCCTTAGAAGACCCGCCTTCCACCATGTAGGTCGCCAGAGTCCATGGACTACCGGAGAAACCGATCAACGGCACCTTGCCGTCAAGCTCCTTACGAATGGTCCTTACGGCATTCATTACATATTGCAGCTCACCTTCAGGATCAGGAATACCTATTTTGTCGACGTCTGCTTTACAGGTAATGGGAGATTTGAACTTAGGCCCTTCGCCCTGTTCGAAATACAAGCCCAGTCCCATGGCATCAGGGATAGTCAGAATATCTGAAAACAGTATGGCCGCGTCCAAGTCAAACCTGCGCAAAGGTTGGATAGTTACTTCGCAGGCCAACTCTGCATTTTTACATAACGACATAAAATCGCCAGCCTCGGCACGGGTAGCCTTATATTCAGGTAAATACCGACCAGCCTGGCGCATCATCCATACCGGCGTCTTATCGACCGGTTGCTTTAATAGCGCTCTCAGGTATCTATCATTCTTAAGTTGGCTCACGGACACGTCCATCTGATTAAAAAACTGCGAGAATTGTATCACCGGCAGTCAGCCTGAGGTATGCATAAGCAAAATAATTTAACTTTAAGCTGGCTCAAATCAATTTTGTCGAGCTCAAGTTATTCTCATTATCAGCTGGTGTAACCTGAAACGTGACCGGATTCAAACTTGACGAAATCCCTGTTGCACAGGGAGCCTGTCTTTGTTATAAACTCACCGCGCTAACGAACAACACTAAGAAGCTCGTCCTACGAGACCTATGAATAACATTCGAACCTCTCCATTGTGAGAGGTTTTTTATTTTTAGCGGCAACGAAATCTTACCTTCTCAATCAATTTACGCGCTATGGTCGCCTTCCCCGGAATAATCGGCAGGTTGTCAAAATCAAACCACTGGGCATCCGCCAATTCCGTTTTATCAACCTTGATTTCCCCACTGTCGTAGTCTGCTACAAAACCCATCATAAGTGAGTGGGGAAAGGGCCAGGGCTGGCTGGAAACATAACCGATATTTTTTACCTTGATCCCCACCTCTTCCATCACTTCCCGAGCCACGCTTTGTTCGAGGTTTTCCCCCATCTCAGCAAAACCCGCCAGGACGGTATACATATCCCTGCCGTTACCACTATGACGCTGATGGCACGCCAGCAAGATCTGCTTTTCTTTGCGAATAGCTACTATGATGCAGGGAGATACGCGGGGATAACACCTGTGGCCACACTGATGGCACTTAGTTGCCAGCTCCCAATCAATCAGCTCCATGGCGTTGCCGCATTGACCACAATATTGATGCGTTTTTAAAAAAAGAGCTGTTTGAAAGGCTTTTCCTGCAAGATCAAACAAGGCGTCATCCGTATGACCAAGCAGGGATCTCAGGTTACAAAACTCCCCCATCCCCATATCAATTTGATTTTCACCTAGATCTAACAAAAAACATGGGCTATTTTCATAACTGCCCAGTATCCTTACTTGTTCGCTAGGTAGGGGAGGAAAAGGTAAATCTTCAAGGGCCCCAAACGGGATCATGGAGCCTCTTTCTTGCAGAAGAATTTGTCCTCCCGCCAATATGAACCACCAACCTGCTATTTCACCCAGGTTAAGATTTTGATCCTTAAGCAAAGTTCAAACTCCATTTAATTTCCACTACGATGCATAAAAATTCTATATAGTTCACAGTTATAAGTGAACCCAGTTCTAGTAACTAATTTACTGTTGACGATTCGACCAGTTTTCATTAGTTATATCATTAGGTGCGTAAGTAAATATCAAGGAACTCACATGCTATCTAAACTGGAACAAGCCAAGCAAGAATGGGGTGGTACTCTAACCGCTATCGATAACTGGTTAAATGAACGCCAGGAAGTACTCGTTGGCTATTGTGAGTTAGCCGGATTACCGCCAAATGAGCGAGGTGAGCGAAACCTGCCCGACATAAATAAAGTTCAGGAGTTTTGCCAACTGTTGGTGGACTATGTGTCTACAGGGCATTTCGAAGTATATGATCAGGTGGTTTCCAAATGTGAAACCCATGGTGGTGAGAGTGCTGAGCTAGCCAAAATGCTTTACCCCAAAATATCTGAAACCACGGATACCGCATTAGCATTTAATGATAAATACGCAGAGTTGGGCCTGGAGGAGGAAATGCTGAGTTTTGATACCGACCTTTCCAATTTAGGTCAGATGATGGAAGCCAGGTTCGCCTTGGAAGATGAAATGTTACGCACCTTGCACATAAAACACAGCGAATAACAATCGTCATTGGTTTGATACAGAAAAGGCGCCGAAGGCGCCTTTTTTATATCCAGTTCACATTTAGCCCTGGGCTTCAGTGCTCACTTCTTCAGTAGTGGCTTCAGTGTTAGCGGCTTCAGCAGGTTTACCCTTACCTTCAATTTCGACTAGCTCAACATCGAATACCAGCGTAGAGAAAGGAGGAATATTACCCGCACCTTGCTCACCGTAAGCCAATTCAGAAGGAATGGTAAACTGGTACTTAGAACCAACATCCATTAGCTGAACACCTTCGGTCCAACCCGGAATAACCCGGTTAAGTGGGAAGCTGGCTGGCTGTCCACGAGTATAAGAGCTGTCGAAAACAGTACCGTCGACCAGGCGTCCTTCATAATGAACCGTCACGGTATCTTCGGCGACAGGTTTAGGACCTTCACCTTGAGTTAAGATCTTATACTGCAAACCAGAGTCTGTGGTTGTCACACCCTCTTTGCCGCCATTTTCTGTTAAGTAAGCTGCGGATTTTTCTTTCGCTTCAGCGGCGGCGGTGTCCGCTTTCTCCTTGGCAATAGCACTTAGTTTTTTATCGTAAGCTTGCAGTGTCGCCACTACTTCTTCTTCGTTTAACTTCATCTCCTCACGCAGCGCATCAGAAATACCTTGGATAATCATTTCCTTATCCAAAGTAACACCCAGCTGACTCTGCTCATTCAGGGTCTTCTGAATATAACGAGAAACCGAAGCGCCGATAGCATAAGCGGCTTTAGCATCTTCGTCTTTAAACTCAGCAGCAACAGTTTCAGGCTGCTTCACTTCAGCAGCAACAGCTTCAGGCTGCTTCACTTCAGCAGCAACAGCTTCAGGCTGTTTCACTTCGGCTTCAACGACAGGCTGCTTAGGCTCTGCTTCTACTTTTTGTTCATTACAACCCACGACGGCTAGAACTGCAGCCGCCAGAAGAGAGACCTTAAAAATATTCTTCATTTATATTCTCCAGATTAAAATCCTGCCCACTTCATAAAGTTCTAATAAAGAGGGGTTTAGCGCATAAAATCCCTTTATACTAACGCTTATGCTTAAAGTAATAAAAACAGATAGTAGACTATAAAGATGGCGAAAAGTGCAATCTTTTTATTATTGTTATGCTCAGCGCTGCTGCTTGGCTGCAGTGAAGGCACCAAGCCGCTCCAAAAATACGAACATGCTATTGAAGGTTCGTTCGCTGGCGAGTTATCCAGAGATGGTAAGTACAGCCTGGTTTCCTCTATCCATCACGGTTTGAGCCTCTGGAACAATCAGACCAATGAGGTCATCTATCAGTGGAGCCACCAGGGCGCCGAGCGCAATGACGTTTACATTGCCAGGATCTCCGATGCATCCACCCATGCCGTTACCGCAACCCGCAACAATTTTGTCGTCTGGAATATAAAAACCGGCCAGGCGGAAGGTTTTTATAGTGTCAACGAATCGCCTATCCGGGATATTGCTATTTCCAGTAATGGCCGCTTCGTGCTTTATGGACTGGTCAGCGGCAAAGTCGTACATCTGGACATAGATACGGGTCGACGGCTGGAATTTTTAGGCCATACTGAAAAAATTAACGCAGTGGATATGTCGGCCAACGGTCACTTTGCCCTCACCGGAGGCAATGACTATTCCGCTTATTTATGGGACACCCGCACCGGCCAGGTGATATACCGATTTAGCCACCCCAGCCGAGTCACTATGTTAAAGCTGGAAAGAACCGGCAAATACGCCTTTACTGCTGACAGCAAGAAACAGGCGCAAGTTTGGGACCTGAAAACGGGCAAAGCTATCAGCCGTCTTAAGTATATTCATCGCCAGGAGATCTTTAGCACTGCCCGCTTTGTCAACGATGGCAAATGGCTGCTCACCGGTTCTCCGGCACGGCTACTCATGTTATGGGATACCCAAACCGGCGAGCTTAAGCAAAAATGGAAAGTCTCTGCCAGAAAATACAGTCGACCAAAAAGCGCCGTGATTTACTCCGCCAGTCTGCTAAATCCAAAGCAGATCATCACAGAAAGCTCATCGGGATATGTAGAAGTCTGGCCGATCGACTTTAAGTAACTGCTATCGAAGAATGAGCTGATGTATACTGCGTGAAATTAAAAACGTAGGCAGCCCCTTCAATGGATCAAATTAAACAACTTGAATCCCGGGTGGAACTGCTGGAAAGCAAGATCGCTTTCCAGGATGACACCATAGAAGCGCTTAGTCAGGAACTCGCCGTTCATCAGCGGCAAATGGAAACACAGCAGTTGCAAATGGAATTCCTGGTAAGAAAAATCAAAGATTTACAGGTGGATGGTATTGCCGATGAAGCGGACGAAACCCCTCCTCCCCACTACTAATTTCGTTTATGGCCTTGTTTAACAAGGCCAACCCCCTTCAATTATTCGGTCAAAGCCAATAAACACCGCTCCACGCTGAACTTTATTCAGCACTTACCGTTTAAGACCGACTACTTATTTCGCACTTCCCCCATTACCATTAAGATAATTAAACATAATTAGCAAAGGTGATAAGCTTGGAAAACTTAGACAGAGCGGATAAAGCCATTTTGCAGGCGCTCCAGCAAGACGCACGGATCAGCAATGTCGAGCTTGCGGAAAAAGTACACCTGTCACCGCCTGCGGTACACGCAAGATTAAAACGGTTGGAAAAATCGGGTCTGATAAAGGCATATGTCACCCTGCTCGACAGGGAGCAGGCAGGACTGGATCAACTATGTTTTATCTCTATCACTTTGCAACTGCACCAGTTCAAACAGCTGACGCAAACCCTGGATGCCATTACCCGCCTTCCTGAAGTACTGGAATGCTTTCATGTGACAGGAGAGGCGGATTATATGTTGAAGGTCTTGGTGAAAAATACCAAAGCCCTGGAGCAGTTTATCGTCAACCAGCTAAGCGTGCTGCCGGGGTTAGCTCAGATCAGAACAACTATGGTGTTAAATGAAGTGAAATCCAGCACTCAAATCAGTCTGGATTAATCCACTGGGCTTAATTCATGATCCCAGATAACTGTGAGAACCATAGCTAGCGCCCGTCCTGAAACGCCGATTCTGTCACTCCCTCGTACGGGGTGGTCCGACATCTGGATGGTCCGACACTCGGTCCAGCGGCTTTACCGCGATCTCTGTATGCGCTAAAAGATACTGGATTGCCAGGCAAGCTGACAATGACAGGGAGCACTGAGATAGTAGTGACTAACTTTAGGCCTTTGCAAAACAGCAAGTTTCGCGTTTTATGAATATGACTTAAGAATAAACACACGAGTTTCAGGATGGGCACTCGCTAATCACCCCTAACCAACTCAATATATTCAATTATCTATGATTAGTTGAAAGCATAATTGTAGATAATTACAAGTTAAGCCATGGAACGACCAAGACAGAATTTCTGAATGGGCGTTGACTCGCAAAATCAAGGAAATCAGTTAACGGTGACGAGAAAACAACAGTTAAAACAATTCTGGGTCGACGTCTTCGCGATGAATTCCTTTTCCTATGCCACCGCCGTAGTGATAGAGCTAGGTATTGCCCAGATGTCCCTGCAGGAACACTTTAAGGTGCGCCTGGCGGCACTATTATTAAACTCTCTGGTGGCCCGGCCGTTTGGTATCTGGCGTGATTACGTGCTGGCTCGCTTTAATATAGACACGGAAACCTCGCCTTTTTACCAAAAATACCTGGCGGATACTTTGATATTCCTGTCGTTCCAGATGCCCCTCTATGTTGGTAATATGTTACTTGGGGGAGCACCCACAGAAGCAATAGTTAAAGCCGCCTTAACTGTCTCTCTTATAGCCGGATTGCTTGGTCGACCTTACGGCCTGTATCTGGATTGGCTTAAAAAGAAAATGGGTTGCCTATAATGAAACAAGAAAGAACAGCCGCAAAGGTCACCAAGATGCAGCAAGATGTTTGCACCATAGGCGTGCTTGCAGGCACTCCAATAGATACTCAGTTTGGTCAGGATTTTCTGCATAAAATGGGCTGTAAGTCACTGGGTTTGTCCGTTTCTGAAACACCTCAGCAACAGACTCAGCTGCAAGCTCTTGATCAGCAAAAACTCACTGAAATTGTACTCTCACTGATCGATAAACTGGTGCGTTCTGACGCCCAGGGTGTGATGATCTATTGTAACTCCCTCAGCGGCGCCATTGATCTGGAAAAGGTAAAAGCTGAAAGCCCTATTCCGGTAATCACACCATTAGACGTTTATCAGGAGCTGACCTTTAAATACCGTAATTTTGGTCTGTTTGCTGCCAACTGCCAAAGTTGCGCCAATATTGAACGTACTATTTTAAATTCCAATCCAACCGCAAAAGTCATAGGTATTGGTAATCTGCAATTGGTTGAGGATATTGAGCATAAGCTCTCACCAGAGCAGCTTATTTCTCTGCATGCGTTACCGGAAATGGCCGATGCCCTGATGAAAAGTGGTGTACAGGTATTGATACTGGGCTGTACACACTTTGACTATTTCTATGACGAGTTAAGGGCCAGGCTGTCAGGGGTGGAGTTATTTCTTCCCTCTAAGCGAATGCTCGAGATTTTAAGAAAGTCCATTTCACAGAGCGGGGAAAGTAGCGAACAACAGAAAGCTGGCTAGTAGCCCGGAAAGCCCGGGCTATATGAACCCTTTAAAGGGTTAGATGCATGTTAAAGCGTCTAAATTAGTGCTTCGTGCTGCAGCTTTCTTCATGATCGGCACCACCACAACATCCATTTTCATCATGAGAATGATCGTGACCACATCCGCCTTCACCGTGTGGGTGACCGTGAGCCAACTCTTCTTCTGTTGCTTCACGCATAGAAACGACTTCGCCGACAAACTGCAGCGTTAAACCAGCCAGTGGGTGATTAGCATCCACAGTCACTGTGCTTTCGGCGACTTTGGTGATTTCGACAGAGCGTTGGCCCTGATCTGTTTCGGCAACAAAACGCATGCCGACGTCGATATCCGCCTCTTCACCAAACAGCTCTGTCGGTACTTCTTGAACCAGATCGTCTTGGTATTCGCCATAAGCCTGCTCCGGGCCAACGGTCACATCAAACTTATCACCTACCGATTTTCCGTCCAGAATGGTTTCCAGACCAGGAACCAGATAATCGCTACCATGGATATATTCTAGTGGCGCGTCATTCTCTGTAGAGTCTATAACCTTTCCATCTTCATCAGAAACACCGAAATGAATAGAAACGACAAGATCTTTTTCAATTTTCATACTAATTCCAAATAATTAATCTTTACCATCCGGGTCAAAAACGCCAATCATCTGTTCAAACTGACGCGTAGCGCCACTCATTTCACCCGACTGCTGTGCTTGCTTATATCCACAGTCAACACATTCTATGGTTTCTATGCCATTTTCGAGAAACAAAACAATACTGTCCAACTTTTGGCAAGAGGGGCAGGCAGCTCCGGCAATAAACCGCTTTTTAGTTCGCTTTGACATCAATGGCTCCTGTTCACACCGCTCTTAAATCCCCGATATTTTACCCTATTCCAGGACAAGATGCTGTAATCCATTTTTATCGATAATTTCGCTTAATCCATTACTTCTTGCGTTACGCCCCATTACTAGTTAGTGGCGAGAGGCAGAAATATGAACTAATTATGACAGCTGTAGTAACACTTTTATCAATGCCTATTACTTCTCAATTGGAAGTATTGCGAGGACCACATGAACATTAAAACCAAACTAATCTCTATCGCATTAAGCTGTGTACTAGGCATCTTACTGATCGCCTATCTTAATCAGCATTTCAATCGGCGGGTAAACCAGCTGCAAGACACTCGACAACTGGTCGAGGAGGTCAATATCTTGATGCTTAACATGAGGCGAAATGAAAAGGACTTTCTCGCCCGGCATCAGTTAAAATACCAGCAACTATTTAACCAAAACAGCCAAAAAATGGTGACAATGGTTACCCGGCTAGACAACGAACTGACCAAGCTAGGTCTGGCTTCAGTTCAGATAAACCAGCTACAACAACGTCTTGGCGTATATCGTGCTAAATTTAATCAGCTAGCCTCATTAACCCAGGATCAGGGTTTGACTCAAGACCAGGGTGTTAGAGGAGCGTTAAGGCAAGCTGTGCATCAAGCGGAAATTCAGGTGTCCGATGCCAATGATTTTTCCCTTTTGAGTCAAATCCTGCAGTTAAGGCGTAACGAGAAGGACTTCTTATTACGGAAAAAAACCAAATACCTGACCAAATTTGATAAGAACTATCAGTCATTGATAAGTCAAATTAACCCACGCAATAGCAATTTGGTATCGGCATTGCAAAGATACCAACAAAAATTTAGTGAGCTTGCCAACATAAGTCAGCGTATTGGATTGGATCATCAATCCGGCTTACTTGGCGAGTTACGCTCAGCGGTTAAACAGTCAGAGACAGAACTGGTCCAGTTCAGTGAGCATCTCGTTATGCTCATCAAGGAAACACAGAGTAACTTATCCAGCACCTCAAACATAACCAGTGTCGTGATCGGCTCATTGCTGTTTGTTTTGATCTCTCTATTAAGTATATCTATCTCTCGCCGACTCAAATCTATCGAAACTCGAATGAAAGATATTGCAGAAGGTGAAGGCGACTTGACAGTCAAATTAAATGACAGTTCGAATGACGAACTAGCCAGAGTAGCCAGATACTTTAATATGTTTGTCAGCAAGTTACGTGTCTCGCTAACAGAAGTATCCCAGGTAACACTGCAGCTTTCTTCGGTCTCGGCCCAAGGAGCACAAGTCGCCATTAATACCCGGAATGACAGCAATCGACAACAGACAGCTACAGATAGTGTAGCTGCCGCCGTGCACCAGATGAGCGTATCTATCGATGAAGTTGCCCGAAATGCCAACCACGCCTCCCATGCAGCTGAAAATGCACAGCTGAAGTCAGAAGAAGGCCAGTCAATCGTTCAGCAAACAGGCTGCACAATTCAGGAGTTGGTGGAAGATATACAAAAAGCGGCACAGGTGATAAGTAACCTTGAGGTCCACAGCACCCAAATTGGCGATATTTTGGGTGTAATTAAAGGTTTTGCCGAACAAACAAATTTATTGGCGCTTAATGCTGCCATAGAAGCCGCCAGAGCAGGCGAATCAGGGCGAGGGTTTGCCGTTGTTGCCGATGAAGTAAGAAACCTGGCAGAGCAGATCCAAACCTCTACTCTGGATATTGAACAGAGAGTCGGTCAACTGCAAGAAGGCGTAAAAGAAAGCGTGGAAGTGATGGAACTTGGACTGGAAAAAACCCATCTGAGTGCACAAGCGGTAGATAAGTCATCACAGAGCTTTCAGAATATCCTCAAATGTGTGAATGAAATGAAAGATATCAATCACCAGATAGCCGCAGCATCGGAGCAACAAAGTGTAGTTTCATCACAAATTAATGAGAATGTCACCAGTATTTCCGACCTTGCTGTCGAAACGGTTTCAGGTGCCAAGGAAACCTCCAGTATTAGCGAACTACTTTCGGACCTTTCCCTTCAACTAAAGGGTCAACTTAATCAGTACCGGGTTTAGCCCTCAATTAACCCAACCAAGGGGGCCTCTTTGAGGTCGCCCCTTTTACCTCACTCACCACATAGGGCCCTTGCTGAAACATAATGACTTGGCAGTCCAGCTGGCTTAACGCACCGGCTTTATCCAAAAATATACACTCCGATACCCGGCTTCCCTATGGAAGAACAAACCTTAGACATATTATGTAAACGCCATCACTTAGGACTCTCATCTGGCGTCCATGGACATAGTTAGCTAGAATTGGCTCCTTTTTGCAGTAAGCCTCAATTCTTATGATCATAGCCAGCGCAATCGAACTTATCCGGGGTGGCCGCCCTTTGCTAGAAAATGCCACAGCCACTATCAACCCAGGACAAAAAGTGGGTTTAGTTGGCGCCAACGGCAGTGGTAAGTCCAGCTTCTTCGCCTTGCTAAAAGGTGAAGTCCATGCTGACAATGGCGAACTCACTTTTCCAAGCAACTGGCAAATTTCCAGCGTGGCTCAGGAAACCCCGGCACTGGAAAAAAGTGCGCTGGAATATGTTATTGACGGTGATCTGGAATATCGCGCCCTGGAGCGCCAGCTCGCCGAAGCAGAAAAAATAGAAGACGGCCACCTGATTGCCGAACTACACGGCAAAATTGATACCGCTGGCGGATATAGCATTAAGGCACGAGCCGCCGAACTGATTGCCGGGTTAGGTTTTGACAATGTGGCTCAGGCCCGCCCGGTCAGTGATTTTTCCGGTGGCTGGCGGATGCGCCTAAACCTGGCTCAGGCACTGCTTTGTCGCTCTGATCTGCTGCTCCTCGATGAACCGACTAACCACCTGGATCTCGATGCAGTGATCTGGTTAGAAAAATGGCTCAAACTTTATCCGGGAACCCTGATCCTGATATCTCACGACAGAGATTTTATCGATCAGGTGGTGGGTAAAATTATCCATATCGAACAAAACAAATTTAACGAATATACGGGCAACTATTCCAGTTTCGAAAAGCAGCGTGCCGAAAAGCTGATGCAGCAGCAGGCCAGCTACGAGAAACAACAAAAAGAAATGTCCCATATGCAGTCCTATATCGACCGTTTTCGTTATAAGGCGTCAAAGGCGAGACAGGCACAAAGCCGGATCAAAGCGCTGGAAAAAATGGAACAGGTATTACCGGCACACCTGGACAGTCAGTTCAGTTTCAGCTTCCGTAAGCCTGACGCCCTGCCCTTACCACTAATTGCAATGGATAATGTGTGCGCCGGATATGGCGATAAACTGATCCTGCAGAAAATAAAATTTAACCTGGTGCCAGGCAGTCGTATTGGCTTGCTGGGTCGAAATGGCGCCGGTAAATCCACCTTAATTAAACTTTTATCCGGTGACCTCAAAGCCCAGGGCGGTGACTTCGAACTAAATCCGAATGCAAAAGTCGGCTACTTTACTCAGCATCAGCTGGAGTTTCTGCAATTGGACGACAGTCCACTGCAGCACTTAGTTCGATTGGCCAGAGATAAAACCGAGCTTGAACTGAGAAACTTCCTAGGCAGCTTCGGCTTCCACGGTGACAAAGCCTTAGAGCCTGTCGCTCCGTTTTCCGGCGGAGAAAAAGCACGTCTGGTACTGGCATTATTGGTATGGCAAAAACCCAACCTGCTATTACTGGATGAGCCCACCAACCACCTGGATTTGGAAATGCGCCACGCCTTGACCATGGCGCTGCAAAGCTTCGAAGGCGCCATGGTAGTGGTTTCGCACGATAGGCACTTATTACGAACTACTACAGACGACCTGTACCTGGTTCACGATGCAATGGTGGAACCTTTTAACGGCGATCTGGATGATTACCATAAATGGCTGTCGGATCAGCAGCGCATCGAGAAAGCGGAAAACGCGCCAGCAGAGGCAGATAAAAGCAGCAATTCCGCCGCTTCTCGCAAAGAGCAAAAACGCCTTGAAGCTGAGCTAAGGAAAAAGACCCAGCCGTATCGTAAGACCATGGAAAAAGCGGAGAAACAGATGGAGAAATTGACAGAGCAGTTATCGCAGCAGGAAGCCGAACTGTCAGAGCCTGCGATCTATGAAGCCAGCGCCAAAGCCAGGCTCACCGAATTGCTCGGTAAACAGATAAGTGTCAAAGCCGATCTGGAAAGCGCAGAGATGGAGTGGATGGAAGCCCAGGAAACCTTGGACGCACTGGAAGCTGAACAAGGCTAATTCTAGCCAGCACCCTTGCTCCCGGCCTGACCGGGGCAGGTACGGGCACTTTTGAAGTAGACCGGGAAGTGGCTGGTGTCACGGAAGTGCAACCTGGCTCTTATACCGTGATGGATGCTCAATACCGTCAAATTGGCTCGTCGGAAAGCAACGCTGAATTCGCTACCTACCTGCCCGCGATAACCCTGCTCACAACAGTGATTAGCGCCAATAAGCAAAGCCATGTCACTTTAGACGCAGGGTTAGAAGCCCTATATTATGATGCAACGCCACCCATAGTTATAAGCCACCCAGGGCTTGCTTACGAATGGGGCGGTTTCGGTGATGAGCACGGCAAGTTAGTTAAGACTGTTGAAGCTTGCAACCTGCCCGCCTACCTGGATCTAGTTGAATTGATCGTGCCCCACTGCGATCCCAGCATCAATTTATTTGATCGTTTCTACATAGTAGAGAACGACAAGGTCATCGACGTATGGGAAATAGATATGAGAGGCAAGTCCCAGTAATCACTGGTACCTGTTTGCTCGCTGTCAAATATCCATAGTGGGTAGACACAGGGCGCCTATGTACGGAAAATAGCTATAAGAAGTAAGTTTCAATAGGCTCGGCAAAGCGCCCGGCCTATTCTAGGGCTTTAATATTGTCCTGGATTTCCATCAACTGGTAGCTTTCCAGACCCAACAGGTCCATCACATCATTACCATGATGCTCCCACTCATAATCCCTGACACCCGTGGAAAAAATGGAAGTCAGCCTCTGCAAGTGCTCCGAAAGTTTTAAAATTGCCGCCAGGTTCCTTTCCGCCAGGGAGTCTGAAGTTAAGATTTCTTGCGGACTATGATGAAAAGCAATCACATTACAAATGCCTGCATCCAGCCCCCAGCTTTTGGCAATCATATAACCCAGGGCATCGTGATTGGTGCTCACGTGCTGCTCTTCATAGTCTGTAATCGAACAGTGGTCCTGACGATAAGCACAAGAGAGCACTGCTGGATAATCTCTATTTTGGGCATAAATCAGCGCCATTCCCGCATTATGAAATAGCCCCGTAGAATAGGCTGCGTCCACCTCTGTTTCGCTTAGTCCCAGGTACTCGGCAATGCTCGCTGCTGTATTTGCCGCCATAATAGAGCTGTCCCATAAACGTTGGCTAAACCTGTCTTCATAGCTTTCCAGGGAGTACCTCAACAGAATGCTTTGCACCAACTTGATGGTTTTATTAAGCCCCAGGAAAGCGCAGGCATGTTCAATGGATTTTAATTTAACCGGCAGGGCAAACAGAGGAGAATTAACGACTTTCAGGGTAAAACCGGAAATACCTACGTCCAGGTTAATGATGTGGGAAATACGCTTAATACTGGGGTCCGAGTGTTCTAATTCCGCCTGTAAGTCGATCAGCATTTTTGGTCGAGGCGGGATAGTAAACCTCTCGAGAGCACTTTGAATGCGAGTCATATCAATAGGTACTGCCACATTATTCTCCTTGCGCGGCCCTGTGAATTACATCAAACATAGCAGAGCCAACAAGATCAACTCAATCTAAGCCACTGGTTATAGCGCCGTTACTTTTAATAATTTGATTGGCTTGTTTTTCCAACTCAGGTAATTGGCTGCTGATATTGGTCGGCCAGAAAAATCGATCCGGGATTTATTTTCCGCTATATGGCAGCCGATTCTTTCCACATCACCCAGTTTCTCGTAGACCAGCGCCAGTGCTATCTCAGCAGCAAAGTGAAGCAGCCTCTGCCAGTCAATGGTCATCCATACCTTATCGCCCACGTTCAAGTTCGGCTGTTCCGCCAAAGTATAAATAATCTCTTTGCCTTCTTTGCGGGCCTGAACCACAGGGCAACCTGCAATGCTGCCCGCATCACTTTCCTGGCCACCAGAAAGTGCATAAAAAATGATTGCTTCCACCCAGATATCGGCCCCATCAATGGCGGTAACTTTGGTTTCCAATTGAGTTTGATACGGGTCTTACCAGAATATTTTTTCAGTCATTGTTATACCTCAATAACACCTTGTAGATATTTTTTCGCATGGCCGGAAAGCAGCACCCGCTCTCCATTGAACAAACAGTTCAGGTAGCCGCCACGTTCAGAAGCCTGGTAAGCATGGATCTCTTTTTTCCCCAGTCGTTGTGACCAGTAAGGCGCCAGGCTGCAATGGATCATCCCTGTCACAGGATCCTCGGGGATCCCATAGCTGGGCAAGAAGTAACGGGAAATACAATCCACGTCTTTACCCGGCGCGGATACCGCCACACTAAAGGGATGTAGCTGAGTTAATTGGGCCATATCCGGGGCCAACGCCGTAACTTGTTCTTCACGTTCAAAAATAGCGAAGTAAGTGGGCTGGCCTCCTTCCACGTATATCACGCTGCTTGGTTCTTCCCCCAACGCCTGGATCAGAGCCTCCGGAATGACCTCCAGTTGCTGCGTTGGGTTCACCGGAAAGTCCAGAGTAAAACGACCATCAGAATAGCTCACCTTCAACGGGCCACTCTTAGAATCGAAGCGTACTTCTCCGGTAACGGCTTTTAGCTCTTCAAATAACACATAAGCACTGGCTAAAGTGGCATGACCACATAAGGGGACTTCACAAGTCGGGGTAAACCAGCGAATCTCATAACCTTGTTTGCTTGGCACAAAGAACGCCGTTTCCGCCAGGTTGTTTTCCGCCGCGATTTGCTGCATCACCTCATCATCCAACCAGGTTTTCAGGGGACAAACTGCCGCCGGGTTGCCTTTAAATAAAGTATCTGTAAATGCATCAATTTGAAAAATCTGGATTTGTTGCATATGACTTCCTGTTTGCTGTAAACCGCCCGGCCCTTATAAGAAAAGCCAGAGAGAAAAAACCAAAAACCACTGTGGCGGGGACAAATAATACTTAGGTTGACTCTACCTTATTTTTGCATCCCCATTAATTAAGCAGTGTTCAAATAATATGATAATTTACCTGGTAAGAATGGTCTGTTTGGTATGGGTTACAGCCACATCATTAGCACACAAGATGCCGTTAACCCCCCCATGGTAAGGTTAAACTTTCTCCATGCCTGGGGAGTATTTAACCAAGTTTTTACTTTAGTACCAAAGGCCGCCCAAAAAGAAGTTGTGGGTATTTCTACGATAAAAAAAGCCAGGGCGATCAACACCAGAGATAACCAATACTGCGGGCCCGTTATAGTAAAGCTGGTCACAGCCGTGCTGCACATCACCCAGGCTTTTGGATTTAACCATTGAAATAACGCAGCCTGAAGAAAAGTCATGGGTTTCGCTTTGCTATTGGCATCTCCCGGCACCCCCATTTGGCTGATTTTAAATGCAATGTAAAGTAGATACAGGCTACCCAGGGTTTTCAGCGCCCATTGCAATGCGGGAAACTGATAGAATAACGCCCCTAAACCACTGCCCATAACCACTATCATCACGGCTACCCCCGTGACAATTCCCAACATATGTGGGATCGTGCGTTTAAAACCAAAATTGGCCCCGGATGCCGTCAGCATCATATTATTAGGTCCCGGCGATATACTGGTAATAAAAGCAAAAAATACCAGTGACAGCAACAAACTTGACTCGAACATCATTCCTCCTTAAATTGAACCCATACAATAAATAAAATCATGTATGAAATAGCGACAATTGATACAATTAAGACAGTATCAATCGTATAATTTAAGATCAATAGGTATATTGTCACCATTACAATGTGGATTCCTGAACTTGCTGCCGGCAATAATCCGGTCTATCGAAAAATCGCCGACGCTATTGCCCTTGGGATCAGCCAGGGTGAATTAAGCGCTGAAGATAAACTACCCACTCACCGGGCGCTGGCTGATACCCTTGGCGTCACTGTTGGTACCATTACCCGGGGGTATAGTGAAGCGGAACGACGAGGACTGGTGCAGGCGCGAGTCGGCGCTGGTACCTATGTGCTGCCCGCCAAGCTAAAACATAATCAATTTGCCATTACCAGCCCAGATTGTTTAGCCGATTTCAGTTTCAACTTTCCGGTAAAGGATGATCGTTCCCCATACCTAAGACGGGCATTTGAGACCTTAGCCAAACGGCCACAAGAGTTGAACCGGCTGCTGGAGTATCAGACCGAGCAAGGTTTATTGGAACACAGACAGGGGTTTTTACCCTGGTTAAAACAGCGAGGTATAGATGGTGATCCGGAGAATATGTTGCTCACCAATGGTGGGCAAAGTTCAATCCTGCTTGCCTTAATGGCGACCGCCAAAACGGGAGATACCATTCTCACCGAAGGCCTGACCTTTCCCGGGATTAAAACCGCCTGCTACCACCTGAATCTAAATCTGAAAGGCGTACTGATAGATGACGATGGCCTGGTCCCCGAAGCCCTGGAAGCGGCGTGTGTACAGTACAGGCCTGTGGCTTTATATTGTACCCCTACCTTGCTTAACCCCACCACGGCGACCCAACCGGAACAGAGGCGTGAACAAATCCTGGCCATTTGCCAGAAATACCAGGTTTGGTTGATTGAGGATGATGTTAATGGTCGCCTGCCGGTTTCAGCTCCAGATGCTATCTGCGCTAAAGACCCTGAACGCGTGTTATACGTCACCAGTGCATCTAAGGTGCTGGCCGGCGGGTTAAGAGTCGGCCTGTTACACGCCCCTACAAAATTACTTCCCAAATTAAAAGACGCGGTACGCGCTTCTTGCTGGATGGTTAACCCACTAATTATCGGATTGGTTTGTGAATGGATTAAATCTGGTGACGACATACGCATGTTGGAACGTCAGCGTGTTTTGATCAAAGCTCGCCACCAAATCGCCGGGAAAATCCTACAAGGCTACGCACTAAGACAAGCCGAGTCCAGCTTCCACTTCTGGTTAGAGCTGCCCGAAAACTGGCGTTGCGAATCTTTTGTTCGTGCGGCCCTGGAAAAACAAGTCATATTAAAAGGCGCCGAGCTCTTTGCCGTAGGCCAGTACCCCTCACCACAAGCGTTAAGGGTATCCCTCAGTAATGTGGATAATATACAAAACCTCGAAGCCGGCCTGAATATTCTCAAGGAGCTATTGGATCAAGGGCCAGACTCACCTATGGCCTTCGTGTAACCAAGGGTTTGTTAACCAGTTAAGTCTCACAAAGTAAAAGCACGCTTGTATTGCAGGGAAATATACGAGATCAAAATGGGGATTTAAACGAGGTAGATAAAAAAAATGTCGGCAAGCGCCGACATTTTTATTCAGACAAACAAAGTCTTAAGATTACTTAGGCTCTACGTTAGCAGCTTGAGGACCTTTCTGACCTTGTTCAACTTCGAATTCTACCTTTTGGCCTTCAGCCAGGCTCTTGAAACCTTCAGAAACGATTGCACGAAAATGTACGAATACGTCAGCGCCGCCGTTATCCTGAGTGATGAATCCGTAACCTTTCTCTTCGTTGAACCATTTAACTATACCAGTTACTTTAGACATGAATGTCTCCTAAATTTTCAATAAAATAATTCGCAATTATGCGTGTTTAGCCAGTAAAG
The DNA here is from genome assembly GCA_965249895.1 of Psychromonadaceae bacterium. GTDB lineage: Bacteria > Pseudomonadota > Gammaproteobacteria > Enterobacterales > CBDFNC01 > CBDFNC01. Next base: position 2,612,814 of record CBDFNC010000005.1, read on the forward strand.
AATTATTTATGTGAACGCTAACTTATGAGTGGAAAGCTTCATGACAACGAACTTGGTAAAGTGGGTGCAGCGAAGGTTTTCTAAAAAATAATGTTGCATATAAATAGGTCTAAATTAAAGGCCGACCTCATGATACCACTCAGATGCAAATTGTATAGCTTTATTTTGGGTTTATTGGTGGTACTTAAAAACCCATGTCACTAATCCAAAATTTTTAGCAAATAAAACTCAAAAGCCGCGATAACAGCGGGACATTCAGCCCCTTCCTTTTTTCCCTAACCTCAGGCCATCTCTGATGTTAAGCGACATTAAGCTAATATTGATAAAACCCGCGATCAGCTCCACAGATTGCACCGTGTAGAATACGTTACCGAAGTCCCCTGCACTGGCGAGATATTGCAAGTAAATGGCAACAGGATAAAGAGTCCATTCAGGGCAATAAAAGGCATCCGCTTGCTCTTGCTTGCTATGGGACCCTTATTCACCTTGGGCGCCATTTTAAAACCACTTAATCCAGTCAGCATCATCAAGGGGATCAGCAGCCAAACCAGGTAAAAAATATAGGTTTTTACTTCCAGTATCGCCTCTTTATCTCCCAGCAACTCCACAAGCGAGCTGATAAAAAAACTCAAAGTTATCAGCAAAGCAATCACTGCTGCGATCCTATGAATATAACGAATTGGGCTTTTCATCTTAATTCTCCTTTAACTACCACAATGAGCGGTATTTCATATGACAGGAGCGACAGGAAGACGTCGCAGAATCCAGCGCTGTTTCTAGCTCTGATGTGTTGCCTGCTTTAGCTGCTGTGACTAGCGTTTGATAATCAAACGCTAGTCTAGATAACCTTGCTGAAAAATCAGCTTGGTTATTCCAAATCACTTTTTTACTTCTTCCTTTGCCTTTCGTTTCCTCGGGAAATTTAAGCTTTCGTAAAACGACAAGTTTGGATGCGAAGAATATGACTGAAGAACGAAGATGTGAGTTTCAGGATGAACACTAGCTAGTATTCGGTATGGGGAAAGGAAGAAGCAAATCATGGCCAGCTCCAGAAAAAAGCCCTGCCGGACGGGCTTTTTACGCAGAGATGATGAGTTTATTTTGCCAGTTGTTCCCCATGGAAACTCAGATGTGACTCAATAAAGCTGGCGATAAAATAATAGCTATGGTCATACCCCTTATGACGGTTTAGTGTCAGGGGATAGTTACTTGTTTTAGCAGCGGCCTCCAGCATTTCAGGCTTCAGTTGCTCGACAAGAAAATCATCTGCATCTCCCTGATCCACCAACGCAGGAACAAACTGACTAGCCTGACGCATCAAGACGCTGGCATCATACTCTGACCAGTTTGACGTATCTTTACCCAAATACGCCGTCAGCGCTTTTTTACCCCAGGGACAGTTGATTGGATTACTGATCGGACTAAATGCCGATACCGAGCTGTAACGATCAGGGTTGCGCATGGCAATTACCAGAGCGCCATGACCACCCATAGAGTGACCGGCGATGGCCCGTTTATCACTGACGGGAAAATTAGCTTCAATAATCTCGGGTAACTCATTTACCACGTAATCGTACATCTGATAATGACGATTCCACGGCGCCTGAGTGGCATTAACATAAAAACCTGCCCCCTGGCCCAGGTCATAACCCTCGTCATTGGCCACTCCTTCACCGCGAGGACTGGTATCTGGCGCTACAATAGCCATTCCCAGCTCCGCCGCCATACGTAAAGCCCCCGCTTTCTGCATAAAGTTCTCATCCGTGCAAGTCAGGCCGGATAACCAGTAAAGTACCGGTACCTTTTCGCCGCTGGAGGCTTGTGGCGGCAGATAAATAGCAAAGCGCATATCGCAGTTCAGGCTGGTGGACTTATGGCTATATTGCTTATGCCAACCACCAAAGCTCTTGTTAACACTAACATTTTCAATGGTCATTGAAGACTCCCCTAAAAATTCAGGCGCCTGATGCGCCCGAATTTGTGTGTCTGGATTATTTATCGAAGTGGATCACAGAGCGGATGCTCTTTCCTTCGTGCATTAAGTCAAAAGCTTTGTTGACGTCTTCCAGACCCATAGTGTGAGTAATAAAATCATCTAACTTAAACTCACCCTGCATATAGCGCTCTACGATTTCAGGCAGCTCAGAGCGACCTTTTACACCACCAAATGCAGAGCCGCGCCATACCCGGCCAGTGACCAGTTGGAACGGACGGGTAGAGATCTCTTTGCCTGCACCGGCAACCCCAATAACCACAGACTCACCCCAGCCTTTATGACAACACTCCAGAGCAGAGCGCATCACATCGACGTTACCGATACACTCGAAGGAGTAATCAACACCGCCATCGGTCAGTTCAACAATTACATCCTGGATTGGTTTGTCATAGTCCTTAGGGTTAATGCAGTCTGTCGCACCCAATTTACGCGCCAGCTTGAACTTGCTCTCGTTGATGTCGATGGCAATAATACGACTCGCCTTTGCCATAGTCGAACCTATAATGGCCGACAGGCCGATACCACCTATACCGAAGATGGCGACTGTCGCACCCTCTTCAACTTTTGCGGTATTCATCACGGCGCCCATTCCTGTAGTCACCCCACAACCTAGCAGGCAAACCTCTTCCAGTGGAGCGTCCGGGTTCACCTTGGCCAACGAGATTTCAGGCAAAACAGTGTACTCGGAGAAGGTTGAGCAACCCATATAGTGGTAGATTGGCTCGCCGTCTTTGGAAAAACGGGTGGTGCCGTCTGGCATCAGGCCTTTACCCTGGGTCTCACGGATCTTTTGGCACAGGTTAGTTTTACCTGATTTACAAAACTTACATTCGCCACATTCCGGTGTGTAAAGTGGGATAACGTGGTCGCCAACCTGTACGCTGGTCACACCTTCACCGATTGACTCAACGATGCCACCACCTTCGTGTCCCAGGATTGCGGGAAAAATCCCTTCCGGATCTTCACCGGACAAGGTGAATGCGTCTGTATGGCAAACACCTGTAGCCATTATTTTTACCCTAACCTCGCCTTTTTGCGGCGGCATTACGTCCACTTCTTCGATAGACAAAGGTTGATTCGGACCCCAGGCGATTGCGGCTTTAGATTTAATAGTGTTAGTAGTCATCAATAATTCCTGCTTTGTGAGTCTGGGAGCGAGGCGAGATTGCCAGCGTTTTTATGGCTTGTATTATATTGTCCGAGGGTTTAATGATAATCCCTCCAAATTACAAATAACTTTTACCAGGTAGTAATAATGCCTGGTAGCTATAAGTACTATAAACCGTTTAACTAAAGGCAGGTCCCTTCACACGTAACCTTCCTTTAGTGGATAACTAAAGAAAGGTTACAAAAGAATTTAAGGGGTAACAGTCAAAGTAGCAGATCGGCTTACTTGCTGACCATCAGCGGAATGACATCGAATCGTAATAGTTCGAGAATTTTGCTCATATATAGCTCCCTAAATGAATATTAAACCAAGCTAAAGGGGCGAAGCTCTAAACGAACTTCGCCAAAATCACTTAACCTTTCTAATTAACGTATAAAGTAGTAAACCCTTGAACCCTGTATCCTGTTGGTGAGACGCAAGTGATAGTAATGGGTTTATTTTGATGCGCTGTTAAAGGACCGGTATTAATACTGGTACCTATAGGATTCCCTCCATTACCCAAACAATATGCAGCATTCGAAGAATTGACGATCAAGCTTGATTGCTCCCCGGCCTTTATCCTTGCAGGACTCCACCAAACATTGACTGTTGGTCGCGGCAATACATTTAGCCGAACTTGCTGGGACACCTCTGCTCCAGTCTTCGAGAAACATCGCACCGTAAGGTAATTATTTGCGTGCTTGCCTGGGTGAATTAAACCCGTCCGATGTTGCGTCCCAATTTTTCGATCAGCATTTCCACGACAATATTCAGCATTGGATGATGAGATAATCAACTCACTGCGCTCACCATCAGTAATCGTAGCCGGGCTCCATCTGACAGATACTGTTGGCCGCGGTAATACATTTAGCCGAACTTGCTGCGACACCTCTGCACCAGTCTTAGAGAAACATCGCACCGTAAGGTAATTATTCGCGTGCTTGCCTGGGTGAATTAAACCCGTCCGATGTTGCGTCCCAATTTTTCGATCAGCATGTCCACGACAATATTCAGCATTGGATGATGAGATAATCAACTCACTGCGTTCACCATCGGTAATCGTAGCCGGGCTCCATCTGACAGATACGGTTGGCCGCGGTAATACATTTAGCCGAACTTGCTTCGACACCTCTGCACCAGTCTTAGAGAAACATCGCACCGTAAGGTAATTATTCGCGTGCTTGCCTGGGTGAATTAAACCCGTCCGATGTTGCTTCCCAATATTTGCACTACCATTTCCTAGACAATATTCAGCATTGGATGATGAGATAATCAACTCACTGCGTTCACCATCGGTAATGGTAGCCGGGCTCCATCTGACAGAGACTGTTGGTCGCGGCAACATATTAATTGTCACTGTTTTAGCTGCAAAATCGCCATTATCATTAAAGCATTTGACAGTAATGGGTTTACTTTCATTTATCTGAAGAAGCTCAGTTGAGAAGTTTGCTCCCCAGCGCACTCCACCATTGCCTATGCAATAACTAGTATTTTGAGAGCTGACGACCAATTTTGCGGACTCACCTTGAGTCACCGTGGCTGGCTGCCACTCAACCTGTATTGTTGGTTTATTTGTCACGGTTAAAGTTGCGCGCTTTTCAACTTCCTGACCCAAAGCAGAGAAGCAGCGGATTTTTACGGTTCGTCCTTCAACAGGATACATAAGGCCAGTGCGAAAAATATTGCTTCTTTTTTCGCCTCCATGACCAAGGCAATATTCGGCATTAGGTGCTGAGATAAATAGCTCGGTTGACTCCCCAGCATTTATTTTTGCTGGTTGCCAATATACTTCCAAGCCTTGAGCCAATTCGCCAACATCGGAAACAGCGTTAAAACGTGATGACTTTGCCACTGAACCTAACCCAGCTACGAATACGCAGCCATCACTCCGAATACTGATCTTTTGCTTTAAAAGCTTTGCTGTCAGGAGTAATTGCAATTGTGATTCGCTAAACTGATCGCTTTTAAACACCACACGGTCAGATACTTCACAACTACTATGCGGTATACTCGCATTGAGTTTAACCTCGTAAAAACCCGAACTATTGCCCGCAACATAATCTATCGTGCCATCAACATAATCCTCACCATAGGATGGGCCCGAACTGATAGCGAATGTAATGAACCCAGTGACCAATAGAGCGAGTTTTATTCGTTTTTTCCTCTGCAGCCTCATTTAATGGACTCTCATACGAGACAACTTAGGTGAAGTGAAAGTTGCAAACCTGGGATCGATACTCTCACAACCATCAAGTCGAATCGATATCTTTGACTTAGAACTCATTGCATAAATAGCCAGTGAGATCATTGACTTACTACCTATTTCATTTTCATTAATAATAATCCTGTCAGGGTGGCTGCATTTATTTCCTTTATCGTCCACTTCAATATCTGGAATTGGCTTCGAAATAACAATTGATTGAAAACCATTTCCGCGAGTGGTAATAGACGTTATCTCTGCGTCTTCAATAAATGTCTCAGCGAACAAGCTAAGAGGCAACACAGCAATTAGTACAAATAACAATTTCATAGTATTTCCGTAATTTAAATATTTTATGCTTTTATACGTATTGCTGGTCCTAACGATGAAGCCTGATAAACCTGACCTTAGCTGCCGATTTGCCCTCTTTACTAGAGTTCGTACATCCAGCAGTCCTAATCTCAACTCCCTTTCCAGTGACCAAGGATATCCAGGCAACTTTAGCCATATCCTTCGCTCCTTTATCGGCGCTATCGATTACAACACGGTCAGACAAATCACACCCTTGCGTCGCAGGGTTGTCCATATAAACCTCTGTTAAGGCAGAATTAAAGGCATCTACAGAGGTGACAATTGATTCACGAGTTGCCATCGCAACAAACGTTCGTTGCTCAGAATGAGTCACTTGTAACCCTGCGGGTTTACTTCTATCTATTGCAACAACTTTCCAATAGTAGGGTTTACCTTGCTCCAACTGAGCTGGTGTGGCATTACCCGTTAGTTCCGCATAGTCTTTATTAACCCTTCTTTTCTGTTCCCAGCTAGTATCCCAACATATAGGAGAATCCGTCACAGTGACGGATTTTCTCCAAAACTGTTGATACTGATTATTCGAATTGGCTGGCGCGTCGGAAACAGCGATGCCATAGCTCTCTCCATGTTTACTACCCTGTATCGAAAAGCATGGCGCCCCATTCGTTGCTTCACCGTCAAAGGGTCCTAATAAAATAGGTTTTACTGGCGGATATGGAACTTCGAAGGAACGTTGCTCAGAATGCGTTCCCACATGACCCTCTGGATTGTTGCGATTTAAGGCAACCACTTTCCAGTAATAGGTTTTTCCTGACTCCAGAGTAGCGGGAGGTTTTACACCTGTGGGGGCCGCATGTGATGTGGACTGGCGACGCTTTTGGACCCAGGAATCATCCCAGCACGTGCTATTTGTATGTAGGTCGGACGGCCTGCCCCAAAAGAGGTCATACTGATTGTTGCTGTTAGCCGGACTCTCAGATATGGCTAGGCCATAAGTTATACCTGCGCCAAGATTGCTCCATGAGAAACAAGGAGTGTTAGAGCTTAACTCCCCATTCATCGGGCTAGCCAGAGCAGGTTTTTGAGGAGGGATTAGTAACGAAAAGCTACGCTGCTCTGAATGAGTTCCCACCATACCAGCAGGGTTGTTACGTTTTAGCGCAACCACTTTCCAATAGTAGGTTTTACCTGACGCCAGCATTGCTGGTGTAGAAGCTCCTGTAGGCGTTGCATAGGAAGTGTTTACCCGCCTTTTTTGGATCCAACTTGTATCCCAACAAACCCTAGTGCCTGTAATATCCGACGGTTGACCCCAGAACAAATTATATTGATTGTTATTGTTAGCGGGTTGCTCTGAAATGGCTAATCTGTAAGTCACACCCAGGCCAGCATTCTGCCAACTGAAGCACATATTACTGCTCAGCTGTGCTCGATTAACTGGCGTATAGAGGCTAGGTTTTACCGGCGAAGTAGCGACAACAAAGCTACTTTCGTAGGAGTGAGCAACTGAAAGCTTACCTGGCGTGCGCCGATCAATTGCGACGACCTTCCAGTAATATTGCCGACCAGCTTGCAGCGCATGTGGTACTGCCGCACCTGTTGGGGTACCAACTCCGGAACGTCGGTCAATCTGTCGAAAGCCAGAATTCCAACAAGCGCTCGTCGAAGTCGTTCCTTTAGTCCACGAAATGTCGTATTTGTTGGTACTGTTTTGGGGGCGATCAGAGACAGAAAGACCATATTCAATGCCAGGCGCAGGACTAGTCCAGCGAAAACAGGGGCGTCCATCACTGGTTGAGAAGGTAGTAATACTTGGCCTGTTCAATGAAGCATTGGAAAATGCAGAAAAAAGAGCAGTACTCGCTAGCAGTATTAATATCGAAATTTGACGTTGTAATATCATATGAGTATCGTTATGCCTAACTACCATTAATGATGTATTTTCAATTTTCTGATTTTTGGTGCTGACCCAGTAGGATCTTCAATGGGGTTATACGGCCGACACCCCTCCACCTTTATCTCAACTTTTTTTCCACTGGTTAATGCGGCCAATGCCGTACTAAAAATTCCGTTTGCGCCCGGTTCATTGGCGTCAATTATGGCGGAATGCCTAACACTACAATTCGGTTCACCATGAATACCTTGAGTTGCTAAATCATCTGGAATCGCAAAGTCAAATGTGACCACATGGTGGCCGTTATATCTAGATGTAACTGACTTAACTAAGCCGATTTCACTATTTTCACTAACTGCAACAACAAATGGAGACGTAGTAAGGGCTCCTATTAACACCAAATATTTAATCATATTTTCCTCTATTTAATTCAAAGTTCATAAAATTCACCGCAAGTTTCAACCAGCGACTTTGATTGTTAACGTGTAACAACAAAACTTTTTAAACCAACTGGACAAAATAAGCGTCTAATAGGTAACTTATCTACATCGCCACGCGAACTTGCTGCAAATAACATGAACCATATTGATCCGTAATCGAATCATCGACAATAATTGTCACTTGTTTAGCTGACAATTGTGCCGCTAATAAAACTTTATGCATGCGTGTGCCAATACGGTTATCTGGGAACAATATTCTGACAAAACCAGTAGAATCGACCTTACAACCTCCAGCCTTCGAGAAATTAGAAATCCTCAATAGATGTTCTGCTCTGTTAGAGCTGCTTCCGGTTGCTGCATATGTATCGAGACTACGAACATAACCTGTCGCTAAATATCTATTGACCACAGGCTCTGGTGTCGGCGTTGAAATTGTAAAGCGCTGTGTTTTGGCGTGGGAAAACAACGCCTCTCCAGGCTTATAATCATTCCTTGCGACTACTTTCCAAGAATAGGTTTTACCAGGCAACAGACTTATTGGGGTTGCTTGTCCGGTTACAACATCAAATGTCGGGTTAACCCTTCGTTTGTGCACCAACTCTGCAGAACTCCAGCAAAAACTCGTAGCCCTCACATCTCGATTTACCCAAAAATAAGGGTATTGGTTGTTACTATCAGGCGCATATTCTGAAACAACGACATTATATCCGGTCGAATTACTTCCACCCTGCCAATGAAAGCAAGGTTTATCAGGGCTTTCAGAACCATTAATTGGAGCTCGAAGTATAGGCACTCCAGGCGGCGCAGCCGTTCTAAATGACCTGGCTGACGAGTGGACCCACTGAAGACCTGTTGCGGTTTTGTGTCTAGCCACAATTTTCCAGAAATAGACCCTGCCTGATTCCAATGTGCTTGGTGTTGACCGACCTGTTGGGACGTGGGTTGTGCTGCTTGTACGTTTTTTATGTATCAAACTAGAATTCCAACACAAGCTTGTACCGGTATAATCTGGCTTTATCCAAAAATAAGGGAACTTATTATCACTATTCGGCGCGTACTCAGAGACTACGATATTATATGTGACTCCAGCCCCTAAGTTTGACCAACTAAAACAGGGCATATTACCAGTGTTAGCAACATTATTTAATACCGGAGCAGGCAACGAATTAGCTTCTGATTTTTCTATAAAACAGAGTGAACTGATAGTAATAAATGCCAAGGTTAACTTACTGACTTTATCTCGTATTATCCGCATAGCTTAATCTACTATACGGACTAGTTGTAGGTAACATGAACCAGTATTATCGTTGGTCTTTGAGCCGTTAGCAAATCCATTATTATGACTATCATCAACTAATACACTCACCTTTTTCCCAGCTAACTGAGCAGCCAATAAAGTAGAAAACATCCTGTCTCCTACTCCTATCGTATCGCTTTTCACTATAATTCTTACGTAAGCTAAACCGCTAATCAAGCACGTTCCAGCACTTGTAAAACCTTCGACAAATAATATCGACTCCGCTGTTGCTGAACCATTTAAAGTGTCCGAAGTTGTTTGAAGCTGATTAATTTTACCCTCGGCACTATAACGTGCTGCTGATACATTAATTGATATCGTTATTAACATCGTGAACAAGTACATTAAACTTAGTTTTTTCACAACATATCCTTATAAAATAAATTCACGGCAACGGAACCCATCAAACCTGGGTAACAAATTGGAGGGAGAAATCTGAGGAAATAAGGTCTGCTATTTGAGATAATCACTTCGCCAAAAACAACAACCAAAAAAGACAGAATGCCGATACTAAACCGAACACCACTTAGCTCCTCAGACAAACTCGATCTTCTCGCAAAGAGCGCCATTTTACAAGCCCATGGTGATATCACCGCCTTATCCGATGAATTCGGTATATCCCGCAAGGCTGTCTACACCGCCCGCGGGGCTGCCCGGGCTGCCTTCGACGCCCTCGTCAAAACGCAAAGTGAGCCGGATTGTATCGCGACGCTTGATGTGGATGTGCCACACCTGCGCCGCAGTATTGTCGCGTTAACCATCACTGCCCCCAATTCCATTCGCAGTATTGAAGCGCTTATACCTCTGCTGTATCCCGGCTGTAAAGTCAGCTATGGCTATATACAAGGGGTTATTGCCGAGGCGCAAAAAAATGCCGCTGACTTCAACCGAACGGTGCCATTATCAGCCATCCAGAGCGGTGCGGTGGATGAAATGTTCAGCCAGGGCGACCCTGTGCTGGCGGGCGTTGACCTGGATCCCGGCTACCTGTTCTGCCTGTCTCACGAGCAACAGCGAGATGGTAAAACCTGGGCCAAAGTACTCCAGCAGGCTGCTGCTCAGGGGATGATGCCAAAACACATCGTCAAAGACGGTGCCAAGGGGATAGCCGCCGGTGTCACCACGGTTTTCGAACAGGCGCAGCAACGTGATGATGTTTTTCATGCCCTGTATATCGCTGCCAAGGCGGTGCGCAGGGTTGAGCAACGTGCTTACTATTACATTACCCAGGAAGAAACGGCTTACCAGGCCATCAGCCCCACCATAACAGAAGACCCGGATGATACGTTCGGTCAATGGCTGCGTGCAGATAACCAATGCGATAAGGCTATCGAGCGCTATGAGCATGCTGAACGGGCTTTGCACCTTCTTCACGCCACCTTCAGCTGCGTTTGCCGAAAGACCGGCAAGCTAATGACCACCGAAATGGCGCAGACCAGGCTGGCCCATGCCACGCTATTGCTGCGCAGGGCGGCACATAAGGAATGTAACAAGGCGGCGACTTATCTGGTAAACCGCTTGGATGGCCTCACTCTGGCCACCCAAGCACTCCATGATAAGTTACAAGGCTGTATTGCACGTTATTCTCAGCAACCAGTTGAGCTGGCTTGCCGCTTCTTTGAGTGCCGACGTGAATTAGCAAAGGCCGGGAAGCACAAGCAACAGCGGCTTATTCAGGAAATGCTCGGCAGCTACCGCCTGTTGACCACACAGTTGGATGAAACACGCTGTGAGCAGCTGATGCAAGAAGTGGAAATGTTACTCACCAAACGTCACCGCGCGTCCAGTGCCATTGAAGGCTTCAACGCCACCTTACGCACTTATCTGTATGCCAGAAAGGGTGTGAACCAAGCGTTTCTGGAGCTGTTCCGCGCCTGGTACAACCTGCGGGAAAAGCGCTGGGGACGTCACAAAGGCCGGTCAGCCCACGAATTGCTGACGGGAGAAAAGGTGACCGACTGGCTGACACTGCTTGGCTTCCCACCGAGTAAGCTCAGCCACTGATTTTAGCCTGGTAACAGGCAACCCAAACTGACTATTTATTAATCTGATCCAGCACTCGCTGAATTGGAGAGGAGCTATTGGTTTTGTGACCCTAAATGGGTGGAATTTGATCAGTCCCACGGCAACAGAGGCCACTATGCCCATACCGATGCGTATTCTCATGAAGATGATCACTCATTCTCACCGAAGCTGATCGCTTGTTCTCATCGATGCTGATCACGCTTCGGTGCCATTTTTCGGCTCGGCAACAGTTTTAATTGATCACTGTGGATCCGTCAAGTTAATTGCTACTTTGCGCATTGATTCTCCCTGCAATTCAATTCGCTGTGCACGGTGGATCAATCTGTCCATTATCGCATCTGCATACGTCGCTTCCCCAATCAATTCATGCCACTTGGCTACTGGTAATTGGCTCATTATGATCATCGACCCTTAATCGTGTCTTGCATCGATTATGTCCAGCAGATCACTGCGGTGCTGGGGCGTTAATGTTTCCATTCCCCAATCATCCAGGATCAGGATCGGCGTTTTATTTAACTGATTGAGAAAGCGCGGGTAACTGCCTTCACCGTGCACCTGGCGTAACTGCTCTTGTAACCCTTTCATCCTGAAGTAGCGTACTGCCACACCTTGTTGGCAGAAGTAATGACCAATCGCGCAGCCCAGATACGTTTTGCCACTCCCTGTCGCACCAGTAAAAATAAGGCTCTGGTGATGTTTAAGCCAGTGCCCTTCAAGTAAGCTGCGGATCTTGGATTTTTCAATGCCACGGCTCGTGCGGTAATCGATATGGCTCGGATGGGCTGCCAGCCTGAATTTCGCTTGCTTGACTAAACGTTCGATCTTTCGTTGTTCCCGTGTGGTTATTTCTTCCCCCAACAAGAGTGATAACCGATCATGGAAACTTAAATCAGTATATAAATTAGGTTGTTCTTCCTGACGTGCCAAACTGTCCATCAGGGTACTTAAACGTAAGTCAGTAAGTTGCTGTGTTAATTGTGAATTCATCTTTATTTTCCTTAGTGAAAGTAATCCTGACCACGTAGATTGTCATGCTTAACTCCCGCAAGCAGATCGGCCTGCTCAGGTTCGCGTACTTCTTTATCTAAACCCTTTTTCAGAATTATTTTTATGTTTTCCAGTCGATACCCCCCGGTATCCAATGCGCGCTGGCAAGCATCATTAAGGCGTTTTTTCGGGTAGGTTTTACTCAGGCTTAGCAAGCCAAAGCAGACTTTATAACTTTGTTGCGGGTGCGCTTTACTCGCTAACTTGTATTCAACCCATTGCAAAACATAGTCGCCGAGTTTGCCCGCCCATTGTTTTAATCGCTCTGGGGTCCATTTTGCATAATCCTGATGGGCTTTAGGCATGTGTTCAACCAAGGTGCTGTATCCGCCGATATGATGAGAGCGGGGATGTTGGGCTACACACTGGTTGTGATAGTAGAGCTTTACCGTTTTTTCACTCACATGCGCCTCAATTTGTTTCTTGAGCAATCCATAAGGCACTGAGTAATAGTGCTTGTTCACTTCAATGTGATAATCCACATTGACCTTCACCTTTTTAATAAAAGTATACTGGTAAGCAAGCAGCGGTAGAGGCCTCATAGCCGGGAGCTCGTGGGCATAAAATTGACTGGCTCTGTCGCCGGGAAGTTTCTGAAACGCTTTGGTATTTAACCGTACCAACAACTCACTAATGCGCTGATTCAAGTGCGTTAATGTGTAAAATATTTCATGACGCAAGACCGCCATTATCCAGCTTCAACAATCAGGACACCATTTTCAGCTTTCGCTTTATCCTTGGGTTTCAGCGGTCTGGCCGGGATAATAGCCACATTATAATGGGCAGCCAGCTGCTGATAGGTTGGGTTTAAATCAGGATCATATTTACAGGCTCTGGTGGTGCCGGAGCGTAAATTATCCGGGACGATGATTTCAGGTACTGCCCCCAGAAATTGAAATGCCCGGGCATGGCTCATCACCCAGTCTTCGAGTTGCTGCGATAATGTCGCCTCAGCGTAGGTATAACTTGAGCCCCCCATCACAGCCACAAAGACTTGCGCCCCTCGATATTCGCCCGTATCCGGGTTAACAATGGGGATTGTCGGTCCGCAGTAATCGACAAATAACTTCTCGCCATACTGATGGGTTTGTCGCATTGAGGGTTGTTGACGTGAGCGCCACTCTTTGTAAATACGGCACAGCTGCGGATAACTGTAATTGTTGTCGGCGTTTCGCTCTACGTACTCTTGCCATAGCAATTGTTTAGTCACGCCTTTTTTCTTTAACTGCTGATGAAATTCAGACCAATTTGGTAAAGGAATAGCTGTTCTGGGGGTGATCTTTGTTTGTAAAAAGTGCTTGTTTAACTTGAAGTCATCCCACTGCTCTGGCAATGGCCAGGTTTCGATCCCCATCAACTTTGCACGATTGACATAAGTTGAGACAGTACCAGGTGAGATGGATAAGCTTGTTGCAATTTTACGGTGAGATAACTTACTTTCGTATTTTAATCGAAGTATTTCTTTGAGTTTTCGCATTGAAATGGACTCGGTTGGCATAACGGCTCTTTAATAAGAAATGGAGCAAATATTATGCGGGCATTAACAATGAAAAATGGCAAGATTGAATGAGACCTTTTGAAGTTAAACTAACTAAAATTGGTGATCAGCATCAATAAGAAAGAGTGATCAGCTTGAATGAGAATGTGTGATCAGCTTCGATGAGAACAGGTGATCAGCATCCATGAGAATATGCAACCGACAAGTAACTAACGTAAAAATCAAACTGAGAGAAAAGCCTCACTAGCACGCCTTCCCTCTACATATAGACCCAGCCCTATCCAGCGCTTGTCATGCTTAAATTTAAAAGCTGGCAAGCAGCTAGTACCTCGGGTCATAAATACGTTCAAAAATGGCGGTTATTTGATCAGGCCGTCAATACCTTCCCTTTGTAAGTCCATTTAAATGGTTTCGCCAGCTGTTTATTAAAATAGCTGATAAACCGGGTCAGTTTCCCTCGTAGATCCTCCAAGCTAGTGAAGTTTCCCCGCTTGAGTAACTTTCGCGATAAGATGCCAAACCAAATCTCGACCTGGTTCAACCATGAGCAGTGCTTTGGTGTATAAACAAAACGGATGCGATGAGATTTATCACTCAAAAATTGCTGCCTGGACACGGTATCCTTGAGGATACCTGATTTTCCCTTAACGCCAAGCTCTTCATCTATGCCACAACGTTCTGCGACAAATCGAACCAGCGTTTCCGACTTATGCACATTCAATTGGTCCGTCACTATCACCCAGGTACTTTCCGGGGATGTCGCCACCGTTTGTTTTATATGCTCACAGAAATCCACCTCGTTGCGTGTTTCAGCGATACGATAATTCATTATCTGACCAGTCACTATATTGAAACTTGGCGTCAGACTGAGCGTTCCGTGACGTTTATATTCAAACTCCCGCTTTTCAATCATTCCTTGTTTTGTTGGCTTATCAGGCGAAATGCGCTCTAATGCCTGGATACCTGTTTTTTCATCTACTGACACAGTGATAACATTCTCCTCGGCCAGCATTGAGGCTTGATGATAGGTATCACAGACATGATTGACTTCCTTCTTAAACTCCTCGTCATCCTTAACCTTGGGGTTAAGCCAGTAGGTAGAGCGATGTGGCCTGATATCGACCTGTCTGAGAAAACGTCCGACAGTGCTTTTTGATATCCCTGAGGCTAATTGTTGTATATTCGCTTCATCGGCCAGTTCTGTATGTGTCCAATGAGTAATTTCTCTTCCACATTTGGTCGGCTCTTTTAGCGCCAGAGCCATCAGATTACATAGCTGCTCTTCGGTATAGGTCAGCGGCGCCCCGCTTCTGGGTGAATCAGAGAAAGCTTTACATAAGAAACCTTGCTTGTCTTTTTTGCTCACCAAGTCAGTGGGCCAGGCAGCAAACAACAACCGAGCTCTGTCCCTCCACTTAATGACGAAATTACAACTAACCCCCAATTCTCTGGCTACTTTGTTCATATTAAAGGTCTCGTTAATGAGCAAGACAGCCTTTAACCGAGTCAGAATACAGGCTGGGGTGGTGTAACATCGCAACATTGATAAAATAGTTGTAGTGATGTCATTTGCATATTGCGTAGGAAATAAGGTATTCATCGCCAACCAAATATAGTTAATATACTATATTTATGGTGTGATAGCTAATCAGCTTTGGGAAGACAATGGGTTACAAAGTAAAAATACAAAAAGTACAAAGACCGACTAATAAATCCTTTTACCTCAATATGCCAGCAGCGATTGCTGAAGCCTTAAGCATGGAGAAAGGAGAAGAGTTTGAGTGGACAATTGAAGATAAGAACACGCTGGTGCTTAAAAGGGTTAGCCCGCTAGAAATTAACGGCCGTACAAATAACGAGCAAATTTGCACGGACTTATGATCTCGGGTACTAGTCTGATAAACAAGACCAAAACGCTAATTCGCCGAAATGGAGCGAGGCGCATACGATATCGCTGACCCTCCCGCGCCATAACAAGTAATACTCGCTGTAAAGTTCCCTGCGCTAGTGCCAACTACTGGACCTACTGACCCACTCGTCCCTCTCCTGGTTCCATTACCACTGATACAATGGGTTGCATTGCTCGCGCTCCAAGAATAGGTTTGTTGCTGACCAAGCTTAATGTTCTGTGGAGACCAACTTGAGCTTACGCTGGGGGGTGGCGGAGCTTGAATGGTTCGACTTGCTAGCGAAGATGCCGAGCCACCTGGCCCCGAACAGGTGATTCTGGCGGTAAAGCTGCCCGCACCACCCGCTATAGTGGTTTCTGAACCGCTAACGGCCCTAACTGTGCCATTGTCGCTTACACATCGTGTCGCATTTGTTGAACGCCAGTAATAAGTCTGCTGCTGCCCTGAAATTACGTTCTGGGGTGACCACCAGGAAGATACAGTCGTAGCCGGGTGAGTGACGGTACGAGGCGCACTTGAAGTAGCGCTTCCTCCTGGGCCAGTACAGGTGATTTGAGCAACAAAGCTGCCCGCAGTGTCAGCTACCACAGTCTCTGAACCGCTAGGCTCTCGAATATCACCGTTATCGCCGACACAAGATGCCGCATTAGTTGAGGTCCAACTATAAACCTGGCTAGCCCCTAGCAGCACATTCTGTGGTGACCAACTGGAATTCACCGTAGGCGGTGGAGAGCTTACTGTCCTTGGCGCTTCTGAAGTTGTAGCTCCACCCGGGCCAGAACAAGTGATTTTGGCGATAAAATCACCTATCGTATCTGCCACCACAGTAACGGATCCACTGTGCTCTCTAACCACTCCGTTATCGCCGACACAAGACGCCGCATACGACGAGTTCCAACTATAAACTTGACTAGCTCCTAGCAGCACATTTTGTGGTGACCAACTGGAGTTCACGATTGGTGCGGGTGGAGTTATTGTTCGAGGGGCTTCAGAAGTAACCGAACCACCTGGGCCTGTGCATGTAATTCTAGCAATGGAACTACCCAAAGTTTCCGCCACATAGGGGCCATCCGAACCACTGATTTCGCGGATAGTGCCATTATCACTTACACATTTATCAGCATTTGTCGCTTCCCAGAAATAGGTCTGCTCTTGCCCTATTGCGACGGTGTTAGGCGACCAATAGGAGCTAACAATTGGTAATTTATACGTGATAATACGAGGCGCTTCAGAGGTAACCGAACCTCCTGGGCCTGTGCATGTAATTCTAGCGGTGAAACTACCCAAAGTTTCCGCAATATAAGGGCCGTCCGAGCCACTGACCTCACGTACAGTGCCATTATCACTTACGCATTTATCGGTATTCTCGGATTCCCAGAAATAGGTCTGCTCTGCTCCCAAGGCCACCGTTTTGGGCGACCAATAAGATATCACTGTTGGTTGCTTGAACTGGCCGGCAGTAGGTGAAATAGCAAAATGAGTTATCAAGGGGTGCCGAATCGAAGTGGAGCCGGTGTAACACTCCTGAAAACTAAAAATTAGTTTTCGACCGGTAACAAGCGCAAGCGACAGCAATTTTCTGCTATTCTCGCTCAGTTCATTTTCTCTAATTAGTACCTGAGAGCTAGCATCGCAAATCTCACTTGAGACCACGCGATCTAGTTCTAAAATAACATGGCTTTCACCACCTGCCTCTATCGACTGAATAGAAAATAACTCATTCGAACCAAATGAAGGAAAAGAAAGTAATACGAGAAAGAGAGCTAAGCACCGCATAAATAACAACCCTAGAATACGAACAAATTAATAGATATAAAGAAGAGTCAATTCAAATTACTTTATCTTTAATCGCTTAACTATTGGGGCATCTTCAGTGCTTGTACCAGGGTCAATTAGCCCACAACCTTCCAGCTTAAATGACACCTGACGATCTGAACTAATAGCTAGAAGGGCCAAAGAAATCATAGTTTTTGAGCCAATCTTATTTTCATCGATAATGATTCTGTCGTGATGATAACAGCCCATTCGTGGAATAACAGCGTCAATAAAAAGCGCTTGATGACCATTAGTTCGAGATGAGATAGAATTAATTTTGGTATAACCAATGAATTGCCCTGGGGCCGAGGCGGATACCAAATTAGAAAAAAATAACACTATAACAGCCAACAGAACCTTCATTTAATATCCCTATTTACGTTAGGTAAGACTGGCCAATTTTAAGGCCTATTTAGCAGACTATCCAAAATCCAAAGGTGCCTCACTAATATTATAAAATTAACAACCTAATATTTACCTTTTACTATTCTACTTACTCTTGAGTAATGAAGAGCGAAGTAATCGCCAATTTGTTTTAACGTATATCCGCCGGAGCTATAGGCTTCAATAATGGCTTCATCTCTTGAACTTGCCTTTTCAACATATTCCTTCAATGCAAGTGGTGAACTTCGCCTTTGCTTTAAAGGTACTTCGCTCAAATCCGACGCTAAATTAGGCGCCAACTTTAAGTGCCTCTCAACAAAAGCATCATCACCTAAATACACTTGATGGCGTAATTCACCCCAAATGGTTTTACCTATGCCATCGATAACAAATTTCATGTAACTAGCGACAGCTTGTTGTCGTTGGTTACCAAATAATTTAAGCAATGCATCTGTGGCTAACCAGGTTGGTGATATTTGCACCCCAACTGTGTAACCCCAGCTGCTCCATGGCCACTGTTGCGGCGCATCAACCATGCTCGCACGCACAGGGTTAAGAACGATATACCTGCATAACTCAAGCAGATAACTTTGTTTATCTACCAGAATCGCTTTATAGCGCCCCTGGAACAAATGCCCTACCCGTTTATGTTTGCGGTTAAAATCCTGGGTAAACACACCGTTTAGTTGCCGCATCCCCTTGCTCAGATTCCCATCTGGCGTTTCCACCAACAAATGGTAATGATTAGTCATCAAGCAATAGGAATGAATCACCCAATTAAAGCGCTCACAAACTCCTGCTAGACACTCCAAAAACAACTCAAAATCATCGTCTTCAAGGTAAATCGGCTTACGCTCATTCCCCCTCGAAGTCACATGGTACAAAGCCCCAGCGTACTCCAATCTCAACGGCCTGCTCATCCAAATTCCCACCTATCAAATCCACCTCCTCAAAAGATAGACCCAAAGGCAAAAGACAAGACCTGACCCCGCTGACTTTTTCTCATCTAAACTCCCACCTATCAAATCCACCTCCTCAAAAGATAGACCCAAAGGCAAAAGACAAGACCTGACCCCGGTGATTCTCCCAAGGTAAATCGGCTTACGCTCATTCCCCCTCGAAGTCACATGGTACAAAGCCCCAGCGTACTCCAATCTCAACGGCCTGCTCATCCAAACTCCCACCTATCAAATCCACCTCCTCAAAAGATAGACCCAAAGGCAAAAGACAAGACCTGACCCCGCTGACTCTCGAAGTCACATGGTACAAAGCCCCAGCGTACTCCAATCTCAACGGCCTGCTCATCCAAACTCCCACCTATCAAATCCACCTCCTCAAAAGATAGACCCAAAGGCAAAAGACAAGACCTGACCCCGCTGACTTTTATAAATTAGGCGCCAACTTTAAGTGCCTCTCAACAAAAGCATCATCACCTAAATACACTTGATGGCGTAATTCACCCCAAATGGTTTTACCTATGCCATCGATAACAAATTTCATGTAACTAGCGACAGCTTGTTGTCGTTGGTTACCAAATAATTTAAGCAATGCATCTGTGGCTAACCAGGTTGGTGATATTTGCACTCCAACTGTGTAACCCCAACTGCTCCATGGCCACTCTTGCGGCGAATCAACCATGCGTGCCCGTACAGGGTTGAGAACGATATATCTGCATAACTCAAGCAGATAACTTTGTTTATCTACCAGAATCGCTTTATAGCGCCCCTGGAACAAATGCCCTACTCGCTTATGTTTACGATTAAAATCCTGGGTAAACACACCATTTAGTTGCCGCATCCCCTTGCTCAGATTCCCATCAGGCGTTTCCACCAACAAATGGTAATGATTGGTCATCAAGCAATAGGAATGAATCACCCAATTAAAGCGCTCGCAAACTCCTGCTAGACACTCCAAAAACAACTCAAAATCATCGTCTTCAAGGTAAATCGGCTTACGCTCATTCCCCCTCGAAGTCACATGGTACAAAGCCCCAGCGTACTCCAATCTCAACGGCCTGCTCATCTAATCCCCCACCTATCAAATCCACCTCCTCAAAAGATAGACCCAAAGGCAAAAGACAAGACTTGACCCCGATTATTTGACCCCGATTATTCCGTACAGGGTTGAGAACGATATATCTGCATAACTCAAGCAGATAACTTTCTTTATCTACCAGAATCGCTTTATATCGCCCCTGGAACAAATGCCCTACTCGCTTGTGACGACGATTAAAATCCTGGGTAAACACGCCATTTAACTGCCGCATCCCCTTGCTCAGATTCCCATCTGGCGTTTCCACCAACAAATGGTAATGATTGGTCATCAAGCAATAGGAATGAATCACCCAATTAAAGCGCTCACAAACTCCTGCTAGACACTCCAAAAACAACTCAAAATCATCGTCTTCAAGGTAAATCGGCTTACGCTCATTCCCCCTCGAAGTCACATGGTACAAAGCCCCAGCGTACTCCAATCTTAACGGCCTGCTCATCTAAACTCCCACCTATCAAATCCACCCCCTCAAAAGATAGACCCAAAGGCAAAAGACAAGACCTGACCCCGTTGTTCTCAACGGCCTGCTCATCCAAACTCCCACCTATCAAATCCACCTCCTCAAAAGATAGACCCAAAGGCAAAAGACAAGACCTGACCCCGCCATCTTATGTGACCCCGCCATCTTATGTGTCAAGACTTATACAATCCCAATCTTCTTCACATAAAGCCCATTCAAGAGACCTCCTCCGTTCTATCACTACCCATGGGCTAACATCAACTTTCAAGGATTTACTCTCGAGCTTAGCTTGCGTAATCGACCAATGTATGCAATAGGACAAGTCACAAGCTACTAATATTTCTTCTCTACTTCTAAAATTAGCATTTTCGTTAAACTTCTTAGAGCTTTCATTGTTCTTTATGTCAGGGAAGTATGTTATGAGGTTATTTGGGCACCCCTTACTAAAGTCCAATTCCTTAACTATTCCTAAAACCCAAGTAAGTGCATTTAATGCCTCAACCTGAGATTGAAAAAATGATGTATCCCCAATCTTATTTACGAGGTACTGTTTCTCCAGGTCAGTTAAAACCTCGATTACCTCTTCTTTTTCCAGCCAATTCAGCGCCGACTTGTTATTAAATCCATATGCTACAGAAACTACAGAAAATAAAGCTAATGTACGCTCAATAATATCTTTTCTTGGACGCACAACCATGCCTTCTTCCAGAAGGGGCAAATCAGGGTTTACTTGGTAGCCTAATGAGTTAGACCTTATCAACGAGTTATTTCTTATTTCTTGTGAATTCATAACCAACCTAATTCTTATTAAAGTGTTCAGAGAAACCACCTGAACCATCTGGGTGTAAGCTGTCTTGAAGGTTTTTATCGCGATGGACTTCCCTACGCAATAACTGCATCACACTGCTATTACCTTTGGAATGGTGCCATTCGGTTCCAGGAGGATTTTTAAGCCCACTTTTACCTGACTTCATGTGCTCAATTACATCTTCATCAAGTTCATTACTTAAATCTTGAGAAAAACTCCTATCGCCTTCAAGGGCCTTCAAAAGAGCTCTATTTGCGGTTCTACGGTGAGAAGAACGTGTCTCACCGCTTATTGGGGCTTCCGTTAGAACACCATAAAATCGCCCATCACCGTTCTTCTCGCTTTCATTATACACATTCCCCAAAGGAGCAACTTCACCCGGTATATGCTCATAAGATCCTGATTGAGGACCTTCAGCAGAGCGCCCATCATATACCCCGTTGCTTATCGCCGTTTGCTGTTCGAGCGATGTACTTGAATTTATCTCATCAGTTGCGTTGCTTTCTGTGTTTATTCCAATCGTATCAGCAAGTGCTTTAACCGCTATGCCATAACCCCCTAAAGCCCAAACCCGAGGATCACTAACATATGCATTTACCGCATCATTCAGATGACTGGTATTAGTTGATAAACTGACTCTTCTTGTATTGTTAATCGCTTGCTCTGCAATAGGTGCAGTAGCTAGAGCTACAAGACCCGCATACACTCCGTAAACAGCAAGAGGCACCGCATACCCACTCGGATCAACATTCACCAACGGATTGTTATAAACATACTGATACGGATTAAAACTCTGGCTAAACATAGGATGCGCCACCAAAGGATCCGCCTGCAAGAACCGCCTCAAGCTATGGCTATAAATCCGCCCACCCATGTTAATAATATCCAACCCTGCCACATGCTCATGGCCGGTATACCCATAACGAGTCGGCTGTAACATAGAACTAGGCAGCGGAGACAAACTCACATCACGCTGCTCACCAAACGGCGTATAGTAATAACGGTTAACTTCCTTACCCTTGTCATCCGTCAACATCAAGGTAGAGCCCTGCTCATCTTTCAACTGATAGAAGACAGAATGCGCCTGGTTACTCCGCTTGGTAATAATCACATCACCAATAAAGTACTTCTCTTCCGTCAGCGCGCTTTTTCCTGCGCCAGCAGCACGCTGATGACGCTCATAAACAGAGCTGATATAGAAGGTACTGCTGTTTTCCAGCTGACCATCCACATAACGGCTCACCGCCTTGCGGTAACGGTCGCCATTAGGACCATAGGAGTAATTTGTCGAATCCTTCTTACCGGCGTTCCACGAGTCAATGGTCAACACCTTATCGGCAGCCGAATAAGTCAGTTTGGAACTGCGGTATTCACGAATATTACCCGAACCGCCATACCTGACAGCCTTACCGTCCACCGAATCCAGCCGATAAGGGTAACTCGCACTGTAGATCAACGCAGTGTCATTCAGGCTGGCCTGGTTACCGCTTGGCGCCGCCGCACAGCCCGAACTGTATGCCGGAGCATTGGCCGCGTTGGCAGAAATATTGCCGAACTTGTCATAAGCAAAATACCCCAGGCTGGCGCCCGTCGTTTTATCCTCAAAACAAGTTAAGCGGTTAAGTTGGTCGTAACTAAAGCCCTGGCTGTAATAGCGGGCGGTATTGGCAATCCCGAAATCAAACTCTCGGCTAGACATGTTACCCGAGACGTCATACTCATAGCGCGAAGCAAACAAGTCTAAAGAACCGCGATAACCCAAAGAATCGAGTTGACCGTTATCTTGACCATACACCCGGCTATGAGATACACCATTCCCGAGCTGCTCCAGGATCACATTGCCCCAGATATCTCGATTTTGAATAGTCTGATAAGGCTTTCCGTTACCGTCACTTATCTGGCTCAGGTAACCATTGGTATAGTTGTACTTAACCTTAACCTTAACCGAACCCACACCTTGGGTGGTGGAAGGCAAGGTTAACAGGTCAATCAAACCGCTGTCAGGCTGGTAGGTCTGGCTGACAAGGTAGCTGCCCTGCCCTTTCACCTGATAGTTACTATTGGCCAGCTGGCCTTTGCCGTTATAAGTGTAGATACGCGCATAATCTGCGCTGGTTACGCCACCACAGGTAGCGCCATTATGGATCACATACTCTTGTGACAATTGGCCCTTGCCGTAAGCTCCCGTGTCGTAATTCCAGCAATTGATGCCGTCGTCATTCCTGCGCTCACGCTGTCGGCCCAAGATATCGTAGCTATAGTAACTCCACTCGTTGGCGCCGTTCAGACTGGAGATCAGTTCACCAAACGCATTATGGGTATAGAGTTCTCGCCCTTTACCTGGCGAGCGAGTCTGGGTTTTCTTATCCCAGGCGCTATACCTGTGCTCGATCCGGGTGTTGACATTACCATCCTGAATAACCGTCGATACCTTGTCATTTAACTGATAGGTAAAGCGGGTTTGTGTTCCATAAGGGTCCACCACAAGTACCGTATTACCGTGCTTGTCCAGCGTTTTTCTGTGAATGGCACCATTTGGTTCGGTAACTTCAGTAGTCAGGCCGTTATACACATAGGCAGTTGTGGGCGTACTGCCTTGGTTGTGATCCACTTTTCGCTCAGGCCGCCCCAGCTTGTCGTATGCTGTGTGAGTGAAATAAGACCGGTTGCTGCTGCCTTCACCAGGCCGATAGCTCTTAACCACCAGTCCACGCCAATCCAGCTCCAGGTGGCTAACACTCAAGCTGCCATCCTGATGCCCCTTACCCTCACCAACCTGGTTTCCAAACTTGTCATAGTAAAGCTTGCTACTTGGCTGGCCCGGTGCTTTAGAAGCGACCCAGGAATAGGCCGGCACGGACTCACAAGACCCGCACACGCCACGCTCTATTGTCGTGACAACACCGTCAGCTCCTCTGGTCGACTTGATCTCGCCAAAGGCATTCACCGACGTACTGGCTTTTAATCCATTGGTATCAGTCACTTCGGTAGAGGAGATAACCCCCCTGCTTGAATCAGCATCCAACCCGTCGTATGTGTAGGCATTCCTATGGCGTAAGGCATTTTCCGTCCACTTCAACAAACGGCCATTGCTGGAGAACTGGCTCTTGCTGGTTCTTGTTTGCTGGTTACCACTTGCATCTGCCAGGCCCGTTTGAGACTCCTGAATGAGGTTACCAAAAGCATCATATTGATAATCCATGGTCAGATTCAGCGAATAATGCTGACCACCAATTTTGGTCCTCGCTGCTTTCTGGCTGATTTTTTGCTTTACCGCTCCATTGGGGTAATAGAAAAAGTCGTCCGTATATCCACGATACCTGCCTCTGTCGCCGATGCGACGGTAGATATTTACCTCTGTCTTGTAGGGGCGGCCAAAACGACGGTCGTTATCGTTGTTAAAAAACTTGCGCTTGTTGGTATTGTCATTGTCTCCCACCGCCTCACCAGGCGACTTGACGAAGCTCAGATGTCGTTCCGTGTTACCCCATGTATCATATTGGTATACTTGCCAGGTCGTCGGTAACTCAATCCCTTTAAGGTCCCACTTCTGCTCGGTCACTTTATTCAGGTAGCGGAATACGCCTCCCTGAGCTGTGTTTTTTTGCGTCGGTTCTGCTGTGATCTGGGAAACCAACTGGCCGCCTAAGTGCGTGCTTTCCGCCGTGACCAACCCGATATATGGGAAGCTTTGACTGAACGCCTTTTGGGAAACCGAACCAAACTTACTATTGGTAGTGGTCATCTCCCCAAAACCCAGAAAGCCACGGCCTGCTCGATCCACCAGGCCGTTTTTATATTGATAGGTCAGGGTAATATTTGGCGTACCACTATCAGGTGTATCCTTCGTCACCGCCTTAACAAAGTAGCCGTGTTTTTGTTTCACCAGTGGATAACCCGGCTCAATATTAGATTTGCCAACAATAACCGTATCATCAAGGTAATTTGCGTACTCAACCTTGGTATTAACACCGTAATCACAACGATTGGTGATTGGATTCCATCTGGAGCAAATATCGGTTAAGCGATTGCTGCCATATTTGGTCAGGGAATAACGTTTAACCTTAAGCGGCGTTTTTTTAGAAATGGTGAAAATTTCAGCGATACCATCACCATCCGCATCAACAACCTGTGCGCCGCCTATATCATTGCTGTTATGGGCATAAATTGGATAAAACACCATTTTATCCGCTATCAGCTGTCCATCTTTCAAGGCACTGCGAGCAAGGTACACATTGAGGTGGTTATTTTCTCCCTGGTTCACCAATACCAGATCAGAGCGACCATCACCGTCCAGGTCCTGGCTTTCTATTTTCGAATCTTCATCAACGAACAAACCTGTTTCGTACCAAGCAAATTCACGCCCGCCACGAAAAAGGCCATATTCCAGGCGAAATTTAAATTTACCAGTATCGACCTTGCGATAAAGATCTGCCAGGCCGTCGCCATTAATATCACCAGCTGGGAAAACGACTTTATCGAGTGTGAACTCCTTACGGAAACAATTTTCTCCCCTTGGAATCGAGAATTTATTTTGATATGCATTATCAAAATAACAACTGTAGGTATAATTCGAAACCCGAGTCTGCCCCCTGTAACAGCCATCATGCTTATAGGGATGAAATTCACCTTCCTTACAGGATCTCACCGCAGAAATATAGGCCTCGGTCGTTTTAATGACTTTTTCTGAACAGTACTCGCCAGATCGGTTATACCCTTCAGGACAGACAAAGTCCGGCCTACCCAAATTACTACCTGAGCCACGATAACATTGCAATACACCATTATTCGTTTGCAGAGTTCCCCCGTTACGACATGTTGCAGAGGCTCTGAAAAATGCTGAAGCATCATGGATAGGTTCAGCGCTATAACCATTGGCCTGAGAGTAAATTAACTTTGTTGCGTTAGCTTTCGTAACACCAAATGTCTGAAAAGCAATTTCAGTTTTACCATCACCATTGATATCGCCTAGCGCGGTTAAGATACGACCTTCCGAGCGGCCAAATTTAAAATTGAAAGTGTGATTAAAACTGCCGCCGCCTATACCTGGTTGGTTGAGATAGTACCTGGCATCACCATGCTCACCAGTAAAGACAAAATCCTGAATACCATCGCCATTGACGTCTGCAACTACGTAAGCACTTTTATTTTTGGAATAGGGTAATCCACTATGCTGCTCCTTAAAACGACCATTCTCAAAACGCACCAGACGCCAATACCCATCTTTAATTGGATTATTGTTGTATAAAACATCATTTACACCATCGGCATCAAAATCAATTATGTGGAAGCGTGGCTTATCGTAATCAAGCTGGAACTTAAACAATGCTCCACTTACACCTTCTTTAATACCCAGAGAGTCAATAGCTTCAACTTTACCGTCTCCCGTCAAGTCGACAAATACAGTATTTGGTGTTATCAGGCTACGAGCCGTATCTGTAAGAACTACCCCATCATTTACTAGCGTTTGTTGGAGTACTTTTTTATCCCAATCAAATGTAACGGGTTGCAGGCATTTGCTGTGGTTACCAAGGGCTGCACATTCTTGTAGCCCCGCCAGGTAGGCTGAAGTTAGGTTTTTTTGACTCCTAAATTCGTATCGCAAATCGTAACGTCGGAATAGCTCGTTATCCAACGTCACCACAACTTGGTCTAGAAGTTTGGAGTTTTTGGCTTTGGTATCCGTATTACTTCTATGGTGGATTCGGTGATCAGCCGCAGTGCGGTACTTAAAAGTAACACGGGCTGCGAAAGAGTTACCTTGACCAGAGTATTCGATGGCGTGGAGGCGCTGCTCCGCCAAATCAGAATCATCGTAATGGTAGCGGATCTTGTTACCAAAAATATCTGTGATCGAGGTAAGCTTCCAGCCCTGCACTTTAGATTTGTCGTTCGCAATTACAGTTTCCGGCCAACCAAATTCATATTGATTGCCCGTTTTATCGACCATTTCAAAGAAGTTAGACCCCGTATTGGATAAGGCAGTAATTGTAGAAAGGTCATCCAATTCCAGGTGATATGTCTGGCCTGCGGCCCAATAGGTTGCGTCATCCGCTAAATTATTTCCGTTGACCTGCAAGCGCTGGCCATTCAGGCATAGTCTATCCGACTCAGTAAACTGTATTGTGCCACTGTAAGCCACTCTATCTTGGGCGGAATTCTTACTGCATCTATGAATGACTTTCGTCGCTTTTAGCGACCAACCAAAACCCAGGATCCCCAATCCATTTGGGCTGTAGTGGCTGGAATAAGATAGGCTAACAGGGGGGATGAAGCCTGCCGGTGCAGAAGGCAGCTGGATCGGCAGATCTATGTTAAAAGCGCCCGTTGAGTCAACATGGCTGCTAAATTTGGTATTTCCGACTACTGTGTTGCGCTCAAACTCGCGGGTGAAAAAGGAAGTGTTATTGCGTGTTTCTAGTACATTGGTTTCACTTCCATACAAAATGGATTTGCCGTCAAATATATCTGTTTTTCCGTCGCCATCAAAATCCTTAAGCACCAACTGCGTATTACTCATTGAGGTATCAACGCCGGTTACATTCGCATCCAATACAGTAACTCGGGTGGCTGCTCCGATCTTGCTTAGGACAAAACTATTATCATTGTAATTGTCGCCGCGTATCAGAATATCAATTTGACCATCGCCATCAAAGTCACCGTACATAAGGTGATCATTGATTTTTGGCATACTTGCATAATTGCCGCTTACCCACTGTGCTTCACTAAGCTTTTGAGTTTTCCAAGATGTTCCATCCCATGTGAGCTTAATATAAACATGTTTTTTCAGTGCAATAGGAACAATAACCTCTCCGTGGATAATCACCATGTCGGGGTTTTGGCTGAGGTAGTAGTCGTTGCCTACTTTATATAAGTTGTACCCCTCGTCAGCTGAACAAAAGCTCGAAAAAAGCAACGCAAACGCCAGCAAAAGCCCTTTAAATGGTCTCATCAAACATCCCTGCAGAAAAAAACTGAAGTAAAAAATATAAAAAATTGACAAATATAATATGTAGGCTACGCACTCTATACGTATGTAAATAAAGAATAAACAACAAGTGATAACAATCATCGAATGGTATGAGCTAAATCACACGAATCAGTCAAATGTTTCATTTTTCATAAAATTATTGACAGAAAACACTACCCCTACATTTCTGGGTATGAGCGGTCATTACGATTAGAATTTGCCGATGTCCTTTGTCATGCCAGCAACAGAGAGTAATGAACGGGTGTCCACTTAACTGGAACGATCATTCTTACAGCCTAATGACTAAGTCACATCCATTGATTTGTGGAAGCACCGTAGGAGAACTGAAGCAAGGCTAAACAGTACTTATACCCACCCAATTAGCCACACACCAGAGGTGTTTACACAAGTGCGATCCATGGAAAGTTCGAATTGAATGGATTCGATATTGTTATTTGTCGATAATCAAGCCACCAAGTCTTCTTAGTTGATACTGCTATTTTTATGCATTATTGAGGAATAAGACGAATAACAAAAGGCAACACCGATCCTTTTGACTCTACATTTAAGATAATCCCGTAAAATAACAAATCACTTTTACTGCGTTGTAATAATCGAAAGCCGCCTTAGTTGCTCAGGCCACCTATTGTTATTACCTATCGTTATGGGTCACTGTGCGAATGCTTTTTCCTTTGTGTAACAGGTCGAAGGCTGCATTCAGATCTTTAAGGCCCAGATTATGGTTGGTAAAGTCACCAGAAGGAGCAAGCGGGTCAACAATTCACCCGTGAGTGTAGTAGCTGCGCTAACTACCGCTAACTGTCATTCGAAAACCTCTTGTTTGCTTACAAGCAACAGTTTTCCGGTATATCAAAATAAGCAAGAAACTGCCAGGATCAGCAAGCAACTATATGATTTACTAAATAAAATAGATTAAGGATATTCTGATGATATTGAACCATGTCTCTGTTGGCACCAATGACTTTCCATCGGCAGTTCAGTTTTATGACGCAGTAATGACAGCACTAAATGTTCCTCGCGCTCATTTCATTGATGGGGTTGCAGCCGCTTATGGCGATAATTTCGAGTTTTGGATTGGCTGTGCCTGTGATACCAAGCACAAGGCCAGTGCTGGCAACGGGACACATGTGGCATTTAGCGCAAACAGTCAGGAAATGGTGGATGAATTTTACCGTACTGCCCTTGAGCAAGGTGGAAAATGTGGAGGTAAACCGGGATCCAGGCCAGAATATGGTGAACGCTATTATGCGGCGTTTGTTTTTGACCTGGATGGCAATAAAATTGAAGCTGTGTACGCTTGATTGTTCGGATTAAGCGGACATACGCCACATTGTTACCGCCGTTAAATAAGCCGGCTAGTCACGAGTGTTCCGGAACCTTGAGTATCAGCATTCCTGCTTTTGAACAAAAGGCAATCCTATCTATTTAAAATATGAAAAGACTATAAATGGCCACAGTACTGCGTTTTATATGTGGCCAGATCCTTAACCGTTAAGATCATATTAACATTCCACACCATATAGTACTGACTTCACACAAATACAGCTTGGTATTGTGTATCGGTGGATAGAAATGTTGGTCTTGGTTAAGGAAGGATTGATGAAACTAAGTAAATGGTTATGGCTTCCCTTTTTGGGATTGCTAACGGCGTGTACAGGTGCGGTGGATGAGCTAATAGTCAACATGATGCCACGCCCGCAAGAGCCCAAGAATAGACCTTATGAAATACGAGACGTCACATTTTTAGCTGGCTAAAGAAACGTGAAATTAAGGGGAGAATTGACCTTCCCCTATGGAGAAGGTCCGTTTAAGGCCGTGGTGCTGGTTTCAGGGTCTGAATTAGTTGACAGAAACTCGAATACTGCAGGGAACAAATTGTTCCTTGTTTTGTCCCATTTTCTTACGTTACGAGGATATGCTGTGCTGCGCTATGACGACAGGGGGAATAGGCAAAAGCATAAGCAACATGATCAAGTGTTAGTCGATAATTTTACGGAGGATGCCGCGGCCGCTTTAAATTGGCTTAAAAAAGACTCCGGTTTACGTTTGACCAAATCCGGCTACATTGGACATTCATTAGGGGAGACAAAAAGCTTACTGGCTGCCCAAATAAGCATGCCTGATTTTATTGTGTCGCTGGCCGAGGGAAGCGTAGAGTCGTTATCCGAAACCATAATACGTCAGAGCAGGGAAATTTCCGAAAAGAACGGTAAGCCCTCAGAGTTTATACGGCAGCAGACTAAGGAAAATAAAGACGTACTTTCCATAATAGAGCGCGCCGATTCGATAAACGACGCGCGTAAACGGCTTGGCGAATATTATCGAAAATCTGGTGCTAGCGAAAAAAATGTGGAAACAATGCAGTCTCTTTTTGCCACACCCTGGTGGCTTAACGCAGTAAAAAGAGGTGACGGTAAGGGTTTAATTTCCAGCTATCCCAGCCCTATGCTAGCTCTTTATGGGGGAAAAGACCTGCTTGTTTCCGCAAAGGTTAACGAACCACAAATAAAATCTTTGCTCGCCCACTCAAAGTCGAGAGCAAAAACATTTCCCGATTTAAATCATCTGTTTCAATACACAGAAAAAGGTCTGGGACCGGATGAATATTGGGAACTTGAAATGACATTTGATGAGACAGTTGCCGACGAGATTGACCATTGGCTTAGCAAACTAGATACGCCTGAGTATAAACAAGGCTAGCTTGGTCGGTATGATAAAACGGGTTCTTACCGGGTTTACCCCGGTAAGAACCCAACGCCACTTTCTCTACGTTACTTTTACTAAAGAGTTAAGTAGCCCTACATATTTATTTAGCTTCTACGGCTTTCCGCCCATGCAGTACCACGAGGCTCATCATCTGCACTTACAGGTTTGAATTTGTTCTCGGCCAGTTCCTTGTATTCTTTGCCTTCAAGGGATTTCAGGCGGGCCTGCTCGGCTTTACGAGTGGCAAAACTTTCATCTTCATCAAGGGAGTAACTTGTAAAGGATACCTTGGCCGGAGCCGGTGCACTTATGTTGTTTAAGCGAGCTTGCTCAGCAACTGCAGCGCTGTAGCTAACCTCAGTATTAGCGTCAGACAGGCTGTGGTTCTCAGCACTTCCTGCGGCAAAAGCAGCACCGCTTACAGCGTAAAGAGAGATGGCAGTGATAGTAGCGATAATAGACTTGTTCATGATGGTATCCTTAAATATTTACAATTTGGTTGTTTATTCAGTAGAAGAAACTTGGTGACCCGTGTCACGTTTTCTTCGATGGGTTAACTATATTCATTCTAGTTTGATTGGTAAACATGCTGATTTGAATTACATATATTCCATATTGGAATTAATCAACTTTACCTAGATAGGCCATCACCGCCATTGTGGAAGGGGCGCCGCAATCCAGTTGCCGGAGTGGCGTTCTCGCAACCGAGTGAGTGGGTTGTGACATGTGTATTCCAAAGTCACTGGATTCCCTTGTACAAGGGAATGACAGAAAGAGATCACCTTCATTGCAAGAATGGGACGCAGCAAACCAGTTGCCGGGGTGGTGTTCTCGCAACCGAGTGAGTTGGTTGTGACATGTGTATTCCAAAGCCACTGGATTCCCTTGTACAAGGGAATGACAGAAAGAGACAGACCCTCTATTGTTGAAATAAGCACTAACGTATTCTTCCACTGAAAGTAACAATTAGCACAAATAGCAGATTACTTTTACCATATGGTAATAATATAATTTTTGAGAAACTAGTGATGGTGAACTGGGAAGGGGTAAATGAATTTGTTGCCGTCGCCGAGGCGGAAAGTTTTACTAAGGCATCGAAACGACTGGGGATCTCTACCGCCCAGGTCAGTCGTCAAGTCAGCGCCCTGGAAACCCGCCTGGCCACTAAACTATTTTATCGCACTACACGCAAAGTCTCGGTCACCGAGGTGGGACAGATCTATTACCAGCACTGCCGACAGGTGCTGGACGGCCTCGAAGAAGCAGAGCGTGCCATCACCAATTTACAAAGCACGCCAAAAGGAAAACTTAAGCTCACCGCCCCCGTCACTTACGGAGAGCGAAGCATAGCTCCTTTGATCAACGACTTTGTCGCTAAATACCCGGAACTGAACGTGAAACTACATCTAACTAACCAGAAATTGGACTTAGTGGATGAAGGTTATGATCTTGCAATACGCTTGGGACAACTGGATGACTCATCCATGATGGCCAAACGTTTAGGCTCAAGAACCCAGCACGTTTGCGCTTCACCGGCCTACCTTTCCCGTTATGGCCTGCCTCACTCCCTGTCAGAGCTGGAACAGCACAACTGCCTGCAAGGGACCCTGGACTACTGGCGTTTTCAGGAAAATGGCAAACCATGCAACATTCGGGTAACAGGCAGTGTGAGCTGTAACAGTGGCCGGGCATTGTTGGACGCGGCATTAAAGGGAATAGGGCTGGCTCAGTTGCCTGGTTACTATGTTGAATCCTATATTGAGAGCGGCACGTTAATTTCCCTGCTAGCTCAG
Organism: Psychromonadaceae bacterium; assembly: GCA_965249895.1. Taxonomy (GTDB): domain Bacteria; phylum Pseudomonadota; class Gammaproteobacteria; order Enterobacterales; family CBDFNC01; genus CBDFNC01. The sequence goes on from CBDFNC010000005.1 coordinate 2,645,589, forward strand.
TATCGTGAGCCGGATGACGGAATTTGGGCCCTCTACCCACATAACCGCCACCTGTCACCTAAGGTCCGTATGTTACTCGAGTTTTTAGCCGAGACTCTGGGTAAAGAAAGTTAGCTAAGAGCTGTAGCTACCGGCAAGGTGCTAACTGGAAACGGCTGGATTCGGCGTCGCTTGTACCGATTCATCATAAGAAAGCTTGGACGAACAGACCGAGATAAACAAGCAAACCAGTACCAGGTAATAGCGCATAAAAATCTGTGAAAAAACACCAGGACAAAAGAAAATGCTGCATATTATTCAATGGCCGGTAATACTGGCTAATCTTCTTTTTATCCAAAATAGCTCAAACGAAACTCAGTAAAATGAGCGACTTGTTTCCGCTACTGAAGTTGGGCCATACTGAGCCGCATAAGTTAGAAGTTCAAGGACAGAAAATGTTTGAAGTAAATGAATATTTCGATGGCAAGGTAAAGTCCATCGCGTTTAAAACCGAGACGCTTCCTGCTACTGCAGGTGTTATGGCGCAAGGCGAATATGAGTTCGGTACCAGCCAGAAAGAATATATGACGGTGACCAGCGGTAGCCTTACGGTCAAACTACCTGGCGCGGAAGAATGGGTGACTTTTAAGTCGGGAGAAAGCTTCGAAGTGGAAGCCAATACCAGCTTCCAGGTAAAGGCCAATGTTGAAACTTCTTACCTTTGCCTGTACGAGTAATACAACTCGATCTCGCTACTCATCTGACTGGCGAGATCTTTAGCTGACGGTCTTTTTAAATCGCAGAACACTGAATAATCCACGATAAGTCAGCAGTGCAAACAGGATCATTACGCAACCCACCAGCTTAGGCAGAGGTAACTCCTCGCCATACCAAACCATGCTCATCAACACCGTCCACACAGGCTCAAGCACCATAATAATGGCGGCATTGGCTAAACTGGAATGTTTCTGCCCAGTGGTTTGCAGAACATAACGCAAACTGGTCGCCAACAACACACTTAACGAAAGCCAACCCCAGATCTCCACTGGTATATGGGTGGGCCAGGACTCGAAAAGCAGCGAAAATAAAATGCCCATAGCACCGGTCACCGCCAATTGAATACAGGTGAGTAACAAGGTGGGGATCCGCGAGGCATAGCGGGCATTAAAGTTAAAATGAAGCCCCAATGAAAACGCTGCCAGCATAAACAGTAGCTGACTGGAAGATTGATGCCAGCCACCGGATAGGGACAATAACGCAAGCCCGCTTACAGCAATAGGCATCGACAGCCAAAATCGTTTCCCTGGCTTTAAGCCAAAAATAGGCCAGGCAAGCAAGGGGGCAAATAACATGGATAAGCTCATTATAAACGCACCTTCGGCTAAGGTGTCACTGACTGAAATAGCGAAAATCCAAAGCAGCAAGGCAGTGCCTAAAATACCACCGACCCCAGCCGCCTTGGTCATATCTTTACGACTGGCTTTAGCTATGCTGCGATAACAAAAAGGCAGTAAACACAGGGATGCCAACAGAAAGCGAATACCAATAAACCCTGCTGGTGGAAGCCCCTGAATTGCTTCCTTAGAGAAAATCCAGCCTGCCGCAGCAACAATTGTGGTTAACACCAAAATAATATCGGCGCGTTTCTCCTGCCCCATATGGACTCCAAATTTAATCGGGAACGATTCATCGCAAAGCTTAATGAAGGAAATACCAAACGAACCGCTAAAGGTAACGGAAATAGGCATAGGACGCGGCATTCTAAACCTAAAGCGGAGAAAAAGAATCTGTCCGGGATGATTTAAATGTAAAAATTAAGGCTCGATATGATGCTCTTCCATTTCAGGGTTCAATATAATCTGATAGCCGTCAATCTGAGAGAGATGCGGGCGCTTTAATCACGGCCGGAACTAACGATAAGTAATCGGCTCGATGCCTTCAGCCCCCTAAGAGATATTTTCGAACTAATTATGAATACGCCTGGTAGTTTACGCAGAACCTTTTCGACGAAGTGGCGACAGTTGTAAGGGTCCGCATACATAATCGACCGGACCTGATTATATCCGCTTTTTTGAGACCACATTAATTGCGCATCTAAACAAAGGTACTTTTTGAGGAGCGGGAAATAAAAAAGGGAGCTATGACTCCCTGAATCTTAGTTAACGTTTTGATTCGGCTGACGACCGGATTAACCTTACTCTGCCGCTAATAGCTTTTTGAGTAACAAGGCTAAGGTTTCCTGCTCTTGTGATGACAAAGAGCTAAGTATCTTGTCACCATTGCTAACATGTTTGGTCACAGCCTGGTTGATGATTTCCAGGCTATAAGGGGTTAATGAAATATAAACTCCCCGGCGATCATTGGGATCTGGCTGGCGCTGTATAAAGTTTTTTCCTTCTAGCTTGTCCAGACGATTAGTCATAGCACCTGAAGTCAGCATCACCGTTTTTAATAGCTGGTTGGGCGTCAGGGTGTAAGGTTCCCCAGAGCGTAACAGAGTGGCCAGCACATCAAACTCACCAAAGTTTAAGCCAAACTCTGAAAATAATTTTTCCAGTTTTGCAGTTACAACTTTATCTAACCGTTTCAATCTACCTAAGACTGCCATGCAAGAAGGGTCTAAATCTGGTCTTTCTTTGTTCCATTGTTCTATGATGACATCAACATGGTCTTTATCCATAAAAGCGCCCTAGTGTGTTAGTTAACCTTGTCTTTATATCATGAATCTTCATACTCATAAATTTAAAGGGTTGCCAGGTTTTATTCCTGACAGCCCTAATTCGCATTTTATTGACTGGCTTGATTATTTAATAAGCCAAGGTGAAATAATCTCTTGGGTGCTTGGCTTGCTCAGCTTCATCCACCAAAGCTATGGCCATATCTTCCATGGAAATGGCCGAGTTACCCGCTTCATCAAGCAGTAATTCATGGCCGCCCAGACGGAATTTGCCGGTGCGTTCACCCGGTGCCAGCATGGCGGCTGGGCAGAGATAGGTCCAGTTTGCCTGGGCATCTTGTTTACATACTTCCAGTTGCTGAGTACAGGCCTGGGCAATATCAAACCAGCCAGCGCCCACGTATTTTGAGTCATTCAGCGCTAAGGTTTGGCTACCCGGTACCGTCAGGCCGCCAGCTCCCCCGGAAATAAGTAGTCGGGTTTTAGTTTGAGTTAAGCCTTGTAGCAAGTTTTTAGTTGTTTGTATCAACTCATCTTCATTGCCAGCTTGAGGACGAGTGGCCGTGATAACTATATCCTGACCTGTGCTGAGTTTAATCACGTCTTCCAGCTTGCCAGCATCACCCACCCGGTATTGAGCCACACCGGGAATTTTTGACCCAGACTCAGTTCTTTCAACGGCAGTGACCTGATGTCCTCGGCTGATAGCCTCAGTAACAATACGACGACCCATGTTTCCGTTAGCACCAAATACAGTGATTTTCATAATAATGTCCTTTAAATAAGATAGTGATAAATCGTTTAATCAGTCAGGCCAGGCCAGTCGATTCGATTGACTTGAAGTATATCTCTTTCGAGAAGCTTGACGTAAAGATACATCCACCTTTACTTTCAGTCAAGAGTCTTCATGTAGAGATAACAGATTATTTTTTCTTGGATTGTAAAAGTACTGTTAAATCAGTGTTTTGATTTTAATGATAAAAGGAAGGAGAGCTGGTTAGCAAAGATGTAAGTAGGTAAATGAAACAGGCCAAGGGTCCATCAGGTTTACTTTAAAGGTGGCTAGCTTTAAGCGATTAACTTATTTTATTGTTTTCAACGATACTTCTGCGCCAGCTTGGTTGTCAGTCCGGCTTTGCACTCGTGTTCGTATTACAACCAAGCCACTTGAATTTTATCCAAGTGGCCTAAGTATTTAAGCGTGTTGCTTAGTTCAAATAGCGCTTGTTATTTGCAGTATCGACTTCTGCCAAGAATAGGTTAAGTAACTCTTCACCGTCTTTACCCAGGTTTTCTTTCACATATGCCTTGATCACAGGTTGAGTGGTTTCACGCATTTTATTCCTGTCTTCAGCTGACAAGGCGTTCACCTTCATCTTCTTCTTAAGACCAGATAAACCACGATCTTCCGATGCCTCTATCAGGCGGGATAACCCTCGGTTGGCACTTAAGGCAATTTCCACCGCATCATGAATAATTTTTTGCTCCTGCTCCGTTAAACCATCATAAAACTTCTTATTCACCATAAAGGTATAAGGGGCAAATAAATGGTTGGTCAGCGTCAGGTATTTCTGAACTTCATTAAACTTGGCAAAAGAAACCGTAGGCACAGGGTTCATCTGGCCGTCGATAACACCAGTTTGCAGTGAGGAATAGACCTCACCCCAGGCCAGGGGATATGCCTGAGCTCCCAGAGACTGAATAATTTTCTGGTGAGTTGGCAGCGTCATAGTACGAATACGCAGGTCCTTAAAGTCTTCCAGGGATTCCAACGGACGCTTGGAGTTAGTTACCGCAAAAAAGCCACCTGTATCGGGAAAACCAAGTACTTTGACATCACCTAAGTCTTTTTCAATATCACGCGCCAGGGCCTGACCAAATTTGCCATCCAGAACTTCATAAGTCGCGGCATTGTGGTCGAAGGCAAAAGGCACGTCCAATACACCGATTTTCGGGTAATAACCCGCCACTGCGCCAACGGAAGATAAGGTGCCCTGCAACTGACCATCTCTCACCATTTGCACATGCTCTTTCGCCGTTCCCAGTTGGTTACTAGGGAAGACTTGCACCTTAATTTCACCATTGGAAGCGGTTTCCACTATGTTTTTAAACACTCCGGTGAAGGCATGTGCAGGGTTTTCCAGCATATCTGCTTTATTGTCGTGGCCAATACGCAGTACCTTTTCTGCCTGGGCAAATGGCGCCACGATCAGACCTGCGGCTAAGGTGGTTGCTAACAATGTTTTGGTCAGGGTTTTCATGCATTACTCCATGTAATTGTTTTTTTAATGTCAGTTTTTCGTTGCTTAATATCCCAAGAGCCTTGGAATAAATAAGACCATGTCTGGGAAATAGGCGATAACAAACAGCAGGGCCATTTCCCCAAATAAGAAGGGCAACAGATCTTTCGATATTGCTTCCAACCTTTCTCCGGTTACCGAGGAAAGGACAAATAAGCAGGCGCCTATGGGGGGAGTCATTAACGAAATGTTAAGCGCCAGAATAAAAACGATACCCGCGTGCAAAGGGTCCATCCCGATTTGCTCAGTCAAAGGGATCAATATTGGCGCCAAGATAATCAGCATCACATTGATATCCATGACCATCCCTACAGTTAACAGGAGGCAGATAATCAGCAATAAGATGATATTTGGATTGTCGGATAAAGAGATAAAGACTTCGGCAATCTCCTGTGGGATCTGGTTAAAACTCAGCCACCAGCCAACGATAGATGCAGCCCCTATGATTAGGTAAATCACTGCAGATATTTGTGCGGTACGAACAACCATGTCATATAAGGCTTTAAATGACAGATTGCGATAAATCAAACCGCCAACCAGCAGAGCATATGCCACTGCAATAGAAGCCGCCTCTGTGGGCGTCACTATGCCAAAAACGATACCTCCCAGAATAATCACAGGCATCAGCAGAGCCAACAAGGACCCTCTGAAATGCACCAGTATTTCAGTTAACGAAGCCCTTTGGCTCGCCTTGGGCAAGTTTTTACGTTTACCCATAGCCGCAATAATCGCCATACAAACGACGCAAACCAAGATACCGGGTAAAATACCTGTGGCGAACAAACCACCTATTGAAACTCCCATCAGCGAGCCATACACAACCATCAACCCGGAAGGCGGAATTGTAGGACCAATAATTGAACCTGCAGCGGTCACGGCACAGGCATATGAACGGGTGTAACCTTGCTTTTCCATGGCAGGCACCAGTGTTCTGCCAAATGCGGCGGCGTCCGCCGTTGCCGAACCGGTAATGCCCGAGAAAAACACCGAAGCCAACATATTGGAATGAGCCAGACCACCGCGAAAATGCCCAACCAAAGCTTGAGATAAACGGACCAGCTGACTGGTGATCCCCGTTTGGTTCATTATTTCTCCCGCCAGGATAAAAAACGGCATGGCGAGAAAGGGGAAAATATTTAGCCCGTTAAAAATCTTACTGGGCGCCAGGGAAGTAAAATGAGAGCCGCCCATCTCAAACATGCCCGTCAGACCAGCGACTCCAAGCGCGACAGCAATAGGAGCACCAATCAACATAAGAACAAGAAAAATCGCACCGATCATCATAGCAATTGCCCCTCTTGGCCCAATACTGGAGTAGAAAATTGTTTTGATGCGGAACAAATATCTTCAATAGTAACCAGTAAGGACTGGATACCCGATAGCATAAACGTGATGGGTATGGCCCCGTAGGCATACGACATTGGCAAGGCAAACACTGTGCTTAATTGACTGGCGCCTTTTTCAGCAAAGGCGATGCCCAAATAAGCAATGTAGAGAAAAAATGCGGTGGTAAGTAAACCCAGTGATATTTTAAGGATTAGTTGAACTTTCACTGGCAGGGCTTGCACCACAAATTGCAGCCCCATATGCTCCCTACCCGCTGTGCAGCAAGGTACCGCTAATAAAATCGCCCATATCATAATGTAGCGAGCTAACTCTTCAACCCAAACCAGTTGCCAATGGAAAATGTATCTGTCCAATACACCGACCCAAACATCCAGGATCAGTGCAACCATTAACACGGCGACACAAGCCTGATTTAATTTATTCAGCCTGGTTTTAAAAATAGCTACGAGTGCTTCGAAAGCCTGCATAATCATCCTTTACTTCACATTGCTTTAATTGTTTTTAGTCTTTGCTATATATCAGCAGGCAATTCACTGTGATCGCCAATGCCTTCCTACATCACCCAAAAGCCAACTACCTGCAATTGAAGCCGTAGTGACTGGGACTCTATTAATTTATAAATATACAGGTTAAAAAAAAGTGACGAATGTCTCAATGTGTTAATTTTGTGTGATATTTTCTAACATAGAACAAACTATAATATTGCTAAACAACTGTTTTAACTCATTATTTTTTATTTTTGGATATTTTAAAACTAAATAAAAACAAATAATCATGTTAGAAAGTATCATGGTAACCATGTGAAAAAGGTTATTTCCTGCGACCTGGCGAGCCCCTAATACTAAGAATTTAGTTGTTAGCAAGTCCGCATAGCACACTTTTCCTGCAAAAAGGCGCCTCCTCAGAAGCATGCCAGCGGGCTTAAGGAAGAGCTGAAAGTCAGTCTGGTGTACCGTAAGCTCCCGGCTTACTGCTGACCAAATATGGTGGACATTTCTACAGCTGAAGCTCCCAACTAACGCTAAATTCGATGCTAGCGGGACACCCGTTGATGTTTGGATCACCCTGGTTATTTCAATCTTATATCGAACAAAGCAGGCTGTAATTCGTAGTCGCCCAATCCTCTATGGCATAGACAGGACACCACAAAGACACTTTCCGATTTACATATCAACAATTATGAAATACACAAAACTAGAACTATGGATGATATCAACCGGCTCATCCCTGACTATAGAAAGTGGAATGAGCTCAGGCCCATCGAGTCAGCACCAAGATTAATAACATGGCCTGCGACAAAACAGCGGAAAGTAGCGAAATGGACATTCGATCACCTGTTTAGTCGGATATGAGCATGTCTTTACCAGAGGGTAACGCTAAAATTATTGTGGAATGCCTGCTTTTGGGGTCTACCAAATATAAACCAAAGTAGCATTCGGATTAAGAATAAATAAAAAGGTAACCTTATGAAAATTCGCACCCAGTTTTTACTCGCCCTATTGGCGAGTGTACTGTTTCCTATTCTCATTATTTCCGGCATGGTGGTGGTTGATGTACGCGATAGCGCCCTAACCTCTTTCGAACATTCCAGCTCCTCGGAAATATCTCATGTAGATACTGCATTTACTCTCTACCTCAACGGTCTTGCAGAAGACGCAGCATTCCTCGCCAGTACTAAGCTTATTCGGCAGCTGGATAAATCGGTGATGGAGTACACCAATAAACCTTCCATCGACATGACCCCGATGCAGAACTCAAAAGTAGAAGCGGCGGCCTTTCAATTAATGAAAGAATTCGGTGAAGCCAGGCCCGACTTAGCTTACGTCTACCTGGGTATGGATCACGGCGGTTATATTCAGTGGCCAATCCGCAAAAATGCCGCTAATTATGACCCCAGGGTACGCCCCTGGTATACCAACTCAATAAATTCAACAACACCTACTCGAGTACCCGCCTACGCAGATTCCGTCACCGGCACACCTTTACTCGATTACCTGCAACGCTTTGAAGGGCAAGGTGGTTCATTTGGTACAGTAGGTGTCGATGTAACCCTGTCTAAACTCACCGAGATGGTGAAAACAGTCACCTTTGGTGAATCTGGTTATGTCATTCTGGTGGAAGATACCGGCAATGTACTGGCTGACCCGAAACAGCCAGACCACAACTTTAAGCAGCTGAACTCCTTGGGTGACGCTTACGCTCAGCTGGCGGGTGCCTCAAGTGGCTTACAGCATGTGGAAATGGACGGAGAAGGCTGGTATGCCAATGTTTACATATCTCCTGAATTAGGCTGGAAATTTATCGGTTTTGTACCGGCAAGTGAGGTTTATGCCGAGTCCAATCGAATGACCACTAAGATTATTTTAATCAGCATGGTGATGCTGGTTATCTTTATGGCTGCCGGTGTCTGGTTAACCGGATTGATCACCCGCCCGATAAATACAGTGACTCAGGGACTCCAGGATATCGCTTCAGGTGAAGGGGATCTCACTAAGCGCCTTAGTGTCACCAGCAAAGATGAATCGGGAATGATGGCGGGGGCATTCAACAGCTTTGTCGGCTCTATTAATGACATTGTGGACCAGGTAAAAAGCAATAGCAGGGAAGTAAATACCATATCCACCCGAGCCAGTAGCGTAGCCACTAAAGTAGACGAGGTTTCTCACAATCAACTGGCTGCGATTGATCAGGTCTCTGCCGCCTTTCATGAGATGGTGACTACAGCCAACGAAGTTGCGTCGAACTGTACGGAAGCTGCATCAGCAGCGGATAATGGACAGCAGCAAGTGGTTCAGGGCCGAAAGCTGATCCAGGAAACGGTGGAAGCCGTTGGTTTATTGGAAAATATACTCGCGGAGTCCAACACAGCTATGACCGAACTGGCGGAAGAATCTAATAATATTACGGTGATCCTCGATACCATCAGGGGCATCGCCGAACAAACCAATTTGCTGGCCTTAAACGCTGCAATAGAGGCGGCACGAGCCGGAGAGCAAGGTCGCGGGTTTGCTGTGGTGGCCGATGAAGTCAGAACCCTGGCTGGCCGCACAGCGAAATCCACCGAAGAAATAGATAAACTGTTAACCAGTCTGCGTCAACGTACCGAAACCGTATCCAGCAAACTTTCCAGCAGCATGACCCACTCCAAGCAGACGGTGGAAAGTACAGAGCATACGAAATCCGTGTTTGAAGCAATTCAACTGTCGGTTGAAACCATCCTGGATATGACCACTCAGATTGCAACTTCTGCAGAGGAGCAGCATTTGGTTGCCGAAGAGATAAACCGGAATGTTACCGACATTCATACAGGTGCCAACGAGGCCAGTGAAGCATCGGCCCAGGCTGGTGAGAATGCCCGATTACTCCAGGATCTGTCTACTGAACTGGAGTCCCTGGTTAGCCGATTTAAGACCGAAAGATAACCTTTAGGGCATTCACGGTTTGAGCGGAGGCTGCCCTGACCCCACCAAAAAGACCGATGACCAGAACCAGCAGACTGTATTATCAGCTCCAATTTGCACGCTTGTCGCTTTGCATTCGGAACTATGAATACCCTTAGTTTGATAACAATATTATGCTTTGATAAATTTATCTAATAGCGCAAAATTAGGCCTTCTAAGTGGAAATTTCATTCGTGAAGCACTCGCCAGGCCAAATAAATTTACTAACAGCATATCCACCATGCTGTCGACATAATCGGGATCTGTCGCTGATATTCTCTCTACAACGCGTTGTTTGAGCACTTCCCGAAATGCAATATTATACTGCTCAACCTTCACCTTAAATTCCGCAGGAAATGCCTCGCCTTCAATCGCACAGTTAAACATAAAACACCCCGGTGGAGAGTCAGATGAGTTAAAGCGATCGCTGGCAAAGTCGAGAAAATTACCCACACAATCACTTATTTTGTCACCACTGAAGCTGGCGAGCATTGGCTGTTCGTATTGCTTTTCATATAACTCAAGGCACAGGTAGAGCAGTCCATTTTTATTACCAAATACGCTATAGAGGCTTGTTTTACTGAGTTTTAATTCTTTGGCTATATCATCTAAAGACAACCCGGTAGAGCCATGTGTCCATATCAATATGAGGATTTTTGGGTCTGGTCAAACTTGGATAACAGATCTATCGGGCTTGGAGCCGAACCCATCTCAGGGATGAGATGTTAAATGCATGGATGCGCGTTCGGCGAACCTTGCCGGCACGGGCTTCGCCCTCTTCACTTATAGAGAGGCATCTGCTCCACAGAGGCTGCTACAATTGTTACCCTGATACCCGTTATTTGATAAGTTCCGTAATTTCCCAACTTATGATCCTTTGATTATTGCTAGGCAACTAATCTTCATAGGAGAGTAAAACAATATCTGCAGCTGCTTGTCGTAGAGGAATTAACGATTGATAGGCAGGTGAAGAGTACCAGCTATTGACCGCTTCCACATTGGGAAACCGGATGACAACCGTATCTGTGTACGAGTGCTCACCCGCCAAGATCGAAGCCAAGCTCCCGCGGAGAACCAATTCAGCTCCCCATGATTTCAAAGTAGCTGGAACCGCATCGCGGTATTGCTGCCACTTTTCAGCGTCTTTTACAGTAACGTGTCCAATAACGTATGCATTGCTCATTCTTCTAACCCCAAATTGAGAAAACTAGCTCTATTACTGAGTTGCACTGAAAACTCTCGTTAGTGATCTACTCCGGATTAACTCCATGAATTAACTCTGTATTTTCAATACAATGACAGAAAATATTGAAAGCAACCATCTTGAGCTGTCATTTTTGCTCGGCCAAGCAACTTTTCTTTAAATGTACGCTGCTTTTCCACCTGGAATATCCATTCAATTTCGTCTTTCGGGTTATCACCTTCGTCAAAATATGTGGCTTTGTTCGCCTGCCCTGCGTTATTCAACTGACGCATTTGCTGACTCCAGCAATGATTAAAGGTCATTTGGAAACAATCATTCCACATATAGCTAGCGCCCATCCTGAAACACACACATTCGTTCTTCAGTCATATTCATAACACGCGAAACTTGCCGTTTTGCAAAGGCCTAAAGTTAGTCACTACTACCTCAGCGCTCCCTGTCATTGTCAGCTCGCCTCGCACAAGCCCTGGGTGGAGGAGCCTCAGTGGTAGTGTTTGCTATGGTGCAGGAAAAATACGATCAACAACGCAGTGGACAGATCATCTCCTATATTATGGCCGTGGTTGTCCCGGCCCCCATGCTGGCTCCTATTATTGGCGGGAAAATATTAGCGGCGCTGAACTGGCACTGGATATTTTGGGCACTAGGAGGTTATGCGCTATTAACTCTGTTCTTTGCCCGGCGCGGTATCCCGAAACAAAGCCTGCCAGATCGGAGCAAAAGGTTGAACCTTCCTCAGCTAGCCGCAGGTTATCGTCAAGTATGTTCAGACAGTATCACCCTGGCTCATATGCTGGCAGGCTCCTTTGCTTTTGCTGGTTTATTTACGTTTATTGCCGGCTCTCCATATGTCTACATCACTTATTTTGGTCTTTCTCCAGACCACTATGGTTACCTGCTGGGTCTGTGAACGCAATAGCCATGATAGCCGCCAACCTGATCAACGCCAGGCTGCTAAGCAACCAGTCCCCGACCCAGAAAGTCATTGTGGCCAGCTTAACCCTGGGCCTGGTGGGCGGTTATCTGTTTACCGCAGCCCATCTATACCTGGATTTAGCCTGGATTGTCGCCGGAGTAGTGATGTTTACCGGCTTATTGGGTTTTATCGGCGCCAATGCCATCTCTGGCGCATTAGCCAGAGCACAAGGAAATAGCGGCTTAATGTCTGGCATCAATGGTGTCGCCCAATTTGGTATAGGGTCTGTGTTTAGTGGTCTGGTGAGTCTGTCCGACAGCCAGGATGCCAGAGTCATGTGTAGTGTCATGGCACTGGCTGCAGCCCTCTCGTTTATCAGCGGGTTATATCTTTACCTTAAGCCCAGTGAGCAAATCACATTTGATACCGCGTTAGAGCAGTAAAATAGTTTCAGGAGACTCAGCCATGCAAGATCAACGTATTGAAGAAACAGGGGTTTTGAAACTTAATAATCAGAGGGGTTTTCTGTATAGGTATGTATGACACTTTTGACACGTAGCGCAACAGACTATCGTTATCAGATAACCTTGCCTTTTGTTCGGTAAGTTATGCCGATTTTTGATGCTCCGGGCAATCCAGTCGCAATTCGGCAGGAGGTAAGTCGGCTTTCATCAGGTGACAATGAAAACCCTTTGCTTTTGCTTCATAGTAGCGGCAAGAATAACACTGTCGAGCGCTGATCAGGCCAGCCTGACCACACAAAGCCAGCATTTTTAAAATTAACTCAGAAAAATGCTCAATCTCATGGTCGCCCATCGATTTGACAAGATCTGCCATGGTAGAGCCGAACTGGCTGAGTTCGCTTACCATAGGTTTTGCGGTGGCGACTATGGACAAATGAAACGCTCTGGCATCGTTGGGGTTATAGATTTTTTCCAGATACCCTTTGTTCACCAGGGTCTTCAGGGAATCACTCACCGTCGCTTTTGTTACCGAGAATTCTGCTGCTAACGAAGTGACGGAGCATAAGCCGGACTTATGCTCTGCAATAAAAATAAGCAATTGCGCTTGCAACGGCGTTAGCTTATATTTTTTTGCCGTCGCTTGCAGACCACTCTTAAAAACAGTCGACAAACGCTCGACACCGGCAATCACTTTGGCATCAAGGTTGTCAATCTGTACAAGCGGAGAAAATACATTTTTCATCAAACATCTCTGATTTAGCCGTTAGTACTACTAACAATTATAACGAACTTCACCAAAAGTCTACATGGCTAAATCGGGAGGAGGAATTGAGCACTGTCATAGAGCTCAGTTCCGTTAACAATATCTTATGTTGGGGCGAAGCGGTATTTTCCGGGCATAATATCATATACTCCTGTTTTTCCTGGTTTGTCAGGGTATTGTGCGCGGTTCCTAAAAAGCTCGCGCCGGATTTAAGGGTTATTGTGACCCGATATCGAAACATGCAAGCTATCTCGATATAGTCGTGTAGATCACAAGCCAGAATATTGTTCATATTGTAACTGTTCCGGAATTAACTTAATTTTTGGGGCAACCCTGCATTGGAATGATAGAAAAACCCTGAGTTCTTAATTGCTGTTGAACTGACGGGTTTGCCAGCTCACTGTGACAAAAATTGCAGCTTTGTTGTTGGATGTCTGCTCCTTCAACTCCTATGGACTTGAGGTATAAAGCGGCAAACTCAGTCGCTTTGTCTTTGCTTGTGTCAGATACTAAAACATCAAAATGATAATACTGTCCCTCATCTGTTTTAACATGGGTATCGTATATATGTACGTTCATGGTCATTTCTCTTTGGTTTTTTATTGATTTAAGGGCTAATTCAGATTGTTCTAAACGCGTATGTTTTATTGCGTCTCTCATTCACTGCTCAGCACTATTTAGCAAAGTACTGAGCAGTTATCTGTTGATCAGACAAGACCGACAGCGGATTTAACGTCTTCGATACTTGCCCCGAAATTAATGTGTAACACCTGGCCATTGCTAACTAATGCGGGCACCGATTTGACACCTAGCTCTTCTGCTTCTTTTACCCGCTCTTTGGCGTCGCCAAAATTAACAATTTCCAGCTCAGTCTTGGTGTTGTCCAACAACGTTAAAATTTCTTGTTCTGCTGAAATACATACTGAACAACCTGCGTGGTAGAAAGTTACTTTACTCATTTTTAAATCCTTATGTTTTTGCCCACATTGTTAGGAGTCCTAACTATATGTCAGGTTAGATCGAACCGTCAACAGTTTTTATTGTTAAATCATTAAATTAAATTTTTTGATACAGGTAAGGTAGCTAGTACCCATCCTGAAACGTGTGTTGTCGTCCTCGTGCAGGCGCTGGTCCGACACTCGGTCCAGCGGCTTTACCACGATCTCGGTGTGTGCTAAAAGTCACTAGACCGTGTACCTGGAAGATGGGATCCAGCATGTGGAGATGAGGTTAGCCAAAGCCTGATAGTTTCAGTGTTTAACAGCAGAAAGTAGAGAGCAGGCAATGACTAAATTACGCATCATTGCCCTTTGGGTTTAAAGTTAACTATTTTTTACCCCAACGTCACTACAATCGGTATCTGACTTAAGGCTTTTTTCACCACTTCGTAAGTCAGCCCGTAACGCTGTCATTGCTTCTTCAATCAACCGCATGCTCTCTTTCGATGTGGAGATATAATCCTGATTTTCATAGACCTCGATTTCAGGGTCAAAAACCTTAGCCAGTTTGGCTAAGGTTTCCCTATCGTGCTTCACATATAGATCAGCGACTTTCTGCGCTTCACATCGCTCCAACCCTAAGGCTTCAAACGCATAGCGACCCGCCCTAACCGAAGAGTCGAATGTCTCTCTGACGATATCACTCGCCCCGGCCTGATAAAGGGCATACACATGATGACGATCCACAGCGCGGGCTATAATATGCAGATTTGGCCTTTCCTTCCTGGCATATTTCACCATCTCGGTAATTCGCTCTTTTTCATCTATGGCGATCACCAGGATCTTGGCCTGCTGTAGTCCCGCCGCATGCAAGAGATCTGGCCTGCTGGCATCACCAAAAAAAGCCCGCGAGCCAAACTTACGGGTATTTTCCACCAGGCTGGCTTTATGGTCCAGCACCACAGTTTTGACGCCATTGGCCAGCAACATACGGTTAATAATCTGGCCAAACCTGCCATGTCCGGCAACGATGACCGAGCCCTGCTCGGTGATTTCGTCCGCCTCCCGCACTTCTTCTTCGATAATTCTCGGGACGATCACTTTTTCGTAGAAGATAAACAGTGCGGGGGTGAGCATCATAGATAAGGCGACAACCAGCGACATAGTGGCGTAGAGATTTTGTGGGATCACCGAATTTTGCAGGGTAAAGCTCAGTAGTACGAAACCAAACTCACCGGCCTGCGCTAATCCAAGGGTAAACAACCAGCGGTCATGGCCACGTATTTTAAAAGTGAGGGCCAGGACATATAAAACCGCCGCCTTCACTGCCATCATAGCGACAGTGATCCCCAGTATTTTAGCGAAATCACCAAACAGCAGTCCGAAGTCGATACCGGCGCCAACCGTGATAAAAAAGAGCCCCAGTAACAGACCTTTAAAGGGTTCGATATCCGCTTCCAACTCATGGCGAAACTCACTGCCGGCCAATACCACCCCCGCTAAAAAAGTCCCTAATGCAGGTGAAAGACCGACTAAGGTCATCAGCAAAGCGATACCAATCACCAGTAGCAAGGCGGTAGCGGTGAAAATCTCTCGAGTCTTCGCTTGAGCTGTGTAACGCAATAAAGGCCGGGTAAGAAAGTGCCCTGCAAAGATCACAAAAGCCACAGCACCCACGGTCACTGAAGCAACTCCCCAGCCAGGTAAACCGTCAACCAAACTTAAGCTCTTGTGGCCAGCTTCATCGCCGGCGACCTCCACCACACTGTGTGCCAATGCTACAGACTCAGGCTGTAGCAACTCTGGCATTGCCAGCAGGGGGATCAAAGCCAACATGGGGATCACGGCAATATCCTGAAACAACAGCACAGAAAAACAGGACTCACCACCGGGTGTTTTCATTAAGCCTTTTTCATTGAGGGTCTGCAGCACGATAGCCGTCGAAGAAAGACAAAAGATAAGTCCGATAGCCAGGGCCACGGTCCAATATAGTCCAAAAAATAAACCCGCCAGCGTAATTAACCCAGCGGTCAGACCAACTTGTAGGCCACCTAAACCCAGCAACTTTCCTCGCATGGCCCATAGCTTTCTTGGCTCCAATTCGAGCCCTACCAGAAACAGCATCATCACCACACCAAATTCGGCAAAGTGCTTAAGATCCTCGGTTTCTGCGCCCACCAAACCAATGACAGGTCCAATAATAACGCCAGCAATGAGATAACCTAATACAGAGCCCAAACCAAGGCGTTTTGCCAATGGCACCGCAATGACTGCCGCACACAAATAAACAAATGCCTGGTATAAAAATCCATCCATTACTTAAACCATCCAATATTTTCTTGTTTATCAATATAGTAATAACACGTTGCTTAGCTATTCTACACGCCAGGTGTTGCTAAGCTGGTCTTATGAGCAAACTGTTTTAGCCAGGTAGTTAAACTCACCACTATGATTAGTTCTGCCAATATCAAGAATTCCTCATAAAGGAGCTAAGCACGGCATTATGGTTACCTCTAACCTTAATAAATGGCTAATACTGCTATTTACACTTTGCAACTTTGTCGCCCTATCCAGCTACGCTTTTGAAAAAGACCGGGCACTACGAGCCGCCACTTTAAAGTATCCTCCTTATGAATATCTGGAGGACGGAGAAGCCAAAGGTATTGCAGTAGAAATCATCAGGGAAGCGGTAGAAAGAACTGGAGTAAAACAGGTTAATTTCGAGTTTTTCCCCTGGAAGCGTGCCATCAAATTCACTAAGTCGGGGCGTTCCGACATTTTGTTTAACGCCGGCAAGAATAATGAGCGCCAGCAGTGGGGGGAATACGTCAAATCTCCACTCATCATGCAAAAGTATGTGTTATTCAAAAAGAAACTCGCCGAGATCCGGATTAATCCCAATTTCAATAATGTGGGAAGCCAATCCATCGTCATCCGCCAGGGGTATTTGTATGGCACGGGTCCATTCAGGCAGGCATTGGACAACAACAAGTTCGCCTTTATCATTAAGTCCAAGTCTACTAAGCAGAGCGTCGAACTGTTATTAGGGGGACGGATCGATCTTTTGGTGGGAGACTATTTGCCGGTAATGCACTACATCCAGCAGCAGGGACTTAGTGACAAGATAAACGTTGTTCAGGCGCGACAACAGAATATGGTGGTATTAACCTGGCCAACCTACATTCTTTTTTCAAAGAAAACAGTTAGCAGTCAATATGTCGATGAGGTCAATGCCGCTATGATACAAATGATAGCTGATGGGTTTATTGACCATATTTATGCAAAATATGGCTATTGATCAGCCAGATGCGAACTAGTCGCTAAGCACCAACCTGCTCTGTCCTGACTAAACTTAGCCTGACCGGGCTTCCACGCTCGCAGGGAGCTCCGGCCAGATAATGCATAACGACATCACTTTTATCTACATCTATGCGGGTAAAACTAACAGTATGGGCTTCACCCCTGTGCATACACACTGAGAAACGAGATTTCTCTGGCAAGTGGCTGGCGTGAAATGCCATAAAGTCTTTACTCGTAGCGTATTCAGACAGCATTTGATTAAACAGGTTTTGTCTGTGCTGCTTCACCAGGGGGAAGTCCACCGCCGATGAAGTTAAAAAAGCATCCATGACTTGCCGATTAAGCTTAACCCCATCCCAACAAAATCCACAAACCTGTCCCTGGCCAAACTTAAGGTCGGGAGAAAAGCCAAGTAAGGTAAAAGGTGCATATTGTTGAAGGTCTAGCTGATTAAGCCTTGTAGCTAATTCAGCAAGGGACACACAGGAAGACAACTCTGCCAGCAACTGGCCTCTGCTTATGGGGTTAGCACAGCTAGACGTTCCCTGGTAATAATTTAATAAACACAGGGATAAACCAAGCTCATTTACCGAGATCCAGCTACCGCCACCCACAGGGTCGATGGGCATAATAGCTTTTACACCTTGCTGGTTTTTCTCCTGTGCCGGCAAAGCCAAACATCGGCCTTTTCGCTCATCTCGATTAAAGTAAACGGAATATCCGGTTTGGGTAAGCTGCCAGGTTACTGTGCACATGCCTCTTCTTCCCTTACAAAACTGGCGGTGTTTGGCGCCAGTCCAATTTTTCGATCCACACTAATGCCCCCTAATTTAGCCGCTACGCTCATCAATGCATAGTGGTGAGCAGCATGACTTGCGACAAACGCCAGCTCTCTGGCCAGGGTTGATTTGGCGCTGATTGATCGGGTTTCTTTTAATGTTACTTCTACATTAACTTGGACACTTCGCCCTAACTTAGTTTCATCTATACCCGCTAACCAGTCAGCAATTTCCCCAAGTTCGGCTATACCCTGGTGGACGTTAGACTCAACCTCGGCGCCGCGGCGCTTGATGTCATAGTTAATAAAACCCTGCGCTTCCTCATGCACTAACGCATAAAATATATCCAATATATGCCGCAGATGCTCGCCTACACTGCTCTGAATATAAGGCTGAGCCCGGTAATTATATTGTTCCCTGGTCATATTTTGGATCAGATCCAAACCCTGTTGTATTACTTCTCTGTTTCCCTGAATAACCGCGTGCATTAACTATCTCCCTTGTTTTCGTGAAAAGAAAAATAGCTGCTGGCCTGTTCTTTCCCCATATATCGCACCAGTGTACGTGCTGAAATTTGGGTGAGATCCACCAGGATCAATCCGTCCAGCGCATCGCTAAATTCAGGATCCAGGTTAAAGCTGACGAATTTACCTTTTAGTCCCAGATACTGGCGCAGTAATACTGGTAGCCCTTTGCCACCTTCCAGTCGGCTGACGACCTTGGATAACAATTTAATATCTGCCAAGGCGGACAAAGCGCCCAGAGTCCAAAATACCTTTTTATCCTGTTGCAGAGGGTGTCTTGCGCTCACCAGATCCACCGAACGCTCGTCATAGTGATGCAGGCTTAATGTCTGTGCCATCAGCTGACGAGCCAACGGGCTGTAGTCATTGCTGATGCTTACCGGCCCAAATAAAGTACGGTACTCTGGGTTACGATAAACATAGGTGGCAATCCCCTGCCAAAGCAGCAGCAAGGCGCCCATGCTTTGCTGATACTCCTGGCTTACCACAGAGCGTCCCATTTCGATGGCCTTGCCCATACGGACTAAGAAATCTTCGTCATATTGGAATAGCGTATGGCTATATAAACCATCAAGCCCTTTGTCAGCCATAAGTTGATCAACCAGCCCCAGTCGATAAGCGCCGACTAAGTGTGATTTCTCCCGCTGCCAGATAAAGAGCTGTAAATAGTCGACGTCAAACTTGTCTACATCCAATGCCAGACCGGTCCCCTCGCCTACCGCCCTGAAGCTCTGCTCTCTCAAACGACCAATTTCCTGCATCATATGCGGCAAATTGGCCGCCTGGGTGCAATACACATCAAACTCGCCGCTGGACAATAACAAAGCCTCGGGTGGTAACTCTTGAATGTCCTTGTTTAGCAAAGTCTCATTCATCGCCGCCGCAATAGGCTCCCCCTGCTGAGCATTGCCTTTACGAGCCGCAATATTGGGGTTCGCCAATAAATATGTGTTCAGACGCAAGTAAGCTGTGACCTCAGTGTCTGTGGTTAGCGCCTTTAACTCACTCTGACCAATCAGATCACCAAAATGAAGGCCTATAGACCGGTCCTGCTTATTTAACAATTCGCGGCCCAGCAACAGGGTTCTGAACCTTTCATGAACTAATCCGGCGCGATAAAAGAACGACGAATTTTCCCCATCCACATATACAGGTAATACATCTGCACTGTATTTTCTAGCCAGACGCCCTACGATACGACTCCACTGCTTATCCTGGATGGTCCTGGTTTTTCTATCCAATGCGGAGACTTCTCCGGCAGGGAAAATCAGCAACAAACCATCTTGTTTCAGGTGTTCATTTGCTTCCCTTAAAGGTGCCAGGTTAGCTTTCACCGCATCCTGGCCTTCAAACACATCCACACCGATAAAGAGCTCATCCAGTTCTGGAATGCGCTTAAGAAAGTGATTAGCCATCACCTTTACATCAGGGCGAACCATTAATAGCAGCTCCGCCAGGATCACTCCTTCGCCGCCACCGAGTGGGTGATTCGCTACCACTAAGGTAGCACCGGTTTTAGGGATATCCTCGGTACTGCCAGAGGCCAGGTGATAGCTAATTCCCAGGGCTTCCAGGGTATGGCGTAAAAAACTCCGGGTATCCAGTCCCGCGGGGCGCTGTAAATAAAGTTGATCCAGTTTGGATAAACCGGTCAATTTTTCCACCAGGGCACAGGCTAACCCCAGACCTTTTGCTCTGGGAAGACGAAAAGGTCTTGGTTGCTCATTCATAATTAGTGTCCCGCCAAAGCTGGGTTTTCCGCTGTATTAACCCTGAGCCCGCTAATAACAAGGAAAACCGCGCAAGACCAGACGATACAGGCCATGATGAACAAGGTGCCGCCATCATTTCCTATGATTTCTCCCGCTGCATTAAATGCGGGCATCACTATCCCCAGTGGGGTAAACAGGTGGAAAAAGATGGCGCCTGTCATAATACCTACGGCCATAAGCGCACCATGCAAAAACAAGGGAGTAAAGAGCAGGATCGCGGCGATTAGCTCTGCAGTTCCCACCATATAAGCACCATATTCTGCAAACCAGGGCAGACCAGCCCAATCTCCCAATAGACCAAATATATGCTGGGTTTCAGGGGCACCACTAAATTTAAAAAACAGTGACTGAATAAAAACAAACGCGATAACCAGTGATAAGATAAGTTTAAATTTTTTCATCTTTACATCCTTTTTCTAGCTTCAGACTTGCAGTTTCTGCGAGTCACCTAAGTCCTACTTGTTCCTTAAATCGGGCCAATTGTTATCCCCTTGTGTAATAAAACCCGGGACATCTTTCACCCAATCAATCTGCACACTTTGGTCATAATTTAGATAAAGCTTGTTATCTACAATGGTCCAGATGAGGGGGTCAGCCGAGTATTTAGTATTTTTTTCTGCCACAGCCCAGGCACAATGACCGCCATATTGAGGGGCGTAAGCATCTGGATTCGCATTAAATTTGGCCAGGTTTTCGGCACTGGAAAATAACCAATCCACCCCTTTGTAATTAACGCTGTGCTCACTCTTCCCCTGGACGGGTTTGCCTTCGGTGAAATAAGCGACGGTGTCATAGCCCGATATAGCTTTAGAACTGAAGAACGAGCTATAAATCTCGCTCCCAGCCATAACAAGTGGTGAGAAAACCAAGCTGAAAAACAAGATTACCTTCTTCATCCCTAACTCCTAATCTGTTGATGGGTAACGACTTACCCAGGCTTTTTCTTGACGATAGGCGCGGTATAGCTGCCAGACAGAAGGTGGCTTAAAGCCCTGTTGACGTTGCAAATGGCCTATTTCAAATAAAGTGCGGTATTGGGATAACAAGGTGCCAAACGCATCCTTTAACTTAGTGCTTTTATCCCAGATGTGAGTGGCTTCGCTGGAGGCGCCATTGATCTCTAAAATACACAGGTCCTCCCCTCTCTGTAGTGCGGCGATATCGCGAAACTTAATATCCAAACGACCATAGTGAAAGCCCGGTATTTCATCGAATATTTCGTCCAAACGCAGAGCCAAAGCATCGGTTGCATATTCATTGCCATTACGGAAGATGCTGCCACGGCAGTGACTACCGGCAAATGTTAGGCGGAAGGCTTCACCTTTCGGCACAATCCAATCCAGCTTGTCATGATGTTTAGGAAAATAAATATGGGTTAGCAGGCCTGCTCTGGCGTCCTGCTCTATCAGGGTTTTGAGGGTAGCTTTACCATCCCCTGTGACAAAAGGCGTGTACTTCAAAGTGATAGACACCACTTTACCGCGCTGCTCACCAGGGTAACGAATGTAGAAGACGCCTGCTTCGGCATCAAAAGGTGCTTTCTGCTGGAGTAAGAATTGTGCACCAACGGGAAAACCTTCCAGGTAATCCACCAGCTGTTCTGCTTGTTCAATCAAACGGACGCCGACGCCACGGCACCCCATATCAGGCTTAACCACCAAAGGCAGCTGAACACCGAAATCATCCATTTTTGAGATAGCAGCTTCCGCTTCAATCCGGGCATTAATGTCTTTACGCCGGGTGAAACACAAATAAGGAGCGATACTCTTTTTTCCTTCCTCACCGGCTTGATCCAGCAACTCACGCTTTGATTCCCCAACCATGCCACTCAAGGGAATGGCTGGATTGGCGATCAGCGGCAGACCCAAACTGCGATATTTCAGGCCCAACCATAACCACTGCACAACTACAGGGCTATACATCAACCAACTAGGCCAAAACTCAAAAAAGGAAACCGCCGCTCCTTCTTGCTCCATTTCGGGCATACCCTGCTGGCATACCTGGGTACGGCTATCTCCTATCATGCCAACTGCTCCTTTAACCTGAAACTAACTAATTTATTGCTGTAAGCGAGTGCGATTAACACCACAGGTACCAGGACCCATTTACTCCAGCCAGATAACCATTCACTTGCTCCCAACTGGTATACAGAAAAGAACACCAATGCAGTCCATAAACCCGTGGCTAAAAATACAGCCATCCCAAATGACCAAAGGGGCACTTGAAAAAATCCGCATAAGGTATACCCCAGGCTACGAGCACCAGGTAAAAAACGGATCAAAAAAATATTGTTAAACGTATTCTGTTTCAGTTGACGACGTAACAAGCGCACCTGCTTTCTAAGTAATAAACTCCCCTTAAGGCGACGCCAGCGGCGGGCGAAAGCGCCCAGGGCATATAAGCCAAAATCACCACTGGCAATACCGATAAACACGGCCAGTAAAGACAGTTCCAGGGGAATACTACCTTCCGCCGCCAACAGTGCGCCGGACACTATTGCCAGGTCTTCGAGTAGATAAGAGATCAGGATCAACGCAAGAGCAATGCCCAGAGGGTGACTGAAATAGGTGATAAATTGATCGAGCATTGTCAGCCTCCATACTGTTGTAAAATTTAGGTAACACTCAGTTAAAGAAACGGAAAGTGGGCTTAATCTTTCAAATTATCTTCTACAAATCTCAGTACCGATTTTCACGGTTAAAGGTCACATAGTTATCACGCAATATGGGTTTAAGTGTCACAGCTAGGATAATAGCAATTTGGGGGAGGTTCGAATTGTGATTGAGCAATAAAGCGTCATACCCGGTGGTATATCATCGCGTACGAATGTGCCGGCCCTAAAAGGGAATGATGAGCCCCCTTTTTTAAGTTTACGTGGCGGGTCCAGGCAATGTTTGAATGGTTTTTATTAAGTTAGTTTGCTTGCCGCTAACTAAAAAGGAGATTACACGGAGCTGAAGGTTAACACTGGTTTTTTACGGCTAATCAAGTATAAGAAAGGCCCTTTAGAGCCTTTTCCTATTGCACCACTATCACTTTAAGTATTTCACATGCGCTTCCATCTCTTCACCAATCTGTTTACGCATATTCATCAACTTAATGGCGGAAGCATGTAAATGCTTATCCTCTTCCGTTTCTGGGATCCATTCTGGTACCTGGGTTGGTTTTCCCTGATCATCCACAGCCACCATAATCACAATACAGTGAGTGGTTAAACGTCGTTTCAATTGAGTTGGGTCACTGGCTTGTACATCAATGGCGATGTGCATAGACGATGAACCCGTATAGATCACCTTGGCACTGACTTCGACTAAATTCCCAACATGGATAGGCGCAACAAAGCGGATCCCGCCCGCATAAGCCGTAATACAATATTTTCCGCTCCATCCAGCTGAGCATGCATAAGCAGCTAAATCGATCCATTTCATCGCTGCGCCACCATGGACTTTTCCGCCAAAGTTCACATCGCTAGGTTCCGCTAAAAACCTGAGTGTTACATCACGTTGCCCGTTCTTCATATCGCTATTCCTTAGGTGTGAATTTTATGACGCGAGTCAGTCTATAGTATGAAATATTCGTGGCACACCAAAGCAGTTATTTGCAGAGTCTTGATAAATTATCAAACCCATTAAACACAATTTCAAACTTCAACAGATTAATGTACGAGAGGATATTAGTAAGGCAAACACGGAAGGTAAAAAAGAACGGCTCAATTAACTCGCTAAGTAATTTTGCACAGACAGAGACTGTTGACGGACAGCCTCTCATTAGCTCGGGATTTTTCTCCTTCTTTTCGCCAATGAGAGCCGTTAACTGGTGCCTGAATTGCGATTAAAACCCTTATCCGATGTTAGCGAGAAAATACAGCCGATCTTTTTAGTTAACTATTAAACAGCGCCATTTGGAGTCGGCTCTGCTGTAGGATCTGGCTGGTGACCTGTGTCATCACCTGGATAAGTGTCATCACCTGGGTAAGAATCACCATCTGGATAAGAGCTATTATCGCCCGGGTTATGACCACCCTCATCACCATTATAATGGCCCTCTTCCTCACGAAACATCTCTTCCAGCTTGGCTAAAATCACGGAAACCTGTTCATTTAACTGCTCAATCACAGCGACTTTTTCATGCTTAATGCGGGCAAGCTTCTCCATTAGTTCGAACTGTCCATCCTGACCCTGGGCATGAAATATGGCGTTGCGAACTCTGGCTTCCTTGTTACTCAACTTGGCCAGTTGCTTTTTTAACTCCCTTGTGGATTCAGGCTTAAGTAGCGATAATTTCTGGAAAACCAATTCCACTTCAGCCTGAGCGTCCGGATTTCCGTTAACCAACTCTGGAATAAGGAAATCCAGATGAGCTTTAATTTCCAACTTAATGGTATGTAGCATATTTATCTTGTGACTGACCTCTATGGCCAGCTCGGTTTGCTGCTGAACCAGACAATGCCACTGCTCACCACGGTTTTCACAATCCGCTTCACCTTCGCCAGGATGTTGGTTACGCGCCATTTCAAGCTGACGCGTTACTTCATTGATTTTGGCCTCTAACTCTTCCAGTTCCTGATACATCCAGGCCAACTCAGCTTCCACTTCAGGGGAATCACCTTTGGAGCGCATATGCTGAATTTCTTCCATCAACCTATGCTTATACTCCATCAACTCTCCAAGTTCTCTTTTCAGCTGGCTAACATAATCGTCGTCATGACCGTCAAAGTTATCGTGATCATCCCAATCATTGTTATCACGGTTAGCCCGGTCCTCTTCCATGCGCTGAATTTTGTGTTCGATTTCTTCAAGCTCACGATATAACTCGGCTAATTTTTCTTGCGCCTGATCTGAGTCTGCACTTTGCTTAATCTGCTCTATTTCTCTGAGCACATTTTCTTTCCATTCAAATAGTTCCGCTATAGCACGGTCAAATTCATCACTGCCCTGGTTACGGTCCTGATCATGGTCCCTGTTCTGCTCCGGCCAGTCAGTTGTGGCATCTACACCAGCATTATCGCCATGATCCCAGTCGTTTTCGTTTGCGTACGCACTAGCGCCGAAAACAAGAGAAGAGATAATTAGAGTTTTAATTGGATTAAATTTGAAGTGGCCCATTTTTGTTACCTCATTTATCAAAATCAATGAACATCAATTGGTAATACTTTGATATCTACGTCGAGGTACAAGGAAAGGATTGATAGCAGAAATGAAACTACATACTCAATTTGGTAACCCCGCTGTCATAGGTAACACCCTTAGACCGGAAGCTTTGCGTCCCAAGCTTTCACTTGGTTTGCCCTTTCAACTTTGTACAGTAATCATACTAATTAACTTCTCCAGAATATCCACAGATAATCAGTGAGTATTTCGTTATAAAAAAGATGATTTTTTAATAAATATATTTTTCATCTGCATACAATCACTAAAGACAGATTAATCAATAGCATGCAATGGGATTAGTCCTGGGCTGACAGCAAATCTCAAGGGAAGATTTAATGAAACGGATTGCTTTAGCAAGAATTAACCAAGGGTTTTACCTTTAGATCTTTACCGGCTTGAACTCTGAGAGCGGTTTAAATATGTATCCGGGCTTCCGCCCCCTCATATTACATAAGGGTGACGTGAGGTCTTTGATCAGAGGAGGTGGAGGAGATCCAGTTCATCAATATGATGATCTGGATCTGAAAGTAAAAAGAACGGCTGATCCGAACTGGTTTGCTAAGTACTTTGCACAGACTGTATCGTTTTAACAGACATCATTAAGCTAACTCGGGGATTTGCTTCCTTCTTTTCGCTAACTTAAACCATCAAATCAATCCAGAATTGCGTTTTGAACCCTTATCCAAATTTAATAGCAAATAGCACGATATCAGGCCGATCTTTTTTCTTTATTTGGGAAGCTAAACCGAGCCCTGCTGTCGGCGGGGTAACTGCTCCAACTTAGTGATCACAGAAGATATCTCTTCATCTAATTGACGTAATACCGCCATTTTTTCCTGCTTAAGTTGTGCCAGCTTTTCAAGCAAGGCCACTTGCTCACTCTGATTTGGGGTTTGCAGTATGGCCACTCGGGTTTGAGACTCCATATAATTTAGTTTTTCCAGTGCAGTATTAAACTCTGATATAGAGCCTGAGTTAAGTAGCTCCAGTTGCCGCAATATGGATCCAACTTCCACTTTTGCAGCTTCTCCACCACTTACAAGATCGGGTAATAAGGCGTTTAATCGGGCTTTTGTCTGTAACTCTATCGACTGTAAAATATTGTTTTTATGGCTGACATCAATGGCTAAGTCGAACTGCTGTTTAACCAGGCACACCCAGACCTCCGCATTTTTATTACAATCGATAAGCCCCTGATTTTCGATTTGGTGCTGACTCTCCAGCCAGTTACCATCGGCATGTTGTGTCTCAAGTTTTAACTTATTTAGCTCAGTCAGACTGGCAAATGCGCTGACGCCAAAAAATACAGATACAACCAGAACTGTTTTAAACGGGTTAAAATTTAAGTTACCCAAGGTGTGACCTCATTAATCAAAGCTAATTAATTCAAGCGACTCGGCTTGTTTGAGGTACAAGGAAAGGATTGGAAGCAGAACACACATGCATACTCAATTTGGCGACCCCGCTGTCATAGGAATGTTCCCTTAGACCGGTAGTTTTGCGTCCCAAGTTTTCACTTGGTTTGCCCTTTCAGCTTTGTACGTGTCTATCATAATTGAGTTTTTTTAGAGATCCACTAAAATTTGTTATTTTTCAGTTATAAAAAATAGAAGTTTTGATTACATCATACTTTTCTGCTGAATTTGTCCGGCCTTTTGAGAGTACCTGGAGATACAGCTTACAACTGTCGGTTAAACGCCTTCAAGCGCTTCGATATCGGTTACTAAATTGTCCAATCGGAACTTACTAAAGATACTCTTATCAGAGTCGGTGAAATGGCAGCCAGCATCACAATAACAATTTACCTTATAAATCGCGATATCACAGACTAAACCAACCAATAGATAACACCGAATGCTCCAATAGATACTGCCAGCTTTAAAACCAAACCATGACCACGTACTCTGGCAGCAGAAATTAACAGGGAAACTAACTATGACTAGCATTACCACACGCTGCCCACATTGCCAGGCAATGAACCGCCTGCCAACCGAGCGAATCGAAGAAAATGGCCAGTGCGGCAAATGTAAACAGCCATTGTTAGCGGGCAAGCCTATAGAGGGCTCATTAGATAACTTTGACGCACTAATTCAAGGTAACAAACCAGTAGTAGTGGATTTCTGGGCAGCCTGGTGTGGGCCATGTAAGAGCTTTGCTCCTGTTTTCTCATTATCCGCCCAGGAAAAGGGTGATTCGATGCGTTTTGTTAAAGTTGACACTGAGCAGCAACAAGAGCTGGCCACGCGATACCGGATCCGCAGCATACCCTGCATGATGGTTTTTCAAAATGGCGAGTTAAAAGACACGCTAAATGGCGCCTTACCAAAACAGGAATTTAATCACTGGTTAGATCAGGCGCTGAATAAGTAACAAAGTAAGTTATGTGGGAGTTACCAGCTAATCCCCACATAAAATCACTTAGCAACGATATACGTAGGATAAAAAACCACAGAAATATACTTATGACAGTGCATTGTTTCAATGTTTATATTTTTTAAATAGTTACTATATAAATACGGTATCTGCAGCCTGATATAGAATACAAAGCCTGCTATTCATTTAACGAGAATTACCACGACACAATGGAAGCTAAGCCGAAAAATAAACTCAGAAGGAGTAAAGTGAAAACGAAGGGGCTAACCCCTCCGACTAAAAATGAAGGCCAGGCTACTTACTTGATGCCGCGAGAGCACCACCCGCAGCTATAAACATAGAGCCTGTGGTGCGGTTAAAGATCTTCATATTTCTTGCATTGGCAAACCAGGGGCTGATTTGTTTTCCTACGCAGGCATACAAAAACATCAGCGAACAATCCAGGATAAACCAGGTGATCCCCAATATCAAAAACTGACTACTTTGCGGCTGAGACACATCGATAAAGTTAGGAAACAAAGCGGCAAAAAACAGCAGGTCTTTTGGGTTACTAATACCCACCATAAACCCTTTTTGAAACAAGTGGATTATTGACACCTTGGCATGAGTAGCAACTGTGCTTTTCTGTGTTTCCAAGGGACCACTGGTATCACGCCAGGCACAGACGCCAAGGTAAATTAAGTAAGCTGCCCCCACTAATTTAATGGCAAGGAAAGCCGTTTCGGAAGCAGCTAGTATCGCGCCTAAACCAAGTGCGGATAAGCTCATTAAAATCAAGGCTGCGAATGCGCCCCCCAAAACGGTAGCAGTACTTTTCGCCCGGCCATATTTCATACCGTGTGACATACACAACAGGGCTGAAGGCCCGGGAAATGCGATCAGCGCACCCACAACTCCGAGGTAAACAAGCCAAATTCCAAAATCCATAAGCATTCCCTGTTTAAAAAGGCTTTAATCACACAGGCTTATTTGGCCTGAAATACTTCCCCGGCGGTAAGGCTGGTTAGTTTACTAATATTGCGCCAGAGGAAATAGAAAATGCCGAACATCATCAACATGGAAGGTATGGCTATCATAGGGTAACTCACCAGAGTTAACCGGCCCAACTCCTCGTTAAAAGCTTCGGTCCCCGCCGGACTGGTGACAATTCGTGTGGCCAGGACATAATTCATCACGGCAGAAAATGCGAAGGTTCCTGCCAGCAGGTAGTTGGACAAGTTCAGACAACGGTTAAAAGCTGACTGGTTATTTTTTGCTGCAAGCTGCTTATTAATGAGAGCCGTGTTTAACACCGCCTCATTAAAGATCAATTTATTCACTATAGGATAAGGGGTAAAGGTAGAGCCCAATACCACCAGGCCAATTAAACTCGGGATCGCTGCCTCTTTTACTGCCAGCCATTGTGTATCGAGCTCAAACAAGCCGATGCCGCCGGTCAGTAGCACACTGATAAACCCCAGCAGAGAGATAAAGTTAAACTTTTTGTAACGAACAAGCTCATAACCCCCCCACAGGATCGGAAATGCTAATGCCAGGATCAGAGCCCCAACAGACCCTAAGTGGGCCTCGCCACTAAGTTTCATTAACACAACAGAAGGGATGATAATATTAACGACGAGATCGATTAACGGATTAGATTTCTTTTCAGTCATGGGCTCTTTCTACTTCAAAAAACAGGTATGGTACAGGTGCATCTGTGTTCATTGTCGAATGATTTCACTTGGGAGTAAAGCGCTATAGTCTGAGTTTGCCGCAGAGAAAATGGCCTTTACATAACAAGCATCAAAAAACCACCTTGTAAATAAGAAGTTACAAAAACAACAAGTGGTCAAAAAATGACCATTACGAATTACCTGATTTCCCTTTCCGGCCTGCAAAACCACAAATCTGGTACTTTGCGACAGAGCAAGGCAAAATAGAAACAATCATAAGTTTTCTCCAAATTAGCCGACTCGTTGGATCCCATGCTGAAAAAAGCCATCTATTTTATTTTGCCTGTTATTGCCCTCGCCATCGTGTTTCTAAGTTGGCAACAAGTATCGAAACCTTGTTATGACACAAATAGCTGTGAGGCTCCTGTAGAACTGCCCACCGCCTGCCAGCATATTAAAGCGGATAGCGACATAAGCTTGGTTTTCGAGAAGTTAGGCCAGGCTGACAAACAGGTGGCCAATATGTATTTCTGGCAAACGGAAAACCAATCAGAAATCATGGCTGTGTTTGTCGATAACAAACTAAAAGCCTTGGAATGTGGTTAAATTTCCACATTCAAGAACACAGTTAATAGTTAAACGCTTGAAACGTCAAAAACTTTTCAAAGAAAAGTAAATGATAAATCTATACAATACAGGCCTGCAATAAATACTAGCTAAAGGACTGGCCGCGATACCATGAGGCTTTATTTAACTCCCTATTTGTTAACTGTTTTTTTATTCTTTATCCATTTCCAGGTAAAGGCGCAAACCAGCGAAGTTTTTATCACGCCCACTCCCGGCTGGGTGACCGAGATCAGTCCCGATATTCAGGGTCAGGCTCCAAGCGGCGTCACCTACGGCGAGTATTATCGACTAGTAGACAGGCAAACCAATATGCTGTCGGAAAGGGAAAGCTTCTACCACTACGCCATTCAATTGATCAACGAGCAGGCAGTATCCAACCATGCTCAGCTTAGCCTGAGCTTTAATCCGGGTTACCAAACCCTGAATATCCACAGTGTTGGGGTATGGCGTAACGGGCAGTTCATTGAACAGCTATTAAAAGACAAAATTGAGCTGTTACGCAGGGAAGAAAAACTCGAAGAAAACGTATACAGCGGTGACCTAACCGCATCACTGCTGCTAACTGATGTCCGCAAAGGGGATATTCTCGAATATAAATATTCCATAAAAGGGGCTAACCCTTCCTATCAAGGCTTTTTTTCGCAATCCACCAACATCCAATGGAGCGCCCCCTTAGGTAAAAGCTTCTATCGCTTACTTTGGCCAAAGTCTAATCAGCTGGATATTCGTCCCATCAATACTGACTATCGGGTCGAGCAGCGGGTCCACAGCAGTCATATAGAATACATCATAGATAACCCTAAACTGGATGTCTTGCAAACGGATTCAGAATCACCTAGCTGGTTTGATCCCTGGGGTAAAGTCATTTTTAGCAACGCTGGAAGCTGGCAGGATGTCGTGTCTTGGGCGGCTCCGTTTTATAAGCTTGAAGATCCCGTCCAGCCAGATATAGAGCGGGTGGTGCAATCCATCACAGAGCAACACCGGGATATAAAGTCTCAAATCAGCGCTGCGCTAACATTTGTACAAGAAGAAGTCCGCTATCTGGCTGTAGAAATTGGTCAGACAGGACTAACACCAAGACCTGCTGCACTTACTCTGGCTAGGCGCTACGGGGACTGTAAAGACAAAACCCTGTTACTTATGACACTGCTTAACCACTTGGGTGTAGACAGCTACCCGGCATTGGTTCATACAGATTATGGCCAAACGCTGGAAAAAGAAGGACCGGTTCATAACGCCTTTAACCATGTCATAGTGACCTTTACGCTCAACGGCAAGATCTACTGGGTAGATCCCAGCATCACCAATCAAAAAGGTAATATTGACAACATTTTCCAGTCTGACTATGGCTATGCCCTGGTGTTAAAACCCGGCGATAAGACCCTGGTCAAAACTGGCCAGTCCGTTTCCGGTCATTTAAGTGTTATTTCTGAACAAATTGATCTCACTGGTGCCGCAGGTGAACCCGTTAACCTGACGCTGAAAACCGAGCTATACGGTTTAGACGCAGAAAACTTTCGAGTTAAGTACAGTAACAGGGGGCATAAAGGGACAGAAAAAAACTATCTGAACTACTATCAGGATTTTTATCCTGGGATCACTCCCCTGGCGCCTATAGAGGTGGAAGATCAGCAAGCCAGCAACAAGGTAGTAGTGCTGGAGAAGTACCAAATAACCGATTTCTGGCAAGATGACCAGGACAAGCAGCAATATGACGGCACTGTATTTACCAGCGCTATGTATGGGATCCCCAACAAACCCAAGATGAAGCAGAGAACTTCACCCTTTGAAGTATCTTTCCCCAACGAAGTTGACTACACAGTCACCATATTGGCAGATGACACCTGGGATATCGAAGAGGAAAGGAAAACTGTCGACACGCCTTTCTTCAGTTATCAACGCGCTTATAGTTACGATCCCACAGCAGAAAAAATAACTCTGAGTTATCAATTCAAAGCGCTAGTGGCAGTCATTCCAGCTGAGCAAATTGCCGAATATGTCGCCGCTGTAGATAAAGTTCATCATGATATGGACTATGCCTTCTATCACTCCTATGCACAGCCATCAGCCAACACAGGTGTTACAACC
Organism: Psychromonadaceae bacterium; assembly: GCA_965249895.1. Classification (GTDB taxonomy): domain Bacteria; phylum Pseudomonadota; class Gammaproteobacteria; order Enterobacterales; family CBDFNC01; genus CBDFNC01. Next base: position 2,677,885 of record CBDFNC010000005.1, read on the forward strand.
CCGAATAGCGTTAACTGGCTGCTAATCTGGTTCCTGTTTATTATCTTGCTGTTTATATACGGCATAGTTGAACTCAAGCGTGACGCAGCAAAAGCGCCGCCCAGAAGCCAGCAAATTTACTACACAGTGAGCCCGGTTAAGTATGGTTTACTCTATATGGCCAGCTTCGGATTTTACTTTTACTACTGGTCTTACAAAAACTGGCACTATGTGAAGTACCGTGACGGCAGTAAAATATTGCCGGCGATGCGGTCCATATTCATTCATTTAACCTTCTACAGTCTCTACCGCAGCCTGGTCAGGGATAAGCATTATGCTAACAAGCAAAGCTGGTTTAAGCGGCTTGTCTACCTTGCCATTACAATCTTGATCACTCTTTCCGGGTTGCTCTTAAACCCGGCGAACACAGGGGCGTATTTGCTTGTTTTACTGTTAACCCTGCCACTCACTCTGCCCTTGGTCCTGGCGATTAATAAGACCGGCGCATCGGCAAAGCAGGCTTATCAGTTTAACTCCCAATGGCGACCCAGGCATCTGGCGCCACTTTTGTTATTAATTAGCACTGCGGGGCTTAGCTTCGCTTCATTTATTAACGTTATCCCATCAGATAAGCTGGTCAGCGGTGACAATTTATGGAGTAAGGATATCCTGTTTATGCAAAAGCTGGGGGCTCTGGATATAGACGAAGAGCTGGTGATGCTTTATTCACAGGGAGGATTGTCATTTACAGAAGACGGTAACGCCCTTACCGACAAAAAAGTGTTCTCTTACTGGCGCGACGAAGAGTCTGCACAAATATACCTTGAGCAAGCCAATTACAACCAAATAGAACATTTCCAAACTCAGCAGGACAGTGCGTCAGACACTTCCAAATTTCAGATATACAGAAAAAATGGCAGTGATTTCATGCTTGTGATACCCCTGAAGCAACATAAAGAGTTCGCCCAAGAACTTAACATCAGGATCAAAAAAGCCAACCAGAATCCAGTCTAAGCCGCTGTCACACACCCCGCTGATTTAATGGCGGGGCCATTGTCCAATCTTTGCAGTGAGAAATTCACAATAATTTGAGACTTTTCTTTGTATGAATTCACCAGTTTGATAGATTGTTGCTTCTCTTGATACGGACCCCTTGAATGATATGGCGATTATAGGTATTGATTTAGGCACCACAAACAGCGCATGCGGCTACTGGAAAGACACCGAAGTCGAGCTTATTCCCAATCGATTTGGCGAGTTTCTGACCCCTTCAGTGGTTGGCATAGACGAGAATGGCGAACTGATTGTTGGTAAATACGCCAAAGCCCGTCGTCTGATCTCACCTGCGTCTTGTACGGCCACCTTTAAGCGTTATATGGGCAGCCAGCACAAAGTCAAACTGGGGGCGCAAACCTACTCTGCGGTGGAGCTTTCCGCCATGGTGCTGCGCTGTATCAAGGAAGACGCCGAAACCTACTTAGGCTCTAAGGTGGACGAAGCCATTATCAGTGTGCCCGCCTATTTTAACGATGTGCAGCGCAAAGCCACCAAAGCGGCAGCAGAACTGGTCGGCCTGAAAGTAGACAGGTTAATTAATGAGCCCACGGCTGCAGCCCTGGCTTACGGTCTCAACGAAAAACCGGAAGATGCTCAATTTGTGGTGCTGGACCTAGGCGGTGGTACGTTTGACGTGTCCATCATGGAGTACTTCGACGGGGTATTGGAAGTACATGCCAGCGCAGGCGACAATTTCCTGGGTGGCGAAGACTTTCTGGAAATCCTGGTCCAGTTATATATGAAAAAACTGGAGCGCGAAAAAGATAACCTATCGCGCCAACAGTTGCGCCAGCTATACGCTACCCTGGAAGAGGCCAAGTGTGCCTTAAGCGACGATCCTGCGGTGCAAATCGTTGGCTTCTTACAACGGGACGATCCTGAGATCCATATTACCCGGGATGAGTTTGCTTATGAGTGTCGAGTTTTGCTGGGAAAAATTCAGGCACCCATAGAACGAACCTTAAGAGATGCGGAGATCTCCCCCGATGAGTTAACCGAGGTGATCCTGGTTGGCGGCGCTACCCGGATGCAAATATTCCGCTCCATGATTGCCAAACTTTTTCAACGTATGCCTGCCATTCACCTGGATCCCGACCTTATTATCGCCCGTGGCACTGCCATACAAGCAGGACTAAAAGAAAAAAATCAGGCGCTGGACGATGTAGTACTGACCGACGTCTGCCCCTATAGCTTGGGCACTGGGATCAATAATGATAACGATGACAGAGGTGAGCTGGGATCCTTGTTCGATCCTATAATCGAACGCAACTGCACTGTGCCTATTAGCATAGTGAAGCGTTATTACACCATGGAAAACAATCAGAAAAAGCTTATCGTTGATATATTTCAGGGAGAAAGTCGGCTTACCAAAAACAATGTCAAGCTGGGTGAAATAGAAGTTCGGGTCCCCGCCGCTTCTGCCGGGGAAGAGTCAATCGATGTGCGCTTTAGTTACGATATGAACGGATTGCTGGAGGTCGATGTGATAGTTAACTCGCAGCAGACGAACAGCAAGCTGAGCATAAAGAATTCGGCGTTTGAACTATCTGAAAAAGACTTGGCCATCAGCAGCGAACGTCTGGCCAAGCTGAAGTTTCACCCCAGGGAGCAGGAGGTCAACAAAGAGTTGCTAGCCAGGGCCGAACGCCTTTATGAGTCCAGTTTGGGGGGACGCCGTGATGAAATCAGCCATATCGTAAAAAGATTTGAGCGAGAGTTGGAAAGCCAGATCCCAAAACGCATCGAAGCTGCGCAGCAGGTATTTAGCCAGGACATAGAGTCACTGGAATCGGAGTCTGTTTTTTAGTGTCGCCCTGGGAAATATTAGGCATAGCGCCAACCTATGATGCCAAAGCCATCAAACGAGCCTATGCCAGTAAGCTGAAACAAACCAAACCCGATGAGGATCCGGAAGGTTTTCAGGCGCTACATCAGGCCTATAAAAGCCTGTCTCGACAGGTTAAACAGCAAAATAAATCACAGCTAAAGCAGGACGAGTACCAGGCTGATGAAACTGAATATCTCGAACCACTCCCCTTAGCTCAGGCACCAGATCCTGAGCCTGTCCAAGCCGATGAACCCGCAACACGGATTGAAGCGAGTAGCACCGAAGACGGTCCAATAAGTACTGCTCAGCGCATTGAATTGGTGGAAGAAGTCTCCAACGACAGCCTGTTAGATAATCCGGACACAACTCCTCTACCGAGTGTCGAAATACTGATAAACCAGTTAAACGAACTGCTTTGCACTCAGAGCAGCCCTGTAGAGGCCGAGCGACTCCGGGCTTTCCTCCCTCAGTGCTTTGAGCGGCCCATTGAGGAAAAGCGACAAATTTCCCTTGCTGTATTTGCCTTAATGCTGGATATAAAACGCGATAACTGGACTCAGTTTAACTGCTTGTTAAACAGCGAGTCCCTGCTATTAATGGAGCAGACGTTTAACTGGTTAGCCGACCGGGAACTGATGGAGCTGGAATTCGATTTAGCAGAAGTAGACAACTTTTATAGCCAACTCATTAAAAACCTGGACCTTCACAGCAAAGGTAAACAGGATTATCAGCTAAACAAGTCAGTGAAGGTCGTTGACCTGGAAGATGCCAGGTTCCGCGAATTAAAAGCCGGAGTGGCCACCCGATTTATTTTGTATCTGCTCGATTTGGTACTGTTTTTTATTGCCTTTAGCATCGCCAATAAAGGTTTGCCTATGATCATGGAGACCAACAGTCTCTATGTATTTATTGGTATCTACTTCTATTATTTTGCCTTCTGCGAGTGGAAATATGGTGCGACCCTGGCTAAATACCTCGCCAAAGTAAAAGTCGTCACCCGAGCAGAGCAAAAGCCGGGATTTTTTCATACTCTCTGGCGAACTATCTCTGTTCCCTTATCCATGGCCAGCTTCAAACTGGTCTTTTTTGTCCACCTTTACCTTTGGTTTAAAGGCAAAGCTTTACATGATTGGATAAGTCAGTCTTATGTGGTGAAACGTTAAGTGGCAACGCCGGGGCCCGGAAAGCTTGGAACCCGGCCTGAAACATTAGAGCTCCAGCAACTTACGTAATTCAGCTTCTGTTAAGCTTGTTTCCCAATCGAAATCCTCCCCTTTGGCCAGGGCTTTTTGTACGTCGGGCCGGGAGGCCATCACATCCAGGTAGCGGCTGATATTCGGAAACTGACCGATATCTTGCTGCTGCTGTTCATACGGCCTTAACCAGGGATAAATAGCCATATCTGCGATGGAGTATTCCCCAGTGACGTAATCCTTTCCTTCCAGCTGTTTATTTAATACGCCGTATAATCTGGCTGTTTCATCGACATATCGTTTTTGTGCGTAAGGTACCTGTTCCGGTGCATACAAATTAAAGTGATGGTTTTGTCCCGCCATCGGCCCTAAACCACCCATTTGCCAGTTTAACCATTGCAGCACCTCGTATCGCTCAGACCCGGATTCCGGTAAAAAGGCCAGGTGCTTCTCTGCCAGGTAGGTTAAAATTGCACCCGACTCGAATACGCTGAAGCCATTCTCGTGATCAATCAGCGCTGGCATACGATTATTAGGCGCCACCTCTAAAAAGCTGGGCAAGAACTGATCCTCCAAGCTGGTATTGATCGGGATAATACGATAAGGCACAGCCAACGCTTCCAGTATCAAGGTGATTTTATGGCCGTTAGGGGTTGGAGAATAAAACAATGTATACATTAGATGTCCTTGTTTAAGAGAGAGGTCTATAAACTTATTACTGCATCTTTATGACCAATTAATAACACAGTTCTAATTAGACCTGCTATTCGATATTTTGCTTCACCTCAGTCTTGTATAAAAAACCACCACAGCAGCAGACCTATAGCCACCCTTTTTGGATGCAGACGCTGTAAAAAAAGGAGCGGATATGGTGAGCAGCGTGCTGTTCCTGGGTGGATATGCTGCACCTTGGACAAGAGTTTACTGAGTGCCCAGCTCAGACCGGAGCACAAGGCACAATAAGCTAAAACTCATCATTTAACTTGCTGATCAACTCTTCTCTTTTTCGCAATCTTTCTACAGCCCTTTTTCCCAACCGCTTCGCAACCTCTATCAACAGGGTTTCCATCAGAAATACGGTAGACACCATACTATTGGTATAAAAACGGCTCTGAGTTTCCGCTAACAAGTGGATATTCGCCAGTTGCGCCAACGGAGAATGGAAAGAATCCGTAATTGCCAATAAAGGAACCTCTATCGCCTTAGCAGCTTGCGCCAACAAGACAGTGGTACGGCTATATGGCTCAGACCCAAATACGATCACCAGATCCTGAGTACTTGCTTCCGCCAACGCCGTGGTTAACCCCTCACCCGTCGCATTAACTATGCTCACACCAGGCCTGATCAGTCCTAATTCATAATTCATCAAAATGGCTAAACCAAATGATTGTCGTGAACCGGAGATCCATATTTTTTTCGCCCGTAGCAAACCGTTCACTGCGCGATCCAGAAAAAGTTTGTCCAATGAAAGAGCAACCTTTTCGAGTCCAGCTTTCTGCTGCGCCAGCTGCTCTGAGATAAACCGCTCAGGCGAATGGTCACTTATAAGGTTTTCTGCCTGCCCACTGTAGTAACGCCCCGGCATTTTCATATCATCAATAAACAGGGACTGGAAAGCGTTAAAGCCGACAAACCCCAGTAACTTAGCCAACCTGGTAATGGATGCAGGGCTTACTCCTGTTGTCATACTGAGCTGAGTAATATTTTGCGTGGCGGCCAAATATGGGTCATCAAGCATGATACACAGAGCCGTCAGGCTCCGTTTACCAATGCTCAACTTCACCTCACCTCGTTTAATCAATGAAGGTAAACGCCTAAGCTCAACCAAAGAGCTTGGAGGGAAGATTATTTTTTCATCGATTTTCATTCTTTAGAGCACTCATATAATTACCTTAATTATTAATTAGTTAAATGTTAAAGCTAAAAGGCAAACGGATAAAATGAAAATTTATTTTACTTTTAATATACACAATTGAAACTAATTTTCTCTCTTATAAGATGGTCTCGGTTACCCAAACTGCCCAACAAGCTAATACTGAAGGCCAACGGAATTTAACACCATGAAGATTGAAGAATCCCACTTACAAACCATTTCTCACTCCGAAACCCTGTTAATCAATGAGCTATCTCGTTCATTGGAAGCTAAGGATCAAAAGATCTATAAATTCGGCTTCGGTCAGTCCCCATTTCCACTGCCAGACACAGTGGTGGCGTCTCTGCAACAACACGCTTACCGCAAAGACTATATGCCTGTACAAGGATTACCCGCCCTAAGGGAGGCTGTTGCAGAATTTCATAGCGAGCTTGATGGGGTAAAATGGCATTCAGACTGCGTACTTATCGGCTCAGGCAGCAAAATACTGATCTATGCCGTAATGGCCGCTTTTAAACAGGCAGACGTATTACTGGTTTCACCAAGTTGGGTTTCCTATGAACCCCAGGCAAAAATATGCGGACACCAGGTTTACCGAATTCAAACCTCCTTGGAAGAACAGTGGCGATTAACGCCAGAAAAGCTTATCCAATGTTGTGAAAATAGAACCGACCCAAGTCTGCCGATCATTATGGTGTTGAACTACCCGGGTAATCCGGATGGCCTCACCTATACAGCCAGTGAGCTGGAAAGTATCGCGTCCGTATGCAGAGACTACAATATCTTGCTGATCTCAGACGAGATTTATGGATTGCTGAACCACAAAGGTAAACACCAGTCCATTGCACGCTTTTATCCCGAAGGTACTATCGTCACCACAGGCTTGTCCAAATGGTGTGGCGGTGGTGGCTGGCGTTTAGGAGTATGCCATGTACCAGCGGCCCTGGGAGCCGGTTTAATGCAACGTATGGTCGGTATCGCCTCGGAAACCTGGTCCTGTGTGACCTCCCCCATTCAGCTGGCTGCGATCCAGGCATACACAAATAACCAAGAGATCCAGAGTCACCTGACTAAACAAAGGCGCATCTTAAGTCGACTGGGCAATCAGTGTGCAGAAAGCCTAAACCAGTCGAAGGTTATCACGCCTGCTCCCCAGGGTGGTTTCTACCTGTTTCCGGATTTCGGGTTATGGCGCGACAAATTAACTGCCCGTGGTATCACTACCAGCGGTGAGTTAACGTCCGCAATCCTCGAACAAACCGGTGTCGCCCTGCTACCCGGCGTCGCATTTGGTATGCCTGAAACCAGTCTGACCGCACGTTTATCTTACGTAGACTTTAATGGCGAAAAAGCCCTACAGGCTTGGCAGCAAGATGAGGAACTGGATAGGGTTACCGCTCATGTACGGGAAGGTATAGCTAAGCTAGTGGAGTGGATTAATCAGGATTAAGAGATCCCAACAACACCGGCAGCCGCACAGTAGCTAGCACCGAAATGGATTAGTCTAACGCTAATCCACCCTGAAAGACCGATTCTGTCATTCCCTCGCACGAGGGAATCCAGCGGCTTTACCGCGATCTCTGTGTGCGCTAAAAGTCACTGGACCGAGATGTCGGACCATACCAGGCAAGCTGAAAATGACAGGGAGTGCTGAGATAGTAGTGACTAACTTTAGGCCTTTGCAAAACGGCAAGTTTCGCGTTTTATGAATATGACGGAAGAACAAATGTGTGGGTTTCAGGATGGACACTAGCTATTTGTGCCGAACCGTAAGAGATAAAAGATGACATTTGATCTATCTGAATACATCACAGAGCTGTCTGAACTGGTAAATATTGATTGTGGCAGCCATAACCCAGAGGGGGTTGCCAGAATAGCACACATCCTGGCGGCAAAATTTGAAGCCATGAATTGGCAGGTGAACTGGCATCAGCCGGATCACCCAAATGCAGGCCCTTGCTTACACCTCACCAATAAACCAGATGCTCAACACTATGACGTGATGCTCTGCGGTCATATGGATACTGTTTTTGAACCTGGCATAGCCGAAAAACGTCCCTTTCGAACCGACAATAAACGAGCTTACGGCCCCGGCGTCGCCGATATGAAGTGCGGGGTTCTCTCCGCTATCTATGCCCTAAGAGCCCTACCCGAACAAACCCTGGATAAGCTGGCTATCTGTGTCGCGTTTAACTGTGACGAGGAGATCAGTTCAGTTTATTCCCGCCCCTGGATTGAAGGTCTGGCCAAACGTAGTCGCATGGCCCTGGTATGCGAATCCGCGCGACCCAACGGGGAACTGGTTAAAGCGCGTAAAGGCAACGCCAGGTACGAGCTGACTTTTCATGGTAAGGCGGTGCACTCAGGCGCAAATTTTCAGGATGGTGTGTCTGCGGTGAATGAGTTCTGTCACTGGAATTTAGCCATTAACCAGATGGTGAACCTGGATAAAGGCGCCACCTTAAATGTGGGTTTGGTGCATGGCGGCATCGCAGATAATGTAGTTCCGGACAAGCTAACCGCCGGACTGGACGTACGAGTCTGGGATCATGAAGCGCTAACGAGTATCCATCGTAAGCTAATGAGCATGGCAGAAAACCCTTTTATTTCGGGCACCACAGTGGAAGTAAAGCGAACCGCTTATATTCCACCAATGCAACCCACGGCTGACAGTAAAATTCTAATGCAGTTAGTCGAACAGGCTGCAACTGAGCTGGGGGTCCATTTTGACTGGACCGAAGCCGGAGGCTGCTCAGATGCCAATAATATTGCCAACGTAGGTACACCAGCTTTAGACGGGCTTGGCCCCATTGCCGGAGGCTGGCACAGCCCACAAGAGTTTTTGGTATTAGATAGCATAGAGCCCAGGCTCAAATTACTGATACGAATACTAGAAAAACTTGCTCATTGACCAAAGCCGCCAGAGGCGTTTGAGATTATTTATAACGAGCGAAAATCTCGTCATGCAAAGCCTGTAAGGAGTTATCCTGCTCCATTTGCCGAAGCAGGTTTTCCAGATCAGGCAGGATTTTTACAAACGGGGATTTATTGCCGATATGCAGGTGCCAGGATATTTGTTCCATCACATTAGGGATCTCAACAATATCACCGCGTAAAGAAAGCACTTTCAACTGATAATTAAGCAGTGCAGCCTGCTCTACATAAACATCAACCCGGTGAAACTTTAGCAGCTCAAGAAGCTTCGGTGAGTTAGTTACCTTAGTGATGTACTTAGCAGAGCCTAATTTTTTCCCGTGCCAGCCGGAGCCCAAAATATAACCATGCCGTAGCGGCTTAATTGCCAATAAGGCATCCAGAGTCTTCACCCCGGTAAGCTGATCCAGGTATTTATTACCCCTGCCCGTGTACAAGATAAAGTCGGAAATAAAGATAGGGTAGATAGCGTATTTGGTGTATTTCCCCCTCGCTAAGGTCGGTATGGTAAGGAAAGCATCTTTCACTCCGTTTTTAACTAACGCCTGGCACCTGGCCCAGGGGCAGACAGTATACTGAACCTCAATGCCCAAACGCTTGACCAGGAGTTCATCCAGTAAATCTTTCATAATTCCCTGAACCTGGCCATCCTGTTGCCAGGAAAACGGTAAATAGTTCTGGGCAAACACAACTTGCATTTCTCTCGTAACAACAGGAGCTGATAAACAACACAGACAAAGCGTGACTATGGTGTACTTGCATAAGCTGAGTAACTTCATCAGCCCTCCTTTCCTTCGCTACATAACAGTAATTTTAGCAGGCAGAAGCCGGCCTCTGTTCAAGGGAGTGGATTTATATTCGTACTAAAACTGGGAAAACCCAGACGATGTGATTTTTTCCTTCTGGATAATTTGCTAACCTGCTTCACTGCCTGAACCATAGTTCAGAATGATCACCAAATTCACCTTGAAACCATCCTGGAAGTAACTGTAAAACAGCGCCTTGCCCTTACGACTTGTAGTCCCCTCAATACCTTTATACTCAGTCAGCAATAGCGAGGCTTATCGTTAATCTCAATCGGTTATGATATGACTATAAAGAGGTTCCATTATGAAACGCACAACTTTTGCCCCTATCGCTGCTCTTTTTCTGACTGTGTTCGCTGGAACTGCAGCTGCAAGTAATACCTGGGGTAATTCTGGCTGGGAGCTCAACCAACCAAAATCAACTCAACAGTCAGATCTAACTGCAGGGGTTTGGGGCAACAGCGGTGTCGACATTAACGGCAAGCGTTCATAACTCGCCAAAGCTGAAGACCTCTTACTGTGGACCGTTTTGCAATAAGGTGGTCGTATCTTGCTCTTCCGTAGGGGGGACCCCGTGCCCGTATGTTCAACGCTCCACTTTATCGACTGCAACTACCAAGCCGCACAATCTCCTCCTCAACATACAACTTCAATAACAGCATTTAACACCAGCAGATCCAGCTACTGTAATGGGGTGTGCTGTCTTATCTGCACTAATATTCTTTACACTCTGTCCATTACAGTATCAACATGGAATTAAACCGTATGTCAGCCAGAGCCTGGTTATTCACTCTAGCAATCCTGGTAAGCCAAGGCTGCTGGGCACAATCAGTCCCATCCGAGGTGCTCGCGCTAGAAGGGGAGTTAACATCTCAGGGCTATGATCCGGAAGCTGACTTGCTTTACCTGTATTTAACCGACCAAAACAATGATCACTTTTCTCTGCATCTTGAGCCAGATCACCAGGGGAAAACAACTGTGTTGTTTAACGAGACCCACCCCTTAACTCAGCAGGATATCGCGTTCTTATTGCCTAAACTCAAAGTCTTATTCAAAAATACCCCCTCAGGAAAAGACCGGCTAGTCATAGGTATTGTGATAGAAAAAATACAGGCAATGTAATTGACGTTACCATAATATATCTGGCGCTAGCCCTGAGTCATTTCGGTTTGCTTGCAGGGCCTGGCGTATATATGGATACAAGCCATAGTTATGGCCAACTCGGCAGGCGGCTTATGAAAACACCAATTGCCGCCGCCTTACGAAACCTAACCTTACTGGCGCAGGATACGGAGAAAGCGTAACCCACAAATTCTGATATTCCCCAGTACGATGACATTACCCAATAAGATAAATACCAGTCCAAATAAGCCCTGATTGGTCCACTGATACCCTTCAAACACACAGGATATAACGAGTGCCACAACCGGAGTTGCCACCAGTGCATAAGCCGCACTATTTGGGCCGATACGCGCCACTAACATCAAATATACGGAGAACCCCAGCACAGAAGCAAACAGGGACAGGTATAACAGGGCGCCCAGATAGCGGGACTCACTCGGGATCACTACCGGCTCACCGGACAGCAAAAATATCAGCAATAAAACGCCGCAACCGTAACACATAGCCCATGCCGTTGAAGTAGTTGGTGTTATGCCTCGGCGACTATGCCGCAAACTAACCATGTTCCCCAGAGAAAATAGCCAGGTGCCTAATAATGAAAAAGCGACCCCCATTAACGTATCCAGCGACAATTGACTAGCGCTCAATTCAGCCCAAAACAGCAAGACTAACCCGGCAATACCCGATAACACCCCCAGCTTAAATCCTGTTGCTGGTTTCTTCCCCCAGAACAACTTGTTATGAAATGCGTTAAAAATCGTTATTGTCGACATCACCACTGCCACCAGGCCACTGACGATATAACCGGACGCAGTATAAAAAGCGATAAAGTTCAGGGAAAACAGACTCACCCCCTGCAGCAGAAAATATAGGTGGTCCTGGCGACCTGTTTTTTCTAGTTTCCCCAATAAAGACAAGGCCGACATTAAGATAAATGCAGCCAAGGCAAACCGGTAAAAGATAGATAGTGGCACGGGTACAGGACCCAATTGCCATTTAATGGCCAGCCAGGATCCCCCCCAAACCGCAACAGTGATCATATATAATAAGATGTTCATCGGCTTACTCTTTCCTGATAAATAAACCTCAGATTAGGAAGCTATGATGTGGAAATATGTCACTAACTTGTGGAGGGAAACACGATCTTGCGGTTTTATTTTTGGTGTCCATTCTTCACTGAATAACGTGAACTTTTCTTTAATACCTTCCAGCGCTTGTCGCATAATCAGCAAATGTTTACTCTCTGGGTATGAGCAATTTACAACCCACCGCCTTCTCTCATTCCGGCGCGGATTTAAGCCGAGAAATACGACTGCCTGAAGGCGTACAGCTGGCACAATACAGTAATGGAAACGAGCACGTCTTTTATGAAAATGACAGCCAACATACCCTAAGCCTTTATCTCACTGGCGGATACAACACACACCGTACCGATGAGCAGGGCCCTAACGGTGCTCCGGGTCGTTTTAGCTTAATGCCAAAAGACTCCTATTCCGCCTGGGATATCGGCGAACCACAACAATTTGTCCACTTGTATTTTGACGATGATTATTTAAAACGTATTGCCCTAACCACTTTGGATCTGGATCCCAGAAAAGTGCAGCTGCCTCAAGTCACCTTTCAGGAAAACAAAGGGTTAGATGCTTTGTTTCGCCATGCATTATTAAGCTGGGACTGGCAACAAGCAGAAAGTATGCTGGCACTGGAGCAGGCAACCCAAACCTTGCTGGTGCATATGCTGCACGGTTTAGGCATAGCGAAATTGAGTGGTCCAAGGCTGACGGCTGGACTGTCACCCAAGGTAAAGCACAGAGTGGTGGAATATTTACACGCTAATTTTAGCCGCCAAATATCACTTAAAGAATTAGCCGACCTGGCTGAGCTGAGTGAGTTCCACTTCTCTCGTATGTTTAAAGTCAGTTTGGTGCAAACTCCGCAACAATATATCACCCGACTTAGAGTTGAGCAGGCTAAAAAATTACTGGCTAAACCCAGGCCCGTACTCGCGGAAGTAGCGCTATTGTGTGGTTTTGCCAACCAGAGTCATTTAGGCCGGTTTTTTAAACAATATACAGGGCTCACTCCCGGCCAATACGCCAAACATGTATCGGCCTAACAGCCCTTCCCCCCTTTAGCCGAAAACTTCCGTCGGTATTCCGTTGGCGACAACGCCACCGTCTTTTTGAACAAGCGACGAAGTGCATTTTCGTCGGAATAACCACAGGCGGCGACGATCTGTGAGAAACTCAGGCTGGTCGTTTTCAGTAGCATCTTGCACCTTTCCAGGCGAGACTGCTGAATATACTTTTGCGGGGTTTTACCCAGGTAATATTGAAAGCGACGAACCAAAGTTCGACTGCTCATGGCAACCTGGCTGGCCACATCTTCCACGGTAAAGTTGTGTGCCAGATTAGTTTGGATCCACTTCTCCGCTTTTGCCATGGCTGAGAGCTCTTTGTTGCTTGGGGTTTGAGTTCGTTCGGGCTCTACCTCTTGGCTGATTTGCCGGGTCAGATATTCTCCACAAACCTGTTCCATAAACTGGCTACAACTTTGCTGCCAGTCCAGCCTGGGTAAACCCGCCGTCGGGCTCAGATCCTTTGGCGAAGCTAGCTTTACATCATTACTGATCAGGGCTGAGAGGCCATCCGCTTTCTCGCTCAACCAGTTATAAATTCCTGCTAACTTAGCTGTCTGCGCCTGCTCCAGGTAAGGGTTGTGATGAAAAATAACAGCTTCGCCAGGTTGTACGGATGCCAGGTCTCTTTCGGTATTTAGCTTGATGCCATTTGAACACTTGATTGGTTGCCCCCACATTGAAACCAATTGAGCGTCAAAAGGCGGCAACAACCCATCTAATTTAGCCTGGTTATTGGCATGGCTTAGCATATCCAAAGGTTTCATTAACGCACTGGCCAAACAACCATCATAAGCTAAGATATTCACTCGATACGCCACAAACGCATTCCTTTACTCGAATTCTGATCCTAAGATCAAATTAAACTTGTCTGATTTAAGCGCAAGTTTGGCAGATTTGACCCGGTCCGAAGGTCAATCAAGTTTATATAATTTGTCCCAACAATAAAGCAAACTCAGGTTAATTCAATGGCAAAGCGAATAGTGATCACCGGCTTAGGTGCCGTCAGTCCCATAGGTAATGATGTAGAGACCCTCTGGAATAACTGTAAAAATGGCGTATCCGGCATAACCGAAATCACCCGGTTTGACGCCAGCAGCTTGAAAACCCGAATTGCGGGCGAGGTCAAAGACTTTCAGCTGCCCGATATAGTGCCACGCAAAGATGCCAAGAAAATGGATATCTTTATCCAGTACGCCATTGAAGCCACCCGCCAAGCCCTGGAGGATTCGAAACTGGAAATTACACCTGAGTTTGCGGACCATATTGGCGTCTCCCTGGGCATAGGCATCGGCGGTCAAACCACCATAGAGAAAAATACTCTGATGATCGAAGAGAAAGGACCTGATCGCCTGTCCCCCTTCTTTATTCCGGCCATCTTACCCAATATGGCCGCGGGACAAATATCTCTCCTGTTTGGCACCCGCAACTATAACGCTGTCACTTTATCCGCCTGCGCTTCTTCGACCCATGCCATAGGTGACGCCATGCGGATCATCGAACGGGGCGACGCCAAGGCCATGATAGTGGGTGGCGCGGAAGGTTCACTGACTAAGCTTTGCATGGGCGGGTTTGCCGCAATGAAAGCCATGAGTCGACGTAACGACGAGCCGGAGAAAGCCAGCCGCCCCTACGATAAAAATCGTGACGGTTTTGTCTTTTCCGAAGGTTCAGTGATCCTTATTATCGAAGAGCTGGAGCATGCCTTGGCTCGCGGCGCCAAGATTTATTGTGAGCTGGCGGGTTATGGTTATAGCTCGGACGCCCACCATATCACCTCACCAACAGTGGAAGGGCAGGCCAGAGCACTCAATATGGCAATGAAAGACGCCAAGCTGGAGCCTGAGCAGATTGATTATGTGAATACCCACGCCACTTCGACCCCTGCCGGTGACATCAATGAATTAAAAGCGGTGAAACAGGTACTGGGAGAGCACGCTAAACAGGTTTCTATCAGCGGTACAAAATCCATGACCGGTCACTTATTAGGTGCCGCCGGTGCCATAGAAGCGCTAATCACGGCGAAAGCCATTGAAACTGGGTTTGTCCCCCCCACCATCAATGTTGAAGATCTCGATCCTGAATGTGATCTGGATATTACGCCAAACGTGGGCAAGGCCAGACCTATAGAAGCTGCGTTAAGTAATAACTTTGGTTTTGGCGGCACCAATGCTTGCCTGGCAATGAAAAAGTGGCGCTAATATTAGCCCCAATTTTTCATTTGTCATCACCTAGCATATAACAGTGAAAAATCGTCTTGTACCCTAGCCCGCTCCGAGCTAGGGTTTACTGCCAACTTACTAAGGTGGGTTCACTGCTTCAAGCCGATAACAATTAGCCAGCGCCTGATTAAACTTAGCAAGAATGTCTGGCCGCTCCCCCAAGAAACGTTTGGTGAAGTAAACCCCCAGTGGTTTGTCTTTCGCTACCAGGCTTTCAACCTCATTGTGCATATCGAACTCATCCAATAAACTCGCCATCACCCTGTCATTAGCCATAACAACATCCACACGATCCGCTTTTAGCTGCAATAACAATTGCTCTGATGTCCTGGGGGAACTATAAATGGGATAACCTTGGCTTTTAAGCCAACGTGACATATTTGAACCCTGGAACGCGGCGATACGGGCGCTTTGTTTAAAAACGTCAGAGTCAACCTCTTGAGGGTTGGACTTCAGCCAATACCATTTCCATTTCTGCGCGGCAATAATATCTGTCATCCTGGCATAAGAGTCTCGGTGTGCATTTTGAGATCCGGCAAAAAAACCATCCACATCACCTGTTTCCGCCTGGCTTTGTGCCCTTTGCCAGGGTACCACAAGAATTCGCAGCGGTTGCTTCATCTCAGTGAAAGCGCAACGAATCCTGTCTACCGCGATCCCAGTGAAAGTTTCATCGGCGATTACCTTTACTTTGGCCTGATCCTGATAGCTTCCTAGCGGGGAGAGGTTATGAGTAGCCAGCACCACAGGCTTATCTTGGGCCGCTGATAGCAAAGGATAAAAAAAAGATAGAAAAAACAGTAGTAACCATCTGATTATTCGACCTATTGATAAAAAAAAAGGAAACATCTCTATATTCGTTTTAGGGCGAGGATATAGCTATAATTGTAGAAGTTGAGGGGCCAGTTAAACAGTATAAACCTCGATGATTTGAATTTTCCCCGCTACATGACCCTAGGATGCGTCAAACCTTCAAGATTCATTGTTAACTACAATATTAAGTGTTCTAGCTGGCTACAGAAACAGGTGAAGGAATGATGAAGCCGCCTAATGCTCTGTTGCTCCCCCATGGAGAGCGGCTCTCCTATAGATTGTTGTTTTGGATCTTACTACTTAGTTCATTGTTTACCCTGATGGCCACTCTGTTCCAACTCTACGCCGACTACAGCAATTTGCTTCTTGCACTGGAATACTCGATGGATCAAGTACAAAAGACAGTGTTACCAGCTGTAACCATGGCGGTATGGGCTTTAGATAGAGAAGCGCTGGAGAGCATCCTGGCAGGAGTACTTACTCAACGAGAAATCCTCCACGTTGAAGTACTGGATAACTATAACAACGCATTGATCCAACTGGGGGAAATAAATAAAGGAGAACAAAACCTGCTTAAGCGTAATTACACTATTACCTTTATAGACGAAACGGGCGGAGCATTTGAGATTGGTCAACTTTCGGTGACGGCAACCCTCACAGAAATTTACCGGCAACTGATGGATAAGGTATTCGTGATCCTGATATCCCAAGGCATCAAGACATTCCTAATGTCGGCCTGCATCCTGATACTGGTGGAGTGGCTGGTGATCCGCCACCTGAACAAACTGGCTAGTTGGGCATCTAATATGGAGCTGGGCCGGTTGGACCAACCGCTAATCATTCAGCGAAAAGAAGCGGACCAAGGCGATGTGATTGATAGAGTCGTTACCTCGATTAATACAATGCAACATGGATTGGTCGAAGCATTAGCGGAGCGAGAACAAGCCGATATTAAAAGGCGGGAAAGCGAGCGTTTAGTCCGCTCAATCGTTGATAACTCCCCTTCGGTGATCTATGCCAAGGATCCGGAAGGTCGCTATACCATGGTAAATAACCAATTTCTCGCTACATTCGGACAAGATGCCCAACAAGTTTTAGGGCAAACGGATCGGTCGCTATTCCCCCAAGCCCATGCTGATTCATTCAGAGATAACGATCTAATGGTCGCAGAGCAAGCAACTCCGGTTACATTTGACGAGAAAATAACCCTGGGAGACAAAGTGAAGTATTACATGTCAGTTAAATTTCCAATCTTTAACGAAACTGGCCAACTCATTGCTACTGGAGGCGTTTCAACTGATATTACGGATAGGCGTAACAAGGAGCAGCAAATCATCGAGTTGAATGAAACATTGGAACAAAAAGTGCGAATACGAACAAGTGAGCTTGAAGCCTCACTAAAACGCTTAAATGAAACACAAAGCCAATTGGTAGAGCAGGAGAAAATGGCCTGTTTAGGGCAGTTAACTGCCGGGTTGGCCCATGAAGTCAATACTCCATTGGGGATCGGTGTAACGGCGGTTTCGCTGATCCTTGAAGCCAGTGAGGAACTTCAAGGTTATCTAAAGTCCAAAACTCTTAAACGCTCTGAACTGGATAAGACAATTACCACTATTAATGAAGGAGGCTATATACTCAAATTTAACCTGCAACGAGCTGCAGATTTGGTGCAAAGTTTTAAAAAAATTGCCGTGGACCAAACTTCAGAAGAAGCCAGGTTGTTTAATGTTCGTGCTTATATCAGCGATATTCTGTTAAGCCTCAGCCCGTTGTTGAAATATGGAGGTCTGCCGGTGAAGGTTGATCTGATTTGTGAGTCAGACGTCCAGCTATATTCCTACCCGGGTGATATATCACAGCTTATCACTAACTTGGTAACCAATAGTGTTCAGCACGGATTTGACAGTATGAACACCCATATAGCAGCACCTAGGATAACTCTCAGTATCACCAGGACCAACCAAGCCCAGTTACTGGTTCAGTATAGGGACAATGGCAAGGGCCTGACCGATGAAGCAGAAAATCGGCTATTCGAACCTTTCTACACCACTGCACGAGGCATGGGTGGCAGTGGACTTGGCATGAGTATCGTTTATAACCTGGTGGTACAAAAACTTCAGGGGGAAATTGCTATTGACCGGGAAAACCAGCAGGGGTTTGGCCTAACAATATTACTCCCGGTTGAGTTAGACCTAACGTAAAACGTAGCTAGACACCGAACACAAAGTCCACCTAACTAAAAATCCCCAACTCTATTCCCGTTAAAGGTTAACCGCAGTGGTAAACTTTTCCCGTTTCATCGAGATCAAAGTACGAAACTTACGTACGTTAGGCTCTGCGTAAATCACCCGCTCGACGAATTGCTGGAACGCCTCCATATCCGCCACGTCCACGATTAACACCATATCCACCTCACCAGTTACTTGATACGACTGACTCACCTCAGGTGCAGCATGGATCATTTTTGCAAAGCGCTGATAAAGATCTGGTCTGTCACGCTCCATCTCTATTTCCACTATCATAGTGATTGGTTTACCCACCAGCTTAGGGTTTAAGATAGACACGTCCGCTACTATCAGCTCGTTTTCCCGCAACCTCTGCACCCGCTTTAAACACGCGGGTGGCGATAATCCAACAAGCTCCGCCAAATTTGCATTGGAGATACGGTTATCCTGTTGTAGCTGATTAAGAATATGCCGATCAATTCTGTCCAGTTCCATAGTGGGTTAATCAGGTTAATAAAGTGGTGCCATTAGTTAATCAGAAGAAAGTATTTTCTTCAACAAGAACATAATATTCCGTAAACCACCTAGACTAAGAAATCTAGTTAACCTCACCTAGGGTTAATATATTCCTTTGTAAGTCAATCACAGCAAGGGAAAATATGCGCTTCTTTTCCGAATTAACTCGCGAGATATACCAAGTCTCCTGGACGCTTTTCCGGGTCATGATACCGGCTATTTTAGTGGTGAAACTGCTTGAGGAAATGGGGGTGGTGGATTACCTAGGTGTGATCTTAGGCCCTGTCATGGGCTGGGTAGGATTACCCGAATCTATGGGTCTGGTATGGGCTACCACGATACTTACCAATATCTATGCCGGTATGTTGATATTTTTCCATGTACAGCAGGCAGAAACCCTCACTGTGGCCCAGGTGACCGTTGTAGCAGGCATGATGCTTATTGCCCATGGTTTACCCGTGGAAGGTCGCATCGCACAACAAGCAGGCATTCGATGGCGAGTAACTTTGCTGTTACGTATCGGCGGCGGTTTGTTATTCGGCTGGTTACTGCACCAAATCTACAGCCAGGGCAACTGGCTACAAGAGCCAAACCAGCTATTATGGCAGCCACCACAGGTGGATGATTCATGGCCCGCCTGGTTATGGGCCCAGGGCCAAAGTCTGTTGATGATACAGTTGATTGTTATCGGATTATTAACTGCCCTTAAGCTACTTAAGCTCATCGGTGTAGAAAAATTGATGACCTGGTTGTTGCGGCCCTTACTCAAGCTATTACGTATCGGTCCAGAGGCCACCACTATCACCATAGTGGGTGTTACTTTGGGCCTGGCTTTTGGCGGAGGTTTGTTAATCCAGGAGGCCAGAGCAGGACACGTATCGAAACGTGATATCTTTTCATCCATGGCCCTGCTGGCGTTATGCCATAGCCTGATTGAAGACACCATATTGGTGATGTTGCTGGGCGCTCATATTTCAGGTGTATTGTGGTTTAGGTTGGCCTTTTCACTGGTTTTCGTTGCCGTATTGATCAGGCTGATTGATAAGCAAAATGACGGTTTTTGGAACCGCCACCTGGTGAATCAAAATATTTAACCGGAACGATTAGCCGCCAGTGGCAGGCTGAGTCCTGTTTTTTTGGATAATGTAAATGGCGCCGAGAATAACCAGCAAACCAGGCAAGAGGTAAACCAGCCTTTCCTGGTGGGTTGCTATATTTGTCGGAATCGCAACGAAGGCCGGGATCAGGAAACTGTACGCCAATACCTTGGCCGGCCCCAGTTTTTGCACAGTATACTGCTGTAAAAAGAAGGTCAGTAAGGTAGTAAAGATAGACAAATAAACCAGCTGAACCCAAAAACTGACATTAGCCCATGGAATACTATTTAACTCTTTCTGATAAAACACAAAAGGCAGCAAGAGAAGACTACCAAACACCAGGATCCAGAAGGTAGCTACCTTAGGCGCCAGGTGACCCAGCCATTTCTTCGATAAGGTGACATGGGCCGCCATTGATACGCAAGCCACTAAGAAAATCGCATCTCCCCGGTTAAACTCCATCGACAACGGCGACAAACCTTGCCCGGTAAACAAGACCCAAAGGGAGCCCAACGTGCCAATCACAAACCCGGCAATCATGACTAGTGAAGTACGCAGCTTTAACCACAGGAAACTCAACCCCACTCCGATTAAGGGCACCAGGGTAAAAAAAGCCGAGGTATTAATCGCCGTGGTATAACGTAACGCCTCAAACATACCCAGAAAATAACCAACCAGGGTACCGCTGATAAGCAGGAATTTTGCCGCCATCTTAATATCTATACTTTTCCCCAGCTGTTGATAAACCAGGGGGAAAAACAACAAAGCCGCCAAGATAAAACGAAATGCTGTGGTTGCCACCGGGCTGGCCAATTCGGTGATATTGGCTGCTACGGGAAAGGAAGAAGCAACCAAAGCGACAGAAATCAGCAACATAAGGTTATTGCGTATTACATCCCCTTTCAGACTGGAACGAGCTCTATCCCAGCGAGAGCTATTTATTGTTAAGGAATCCATGTTAATCTCATGTTAGTTCGATGCTTTTAATTCTACATTTTACGGTTTCTAAAAACTAACGAGTTAATTTCACCCTTACATCAAGTTTTATTCATATGTTGACCAAAATTACTCTTGAACAATGGCGGATGTTTATCGCTGTAGTGGAACAAGGCGGTTTTGCCCAAGCCGCGGAGAAGCTTTTTAAGACCCAATCGGCGGTAAGCCATGCCATTAAAAAAATGGACTCTCAGCTTTCGCAGCCTCTGTTCGCTATATCCGGACGAAAAGCTGTGTTGACGCCTTTTGGCCAGGCATTAGTGCCTAAGGCGAAAAAGCTGTTGGCTGAAGCGCAACAAATGGAAAGCCTTGGCAAACAATTTCATCAAGGCAGTCTGGGTGAGGTAGCCATTGCCGTGGACAGCTTATACCCGAGGGCAGAATTGTATCAGGCACTGAAAACCATGGCCAATGAATACCCGGCCCTAAGTATTCGCCTATATGAAACCGTCTTATCCCGAACCCGTGAGCTGATGGAAGACGGCAAAGTGGTATTAGGCATAGCCAGCACCCTGGCCACCAAACATATTATCGAGCCTTGTTATACAGCCGAGCTGGTGGCGGTTGCAGAGAAATATTTCCCACTCAGTTGCCGGGAACAAATCGATCAACAAGAGCTCAGTGGTTTTCGCCAAATAGTCCTACAAGACGCCGGGGTCCGCAGCAATCAAAATAGCGGCTGGTTAGGCGCAGAATCCAGAACATCCGCCAGCCAAATCAGCACTGTGCTGGATTTAGTATTAGCCGGACACGGATTTGCCTGGTTACCTAAGCATCACATTAACCCCTTATTAGAAAACGGCCGGCTTGTCCGCTTACCGCTTAGTCAGGGGCAGTCCCGTAATGTACAACTACAGATGGGGATTAGTCCGGAGGACAAAGACAGGCCTGAAATCATCAGGTTGACTCAACTGCTGCGGCTTACCCCGCTACAGGGTAGCAATTAATTCCCGCTCAATTATATTCATAGGTAACCCCTATTATCGTCATTATCTTTTTTATCTTATGAGAAATATGCTGACCCCATCGCTATTAAGGAGGTCAGTATGAAACCAATACAAGTAGAGTTTTTTCATGATGTGGTTTGTGGGTGGTGTTATTTACAGTCACCCAGATTACGGAAAGTAGCGGCAGAATTTAATGCTAACGTCATTCAGCGAACATTTGTGCTTCAGCGTAACCAGCAAGAAATGGTGCAACGGTTTGGCTCTATCGGTGCAGCCAAACGTGAGATCCTTGGTCATTGGAAATCATGTCGGACCCAGGCCGAAGATCCTTCACGCTTTAATATTGAAGGCATGCAGCAGCAAACCTTTGATTACCCCAACGGCTGGCAGGGCACCCTTGCTTGTAAAGCAGCGGAGCAGTTGGCAGGTCATCCAGGACATTGGGATATGTTTGACCGTATCCAATTAGCTCATTTAAAAGAGAATCGAAATGTAGGGACCCTAAAGTGTTGCATCAATTGGCATTGGAGCTAGGCTTCGACCAACAGCAATTTGCCAAGGAAATTTCCAGCCCACTTACCAAAAAACGGGTAGAAAAAGATATTACCAGGGCCAAAGAGATTGGCTTTCGTTCCATATCTACCCTGGTAATAAACGATGCATATGTAATTTCCGAGACCATGCCGCTAGAAAAAATGTGCCATACCTTTCAGCAGATAAGTACCGAAACCAGCGCTGCATAAAACGCTGACAAGCCGTTAACAGCCAGCCTTCTCTGGCTTTTCCATTTATTGCTCTGCTAGTTGATGATTTCCGGTGATATCCGTTGTATTTATATACTCTGAGGAGCCTGTCACTATCAGCCGATAGGACTTCCTATAATTCCATTGATAGGTTGCTGCCAGGCTCACCTGAGCGGTCAAGCGGGCGCCTGGTTTAACATCATTTAGCAATACATATTCTACATACCCGGGAGCCTCCCAACCAAGCGGGCCAAAAATGGGCGAAGCATTAGCCGTTTTGGAAATGCCCACTTCAATGCCTTGCTCATCCAAAACCCTCAGGGTGAAGTCATCCAGAGTGTAATCAGGCACGACTAAAATACTCACAAACTGGCCCGACTGCTTACCTTGCCCGGAAGTAAATTTATAGCTGTCCCGTTCGCTACTGAAAGGACTGACTATTTCGCCTTCCACCATAAAAGAGGTATCATTATCCTGCATACTTTTCGCATATGCCTCGGCGTACTTTTCATGTAACTCGTAATAACGGCTGTCCCCCTCGTAAGGCACCTCAACCTGCCTTTGTACTACGCCATACTTATCTACAAAGTCACCCTCTTTGTTGCTGGCAAAACCGTGTCCGCCAATTGTACCCAGGGCTCCGAGAGGCCCCAGCGCGCCAAGTGGACCGGCAGGACCGAGGATCCCCCACACTCCGCCGGCTTGCAGCTGCTTAGAAAAATCGTTAATTGCCGGTAAGTCTTGCCAGTATCCTTTATCACCTAAAGGACCATTGGGCCCCAACGGGCCAGCTTCACTAATGGGGCCGTTAATTGTACTGACCCAGTCATTCCAGCTCATAGGCATCATGTCCATCCAAAATGATGAATTCCAGAGACCGCTACCTACGGGTCCCAACATGCCAAGGGGACCCCATCGTGCAATAGGTCCCCGATAGCTCAGTGGCCCCTTGTATTTAGTATTTATCCAGGTAGTCAGCAGCATTTGGCGGTGTCAGCACTTCCGGTCGTATCGAGGATAAACTGCCATTGAGGTTTTCCAGGGAGTTAGCCGTGACAGAGAAATCGGCGGCATTTACCTGTAAGCTAAGCCCTGCGGCCACCAACAAAATAGAATAAATTTGCATCTGATTCCTTGCTCAAGATTAAACAAAAATACTAATGGCAAAAATACCATTTAATACTTCACCTTATTGATTGGTTTACCTTTAAAGCTCACAGGATTTCTGTTTTTTGTTATCTAGCAGGAATAAGGCAAAGCAGATTTAGATGCATATAATTAAGGGAGCACTCCAACTCGCGGTGAATAACCAGAATGAAAAGCACAGCCAATTTTTCTATCGGTCAGCTTGTAGAGCACAAGCTATTTAACTATCGCGGGGTTATCTATGAAGTGGACCCAGAGTTTATGCTCAGCGAACAATGGTACGAACAGGTTGCTAAAACCCGTCCACCAAAAAACGAACCCTGGTATCACGTGCTTGTCAGTAACGCTTATCACACCACTTATGTTGCCCAACAGAACCTGATAGCCAGCCAGGATCTGAGCCCTATCCAGCATCCAGAATTGTCCCAATGGTTTGATGATTTTGTAGATGGTAAATATCTGCCTAGCCATAACCGGGTACAATAAACATTAAGTAAAAAGCACCAACTAGATCACGTAACTTACGCTACCCGCTGTCAACTGGTAATCCATTGATTAACCTGATTATTCCTTTGCTAAACAGGCGAATAAAATGCAAGGCTTTGTCGAGTTTTGGTTCGATCAGTTGTGGAATAATAACGATGATACGAATATTGAAAAATGGGTGAGCAACCCCTTTAATCTGATCCTGGGTGGCGAGAAGGTCATCGAAACAAGCCATCGAGCCAATGCTGAGTTTCTTCCCGTATTTGCCAAACGATTTGACCCTTTCCACTTCGAGGTTTGTGATCAAATTGTGTCGGGCAATAAACTAGCGGTACGTTATCGCTGCGAGGCTAAATACCGAGGTCACTGGCTGGAAATTCAAGGCAATGGTGAACCTGTCATCATGACAGGAATTTTATGGTTTGAATTTAAGGACGGTAAAATGTGTCAGTGCTGGCTGGAAGACAGTGATTTTGACCTTTACCAGCAGTTAACTGGATACCTGGAGTAGCCGCTTACAAACAGTGAAAATGCTATAATCTAACTATTATTATGAGCCGGAATCTGGTGGTGACAGCCGCCAGAGAACACACAAAAATAGTCAGGGACGATACGATCAAATTCCCGAGGGGGATATGATGAAACGTCATTATTACATTAGCGAGAGCCTGGATGACCTGGCCGTCGTTGAACATGAACTGGAAATCTGTGGTGTTACCACTCCCCAGATCCATGTATTAAGTCAAAATGATGCGGGCATAGAGCGCAGGCATCTTCACAACGTCCAATTCCTGATGAAAAAAGATATTATCCACTCTACTGAGATTGGCGCCTTGATTGGGCTCCTACCCGCCGCACTGGTTCTTACTTTTTGCTATTTTAGTGGTTTAACCGAGAGCGTAGGTTGGTTCCCGGTGTTATTTCTTTCTGTATTGCTGTTTGCCTTCTGTACCTGGGAAGGGGGGCTGCTGGGTATCCAAAAAACCAATTATCATTTTCAGATGTTTAAAGACAGCCTGGAAAAAGGTAAACACCTGTTCTTTGTTGACCTAGAGCCCAGGCAAGAAGCAGTGCTAGAAAATGTCCTTCACTACCACCCCAGATTAAAACCTGTAGGAACCGGCACTGCAGTGCCAGGCTGGATTGTAAAATGGCAAAACAACTGGCATGCCTTTATTAAGTCCATGCCTTAATGCTGACATTCATAATTTATCAAACTAACCAGAAAAAAACTGTAGCCGTACTGCCTCTACATAGTCGGACTCCAATACCATTAATGCCACTAGTACCAAGATTGCTAGAGGTGGCAATAGTATGGTGTAGATAAATGCCAGTCTTTCCCACATCAAGTGCATAAACACGGCAATGATCAGGCTGGCCTTTAACAGCATAAAAGTAATAATCAAAAACCAGCGTAGCAAGCCTTCGAAGTCAAAAAAGTCCACCAGATAAGACAAGGTACTCAGAACAAACAGCAAGCCCCATACTTTTAAATAGAGACTTACCGGATGCTGCTGCTTAGTGCTTTCCATACGCCACCTACCATAAGTAAAATAACGCGAAGATAAAAACCCAGACCAGGTCCACGAAATGCCAATAGAGGCCGGCTATTTCCACCATTTGGTAATCGCCACTGGTTTCATATTGACCGGACCAAACCTTTTTAGCCACCACCAATAGATAGATCACGCCAGCAGATACATGCAGGCCATGGAATCCCGTGATCATAAAAAAGCTGGCACCAAACTGAGCCGCCCCCATGGGGTTAGCCCAGGGTCTTACCCCTTCATCCAGAATTAATTTGCTCCACTCAAATACCTGCATACCGACAAAACTCGCCCCCAGTAAGGCAGTAGCCAGCATAAGCAAAGCGGCTTTTTGTTTGTTTTTTCGGTAACCGAAATTCACTGCCATCGCCATAGTACCGCTGCTGGTGATCAGTACAAAAGTCATAATAGCGATTAGGATTAAAGGGATATGTACACCGGCTATGGTAAGCGCAAACACTTCACTGGGCTCCGGCCAGGGAACAGTAGTGGAGATCCGGGCCGACATATAACCCACCAGAAAAGTGCCGAACACAAAGGTATCACTCAGCAGGAAAAACCACATCATGGCTTTTGCCCAAGAAAGGCGGAAGACTTCCCTATCTGACGACCAATCAGATACCACAGCCGACCAGTTTTTTGCATCTAATTGCTGTGCCATTTCATTACCTCTCGTCACAGGAACAATCTTGTGTCATTAGGCCATTTGCTAATCGTATTTTTAACGCACAACTCTTTTCGTTTATCGTTTATTTCTGGTGGCAACTAGCTAAGTGTCCGTCCTGAAACACAGGAATAGGCAGGTTGACCCGCATTTCTGCCGGAGCCGAACCCATCTCAGGGATGAGATGCAAAGCGCATGGACGCACGTTCGGCGAATATCGCGAGCGCTGTGTTCGCAGATGGCTCCAACTAAGTCATCAAAAACAGTCCAAACAACACCAGCCAAAGCAGTAGTAAAAAGTGCCAATACCAGGCACATAACCTTATGCTCTGCTGACGATCAAACCCATTCCATACACGAATACAGGTAACACCCCAGACGGTTAAACCGCCTAAGAGATGGAGTCCATGTAAACCGGTAATTAAATAAAAGAAACTGTTGGCTGGATTACTGGCCAGGAAAAGTTCCTGTACCTGTAGTTGCTGCCATACCCAAATTTGACCAAGAAGAAATGCGAAGGCGAATAAACCCGCCAATAGCAGGCCGGTTTTTATTTTTCTTATAACCTTAAACCTTGCAGCCCGCTGCGCCACCATCAAACAAGCGCTACTAATTATCAGCATAGCCGTGTTAATCCAGAGCTGCCTAGGCTCCGCCAACGCCGACCAGTCGGTGAGACCCATACGGGTTAAATAAGCGCTGATAAAAAGACTAAACAGGGAAGTAACTGTGCCCATAAAAAACAGTAAGCCAATGGTTTCTTTGGTAAGTGGCCTGGTTAATGCTGCACTCATTTACCCTTCTCCTTGTTTGGCGCTACGTTTTGCGGAATAAAATCCAGATCTTCATGGGGAACACTATAATCGTATGCCCAGCGGTGGACTTCCGGCACCTCCTCCCCCCAATTTCCGTGTATTGGCGGGGTATTTGGGGTTTGCCACTCCAGGGTGGTCGCACCCCAGGGGTTACTTCCGGCCTTGACTCCGTGTTTTATACTCCAGAACAGGTTAAACAGGAACAGCAGCTGGGCCAGCCCCACCACCAGCGCAGCCAGGGTAATAAAGGTGTTTAAGTCATGGGCAGACTGGGGAATAAACTCCAGGTTATCGAATGCGTAATATCGCCTGGGCATTCCCAAAACACCTAAATAATGCATGGGGAAATAGATCGCATAGGTTCCCAGGAAAGTGACCCAAAAGTGCCACTTTCCCAAGGTTTCATTCATCATTCTGCCGGTGATCTTGGGATACCAATGGTAAATACCACCGAATATCACCAATATGGGCGACACTCCCATCACCATATGAAAATGAGCAACCACAAAATAGGTATCTGACAGGGGAATATCCACGATCACATTGCCCAGAAACAGACCTGTCACCCCACCGATCACAAAGGTGCTGATAAAAGCGATAGCAAACAACATAGGTAACGACATAACGATATTGCCTCGCCATAACGTCAGCAGCCAGTTGTATACTTTGATAGCCGTGGGTACTGCGATGATCAATGTAGTGGAAGCAAAGAAAAAACCAAAATAAGGGTTCATTCCACTGACGTACATATGGTGAGCCCAGACAACAAAACTCAGCGCCCCGATAAAAACAATGGCCCATACCATCATCTTATAACCGAAGATATTTTTCCTAGCATGAGTACTGATCAAATCCGACACAATGCCAAATGCCGGCAGTGCGACGATATACACCTCAGGGTGGCCGAAAAACCAGAACAGGTGCTGGAATAATACAGGACTACCACCACCATGCTCCGTTTGCTGGCCCATGGATAATATCGCCGGCATAAAAAAGCTGGTGCCAAGCAGGCGATCGAATAACAACATCACCCCACTGACAAACAAGGCAGGAAAGGCCAGCAGTGCCATTATCGTGGCGATAAATATGCCCCAGACAGATAAAGGCATACGCATGAGTGTCATACCTTTGGTGCGGGCCTGCAGCACTGTGGTGACATAATTCAGCCCCCCCATAGTGGCGGCCACAATAAAGATCACCAGGGACACCAACATCAGGACAATGCCCCAGCTGGCGCCCGGCGTCCCAGGCAAAATCACCTGAGGAGGATACAAGGTCCAGCCGGCACCCGTGGGTCCGCCGGGAACAAACAGACTCGCCAACAGCACTAATACAGCCAGTAAGTAGGTCCAGTAGCTAAGCATATTGAGGAAAGGAAAAACCATGTCCCTGGCACCCACCATAAGCGGGATCAAATAGTTGCCAAACCCCCCCAGGAAAAGCGCAGTAAGCAGGTAGATCACCATGATCATGCCGTGCATGGTCATCAACTGATAATAAGTACTCGCATCGATAAAAGAGAAGACCCCCGGAAATCCCAGCTGTAAACGCATCAACCAGGAAGAAATCAACGCCAACAAACCCATAAAGATCGCCGTCAAAGAGTATTGGATCGCGATCACTTTATGATCCTGGCTCCACACATATTTCAGCCAGAAACTCTGAGACTTATAGCTCATCCTGCCCTCCTTTGAGGGTTTTAATAAAATCAATAATGTCGTTTAGCTCTTGCTCACTAAACTGGTAAGGGGGCATAACAGGGGAAAAACCTGCCACCACAGCCCCGCTGGGATTTAGGATGGACTCTTTTAAATAGTCTTCGTCCACCAACACTGTACCGCCACCGACCAGGGTTTCAGTTTTACCAAATAAACCTTGCCAGCCAGGTCCGATCCCTTTGCCATCGTCCAAACGGTGGCAGGCCAAACAGCCTTTTTCCTGAGCCAGGGTTTCACCAGGATGGACTTCGCGGATACCCGGCTCTGATAACAAAGACTGAGCAAAAGTTGGATACGAAGCCAGCCAGGTTTGGAACTCTTCTTCTGGTTCAACCAACACAGCGCCACGCATGTTAAAATGGCTCACACCACAAAACTCGGCGCATAACA
The DNA here is from genome assembly GCA_965249895.1 of Psychromonadaceae bacterium. Classification (GTDB taxonomy): domain Bacteria; phylum Pseudomonadota; class Gammaproteobacteria; order Enterobacterales; family CBDFNC01; genus CBDFNC01. The sequence goes on from CBDFNC010000005.1 coordinate 2,707,138, forward strand.
CCTCGAAGCGGCCGATTTTAGTAGGAGTAAACCAAAAATTGGTCACCAAACCAGGCACCATATCCATCTTCACCCTGAATTGAGGCACATAGAAATCGTGTAATACATCTTTGGATCTAAGCTGCACTTTATAAGTTTGATCCAGGGGTAAATGCAGATCATTACTGCTGATCAGAATATCGTCCTGGCCCTTACTATCATCCGGATCCAGGCCAAACGGATTATCCGCATTGATAAACCTGGCGTGGCTGGCGCCAAAAATCTGATCCTTTCCCGGAAAGCGATAACTCCATTGCCACTGTTGACCCAAGACTTCGAATTCTGCAGCATCGTCAGGCGGAGTGACAAACTCTGCATAAACAAATAAACCCGGTGCTAACATGGCCACTATGCCCACTGAGGTTAAACCGATAAGCCAGTATTCCAGCTTTTTGTTTTCCGGTTGATAATCGGCACGCCGGCGTTTGTGGTAACGAAAGCGAACCAGACAGTAGACAATGAACAGATTAATCAGAATGAAAATCGTGGCTGTGATGATCAAGGTAATGGAAAGAGTGTCGTCTATACTGCTCCAGTTGGAAGCAGCGGGTGTGGACCACCAGGGACTGAGGAAATGAAATATAACAGAGCCAACACTAATTAAAACCAGGACAACTGCCAAAGCCATAAGCTTGGTATCCTTTCTTAGCACCCATCAAATAACGAGTATCAAGGTAACAATTGTTACGGGCTTTGTAGGAGCAGATGCCTCTCTATAAGAGAAGAGGGCGAAGCCACTACCGGCAAGGTTCGCCGAATAAGTTCGGCTCCTACAAGGGGTTAATACCGGCTATAACTATCAGCTTAGTGGTGAAGTTTTCATCCTGCTAGTGAGGAGCTTGCCCTTCAGGCGAAGAGCAAGGTATAAGAAATATCAGCCATTTTGCCCAGGCTGATAACTTCCAGCCTTAAAGCCGAAGCTTTTCGCCAGGCGATGCCAGCTGTTAATCTGGCTTATCGCCAGCGTCAGGTAGGCCTGCTCTTCCATGGAAAAGTATTCAGATAGTTGCCTGGTTAGCTCGTCAGGAAACTGCGCCTCTCCGATCCGGGTCACCTGGTAAGTTAATGCCAAAACCGCCTGCTCTTGCGGCGAATAAAAGTCGACCTCGCGCCACACGGGTAAAGAGTAAAGCCGCATATTCGTTTCTTCCAATAACTGAGCTTCTTTTATATGCATATCAATACAATAGGCGCAGCCATTAAGCTGAGAGGCGTATACACGCAGCAATTCCAGTAACTTGATAGACAAGCCGGATTGACTAATGCATTTCTCAACCGCCATCATAGATGACATCACTGGAGCAGGTACCTGGTTAAAACCGATATTTAAAGACATCATTTATTCCCTCATTAGTAAATACATCAGGGATTATCTTCCTTTGCGTATAGTTTGATAATATAGAAATAATGCATTTCTTTCTTGCGTTAAACGCAAAGGTAATTGACAGCCTCCGGGTATTTATCAGCACAGTGGAACAGGGCAGCTTTTCAGGTGCGCCTCGTATCCTGGGTTTATCCGCCTCATCCGTATCCCGCCAGATAGACAATTTGGAGCAAGAGCTGCAGGCTAAGCTCTTTAAGCGCAGCCCCCCTAATTCTGACCCTCACCAATGCTGGTGAAATGGTAACGGTGAAATTTACGCCCATTTTCTCGCAGATAAATATATATAACCTTTGTTAAGGCACTTTATCGATTTTGCATGACCAACTTCGTGATATAGGGTGTGCTCAAGAACCGCAAAAGTAGCATTGACAGCATCTTCTTCGCTTTCATAAAACTTACCCTTATCGAACGCATAAGCAATTTCATCCATAAAAGCGTATGGAATGTGGACTTCATTACGCTCAGGGTCAAATAGCGGACCGTCTTTAGCTCCCAGGATAACCTTTAATTTGAAGGGGAAATCGAAACTATCGTTAAGCAATTTAATAAGGGATTCAGTGTATTTGCTTTGTTTAAGCCCTTGCGCCCATTCTTTATCAACCTCGCTTTTAGCATCCAGGTAGATAAGTGTTATTGGCTCGGCTAACAAAAGCCTTCAGGCTAGTCATCATATTTCCTTACAAATGAAAGTGTTAGGTCTTATATCAGTTTGTCTGGTGCAGAATATGCGACTTAATCTGGGGTACCATTTCTCTTCGCCTGCTGAGCTTCCAGTTGCAGCAGGATCCGTTCATTTTGCACACTGGTACTCTCTACCAAGGTGGCTGCTGTTTTTAACGCTGTCGCCATACTGTTCAGTTGTCCGGTTGTAGTGACCAGCAACCTACCACTAGGAGCAATGATTAAAAAATATACCGCGGCCAGGGCGGCAAGCAGTATAAATACCAGCACCAGGGCTGCTACGATCAAGATCCACTTGGCTTCACTTCCCAGCTGCTCAGCTACTTCCAAGACCGGCTTCCCCGATGATTCAACAGCTGCAGGAAGCTGCATGACGGACTGATTCATTTCGTTGGCAATCACATCCACTTTACCCAACACCGACACTATATGCTCTCTTTGCTCCTGGGTAAGGTCGGGGTGAGCGGACAATTGGGATAAGGACTCAGCCAGTTGCTTAGAAGCGTTAGCTACATCACCGGCAGCAGCTTCAATACCATCCATTTCAACACCCACGTTAATGGTTATATATGGCTGTGTTTCTGCTTCCTGTCCCACAACTGTAAAAACAGCAAGACCATATATAAGTACAACAAGAAAAATCCGTTTCATAAGTCCATACCAGGTCAAATAGATGAAAAACTAAACCATGATAGGGTTTAACTTATTGATAGCAATAGCACGGCTTAATCAAAATAATGAAAAATCGAAACTAGCTTCCCAACAGGTTGGTTTATAGAACATGACAACCGCTTGATAGCCATTGATGTTTAGTACTATATGCTTATACTTGCGGGCCAATAAATCATCAGTAAAACATCTAGGGATAGAGTGATGAGAAAAGTATTAGCGGCAGCACTACTTGCCGCCCCCATAACAGCAACCGCCGCCCCCATAGATTTGGGAGCAGCGGGCGACTATACATTACTTGCTGTAGGTGGTGGTGGGACTCACTTAAGTTTAGGTTCTCAAGCGCAAATATTTGGGAATGTAGGTGGCCGTAACAATGTTAACGCAGATGGAACAGTTAAAATTCACGGCAATGAAGATCGCGGAAAGCTGGCTGCAACATCTATAGCCGTAACCGATGGCGCTAAAAATCTACTAAGTGGCTCACAGTGGAATAATATTATTCAAGATATGGTCGATGCTTCCCAAAAAGCAGCTAGCTCTCCTGGTGAAGACAGAGGTGCAATCACCACTACCACAACCTTACTTGCAAAATCAGGGCAAATGTCAGTATTTAACGTAAACGGAGAAATTAACCTCGCCACAGGTGAGTCGTTAACTCTTAAAGGCGAAGCCGATGACCAATTTGTCGTTAACGTCACTGGCAACTTCAAGTTCGGTTCAGGCGTATCTCTGAACTTAGACGGAATATTCGCGCATAACGTGCTGTTTAACTTCACTGGCGGTAGTTCATTCGAGACAGGTGGTTCCAAATTAAGCGGTACCTTCTTGGCGCCTGAAATGAGCATGAATATTGGTGACGGTGCAACTTTAGAGCAGGTTCGATTTCTAGGCCGCACTATAGATGCCAACGTTCAAGATGTGCGTGGCATCACGCCACCACCGGTAAGTGTGCCTGAGCCAGTAAACTTCGCTATGTTTGGTATTGCTATGGCGGGCCTATTGCTAGCTCGTCGTAAAACAAAGCAATAAGTAGTCTGACTAACAAGAAAACCACCTCAGGGTGGTTTTCCGGATTTTGCTCCCCCAGCTTATCAAGCTGGCCTGCCATTTCCTTACAAAATAGCCACACAAAATTACAAATTATCCCTCAATAAATTGTTAACTTAGACAAGTGCCTTTCGTTGCTTGCTTGCTTTCATCAGCGAGTCGCAAGCAAGCCTCAAAAGGCGCGTTCTGGTAACTTCGGTTACCAGAGAAGGCTGTTCGTTTTATTAACAGGGACGTTTTTTTTAACGAATAGAATGACCAATGCTTAACCCACCAACCCAGTCCACAATTGAAATCGCCAACCCTTCAAATATTTGAACGTTCAGGGTCTAAAGCTAAATATTAACGAAGACACTCGTTCACATAATGTTAACTTTGCCATTAACCTTGTTCGTCATAAAGCCTATAATTGGAAACTAGGTTAAGAGGGTTTTCTATGGCACCAGCCAAGCAAAAATACCAAATACTATTAAAACAGCACCTTTTTATCTGGATTCCTGGCCTGTTGGCTATCGTCGCCATATTGTTGCTAACTCCTGTTGATCCATTTGACATCGTCGCCGAGATTGTTTTTCTGTTAGCCAGTCTGAGTGTCATCCTAGAAATGTCACGACTTAAGCTGGGCTGGCGCTTAATAATTGGCTGGTTTATGGTCGCAACTTCATTATTGTTGGATCTAGCCGATGAACTGCCTCTCGACAGCGCCACCCTGCAATTGATCGATGACATTGAAGAGGTGTTCAGGTTTGGTTTTCTGCTACTTTGCGTCAGCTTTATCGCCATTTTGTTTGAAAATAAAACACTAATTAGTAATCTGAAAATGGAGATAATACAAAAACGTCGCCTGGAGCGAAAACTACAAATAGCTGCCAGTCAAGATCCACTTACAGGCTTAGCCAACAGGCGCGCTTTTTTCGAGCGTTTTGATAAAGAATGCCATCACAATCCCTACCTCATCTATTTTGATTTGGATAACTTTAAGCAGGTCAACGACCTATATGGTCACGGCAAGGGCGACGAAGTATTACAAAAAATAGCAACTGCGATGAAACAGGTGCTGGACGAGGATAGCTTCGGTTTTCGCCTGGGTGGGGACGAATTTGTGATCCTAAGTAACAACCAAGATCCTCACAAGATCATAGAAGATCTGGAGAATGTCTTGCACCCCGTTTTTACCCCGTATCAAATGGGGTTCAGCACTGGAGTCATTAAAGCGGAACATGGCGATCTGGCAGATGACCTGCTAAACCGGGCCGACTGTAAAATGTACCAGGATAAAAAAGGCAAAACCCGCGCCAGAGGTTAACCTGGCTTTTCCATCGGCTGAGCAACATCCTGCCGATCTCCCTTATGCCGCTGGCTAATATACACACCGACAAAAATAACGGCTATCGCCAACCACTGATGCAGCTGCAAATATTCATCCAAAATCAGCATAGATAGGAACAAGCTGAACACAGGGATCAGATTGGAGAATGCCGCCGCTTTTAACACCGAGACTTTTTGCACCGCATGGTTATATAAGCCATAAGCACCCAAAGTAACCACCACACTCAGATAAACAATGCTGGCAATACCTGACCAGTGGTGAGTTTCAGGAAACGGATTTACAAACAAAAAGGGTGCAAAGAACAGAGTGCCCGACAAACCCTGCAGGCCAATTAAGCTAATCGGAGAATATCGGGGAGAAAGCTTTTTCAGACAGACAGTATAGAAAGCCGCACAAAACATAGCACCTATTTCCAGCATATTGCCAAGCAAAGGATTAGAGGCGTGCTCATTGACCGGAGAAACCAGAGAAAGGGAGATACTGCCTAGAATGCAAAAACCAAAACCCAATACGATATAACGGGAAATACGTTCTTTTAAGATAAAGTAGGCCAGTATAGCTACAAAAATTGGCAGGCAGGATGCCAATACCCCAGCCTGAGCCGCCGAGGTGTATTTAAGGGCGTGTCCTTCCAGCAGAAAGTAAAAGCAGGGCTCCGCCAGCGACATGCAAAGCAGAAACTTCCAGTCACCCTTTTGATAATTAAAGATTCTGGTCCAGCGCCACAATAATAAACAACAAACCAGAGTCAGCAGCATGCGGAAAAAAATCACGAACTCCGGATCGTAAATCTGTACTGTGTATTTTAAAGCAATAAAAGAGCTTCCCCACAGTAGCATAGCTATCACCAAACTAAGGTTTGCCGGCATCTATATCTTTCCTTGATTTAGCTATCTGATGTCCGTCCTGAAACCCTGTTCTGTCATTCTCGCGTCGGCGGTGGTACGACATTTCGGTCCAGCGGCTTTACCGTGATCTCGGAGTACGCTAAAAGCCACTGGATTTCCAGGCAAGCTGAAAATGACATGGATCGTTGTGATAATAACGACTAACTTTTAGCCACGGAGAAGCTACAAATTTTCGGTACTAAGAATAAAGCCGAAGAACAAAAATATGAGCATCAGGACGAGCACTCACAAAAACTCGATTAAACTGGTAGCCCGCTATGAAATTTAAAATCCTTATCCGGTGATGAAATCAGCTCTGCTTCAACCTGACCGATTAACGTCACTCTGTCGCTAATATCCTCATCGCTTATTGACTGTGCCAGAGTTAAATAGTCCTGATAGTGCCTTGCTTCAGAGCGTAATAGAGAAACATAGAATTTGTTTAATTCATCGTCCAAATGAGGCGCCAGTTTGGCAAATCGTTCACATGAACGAGCTTCTATATAGGCACCACAGATAAGCTTATCAATCAGGGCTTGCGGCTCATAAGTTCGCACCTTTTTCATCAACCCTTTGGCATACCTGGCAGACGGGACATTCACATAGGGGATCTGTCGTTTGTGCATGATTTCAAGCACCTGATAGAAGTGATGTAGCTCTTCTTTAATAAGCAATACCATCTTATCCACCAGATCCTGACCATATAGCGAGTCACTTTTTGGCACGATAGCCTTGGATAAATTGTTCTTTTTAGCTAAAGACTCAAAGTCGCCTTGCTTGCGATAAATAAAATCTTCGTAAGGCCTGAGCCAGACTAACAGCGCTTCACTGCTGGATTGGTCGGTGGCATATTTGCGCATCAACAGCATGGCAGTCTGCGCCGCTTTTAATTCACAAGTCATATGATCGGTTAATAACAGGGGTAGATGTTCAGGCTGTTTCGCCTTTTCTATCCAGCTATCCGGAGTTTCACATTTCAGGAATTGGTATATTGGGGCCAGTAATTCTTGCATCTTACTTTGCTGTCACCTATTTGAGCGGTCGCCAAGACTAGCACGGATCTACAGCTAAATATAAGCCTAAATTAAGCTGTGCTCTATGGCATATTTCGCTAACTCAGCGACAGAGTTTAGCTCCAGCTTATGCTTGATATTTTGTCTGTGGGTTTCCACAGTACGCACACTCAGGTTGAGCTCTGCCGCTATCTGTTTGCTGGTATTTCCCAGCGCCAACATACGCAGAACCGTTTCTTCCCTGCGGCTTAAAGCGCGTGTTTTACCACCTGCCGAAACAGCCTCTGCCTGACTGAACAGTGTTTTAGCCACAGCCTGACAAAAATAGGTGCCCCCTTGATTCACCGTTTCTATGGCTTTGACCATTTCATCGGCGGAAACATCTTTCAAGATGTAACCTAAGGCGCCCGACTGCATAACCTGGACAATATATTCCCGGTTATCATGCATGGTTAGCATCAGCACTTTGCTCTCGGGAAGCTGCTGCTTAAACTGTCGCGTGGCTTCCAACCCATTCATAACAGGCATACTGACATCCATTAACACCACATCTGGAGCTAGCTTTTTCGCTTGCTCAAGAGCCTCAAGGCCAGTGCTGGCGGTGCCAACTACCTCAATACCGGCTTCGCTCTCCAGCCGGGCGACAAACCCTTCCAGTACCACTTTATGGTCATCAACCAATAAAACTGAAATACTCATATCATTTCCCTCGACTAGGTTAGGGTTAGCTCTACCCTTAACTGGGCGCCTTTGGCTGATTCAGACTCGATGCTTAAAGAGCCACCGATAAACTCCACTCGCTCGCGGATGTTACGCAGGCCAATACCCCGCCCGACCAGGGCTTCCTTCACCGAAAAGCCGACGCCATTATCTACAATTGTCAGGCACATGCCAGATCCTTTTAGCTCTAAATTTACATCTACCCGAGTCGCTTCCGCATGTTTTTCAATATTACTCAGTGCTTCCTGCACAATACGATACAAGGTGGTGGAGATATCCGCCGACAGCCCCATATCGATACGACCGATCTGACTGTTAATAACCAGCCCGGTATCTTCACTAAAGTCTGACAATAAACCATCCAGCGCCGCCTTTAAACCAATATCATCCAGGGTACTCGGACGCAGGTTATGGGAAATGCGCCGCACCTCCTGTATGGCTTCCACCAGGGCATGTTCACTGCGATTAATATGCTCCTGCGCCTTATTATCCTGATAACGGTTTATACACTTACTCAGTAGCTCCAGACGGCATTTCACCGACACCAGCAACTGATTAATGCTGTCATGCAGCTCTCTGGATAAGCGCTTTTTCTCCTCTTCCTGGATCAGCACGGTTTTATGGGCAAGCTCTTTCAGGTTTTCATCGGCCACCCTGTGTTCATGCAGGTTGATCACCAATGTCAGTAAAATAATAACCACTATGGTGACAGACAAGACAGTCGCTATGGTGACGAAGGTATTGTTAATATTGCGACTCACATCCTCTTCGACTTTAGCCACTTGCTGGCGGACATCTTCGATATAAAGACCCGTACCGATCATCCACCGCCACTTAGGCAGCCACTCACTATAGCTGAGCTTGGGCACTATCTCTCCGGTGGACGGCTTCTGCCACAGGTAATGATGGAATCCACCACCACTTTGTGATTTTTTCAATAATGATTGGATCAGATAATTGCCGTTACTGTCCTGCAAGTTGATCAGGTTCTCCCCCACCAGGTCAGGCAACACAGGATGCACCAGGTTGGTGCCGAATTCGTCATAGACAAAGAAATAACCATCCTGACCGTAGCTAAGCTCGCTTAAGATGGCTTTGACTTCTCGCTGCGCCGTTTCATCATAAGCCGGTGCATTGGCATAAATATGGTCGATAGACTTGATGGCCAGGCTGATATAGTCCTTGAGCGCCTGCTCCTTGGCCGCTATCAGGCTATTTTCGAAGGTTTTGGTTTCCCGCTCACCAAGATCCCTGACCTGATGGACATAGATCCAACCGGTACTAATAGAGACTAAAACCAGGGGAAGTAAAGCCAATAAGATCAGCTTAAATTTTAACGACACTGTTTTACCTATCGTCGGAAAAGAAGAGGGCTGTCACCAGCCCTCTTGTATTTAACTATTCAGAAACCCGCAACTATTAACATAAATAGCATAGGTTTATCGTTTAATAATTATCCCTTATTACATACCAAAGAATCCAGGGAATGCCATCAGGCTCGCCACAACCATTATCTGCAGCGCAATAAACGGCATTACCCCACGGTAGATATCCTGGGTCGTAATTCCGGGTGGAGCAACGCCCTTAAGGTAAAAGAGACTAAACCCAAAGGGCGGTGTCAGGAAAGACGTCTGCAAGTTCATGGCTATCAGGATGGCGAACCACACCATATTAATGCCCATCATCTCGGCAATCGGCGCCAGGATAGGTACTATGATAAAGCAGATTTCCACGAAATCGATAAAGAAACCCAGGATCAGGATCACTACCATGGTGAGGATCAAGAAACCCCATTTCTCACCGGGTAACGCCATCATCCATTCTTCCACCAGCTCGTCACCACCTGTATAGGTAAACGCCATTGAGAATGCCGTGGCGCCCAACAAGATAGCAAACACCATAGCTGTCACTTTCACTGTCTCAGAGGCACTGTCATACAACATGGACCAGGAGAACTGACGGTATACGATAGAAAGTACGACTGCACCTACGCCACCCAAAGCCGCAGATTCTGTTGGCGTAGCAACCCCAGCAAAAATGGACCCCAATACCACGACAATTAATGCCAACGGAGGAACAATGGCTTTTAAGGCAATAATAAGTTCTTCGGAGCGACTGGCATCTTCATCAGACGCAGGAATAGGAGGGGCAGCTTCAGGATTACGCCAGGTATAAATCAGGATATAGATAATATATACAGCTATTAGTGTCAGGCCTGGGCCTACAGCAGCCCTGAATAGATCACCGACCGGTATTCCCATCACATCCCCTAACAGGATCAGGACGATGGAAGGGGGAATAATTTGCCCCAAGGTACCGGAGGCACAAATCGTGCCGCAAGCCAGTGATTTTTTATATTTGTATTTCATCATCACCGGCAAGGAGATAAGCCCCATTGCCACTACGGATGCACCTACCACACCGGTTGAGGCGGCCAGCAAAGAGCCCACTAAAATAGTAGAAATGGCCACACCACCGCGTACGCCACCAAACAATCGTCCCATGGACTCCAGCAACTGTTCAGCGAGTCTGGTTTTTTGTAGCACCAACCCCATAAACACAAACAGGGGAACCGCCATTAATATTGTATTTTCCATGATGCTTTGAATGCGATAGGGCATAAAAGCAAACATCTCCGGCCCTTCAGCCAGCACACCAAAAATCAGTGCAACACCGCCAAATGTAAACGCGACGGGGAAACCAAAAAGTAGTGCAAACAGGGCTACAACAAACATGATAATCCCTATCATGATAGCGCTCCTTTATCGTTATTATGCTCAGGATTAACCTGTTCAGGGTGCAATACGGAATTGATAGAATGGATTAATAAACCCAGACCACTCACAGCCATAAAAAAGAAAGAAAAAGGTATGACGGCTTTTATAATCCAGCGATAAGGCAACCCACCCGGATCGCCACTGGTTTCACCCAGATCATACGCTTCTTTGGCGAAGTCGATGGCATACCAAAAAACCAACAGACAAAACGGGAACAACAGAAACAAGGTGCCTAGGATATCGATAATACCTTGAGTTCGACGGGACAGGCCTTCATAAATTACATCTACTCGAACATGACCACCGGTCTTAATGGCATATGGAACGCCCAATAAAAACACGGCCGAGAACAAGTGCCATTCCAGCTCTTGCAAACCAATAGACACATCGTTAAACAGATAACGCATGATCACGTCATAGAATACGTTGACCAACAGCAAGAGAAACAGCGTCGCAGCTATCCAACCCAGGCAATCCGAGATGCGATTTATAACACGCTCTACGGCTTGTAAACTTCCCATGTTATAACTCCAGAAAGAAAAAAGGGGTCAGTCGACCCCTATGTAGATAGGTAACTTTAAGTATTACTTAGTTTGACTGTTCAGGTAAGACTGCTCAGAAATCTCCGTCCAGGCGCGTACTGTTTTCAGGTAATCAGCTTGCGACGTTAAGATTTCTTTAGCCAGCGGATCACTGTCTGCACGCTCTTTCAGCAGCTCAGTATTGGCTTGTTTCATTGCAGAGATCACTTCAGCAGGGAACTGTTTAATCTGAATATTCGGGAAATCCTTCTTCATGGTTGCCCAGTTTTTCGCACTTTCGTGGGTAGACTGGATATACATATCGTAGGCAGCTGTACGCATTGCAACACGTAAGATCTCTTTCAGGTCGTCAGGCAGCTTTTTCCAGGTCCGTTTGTTGATCAGGAACTGCAGTTCTGTTGCAGGCTCATGCCAACCCGTGTAGTAATAAGGTGCGATTTTGTGGAAACCCATACGCAAATCAAGAGAAGGACCTACCCATTCCAGTGCGTCAATGGTGCGACGTTCAAGAGCTGTGTATAGCTCTCCCGGGGCGATATTGGTTGGTTTTGCGCCCACTTTGGCCAGTACTTCACCGGCAAAACCTGGGATACGCATTTTCAGACCTTTCAGGTCTTCCACTGAATTGATCTCTTTCTGGAACCAACCACCCATCTGGTTACCCGTGTTACCACCCGGGAAAGACAACATGTTGTGTTTGGAATAGACTTTTTCCATCAACTCCATACCACCACCATGGTAGAACCAGCTGTATTGCTCAGGTGCGATCATACCAAACGGCATAGTGGTGAAATATAAGGTATTAGGAACCTTGCCTTTCCAGTAATAAGACGCTGAATGTCCCATATCGTATTGGCCGGATTTCACCATATCAAACACACCAAACGGTGCTTTATGTTTGTTGGCGGAATCGATACGAATTTGAAGACGACCATTAGACATGGTTTCCGCCATTTTTGCCATATTGCGCGTAGCTTCACCAAAGATAGGGAAGTTTGGCTGCCAGGTTTCAGCCAATTTTAGTTTGTATACTTTTTCCGCCATGGCCGGGCCGGATAACAAGGCCGCACAGGCTCCTGCCATCAGCAGGGTTTTGCGCAGGGAGGTCTTCAGCAGGTTCATAGTTCAGATCCTTTTAACTTATAAATATTTTGTAAACACCAGTATAGAATGAGCAATTTTTACTAGCTAATACATTCGAAATAGCGCTGATTTACTGTAATTACTACCTAGAATGTTAAACAAACAACTATATAAAATTTACGTATAACTACGTAGCCCATATGCAACACTAGACATATATACCAAACAGATACAGATAGTTACATAAAGAGCAAAACAATCACAAGATAAGTAGTTACAGTGACTGTTAATTAATCATCGTGAATAAAGACTAATTGTTAGCAATGTGATAGCAAACACATTATTCCCCCTCAATCACACAAAAAATACAGGCAGGGAGTGACTCCCTGCCTAAAGCGCTTGCTCAGCGAATATAGCAATCGAGTTCTCAAACAAGGCGCTTACGCCGAATACCTTGCTGTGGATAGTCAATTTGTAGCGACTAAGCCGACAGCACTCGACCACAATCATAGCGCTGCAGTACCATTGGCTGCACTTACCGCCTGGCAGTCTCTGTTTGACATTGGCAGCCTGCAAGCAGGACAAAAAGTACTTATTCACGCGGCATCCGGTGGCGTTGGCAGTTTCGCCGTGCAGTTTGCAAAAGCCCGCGGCGCCCATGTAACTGGTACAGCGTCGAGTAACAACGAAGCGTTTGTCAGGGGGGCCTGGGAGCGGACGAATTTATCGATTATCGCCGCACTAAATTTGAAGATGTCGCGCAGGAGATGGATGTTGTATTTGCTGCGGTGGGCGGCGATGATACGGTAGCGCGTTCATTTTCGGTAGTGAAAAAAGGCGGCCACCTAATCTCCGTAATAGATGAAGACCCTGACGGCAAGGCCGATGATCATGGGATTAACTTCCAACGCACCTGGGTTCAACCTAATGCCTGCCAACTCTCTGAAATAGCGACATTGATTGATGCTGGCACGGTAAAAGTAAGTCTGGATAGTGTATTTCCTCTGGCAGACGCCAAAGCCGCTCACCTGCGCAGTCAGACTCGCAGAGCAACCGGAAAAATCGTTCTGCAAGTAAGTGAATAACAAACCTGCTTACTTATGCTCCAGAGTTTATCTTAACCTGTTGAAAGTAGTTTAATTGACCTCATATTTTGTTTGGACATTTGGACACTTTCAACCACCCGGTAAAGTAACAAGAAAACGAAAATATGAAGGTATTAACATGCATCGCCAGAATTCAGGCAAACAGCGGATCCGAGCAGCAGGTAAAGACAGAGTTACTCAAGCTATTAGCACCAACAAGAAATGAGCCCGGCTGTATCAATTATGATATGCACGTTGATAATGAGTAGCCAACCATCTTCATCTTCCACGAAAATTGAGATTCAGAGGAGCGGCTAGATAAGCATTTGGAATCCAATCACATCAAAAATTGCTTCGATAAAATTGGCGAACTGCTAGTCTCTGTAGATATCATCAGGTTGTCCAAACTGGAAGCCCAGTAATTGGCAGCCATGAGTTTCCCCCTGAAACTCATGGCTTAGGATTGACCAACCCCACTAATTGAGCTTTTTCCAATCCTTAACCTTAGGGTTAAAAAATCCGGCCTCAGTATAAGCTCTTCGAAAAGTGCCCTGCGCCAACATTTCAGTTAACCCTTTTTCCAATGCCTGTTTCACCCTCTCAGCATCCGGGTGTCGGCGAGACAGGACAAAGTGCCGGCTCCCTCTTAAACCAAGCTTAATATGTGGAATTGGCACAAATACGGTATCCCGAGAGATAAAAGACAGGTCTGGAGTAACTTGAAAAGGAGCCAATAAAAAGTCTGCACGACCTCCAATCACCATACCCACCATGGATTTCCATTTTACTACGTTATACAAGTTTTTTAGCTTAAGCTCGGACAAGGTTTCCCAATCTGCCGTCCATTGCTTGTTGGAAACCGCAGACATTGTACTGAAATCAGACACCTCCTTTACAGACAAGGCTTTTAAATTGGTGCTCAGGGTATAAAAGCCCGCTTCAAACTCCCCATCCTTTATCACCGCATCACTAATAAACAACTCGTCTGGATAACCAACCAACTCAGAATACCAGGCTGAATTAGCAGCCATCACGTTGGCGCCAACTCTGACCTGTTTAATAATACGGCCGTAGTTGGGACCATAATCAAACACAAAGTTCGTTTTTAGTCCACCCAGGTGTAATGCCTGCTGTAGCAATACCAACTCGACCACGCCACGGCGGGAAAAAGGACCCGAATAATCGGTGATGGACAAGGGATCTCTACCATTAAGAAACTTGGTATAGCTAATATGAATGCTTTTTTCGACGAGTAACCGGACAGGCTCAGCCGTTAAATTAAAACTAAGCAGTACTGCACACAAAACCAACCAATGCATAATTGAATCTCTTTCTGCTTTCCTGAGTATAAGTCAGACCACCTTCGCTTCTTCTTCTCACAGCATGACTTATTTAGCCTCGCTACCAAAATTTTTTTCACCGCACAGGATACCCAGCGCCAGCGACCAAACACGTATGGCATCCCCCGTCAAAGAGTCCCCGCTCGGGCAATCCTGGGGGCAATTTCCAGTTAGCACCCTTTCCTCTTAGCCGAACACACAGCAAACAATCTTCACGCGAAGATTCTTGACTGCGCCCCAGGCCTTATATACCTTTACCTCGAGATTCTTGATCTAGAGGATGTTCGCCTGAGTAAGGCTACTTTACGTAACTCTTTGAGGCTGTAGCGACGCAACCAGATGGAAAGGTCCAGCGCCAAGCGGACCCCAAGAATCACAGAGATGTACGTATATCATTGATACCAACCAGTATCGAATTAATAAACAGTGCAGTGACAAAACACGTTACCAATGGTGATAATTTTCTCAGTGCCCTGTCAGCAAAAGAGCAAGAGTCGTTAGCGTCATTGCTTAAAAATTTACTTATGAGTCATAAGGCTTAATGAGTTAAGCAAAGCTGGTTTTTCATTAGATGAGACCTGACCCCGGCCATTTCGCAGGTTTTTGCGGCGCTGGAGGTTAGCGACCTCCGACTACCCGGTTGTGTTTTTACCAATTGGCGCCATCAAAATGCCTTTTTGAAATGTTCGTTACCAGCTCTCGATCGAACATTCGAAAGTTCACACCGACTCTGTCCATGTCTGACTTAGGCCTAGACGTATAATGTGTCACACAGCCACAGTTACCGCAGTGATGAAAATCTATATATTCGTCACCCCATGTATAGGTTTTTAACTCGCTCATATTGGTTTTCACTACCACTTCAGCCGCCTTGTAATATCCCCATAGGGCGCCATACCTATTACAAATAGAGCAATTGCAACTTGTTAATGATTCGGGTAAGTCATTGATTTCGACTTCAACATTTCCGCAGTGACATGATGCATTTATCATATTTATCCTTAATTTACCTGTGACTGACAACCCCAAATAGCACTGTACATATAAACAGTTTTTGATTCAAGTTAGATCCAATCCGCCCATAACGATGACCCAGTAAGCTGGTTTAATATCAAACTAACTGACCACAATGCCAAGTTGAGATAACAGCTGCTCTTGTTGCCATTCGCAAATTTTCACCCCATCCAGACTGACTTTACGGGGATCTAAACCTTCGAGCTCAGTGTGGGACAAATCACTCTGCTCCAGATGAAACTGCCCCCATGCTTCTTGAGAAAACACGCTACGGCTCAGATCACTACCCCTAAATGACGCTCTGTTAAGATTCGCGCCTATCCATCTATTTTCTGATAAATCACATTTTTCAATACACTGGAATTCGAAGTTTGCGTAAGACAAGTTACAGCCTGTGATATAGGCCAGACAAAAGTTAAATTGATGGCTTACTCTGTTTACAAAACTTGCTTTGGAAAAGTTGGCGCCTTTCAAGTCACACTCTCTCAGCTCTAATCCAAAACAATTTGCCCCAACAAAAGTACACATGGAAAGCTGACACTGCTTAAAGCTGGCATCCCTTAAATCAGCGTACTTAAAATTGCATCCCTCGATAGCACCTTTCTTTATAAATACACAGTCAACAAATTCGGCCTCCCGCAACAAGGCTCTGGAGAAATCACAATTAAAAAAGTGGCACTTAGTAAACCTATATTGTTCAAGATCTTTGCCTGAAAAATCCTGCTCAATAAACACCTGGTTGCTTTCCTTCACTAGTTATCCTCCTGATTTAAAAGGCTAAGTTAACACTGGCAAGGTTAACTAGCTAGAAATTAAAACTCTTGAAAATCAGGACTTTAAGACCCCCTCAAATCGCCAAAATAAGGTGCCAAAATAGCCCTGCAAGCCACGTTTGATAGCTCTAACCTAAGTGGCATCGGGAAAAATAATTTTTTTAATTAGAGCCGCACTGTGAAAGCTTTAAGCTTGGCCGTTTTTCAGGGTGTTCCTCCCCTAACAACTCGGGTTGTTTGCCGAGCTTTGTATCGCCGTAAACAGACAGCGCTAACTGTCGTTATTCGAAGCCCTTTGTTCGACTTTTCGCCAATAGTGAAACTCACACTAAGGGATGCTGTATTCCCCCCCGAGATAGCGAATGTTTTACATCCCCACATAATTCATCGTTGTGATGAAAATACTCCTTGTAAAGATTGTTAGCCGCTAACACAACTCATTAAATAGGAACTTATTATCATCCGAATTACAGTATTTGGAGCAACCGGAAACGTTGGTAGCAGAGTCGTAGCGGAGGCCTTATCCCGCTGCCATGAAGTGACAGCAGTGGTCAGAGACCCGTCTCGGTTTCATGAGCTAAACAGCGCGGCCATCGCCCGCTCTGGCGACATCCGAAATGTCGAATACGTGGTTAAATTAACCGCTGGCCAGGGCCTGGTAGCGATATCTCGTAGAAGACGAACCTAGGTTTGTTCCTCTGGCCTGGAGATCGTACCGGAAATTACAGCCTGGGCAGTGACGAGATCCTGATCGATACCGAAGGTAACTCTCAGATCTCGATGGAAGATCTCGCTGTAGCCTTGTTGGATGAGGCCGAACAGCCTAAGCACCACAGAACAAGATTCACGGTTGCTTACTGAGCATCTAATTGTATCGCTTACACCGGCACGAAGGGCAACAGCTTAGCTGTATCTGCTGATTTCTCTTGATCCATTGTGGGTGGTGACAGGATAAATAACTGGTAACTTAGCTTCGTAGGCCACGATATAAAAGGGTCCAGAGTAATTAGATCCATATTCCGCACCAAAATTTTTAACATGCCGATAAATAATGCCTATTTAAATTGGCCTAAGAATGGCCAGAAAAATAGCTATTTAAAGTCAGTCACTTATAAACTGGTACGGAAAGCCAGATTAGAAGTTATCCCTGCAATACATCAAACAGGGAAATATAAAGATTGCCGCCCAGCAAAGGTAATTCACCGATAAGCGATACCATAAACCAGTCATAACATCGAAAATATTGGCCCTCACTTGGGGGCCGGTAATAAATAGCTCCAACATTTAGAAACCTTGGTCGAAGGCTATTGTGGAGCAGTAATAGAGTTTCATCCTCAGATTTACACGCTTTGCCGCCTGTTCAGATCATGAAAGTATCGCAGCCGTGATGCCATACCAGGCTAACCATAATGGCTAACAAGTAATATCCTACAAATCGAAATTAACACGACAACGGTCCGGTCAAGTTAGTATGAGGCTATTCCGTTTTCTGCCATTGTTCAATTACACAAAGACTGTGTTGATATTTTGCGCCTCGCTGTTAATTTTTATACCGAATATGAGTGTCGCTGAACGTTTACACGTCTATCAAGGAAGCCAAATGTATTGGGGAGGGCACTTTGACCAACCTAGACATCAATATGGACACGTAAAAAGGCGAGGTCATTTTAAACAACACAAGCACCAATTCAAGCACCACAGATTCCCTTCCCATTTTCGTCCGGAATGGAGAAGTCCCCACCATCACTATTACACGCACCCTTCCAGATATAGACTCGGGCAGCTTGTTTGTGTAAACAGTGGGTCTTTTAAATTGTGTATAAACCAAAGAAGAAGACATTAGTCCAAAGCACACTGGAACTTTTATTTACAAGTGCGTGAGTGTGGGCTTGTTATTAGTTAGGTGGAGGGCATGCAACAAAGACTCAAGGTGAAGGCATTCTCCCGTTGGGTGGAAAGTGAAATAACCCCGAAAGTGTTTGATGTGAGTTCGGCAAATTTACTTTCGGTTGTGAACAACAAGAAATTACTTAGCTAGCTCCAGGTAATGGAGCCAACTATCAAGCCTAGCAAGGATTAAGAGTCACTCCTGATCTGCGGCTCCTAAGGAATCTCTCATACTGAGTTCCAAAGTCCGACAAAAATCAGTCAGTACGGGTTGCTCGAATAGCATTCTGAGAGGAATGTCCACCTCCAAAACGTCACGCAATCGAACCAATACCTGGGTCCCCTTAAGCGATTCTCCACCCAGGGCAAAGAAATGATCGCTGCGGCCTACACATTCAAGCTTCAATACCTCACACCAAAGGGCGGCTACAAACTGCTCCAGTGGCGTTGAAGGCGAGAGAAAAGCAGCACTATGGGCGAGTAATTTCGCGGGTAGCTCAGCGAGCTTTCGCCTGTCTAGCTTATAACTGGAAGACACGGGTAATTGCTCCAACTGATAAAAAATCGAAGGCACCATATATGCAGGTAGTCTCTTATGTAAAAAGGTCTGGATCTGACCCACCTCCGGCACCACATCAGAGCTAAAAACCAGGTAGGCACATAAAACCGCACTGTCGTCAGACCTGTCCACACTGGCCACCAGCGCTTCATGGACACCATAGAACTGCAACAAACAGGATTCGATTAACGCGGGGTCGATACGGTTACCCAGGATTTTGTGCTGAAAATTTTTACGGCCCAGGTAACTCAGCTTACCTTCTATATCCATACACCCGAGATCACCTGTCCTGTAGGTTCGCCGATTGTCGTTGCAGCGGAAACTGGCCGCAGTGAGCTCGGGCTGTTGCCAATAGCCCAGGCACAGGTACGGGCTACTGACTGCGATTTCCCCGACCACACCGGGTTCAACAGGAACACCGGCTTCATCCAACACGGACACCTGCATATCTTCGACGGCATATCCAACCGGTAAAAGCCCTGCTCCTATATCCGTATCTTTGTCGATAAAATACTGTCTGCAGATACCGGTTTCCGTGGTACCTAACCCATTAACCAAGACACATGACTCGGTGCAGTGTTGCCGATAAAGCAGGACGTCCAGCTCTGTAGCCCTGTCCCCTTCCAAACGAATAAGCCTTAGATCTGGCCAAATTGGATGTTGGCATATAACACGTCGAAATATGGCGGGAACCGAGTGATAAATACTGGCTTTCACCTCCTTCAACCATGTCGCTAACCCATCCGCCCCATGCTGGCGGAAATCAAACGGCAGCAGGCAAGCACCATTAAGTAAAGCGGAAAATATACTGGAAACCGTGCCACTGAAAGCGGGAGATTGGATCAAAGTCAGCTTATCTGCTGCTGTAATTTTAAGGCTACGGCTATAACGCATTATATTGTGCAGCACATTACGATGATTATCGTACACTGCCTTTGGCCGCCCTGTGGAACCTGACGTATAAAAAAGGTAAACCAAGGAGTCTGCACTGCTTGTAACTCTTGGCAAGCTGCACTTTTCTTGCCGGCCAAGCTCATCGATATACAGAGATAGACAACCCTCGGGCATTATCTCGTGAACAAGTTCCCGGTATTTTCGTTCATAGAGCAGAAGCTTAATGCCAGAATCTTGTAGCAACTCCCTATTGTGGGCAACCGGCTCCAGGGGCTCCAAAGGTAGATAAAATTTACCCGCTTTCAAAACGCCCAGGATAGATGCCACTGCCCCACCACCTTGCTCCAGGAAGATTGCCACGGGCTCGGCACCTGTTCCGCCCTGTTCAAGCACGGCCCAAGCTATCTGGTCGGATATTAAATCCAATTCTTTATAAGACCAGGTTTTCTCGGGTGTTTTTACGGCTGGATTAGTCGGAGCCCTTTGCACTTGTTGTAAAAAGCACTCGATTATCGACATATCTATGTTATGTCTAGGAAAATATCTGTTCATATACACATTCCATGTTTCCCACTTAGCCGGAAATGTTAAGAATTTCCTTTCCCGCTCCGCTGGCAGTATTCACCTCTTGGTCTAAAAATAATAGTTAATCCCGGCGTTCTTGGAATACCTTGGAATGAGAGTGGTACAGGCCCTTCCGAAGCAGAAAAAAGAACCCAGGCCTGAAGAGAACAGCGCATAGAGACACTCAAAACAGGGACCGAAGGAATATGGCGCAAGGAAAAGGACAAGCAACGGCTATTGAACCAGGTAAAAACAATCCACAACTGCTTAGCAAACTACAAAATGCCAGGCAAACGTCGGCCAAGTTAAGTATTCCAGTCAACACTCTGCCTGTAGACACTCCCATTCCACTCTCCTTTACGCAAAGGGGGATTTGGTTTTTACAACAATACCAGTCAGATAGTGCCAGGTATCATATTCCATGTATTCTTCGCCTAGAAGGTAAGCTCAATGTTCCAGCCCTGGAGCAAGCTATTAATCTGCTTATTAACCGCCATGAAATTTTGCGGGCTCGAATTTTACATTCCCAGGGAAAACCCCGGTTTGTCATTGCTGAAGCCGAAATTATCCCCTTGCCCGCCATTGCCAACTTACCGGTAAACCTGCAAAGCAAATTGGATTTGGAAGCGAAACAAGCTTTTGATCTTGCCCTAGGTCCCTTACTCCGTTGCCGCTTGCTGAAACTCGATGAGGAACAACACGTACTGCAGCTCACGCTGCACCATATCATCGCCGATGGCTGGTCGCTGGACATCTTACTCAATGAGCTTGCCAGCCTCTACAACACTTGCTGTCGGGGAGTAATCTGCGAACTGCCGCCTTTGCGGCTCCAGTACAGGGATTTTTGCCTGTGGCAACAGCAAAGGTTACGGGGTCCTTTATTGGAAAAGTTGCTTACTTATTGGCAAAAACAGCTGGCTGGGGCTCCCTGCCTGGCATTACCTTTAGATCGAGCCAGGCCGCAACTCCCCTGCCACTCAGGCCGGAGCTACCAATTCACCCTTAATAAAAGCATCACAGCACAAGCTAACAAGCTGGCGTTACAACAAGGCGGCAGCTTGTTTATGGTTCTACTTGCCGCCTTTCAGATTTTGTTAAGCAGATATACAAATCAGCAAGATATCTTGATAGGTACACCTGTAGCAGCACGCAATAGACCTGAACTGGAGCCCTTAGTCGGCCTGTTCAGCAATATTCTGGTTATCCGCACCTATGTCGAAGACAAGTTAAGCTTTTTACAGTACCTGGAGCGGGTTAAGCAAGTCGTGTTAGATGCCGACGAACATCAGGAGCTGCCTTTCGAACAGTTAATGGCTAACCTTCATCATCAAGCTGCAAAACAGCCCCTGGTGCAGGTGACCTTTTCTTTTCAGGTTGAAAGCAGGTTTACTCACAGCTTCAAAAAATTACGCACGAAGCGGCTGCAGGCTGACACACACACAGCAAAATTTGACCTCGGCCTGAGCCTCAGCGAGCACGACGGTGAACTCACAGGCAACATAGAATACGCAGACCAACTATTTGATAAATCCCGTATTCGCAGGATGGCGGGTCATTTTACCTGCTTAATGGAAGGCATCATTTGCGATCCTGATATAGACCTTTCGCGGTTGAACCTACTGACCCAGAAAGAACGTCAGCAACAATTAATAGACTGGCGCAATAGCACTTTTACACCATCCCTTTGCATTCATCAAAAGTTTGAAGCCCAAGTGGATCGTACACCTAATTTCACCGCATTGGTTTCAGATGCAGACAAGTTAAGCTACCGCGAGCTAAACCAAAAAGCGAACCGGCTAGCCCATCAATTGCGCTCTATTGGAATAGGTTCCCTCTCTCAGACAGAGCAGCCGGTGGTGGCTATCATCAGTGAGCCCTCCCCCGAGCTGGTAATTGGCCTGATAGCCATACTCAAAGCTGGCGCCGCTTATCTGCCGCTGGACCCAAACCTGCCGCCGCAAAGGTTAGAGTTTATCCTCAGCGATTGCCAACCAAGTGCCATATTAACCGCAAATCCAGTCCCAGAACTCACCCGATTAAACCTGCCCATCATAGGGTTGAAACCTGAACAACAACAAACCCCAGTCCACAACCTGGCCAATGTAAGCCAAAGCAATCACCTTGCCTATGTCTGTTATACATCTGGGTCCACGGGTCAACCTAAAGGAGTATGTGTGCCCCATAGAGCGGTACTTAACCTGGTTTGTGGAACCGACTATGTGAAGCTCAAGCAGGGCGATCGCATTGCACAGCTCGCCACCCCCAGCTTTGATGCCGCCACCTTCGAGCTGTGGGGCGCCCTGCTAAACGGAGCCAGTCTGTATCTGATTAACAAACAGGACGTTCTTTCAGTGGACTTATTCGCCACTAAGCTGAAAAAACATAAGATAAATACCCTGTTTCTCACTACCGCGCTGTTAAACCAGTTGATACAACAGCAAGCTGACCTGTTTGCCTCCATGAAACAAGTGTTATTTGGTGGTGAAGCTGCCAACCCCATGTGTATCCGCAGACTAATGAAACATGCTCCTGAGCGCCTGGTGCATGTCTACGGACCCACAGAGGCCACCACCTTCACCACCTGGCATGAAATAACTCATGTTCATGACCCCATTCCTATCGGCCGCGCCATCGCCAACACCTATTGTTACGTACTGGACAGGCGCCAGATGCCAGTGCCTATAGGTGTCGAGGGCGAGCTATATATAGGTGGCGCAGGCCTGGCCCTAGGGTACCTGAATCGTGAAGAACTTAACGCGGCGCACTTTATCGCGGACCCTTTTAGCCGAACACCATCGAGACTGTATCGGACCGGAGATCGTGTTCATTATTTGGAGAACGGCGATCTTGTATTTCTGGGCCGCTTTGACCATCAAATCAAGTTACGTGGTTTCAGAGTGGAGCCAGGAGAAGTTGAAGCTGCACTGGAGCAATATCATTTGCTGACAGACAACCTGGTTGTTTCGCATAATGACGAAAAGGAAAATAAACAGCTAGTCGCGTATCTCATCGTACCCCCTTCCAAAACCTTAGAGATCCATAAGCTACGAGAGTTTTTAGCCCAGCGGTTACCTGACTATATGATACCCCGTACCTTTGTCACCCTTGATAGTTTTCCCCTTAACGCTAACGGGAAAATAGACAGAGCCGCGTTACCCGACCCGGTACATACCCACACGAATATAGAACGCGTCTCAACAGAACCGCAAAACCAGATACAGCTACACCTGAAAAAAATCTGGGAAGACATTCTCAATGTGAAAGCCATTAGTATCGACGACAACTTCTTTGCTTTAGGCGGTCACTCCCTGCTTGCCGTTCAGCTGGCCTACAGAGTCGAAAAAGCGTTCGGCCGACGCCTTCCCCTGGATAGCCTCTGGTTTCATGGGACGACCATAAATACACTCAGTCAACTGCTGGAAAACGACAAGTGCGACTGGCCCACTCTGGTTGAAATAAAAAAAGCCGGGGACAAACCCAGCTTGTTCTGCGTTCACACTATGGGTGGAAATCTGTTTCATTATTATGAACTCGCCCACCAGCTAGACAGTGAACAAGGGGTATATGGCTTGCAGGCCAGAGGTGTTTATGGCAACCAGGCTCCCAGAAGTTGTATCCGAGCTATTGCGGCGGACTGCATAGAAACCATGATGCAATATCAAAGCTCAGGCCCCTACCGGATCGCCGGTTATTCCAGCGCAGGTTTAGTGGCGTTTGAAATGGCGCAGCAACTGAAAAATAAAGGAATACCTGTAAAATTGATCCTATTGGACAGCTTAGCGCCTAAGACCGACCTTAAACGTAAACTGCCCGAAAGGCTGCACGCATTGGCTAAACAAAACAGCTTAAGAAACCTACAAGAGCGCCTGTATTATTCAGTGCTAAAAAACCTTGGACTGGCTCGTTTACGACACTTTCAAAATGTAGGGGAAGCGCACCGCTGGGCCCATTGGAGCTACAAGGCCAAACCTTTTGCCGGCAAGATGGAGCTCTTCGTCTGTTCAGAAACTCTTAAACGCACCACCAGCCCGGACCTAGGCTGGACGCGACTTGCATCAGCTGGTATTAAAATTCATCAGCTACCAGGCAGCCACAACCGGATGCTCAAGGGACCCACTGTCACCTTACTAGCAAAGAAACTGCAAAAATACCTCGACCTATATTCTACGACTCAGCAGTAAGTCACTATTTTCAGTTCCCATTAGCGAATGGTACAAGGAAAAGTATCGATAACAAGTTTCCGCAGATATTCATGTTTTAACCTGTGGCTATATTATTTAAAGCTCAAACCACATAACCCTTGGAATAACATCCCTGCTAATTCACACGGTTAAAATATTACCTTAAATGCTAATTTACCACTCTTATTGCTTATTTATTGAGCTCGGCAACGATCTGCCTCAATTCAGGGTAGAACCTGGCGGTCTCAAAGTGTTTGGCAAAACTGGCATGTTCCAGCGTTTCTCTTGGGCCTGCTTTAAGGCGGCAGAAATACAAGGTTCTTCCCTCCTGCCCTACCTCTTCCGCCAGCATTTGAGCCCCTGCAAAATCGATAAAGTTAATGCCGCGGCCAAGAATAATCAGGTGTTTCACTTTAGCCTGCTGGATCACCCACTGCAGGTGTTGAGAAGAGCCAAAAAAGATAGAGCCATTGATACGAATAATTCTGGTTTCTCTGGCAAGAGGCTCAGGTAAGCCTACTTCTCTCGGGTCAATAAAATCTACATCAGGCTTAGCAACCCGCCTTAAGTAGAAGAGCAGTGACATGATAACACCAATATAAATAGCCATTTCAAGCTGAAAAAGAATAGCGGTAAAAAATGTGGCTATAAGTATTAAGCTTTCTTGTTTATCGGTCTTAAGCACTTCTTCAATATGACCGCGGTCAATCAGGTTATAGGCCACAATAAACAGGGTGCCCGCCATACTGGCGATGGGAATATATGCGGTGAGATCGGCAACAAACAATATAATAAGCGCTAGAAAAATGGCCGCAAATACCGCAGCTAGCGGAGTTTTAGCTCCTGAATCATAGTTCACACCACTACGGGTAAAAGAGCCCGACGATACATAACAAGAAAAGAAACCACCCGCTACATTAGATAACCCCTGGCCAATAAACTCCTGGTTACCATCCATCATTTGCCGGGACTTTATGGCCACAGAGCGGGCAATAGAGATAGCCTCAACCAAACCCAATAATGCTACGGCAATAATTCCGGAAAACATTGCGCTGACTTGCTCAATCTCCACCACAGGCAGAGAAAATTGTGGCAAGCCAGACGAAATGGCACCCAACAGCGCTATTTCTCCCTGCTGTTGTAACCCTATTGCCAATACACTACCCACAAACATGCCAATCAGCATATTAGGTAATTTAGGCGCTATCCGTTTAGCCAATATACAAGTCGCTATGGTAACCAACCCCACCAAAAGGGTTGGCCAATGGGTATGCTCCAGGTTTTGCCAGGCAAGCATCAGGTTATTAAGGGCAGTGTTATCATTTTCCAGCTGTAACCCCAACAGGTTTTTAATTTGACTGGCTGCTATCACTATGGCGGCGCCAGCAGTGAAACCCAGCACCACAGAATGGGACACAAAATTTACCAGAGCGCCAAACCTCAGCAAACCAAACAGTAACTGCACCACTCCCACGCACAGGGTTAAGGTAATCGCGAGCTGGATATAAAGGGGGGAGCCGGGCTGAGCGAAACTGCTCACTGTGGTAAAAATAATCACAGAAAGTGCCGCCGTAGGGCCTGATATCAAGTGTAACGAAGAGCCAAACAGGGAAGCTATCATGGCCGGGATTATCGCCGTATAGATACCATACTCAGGTGGTAAACCCGCTATCATTGCATACGCAACCGCCTGGGGTAACACCATCACCCCGCCGGTTAAACCAGCCATCAGATCGGCTTTTAACGTTTGCTTATCCATCTGGGGTAACCAAAGCAAAAAAGGGAATAAGCTAGGCCAGATGCTGGATTTCCGCATTCGTTATCCTTGTCGTATCTAGGTGGAGTTCTTTTAACAATGGTTTATCATTCTACGCAGAATAAGCGTCGAACTCGATAAGTAGATAAGTAGAGCTGGATTCAAGCAATAAATTTCACTGTTCGGGTATTCATGCTGAGAAAAAAACTGCTCGGCCGCATGGAGCTTCCCATATTAAAGCTTAAGGAGCTCATAACCTGAGATCGTGTTGAAAATAGTCTTCACCATACTTTTGTAAAATATCACCACCTAAATTATGCAGGGGTGGGGCTCCAAGAAATGACTTTCCTGAGAGAAAATCCATAGCAGAGCCACAATTCAAGTCATGACTTAAACGCTGTAAAAATGGGGTCAGATTTTCAGTTTCATCCGTCGATTGATATAAAAGTTCTAAAGTCTCAGCATAGTTTTTCTGCAGTTTTGACATTAAGGTTTTTCTCTTCGGATTTACGCCCTTTCTGGAAATGGCACTGGACGCGCGGTGACGTTTGCTGAGCAATATTTCCACTTCTTGCATCAGCTGCTCACAGCGTGTTTCATCCAACTGTGTGGTCAACAGGTGGTAGCTGCCGAGCATTTCCTGAATAAGCCGCTGTTGCTTGTGCTTCCCGGCTTTTGCCAGTTCACGTCGGCACTCGAAGAAGCGGCAGGCCAGCTCAACTGGCTGCTGAGAATAACGTGCAATACAGCCTTGCAACTTATCATGGAGCGCCTGGGTGGCCAAAGTGAGACCATCCAAGCGGTTTTCCAAGTAGGTCGCCGCCTTGTTGCATTCCTTATGTGCCGCCCTGCGCAGTAATAGGGTGGCCTGGGCCAGCTTAGTCTGAGCCATTTCGGTCGTCATTAGCTCGCCGGTCCTTCGACAAACGCAGCTGAAGGCGGCATGAAGAAGATGTAATGCCCGCTCGGCCTGCTCATACCGCTCTATAGCCTTATCGCATTGATTATCCGCACGTAACCATTGACCGAATGTATCATGCGGGTCTTCTGCTATGGCGGGGCTGATGGCCTGGTACGCCTTTTCTTCCTGGGCAATGTAATAGTAAGCACGTTGCTCAACCCTGCGCACCGCCTTGGCAACGATATACAGGGCATGAAAAATATCATCACGTTGCTGTGCCTGTTCGAAAACCGTTGTGACACCTGCGGCTATCCCCTTGGCGCCGTCTTTGATGATGTGTTTTGGCACCATCCCCTGCGCAGCAGCCTGTTGGAGTACTCTGGCCCAGGTTTTAGCATCACGCTGTAGCTCGTGAGACAGGCAGAACAGGTAGCCGGTATCCAGGTCAACACCCGCCAGCACAGGGTCGCCCTGGCTGAACATCTCATCCACAGCTCCGCTCTGGATGGCGGATAATGGCACCGTTCGGTTGAAATCGGCGGCATTTTTTTGCGCCTCGGCAATGACCCCTTGGATATAGCCGTAGCTGACTTTGCAGCCGGGATATAGCAGAGGAATGAGCGCTTCAATACTGCGAATGGAATTGGGGGCGGTGATGGTTAACGCGACAATACTGCGGCGCAGGTGTGGCACGTCCACATCAAGTGTCGCGATACAATCCGGCTCACTTTGCGCGTTGACGAGGGCATCGAACGCAGCCTGGGCAGCCCCACGGGCGGTATAGACAGCCTTGCGGGATATACCGAATTCATCGGATAAGGCGGTGATATCACCATGGGCTTGTAAAATGGCGCTCTTTGCGAGAAGATCGAGTTTGTCTGAGGAGCTAAGTGGTGTTCGGTTTAGTATCGGCATTCTGTCTTTTTTGGTTGTTGTTTTTGGCGAAGTGATTATCTCAAATAGCAGACCTTATTTCCTCAGATTTCTCCCTCCAATTTGTTACCCAGGTTTGATGGGTTCCGTCGATTGATATAAAAGTTCTAAAGTCTCAGCATAGTTTTTCTGCAGTTTTGACATTAAGGTTTTTCTCTTCGGATTTAGGAAAATACCGCTTTAATATCCTTCCTAGCTGAACGCTAACAGATGGATCATCATGCACATAACAACAATATGAAACAGAAACGTTACAATATTGTTAAAGTGCATTATTATAGTGACAAAAGTCAAAATTAAATCCACAACAAATTCAGATGAAGAGTTTAAGTCCATTTAGCTAATAGTCTTACATGTCAGTTTCAGCGCTACTTAAGTAGGCGGAATATAGGACGCAAATCATAGCTTTGCCAGTAACCACCATAAGTTCAACTTAACCTTCTGATACAGCTCACCTTTCCCATGAAAAAGAGGATAACTCGAAAATAAGCAGTTATAAAAATTAAAAGCTAATTTTGAATGTGTATCTAAGAATAAAGAACCATCAAGTGATAACCAGAAAGAATGAAGCACTAAATGCACAGAAACGTACACGACATCTCTCAGGTGAAAACATCGTTTCTAATTTCTTGTATTTAAATGAGAATTTAAATACAGCAGACACATAACAACAAAAATGTCAATAATTACAACCAGTTGCAATACACCACACTAAGGTTAACTTATGCTCACCTGTATTTAACTTTATCGTAACCATGACCTTAAAAACTAAGCTGGGAATGCTCTTTGTCGTTATTGCCTTAGTACCGACTTCAATATTTGCCATACTGGCCAACAGCATGGCCTCTCAAGTCCTAACTCAACAATCATTTAACCAATTAGGCAGTATATGGCATATAAAAGAAAAGCAGCTGAGTAACTACCTGAAACAAAATCAGGCCAATTTAAGCGTCTTAACCAGCGTGGTTCACGCTCTCAATTCACATACTCCATCCAATGAGTTGGGCTCACGAAATCACAAGCTGTTCCAAAACTTTATAGCCCAAAACCAGTACTATGATTTGTTTCTAATCGACCAGACTGGTCACTTGTTTTATTCCGTGGCCAAAGAGCCTGATTATCAGACTAATTTAATCACCGGACCCTATAAGAATTCTAACTTGGCTGAACTCTTTCGAAAGATCAGCAATAGTAACATCAGTAACATGGTGGACTTTGCCCCCTATGCCCCCAGCAATAATATTCCAGCTGCATTTATTGGCACCCCAATTACCCTGGCTAATGGAGAGAAACTCGTATTGGCACTGCAACTTTCCATTGATGCGATTAACGACATAATGCAACTGAGGGAAGGAATGGGCAAAACTGGGGAAAGCTACCTGGTGGGAGCGGACAACCGGATGCGCTCTGATTCCTACTTAGATCCAACAAATCGAACTATTGCCGCTTCATTTGCAGGAAACCCAACTGAAAACGGAGTCGATACCTTAGCCACCCAAGAAAGCTTTTCGGGTCTTAAAGGCAGCCAGATTATCCAAGACTATAATCATAACCCTGTGCTTTCCTCATACGGCCCATTTAAGTTTTATGACACAACCTGGGCGCTGATCGCGGAAATAGATGAATCCGAAGCCCTTTCCGCCATGTTTCAACTGAAAAAGCAGCTTCTGCTTATTGGTCTAGCCAGCGTACTTTTTATCCTAGGCGCCGCTTACTTAACAGCACGCAGTATAACTAGGCCTTTAGGTGGAGAGCCGGATGAAATGCGCAAGTTAACGGAGGAAATTGCATCTGGCGTATTAACCCGAACATTCACATCCAGAGCCGAAGGCAAGAGCGTCTATGCCAGTTTAGCTAAGATGCAAAAAGGTCTTGCCCAGCTTATAAGTAATATGAGTAAGGCCAGTAGTGTGGTCGCACAAAAAGCCGAAGAAACTTCCGTAGTATCAGCCCAAACAAGAAGCTCAGTAACTGAGCAATCTCGCGAAATTGAGCAGCTGGCTGCGGCGATGGAAGAAATGACATCCGCCGCCCAGCATATTAGCCATCATGCCAACCAAGTTGAAGGGGAAATAAGCAGTATCACGAACCGGTTAACTCAGGCCGATGAAATCATCAAGTACACTCTATTGGTGGTAAAAGAGTCGGAACAAAAAGCGGAGGACGCGGCAAATGATATGCAGGAACTTGACATACACAGTCGCAAAATAGGCAAAGTCCTGGAAGTGATCCAAAATATCGCAGCACAAACCAACTTACTCGCCCTTAATGCTGCCATCGAAGCCGCGCGTGCGGGGGCACAAGGAAGGGGCTTTTCTGTTGTGGCGGACGAAGTCAGAGAATTGGCATTAAAAGTACAAAGTTCGACAAAAGATATAGAGTGTCTGATTGGCGAGCTGAACGACAAAACAGCAGACGCCTCTACATCAATGCGACAGAGTACCGAACAAACCCAGCTAACGATCAGCCACACCCTGAATATTCAGCAGGCTTTGGCTGAGGTATCCCGCAGCGTTTCAGATATTAATAACCATACGACACAGGCGGCTACGGCTGCAGCGCAGCAATCTCAGGTTACTCAGGATATAACAAGCAGCATAGCTCAGATAAGTGTGGCGGCGGAACAAAACAGCCTGGGTGCAAAACAAACCTCGCAAGCCAGTGAGAGTTTGGTTGCCATGGCTGCCGAATTGCAACAAATGGCCGCGTTTTTCAAGGTTAAGTCCACCAGCTAGACAGTGGTCAATACAAGGACCCAGCTGGCTTGTATTGACCAAAGTTTATCTTAGCACCAGACTCTCTTTGAAGTGGAGAGCAATTCTTCTAAAAATAGTCCAATAGCTCACGATAATATTCGTTATTATCAAATAGTTGAGCGTGATTTCCGGCTGCAATGATGCGTCCCTCATCCATCAGTATGATTTTGTCCATTTTTTGCAGCATGACGGGTTTATGGGTGATCATAACCAGAGTCTGTTTTGCATCCTCGATATGTGCGAACAAACTCGCCATCACCTTCCGTTCCGTCAGGCTATCCAATCCTTTGGTTGGTTCATCCAATACAACTACCCTTGCCTGTCGCAATAACATCTGGGCTATTTGTAACCGCTGCTTTTGACCACCGGACAGTCCTGCCCCCGTTTCTCCCAACCAGGTATCAAAACCATCCTCAAGACTGTCGATAAATGACATCAAACCTGCGGCTTCACAGACTTCACGCATTCGTTCCGAAGTCACTTCAGGGTTAGCCAGCCTTAAGTTGTCGCCTATAGTGGCATGAAACAGGTGGCCGCTTTGACTCATCAGGGAAATGTGCTGGCGTAGACTTTCAGGGTCAAGTCGATTGATATCCACACCATTCACTGAGATGGCGCCATCCGGCGTTGGCCAGAACCCCATCAGCAAGTTAACCAGGGTGGACTTACCGGCTCCACTCGGTCCAATCAAGGCCACTTTCTCACCGGGCTGAAGGGTTAAATTGATCCCCCGAAGGGCCTGCTTCTGCTGCTCCGGATAAGCAAAATTCAAATCAGAAAAGTGAATGGGACCCGGCGATACGGCTTGCTCGCCTTTACGTTCAGGCACGGGTTTATCGATGATTTCAAACAGCCGGTTGGCACTCGCCATAGTGTGAGGTAACAGCTGAAATGCCAGCGGCAGGCTCATTACGGTTTCCACGCTCACCAGCATCAACAGAGCCATACTGGCGATAAACTCGCCGTCCAGTTCACCGGCCTGCACAATAGGGATCAGGATAAATAAGCTTGCAAATACCAGCCCATTTACCACCAGCATACTCAGCGCATTGGAGAATGCGGTGAGGCGATGTAACTTCACTTCCACCTCATGGTAAGCATCGGAAACGTTAGCAACCGTTTTCAGGTATCTCTGTCCCACCTGGTAAACGAGCAGTTCGCGCATGGCGGCGACGCCATCCACCAGCTCCAGCTTTAAATCACCGGCAAGCCGGGACTTCTGTTTAGCGGGTCCTTTGCCAAATTGGTAGCTTAACCAGGGCAGACCAAAACCCAGGGTTATCAAGGCTATTGCCAACACCAGGGCAAGGGTTTCAGAGATATAACTGACCCCAAGGCACACCAAGGGCACACTGAAAAAGGCCACGAAACACGGCAGCAGGATGCGCAGATAAAAGTTATCCAGGCTCTCTATATCCTGCTGCACTCTCGCCAGTAGATCCCCGGACTGGAAGTTGATCTTGTAATACGGGATCAGCGGTTCCAGCTGTTGATAAAAGTAATACCTTAATCCGGACAGGATCTTAAACGTCGCCTGATGGGTCACCATACGTTCGGCATAACGCCCCACCGTACGTACGATAGCGAGGAAGCGCACCACGGCCCCTGGGGTAAAGTAGTTTGCCGCCACACCGGCGATTCCCGCCATGGCCATCATGGATAAAAACCAGCCAGAAACGGCCAATAAGCTGATACTGGCCAGCATAGTGATCAGGGACAATAACCCCCCCAGCGCCATCCAGCCCAACTGGGGTTTGATCAGCCTAAGCAGTCGCCACAGATTGGTCATAGGCCACCTCCTTTACATTTACCATGGCGGCATAGCGGCCATTCTTGTCGAGCAGCGCCTGATGGCTGCCCTGCTCAATCACCTTACCCTCCGACAATACGATAATTTCTTTAGCGTCCAGAACCGTATGTAATCGATGCGCTATCACTATGACTAAATGGTTTTTGGCATACTCACTGATGGCATTCCCGATGATGGTTTCGCTGTCTTTGTCTAGATGGCTACTGGGCTCATCCAAAATCAACACTTGGGGTTGGTGATAAAAAGCGCGAGCCAGGGCTAAACGCTGGTTCTGACCACCGGAAAGGCCGGCACCGCCTTCCCCAATTCGGGAGTCTAGTCCGCCGGATAAACCCGAGACAAAAGTTGCCAGACCGGCTTGAGTTAATGCCGACATCACGGCCTGCTCGTCATATTCCTCACTCATGGCCACATTAAAACCCAGGCTGCCATACAGAATATGACCATGCTGGGCAATCCAGCCACAGTGACTTAACCAGGCGTCACGATTGGCGCCGGTGAGTTCAGTGCCATTGAGTCTCACCTTGCCCTGAGCAGGGTGAAGAAATCCTAAGATCAGATCCACCAGCGTGGATTTACCAGACCCACTTTCCCCTACCAGGGCGTAAAGGCCGGTTTTCTCCAGTATTAAGTTGATATCAGCTAACGCCTTGCCCCGTCCCTGATAAGCAAAATCCACCTGGTGTAGCTCGATATTAAAAGGGGCGGTAAACGTCCCTGTTTCACCTTCTTTATGTATGGGTTGATTAAACAGCTCAATCATATCCTTGGCTGCCGTCACTCCCGCCATTTTGGCATGATATTGCGCGCCCAGATTTCGAAACGGCAGGTAAAATTCCGGTGCCAGCAACAGCACCCAAAGGGCCAGCGTATAGTCCATCGTGCCGTAATAGAGACGGAACCCTAAAATGACAGCCACCAGCGCAATAGAAATAGACGCAAGAAACTCGAGAAAAAATGAAGATAAAAAGGCCACCTTAAGGATCCCCATGGTCTGGCGGCGGTAGTCTTCGCTGATGGTTTTAACAGCCGCAACTTCCTGGCGGGAGGCATTAAATATCTTGAGCTGGGTTAGTCCCTGAATAATATCGAGGAAATGGCTACTCATGCGCAACAACTTAGCCCAGTGTTGCTGATTTAATCCTTCTGCTCGCTTACCAATCAGGATCATAAAAAAAGGGATAAATGGGGCGGTAAACAGGAAGATTAACCCTCCTCCCCAGTCAAAAGGAAATACTAAGGCCAGTACACCTAAGGGGATCACTGCACAGTAAGCGACCGCAGGTAGGTATCCGGCAAAGTAGTCTTCTAACGAGTCTACGCCCTGGTGTAATAACTGGGCCGTAGCCGCCTGACCCCGGCGCTGAGCATAAGCAGGCCCAAGGGCAAAAAGGTGTTGTAATAATTCCTGTCGAATGGTGCCCTTTATATGGGCCGCGCCGCGTCGACTAAAACGTTCGGATAAATATCCCAATAAAACCCTTACTACGACTACGCCAGCCAAGGCCAGCAACCAAGGGGTCAGCTGATCAAAATTAAGCCCATCGAAAATAGCGCCATTAATGATAAAGGCCAATAGTGCCATCTGTCCTATCATCACCAAGCCGTTAATAGAGCCAAAAGCTACGGCTTTGCTGAGTAGTCCCTTCGACTTGGTTTTTTGCTGTTTAAGCCATAGGTTTATTAATTTGGGGGCAAGTTCATCTTTGGCATCGGGCGCCATTGATACTCCTTAAGGATCCAGAGGCAGCTTGTTACTCTGTATTGATATGAGCCCGGCTTATAGGGCTAGGATAGTCTGGATCCCCTTGTCAAAGAGGAGCCAATAACCTGACAAGTCACTGGACCGAGTGTCGGACCATACAAGTCAGGCTGACAATAACTCCTTTGGGTCATTCCCTGGTAAAAGGGAATCTAGTCAACTAGTCACCCGTGTCGTGGTCGTGCTGATCTTTAGCAACATTATCAACATGTTGCTCCATCTCGTACCACATAACATTGATGATCCCGAACGCGCAGGCCAGCAGCACACCTAGTATCCAACTGAAATACCACATAAAAGCTCCTTAATATGCCGAGTGATTGTTCTGAGTGATTTCTTCTACCGTCACGGTGCGCCACATACGGTAGTAACACCAGGTGGTGTAACCCAGAATTATGGGCAACAGCACCGCCACGACAATCAGCATCAGGTTCAGCGTTGTTTCACTGGAAACCGTGTCCCATAAGGTCAGACTGTGGTTTGGCTGGCTGCTGGACGGCATAACAAAGGGAAACATCGATGCCCCGGCCGTGAAAATCACCCCGATTGCGGACAACGAGCTGGCGAGAAAGGCCAGTACGCCTTTACCTAAACGCACCAGTAGCGCCGCCAGTAATGCCATCACTATGCCTAATGCAGGATTCAACCAGAGTAGCGGCCATTCCCTGTAGTTATTCATCCAGGCACCGGTCTGAGTTATTACAGTTTTAGTGGTTGGATTCGCCACGGCCAGAGGATCTACCTGGCTGGTAATCACAAAGCCATCTATAAATTGAGCAATCATCACGCCAGCCAGCGCAAAACTCACCACCAACACCAGAGCCGCCACTTGTGCTGCTTTGGCCGATCTTGCCGCCACCTGGGCATCGGTGCGCATCACCAGCCAGGCGCCGCCGTGCATAATTATCATGGCCACACTCACCACGCCACATAACAAAGCAAACGGATTAAACAGGGCAAAGAAGGAACCGCTGTAACTGACTCGCATCAGCTCATCAAACTGAAAAGGCATACCTTGAAATAGATTCCCAAAGACAATACCAAACACCAGAGGAGGTACGGTACTACCCACAAACAATGCCCTGTCCCAGTTACTGCGCCAGCGTGGTGACTCAAGTTTACTGCGATAGTCAAAAGCCAGCGGCCGCAGGAAGAGGGCAAACAAAATTAACATCATGGCGAAGTAAAAACTGCTAAAGGCGGTGGCATATACCAGTGGCCAGGCCGCAAAAAATGCAGCCAATAGCGTGATCAACCAAACCTGATTACCATCCCAGTGAGCACCGACAGTGTTTATCACCACCCGGCGTTCATTATCTGTCTTTGCTACAAAAGGCAATAAACCACCCACCCCCATATCCATGCCATCGGTGATGGTGAAACCTATCATCAGCACGCCGATCAACAGCCACCAGATCAATTTTAAGCTCTCATAATCAAACATAGCGAAGATCCTTAATGTGAACGCTGGCGCAACTAAAGCGAGGAGTAGTTTTGGCTTCAAGCTCAGATTCACAACGCGCCGAATGCAATTTTAAGCCCTCATAATCAAACATAGCGAAGATCCTTAATGTGAACGCTGGCGTGTGCCGTGTTGGCTTCAAGCTCAGATTCACAACGCGCCGAGTGCAATTTTAAGCTTTCATAATCAAACATATCCGTGACTCCTTAATGTGAACTCTGACGCAACTGAGGAGCCGCATTGGCTTCTTGTTCAAAATGATAACGACCGGTATGCAACGAGCTTGGTCCGAGCCGAGCAAACTTAGTCAATAGCCATATTTCAATCACAAATAAAATCGCATAGACAGAAATAAAGGCCACCATAGAGGTAATGACATGACTGACGCTCAGATCGGATACCGCCATAAAGGTTGGCAAAATTTCACTGATCGCCCAGGGTTGACGGCCAAACTCGGCAACAAACCAACCGGTTTCAATGGCTATCCAGGGCAGAGGCAGCGCGAATAAGATAGCCTTAAGCAGCCATCTATTCTGCTCGATAGTCCGCCGGGCATTAAAGTAGAAGGCCAGTATAAACAGGCCCAACATCAACATGCCACAGCCCACCATAATACGAAAAGCCCAGAACAGGGGTGCAACAGGAGGAATGGAATCATCTACCGCCATCATTATCTGCTCTTCCGTGGCGTCCACTACATTTTCCGTATAGCGTTTGAGTAAAAACCCGTAGCCCAAATCCTGCTTGAGCTCATTAAATCTGGCGATATTTTCCGGAGTTTCCTCATCACCTCTTAGCTTTTGTAAATATTCGTAGGCAATCATACCGTTACGAATACGCACTTCATGTTCTTTCTTCAGATCGCTGATACCGATGACCTGCTCATCCAATGAGCGTGTGGCAATAATGCCCAGTGCATAAGGGATCTTAACCGCATAATCGGTTCGCATCATTTCATCGTTAGGCAGCCCAAATAAGGTGAAATCCGCCGGAGCTTCCTCGGTATGATATTCGGCTTCGATGGCGGCCAGCTTAACCCGCTGAACTTCCCCCACTTCATAACCAGACTCATCGCCAAGCAAGAGTACCGAGAAGATTGATGCCAGACCAAATCCCGCTGCTACGGAAAACGAACGTTTGGCAAACGGCAGATCCCGTCCTTTCAGTATGTAATAACTACTGATACTCAACACAAACATGGAGCCGGCTACATAACCCGCCGCAACAGTATGAATAAACTTAACCTGAGCCACAGGGTTAAACACCATCTCGGCGAAGCTGGTCATCTCCATGCGCATGGTTTGATAATTGAATTCACTGCCAATGGGGTTTTGCATCCAACCGTTGGCAACCAGGATCCACAAAGCAGATAAGTTAGTACCCAGCGCCATCAGGAAAGTGGCTGCCAGATGCTGACGCTTGGTTAATCTGTCCCAACCCAGAAAAAACATACCTATAAAAGTAGATTCAAGGAAGAACGCCATTAAACCTTCGATGGCCAAAGGCGCGCCGAACACATCACCGACATAATGAGAATAGTAGGACCAGTTGGTGCCAAACTGGAACTCCATGGTAAGGCCAGTAGCTATGCCCAAAGCAAAGTTAATCCCGAATAATTTGCCCCAAAACTTAGTCATATCCCGGTAGATTTCGCGCCCTGTCATCACATAAACCGATTCCATAATAAACAGGATCCAGGTCATACCTATGGTCAAAGGCACAAATAGGAAATGGAATAGCGCGGTAGTGGCAAACTGCCATCGCGACAGTTCCACCAGGGTTTCATTCATCATACAGGGACACTCCTATTGCTCGGATTTTGAATTATTGGTTTTACCCGGAAACAGTTGATCTTTAACGGTTAACATTTTTGACATACCCGCACCCAGCTTCATCAGTACACTGAGTTTTTCGGGAGACAGACGTTGCAGCTCTCCGGCCCATTCCGTCACCATTTCAAGTAAATCGTGAATTTCCTGCATTCTTTTGTGAGCATAAATCTCACTTTCATCTGCAGGACTTTCCAATAAATTAGTTCTTAGCAAAGATAAGGTTGGATCCACTTCTCGCTTGCGCCGCTCTTCGAAGATGGTATTGGCCATATCCCAAATACTGCCTGTGACGCTGTAGTATTCTTTGCGGTCCCCGGGTCGGTGACTCACCTGTACCAACTGCCAGGACTGCAACTCCTTCATCCCCATGCTGACGTTGCCCCGGGAAATATTTAACGCACTGGACAATTCATTGGCGGTTAATGCTCGCTCCGTAACAACCAGCAAGGCATACATCTGCCCTACCGTACGATTAAATCCCCATCGGCTGCCCATTTCGCCGAAATGAAAAACAAAAGATTGAATGCTGGGTGAAATATCCATAACGGCCCTAACAAAGTTTCAGAAACTTCTGAAAGTTTAAAACAAACTGAATACATTGATCAAGATCAATAACTAAAAATTAAATATAAATCTGTAGGCTACTAAATTTTTGGATGAAGAAAGTATTCATTTTTAATGAGACTTGACCGAACCAGCTGGGGTTCGGTCGAAGGTAACTGAAACGGCGGGAGAAGGGGGAAAGCCCCCTTTTTTGGTTATTGTGTTTGGCTGTTTAGGTAAGACTGTTCAGATATTTCTGTCCAGGCCCTGGCTTGTTTCATGTATTGTGCCTGTGAATCAAGGATCTCTTTCGCTAGCGGATCACTGGCTGCGCGTTCACTTAGCAGTTCATCATTGGCTTTTCTTAGCGCCGACATAACTTCCCTTGGGAACTCTTTAACCTGGATATTCGGATAGTCTTTTTTCATAGTCTCCCAGTTTACAGCGCTCATGTGAGTAGCCTGAATATAAGTATCGTAAGCTGACGCGCGCATGGAAACACGTAAGATCTCTTTCAGATCATCGGGTAGCTTATTCCATACCTTCTGATTAACCAGGAACTGCAACTCGGACGCCGGCTCATGCCAACCCGTATAATAGTATGGGGCGATTTTATGGAAGCCCATACGTAAATCCAGCGACGGACCCACCCACTCCAGCGCATCTATAGTTTTACGTTCAAGGGCTGTATATAGCTCTCCAGGTGCAATATTGGTGGGCTTAGCGCCAACTTTTGCCAATACTTCACCGGCAAAACCCGGGATCCGCATTTTCAGCCCCTGAAGATCCTCCACAGAATTGATCTCTTTCTGGAACCAGCCCCCCATCTGAACCCCCGTGTTACCACCGGGAAATGACAGCATATTGTGTTTTGAGTAAACCTTGTCCATCAGCTCCATACCACCACCGTGATAGAACCATGCATATTGCTCTGACGCTACCATGCCAAACGGCATAGTAGTGAAATATAAGGTATTCGGCACCTTGCCTTTCCAATAATAGGAAGCCGAATGACCCATATCGTATTGGCCGGACTTCACCATATCAAAGACACCAAACGGCGCTTTATGCTTGTTCGCGGAATCAATACGAATTTGTAGCCGCCCATTAGACATGGCATCCGCCATCTTGACCATATTACGC
Source organism: Psychromonadaceae bacterium (assembly GCA_965249895.1). GTDB lineage: Bacteria > Pseudomonadota > Gammaproteobacteria > Enterobacterales > CBDFNC01 > CBDFNC01. The sequence goes on from CBDFNC010000005.1 coordinate 2,746,508, forward strand.
ACCGAGTCACCGATTAAGGGAAAATTTGGTTGCCAGGTTTCCGCCAGCGTAAGTTTATAAACCTTTTCAGCGAATGCCGGGCTGGACAACAGCGCAACACAGGCTCCAGCAGCTAACCATGTCTTTTTCATCGACGTCTTCAACAACTTCATTAATTAATTCCCTCTTATAGGTTTTTATATATGGTGGGCTTACGGTATCTATAAGTAGCACACCAAAAAGGTAACAAAAATATTAACAGCGAGGCAAATATTAACAATGTGATAAGTGACACATTAGAAGCTGTTTACAAACTCCCTTTCGCGGCCAGACCCTGCCTTCAGCGCTTTACATACTGAATATCAGTTTCAAGTTACCGATTAACACGAGGAAGAAAATTTCCTGGTTTGATTTTTTTATAACCTGGGTATACCATCCATAAATAAACCGAACGTTCGTTCTTTTGTTGTCAAATGCTAATTGCTTCGATCGTAGAAAACTCAAACATGAGTGCAGGAATAGAAGAATATGGGTAAAGGAAATCAGACAAAACAACAAATACTTGATGTTGCCTTACAAATGGCTACCGAAACCAGCTTAAACGATCTAACTATAGGCAAATTGGCTGTTGCGACTGGGCTATCAAAATCAGGTCTATTTTCTCACTTTAACTCCAAAGAGAATCTGCAACTGGCGGTAATTGAATACGCTCATGCTGTATTCCGCGCAAAAGTAACAGATCCGGTGTTACAAATTACGTCACCGTTAGCACGCTTAACCGCAGCATGTGGTAACTGGCTTAATTGGTATCAGTTGCAGGCAAAGACCTGCATTTTTATTTCTGCGGCCGTTGAATTTGACGATCAACCTGGGCCCATCAGAGACAAATTATCACGGGACCTGCAGCTTTGGCTTAGCTTCCTGCGCGACACGATTCTTCAGGCAATCGAGGCTAATGAATTAAATCCAAACCTGGATACGGAGCAATTAGTCTACGAAATATATTCCCTATATCTGGGCAGCCAGCAAATGCTCTGGGTTGGATTAGAAGATAAGGAACACCGTCGGTTTAACATTGCCTTCAACGCATTAATTGCCAGAAGCAGGAGTTTAATATGAGTGACAAAATCTATTTTTCGGACAAATCGACCAAGAGATCGGCTAACTATTATTTTGTCCGCGCCTTATCTGCAGGACTTCATCGTCTTAGTCCTGCTATCGCTGTTAAACAAACTAACAGACTGTTACTCACCCCAAGCAAATCAACAAAACGGATCGACCGACCAGACGCTATCAGGCAGAAAAACTTAACCACTCCCGAAGGGAGCTTAGCCCTGTATCGAATTGGCGAGGGTAAGAAAGTGATCCTGACCCATGGCTGGTCAGGCTACAGTGGCCAGTTTTTTCCATTAATGGAAAAAATTGCTGAAGCCGGGTTTCAGGCCATTGCCTTTGATCACTTCGGTCATGGACTTAGTAGTGGAAAACAAGCCAACCTGCCTCTTTTTGTGAAAGCTCTGCGAGCGGTAATCGAGCATGAAGAACAAGTAAAGCTGGCATGTATCATCAGTCACTCCATGGGCACAATTGCGGCCTTGAACCAGGACAAAGCATTAAAACACTTGCTAATAGCCCCTACTTTCGGATTTGTAGAATCCTTTACCCAGCGCATCTTAAGCACAGGGATCACCCCAAAGCTATTTAATAGCATGCTGAGTCAGGTTGAAGATACCCATCAAATGGCTTTCGAGGATTTGCTGCCAGAGAAACACTTAGCTCTTACAAAAACAGCTGTACATATGGTGCATGATGAACAAGATAAATTTGCCCCCATTAGCCTAAGCCAGGTGCAGTCTGGCCAGTATCCGCATGTAACCCTAACCACAACAAAAGGATTAGGACACGGCAGAGTAATTAACTCGGAGTCAACTTGGCAGGCGTTTCAAAGGCTTGTTATCTAGTTAAATTTTCTATTGCGCCTGAGCCAACCCGAGTTACATTTCCAGATAGGGTTGGCTTTGCAGCTTGCCTTAAACAGTAAACCTAATTGAGCCTTTGAGATGTTAATTTACCAAGTCTGGCGTCAGTATTGCACCTTAGAGAACAATTTGCCTTGATCTCATCAGCCACATCGCTATTCTGTGATAAATTATTATCGATACTGTCTATGCCTGGCCAAACACCTATCGGAGCCTTACGAAATTCCGACAAATCCATCGCCGAATTAACTCGGCTTTATTGCTCTTATTTGGAGCAGGAAAAACAGTATTGGCAGCATTTAGATCAGCAACACTGCTCTAATTGGGCCGATTCCGTTGAGCTGTCGGTGGCTAAATGGCCAGAACATATAGCGATCACCGAAGTTGAAACCGGCAAGAGTTACAGTTATTTACAGCTGAATACGGCGGCCAACCAGGTCGCCATTTTTATCTCCCGAGAGATAAATGAAAGCCAGGTTGGTGTTTATCTGGACAATAGTTTCGCATTTTTGGCCATAGTACTAGGGCTAGCTAAGGCTGGTAAACTAGCCATACTGTTTAACCCCAGAGAAACACTGAAAGGGGTGACACGGTTAGCCGAGCGCAGTCAGATCAGTACAGTGATCAGTCAGCAAGCGATTTATCAACTCACTCAGATCCAGCCTGAGCTTCTGTTCCGGGAGCCACAGGCCCAAGGTTTTAGTCGTCAGCACAGATGTCATATTAAGCTGTCCGACCCGGCGGCGGTAATCTTTACCAGCGGCACAAGCGGATTAAGTAAACCGGCTTTATTCAGCCACAAACGCCTGATTGGCGCAGGGATCGCCTGGTCCCTTAGAACGGGAATGTCCGAGCAAGAGAGCTGTTATATTACCCTGCCCCTATGTCACGGCAACGGCCTGGCGGTGGCGCTTTCTGCCGTCTTAACATCAGGCGGCAGGGCTGTTATTCGTAAACGATTCTCCGTCAGCAATTTCTGGCAGGATATAAGAAGCCACCAGTGCTCCAGCATGGTGTATATCGGGGAGCTCTGGCGCTATCTGCTCAATCAGCCCGCTGCTCAAGATGACCGCCAGCATGGTTTAAAGGTGCTGTTTGGTAATGGGTTGAATACTCAGTTATGGCAACAAGTAGTCGCCCGATTTGGCGTAGAGCATATCGTCGAACACTTTGGTGCTACGGAAATGCCAGCGGGCGCTTTAACCAACTGGACGGGGCGTGCCGGTTACTGTGGATTTATTCCACAAGAGTTTAACGCTGCAGAGCAGATCCGATTAGTGGATGAATCAGGCAACCCCCGGGAACAAGGTGAAGCCCTGTTTTTGATCCCTGAGGGTCAATACCGGGGTTACCTGGATCCTTCATTAGATAAAGACAAGCTTTGGCCAGATCTGCTTACCTGCGGCGATCTCTGGTGGCGTTCCGGTGACCTGCTTAAACGTACCGATAAGCATTTCTATAGCTTTGTCGACCGTCTGGGGGACAGCTATCGCTGGAAAGGTGAAAATGTCTCAGCCAGTGAAGTAGAAGCCGTTATTCGCAAGACAGGTTACTTTGAAGAAGTAGTTGTTTACGGCATCCCCGTACCTCTGCAAAGTGGTAAGGTAGGCATGTGCTCATTGCTGCCCAAGAAAACAGTTAACCTGGACAAAAACTTACTCAAGCGACTTCTCAGCGAGCTAAGACAAGAACTGGCCGATTATGCTATTCCCCATTTTATCCGCCGCTCAGATGCGGAGCACCAGGTCACCAGTACGCTAAAAATAACCAAGAATACACTGGCAAAAGAGGGCATTTCCTTGGAAAACACGCCCATATTTGTACTCAGCCAGGGACAATACCAAACTTTAACTAAGGAAATGTTCGCTGGATTAGAACAAGGGCAATTGCCAATCGGCTTTTTACCTGGTCAAACCAAGGTGGAACAATAATATGCCTGAAAACGGGATCCGTATCGTCGGTACGCGCCTGCATTCCACCCAAACAACTGAACTACCAGACTTAAGCTGGCTAACCGAGTGGTGTGACCATGTTTTATGCTACGCAGATAAGATACTAATTGCCGCAGATCAGCTGTTTCATCAGGCCGTCACTGAGCTACTGAGTAACTACCAGGACAGTGTGTTCGTGTTTCTGGTTCAGCCCTGGATCAGTGTCACCCACCCCCTGAATGCCTTGGTGGAGAAAGCCCTTTACCTCAATGCCAGCGAATTACTGTTACAAAGCAGTGAAGTCTGGCTGGAAGAGCGCTGCATCAAAATCATGGAGCAGGAATTAAAGCCGGATACCCTGGTGGTGGGTGCAAGAATGCACACGGATCACGGGGTCCAAAATGGTAATGCCCCCATAGAGGCTTTTAACAGCCCCTGGAATACCATGGCACTATGGAACCTGAATATGCTGGGAATTACCGGCTTTCTCACCGTCTCCAGTGGAGTCTATTCAGATGTCCCCGGCGGAATGGAAGAGGTAGTGACAATCTCATTATTGCAACATTTAAGACCCGGAGATTGCCGCGCCAAAATGGTGGAAATACCTGGTTTGCACTGGGCATGCGACTGGAACGATCCGATACGGTTAGACTTCCACCGTCAGAAAATGGCCTCTAAACAAAAGCGCGCCGAAATCCAGCTGGAGTATTTAGGCGTACCGCGGGGCTCCGTCATTATTGAAGACATCCCAGCCAAACAAGAGCCTTGCAATCAATGTGAGTTTAAAAATTCAAAGGCACCTAAATGAAATCAATTCAAAACTGGTCAAAACAATATTCCTGCCAGCCCAAGACCTATTTCCAGCCGCAAACAGAGTCAGAATTGATCCAGCAGTTAAATAGCAACCAGCAAACCATTCGTGTCCTGGGATCCGCCTGCTCCCCCAGCGATATCGCCATGTCTGATGAGTGTTTACTGGGCCTGCAAAATATGAATCGGGTGCTAAATGTAGATGTCGAGAGACAAACTGTCTCGGTACAAGGTGGAGTGACACTAAATCAATTAAACCCCGCCCTTGCCCAACACGGTTTAGCCATGCCAAACCTGGGATCCATCTCTGAACAAACCCTGGCTGGCGCCATCGCCACAGGCACCCACGGCACAGGTTTAGGATTTGGTTCCATTGCCAGCCAGCTGGAGTCGGCAACCCTTATCACTGCTCAGGGTGAAAAAAAACAGGTGACAAGAGATACAACGCTTTTTAATGGCCTGGGTTGCCACCTTGGGTCATTAGGTATCCTGTCCGAACTAACCCTAAACGTTTGTCCTGCCTTTGACCTTGAGATACAGGAAAACCCAAACAGCCTAACCCGTATTTTTACCCATCTGGAGCAATCCCTTAAACAGGATCATTATCGATTTTGGGTATTGCCGCATACCAACCAGGCATGGGAGTGGCAGGCCAAACGAATTAATCCTGGAAGTAATACACAGCTTCCAGGTCAGTTCGCTAAAATGAAAAACTGGTATAAAGACACTCTGGTGGGTTTTCACTTCTTTCAGTTTCTGCTTTATCTCGGTCGTTACCAAGCAAATCTTATTCCGGCCATCAACAACTGGTTTACCAGACGCTTCTTTAATCAGGCCAAACAATCGGTGGTCAACAATGTACAGGGAATGAATTTTGACTGTTTGTTTAGCCAACATGTGAATGAATGGTCGATCCCCATCGAACACACGGAAGAAGCAATTACCCGGCTTCAACGGTTGATTGACGCTAAAGGCTACAAGGTTCATCTGCCTATCGAAGTACGTTTTGTAAAAGGGGATAACTTCTGGTTAAGCCCTTGTCAGGGGCGGGACTCCTGCTATATCGGCGTCATTATGTATCGACCTTACGGTAGGGAGGTCGAGTATCAAGCATATTTCCGTGATTACGAATCCATAATGGCCAGTTTGGGCGGCCGACCACATTGGGCCAAACGTTTTGCTCCCCAGTCGGAGCAATTATCCACCATGTATCCTTTCTGGCAAGATTTTCAGACGTTAAGGCAGCAAATGGATCCCCTATATTTGCTGCGCAATAATTTTACCGACAGAGTATTTAAACAAACTACATAAGAAGTCTGACATGAAAGGTGTATTGATAATCGGCAGCGGCGAATATGTCACCTTTACCGACAAGGTATTTAAACAAACTACATAAGAAGTCTGATATGAAAGGTGTATTGATAATCGGCAGCGGCGAATATGTCACCTTTACTTACAAGGTATTTAAACAAACTACATAAGCAGCATGACATGAAAGGCGTATTGATAATCGGCAGCGGCGAATATGTCACCTTTATTTTCAGGGTATTTAAACCCGCTTAATTAAACCAACTACAGGAGCCTGACATGATAGATGTATTGATCGTTGGCAGCGGCGAATATGTTACTGGATTTACCGGTGACAAAGCCTCGCAGTCGGATAAAACCTTTGGCGTTATTGCCCTATCGTTATTCGATTTAAGACAAAGAGGTAAGGTGGGTCGCATTCTTATGGCTGGCCGTGACGGAAGCCGTTTTCCCGGTATTCGCCGCCATTTCGCTCAGGGAATAGCAAAAACCTATAGCGGGCTGAATACCCAGGTGGAAACCTGGCCTGCTGACGACCAACTGGATCCTAATGCGTATCGGCAGGCGTTAAAGAGCCTGAAAACCGGCAGTGCGGTAATTGTAGTGACACCGGACGATACCCATCACCAAATAACCAAACAAGCCATAGAGCAAGGCATGCACGTACTGGTAGCTAAACCTTTAGTGCAGACCCTGGCGCAACACCAATCTCTGTTACAGGCCGCAGAGCACCACCAGGCGCTGGTGATGGTGGAAGTGCATAAACGATTTGACCCTATTTACGCAGACGCCAGGGATCAGGCCAGGGATTTGGGGGACTTTAGTTATATGCACAGCTATATGAGCCAACCAAAAAAGCAGCTGGAAACGTTTAAGAGCTGGGCCGGAAAATCCAGTGACATCAGTTACTACCTGAACGCTCACCACATCGATTTGCACGTTTGGATGATGCAGGGTCGGGCCAAGCCGGTTTCCGTGACGGCTCTGGCCTCGACGGGTGTTGCCGAGCAGGTTTTAAATGTAGCAACAGAAGATACCATTACCTTATCCGTGCAATGGAAAAATACCCAAACCGGTAACCTGGGCACGGGAATTTACACAGCCTCCTGGATTGCTCCCGAATCTGATGTGCATAGTCAGCAACGATTTTTCTATATGGGCCATAAGGGAGAGATCAATGTCGACCAGGCCCATCGAGGGTATCAGCTGGCTAAAGACGGATTAGGCTTTAAAAGCGTAAACCCCTTATTTATGAAGTACGAGCCCAGTGATGGTCGCTTTGCCGGGCAACAGGCTTACGGCTATCGCAGTATCGAAATATTTATTGATGCTGCAGTTTCCGTCGCTTGCGGTCATTGTAAACCTGAATTTTATGACAGTATGTTACCAACAGTAGCCAGCACCCTGGCCACCACAGCGATATTAGAAGCAGGTAGGCTCAGCCTGGATCAGGGAGGGAGACGAATAGAGCTCGACTGAAGCTCGTAGAGCAGGCCATCTGAAATCTTGCCGATGACCTGCCCTTTCTTTTTACTTATCACAGGGAGATTAGATTTAAGAAGAGCAGTAATGGTTTCCGCATCCTGTGGTCGGCTGAAATAAAAACCCTGGCACAAAAGCTTGTTGCTAATCCCCTGTAGGGTATGCCACTGGGATAAGTTTTCAATGCCTTCACAGATCACGGTTAACTCCAGCACTTCCCCCAGGCTGACAATATTTTGCAAAAATGCCAGGGTTTTTGCATTGGTATCCACATCTTCTAAAAATGACTTATCGATTTTCAGTATATCCACTGGCAGGTTATGCAAATGACTTAATGACGAATAACCGGTACCAAAATCATCCAGTGCCACGCTAACACCAAGCTGGGTCAGAGAATCAATTATTTCTCTGGCATCCACCAGCTCAGACATAGTGGTGTCTTCGGTGACCTCCAGGATCAGGTTGCTGGGTTTCATGTTCAGCGTAGCCAGTACCTGTTTCACCGTGTCGTGTAGCCCGGAGCGATACTGGCTGGGTGAAATATTAACGGATACAGCTTGCAACTCGATACCTTGCTTTTGCCAGATTTGAAACTGATGGCAAGCTCGCTTAATGACCCAGGTTCCCAGCTGCGCCGCCAGGTTATACTCTTCAGCGATAGAGATAATCTCATTGGCGGGGATCTGACCATAGGTGTCGTCTCGCCAACGTATCAACGCCTCCACCAGCAAGGTTTTACCATTGTTACCATCGACTATGGGCTGATAGTTCAGAACGAGTTTCTCCCCCGCCAATGCCAGCGTTAAATTCTTGGCTAACTGTTTTCTGCGCAGCTCCTTGGCAAGCATATCGTGCTCAAAGAAAAGATAAGGGGTCAGATTGTCGCCTTTTTTGCCGCTGTACATGGCCATATCCGCTTTATTCACCAGGCCTGCGGTATCTTTGGCATCTTGGAAGGAAAATGCGATACCTATAGTAGCCGAGACCCTAAATACCTGTCTGCCGATATTAAAATCTTCTTTTAACAGCTGCATCAAGGATGCAGCGATTCTCTCCACCTCTGACTTGGATCTGTCGCCATATAAGAGTAAAGCGAACTCATCTCCCGCCAGCCTGGCCAGCAGCTCACCCTCGCCACAACGTCCCCGCATCCGTTGCGCGATTTGAATCAATAACTTGTCACCTAACACATGTCCGTATCCGTCATTGATAGCCTTAAATCCATCCATGTCTATCATCAACAGGGCTAGCGCTTCTTCCTGCTCAAAAGCAGCATCCATAGCGTTAAACAACACCTTACGATTTGGCAATCCCGTTAGTGCATCATGTAGCGCTAGATGTTCATTCTTACTGCTTTGTCGGAATGCATACACAACAAGCACGCCGCCGGCAAGAAACAAGCCCAATACACTTAACAGCAATTTCTGCTGCAAACCTAGCAGCACACTTTCCGCTTTCTTATAAGCACCAAAGTTTAATCGATAGTTATATCTGACCAAAACACCCAGCTCTTTTCCCTGAGACTCAAACGTCGCAATGACCCTCTTCGCTAGCTCGGGGTCCTGCTGAAGCCGAGGAAAGTAAGGCTCTACCTCCCTGGTTTGCTTAAACAGAGTATCTATTTTTAACTCAAACTCAGGTGGTAATGTATAACTGTCGCCCTTGCGTAGTAATACTGGATAACGGCTCCACAATATCTCATATCTCAGCATAAGCTGTTCATAATCAATACCCTGGTATTGGTATAACTTAAGCGCCCCTAAGAAGCGGTAGTATTCCTTTTGCAGCTGTAACATAGCCCAGGCATTAGTCGATTGGCTTTTCTGTATGATATTGATGGAGTTGCTCAACTGGAAAATACTGTATAGGGAGCTAAAAGAAAAAACCAGAACGACCAGAAATAGAAATGGCTTACTGCTATTCCGCCAATAGCATGTTAACCGGCGCCTCATTGTTCCACCCTGATACGTCGTAGTTGCCAAACCAGGTAACCTCCCACACTCGCTCTTTGGTGCTTGTCAAATTGGTCGAGGGGGAGCATTAGCCAAATGGGGCCCTTATCTCTGACCCGCATAGTTTGATTGTCCATGGTAAGAGCAAGGATAGGGTGATAGGCAAGTATATCGTCACTATTGATGTGTACCTGATACTCATTTAATGCCTCTAAAAGTAGCTGCTTTCCCTGTGCTCCTGACGCCTTTAATACATCAGCCAGCCTTGGCCCTTTATATGTGTGTCGCCGCTCAGTCCAGGGAGTTGACGTGGTGATTTCATATTGCGGCATCTGACGAAGATCGGCCATAGCATACTCCACCAAATGCGTTGAGTTTGGTGATGGTGAAATCGAAAGTACTATTTGCGCACTAGAATTAGCTGAATAAAAAGCAAAAATAAAATAAAACAACACGCTACGAATATAAGACAAAGAGCTCATCTATTAATCTCTATCTATTACACACCTAACTATAGATAGAGCAACCAACAAGCAAACTCAAGGTTAAGCTTTAAGGAAATCGAACCGCTAAGCAGTACTTCCAGTAATGATCCTTATTTCAAAAATCCATCACTAGGCACTCTTTGCCCTTTTTCATCCAACTTAACTTATGCTGACTAGCGGCATGTCAATTAGCAGGTTTGGCTATCTAAAAAAGTCGCAGAAAGGAGACACTATGCAGGTGTTAACGCTGGACTAAATGCAATTCGAGAAGATGGGACTTGCGACCTGCTGTCAGGACAATATTCGAAATAAATCGATTCAATTTAAGCCGAAAAAAACCATTTAAAATGGTTCGGCAGGGTAACAACTATGGCGCTGAAGTCAACACAGTGTCCACCTCAGCGCTAATCAAATGCCGTAATTAACAGCTTAATACTCAAACAATTAGAGGATAATATCTTTCAATTGCTGATCTTTACGATCCAAATAATGAGTTGAGTGGATACGGCGAACGGTTCTTGATTTACCGCGGATCAACAAGGTCTCAGTTGTCGCCAGCTTACCATTTATCTTAACGCCTTCCAGTAAATCACCTTTAGTGATGCCGGTAGCAGAAAAAATTACATTATCGTTTTTCGCCAGCATATCCAGGGTCAGTACTGTTTTTACTTCGACGCCAAGCTCAGTACAACGCGCCTCTTCCTGTTCACCAATACGGATATTTTCTTCCGTAGGTTCCTTAACCATAGGGCGAGGTAACAAACGTGCCTGCATATTGCCATCCAGGGCTCTTACCACAGCCGCTGAAATAACGCCTTCCGGGGCACCGCCGATACAATACAATAAGTCCACTTCACTATCCGGTACACAAGCCAGAATAGAAGCAGCCACATCTCCGTCAGGAATGGCAAAAACCCGCACTCCTAAACCTTGCATCTCTTTAATCGCCTTATCATGACGAGGTTTCGCCAAGGTAGCACAAGTCAGTTGGTTAAGAGGTTTACCCAAGGCGAAGGCAATAGCCTTCAGGTTTTGCTCAAGGGAGCGGGTAAGATCGATCGCATCCTTGGCATTCGGACCCACTATCAACTTTTCCATGTACATATCGGGTGCTTTCAGGAAAGAGCCTTTTTCGGCGATGGCAATTACCGCCAGAGCATTGGACTGTCCCATTGCCGTCATACGGGTGCCTTCAATAGGGTCTACAGCAATATCTACCGCATCACCCGTCTTAGTCCCTACATGTTCACCAATATATAACATGGGTGCATCGTCGATCTCCCCTTCGCCGATAACGATTTCTCCATCGATATCGATCTGGTTAAGAATATGGCGCATAGCCTCAACCGCCGCACCATCTGCGATATTTTTATCACCGCGACCCACCCATTTATAACCAGCCAAAGCCGCCGCTTCGGTAACGCGGGAAAATTCGATTGCTAACTCACGTCTCATCTATAACCACTCCAAGTTGCCGTGGCCGCGAATTCTAACATAAAGCGGCTAAATCTTGTCTTTAATAAATATGGAATACTGGGAATTTTTTACCACTTTCCAATGTCTATTCTTATGAAATGCTGTAATTTCTTACACCACAGTTATTGTTACCTTTTATGTGAGTCTGTTTTATGTTTAAAAAAGATGAAATGGTGAGTCGCGAAGCCGCCTTGCCAGGTAGAGACCAGGCCATTTTCACGCCTGTAGCTCATTACGTTAATCATAACAAGTCACACGTATCGGCTCATTTAGAAACGGCTTACTTTGCAATGGGCTGCTTCTGGGGAGCAGAACGATTATTCTGGCAACAAACAGGCGTTGTTTACACTGCGGTAGGATATTCAGGAGGATACACGGAGAACCCTACCTATGAAGAGGTTTGCACAGGGCTGACCGGGCATACCGAAATGGTACAAGTGATCTTTGATCCCAGTGTTATCAGCTATCAACAGCTCCTCGTGGTCTTTTGGGAAAAACACAATCCCTCTCAGGGTATGCGTCAGGGCAACGATTCGGGCTCTCAGTATCGTAGCGCCATTTACACCACCAGGCAGCCACAGTTAGAGCAAGCTGAAAAAAGCGTACAGGTCTATCAAAAAGAGCTTGGAAAAAGTGGTTTGCACGAGGGGATCACTACGGAAGTAAAAGCGCTGGAAAATTTTTATTATGCCGAAGAATACCACCAGCAATACTTGGGGAAAAACCCTGAGGGGTACTGTGGTTTAGGGGGATCAGGCGTCTGCTTTCCACCCGAAGCACTAACTTAAACAAGTAGGTACGATGAGTCATCGGGACTTATCGTACTCCCCCTTATTTACCGATTGCTATATTTATAGAACTAACTTCAACTCCCCAGTATTCCAATGTCATTATTCAGCGTTCTGTTTTTGCTTATTTTTCCTCACCGTGTAGTCGCCGCTGACTCGACGTATATCGAGATATTAGCTGATAACAGCTACCCGCCTCATTCTTACTCGGCAGCCGGTAAGGCTGCGGGCCTGTATGCAGATATAGTCAATGCAGTGCTTTCACGTATGCCCGATTACCAGGTTAAAATTATCCCTATACCTTGGAAAAGAGGCCTTGAGTTGATTAAAGCCGGTGAGTACCTGGCCATTTACCCGCCTTATTATCATGTGAGAAAACGGCCCTATATGTGGCCTTACTCTCTGCCCTTGTTCGACGAAAAAGTAATCGTTTTGTGTCGCTGGGGGATAGATGTAAACCAGCCAAAGGCAAACTGGCCAGACGATTACCATTTCTTACGGTTTGGCCTTAATGCAGGATTTTATCTCGGCGGAAACAAGTTTCATCAAGCCGTAAGTGATAAAAACATCACCCTGGAAAGCTTGGGTGGAAACGAACAAAACCTGCAAAAATTAATCCGAGGAAGGACAGACTGCTATCTCAACGATGAGCTATCCATTGTCAACACCTTGAAGCAAATGTTGAAGGATAAAGAAATTACCCAAGAGCAAAGAAACAGACTTAAAAAGGGGCCCGTCATATCCCAGGAAAGCGGTTTTCTGGGATACAGTCGCAAATATTTATTAAAACACAGAGAAAAAGAACAGTTTATTGTCGAATTTAATATTCAGCTATATGAGTTAAAACGAACGGGTCAGCTACAAAATATCACCGAAGAACACCTTAATCCCCCAACCAACTAGATACCATTACTCCTGACAGATTTTGTCACCCATTTATGTTTTACTGAGCGAAACAGAGATGGAGTTTTAACCTATGGCCGAACCGCTAAAAAATAGTTATAACCAGAAATTTGTATCTAGGCTTGCCGAGATAACCACACAGTATAAGCCTGACTTTCCCAAGCAAGCCTTTATCGACTCAGCATTAGACGAGCAATGGCCTGAACTCGAGTTAAAAGACCGCATGAAGAAGCTGGCTCGCACGCTTTTTGAAAAACTGGACCTCACCTATATTGAAGCGCTAAGTGTTCTTAAACCCATCAGCGCCGAGTTTGGTGGTTTTGAAGCCATGTTATTTCCTGAAATTGTAGAGCAGCAAGGCCTGAACCATTGGCAAGAGTCCATGGATGCCCTGTCCCATTTCACCTGTTTTTCCAGTTCTGAGTTTGCCGTCCGGCCTTTTATTCAACAAGATCCGCAGAGAATGATGGTCGCCATGCTGGACTGGTCAAAACATAGTAATGAACATATAAGGCGATTAGCCAGCGAAGGTTGTCGTCCGCGGTTGCCCTGGGCCATGGCTTTACCCGAATTTAAACAGGATCCTCAATTGATTTTACCTATCTTAGATCAGCTCAAACAGGATCCTAGTTTATATGTACGACGAAGTGTGGCCAACAATATCAATGACATCAGTAAAGACAATCCCTCCATAGTCAAACAACTCGCTCAGTCCTGGTTAGGCCGTAATTCTCAAACCAATTGGATCGTTAAACATGGCTGCCGCACTTTACTTAAACAAGGTGACCCACAGGTTTTGTCTCTGTTCGGTTATAACCCGGCGGACCATATTCGGGTCACCGCATTTCAGAGCCAACAAGACAATTACCGGATTGGTGAGACACTGCTGCTGGATATTCAGATTGATGCCAAACAAAAGCTGGGCCAACTAAGGCTTGAGTATTTAGTTCACTATGTAAAAGCCAACGGTAAAACTCAGAGCAAAATCTTCAAGCTTGCGGAAGGATCTTATTCTGAAAAAACCAAGTCTTTTCTGAAAAAACACAGTTTAAGGCAAATGAGCACACGTAAACACTATCCCGGAGAACACAGAGTCGAGTTGGTAGTAAATGGTCAAGCTGTGCAAGCGACCTCTTTCCTTTTACATGGTTAACCGGTTATGCCAGTATAAGTTCCACACTAAGGAGTAAACCCTTGACTACATTACATCAACCAGAGCAAAACCGTTTTGTTATCCAATATCAGGACTACCAAGCTGTGCTGGAATATCGGTTTAGCTCTGAGCATACCATCGACTTTAGTTCCACCTTTGTACCAGCTGAATTAAGAGGCAAAGGTTTAGCGGAGAAACTGGTTCGATCCGGGTTAAGCTGGGCTAAGGAGCAGGATTATCACATTGAAGCCTCCTGCTGGTATGTACAAAAGTTTCTGAGATAAGGCGCCAATGCTAGCGCCTATTTATCTATAAACGTTTAATCAACACAGAAGTATCGCTGCGACCCTCACCCTTATCCTGTAGCTCTGCATAATAACTATCCACCAGCTCGGTAACAGGTAATTGGCTGCCATTCTTTTTAGCTTCTGCTAAACAAAAGCCAAGATCTTTACGCATCCAGTCAATGGCAAAACCAAAATCAAATTTCCCTTCCGCCATCGTTAATGCTCGATTATCCAGCTGCCAGGATTGCGCGGCGCCACCTCCGATCACATCAACAAGTTGTTCAACATCCAGACCTGCATTTTGGGCAAATTTAATCCCTTCCGATAATCCTTGCAGCAAACCCGCAATACAGATCTGATTCACCATTTTGCACCTTTGCCCGGCACCCACTGGCCCTAGTAAAGTTACATTTTTTCCGTATACAGATAAAACAGTCTCAACTTGCTCAAACGCGGCTGATTCCCCCCCCAGCATTATGGTTAGAGCTGCATTCTCTGCCCCCGCCTGACCACCTGAAACCGGAGCATCCAAAAACATGACCTGTTGCTGTTTGGCTTTGCTGGCAATTTCTTCCGCCAATTCTGCCGACGTTGTAGTATGGTCCACCAGCAAGGCCCCCGCTTTTGCGCCTGCTAACACACCAGAGTCCCCATAAACCACACTTCGCACATCATCATCGTTGCCAACACAAACCAAGATAATATCTGCATCTAGCGCCGCTTCCGCCGGAGTCAACGCCATTGAGCCGCCATATTCATTAACCCAAAGCGAAGCTTTCTCACTGGTACGGTTATAAACGCAGACTCCATGGCCGGCCTTTTGCAGATGCCCAGCCATTGGAAAACCCATCACCCCTAAACCGATAAACGCCAGCTTCATATGTCACTCCTTGGTATCCGCTATTTGGTAGAACAATCTCAGTTGTTTGTTACTATATCTGCTTAGATACTACCCGGTAAGACAAAAATGAGTAAATATGGCCATATTTGGTAATACAATCAGGTCCTTTGTTTTATATGAGTGAATGGACCCCAGGCTTCAATACCCCTGCCAGCGAAAAAGTAAAAATAGGCTATAAACAACTGACGGAGCAGATAGGCTGCGAAATTAGTGCTGGTATCTTGCCGCCAGGATTTAAAATGCCCACAGTCAGAGCGCTGGCAAGATCCCTGACTATCACCCCCACCACAGTATCCAGGGCCTACAAACTAGCCGAACAGCAAGGTTTATTAATCGGCCGCGTTGGTAAAGGCACCTTTGTCACGGGCGCCGAAAACCTCAGTGCTGTGATCCAACCGGGTCAGACACAGTGCAACCTGTCCATCATTCAACCTAATGTGGAATTAGCGCAAACCGAGCTTAACCGGGCAATAACGGCCATGGCTAAACATCAGCTCAACGCCCAACTGTTAAGCTACCCGGACGAAAATTCGCTGGAGCCCTATAAACACACGGCTTTACTTTGGTTACAGCAGCAGGGAATCGAGGCGAACACCCCGGCCAAACTAAACTTTGCCCATGGCGCACAACACGTCTTAAAGGTATTGATCAGCATCCTCAGCTCTGCCCTGGAAAAAATTGCCGTTGAACAACTGACCTACCCAGGCATTCCGGCCATTTGTCGTATGCTGGACAGGAAGATGGTCAGCATTGCCATGGATGAGTTTGGTGTGATACCACAAGCGCTTGAGCAAGCCTGCAACCAGGACCCAAGTATCAAGGTATTGGTCCTGGTTGCTTCCTATCAGAATCCCACTGCAGCCATAATGCCATTTAATCGACGGCAGGAGCTTATTCAGGTCGCGCGGAAACACCGCCTTTGGATCATCGATGATGATATTTACGGTTTCTTAAATAAAAACCAGGTGCCCAGCCTGTCGAGTATTGCTCCGGATATCTGCTTTTACATTTCCAGCCTGTCCAAATGTTTATTTCCCGGATTGAGAGTGGGCTACATTTATGGTCCGGAACAAAAAAGTGAACTCATCGCATCCTATATCAGGACCAGTATTTGGATGTGCTCCCCCCTATCCCTGGAGCTGGCCGACTATTTAATTTCGTCTGGTGATGCGAAAACCATCTTGGGTAAACAAATGGCGGAAGCCGGCGTCAGACAAAAACTCACCCGACAGATACTCGGTGAATTTGAACTGATAAGCCAGCTCAGGAGTTATCATGTCTGGTTAAAATTGCCGGAGCCCTGGGGAGCAGATAGTTTTACTCAGGAGGCGAAAAAACTCGGGGTATTAGTAAGCAGCGCCAGCTATTTTAGTACCCAAAGGGGTTGGGTTCCACCAGCAATACGCCTTTCCATTATGGCGCCAAAAAACCGGGAACAACTCGAGCAAGGGTTAATTAAGTTAAAAATTTTACTCCGCACTCCTGTATTACCCGAGTTTTAACACCTCAGTATTTTGTTGGCACGATTAGCCGATAGATCTAATCATACCAAGCAGGTTACTCACTATTAGTACTTTCGAATATCTTGTCTGCGGAAGCCGCAACAAACCCAGTGTACAATTCACCATTTGGCAAAGGGTGCCGGCGGGCAAACTCATAAAAACACGAAGCGATGTCAAATTCGCCATCATCAAAGGTCACTCTGACCTTATCTGCCATAGTTGAAGACTGCTCCAGACACACCTCGGCGGAGCCCTTAATTTCCCCCCCCGACGTATTCAGGATATAACCCGCAGCTTTAAGGGCTTCATTCACCTGCTCCAATGTATCGTACTGAGTCAGTCGATTCACATTTACCGTAAAGTGGTTGGCCCGATAACCAAATGCCGCCATCCAGCCCGCATATTCACTTTCGGCAATTAACTTCTGGTATAACCCGTAATCACAAGCCCAGGGACGGCCGGCAGTCACTATGGCATCACCCGATAACAGGTCTTTGTCCACCTGCGCTACCATGTTTTTTATTTCGTTCTGTACGTCATCAGAAAACGCGTCCACCAGCAATTCACTGATAAACACCTTAGGGGCGTCCGGATCCGGGTGCTCGAAATGTTTGGCGTTAAGCTTTTTCTGTTTAAATTCGTACTGCCCTTTTTCCTCATAACCAAGCTCAAGAAAAGGCTTAGCCAAAACAGCTAAGCCCACTTCAGGTAAATTAAAAGTTCTTAAGGCAATATGATCGTTAATTATCTCATCATCTGCCGCCAGCAATTGATGGATCTTCTGTGCACTTGGGGTTACTGCCAAATATTGGTCCCACAATTTGTCAAATAACAGAGCTACATTTTTGTTCATCTATCCCTCACTTGAGTGTTTCCTGAGCGCCCCTAGATTATTCTTATATAGGGTACAGAGTGCACAGACTAGTTATAAAAAAGGCAAAAAAAAAGCAGCCCATGGGGCTGCTTTACTCAAACGCTGAGTCCGGGCGCTAACGAGGATGGAAGGGATACTTCATCAGCTTCCACCGACGCTACTGGATACGAGCAATAATCTGCTGCGTAATAAGCGCTGGCTCTGTGGTTACCACTAGCGCCGATACCGCCAAATGGCGCGGCGCTGCTGGCCCCTGTGATGGGTTTGTTCCAGTTCACTATGCCCGCGCGGATACGCTTGTAGAAATGTTGATAAACCTTGGCGTCATCACTTAATAAACCGGCAGACAAACCATAATCTGTTGCATTGGCCAGGTCTATCGCATCATCCAGCTTTGAATAACGCACCAACTGTAACAAAGGTCCAAAATATTCTTCGTCTGGCAACTCTGTCACTTGGGTAACTTCAATCAGGCCAGGAGTAACCAGTCCTGTACCTTCTTTAAGGTGAGTAAGCTCGATTAAGGAGCTTGCCCCCAGATCCATCAGCCTTTGTTGGCTCTGCAGCATCTGTTTGGCCGCTTTCTCCGAGATCATAGAGCCGATAAACGGTTGCTCTGCATCATCATACAGACCAACTTTTATCTTTTTAACGGACTCAATCAGCAAGGATATCAGCTCATTACCGTCCTGACCTTCAGGTACATATAAACGGCGTGCGCAGGTGCATCGCTGACCCGCAGTCACATATGCACTCTGGATAATATCGTGCACAGCCGCTTTCTTATTGGCGACCCCTTGTACGATCATCGGGTTATTACCACCCATTTCCAGGGCCAGGATCTTGCCTGGATTGCCGGCAAATTGCTTATGTAACAAATGGCCTGTGGCGCTGGAGCCGGTAAAGAACAGGCCATCTAAGCCAGGGTGATTCGCCAGGGCTTTACCCGTGACGACTTCACCTTGCAGCATATTAATCACACCTTTTGGCAAACCAGCTTCAATCCACAGCTTTAGCGTTTCTTCGGCTACTTTTGGGGTCAGCTCTGATGGTTTAAATACCACTGTATTACCCGCGATCAGTGCAGGAACTATATGTCCATTAGGCAGGTGTCCTGGGAAGTTATAAGGTCCAAATACAGCCACTACGCCGTGAGGTTTGTGGCGTACAAAGGCCTTCCCACCTGGCATGGGGTTTTCCACCGTACCTGTACGTTCGGTAAAAGATCGCTCGGAGATACCGATCTTGCCTATCATACCGCCCACTTCGGTGCGGGTTTCCCATAAGGGTTTACCGGTTTCTTTGGCAATCACCAAAGCCAGTTTTTCTTTGTTCTCTTCCAGCTTTTCAGCAAACCTTTTTACCAGCGCCAGCTTTTCTTGCAGGGAAGTATCAGCCCATAATTCAAAAGCTTTACGCGCCGCTTTAACCGCTGTGTCCACCTGAGCCTCACTCGCGCTTTTGCCGGACCAGACTAGCTGATTCTTGGCCGGATCCAAAGATTCGAACCCTTCACCCTCACCATCAAGCCATTTACCATCAATCAAATGCATTTTCTAACTCCTTTAAGGCTAAAGCGCCAGTACGCGAACAGTATCACCTTCCGCCACATTCAGAGCTTTGGCAACGTCACTGCTGATCACTACTTTATGTTGTTCATCGGACACACTAATTTTCGCGACGCAGGATCTGAACCCTTCCAGATCGATATTACTGATCAAGTGATCCGTTGGATGTACAGGTTCACCTACGCTCACCTGTAGTCGCTTACAATTACGTACACTGTGAATTTGATTTAAATTACATTCAACCGTTGGACCCGCATCAAAAATATCCACATAACCATTGGAGTGAAAACCTTCCTTTTCCAGCAGCCTTAATGCCGGACGCGTTTTCTCGTGTACCTGGCCAATTACCTGCTGCGCCTGCGGACTCAGCAAGTTGACATAAATAGGGTATTTCGGCATCAGCTCGGCAATAAACTGCTTGTTGCCTAAAC
Source organism: Psychromonadaceae bacterium (assembly GCA_965249895.1). GTDB lineage: Bacteria > Pseudomonadota > Gammaproteobacteria > Enterobacterales > CBDFNC01 > CBDFNC01. Next base: position 2,766,317 of record CBDFNC010000005.1, read on the forward strand.
CGGTTAAGTAGTCTGCCGTGGGAAAATCCACCGAGAAGAAATGATATTCCAGCCATTGCCAGAATGGAGAGCGACCCTCTTCATCGGAAACGCCGCGCATTTCCGCGATAATTTTGTCGGAAAAGCGGTCGGCAAACTCCGCCAAAAACAGGAAGCGACACTTGGACAATAAACGCCCATTGTGTCCCTGACGGAAGGATTCCCTTAAAAATAGGGTGCAAAGCTCAGACACCCCAGTGTAATCATTAGTCAGGGTCAGGGTCTCAACCAGGTTATACACCCCCAGCTGTGGTGAAGAGTGCACCACCTTACCCAGGTGGTAGGTATAAAATGGACTTTCGGTGCCAACCGCACCTTCCAATGCAGTGGTCCCCACCACTTCGCCAGTTTCCGTATCTTCCGCAACCATTAAATAGGTTTCATCACCCGGCTTTAGTACTTTTTTCTCGAAAGATTCCTGAGAATGACTGATTTTAAGTTTCAACAACTCTTCGTTAACCGGCAAAGAAGTGAATCCAATACCGGATTCTTCTGCAATCTTATATAGCTCGGGGAAGTCGCTTTCACGAATGGGACGGATCACTAACATAGCAAGAGCTCCATGTTGCTAGCATAGTACGGCTTAACGCCTTTACTGCAATTCAATTAAATACGGAGGGGAAATCCCTCCGATGCTTATATTTTCATCTCAGGTGGTTAGTTAAAAGTCACCTTTGGCCTGTATTAAACAATAGTCGCGATTGCTTTCTCTAGTCTGCTCAGACCTTGTTTAATCTCTTGCTCGCTAATCACCAGAGATGGGGTGAAACGGACTACATTTGGCCCGGCAACCAACACCATCAGGCCCTGCTCGGCGCCGGCCACCAGTACATCCCTGGCTTTACCCTGGTACTTATCGTTTAACACCGCACCGATAAGCAAACCTTTACCTCTGATTTCTTTAAACACTTCATATTTTTTATTGATGCTGTTAATACCATCACGGAACAACTGCTCACGATGTTTGACCCCGTCCAGCACTTCACTGGTATTAACGATATCAAACGCAGTTTCGGCAACGGCACAAGCTAATGGGTTACCACCATAAGTACTGCCATGAGTACCTATTTTAAGGCTCGGTGCCAACTTATCTGTGGTCAGCATAGCCGCGATTGGAAAACCACCACCCAGTGCTTTGGCGGACGTCAGGATATCTGGCGTTACACCCAGGCCCATATAGGCGTATAGGTCACCAGTACGGCCAACTCCCGTTTGTACTTCATCAAAAATAAGCAGAGCATTGTGCTGATCACATAACTCTCTAACGCCCTTGATAAATTCGGGGGTAGGACTGATCACACCACCCTCACCTTGCAGCGGCTCCATGATCACCGCACAGGTTTTATCTGAGATCAGTTCTTTTAATGCGTCCAGATCGTTGTAATCGATATGGTCGATAGCACCTGGTTTTGGACCAAAACCATCGGAATAGGTTTTTTGTCCGCCAGCTGTCACTGTGAAGAATGTTCTACCGTGGAAACCTTGGTTAAATGCGATGATTTGAACTTTATCTTCACCGTATGTTTCAATGCTGTAACGACGAGCCAGCTTTAATGCTGCTTCGTTAGCTTCTGCACCAGAGTTGGCAAAAAATACTTTGTCAGCAAACGTGGCGTCTACCAATTTTTTCGCCAGACGAAGTGCTGGTTCATTGGTCATCACGTTACTTAAATGCCACAATTTTTGCCCCTGCTCAGTTAAGGTCTTAACTAAGGCTGGATGACAATGGCCCAGGCAATTCACCGCGATACCACCGGCGAAATCGATATATTCTTTACCCGCTTGATCCCAAACTCTGGCGCCTTCGCCTTTTACCGGGATCACTTGTGATGGCGCATAGTTCGGGACCATCACTTCATCAAATAGGGCTCTGTTTACTGGGTTTTGCGTCGTCATGTTCACATCCTCTCCTTATGCACCTTAAGCCAGACAGTATAATATTCTGCATAATTGTTATTATAATGTAAAAGCCAAGGCATTATTCCACAACAAAATACCTATGTCTCTAAAATATATAGGTTAAGCAATTGAATATTCTGAATTTATGAAAACATACTCAATCATTATGCATAAGCTATCTCAGCGATTGCTGATTAACCAGTGAAAAAACCTCTGAAGTTTGCATAAAAATTCATACTAAAAAATCGGTCGATCACTTTTCAACCAAAGGTAGGGTAAATACCAGTAAAAGAGAGTGATTTTGCATGGATATGTTGCTTGTTTGTTATCTTGATCGGAGGATTGACGCTATGAAATGAAATTATTTAATAGTTTAAGGCCCTGTTCAGAGAGAATGCTCTCCGGGTGAAATTGTACCCCTTCCACCGCAAGCTCCTTATGCCGCAGCCCCATAATTTCCTGTTCATCCGTCCAGGCAGTCACTTCCAGGCAATCGGGTACACTTTCAGGCTTTACCACAAGACTATGGTAACGGGTCACTGTTAGTGGATTATTTAACCCTCGAAACACCCCCACATCGGCGTGTTGAATACGAGAAGTTTTACCATGCATCACTTTATTGGCGCGTACAACCTGAGCGCCAAACACTTGAGCAATGCTCTGGTGTCCTAAACACACCCCTAAAATTGGAATTTGTCCGGCAAATGTTTCGATTGCGGCCAGGGAAATCCCGGCATCGTTTGGAGTACAAGGTCCGGGGGAGATAACCAGCTGATCCGGCGCTATCTGACTTATTTCCTGTAGTGAGATTTGATCGTTACGTTTAACCAGGACCTCTTGTTTTAACTCACCAAAATACTGGACCAGGTTATAGGTAAAAGAGTCATAATTATCGATCATTAACAGCATGTATAGCATATCCAGTTGGGTTTAACGCTTGTTGCAGCGAGACGGACTATTCATCTAGCGACTCAGCCTTAGCGGATTATAAAGAAGATGCCAAAAAAAGAGTAGTCGATGTGTGCGATCCAACAGCAGTATGTCGTGATCAAGCAAACCATCTCTAGTAAACCAGGTCCGAATAATTGGTTGAGGAAGATAAATAAGAATTGATCCGCCGAAAATACCAGGCAGTGATTTTTGTCATGGTAATAACATGTCATCACGGTGATAATGATACCTATTATCAATAATGTGGAGTGTTTTATGAAATATATACTGTCGTTTCTGAGTTTATTCCTCTTTTCTACTTGGTCCTATGCGGCATGCGACCTGACCATTGAGGGAAATGATGCCATGCAATTTGATCTTAAGGAGATGGTGACAGAGGCAAGTTGTGAAAAAATCACTGTAACACTTATACATACGGGTAAGTTAGCAGGAAATGTGATGGGTCATAACTGGGTGCTAGTGGATACCAAAGATCTTATGCCTATGCTGAAAGATGCCTGGGCAGCCGGTTTAGATAACAACTATGTTAAGCCTGATGACAAACGTGTGCTTGCCACAACTAAGATAATTGGCGGAGGTGAAACCACCACTGTTGAGTTCTCCGGCAGCCTACTCAAAGCTGGCGGTGACTACACTTTTGTCTGTAGCTACCCTGGCCACTTCGGCATGATGAAAGGTAAATTTGTCGTAAACTAAACGGACTTGGTTTCAGCATCTCTGATGTCCTTGTATGCCAAGAATACGTTTAAATTCGATCCATTAAAAACCCGGCATGGAGCCGGGTTTTGAGTATCATCTGGACGATAAACTTAAGGCTTAGGAATAAAACCCAGAGCATCATAGACCTTAGCTAGCGTCTTAGCTGCCGGTATCGATGCTTTTTCTGCTCCAAGTTTCATAATACGCTCAAGTTCAGGGCGATCTTCACGAATTTCTTTAAACCTGGCCTGGATAGGCTCAATCATAGCCACTACTGCATCTGCAGTATCTTTTTTCAGGTGGCCGTACATCTTATCTTCGTACTCAGGGATCAAGTCTTCGATAGATTTGCCCGTCGCCACAGATAACAGAGTAAGCAGGTTAGATACCCCGGCTTTCTCCGTCGTATCATAATAAATACGCGCCTGCTCATCGGAATCCGTTACCGCTCGTTTGAGTTTCTTCTCAATCTTTTTCGGCTCATCCAGCAACATAATGTAACCGTTTGGATTCTCATCAGATTTGGACATCTTTTTAGTTGGGTCTTGCAGGCTCATGACACGAGCGCCAAATTCCGGAATATAAGGATCTGGTACTTTAAAAACCTCACCATAAAGATTGTTAAATCGGCTAGCTATATCTCGTGTTAGCTCCAGATGCTGCTTCTGGTCTTCGCCCACAGGCACACGATCTGCTTGATACAACAATATATCGGCAGCTTGTAGCGCAGGGTAACTAAACAGGCCCACATTGATGTTGTTGGCATGTTTCTGGGATTTGTCTTTAAACTGCGTCATGCGGTTTAGTTCACCCATCTGGGTGTAACAATTTAGCACCCAGGCCAGCTGCGCATGTTCACGAACCTGAGACTGCACAAAAAGGGCCGACTTGTCCGGGTCAATACCACAAGCAGTATATAAGGCGATACCATCCAGCACTCGCTCGCGGAGAACTTCAGGCTCCTGACGCACCGTGATTGCATGCAGATCTACCAGCATAAAGAAGCTGTCGTGATCCTCTTGTAACTTACGCCATTGATTAATTGCGCCTATGTAGTTACCTATCGTCATGCCGCCAGTAGGCTGAATACCACTAAGTACAACTGGGTTTGCCATGTTAATTCCTCTTATGCGTGGACGCTGTCTAACACGTCCAGCAAGTCTGCAAAATTGTTTAAAACCAAATCAGGTTCACTAATGCCGATATCTTCCCCGTAGTTATAGCCATAGGTCAAGCCGACACTGGACATATTTGCGCTTTTCGCGGCTAAAATATCATTTTTTGAATCCCCGACCATTAAGCTGTTAGTCGGCTTACAATCCAAGGTCTCGCATACATGAGTCAGAGGTAAGGGATCAGGCTTTTTCCTGGTCAGGCTGTCGCCCCCTATCACCAGGTCAAAATACCGGCTAATGGCAAAATGTTCGAGCAAGGCTGGTACGAATTGAATGGGTTTATTGGTGACCACAGCCATCTTTTTCCCACTCTCTCTTAACTGCGCCAGGGTATGCTTTACCCCAGGGATACAAGCAGGACGCGCTGTTTAGACTTTGGGCATAAAACCGGTTAAACAGGGCTAACGCACGCTCCACCGAGGCTTCGGGCAGAGAAGGGTCGACCAATACATCACCGGACAGGGCGCGCTGTACCAACACTCTGACCCCATTACCTACCCAGCCGCGTACGACTTGCTCAGGAAATGGCATTTCTCCCAGTGCCACCAGCATCTGGTTAACGGCGATGGCAAGATCTGGCGCGCTGTCCACTAAGGTGCCGTCCAGGTCGAACAGCACCAATTCTATATGGGAAAACTTAGCCACGAGACTTTTCCAATTCGCTTCTCATCTCATCAATTACCGATTTGTAATCCGGCTTATTGAAGATGGCTGAGCCGGCAACAAACATATCCGCACCCGCCTCAGCGATTTCACGAATGTTGTCAACTTTAACCCCGCCATCGATTTCCAAACGAATATCATGACCACTCTGCTCAATTTTTTGTTTTACCTGGCGCAGTTTATCCAAGGTATTCGGAATAAATGACTGGCCGCCAAAACCTGGATTTACCGACATAAGCAAGATCACGTCCAGCTTATCCATGACATGGTCAAGGTAGTGGAGTGGCGTAGCAGGATTAAACACTAGTCCCGCCTGACAGCCTTGCTCCTTGATCAATTGAATACTTCTGTCTAGGTGCTCTGAGGCTTCAGGATGAAAAGTAATGATAGACGCGCCGGCTTTAGCAAAGTCGGGAATAATGCGATCCACAGGTTTCACCATCAGATGAACGTCAATGGGGGCCGTAATACCGTAATCCCTGAGCGCCTGGCATACCATAGGACCGATAGTCAGGTTGGGAACATAATGGTTATCCATCACATCAAAATGTACAACATCGGCGCCCGCAGCCAATACATTGTCGACCTCTTCGCCTAAACGAGCGAAATCGGCAGATAAAATTGACGGCGCAATCAGAAAATCTTTCATTATTTTTCTCACACAGGTAGGGATCGACGGCATTTTACCCAAGGCAGACTCTTCAGGCTAGTAAATAAACTGGTTTGGGTGATAGCGGCTGTGTCAAAATAGAAGGTATTGAACAAGGAGCAAATATGGATTCTGAAAATAAACCCGGTTTGAAGCAAACTGTGGGCAGCGCCATCGCCGCCCTGTTTGGTATTCAATCCAATAAAAATCGCGAAAGAGACTTTAGCAAGGGATCTTTTGTCCAATATCTGGTGGCTGGTGTCGCCGCTATTATGGTGTTCATTGGTTTATTACTGGTTGTTGTCCAGTGGGTGCTGGCGTAAAAAGCTAGCGCAAGCTCAACTGAATAACGCCAATAATTCACTCACTTTTTAACGGTTGGCGGCGTTACGACTGCTATTGGAAGCGCGTTTTACCTCTAGCGTATTTCCTGTGTGTATCACGACAATACCAATTAGCTAAATAGGGCTAGCAACTCGCTCACTTTTTAACGGTTGGCGGCGTTACGACTGCTATTGGAGCCGCGTTTTACCTCTAGCGTATTTCCTGTGTGTATCACGACAATACCGATTAGCTAAATAGGGCTAGCAACTCGCTCACTTTTTTACGGTTGGCGGCGTTACGGCTGATCGTTCGCGTTACCTTCACCATATCCAGGTTAGCGCCACGATAAAGTTCCCTGGTTAAATCAATATCATGATTACTGATCAATACGGAAATCCCCTTTTCCTTGGCAATTTCACGGCTAATTCTGGCTAATACGGCTTGGTCGTCCAGGGTAAACCCACCGGCAGTATAAGTAGTAAAGCTGGCTGTGGTGCTTAACGGCGCGTAAGGTGGATCACAATAAATCACATCACCTTGCCTGGCACGGGCAAAAGTATCTTGGTAGGACTCACAAACAAACTCGGCTTTTTGCGCTTTTTCGGCAAAATACAGCATTTCTGCTAATGGAAAATAAGGTTTCGTATAACGGCCAAAGGGCACGTTAAATCCACCTTTCTGGTTGTAACGACACAAACCGTTGTAACCGTGCCGATTCAGGTACAGAAACAGTAACGAGCGCTTGTACCTGTTGTTAGTGTGATTAAACTGATCCCTGATCAGGTAATACCGTTCCGCCGTATTAAATTTTGGCTGAAAGTACTTCTGCGCATCCTGAATAAACTTATCGGGCTGGGACTTTAACGTGGTGTATAAACCAATCAGATCTGGGTTAATATCGTTAAGCAAATAATTGTCATAGTCCGTATTCAGAAAGACAGAGCCTGCACCGACAAAAGGCTCGATTAAACAGTTACCTTGTGGTAAGTGCCGCTGGATATCTTCCACCAAGCTATATTTTCCACCCGCCCATTTAAGAAACGCTCTGGTTTTTTTCATTATTTTTAGTACTTCATAGTGGGTTAATCACGGCGTAAATCGTCATGCACTTGTTTAAAGGATTTAATCCAGGGTTTTTGCTGTTGTAATGATTTAGATAATTCCCGAACCCCTTTCGTAGCTGCGGTCCTGTTGGGGTAATCACCCAAAATCACCACAAACCAGGGTTTATTGTTACGTTTCGTCTGATAAAACCAGGCTTTACCATGCAGCCGGTTATCGGACATAAACTTCAGCATCACGCCTTTCGTGCTCATGCCAGAGAGCTGCAGGGTATAGTGGCCCTTCGAAATGGCCAATAACCTAGCCTCGGTAGTTAGCTTTACCACTTCCTTCGCCTTCTGTACCACAGGCTCAGGAGTTGGCGCCAGGCTGGGCTCAACAGAAGGGATCGGTTCAGGGGTTATCTCAGCTACAACTTGGGTTGGGATCACGTCTGAATCTAACTCTTGGATCACCGCATCAGTGATAGTTACCCTAGACAGTTCTTCAACCTTCTTATCCAGTTCAAGATCGCTATCCCTGATCGTATCAGGCAAGGTAGCCGTATCTTCCGGGGTAGGCTCTATACTCGGCTTCCAATCCCCAGCCAACGGCTCAGGGTTAGGTTTCTTATCTTGTTCCAGCCGCTGCGCTAAAGTCAGCCTTTTTTTCTCTTCCAACGTAACTACCGGCTTTTCCATCATATCCGGTAAGCCATTATCATCCATTTCCAGCTCTTCAATAACTTGTGGGCTTTCAGTGGGTTTCACGTCGGGCTCAACCACCATTTGTTTTTCTACCTGCTTTGGAGCCAGGAACAAGAAATAGCTGCCTACTCCGCCTAACAGAACAAGTATCAGCAAAGCAGCAAATAGTATGTTGGGTGATAGCTTCACATTAGATTTGCTTTCCGGTACACCTGCAATAATATTATCCACCAGCGCCTGTAAACAGGCTGGCAAACCATTACATTCACGTATCCTAAGATTTATAGCATCCCTGTTTTCCACCCGAGCTTGATATCCCGCGCGCTCAAATAAACCACGCACAAACCGCTCCGATTCTTCGGGAGATAATGCAGGTATATCTATTTCAATAGGAGGTACATCCGTTTTCCCCACCAGTAGCGCAGCTTGCTGTTCACACCAATAGGGGGCGGCAAATAGCATCACATTAATATTGTGACCATATTTCTGAAAGCGATTTTCAACCAACAGCATCCATAATTCGGATAACAACTCTTCGGGCAACAGGTGAGCATCATCGATAATAATTAGCAATGTCTCATTAGTCTCACCTAACATACGGTAAAGACTCTCACCCAGAGGATCCTGCTCATTAAACAGCGGAGAGCTAATTAACTGGGATAACATGGTCCGCCGGACTTCTTCAGCCCCCATCCCTGCCCGACACGAGAGCAAAGCCTGGTTAACCGCAAGGTTTTCCTGGTTAAGCAAGTTTTCGGCTAGGGTCGTTTTACCCGAGCCTGACTCGCCGGATAAAAACGTGAGAGAAGAAGAAAACCGAACTAGATGCTGCAACCTGCTCACAAGCTGCAGCTGAGATGGAATCTCTGCTAGTTGGAACTGCTGATCCAACATGCTTCGATTAATGCCCTGAAATAACTTTTCTTAACAAGTCTTCTGAGACATCTGAGAATATCTCTGATGTCCCAATACCAGTAGGCAAAATAAGGCGTAGCCGACCATTGAGTACTTTTTTATCCAGTTGCATATGCGATGCAAAAGTCTCATACCCCATATCTTCCGGGGCTGTAACCGGTAACTCAAAAGCCTGAATTAACGCAATGATCCGCGCTTTCTGCGACTCTGAAATAAGCCCAAGCTGAACGGATGTATCTGCGGCTAATACCATGCCCGCAGCAACGGCTTCCCCGTGCAACCAGTTACCGTAACCCTGTTCGGCCTCAATCGCGTGACCAAAGGTATGTCCCAGGTTTAGTAGTGCTCTCGCACCTCTTTCCTGCTCATCGATGCTGACGATTTCGGCTTTTATTTCACAGCAGCGCTTAATGGCATAAACCAGCGCTGATTCATCAAGTTGCTTTAGCGAGGTTACATTGTTTTCAAGCCACTCAAAAAAGTCTGAATCAAAAATAATGCCGTATTTGATCACTTCTGCCATACCTGCGGCAAACTCTCTTGCCGGTAGGGTATGTAAACAGCGAGTATCGATAATCACGGCTGAGGGCTGATAAAAAGCCCCTATCATGTTTTTGCCTAACGGATGATTTACCGCAGTTTTACCTCCCACGGAGGAATCCACCTGGGCAAGCAAGGTCGTTGGTACTTGTACAAAACCAACGCCTCGTTGATAGCAAGCGGCAGCAAATCCCGCCATATCACCAATAACACCACCGCCCAACGCAACAACCGTTGTGTCTCTGGCATGACGCTTTTCCAATAGAGCCGAAAGAATAGTCTCCAGAGTGGCCATATTCTTATACTGCTCACCATCGGGCAGGATAACTGTATCAAGCTGGAAATCCTTTAAGCTGGATTCCAGTTGTTCAAGATACAAAGGCGCAACTGTTTCGTTAGTTACCACCATCACCTTGCTACTACGAATTGCAGGAGTAAAAAGCGATACCTTGTTCAGGTTATCGCTTCCAATATAGATGGGGTAACTTCGTTCGCCCAACTCTACGGTCAGCGTATCCATGTGTGTTTAGAAATCCAGTAGTTTAATAATTTGATTAGCAACGACTTTTGCACTTTGCTCATCAGTACGAACAGTATAATCTGCAATTTCGACATACAGTTCATTGCGCTCATCAGCCAGCTGCTCCAAAACACCTCTTGGGTTTTCTGTTTGCAACAATGGTCGACGCTTATCTCTTTGCGTACGAGCCATCTGCTTATCCACCGTTGTTTCCAAATAAACTACGATGCCGCGTGCCGACAAACGATTTCTGTTTTCTTTGCTTTTTACCGAGCCACCACCAGTCGCCAGGACTATGCCCAACTTCTCGGTGAGATCATTAATAACGTCCTCTTCTCGGTTACGGAACCCCTCTTCTCCTTCAACGTCAAATACCCAAGCTACATCGGCTCCGGTACGGTGCTCGATTTCAGTATCGGAATCGAAAAAATCCAAATGAAGCATCTGAGCCAGATGCCTGCCTATAGTACTTTTGCCTGCGCCCATCGGGCCTATCAGGAAGATATTTCGCTTTTCTGCCATGATCCTACGTATTACTCAATAACAGCCTATGCCAGGTCGCGCCTGACCCATTGTATACAGATAAAATAAGACCAGGGATTATCTCAATAGTTTGGGTCTATTTGCAACCATTCAAGCAATAAAACAAGCCCGTTAGAGTATTAACGGGCTATAACGTGGTATTAATTTTAGATTAGTAAGTCGATTCCATAACAATTTTTGGGGTAACAAATATCATTAGTTCTTGCTTAACATTGCTTTGTATCGTTTGCCTGAACATTATACCTAAACCAGGTATATCACCCAAGACCGGTACTTTTTTCACCGTATTATCAACCGCTTGCTGGTATATCCCGCCCAAAACTATGGTCTCGCCATTATCCACCAATACCTGAGTACCAATTTCCTGGGTATTGATAGCGACCGCCGTACCAGTAGAGGTGGGCACTGTATCCCCCTTACTGTCCTGCGTGATAACCAGGTCCAGTATCACCTTGTTGTCAGGTGTGATATGCGGTGTTACTTTCAGGCTCAGTACTGCTTTCTTAAAGCTGACTGAAGTAGCACCACTGGATGCGGCTTCCACATACGGAATTTCTGTACCCTGCTCGATATACGCTGTTTTCTGGTTTGCCGTAGTGATACGTGGGCTGGCGATAATTTCACCTTTATTTTCTTTTTCCAGCGCAGAAAGTTCAAGGTCCAGGATCTGACCATTGGCTAATTTGGCTACCTGAAACGCAATAGTACCCGCGGCATCGGCTACGGGCAAGTTAACATTCAACCTGTCATTAAGGGAAGGTAGCGTACCTTTATTGGCCGAATCCACCCCTTCCAGTGAGCCGGATGTTGAGCTATTCGTACCACCATTGGTCGTTGCATTGGTCAGGCCCCAACGAACGCCCAGCTCTTCACCTACACTGTCTTTTACCGTGACCATTCGCGCTTCGATCAATACCTGTTTTACCGGAATATCCAGCACCTCAATCATACGTTTCACGCTGTCCAACACCTTAGTAGTATCCTTAACCAGCAAGGTGTTGGTTCTTTCATCGATAGACACACTACCCCGACTGGACAGCAAGCTGGCATCAGAGCCGGACAACATCTTGGCAATATCGGCAGCTTTCGCATAGTTTATCTGCAGAAACTCCGAATACAGAGGTGCTAATTCTGCTACTTGCTGTTGCGTTTCCAGCAGCTCTCTTTCTTTAGCGGCCAGTTCAGACGCAGGAGCAATCATTAATACGTTGCCATCCATTCGTTTACCTAAACCTTTTACTTTTAGAATAATATCCAGGGCCTGCTCCCAGGGAACATCATCCAGTCGCAAGGTAATATTACCGCCCACAGAGTCCGTGGTCACCAGATTAAAGCCGTTAAAGTCTGCAATAAGCTGCAGTACCGTCCTGATAGGAATATCCTGAAAATTAAGGGAAATGGCTTTACCTTCATAAACAGACTTCTTGGCGCCCTTAGGTTTCTCTTTTACATCGATAACAAAAAGATTATCCATCTGATCGTATCTGTACTCAAAGGCCCCGTTAATATCCAACTCAAAACGGGTTTTCCCTTTATCCTTAAAGGTCTCTATGGTTTTTACCGGTGTGGCGAAGTCCAGCACATCCATCACGTAGAGCAGGTCATCAATGATAAAAGTACTCTGGAACTCCGCCAATAATTTATTGTCTCGGCGGCGAATATCCACTGCAACGCTCGAGTTATCCAGGTAAACCAATAGCTTACCACTACCATTCTCACCACGTTTAAAATCTATGCTTTTAATACTGTTAACAAAACCATGGGGAGTCGACGTGTCTGGAGCTAGACTCTGTGTCAGTAATGTTGCTGCAGGTTGCTTTTCGACAACAGCAGGTTTAACTGCTGCTGCCTTGGCCACTTCTGTCGCCTTAACCGGCGGTTTTTCAGGCGCTTGCAACTTAGTCGGTTCGGTTTTTGCTACCGGTTTAGTCGCCGCCACCGCCGCAACTAAAGCCGCCTCCGACGCTGTACTTTTAGTTTTACTACGGCTACTGGCCACATCACCAAATCTAACCAGTAACTTGTTTCCCTCATGCTGCAAGCGATACGGCATCAACTGCTTTAACTCGACGATAATTTTAAGTCCGTCTGCTGTTCGCTCGGCTTTAACCATTTCTACCCCGCCCATCTCAACAGGAACCGGGTTTAACTTAAGCACAGAGCTGGCGCCCTGAACATCAATGACTAACTGATTAGGTCTGTAATGTAACTTATCGCTATAGCGGCTTATGGATTCACTAAAATGCATTTCCAGCTCGATCTTACCAGACATAAGTGAATTGACATTGAGTTTATTTAACTGAGGCTCAGCAAACACCGAACCAGTAGAAAAGAGTAAGCCTGCTAATATGGAAAAGCACTGTGCGAGCTTCAGGCTAAATTTATTGGTACACATTAAGATGTCCCTGCTTTTCTAATATTATTCGGCGACCAATGCCAATTGAGTTGCGCGCTCCACCCAACACCCCTTATCATCAGGCACTAATTCTAACAATTCTATTTCATCTTTTTTCACTTTTACAATTCTTCCGTGATGTAAGCCCATATAATAGCCAGGTTTAACCCTATGTAATTCACCGCCACTAACCTGGATTAACGCCCATATCTCACCATCTATTCCAACAGTTCCCCGCATTGCCAGATTGTCCATCGAGAACATTTCCAGTGGTTGCTTTTGCCTGGTAACGTTAGGTTGAGGGCAGCTGCTGGACGCGTCTTTAGCCGCTACTACGGCTTCAGGACGGGGAATAGAAAAAGGCTTTCGCTCACCGACGCCAGTATAGGCCAGCTTTTCCACATCCTTAATTTCAGGCACCTTCTCATTCACCGGGTAGCTTCTGGCCTTTATTTTCGCTACATACAGGTTTAGGTCATCAGAATTGGCCTGACACCCCAGCAGTCCAATTGTAAGTATGCCCAGGAGAAGTAACTTCATTTATCCTCCTTATACCTGTATGTCTTTGCGATAACCTTTAAGTTTAGTATTTCACTGCGGGCATCACTGCCTTTAGGTTTGGTCAGTCGTAAGTTATCCAAAATGACGATGCGTGGTAGTTTTGCAATCTCTGCGGAGAAGTATCCAATTTGATCATAAGTACCTACCACTTCAATACTGATGGGAACCTCGACGGAGAACTCTTGCTCCTGCACCTTACCCCAGTTGATACTTCTAAACTGTAACCCATTATCGATACCTATAAAGCTAATGTCGTCCAACAAAGCTGCTATCTCTTTATTACTTGGCAACTTTTTTAGTAATCGTGCGAACACGGCTTCTATTTGCACCATTTGTTCCCGATACACTTCCACGTTGGCCGCCAGTGCCGCCTTGGCTTCATAGGTTCTCTTAAGCTCCACCTCTTTTGCTTGATGGGTCTCCAGGGACTTCAGCTGGTCATCCACCACAAAATAGTAAAAGCCTCCGATAATCAGGCTGCAAACAATCAGGATAAATACCCCTTTAAACAGAGATGGCCACTGGCCAATGTTCTCCAGTTCGAGTTCGTTTATATTCACTGTTCAGCGCCCCCTTTATTCACGGCACCATCCACCGCCATCACGCTAAAGTTCATATTAAACTTGCTAAGCTTGATGGGTGCGGAATCCGTTGCAACAATGGAGCCTATGTAGGTGTCGCCCAACCAAAGAGAGGCATCAACATTTCTCATCATCTTGGCAAGACGACTATTAGACTCGCTGTTACCGTTGATGGATATTTTGTCGTCGCTAAATTGCATATTGGTCAGGTATACGCCCGGAGGGGTGACTAAAGGCAAGGTGTTAAGCAGCCGAGTGGTCAGGTTACGCCTTTCCTGCAACTCCTGGATCAGGTTAATACGCTTTTCCAGTTCGGCTTTTTTCTCCTTAATGGTTTGAATTTCCTTTATTTTTCTATCTAACACTGCCATTTCTTGCTGCAAAAAATCGTTTCGGCCCGTTTGTTTGCTAATCTGCCCATCCATATAGAGCTTGCCAGCATAAGCAAGACCAAATGCCATTAAGCAAACTACAAATAACAGCGCGAAAAAATCCTTTTGTTTCTTTTGTTTAAGATCTTCACGCCAGGGCAGCAGGTTTATATTTGACACGGCGAAAAACTCCTTAGCGCCAATCCCAAAGCAATCATATATTTAGGCCCGACTTTTTCCATCAAGTGCCGATCGGCGTCATTGGCAAAATTAAACTTGCTAAAAGGATTGGCCAGTACAGTTTCCATCTCCAGCTCAGCCTCAACCTGAGTAACCAGTTCCGGTAACAAATTACCACCACCGGTCAGCAGGATTTTATCTACTTGGGCAAACCCACTGGAACTGCAAAAAAGTTGAATATTACGACGTATATGCTGTATTGCAGAAGTAACAAACGGAGCCAGTACGTCCAGATCATAGTCGATAGGTAAATTATTACTGAGCTTATCTTTTTCGGCTTTATCCAAAGGAATATTGTAAAAGCTGGAGATCGCCTGAGTAAAGTTATGGCCGCCATAGTTTTGCACGCGAGCATAAATAGCTTCGCCTTTGTGCATCATGGCGAATGTCATCATAGTTGCGCCAATATCTATGGCCGCTACAATTTTGTCATGGTCAGTTTCGTCCAACAATAACTGGCACGCTCGGCCCAGGGCATGGGATTCAACATCAATCACCTTAGGAATTAACCCGGCCTCTTCGAGACAAGAAGACTTGGTAACAACCGTATCTGTTCGCGCTGCACTGATCAGTACATCATTCTTGTTTGGGTCTGCGACATTTTTACCTAAGACCTCAAAATCCAAACTGATTTCATCGATAGGGAAAGGGATTAAATGCTCGGCTTCCAGCTCAATTTGAGCTTCCAGCTCCATATCATCAAAGCTACCATCCATCTGGACAATCTTGGTGATCACATCCGCACCGGATACCGCCGATACGGCCAATTTATATTTACTAGGGAAATTGCGTTTTAGCTGCTTTACTACCTGAGCAATTTTTTCGACATCATGAAGCTGGCGCTCTACTACCGCCCCCTTGGGCATATTAACTTCTGCGACGCCTTCGACCTTATAGGTCTTACCGGATTTCGCCACGGCGATAGCCTTAATGGCACTGGAGCCAAAATCAATGCCAATCATTGCATGAGTTTGCTTTTTCCCTAAGCCTAACAACATAACATCCCGGTAATTATTCTTGATTTCTGCTCAACCACCTGAGCAGTTGGTAACGAATATTGCAGCAATGGCGCAAGCTAACCATTGGCGCAAACAAAGCTAAACTACGAACGTCATCTGAAGTATGCGACATTCTACAGTGATTAATATAACTCTGTGAAAATTGGTATATTTCACCTGTATAATACGCCGAAATCCGGATTTCTTCCAAGGCTTTGAATCACAATCCTTGCAATTGCATCAGCAAGCAAACTGACCAATTTTTGTGCCTGACATCACAATTCACTGTGTCACTTCCAATTGAATTGGATATACTAGCCTCGCCTTTGCGCACTTTTCATACTTCACAACAGGTAAACTCAATGCTCAAGTGGTTTAAGAGACTCTTTTTCCTATTTTTATTTTTTGGACTTGTGGGAATAGGCTGCGTTGTTGCCATGTATTACTACGTCAAACCCGACCTGCCCGACGTGGAAACAATAAAAACAGTTAAGCTGCAAACCCCGATGAAGGTGTTCAGTGTCGATGGCGAACTGATCTCTCAATTCGGAGAGAAAAGGCGGATCCCGCTGACTGTAGAGGACTTTCCTCCCTTACTTCTAAATGCATTTCTGGCTACAGAAGATAATCGTTTTTATCACCACCCAGGGATAGACCCTATCGGTATTGTCCGGGCTGCCGTGGTCTATTTCTCTACCGGGCACGCCAGTCAGGGGGCCAGTACCATCACCCAGCAGGTAGCGCGTAACTTCTTCCTGACCCGAGAAAAAACCCTGATCCGAAAAATCAAAGAAATTTTTATCGCAATTCATATTGAGCAACTGTTAAGCAAAGACGAGATCCTGGAGCTTTACCTCAATAAAATCCCTCTCGGTTATCGCTCTTATGGTGTAGGCGCTGCGGCTCAGGTTTACTACGGAAAAGATGTTAAAGAACTCACTCTGGCCCAAATGGCAGTGATCGCCGGATTACCCAAGGCGCCTTCTCGTTTAAATCCTCTCCATTCCCCCGAAAATGCCAAGGCAAGACGTGCAGTGGTATTGGGACGTATGCTCACAGAGAAGTACATAACTAAAGAAGAATTCGAAGAAGCCAACAACAGCCCTATATCCGCTAAATACCATGGTGCAGAAATTACCTTACCTGCTCCTTTTGTTGCCGAAATGGTGCGTAGAGAGCTGGTCAAGCGCTATGGTGAAGAGCGATCGTACAGCGAGGGTTTAACGGTTATCACCACGATAAGTAAAAAAAGACAACATGCAGCAAACCAGGCACTGGTCAATAACTTGCTTGCCTATGATTTAAGGCATGGTTTTAGAGGCCCGGTTGAGACTTTGTGGAAAAAAAATGAAGCCTCCTGGTCCATGCAAAAAATATTCGATTATTTGAAGAAACAACCAATTTATGGCCCCTTAAAGCCTGCGGTTGTAACATCGGTAAAAGAGCAGCAGGCAGAGGTACTGATTAAAGGTGGTGAAGCCGCCCTGCTCGAGTGGGACGGATTAAAATGGGCCAGACGCTTCGTCAATGATGAGCGTCAAGGGCCAGCCCCTTCCAAAGCCGCAGACATTCTCAGTGCAGGTGATATGATTTGGGTCCGCCATGGTGAAGATGGCAAACTCAGTTTATCCCAGTTCCCTAACGCCAATGCGGCTTTAGTAGCACTGGATCCCAAAGATGGAGCCATTCAGGCGTTAACCGGCGGCTTCGATTACAAGCACAGCAAATTCAATCGGGCAACCCAAGCCAAACGACAGGCTGGCTCCAATATTAAGCCCTTCCTGTATTCCGCCGCGCTGGAGAAAGGTTTTACCTTGGCCAGTATGGTTAATGATGCCCCTATCAATCACTGGGATGCTCGTCAAGGCGTCGCCTGGCGACCGAAGAACTCACCACCTGTCTACGATGGCCCTACACGCGTACGCGTGGCGCTAGGTAAATCCAAAAACGTGGTATCGGTCAGACTGCTGCGTAGTGTAGGTATTCCAGGGATCGTGGATCAGCTAACTAAATTCGGCTTTTCAGAAAAGGATATCCCACATAACGAATCATTGGCTTTAGGCTCTGCATCCTTCACTCCGATGGAGGTTGCCACGGCATATTCAATTATCGCTAATGGTGGCTATAAGGTAGAGCCTTACATAATCGAACGCATAGAAGATGCGTACGGCAATGTGTTGTACCAGTCGCAGCCCAAAATAGCCTGTGCCTACTGCCAAAAAACCTTAATCGCAAGTACTGAAGCTATGGAGGCAGAACTGGTCCAGGACGGCTCGGCATGGGAAACCTGCAGCATATCGCCAATTCCTGAATCACAGTGGGCAACTCAGGTTATTTCTACTGAGAATGCCTTTCTAATGCGGGAAGCTCTCATTAGCGCCATCTGGGGTGGCGGTAGCTGGGCTCATAAAACTGGCTGGAATGGAACCGGTTGGCGTGCGGCAAGAGTACTTAAGCGTCATGATATCGGAGGTAAAACCGGCACAACCAATGACGCAAAAGATGCCTGGTATACCGGCTTTGGACCTGAACTAGTAGCCACCTCCTGGGTTGGATTCGACAATCATAGCCGTGAACTGGGCAAAGTCAGCTACAACAAGAACCTGGGCAAAAACCAGATCACGGGTAGCGAATTTGGAGGTAAAACAGCCTTACCAGCCTGGATTAATTTTATGCAAGTCGCCCTGGAGGGAACACCTGAAAAAAGTAAGCAGGTTCCTGATGGTATTGTGATGGTGAGAATAGATGTGGAAACTGGAAAGTTATCAAAAGTGAATAACTACACATCCAGGTTTGAGTACTTTGAGAAAGGCACCGAACCGACCAGCTTCGCGGGCAGTGACAACTCCAGCAATCTCTTCGAGCAAAGCGGCGGTGAGATAGACGAAGAGTTGTTCTAACCGAAAACAAAAATGGCGGTTTACCCCGCCATTTTTTTGATCACCAGTTCAGACAGCTCATTAAAACACGGCCGTCTTACTGTATTTTTTCTGAATACCATGCCAATACTTCGGCTGGGACCAGGCGCTTTAAAAGGCAAGTAACACACTCCGTCCTGATGCCTTTCCTTTGGCACCGCAAGTTTGGGCAGCAAGGTAATTCCCACCTCAGCGCTGATCATATGCCGTAAGGTTTCGAGACTGGTCGCCTTGAAACTATTGTCTTCATCGGCGCCTGCCGCAAAACAAAAACCCATCGCCTGATCTCTTAAACAATGACCATCTTCGAGCATCAGTACTTTTTCACCCTTAAGATCCGAGAGGGATACATCCCTATTACCCGCCCAAGGGTGTGAGTCAGGTATGGCTAGTTCTAAAGGCTCTTCGTACAGAGTGATCTGACCATACTCTGCCATAGTTGGCAGTAAGGCTAAGATAAGGCAATCCAGATCCCCTTCTGCAAGTTGCTTTAACAACACATTGGTTTGATTCTCATATAAATAGATTTCCAATTCTGGAAATTGCTGGCGCACTTCTGGAATAAAATGAGGCAAAAAGTAGGGAGCAACTGTTGGGATCAAACCTATATGTAAAGGACCCTGCATAGGCTCACTATAGCTTTTAGCCACCTCTTTGATAGATTTGGCTTCCAGTAATACACTTTTGGCTTTTGCTGCAATATCCAACCCGGCTTGAGTAAAAATAACCTTGCGCGACGAGCGTTCCATCAACAAGACTCCCAATTCGTCTTCCAATTTACGAATCTGACCACTTAAGGTTGGCTGACTGACAAAACACTTTTCTGCTGCCTTTCTGAAATGTTTAAGCTCTTCTAACGCCACCAGGTATTCCAAATCACGCAAATTCATAAATTTCCCATCGTCTCTTATATCACCTAATGGTATTTTATACTCTTCATTACCCAGGGTAAAATTGAACTTCCCAGAACTTCTTGGCTGACAATAATGGCTCTTAGCCATTTCAAATTTAGAGCGACTTCGCAAAAAAACCTTTTAAAACATCACTTGTCTCATTTCTTTCTTATTAACGGATCATGTTTTAGTATTGGAACTATTGTGCTGCCAATCCAACCACGGAAGGCACGAAAGAACACATTCAGAGGAGTATAAAAATGTGTTGGCATAACATACGATATTTATGTCTTGCGCTATCCCTTGCCTTGGCTGGCTGTGGTGGTGATGGTACAGATTTAGGTGGTGGTAATACTGGTGGCGGAACGACACCAACCACAGAGCCAACAACGGAACCGACACCGGATCCAGGGGCCCCCAGCGATAACGTTGTATTAACCATCCCCGGAGACATTCTCGAACTCGATCGACGTAATGCGACGATTCCTTTCACTTATACGCTGGATTTACCCCCGTCCTTTACCGCCGTATATGGGATGGATATATCAGGTACCGCAGTACCAGGGGAAGATTATGACCTTGATAACTCCAAGCTAACCTTTCCTCCCGGGCAACAAAGCGCAGTTTTAAACCTAACAACCAAGCAGAGTAATCAACCTCGCGGTGGACGAACGGTTAAAATTCGCTTTTTTAATGACGAAGGCCAGGAAGCCACTCAGACCTTTATTATTATGGGTGACGTCCGCTTGAACGATACCGGGATGGAGCAGTTCTCTGACGAGAATAGTTATGACCTGGCAACTACGGTAGCGTCCCACCCAGGGCAAGATGCAGAGCGTGGTGCCGATGTTGTTAATACCACTGACTCTAATGCGGCCTACTTTAAAAACGGCTCTGAAATGAATCCTGTATCCAACTTCTACTTGGGGCAGGCTGGTTTCAGATATACTAAAATTGACTTTGCCGGGAATGAGTTAAGCGCACAAGCTGCTGATTGGCGCTGTATTCGTGATGAAATGACTGGCATGGTATGGGAGCGTAAATCGTCATATAACCAAGTCACCGCCATACCAGACCCAGCTGTACTTGTTCCTCCTGTACCAGATACACGCGAAACCTTTTATGTCTCCGCGCGCCCTGCTGACTTCCACGCCGTTAATTTTGTTTACCCTTGGTTAGATGAAGACGATACAACAAATGGCGGAGAAGCTGGCTGGATGGCTGATCTCAGAGGCGCAGCCTTACCACAGGAAAGCCCTTACCAACCAGCGTTAGGGGTTGGCGCCTTTACCCAGGATGTTAACGCTATTTGCGCTTTTTCAAATTTGGGCAGAGACTTCGAGCTATTCTGCTCAACCGGGCACTATGTTAAAGAAGCAAATCACCAAGGTGTATGTGGCTATAAAGACTGGCAAGTACCAACCGTAGAGCAATTCAGAAGTGTATTTAATTACAGTAATCTGAACAAAAATGAAACGGATATCCTCGATAAGACCTTTTTCGATTGCGCGGCAGATAACTGTGTTGTGTCAAATGACCCAAGCAACCCGCTAAACAAAACACTTTACTGGACAAGTACGACAAGTGCGGAAAATAATGCCAGCGCCTTGTGTTTTGACATTACCACGGCGCGCCTGCAATTGTGCAGTAAGCTGGAATCCAACAAAGTGATGATTGTAAGACGTGATGATAAGTCGTTAACCAACAATAATACGCCGTCGCCAGAACCCACTGCAGAGCCAACCCCATAGGAGGGCAAGATGAAAGCTATTAATACGTTACTTATATCGTCTGCATTAACCTTGACCTCTTTTTCAGGTTATTCTGCAGATACCTTTTGTAGAGCAGATATCAAAAAGGACTATACACCTGTACATTTTGTCAGCTTAAAAAACGGAACTATTAAAGATACCAGAACAGGCCTGATTTGGTCTGTGTGTAGCTTAGGTCAAACCTGGGGACAAGATGCTAAGGGAAACGATACCTGCACGGGGAGCCCCGCTTCATACAACACATGGAAAATAGCCCTAAATGCTGTTCAATCCGCCAATACAACTGCGACTTTTTCCAAAAATGATTGGCGATTACCGAATATCAAGGAGCTTGACTCCATAGTTGACCGGAGCTGCTACCGCCCCGCGATCAATCAGGATGTGTTCCCCAATACTTCACCCATTAACTATTATTCAAGCACTCCCTATGAGGGTAAGAAAGACACTGTCTCTGAGAAAAACTATGACCATTTGACCTCCAGGATCATCGATTTCAGGAACGGTCTTGAAAACCCATTAAGACCTGAAGAGCAAACCAGAGAGATGTACTCGGTACGTTTGGTGAGGTGCGGCGAGTGGTCTACTCCAGACGCAGCTAATGGAGGCGTCACTGCGGCCTGTAGAATAAATTAGACAATCCTACACTCAGTAGCCCGCTAAATTGGCGGGCTTTTTATTGTCTATAGAAAGTACTCTTTTCCACAGACAATAAAAAGGCCGCTTGCGCGGCCTTCTTCAGGTATTACTAAGATCATGGACCTAGCCCATGATCTTAGCGACAACACCAGCACCTGTTTGCTATGAACGGCCACCTCGGCGGCCCCACATAAAACAGATTATTCGTAGATTTTAGCTACTACGCCAGCACCTACAGTTCGGCCACCTTCACGGATAGCGAAACGTAGACCTTCATCCATTGCAATTGGAGCGATTAGCTCTACAACGAATTTCAGGTTATCACCAGGCATTACCATTTCTACACCTTCTGGAAGCTCTACAGCACCAGTGATGTCAGTTGTACGGAAGTAGAACTGTGGACGGTAACCTTTGAAGAAAGGTGTGTGACGACCGCCTTCTTCTTTAGTCAGTACGTATACTTCTGACTCGAACTTAGTGTGAGGAGTGATTGAAGCTGGAGCAGCAAGGATCTGACCACGCTCAACGTCTTCACGCTTAGTACCACGTAGTAGTACACCAACGTTCTCACCTGCACGACCTTCGTCAAGCAGTTTACGGAACATTTCAACACCAGTACAAGTTGTCTTAACAGTCTCTTTAATACCAACGATTTCGATTTCTTCGCCGACTTTAACGATACCACGCTCTACACGACCCGTTACAACAGTACCACGGCCTGAGATAGAGAAAACATCTTCGATTGGAAGTAGGAAAGGCTTGTCGATATCACGCTTTGGCTCTGGGATGTAGGTATCCAGTGCTTCAGCTAGTTCGATGATCTTGTCTTCCCACTCTTTCTCGCCTTCCAGGGCTTTCAGAGCGCTGCCCTGGATAACTGGTAGGTCATCACCTGGGAAGTCATATTCAGAAAGAAGCTCACGAACTTCCATTTCAACCAGCTCTAACAGCTCTTCATCATCAACCATGTCACATTTGTTCATGAATACGATGATGAAAGGTACGCCAACCTGACGAGATAGCAGGATGTGCTCGCGAGTCTGAGGCATAGGGCCGTCAGTTGCAGCAACAACCAGGATACCACCGTCCATCTGAGCAGCACCCGTGATCATGTTTTTAACATAATCCGCGTGTCCTGGGCAGTCTACGTGTGCGTAGTGACGACTTGGAGTGTCATACTCTACGTGAGAAGTAGAGATAGTGATACCACGCTCGCGCTCTTCAGGAGCGTTATCGATAGCAGCGAAATCTTTAGCTTCACCGCCGTACGTTTTTGCAAGTACGTTAGTGATAGCTGCAGTTAGAGTAGTTTTACCGTGGTCAACGTGGCCGATAGTACCTACGTTGACATGCGGCTTCAAACGTTCAAATTTTTCTTTAGACACGACGTGTACCTTCTTTTTTACAGTGACAGCCCTACGTCATCGCAGGGCATCAAATTAATTATTACCTAGCTCAGGGCATTTACCCAGTTAGGCTATTACTTCGCTTCGATAATAGAATCAGCGACGTTCTTAGGTGCTTCATGATACTCCAGGAATTCCATAGAGTAAGAAGCGCGGCCCTGAGTAGCAGAACGTAGGTCAGTTGCATAACCGAACATTTCAGCCAGAGGTACCTTAGCTCGTACGATCTTTAAGCCGGCTGGACCTTCGTCCATACCCTCGATCATACCGCGACGACGGTTCAAGTCACCAACTACATCACCCATCCAATTATCAGGGGTGGTCACTTCAACCTTCATCATAGGTTCAAGGATAACTGGATTCGCTTCCAGTGCACCTTTTCTGAAGCCCAAAGAACCAGCGATCTTAAACGCCATTTCATTGGAGTCAACATCGTGGAAAGAACCATCATATAGGGTTACTTTAACGTCTAGCATTGGATAGCCAGCAAGTACACCCATATCCATCTGTTCTTTACAACCTTTGTCAACGGCTGGGATATATTCTCTCGGAACAGAACCACCAACAATTTCGTTAACAAACTCGTAGCCTTCACCTGCTTCACGAGGTTCCATCTTCAGCCATACGTGACCGTATTGTCCACGACCACCCGACTGACGTACAAACTTCCCTTCAACTTCAACTGTTGAGCGGATAGTTTCACGATATGCAACCTGAGGTTTACCCACATTACATTCAACGCTGAATTCCCGTTTCATACGGTCAACGATGATGTCAAGATGAAGCTCACCCATACCTGAAATCAGGGTCTGGCCAGATTCCTCGTCAGACTCGACACGGAATGATGGATCTTCCGCCGCAAGTTTTTGCAACGCAACACCCATTCTTTCCTGGTCGGCTTTCGTTCTGGGCTCAACCGCAATCTGAATAACCGGCTCAGGGAATTCCATACGCTCAAGAACCACCTTATGGTTCATATCACATAAGGTATCGCCTGTTGTAACGTCTTTCAGACCGATAGCTGCTGCTATGTCGCCAGCGCGGATCTCTTTGATCTCTTTACGATCATTCGCATGCATTTGCACGATACGCCCGAAACGTTCACGCTTTTGTTTCACTGAGTTGTAAACTGAGTCGCCAGAGTTTACTACACCAGAATAAACACGCATAAAAGTTAGCGTACCAACAAACGGGTCCGTTGCAATTTTAAATGCAAGGGCGGCAAACGGCGCATCGTCAGAAGACTCACGAGTGACCTCGTTGTCCAACTCGTCCAAACCTGTGATAGCTTCCACCTGGTTGGGTGCCGGCAAGAATTCAATAACGGCGTCAAGCACAGCTTGTACACCTTTATTCTTGAATGCACTACCACAACAAGCTAAAACGATTTCGTTGTTAATCGTACGTTGACGAAGGGCCGCTTTGATTTCGTCTTCAGTCAGCTCACCTTCTTCAAGGTACTTTCCCATCAATTCATCGGAAGCTTCGGCGGCAGATTCCACCATGTACTCACGCATTTCCTCGGCTTTATCTTTTAGATCAGCCGGGATTTCATCGTAAGTAAAGGTCATGCCCTGATCATCTTCGTTCCAGTTAATCGCCTTCATCTTGATCAGGTCGATTACGCCTTTAAACTCTTCTTCAGCACCAATATTCAACTGAATTGGCACACAGTTAGCGCCAAGACGGTCGCGAATTTGATCAACAACACCTTCGAAATCAGCACCCGCACGATCCATCTTATTGACGAAGACTATGCGAGGAACTTCGTACTTATCGGCCTGACGCCATACAGTCTCAGACTGTGGCTCTACACCGGATGAACCGCAGAAGACCACCACAGCACCATCAAGCACACGCAGGGAACGCTCGACTTCAATAGTAAAGTCTACGTGCCCAGGAGTATCGATAATGTTAACTCGATGTTCGTCGAACTGACCTTCCATACCACGCCAGAAGGTAGTAGTCGCAGCAGATGTGATAGTGATACCACGCTCCTGCTCCTGCTCCATCCAGTCCATAGTGGCTGCGCCATCATGAACCTCACCAATCTTGTGAGATAGGCCGGTATAGAAAAGTACACGCTCGGTAGTTGTTGTTTTACCGGCGTCAACGTGAGCAACTATACCTATATTGCGATAGCGCTCTAAGGGCGTTGTACGAGCCACAATAGTATCCTCTGAACTAAGACGAGATCTTAGCAAACAACTAAAAAGGCGCGGCGGATTAGCCGCGCCAATAGATTACCAGCGGTAATGAGCAAACGCTTTGTTTGCATCAGCCATACGGTGAACGTCTTCACGTTTCTTAACCGCAGTGCCTTTGTTGTCAGCTGCATCGATTAGCTCACCAGCTAAACGTTGAGCCATAGATTTTTCACCACGTTTACGTGCTGCTTCTACCAACCAACGCATCGCTAGCGCATTACGACGACTAGGACGAACCTCTACGGGTACCTGGTAAGTAGAACCACCAACACGACGAGATTTAACTTCGACAGTTGGACGTATATTATCAAGAGCTACTTCAAAAATATCCAGGTGCTCTTTACCGCTCTTATCTGCAGCAGCATTTAGTGCACCGTATACGATTTTTTCTGAAATAGATTTTTTACCATCAACCATCACGACGTTGATGAATTTGGCCAGGACTTCTGATCCGAACTTAGGATCTGGAAGGATTTTACGCTGACCGATGACGCGTCTTCTAGGCATCTTAACTCTCCGTTTGCTTCAGGTTTTACCCAAAACGATTAAATAAATAACTGTTCTTGCTTGGCCTTACTTTACGAAGAACCATTAACCCTTAGGTCGTTTAGTACCGTACTTAGAACGGCCTTGACGACGTTCGCTCACACCAGCTGTATCCAGTGCACCGCGAACTGTGTGATAACGCACACCAGGCAAATCTTTAACACGACCGCCACGGATTAGGATCACTGAGTGTTCCTGAAGGTTATGACCTTCACCACCGATGTAAGAAGTTACTTCGTAACCGTTAGTTAAACGAACACGAGCAACCTTACGCAGTGCTGAGTTAGGTTTTTTAGGAGTAGTAGTATATACGCGAGTACATACACCACGTCTCTGTGGGCAGGCTTCCAGCGCAGGCACGTTGGTTTTTTTAACCGGTGCTTTACGTGGCTTGCGAACCAGCTGTGAAATTGTTGCCATTAAAAATAGCTCCTGATACTTACATGATATAAACGTGAAAAATCCTCCCCAAAATATGGGGACGCAGAATTTTATTACCCTAAGCCATAGGAGTCAAGAATTAAGCAGTTTTGAATTCGATAACTATTTCTTATCCGGTCTAAACTACCCAGTTCCCGTTACAGGCTTATGTCAAAATCAGTGATTTGCTAAGCCTACCAACTTAAAGATGAATCGTAACTCAGAGTTAACTCAACAAATTCACCATAAGAAATTTGCTTAGCTAACAAGGCATTAAGCCCACGGGCATGCAGATCATCCGTTAAAACGTAAAGCCGTCCCTGGTGATTTAGCCTATCTAACTGTTGCCAGCAATTAGACTTTGCCGCAGATGCGATAACGCCGTCCTGAATAAGCAGTAACCCATCCCCCTCACTAACAAGAGATAAACAGTTCTCAAGGGCGGAAGTTTGGTACGGGGAACTTTTTACCGTATGTAATATCATGGCTAAAATCCTATTAGTCTGTCTTGCTCGGACAACAGAGCTCTCAATTGCTCTGTCTTGAGCAAGGTGACGTCAATGGACAAATCGCTCACCTTCAAACCTCGCTCACTGAGGGAAGAGGCACAAACATAGATGTTTTCAATATCGTAAAGGTCGAACATGGCAAAGGTTGGGTTGTAGTCACGATTTAACACCTTTGCTGGCGATTGTCCCTTTAACAATTGAAATACTCCATCCTGAATAAAAAACACGCTAATAGATTCGTTAAACGCCGAGATAGCCAATACAGCATCGAGAGACTCACGGCCCGCCGCAGTACCATGGGGTGCAACTCGGTTCACAATGGCAATTTTGGTTTCCATAACGCCCCCCTAAAACTGTACGAGTCGATCACAGGTACTTGCCAGCTCGGCTAATTGACCTAAACCACTTAATTTAAATGGAGCTTGCAGGTTGAAGTTCGTCATCTGATTCTGCTCTGCTTCCGATTGATCTATCACACCTCTGCGTAATGCTGCGGCCACACACACCTCGAGGCTAATTTGGTGCTCAGCGGCCAGTCTTACCCAGTTTTCATATAAATTAACTTCATCACTGGCGGGAAAGAGCAGACTGTTGGCATTTTGCACCCCCCCTTGATAGAAGAAAATACCTTTAATGGAATGTCCCGCCGCAACCGCCGCCAGGGAAAACAGATAAGCACTGACGGCGCCTTGAGCGCCATAGGGTGGGTCGGTAACGAGAATACAGAAACTGGACATGAGTCTTTCGTAAAAATAGGATTGAGAGAAGCCTCAATCCTATCCTAACTTAGCGTTTTTACAAGCTGACTTACTTGGTGTAAGCAATAGCTTCCACTTCAACCAAAACATCTTTCGGTAAACGAGCAACCTCAACGCATGAGCGCGCCGGGGCATTTTCTGGGAAGTATTTGCCATAAACTTCATTAAAGGCAACAAAGTTATTCATATCACTTAGGAAACAAGTAGTTTTAATTACTGTCTCTACAGATGCTCCCGCTTGCTCCAACACTGCGATCAGGTTCTGCATGACTTGTTCGGCCTGAGCGGTTACGTCACCCTCTACAATTTCCATGGTTTCCGCCACCAAAGGGATCTGGCCAGAAGTGAATACTAATTCTCCCAACTGATTGGCCTGTGAATATGGACCGATAGCGGCCGGTGCTTTCTCTGTAGCAATAATTTTTTTCGTCATAGGTAATAGCCTAAATAGAATTTCACGTGGCAGCATTCTAACTTAAGAAATCGAGTCTTTTCACCCACTATTTGGGTCAAGCGACCTTTTTACCCAGCATACTGAGATCAGGTCCGGCCAGTGTACGTAATTCTTCAGCCCAGCGGATCAGCTTAATTTCTCCATTTCACTCTTCTCCCAGGGCTGTGCAATTTTCAACCCAACCCCCCAGGTTTGCCATAGTTCATTCGTTTGTCCGCTAAGGCAAAATTACCAAGGAAAAATGAATAAATAATGGCTAAAGCAAGAAGCTGAGGTTACAGAGAGACTTTGTGGAAATGATGATTGATACAAAAAAGGCGCCCAAAGGCGCCTTTTAGTTAGCTAGTAAGCTATTAAGATTTGGAAGAATCCGCTGCATTAAGCAGGTCAGCCAGGTTTTGCTCGGCTTCATCTGCGGTAATGGTTTGCTCTTCAACCTTTCCCTTACCAGAGCGACGTTCGTTACGCTCTTTATGATAAGAGAAACCTGTACCGGCAGGGATCAGACGCCCAACGATTACGTTTTCTTTCAGACCGCGTAATTCGTCAACCTTACCACCAACAGCCGCTTCCGTTAGTACTCGTGTGGTTTCCTGGAAGGAAGCCGCAGAAATAAAGGACTCAGTTGCCAAAGATGCTTTGGTGATACCTAACAGCTCATGCTGGTACGTCGCATGCATTTTACCTTCAGCTTCAAGTTTACGGTTAGCAATCTTAACGCGTGCTACTTCTACTTGTTCGCCAGGTAAGAAGTCAGTATCACCAGCAGTTTTGATAACCACTTTACGCAGCATCTGACGAACGATAACTTCGATGTGCTTATCGTTAATCTTTACACCCTGTAGACGGTATACATCCTGAACTTCGTTCGCGATGTAGTTGGCTACCGGGCTGATACCACGTAGGCGTAAGATATCATGTGGTGACTCTGGTCCATCGGCAATAACTTCACCTTTTTGAACCTTTTCACCTTCGAATACGTTCAGGTGACGCCACTTAGGAATCATCTCTTCGTAATGCTCACCATCCGGCTGGGTGATGACCAAACGACGTTTACCTTTAGTTTCTTTACCGAAAGAAACGGCGCCGGAAACTTCAGCCAGGATAGCGGCATCTTTAGGTGTACGCGCTTCGAATAAGTCGGCTACGCGAGGTAGACCACCGGTGATATCACGAGTCTTCGAGCTCTCCTGTGGGATACGGGCTACCGCGTCACCAACATTTACCTGAGCACCATCTTCCAGGTTAACGATAGCGTTACCTGGCAGGAAGTACTGAGCCACGATATCCGTACCCGGGATATTGATGTCATTACCGGATTCGTCAACCAGCTTAACCATAGGGCGCATTTCTTTACCCGCGCTGGTACGCTGACCCGCGTCCAAAATAACCGTGCTGGAAAGACCAGTCAGATCATCAGTTTGACGCGTTACTGTAACACTCTCGATAATGTCGACGAATTGAATTCGACCGGCCACTTCGGTAATGATTGGGTGTGTATGCGGGTCCCAATTAGCGACGATTTCGCCGGCAGTAATAGCCGCGCCGTCACCTTTTTCAAGTACCGCACCGTAAGTAACTTTGTGAGCTTCCTTGGTACGCCCCAAGTCATCAATAACTGTCAGTTCGGTAGAACGAGAGGTAACAACCAGCTTACCCTCTGAGTTCACTACATACTTAGCGTTATGTAACTTGATGCTACCCGTGTTCTTAACCTGGATATTGTTTTCTGCTGAAGCCCTGGATGCCGCACCACCGATGTGGAAGGTACGCATGGTAAGCTGTGTACCCGGCTCACCAATTGACTGTGCCGCGATAACACCAACCGCTTCACCATGACAAACAATATGACCACGGGCCAAGTCACGACCGTAACAGTTCGCGCAGATACCGTAATCGTTATCACAAGTGATAACAGAACGTACTTTAACTTGGTCAACAGAGTTATCTTCTAACAGATCACACAGTTTTTCATCAAGCATAATGTTACGTTCGACCAACACGTGGTTTTGAGTACCCGGCTTGATGATATCTTCCGCTACCACACGACCCAGTACGCGTTCACGCAACGGCTCAACGACATCACCGCCTTCAATCAGAGGTGTTACTAACAAACCATTGTGAGTACCACAATCGTCGTTAGAAACTACCAGATCCTGAGCAACGTCAACCAGACGACGGGTTAGGTAACCCGAGTTAGCCGTCTTAAGTGCCGTATCGGCAAGGCCCTTACGAGCACCGTGAGTAGAGATAAAGTACTGAAGTACGCTTAGACCTTCACGGAAGTTCGCTACGATTGGCGTTTCTATGATAGAGCCATCCGGCTTAGCCATCAGGCCACGCATACCCGCCAGCTGACGGATCTGAGCTGCACTACCACGAGCGCCAGAGTCGGCCATCATAAAGATGCTGTTAAAGGAATCCTGAGTTTCCTCTTCACCTTTGGCATTTATTACTGTCTCTGTGGACAGGTTATCCATCATCGCCTTGGAAACTTGTTCGTTGGCGCTTGCCCAGATATCGATAACTTTGTTGTAACGTTCACCCGCGGTGACCAGACCGGACTGGAATTGCTCCTGGATCTCGGAAACTTCGGCTTCCGCATCAGCGATAATATCTTTTTTCGCGTCGGGAATAACCAGGTCGTTGATACCAACGGACGCACCGGAAAGGGTAGCGTATTCGAAACCTCTGTACATCAGTTGGTCAGCGAAAATAACCGATGGCTTAAGACCCAGCTTACGATAACAACCATTCAGCAATTTGGAGATCTGCTTCTTGCCCATCGGCAAGTCAACCAGAGAATACTCCAGGCCGGTAGGGACGATAAGCCACAGGATAGCGCGTCCGACGGTAGTATCTTTAATTTCGGTCTTTTCTGTTTTGCTGCCGTCCTCATCTATGATGGTTTCGGTAATGCGAACCTTTACCCGGGCATGTAAATCTGCAACACCGGCGCGGTAAGCTTTTTCGGCTTCCTTGGCATTCTTGAACCACATGCCTTCGCCTTTCGCATTGATGCGAGAGCGAGTCATATAGTAGAGACCCAATACCACGTCCTGAGAAGGAACGATAATGGGTTCACCGTTCGCTGGCGACAGGATGTTGTTGGTTGACATCATCAGGGCGCGCGATTCCAACTGAGCTTCAAGCGTCAGTGGAACGTGTACCGCCATCTGGTCTCCATCGAAATCGGCGTTGTACGCCGCACAAACCAAGGGGTGAAGCTGGATGGCTTTACCCTCGATCAGTACAGGTTCGAACGCCTGGATACCCAAACGGTGCAATGTTGGCGCACGGTTAAGCAGTACCGGGTGTTCGCGGATAACGCCTTCCAGGATATCCCAGACTTCACCACCTTCACGCTCAACCAATTTCTTGGCCGCTTTGATGGTTGTGGCCATGCCCAGGCTCTCTAGCTTGCCGTATACAAACGGCTTAAACAGCTCCAGCGCCATCTTCTTAGGAAGACCACACTGGTGCAAACGTAACGTAGGACCTACCGTGATTACGGAACGGCCCGAATAGTCAACACGCTTACCAAGCAAGTTCTGACGGAAACGACCCTGCTTACCTTTGATCATATCAGCCAAAGATTTAAGCGGACGCTTGTTGGAGCCAGTGATAGCGCGCCCACGACGACCGTTATCCAGCAGCGCATCCACAGACTCTTGCAACATACGCTTTTCGTTACGTACGATGATGTCCGGTGCAGCCAGGTCTAACAAACGCTTCAAACGGTTGTTACGGTTGATAACACGACGGTAAAGGTCGTTAAGATCAGACGTTGCGAAACGGCCTCCATCCAATGGCACTAATGGGCGAAGATCCGGTGGCAGCACTGGAAGTACCGTTAGTATCATCCACTCAGGCTTGTTACCTGATTGTTCAAACGCTTCCATCAGCTTCAGACGCTTGGTCAGCTTCTTACGCTTGGTTTCAGAGTTAGTCGTCTGTAATTCTTCACGCATCTGCTCGATTTCAGTAAGCAGATTGATTTCCTTCAACAGTCCAAGAACCGCTTCTGCGCCCATCCTGGCTTCAAATTCGTCACCCCACTCTTCCAACGCATCCAGATAGTTTTCTTCTGTCAGCATCTGGCCGCGTTCCAGGTTAGTCATACCCGGCTCAACCACAACGAAAGATTCGAAGTAAAGAATACGCTCGATATCACGCAGGGTCATATCGAGTAACAGACCGATACGAGACGGCAGTGATTTGAGGAACCAAATGTGTGCAACTGGAGAGGCCAGTTCAATATGGCCCATGCGATCACGGCGAACTTTGGTTTGAGTTACTTCAACGCCACACTTTTCACAAATAACACCACGATGCTTCAAACGTTTGTATTTACCACACAAACATTCGTAATCTTTTACCGGGCCAAAAATACGAGCACAGAACAAACCATCACGCTCGGGTTTGAACGTACGGTAGTTAATGGTCTCAGGCTTTTTAACCTCACCAAATGACCAGGAACGAACCTGATCGGGTGACGCAAGGCCGATTTTGATCCCATCAAATTCTTCGGTCTTGCCTTGCTGTTTTAAAAACTTTAGTAAGTCTTTCACTTATATCTCCCGCCGGGAAAGCCAAAGCGCCTTAGTTAAGGCGCTACGATTAAGTTAGGCTTCCCGCCTATTTCTCGTCTAATTCGATGTTAATGCTCAAGGAACGGATCTCTTTCAACAATACGTTGAAGGATTCAGGCATACCTGGTTCCATTCTCTGATCGCCGTCGACAATGTTTTTATACATCTTAGTACGACCGTTCACATCATCAGACTTAACTGTCAGCATTTCCTGCAAGGTATAAGCGGCGCCGTAAGCTTCCAGCGCCCATACTTCCATCTCACCGAAGCGCTGGCCACCAAACTGTGCTTTACCACCCAGAGGCTGCTGCGTTACCAAGCTGTAAGAACCGGTAGAACGTGCGTGCATCTTGTCGTCCACTAAGTGGTTCAACTTCAGCATGTACATGTAACCTACGGTTACCGGACGCTCAAATGCGTTACCTGTACGGCCATCAAACAACTGAAGCTGACCGGAGTCAGGTAGGTCTGCAAGACGCAGCAGTTCTTTGATTTCCGCTTCTGTGGCGCCATCGAACGCAGGCGTTGCCATGGGTACACCTGCACGCAGGTTATTTGCCAGACGCAGCACTTCATCATCGGTAAAGGTAGTCAAGTCTACTTCCTGACGTGTTTCGCCCAGGTCATAAACTTGCTGGATAAAGTCACGAACCTTAACCATTTCAACTTCACGCTGCTCTTTCAGCATACGATCCAGTTTCTCACCCACCCCCTTCGCTGCTAAGCCTAAGTGTGTTTCAAGAACCTGACCGATGTTCATCCGCGATGGTACACCCAGCGGGTTCAATACGATATCAACCGGCACACCGTACTTATCGTGTGGCATATCTTCCACAGGAACAATGGTAGAGATCACCCCTTTGTTACCGTGACGACCGGCCATCTTATCACCAGGCTGAATACGACGCTTCAATGCCAGGTAAACCTTGACTATCTTAAGTACGCCCGGAGCCAGATCATCACCTTGGGTGATCTTACGACGCTTAATGTCAAACTTCTTATCGAAGTCTGCTTTTAATTCGTCATACTGCTCGGCAATTTGCTCTAGTTGAGTCTGCTTATCTTCGTCGATGAGTGCTTGCTCTAACCACTTGTCACGAGGCAGCTTCAGCAGAGCTTCTTCGCTCTTACCGGCGCCGACTAACAAGTTTTTAGCGCGCTCGAAGATGCCTTGTTCCAGGATCTTGAACTCTTCAGTCAAATCCTTTTTGGCTTCTTTTAGCTGCATCTCCTCGATTTCCATAGCACGCTTGTCTTTTTCTACCCCATCACGGGTGAAGACTTGGACATCGATAACCGTACCATAGACAGAGTTAGCCACACGCAGCGAGCTGTCTTTCACGTCAGACGCTTTTTCACCGAAGATAGCGCGCAATAGCTTCTCTTCAGGGGTCAGTTGAGTTTCACCTTTAGGGGTCACTTTACCGACCAGGATATCGCCAGGTTTAACTTCCGCACCTACATATACGACACCGGATTCGTCCAGTTTGCTCAACGCTGCTTCACCCACATTCGGGATATCGGCAGTGATCTCTTCCGGACCTAACTTAGTGTCACGAGAGATACAAGACAGTTCCTGCACATGGATAGTGGTGAATCTGTCTTCCATTACAACGCGCTCGGATACCGTAATGGAATCCTCGAAGTTGTAACCGTTCCACGGCATAAAGGCCACTTTCATGTTCTGACCCAGGGCCAGTTCACCCATGTCAGTAGAAGGACCATCCGCCAGTACGTCACCCTTAACTATGGGTTCACCAGGGTTACAAGTCGGACGCTGGTTAATACAAGTGTTTTGGTTAGAGCGGGTGTATTTAGTCAGGTTATAGATGTCGATGCCCGCTTCGCCCGCCAGCATCTCATCTTCATTAACCTTAACTACGATACGAGATGCGTCGACATAATCGATAACACCGCCACGCTTGGCTACGATAGTTACACCCGAGTCAATAGCAATGCGCTTCTCGATACCCGTACCAACCAGAGGCTTGTCGGCTCTCAGTGTCGGTACCGCCTGGCGTTGCATGTTCGAACCCATCAGGGCTCGGTTAGCATCATCGTGCTCCAGGAACGGAATAAGCGATGCCGCCACAGAGATTATCTGCTGCGGGGATACATCCATATACTGAATTTGGTCTGGGGTCATAAAGGTGGTTTCACCTTTGTGACGACAAGGCACCAGTTCATCGTTCAGCACATTATCTTCATCAACACCGGCATTGGCCTGTGCGATAACATAGTTACCTTCTTCAATGGCTGACAGGTAGTCTACTTCCTCTGTCATTTTACCATCGGTAACCTTACG
The DNA here is from genome assembly GCA_965249895.1 of Psychromonadaceae bacterium. GTDB lineage: Bacteria > Pseudomonadota > Gammaproteobacteria > Enterobacterales > CBDFNC01 > CBDFNC01. Next base: position 2,801,544 of record CBDFNC010000005.1, read on the forward strand.
GTATGGCGTTTCCAGGAAACCAAACTCGTTAGTACGAGAATAAGTCGCCAGGGAGTTGATCAAACCAATGTTTGGACCTTCAGGCGTTTCGATGGGACACAAGCGACCATAATGTGTGGGGTGTACATCTCGAACCTCAAAGCCAGCACGCTCACGGGTAAGACCACCTGGGCCTAATGCAGAAACACGGCGCTTGTGAGTTACCTCAGACAGCGGGTTGTTCTGATCCATAAACTGAGACAGCTGGGAAGAACCAAAGAATTCTTTTACTGCTGCGGAAATAGGCTTAGCGTTGATCAGGTCCTGAGGCATAATCGCATCCAGGTCACCCAACGACAGACGCTCACGTACGGCACGTTCAACACGAACAAGACCGACACGGAACTGGTTTTCAGCCATTTCACCCACACAACGGATACGACGGTTACCCAAGTGGTCGATATCGTCCACTTCACCTTTACCGTTACGGATGTCAATCAGGGTGCGCATAACCGCAATGATGTCATCTTTAGACAGGATGCCATCACCCGTATTCTCTTCGAAGCCAACGCGGCGGTTGAACTTCATCCGACCTACTTTTGACAGATCATAGCGATCTTCAGAGAAGAACAGGTTCTGGAACAGGGCTTCGGCTGCATCACGCGTTGGCGGCTCGCCTGGGCGCATCATGCGGTAGATTTCAACCAGTGCTTCGAGTTTATTAGTCGAAGAATCAACCCGTAATGTGTCAGAAATATAAGCGCCCGTATCCAGCTCATTGATATAAAGAACTTCAAATTCTTTAAAGCCTGACTGGGATAGCTCGGCAACCATTTCAAGGCTAAGCTCAGTGTTAGCCGGAACGATCACTTCACCAGTTTCCTTGTTGACGTATTCTTTAGCAGATACTTTACCTACTACATACTCAACAGGCACTTCAATGCGTTCGACGTTTTGCTTCTGCAATGCACGGATATGACGAGCGGTAACACGACGCCCTTCTTCTACCAGAACTTCGCCATCAACCATAATGTCAAAAGCAGCGGTTTCACCACGCAGACGATCTGGAACCAGGTCCATCATCAACTTGCCGTCTTTTACTTCGAAGTGAACTTTGTCGAAGAACATATCCAGAATTTCTTCTGTGCTGTATTCCAGCGCACGCAAGATAATTGTGGAAGGCAGTTTACGACGACGGTCAATACGTACAAACAGGTTATCTTTCGGGTCGAATTCGAAATCAAGCCAAGAACCACGGTAAGGAATTACACGGGCATTATAAAGAACCTTACCTGAGCTATGGGTCTTCCCTTTATCGTGATCGAAAAATACACCTGGGGACCTGTGTAGCTGAGAAACGATAACACGCTCAGTACCATTGATAACAAAAGTACCATTCTCAGTCATGAGTGGAATTTCACCCATGTACACTTCTTGCTCTTTAATGTCCTTTACAGTGCCAGCTGGTGCATCTCTATCGTAAAGAACAAGACGTAGCTTGACACGCAATGGTGCAGAATAAGTAACACCACGAATTTGGCATTCCTTGACGTCAAATACAGGCTCGCCTAAGCGAAAGCTAACGTACTGTAATTCCGACGTACCAGAGTAACTCTTGATAGGGAATACACTACGAAATGCAGCTTCCAGACCGACTTCCCCTTCGGGGTCCATATCGATGAAGCGTGTAAATGAATCAAGCTGGATGGACAACAGGTATGGTGTTTCAATAACCTGTGGACGCTTACCAAAGTCCTTACGAATACGTTTTTTCTCTGTATAAGAGTAAACCATGTGGTTCCTCAGCTCGCTGATAAGTGACCCACTGTCCTACAAGGGACAGATCTTCTATTTATCGTTTTGTATGCATGGAAAGAAACAATCCCATGTTTTACCGAATAGGGTGAACAAACAATAAGAAATTTCACCTTGCCGGATGCGCAAAATAGCTGTTTAATTTCGACAGACTACAGCGCAAAAAGGCCGGTGCTTAAAAAAGCACCAGCCTCTAGCCGTTTAACGGGCTAGCAAACTACATATAGCAGTTTACTTGATCTCAACTTCAGCGCCAGCTTCAGTTAGAGTTTTCTTCAGTTCTTCAGCTTCTTCTTTAGAAAGAGCTTCTTTAACTGGAGTTGGAGCAGCTTCGACTAGTCCCTTAGCTTCTTTCAGGCCTAGACCTGTAGCGCTACGTACTGCTTTGATAGCAGCAACTTTGTTAGCGCCGAAAGAAGTCAGGATTACGTCAAATTCAGTCTGCTCTTCAACAGCAGCGCCGCCTTCAGCACCACCGGCTACAACAGCAGCGGCTGCAGATACACCGAATTTTTCTTCCATTGCTTCAACAAGTTCAACAACTTCCATTACTGACATTTCAGCAACAGCTTCTAAGATCTGGTCTTTAGTGATAGACATGACTCAAATTTCCTAAATTTTTGAAATTTTTAAACGAAAGCAAGCGAATTAAGCTGCTTCTTGCTCTTTCTGGTCGCGAAGTGCAGCCAAAGTACGTACCAGCTTGCCAGCAGATGCTTCTTTCATAGTCATCATCAGCTGTGCAATTGCTTCGTCGTAAGTTGGTAGCTTAGCTAAGCGGTCAACTTGTTCTGCAGGGATGAATTCCCCTTCAAAGGCTAACCCTTTTACTTCGAACGCTTCTTGCTCATTAGCAAAGTCTTTTAACAGACGTGCTGCAGCACCTGGGTGCTCATTAGAGAAAGCGATCAGAGTAGGACCGGTGAATACTTGGCTCAAGCATTCGAAATCAGTACCTTCAACAGCACGGCGAGCCAGAGTGTTACGTACTACACGTACGATTACTCCTGCTTCACGCGCCTTGGCACGAAGTTCGGTCATTGCTCCGACTGTAACGCCGCGAGAATCTGCGACTACAGCGGACAGGGCGCCCTTGGCAGCTTCGTTGACTTCAGCTACGATTGCTTTCTTGTCTACGAGTCCTAATGCCATTGGCTTTTACTCCTGGATTCCAAACTAGGTTTCCCTAGAAAACATAAACCTCAAATGAGGTCACTTAAGCGGTAATCGGATCCAGTAGAATAATCTTGCTGGGTTCCGGCACCATCTACGCAGGTTATATTAAGTCAACCTATTGCGAACAATATGTTGCCGCCTGCGGTCTTGGACGGGACCAAAAGGCCCGTTCCAAACTAAAGCGCAAATTATACAGCTTTGCGCTTTAGATTTCAATTATGCTACTACAGTATCTAGGCTGGCCTGGTCGATAATGACACCGGCGCCCATAGTAGTAGAAAGGTTCACCTTAGCGATGAAATGACCTTTAGCAGAAGCTGGCTTGGATTTTTTCAGCGCAATCAGCAGAGCTTCAAGGTTTTCTTTGATCTGTTCAGCAGAGAAATTTACCTTACCGATCGTAGTATGGATGATACCATTCTTGTCGTTGCGGTAACGAACCTGACCAGTCTTAGCGTTTTTAACCGCGCCAGCAACGTCAGGAGTTACAGTACCAACTTTCGGATTAGGCATCAGGCCGCGAGGACCTAAGATCTGACCCAGTTGACCAACAACACGCATCGCATCAGGAGAAGCGATAACTACGTCGAAGTTCATTTCGCCTTTCTTCACTTGCTCAGCAAGATCTTCCATACCAACGATGTCAGCACCCGCTGCTTTAGCGGCTTCAGCGTTAGCACCTTGAGTGAACACTGCGACGCGTACGTCACGGCCAGTACCGTGAGGAAGTACTGTTGCGCCACGTACGTTCTGATCAGATTTACGTGCGTCTACGCCAAGGTTTACCGCTACGTCAACACTCTCGACGAACTTAACCGTAGCCAGTTCCTGAAGCAGTGCAACGGCTTCATTGATTTCATATTCTTTTGTGCCGTCAATCTTTTCTTTGACCGCACGCATACGCTTAGAAAGTTTAGCCATATTATTAACCCTCCACTACCAGGCCCATAGAACGGGCAGAACCAGCAATACAACGCACTTGTGCGTCAAGATCAGCACCAGTAAGATCCGCTTCTTTAGTCTTAGCGATTTCTTCTAGTTGAGCGCGAGTTACAGTACCCACTTTGTTCTTGTTAGGAACACTAGAACCGGACTTGATACCAGCCGCTTTCTTAAGCAAGAAAGATGCAGGTGGAGTCTTAGTTTCAAAAGTGAAAGAACGGTCGCTGTATACGGTGATAACAACAGGAACCGGAGCACCTTTTTCAATAGAATCTGTCTTGGCGTTGAACGCTTTACAGAATTCCATGATGTTTACGCCGTGCTGACCAAGAGCTGGACCAACCGGAGGACTAGGGTTTGCAGCACCCGCTGCAACTTGCAGCTTGATATAAGCTGTGACTTTCTTCGCCATTGTTTATTACCTCAATGTGGGTTCAAACGCCCTGGCTCGACATGAGTTTCAGGCTTCCCGATATAAAAGGGCAGCGGAGTATAAAACAAATCTACTGCCCTACTCAATACTTGTAGTGTTGTTTTTTTAACCTTTTTCCACCTGAGCGAATTCAAGCTCAACCGGGGTGGAACGACCAAAGATAAGCACAGACACTTTTACGCGGCTTTTTTCGTAGTCAACTTCTTCAACTACACCGTTAAAGTCAGCAAACGGTCCATCGGTAACACGAACCACTTCACCGGGTTCGAACAGAGTCTTAGGTCTTGGCTTATCGATCGCTTCTTGCAGACGATTCAGGATAGCGTCGGCTTCTTTCTGTGAAATCGGCGCCGGACGCTCGGTGGTACCACCAATAAAGCCCATTACGCGTGGAATGCTGCGCACCAGGTGCCAGCTATCATCGTTCATGACCATCTTCACCAAGACGTATCCTGGGAAGAATTTGCGCTCACTTTTACGTTTTTGGCCGGCGCGCATTTCAACTACTTCTTCAGTAGGTACTAACACCTCTTCGAAGTACTCTTCCATGTTATGTATTTTAATATGCTCATGGAGAGATTTAGTTACACGCGCTTCATAGCCTGAAAAAGCCTGAACCACGTACCATCTCATTTTTTGCTCTTCAGACATGGTTATACTCCAGTCACAAAATTAACAACACGGACCAAGATCCCATCAAGACCCCAGAGTATAAGTGCAACAACTGCAGATACCGCTAACACGATAAAAGTGGTCTGTAGCGCCTCTTGGCGTGTAGGCCATACCACTTTACGCGTTTCTACTTTAGCTTCCTGAGCAAAGGTAATAAAAGTTTTACCCTTAGTGGTGATCGCCGCGACAAACCCGGCTAAACCGACAGCAACAACTACGCCGACAACACGCGCCAAAAAGTGAATGCTTTCCTGGTCCGCAGCATACATATTACCAACGACAGTACCTACTAATAATAGTACTACAATGCCCCATTTCAGGCCGTCCATTGAGCTGCCTGTGTTTTCAGTATTCGTAGTCATACAACCTGTATCCACTCGTTCATAAATGCAAAAAGCCCCGTCAAAGCGAGGTTATTCAGCAAGGAACCGCTTAGGCTTCCTAACTGCCCTTCAAATCTTAGGTTATCAGGACGAAATTGGCTGGGGTAGAGGACGCGATGGTCCGATACTCCGGCCTTCAGCAAGTGGCGCAAAGCGTCACTTGACTAGCTATAAACCAAAGTTCGATATATCAACTCTAGCCTTTAATTGGCAGGGGTGGAGGGACTCGAACCCCCAGCCATCGGTTTTGGAGACCGCTGTTCTACCAATTGGAACTACACCCCTGTTGCAAAGCCCATCAGTATAGGGTTATTTGCTTCGAATGTAACTAAAAAACTGCATGCCCTTTTAGTTACCAATAAAGACCTTGGTCTTCTACTACAAAAGGGAGCCGAAGCTCCCCTCTTGGTATTACTTAGATATGGACCTAGCCCATGATCTTAGCGACAACACCTGCATCTGTTTGCTATGAAGGGCCACCTCGGCGGCCCCACATAAAACAGATTATTCGTAGATTTTAGCTACTACGCCAGCACCTGTTTGCTATGAACGGCCACCTTGGCGGCCCCACATAAAACAGATTATTCGTAGATTTTAGCTACTACGCCAGCACCTACAGTTCGGCCACCTTCACGGATAGCGAAACGTAGACCTTCATCCATTGCAATTGGAGCGATTAGCTCTACAACGAATTTCAGGTTATCACCAGGCATTACCATTTCTACACCTTCTGGAAGCTCTACAGCACCAGTGATGTCAGTTGTACGGAAGTAGAACTGTGGACGGTAACCTTTGAAGAAAGGTGTGTGACGACCGCCTTCTTCTTTAGTCAGTACGTATACTTCTGACTCGAACTTAGTGTGAGGAGTGATTGAAGCTGGAGCAGCAAGGATCTGACCACGTTCAACGTCTTCACGCTTAGTACCACGTAATAGTACACCAACGTTCTCACCTGCACGACCTTCGTCAAGCAGTTTACGGAACATTTCAACACCAGTACAAGTTGTCTTAACAGTCTCTTTAATACCAACGATTTCGATTTCTTCGCCGACTTTAACGATACCACGCTCTACACGACCCGTTACAACAGTACCACGGCCTGAGATAGAGAAAACATCTTCGATTGGAAGTAGGAAAGGCTTGTCGATATCACGCTTTGGCTCTGGGATGTAGGTATCCAGTGCTTCAGCTAGTTCGATGATCTTGTCTTCCCACTCTTTCTCGCCTTCCAGGGCTTTCAGAGCGCTGCCCTGGATAACTGGTAGGTCATCACCTGGGAAGTCATATTCAGAAAGAAGCTCACGAACTTCCATTTCAACCAGCTCTAACAGCTCTTCATCATCAACCATGTCACATTTGTTCATGAATACGATGATGAAAGGTACGCCAACCTGACGAGATAACAGGATGTGCTCGCGAGTCTGAGGCATAGGGCCGTCAGTTGCAGCAACAACCAGGATACCACCGTCCATCTGAGCAGCACCCGTGATCATGTTTTTAACATAATCCGCGTGTCCTGGGCAGTCTACGTGTGCGTAGTGACGACTTGGAGTGTCATACTCTACGTGAGAAGTAGAGATAGTGATACCACGCTCGCGCTCTTCAGGAGCGTTATCGATAGCAGCGAAATCTTTAGCTTCACCGCCGTACGTTTTTGCAAGTACGTTAGTGATAGCAGCAGTTAGAGTAGTTTTACCGTGGTCAACGTGGCCGATAGTACCTACGTTGACATGCGGCTTCAAACGTTCAAATTTTTCTTTAGACATGACTGTCCTCTCTCGGTAAGAAACAACGGTGGTTACTAGGCCACGCTTTTTAAAAAACATTTATGATTTGAGTGCTTAAGGAGTGGTGCTGATAGGCAGATTTGAACTGCCGACCTCACCCTTACCAAGGGTGCGCTCTACCAACTGAGCTATATCAGCAATTAGATTGGAGCGGGCAGCGGGAATCGAACCCGCATCATCAGCTTGGAAGGCTGAGGTAATAGCCATTATACGATGCCCGCTTCTAGCTTCTAGTTGCCACTTAAGGCTACTTCAAACCATAGAAAATGGTGGAGGGGGGTGGATTCGAACCACCGAAGCTTTCGCGTCAGATTTACAGTCTGATCCCTTTGGCCACTCGGGAACCCCTCCTTAAATGGTGCCGACTACCGGAGTCGAACTGGTGACCTACTGATTACAAGTCAGTTGCTCTACCAACTGAGCTAAGTCGGCGTCATTTAAGTGCTGCGAATTCTATTGAATACCTTTCTGGGATGCAAGACTCTTTTTGAAAAAAATTGCTTTCCCTGAGTCAAACGCCTAATTATTAGGCAAAGCATCAAGTTAGTCGCCGCTACGCAGGGAGATTTCACCGCCAATATACGGTTTTACTAATCCATGTTGATCCAGTAGCACAGCTCCTGAATCATCAATCCCTCGACAGATGCCCCACTCTTCTTTTGTACCAACGACTAATTTGATTGATTTTCCCACGAATGCATCAAGTTCATTCCACCTTTGGGTAAATGCCTGCAAGCCATCTTCTTCATAGTGCCGTAGAGAAAGGATGAGAGATTCGATCAATCGACCCGCTAATTGGTTACGATCAACCTCGTTAAGGGTCAAGGTATTAAGATCTATCCAGGGTTGATCAATTTGACTGGCTGCCTGTTCAGGCATTTTCACATTTAGCCCTACGCCAATTACTAATTGACAAGGACCTTGCACCTGGGCGGACATTTCTACCAGTATACCCGCCAGTTTCTTGCCGCTAGCATAAACATCATTCGGCCATTTTAACCCCACTCCGTCAACGCCAAGGGAAGCAAGTGCATTCACAACTGCGATACCAGCAACCAGGCTTAACCCCATTGCCGCCGACATGCCTGATTCCAGGTTCCAATACATAGAAAGGTAGAGATGAGAGCCCATAGGTGACACCCAGGTTCGTCCGCGGCGCCCCTTTCCAGCTGTTTGGCATTCGGCGATACATACATGTCCCTTTTTCAGGGCATTTAATTCACCCATCAGCTTTTTATTGGTGGAATCGATAACTGTATGAACTTCTATTGCATCGTTGTTTGCGAATTCGGCTATTAAATTTTTGTCTAACAAGCTAAGGGGAGATGACAGCCTGTACCCTTTACCAGTAACCCTGTGGATATCCAACCCTAAGTCTTGCAAGGTCCCAATATGCTTACTAATGGCTGCGCGGGACACACCTAATAGCTCCCCCACTTTTTGCCCTGAATGAAATTCACCATCGGCCAGGAGTTTTAATAAAGATTCAGTTTTCTTATTGAGTTCGGTCATATCCCACCTCTAAACGGTTATCCTTTTTAGGTTTTCGAGCTTGGTTTCTCCATTCGCTCCGATAAACCTCACTTCATGTTCCAGTTCGACACCAAATTTTTCTTTAACTGCACATTTAACTTTCCAGGCCAAATCAACTATGTCCTGTGGCTCCGCTTGATTAAGGTTAACTATCACCAGGGCCTGCTTAACATGCACAGCAGCCCCGCCGATACGTGCGCCTTTTAAGCCACACTGGTCGATCAACCAACCCGCAGCCAACTTAGTATGTTCGAGGTCAGCGGTCGCATAACAAGGCATATCGGGAAATTGCTCTTTCAGCGATAACGCAATAGGTGTTGCTACGACAGGGTTTTTAAAGAAGCTGCCAGCATTGCCAATTTCATCAGGATCAGGCAGTTTTTCTTTCCTAACCTGGCAAACTAATTCAAAGATATCTTTTGCGGTTGCTGTGTTAAGTAGGGACTTTAAATCGCCATATGCTGTTTTCGGTTGCCATAACTTAGGGATATGCAGGCATACAGATAACACCAGGTGAGTATGTTTAAATGCGTGCTTAAAGATACTATCCCGATAACCAAACAAGCACTCATCTTTACTGAGTGTGACGATTTCCTTTCGTTCTAAATCATAGGCCGTGACGCTGAAACAATAGTCGCAGAACTCTTTACCGTAAGCGCCAATATTTTGGATCGGTGCAGCACCTACAGTACCGGGTATCAAGGCTAGATTTTCTAAACCATATACACTTTGCTCAATACACCAACGAACAAAGCCATGCCAGCTTTCACCTGCCTGTACATTAACAACCCATTGATCTTTATGGCTTTCTACTGTCTTACCTAAAAGTTCAGCTTTAACTAGCGTGCCTTGAAAGTCCTCACAAAATAGCAAATTGCTCCCTGCTCCCAGAAATAGATAGCTGGCGTCTTTATCCACAGAAAACCCTTGAAGATCTTCCATGGATTCGATTGTGACTAATTTATTCGTTGTGACAGCCAGGCCGAAGCTATTCATAGCCTGTAGCGATACATCTCTGGTTACTTTCATGGCAAACTACAAAAACAGGAAAGCAGGCAGTTTACCCCATCACCCCATTAATTACAGGCTCCTTGTTTTGAAATTAGGCACTCTGGAAAAGATTAAGTATCCACTGGTAGCAAAGTTCTATAAGGCTTACTACCCCGCAGGAAAAATAAAGGCCGAAGACGAAGTCTATTATTGCTCGTTATCATCGGAGATAGCTGCATTGGCCAAATTAAGGCCATTAACTGATGGGGCTTTTCTAACCGCTATGGTCACCCACCCCGACCATAGAAATCAAGGTTTGGCCCGGTCACTCCTTGAATACATTCTCGAGAAGCAGTGTTCCGGTATTTACTGCTTTGCTAGCAGCTTACTGAGGCCAATCTACTTGAGCTTTGGTTTTGTGGAATTAAACAAGGAAACTTTAGAGGGTGAAGTTCAAGCTTTGTATTTCCAATATAGTAAACACAAATCTCTATTGATTTTTTATCGAAAAAATAAATTTAGGTGAAAGAAAATATTAACTAGTACCCGAGATCATAAGTCCGTGCAAATTTGCTCGTTATTTGTACGGCCGTTAATTTCTAGCGGGCTAACCCTTTTAAGCACCAGCGTGTTCTTATCTTCAATTGTCCACTCAAACTCTTCCCCTTTCTCCATGCTTAAGGCTTCAGCAATCGCTGCTGGCATATTGAGGTAAAAGGATTTATTAGTCGGTCTTTGTACTTTTTGTATTTTTACTTTGTAACCCATTGTCTTCCCAAAGCTGATTAGCTATCACACCATAAATATAGTATATTAACTATATTTGATTGGCGATGAATACCTTATTTCCTACGCAATATGCAAATGACATCACTACAACTATTTTATCAATGTTGCGATGTTACACCACCCCAGCCTGTATTCTGACTCGGTTAAAGGCTGTCTTGCTCATTAACGAGACCTTTAATATGAACAAAGTAGCCAGAGAATTGGGGGTTAGTTGTAATTTCGTCATTAAGTGGAGGGACAGAGCTCGGTTGTTGTTTGCTGCCTGGCCCACTGACTTGGTGAGCAAAAAAGACAAGCAAGGTTTCTTATGTAAAGCTTTCTCTGATTCACCCAGAAGCGGGGCGCCGCTGACCTATACCGAAGAGCAGCTATGTAATCTGATGGCTCTGGCGCTAAAAGAGCCGACCAAATGTGGAAGAGAAATTACTCATTGGACACATACAGAACTGGCCGATGAAGCGAATATACAACAATTAGCCTCAGGGATATCAAAAAGCACTGTCGGACGTTTTCTCAGACAGGTCGATATCAGGCCACATCGCTCTACCTACTGGCTTAACCCCAAGGTTAAGGATGACGAGGAGTTTAAGAAGGAAGTCAATCATGTCTGTGATACCTATCATCAAGCCTCAATGCTGGCCGAGGAGAATGTTATCACTGTGTCAGTAGATGAAAAAACAGGTATCCAGGCATTAGAGCGCATTTCGCCTGATAAGCCAACAAAACAAGGAATGATTGAAAAGCGGGAGTTTGAATATAAACGTCACGGAACGCTCAGTCTGACGCCAAGTTTCAATATAGTGACTGGTCAGATAATGAATTATCGTATCGCTGAAACACGCAACGAGGTGGATTTCTGTGAGCATATAAAACAAACGGTGGCGATATCCCCGGAAAGTACCTGGGTGATAGTGACGGACCAATTGAATGTGCATAAGTCGGAAACGCTGGTTCGGTTTGTCGCAGAACGTTGTGGCATAGATGAAGAGCTTGGCGTTAAGGGAAAATCAGGTATCCTCAAGGATACCGTGTCCAGGCAGCAATTTTTGAGTGATAAATCTCATCGCATCCGTTTTGTTTATACACCAAAGCACTGCTCATGGTTGAACCAGGTCGAGATTTGGTTTGGCATCTTATCGCGAAAGTTACTCAAGCGGGGAAACTTCACTAGCTTGGAGGATCTACGAGGGAAACTGACCCGGTTTATCAGCTATTTTAATAAACAGCTGGCGAAACCATTTAAATGGACTTACAAAGGGAAGGTATTGACGGCCTGATCAAATAACCGCCATTTTTGAACGTATTTATGACCCGAGGTACTAGGTATCGAAGAAAGCGTGGAAAAGGAAAGAAGTGGTGCTGATAGGCAGATTTGAACTGCCGACCTCACCCTTACCAAGGGTGCGCTCTACCAACTGAGCTATATCAGCGCCTTAAACGCGTAATCGCAAGCTTAAGCTCGCGATTTTAGTCAAAATATGACTGAATTGGTGCCTGGCAGTGTCCTACTCTCACATGGGGAAACCCCACACTACCATCGGCGCTATTGCGTTTCACTACTGAGTTCGGCATGGAGTCAGGTGGGTCCACAATGCTATGGCCGCCAGGCGATAACTTGTTTTGCTCTCGCGCTAAGCGCGTGAGCTTTAAAATCTGGAAGTGATAAAGTTCGCAACAGCTCTTTGTCTTCTCACACCTTTACTTCGTAAAAGTGTTGCCAGACCTTCACTTTTTGCAAGCAAAAAGTGAATAGTTCGCAAGTAATCTTTTGGTATTAACACCCTAATGCTTAGTTTCCTCTCACATGTCTGCGACATGTTGCCGGAACTGCGCGGGTTACTTCGTAACACCGCTTAGGAGTTGTATGGTTAAGCCTCACGGGTCATTAGTACAAGTTAGCTCAATGCCTCACAGCACTTACACACCTTGCCTATCAACGTTGTAGTCTCCAACGGCCCTTCAGGGACCTTAAAGGTCCAGTGAGAACTCATCTTGAGGCTCGCTTCCCGCTTAGATGCTTTCAGCGGTTATCGATTCCGAACGTAGCTACCGGGCAATGCTATTGGCATAACAACCCGAACACCAGCGGTTCGTCCACTCCGGTCCTCTCGTACTAGGAGCAGCCCCTCTCAATTCTCAAACGCCCACGGCAGATAGGGACCGAACTGTCTCACGACGTTCTAAACCCAGCTCGCGTACCACTTTAAATGGCGAACAGCCATACCCTTGGGACCGACTTCAGCCCCAGGATGTGATGAGCCGACATCGAGGTGCCAAACACCGCCGTCGATATGAACTCTTGGGCGGTATCAGCCTGTTATCCCCGGAGTACCTTTTATCCGTTGAGCGATGGCCCTTCCATTCAGAACCACCGGATCACTATGACCTACTTTCGTACCTGCTCGACGTGTCTGTCTCGCAGTTAAGCTGGCTTATACCATTGTACTAACCTCACGATGTCCGACCGTGATTAGCCAACCTTCGTACTCCTCCGTTACTCTTTGGGAGGAGACCGCCCCAGTCAAACTACCCACCAGACAGTGTCCCAACCCCCGATCCAGGGGGCGTGGTTAGAACATCAAACCTACAAGGGTGGTATTTCAAGGTCGGCTCCACTCAATCTAGCGACCAAGTTTCAATGCCTCCCACCTATCCTACACATGTAGGGTCAATGTTCACTGCCAAGCTGTAGTAAAGGTTCACGGGGTCTTTCCGTCTAGCCGCGGGTACACTGCATCTTCACAGCGATTTCAACTTCACTGAGTCTCGGGTGGAGACAGCGTGGCCATCATTACGCCATTCGTGCAGGTCGGAACTTACCCGACAAGGAATTTCGCTACCTTAGGACCGTTATAGTTACGGCCGCCGTTTACCGGGGCTTCGATCAAGAGCTTCGCGCAAGCGCTAACCCCATCAATTAACCTTCCGGCACCGGGCAGGCGTCACACCGTATACGTCATCTTGCGATTTTGCACAGTGCTGTGTTTTTAATAAACAGTTGCAGCCACCTGGTATCTGCGACCGCCGTCAGCTTAGGAAGCAAGTTCCATCACCAACAGCGGCGTACCTTCTCCCGAAGTTACGGTACCATTTTGCCTAGTTCCTTCACCCGAGTTCTCTCAAGCGCCTTGGTATTCTCTACCTGACCACCTGTGTCGGTTTGGGGTACGATTGTTTGTTATCTGAAGCTTAGAGGCTTTTCCTGGAAGCAGGGCATCAATGACTTCAACACCGTAGTGTCTCGACATCGTATCTCAGTGTTAACAGAAACCCGGATTTACCTAAGTCTCCCACCTACATACTTGAACCAGGACAACCATCGCCTGGCCCACCTAGCCTTCTCCGTCCCCCCATCGCAATAACAACCAGTACGGGAATATTAACCCGTTTCCCATCGACTACGCCTTTCGGCCTCGCCTTAGGGGTCGACTCACCCTGCCCCGATTAACGTTGGACAGGAACCCTTGGTCTTCCGGCGTGCGGGTTTTTCACCCGCATTATCGTTACTCATGTCAGCATTCGCACTTCTGATACCTCCAGGATGCCTCTCAGCTTTCCCTTCAACGGCTTACAGAACGCTCCTCTACCATGCATGCAAGCATGCATCCGTAGCTTCGGTGACTAGCTTAGCCCCGTTACATCTTCCGCGCAGACCGACTCGACCAGTGAGCTATTACGCTTTCTTTAAAAGATGGCTGCTTCTAAGCCAACTTCCTGGCTGTCTGAGCCTTTCCACATCGTTTCCCACTTAGCTAGTACTTTGGGACCTTAGCTGACGGTCTGGGTTGTTTCCCTTTCCACGACGGACGTTAGCACCCGCCGTGTGTCTCCCGTGATTGCACTCATTGGTATTCGGAGTTTGCATCGGGTTGGTAAGTCGGGATGACCCCCTAGCCGAAACAGTGCTCTACCCCCAATGGTGAGACACGAGGCGCTACCTAAATAGCTTTCGAGGAGAACCAGCTATCTCCCGGTTTGATTGGCCTTTCACCCCCAGCCACAAGTCATCCCCTAATTTTTCAACATTAGTGGGTTCGGTCCTCCAGTTGATGTTACTCAACCTTCAACCTGCTCATGGCTAGATCACCGGGTTTCGGGTCTAATCCTAGCAACTGTACGCCCAGTTAAGACTCGGTTTCCCTACGGCTCCCCTAAACGGTTAACCTTGCTACTAAAATTAAGTCGCTGACCCATTATACAAAAGGTACGCAGTCACGGAACAAGTCCGCTCCCACTGCTTGTACGTACACGGTTTCAGGTTCTATTTCACTCCCCTCACAGGGGTTCTTTTCGCCTTTCCCTCACGGTACTGGTTCACTATCGGTCAGTCAGGAGTATTTAGCCTTGGAGGATGGTCCCCCCATATTCAAACAGCATTTCACGTGTGCCGTCCTACTCGATTTCACTACAAAGGTCCTTTCGTGTACGGGACTATCACCCGGTATCGTCCAACTTTCCAGAAGGTTCCACTAACACCAATGCAGCTTAAGGGCTGGCCCAATTTCGCTCGCCGCTACTTTCGGGATCTCGGTTGATTTCTTTTCCTACGGTTACTTAGATGTTTCAGTTCACCGCGTTCGCCTCGTTACGCTATGTATTCACGTAACGATACCTGTAAACAGGTGGGTTCCCCCATTCGGAAATCTCTGGTTATAACGCTTGTTATCAGCTCACCAGAGCTTATCGCAGATTGCCACGTCCTTCATCGCCTCTGACTGCCAAGGCATCCACCGTGCACGCTTATTCACTTAACCATACAACACCTAAACAGTGTCGTATTGCAGGACCCACTTTCGTGCATCCTTTGTCTTTACCAAGACACTTGCGAACTATAACTGAGCTTTTACTTGTAAAAGCGACCTGCCTGACAACATCATTTACCAAGTAAATGTGTGATAAGGCGCTAATACAAACTCAGTACGTGCTAAGTTTTAACACTTAACATTTATTTCTATTGTTTGAATTGTTTCCGAAGAAACAACTCGGTATTAAACACATCGAGTATTATCACCAAGTGATAATACGTAACATACCGATTTTGCAACGCAAAATGGTGGTTACTAATGTATTCAATGAACTTTATCAGCTTTCCAAATTTTTAAAGAGCGAGCTTTCTTTATTGCTAAAAAAAGCCAAAGATAAATCCTGCGATTTATCTTTGGCCTCTTGGCCTTTTATTCTCTGCGAGGAGAATAGAAGAAGTGGTGGAGCTAAGCGGGATCGAACCGCTGACCTCCTGCGTGCAAGGCAGGCGCTCTCCCAGCTGAGCTATAGCCCCATATCTTCTTAACAACATCGACTCCAAACTACCAGGGAGAAGTAGTTTAGTTCCAAATCATTCTAAGGTAAGGCATTAAGAGAGGAAGTTTAGTGTACTAAACGACGAGCTTGATAACGCAAAATTAGGATAATTTGGTGGGTCTGAGTAGATTTGAAAGAACCACGCCCTCACTGCTCTTTTCATAGAGAGTAGGGGTGCGCTCTAACCAACTAGTTACAGACACCGGAAACCAATCAAATGATTGGTGGGTCTGAGTAGATTTGAACTACCGACCTCACCCTTATCAGGGGTGCGCTCTAACCAACTGAGCTACAGACCCGATGTTTTTTGCTCTATTTAATCAGACAATTTGTGTGGGCACTCCCTGAACATCTCGAAGAGATGTGACCGGTCAAACAGCAGCTTTTACGAAGTAAAAGTGCGAGTTAACAACAGTTCGAGTCGCTTTAGGTAAGGAGGTGATCCAGCCCCAGGTTCCCCTAGGGCTACCTTGTTACGACTTCACCCCAGTCATGAACCACACCGTGGTCATCGCCCCCCCGAAGGTTAAGCTAATGACTTCTGGTGCAGCCCACTCCCATGGTGTGACGGGCGGTGTGTACAAGGCCCGGGAACGTATTCACCGCGGCATTCTGATCCACGATTACTAGCGATTCCGACTTCATGGAGTCGAGTTGCAGACTCCAATCCGGACTACGACGGACTTTTTGAGATTCGCTCACTATCACTAGTTCGCAGCTCTTTGTATCCGCCATTGTAGCACGTGTGTAGCCCTACTCGTAAGGGCCATGATGACTTGACGTCGTCCCCACCTTCCTCCGGTTTATCACCGGCAGTCTCCCTAGAGTTCCCACCATTACGTGCTGGCAACTAAGGATAGGGGTTGCGCTCGTTGCGGGACTTAACCCAACATTTCACAACACGAGCTGACGACAGCCATGCAGCACCTGTCTCACGGTTCCCGAAGGCACTAAAGCATCTCTGCTAAATTCCGTGGATGTCAAGAGTAGGTAAGGTTCTTCGCGTTGCATCGAATTAAACCACATGCTCCACCGCTTGTGCGGGCCCCCGTCAATTCATTTGAGTTTTAACCTTGCGGCCGTACTCCCCAGGCGGTCTACTTAATGCGTTAGCTTTGGAACCCAAGGTACAAGACCTCAGACTCCTAGTAGACATCGTTTACGGCGTGGACTACCGGGGTATCTAATCCCGTTTGCTACCCACGCTTTCGCGTCTCAGTGTCAGTTTCTGTCCAGGTGGCCGCCTTCGCCACTGGTATTCCTTCCAATCTCTACGCATTTCACCGCTACACTGGAAATTCTACCACCCTCTACAAAACTCTAGTCGACCAGTTCCAAATGCAGTTCCCAAGTTGAGCTCGGGGCTTTCACATCTGGCTTAATCAACCACCTACACGCGCTTTACGCCCAGTAATTCCGATTAACGCTTGCACCCCTCGTATTACCGCGGCTGCTGGCACGAAGTTAGCCGGTGCTTCTTCTGCGAGTAACGTCACAGATGTTACGTATTAAGCAACACCCTTTCCTCCTCGCTGAAAGTGCTTTACAACCCGAAGGCCTTCTTCACACACGCGGCATGGCTGCATCAGGGTTTCCCCCATTGTGCAATATTCCCCACTGCTGCCTCCCGTAGGAGTCTGGACCGTGTCTCAGTTCCAGTGTGGCTGGTCATCCTCTCAGACCAGCTAGGGATCGTCGCCTTGGTAAGCCATTACCTTACCAACTAGCTAATCCCACTTGGGTACATCCGATAGCGATAGCTTCCAAGGATAGGCCACCTTTGCTCCTAAGAGATTATGCGGTATTAGCAGTCGTTTCCAACTGTTGTCCCCCTCTATCGGGCAGTTCCCCAAGCATTACTCACCCGTCCGCCGCTCGACGCCTGATAGCAAGCTATCATCGTTTCCGCTCGACTTGCATGTGTTAAGCCTGCCGCCAGCGTTCAATCTGAGCCATGATCAAACTCTTCAATTTAAAGTTTTTTTGCCCTCTCATTTATTCGCAAGCGAATAAACTGTCGGACGAGATGTTTTGCAAGCAAAACATCCTGCTCAATGGATTCTGGTTTTCATTCCCACTATAAATAGTGGTCATAAAGTCGTTCTGTCGAACATCCAAAATATTGAGAAAATCGTTTACAGCTAAGCTGCTTAGCGAGCCTCAAGTACTGTTGGAGTGTCCACACAGATTGTCTGATTAAATTGTTAAAGAGCGTTGAGTCGGCGCTTGAACCACCTCGTCAGGGCTGCATATACTACGCTAGCCGTTTCGAAAGTCAACTGCTAATCCCGAAGAAGATTGCAATTTTCTTTCCAGGGTTGAAACCGCAGCTTCGAACCTGACCGATGTCGCTTCAGCCCTTGTCCCGTATGGGGTGGCCTGCCGTCTCAGTGGTTGCGCATTATAGAGATGCGGCGCACAAGCGCAAGGCTTTTTTGTAAAAACAGTCTGTTTTTTTGAAGATCACGTTGAAACGTCTATTTATCGCACAACACAGAATAATTCTCAAACAACTCAGTTCCAGAAACAGACACTAAACCAGAAAAGGTTCATTGTAAAAATGAGTCATACCATTCGGTATATTTAATTGGTCAGATTGGTCCAATCCCTTGAACACATACATTCGACCAATTCTGTTTGCTCCACAAAAGAATTCCAGGCCTACTGCATTTATCCACTATATCTTCATAATTTTTAAAACACCGATTAGCCAATTTGTGTTGTCGCATCCAACTCCATACTTGCTCTATTGGGTTTAATTCCGGTGAATAAGGCGGTAGCTTTATCATGACCACGTTATCAAAAGCCTCCGAAAGTTCCGACGTATGCCAACCCGCACCATCCATAACGACCACCGCGTGCCTTCCTGATGCTGTCGACTTTGAAATAAGCCCAAGATACTGGTGCATGATATCTTTATTAACCGAAGGGGTGATCAATGCTTCTGTCTTACCCGTCGCAGGACAAACAGCACCAAATACGTAAACATACTCAAACTGTTGCTGCCGTTGCATGCTTCGCTCCATTCCGATCACCTATTTCACTCCAAACCGATCACTGATTTCGGCTTAAACCGATCACTCATTTCACTCTAACCCGATCATTTTCGGCCTTTTTCCGAAATCGGTGATCGGAATACCGAAATGAGTGATCGGTTTAGCGAAACACCTCTCTTTTCTCATTTTTATCAACCCGTTATCTTCTTAGTGAATTTATTTTTACTGCAGAGGGATAACATGCCAAAAAAGAGAATAGTTATGAGCAAAATAAAGGATGCTTTACGTCTTAAATTTGAAGCCAAATTATCCAATCGAGATGTGGCGCACTGCCTTAAAATAGGTGCCGCCACCGTCTCTGATATTCTGGCGCGTTTTCGTAACGCTAAGCTGGATTGGCCTTTACCAGAAAATCTGACTGAGATTGCCCTGGAAGCTCGCCTGTATTCTGACAAGAAGTCCCCTTCCACCAAGGCACAGGCTGATTTTTCCAATATCCATCAAGAGCTTAAAAATAAAGGGATGACCAAGCTGCTGCTGTGGCAGGAATATCTGCAAGAAAACCCAGATAATGCTTACGGATATACCCAGTTCTGCTCCTTGTATCAACGCTGGCGTAAGAAGCAACGGCGTAGCATACGTCAGCTACATATGGCCGGAGAAAAGTTGTTCATCGACTACTGCGGTCCCACTGTCCCTATCGTTAATCCGGATACCGGGGAGATCCGAAAGGCACAGATCTTTGTTGCTACCTTAGGGGCCTCTAATTTTACCTACATTGAAGCCAGCGCAAGCCAGAAGCAGGAAAGTTGGCTGATGGCGCATGTTAATGCCTTTGAGTTCCTTGGCGGTGTCCCTAATTTGCTGATCCCAGATAATTTACGCAGCGCTGTCACCAAGGCTGATCGTTATGAGCTTGTACTTAATGAAAATTATCTTAAACTCGCCCGTCACTACAACACAGCGGTCATGCCTGCCAGGCCTTACCGGCCCAAGGATTATGTTCTGCCGAGAATTATGTACTGGCAAGCTCTATAATCTGCTTCCACACTGAATACGCAAGCTGCCAGCCAGCACATAATTTTTTGGGTTATAACATCCGTAGAAATTCCATTAGTTCCGGTTGTTCCTGCCAGGACTTCCGTGGTTTAGCCTCTTCAGAAATTGCACACGATGCCAATGCCCTGGCTTTGGTTTTAAGATCTGTTTCGGCATATATATTGGTCGTCATCAGTGAAACATGCCCTAACCATCCTCTAATCGTGTTGATATCAACACCCGCCTGAAGCAAATGCGAGGCAGTTGAATGTCTAACGACATGAGGACTCACTGTTTTTCTCCTCAGCGAAGGCGCAAATTCTTTGGCTCGATTAGCACATCGTTTTACGAGTGTGTAGATCCCTGATCTTGTAATTGGCTGATGGCACCGGTTAAGAAATACATGTTCTCCCATTTCGCGTTTGCTCACGAGTTCATGTAACAGCTCAAACGTAGTCTCCCAGAGTGGGCATCTACGCTCTTTATTGCCTTTTCCAACTATTCGGACACATTGAGCATGCCAATCGATATCCCCGATCTTTAGTTGTGCCGCTTCACTTGCCCTGGCGCCTGAATTATATAGAAACATTAAAATTGCGTGTTCCCGTCGTCCTTGGGCACTATCATCGTGTGCCGCCAGTAGCGCATTCATCTCTTGTTTATCCAGATAAGTAATTTCTGCTTGAAAGCTTCTTTTGACGGGGATCAGGCGGATTTGAGCGCACCAATCAATGTACTCAGGAATATGTTCGCCAATGAATCTAGCCAGCGAATGTATACTGCTCAGGCGCTGATTACGCGTAGCGATAGTACAGGATCTTTTTTGTTCCAGGTGGGACAAAAATTGACGGATAATCAGTGGCGATAGATCATCAATAATTAACCGGTCCACGGATGTTGACAATTTTTCAGTGACAAACGGCAGTAACAACGTAAGCATATCCCGGTAGCTTTTTTGGGTATTGCTAGCAAGGTTCCGTTCTGTCACCAAGTGCTCAAGCAGAAATCTCCGCAGCCAGGGACCCAGTAAGTTTGATTTAGTCATGGCCGGATTCCTTCGCATAGGATTCAAATCGCTGACTTGCCTCACGCAACAATTCAGGAGTTAATAAGAGATAACCGACATTCCGCACCATTTGCATCTCACCTAGATAATTTAAAAATGTGATCTATCTCACTTTAGCGTGTCCAATGTCTGAAAGATCACAGAAACTATAGCCAAAAGATCACAAGCCTCTGACCGCTGCCATGGCACAATCGTCCCAGGATATGTATTAACGGGGAGCGCTATGGCCGCCATCAACACCAGCATTAAATCGGGACAAATCCGGGTTGAAACTCTCGGCCACCATGGCCTGGTTGCCGGCTTCGTCGACAAGCTCAAACTGGTCGAACGCATCGACGCCAGACTGCCGGTGTCCAAACAGCATGGCTCCAAGCTCAGCCATGGCCAGCGTATCAAGGCCATGATCATCAACGGCCTGGGCTTCACTCAGAACCCCATTTATCTATCGCCCCAGTTTTTTGAAGACAAAGCGGTTTCCCTGTTATTTGGCGAAGGTGTCAAGGCCGCCCAGTTGAACGATGACGCGCTGGGCCGTACCCTGGACGCCTGTTACGAATACGGTGTCACTGCGCTGCGCGCCGAGATTGCCAATGAGATCCACCAGGAATTCACCCCGCCCGGTAGACGGCAAACCCTCCGGTTGGACAGCACCAGCTTCAAATTAGTGGGCGAGTATGATCTCGAACACCTTTACCTGGAAGGCGAGTCCAGACCGCCCTTGCCCAAGCAGGGCTACTCCAAAGATCACCGGCCGGATCTCAAACAACTCGTCTTGTCCCTGATCGTCAGCGGTCCGGCGGACTTACCGATCTGGAGCGAAGGCCTGGACGGCAACAGCCAGGACAAAGCCAGCTTCCACGCCACCCTAGCCAAACTCCAGTCCTTCCGCCAAGCACTGGAGAACAGCCCGGAGCTGCTGGTTATCGCGGATTCGGCGCTCTACGTCCACGGAAAACTGCTGACAGCGGCCTACCTCTGGGTCACTCGGGCACCAGAAAGCGTAAAAGCGGTCAAACTCCTGGTCGAGGCCGATACCAGTGACTTCGCCTGGCAGCCGCTGGAACAAGGTTATCAAGGTGTCTTGCTGGGCCAGGTGGAGCGCGGGCTGAAGCAGCAGTGGCTGCTGGTCCACTCCAGCCAGGCCGAGCAAAGAGAGTGTCGCACTCTGGACAAGCGCATCGCCAAAGCCGGGGCCGAAGCGGAAAGCCAGGCCCGCAAACTGGCCGGGCAGGCCTTTGCCTGCAAACAAGACGCGCGCAACGCGGCGGCGCAGTTTGAGCGTAAACTCAAATACCACCGGCTTAGTCACGTTGAGGTCAGCGAGGTGAAAAAACACGCAGGTCGTGGTCGGCCGAAAAAAGACGCCGAGCCTGAGGTGTCGCACTACCGGCTCGAACTTGAGTCGACTCCCTGCCAGGACAAGATCCGGCCGCACCGTAACAAGCTGGGCCGTTTCGTGCTGGCGACCAATGAACTGGGCAACCAGGAGGTCGCTGGCCTGCTCGCCGCCTACAAATCGCAACAAGGGGTCGAGCGGGGTTTCCGCCTGATCAAAGACCCCCAGTTTCACCTCAATGGGGTGTTCTTGAAAAAGCCGGAGCGGATCGAGGCGTTGATGATGGTGATGACGCTGTGCCTGATGGTGTACAACGCAGGCCAATACCAATTGCGGGAAAACCTGAAAACAGCAGATGAAACCGTGCTTAACCAAGTGGGCAAGCCCACCGCCACCCCGACGATGAGGTGGATCTTCCAACGGATGAACGGGATCCACTTAGTGAATGCGCCAGGGCTAGCTGCCTGCGTCACTGGGTTGACGGAAGAAAAGGAGAAAATCCTCCGCCTGTGCGGTAAAGAGATAGCGCGGCTCTACCAGTTGGAATGAGCGGCGGAAAAGAAAAACACATACTGTGCCCCGGCGCGGTAGGCTTGGTGATCCCGAAATTTAAGACTGCCGCTTCTGGCTTAGGTGGAGAGACGGTTCAGAGGGCTGGCGACAACGCCTGGGCGAGAAAATAATGCTGCCAGCATAAATCGCTGCGGAATGTCGGAGATAATGTTGCGTGGCGCTTAAATTGATGTGGCCTAAATAAGTGGCAAGCTGCGGCAACAAATACTGGAGATCATCACCGTTTCGATACCAGGCTACCAGCCGATGAACCGCACCTGTGTGCCTCAGATCGTGCAATCGCGGTTGCTGGCGGCCAGTGCTATTTGACTCAATGCCAGCGAGGACTCGCAGTCGCCGGAAAGCGTTTCTCGTAGCAGACTGGCTTAATGCTCGGCCATCTTGGAAACAGAATAATGGCGCATCTGCTTCCTGGCTATAGCTGATATTCCGTTGCTGGATATACCGGTGTAATGCCTTGCTCAGATCCTGTCCCAGAGGCACCAACCGGCTTTTATAAAACTTGGTGTTTTGAATAAACAGGATGTCCTGACGGAGGTCAACATGATTGAGCGTCAGGCGGAGCGCTTCGCCGAGGCGCAGGCAAGCACCGTATAACAGCAAAATCAAAGTCCGAATGACTATTGGATCCACTGGTACGTATTTACTACAGCTTGCTGGCGTGGCATCCAATAAGCGTTTTAGTTCAGCGCGTGAATAGATATAGGGTGCCAATGGTGCCGGTATCTGTGGTTTCTGTACGGGCAGCGGTGAAACGGTCATATAGCCACGAGATATCGCAAACCGCAACAACCCTGCCAGCGCCGAATACTTTCGTCGCCAAAAACTGGAAATGGGGAGCTTACCATTCAGGTAGCTTTCAAGCTGTTCTTTGCTGATGCCCTGTAATGGAATATTGCCCGTGTGCCGACAGAAGGCTTTAAGAATACCTGCATCGGTGACAAAGCTCAGTCCAACAGATTGTTTATATACAACATACTGAGTCACGATATCAAAGAGCTTCATAGCAAGTCCTCCATATCAAAGTCAGCGACCTGCCGCAAACCGCTCAGGTTAACCTTGGCGTAAATTCTTGTTGTTTCAGGGCTGAGGTGACCCAGTTGATCGCCGATTTGCTTCAGGGAAAATCCGCCATCTAATAGGTGTCTGGCACAGGCATGTCTCAGGCAATGGGCACCACGACGTGGCAATTCGATCCCAAGGCTATCAAGACGCGAATGAACAATGGGAGTCATGCTGGCTGCGGACAGCGGACGAATCGGTGCACAAATCGTCAGAAACAGTGAACGGTGTTTGCTGCTTGGTCGCGCTTCTATCAGGTAACGCGCAATTGCATTCCCGACTTCGGTATTCAAGGGATATTGTTGGCGGCATCGCTGTTTTGATCGTGTGATATGCAGGATGTTAGCCGCCCAATCGATGTCCTCCAGGCGAAGCCGTGATACTTCACCAGCTCGTAATCCATAAACAGCTAATAACAGGATGATGGCGCGATCACGGAGATCGGTAATACCTTCGCCAGAAATACTGGCAATAAGTCGTTGTACTTGCTCCCAAGTTGGTCCGAATGGCAAACCTTCTTGTGCGTATAGCGGGGGAGCTTCAATGGCCTCGGCTACGCCACAGGCCCAGCCTTTCGCTTGTGCATAGCGGAAAAAACTACGCAAGGCATCCGCTAATGTACGAAGCGACCTTCGGCTCCAACCATGCCTGCCTTGATGAGCAAGGTAACTGTCAACTTCGCCAATGGATATTGAACTCAGTAAAACAGTGGGACGCCCAATCGACGACAAAAAATTCAATACTTCTTCATGACGAAATGTAATCGTTGAAGCTGATAATCCTTGTTCATCACGCATAAATTTAACGAAATCTTCCACCTGACTCGAAAATGGCCTTGGTTCGAAATTCGCTTCTTCAAAGTATCCCTGAAACCGCAGCCAAGCGGTGATCGTACCAATGAACAACAATCGCGAGCTTTTTGACTCTTTTACTGGCTTAGGCTGTCGCTTAAAACGAATACGATGATCTACAGCGAACTCAATTTCTTTGCGTGTAAATTTGCCTGGTCTGTATAAGTCGATGCTCCGTGAAAACACCAGCAATACCCATGCAATTTTCTGTAGTGATGAGCGGGGGTAGCCTTGTCCTTTGCAGTATGACAGATAGCTTAACCGGCATTCGAGACAAGGTGCTGCATAATGACGAGCTAAAGTGTGAGGGTGAGTAAATAGTGTATCACACATGATCAGCTCTCCTGGCTGGTGAGAGTCAATCAGTATCGATCTTTTTATTATGTTGCGTACAATGCCGTTGTCATTAACTTAAAACTCGCTTTCAAAGCCCGACACAACATAATTTTTGACAGAACATAATCCTTGTTATGTTCTGCAGCACATAACAAGGACAAAGCCAAGGCTGAAAATGCGGTTTTAATCGTTGAACGCTGGATCTTGATGCGTATTCGTAAGCAGATCTTCCATACCCTGGCCAGCTTGAACCTGACCTTGAAAAAGTTACTGACTGAGCTAAATTCGCGGCCATTTCGCGACCTCCCGGGGTGCAGACAAACCCTCTTTGAAAAGCTGGATAAACCCGCCCTTAAGCCATTGCCCAAGTATCGTTATGAGTATGTGGATTATCACCACGCCAAGGCGGGGATTGACTATCACGTCTTCTACAAGAAACACGCTTACTCCGTACCCCACATCTACGTGGGTGAACGTGTGGATCTGGAGGCAAGTGAGCGCCTGGTGCGGATCTACTTCAAAGGGGAGTGCATCGCTCAGCACCCCAGAAGCCACAAAGAAGGCGGATTTACCACCATCGCAGAGCATATGCCGGTTTCTCACCAAAAACAGCGCTGGTCGCCTGAGCGGTTGCTGGGTTGGGGGGCCAGTATCGGTCCCGGTACCCGGGCTTTGGTCGAGCATCTGCTCAACAGCAAAGCTCACCCAGAGCAAGCTTATAGAGCCTGCTTAGGATTACTCAACCTGGAGCGCCAATATACCGCTGATCGTTTGGAAAGCGCTTGCCAAAGAGCGTTACTCCTTAGTCGCCCTAACCGTGCAACAGTCCATAACTTGCTGAAAAACAAGCTTGAAAACCAGCCGCCAGAGTCGGAGCAACAAACCCAACCTGTTAACCACAGCAATATTCGTGGCGCCAATTACTACAACTAGGAAAATACCATGTCTGATATCGTTATCGAGCAACTTAGAGCGCTTCGTCTGACGGCCTCCTCTCAAGCCCTTGAGCAGCAAAGACAACAGCCTAAGTGAGTGAGTATAAGTTTTTCGAGATTATGTATGTATTTTAACCATTGTAAATATACTGATTCGCCTAGTACTGCATGACCTGTCTAGATTGGTAGGTTGATTTAAGCCTTGGTGAACTTTCACTTATGCACTTACCACTTATGCTGAACTTGGCTTCGAAGAGCGGCTTACCTTGCTCCTTGATCATGAATTGCTTGGCCGGGAAAATAATCGGATCAACCGCCTGCGCAAGCAGGCCAAATTCCGCCTGTCGGCACAACCTGAAAAGCTGGATTACGCTCCTGAACGAGGGCTTAAAAAAGCCAACTGCGCCGAACTCTTCAGCGGGAACTACCTGAAAAGACAACAGAACATCCTGATCACCGGAGCAACAGGCTGCGGCAAAACTTACCTTGCCTGCGCCTTGGGGGAGCAGGCCATCCGCCAGCAACACCATGTGAAATATTATCGCTTAGGGAGGCTGCTGGATGCTCTGGCAGCCGCCAGAGTGGACGGTAGCTATACCCAACTGATGAGTAAGCTGGCCAAAGTATCACTGATGGTCCTGGATGATTGGGGATTAGAAAAACTCAGCGCAAAACAAGCCAGTGATTTACTTGAAGTGATGGAGGACAGATATCAACTGAGCAGTACCATCATCGCCAGTCAGATCCCGATAGAAGAATGGCATCAACTTATCCCAAACCCAACGATTGCAGATGCGCTTCTTGATAGGTTGATCCACAACGGCCAGAGAATAGCCCTAAAAGGTGAATCTCTTAGAAAACAGAAATTGACTTAAACCGATCACTCAGTGTAAAAAAGAGGTGAGAAAAAAGAGACAAAATAAAGCGATCGGTTTAGACCGAAATGACCGATCGGAATCAGCGAAATACGCAGCCGTACGACGCGAGGTCGGCTTCCCTTTTTAGCCCAAATCCGAGTTGTCGTATTTTGCTGACCAAAACGAGCTTCATCCTGAAACCAAACATAGAAGGGATCCAAACCGATGTGTCCAGGGGTGTTAAGGATCGTTTCCAGTTGGAAGTTTTTTAAAAGCATCTTGCGCTTAGCTGGATTACTCTGAGTGTTTTGAGCGATTGATTATCTAGGAACACCCCCACCTTTTTAGGAGTTGATAGGCATGAGAGGGTTCGTAGTGAATATCAAAGTGTTGTTCTGCGTATTCTCATGAAGATGATCACTCATTCTCACCGAAGCTGATCGCTTGTTCTCATCGATGCTGATCACGCTTCGGTGCCATTTTCCGGCTCGGCAACAGTTTTAATTTATCACTGTGGATCCGTCAAGTTAATTGCTACTTTGCGCATTGATTCTCCCTGCAATTCAATTCGCTGTGCACGGTGGATCAATCTGTCCATTATCGCATCTGCATACGTCGCTTCCCCAATCAATTCATGCCACTTGGCTACTGGTAATTGGCTCATTATGATCATCGACCCTTGATCGTGTCTTGCATCGATTATGTCCAGCAGATCACTGCGGTGCTGGGGCGTTAATGTTTCCATTCCCCAATCATCCAAGATCAGGATCGGCGTTTTATTTAACTGATTGAGAAAGCGCGGGTAACTGCCTTCACCGTGCACCTGGCGTAACTGCTCTTGTAACCCTTTCATCCTGAAGTAGCGTACTGCCACACCTTGTTGGCAGAAGTAATGACCAATCGCGCAGCCCAGATACGTTTTGCCACTCCCTGTCGCACCAGTAAAAATAAGGCTCTGGTGATGTTTAAACCAGTGCCCTTCAAGTAAGCTGCGGATCTTGGATTTTTCAATGCCACGGCTCGTGCGGTAATCGATATGGCTCGGATGGGCTGCCAGCCTGAATTTAGCTTGCTTGACTAAACGTTCGATCTTTCGTTGTTCCCGTGTGGTTATTTCTTCCCCCAACAAGAGTGATAACCGATCATGGAAACTTAAATCAGTATATAAATTAGGTTGTTCTTCCTGACGTGCCAAACTGTCCATCAGGGTACTTAAACGTAAGTCAGTAAGTTGCTGTGTTAATTGTGAATTCATCTTTATTTTCCTTAGTGAAAGTAATTCTGACCACGTAGATTGTCATGCTTAACTCCCGCAAGCAGATCGGCCTGCTCAGGTTCGCGTACTTCTTTATCTAAACCCTTTTTCAGAATTATTTTTATGTTTTCCAGTCGATACCCCCCGGTATCCAATGCGCGCTGGCAAGCATCATTAAGACGTTTTTTCGGGTAGGTTTTACTCAGGCTTAGCAAGCCAAAGCAGACTTTATAACTTTGTTGCGGGTGCGCTTTACTCGCTAACTTGTATTCAACCCATTGCAAAACATAGTCGCCGAGTTTGCCCGCCCATTGTTTTAATCGCTCTGGGGTCCATTTTGCATAATCCTGATGGGCTTTAGGCATGTGTTCAACCAAGGTGCTGTATCCGCCGACATGATGAGAGCGGGGATGTTGGGCTACACACTGGCTGTGATAGTAGAGCTTTACCGTTTTTTCACTCACATGCGCCTCAATTTGTTTCTTGAGCAATCCATAAGGCACTGAGTAATAGTGCTTGTTCACTTCAATGTGATAATCCACATTGACCTTCACCTTTTTAATAAAAGTATACTGGTAAGCAAGCAGCGGTAGAGGCCTCATAGCCGGGAGCTCGTGGGCATAAAATTGACTGGCTCTGTCGCCGGGAAGTTTCTGAAACGCTTTGGTATTTAACCGTACCAACAACTCACTAATGCGCTGATTCAAGTGCGTTAATGTGTAAAATATTTCATGACGCAAGACCGCCATTATCCAGCGTTCAACAATCAGGACACCATTTTCAGCTTTCGCTTTATCCTTGGGTTTCAGCGGTCTGGCCGGGATAATAGCCACATTATAATGGGCAGCCAGCTGCTGATAGGTTGGGTTTAAATCAGGATCATATTTACAGGCTCTGGTGGTGCCGGAGCGTAAATTATCCGGGACGATGATTTCAGGTACTGCCCCCAGAAATTGAAATGCCCGGGCATGGCTCATCACCCAGTCTTCGAGTTGCTGCGATAATGTCGCCTCAGCGTAGGTATAACTTGAGCCCCCCATCACAGCCACAAAGACTTGCGCCCCTCGATATTCGCCCGTATCCGGGTTAACAATGGGGATTGTCGGTCCGCAGTAATCGACAAATAACTTCTCGCCATACTGATGGGTTTGTCGCATTGAGGGTTGTTGACGTGAGCGCCACTCTTTGTAAATACGGCACAGCTGCGGATAACTGTAATTGTTGTCGGCGTTTCGCTCTACGTACTCTTGCCATAGCAACTGTTTAGTCACGCCTTTTTTCTTTAATTGCTGATGAAATTCAGACCAATTTGGCAAAGGAATAGCTGTTCTGGGGGTGATCTTTGTTTGTAAAAAGTGCTTGTTTAACTTGAAGTCATCCCACTGCTCTGGCAATGGCCAGGTTTCGATCCCCATCAACTTTGCACGATTGACATAAGTTGAGACAGTACCAGGTGAGATGGATAAGCTTGTTGCAATTTTACGGTGAGATAACTTACTTTCGTATTTTAATCGAAGTATTTCTTTGAGTTTTCGCATTGAAATGGACTCGGTTGGCATAACGGCTCTTTAATAAGAAATGGAGCAAATATTATGCGGGCATTAACAATGAAAAATGGCAAGATTGAATGAGATCTTTTGAAGTTAAACTAACTAAAATTGGTGATCAGCATCAATAAGAAAGAGTGATCAGCTTGAATGAGAATGTGTGATCAGCTTCGATGAGAACAGGTGATCAGCATCCATGAGAATATGCAGTTCGATATAGATGTTAATATCTCTCCCTGTAAACCTTACTCCTTACTCCTTACTCAGATTGACTGCGCTTTTCAATAAATTCACAAATCTGTTGACGCTGAACTGGCATCAATGCGGGAGGACGGCAAGGTGAAGTGCGGTGTTCAAGACCATCCAGTCCGGCATCAAGGTATTGCGCAAGCCATTTATTGACGCTGGTCCGGCTGACTTTAACAATTTCGCAATGGCAGTCCGACTTTTACCTGCTTTGGAATGCGCCACTGTCAGTAATCGTTTGTACTTTCTGACGTCTTTTTCTTGTCGAGCGAGAGAATAGAGCTTTTCTACTGTCAGCATCCTGAATAAATAATCGAGGTTGATTTAGACTGGTAATATTAGCATTAGTAACGAGCGTGAAGGAGTCAGCTGAAGTGACTTTAACCACAGCCAAGGGGATTTTTCAGACGAAAAAAGCCCGAACCTTTCGGTTCGGGCTTTCAATTTGGTACCTGGCAGTGTCCTACTCTCACATGGGGAAACCCCACACTACCATCGGCGCTATTGCGTTTCACTACTGAGTTCGGCATGGAGTCAGGTGGGTCCACAATGCTATGGCCGCCAGGCGATAACTTGTTTTGCTCTCGCGCTAAGCGCGTGAGCTTTAAAATCTGGAAGTGATAAAGTTCGCAACAGCTCTTTGTCTTCTCACACCTTTACTTCGTAAAAGTGTTGCCAGACCTTCACTTTTTGCAAGCAAAAAGTGAATAGTTCGCAAGTAATCTTTTGGTATTAACACCCTAATGCTTAGTTTCCTCTCACATGTCTGCGACATGTTGCCGGAACTGCGCGGGTTACTTCGTAACACCGCTTAGGAGTTGTATGGTTAAGCCTCACGGGTCATTAGTACAAGTTAGCTCAATGCCTCACAGCACTTACACACCTTGCCTATCAACGTTGTAGTCTCCAACGGCCCTTCAGGGACCTTAAAGGTCCAGTGAGAACTCATCTTGAGGCTCGCTTCCCGCTTAGATGCTTTCAGCGGTTATCGATTCCGAACGTAGCTACCGGGCAATGCTATTGGCATAACAACCCGAACACCAGCGGTTCGTCCACTCCGGTCCTCTCGTACTAGGAGCAGCCCCTCTCAATTCTCAAACGCCCACGGCAGATAGGGACCGAACTGTCTCACGACGTTCTAAACCCAGCTCGCGTACCACTTTAAATGGCGAACAGCCATACCCTTGGGACCGACTTCAGCCCCAGGATGTGATGAGCCGACATCGAGGTGCCAAACACCGCCGTCGATATGAACTCTTGGGCGGTATCAGCCTGTTATCCCCGGAGTACCTTTTATCCGTTGAGCGATGGCCCTTCCATTCAGAACCACCGGATCACTATGACCTACTTTCGTACCTGCTCGACGTGTCTGTCTCGCAGTTAAGCTGGCTTATACCATTGTACTAACCTCACGATGTCCGACCGTGATTAGCCAACCTTCGTACTCCTCCGTTACTCTTTGGGAGGAGACCGCCCCAGTCAAACTACCCACCAGACAGTGTCCCAACCCCCGATTCAGGGGGCGTGGTTAGAACATCAAACCTACAAGGGTGGTATTTCAAGGTCGGCTCCACTCAATCTAGCGACCAAGTTTCAATGCCTCCCACCTATCCTACACATGTAGGGTCAATGTTCACTGCCAAGCTGTAGTAAAGGTTCACGGGGTCTTTCCGTCTAGCCGCGGGTACACTGCATCTTCACAGCGATTTCAACTTCACTGAGTCTCGGGTGGAGACAGCGTGGCCATCATTACGCCATTCGTGCAGGTCGGAACTTACCCGACAAGGAATTTCGCTACCTTAGGACCGTTATAGTTACGGCCGCCGTTTACCGGGGCTTCGATCAAGAGCTTCGCGCAAGCGCTAACCCCATCAATTAACCTTCCGGCACCGGGCAGGCGTCACACCGTATACGTCATCTTGCGATTTTGCACAGTGCTGTGTTTTTAATAAACAGTTGCAGCCACCTGGTATCTGCGACCGCCGTCAGCTTAGGAAGCAAGTTCCATCACCAACAGCGGCGTACCTTCTCCCGAAGTTACGGTACCATTTTGCCTAGTTCCTTCACCCGAGTTCTCTCAAGCGCCTTGGTATTCTCTACCTGACCACCTGTGTCGGTTTGGGGTACGATTGTTTGTTATCTGAAGCTTAGAGGCTTTTCCTGGAAGCAGGGCATCAATGACTTCAACACCGTAGTGTCTCGACATCGTATCTCAGTGTTAACAGAAACCCGGATTTACCTAAGTCTCCCACCTACATACTTGAACCAGGACAACCATCGCCTGGCCCACCTAGCCTTCTCCGTCCCCCCATCGCAATAACAACCAGTACGGGAATATTAACCCGTTTCCCATCGACTACGCCTTTCGGCCTCGCCTTAGGGGTCGACTCACCCTGCCCCGATTAACGTTGGACAGGAACCCTTGGTCTTCCGGCGTGCGGGTTTTTCACCCGCATTATCGTTACTCATGTCAGCATTCGCACTTCTGATACCTCCAGGATGCCTCTCAGCTTTCCCTTCAACGGCTTACAGAACGCTCCTCTACCATGCATGCAAGCATGCATCCGTAGCTTCGGTGACTAGCTTAGCCCCGTTACATCTTCCGCGCAGACCGACTCGACCAGTGAGCTATTACGCTTTCTTTAAAAGATGGCTGCTTCTAAGCCAACTTCCTGGCTGTCTGAGCCTTTCCACATCGTTTCCCACTTAGCTAGTACTTTGGGACCTTAGCTGACGGTCTGGGTTGTTTCCCTTTCCACGACGGACGTTAGCACCCGCCGTGTGTCTCCCGTGATTGCACTCATTGGTATTCGGAGTTTGCATCGGGTTGGTAAGTCGGGATGACCCCCTAGCCGAAACAGTGCTCTACCCCCAATGGTGAGACACGAGGCGCTACCTAAATAGCTTTCGAGGAGAACCAGCTATCTCCCGGTTTGATTGGCCTTTCACCCCCAGCCACAAGTCATCCCCTAATTTTTCAACATTAGTGGGTTCGGTCCTCCAGTTGATGTTACTCAACCTTCAACCTGCTCATGGCTAGATCACCGGGTTTCGGGTCTAATCCTAGCAACTGTACGCCCAGTTAAGACTCGGTTTCCCTACGGCTCCCCTAAACGGTTAACCTTGCTACTAAAATTAAGTCGCTGACCCATTATACAAAAGGTACGCAGTCACGGAACAAGTCCGCTCCCACTGCTTGTACGTACACGGTTTCAGGTTCTATTTCACTCCCCTCACAGGGGTTCTTTTCGCCTTTCCCTCACGGTACTGGTTCACTATCGGTCAGTCAGGAGTATTTAGCCTTGGAGGATGGTCCCCCCATATTCAAACAGCATTTCACGTGTGCCGTCCTACTCGATTTCACTACAAAGGTCCTTTCGTGTACGGGACTATCACCCGGTATCGTCCAACTTTCCAGAAGGTTCCACTAACACCAATGCAGCTTAAGGGCTGGCCCAATTTCGCTCGCCGCTACTTTCGGGATCTCGGTTGATTTCTTTTCCTACGGTTACTTAGATGTTTCAGTTCACCGCGTTCGCCTCGTTACGCTATGTATTCACGTAACGATACCTGTAAACAGGTGGGTTCCCCCATTCGGAAATCTCTGGTTATAACGCTTGTTATCAGCTCACCAGAGCTTATCGCAGATTGCCACGTCCTTCATCGCCTCTGACTGCCAAGGCATCCACCGTGCACGCTTATTCACTTAACCATACAACACCTAAACAGTGTCGTATTGCAGGACCCACTTTCGTGCATCCTTTGTCTTTACCAAGACACTTGCGAACTATAACTGAGCTTTTACTTGTAAAAGCGACCTGCCTGACAACATCATTTACCAAGTAAATGTGTGATAAGGCGCTAATACAAACTCAGTACGTGCTAAGTTTTAACACTTAACATTTATTTCTATTGCTTGAATAATCACTACTTTATAAAGTAATAATCACTCGGTATTGAATACATCATCATATGTATTCAATGAACTTTATCAGCTTTCCAAATTTTTAAAGAGCAATTGCTTAAAAAAGCAAAGCAATATAATCACAACCGAAGTTGCTATATTGCTTTGTGCTTTCAAGCACGATACGAAGGTGGTTTCTTAGTTCGCCATCTTTCGTAAGAAAGATGGTATCCCGTACGAGATTTGAACTCGTGTTACCGCCGTGAAAGGGCGGTGTCCTAGGCCTCTAGACGAACGGGACATAAACTCGATATGAGAAACATGTTTCTCAGCAGTTTATGAATCAGGCGAACGCTAGTGAGCAGCCATATTCCAGAAACTTCACATCTTTAATTAATCAGACAATTTGTGTGGGCACTCCCTGAACATCTCGAAGAGATGTGACTGGTCAAACAGCAGCTTTTACGAAGTAAAAGTGCGAGTTGACAACAGTTCGAGTCGCTTTAGGTAAGGAGGTGATCCAGCCCCAGGTTCCCCTAGGGCTACCTTGTTACGACTTCACCCCAGTCATGAACCACACCGTGGTCATCGCCCCCCCGAAGGTTAAGCTAATGACTTCTGGTGCAGCCCACTCCCATGGTGTGACGGGCGGTGTGTACAAGGCCCGGGAACGTATTCACCGCGGCATTCTGATCCACGATTACTAGCGATTCCGACTTCATGGAGTCGAGTTGCAGACTCCAATCCGGACTACGACGGACTTTTTGAGATTCGCTCACTATCACTAGTTCGCAGCTCTTTGTATCCGCCATTGTAGCACGTGTGTAGCCCTACTCGTAAGGGCCATGATGACTTGACGTCGTCCCCACCTTCCTCCGGTTTATCACCGGCAGTCTCCCTAGAGTTCCCACCATTACGTGCTGGCAACTAAGGATAGGGGTTGCGCTCGTTGCGGGACTTAACCCAACATTTCACAACACGAGCTGACGACAGCCATGCAGCACCTGTCTCACGGTTCCCGAAGGCACTAAAGCATCTCTGCTAAATTCCGTGGATGTCAAGAGTAGGTAAGGTTCTTCGCGTTGCATCGAATTAAACCACATGCTCCACCGCTTGTGCGGGCCCCCGTCAATTCATTTGAGTTTTAACCTTGCGGCCGTACTCCCCAGGCGGTCTACTTAATGCGTTAGCTTTGGAACCCAAGGTACAAGACCTCAGACTCCTAGTAGACATCGTTTACGGCGTGGACTACCGGGGTATCTAATCCCGTTTGCTACCCACGCTTTCGCGTCTCAGTGTCAGTTTCTGTCCAGGTGGCCGCCTTCGCCACTGGTATTCCTTCCAATCTCTACGCATTTCACCGCTACACTGGAAATTCTACCACCCTCTACAAAACTCTAGTCGACCAGTTCCAAATGCAGTTCCCAAGTTGAGCTCGGGGCTTTCACATCTGGCTTAATCAACCACCTACACGCGCTTTACGCCCAGTAATTCCGATTAACGCTTGCACCCCTCGTATTACCGCGGCTGCTGGCACGAAGTTAGCCGGTGCTTCTTCTGCGAGTAACGTCACAGATGTTACGTATTAAGCAACACCCTTTCCTCCTCGCTGAAAGTGCTTTACAACCCGAAGGCCTTCTTCACACACGCGGCATGGCTGCATCAGGGTTTCCCCCATTGTGCAATATTCCCCACTGCTGCCTCCCGTAGGAGTCTGGACCGTGTCTCAGTTCCAGTGTGGCTGGTCATCCTCTCAGACCAGCTAGGGATCGTCGCCTTGGTAAGCCATTACCTTACCAACTAGCTAATCCCACTTGGGTACATCCGATAGCGATAGCTTCCAAGGATAGGCCACCTTTGCTCCTAAGAGATTATGCGGTATTAGCAGTCGTTTCCAACTGTTGTCCCCCTCTATCGGGCAGTTCCCCAAGCATTACTCACCCGTCCGCCGCTCGACGCCTGATAGCAAGCTATCATCGTTTCCGCTCGACTTGCATGTGTTAAGCCTGCCGCCAGCGTTCAATCTGAGCCATGATCAAACTCTTCAATTTAAAGTTTTTTTGCCCTCTCATTTATTCGCAAGCGAATAAATTGTCGGACGAGATGTTTTGCAAGCAAAACATCCTGCTCAATGAATTCTGGTTTTCATTCCCACTATAAATAGTGGTCATAAAGTCGTTCTGTCGAACATCCAAAATATTGAGAAAATCGTTTGCAGCTAAGCTGCTTAGCGAGTCTCAAGTACTGTTGGAGTGTCCACACAGATTGTCTGATTAAATTGTTAAAGAGCGTTGAGTCGGCGTTTGTTTGCCTCGTCAGGGCTGCGTATACTACGCTAGCCGTTTCGAAAGTCAACTGCTAATTCCGAAGAAGTTTGCAATTTTCTTTCCAGGGTTGAAACCGCAGTTTCTGACCTGACTGATGTCGCTTCAGCCCTTGTCCCGTATGGGGTGGCTTGCCGTCTCAGTGGTTGCGCATTATAGAGAAGCGATTAATAA
Source organism: Psychromonadaceae bacterium (assembly GCA_965249895.1). Lineage (GTDB taxonomy): Bacteria > Pseudomonadota > Gammaproteobacteria > Enterobacterales > CBDFNC01 > CBDFNC01. Next base: position 2,837,844 of record CBDFNC010000005.1, read on the forward strand.
GAGCAAGCCTTTTTAAGGAAAAAGTTAATCCCGGCGTTCAAACGCCTAAATTCCACACTATCTGTATGAATTATGCGCCAAATCACATAATTAGTGCTTAGCTATCACAACTATTGTTAAAAAATTGGAAACAGATTCAAACTTGTATTGGTTAAAGTTGATAGAGTAGCGACCGATACATTGAGTTCTCGTTCACTAATCTATGCTTATTAAGGTATAAGGTGAACTCGTTGTAATCTAAAAAACTAAAATTACCAATCTTCAGAGGTTTATTTAAAATATGAAATCGTCCAACACACTCTTGTTATCTGTGTTGCTTTCCTTTGGCTTGGCTGGCGTAGGTTTTGTACTGGCTACTTTGATTAATGTTGACGGCATGAGAACTGAGCTTCTATTTGCTGCAGGGATAGCAATCGGTGGCATCGCAGTTTCCTTATTAAAGCCTAAGACTCAGCAAGAAAAGGAATTGGCAACCAAAACACTATATGTGGGTAATCTTCCTTACAGGGCAAATGAAGTCTCTGTACGTAAATTATTTTCTGAACACGGGCGTGTCTTATCGGTCCGCTTAATGAAGGATAAACAAACAGGTAAACGTCGCGGTTTTGGTTTTGTCGAAATGGCCGAAGCTGATGCTGGAAAAGCGGTTGATGCACTAAATGATAAAGAGTATCAGCAGCGCACTCTTAAGGTCAGGGAAGCTAATGAACGTGCAGCTCCCCCCAAAAACGAGGAACAAAACACTTCAGACTTGGAATAATCTATTCCAGCTGCTCAACCTGACCGAGCCCCCACTGACTTAGTGGCTTGGTCAGGGCTTGAGTTTTTCTATCTAACCGGGTGCAAAGTACCTTACACTCAGCTTGTTCAGAACGGCCGGGGTCAACCGATTGAAAAAGTGAAATAGTACGCCTAGCAATCGCTTCTCCCGAATCAACCAAATTTACATCAGCGCCCAAAACGGCTTTTAGTTCATCAGACAGCAGTGGAAAATGAGTACAACCTAATACGATAGTATCCGGGACAACCTCACCGACTAACCATGGGCGCAGAATGGCCTCCAGCTCTGCCAGCCGAATTTCTTTACCCATTAGTTTATCTTCAGCAAGCCGGACTAATTCAGTAGTGCCGATAGTTAATACGGTTTTATCGGCAGCAAACTCAGCTATCAGTCCCTTTGTATAAGCTCTTGTAACTGTTCCCGGAGTTGCCAATAACCCAATCACTTGGTTTTTAGTTAATTTGGCTGCAGGTTTGATCGCAGGCACCACCCCTACAACTGGAATGTTAAGACATGTTCGGATACTGTCCATGACTAAGGTGCTCGCAGAGTTACACGCAACCACGACTAAATCGGCTCTCTCTTGCTTCACTGCTTTGGTGATAATCTGGCAGGTTCTACGGATCAGTAAATCAGATGCTAATTCACCGTACGGAAAGTACTTATTATCGAAAAGGTACACGATTGATAAATGGGGGTTAACCTTTTTAACTTCCTGAAGTATCGATATGCCACCTACACCAGAGTCAAAAATGAGCACCTTTTGAGACAAAACCGCAACCAAGCTGAATAGAAAGAGGTGATTCTGGCCCAAGACTCGTCTAATTAGCAAGCAAAAAGATTACCCGTATTCCATCTCTCAGCGAAATACGGGCTAACACTACTCCCCTAGCTCAGATAAAACATCTAACATGCGATTATTAAACTCACTAAATCTTTCTTGCTCTTTTTTCAGCTGGTCTTCAGTGAAGTCAAATTGATGTTTAAGTACTTCTTGCATTAACTTGTCGAACTGATCCGCACCATCTAGCAATTTATTGGTTTGCTCACCTACGGCCGTTAAATCTTGTAGATAAGACTTCAATTCCTCAAGGAAGGCTGGCATTCCGGTGTCTGTTACTTGGGGTTGGGGTGATATTTTCTGGTATGACTGAGCGACCTGAATTGTCTCTACTTTCTTAAAATCCAGGGAGAAACCTGCCAACTCTTTGTCATCAAACCCTAACTCCAGGGCTTGGTTAAAGGCCTTGTCTAAATCACCATTAAAGAAAGTATTAGATAAAGAGCCCATTTTGCCCATAAGGTCCGATATGGCAGCCCTTTCATCAACATCTAGCTCCCCGTCTACGGAGAAACTGAAGTTTAACGCCTCATTGTACTCATACTGACTACTTCCCTGAGCCGCAAAATCATCTCCCACCGATTGGTAGCTAAGGCTGCCCTTCTCTTGATACTTTTCGCTAAGGTTATAGTCGAATTGAGTGGCATTCTGATGTTCACCGTACGCCGCCAACGCGTCTTGCATATGCCCGTCTAAAGCGTGGGAAGGCCCACCCCCCTCTCCTGATCTGCCTTCAACATCAGAGAGCTCACCCTCTGAATTAGGCAATTGGCCAGCTGCCAAGTATTGGCTTTGCTCTTGATATTTCTGAATATCAGCAAAGCTGATCTTCACGGTATCTCCGTCTTTCGTACGAATTTCTATACTGGCGGTGTCTTTACGTTCATAGCTAGCCGCCTGAGCAACTGCAAATGCACCCAAAGCCGGCTTCACAGTATCCTGCTCACCAAGCAGGTCAGTTTCCAACTCATCCAAACCCTGTTGAATAAGAGCGAAACCTTTATCTATACCTTCCGCCAGTTCTTCATCCATCATTCCCAGTTTTCCCAGCTCTTCCCGAGCCTCTGCAAAACCCGTATCAATTCCTTGTCGCGCTTGCGCCATCAGAGAAGCAACTTCGTCGTCACTAGCACCTCTGGCTTGGGCCTTGCCGATACTGGAACTGACAAAATCCAATACATTCTTAGCCACAGCTTCAAAGTCAAAGGCTGATTTCTCTTCTTCTGGAGGTGGCGCTTCTTCCACCGCTTTTCCATTGATCACCAGGTTCTGGTGCATGGAAATAGAAACCGCTCTAAATGCTACCTGACCATTTGATGCCTGACTGTAACTGGACCTAAATATACTTGACGACATAAGCAACTGAGATGAATCAACATTTAGCTTTTTAACTTGCTTGTCTGAATCCGGAACTACAGATTGCATCAATAAATCTTTCATACCACCGATATTCATAACCCTTTCCCCATTTGGGCCGACCCCGACTTAATATACCTATATCGGCTGGCACAGGTAAGTCTTGATGTTTTTTTTACCTGGACAAAGCGCCATACTGCACTAAAATCTGCGCCTATTTCTGTCTAAGGCATTTTCACGCCTTTTATTCTGTTTGAGGTATACCATGAGTTCAGTTTTTATCGACCCAGATAACTACGAGCATCAACTAGAGCAAAAAGCCAAGCACCTTAAACAGGAGTTTGCCCCATTTCAGGCTCCTGAGCTGGAAGTGTTTCCCTCCCCAAAGCAACATTACAGAATGCGCGCCGAGTTCAGAGTATGGCACCAGGGAGAGGATCTTTATTACATCATGTTTGATAAAGAGACCAAACAAAAAATCAGAATTGATGAATTTGGACCTGCAGGCGCACTTATCAACCATCTGATGCCGGTACTGATAAATGCACTTAGAAACAACGAAGTGCTACGCAGAAAACTTTTCCAAGTAGACTTCCTTTCCAGCTTAAGTGAAGAGGTGGTGGTCAGCTTGCTGTATCACAAGCAACTGGATGATGAATGGCTGGAGCAAGCCAATGCACTAAAGACAGAGCTGGAAAAAACATTTCAGCTAAGCCTTATTGGCCGCGCCAGAAAGCAGAAAATCACATTGGGTCAAGATTTTGTAATTGAAAAATTGTCCGTTAACGATAAAACACTGGTTTACAAGCAAGTAGAAAATAGTTTTACCCAGCCCAATGCCGTTGTTGCACAAAAAATGCTGGAATGGTCTCTGGACTGTACCCGTGAAAATCAAGGGGACCTACTAGAGCTTTATTGCGGTAACGGCAATTTTTCCCTGGCACTGGCTGAAAACTTTGATCAAGTGCTGGCAACTGAAATCGCCAAACCATCTGTCGAATCGGCGCAATATAATATCGCTGCGAACCAAATAGACAATGTCACCATTATCCGTATGTCTGCCGAAGAGTTTACCCAGGCGATGCGTGGTGAGCGCAAGTTCCGCCGCCTGGAAGGTATAGATTTATCCAGCTACGACTGTAATACCATTTTTGTCGATCCGCCAAGATCCGGCCTGGATGAAGAAACCGTAAAAATGGTGCAGGAATATGCCAACATTCTTTACATCAGCTGTAACCCAGATACCCTAACAGATAACCTGAAGACCTTCAGCAAGACACACGATATTGCCCGCTTCGCCCTGTTCGATCAGTTTCCATATACCCACCATATGGAAGCTGGCGTCTACTTAACCAAAAAAGCCTGACTGTAAGAATCTGTAGGAAGGTTTTTCCTGCAGACTCATCAAGCAAATCGGTTTACTTACCAAGTTGAATTTGCTCACCTACTTTAGTCTCAGCTCTCCAATTCGCCAGAAAAGACAATGAATTTGCCAACACCATAAAGAGCAGTGGATACAACAGCCCCCACCCTGTTGAAAGCATAAACAGAAAACAGATAAACCCTGAACTCAGCGCGACCCAGCGAGATACACCTTTTAACAGACGATAACCCGCCATCATTGCCAGCAAATAAATAAAGGCAAATGCTGCATTAGCAAACAAAATTAACCCGGAAAGCCCGATATTGATTCCAGCCTCGGCTAACAAACTGAGTAATCCTATCAAGATGATCAGGGTAAGCGCCCTTAATGGCTGGCCTTTTTTCGACAACTGAGCAAATGCCCCTGGCAGCACCTGAATATCGGCAAGGTTCCACACCATACGAGAGAACCCCTGTAAATAACAAACGAGCGCTACAAAACAGGTCAGGTAGCTGATCACTCCTACCCAAATATTACCGTTATCACCAAGCAAGGCTTCAAATAACAAAACAAAGGAGCGTGCGTTGGTTTGTTCATCACCATACACCCCTTCGCTCACAATTAAGAAAGCAGCGACTACATAAAGCAATCCAGCAACGACCACCCCCACAATAATGCTAATTGGGTAGTCACGCCTTGGGTTTTTAAACTCTCCAGCCATGTGAGTGACGGCTTCGATTCCAACAAAACACCAGAGGATCAACGCCATGCTGCTAGTGAGGCCAACTCCTGAAGGGCTAAAGGAAACGTCCACTTGGCCACCCTGATAATTGGCTAACAGAGTAACTATAAGCACTACGATAGCCAGCGATACCAAAAGCTGAACCGAGCCTGATACCTGGTTTCCTCTGGCGATAAGCAAAAAGGCAATAAGCAGCGTCCCTAGCTTAATGAGGTAAACCGCATCCCCTTGAACATCCAGTCCCGCAGCCAAAGCATTAGCCGATATTTCCAGCGCCGCAGGCAAACCCACCGGGATAATGGATAAGGAAAGCCAGGCTACTTGCTTCTCTAAGCGAGAACCAAAAGCCAGCCTAACCAAATAAGCGACCCCTCCCGCATGAGGATGAGACTTACCCAACAGTGCAAACGTGAATGCGATGGGCAGCATGGCGAGTATCGCCAATGTCCAGGCAAACACGGCTGACCCTGCAGAAATCGACGCTGTCATGGCTGGCACCACATATATACCCGTACCAATCAAGGTTGTCGCCACCATGGCGCTCCCCTGAAGGGGTCCGATTGACTTGGTAAACCCTGTCATTACTATGTACTCCTTTAGTTTTTCTTACCCACTATCCAACTTACCGTATTAGCTTATCGTTTCCAGATAGGTCTGTAGCCAATCAAACCGTCTGCATTCACCGTTAAATTCACTTGCTCACCACCACAATAACGGCGGTTTAAATAACTTTGGTCTGGTGTCGTTAAGGATTAAGATAAGGAGCGAACGAGCAAGGAGTATGGATTTGGACAAATTCGATCAAAAAATCCTGGAGTTACTAAGGCAAAATGCCCGCATACCTGTGAGTCAGTTGGCCAGAGAGGTAAATCTTTCCCGATCTGCCGTGGCAGAACGTATCAATAAACTGGAAACCAATGGCACAATTCAAGGCTATTCAGTGGAATTGGCCAATAACTCCGCAGGTAAACTGCAGGCATACTTTGAACTGACCTTCAAAGGATATAAGTGTGAACTGGAATTTATCCAACCCATCAGAGCCATTCCGGAAATCAAAATGGCTCATGGGATCAGTGGTGAAACAGATATTCTGCTATTCGTGGAAGTACCTAATATGGAGAGGTTACATGAGATCCGGGCACAGCTGGATCAATTGGAAAGCCTGGTCATGCTCAAAACCCATATGGTGATGACCCAATGGTTTAACGATAAATTTAGTTAACTACCCCGTTTAATATAGGTTTCCTCATCAAGATCCCTCACATCCACTGAAATACTGCCTAATATTTCTAGTTCTGAACATATGGCCTGACACACCAACTGACTTAGTTGGTGTTTTTGACTACTTGTCCGCCCTTTTAACAAATAGATAGTGGTATGGATAAACCGGTAGTCCTGACCGCCTTCCGCAATTCGGTAGTAAGAATAAGGTATTGCCCTGCTTTTAATAGAATTCGCAGTAAAAAGCTGACTACTTTTTGCCGCGTCATGGATAACATTCAGTAAATTTCTAATATCGTGTTTCTGCTCCAATTCCTGAGCATATTCCATCACTATATGCGGCATACAGCCTCCTGATAATTCAATTTAGTTACACCTTAGTTAATACTAATCTCTTTCACGACTCACGTAATGCAATATCCAACAAATTTCTTTATAGTCATAATGTTAGATCAGTGAATTTAGTTGCTAACGGAGAATCAGATGAATGAGATAGTAATTCCCACTGCCCGAGCGGTCACGGCAGGTAAAGGCGGTGCATGGATAGGAGCTGGCTGGCAGTATTTTAAAGCCAGCCCTTTAGCCTGGGTCCTCGCTGTACTGATTTACATGCTTATTAGCGGTATATCCAATTTTATCCCTTTTATTGGTGGACTGGCCTTTACCGTTATCAACCCCATTCTGGTCGCAGGCCTAATGCTGGGATGCGCTGAGCAAGACCTGGGTAAGCCTTTTAACACAAATTACCTATTTTCAGCTTTTAAGAAGAATCCGGCAGCTCTGGCACTCTCTGGCACCCTTATGCTGGTAGCCAGTTTAGTTATTATGCTGCTGGTGTCATTAGTCACAGGCGTTTCTTTAACGGAAGTATCTGAACAACAACTAATTTCACAGCAGGCAGCGATTTCGTATTTGTTAGCCTTACTGCTATTTATGGCCTTATATATCCCAGTTATTATGGCTTTTTATTTTGCCCCGGTACTTATCGTCCGGCATAACTTAAAAGTAATGGATGCATGTAAACTGAGTGTTTCCGGTTGTATGAAAAACATGCTGCCATTTCTCATCTACGGTGTTTTGATATTACTCTTGTTGCTTATCGTAACCCCGTTCACCTTAGGCTTAGGGCTGTTTGTTATTATGCCGGTGCTAATGGCATCACTCTATGCGGCCTACAAAGATATCTTTTTAGATGAGGTTTACCAAGCTTAAACTAGGGCTGGGTTGCCAGGAGAGCTATCCCGATCACAGCATGATAATAAGGCGATTGTTCAGCCGAAGCTGAACTTGTTCGGAGAAGAGTTCACCCTAACATATGTAATTAGGCCGCCCGTTACTATTGCTAGACAACACCATAGTTGCTGGCAAGGGGATAGGATCCTAACACTTTCACGGCATAGGAGAGGCATATCTCTGCTAGCGCATCATCGATCTCCCGCTGCTCCCTATGCCCTTCAATATCAATAAAAAAGTGATATTTACCTAACTGTGCTTTAGTTGGTCTGGACATAATAGAGGTCATATTGATCCCCCGATTGGTAAAAGCAGTAATAATGCTACCCAGCACACCTGGCTTATCCAGATCATCTCTGACCACCAGAGAAGTTTTATAGCTGGCGTTTGCCACTTTTATGCCGGAGCTCTTGCCTAACACCAAAAAACGGGTCTGATTATTGGCATAATCGGTCACATTCTCCAGAACAAAGGGGTAGTCTTTGCTATTCAACAACGCATGTTGAGGGATCACCGCACCTGCGCCTGTTCTCGCCTCATTTAACAAAGCGAGTGACTCCATATTACTTTGCGTATTTTTAATTTCCACATGGCTCTGGCGCTCCAGAAACTCTGAACATTGGCCGTGAGCGACAAACTGGACAAAAATCTGCTCTACTTGAGCAAACGACTCCCGGTTAGCCACGAACGCAAAGGTGATTGGTAGCAGAATTTCATCGAGAATATAGAGATCGGTATCCATCAGCAGATCCAGCACTATCTGGACATATCCTTCGGATAAATTTTCAATAGGCAGAACACCATAGTCGCATTCTGTGCCTATGGCCTGAAACGCAGTCTTAAGAGTGGGGTAATACTGGACTTGAAAAGGATCCTGCTGCTCCTTTATATACGCTTGGGTAGCGAGATCTGAAAATGTCTCTTTCGGACCCAAAGTCGCAATACTCTTCATTTTTTTCCCTGTATTAATCACTGGCTAGCAAGGAAATGTACCCTATCTATGCGGCGGCGTCACCCCTTGCTAATATCTAAGCGTTTTTTTGCCAACGCCAGATCCGTCAGTGCCTGCTTTTCCAGAGGAGCAGCATAAAAATAACCTTGTAACATTTTCACCCCCACAGAAAGCAGGAAGCAGGCTTGCTCTTGGTTTTCTACACCTTCCGCCACTATATCTATGCCCAGGCTATCCGCCATCGCCACTATCGCCTTGGTAATTGCCACAGACTGTTTATTATTTGGGATCCCACTGACGAAACTCTTGTCTATTTTTATTTTTTTTATGGGCAAGTCCTGAACATATTTAAGTGACGTATAACCCGTGCCAAAATCATCGATACTCAGACGCACACCAAAATGTTCCAATTTATGAATGGCTTTTAAAGACACTTGATTGCTATTAACTAACGCGGTTTCCGATATTTCCAGCTCCAGCTGTTTAGTAGTCACAGTATGAGACTTTAACAGGCGTTCCATTTCATCAATTAACCTGGAATCCGCCAACTGCGCCGAGCCGATATTGATAGAAACAAACTGAATGTCACAACCCAGCGCTAGCCAGGTTTGCATTTGCTGGGCAGCATCCGCTATCAGCGAAAGCCCTATTTCGTTAATCAAACCACACTCTTCAGCCAAGCGCATAAACTCATCCGGCAGCAGCAGGCCACGTGTTTTATGACGCCACCTCAATAATGCCTCGCAACCACAGATTGCCGCCGTCTTCCCATTCACTATGGGCTGATAATAGAGTTCGAACTCGTGGTTTTTAATGCCATCTTGCATTTGCGATTCCAGCTCACGATTGAACCTGGACTTTCTGTACAAATCACTGGAAAAGTAACAAATCTTATTATTTTCATCCTGCTTGGCCCGGTACATAGCCGCATCGGCACAGCGTATAATCTCGGTGACACTTAACGCATCATCGGGATAAATAGCGATCCCTATACTACCCGTAATATGCAGCTCTTCGCCTTTTAGCTTAAAGGGACTACTTAATGCCCTTAACAGTCGCTGAGCCACATGGTCCAGCTGACTATCCCCCATTTCTTCTTCAATGATATTAAATTCATCACCACCCACCCGGGCGATGGAGTCTGCGTGTCGCACTTCAGATCCCAATCGCCGGGCCACCTCTACCAATAATTCGTCACCTACCTGGTGGCCATAGCTGTCGTTTACCGCTTTAAAGCCATCCAAATCAATATAGAGCAGAGCCAGCCTATGACTGGCACGCTCCGCTCTGAAAACTCCTTGCTGTAACCTGTCTTGTAACATTCTACGATTTGCCAGACCCGTAAGGTTGTCGTGGTAGGCCTGATAAGTCAGTTTTCGTTCGAAATCCTTTAACTCAGATATATCGAAGCCCGCGCCAAAACAGCCTTGATATCCCTTCTTCTCTGAGTAAATAGGCTCCTGGTATACCTGTAAACTACGACCATTTTTTTCCAGCTGAAATCGACTGATCCGCCCCTCTAAATTAGATTCCATTGCTCGTTTCACTTCTTCGGAGTTACCCAATAACTCGCTTAATTTGCGAGAAGTCGCAGGCTTATCATCCTGAAAAAAATTGTGAATAAATGAACCTTCCAGTAGGGTAAGTTGCCCATCTTTATTAGCACTCCATACCAACAAAGGTGCATGCTCGAGCAGAGTTTGTAACAATCGGTCCTTATCCTGGCGCTGCTCGCTGACTAACAGTCGTTGCTTCACGGTTTCTCGCACCACCCCCTTTTTATGACGATAGAGACCATAAATACCTATAAATGCAAAGAGCCCCAGCCAAACAGTAGATTCTCCCAATAAGGAGTAAATGGGAATTTGAGGTACCAATACCAGAAGTGAAAAATTACCCTGCTTAAAGGGAGAGAGGTACACCCGGTAGGCCTGCTGATTTATTTCTTTTTCTTCCCCTTTGCTCTGCTCTGAGCTAAAGCTGCTAATTAATGACTCCAGCACCACAGGTTTCAGGTGGAACGATTCCAGATTCGCCAGTCTATATGCCACTGAGTCAGATATCAGGTAGACTTTTGCTCCTTTTTTAATCAGGGGTAAACCCCATTGAACCGTTTGAGCCGACACTTGTGACCAGGAGATCAAACCAGCCAGCATGGTATTACGCTCTCCCGTTGCCGTCACCAGTACCTGAGGGTTACTCATAGAGGGAGGCAATAACTTAATACTCTGTGTCCGAATGCTATCTGTTCGTATTTTTTGCCAATAAGAAAGAAGGTAATTATCGATTTTTATTCTATCAGGTGATGGACGGGGAAAATTCGGGCCGTATTCTGACGCCCAGTAAAGCTCCCCCTCTGAGGTAGTGAAAATCAGATCCTGGTATACATTATGTAGCCGCTTTAATTCCTCTGAGAGATAGCCCTGAGCCCGGCCAATATTGGTCTTACTTAGCAATGGAGAAGCAGAATATAAAGCCGTTTCAGCCATGCGCTGTTTAAAATAACCAGACATTCCCTGATTAACCGAGTCCACAGCCAAAGTATCAAGCTTTATCTCGGCTTCCACTTCACCTGCATAATTTCGCCACAGGTTCACACAAAGCAGAATAAGCAGCGTCAGGTAGACAAATGTGAGCTTATAGAACATAGGGATGTCGAGATCCTTCTCGATGGGCCTAACTAGGAGTATAGATCAGGCTATTAATGTTTCAGGGCATATAGCTGGGCACCCAAGTTTCGCTTGATTTTAGCCCGGACTTTCGACAAAAGTTCATCGGTACTTTTCGCCTCCAGCGGATAGAGACCAGAAACTACCTGAACTTTAAGTAACAACTTTTCCTCATCAATAGTGACCGCCTTGTCAAATATGCTAAGCATCTTTGCTTCAATTTTTTCAATATCTTCCAGCTGCTTAGGTATAGTGAACACGGCAAACTCATCTGCATTCAGGCGGCAGACACAATCACCTTGACGCAATGCATAAACCAAACGACCAGCGACTAACCGTAATAGATCAGCACTAAGTTCTTGCTCCCATGCAGATGATTCTTTAAGTTCTATATACAGGAGAAAAAGGACCAGGGTACCCTGCCTGCTCTTTGTGAATTCCAACTTACTAACTAATTCTGCCAGGAAAAAACGTGATGACGGGAGCCCGGTAACAGGATCAACCTGGGCAGCAGCTTGCTTGTTAAGGTAGGCCTGCCTTAGCCTGATCACGACTATCATCAGCATATTACAAATCAATAATAAACCAATACCCAACTTCTCTTTATCCAGCAGGTAAAGGTAAAAGTCCCTTTTATCCATTAGCAGCAAAAAGTAATGCTCATCCTTTATCAACGGGGAAAACCAGAAAAATTGCCTGTCCATCGACGACCATTGGTTAACACCACCCCCCTCCAATATTAAGAGTTCGCTCTGGCTAAGATAATCACTTAACTGCAGTATTTTATCCGATGTCCAGGCCCGGTATTGAGGTGTTGCCAACACCTGATTGTGTACATTAACCAGTAACAAGTTAGCAACCGGTATTGGCGCGGTACTTAGGGTTTCGGACAGCGCGCTGATATCCAATTCAAGGGAAAGTGTCCCCATAAAAGTGCCTTCAACATATACCGGGGAGGAAAGGGTAAACATCAGATTTTTGTGTAACGCTTCGTGAAATACTCTCGAATAATATGATTCTTTGTTTAAGTTATTCTGCGGCAACCCTAGCAGGTACGCATTAGCCTGTTTTACCGCCGCGGTGAAATGCCAGTCCAAAGACAGTAACCTTGGATATAAATAGAGGTAGTCCTGCTTGCCCGTAAAATAGATAACAGAAAGTTCGGCCAGGTAGTTTCTACTCGCCTGAAAAAATGGTTCGGTAGCCAACAGCCTTGTCATCATATCTCTGGCGCTTTTGCTTAGCGAATCCGCTTGCCCGGCACCACTAATATTGCCCAAGATACGACTCTCATACTGGGACGGTATGTCATCTAAGTGAAACCCTTGCCACTGAGGCTCATAGCTAAAATGTCGTAATAAATCCGATTCATCCTTTGGCTCTTGCAGCTCAAGGGTTTTTACCAGCAACTTTATCTGGTTATCAAATCCTGCCAGCTGCTGCCTGAGCATTTGTTCGGCTATTCTGGCCTGTTGCTGAATAAGCAGTTGGCTGTTTAGAAAGGAGTTGTATAACAGGAAGCAAATAAAAAACAGGAAAACAAAAGAACTAATAACGTAAGCCAACAAGGGGTTTTGCTGGCTTACCTGCAAAGGATACAGTCGGGATTTGTTGGCTCTGTCCATACAAGGCTCCTGCTACCTTCACTAAAGATAGTCGCTTGTATGAAACAAGGAATAGGCAATATAGAGACTAAGAGAAAACGACGTCCGATGTTTTCTCTTGTGAGGGGTTTATATCAAAGCACCCATCATAGCGATCCCGACCTAAAAGCCAGGCGAATTGACTAAGCGTAACGCCAGCTCCAATCAAAACTTACCCGAGCACTGGCACCCAATCTTGCTACAACCCAAGGCACCACAGGCAGCAGTTTAAATTGTCCGGCTTTACTGCTGACACTTTTCCCGGTTCGGTAAAATGTCAGTTCCTGGTTATTCGCCAGGTTTTGTACCTGTACTCGTTTCTGTCTGCCCTGCTCGGGGTCCAGTACTTTATCCAAGGAATAACCGGCTGCATCATAACCAGCATTATACCGCCAGCGGATAATGGGTTACGCTCAATATATTATTTAAGGTTGCCACCCTGAAAACCAAATAAGGGATCTCTACTCATATCAAATTCCTACTGCTAAGTAGTCCAACAGCCCATTCCAATTGGGGTGCTTTGCGAGGGGGGGGATTTTACATGAATCGATTAAAAAGTAAAAAGGCCCTAAAATAGGGCCTTTTTACAGAACAATTGACGGTGTTATTCAGAGGTCCATTGCACTTTTCAGCTTTTTCATTGCATTGGCTTCCAACTGTCTGATCCGCTCAGCAGAAACACCATACATATCAGCAAGTTCTTGTAACGTTGCTTTTTCTTCACTTAACCAGCGAGACTGCACTATATGCTGATTTCGCTCATCCAGGGTCGCCATGGCCGCAGCGAGTTTATTCGACGTATGATGTTGGTAATTCCTATGTTCAACATAGGTAGCGACATCTGAGCTCTTATCTTCCAGATAATGTACTGGAGAGAAATTACCGGAGTCATCATCTGCATCGGATGTTAAATCGAAAGCCTGATCTTGTGCACTTAACCTGGATTCCATTTCCATCACTTCTTTACTGGAAACCCCCAAAGTGTCAGCTACTGTGTCTACTTCATCTTTCGAGAACCAGCCCAGACGTTTTTTAGATTTTCTCAGATTGAAGAAAAGCTTACGTTGAGCTTTAGTGGTAGCAATTTTAACTACACGCCAGTTACGTAAAACAAACTCATGGATCTCTGCTTTTATCCAGTGAACGGCAAACGAGACCAACCGGACCCCTACGGTGGGGTCAAAACGTTTAACCGCTTTCATCAGGCCAATATTGCCTTCCTGGATCAGGTCTGCCTGAGGCAGGCCATAACCGGAATAGCTTTTGGCAACATGCACGACGAAACGCAAGTGAGACATAACCAGCTTCTTGGCTGCTTGCAAGTCTCCATCGGACTGCAAACGCTGCGCCAGAGACTTCTCTTCCTCCGCACTCAGCATAGAAAAACTGTTAACTGATTGGATATAGGCTTCAATACTTCCCTGGGGAGCCAGGATCATTGACGATATATCTTTACTCATTCATCACCTTCAAAAAAACCGAAACAGATGCCACAGGCCAGACTCTTGGGAACGATACCGCATAGAGTTTTATATGAGACACACAGAAATATAGGGAAAGCCGCTCGGTTATGCAAGAGCTAGTGTGCTTAGACCCTTCTCAAAGCAAAGATTATTTGAATTTATTAGCTGCTCGCTAGCGGTTGATTTCTTCTGATAGCCGATACTTTTACACAGCTGAACGGCCGCCGAATAGACAGCCGCGGATTCCAGAGAAATGATGGAAAAACCCTGGTTCGCAGCATAATGCTCTAACTCAGCCAGTAGACTTTTTCCTATTCCTAAACCACGCATGCTTTTGCGCACGTACAAAGATCTAAGTTCCACAGTATTATCATCGAAACGGCAATAAGCGGCATAACCAACCGCATCACCGTCAACTCGAGCCACCAGAAACGAAGGGTCTACGTCATCCAGACCTGATAAACCATAAACTTCAGTAACACTATGGTGAGCCGCCAGTTCTGCATCCAGTTCACGGACTAAAAGTTGAGTGATTGGTGCAAAAGCAGGTACCGCTTGAATTTCCAGATGTTTAAACATAAACGATCCTTTTTCCCTGAAACCCGGCAGTGGCATCCCGCCACCCAATGGCTTCTTTTATTGCCTGAAGTGAACAATAATTGTGACCTGGCTCAACATCTGTTCTTTTCTACGGCAAATAACTTGGGGATTCAAGCAACTTTTATATTAATTCTTTTTAACAGGCCTTTTAGTTCACCCACGCAAGAGCCACAATTTGTGCCAGCCTTACACTTGGAGCCAATCAATTCAACGCTGTCAGCACCCCGCTCTATCGCCTGAATAATCTCCTGCTCCCGGACTTGGTTACAGGAACAAACCAAGGGGCCAAGAGACAACCCGGCTTTTCCTTTTAATACGGTTTCACCTAACTGATCCGCAGGCAAACCCGTCACTTGCTCCAGCCATTCAAGTTCAGGTTTTTCACCTGGTGTGTGCAAACTGGCACCGAATTGTAATTGCCCTTCAATCTCAATGCCGACTCTGAGCTGCTGCTTTTCAATTACCCGGTAACTTTTCCCCAATTGCGGAAGCGCAAACAATTCGAGCAACTCATCCGTGGTTTTGCTGCTTGCTATCCGGTATACAAATCCCTGATCCAGCTTTTGCCTGGTCCAGTATTCGAAAGAATCACACTGCAAAGGCTTACGGCTAAATACCCTGGCCTCTGTAACACACTCCCAGGGAGTGATATTTACCGGGGTAAACTTGGAATCTGGCTGGCCGGAAATGGGGTCACATTGGCCAGCTATCAGTGCGCTAACTAAACCACTGCTGGAATTCTGTCCGCTCCAATGAATAGGGAAAAATACTTCACCTGCTTTTTGATCTTCACAAACAGCTACCCGAACCAGCGAAGCTGAAAGATTGGAGCTAACTTGCACCAAATGACCGGCCACCAGCCCCAGACACTTGGCGTCTACTGGAGAAACTGCCAACACAGGCTCTGCCTGATAACTAGAAAGCCCGGCCGATAATCCAGTACGCGTCATGGTATGCCATTGATCTCTATAACGCCCAGTATTAAGGATAAATGGATATTTCTCAGTCGATTTGCTGACCGGCTCTTTATATCTTACCGGTATAAATTTCGCCCTACCGCTAGCGGTATAAAACCCCCCATCCGCAAAAGGACGCTGCGTTTTTTTGCCGCTATTTACCGGCCACTGTACTGGAGACATGGCCTCATAAGATCCCTTATCAGTTTTTAACCCCGACAGATCAAGATCCCTTTGCGGCCCCACACGAGTGGAAGCCACATACTCAGCAAAAATCCCGGCTTCATCCTGATAACCAAACCCGGCGGCAAACCCCATGCGTTTTGCAACGGCACAAATAATTTGCCAATCTGACCTGGCTTCACCAACACCAGCCAAGAAACCTCTTTGCCTGGATATCCGACGCTCAGAATTAGTCACTGTACCCGACTTTTCGCCCCAGCCCTTGGCGGGTAAAAGAACATCGGCAAAACGGTTAGTATCCGTATCTTTTATACAATCGGAAACCACCACAAAAGGGCAATGCAGCAAGGCTTTTCTTATCTTGTGGGAGTCTGGCAGACTTACCGCTGGGTTAGTGCCCATAATCCAAATAGCCTTTACCTTACCTTCCAGCACCCGATCAAATACCTCTGTCGCTTTGTAACCCGGCCCCTGAGCCATGGCCGGACTTTGCCAGAAATCCTGTAACAAGGTTTGATTTGATTTTCCAAACTCCAGGTGGGAAGCCAGCGTATTAGCTAAGCCGCCAACTTCCCTGCCCCCCATAGCGTTGGGCTGGCCCGTCACCGAAAATGGCGTTGCACCAGGTTTACCTATCCGCCCAGTCGCCAGATGACAATTAATGATGGCGTTAACCTTATCTGTCCCCTGAGTAGACTGATTAACTCCCTGGCTAAATACAGAGACGGTTTTCTCTTCATTGGCAAACCATAAGTAAGACTGCAGTAAAGCTTGCCGACTTAAGCCACACTCTCTGGCCAACTCTTCCCAACTTCCGGTTTCTGCTTTAGCGACCTCAAGGGCCTCTCCAAAGCCTTCACTATGTTGTTGGATAAACTCACGATCCAGTACATTGGCTTGCTCCAGGTAACTTAACAGGCCATTGAAATAAGCCACATCGGAGCCGGGGGTTAGTGGCAAGTGCCGATCCGCGATATCACAGGAGGCGGTTTTTCTCGGATCTACAACCACGACTTTTAGCTCTGGATTGTTCTGTTTTGCCTTTTTCAACCGTTGAAACAGAATAGGATGGCACCAGGCCAAATTGGAGCCTATCAGAAAAACCAGGTTGGCTTGTTCCAGATCTTCGTAACAACCCGCCACTGTGTCCGTGCCAAAAGCACGCTTAAAGCCCGCTACGGTCGAAGACATACACAGGCGCGAGTTGGTGTCTATGTTTCCGCTGCCGATATATCCCTTCATCAACTTATTCGCAACATAGTAATCTTCGGTTAACAGCTGACCCGACACATAAAAAGCGACTGCATCCTGGCCAAATTCAGCGATAACCTGGTTAAAGCGGCTGGCAACATAACTAACAGACTTTTCCCAGGACTCCCTGTGCCCCTTGATTTCAGGATGAGACAATCGACCATCAGGGATAAGGCTATCTGCCAGCGCCGAGCCCTTCGAACACAGTAAACCAAAGTTAGCGGGATGGGTCTTATCACCCGATACACTTATTTTGTCACCATTTGTCTGAACCGTCACGCCACACCCGACGCCACAATAAGGGCAAGTTGTTTTAGTTATGTTCTGCATCCCAATCTCCTACCACTTATACAAAAGCCGTATTTCCAACCACAGCTTCCTACAACCGACATTTTCGTATCCCACGCCCTACCGCACTTGCTTACACCAGGTTTATTGCTTTGGTGCAAACTTCGGTTATCTATATTCTTATAAGCAAACCTCAGGCCAAGGTTTATTAGACCAATAAAAACAGCTAGTTAGCCAACAAACATGGGTGTTCCACGAGTTAATGCGTATTTACTTGCACTAAAAAGCACTAAGTTAGTGCGTGTTTTACTCCCCATGGTGCAAATACCCACTTAGTAGTAGTCTGTTTTTCATCAAAAAAAACACCACAAATAAAACCTAAGCAATTGTTTTTATTGAATAAGAAACATAAAAACCCAAATACAGCTAAGACTGGCATCGTCTTTGCCTCAGTCCTGTTAGAAGTTAAAGGGCTGGAGCACACGATGAAAAGAATTATTGTTGTCGGAAACGGAATGGTTGGTCACCAATTTATCGATCAGCTAATACAGCAAGATAAAAATACCCAATACCAGATCACTACATTCTCAGAGGAAAGCCGTCTGGCTTACGACAGGGTGCGACTATCTTCTTACTTTACTGGCAATACGGCGGAAGACCTGGCGCTGACAAGTCCTGCATACTACGACGAAAATGGCATTCAATATTTTGTCAACGATAAGGTGCTGGCGATATCGCCTGAAGATAAAAAGATAACCACGGCTTCGGGTCGGGAAGAAAGCTATGACAAATTGATCCTGGCTACGGGCTCATATCCTTTTGTTCCCCCTATACCAGGGAAGGACCAGGATCACTGTTTGGTATATCGCACCATAGACGATCTCGAAGCTATAACGGCATCGGGTGAAAAGAGCAAAGTAGGTGTAGTGGTAGGTGGTGGCCTGCTGGGTCTGGAAGCCGCAAACGCCCTGAAAAATCTGGGACTGGAAACCCATGTGGTGGAATTTTCGCCTCGCTTGATGGCTGTACAAATAGACCAGGACGGTGGCGAGATTCTTAAAAAGAAAATCGAAGAATTAGACGTCACGGTACACACAGAGAAAAACACCAAAGAAATCGTCACCGGTGAGCAATGCCGCTATCGAATGAATTTCGTGGACGGCAGCTATTTGGAAACAGATATGATCCTGTTTTCCGCCGGCATTCGCCCTCAGGACGAGTTAGCCAGAAGCACAGGTTTAGAGTTGGGTGAACGTGGTGGGATTAACGTTAATTCCTACTGCCAAACCTCCAACCCAGATATATACGCCATTGGCGAGTGCGCACTATGGCAGGGTCGTATATTCGGTCTCGTCGCCCCCGGTTATCAGATGGCCAAAGTCGCCGTGGATCATATTTGCGGTGAGCAAGACCTGAGCTTTAACGGCGCCGATATGAGCACCAAGCTAAAATTATTGGGGGTTGAAGTCGGTAGCTTAGGGGATGCCCACTGTAACACTGAGGGAGCAGCCAGTTACAGCTATACAGACCACAGTAAAGGCGTGTACAAAAAACTCGTGGTCAGCGAATGTGGTAAGAAGCTCCTCGGTGCGGTAATGGTGGGGGAGACCTCAGACTATGGTAACTGGTTGCAGCTTTACCTCAACGATATGGACTTACCCTGCGACGCTGAACACCTATTAATCCCGCCAGCAGAAGGGGGACAGGCCAGTGCGGCGCTCGGCGTGGATGCCTTACCGGAAAGTGCGCAAATCTGCTCCTGTTTCGATGTCAGCAAAGGGGACATCATTCAGTCCGTTCAGGCTGGCGCTTGCTCTTTAGGAGACGTGAAAGGATCTACCAAAGCGTGTACAGGTTGTGGCGGTTGTAGCACCCTGGTCACTCAGGTGATTAACGCAGAGCTGGAAAACCAGGGGGTCGAAGTCAACACGGATATCTGTGAACACTTCGCTTATTCCCGTCGGGAGCTGGCCGATATTATTCGGGTGAAGAAGATCAAAACCTTTGCCCAGTTACTCACAGAATACGGCAGCGGACACGGTTGTGAAATCTGTCGTCCAGCCGTGGGTTCAGTACTCGCCTCCTACTGGAATGAGTACGTATTAAAAGACGATCATATCAGCCTGCAAGATACCAATGACGTGTTCTTAGGGAATATGCAAAAAGACGGCACCTATTCTATCGTGCCGCGAATGGCCGGCGGTGAGGTGACTCCGGAAAAACTTATCGTGCTGGGAGAGGTGGCTAAGGAATATAACCTCTATACCAAGATAACCGGCGGCCAGCGTGTCGATCTGTTTGGCGCCCAGTTACATCAACTGCCTATTATTTGGGAAAAGCTGATAGATGCCGGTTTTGAAACGGGCCACGCCTATGGTAAATCCTTGCGCACGGTGAAATCTTGTGTCGGTAGTACCTGGTGCCGCTACGGCGTCAGCGACAGTATGGATATGGCCATACGCATCGAAAACCGCTACAAGGGCCTGCGCTCACCCCATAAGTTAAAAATGGCGGTTTCAGGCTGTACCCGTGAATGCGCCGAAGCCCAGAGCAAGGATGTGGGTATTATCGCCACTGAAAATGGCTGGGCCCTATACGTATGTGGTAACGGTGGCATGCGCCCCAGACACGCAGATCTGCTGGCCACAGGGCTGGATGATGACACCCTGATCCAGCTTATAGACCGCTTCCTGATGTTTTATATCCGTAGCGCCGACCGCTTACAGCGTACCTCCGTCTGGTTGGAAAACCTGGAAGGTGGCTTGGATTACCTGAAAGAGGTGTTGATCGACGACAAACTAGACCTGGCACAAGAGCTGGAAAGTGAAATAGCTAGCGTGATTGCCAGCTATCAGTGTGAGTGGAAAACCACCTTATCAGAGCCCGATAAACTAGCCCGCTTTAGCCACTTTATTAACTCTAAAGAAACAGACAGTAATATTACCTTTGTTACCGAACGCGATCAGATCCGTCCGGCGACCCGCAAAGAAAAACAGGAAATGCTTTAAGGAGTTAATCATGAGCGAACATTGTCTAAGAATAAAAATTTGCAGCCTCTTTCGGCTGCTATCGAATAATGACGTTTCATCTTGATTGGTTTAAGGAGTTAATCATGAGTGAACATAGCTGGATAAAAATATGCAGCCTCTCCCAATTGATCCCAGATACCGGGGTTTGCGCTCTGGTGAATGGACATCAGGTCGCCGTCTTCAGAACTTGTGAGACCAATGAGTTATTTGCTGTGGGCAACTACTGCCCCAAGGGAGAAGCAAATGTCCTGTCACGAGGTTTAATAGGGGATACCAAGGGAGATCTCTATATTGCCTCGCCCCTATATAAGCATAAATACAAACTCACTACCGGAGAATGCCTGGAAGACCCACAAGTAAGCATTCCTGTTTACCCAGTCAGGGAAGTCGACGGACTAGTAGAGGTCGCCGCTTAAATACCGGTTCAACAACTGAAAGTTTAGGAAGTATCTATGTCAGCTGAGAAATTTAACCTGTTCTCTATTAAGGGAAAGATGAAAGTGCTCCACCTTAGTTGGATGGCATTTTTTATTACCTTTGTGGTGTGGTTTAATCATGCACCACTGCTTGGGGCTATTGCAGAGAATCTTGGATTAACCAGCTCACAAATTAAGACTCTGCTTATTTTAAACGTCGCCCTCACCATACCGGCGCGCATTATTATCGGTATGCTGACGGACAGGTTTGGTCCCAAGATCACCTACTCCACTCTACTGGCTGTCTGCAGTATTCCCTGCTTTATGTTTGCCCTGGCCGATGATTTCGAGCAACTGGCGCTAGCGCGCTTTTTACTGGGTTTTATCGGTGCAGGTTTTGTCGTGGGTATCCGTATCGTCAGCGAGTGGTTCCCGGCTCATGAGCTGGGTACCGCAGAAGGAGTTTACGGCGGTTGGGGGAACTTTGGCTCAGCCGCCGCGGCCATGTCACTGCCTACCCTGGCACTGCTGTTTGGCGGTGAAAACGGTTGGCGTTACGCCGTTGCTATCACAGGCGCCTTAAGCCTGCTGTTTAGCCTGGTATATTACTTTAACGTCAGCGACACACCAAAAGGCTCAACTTACTTTAAGCCGAAAAAAAGCGGCGCTATGGAAGTCACCAGCCAGAAAGACTTCTTCTTGTTACTGGTGATGAAGATTCCTATGTACGCCACCCTGGCACTACTTACCTGGAAACTTTCACCTCAAGGCGTCACCTTATTTGCACAGTATGTTGCCGATCTAATTTACGCCGGGCTAATCAGCTTGTATGTACTGGACTGCTGGAAGACCTATAGCGTAAACAAGGATGTGTTTACCCAGGAAATTCCCAAAATAGAGCAGTACAAGTTCAAACAGGTGGCGGTGCTTAATGTGCTGTATTTCGCTACTTTTGGCTCAGAACTGGCGGTTGTATCCATGCTGCCACTATTTTTCTCCGAGGTGTTTGATCTGGATATGATCTACGCCGGCTTGTTAGCGTCAGCCTATGCGTTTATGAACCTGGCTTCCCGCCCCGGTGGTGGTTGGATCAGCGACAAATTCGGCAGAAAGAAAACCTTGTTGGTACTGACTGCGGGCCTCGCACTGGGTTATGTTGGAATGGGGCAAATCAGTCAGGACTGGCCCATCGTCCTGGCGGTGTTAATGGCCATGGCCTGCTCGTTTTTCGTCCAGGCTGGAGAAGGTGCTGTATTTGCTGCTGTACCTTTAATCAAGCGACGCCTTACCGGGCAAATCGCCGGGATGACAGGAGCTTATGGTAATGTGGGCGCCGTATTCTACTTGACAATATTATCTGTTGTAGATTACCAAACCTTCTTTTATGTTATAGCTGCAACCGCCGTGCTGGGTTTCCTGACACTTCTGATGCTGGAAGAACCTAAAGGACAAATGGCCGAAGTAGATGAAAACGGTAAAGTCACTTTAATCAACATAAGTTAAATACGCTTGTCCACTGAGCTCTGTGGTCACCAACCACAGAGCTCACCGTATCGATTTAGCCTGGAGCTTCCAAGGTGGGCCAACACAAGAAAAAGGAACAATGGTAATCACTGAGCAAAACAGACTGGAAGTTAAAATCGGCGGCACATCTTTAGCCGGTGCGAAACCGGAAAATGAGGATGCCTTCGCTGCCCATCAGCCCGACGTGTGGCCCAGGCACTATAAAGGGGTAGCGGCAGTGGTGGCCGATGGTTTATCCAGTTGTGATAATGCTCAAGTGGCCAGTCAATTAAGTGTGACTCATTTTCTGGGGGACTATTACGCCACGCCGGAAGCCTGGTCGGTAAAAAAGTCCTGTGGCAGAGTACTCACCGCACTAAACACCTGGTTATTTCAGCATGGCGTGAACTCCGGCAGCCACGCCACCACCTTCAGCGCCTTAATCATCAAGTCACATACCTGTCACCTGTTTCATGTGGGCGACAGCCGTATTTACCTGTATCGCGATAATAGGCTGAGACAGCTGACCCGAGATCACGTACAAACCCAGGGCAATAAAAAACAGCACCTCACCCGGGCACTAGGTGTGGACTCAAGCCTGGATGTGGACTACTCGGACTTGCTGGTTCAAACCGGTGACAAACTTCTGCTCACCACAGACGGAATACATGATTTTGTCAGTGACGCTAAGCTAACAGAGTTATTGACACACACCGAACTCAGCCTGGAGCAGGTATCTGAACATATGTGCCAACTGGCACAAGAAAAGCAAAGCCAGGATAATCTCACCGCCCTTATTGTCGAGATACAACAGCTACCCAAAGAAGAGTTGAGCGAAACCCATAAGATTATTACCGAACTGCCCATCCCACCTGTATTAAAGCCTGGTCAGGTGCTGGATGATTTCCATGTGCTCGAGCATATTTATAGCGGAACCCGTAGCCACCTGTATTTGGTCAAAGACAAAAATGATCTACTTAAGGTTCTAAAGGCCCCCTCTCTTAGCTTCAGTGAAGACGCAGAATACCTAAGTGCTTTTATTCGCGAAGAATGGATTGGCAAACGGTTAAACCACCCTGCGATTATGAAAATTTATGATATCGAAGGCGCCCGCAGCTGCAGATACCATATTTGTGAGTACATTAAGGGGATCAGCTTACGCCAATGGATGACAGATAACCCTATGCCAGACTTAAGCCAGGTCCGGGAGCTGGTAAATCAATTCGTGCAGGCGATTCGTGTTATGCAACGCCAGGATATGGTGCACAGGGATCTGAAACCTGAAAATATCATGTTTGATGAACAAGGCAGGGTCAAACTCATTGACTTCGGTACAGTGCTGGTGGCGGGCGTGACAGAAAGCCACCAGACCATCACAGAATCTTGCCCCGTAGGATCAGTTGAATATATTGCGCCGGAGTATTTGTTAGGAAACAAAGGTACTGTCCAGTCAGATATTTATTCAATGGGTATTATTATATATGAAATGCTGGGTCAGCATTTACCCTACCAAGCACTCAAGCCTAACCAGTATTCGGGTAAGCACTACAGTGACTGGAAATATGAAAGCCTGAATAAACACAGACAAGATTTACCCGGCTGGGTAGATGCCGTGCTGCAAAAAGCCTGCGCCCCTAATCCAGCGAAACGCTATAGCGCATTATCTGAATTGGTTTCCGACCTAAAAAAGCCGCCAGCCGAACTAACCCATCAAAATGAATCTAAACCCTTGCTGGAACGTGACCCTGTCAAATTTTGGCAAATCATTAGTTTATGCTTATTGGTAATGTTACTGATCAGCTGGTTTGCTTAACCATAGAGATTTGCCGCTGGGGCGGTTAGCATAAAACCAACACTGCATATGGACCTGATCCTCTGCCTGCTACAGCAAGTGAGCGTTTACCTGGTGATCACTTATTTGCTCAGTAAAACCCCTATCTTATGCCCCTACTCAGTATCTCTGGCCGTATCAGCCATAAACTAGCCCTCTATTTTTTATTTAACGCCTTAAACACCATCAATGCGGTAATACGAAAAGATCCGGATATGGCCCGCAGCCTTATTCAGCACCTGGCTCAGTTTTCCGCCGCAACCTGAAACAACAAAAAGAGCTGGTATCCTTGAAAGAGGAACTCAGCCACGTGGAATCGTATCTGCAAATAGAAAATACCCGATTTGCAGACAGGTTAACATCAAACCGGCGCTCCTGGATTACAAGATACCTAGCTTCACCCCGCAACCATTAGTGGAAAATGCGGTAAAACTCGGAGTGTCTCAGGGTGTTCTTGCTCGAAGTTACAGGTAATGCCGGTTTATGTAAGACACCCGTGGATGACTCGGGTTTAGGGGTTAAAATAGTGGACAAACGGCTGAGAAGTTATTTTGCTCCACAGTAGGGTTTAACCTTGGAGCATCAAACAGATCAATGGACCAGAGCAATAATAAACTTACCAAGCATGGGGAGAGATTAAATGCTAAACGCCCTGGTGGTTGACGATGAAGTACTGGCACGAGAAGAGCTGATTGAGCTACTGGAAGAAACCGGCGCAGTACGAATTATGGATAATTGTGGTAACGCCATCGATGCCTTACGCCTGATCCACCAACTTAAGCCAGATGTGGTTTTTTTGGATATTAAAATGCCTAAAATAACAGGCATGGAGCTGCTTAGCATGTTGGATCCCGAGACCATGCCAAGTGTCGTATTCGTCACCACCTTTGATGACTACGCCATCAAAGTGTTTGAAGATAACGGGTTCGATTATCTGTTAAAACCAGTAGAGCCTCAAAGACTCAGGAAAACCATCGCTAAATTACAGCACAGCCACAGCCAGCCAAACATAACTGCTTTTCAGTTAAACCAACTGGAGCAGGTTCCCTGTATTGGGCACAACCGCATTCTCCTGTTGCCTGTAGAAGAGCTGGAATACGCCTACTCCAATGCCAGCGGCGTCCATGTTTGCACGTCGGGGAAAGACACCATTACTCAGCTCAGCCTAACCACACTGGAAGATAAAACTCCGTTGCTTAGATGTCACCGACAATATCTGGTTAACCCGAGATCCATTCGGGAAATTAGACTTATCGAAAGTGGCCTGGCGGAAATAAAAACCCAATCCGGCAAACAGATACCCATCAGCAGGCGCTACCTAAAACCGTTAAAAGATAAATTGGGATTAAGTTAAACCACTCAGCAACCAAAATTAACTACTGGGCTGTATATTTTCCGGCGCAGTACACGATTATTTCTCCGGGATGCTGCGGCGCCTCAGTACCCACCATCACAGGGCGCTACCTGGGTAAAGGCCAAGCACTTTATGAACATTTTCGCCCTGGTACTACTGCTTCTGGTGGGTCTAGTGTTTGGTTCCGCACCTGCCGGTATGCTCACCAATTGGGTAAATGACCAAACAGACTTAAACATTTCCATGAGTGTTATGATTGCCGTCATTTTTGTGTATTAGGTAATAACCACCATAGTGCCTGTAGACAAAATCATCGGACGTTTATACCCCTGCTTGGCACCCTGTTAATCTTTATGTCGGTAGGACTGATCGTGGCGGTTGCCTTCTCAAGTGAGCATTCCCTGCTGGGAGACTACGAGGTGAGCCAGATGTTCACTAATATGAACCCCAACGATTTGCCTCTCTGGCCCGCCCTGTTTATTACCATCGCTTGTGGAGCTATCTCTGGTTTCCACGCCACTCAGTCCCCTTTAATGGCGTGCTGTATGGAAAACGAGAAGAATGGCCGCTTTATTTTTTACTGTGCCATGATAGGTGTTATCGGCCTGAAAGGTGACGCTCATGGTAACACTATAGGAGCGGACTTCTGCTTCGCTAACTGATTGCAATATTACGGCAAAGACAGCTCGCTACACCAGGCTTTGCCTCATGCCGGTATTTTTACGTAACCAACGGGAGAAGCTATCGACACAAATGTTGAGTAACCCGGTAAGCAGGATCAAGAAAAATGCCCGGTCAAAACGAATATCTTCAAAGGCCGAATCAATATAAAAACCCAAGGTAGCCACTCCCAGAATACCTAAAATAGCCGACTCACGAAGGATCACTTCCCAGCGGTAAAACAAAAAGGCCATAAATCCACCATAAACCTTTGGCAATAACTCATACAAATAAAGGTTCATCCCCGATGCGGAATCGGCTCTTAGCCGCAGCAAATGACTGTTTACCGCAATCAGGTTCGCGATCAGGCCGCCATTGTGGATCGCCAATGCCACTATGGCCGGCAACATAGATGGTCCCAGTAACAGTAAAAATACAAAGGCTAAGATCATTTCTGGTGTAGAACGCAGCACCACCAAAATTCCTCGGCCGCAAGCCAGCCCTAAAGAAGAGCAAAAGTGCTTACTCGCTAAGGGAAACAACAGCAAACTCAGCAGAGCCGTAGCAACCAAGGCCAGCTGGGTAAGCAACAGGGTATTAATTAAACCTTCCCAGGCTTCTCCCGTTAACAAGGACCAATACCAAGCCAGGGTATCGATGAGCACAGGCCCGCTGATAGATTCAGCGTGGCGCAGTGGCGCTGGCCATATGTCCTGGCCAAAGAAGGTCACTAAGGTTGGCCAGTTGAGCTCACCGAATTCAGGTAAAAACCAAAGTGAAGCCACTAACAGCACGGGAATTAACGGGCCCTTTAGCCAAAAACGAATGGATGCGATAAGCAGGAAAAATAACAGTAATAATGCTCCCGCCTGGGAATATAAGCCTTGCTTAAAAGCAGATTCCAAATGAAACCCCAGGGTAGGTAAGCCCACAAAACCCAAAATAGTACTGGTCCTTAAACCACACTCGAAACGGTAACGGGTATAGCTTTTCATCTGCGACCAGGCTTGGGGTAATCGGGTATAAAAAAACAGACTGACTCGTCCTGTTTTTATGGACAGGCTATAGCTCGGCAGAGAAGAGGTTTGCTCCCAAAGTTCGGCATACACTTTGGCAAAGGTACAAGCATAGGGCAAACCTATAGCCAGGATACCAGTCAGGGGGGTAAGGCCAAACAACTGCAAAAAGATAAGCGCCCAGAACAGCTCATGCACAGAGCGGACAAAAGCACAGATATAACGGATCAGCAGTAGGTGAAACAACAAGCCTAGTATAAAACCGAACAAAACGCCAAATGCCACTCCCAACAGGGCAAAGCTGATTGTGGTGAACAAGGCTTCAAGCAGATATTCTGTTGCAAACAAATCCGGCGTGACCAACCCAAACAGTAGCCGACCGAGTTCAGTCCAGGGATCTTGGGTAGTTATTTCAATATCCGCAAATGGCAGTAGTACTAATGCACTAAGCAGTAAAAAATAGCTGAGTTTTGCCTGTTGCTTGCCTGTGCTAACCATCGAGATACAAGCTGTTTATCTGGTCTATAGAAACTTGCTTTGCAGGTTTATCAAACTCGATTTCTCCCCTTCTCAGGGCAATAATACGATCGAAGCAAGTGAGTGCTAACTCCCGATCATGAATGGCAATCACAACGGTTTGGTGAATTTCGCAAAGATGCTGCAACAGCATCTGACCTTGCAGCTGATCAAGGCTCGATACCGGCTCGTCACCCATAAATACGGGTTTGTTACTATAGATGGCCCGGCCGACGGCGACCCTCTGCTGCTGCCCACCAGACAGTTTATCCACGGAAGATTTCATTTTATCGACCAAACCCAGGGTCTCCGCCAGCACTTCCACTTGTTGCCATGCGGCCTTATTGGGAGTGAGCAGGTTCAGCAAGTTAGTAAGGACTCCCTGTTGCTCCAGTCGCGCCATATAAATGTTGTTATACAGGCTTAGACTGGATACCAGGCCCTTGCTTTGTGGACACAGCGCAACCTTGTCTCTTTGTTGCTCATAAAGACAATTCAGCAGGGTTGACTTGCCTACGCCGCTGGGACCAACCAGGGCGACTTTCTCTCCCTGGTCAATGGATAAACTGATCCCTTGCAGCACCCTTTGTTCTGTCTGGGCGTCCTCGGTCAAACCTTGTTGGTTATAACCTAAGGAAACATTAACCAGGGAGAATAACGACATTACTCCAGTAAACCAATGCCGCGGGCGGTATTCTCAACAGGCAAGAAGTCGCTGTTTTGGGCCTTGATAAAGCTTTTTCGTGGAAAGCTGGACAAGAGTTGTGGATCGTTTAAATTCAGTAACGCCTGTTGTACTTTGGCCTTAAAACCCTCTCCAAAACTCTTATTCACGTCACCGCGAATACTCCATTGGTAGTCAGGATAAGTCGGCGTTTCCCATATTACCCTGACTTTGCCAGGGTCGACCTTGCCTGCCTTCACTTCATTATCCCACACCTTATAATTTACCGCGCCAACCTGGTAGGCTCCCGACTGTACCTGGGCAATGGTTCGACTGTGATCGCCGGAAAAACCAACCCGCTTAAAAATGGCTTTAGGTGCTTGTTCATAAGCCTGACGAATATAAAATTCGGGCATTAAACGGCCAGAAGTTGACCCTTTAGAGCCAAACGTAAAAGTTTTACCCTTAATATCGGTTGGAAATGACTCGCTATGGTTTATTCCGGCGGAGTGATGCGCAATAAAGTAGGTTTTAAAAAACTGATCCTCATAACCCTGGGCGATGGCTTCCGATCCCTTAACCAGACTCCTGGCTCGCACTCCGGATAAACCGCCAAACCAGGCAAGTTGCACCTGGTTATTACGAAAAGCGGAAATAGCCGCAGCGTAAGATTTCACCGGTATATACTTTACTTCGACCCCAGTATATTGAGTTAAATAGTCGGCAACCTTATCGAAGCGTTCGCGCAACCTGGTTTCATCTTCATCGGGAATTGCGGTAAAAGTAAAGGTGTTAGCTTGCAGCGTAAAACTCGCGACAAGCAAGATAAAAGTAAAAAAGCAGCGAAACATCTCAGACCCCAAAGTACGGTAAAATAACGTTGCGCATAATACACTATGCAAATTTAATAAAAAATGACTCCTTACCGAGTCACAAATTAAGGCACTATATGTAGCAAGATTCCTTTGGGAGCCCAAAATGCAGCGTTTTAAACAAGTCTTACTGAATATCCTGCCTAAGCGGGAACAACTGCTGGTACTGGACAGTAAGTTGGCACAATATATTCCATTACCCATGCTTCATCGCCGCCTTATCGTCGGTATTTTCCTGTTTCTCTGTTTGCTGGTTTTATTTTTACCCTCTCCCGAGGTAACCAAAACCCCTGATCAGACACAAGCAAAAGAGCTAAGCTTACCCGATAGAACTCAGCCGGTCCCACCGCCCGAGCCCAAAATTCGCCAGCTGGATCCCGAAGATATCCAGGGTAAGTGGCGCGCATATGTTATTGCCAAGGGAGACACCCTGAGTAAAGTGTTCCGGGAAATGGAAGTGCAACCGGCAGAACTTAATCAACTACTGGCGGCGGAAAGCAAAGTCAAAGAGCTGAGTAAAATTCATCCCGGGCAGGTGCTGTCCTTTTACCAGGGAGAAGACGGTAAGTTGATCCAGCTAAGGTTATCGGCAGGGAAAAATAGCACAGCCATCTTTACTCGTTTATCTGAAGGCGGCTTCAGCCTGCACCATAAAGCCAGCTGAGTATTCTCTGGGGGCATATCCTCTGTGGCTTTTAACCACAGAGGAAAAAGCAATACTAGGGCTCTATAGCTCTGATATGCCTCTTAACAGAAACATAAGAAGCACCCAGGCCTAAAGCGCCTGCCAGGCCAATCATAAGTAAGAATTCAGAGCCCGTTAAGCCAATCAACCTGAATTCGCTCTGATACAGCCCTGCCAGTTTGATCACAGCTCCTTCCGTATAAAGTACTAAAGAACTGGTGAGAACCCAGGCTATCAAACCACCAATAATGCCGTACCATAAACCTGTATACAGAAAAGGTCGCTGGATAAAAGCATCGGTAGCGCCAACCAGCTTCATTACTTCAATTTCACTGCGACGGTTAAGGATGTTTAGTCGGACCGTATTACCGACGATTAACAGTACTGATGCCAGCAATAAAAATGCGACCGCCAATACCATATCCACCGCCAGGCTAAGGATAGAATGCAGTCGCTCCAGCCATTCGATATCCAGCTTGCCCTGCTCCACCTCTTTTTCCTGCTCAAGCTTGGCCAGTAGTAATTTGGACCCTGCCACAGTGGCCGAACTTACATTTGGGGTCACTAGCAATACTGCAGGTAATGGATTATTATCCAGATAATCCAATGCCTTACCAAAACCAGACATTTCTCTGAACTCATCAATTGCCTGAGCTTTGGAAATATAGGTCACCATATCCACTTCCGGATAAAGGCCGACTCGTTTGATCAAGTTCTGAATATTTTTCTCGGATACATCCCGGTGGACAAACAGGCTGATCTCTGCAGCATTGTCCCAGCTATCGGTAATACGCTCCGCATTTTTTAGCATTAAGTGAAAAGCCGCCGGTAGGGCCAGGCTGACACCTAATACAGCCATGGTCATCAGGGATGCTAGCGGCGTGCGCCACAGCTCTCCCAGGCTACCCACTGCCTGCTGAAAATGGTGCACCCAAAACATAATAAAACGTTTGTACCAGGCAACCTTGGCAAGCCGGGGTGAAGAGGACAATACAGACTTAAGCACTGGCGCCTCCCAATAAGCCGTCGCTGATCATTCTCCCCTGCTTCAGGGTGAGTGTACGGTAGCGCATCCTGGCAATTAACCCCAGATCGTGAGTGGCGATCAGTACCGACACACCTACGCTGTTAAAGGCTTCAAACAACTTAAGGATTTCAGTGGATAGCTTAGGATCCAGGTTACCCGTGGGTTCATCGGCCAGCAGCAAGGGTGGTTTATTTACGACTGCTCGCGCTATGCCCACACGCTGCTGCTCACCGCCGGACAGATGTACAGGCAGATAGGCTTCTTTTCCATGCAGGCCAACTTTATCCAGCGCCGCCATCACCCTCCTTTCTATTTCAGCCCGTCCGTAACCTTCTATCACCAGCGGTAGCGCGACGTTATCAAACGTAGTCCGGTCCATTAATAACCTGTGGTCCTGAAAAATAATGCCTATATGGCGGCGTAAGTAAGGGATATGGCGACGGGAAACCCGGCTTATATCATTACCATTAAGTATCACTCGGCCATCTGAAGGACGCTCCAACAGACTGATAAGCTTAAGTAAGGTGCTTTTACCAGCACCGGAATGGCCGGTTAAAAACGCCATTTCACCCTGCTCCAGATGGAAGTTAACCTTCTGCAGGGCTTGATGCCCTCCCAAATAGGCCTTACTAACCTGTTCAAACTTAATCATAACTACTCGATTTTTCCTTTACATCGGCTAAAAGTTACAGCAGCTAAAAATCTAAATCCAAAAGATATCTATGTTGCGACCGGGAAATAAACCTGCCTCAAAGATGAAATGCACGACATTGGTAAGTAATACAATAAAGGAGCACAAAGCTCCTTTATTTATCAGTCCCTGTCGAACAAGGCATGGATAAATTCATCGGCGTCAAATGGGCGTAAGTCGTCAATCCCTTCACCTACCCCGATATACCGGATAGGAATACCAAACTTATCGGCAACGGCAAAGATAATGCCACCTTTCGCCGTTCCGTCCAACTTGGTGAGGGCGATCCCCGTCAGACCCACGGCTTCGTGAAACAGCTCCACCTGACTAATCGCGTTCTGACCGGTACCGGCATCAATAGTCAACATAATTTCATGGGGTGCCGAGTCATCCACCTTTCTCATCACTCGAACGACTTTTTTCAGCTCTTCCATCAGGTGATTTTTATTTTGCAAACGCCCCGCTGTATCGGCAATCAGAATATCAACATTACGCGCCTTGGCGGCTTCTATAGCATCGTATAGGACGGAAGCGCTGTCAGACCCAGTTTGCTGAGCGATTACCGGAATACTGTTACGCTCTCCCCACACCTGTAATTGCTCCACGGCCGCTGCCCTGAATGTATCGCCGGCGGCCAACATCACAGATTTACCTTCTGTTTGATATTGCTTGGCCAGTTTACCTATGGTGGTGGTTTTACCCACACCGTTCACTCCGACCATTAAGATCACATAAGGTGTTTTAGCGCTGTCAATTTCCAGTGGCTGGTTAACCTTTGCCAGCATCTCCGACATATCCTGCTTGAGCAATTCATACAGCGCATCGCCGTCTTTTAACTGCTTACGGCTGGCTTGAGAAGTCAGCTTGTCGATAATTCGCGTGGTGGTATCCATCCCCAGATCCGCGACCAAGAGCTGCTCTTCCAGCTCTTCAAACAGCTCATCATCGATTTTTTTACCGCGAAACAGACCGGAAAAACCGCTACCGATATTCTGCCGGGTTCGGCTTAAGCTATTTCTCAGACGGGTGAATAAGCCAGCTTTCCGCCCTGGCTCTGGCTCTGGCTCTGGCTCTGGCTCTGGCTCTGGCTCTGGCTCTGGCTCTGGCTCTGGCTCTGGCTCTGGCTCTGGCTCTGGCTCTGGCTCTGGCTCTGGCTCTGGCTCTGGCTCTGGCTCTGGCTCTGGCTCTGGCTCTGCAGTAGCGTTTGTTTGCGGTTGCAAATCCACACCAGTCTCTTCTTTCTTTGCTTCATCAACTTGAGCTTGCAGTTCTTCCTGCTTAAGTTGAAGCGTCTCTTCTGGTACAAGCTTATGCTGCTCCTGTGTCAATTCCCCATCAGGTTGAGCTGCCTCTTCTTGCTCAGCTGGTAACTCTTCAGGCTGCTGCTTTGCGGCCTGCTCAGATTGAAGTGCCTCTGATTCTATTTCTTCAGGCTGCTTATCTAAGTCCTGAGCTTGCTGCACCTCTTGTTGAGATGCGTCGGATATCGCCGGCTCCTGTTCCGTGCTCTCATCCTTTTTCCCCCGGCCGAACCAGGAGAATAAACCTTTCTTTTTTGCCATCAGTGGAAAACCTTACTCACTTTTCCATAGCCTGCTAGAATAGCGGGCCAAATTAAGAACAGCATTTTAACACCTTCTCGCCGGACTAAAAATTACTATGGGCACAAATCAACGGGTTAGATCGAAACAAAAAGCCTCCAGCAAAGGGAAATCGGGACAAATACGCCTGATTTCGGGTTTATGGCGAGGCCGTAAGCTACCGGTTAAAGATTTAGAAGGACTGAGGCCCACCACTGACAGAGTAAAAGAAACCCTGTTTAACTGGCTCGCGATGGATATTCGTGACGCAAAATGCCTCGACTGCTTTAGTGGTAGCGGCAGCCTTGGATTAGAAGCCTTATCTCGTTATGCCAGCAAGGTCACCTTATTGGAACTGGATAAAGGAGCCGCTAACCAACTTAAAGCTAACCTTCAGCTACTTGGCGCTAGTAATGGCGAAGTCGTGCAAACGAACTGCCTGAATTACCTTAAACAGCCGGGTCAGGGTTTTGATGTGGTCTTTGTTGACCCTCCATTTCGAAAAGACCTGGTTAACCCAACCTGTGAACTACTGGAAAACAATCAATGGCTAACAGATGATGCTCTGGTTTACATCGAGCGGGAAAGCGAACTGACCGAATTGGACTTGCCAGGCAACTGGTCATTATTAAAAGAAAAAATCGCCGGTCAGGTGGTATATCAGCTGTATATCAGAGAGGCAAAGGAAGACTGATGAATATTTTCTTATGTATGGGCAAAGGGCTTATGCTGCTTATTTGGACAGTTTTAATTACCAATATTTTCTGGCCTTTTCCAGGTAAAGCCGCCATGGCCTTTTACCTTTTAACCGGCTTCGTGGTTTTTCTCCACCTGATCCAGTTCCTTATTTTCTACGGCGCGTTCGGTGAAAAGCTTCAGTTAAGGAAGCGAGAGGTATTATCCATATTCACGTTTGGCGTATTTAGCCTTTGGGGCTTTAAAGAAAGGTTGTAATTATGGATAAAAAGTGGTTCTTCCTTCTTAGTCTGCTGAGTTTCTCCGCCTCCGCGCAGGATCCCTCTGAAACGGAACAGAAAAAAACCAACTTAGCCGCTGTTCCTTTTGCTTTTTATACAGAAAGCCTGGAATTTGCCTTGGGTTTCTCAGGTGTAGCCACAGGCCATCTGCAACCACAAATGAGCATATTTGCCACGGCTTTGGCTACCAGTAATAAATCAAGCTTAGTGTTTCTTGCCGTCGATAATATGATGCTGCCAGGGGTAGACCGTCTGTTTTTGGGCGCCGAGTATGGTCGCGGCCGTTTTACTAACTCGAAATATTATATTCCAGGTAACCCCGGATTTCCCGACCAGCCACCGGGAGACAACGACTCCAGTAAAGATAACTTTATTCTGGGTGTTAGTGATGAAATACAGGCCAAGTTCAGCCTCAATTATGTACTTCCCCTTGGGGATGCCAAAAATTCACCAATGGTAGCCTTAAGACGAGCAGGGGTTATCCCGGGCAAAAAATCTGAACACAGCGGTAGTTATAGCTGGAACCCGGTGAATTCAGGAATTACACGTTTGGAAGTAGAGCCCTTTTTACATGAAATCGACTTTCGCGATATAGACATAGGTGATGAGCCCAATAAAGCCGCAGGGGTTAAGTTTACCTATGACCATGACGGCCGCAATTCGGCTCAGCTCCCCACGTCAGGTAGCAGACAAACACTGACCTATACCAAAGATTGGGGCTCACAGGAAAGAACACCCTGGTCAAAATGGACCTTCGAATACTCCCACTTCTACTCTTTTGGCAGCAGTGAAAGCGCTAAACAAAATGTATTAGCATTTAATTTCTGGACCGCAGATATCCCCAGCTGGAACGATAGTAGTGATATTAACGGGCAACAGCGCTTTAACCGCCCAGCCTGGTTTGAAGCTGTTACTCTGGGGGGCTGGGACAGACTTAGAGGTTATGAAAATGACCGTTTTTATGACCGCTCCGCCATCAGTTACAGCCTGGAATATCGCTACGTACCCAAATGGGAACCACTGAAAACACTGCCGGGATTTTCCTACTATTCCATTCCCTGGTGGCAATGGGTTGCTTTTGTGGACGCAGGTCGGGTGGCGCCCGATTACAACCTAAAAAACCTGCATAAAGATATGAAAGCCAGTGTAGGGGCAGGTATGCGATTTAATGTTGAAGGGGTCTTAGTTCGCCTGGACTTTGCCGCCAGTGACGAGGGAAATCAATTTAGGGTCTTTATAAACCAGCCCTTTTAACCCTTAGGATGCACTCTGTGGTTAGCCGCAGAGTGCATCGACATTATTGACCAAATGGATTGTTCAGTCGTTCGTCCTCTCTACGCCGAGCCTCTATGGCTGCCTTTTGTTGGGTTTCTGCTTTAATTTGATCGCTTATGGCCTCTAAAATATCGGTATCCAGAACTCGTGAACGCGCAGCGCTTTGGTTTACTAAGCTTGAATCCACCTGTGCCTGCGCCGACTCCAGACCGTTTACCTGGGCGCCGATAGTGGCCCTCTGGCTGTTAATATCTCCCTGGGCATCGTCCAGCAACTCCAGGTTGTCATCCGTGTTACCCGAAGTGACATTAACCTGATCCAGCTTTAACTCACCGCTGTTACCTGTCGCTTCCACCAACTGAGTGATTTCACTTTGTATAGCCTGATTATCCTCCACTGAATTTGAGCTGTTTGCCGAAGCCACTACCAGCTCCCTGATCCGGCCGATATTATCTGTGGAGTTTTGCAGGCTGGTATCTTGGATTTCAGCAGCGGAAATACTGTTGGCCTGGTTTCTGGACGTTTGCTCCAGTTCTTTGATTTGGCTGGTCAGATTTGTTGCTATCGCACTACCAGCAGGATCATCCTTTGCTGAATTTATCCGCTTTCCACTGGCCAAGCGTTCGCTGGCTTCCTCTAATTTCTCCCGCTGTTTCCTTAGCTGAGTTTGAGTATGCAGCATGGAAACCCCTAATCCGGAACCTATATCACTCATAGCCTAACCCTTAATGTGCACACACCTTAAGCCTAGTATTTTTCCTTCGCCAGCTTATAAAGCTTATGTCTAATCAACTCGCCCTAGCTATTAAAATCGGTAACTCGCAATCCAGTTAAAACAAACCATAATTAATAAGCGATAAAAATGGAGGTTTTCTTATGTTTTTAAAACAGACTAGCAGTGGCGATTTAGTTGATGTTATAGATATGTCTGAATTGGTAAATCCATTTGGCGATATGGTACTGGTGCAATTCCAGCGAGGGGAGGATTTAGCGGATCCTGAGGCAATTGCAAAGAGTGAACTCACTTTCCCATCTGGCGAGTGTTTACCTCAGTGCTGGCTCAATGGTCACTACCGGAAGTAAACCCTTACTATGGCAAAGTATCTTCTCCGCAATTCCAGCAAATCTCAAAACTACCTTCGTTTTTTTCCCCACAATGGTTACAAACCCAGGGACAAGTAGTGCCAGATTCGTATTCTTCCATTAACGCCCTGCCTTTGGCTAGAAAGTGCTCCGGGATCTGAATTTCGACTTCCATTACATTGGTTGGCAATTCACCTAGTGCGCCAAGCAAGCTATCACCCACTAAATTAACCGGGATCCCCTGTATTTCCAGCGCCCCCTTTAGCGAATGTGCTTCCAGGCTATTCGCCGCAGAATATACCTTGATATATGTCGTCATAATAACCCCTCATCCATTATCCTTTCCGTATCACCAAATTGTTCCCGCAACCACTGGTTACTCACCGCAGAATATAATATTTATCGTCATAATAAACTCTTACCCATTAAGTGGGTGAATATAAATTTTTCAAGATTATGTATGCATTTAAACCATTGTAAATATACTTATTCACCTAGAACTGCATGGCCTGCCTAGATTGGTAGGTTGATTTAAGCCTTGGTGAACTTTTGCTTATGCACTTATCCTTAGTTTAAACCTTTTGTCTGCGGCCAAATTGTTCCTGTAACCACTGATTAAATACCTGCACCTTAAATACCTGTGACTGATTTTTCGGGGTGATCAGGTAATAGCTATAAGGGCTGACAAATTCCAAATTAAGTGGCATCACCAGTAGCTGCTCAGCCAGCTCCCGCTCAATAAAAAATCGTGGGATCAGCGCTGCACCTAACCCTTTAACGGCGGCCTGACTCAGCATATAAAAGTGTTCAAACCTGAGCATACCATCCTGTCTTAAGTCTATGCCTAATTGTTCCGCCCAATACTCCCACAACCCTGGTCGGGTAGAATGCTGCAATAAGGTAACGTGATTCAGAGCTTCCGGCGTGGTTAATTCAGCCGCCAGCTTAGGAGAGCACACCAGACATAATTCTTCCTGCATCAGCTTTTGCGCCAATACGCCAACCGGGGGACCTATGGCACTTCGTATGGCAACATCGAATTGGTGTAGGGAAAAATCGACGGGGAAATCACCAATCGTCACGTCTACCGCCAGCTTGGGATACAGGGACTTGAACTCTTCCAATCGCGGGATTAACCAGCTTATGGTTAAACTTGGCAGCACATTTATCGACAAGGTCTGATTTACACAGGGGGAAGCAATCAATTTTGCTGTGCCTTCTTTAAGTACCTGCAGCGACTTATGGGCGCAAGGTAAAAACGCTGCTCCTTCGTTTGTGAGCTCCAAACCCTGATGTAAGCGTAAAAATACCGGTACACCAAGATACTGCTCAAGCAACTTGATCTGCTTACTAACCGCACCTTGAGTCACACACAGCTCTTTCGCAGCCAAGGTAAAACTGAGGTGGCGCGCCGCTGACTCAAAGGTGCGAACAGCATTTAGTGGAGGAAGATTTCTGAACATAGTCCTATGAGTTTTGCTCATGTCACAACGAAAATATCTCCTTTGCAATAAAATAGCAAAACGAATTTAATATGTGCTTATTTAGTGATCTAGGAAAGGTAATGGAGTTAGAGCTTAGTCTTCAGCTAGTTTCTATGCTGTTTGCAGTAGCCGCGCTGGCGGGTTTTATCGATGCTATCGCAGGAGGAGGTGGACTAATCACAGTCCCCGTATTGCTATCTGTAGGGCTATCTCCCACTCAGGCACTGGCTACCAACAAACTACAATCCTGCGGCGGCAGCTTTTCAGCCAGCTGGTATTTTGTTCGCCGTGGATTCGTCAAAATAAAAGATATAAAGCTGGCACTGGTTTGTGCTTTTATTGGAAGCGCCTTGGGTACAGTAATGGTTCAACTGGTGAATGCCGATTTTCTGGGGACTCTTTTGCCGTTTCTGATCCTCGCCATCGCCGGTTATTTCCTGTTTTCCCCCAAAGTAACCGATCAAGATAAACACCAGGTATTGGGCGCCACCTCCTTCGCTTTTACCGCAGCACTGGGTATAGGTTTTTATGATGGCTTCTTTG
This sequence comes from Psychromonadaceae bacterium, assembly GCA_965249895.1. Taxonomy (GTDB): domain Bacteria; phylum Pseudomonadota; class Gammaproteobacteria; order Enterobacterales; family CBDFNC01; genus CBDFNC01. The sequence continues at coordinate 2,876,592 of CBDFNC010000005.1, forward strand.
GTCCCGGTACCGGCTCTTTTTTGGCCATAGCATTTGTAACCCTGGCGGGGTTTGGGCTGGCCAAAGCCACAGCCCATGCCAAGTTACTTAACTTCAGTACTAATTTTGCGTCGTTAATATTTTTCGCCTTAGGTGGTCAGATCCTTTGGAGCTTAGGCCTGATCATGTTGTTGGGACAAGTGCTGGGAGCAAGATTTGGGTCGAAAATGGTGGTCAGCAAAGGAAGTCGGATCATAAGGCCGCTTATTGTGTGTGTATCAACCTTGATGGCGCTAAAGCTGCTCTGGCATCAATTTCAACCACAAATTATGACGCTGCTAAATATCTAACCCGGCTAAGCCGGTCGCTATAATTAATAAATGAAACAATGACTTGGCTAAGCTTATGGAGATCGGATACCAAGGTGAATAAACATGCAGCAACAAAGAGCGCTATTTACGACTGGCTTTAGCTTATTGGAGCAGTTACTTGGTCAGCCCATATGTATTTTGCCGCTTACAGCACGCTTTCCTAAACTGCGCCAACTCTGCTATCAACGTCACACAGAAGTGACCGCCAGTAGCTGGTAACCTAAGGCTCTGATGGGCACAGACCAGAAAATATCTGCTCCTGTCAGTATATAACCTATGCAGCCGGGGACAGAACAAAGAACCCCTGCAAAACTATCCTTGCAGCTTAAACATACAAGCTCGCAGTGCCTGACAGGTTTCACAATGTCGTAAGTATCCCCAAACCGAGAAAGCAGCTTCTTGTGATTTTTTGAGCCGTTAAGGCAACCGATGATTTTTTATTGACAGCAGAATGGTGCCATCTTAATATAAATGTGACGGTTCGTCACAAATAGACACTACGTCGACTTTAAAGGTTTATCGCAATAAAAAGTGGTGCTATTGGTCGTGCTGAAATAAAATTCGTCTATATCTTATTCGGGCTTGTTTTTGCACTCTAATGAGTAAAGAGAACGCCACTATTTGGTGAGTAGTAAATTATGAATACTCAAAACAGAAAAGCACGGGAAGTAGCCAACCGGGAACAATTATTGCTGGACAAAGCCCTGGAGATTGTCGAAGAACTTGGCTTTGCCCAGCTAACCATGGATAAACTGACTGCAAGGTCAGAGTATTCAAAAGGCACGGTGTACAACCATTTCTCCAGTAAGGAAGATCTGCTCTGTGCCCTATGCTTACGCTGTTTACGCATTCAGAAAACTTTGTACGCCAAGCTCGCTGGTTTTGAAGGGACTACGCGGGAAAAGATTTTAGGCTTTTTCTTCGCCTATTGTCTGTTTGCCCGCCTTAATCCGACCTTGTATATGATTGCACTATCAGTGAAATCACCGGCTGTAATGGAAAAATCCAGCCCGAAGCGCTGTCAGGATCTGACTGATGCTGAGGACGGGGTTGTGGGCATGGTGAGTAAACTGGCAGAAAATGCACTCAACTCTGGTGACCTGGGAAGCCTATACAGCGAGAACTTGTATCAGCTCACCTTTGCCGCCTGGTGTACCGGATTTGGTACTGTGGCCTTGCTAAATACAGTGGGCAAAAATACCCAGTCCAATTGTATGGAGAGGCTGGATATAGAAAATACAATGCTGTTCAATGCATCCATTTTGCTGGATGGCCTGCGTTGGAAACCTTATTCAGATGAATTTGATTATCGGAAAACCTGGCAAAAATTAAACACCGAAGTTTTTGCCGAAGAACTGAAGCTATTGGGCGAATAATGGAACCATTAAGGCACCTTTAGGTGCTTTAATTTTACACATTTATGACGACCCGTCACAAATGGACGAATAGTCATACAAGCCTATGGGTCAATTAGATTTAACAGGCGTACCTGAGGATCCTAAACGGAGGCCGAAAGGCCATTTTTTAACATCGGGATTGATGAAACGTCAAAGTCGAGGGAATTATGACCAGGAATTTATTCGAGGCCGAAAGGCCATTTTTTAACATCGGAATTGGCAAAACGTCACAGTCGAGGGAGTTATGACCAGGAATTTATTCGAGTTAGTGCTGAAACGGCCCTGGCTCACCTTATTAACAGTGCTCACCACTGTGATAATACTGACCGCAGGCGCTAGCCGTCTGTATTTCGAAGCCGACTACCGAGTTTTCTTCGGTAAAGATAACCCACAAATGCAAGCATTTGAAAGGATGCAGAATTTATATAACAAAAGTGAATCGGTCTCTTTTGTGCTGGCACCCAAGGACGGTCAGGTATTTAGCGAAGAAGTGCTAAGAGAAATACATGAGCTTACCGAAGCCGCCTGGCAAACCCCCTATTCGTCACGGGTAGATTCCATAACCAACTTCCAACATACTGAGGCGGATGGCGACGACCTTATGGTGGAAGATCTCTTGCTGGAAAAAGAGATGTTGTCCCCGGAAAAAATCGAGAAGATCCGTGCAATCTCGATGCTTGAGCCGGATTTGCTTAACAAATCTATTTCGGCTAACGGCGATGTCACTATAGTTAATGTCACCGTACAGCTACCAGAGCTAGATACCACCAAGGAATTTCCTGAGGTGGCTAATTTTGCTCGAAACCTGGCTCAAGAGTTTGAAGCAAAATATCCTAACGTAGATATTCGCTTATCCGGCCTGGTGATGATGAACAATGCCTTTGCCGAATGGGCCCAGAAAGATTCTGCGACCCTGGTACCGGCAATGTTTCTGGCCATTTTTGTCATGCTCGGTGTGCTGCTACGTTCCATAACCGGCACCCTGGCATCCCTGGCAATCGTGATTTCTACTATCGCCGCCACTATGGGTATCTCGGGTTGGCTGAATATACCGCTAACCACGGCTACCATCAATGTGCCAACTATCGTCATGACCTTAGCGGTAGCGAACTGCGTGCATATAATCAGCTCAATGTTGTATGAAATGCGCCGCGGTGCCAGTAAGGCAGATGCCCTGGCCCATAGCCTTGAGGTAAACGTTAAACCCGTCTTTATTACCAGCGCCACCACGGCAATCGGTTTCCTGGCACTGAATTTCTCCTATTCACCTCCGCTGCGACACTTGGGTAACTTAGTCGCCATAGGTGTTATGGCCGCATTTGTCTTCTCCATGACCTTATTGCCAGCCTTGTTACGCATCCTGCCTATTAAAGTGAAAGTGGTAAGGCAGAAAGTCGGCATGATGGAAAGATTTGCCGAGTTTGTTATCGCTAACAGCAAGATTATCCTGCCGGTGACTGTAGTGGCTATCGTGGCGTTAGGCATGCAATTGCCGAAAAACGTGATCAACGATGAAGCCATGAAATATTTCAGCATGAAAACTGAGTTCCGACAAAATTCGGAGTTTATGTCTGAAAAAATTTCCGGTATGACTACCCTGGAATACAGCCTTAATACCGAGCAAAGCAGCGGTATCAATAACCCTGAGTTCCTCTCGACCCTGGATAGTTTTACGACTTGGTTAAGGGCTCAACCCGAAACCGACCATGTGCGCTCGTTAGCCGATACCATCAAAAGGCTAAACAAGAATATGCACGGTGATGACGGCAGCTGGTACAAGATCCCCGACCAACAGGAATTGTCGGCGCAGTACTTATTAATGTATGAAATGAGCCTGCCCTATGGCCTGGATCTCAACAACCAGCTCAACGTGGATAAGTCCGCAACACGAGTTATCGCTACCTTCAAAAACCTGGGTAGCAATGAAATCATTGACCTGGAGAATCGCTCTAAGCAATGGTTTGCAGATAATGCACCTGGTTTAAATGTGGATATCGCCAGCGCCAACTCCATGTTTGCCCATATTGGTGAAAACAATATGGAAAGCATGTTAATCGGCAATGCCCTGGCCTTGGTATTTATCTCGGTCCTGTTGGGTTTTGCGCTGAAATCCACCCGACTGGGTTTTATCAGCCTGATACCGAACATATTGCCCGCTATCTGTGGATTCGGTCTCTGGGCATTGATAAGCGGTGAAATCAACCTGGCGCTTTCCATCGTCTCCAGTTTGACGCTTGGTATTGTGGTTGATGATACTGTTCACTTCCTAAGCAAGTATAACCATGCCAAGGGCAAGGGGCACTCGTCGGCTGAAGCTGTGCGTTACGCCTTTTCCAGCGTAGGCCGCGCCCTTTGGATAACAACACTGGTACTGTGTGTCGGTTTTGGCATCCTGAGCCAATCCAATTTCGCCATTAATGCCGATCTGGGTCTGTTATCCACCATTATTATCTTTATCGCTCTGTTGGTGGACTTCCTGTTGCTACCGGCATTCCTGTTGATGTTCGATAAAAAGTTTACCACCAAGCTACAAGACAATAAACAAGGAGTTAGTAGTAATGAAACTAAGCAAACTCAACTGGCTTAATACAGCTTTACTGGCCACTGTACTTTCTGCGCCAGCCTTTGCCCAGGATATGGAAGCTCAGGGGCTTATGGTGGCTAAAGAGCGTAAAGCCAAGGATACAGGCTGGGGTGACAGTCAGTCTGAAATGGAAATGATCCTGAAAAATTCCCAGGGTGAGCAAAGTCTTCGTCAGCTTAGAGCCAAGACCCTTGAAGTGGACGGTGATGGCGACAAGTCGGTCAACATATTTGACTCACCAAAAGATATCAAGGGATCTGCCTTTTTAACTTTTGCCCATGTTACCGGCCCGGATGATCAATGGCTGTATCTGCCGGCCCTGAAGCGGGTCAAGCGTATTTCCTCCAGGAATAAATCTGGCCCTTTTATGGGTAGTGAATTTTCCTATGAAGATCTCAGCTCCTTTGAAGTAGAAAAATACACCTATAAGCTGCTGGGTGAAGAGGCTTTCACCGACCAGGAAAGCTATAAGCTGGAATCCTATCCTGTGGACAAGTATTCGGGTTATACCCGCCTTATCACTTGGGTAGACAAGATCCATTACCGTGTACTGAAAGCCGAATATTACGACAGAAAAAATGCCCTGTTGAAAACCCTGATCCCATCTGAGTATCAGCAATACAAAGATAAATATTGGCGCGCTCACCTGATGGTAATGACCAACCATCAAACCGGTAAGAGCACTGAACTAAAATGGCTGACCTACCAGTTTGATACCGGCCTGAAGGACAGTGATTTTAACAAAAGTAAGCTAAAACGAATTCGTTAATCTTACGGGGGGTATAGCCCCTCCATTTCCTATCAAAATCGGTGAGGATACAGTGTATAAATGGATCAGCCTGATAGGGCTACTGGGGCTGTCGGTGACGGCAGCTCAGGCGTTGGAAATACGCGGTTATATTAGTGCCGAACAAAGGGCCTTTACCCAGTCAGCCCAGTTCGATACTCAATCTAAATATCAAAGCTCACTGGCTGCCAAGCCGGAGTTTTACTGGGAGCTGGAAGATGGCGAAAACAGCTTTATCTTTACTCCTTTCCTGCGCCTGGACAGCCAGGATCAACAAAGGTCCCATTGGGATATTCGGGAGTTAAAATGGCTGCACTTGGCCGATGACTGGGAGCTGGAAGCTGGCACCGCCATCGTATTCTGGGGAGTCACAGAGTCACAACACCTGGTGGATGTCATTAACCAGACTGATAATGTGGAAGGCGTTAACGGCGACGAGAAATTGGGTCAACCTATGCTCCACCTGACTCTGTTACGGGATTGGGGCTCTTTAGAGGGTTTTGTGTTACCCGGTTTCAGAGAAAGAACATTTGCAGGTGTGGATGGGCGACTACGTCCTGCTTTACCTGTTGATACAGATAATGCCCAGTATCAATCCAGCCAGGAATGGAAACATGTCGACTATGCGCTACGGTGGAGCCACACCCTGGGAGATTGGGACATTGGAGTATCAGCCTTTAACGGAACCAACAGGGACCCTTATCTGCTGCCGAATAGCACAGGGGACAAGTTAGTTCCATATTATGACCAGATGACACAAATAAGTACCGATGTGCAGGCAACCATTGGGGAGTGGCTATGGAAACTGGAAGCCCTGCATAGAAATGCCAGTCGAGAAGACCATAGCGCCGCGGTAGGTGGTTTTGAGTACACACTTATAGGCATTCTGGATACAGATATGGACTTGGGTCTGTTATCTGAATATAACTGGGACGAGAGAGGCGATTCTGCCCCCACCCCTTATCAAAATGACCTGTTTGCCGCCGCCAGGCTGGTATTTAATGATGTCGACGGTACTGAAATTCTGGCCGGTGTAGCGCGGGATCTGGATCATATGAGCTACAGCGGGCGACTGGAGGCCACGACCCGAATTGGTGACAATTGGCGGCTAAATGTCGATGCCTGGGTTTTCAATTCAAGCCGGGTTACAGACCCTATATATTCACTCCGTAAAGACGATATGATCACAGTTAGTCTGGATTATTTCTTCTAAGCCAAAACCAGGTTCAGTAAACTCAAGGCTGCCTTATTATTAGGCAGCCTTGACCACAGGCACCAACATTTCATATTCCACTTCATCCTGACACGGGTCAAAATCTGGCTTAAACACATCCAATGACGGAGTTCCTGCATGCTGATAGCCAGACTGGGGTAACCAGGTCAGATAAATATAGTTGGAAGTATCATATAAACGATCGAATGAACCCCTATGAATAAACTTGGCATAACTCAGTTGTTCTAAGTGTTTCACCTTTAATCCGGCGGGCAGTTCAATATCGGCTTTCAATTTAACACAGGCGCAATACAGCCATTTAACCTGTCCCCTCTCGTCTAGCTGCTGCTCCACAAGCCCATAAATAGGATCATTTTCACTAAGTAATAAACCACTTTTCTCCAGTTTACCCCAGGCCCGTGCTACCACAGAAAAGTTATGTTCATTATCCTCTGGCAGGGGCTCCAGCTCTACTTCAACACCGATATAACTCGCCTTTTTTAGGGTGATAATCTCTGGCTCCCTGGTGATCCCCTCACCAATATGGCGCAGTGCTTTCCCATTGAGGGCCTGGCGGCCATGCAGCAATTGATGTGAAGCCAGCTTGCGGTATTCACGGGGAGTACAATTAAACTCCTGACGAAAAGCCCGGGCAAAGCTTTCCTGTGTATTAAAGTGATAATCCAGCGCAATGTCCAGCACCCGTCGACGGCTAACAACCAGCTCTCTTGCCGCTTCACTCAAGCGGCGGCTGCGCGTGTAGTACCCCAAAGGTAACCCAGTACACGCTTTAAATACCCGCTGTAAATGCCAGCGAGATATACCGGAGACCAGCGCCAGACAGTCGATACTTAACGGCTCCGTTAAGTGAGATTCAATATACTCGACTAACAGCTCTATTCTTGGCAAATAATCCATCACTCCCCCGTCCTGAATATCCCCTTACAGTGTATTTCCATTAAAAATGTACATCTGACCATTTGTGCTATTTTTGTGATGAGTTAGTTATTTATATTTGGCAACCGGAAACAAATTAGCCGTCAAAGATCGCAATTTTGCTAAAAAATTAGACAATACTCGCACTTATTAACCTAAAGTTGTGTGTACCATCTCTGTTGATAAGTGTATAAATTAAACCAACCAGATGAAAGGCGTGGACAGATGAGCAGGTACCTACCAGCAATAGACATCCTAATGTGCCACCTGGGTCTTACTTTTGAGGAAGCGTGTGAAGAGCTTGGACTTAATCTGAAAGCGTTCACCCAAGCCCTCGACGCCCAGGCTCGCGGCACTACAGAATAAAACGAAGCAGCCGAAAGGCTGCTTTTTTCTGTTCCGAGAGAAACATAAAGAAAAGGAGCGACAAAAAATGCCGCCCCTTGAGTCTTATTTGCATGTCCGTTTGCTTAAATGCTCCCTGCATTCCCTGACTAAATAACCATATTCCTTGGTTTTCCCCTTCCCAATCCTTTGGGGTGTCCTACGTCCTTATGAACAAGCTTCCATCTTGCATCCCTTCTCCTTCCTGGAGGAGTCCTTTACTACATCCTGTAGTGTCCCTTCTCTATCCTGGAGAGGTTCCCTAAACGTCCTTATCTATTCCCTTTCCCCATCCTGGGGCTGTCCTTTCATCTATCCATGAGTGCCAGACTTCTTGTCCAACATCGTGCCGTCCTTGTACTTATAACTATATCTGGCTCACGCCACGTCTCAATACAAATTAACCAATGCTTGCCTCAAATGTCTGTATCTGGAAGCTAAAGTTAAGCTGAATTAGCTTAACTTACATCTAGTTAAAAAGTACCAAATAGAGAATCTCGTCACCAAATACAGCCATTGCTCACCTTAGTTTAAGCTAATGACTACATTGGCTATGGCCGATCTCTTACAAGGATTTTCATACTCCCCAACTTTCAACCAGGATCCCCCATAAAAGATTAATAAATGTGTCACTGCACAGCCATAAAACGGATCCAAAATGCCACAGCAAGCCAGCTGTCGAGATACAATGATGCAATCAAAGCACATTGACACAGCAAGCGACCTTGCCTTACACCCCATCACATACACACAGAGGAGATTTGTTAAACAATTACTTTAACAACCACCCTAATCAGGTATTTTGCTCCCTCGAGAGGATCGAAGATATCTTCCCCAAAAATGTTCACAGTATGATAAGCAGACCACAAGCCAATAAAAACCTGGCTCAGATAAGATGCGCAATATGCAACGCTCCGGTAGAGGGTATTAGGGAAGGCTCGAATGAAACCCCAGGCCCGCTATAATCGTTATTCGAGTATATGAACATAGGTATGGCCTTTTTAGTCGATACTTACGGATCACCAGAATGCACTTCAGCCCGCTCCCGCCTACCTGCCTCACCACATTGGCGGAATAGATAATATGGAAATATTGAGTTCGCGCTGACAGAGACAACTCAATCTTGGTAGGATTGGAACAAATACGGAGTTTGGGTGCTAACCCGAAAGTAACTTCTCCCTAACCACAAGGTTAAGTCAGGTGATAATAGATATAGCAATGCTGGAAAGGCGTATTCCTTTGATGGAATTCAGACAGCAACTACTTAACGAATACCTGGAGTTTTCCGATCAGGACTTCACTGTACTCCAGGTCGCCTTTCACCAAGGTCTTAATGAACAAGTTAAACACAGCCTGATAAAACTGCAGGGAACTACCAGCCTGGTGGAAGGGAAAACCCTTGAAGCCAGCATTAAAGCCTTTAAAACCAGCCCCAGCCAAGACTTGCTGGAATTAATGGCTCAGCAGCAGCAAGAGCTAAACCAGGCTATTAAAGTCTACCTGTCACAACTAGCCTGACCAAAAAATAATTTATATATTCCCCCGGCTATGTGCGCTCCATAAATACCTCCATAATGCACACAGAGGAGCTAAGCCCTTTACTGAGTCACGCCCGCCAGGTCCAGGATAAAGGCATATTCTTTAGCTGTGTCTTGATACTGCTTAAACCGACCGGACTTTCCTCCGTGTCCGGCTTCCATGTCCACATCCAGCAACAGCAAGTTATCATCGGTTTTCTTATCCCTTAACTTGGCAACCCACTTGGCAGGCTCCCAGTATTGCACCTGAGAATCATGCAACCCTGTGGTCACCAGCATATTCGGATAACTCTGTTTGGCGACCTGGTCGTAAGGGCTATAGGACTTCATATAGTCATAATATCCCTTCTCATTCGGGTTGCCCCATTCGTCATATTCTCCCGTGGTTAATGGAATGGACTCATCGAGCATAGTGGTCACCACATCAACAAAAGGAACCTGGGCGACAACCCCCTGATAAAGCTCAGGCGCCAAATTAACCACAGCCCCCATCAGCAGCCCACCGGCACTGCCCCCCATGGCAAACACCTTATCTTTATCCGCATAATTTTGCGTAACCAGAGATTGGGTCACATCGATAAAGTCGTAAAAGGTGTTTTTCTTATTTTTCAGTTTACCGTCTTCATACCAGTCACGGCCTAACTCTTCGCCGCCACGCACATGGGCTATGGCGTAAACAAAGCCCCGATCTAACATGGACAGTGACTCTGAGGAGAAACCAGGCTCTTCCGTTGCGCCGTATGAGCCGTAAGCATAAAGAAGAATAGGGTTGCTACCGTCTTGCTTAAATTTATCTTTCCGATAAACCAGTGACACAGGCACCTTAGTGCCATCTCTCGCTTCAACCCAGACCCGTTCACTTTTATAGTTTTCTGCGGAAAAATCCCCCATGACTTGTTGCTGCTTCAGTGTTTCCCGCTCACCCGTTGCCAGGTTTACCTCCAACGTGCTCACTGGGGTCGTCATACTGGTATAACCAAAGCGCAGCTTGTCCGTATTAGGATCTGGGTTGTACGCCAGCCAGGTGGTATAAGCTGGGTCGTTAAACTGGATCAGCTTCTCCTCTCCCGTCTGCCAACTGATTTGGCGCAATTGGATCAGGCCGCTTACTCGCTCTTCCACCACCAGCCAGTTGTTAAGTACTTCATAACCCTGCAACAGCACATCACTCTTTGCCTCCACCAGGATTTTCCAGGCGCCAGTCTTGCTCAAGCTGTCCTGAGCTACTGTATACAAGCCAAAATTCTTACCGTCTTTATTACTCTTGACCAGAAAATTGCCTTGGAAGTGGTCGACAGAATATTCCACCCCCTTTTCCCTGACTTTAAACATTTGGGCTTGCCCATTCGGATCATTGGCATCCAGTATCAGGGCTTCACTCGTGGTGGTTGAATATAAACCAATCACGATAAAGTCATCGGAAGCGGTTTTATGCACCGAAGTGTAATAGCTAGGATCTGTCTCTTCGTAAATCAGCGGATCACTTGCCGGATCCGTACCCAAGGTATGTTTATACACCTGATAGGGGAGTAAGGTTTCCGGGTGTTTTTTCACATAATAAACCGTCTTATTATCGTTAGCCCACACAGCACAACCGGATGTCCCGGCAATCACCTCAGGGTAGAGTTTCCCGGTGCGTAAATCTTTAAACCTAATATCATACATTCGCCGGCTCAACGTATCTTCCGCAAACGCCATTAGCTGCTGATTGGAGCTTAACTCTACCCCGCCGAGACTATAGAAAGAGCTTTGTGCAGCTCGCATGTTGGTATCCAGCAAGATTTCGTCAGGAGCCTCCAGCGAGCCCTTATTTCTTAACATAACAGGGAATTCATGGCCTTCTTCGTAGCGCGTACTGTACCAGTAGTCTTTTTTCTTATATGGCACACTCTGGTCCGCTTGCTTGATCCGTCCCACCATCTCCTCATACAGGTCCTCCTGAAGTTCCACAGTATGAGCCAGCGCGCTGGCTGAATACTCATTCTCCGCTTTTAGATAGTCAAGTACTTCCGGATTGGTACGGCTGTCATCACGCAGCCAGTAGTAATCGTCGGTACGTGTATCCCCGTGTATGGTCATGTCGTGGGGGATTTTTTTGGCTACCGGCACCTTGGTGTCTTTTTTATCATCCGTTTCCGCTTGTACGGCCGTCCCGGCCATAGATAACGCCACTACAGCTGCCGATATGGCCGCCTTACGCTTACGCCGTCTGGCCATAAGTCCTCCGATGAATTACCCAGAATTGAACAAGGTACTCCTTTGAGGTTTAGCAAGATTTGGCCAATTGGCAATTTTTGATCGGATTTTTTATTGGCAGAAACGGAAATATTGAGCTAAGCCTTTCTTTCTTCATTGCTTGACTCTGTTGCTGTAAACCCTGAGTTAACTCAATTCATCAGCAATAAGAAGCCTGTTCGAGGTGGTGACAAATAACTTAAAACGTAATTAGGAATGACTGTAAGCAGGAAGGTTGGACAGGCACATATTTAAAAAGAATGCCTACGGCAAATACAGAAAACCAGGCAACAATGGCTTTAAATAAAAGCCCCAACATGGTTATGTTGAGGCTAACCGGCTATTTCTTCACCCACTGACCCGCTGCATTGAGAATAAACTGGCCGGAAGGGGTTTTCTGCATGGTTTTCTCCCCTGCTAATACCGATACCTGCTTATAGCTCATATTGTTTTTACCCGCTATTTGCTTGTATTTGCCAATCCGCTGACCATTGATATCCTTTACGATTTGATTCACTTCCGCTGACGATACTACAGCCCCTAACAAACCATCGGGCCGCTCACCAATCAGACCTTGTTGCTTAGCTTGCTGCAGATCCAAGGCAAACACATTAAAACTAATGGCACAGAGTAAAATTGTAATCCATTTCTTCATCCTAACCCCCTAGAACAAGCCGCTGTCGTCGCTAAATACACTTTCTAATTCTTTATCCACTTTTATCCGAATTTCATGGTCAATTTTCACATTTAAATTCACGGTAATGGGTTTATCCGGCACTGCTATCTCCACTCTGGGCGTGCATGCCAGCAGAGCAAAAGCCAACAGCGGACATATGAACACTGTCTTTATCATCGATTCCCTATCCTTATTTACCTGATTTATCTTCTATGCTTCTTTCCAGCTCTTTACTGAATCACTCCGGCCGTACACGTCAATAAGCAACAGCGATAATATGATCACTGTCTTTATTATCGATTCCCTATCCTTATTTACCTGATTTTTCTTCTATGCTTCTTTCCAGCTCTTTACTGAATCACTCCGGCCGTACACGTCAATAACCAACAGCGATAATATGATCACTGTCTTTATTATCGATTCCCTATCCTTATTTACCTGATTTTTCTTCTATGCTTCTTTCCAGCTCTTTACTGAATCACTCCGGCCGTACACGTCAATAACCAACAGCGATAATATGATCACTGTCTTTATTATCGATTCCCTATCCTTATTTACCTGATTTTTCTTCTATGCTTCTTTCCAGCTCTTTACTGAATCTCAGGCTGCGTAGCAGCTGTAACATATTCTCACTATGGCTGTAGTTGAGTACTACGGGGCGCGTCTCGCTGACCGCAGGGCTTCGCCCTTCCAAGGTTACCTTTAACGCCATCTCACCATCGGGTTCATAGTCCACGATACCTTCCAATTTACTAAAGTCCAGCTCTTCCAATACCTTTAAAGTAAAATCCAACATCATATTGGATGCCCCCAGGGCTTGTATTTCAGGAGTTTGTGGCAATCGTATCCAGCCTCCCGGTTGGCGAGCTTTAACCTTGCCTTGTTTGATGCGTATACCGTCTTGCTGCCAGCTTAGTGGTATCAGACCATCTATAACCCCTTCGCCTTTTAATGAGGGCAACTGGCTGTAAGAAATTAAATTCGCAAGGCCTAAACCGGTTATTTTCACTGCTCCCTGGCCACCCTGCGCCAACCTAAAGCGGCCCACTTCCGCCGTTCCGCCCAATACTCGGGTCTTAAAGGAGCTAAGCTCAATCTGCCCAGCATTTACCCGAAACCCGCCCTCCAGCGAGGTTAAGGGAATACCCAAATCCAACAATTCCAACTTAAAGGTATTGTTATCTTTGAGTGTGGTTAACCGGTTTTGTTCCATATGGTAGGCCAGTTGAAGTTGTAACTGCCCATTTTCAAAAAAAATATCTTTATATAAACCTGTTAAGGTTTCGGCGGTAAGCTCGAGTTCAAAGGACCCCTTATTAAGCGCTATATCCTGAGCCCCACTGAGCCGGTAAGTTAGCTTTCCATCATTTAAGCTGAAACCCTTTAACGGCCTGATAGTTTGGGCCAATTCCAGGGCAAGGGGGTTCAACTCCAGATCCTCTGCCCTACTATCAAATCGTAATTTATTCCCTTTATAGTCCAAAGAGCCGGGTAAGGTTAGCCCAGCCATCTCCAGTCGCCAGTCCATAGTAAACTGATTAGATTGTCCTTTTATTTCCCCGGATAAGCTAGCCTGGGGAAAAACCTGTCCTTGATACTGGAACTCCTGAGGCCGCAGTATGAATGGTAGGTAGCTTGATCCGGCAGATATCGATGCACCGGGAAGGATATCCAGCGCTAGCTCGGCTAATTCCAAGTCCCCGCTTTTGACTCTCGCCAAGTTGAGGCCACCGGTAATTTGGCTCAGCTGCAGGTTAGTTAAGTCTGCTAACCCGGTTAAATTCAGCGACCCCTTACTGACTCCGTCCAGCGCACCAGTCCAATGTAACTTTCCAGTGCCTGTGAATGGTCTGGATAACTTGCTGCGATAAAACAATTTTCCAGTCCCTGTTAACCGCTCAGGCAAACCAGGAATATATTCCATAAGTGGCTCGATTTGGCTATCCAGAGAGAATTCCAGTTTATTAGATGATCCTGTTAGCCTGACCCACCCCTGCTGCCCAGCCCCCTTGATATCAAACCGCAACTCCTGGTTTCTTTTATAACCCCACAAGCTAAATCCGATTGGCTTGTTCAGCTTGTGGGAATCTAGGATGACGCTTTTTATCCGGAAGTTACTGTCTGGCAAGCTGGCCAATATCGGCGAAAGATCAGGTCTCGCACCCGAGCCAGACTGTGGAGCTGACGGACAATCCAGATCCAAAAGCAGACGTTGGATATTAATCACCAGATGTTGATCATGGGTCTCAATATTCAACCCTTCCATCCTGTTACCCGGACAGTTTGCATCAAACTGAATATTCTCACTGCTCAACTGGGCGTAAGCCAGCCAGCTAATATCAACAGCGGCGAAAGCAAAATTATGTGCCAGGAGCACAGGCAGAATAAGCAGTAATTTTCGCAACAAGGTTCTGGTTCCACCTGACAAGGTTAAAAATTAGATCTTAGCTCTTGTTATATCAGGAATAAACCCTTGGGTTAAGGCGTAACTCAAGGCATTATTCAGCAGGGTTGTGTACACCGGGTCATTTAAACAGTTATTCAGCCAGCAAGCTTCGGAGCGCTTCACCGTCAATATTTGTGAGGCTAAAACAGGGAATAGTTATGAAAGAGACGTTGATAGGAACTTTGCTGATACTCGGCATAATGGTACTCGCCTGGTCACAGCCTGGAACAACGGGTCTGACCTTAGAGAATCAAAATATGTTTCCTCTTTTTTCCGCCCTTATTCTTGTTTCTATGTTGGTAGAGCGCGGCACTGAAGTCCTCTTATCCACCCTGCGTACAGATAATGCCGAACGCTTAGATAACGAGATAGCTGAGCTAAAGCAGAAAATAGCCAAACAACCAGGACTAACCGAACAGCTAACCTTAAAAACCCGGGAGCGGCTAAATTACCGCCTCGAATCCGGGCGAATTGCTCGCTGGATAGCACTGATATTGGGACTGCTGATAGCCACCACTGGGTTTCGCTGCCTCTCCTATATTTGCCCCCCACCGAAAGCGGACCTGCTGGCTAATATATTCGTACTGGTAGACGTATTGATCACAGGTGCCGTTCTCGCCAGCGGCAGTGATGCCATCAATAAGTTAACTCGCCTTTATAGCTCTTATATAACCGGCACCACCAAAAAACTGGAAGAGAGCAAACCTTGAGTGGAGCAGCGCTGCTAATAGGCAATGATATAAACTCTGTCACGGGCGGCGATAGTTGGCAAAACCTGCTGACGAAATTAATTCGGCAAAGCGGTCAGGAAATCGATCCGAATAACAAACCCTTCCCCTTGTTATACGAGGAAATCTATTTACGCTCCAAACACCGTATTGAGCGTGAGCTAAAAAACCAAATTGCCCAGCAAATGTTAAGGCTGGAACCCAATATAATCCACGAACAACTGTTGAGCTTACCGATTAAGGATATCCTGACTACCAACTATGATCTGACGCTGGAAAAAAGCCTGATGCCCTCCCCAGAGCGGCTCAGCAATCAGGGACTGGTGCGGGAAACCCTGTTTAACCTGTTTCGTCATTACCAGTTGGATCAACGTAACTTCTGGCATATTCACGGCGTAGCAACGACTCCCGGCTCAATTATTCTCGGATATGAGCACTACTCAGGATATTTGCAGCACATGCGTAACTATGTTGTCTCGGGAACCGGTAACACTTATAAAAACAGGCAGTTTAAGGCACTTAGAAGGCGCTTACTCAAAGCAGATCACCGTTCGGATAGCTGGCTTGATCTGTTCTTTAGCAAGGATATTTATATTCTGGGTTTGCAACTGGACTTTAGTGAAATAGATTTATGGTGGCTTATTACTTACCGAGCCAGGGAAATACGCCTTAATCCAGGCATTTGTAAAAATCGTTTGGTTTACTATTGCCCTGCGGCATTTTCAAAGCAATCCAGTAAGTTACAACTTATGCAAGCCAACGGTATCGAAATCCGCTTGTTACCCGATTACCTGGAGAACAAAGGGAGCTATTACCAGCACGTGCTGAACGATCTGAACAAAAGCCTGACCCCAACAAAGGCGGGAGCAGCAATTGCCACTCCCGCCCTTTGCTAACCTGGGCTGGTAATAAACTTAGAACGAGGTCCGCTTATAAGTACGATATTCAGGACGCCAGAAGTTTTCTTCCAGGGCCTTTTTCAACGCTTCATCAGTGGTCTTCATTGCCACCCCCTCTTTCTGCGCCGTTTTCGCTACTTGATAAGCGATATACTTGCTCACCTGGTGAATATCCGCGAGTTCAGGTAGCAAACCTTCTTCTCTGGATTTCAGCATTGGAGAGCATTCGGAAAGCGCCTGGCTGGAAGCCATCAACATGGCATCCGTTACTCGTTTTGCTCCACTGGCAAGCACACCCAGGCCGATACCAGGGAAAATAAAGGAGTTATTACACTGGGCAATCTTAAACAGTTGACCATTGTAGTTTACCGGGCTAAACGGGCTCCCCGTGGCAACCAGAGCCTTACCTTCACTCCAGCGTAAAATTTCTTCCGGTGTCGCCTCAACGCGAGATGTGGGGTTACTTAACGGGAACACTATCGGCTGCTCAGTGTATTTGCACATACCAGAGATAACTTCTTCGGTGAACAGCCCTGGCTGTCCGGATACCCCGATAAGAATATCGGGCTGACCGTGCTTGATAACCTGAGCAAGTGAAATGTTTTCCGTTTCAGACCAAGACGCTACGCGTTCCTTGCTCTGAGTCAGCTTTTCCTGGAAATCCACCAGATTCGGCATGTTATCCGTGATAAGACCAAACCGGTCCACCATAAACACCCGCAGCCTGGCTTCTTCATCCGAGAGGCCCTCTGCACGCATCTGCGCAATGATCATCTCGGCGATACCACAACCCGCAGATCCAGCGCCTAAAAAGGCCACCTTTTTTTCGGAAATTGCGCTACCACTGGCTTTACAAGCCGCCAGCAAACTACCCAAAGTTACCGCTGCCGTACCTTGAATGTCATCGTTAAAGCAGCACATTCTGTCTTTATATTTATTCAGCAAAGGCATGGCATTTTTCTGGGCGAAATCTTCAAACTGCAACAGCACATCCGGCCAGCGTCTTAATACCGCCTGAATAAAATCTTCGACAAATTCATTGTATTCTTCAGTGGAGATCCTCGGCTGGCGCCAGCCAAGATACATAGGGTCACTTAACAGTTGCTCGTTATTTGTGCCCACATCTAATACGACAGGTAAAGTGTAAGCCGGGCTGATCCCGCCACAGGAGGTATAAAGGGAAAGCTTACCGATGGGAATACCCATGCCGCCGATCCCCTGATCACCCAGACCCAAAATACGCTCGCCATCGGTAACTACTATAACTTTTACATTGTGCTTAGTGGCGTTATTAAGAATATCATCCAGCCTATCCCGCTCAGGGTAAGACACAAAAATGCCGCGCCCGCGACGATAAATACTGGAAAATTGCTGGCACGCAGCCCCTACAGTCGGGGTGTAGATGATTGGCATGATCTCTTCGAGGTGATCTTCCAACAAACGATAAAAAACCGTTTCATTGGTATCCTGGATAGCACGTACATAAATATGCTTATCCATATCTGTGGTAAAACTGGAAAATTGCTTATAGGCCCGGCTTGTTTGAGATTCGATAGTTTCAATCTGGTGAGGCAACAAACCTTCCAGGTTAAAGGACTCTCGCTCTTCCTGTGTGAAACCACTGCCTTTATTCAGCAGTGGCGACTCGAGTAGTGCAGGGCCGGCGTGTGGGATGTAGAGGGGTCTTCTTTCCGAGTTACTCATGGTTTTCTCTTATTATTTTGCGACGCTATCGGCAGATGGAATCATCAATTGTTGTATAACTGCTTATGCTAATGACTTGACCACCATAGTGCTACAAATATTCAACAAACATTAAAAATATAAGCTTTCCGAGCGACGTCCAACAGCAATTCTTTAGGGAAGGGCTTTGATCCGCTCGAAATAGCTTGAGCATGACTGTGAAGGCGATCACTGAAGCGGTTAAAAAATTTAAGTATTAATAAAATTGGTCGATAACAAAATTTGCCCAGAAGTATTAAATAAGCGCTGTAAGCGAGAGGCCATAATAATGATAATAAAACATAAATTAATTGGAAATACAGCGCTTGTCGCCTTAGGACTTGCCGCTTTGTTTGCATTGTTAGTGAAAGAAGTTTTGGTTATACAAAATTTAGGAAACAAAATAGCTCAAGCGGAGCATCTAAACACAGAAATGTTGGAGCTGAGAAAAATAGAAAAAGACTTTCTGGCTCGTAAAGACCCTGAGCAACAAGCCCATTTCACTGAAACCTTCAGCCAACTCAATAACCAAATATCAGAACTAAAACTGTTTTATCTTGAAGAAGAGTTAAGCCCGCAACATCTAAATAATTTAACCCAACAGCTGGAACAATACAGGGAACAGTTTAATTTACTGGTGGATGTACAGACCCAGCTTGGGCTTTCTTACCAACAGGGATTAGCTGGTTCTATCAGGGATATTGCGCGCGAATTCGAGGCTTTACTGGTGGACAGAACCTCCACCCCGCTTTACTCGGGTTATTTAAATCTCAGGCGAGTAGAGAAAGACTTCCTGCTTCGTAAACAAGAAAAGTATGTCAAAACCTTCTCCCAATACAGTAGATTGCTAAAGATGCAGCTACCTGTCAAAGATGGGAAAGCGCTTGATAAATATATGAAAGAATTCGCTAAGTTAGTTGAACTTGAAAGACGCAAAGGATTAACTCATCAACAAGGCATTTTGGGGGATTTACGAAAAGCGGTAAACACGGCAGAAGGATCACTGACAAAGCTTGAGCAGGAGATTCGTCAGGCCATTGACAACAAAGTAGATAGAGTCATTACCACAGGTTTTGTTATCTTCGCGCTGATCACCCTAATGGTTATCACTGCCAACATTATTATTAGCAAAAGCGTACTCACCCCCATCACCCGTCTTACCCAAACAATTTCTCGTATTCGCCAGGAAAACGACCTGACCAAACGAGTCGATGTGATAGGTAAAGATGAATTAAGCCAGCTCAGCACAGACTTCAACGGATTGCTGGACAATTTTCAACATATCATTAAAGAGGTCAATCAAGCCATCTCTTCCCTATCTCATTCGGCGCAGAGTATGTCCAGTAATGCATCCGGCACCAAGCAAGGTATGCAAAATCAGCTGATAGAAACTGATCTGGTGGCCACCGCCGTCACCCAGATGGGGTCAACCATAGAAGAGATTGCCAGCAATACCGAATCCGCCGCTCAAATGGCTGAAACTACCAGCGCTAATGCGCTATCTGGCCGACAGGGAGTGGAACAAACCGTAGCGCGGATAGATAATCTGGCAACCAGGCTTACCGAGTCTTCAGATGCCGTCAACCTGTTAGCCGAAGAGAGTGAGACTATCGGTAAAGTGCTGGATGTTATAAAAGGGATTGCAGAGCAAACCAACTTGTTGGCCCTAAATGCAGCCATCGAAGCGGCGAGAGCCGGAGAGCAAGGCCGTGGGTTTGCCGTAGTAGCGGATGAAGTGAGAAACCTGGCCATGCGCACCCAGGAGTCAACCCAGGAAATTGGCGGTATTATAGAGTCACTGCAGAGTCGAACCCAAGGCATAGTTTCCTTAATAAAAGACTGCCACACACAGGGCCAGGAGAGCACCGAGCAGGCTAAAAAAGCGGGAGAGTTGCTCAATCAAATCACCCTGGACGTCGGCGCCATATCCGATATGAGCACACAAATAGCAGCTGCAATTGAAGAGCAAAGCCACGTGGCAAATGAAGTAAACCGTAATATTGTTAGTATTAGAGATATTTCTGAATTATCTGACAAATCAGCCGGCGATAACGTAGAAGCCAGCGATCAGGTTCTCGCACAAGCCACCGCCTTACATCGTTCCGTACAAAAATTCGTCGCATAAGCAATTGTATTTATGGGGCGTTTTTTGCGCCCCTCTATCCCTTCGTAAATAGGACTAAACTTATTATCACGGCGTGATGTATAGGCTTTAGAACTAGTATGCTGATCAAACATAAACTGCTGCTAAACACTTTTTTGATCATTGTCGGCTTGGCGGCACTTTTCACCACCTTAATAGTTGAAACAGATCAATTACAAGTCCTTGCCGATATCCGGATTACCTCAGAAAAACTTAAAGGCAAGATGTTAACCCTGAGACGCAACGAAAAAGACTTCCTGGCGCGCAAGGATGTTAAATATCTGGATAAGTTCAATAAAAACTATGCCACATTAGCTGGTGCTTTAGACCATCTTATTGAATTTTATAGCGACAAAGGGTTCGATACGTCTGAGTTCAGCTCTCTCGATAACAAATTTAAACTCTACTCGGAAATGTTTAACCGCCTGGTTCAACTTCAAGTTGTGCTTGGGACAGATCACAAGTCTGGCATTCAGGGCCAGCTCAGGTCTGCCGCCCACAAGCTTGAAAGTCATTTTATAAATGCTAAAAATTATAAAGCGCTATCCGACTATTTAACCCTAAGACGGCACGAAAAAGACTTCCTGCAACGACATGAGATGAAATACAACAGTCGCCTTATTAAGTTGGTTCAAAATCTGAAAAACGATATACCGGCTGCCGCACGAAAGTCACTTGCTCTCTATAGCGACTCATTTGCAAATCTGGTTCACACTCAACAACAAATGGGACTAGAACACGATCAGGGCTTACTAGGCGAGCTGAGAAGCACAGTACAATCGACCGAGCAAGCCCTTGATAACCTGGACAAGCAGATCGAACCATTTCTTAATAAGACGGTAGCCGGAAGCAAACAAATATCTACGATTATCTTCTCTATTATTGTTATTGCGTTAGTCTCGGCC
This sequence comes from Psychromonadaceae bacterium, assembly GCA_965249895.1. Taxonomy (GTDB): domain Bacteria; phylum Pseudomonadota; class Gammaproteobacteria; order Enterobacterales; family CBDFNC01; genus CBDFNC01. The sequence goes on from CBDFNC010000005.1 coordinate 2,897,535, forward strand.
AGCTTTGTACTGGGACGCACCATATTGCAACCGGTGGAAAAACTGCACTACGCCATTAGCGATATATATAACAGCAATGACTTGTCTAAACGCGCCAACTTAGCCGGGAATGATGAAATAGCCATGACAGGTAAAAGCTTCGATCAGATGCTGAGTAATTTTCAAGATCTGATCAAAGAAGTAAATAATACGATTAGCACACTATCAAGCGCCGCGCAGGCATTGACTGATAATGCCTCTTCCACTTCAGATGGTATGACCTCACAGCTGAACGAAACCGATATGGTGGCCACTGCCGTGACCGAAATGGGCTCCACCATAGATGAAATAGCCAGCAATACCGAAGCGGCAGCCAGCCGGGCCGAAAAAACCAGTGAAAATGCCCAGGCGGGACAACGCGGTGTAGAGCAGACTATTTCCCGGATCAATCAGCTGGCAGACAGCCTGACAGAATCCTCCGATGCAGTGGGGAAACTGGAAGAGGAAAGCGAAACCATCGGCCAGGTACTCGATGTTATCCGGGGCATTGCGGAACAAACCAATTTGCTGGCGCTAAATGCCGCCATAGAGGCCGCCAGGGCGGGAGAGCAAGGGCGAGGATTTGCAGTAGTTGCCGATGAAGTCAGAAACCTGGCGATGAGGACGCAGGAATCAACCCAGGAAATAGCCAAAATAATCGATTCGCTGCAAAACCGCACCGGATCTATCGTTGAGCTGATAAAAAACTGCCACAACCAGGGGCAGGAAAGCACAGAACAGGCCCAGCAAGCCGGGGAGTTACTGCAACAAATCACCCGGGATGTGGCCAATATTTCCGATACCAGCACTCAGATCGCGGCAGCCATAGAGCAACAAAGCAAGGTCGCCAACGAAGTGAATCAGAATATTGTGAATATCAGGGATATAGCAGAGACATCCAATCAGGCCGCTACAAATACCTCTACCGCCAGTAATGAGATCCTGACTCAGGCAGATATGTTAAGCAGCGCGGTGCAAAAGTTTAAGGTTTAGCTAAAACACACGAAGATCCGCAAAAACCACTGCAGCGCGTATTCAGATTTATTAGCCGCGGCTAAATTACTGACTCCACTCCAGCATGCCTGTAACACGACCTTGTTGGTTAGTGACCACCAGCCATTTAATATGACGCTCACGCATCAGCTGCTCGGCATCCACCAACATATCCGATTCACTGATGGTGCAAGGGGATACAGTCATCATATCTTGCGCCAGACAGCTGCGAACATCACTACCTGTCAGTAAGAAACGGCGTAAATCACCATCGGTACAAATACCCAGTAGCTCCTCGCCATCCATCACCAGAGCCAGACCGGTACGAGTCTCAGTCATGATTAACAATACGTCGGTAAGGGGTGTTTTTGCAGTTACATAAGGTAAATCTTCCGACAGCATTACATCTTTCACCTTAGTTAGTAAACGCTTACCTAAGCTGCCACCCGGATGATATTTTGCGAAGTCCATCGGGGTGAATTTATTTTCCAGGCTGATGGTTGATGCCAGTGCGTCGCCTATGGCCAGCGCCACCGTCGTTGAAGTAGTAGGCGCCAGATTATTGGGGCAAGTTTCTTTTTCGACTCTGGCGTCCAACACAACATCGGCATTTTTCGCCAGAGTGGATTGAAGGTTACCCGTGATAGCGATATATTTGTTACCAAAATGCTTGATGGAAGGAATAATTTTCAGCACTTCATCGGTTTCGCCGCTATAGGAAATCAGCAGTAAAATATCGTCCGGCATAATCATTCCAAGGTCGCCATGATAAGCTTCACCCGGATGCATAAAAAATGACGGAGTGCCGACCGAGGCTAAGGTTGCCGCGATTTTCTTACCGATAAGGCCAGATTTACCCATCCCGCATACGATAACCCTGCCCTGACAGGTTTTCATTAATCCGATGGCATCGATAAATTTTTGCCCGGCCTGCTCTGCCAGCCTGGCCAGCGCCTTGCTCTGAACAGCAAACACTTCACGTACCGAAGCCAGTAATTCATCATTAGGAAGAGAAAATTTTGCGGCGCCAGCCATACTACCAACCTGCACTCTTGGGGAAAGAGCGCCTATTCTACCCTTGCACATCTTCTAAAAACAGTGGGGAAGCAAACTTCCCCACTGATATCAATCGTTATAGCTGTTATAAATTGCTTTCTTACCGGTTTTGGTAAAGCTCACCACTTTATAGGGGTCGTTGCGCCCGGGCACATCCATTCCCGGCGAGGATGCCGGCATACCAGGCACCGAAAGGCCGGCTATGGCAGGTTTTTCCTTTAGCAGACGCTGGATATCGACAACGGGCACATGACCTTCGATAACATATCCATCCACCACGGCGGTATGACAAGACATAAGGTCAGAGGGGACACCATGCTTTTGTTTGAATGGTGTCAGATCCTGAACATTGTTCACCTGAACCTCGTAACCCGCTTTTTTGACAATATCAACCCAGGCTTTACAACAGCCGCAATTGGGGGACTTATTTACAGTCATAGTTGCCGCCAGAGCGGAAGTGGACATCATAGATAAGACTAACAGGGATAATTTTAATTTATTCATTTCTATTCTCCAAAGATAAACACAAAACCTAATAGTTTGGTTTAGTTAGAAAATAGGGGGTCTCAATCTGGGGCTAGGGCGCTCATTGTTGGCATCGTCTGCCACCCTAGAAAAGGACTCTCCATAGAGTAAGCCTGCGGGTGACACAAAAGAGGGTAATAAAGCGCTTAAATGGAATGAGCAAGTAAGCTGGCAATGTTCAGACATAACATCCACACATTCCTCACTCAGATCACAGGGAGATTGCATTGCTTGAAGCTGAATCGACCCTAGGCTGGCAAGAGTGATATTGCTGAACTCAATCGCAGTGACAAACACTAAGGCCAAAAACAGAATTTTTCTCAATCCAAATCCCCTATGGTTACTTGCTAGAGGTTAATCCTTCCCCCTGGGGTAAGGTCAAGAAACTAGTGCTTGCCATCAATTTAGCGGTAGAATACGGATTAACAGGGATGCTGCATAGGAATCGCCATGGAAAACAAAGTAAACTTAGCGCTAATCACGGCGCTAGCTTCAATTACTCTTACCTCCTGCGGTGGACAGCCCCTACCATTGGACGGTTCAACACCACCGGTGCCAGGTGGGGATACCAACCGTAAAGCGACCCTGCAGGTAATAAACCTATTGGTAGATACGGACGAAAACCGCATCGACGTGGAACAAAAAACATCCGGGGAATTTACGAAAATTGTCTCCAACTTTTCCTATCAAGCAGCGCCATCATCTCAAGCATTAGGCTGGGACAACAGCGACAGTCAGACGTTTACCATCCGAACTCTACTAACAAACAGTCAGACCCAGGTGATTGCCGACACGCCATTTACCTTTACCCATAACTCAGTGCAATTCTTGCTGGCCCACGGCTCCGCAGCAACCACGGCGACTAATAATGGTGAAAAACTGAGCGCAGTGACACCGGATAGCAGCAGCCTGCTTGAAGGCCGGACTCGGGTCCGTTTTATGCATTTGATGCCTAATTTGGAAGCCAATATCGATGTTCATATTCAGGAAGCAGGTAACTTCAAGAAAATTGTCACTAACCTGACCTATGAAAATATTAGCCCCAACAGTTTTACCTATATTCCTAACTCTGAAGCGCTAGTAGTTACCCGGACGGGCGTCCCCGTCAGCAACGTCGATGAACGTGTATTCTCCACAAGCTCATTTTCTCCGGAAATAAATAAGGGTTATATCGCCTTTATCAGTCAAAAAACCATTTCTGATCCGGCAGGCGACCTCTACTTGGTTCAGGAAAAGTGAGTTTGCTGACGCTGTAATTTAAACGAGATCAACAAAGTCAGTAACAAGAAGCCTGTAGACCCTAGCAAACAGGCTTCCAATCCCCAACCTTGAAATACCCAACCCGACAATACCGTCCCCAACAAGCGTCCCATGGCGTTGGCCATATAATAAAAACCCACATCCAGACTGACCCCATCATCCTTGGCAAAGGCCAGGATCAAATAAGAATGCAATGATGAATTCACCGCAAATAAAAAACCAAACAATAACAAACCAGGTAACAGGATCCAGGCGGAAGCCTGTACCGAATATAACCCCATAGCGATGGCCGCTGGCACCAGACTAAGCAAGAGCACCCAAAAAATAGCGCTCCCCCCTCCTGGCTCCTGCTGCTTGATGATTGCCGGCGCACAAGATTGCACCAGGCCGTAGGCGATCACCCATAGTGCTAAAAAGCCACCCACGTATTGGTTATCCCAGCCCATTTCAGAGACCATATAAACGGGTAAGGCCACCACAAACCAGATATCCCTGGCGCCAAACAGGAACAACCTGGCCGCTGATAGAACGTTCACCGAACGGCTTTTGGAAAAGATCTCAGAAAACTTCGCTTTTTGCTTGGCCTTACCCAACCCCTGATGCAAAGTGAATAGGCTTAACAGCAGCACCAGCAGCAGAACGCTGGACATGGCGAACATAGCTCCCTGGAAACCAAGTACAGCCAGCAACAAGCCCCCCAGGAAAAAGCCCACTCCTTTAAATGCGTTTTTAGAACCGGTCAAAATGGCCACCCACTTAAACAATTGCTGATGCCGATCCCCTTTTGCCAGTAACTTAATACTGCTTTTGGCGCTCATTTTGTTCAGGTCTTTGGCTATCCCAGATAACGCCTGGGCAAACATCACAAATGGAACCGTAAGCATTGAAGGCGGGACTGTAAGCATCAATAAAGCAATAATTTGCAACCCAAGCCCGGCGTTCATTGTCCTGTTTAGCCCGATACGTGATCCAAGCCAACCGCCCACTAAATTAGTCACCACACCAAACAGTTCGTAGAAGACAAACAGCAAAGCGATGGACAGGGGGCTGTAACCCAACTGATGAAAGTGCAGCACCACCAGCATACGCAACGCACCATCGGTCAGGGTAAAATTCCAGTAGTTAAAGGTCACCAGCAAATACTGGCGAATATCGGCGGGTAAAGCGGCAATACGAGCAATCATATTCTGTACAACATCTCATCTTGGTCTAGCGGCTAAGTCGACTCAGCCACTAATATCCAGTTGTTGAAATTAGCCAGCGGTTATATCCGCCAAACCAACTTTTTTCGCTAGTTCAGCCGTACGTACTGAATAACCCATTTCGTTGTCATACCAGACATATAGTTTGAGCTGAGTTTTATTCACCACCATAGTCGACAAAGCATCCACTATGCCGGAACGGGTATCTCCCTTATAGTCCATGGAAACCAGGGGTTTTTCTTCATAACCCAGGATACCGGCAAGTTCCCCGTCTGCAGCTTGCTTTAACAGCATATTAACTTGCTGAATGTCGGTTTCCTTTTCCAGTTCAAATACGCAGTCCGTGATTGACGCGTTGGCCAATGGCACTCTGATGGCATGGCCATTTAACTTACCTTTTAGCTCGGGGAAAATATCGGTAATGGCTTTGGCGCTGCCTGTGGTGGTTGGGATCAAGGACATAAATCCGGCCCTTGCCCGGCGTAAATCCTTATGCGGTTGATCCAGGATACTCTGGGTATTAGTAATGTCGTGCACTGTTGTTATTGAACCGTGGCGGATCCCCAGGTTTTCATGGATAACTTTCACTACAGGGGCGATACAATTTGTAGTACAGGAAGCAGCAGTCACCAGGCGATGCCGGCCGGCATCAAACAAGTGATCATTTACCCCCATCACCAGGTTTAACACATCGGGCTCTTTAACCGGGGCGCTAACCACCACCCTTTTCACCCCTTGTCTCAGGTATTGGGTGAGTAGTTCAGTGGACTTATGCACACCGGTGGCTTCGATAACCAGATCACAATCGCTCCAGTCCGTGTCCGCGATGGCTTTATTAGAAGTAAAGACGATGTTTTGACCATTAATAACCAGCTTGTCTAGTCCGGCTTCGACCTGATATTTCCAGGTACCCTGTATCGAGTCGTAGGTCAGCAGGTGTGCCATAGTCACTGCATCACCTGCCACCTCATTGACCCGGACAAATTCGAACTCCGGCCAATCATACGCCGCACGCAATACCAGGCGCCCAATTCGGCCCAGGCCGTTAATACCCACTCTGATTTTTTTCATTTTCCACAATCCGCGGTTAATTGTTGTAACGCGATTAGATCACCAGCCAGTACAGGGTCTTCTTTTGCCGTACCCACAGCGGCCTTGATAATGTCGCTCTGCCAGCCCTTAAGTGCCGGATTCACCCGGTAATACACCCACTTACCTGCCCTTCTGTCGATCAAAATTCCCGCCAACTTAAGCTGGCTCAATTGACGACTGATAGTGGATTGAGGCAAAGCCAGGATTTCCATCAGCTCACAGACACATAATTCACGCTGGCTGGTTGCCGACAATAATCTCAGCCGGGTTTCATCCGCCAGCTGTTTTAAAAATTGATCTGTTTTCATGAATCACTCTCATATTCACATATGCGAATATGATACATTAGAAACAAATTTTCAAATGAATTTTTTATGATAAATAAAAGCGGCTTAATTCAGGTAGGAGCGTAACTTTTTGCTTTGGTATTCATGAACGAAACGTTCAAATTCCATTCTGGCCTCAGGTTTAGCAATCAGGAACCCCTGAAAGGCGTCACACTGCTTGCTTTCTAATTGACTCAGGATTCGGGAGTTTTCAACCCCTCCCGCCATCACCTTAATCCCTAAATCATGAGCCAGATGAATAATAGAAAGCATAAGTTTATTTTCCCCACGCTCTAAAGGCGCCAATATGGGTTGGTGGACCTTAACCAGATCGATTGGAAACTCATGCAAAAACAACACTGAAGCTGCATCTTTGCCAAAATTGTCCACCGCAATCTTGATCCCAAGCTGGGATAACGTACTCAACCGCTTTATCGCTTCCTCAGGCGACTTCACTATACTCGCTTCGGTGAGTTCAATCACCAGTTGACCAGGTGCTAAACCACTGTCTGTCAATATCTGACTCACATCACTAAGAAAATCAGGATGATAAAAATAACAGGCGCTTAGGTTTACCGCTATGGCGCACTTTTCTGGCACCAAACGGGTTTCCCGCCATTTCTTGCGTACCTCACATGCCTGGGACATCACCCACCTTTCCACGCAGGTATTTAAGCCCATTTCTTCCAGTACAGGAACGAAGTCCGCCGGAGATGCCTGCTGCCAGCGTAAAAAAGCTTCTACTCCGCAAATAGAGCCATCCAGCAGGTCAAATTGCGGTTGATAATGTAAATTAAAGGATTGAAGTTCTACGGCCTTTCTTAACCCGCTTTCCATTTTGCACTTGGCCTTAATAGACTCATTTAAGGCTTTACCGTAAACCAGGTAATTTGACCCGGGAAGGTGTTTCACCCCATACATTGCGATATCTGCTTCGTGTAAGATGTCGTCTGCCGTAGTGTCTCCCTTTGTAAGCGACACACCGATACTGGCAGACGGGCAAAGGCACTTCCCCTGGATCTGTAATGGTCTGTTTAATTGTCGTAACAACTTTTCCAGTATACGCACCACGGATTTCTGGCTTTGTAAGTTCTCCAACACCACACAAAACTCATCCCCCCCTAAACGGGCAACCGTATCTGTTTTACGCATAACTTTTAACAAGCGACGGGCGACTTCCACTAGCAATAAGTCACCCACTTTATGACCATAGGTATCGTTGACCTTCTTAAAATCATTCAGATCCAACAAGAACACTGAAGTATAGGAGCCAACTCGCTGAGATCTCGCTAAGGCCTGATTTAACCTGTCTTCTAATGCCAAACGATTCGCCAGGCCAGTTAATGCATCTCTGGTGGCCATGGCGCTTAACCTGGCTTCGGTAAGTTTCCTTTCCGTAATATCCCGCAGTAAAGCGACGAAGACCCCCTGATCATGCAGGGTAAGTCTGGACACAGACATTTCGAAACTTCGCCCCGGCGCGTTTTCCAGGCCTTCCAGCTCAACCCAAATATCGTGAGAGTGAAAACCAAACTGGGCCAATTGGTCTTCGATAGATAAGAGAGAGCTCCAACTCCAGCCCGGCAACAAGGCTTTCAGACCAGCGCTGGATTGACCAAGTAACTGCTTGATAATACGATTTTTTTCCTCTAGCTTGCCCGTTTCGTCAAAGGTAAAAACCCCATCAACCATATGCTCCATGATAGTTTTTGTTTTCACCTCTTCAGCTTTAATATCCTCCGCCATCTGGGAAAGCTTCGCAGCATTTGCTTTTAATATACCTTCACGCTTAACCGAACCAGAGATATCTAATACATTGATAAAGCAGTAGCTGCGCCCTTCCAGCTGAATGCTCTTTATGCTCAGGTGCTGAGCTATCGCCTCGTCGTTGCGGGTTAATGGCAGGGGATAAGGATTTAATGCGTGGGACAAGGACGCCCCAAGATTGGCCTCCAAGCTCTGTTCAACGGCCAGATAGATTCGCCCTTTTTTCTCCAACCCCATCAAAATAAAGAAATCTTGACCGATGGCTTGCTCTCGCGTCAGGCCTGAGCTGGTCTGCATCCAAAAATTCCAGCCAATCACTTGGTAATTTTTATCGAGCAGAATTGCGCCAGAATCAAGTTGCTCTAAGGCGAGAAGTTCAACAGACACAGATATCGTCCTTGTTTAAATATATTGGCAGATGTAGTTATCTATCCCGGCTACAAATTTGGTTAACGAACGGGAGCTCATCATGAAATTCAGGCTTCCCGATATCTTATGATTAGGAATGCTGAAGTTCATATACAACATAAGCACCACGTGATCCCCTTGCTGGTGAAACAGATCACTGCTTTCCCCCTGTATATGCTTTGGCAGTGAGCTGCTGAATTCCAGATTGAGCACATCTGAAATGGTACTAAAGCAGGTATTAAGGATAATATTACCCACCTCGTTTAATGCATCCTCTTCCAGCTCAGAAAACTGCTCCAGTGATAACTGACTGTGCATAATACGCCTGACCAACTCCAGGCTGTCTCTGCGAGGAAATACCAGAAAAGCACTACCAGAGAGGTCACCAGAAAACTCTTGCACTACCGCACTTAAACAGGCATCTGTTTCCTCATCTATCAGTTTTTTAGCACCTTGTTGACTGACGAACTCTAACTTTGGACTGGTTAGTCTAATCTCCTCCTGCACCATTTCACTCAGTGCCGCAGCTGCAGCTCCTATGCCCATGTTGTATAGTTCAGCCAGAGTATCTAACTGTATATCGGTTAGCTTAGGGATATCAGTTTTCATCAGGGCACCAAAGCCAAAATTTTTTCGGGCGTGATGGGTTTGGGGACAAACTCCAGCTTGTACTCCTCCACTTTGTCCCGGGTGGCGCTTTGAATATTGGCTGTCAACAGCACAATTTTGGCTTCGGGTTGAAGGTTTCTTAATAATGGCGCGGCTTCCAAACCATCCATTACCGGCATATTCATATCCAGGGTAATTAAATCAATTTGGTTGTTCTGCGCTTGCTCTACCGCCTCTTGTCCATTTCCTGCCTGAAGAATGGTCCAACTATCGTCGCTTTCTCTGATAATTGTGCTGATCATTATTCGAGAAAGTCGGCTATCGTCGACAATTAAGATGCACTTTCCTGCTGACATACCTGTTCATCCTGAAAAACTTCACAAACGAGTTCTCAGTATAGAATAAATTAGATACTTTTGATTTTTTTGTCGATAAGACGAAATTATTAATTTTGGGGTGTAAAAATAGGCGCAGCTATCAAGCCTGCTTTGAATTATTTCGAACCAACTGAGCCAGCTTTTTTAGCAGCATTTTACGGGTCGTCTTATCCAAATGAGGTTCAAATTTAAGACGATTGTAAAGACCTGTTATCTCTTCACTTAACCGGCTTGCTTCCGGGTTTAACTGGGCAATTCGTTGGGCAAATAGGCTAGGTGTTTCCCAATTAAGACGCTCAATACCTTGCCCCTTCATCCTGTCAATAAACTGGAAATACAAACGATCTTCTTTATTTTGTTTTGATTTCTGCCAGGGGTGAAATGACATGAGCAACATCAGCGAGATGCAAGCCACGAAAATCAGTCCAAATAGGATCGCAAACCGCCCCCAGGAAACCCGCCCCAATATCTGATTTAGCAACTTATACTGGCGCTCGCCATTATAATTAAGCACCCATACAGCCCAGTAGTAATCCATTTGGGCCAGATTTAATCGCAACTCATTTAACCAGGCGACGGATTTAAATCTGATCAGGCTCAAATCCCCTGCTAAAAACTCATCGGGTTCGGTCAGGGCGTTTTCTAACCCGGATTCAACCCGCTCCGGTGCTACATAAGCCGTCGGATCATAACGGACCCAACCCTGGCCCGCCAACCACACCTCAGCCCAGGCATGGGCATCATACTGACGCACTGTCATAAAGCCGCCACCCTCGTCCCACTCCCCTCCAAGGTAGCCAGTCACCATACGAGCAGGAATACCAAGCTCACGCATTATATAGACGAAGCTAGCTGCATAGTGAACGCAGAAGCCTGCCTGGCTATCAAACAAAAATTTATCGATTTGATCTCCTCTCAACCGTGGAGGGTTTAAGGTATAGCTGTAACTTTCTCCTGTATAACGGTTTAGCACCAGACCGATCAATTCACGCTCAGATAACCCCAAGGTTTTTAACTCGGCTACCCAGCTGCGGGTACGTTCGTTCCCTGATGCCGGAAGTGACAAATAAAGCCACCCCTGATTTGGTTTGTGCTCTAACTTACCCCCAGGATAATAAGCAAGCTCAAACTGTTCTCGCCGACTAACGGGAAGCAAGGTGCGTATACTGTAGTCCGGCAAGATATAGCTATTTGCCTTATCCCGGCTGATATCCAGCACAGGTAGCCAGTGTTGCTGCGTAGGTTCAACAATAACCCTGTAATTAGTAGCGCCGCCACGAAAAGGCATGACAAGATCTCTATCGCGAACCCAAGACTTGGCTGTATCGCTTTGGTACCAGCTGGCGCCATCGAAGATATCGAACACAAAAGCACGCCAGTATCGCTGTGAAGCCGGTGGTGGACTGCCATCAAAGCTGGCTCTAAACGCCAGCTTGCTGGAGCGACTGAGGTTGCTGATTTCACCCGGGCTCACCTTATCGGTTAACCCTGTTTTCGCCTGCCCCGACAGCGGCACTTGCCAGATAGGCGATAACCTGGGGATCAGCACAAACAATCCGATACTCAATGGAATGCTCACCAGGCAAAGTTTGCTCAGATAGCTGAACTGTAATTTCAACTTATTTTCCGGATTATATAAGCTCAGTAACAGCAAGAGGTGTAAAAAGGCGACGGCGAAACCCAACAAAGCCATCAGCATGGAGTTGTGATAAATGTAAAAGCCAGCCACCAGCAACAGACCTGTACAAATATAAACTTTCACATCACGTTTGGATCTGAGTTCAAGAAACTTGAGGCTGTAACCCAGCATGATCAAGTGAACCATAAGGTTAAATATGCCCAGTTTATAAACCAGCAGCACTACCAGCGCCGAGCTGGCCACTGAAACCAGGCGAACGACCCAAACCGAGGCCATGCCCAGACGGCCCAGGTAGATCCCCACACGCCAGACCACAAACAGAGCGCCAAACGCAAACACCACAGGATGCAATTCTGCGAGCAAACTAACACTGGTTGCCAAGTAGCAGATAATAATCAGTTGCAGATTTTGCCGGTTGAGGAACTCTTTCATCATCTGGCTCTATACAAGGCAAGGGTTTGTAAGCAAATATTTTTGTGCGCTTCCCCTACTCCAGGCGGCACCGACTCACTGCCCAGAGTGAGCCCAAACACAACTTTTTTTTTGGTTAACTCCAGGGTCAGGTACGTGAGCTCCCCTAGGCTCGCTTCTAAATCACCGGAATAAAACTGCGCTAAATCCAGCCATGACTCCCCGCCCCTGGCCTGCTCAAACACCTTACTAAACCAACCTCTTCCCTGAGCCACCTGTTTCCAGGCGACGCTCTTCAATGACTCACCTGGCTGATATTGACGTAAGCCGGTAAACTCATCGAATCCTGGCTCACTAATAAAGGACCCCTGATCCTCTTTATCACTTTCCCGGTTAACCGGTTTTTTTCTGGACTCAGCCGGTTTTGGATAGATAACGACCTGCCAGTCCATATCCAAATGCGTCCAGCAATTAAATAAACCAAGGGGAAAACGACTGCTTACAGTGAGTCTACCCGGATTAAAATTACCGCGAGCGTTAGCCACGGCAGAGACACAAGCCAGCTCGTCGAAGCAAGTCTGGGCCAGCTGATTCTGATGCTTCATAAATTTCAGCTCGATACCCCTGATACCTTCCTTCTTGTGTAGCTTAAGAGGAAAACTAACCACCTTGCCCTTGAACTGGTTTTCCGCCGGCATAGCGGTCAGTTTTAATCCAGACATATTTTGATGGGTGGCCATCAGGCAAGCGATAAAGAGGCTTATCAGAAAAAAAACTAAAAACAGGATCAGGTTGTTCTGGTAATTCGTCCCCAGTAAAAACAACACCAGGCAACAACCCAAATAGCCAAACCCAAAACCTGTGGGAAAGATAAAGGTATTGGTACGATTTAACCTGATTTCTTTGCTGGCCGGGATCCGTCTGCTGACCCAACGTTCAAATCGTGTCTGCTGCCAATTCCTTAGCCTATTCAGCATAAATTAATCCAGCGGATCCACGGATTGCAGCAAGGTTTCACTTAACATTTTGGCTTCTCCCTGATGCCTTGCTAGCTTACCAAGCCGGTGCTCTGTAACCGCGCTGAATACCGCCTGAATATCTTCCGGTAATAGATAACTTCTCTTCTCCAGATATGCCCACGCCCTAGCCGCTTGCAACAGGGTTTTACTACATCTGGGGGACAGGGGATTGGGATAAAGGGCATTTTGCCGGCTTTCGTTCACCAGCCTCAGCAGGTAGTTCAGCACAGCATCGCTGGCCTGAATACCTTTTACCTGCTGTTGCATAACCTGTAACTGACGAGGATCTATCAGGCTCGCCAAACCACTCGCCCGGTTTGCTTTAAACTCCCCTTTCAGCATACTGAGCTCTGCGCCTTGATCGGGAAAACCCAGCTCGATACGCATCATAAAGCGATCCAACTGTGATTCTGGTAATGGGAAAGTCCCCGCCTGATCTAATGGATTTTGGGTTGCGATAACAAAAAAAGGCTCGTCCAGGAGGTAACAGTCACCGTCAATGCTCACCTGATGCTCGGCCATGGCTTCCAACAACGCGCTTTGAGTCTTAGGGCTGGCCCGGTTGATTTCGTCGGCCAATAAGACCTGGTTAAATAACGGCCCCTTATGAAAACGAAACTCTTGCTTATTCTGGTCAAAAATGGACACCCCTAGAATATCTGCCGGCAGCATGTCACTGGTGAATTGCACCCTGTGATAACTCAATCCCAAGGTACTCGCCAGCGCCTGAGCCAGAGTGGTTTTACCCATACCGGGCAAGTCTTCGATAAGCAGGTGCCCCCCAGCCAACAGACAACTCATTGCCAGCCTTATTTGTGCTGTCTTACCCAGGATCACCTGATTTAATTGCCCCAGAATATCGGGTAATTCTTTGTTCATATCTTCATTTCCATTTTATCGCCTCTGCACCTCCCTGTGGCCATCACTGGGGTCCGCGGCCAGCAAGCAGTCAGACGCAAAGCCAATAGCTTGCTAGGCTGCTGAATACCCTTTCTTCAGATGATGGTGCGAGCACAGCGCGCACATATTCGCCGAACAAGTTCAGCTCCTACTGGCACCGGCCAATAAAGAGCCCGCTCCCATAAACATACCGCCAAAAATTCGGTTTTGGATCTTCATATGTCGTTCACTTTTAATAAAGTGGGATAAGCGGGTCGCCAGCGTGGCATAACCTATCATCACAAAGACATCCACTATGATAGAAGTAGTTCCCAGGATCAGAATTTGTATGGCCTGAGGTGCGTCTGGGTTAAGAAACTGTGGGAACAGGGCCACCAAAAATACTATGCTTTTCGGGTTAGTCAGGTTCACCATAACGGCTCGCCTGTATAGAGTGACTGGCGGTACCATAGGCTGATTGACTTCGGAGATATTCATGACCCCTACCTCAGTAAACTTTTTATACCCGAGATAAATAAGATACGCCACACCGGCCCACTTGATCAAAGTGAATGCCGTGGCCGACTGAGCCACCAGAGCGCCCAGCCCTAAACCAACCAAAACCACATGGATAGCCAGCCCAGTCTGCAACCCTAAAATAGAAACCATAGTATATCGGAAGCCATAACTCATGCCATTTGCCATGGTATTCACTGCCCCGGCCCCCGGAGAAACACTCAATATAATGGAAGCGATTAAATAGGTTATCCAGATTTCAAGACTCATTCTCACTCCTTTTTAACCGCACTTGTTGCTTAGCGGGTTTAATGGAAAGGTAAATACCCCCTGCGATTAACAGAGCTCCAACCAATTGAAATAGCGCCAGCTGCTCACCAATAAACAACACCGCCAGCAAGGTGCCAAACAGTGGCATCAGGTGAATAAACTGGCCAGCCAAACTGGGACCGATTAACTTCACCCCCTGATTCCAGCATAAATAGGCCACAATCGAGGGGAAAACCGCGGTATAACCTATGGCCAGCATATTGTTTTGTGTCAGCTGCCATTGCGGCTCAGCCGTCAGGTCCAACCAATAGATGGGCGCCAAAAAGCTGCTGCCTACCAGCACACTAAAACCTAAAAATGCCAGTGCCGAAAGCTCTGCGGGTTTCCACTTTAATCCGATGGAATAAATCGCCCAAATCAGGGCCGCGCCCATCACCCACAAATCACCGTTATTAAAACTAAGCTTAAGCAGGGTGCTTAGCTCCCCCTGACTTAACAAAAACATCACGCCACAAAAAGATACACCAACCCCGGATAGCTGCATCACACTTATAGGCTTATTCAACCAAAAGCGGCTAATGATAATAATAAAAATTGGGATCATGGAATTGATTAACAGGCCATTGGTCGCCGTCGTGTCTTGCAGTCCCATATACGCAAAGCTGTTAAACCCTGCAATTCCAACGACAGATAAAGCAGTTAAGGACCAGAAATGAGCGCGAATAAGCTGTCGTTGACGCCACATAGGCCTGATAACAAATGGCAGCAACAGCATTAAGGCCAAACTCCAACGCCAATAATTAAGCGCAATGGGCGGAATATCATTTGCCACTGCCCGGCCCAACACAAAGTTACCGGACCAAAACAAGGCAGACAATACAGGGAGAAAAAAAGCGATATTCACCAGAGCCAATCCTTTAGTGTTTACCTTAAACCATCCAAAATCCATCCGCACAAGCAGTTGAAAACGTATGGTCAAGGCTATTACAACTTACTCGACAAACCGCTAATATAACCCTATTCCTTTACATAAAGCATCATAAAAAGAACTTATGAAATCCCTTTTGACAAGGTGCCTTTTTCCAGTTTTGCTTCTAATTACAACAACAAGTCAGGCCGTGGATAACAAATACCAATTTACAACCGAGCAAGAATTGCCGGAAAAATATCAAGAGACCATAAAAACCTATTGGGACACGGGTAAAGCCGGTGAGTTTGTCGGCATCAATGGCATACGCGTGCGTTATATGGCAATCAATGAAGGTCATTCCAAAGCCATCATCATATCCCCGGGCCGGGTTGAGACTTATGTAAAGTACCAGGAAGTCGCTTATGACCTTGGCCAGCAAGGTTACGACATCTATATTATCGACCACAGGGGACAGGGCTTTTCCGAACGAATGACGGATGACCATCACCAGGGTCACGTGGAAAAATTCGACTATTACGTGCGGGATCTAAAAACGTTTTTCGATACAGTCGTAAAACCCGAAGGGTATAAAAAACGTTTTCTCTTGTCCCATTCCATGGGCGGCGCTATTGCAGCCAGATACCTGCAACAACATAACTCAGACTTCACCGCCGCCGCCTTTAGCAGCCCCATGCTGGAAATCAACCTGGGGCCTTTACCCAAGGGAATGGCGCTGGCCATCGCCTCTACCGCGATAAAATCAGAAGAATTCTTTGGTGTCGGCCCCAGTTATGCACCTGGCCAGGGGGAATATCAGAGCGGCCCCTTCAGCGACAACCTGCTCACCCAGAGTGAAAAACGCTATCAAACATTCAGGGATATGTATGAACGTTATCCCGAAACCAAGTTAGGGGGCCCAACTCACCAGTGGATATACGAAAGCATTAGCGCCGCCGACTTAACCATTACAGAAGCAGGAAAGATCAATATTCCAACCCTGGTGCTTCAGGCCGGTGACGACGCCATAGTCAATCCCGACGGACAAAACCGCTTTTGCCAAAACCTGATGGCCGCAGGCAACCCCTGTATGGATGAAGAGCCCATAGTTATTGGTCATGCAAGACATGAGATTTTATTCGAGCGGGATAAATATAGGATCCCCGCCATGAATCTAGTGCTGGACTTTTTTGCCAGCAACTAATGTCCACGGCAATCACTGGGCAAACTGACAAAGACATATCTGTATTTAAGAATGGACGCTAAATGCGCTCTGGCGCACGAATTTAAACCCTGATCCGCAGTGATTATTGGGGGTGATACAATCACTATACCTTACGCGGTTAAAGGTAAACTGGCTGTTAAGGAACTGACGTTAATGAAACACATACCACTGCTGGCCTTACTCTCACTACTAGTTACAGCTTGTAGCAGCTCGCAACAAGAGAGCATCCAAGATCAAGCCAAACAACCGCAAGTCACGCCTGAAATGACGCCAGCAAAAAAACCAGCTCGTATTATCGAAAGTAATTTCCGCGGACAACTGGTGATGGGAGAGGATGAACAAGTTTTTATCCCCTGCGGCACCGGCAGTGAATTTGTAGTACAAACCAATAAACAGCTCTCACGCCTTTACCAGCAGATCTCCGACCAGGAATACCAAGCTGTTTATATGGAGTTTTCCGGAGAATTAATTGGCAGCGAAGCCAGCAAAGCAGAACTAAGAGTCGATAGAATTCACCATATGGCCCTGGCAAAAACCTCCCCACAATGCGCCAAACCCGTTTCCGGCTTCCTGTTTCGCGCCTTCGGAGAAGAGCCATACTGGAACACACGTATTGTCGGACAAAAGTTGATGCTTGACACACCAAGCAGCAATCAGAAATATCATATTGACCGGTCTCAGTTTGAAACCACTCAGAAAAACAGTTTAACAGCCACCAATGAAAACGGTTACCTGCTGGTACTGAATATCTCTCCCGGCGAATGCTATAACCCCCGCACCAAAACGTACTGGGGTTATACCGCAAATATCAAAGCAGCCTGGGGCGCCTATACAGGTTGTGGAGAACCAGGCTGGCCGGTTACGGATCCCAGCCTGACTGGTCACTACCACGGCGTTTATCAATCCGCCGCCGATGAGAAGATGGAGACTGAGCTTGAGCTCAGAGATAACTACTCGGCGACCATTACCTACGGCAGGATAAACAGGCCCGGATTAACTGAAACCGGATACTGGAAAACCAATGACCCGGAAGTCGTTACCCTGCTGCTCACCGAACGTAACAATAAGCATATACAACGCGAAATCAGTTTTACTCGTCAAGGGTTAGGTCTTTTTGCCAATATTCACAACCTGGCAGGACAAGATTACCGCCTGGGTAAAACAGGTTTGCAACTGGACAAAATGACCGGAGCTAAACCTCACACAACACAGGGAAAGGTTTATATTCCTCGAGAATTTTCCGCTGAAAACATTAACCCGGCGGCGAAAATAGATGCGGAAATAACCCGGGCCATAGCCGAATATTTCCGCTATCACAGGACCGACCCCGCCGATAGCAAATTTACTGCGGTTAAATACGATCTTAATGACGATGGCTATAAGGATGCCCTGGTGTTGTTAAACTGGTGCAATAAACAGGGTTGTGTGGCGCTGATTTTTTCCGGCGGGCCAGACGGCTATAGTTTCCTCAGCAGGACCGAACAGGTTAAGACACCAATCCAGCTTGCCCAGGAGCAACATTATGACTGGCAAAATTTACAAGCCAATACCCAAGTTGGCTGGGTTGAACTTCTCTATGACGGCGTCAGTTATCCTGGAACCACTAAGGGACTAAGCCAAACACCTAAGCCAAGCGTTCAAACTGGCGTGGTTTTCTTTAGTAATGGCCTGCCCAAGATATGGACCCCAATCCCCAAATAGCCAGAGGCTTACTACCCTCCCCGCAAGTATGGGGAGAAACTGAAAGTAGCTGGATCAAGCCCCTTCCTTACTAATAACCAAACAGCATTAGCGGTTATTAAAAGAGCAAGGTAAAATCCACCCTCTTTTTTTGTCAGCAGAATTTTCATGATCCAGCAATACGATGTCATCATAGTAGGCGCAGGCGCCGCAGGTTTAATGTGTGCGGCCACCGCATCCTACCGGGGAAAGAAAACCCTGGTGCTGGATAATGCCAAAAAATCGGGCAGGAAAATTCTGATCAGTGGTGGTGGCCGCTGTAACTTCACCAATACCAATGTGGAGCCAGCCAACTTTCTGTGCCAAAACCCCCACTTCGTTAAGTCAGCCCTGGCACGCTACAAATCAGCGGATTTTATCGAGCTGGTAGAGCGCCATGGCGTTGAATATGAAGAACGCGACCACGGACAACTGTTCTGCCTCGATTCGGCCAAAGATATTTTAAATGTACTACTTACCGAGTGCGACTGGGCCGGCGCGCAAATTCAGCTGAGAACCGAAATACTCAATATCAGTAAACAAGACGATAACCGTTTCTTGCTGGAAACCAGTGAATCAAGTTATCTCTGCCACTCTTTGGTTATCGCCACCGGTGGTTTATCCATGCCCAAGCTAGGCGCTACCCCTTTTGGCTTCAAGGTCGCAGAGCAATTTGGCCTCAAGGTCCTGCCCACCACGGCTGGCCTGGTACCGTTCACCTGGCACAGTGAAGACAAAACCAGATTCGAGCCCCTTTCCGGTATTAGTATTCCTGTCAAAGTAACGGCCAATAGCGGCATTTCCTTTAAAGAAGATATGCTGCTCACTCACAGAGGCTTATCTGGCCCAGTGATGTTGCAGATCTCTTCCTACTGGGAGCCTGGACAAACCATAGAAATCGACCTGCTTCCGGAAAACAACATCAGCGAGTTGCTTACTGGTATAGGTCAACAACACCCAAATCAAAGCCTGAAGAATACTCTGGCAAAATGTCTACCCAAGCGTTTTATCGAAGCTCACCTGGCTTCCAGTCAGTTACTGGATAAATCACTTAAACAACTGATCCCGGCGGATATTAAATTTCTGCACGAGCAGCTCCATCACTGGCACTTATTAATGAACGGCACCGAAGGTTACCGCACTGCAGAAGTCACCAGGGGTGGCGTAGACACAGATGAGCTATCCTCCAAAACCATGGAAGCCAAGCGAGTGCCTGGTTTATATTTTATTGGAGAAGTAGTGGATGTCACCGGCTGGCTAGGAGGGTATAACTTTCAGTGGGCCTGGGCGTCCGGTTTTTGCTGTGGCTCTGAGCTTTTTGAGTAGAAACAATAAAGTTCGCCCGTAGTGGAGTGGGTACAAACCTAAAGAATGTTAATTTACATTAACAAAATACCTTTACGAGCCGTGGGTAAAACAGTGAAATATGGCCAAATACTCAAACCAATTGAAGTCAGACCCAAAATGAGTCAAACTATACACCATTATTCTATCTTTATGATCCAATAGACAATATAACTGCAAATGGACAAACTCAGTTACGCACAAAAACAGCGTTTAGCCTACATCGACTTCAAACTCATGTTTGTTGGCCATTTCTCACGCGTAGAGGTCGTCGAACACTTTAAGATGGGACTCTCTAATGCAACGCGTGATATCAACTTATACAAAGAGTTAGCTGGAGATAACCTGGAATACGATAATGCAGAGAAGCGCTACTTCCAGACACAATCCTTCAACCCCTTGTTCACTTATGACCCACAAAAAGCGCTGACTAAACTCACCCACCATCTGAGCGACAGCTTGGATGAAGTATCAGATGTAAAGTTTCCATTTGAAACACCAAGTCATTTGTCAGCGCCCAATATTTTTCACATAGCAACCCTTACCCAGGCTGCTCTTAATGGCCGAACAGTAGAAATTGACTATGTGTCTCTAGGGAGCGGGACTAGCACGCGAGTGATCATGCCACATAGTATTGTTGATAATGGCCTGCGCTGGCATGTCAGGGCATTTGATACTAGATCAAATGAATTCAGAGATTTTGTGATCACCCGTATAACCAATGCAATATTTTCAGATCTGCGCATTGAAGAGCATCAAACTAAGATGGCCGACAATCAATGGCTGCGCATCGTACCATTAGAGTTGGTTCCTCATCCAAACAATATCAAACACACTCAAGCGATTGAACTGGATTACGGTATGAAAGATGCCGTATTAAACCTGGATGTGAGAGCAGCCGTTGCGGGCTACCTGCTTCGCATATGGAATGTTGACTGCTCTGCCGACGCAAGCCAAAGCTCACCCGAGCACCAATTATGGTTACGCAATACACAAACCTTATACGGGGTTTCTAACCTTCACCTGGCCAGCGGCTACCAAAAGGAGAACTCGAATCATGGCTGAATATAAAACGTATCTGGGCGACCTCATTGGTGGCAGCCTAATGATCAAAGAGAGCCAACTGATTGCGGATCTGCTGCTAACTAGTCCAACAAAGGAAGCTTGGGACAACGCCATTGTAGAACAAAACATCTTACAAAAGCGCTCTCCCGCTTCAGCAAAACGCAACGCAGGGACAATCAAAAAACGTATTGCGAAACTGGATGACGACTTCCTAAAAGCCCTGGCGAATGCCAACCATGAAGAAGCCTCTCAGCTGATGATGGCTGCAACCTTAATAAATTCACCTCTGTTAGCAGACTTTATGCGAACCGTTGTGATGGAAGCCAAACGTCTTTACCGCGAAAGTATCGACGTAAAAGATTGGCAATATTTTTGGGAAGATCGGTCCCGTATTTATCCTGAGTTTGCTGAAATGTCAGAGTCCTCAATCTATAAAATCGCTCAGGTGGCATTTAAGGTAATGGCAGACGGCGGCTTTTTGGAAAGTACAAAAACAAAGATATTAACCAATATCTTTGTTACGCCAGATGTACGCAACTTGCTTATCTCTATGGACAAAGAAGAGATCATTCAAGCCATGGAGATCTACTAATGAATCAGCTTCAACAACGCTTAGATCAAATCCAAGGCCGTCTGGAAAGTGAAGAATTTCTACAAAATAAAGAGCTAGGCGGCGAAATCGGCTTTTACATCTTTGACTACGCCCCTGAACATGAGCTCGCCGTGCGTGAGCATATCAAGCTGCTAGAAAAAAAACTCAAACACCGAGACTACAAATTCGCCAGCATCAACCTGTTCGAAATGATCATCAAGCTGCTCGAATCGCGCAAACTGCTGAACAAAGCCTTCAAGATGCAATTTACCAAGGGGGACGATGCACTTTTTAAAGCCCTAAAAGGTCCGTTGGAACAAAACCGAGTGGCAGAATTCATCGTTAACGAGGCCCAACTCGAAAACTGCGATTTCATCATGCTACACGGTATGGGAAGTGTATGGCCTATTGTGCGAGGTCATGGTTTGCTTAACGCCTTACATGCCAAAGTAGGGGAGGTCCCTACTGTTATGTTTTACCCAGGTGAGTATGATGGGGCGGCACTCAAACCATTCGGCCGGGTGGAATCGAACAACTATTATCGAGCCTTTAAACTCGCTTAAACAACTACGCCATTGACAGCTGTCAATAAAAAGAACTCAGCCAGGAATAAAAATGCAAAATATGAAATTGCAGCAATTGTTTACTAAAGATATTTCTCGCCCTATCAATGGCGTGGTAAAAGCTGATCAAATAGGTAACGACACCGTATTTATTGAATTAGATGAATATGTCATCACTACCGAACTTAAAGGCCATATCGAACAGTTTTTTGAATACTACATGCCGTCAGTGCATGATCCGAAAAAAGCGTCTGAAACAGGTAAGTCAGGCATTTGGGTTTCTGGCTTCTTTGGCTCGGGTAAATCGCACTTTATCAAAATCATGTCGTATCTACTTAAAAATGTAGAAACAACCCACGATGGCGCCACCAAACGCGCTATCGACTTCTTTGAAGAAAAGCTGGCAGATGAGCAGTTGCTTTTAGGCAACATGCATCAGGCTATTCAAAAAGAGAACAATGTCATTCTTTTCAACATCGATAGCCGCGCTGATACCGACGATAAAGAAGACGCGATCTTAAAAGTGTTCCTTAAAGTCTTTAATGAAAAAATGGGCTACTCTGGCGACCACGCCCACATTGCAGATTTAGAGCGCGATTTAGATGCCCGTGGCAAACTGGAAAGCTTTCATCAAGTATTTGAAGAGCTAACAGGCTCACCATGGCTGGAAGAGCGTGATTCTTATGACTTCTACCGTGATGAATTAGCCAATGCTTTCTCTAAAGTCACAGGCCAGTCCGAAGAATCAGCGCGTCAATCTATCGAGCGTTTAGAAAACAACTTCACTCTCGACATTCAAAACTTCTGCAAGTGGGTAAAACAGTACTTGGATGGCAGCCCAGAGCGCCGCATCAGCTTCTTCGTGGATGAAATTGGCCAGTACATAGGCCAAAACACCCAAATGATGCTTAAGCTGCAAACCATCACAGAAAACCTTGGCACTATCTGTGAAGGCCGGGCCTGGGTTGTAGTTACATCGCAAGAAGATATCGATGCCGTGCTTGGTAAAATGCAGGAAGGCTCGCGTAAAAACGACTTCTCACGGATCCAACAACGTTTCCAACGCATATCGCTTTCAAGCTCCAACGTAAATGAAGTAATTGAAAAGCGCCTGTTAGACAAGACCGAACCTGCTGCTAAAGCGCTAAGCGCCCTTTACAACGAAAAAGGCGACATTATTCGCAGTCAGCTGTGCTTCGGAAACACCAACAAAGCGGAGTTTAATAACTTCTCTAGCATTGAGAGCTTTGTTTCCAGCTATCCGTTTGCCCCGTACCAATACAACCTGATCCAAAAAGTGTTTTCTGGAATCAGTCAGGCAGGCGCCGCAGGCACCCACCTTGCCAAAGGTGAGCGATCTCTAATTGAAGCTTTCCAAACCGCAACCAACCAATTTGTCGATGACAATATTGGCCGTTTAATTCCGTTATACAGTTTCTATCCGTCCATTAAGAAATTCCTGGATACAGCCGTAGTGCGCGATATCAACCAGGCCGCAGAAAAGAGCTCTATTTCTACGTTTTCGGTACAAGTTCTGCAAACCCTGTTTATGATCCGCTATGTCGACGAGATGCAATCCACTATCGACAACATAGTGACCCTTTGTATCAGTGAAGTGGATCAAGACAAACGCCAGCTGCGTATCGATATTACCGATAGTTTAGATGCACTTGAACGTAACTTGTTGATTGCCCGTCAGGACGATAAATATATCTTCTTAACCAATGAGGAAAAGGAGATAGAAAAAGAGATCCAAAACACTGAGATAGAAACCTCAGACGAAACCGCAGAGCTAAGTAAAATTCTGTTTGAAGAGATCTTAAAAACCAATAACAACTATCGTTACCCAGAAAACAAGCAAGATTTCCCCGCATCACGTTTCTGTAATGGTCAGCCATTTGATCGCATCACAGACAATGACCTGGTTGTGAAGGTCGTCTCTCCCATTGATGCCAGCTATGACGAGATGTCAGCCGCGATTTGCAGTAATGAATCAAGCGAGGCCATCTTAATCAAGCTGCAAGATAAGCAAAAACTTTTTGCCGAGCTGCGCACCTATATCCGCACCGCCAAGTACACCAAACGTAATGCGGGCCGCGATGCCGATATGGAGATCCTGATCCGAGCCAAAGCAGCGGAAAATAACGCTCGTCGCAAACAAATAGTCAGCGCGTTAGAGGAAACCATCAAGCAATCTGATTTTTATGCCCTTGGCCAAAGTCATGACGCCAAAGGCGCTTCGCCGAGCGCCATGCTGGATAACGCTTATCGCCACGTCATTGAAAACACTTTCAACAAGCTAAAATACGTTAAACCCTATCAAGGCAATATCAAGCAGCAAATTCAGCAAACCCTGATAGTGGATGATCTAAGCAAGCTCAATATCGACCTGACCGATATAGCAGCAAACCCACTGGCAATCAGTGAGCTCGATCAGCACATTGCTATTAGCGATGACTATGGCCGCCCTGTCACCGCAGGCGACTTAGTGAAAAAGTTCTCGCGCCGCCCATTTGGTTGGAATGACGATGAAATCATCCTGATAATTGCTCGCCTTGCGGTCGCTAACAAAATCACCCTGCAAGCCAATCAGCAAGATGTGCCGCTACGCAAAGCCGCAGAGCATCTTGAAGGTACTGCAAAACGCGCCAATCTGCGTATTCGCCGTATCAAGCAACAATCAGAAGCCAACCTGAAAAAGGCGGCCAAACTATACAAGTCTATTTTCCATAAAAATGCGCCAGCAAAAGAAAAAGACTTATTTGAACAGGCGAAAAACTTAATCAAAGGCATGCTTGCCAAGCTGAAAGACTTCAATGCCAAAGCCAATACGGGCAAATTCCCGGGCAAAAATGAAATTGAAGATGGCATCATCTTGTTGGAGGCGCTTACTGAGCAGCACAGCAGCTTTCAGTTTATCGATGAATTTTTACGTCAAGACACAGAGCTAAAAGACTTTGAAGAAAGCTACGAAGACTTAGAAGTCTTCTATGAAAAGCAGTTCAGCACCTGGCAAAGCCTGACTAAAGCTCTGGAAGTGGATTTTGCCAAAAACCGCTATCTTTTGGACTCTTCAACGGAAGCCAGTACAGCGTTAAGCAAGTTAGAAGCTATCTATAACAGCCCTAACCCATATAGCAAAATACGTGATGTAAAAGGCTTAATTGAAAAAGTAGAAGCTGTAAACAACCAGTTGCTTGATGAGCGCCGTAAAGAGGTCGCCAGCAAATTGCAAACCGCGATTGCCGATGTACAGCAACACGTGTCTGAAGCCAGTGCGCCAGACATCATCAGCAACAAAGCCCTAAGACCATTGCAGCAATCACTGAAGCGTTTGGATAGCCACAGCAGTATTGCAGAGATCAACGAAGAACTACGTAACTCAGAAACCTTGGTTGAAGATGCTGAGATGGTCATCAACTTATACATTGATGAGCAGCGAAAAGCCGCCGTCCAACAAGCAGAAAAACTAGCTAAAGAAGCGGAAAAAGCCAGGCAACTGGAAACCGCTACAGTTGGTTCAGATGGTGGTATTCAAGACCCAACAAATGTTAATCCAGCTAAAGCACCTGAGCCTGTAAAAGTTGCCAAACCTAAAGCTAAGAAAATCGTCACAGTTGAAACAGGCGCCCTTTATCGAGAGATGTGCGACTCAAGTTACCTGGAAACAGAGCAAGAGCTGGATAATTACTTAGCGACATTAAAAGATCGCCTGTCCGAATTGATTGTATCTAACCACAAGGTACGAATTAAATAATGGCCCTACCCATTGATATTCATGCTCTCCTAAAGGGGAGCATTATCGAAACAGAACGCATCGAATTTAAAACAGGTTGGAATCCTGAAGTAATCGTGCGTTCCATTTGTGCATTTGCCAACGATCTTAATAACCTTGGCGGCGGTTATATTATTGTTGGCGTAGCAGAGAAAGACGGTGTTGCAATCTTGCCACCTGTAGGGCTAGCAGCAAACAAACTGGATGATATTCAAAAAGAGCTACTTCGAGTCTGCCATTTTATTCAGCCAGATTACTTCCCTGTCGTTCACCCTGAAAAAATGGCCGACCGCTACATCCTGATTATTTGGTGTCCACCCGGACAATATCGGCCTTACAAAGCGCCAAAAACATTAGGCAAGAAAGATCAAATTAATAAGCCTTATTACGTTCGTCGTATGTCTTCCTCTGTTGAAGCAAAAGATTCCGACTTACAGCGCTTGATGGATTTTGCGGGCCGTACTCCGTTTGATAATCAAATCAACTTCCATGCCTCTATAGATGACCTGGATCAGGTACACATCAGTACCTTTTTACAAACCATCAAAAGTGACTTGAGAAACGAACAGCCAAACCTAAGTGCGGAAGAGTTGTGTCGCCAAATGCGAATAGCCAGCGGCACAAGTGAAGCCCTTCACCCACTGAATATCGGTTTATTGATGTTTGCTGACAAGCCACACGAATTTTTCCGTGGCGCTCGCATCGAACTGATTGAATACCAAGATGACATCGGTGATAAATTCCGGGAAACCTATTTTGAAGGCCCGGTATGGATGCAGTTAAAAGAGGTGCTGCGTTACATTCAAAGCAATGTGATCAAAGAACAGATTATTAAGCTTGAAGGCCAGGCTGAAGCACACCGCTTCTATAACTATCCGTTTGAATCTTTTGAAGAAGCCATTTCTAATGCCGTGTTTCATAAAGGTTATGACAGACAAAATCCTATCGAGATAAATATTCGCCACAATAGAATTGAAATCATTAACTTCCCCGGCCCTCTGCCACCTGTTAACCAGAAAATGCTAAATAGCGATCTCATCATAGCGAAGGATTGTCGCAATAGCCGTTTAGGAGATTTCCTAAAAGAGTTGGATTTAACCGAAGGGCGCGGCACTGGCATTCCGAAAATTCGCCGGTTTATGCAGCGTAATGGCTCGCCTGAGCCAGAGTTCAATACCGATGATGACAATGTTTATTTCGTAACAATATTGCCAATCCACCCTGATTTCATTCAGAAAAATAGCTCAGATAACGCCTCAGCCGATACTAAAGCGACCCAGTCAGCGACCCAGTCAGCGACCCAGTCGATTCAAGTAACTGACCAAGTCGCAAATTTGCTCAATGCTCTGGCTGAAAAGCCACTCTCAACCAGTGAGCTGCTGGAAAAACTGCATTTAAAGCACAGGGCAAGCTTTAGAAAAAACTACTTGCAGCCTGCACTTGAAGCGCAGTTAATTGAATATACCATCCCTGAACATATTGGCAGCCGGATGCAAAAATACAGTATTACACCTTTGGGCCAAAGCGTGCTACCAAAACAATAAACAGCAGCAATAGACAAGAATTGAGATAAAACGACAATGAACACTAAACACTTAAAATCTTATGCTCCTAAAGCTCGCCGTGACTTTGCACAGGCGGTGATCAACCGTGCAGCCCACTTTGGTATTTATCAGGACCGCACTGCCGACGTCCAGTTTGATGGCTCCTCGGCCATCATTGAGGGCCGTGTTTTTGACAGAAAACAAGGGCAACAACGTAATACCCTTGTCAAACGCATCGAAGAGCTGGGCACTACAGATGACAAGTTAAACTATGCCCTTGGCTTTGAGCAGTTTATTAACGAAATCGCCTTTACCTGGTTCAACCGTTTAACAGCTATTCGTTATATGGAAATTAACGAATATCTGGATCACGGCTTTCGAGTATTAAGCAAAAGTGAAGGGGCTAAGTTTGGCGAAGGGTTTGAAATTCTTGGCTCAGCCGCAGATGTCGCCGAAGATCTGGAGCTAAACAAAGAAGAAATCATCGACATGGTGCTGGCAGGCAACCAGGAAGATCAGCTCTATCGCACTATTTTATTGGGCCAGTGTCATCAGCTAAGCAAATCTATGCCTTTCATGTTTGAAAAGCTTGAAGATGCCACAGAATTACTGCTTCCTGATAACCTCACCAAAACCGACTCTATCCTAAAAGATCTGATAAATGATGTACCTGAGGAAGGCTGGCAGGATATTGAAGTAATTGGTTGGTTATACCAATTTTATATCTCAGAACGCAAAGATATCGTGATGGGCAAGGTGGTAAAAGCAGAAGATATCCCTGCGGCCACTCAGCTGTTTACCCCTAACTGGATCGTAAAATATCTGGTTCAAAACTCCCTTGGCCATAAATGGATGCAAAGCTATCCAAATTCTGAATTAGAACAGAAAATGGAGTATTACATCACGCCCGCAGAGCAAAGTGATGAAGTGATCGCGCAGTTAAAAGCCATTACCCCAGACACTATTAATCCAGAAGAGATCAAGATCATTGATGCCGCTTGTGGCTCAGGCCATATTCTGGTTGAAGTCTATGAGCTGCTACGTGAAATCTACCTCGAGTG
Source organism: Psychromonadaceae bacterium (assembly GCA_965249895.1). Taxonomy (GTDB): domain Bacteria; phylum Pseudomonadota; class Gammaproteobacteria; order Enterobacterales; family CBDFNC01; genus CBDFNC01. The sequence continues at coordinate 2,925,697 of CBDFNC010000005.1, forward strand.
TGGCTACCGCCCCCGTGAAATTCCTGAGTTGATTTTAACTAGAAACATTTATGGCTTAGATATCGACGATCGTGCAGCCCAAATGGCAGCCTTTGCGGTGATAATGAAAGCCAGACAAGATGACAAACGCATTCTCGATCGCATTGAAAATAATGATCTACATCTGAATATCTATTCGATGCAATCATCAGTACACCTGAATATCCCACAGCTGTGGCAACAGCTGGATCTGGAAGGAAAACACCAGGCAGGCAGCTCAACAGACCTCTTTGCGAATGAAACAAATGATGAAACCGATACTGGAAATATAAACGCTGATTTTAAGCCTTATTTTGAACTACTGAACTACCTTAAAGCACAGTTCCTACAAGCCAAAAACTTAGGTTCACTGATTGAGATTGAAGCCAAACAGCTGCAACCACTACATGCATTACAAGAAATGCTATATGGTAAACAGGCATCTAACGATACCGTGGCAGCCCCAGCTGCTGAAGTCCTGTTGCCTATTGTCAACCAAGCCATAGTGCTGGCAACACGTTATGACATGGCAGTAAAAAACCCGCCTTATATGGGTTCAAAAGGTATGAATGCCGATATTAAAGCATTTGCCAAAAAAACCTATCCAAACTCGAAATCCGACCTCTTTGCCATGTTTATGGAGCGAGCCTTTAACCTGTTAAATAAAAATGGCTATAACGCGCAAGTGAATATGCAGGCTTGGATGTTCATTAATCGTTTCGAGACATTAAGAGGGTCACTGTTAGATATACGAAGTATATTAACGCTAGCACAATTCGGAACAAGGGCATTCTCACAGATTTCAGGGGAAGTAGTTCAAACTTGTGCTTGGGTCATGAAGAAAAAACACCAAGCTGGCTACTTACCAAGTTTTAACCGACTTGTTGAAGGTAATGAAGAAGATAAAAAAACAGCTTTATTAGAAAACCAGTATAGTTTCAAACATATATCGCAAACAGATTTTCATTTAATACCTGGTTTGCCAATAGCTTATTGGGTACCACATAAATTATTTGATGCTTTTAAAACGTATTCAAAAATGTCAGATGTTCTAGAGCCTAGAGAAGGATTGGCAACAGGTAATAATGAGAGGCATGTAAGATACTGGTATGAGCTCGATGAAAGCTCCATCGCGTATAGTTGTGAAAGTAGAGAAGCAGCGATATCAACAAATGCTAATTGGTTTCCATATAACAAAGGTGGAGAAAAGAAAAAGTGGTATGGGAATGACTATTTTGTCGTAAATTGGCATGACGACGGACATGAACTTCAAACGACAAAACATGCATCTGGAACTCGTATCTGGGCACATAACTTTAATCTAGATTATATATTTAGGCCAATGATAAGTTGGTCTGATATAACAACTAAAGGGCTAAGCGCTAGATATTTTGGGGCTGGGTATTTATTTGATGCAACAGGGCTAAGTGCATTTGAAAAAAATGATAATGAGAATGTCATCTATAAATCAATAGCATTATGTAATAGCGCTATAGGGAATTACACCTCATCTCTATTAAACCCAACTTTACATTTTAAATCTGGTGATTTCGCAAGGATGTTTTTCCCGGAAGTTACTTTACAATCTGAAGGTATTATTAATTTAAGCAAACAAGCTGTCGAGTTATCGAAAGGAGATTTTGATAGCTTTGAAAATAGTCGAGAGTTCAATAATAACCCAATAATATCAAACGTTAATACCAAGTTACGTGTTGCTACTGAATCTTATTTAAAAACTTGTGAGGAATGTGTAAATAAACTATTTGAAATAGAGGGGGTAATAGATGATATTTATATTAGTGAATTAGGAATTAATGCTGAGCTGTTTGAATGTGAAAATACTCCAACATTAATATGTAATCACAAGCATACATTTGAAAACAAAGAAGATAGTCAAGTTAAATTTAAATCTTGGACGATAGCCAACTATGTTAGCTATTCGATTGGATGCATGATGGGACGTTATACTCTTGAACGTGATGGTCTTATTTATGCTCAATCTGGTAATAATGGTTTTGATAAGTTAGTTGCTGCAGGTACTTACAATACCTTCCCTGCTGACGACGATGGCATTATTCCGCTGGCTTCTGAAGACTGGTTATTTGACGACGACGCAACAGCCCGTTTCCGTGCGTTTGTTAAAACTGTTTGGGGCGAAGCGTATCTACAAGAAAACATCGACTTTGTGGCAGAAAGCCTGTGCCTAGATGCTATCAAAGCTAAGAAAAACGAAAGCTCTATTGGCAGTATTCGTCGTTATCTATCGACGCAATTCTACAAAGATCACCTGAAGACCTATAAAAAGCGTCCAATCTATTGGTTATTTAGCTCAGGGAAAGAAAAAGCCTTTGAGTGTTTAGTGTACCTGCACCGTTATAACGAAGGCACACTATCACGTATGCGTACCGAGTATGTCACACCACTAATGGGTAAACTAGAAAGCCGCAAAACCATGCTACAAGAACACCGCGACTCAGCTACAGCTTCCGAGCAACGCGCCATGGATAAAGAACTAAAAACCATCGACAAGAAACAGGCCGAGCTTCGCAGCTTTGACGAAGAACTCAAACACTTTGCTGAAATGAAAATCAACCTGGATTTAGACGATGGCGTAAAAGTAAACTATGGCAAATTCGGCAACCTACTCGCCGATGTCAAAGCCATCCACGGTAAGAAGCCAGAGGAGTTGAACTAGTGACAAAAATAGAAACTGAAGAGCTATATGATAGGCTAGATCATGATTAAAGAGATTAAGATCAGTGAGTTTGCTAGGCACAAACAATGTCACTGGAGCAATCATGGTCAAATAAACCTTATTATTGGCGAGAATGATAGCGGTAAAACTCAGCTGCTAAAGCTTCTTTACGCTATTGCAAAAAGTCTAAACTCACATGCAAAAAAAGCTAAGACCACCAATGAACCCTGGTCTAATATACTGGCGAAAAAGCTGCTTTGGACATTTCAGCCTGATAACTTTGAATTAGGCAGGCTGGTCAATCGCAGCACTAAAGAAGCATTTAAAGCAGAATTCACCATACAGGATCAGCAGTACCAATTTGGTTTTGGTAAAACAACAACTAAGAGTATTAGAGATTGTTCTGAGCCTATAAGTAATTCGTCAGATGTAAACGCTATTTATATCCCGCCCAAAGAAGTGTTATCTGCGCTAGACGCCATTGACGCAACACGTAAAAAGCTAGAAATACCAGGTTTTGATGATACCTATATAGACCTTATTGATGATCTTAGGTTGCCCGCCACCGAAGGTGGCATTGATAAAAACCTGGTGGCAGCATTAAAACATCTGCAAGATGCAACGGGCGGTGGCGATATTAAGCTGGAAAATGGTGAGTTTTTCTTTACCCGAGGGCGCGAAAAATATGGCATGCGCTCTATTGCAGAAGGTATTAGAAAAATCAGTATCTTAAATCAACTAATTCGCAACCGAACCCTTAAAAATGGCAGTGTGTTATTTATTGATGAGCCTGAAACCAATCTTCACCCTAGAGCCATAATTCTTCTAGTTGAGATGCTATTTCTGATCGCAAAATCAGGGGTTCAGATCTACCTGGCGACCCATAGTGAATTTCTGCTAAAACGCTTTGAGCAGCTGGCAAGAACCGAGCAAACAGCTAACTTTGTGCAGTTGCTTTCATTGACTTCGGCATCAGATAGTAAAAAACGCCAGTTAACCTATAGCAAAAGCGATCTACTCGACGGCCTGCCTGAAAACCCCATTATGGAGCAGTCTCTCGATCTTTATCATAAAGATGTGGAGTTAGATCTTATATGAGTGTTTATGTTGAATCTGGAGTACAAGTCACTCCTACCGATCTTGAACACCACCGTTTTTCTGATCTGCCCGCATATAAAGCGCTGAAAGGACAACATTTAAAAGAGGTAGATTTTTGTTGGTTTCAGCCTACCGATAATAAAAACATTAAAGCCAACACCCTGGTTGGACTTGAGTTAAAAGGGTGCCTACAAAGTGACTTACCTGTAGATAAGTTATTTAACAATCTCATTGAAAAAATCAGGGATACCTTGTCTATGTTGTCAGCGGCCTGGCTAGGGATGGGTGAGGGAGCAAACCTTAGGCCACAGTTGCCAGCAAGCTATCAATCGCTACCGCAGCACGGCAAGATCAAATTAGTAATGTTAGTTAATGTAGATGAAAGCCAGACACTGGCTCTTAAAGCCTTGCGTGAAAAACTAAAAAATAAAGCTAGAGGCATTGAAAAACTCTACGGAATAACCGTTACGCTATGTGATTTAGCCACAGCCCAAAAAATGGGCTTGCCAGTTGAAGCTGCAACTTAACTGAAACAGGTCGAATTGTGCGCTTTCGATAAAGTGTCACTTTTTCTATGGGAAATAATAATGCCAAACAACACGACATATACAAAAGCTCAATATTGGAAATGCGCTCTGCAAGTAAATCCGGCTAGCTACATTCGATATCGCGGCGAGGAGCAAACAAGCTCTGAAGATGTCTATAATCAGGCAATATTAAATGCTTGCCTTGAAGAAAATATCAAAGTCATCGGTTGTGCTGATCATGGCAATGTTGATGCGATTGAAGCATTAAAGGCCAAGCTAAATCCTCATGGCATTGTTGTTTTCCCAGGCTTTGAGATCGCTTCAAGTGAAAAGGTGCACTTTGTTTGCCTGTTTGATGAAAATAAGACAGCACAAGAATTAGAACGAATTCTTGGTCAGTTGGACTTACTTGACCCCTCCGATGGCATTCAACCCTCTCGGCTCAGTGCTTTTGAACTTATAGACAAAGTTAATCAGCAAAGCGGCTTCATATATGCGGCTCATTGCACTAATGATAATGGGCTGCTAAAAAGACGAATGAACCATGTTTGGCAGCATAAGGGACTTGTCGCAGCCCAAATTCCAGGCTCAGTCGACGATCTCAAAAGCGTCGAGTCTGATTTTTATCGTAAGTCAATTCTAAACAAGCTAACAGACTATCAACGCAAACAACCAATTACTGTTATCAATGCGGCAGATGTGGCAAAACCAGAAGACTTGAGAAAAGCCGGCGCTTCTTGTTTTATCAAAATGACTAACCCTAATTTTACCTCATTCAAGCAAGCATTTCTTGACCCTGACTCTCGGGTTAGATTGCACTCCGATATGCCTAAGAACCATGCGTCTTCGATTGAGAGAGTTCAGTTTATTGATGGCTATCTGGATGGAGTCGATATCTCTATTTCCGAACATCTCAACGCCGTTATTGGCGGCAGGGGGACTGGTAAATCGACCCTGCTAGAGGGTATACGCTACGCCTTGGATAAACAGCCGTTTAAGGCTGGCTCGGCGGATGTGCAGCACAAAAAAATTGTGGCGGAAAATATTGGCAAAGATAAAGCCATGGTAAAGTTAACCGTTCGCAGCCATACGATGAACGGCAGGCGTTTTGTTATTTCCCGCAAATATGGCGAACAACCCATAGTCACGGATGAGTCGGGTCAGGCAACTCAATTTCACCCCTCTGACTTGCTGCCCAACTTAGAACTATATGGGCAAAATGAAATTTACGAGATGGTACGCGATGAAACTCAGCGAACGGCGCTTATCAAACGCTTTGTTTCCGACGAAGAGCCGAGTGAGATCATCGACAAATTGAGCGCCAAGATATGCGCTAATAGGGAAAAAATCATTGAGCAGCTGGGTAAGAAAAGCGACATTGAGGCTGAAGTTGAAAGGCTCCCTAACCTTCAAGATCGAGCCAAGCAATTTGCTGATCTAGGGTTAGATGAAAAGCTAAAGGTTATCCCGACATTAGAACGCGAAAAGCAGCTCATACAAACTGTCGAGCAAGAGATTAAACAGTTTTCGACACTCAGTGAAACCATCTTGGATAATTTGCCAGATCCGGTTTTTTTAGGTGAAGCAGTCATTGCAAGTCTACCCCATGCAGAAGAATTGAGGCAGTTACGCACCATTTTGGAGGCATTGCGTCAAACGGGTGAAAAAATCATCCCGCAAGTGACAGATGCAGTGACTAAAGCTCAATCTGCTTACCAGCCAGTTAAAACGCAGTTAGAGACAAAGGTAAAGCAAGAAGAAGACAAGCTGGAAAAGGCGTTTAAACAAATCCCTGCCAATAATGGCAAACCGGGCAAAGAATTAGGTGTCGAGTATAAATCGATTCTCACTCAAATTGAGCGAATAAAACCCAAACAACAACAGCTCGCGACCAGGCAGCTTTTACTTGATGAGCTTTATCAAACCAGGGTTTCGCTCCATGTAGAGCTTAATGAAGAAAGAACGTCTCGCTCGAGCAAAATTAAGAAGATCATCAAGCGACTGAATAGGAAGTTAGAAAACAAAGTAAAATTGGAATTACAGTCGGAATCCAACCGACAGGATATTGTGAACTACTTGCTAGGATGTGAGCTTGAGCAGGTTGGTGCGGGTCGTCTGTCTTGGGTTTTAGAGCATGACTTTACCGCCGTTAACCTAGCTAACAGGATCCGCCTGGGGCATGAAGCAATAAGCAAAGCAGGTTGGGGGATCACCCCCGCAGTGGCCAGTGCGCTATGTAAAATGACAGAGCAACAGCTGCTGTTGTTAGAAGAAGTGACTGTCAGTGACAAGATGTCTATTGAGCTAAATATAAAACATTCAGGTGAGCCTCAATATAAAGAAGTTGATAGCTTATCAACTGGCCAGCAGTGTACCGCCATCCTGCACTTGCTGCTGTTGGATAATCAAGATCCTTTGATCCTCGACCAGCCGGAAGATAATCTCGATAACGCCTTTATTGCCGATAGAATTGTGACTCAATTAAGAAGCGCTAAAACAGCTCGTCAATTTATGTTTGCCACCCACAATGCCAATATTCCAGTCTTTGGGGATGCAGAATGGATAGGTGTGATCAGCGTCAAGGATGGCAAAGGTGAAATCCCAAGCTCGCAGCAAGGAGCAATTGACGTAACTGAAGTGCAAAGACTAGCCGCAGACATTCTTGAGGGCGGTGAAATCGCCTTCGATCAAAGAAGAAAAAAATATGGCTTTGATGAACATGTATTACCATCAAGCTAACAAATATATGGAATAACCAATGCTGAGAGCAGAGTTACTGGAAATCATCGCTAACGGTGAAAATTCTGGCGTGGAATTTAAGCGAGATACGCTGAGGCCTGAACAGTTAGCCAAAGAAGTTGTTGCATTAGCTAACCTACGTGCTGGTTTGATCCTAGTAGGAGTCGAAGATGATGGCACGATAAGCGGTATTACTAGAGAAAATTTAGAGGAATGGAGCATGACAGCTGTTTTTTCGGCGAAAGTCCATCCTATGATACTTCCTTTTTATGAAGAGATTCAGGTTGATGATAAACGTGTCGCTGTCATTTCTTTAACCCAAGGAACCAGTAAACCTTACGTAGTCAGACACAATCAGCGTGAAGATGTTTATGTTCGTTTGGGTAGTACGTCACGGTTAGCATCCAGAGAAGAACAAGCGAGGCTTTATGCAAGCGGCGGTATGCTACACACGGAGGTTTTGCCCGTTGCAGGTACTTCGTTTCAATCGTTAAGCCAAGATAGACTAGATGATTATTTTTCCAACATTTTGGCTGAGCCTGACATGCCTCAAACTAAAGAGCAATGGATCACTCGACTACTTGGATTAGGCTACTTAATACCAGGTGTTGGTGAGCAAATCGTGTGCACCATTGCTGGATTACTTTTGTTTGGCACATCACCAAGACGCTATCTAAGGCAGTCAGGCGTTCGCGTGATGGCCTTTGCTGGTGAAACTAAAGCGTATCAAGCATTGCTGGATGAGGTAATTGATGCTCCGTTGCTGGGACTTTGGACTGTCGAAAACGGCCAACGCCAGCTTGCCGATGTCAATTACGGGATCATTGAACGTTTCATCGATAAAATGACCCCTTTCATCAGCGATGAAGCCGCTGAAATCGATGAAGGATTTAGAAGGGAGCGTGAGTGGCATTATCCTAAAGAAGCGATCCGTGAAGCAATTATTAATGCGCTCATTCACCGTGATTGGACTCGTAGCGTTGATATAGAGGTCGTCGCCTATTCCGACAGAATAGAGATTATTAGCCCTGGAGCTATGCAAAACTCTATGACCATTGAAAAAATGATCGCAGGCCAACGCTCGCCTCGTAACCCACTAATTACGGAAGTAATGCGCGACTATGGCTATGTGGATGCAAGGGGAATGGGCGTTAGAACAAAAATAATTCCGTTGATGAGACAGCATTCTAAGATTGAGCCTGACTTTGAACTCTCAGATGATTACCTAAAAATAACTCTATATCAGTAATGCAGGCTAATTACGCTATCCATATAAAGAGTTCTAAGACTAAGGCGGGGGCTTATGCTTCTGCCAAACCTTCAGGCGACAAGAGTTTAAGAAAAGTATAATAATGAATATTGAACAAATAACAAATGGCCTCTTAGCCAAGTTTGAAAAATGTCGCCTGACTTTCTGGTGGGACAAAGAATGCGAGTTTGTTGAACAACTTACTGAACTCAATCTTGAAACACCTGTAGGAAAAGTCACTGTTATCTTGATTGATGAACTCTCCCACCTGGAAGTAAAGTATCGTATTGAGCTGTTAGAGCCGGACACTCAGTTTCTTTTATACAGTAACAAAACACCACGTGAGCCCATTCGTGATTGGTTGTTCGATGTCCGCCTGTACGCCGAAGAATTTTATGCCGACTCAAGTTCCATGTACCTGTATGAAATAGGTATGAGGGAAGAGTATCGCCCGACTATCGCAAAATATAAGGCATTCTTTGGTAATAAGCAGAGATTGACTCGACTAAAAAAAATACTACCCGCATCTGCCAATGAAAAAGAACTGGCTCTGGCGCTTATCGCTGCCAGTCTAAAAGTTGAGACACCGTCTTTTACTGCAATCTTACAACACCTTTTGTTAGAGCTTGCCAACGATTTTGAATCAGATGAACTTCTTTCGGATCTGGTCAAATTCAACTTGCTAGACACCTTCTGGGGGTTTGCATTTGATGAAATGGGTTACATCATCGAACGCTCGAAAGAAGAAAACGGCGAGGAAGACAGCAAGCAGCCTAACCTGCAAGACTTGATGCTTAAGCTGCTCTTTACAGAATGTTATCAAGCACTACAAAACAGTGGCTGCACCAGCAGTGATGAAGTTCTGGATCGCTTTTCCGCCCACCTTCTACCTATGCTCACCGAAGAGCAAAAAGAGATGGGTTATACCAACCAACGCATTGGTGCTAACTCTAGTAAACGAGCCCTTGCCGTAAGCTTTATTAATCAGTTTAGAGAAAGCAGAAGCTACTGTGATGCTTACAATAACATCGCTAAAGCCATTGAAGCGCGATTTGAAATTAAAGATAAGTTGTCGCTAGTCAAGCAACCACAACAGCTACTTAATGTTGAAACGTTCGAATTTACAGAAAAACGCTTACTTATGCTGTTAGCCAGTCAAATAGCCCAATTTGAGCAGGAAGAAATCAACACGATTGTGACGCATCGTCTTGCTACTCATTGGTGTCATGTCGACTCTAATTACGCCTGCATCTATAAGGCTATCCGAGCCGCAAAACAGTTCTATTCACTGAAAACTAAGTTTATTGATGGCTTCAAGTTTAGCTCGGCAACAGATATGTATCGCGCCTATGAAACTGAGCTATTCCAATTTGACGCTACTTATCGTGAATTCTGTGAAAATGCTAATCTGGTTGCTCATCAAGGCTCAGATATTCTGAAAGCAACTAAGCTAGTCGACGATATTGAAGATCTGTACGTCAATTGGTACTTACACGACCTTGCGATTGAATGGGGCAAGCATGTAGATAAGGAAAATTTGCTTGATAGCTGGAAGCTCAATGGTGTGCGTAATCAATATGATTTCTTCAACAACGAAGTCGATAGCATCTTCCGTACATCTCAAGTTAAACGCGTGTTTGTGATTATTAGTGATGCGCTACGATATGAAGTGGCAGATGAGATCCATACTCAAATTAATAAGGAACAACGCTTTAAATCTACGCTGAAATCTCAGCTTGGCGTAGTACCGAGTTATACGCAAATTGGCATGGCCTCACTACTTCCACATCAAAAGCTTACAGCACATATAAACAAAAAGGTTGAATACAAAGCTGATGGGTTAAGTGTTCATGGCCATGAGAACCGCAAAGCAATTTTAGAAAAGCACCAAGGATTAGCTGTTAAAGCTTCAGAAGTTTTAGGTTGGACAAATGAAGAAGGCAGGCAGGCTGTTAAAGATGCTCGCATTGTCTATATTTATCATGATCAAATCGATGCGATTGGCGATAAAGCTGCAACAGAAAACCAAACTTTCAATGCCTGTGCCGATGCGATTACACAAATAAAACTGTTAGTAGAGCGCATCATTAATAAGCTAAATGGTAATCGCATTGTTGTGACTGCTGATCATGGCTTCTTATTTAAATCCAGTGATGTAGTCGACTCTGATAAAACTGCCCTCACAGTTAAACCAGTAGGCAGCGTTGAAGCTAAGAAGCGTTACCTTATCGGGCAAAACCTTCCCCAAGATGATTTCTATTGGAAAGGAGATATGGCTGCTACAGCCAACTTGTCATTATCTGGAGATCAGGCCGAATTTATCATCCCCAGGGGCTCAAACCGCTTTAATTTTGTGGGTGGCGCTAAATTTATTCACGGTGGCATAATGCCGCAGGAAATTTGCGTACCTGTGCTACGCGTTGAGCACCTTAAAACACAGAAACAAAAAACAACCGCAAAGCAAAAAGTAGGCGTTCTACCACTTGGCAATGGTATTCGTTTGGTAACGTTAACTGAAAAAATCGAGTTTTTACAAACTGACCCTATTAACGACAAGTTTAAAGAGAGAGAGCTTGAACTCTGGATTGAAGATCCACAATGCAATGTAGTTTCCAATAAAACTAAAATCCTGTTCAACTCATCTTCTTCAAACATGGAAGAGCGAAAGCGAAACGCGATTATCTCCCTCAACGGAAGTGGGTTTGATCGAGCTACTTCTTATAAGCTGATAATGTGGGACACCCAACAGGGTGATAAATTTGATTCTCACTCAGTAACCATTGATCTAGCCATCGAAGACGACTTTTTTTAGCGGGTAGTGATTATGATAAATGACAATAACGAAGATACTAAAACAATAGAAGTTCACCATCATCACTACTACGAAAATGAAGGTGCAAACTCTGATAAAAATGTAGAAGCAGAGCTAGCTCTTTCCACTGAAAATATTGTTGTCGGAGAAATAAAAGAAGCTCGTAGCGTAGATCTTGATGAACTAATGACCACTCAGTTTAAGGGCCGCGTAGTACGAAAAGATTTGACCAAGCAGCTCAAAGAAGGTGCCAATGTACCTGTATATGTACTTGAGTACTTATTGGGTATGTACTGCTCAGCCACAGATGATGACCTAATTGAAACTGGACTTGGCCGAGTAAAAAAAATCTTAACCGATAACTATGTTCGCCCTGACGAAGCGGAAAAAGTGAAGTCAATGATCCGTGAAAAAGGCACGCATAAAGTCATTGATAAAGTCTCTGTTCGGTTAAACCAGAAAAAAGACGTGTATGAAGCCAGCCTTTCCAACCTTGGCATTAAAGACGCTGTGATCCCAGCCAATATCATTAAAGATAATGAGAAGCTTTTAACTGGTGGTATTTGGTGCATAGTGACGCTGAGCTACTTCTTTGAAGAAGGTCTGAAAACGTCACCTTTCTCGGTTGTCTCTCTTAAAGCAATCCAAATGCCTTCCATGAATATGGAAGAGGTTTACTCCGCTCGCCGCTCTTTTTCAATGGAACAGTGGTTAGATTTGCTTTTACGCTCTATCGGTATGGAGCCTGCAAACTTTGAGCAAAGAGCTAAATGGCATATTTTGGCGCGGATGATCCCGTTTGTGGAAAACAACTACAACGTCTGCGAACTTGGCCCCCGCGGTACGGGTAAATCTCACGTTTATAAAGAGTGTTCCCCTAATTCACTACTGGTATCTGGTGGTCAAACAACCGTTGCGAACCTCTTCTACAATATGTCTTCCCGTCAGGTTGGCCTGGTTGGTATGTGGGACGTCGTTGCCTTTGACGAAGTAGCGGGTATTCGTTTCAAAGATAAAGACGGCATCCAGATCATGAAGGACTATATGGCTTCAGGTTCTTTCAGCCGTGGACGAGATTCAATCGAAGCCAAAGCGTCTATGGTATTTGTGGGAAATATCAACCAAAGCGTTGAAACTTTGGTAAAAACTAGCCATTTACTTGCGCCTTTCCCACCTGAAATGATCGACTCTGCGTTTTTTGACCGTTTCCATGCATATATACCTGGCTGGGAAATACCGAAAATGCGCCCTGAGTTCTTCACAGACCGTTTTGGCTTGATTACCGACTATCTAGCTGAATATATGCGAGATATGCGTAAACAAACATTCTCAGACGCAATCGATAAATTCTTTAAGCTGGGAAACAACTTAAACCAGCGTGACGTGATTGGTGTTCGCCGAACTACCTCTGGTTTGTTAAAGCTCTTGTTCCCTCACGGCGAATACGATAAGGAAGATGTACGAGTTTGCCTTACTTATGCGCTGGAAGTGCGTCGCAGGGTGAAAGAGCAGCTTAAAAAAATCGGTGGTATGGAGTTCTTTGATGTGAACTTCTCTTATATCGACAACGAAACACTAGAAGAGTTTTTTGTGAATGTGCCTGAGCAGGGTGGCTCCCGGCTTATCCCTCCAGGAGTTCCCAACGCTGGTGTGATTCACTTTGTTAGCCCTGGCACAAATGGAAAACTTGGAATATTTAGAATCGAATCACAGAAAACGGCTGGTAATGGAAAATTATCTACATCTGGTTTAGGTTCCGACACAGAAGCAAAAGAGAAAGTAAAAGTCGGCTTCGAATACTTTAAAGGTAATCTGTCTCGAATAGCTGCCAATAGCCAATTTTCGGATTTTGAGTTCCATCTACACTTTGTTGATCTACAAATGTCTGGAAACAGCCATGGCTCTAGCTTGGCTTCATTGATAGCCTATTGCTCAATCCTGCTTGGTAAACCTATGCAAGAATCTATGGTTGTTTTGGGATCTATGACTCTTGGCGGTGTCATCAACCCAGTTCAAGATTTAGCCAGTTCCATGCAAATTGCCTTAGAAGCTGGCGCTAAAAAAATCTTAATACCAATGGCCTCAGCGTCAGACATACCAACAGTTCCAGCCGAAACATTTACCAAATTTCAGGTTAGCTTTTACAGTGATCCTATCGATGCGGTTTATAAGGCGCTAGGGGTTAGTTAGTTAGTCCTGTTCTTACCGCTCACGCTCAAGGGCGTTAACTCTTGCGGGCAAACTTTATTGTTGTTACACAGTTTGCAATCAGTCAATTAAAACGCACACAACCTGGGTTGCGTGCGTTTTAATTAACCGCCAACAAACGGATAAAAAGAGGGGCCCTCTTTTTATCCGTTTTATGCCACCGAGTTGGCGTCCATAATGCTGCCACCAGTGCCATTGGCCACCAGGTCGGCCAACTCTTTATCAATAAAATAAAGGCCCTGCTTGTCTTCACCTAATAAATCAATTTTATCCAGAATGGTTTTAAACAGTTTTTCTTCTTCGTGCTGCTCGGCCACATACCACTGCAGGAAGTTAAACGTAGAATAATCCTGAGTGCTGAAAGCAACATGGGCCAGCTCATTGATTTTCTTAGTGATCATGCACTCGTGATCGAAAGTTAAGCGAAACACTTCACCTAAAGACTCGTACTGATGTGGAGGTGCATCGATGGTGCCCAGAATGGGCACGGCGCCCGTTTCACTGACATAGGTAAACAGACGCTGCATATGCTCCATTTCCTCTGTGGCGTGACCGCGCAGAAACTCTGCAGCCCCATCCAGCCCTTTATCTTCACACCATGCGCTCATCTGTAGATATAAATTGGAAGAATAAAATTCCAAATTAATCTGCTCGTTTAGCTTTCTTACCATTGCTTCCGCCAGCATCACAGCCCCTTAGTTAAACCATATAAAATGCCATATTGTGTCAAATCTCTCTCATAAAGCCAATGTTCACGATATCAGAACCAGCATATCGAAATAGCCATACTTTTTTTGTAGAGTTTGAGACAACTCACTTATCCTTAGAGATCAAACTGCTATCATGCACAAAAAACAACCGGAGCACACAATAAATGGAACTTATCATCAAAGAATGGAAGCTACTTGGGTTTATTATGCTGTTGTTCCTACTTACTTTTTTTTAGTTTATTGCAGTAACCAAGCTAGCCTGGTTACTGCACCTAAAACGCTTGCATTTACTCCATAAAACCACCTAAGGTTGCCGTTAAAGTGGATACGTCAACAGGCAGTTGACTAAGGCAAGCGTCGTATGGAAAAACTAAAAATCTTATCCCAGCTGTTATTAGCCGCTGGATTGCTGGCCCTGTCTATTGCCATTGTTTCGTTCACATTGGAAGTCAGTAAAGTTCGTCAAGATTTACCTGCGGTGATAGCTCAACTGGATAGTCTGGTGGAAAAGCTGGAGCCTGCCGTAAATTCGGTGGAACAGATCGGCCAGAAGATCCCTTCCATAGTCGCTCAAATTGAGCAGGTTCAACGGCACATCCCGGCTATCTTGGCTGAAGTCGCCGAAGTGCGCCATACCATTCCAAGTATTCTGGCCGAGTCCAAATCCATCCGACAAGACATCCCTCAGGTACTAACACGCGTGGATAACACTCTGACCCAGGCGCCAAATCTGCTAGCAGAAGTTGAAAACGTTCGCTTAGCCCTGCCCGCCGTGAGTAAAAGCCTGGACAAGGCCGCACAGTCGATTAACCAGGCTTCGGTGGAAGTTGCCAAGCTCACTCCGCAAATCCCTGGCATTTTAAAAGAGCTAGAACAGGTCCGACTGGCCGCACCACAGATTTTGGTTCAAGCAAATCAACTGGTGGTAAATGCCAAAGATATTGGTGCGGAAGCAGGTCAAGGCGCGGTGGAGGGCATTATAGGTGGAATATTAAGAAGCCCATTTAGCCTGGTTTCTGGGTTAGGCGATAGTTTAAGTAGCAGATTGGGGATCAAACAAGGAACCGGATTAACTGAGGATGATTTAGAGCTGGTAAGCAAAGCCACTGAACTATTAGTGACCTCGGGTAAAATCGGTGACTCACAAAGCTGGAAAAACAAAGATAACGGCAACAGTGGTCTGGTTAGCCTTAAGAACAGGTACAAAAAGTCAGGCAAACTTTGTTACGATTTTGAACAAACTGCCCGTTCAAAAAAGTCCAGAAAAATAAAATCTGATTTTACTTATTGTGTCGATTAGACTTCTGCCCATTAGAAAAACCCGCAGAGAGTGTTATGTGTCGAATCTACCTGGTGCGTCATGGGGAAACCCACTGGAACGTCGCTCAAATATTACAGGGACAAAAGGATGGTGAGCTAACCGACAAAGGCATAACCCAGGCCCAGTCTACCCAGAAAAGATTTAGCCAACACAAGCTGGATGCCATCTATAGCAGCGATCTTAAACGAGCCAAACATACCGCTGAGGTTATAGCGCAGGGACACGGCAAAAATGTGATTGGTGAACCCAGATTAAGGGAAACCCAATTTGGTTCGTTAGACGGGAAAAAAATCACAGACATGACCGCCGAAGAAGAGTACCAGCTGGAACGGTTGTATTCCGGCACTCCTGGTTACTGCATCCCCGGCGGTGAAAGCCTTGAACAGGTGCAAGCCAGGGTAATGGGCTGCCTGCACCAAATAGCCACCGAGTGTAAGGGCAGAACCGTGCTAGTGGTCAGTCATGGAATGGCCATCTCACTGGCCCTACAGTCGATACTGGGCATTCCCGTCACCGGCCCCCGTAACTTCAGCCTGCACAATTGCGCCGTCAATATTATAGATGTAGAAGGTTATCAGTGGACACTGGAAACCCTGGGAGACACCAGCCACCTGGTTTAATAACTGTTGTGGAAAAACAAAACCGCTAATGGAGCAAACCTGACTTACTGATAACCACTCATATCCAGAATAACAGTAAGCACCAACTTACTTTAATTGGCTTTTTGAATATAAGGGAATTAAACCGTACATATATTCCTATTCTCTTAAGGCTAAGATCGGACGTTTAGCTTGCTTTGAGAATGGTGGCTGCACATCAGACGATCTATTTTTCTTGATTGAGTCTCAGGGTAATTTCTTTAAGCCGAGTTAATCCTTGTAGTGCGGCTGGCAGCATAATAGCCGCCTCAGCATATTCCCACGAGTAGGTGACAACAGAAAATAACTTACCCGCTGAGATATCGGGTAAACCCGCGCTCAGCCAAAGGTTCGATGTCATATAGAGAGCTATAAAAGCGAAAATCAACCCATACACTATGGCTTCACAGTCAGAGATGTGTATTTCACAACGCCTTAAATAATTTAAATGCTGATGTAACCTAGGCCTCCTGTTTTCACTCAGTATCTTGACCTGGCGGCGGAGTTTAAGCGGAAAAACTTTTGATGAAAAAACGCATATGAAACTGACATAGCAATAACAAGCAGCACCGCACTAATAGCCAGGTTGACACTGAAAACAGCAAGCACACAAATAGCTACCGATAGTTGTATCAGGGCTGTAAATATCTCAGGGGCACATAGCCAGGTTATGAAAACAGCAAGCACACAAATAGCTACCGATAGTTGTATCAGGGCTGTAAATATCTCAGGGGCATGTATTTCCAGAAAATCTACCAACTCTCTGGCAAGGCTTAAGCGTGCATTTCGGGTGGAGACGGGTAAAGCTTGATTGCGACTCTCCAGCTCTGCAGCAAGCCTGACTCGCACAGTGCCGTAAATCCGGGTATCCACTATGCGTCTTACTACTGAAATTGCCGTAAGTGCAAGGAAAATGCCGGCCAACTCAAATAATTTACCCGAATTCCCCTTAAGCAGCTCATCTATGGTAAAGCCAATAAACAATGGGATAAGAGCCATTAGCGCATTTTCAAACAACACTAATATCCAGGTAATAGCGATCTTTCTTTTAAATGTTATAACTAACTGCTTAAGGCCTAACTTTCCGTTTAAGATCATCTGCTGGTCCATAAATACAACGACCTGACCAGGCTAACAAACGGGATATTAACTTAACCTTAACTCTCTGCTTTTAACTTTCTGATATAGAGATAAACTGTATGCTTAGAGATATTTAACCGTTGGGCAAGTATATTAATGGCATCCTTGATATCGAAAATCCCCTGAGCATGTAAGTCCACAACTATCTGTTTGTTCTTTGCATTATTGGCTAAGTCGTGGCGCTTGTTCACTGCTCTAATAGTGTCCTCAATGGAGGAGTTAACCAGCTCTTCCACACTGCTGGTAAAGTTTTCCTGCTTTTCTTGCCGTGGACTCTGCATTAGCTCAGAAGCAAAATCAAAAAACGACGCCCCCAGGTTTAAGTTGATACAGAGTAAACCTATAACTTTATCCGCCGGGTTTCGTATGGCTATGGTAATTGAACGCAGCATAGCGTCGTCTTTCGATTTGGAAAAATAAACCTGGGTGAAACCTTGCTCTGCTTGGGTAATGTTTTTAAGCGTGGACAACGCCAGTTCGGAGATAGGCGCACCTTCGACTCCGCCGGCGCTATACCCATTGGCAATCTGGATAACTGATTTGTCCAGGTTTTCCAGTGAATGCAGGATCACCTCACAGTGTTTACCCAGCAATTCAGCCAACCCTTGGACGGTTGGCTTGTAGGAGGCCAGGAGCTGCCTGTCAGAATCACTAAACAGCCGATCTTTAGTCAACTCATGCTCCGCTAGTTCGAGTTCTTGCAACACCTTACTACCTCTCGATGATTATCCGGCATAATTGATGGTAAATAATAACGCTCCCAATAAAAAAATCTGTGATCTATACCAAGCGATCTAACCAGCCTTAGCAGATAAGATCCCGCTCAACAATGGATTTGATTCCGGCAATACTATAATTCTCTTATAGCGCCCGTTAATCGGAGTCTTTTATGTCAGGTTACAAACATATTCTGGTAGCCGTGGATTTGTCTGAGGACAGTCGGGCACTGCTACAAAAAGCCGCCAACCGGGCGAGGTTGGATCAAGCCAAGCTTTCTGTTATTCACATTGATGTGAGCCTTAACGAACTTTATACCGGGATGATAGATATGGATATGGGGTCCATTGAGGAGAAACTCACCGAAGAAGCGAATCAACTGCTGGACAGGTTAACCCTGGATTTTGACTATCCTCTCGAGCGAAGGTTAGCCACTTGTGGCACTATGCCGGACGGCGTGATCGATGTCGCTAAACAGTTAAATGCAGATCTAATTATTGCCGGTCATCACCACAGCTTTTGGAGCTCTATCGGCTCTCAGGCAAAGCAGTTAATGAATTCCGCCTGCTGTGACCTGCTGATCGTACCATTAAAAGAGTAACCTGTTATAAATCAGTTGGTTTACAGAGGTTTTTCTCTAGCTCCGACATCTTCCATTTACAAAATGTTTTTTCTTTTTTCATACTTTCTTAAGGCTTTTCTACTGAAACTCATTTCTGTCATATAAATGAAACAGTGTACTTCTCCCATGCGCCCAAAATATGGACATTTTAAGGCAAAGATATGGGTATAACCTTGTTTGCTGCCCTATCCTCTGTACTGCTGTTGTACTTGCTTGTGTGCCGGCCTTAACCTTGTTACGCAGCGCCGGTCAAATCAAGGCAGAAACCGAAGCGATCATTAGCGCCCTGGATAACCCAACTACTTCTGAGGGATAGCCGCGTTGACATAAACATCGAAGCGGTTTTTTTTAGTTTCTATGCTCATGCTGGGCTTTTGGTTGTTTAACCAGGGAGCATAGTCAGGGCGCTTGACTACCACACGGTACTTTGCAGCCCCTAGGGCAACAGGCAATAAACTGTCAGCATCCATATCCGGCCCTACCAGATGCTGGAATACACGCATCTCTTTTTTCACCAGGGCGCTTTTTTGCTTATGGGGGAACATAGGATCCAAGTAAACCACATCGGCTGTCGCCTGACTTAACCACTGACTTCCTGCCTGGTGAACCAGGGACATACGATCTTTGACCCAGCCGCCGATTTCTGGATCCTGCTGGGCTCTGAGTAAACCATCCTCCAGCAATGCCGCTACCACAGGTGAGCGTTCCACCATAGTGACTTTGCAGCCTAAGGTTGCAAATACAAAGGAGTCACGACCCAGGCCCGCCGTAGCATCGATAATCTGCGGCTTAAAAGCCCCTTTAATACCCACAGCCTTGGCTATTGACTGACCTTTGCCACCACCAAATTTACGCCTGTGTGCTGAAGCCCCACCGACAAAATCAACGTAAACCGCACCTAACTTAGTTTCGTCCAGCTTCCTAAGCTCCAGGCGCTCGGCAGTTAATACCAGGCCCAGCGGCTGTTCACTTTGTTCGCTTAGCTGGCTAAAGCCCCAACGCTGTCGTAACTCTTCTGCTTGAGCCTGAAGGCAATCTTGTTCGGCAATAAGTGGGATCACAGATATTCAGATTAGGAAGTTAGATCGCGATAATAACAAAATTCTACGGCGTTTTAAGCAATAATCTGGCTAACTAAAGGGAGCAGCTCCCTGCATAAACTTCGCGGCCTAACTTATTCCATCGCCATGGATACCAGGGCCATCATCTCAATAGGCATAGGTTTACCCAGGTGATAACCCTGAGCCAGATCGACGCCTATTTCATTGAGTTTGGTCATCACCCTTTCATTTTCCACGCATTCTGCTATGGTCTTTTTCCCCATCAATTGACTGACTTCATTGATACTGCGCACCATAGCAAAGTCCATCGGATCGTCGGCTATATCACGCACAAACAAGCCGTCGATTTTCAGGTAGTCCACAGGCAAGCGCTTCAGATAACCAAACGAAGACAAGCCGGTACCGAAGTCATCCAGGGCCAGTTTACAGCCCAGCTTCTTCAGTTCTTTCAATAGATAGGATGCATGGCTGAAGTTGGCTATGGCGACCGTTTCGGTCACTTCAAAACAGATCTTATTTAACGGAATGCCAGAATCTGTCAAGGCTTCCACCAGGTATTTAACAAAATCTTTATCTCCGATGGATTGACCGGAAAGGTTTATTGAGCAGAGGTCCAGTTTGGTCAGATGATCCGGGTGCCCTTTTAGCCAGCTCAGGGTTTTGTTGATAATTAGGCGATCCAGTTTATCCGCCAGATTATAGTTCTCTGCCGCAGGGATAAATAACCCAGGTGGCGCCAGCTTACCATTTTCGTCGATCATCCGCGTAAGCACTTCGTAGTGAAGGTACTCATGCTCGTCATCGCCAACCATTTTAATGGGTTGGGCATAAAGGCAGAACCTCTCTTCCCTCAGCGCCTCCTGCACCTTGTTCACCCACTGCATTTCACCGTGACGACGCTGCAACTCTTGATCGTCCTGCTTATATACGTGCAGGCGGTTACGCCCCTCATCCTTAGCGGCATAACAGGCGCTGTCGGCGCAGCTGAGCACATACTGACGGTTACCGCTTTCCCGGTTAATTTCCACCAGGCCGATACTCACCCCCAGGGAAAAGGTTTTTTCCTCCCAGATAAAATGATGCTGGGCAATTGCCCCTATCACCTTATTGGCGTATACAATGGACGATTCCGGTGAGCAATTCGGGATCACCACGCCAAACTCATCACCACCTAATCGGGCTAATAACACTTCCTCTGGCAGGCTATCGGTAAGCAGGTTAGCCAACTGCTTTAACACCTCGTCGCCGGCACTGTGGCCACAAGTATCGTTAATGACCTTAAACTGGTCCATATCCAGATACATAAGCGCGAAGATCATATCTTTATCTCGCGCATGTGAAATATACTGCTGTAACTGCTCTTCGAAGAAGCTACGGTTGGACAATCCGGTCAGGTAATCGTGAGACGCCTGATATGTCAGCTGCTTAGACAGTTCTCTTTTTTCCGTGATGTTCTCACACACCAGGAAGAACTGATTTTTACCCGGAACCTTACGGGTTGCCTCATTGATCCATAAACTCTCTCCAACCTTGGGCTGATATTGGATTTGCCGGCTTAGCAAACCTTCAGGATCTTCGGCGCAAGACTTAAGGTAATCAATCTGTTGTTGTAAGCCATTGCCGTTTTGATGCAATATGCTGATATTCTTGCCTACCAGCTCGTCCGGCTCATAACCCAATAACAAACTGCCAAATCTATTACAAGAAAGGATCAGACCCTGGGCATTCAGGGTGAGTAACATAGACGGATTTTCGTCATGGAGTAATCTGTACCTGGCTTCACTTTCCCTTAAGTTTTCTTCCGCTTTTTTAATACTGCTGATATCCCGTCCTTCCAGCAGGATCATTTCCGTACTGCCGTCATCTCCCTTCACCGGCTTCAGCGACAAGTCCACCACCACTTTCCTCTTGTCATGAGCCATGTGAAAAGTTTCAAAGCGGACAAAATCCCCTCTTTCCACCATATGGATAGCGGAAATTATTCTCTGTTGTTCTTCTCCGGAATGGCTCCACCAGGGCGTTTCCCATATGGTTTTACCGAATACATCCATTTCCTTGGCGTCAATCAGGGTTAATGCAGCCTTGTTGACCTGGATCACATTACCATGTCCGTCGAGCAAGATAATAAACTGGAATGCTTCCTGGAAAAGGGCGCTAAACCTGGTTCTGCTTGCTCTTAACTCGGATTCAATACGCTTTTGTTTCAGTAAGTTAAACTGCATCGCCACTATGATCAGGCACAAGGCCAGCATAATCACGATAACCAGGAAAAAATTATCCCGGTAATTCTCGAACACGTTTTCGGGTTTATTGATCACCAGGCTACCACTCGGCAGCTCGTTTTCCGAAATGCCCCAGCGATCCAACTGGTTCTTATCAAACATATACTTATTCGGACTTTTTACATCTATGGGTATGGCTTCTACCGGTACACCATGGAGTATATCCAGAGCTTTACGAGCCGCCTTTTCCCCCTGGGAAAATCCGCTCGCCATTAAACCACCCACCAACCCATATCCTAGGGAATAATCCCAGACACCAAAGATAGGTACCTGAGCCACTTCAGATAACTGGCTGATGGCATCGTCATATTCTATATATTCCCCATCCTTATCGCGTAAGAATAAGGTATAAAAAATAATGGCATTGCCCTCAACCTGAGCGATCTTTTGCTTCAGAGAGAGAAATGTTTCGTCGTTAAGCACATGAATTTTTGGATAAAACTGAGACTTCAACGTTTCAATTTCAGTCTGAATTTGCTTGCCAGTAACCGTATTGTCCACCACCACGTAGATATGTCGGGTATTGGGGGTCAAGGTCAAAGCATTCGATATACTGCCGTAAAGATCTACCGATTCAATCACTCCGGTGACTTTCTCCATATCGTCAATCAAAGCCGGGGTAAAGTTATTGATCCCGGTAAAAACGATAGGGGTATTGGGAAATAATCTGTCCCCGTACTTCCTGGCCAGGGTTAATGCATTGTTGTCTGACACGATAACCACATCAAACTGACGGCGGGAAAATTTTCTTGCGAAAGCCTCGGCAAGCAGCTCCATATACTCGTCACTAAAGAAGCGCTTACTATCAAGATAGGAAACATATAAGGAGACTTTTTGCTCGCCCAGTATAGACTCGATCCCCGATTGGACATCTTTGGTCCACTTAAAGCCCTGATGGTACGAATGCAACACCAGTACTTCCGGTTGCTTTGCTTTAGCTTGAAAACTAAATAGCAGACAAAAAAACACCAGGGCTACTCCCAGCATTTTCGCTATTCCTTGAGATACCATAGGGGCCAATCTAATGCACTATGCTTCCTGTATGTTGGGAAAGCAGATTACTCCGGCGCTAAGTACGGCGTCAACCGACATGCGAGAGTTTGTGATCACAAGAGTGATAATGTCCGAATTATAGGCCATATAATGTACAGCTCAGAAAACTAAAGCGCCTACTGGCAAATAGCTGGCTCTTTTTACAAAGGAGCCTCCCTCTACAGTCGCTGGACACTAATCAACCAAACCCGGCTCAGCCACCCCTTGTAAGGCTTCAATTTGCAATGTCTGGGTAGGAAAGGCTATTTCCGCGTTATGTTTGCTGATAACCGCCATTGCCTGCATTAACACATCTTGCTTGATCTCATGAAAGCGGATCCAGTCTGTCGTTTTGGTAAAGGTATAGATGAAGAAATCCAGCGAAGAAGGACCAAAGCTATTAAAGTTCACGATCAAGGTCTGCCGGGTATCTATTTCCGGGTGCTCCTGCAGCATGGCTTTAACGTCTCTGACGATCAGACCCAGCTTGGCGCTGTCATCGTAACGGATGCCTATGGTTTCATAGATACGCCGGTTCGACATGCGTGACGGGTTTTCTACCGAAATTTGGGTGAAAATAGCATTTGGCACGTATAAGGGCCGCTTATCAAAAGTGCGGATCATAGTTAGCCGCCAGCCTATTTTCTCTACCGTACCTTCGATATTACGATCTGGAGAGCGGATCCAGTCCCCAACTTTAAACGGCCGGTCCATATAAATAACCAAAGCACCAAAAAAGTTGGCCAACAGGTCTTTTGCCGCCATACCCACAACCAGACCACCTACACCACCAAAAGCCAGCACCCCGGAAATGCTGAACCCTAATGCCTGGAACAATGCCAGCGCAGTGATAATAAATACGGAGGCTCTGAGTAGCTTACCCAGTGCAGTTACTGTGGTTTCGTCTTTTTCGAGCTCAATAAAGCGCAGCTCTGTTTTATGAATAAAACGCAAAAATGCCCAGCAAACCAGCAGACTTATGGCCAAAGTGCGGATCACTGGAATATATTCCAGTAAAGCCGACTCCTTGCTTTCTGCAAACACCATAGCCATCAGGGAAAGGCCTGCCACCGCAATTAACCAATTAACGGGTTTCCAGATAGCATGCCAAACCACATCGTCCCAGCCCGTGGCAGTTTTTGTTACCAGGCCCTCCATTTTTTGGGCGAAAATGCGCCACGCAACAAAAGCAATACAGGTGAACAACAGGACAAATGATATATCCACCATCCAATTATTGGTTTTAAACGAATTAATTATTTTAGCAATCCATTCCATCTCTTTTGCTCAATTTACAGTTTTAAACCAATCGGAAGCCAGAGCCAGCAAGGTTTACCCAGGTAGGCGCAAACTTGTATGACGAGCCCAGACTCAGACCTAGGCTAAACTAGCCTAGGTCTCTGCTGCTGCAAAAATTCCCTTAATGACTCGAATGGTAAAGGCCGGCTAAGCAAGAACCCCTGGAAAAAATCGCAACCTTGCTGTTGTAAATAAGCAAGCTGTTCAGGGTGCTCCACCCCCTCGGTAACCACCTTCATACCAAGGTTATGAATTATATCAATAATGCCATTCAGCAGCATGTTATCTTGTTGATTAACTGGAATATTTGAAATAAAACTGCGATCAATTTTAACCAGATCTGCCGGCAAGCTACGTAAGTAGTTCAGGGAAGAGTAACCTGTGCCAAAATCATCTATGGCGATATTTATACCTGCTTTTTTTAACGCCTCAAGGCGTTGTATGTGTCGACTGCCATTGCTCATCATTAAACTTTCAGTGATCTCCATAGTCACCGCATTCGGCCTTAGGCCACTGCGCTTAATGACTTCTATCCATTCACTGGCCAGCAAATCTACAGTTTGAAACTCCAAGGTCGAGCGGTTAACGCTGACTTCGATATGTGTAAAACCTTCCTTGTGCAGCTGGTTAACCTCAAAACAAGCCTGTTCCAACACCAGCTCACCTAGCTGCTGGATCAAACCAGACTCTTCAGCCAGCGGAACAAAAACATCGGGCGAAATGAAGCCGTGTATCGGGTGCTGCCAACGAACCAGGGCTTCGAGCTTGGTCGTTTTTCCACTAAGATTCTCGATAATGGGTTGATAAAAAACGGTGAGATTTTTCTCTTTTATTGCCTCAGCCAGATCAACCCTTAACTCATGTTGTCGCTGAGCCGTTCTAGCCATTTCACTCTGATAGCATACTCTTTGATTACGACCGGATTTCTTGGCAGCAAACAGAGCCTGATCAGCGTTCTGCATCAAGTTTTCACTACAGTTAGCATCAGCGGGGAAAAGTGTTATGCCCATACAGGCAGAAATATACAATTGCTGATTTTCCAGCCGAAACCCTTGGGAAAATGCGCCCAAAATTTGTTTGGCAAACACTTCCGCCTGACGTTTACTAACTATATCCGGGATAATAAAAGAAAATTCATCCCCCCCCAGTCGTGCCAGGTAGTCCTGTTTGCGCAGTCGAGTCTTTAGCCGTCCCGCCACTCGCTTCAGTAACTGGTCTCCAGACAGGTGGTCCAGGTTGTTGTTTACCGATTTAAAATCATCCAAGTTCAGGTGCAAGAGAGCAAACTTTTTTTCCGGCCCCAGTCTCACCCTGGTGTTTAGTTCCAGATGAAAGGACCGCCGGTTGGGTAATTGGGTCAGTAAATCGACACCTGTAATAACCCTTGGTTTTTCTTCTGCCTTGCTTGGCTGCAGCATAACAATAAAATACTCGGTATCACCTTTTTGGTTTCGCACCGCCGTCACATTAGCATTCGCGAGCACCAGATCACCTGTTTTAGTTAAATAGCGCTTGTTGACGCTAAAACTATCCTCCACACCTTTTAACAGGTCCTTATATTGGGAGCGGGTTTTTAATCCATCTTCTGGGTAAGTTATTTGCCTTACATTCAGTTTATCCAGTTCGCCATATCCCAATAATTTGCGGCCACAAGGGTTGATCCAGGAAATACTACCGTCAACCTCCAGCCTCATTAAGCTTACTGGGAAGCTATTCACTATGGTTTCCAGTAACTTGTCTTTTTCCTCTCCACGGCGTTGCATTACCTTCTGTCGCGTGACGTCCTGAGTAATGCCGCTCAGCTTAACTATCCTGCCTTGGTTGTCCTTAATGACACTGACATTGGCATTCAGCCACTTTGGTATCCCCCTGGCAGAAATAATGCGGTAATAAAATGAATACGGGCTAGCTATCTGTCCCTGAGCTAGCTGTTTCAGCTTGGCTTGCATTTTTTTTCTGTCACCAGGCACTATATATTTAGCCAATTTATCCAGTGTCATGATCTGTGAATAAGGCTCAAGATCAAATAATAGATAGGCGCCTTCCGACCATTGTACGGCCATATCGGCCAAGTCAACTTCCCAGCTGCCAATACGCCCAATACTTGGGGCGTCTTTCAGGAAACTTGCACCGCTGTTTTGCTCCAGTTCTTTTGCCAGTAACCCCTTCAGCGAGGTGAGTAGCTCCCGCCGCCAGTCGGGCTCTATGCCCTGTTCAAACGTGAGCATGCAGACACCCAGGGGTTCACCTTCTTGGCTCTGGATACATACTCCCATATAGGCTTTGGCTTGCCATTGCCGGAGCTGATTAGCCAGGGGGAACTGATGCTGAAGACCTTGTTTGATGACACAAAAACCTTGGGAAAGCGTATTGGCACAGGGAGCATCTTGAATACGATAGGAGAAATTAGCCAGGATCTTGCCCTTACTGTATACGGCTTGAGTCACCAGCTTGGTCTTGTCGGTATTCACACAAGCAACCACGGCCTGCTGCGCCCGACAAAGGCTTACCAGCTCCTGCACTGTAGCATTAAAAAATTTCTGCTCCCGCAGATGGGCCACGCGATTAACAAAGCGATTGATGGCGGTCAGCGCCGAAGTCATCAAAAACATCCTGATATTTTAGATAGCTGACGATTCTACTGGAAAAAATGATACTTTATGGAGACTTGATATAGATTTGAGAAGAAAGTCGAAAAACACCCGCAAAGGAGAACACAACAAACCTTTCGGCTGGTACTCATTTGTCTACTTTCTCCCTGAATAGAGCTATTTATATAATGCCAATATTCAGTAGTATTGCTGCTAACGTGGGAGCTTTAGCGGATAGCATCGAGGCAATAAAAACACGGGCGCTAATTGCCCGTGCCGCCTGGTTTTATCTATCCTTTAATACCGCTATGGCGCAATAGCGCATCTATCTGAGGCTCACGCCCCATAAAGCCTTTAAACAACTCCATCGGCTGTTGTGAACCACCTTTCTCAAGGATATTAGTTAAGAAATCATGACCAGTTTTCGAATTAAAAATTCCTTCTTGTTCAAATCGAGAAAACGCGTCTGCCGATAATACTTCGGCCCACTTATAGCTGTAATAGCCAGCCGAATAACCACCGGCAAAGATGTGACTGAAGCCGTGCTGGAAACGGTTAAAAGCGGGTGGAATAAACGCTGACACCTGCGACCTAACTTCATCCAAGACCTGCTGAATATTGCCACCAGCTGCTGGCTGGTATTCCAGGTGCATGCGGAAATCGAACAGGGAAAATTCAAGCTGTCTCACCATCATCAGGGCCGAGTGGTAGTTTTTCGCCGCCAACATGCGTTCAAGCAGCGCCTTCGGCAGGGGTTCGCCTGTTTCATAATGGCCGGAAATAAAACCTAACGCTTCACTTTCCCAGCACCAGTTCTCCATAAATTGACTCGGTAATTCCACCGCATCCCAGGGCACGCCATTAATGCCGGAAACACCGGATGTTTCGATTTGGGTGAGCATATGATGGATACCGTGACCAAACTCATGGAATAAGGTAGTGACTTCATCATGGGTAAACAGAGCCGGCTTGCCACCAACGGGTTTATTAAAGTTGCAGGTTAAGTAAGCAACAGGCTTTTGCAATACACCATCTTGTTGACGACGCCTTACCAGGCAATCATTCATCCAGGCACCGCCACGTTTGTGCTCTCTGACGTACAGGTCTAGATAAAAACTTCCCCGGAGTTCGTCCTGCTGGTCAAAAATATGGAAGTGACGTACATCAGGATGCCAGCTATCTACCCCCTTGGCCTCTTCAATACGCAGGCCAAACAGGCGCTTGACCACTTCAAACAAGCCGTTAACCACTTTTTCTTCAGGGAAATAAGGTCTCAGCTCCTCTGCGGATATTGAATAGGTATGCTGCTTTAGCTTCTCTCCGAAGTAACCCACATCCCAGGCGTTAATATCATCCACACCATAATGCTGCTTAGCAAAGGCCCTTAGCTCAGCTAATTCCTGCTGCGCCTGAGGTTTGGATTTCTCTGCCAAACCATCAAGGAAGGCCAGTACCTGTTCAGGTGACTCCGCCATTTTGGTAGCCAGGCTGTCCTGGGCAAAATTATCAAAACCAAGCAGTTGAGAGACTTCATGCCTGAGGGCCAAGGTTTCTTCCATCACCTCGCTATTATCCCATTTCCCCCCATATGGACCCTGATCAGAGGCGCGGGTAACAAAGGCTGTATACACTTCCTCTCTTAGCTCCTGGTTATCGGCATAAGTCATCACCGGCAGGTAGCTTGGAAAATCCAGCGTAAATAAGTACCCTTCTTGCTCTTTAACCGCCGCCGCTTCTTTTGCCGCAACAATAGCAGATCCGGGCAATCCAACTAACTCTTGCTCATCTTTAACCAATTTGCTCCAGGCTAAAGTAGCATCCATCACGTTATTGCTAAACTGAGAAGCCAGCTCAGATAGTCGGCTTTTGATTTGGCCATATCTTTGTTTTTGCTCTTCTGCCAGGGCAATACCAGATAATTTGAAATCACGCAGCGTGTCCTGAATATATTTCTGCTGCTCAAGCTTTAGCTTAGGGTATTCAGCACTCTCACTTATCTGTTTATACGCCTCATACAAGCCTTGATGTTGGCCCACAAAAGTACCGTATTCTGACAGTAAGGGTAAACAAGCGTCATGAGCAGCTCTTAGCTCATCGGTATTCACCACGGCATTCATATGAGAAACAGGTGACCAAACCTTAGATAAGCGATCTGATATCTCATCCAGTGGCTGGATCAAGTTATTCCAGGAGTAAGGACCACCGGATAACAAGGCAGCTATTTTTGCTTTGGCATCGCTTATGGTCTGCTCTACAGCAGGCTGAACGTGTTCGGGTTTGATCAGGCTAAATTGAGGGAGTCCAGAATAATCGACCAGTGGGTTATCCATAGGGTTCTCTTTGTTAGAGGAAGATGTATATAACTAAATAAGGTCCAATATTGCCTAAATCAAGGCCAGCTATTTGTTTAATCACACAATTCTGACCACTTCCCCTTGACTTGTCTGCGTTTATTGGCAAATTTAACAAGTTCTAATTTAAGCTAGAGGATTTTTGGTGCAGACAATCACCCGGATATGACACAATTCCAGCGCAAGATGTTCGATAGGAGTGCTAGAAGGGTCTATGATCTGAGTATTCACTAGTGAAGGTAGAATATGACAGTCTCCCCATCTGCTACCCAGCAAGTATTGAACCTAGCCCGACCAATCTTCAACGAGCGCCTTACTGGAATCGTCTCAACTTAACAGCGCCTATTGTGCAACACGTGAATAATGAAGACCAGGAAGTATAACCTGGCACAGGGATGAGCATAGAAATGCCCAACTTGATAACAAAATTAAAGAAGTCAGCCTCGCAAAATAGTCTCTCATTCAGGCTGCTTTCCTATATTTTGCTTTGTAGTACCGTATTAGCCCTAGTGATCACTATGATCCAACTTCTTTGGGACTACCGCAAAGATGTAGGGATGATCGAAGACAGTATTAGTCAGATCGAAGCCAGCTTTTTACAGCCCATAGCAGCCAGCTTATGGAACCTGGATGAAGAGCAGGTGCAGGTGCAAATTGAAGGCATAATGAACCTGCCCAATATGCAATATGTGCTAATCAAGGAGATCCTTGGTAGCTCAGAAGTCCCGCTATTGGAAAAAGGTCTGCATAAACAGCATTTCGATATTAGCCGTCAGTTTGACCTGGTTTACCAAGGAGAGATCGTTGGCAAGCTACTGGTCGCAGCCTCGCTGGATCAGGTCTATCAGCGCCTCATCGAAAAATCCATGCTTATCCTGGTCAGCCAGACCATCAAGACCCTGGTTGTTTCCATCTGTATCTTACTGATTATTTATTATCTGGTGATCCGCCACATAAACCGTATTGTCGATTACACTCGCACTTTTAAGCTGGAGGATGTAGGTTATGCCCTCAAGCTGGAAGGCAGAGCTGACAAACCTGAAAAACCCGATGAACTGGATACCCTTGCCAGCACATTTAATCAAATGCGAGATAAAATAGTCTCTGAGTTAAGGGCCAAGGAAAAGTCAAACAAACAACTGGAAAGAGAGCGTGATTTCTCCGCCACCATCATCAATTCTTCCACTACCGTTATCTGTTGCCTGAACGAAGACCTTAGCATCTCCAATATCAATCCAGCTGGCGTAGTATTAACGGGTTATAGCCAGGAAGAGATGACTGGCCGAAATTGGCTAAACCTTTTTGTGGACGAAGAGCATAAAGAGAATTTGCTGGAAAAACTAAAAGAAAACAAAGCCGTCAAAGATTTAGAAGTTTCCATGACTGACCAAATGAGTGAAACCAATATCTTACTATGGAGCTTTGCACCTTTTTACGAAGGCGATAAATTTAAGTTTTACATCGGTTTTGGTTATGACGTATCTCCCCTTAAACGAGTGGAGCAGGAGATCAAACAGCTTAACGATGAACTCGAGGAAAAAGTTCAATTAAGAACAGCTAGTCTGAAAGACAGTAACCATCAGTTAGTTGAAGCCTTTGATGAACTTAAACGCGCCCAACAGACTCTTGTGGAATCGGAAAAAATGGCTTCGCTGGGCAGCTTAGTCGCCGGTGTCGCCCATGAGATCAATACCCCCATAGGTATCAGTGTCACAGCATCTTCCTTTTTACAGGAGCAGACCCGCAGACTCTCTGCCAAGGTTGCTGAAGGTAAACTCACCCGCTCCTTTATTGAAGATCTCATCGCCAACCTGGACGAATCATCGGAATTACTACTGGGGAACCTGAAACGAGCTTCAGACCTTATCAGCAGCTTTAAGCAGGTTGCCGTGGACCAATCCAGTGAAGCTTGTTATACCTTTAACCTCGCCGACAACCTGAATCAGGTTGTCACCTCCCTAAGCCATAAACTAAAGAAATCTCGTTGTGAAGTGGTCACAAGTTGCGACCAGAAATTAATGATTAACAGTTTCCCTGGCAGTTTTACCCAGATTTACTCCAACCTGATCATCAATTCGGTCACCCATGGTTTCGATGACTGGGATGGTGAAAGAAAGATCTCCATAAATATTACTGAGGCTGAGCAAAGGTTAAATATCGAATACAAGGACAGCGGAAAAGGTATCGAAGATTATATTGCCAAGCGTATTTTCGATCCTTTTGTCACCTCCAAGCGAGGCCAGGGCGGCAGCGGCCTCGGAACCCATGTGATCTATAACCTGGTGGTTCAGCTTCTGAAAGGTAAGATCAGCTTCGAAACTCAGAAAAACGAAGGAGTTCGTTTCCATATTTCGATTCCTTATCTGCCCACTTAACCCTGTCCACATATACTCTTTTCCGTTTGTGTGCTGTGGTAATTAACTAACACCACAGCACACACTGTAATGACAAACAGCGATAGCCTCCTGCCTAATCACACCAGCGACGGCCTATTTAATTACTTGTATTTGGTGGTTAAAGCCATAAAATCAGCTAAAAACATCTGGAGAGACTCATGGCTAAGCACTTTGATTATATCTGTATCGGCGGCGGAAGCGGCGGTATCGCATCAGCAAATAGAGCAGCAATGCATGGCGCAAAAGTAGCCATCGTCGAAGCTAAAGCACTGGGAGGCACCTGCGTAAACGTGGGTTGTGTACCCAAAAAGGTCATGTGGCACGGTGCCCAGGTTGCAGAAGCCATCAAACTCTACGCGCCGGATTACGGGTTTGACCTGGAGATAAAAGACTTTAACTGGGCTAGATTGGTTGAAAACCGCGAAGCTTATATCCATAGGATCCATCAGTCCTACGACCGGGTATTAGGCAACAATAATGTAGGAGTTATCAAGGGCTTCGCTACCTTTGTTGACAATAAAACCGTCGAAGTCAATGGCGAGCATTACACGGCAGACCATATTCTTATTGCTGTTGGCGGCGCTCCCACCATTCCAGATGTACCAGGCGCCGAGTTTGGCATAGATTCCAACGGATTTTTTGAACTCCAGGAACAACCTAAACGTGTTGCCGTTGTCGGCGCCGGATATATTGCGGTAGAAATCGCCGGAGTGCTTAACAGCCTGGGCAGCGAAACCCATTTATTTGTCCGTAAACACGCCCCGCTGCGTACCTTCGACCCTATGATAGTTGAAACCATAGTCGAAGTGATGAAAGAAGAAGGCCCTCGACTGCACACTGACTCGGTACCAAAACAGGTGATCAAAGAAGCTGACGGCAGCCTGACTCTGGAGCTGGAAAACGGTGAAAGCTGCAATGTAGATACCCTGATTTGGGCTATCGGCCGCAGTCCGGAAACTAACAAAATTAACCTGGCTGTCACCGGTGTAGAAACCAACGAATATGGTTATATCAAGGTCGACGAGCAGCAAACTACTACCACGCCGGGCATTTATTGTGTCGGTGATATTATGGAAGGGGGAATCGAGCTGACCCCAGTGGCAGTAAAAGCAGGTCGCTTATTGTCGGAACGTCTGTTTAACAATCAAACTGACGCCAAGATGGACTATAACCTGGTGCCTACAGTGGTATTCAGTCATCCACCCATAGGCACCATTGGCCTTACGGAAGATCAGGCTAACGAGCAATACGGTGAAGAAAACGTCACTGTATACAGCTCAGGGTTTACCGCTATGTACACGGCTATCACTCAGCACAGGCAGCCTTGTAAGATGAAACTGGTATGTGCCGGGCCAGAAGAGAAAGTAGTGGGTCTGCACGGTATCGGTTTTGCTGTGGACGAAATGATCCAAGGTTTTGCTGTTGCGATGAAAATGGGCGCCACTAAAGCGGACTTCGATAGCATAGTAGCCATACACCCCACAGGCTCCGAAGAGTTCGTTACCATGAGATAAGCAATATGGCCGGGAGTCTTCTCCTGGCCTTTACCCTTCTAAATTCCCTGCTTACTAACCAACTGTCTAATCTGCGCTAAAAACCAGTCATACCTTGTTGCTAAAGGACGAGATTTTTTAGTGACTAAAAACAGCTCTTCACATACAAGTTGCTCTGTGGGCATAACATAAATCAGCGCTTGCTGCGCAAACGAGTGAACTGCGCTGGTCGGTAGTATTGTATAACCTAAACCCGCAGCAACCGGCAACAAGATCTGGCTTAGCTGATTAATATATCCGCTCTTGTTTAGCCGCTCCACACTCTGATATTCATCGGCAAAATTTGCACTCAATAACTGCTGGGCATAATGCGCACCGTCCGGGTGGTCAATAAAACCCAGGGTATCTAAACACGAAAAATTGACCGGCTTGTTATGGTATGCACTTGGCAGGACCAGACAAAGCGGCTCAACCCCCAATAAGCTTTGTTCCAGTTCAGGGGATCCGCTCCGTTGAGTGACGATACCTATATCAGCCTGATTACCAACAACATCACTGATAATCCTCTGGTTAGGCGCGGCTTCCACAGAAATAACCAGTTCTGGATATGCTTTTTGCCTGGCCAGAAGCGGAGCATAAAGCAACATAGCCATTGAGCCAGAGCAAGCTATTCGGCATTCTCCCACATAGGGATCATCACGCTGAAGTGACTTAAAAAGCACTTCCTCATCCAATTTTCTTTTACAAGCAAACTGATATAAAGCCTCGCCAGCATGAGTGAGCTCAAACCGCTTAGCAAACCGATGCAGCAAGGGCACACCAGTTTGTGCTTCCAGCTTTTTAATATGCTGACTGACCCCAGGCTGGGTCATAAATAATTTTTCGGCGGTTTGAGTGAAATGCCCCACCTCGACCAGGGTAATAAATGTCTGCAACCACTGATTATTAAGCATATAGAGATCACTTTTAATAACGTTTAATTATCATATCAAGAATATTTGATAATTTAACTTTTACATCTTCCTTTTCTAAACTGGGGTCAATTAAAAATGAGATTGAGGAAGTATTTATGCCTAACCCTTACCCACGTACCTTTTCCCACATCGGTATTTCAGTACCAGATCTAGCAGCAGCTGTTAAGTTTTATACTGAGGTATTAGGTTGGTACCTGATTATGGAGCCCACTGAAATAACGGAAGATAATAGCGCTATTGGTGAAATGTGCAGCGACGTTTTCGGTACAGGTTGGAAATCATTTCGTATCGCCCACCTGTCTACCGGTGATCGTATTGGCGTAGAGTTATTTGAATTTATCAATCAGGAACAACCAGAAAACAACTTCGAGTACTGGAAAACCGGTGTATTTCATTTCTGTGTTCAGGATCCGAATGTCGAAGAGCTGGCAGACAAGATCGTTGCCGCCGGCGGCAAAAAACGAATGAAAGCGCCTCGTTATTACTATCCGGACGAGAAACCCTATCGCATGATCTATATGGAAGACCCGTTCGGTAATATCCTGGAAATATATAGCCATAGTTATGAGCTTCATTACGCAAATGGCGCATACCACCAAGACAGAAGCTAGTTGCCGATAAAGCAGATATTTCTGGGGCACTTGGCCCCACAAACCATTACAGCGCTTGAGATGTCGGTCGCACCACTATCGCATTAACATTTACATTGGCGGGTTGGTTTACTGCGTAAACAATGGAATTCGCTATATCTTCGGCACCGATAGGCTGAATTTTACTCATCTCCTCTCCCAATACATCAAATACTTCTGTATCCGTAATGGTCTGGGTTAGCTCACTGGCAGTAGTGCCAGGCCGGATCGCCGTAGTCCTGATGTTAAATGGCACACTCATCTCGGCTCTAACTCCCTCGGTAATCGCTTCAACAGCAAATTTTGTAGCGCTGTATACAGCCGAGCCAGGGAATACCAGCTCACCGGCAATGGAAGAAATATTAATGATATGGCCTGATTTCTGCTCTTTCATCGCGGGTAATACGGCGCCAATTCCGTTAAGCACCCCTTTGATATTTACATCGATCATTTGTTCCCATTCATCCTGATGCAGGTTCTTCATAAATGACAATGGCATAATACCCGCATTGTTAATCAGCACATCTATACTGCCAAACTCCTTCAACGCCAAATCCGCTGCAGCGACTAAATCTTCTCGCTTGGTCACATCTCCCGCCACTACCAAGGCTTTACCACCGCTTGCAGCAATCTGACTCGCCAGTTGATCCAGCTTGTCCTTACTACGGGCAATCAACACCAGGTTAAAGCCATAACCGGACAAAGCGATGGCGGTAGCACGGCCAATACCAGAAGATGCACCCGTCAATAAAACTGTTTTCATATTTAACTCCGTTGAATTCGATGAAAGTAAACTACACGGAGCAGTTTAGTTGCGAGGCATGTAAAAGTAAACCCTATAGTGCACTTTTTTTATATCCGGGTATAATTCAGCAAGGCGAGTCAGAAATGAGGTTAATGTTGTGAAACTGTCAGAACGTAAAAAAATTCAAATACTCCACGCGGCGGAGTTAGAGTTCCGGGCTCATGGATTGGCGGGGACTAATATGGACAAAATAGCAGCCGTGGCTGAAGTGTCTAAGCGCACCGTATATAACCACTTTTCCAGTAAAGATGAATTGTTCCGCACTATTATTTTTGGGATGCTGGAAAAAATTGATTCCGCTGCGGATCTGAGTTTTGACGAAAATAGCTCCATACGTGATCAACTCAGGCAAATTGCCAACAACGAAGTGGATCTTCTCACTTCAGACAGTTTTATCGGTCTGGCCCGGGTCACTTATATGGAAATGCTCAACGACCAGGCATTCTCCAGCGAAATAGCGAAACAAATGGGGGCTTGTGAGCGACTCTTCGCGAACTGGATCCAAAGCGCTTGTGATCTAGGTTACCTTAAGGTCAGCGATCCTACTTACGCTAGTCAGCAATTTATCTATCAACTAAAGTCCTTTTTGTTTTACCCTGTGTTATACGGATTAGAAGTTATAAGCCAGGAAAAAACAGAGCTGATTATTGAGCGCACCATAGACATGTTTATGGCTCAATACCAGGTGCGGTAAGCCTAATAAGGCCCTTATTTGATTTCCCCGGCATATTCCCACATCCCCAGCTCCAGCCCCCTATCCGTTGCAGGCGGGTGACCCTGATGAATATCCTCCCTGGCGTAATAGAGCTTATCCTGAAAGGTCACATACTCACCCTGGCGATATTCCTGAAAAAGCTGCCAACTTGAGATACCGGCAGTCGGATCGGGGCGATCATTTAACAACTCAGAAATACCCGGGGCTAATAAACCTGAAAAAGGGCTTACCCTTCCTTTAACGCTTACAGATTCACGTTTCCCTGTTTTACCTGGCCAGCTGACAGTGACTTCTATTTCCTTGGGGCTGGCGGCGCTGGTCACTAACGCCAGGTTGTTCGCCCGAGAGACTTTCCAATGGCAATGAAAGGACATGCCACCCACAACAATACTTGCCTCCAGGCCACTATGAATGGTCTCGAACTGGCCTTTCTCCATAATTAATCGGAACGATTCCAGCTTAGTCTGCGCCAGGTTTTTTGCGGTGTTAGCGTAACCAGACTGCCAGGACGTTCTCATCATGACTTTCTGCAAACCAGAAAAACCAACAATACCTATGCTGATAATAACTAAGGTGATCATCACTTCAACCAGACTAAATCCCTTGTCCATGTTCAAAAATCTTTCCAGCTTCCAGGGGTAATCCGAAAACCATCGGTTGTCAGCCTGGATTTCAAGGCGCTAAGGCTTAACTTGTCATATTCCACCACCAGGCTGCTCTCGGGACTCTGCGCCACCACATCGGCATAATCTACCAGCATGGCTCCGCTTATCTTACTGGTCCCCAAAGTAAGGCGTGTAGGGCTTTCCTTAGCAGCAGGCAGAAAAAATACGATACCGAATACATTTAAACCCACACCCGAGAGACTGCCACCCTCAACCACCAAAAGCACTGGATTCAGGCGAGATCCTAAGGTGAGATAACTTCCTCCGGTATGGTCCTGGCTAGTAATGTGTCTTGGCTCCAGCTGACAATTCCCCTTCAACCAGACTAACCCCCCTTTCGCTTTATGTTGAAAAAGCGCTTCAGAGCAACCCTCACTACCAACGAGCAAGGCTAAGTCCTGTAACCAGGCTTTATTTTCCGGGGTCTCAGGTACACCAAATACACCTTGAAACAGCTTGTCGCTTTGGATTTTGGAATCCGCAAACGCATCTTGACCAAATTCGCCGGTTTCCAGCATGCTAAACCCCAGTTGCTCAAATCCGGCATGACTGGACTTAACTCCTTTAATCCTGGCCATCTTAGTGGCAATATTTTCCGCCGCCGAACAATCTCCAGCGGTAAACCCATCGCATCCATCGTTATAAATCTCACGACCTCGAAATGACCAGTCGCCGTTAACCAACAAACCACTATCCGGCATAGTCAGCATGCTAGCTCCTACCTCCACTTCAATTTGAGCTTTGGCCTTGGCAGCGCCGCCATCGGAGTGCCCTTGGGATACGATTGACCATGCAGTAACCGCGCCAGCCACCTTGGAGACAGTTAACTGATATAGATCGGAAACCAGTAAAAAGCCTTGCTCACTAAATTGGGCTGCGCGGGTCTGTTGATCACCCAGAACACTAAAGGCATGGCTAAGCCCCGCCTCAGCATTAAGAAATGCTTCCCTGGCCTGAAAGCGATTTAACACAACTTTAAGCTCTAATAGATTCGCCTTAGCCATAATAAGGCTAATACTGGTTGCCGATACGATAAGCAACACAGCAAGCAAAACCGTAATGACACCCGTTTGTCTGGTCGAAGAAAGATTGAGAGATTGCAAAACAGCTACCCGCACATTACTGATAACAATAATATTAGAAATCAAGCCCCATCATCGTGGCCAATTTATAGTCAAGTTATTATCACCATCAGTAGCCTCTGAGTATTCACTCCGCATTTTAAACAAGCAGGCATTGCCATTAGAAAAATGAATTTGTAATGTAATGTCCCTACACCATTTGGAAGCCATAACCATGTTTAAAAAAAACCAGGAGCCAGGCCTGACCTATATCTCAGAAAACTGTGCTATTACCGGTGACTTAAACCTGCAAGGTGAAGTCATGATCAACGGAACTGTAGAAGGTAACCTGAACTGTGAAGGCAATATCACCATAGGCCGGACTGGTGTCCTTAAGGGCTACTTAAAAGCCAATGAAGTGTTTGTAGCGGGCGCTATCGATGGCGAGCTACATTGTGATTTACTGAATATAGAAAACAAAGGCATGGTTAATGGCGAGCTTTATAGCGACGAAATTAAGATAGACAGGGGCGGCCAGTTCTTCGGCGTACGCAGACAAAGAGACGAAGAAGAGCAGGAAAATATAGTAGACTTCGAAAAAGTCGCCCAAGATCCCCAATAAATGAAAGTACCTGTTGAGTTGCCCCAGGGTTACTACCTGGATAACTTTAACTTATTGCTTGATGGTGTTGAGCAACAATATCACGATCTACTCAGCCAATCTGAGCAAGACTTTATTTCCAACTTCAGGCAACTAACCACCGACAGTAAGAAGCTCTATGTTCGTCTGGTGAGCAGAAAAGCTGAGCTATTTCGCCTGGATAAGCTGAACTATCCTGAGATCAGCAATATTGAGCAAGCGGCAACCCAACTAGAAACAGTTCAGCTCGCCAACTTAAACCCGGACATAGATCTAGTAAGCTTTTGTGAGCTGGTTACTAAGCCCGAATTAATCGCTATTTTTCCCGATCTTAGGACTCAAAAGAGCCTCAAAAAAGGCGAACTTGTCTCCCTGTTACAATCACAACAGGCTGCTCCAGCACAACTCTCCTGCTCTGTGTTACAGCTGAACAATAAGGAGCGAATCAGGTTATTTCAGTTGCTATTTTTCGGTAACTTGCGCCAGGATCTGACCGAATTCGTATTGCTGGATTTAGGTCTCTACCACTATGAAAAATATCCCATTTCACGTGACGACCGGTTTTTCACCAGCCGGGAAAAACTCGATGAATACCTTCACCTTTATCAGCAAAGTGAAACATATTGGCAATTAAAAGAAACCAAGGATCTGGAAGCCATTTGCCTGCTTCCCCTGCCCCCTTTACCTAAATGGGACAGGTTAACGAGGCGAAGGAATAAGTTGTTAGACCTTATCGCCAGGGACCATGAACGTCTGGAAAACCTGAACCAGGCCAAACTCATTTACCAGAGTACAGGCTCAGAATTTGCCCGAGAGCGTTTGGTACGGATCCATGACAAACAAGGGGATCACCAGGCTGCCGTTACCCTGTGTATTGGCATACTCGATAACCCGGAGTCCGAAACCGAATTCGATTTCGCCACTAAATTTAAGCCTAAAGTTGAGAAAAAACTTGGTTTAGTCGCGTCCCCTGCTCCGAAAGACCACTTTAGCCAAATACACCTCGAACTAGTGCAAACCCGGGATAGTGTCGAACTCGATGTTGCCAGCTACTTTAGCAGCCAGGGCTGGCAAAGTTATTACAGTGAAAATACACTGATAAATGGACTATTTGGCCTGCTTTTCTGGGACATTATTTTTATGCCCGTGTCCGGGGCCTTCTTTAACGCTTACCAGGCCGGACCTAAAGATCAATTTACAAATGACTTTTATCCGAGTCGAGCACATCAGCTGGAAAGCCGTCTGGCCGAGCTGGACAGTGAACCTCAGCTGGCATCACGCCTCGAAGCTATTTATCAGGCAAAGCAGGGGATCAATAACTATTGGGTAAACTGGAGTCAGTTACCCTTGGAATTGCTGCGGCTAGCTTGCAAACACTTCGCACCAGGTATGTTGAAGAGTATTTTTGGTCGCTTATTGTTCGATGTTAAAAACAACCGTTCCGGTTTCCCTGATCTTATCTTGTTTAAAGATAAAAAGTATTTGTGGCTGGAAGTAAAAGGTCCCGGAGACAAACTTCAGGATAACCAGAAGCGCTGGCTTAGGCACTTTAATCAGCTGGGGATACCAAATCAGGTATGTTATGTCAGCTGGAAAAACCAAGAGGATTGAAAACCCGCCTAAACTACGGCTACACTCCTGTCACAACCTACCTATACCTATGACAATGCAGAACCAGAAAAAAGCTTACCTGTACGGCTTGGCTGCTGTTGCACTTTGGTCAACTGTAGCCACCGCCTTTAAGATCACCTTAAGCTATTTCACTCCAATTCAGATGTTACTGGTGGCGTCATTCAGCTCAATACTGATCCTCACAGGCATCACCATAAAACAAAAAAAACTCCATTTACTGGGTCGCTATTTAAAAGCTTCTCCCTGGTATTACCTGGGCATGGGTCTGCTAAATCCGTTCCTCTATTACCTGGTATTGTTTAAAGCCTATGATCTGCTGCCCGCACAACAGGCTCAATCGCTGAATTACACCTGGGCCATTACCCTGACCTTACTGGCGGTGCCCTTTCTCGGCCAAAAAATCCGCAAGCAAGATTGGCTAGCCATAGGTTTGGGGTATGTGGGCGTATTGGTGATTGCCACTAAGGGTGATTTATGGGCTCTGAGTTTTGACAGCCCTACGGGCGTAGCACTGGCCCTGTTTAGCACCCTGATATGGGCGTTGTATTGGATCTTAAATACCAAAAACCAGGCCGACCCTGTGGTGGGTTTACTGCTTTGTTTTTTACTGGGTTTCCCGGCTATTTTAATCGTCACCCCGATAATTTCTGATTTCTCGCTAACCGCCTGGCAGGGCTGGGCTGGTGCCATATATATAGGCGCGTTTGAAATGGGTTTTGCCTTTTTCTTCTGGCTCAATGCAATGAAATATGCCGAGAACACAGCCAAAGTAAGCAACCTGATCTTTATTTCGCCATTTGTCTCCTTGATCTTGCTGAACCTGATCATAGGTGAAGAGATCTATAAATCGACCTTGCTAGGCCTGGTATTTATTATTTCAGCCCTGTTGATCCAACAGATAAAATTCAAAAAAGCAGAGATAGAATTATATAACTCAAAGAGTTAGGCTAATGACTTTATTCATTGCAGGATGCGGATATGAACAAAAAATGCCTTGGTTTGATGCTTGCCCTGTTGGGCGGCAGCGCGCAGGCCAGTGAGTATGAGCAGCTCAATCTCTTTGCCTTAAATAACGGTCATGACCTCTACCAGATTTGCACCACAGCTGATGGCGCTCAATATGAGCGGTTGGCGGTAGGTGTTTGTTTGGGTCCGCACTACACTACCAGGAGGCTATCAGTGACAGAAAGCTGGTCAAGGCCCTGACCTGTCCTCCTGAAGATATAACCCGCCTTGATGTAGCCGTTAATTTTGTCCAGTGGGCAGAAAAAAATCCACAACATCTCAGCTATCTGCCGGTTGAAGCGGTTATGCGAGCGAGCGCAGGTAAGTGGCCCTGTACCAGCATGGAGAGTAAGTAGATGAATAAATTAAGCCTGATCACTCTGCCCCTGCTTTTAGCCGCTTGCTCCAGTGATCCCAATGTAAATAAGGCGGTTGCCGACGGAGCCTCAACAAGAGCCGCGGTTGGCGCAGCTTCAGGAGCCGTGCGAAATGTATTGTGGGCATTAGTAGACGACAGGGATCCCGTCGAATCCGTATTAAGTCGTACAGCGGTAGGCGCAGCTGCGGGAGCTGCCGGTGGCGCTACTGCGGGATATATACGTGGTAATAGCGTAACTGAAAAACAGACCCAAACCGATGAGAAAATTGAGGCCCTGCAGCAGGAGCTGGCAGAGCTTAAAGCCAAACAAAACTAACCTGCGCTGGTAATAAGGCGGTAAACCAAAGGAATCGATTATGTATGCAGTGATTGGCGGAACAGGAATTTACCAGATGGATGGCCTGGAGATCTTATCCGAGTCCCAACTAGAAACCCCATTTGGCAACCCTTCCGGGCCGATTGTTAAGGGTCAATATGGCCAGAATACCCTGTTGTTTTTGCCACGACACGGCAAAACCCACAGCCTGCTTCCTCATGAAGTGAATTATCGCGCAAATATCTGGGCGCTCAAATCCCTTGGCGCTACCGCCTGTATTGGTGTTTCGGCAGTAGGCAGCTTAAGAGAAGAGATAGCCCCGGGAGATCTGAGCGTACCCGATCAGTATTTTGACTTTGTAAAAGGCCACAGGGAAAAGAGCTTTTTTGGCAATGGCATTGCTGCCCACGTATCCACGGCACAACCCACCAGTCAACCGCTGACAAAACTCATCACTCAGGCTGCACAGGGCAAAGGCATTGATCTGCATACGGGTAAAACCTATGCCTGTGTTGATGGCCCAAGGTTAGGCACCAAAGCGGAAAGCCTGTTCCTTAAGAATGCGGCAAACGCCGATCTTGTTGGTATGACTAATGTACCCGAAGTATTTTTGGCTCGTGAGGCTCAACTTGCTTACGCCACCCTCTGCATAGCTACCGATTATGATTGCTGGAAAGAGGATCCCGAGCAGCATGTTACCGTTGAGCAGGTTATACAGAGGTACGGCGCCAGCCTGGAAAAAGCCAAGTCGGTACTGGCGGAATTATTCTCCAATCCTCTTGCAGAGATAGAATGCGAGAGCAGGAGCGCACTCACATGCGCCCTGTTAACACAGGAAGAGGCCCTGAATAAATCCCAATTAGATCTATTGGAAGTGCTTAAGCGCTAGATATCAGCTGGCGGGGCTATTTGCCAGCAATCGGCAATAGCCCCTGTCTTTAGACAATTAGTTTAACTGATCTACCCAGGTTTTGATTTCGTCCCGCACCCGGCGATAGTGTCCCATGGCTTTAACGGGATCCGACTCACTGCGAGCCAGGGCCGGCGGATCATCGAACGAATGATGGATCATAGTGGCAGGGTGGCTCGGGCAGGTTTCTTTTGCATTGTCACATACAGTGGCAATAAGCTCGAAGCTAGCCGTCTCCAGTTCATCCAGTGTTTTGCTGTAATGGCCGGAAATATCTATATCTGCTTCCGCCATTACTTTTACTGCACTGGGGTTCATACCGTGCTTTTCGATACCTGCACTATAAATATCATATTTGTGCCCCAGTAAGTGTTTTGCCCAGCCTTCCGCCATCTGGCTGCGGCAGGAATTCCCCGTACAAAGAAACAGTAGTTTTGG
The DNA here is from genome assembly GCA_965249895.1 of Psychromonadaceae bacterium. Taxonomy (GTDB): domain Bacteria; phylum Pseudomonadota; class Gammaproteobacteria; order Enterobacterales; family CBDFNC01; genus CBDFNC01. Next base: position 2,968,865 of record CBDFNC010000005.1, read on the forward strand.
TTTCATTGAATATTACTCCTTAACTTTCGTTGCTGGATTTCCCAAGTAACCCCAACGAAGAAAATGTCATTTTGGTTTCACCTGTCAAGGCGAGGTGATCAGCTTAACTTTTGCTCACTGGATTCCCGTATAATTCATTGAAAGAAATGTCATTCTGGGTTCACCTGTCAACATCAGATAATCAGCTTAACTTTCACTGCAGGATGAGCCGTATTTAAAGCAGCTAAAGCACCTGTGATGTTTAAGTATTACTCGATTCTCCAGGCTTTCCCTTAAACTCGATCCTTGATCATATCTGGGATCGTCATCCACTAAGGTGCAGGCATAAACCCGCATACCTAATTTGGTTTTCACCAGCATTTTTGAAAATGCACACATAAACTGGCGACGGTTATCCTCTGTCTGATAAGTCGTCATACAGTGCTCGGTAATTTCCGGGGTTTTCACATCTTTGCCGGGATTATAAAACTCAGGAAAAGCCACCAGGTGCAAATCCCCAGGTAATCCATGAGCTATGAGCATATCGCTATACGCCTTATCCACCACAGGGGTATCTTCGTCATTGGCCATATGACGAGCAACACTCACATGAAAACCCATCTCATACAGGGCTTTTAACCCTACCAGAGCTTCCTCAAACATCCCCTCACCGCGTCCCTGATCGTGAATTTTGGCGATATGAGAGTCCAGGCTGATACGAAATGACAAAGGGTGCTCGGAATCTACCAGAGGCTTTAGCTTTTCCAGCCGTTTTAGCAATGGGCTGGTGCCGTTAGTCAGCACCAAACAAGGTTTAAACTGCAAAGCGTAAGCCAGAATATCCACCAGGTCTTTTGCCAAAAAGGGCTCACCGCCGGTAAAGGACAACTGCTCCACCCCAAGCTCAACAGCTTCATCGATATAGGGTTTTACCTCCCGAAAGCGGACCAGACCAAGACGCTTATCCCCTGGGCTCGACCCCTCCAGACAGAAGGGGCACGACAGGTTACAGGCTGTGCCTGTGTGAAACCACAGCTCCTTTAACCCATGCGGGGCAATATAACCTCGCTTTTCACCCGCGTCGGTATAGTTCCACTCCCGGCTTTCAATTAACTGCATAAGCCGCCTCCTTAACAACAGCCACCTGTATTTGTCGACACTTCGTCGGCAAAGGGAATATCCGTACCACAACCGGGGAAAATACCAAAGTGGGTATCCCAGTTGCCGATAAATTCAAAATGTTGTTTAAAGCGAGTCTGCTCCAACATCCGCCAGGTATTTCCGCACACGGGGAAAACCTGGCCTTTTTCAATCACATGGTGATTGTCCAGCTCAAAAGCTTGCGGGTGCTGAGCTATGCTGCCTTTATAAATAACAGCCTGACCGTAGTCTTCACAGGCGCTTTCAAGCTCGGGTAACTTAAACAAACGATAAGTGGCAGAATAGAATTTGATATGGCCTAACTTATCTTCTATTTCCTGGTTTTCGATAGTAATGGGATGAGAAGTCACTAATCTGGGATCGCCAAACCCAGCCTGCTTCGCCAGGCTGATAAAATCATTCCAGTAAAGGGCCCCACTGAGGCACTCACCGTACAGCAAAGGATCCTCTACCAGGTGTTGCGGGATCCTGCGATCGGCATAGACATCGGAGAAATAAAGCTCACCGCCCTCTTTTAACAGTTCAAATGCCCCCTTTAATACCGCCTGTTTATCGGGGGAAAGGTTAATCACACAGTTAGAAACTATCGCGTCAAAACTGGCGGGCGCGAGATCCAAATCCAACAGCTTTTCAATATAGCCTTGCAGGAAGGTTACATTGGATACCTGATAACCAAACGCTTCTGTGTGGTAGTCCTGGTGCCTTCTGGCCACCTGGAGTTGCTCCAGAGTCATATCCACTCCGGTTACATGTCCTTGTTCACCCACCAGCTGGGATAGCAAATACACATCTCGTCCCGCCCCACACCCAAGATCCAATATCTTGCGCCCCTCAATATCCTGAGGATATACCAGACCACAGCCGTAATAACGGGTTAATACCTCATCGTGAAGCTTGCTCAGGGATGTCTTTATATGAGTGGGGATTTGTGTGTCCAGACTGCATGCATTGGTCTGCAGATCTGAAGATTGGGATAACACCTTGCCATAATAGTCTTTCACATTGTCGTGCATATTTCTTCCAGCTTATCGTTATATGTTTGCTTATCTGTACCAGCTAGCCAATCGTTCGGGTTTAATACCACATCCAAAACCCAGGGCTAATAATCTGTTAAATATAGTCCGCTTCACTAAGCCATCCTTTTGCCAGCGTCGGCTATCCACACCTATGCCCGTTTCCAGGCAAGTAAAACCACCTAAGCCACGCAATTTCTTTACCAAAGCGACCTCTTCGAACAAAGGGTATTCATTATGACCTTCTAACTGCCAATAAACTTCCCGACCAACAAAAATCCCTTGATCGCCATAAGGCACGCCAAACCGACATCTGAAATTAATCAGACCAGCCAGCAGACGATAAGCCGCGGCTGTATTGCTCTTAAAGCGGAATTTAAAGTAACCACCATGGCTTCCCTGGGAGGTCGCCATCTGAATATCTTCAATGGCAGAATTAGCAATGCCGGCATCGGCATGCACAAACCACAATACATCTCCTTTCGCTTGCCGTGCACCTAACCTTTGCTGCAGGCCACGCCCAGGGGCGCTGCTTAGGTAATTCACCTTATGCCTGTAACAAAGCTCCCTTGTGGAATCTAAATTTCCACCATCGACAACCAATACTTCCAGGGGAGCAACAGTAAGTTGCCGGACCTGAAATAAAAGATCAGATAAAGCGGCATCATCACGGTACACGGGAATAACCAGGCTCACACAGGCTTGCTCACACATAAGAGAGCCCAGCTTCCACCGAGATCGTTTTTAACAAGTTTTGCCGTGTTATACGATTATCGCCTTGCAGATCCTTTTGTAACTTTTTCAGATCCTCAATAAGATCTATATCATAAGTGTCGCGAATAAAACTCAAACGACGATCGCTCTTCTCACAGGTTTGATGTAACTCGTCAGCCAGAGACTGCGTACTCCAGGAGAGGGTCGAAAGATCTGGCCAGGCTTGATTACTTCCCATCAGAGTGACACCACCATCATCGGCTCTGCTCAACACCACGTCGTTTTGTCGCATTGACTCTATGGCCTGCTGATAAAATTCGGCATCGAGAACAGGGGCATCCGTACCTATAAACACCAAGTTATGATGACCTAAAGCGCGCAGGGATTTATCCACCAGGTTAATCCTCTGGCCAAGGTTTCCCTCTTGCTGAGGTAACACCAGGCAATTCGGATGATCCGCTAACAAAGAAGCCGCCCAGTCATGGTCACTTTGTTCAGAGGGTGACAGCACCACTAGCCCTGACCAGGCTTTAGCGTCTTCCAGCGCACAGGCTAACAAGAGTCTGGCTATTTCCAGCGCCTTCTTGGTGCCTATAGTTTGGGCCAGTCGCTGCTTACCCTGCCCCAACCTGGGCCTCTTGCAAAAAATCACCAGTACCGCTTGCCCTTGTTCACTCAACACCACGACTCCTTTGATCCACTTAAATCAATAAATTATCAGACTTACCTACATATTTCTTCGGTATTTACCACCAACGCTAAACAGGGTTTGCGTTATTTGCCCCAAAGAACAAACCTTCACAGTCTCCATCAATTCGGCAAACACGTTTTCTCCTCGTGTAGCGACCTGAACTAGGGCTTTTAGCGCCGCTTCACTTTGCCCCTGATGACGCCGCTGGAAGTCGGCCAGGTTTTTGATCTGCTGCTGCTTCTCTTGCTCAGAAGAGCGGGCCAATTCCAGAGATCCAGGGTGGCCAGGAGTCTCGCTGACAAAAGTATTCACCCCTACGATAGGGATCTCACCACTGTGTTTCTGCTGCTCATACAGTAAACTTTCTTGCTGTATTTTGCCCCTTTGATAACCAGTTTCCATCGCCCCTAATACACCGCCACGTTGAGACAGGCGCTCAAATTCAAGTAATACAGCCTCTTCCACCAGCTCGGTGAGCTCTGCTAGGACAAATGCGCCCTGGTTGGGGTTTTGGCTTTTTGCTCCTCCCCACTCCTTGTTAATGATCAGCTGAATGGCCAATGCTCTGCGTACCGACTCTGGCGTCGGCGTGGTGATCGCCTCATCAAACGCGTTGGTGTGCAGGCTGTTGCAATGGTCATACACGGCAATCAAGGCTTGTAAGGTAGTGCGAATATCATTGAACTCCACTTCCTGGGCGTGCAGAGAACGACCGGACGTTTGGATATGATATTTCAATTTTTGTGATCTCGAGTTCGCCCCGTACTTGTCCGCCAGAGTGATCGCCCAGATACGTCTGGCCACGCGACCCAATACGGCGTATTCGGGATCCATACCATTACTAAAGAAAAACGATAAGTTAGGCGCAAATTCGTCGATATTCAAACCTCTGGCCAACCAGGACTCAACATAGGTAAAACCGTTGGCCAGGGTAAAAGCCAGTTGGCTGATGGGGTTCGCGCCTGCTTCGGCAATGTGGTAACCCGAGACGGATACGGAGTAAAAATGCCGGACCTTATACTGGCTAAAGTAAGCCTGCACATCCGCCATCAGGTTAAGGCTGAATTCAGTGGAGAAAATACAGGTGTTTTGTCCCTGATCTTCTTTTAAAATATCCGCCTGCACAGTTCCCCTTACCTTTTCTAGGCTGGTTTTGGTAATCTTATCTATGTCCGCATCCGACCCCGCCAGCTCCACTTGCTGGTCGATAGCAGCATTAAGATACATAGCCAATACAACAGGTGCCGGACCGTTAATAGTCATGGAGACAGAAGTCTGTGAATCACAAAGGTCAAAACCCTGGTACAGGGTTTTCATATCGTCCAGGGTCGCTACTGAGACACCAGAATTGCCTACTTTGCCATAAATGTCCGGGCGCAACTCAGGATCAAATCCATACAAGGTGACGGAATCAAATGCCGTGGACAGGCGTTTGGCCGTTGAGTGCGCTGAAACTGCTTTAAACCGCTTATTAGTTCGCTGCGGTCCCCCTTCACCGGCAAACATACGTGTGGCGTCCTCATCCTCACGTTTTAACGGAAAAACCCCGGCGGTATAGGGGAAATAACCGGGCAAGTTTTCCAGCGTCAACCAATGACATAACTGCCCCTGATCCCAGTAATCAGGCAGGGACACTTTGTTTACGGTAAGACCGGAAAGCGTCTTTATGCCTTCCATTGCCCGGTATTCTGCCGAGGTTCGCTGCCACTGAGCTAATATGGATTTTGTCTCAGGCTGTACTTTCCCCTCGCATTCACAAATCAATGCATTCAACTCATGGTTTCCCGGCCCGAGCGCCGCTTTCGCGGCTTTTAGCTTGTCCAGCTGACTCACTAGCTGGCTTTGGGTAAACGCCTTTTGTTTATACTCCCTGATACAGCTCACCACCTGGGACAAGTAGTTTGGATTAGCGGGCAAACAGCTTGCTACCCCCTTGTCCGGCGCCTGGAGCTGTACACTGGGGTTCAGATCCAGTTGTTCGCATAAAGCCTGATACAGGCGAGTCACTCCGGGATCGTTAAACTGGGAAGCCTGAGTTTTATACACTGGCATATCGCTGAGCTCTGCTTCCCAGGCATTGAGGTTTCTTTGCAGCTGCTTTCTTACATCATGCAGTGCATCGTCCGCACCAAACCTGTCTCCTTTATTTATCACCACCAGGTCGGCCCAATCCAGCATATCGATCTTCTCCAGCTGGGTAGCTGCGCCGTACTCAGGGGTCATCACGTATACAGAAAGGTCTACCAGGCTGGCCGCCAGATGGCTGGCCTGGCCAATACCAGGGGTTTCCAGCACTATCAGGTCAAATTCAGCCGCTTTGAGTAAATTTAAGATATCGGGCACACTATCCGGCAATTCACCATGGCCCAGCCGGGTCGCCATGGAGCGGAAAAAAACCTTGCCCTGCTCCAGGCTATTAAAGCGGATCCTGTCACCTAACAAGGCGCCGCCGGTTTTTCTTCGGGAAGGATCCACCGCCAGCACAGCAAGCTTTAGTTTACCTTCAAATCCCAACTGTAAACGTTGCAGCAGCTCATCACACAACGACGATTTACCAGCCCCGCCCGTACCCGTGAGGCCAATCACGGCCCCCGACCAAGTATCGCTAAGCTGCTTTAACTGGGCACTAAACTCAGCCCTGACAGCAGCCGAGTTTTCGAGCTGGCTGATGGCCAAAGATAATTGTTCAGGTCTGCTAAACACAAAGTCGATATCCTTGTAATCCCTTACGGGAACTCTGGATAATAAATCGTCAATAATGCCCTCCAGCCCCATGGCTTGGCCATCGTCTGCGCTGTAAATACGAGTCACCCCGTATTCTTGCAGTTCGGCTATTTCAGCGGGTAGGATCACCCCCCCGCCGCCAGCAAAAAGCTGAATATCCTGTCGCTCGCGTACTTTGAGTTCATCGACTAAATAACGGAAAAATTCCATATGCCCTCCCTGATAGGAGCTGATAGCTATGGCATCGACGTCTTCCTGTATGGCAGCCTGAACAATCTCAGCAACGCTACGGTTATGACCCAGGTGGATCACTTCACAGCCCTTACCTTGCAGCAAGCGGCGGATAATATTGATCGCCGCATCATGGCCATCAAATAAGCTGGCTGCGGTTAAAATACGAGGAATATAGTTTTGTTTTTCCTTGATTGGATCAATTTGCATAAGCCCCCCTTAATAAGCTTCCCAGCTAAAACCGAGAAATTTCAAAGGGGAAGCTAGATTAGAGTATAGAAGAGGGGAGCTTTCACTCTACCCGCAACGGGTAGAGTGGCGTTAACTCTTTAAGGGAGTGCCGACCACCTGGGCTTTAAATAGTACCTTTTCAAAGTCCTGTTATATGGCGCGTTTTTATCTCTGGGTCTGCAACATGAAGAAATTAACTTTTAAGTGGTTCACCTGCGACTAGGGCCTTAAATAAGGCTTGTTCGAATAGCTGCAACGGCGCCTTGATCTTCCGCTCAGAAACCAGTTTGGCCTGCTCCTTACTAAGGCTATAACCATTTAACATGAGTACAAATAGTAACGGTCCTTGTTTGCTCTCCACCACGCCCATCATATTGGCTACACCTTTCATGGATCCTGTTTTTGCCTTTACTTTTCCTTTTAAACCAGGAGTTAGCATAGCCCGCCGATACTTTAAGGTGCCGTCAATACCGGAAACTGACATAGTCTCCAGTAAATTCAGCTTGTTATTGTTGGTATAAATAAAGCGCATCAGCGTCATCAAATGCTGTGCCGAAATCAGGTTATGACGGGATAACCCGGAACCGTCGGTTATATAACTGTTGGTTAAGTCCACCCCGGCTGTTTCTTTTAAAATAGCCCGCATGGCTTCACTGCCATTACGAAAGCTACCCGCCATATCAAAATATTCGGTGCCCAGGGTTTTCAGCAATATATCGGCGATTAAATTATCCGAGTCCTTGACCATTTCAGTGATCAGCACGCTGAGCTTGGGTGACATATGTTGAGCGATTAGCTGTCCTTCAGGCGCCGAATTATGGTCACTGTAAATTTTACCCTTTAATCTAATTCCAGAAGATTTAAGCTCAGCTTTTAAAATAGCTGTAGCGTAGGCCTCCGGGTCCACTACGGAAAAGGCCAGAGGCACAGGTTTACTGCGGCGTTCAAAACAGCCAAATAAGTGGTAATTATTTCCGCTTCCCTGATTTAACTCCAGCGCGCAAAAACGTCGCTCCCGTTGCTGTTTCGATACAAAGGTAACATCCGAGCTGATATTCAGAGGCTCATAAGCTGGTATATATAGCCTGGATTCGCCATTTTCGAGCTCGGACAAATTACCTCTGACACAGTTATGGTTCACCACTATGGCCGAAGCGGGAGCCGTATAACACACCCCCAAATCGTTCCATGCCTGACCATTGCTCCACTGATAACCTGAAAAGCGGCTTTGATCCAATATCAGATCCCGGATCTCCGAGATCCCTTCAGCTTTCATTTTGCGCAGCAAGGATCTTAGATCCTTACGTTTTAAGCTCGGATCCCCGCTAAATACCAGTCTGAAATCCCCGCCTTGTGCCGCTTCGCTAACGGCTTCGAGTCGGGTGGTAAATTGATAATCCTTGCCCAGATACAAGGTCGCCGCCGTAGCTGTCAACATTTTTTGCGTACTGGCCGGAGTCAGTTTTAACTCTGGATTTTGACCATAAACTGCTTGCCCGTCCGCAGTGCTTATTAACAAGGAGACCTGAGTCCCCTCAGGCAATTTATCCGTATATTGATCCAGCCACTGGGCAGCGGCTACATGGGGGGAACTCAGCAGTGCGAGCAGAGATATGAATCGGAACATAAGACAAATCAAAAAGAGGTTTTGACCATTCTAAATAACTGCTTTGATTACCGCTACACAAAGAGGGATTAAAAATTAACCCTTTTTACTTTATCGCGGGTTTATAGGGCCAAACAGCATAATGGATTTGGAACAATGAAAACCTTACTCCCTATATTACTCACAGCACTAATATTAAGCGGTTGTGTACAGGAAGTCGCTAAACAAGGCGGCTCTCAACAAGAAACCAAAGCAACACCCGAAGAGCAGCAACGACTCCAGGTAAAAAAATTAATGCTACAGCCTTCTATGGTTCAAGTTTTGGCTGATCACAATGGGAGAGCGCAAGAGTCCTTTGCTTATATCTCTCCACCAGCACCGCATAAGCAAGCAGAAAAATACGCCAGCTTTAAATCCAACGGTATTATAAGAACCAGCCAGCAAAGTCTGTCCACATTTTCCATCGACGTAGATTCTGCTTCTTACGCCAATACGCGCCGTTTTTTACAGCAAGGCAGTCTGCCACCCAAAAATGCCATTCGTCCCGAAGAGTTTATCAATTACTTTAATTACGACTATCCCAATCCCGGCACCAGTGCCCCGTTTAGCTTAGTGACTGAAGTTGCTCCCAGCCCATTTAATAAAAATAAGCACTTATTGCATATAGGTATTCAGGGATACCAGGCCCCCGTACAAACCCTGCCTCCTGCAAACCTGGTTTTTCTTATCGATGTGTCCGGATCCATGCAAGACCCAAGTAAGCTGGGTTTGTTAAAAGCCGGCCTTAAGCTATTGGTTAACAAGCTAGATAAAGATGACAGAATTAGCATTGCGGTTTATGCCGGCGCGTCAGGGCTGGCTCTCAAACCCACACCTGCGGACCAAAAAATAAAAATCATCCAGGCATTGGATAAGTTATCTGCCGGAGGCTCCACCAATGGCAGCGCAGGACTAAAGCTTGCCTATGAAACCGCCAGGCAAAACTTTATTAAACAGGGAATAAACCGGGTGATCCTGGCCACAGATGGCGACTTTAATCTTGGCATTCAGGATCCTGAGCAGTTAAAGGCATATATCAGCGGGCAAAAAGAAAATGGGATATTTTTATCTGTGCTTGGATTTGGTACAGGAAATTATAATGATGCGCTTATGCAAACTCTGGCGCAAAACGGTAATGGTAACGCAGCCTACATAGACAGCCTGATGGAAGCTAAAAAAGTCCTGGTTGATGAAATGGGCGCCACATTAAAAACTATCGCCCGTGACGTAAAAATTCAGCTTGAGTTTAACCCGACCCAGGTTGCCGAGTACCGATTGATCGGCTACGAGAGTCGACACCTTAACGAAGAGGACTTTAACAATGATAACGTGGATGCGGGAGAAATAGGCGCTGGCCACAGCGTAACTGCCCTTTACGAAATCACCCTGGCTGGCAGCGAAGGCGCTACCCTTGACCCACTGCGCTATCAGGATGGCAAAAAACAAAACACCAGCAATGAACTGGCATATTTGAAAGTTCGTTATAAAGATACCGAAAAACACAGCAAGCTTATTCAACGGGCTATAACTAGACCAGAAATTGTGGAACAATTAGCTGATACTTCTGATAATTTTAGATTTTCAGCCGCCGTCGCCGGATTTGCCATGCGGTTACAAAGCAGTACTTATATGGGGCAAACTGACATACAAGATTTGTTGGATTTAGCGCAAGATGCTAAAGGCCGAGATACCTTTGGTTATCGCAGCGAATTTACCAAACTGGTGAAGCTAGCTGAACTGCTGGAGACTCAGCCACAATAAGCGGCTATCAGCTAATTTTTCTGTAAGCCCACAAAGGGTCATTGATTTTGGGGAAGATTTGAACCTGGAAAGTGATGAACAGCTAATGCTGAATTACGCGGCCGGTGACGCGGCGGCTTTCGAGCAGTTGTACCTACAGCACAAAGGCGGAGTCTACCGCTACTTTCTCCGTCACACGAGTAATGTCGCAGTGGCGGAAGAGTTGCACCAGGATATTTGGCTGAAAGTCATCGGAGCACGCGACAGTTATCAACCCAGCGCCAAATTTACCACCTGGCTCTACACCCTGGCTCACAATCACCTGGTAAACCATTACCGCAAACATAACAAAGCGGAACTGGTTGAACTGGAAGGGGAAGAAGAAGCCAGAGAACTGGAAAACCACAGACCTGAACCAATGTCTAATAACTTAGACAGCACCAGACAACTGGATAAACTGGTGGAGCTGGTAGAGCTGTTACCCGGGCAGCAAAAGGAAGTGTTTTTATTAAAACACGAAGCGGGTCTGGGTTTACAGGAAATTGCCCAGCTGACCAAAACCTCATTTGAAGCCACCAAGAGCCGCTTGAGGTACGCGATGAACAAGTTAAAGCAAGGTATGTCGTCATATGGTAGATAAACTAAACAGTGATAAATCCGATCTGGAGCTATCCAGTGACTACCAGAGACTAAGCCAGGAGCAAGCCTCCACTAAGGTGGACGACTTTATTCTGGCTCAGGCTAAAAAAGCCGTGACTTCCGGCCCTGTGTCCTTGAATAAAAAGGCCAAACCCGTTTATTTGCGCTGGCCCGCATTAACCAGTGTGGCAGCATCTCTGTTTGTTGTAGCCATATTAGTCCTGCAACAATATCCACCACCCGGACTTGATCCTGCCGAAGTGATGCCAGTGCAATCCGCAGCACCAGAGTTAAAAAAACAAACCAGGATGGCAGAGACGTTTCAGGCAAAACAAGCGCCGATGCCAGCACAAGCACCTATGGTTATGGCGGATAGTATGGAAGCCATGGTGTTGGCAGAATATAGCGGTAAGCTGGTTCAGTTGGACGAAACACACTGGGTCTTACGGCAGGAAAAGGGAATATTAAGCTTGCAGGGCGAACTCGAAGTGTTGACCCCCTATAAGGGCCAACAAGTAACTATTCACGGCAGCTTAACTGAACAGGGCGATAAACTGCAGGTCTTTGAAATCAAGCCAAACCATTAGTGCATGGACAAGGGGCCAAATAATCGCTTATTCCAGTCTTCTACGAAACCGGTTTCCAGCCTCTTTTTCACCTTGTCTCTCCAGCTATCTGCCAGCAAAGCACAATTCTGGATAACTTCGAGCTCCTGCTGATTGAGCGGATCAAGATAAGCCAGCTTAAGTACTCTTTCCAGCGTGATGTCTGCACATGGCGACTCGAGCAACACCAGTGAATCTTCAGGCGCCACCAACCCGGGTTCTAATACTCGAAAAAACCATCCGCTAAAACCCGTTTGTTGCATTAGCAGGGAAAAATTATTCACTGCAAAGCGTGCATTTAGCTTAAAGCAGGGAGAGCGCGGTTGACTCACCTGGACCAATGCCTGACCTAAACGGAAGATATCGCCTACACGGGTATTAGCTTCGGTTAACCCTGTACCGGATAAATTCTCTCCGAAGCCACTACCAGCAAACAATGCATTGCCGGGAAAGCGGTTCTGCCAATAGTCGTAGTGCTCGTTGGGATAATAATGCAGTGCTCGCTCTACACCGCCATGATAACGTTGATCGGCTTGTTCATCACCAGACAAACCCAGTGGCGTTATTTCCATTGCGGTGCCAAGGGGATATTTATTGATAGCACTAGCAAATTTATAGCACTGATGATCCGTTTTACCTGAAAAGACCCTGACGTTAGTTTTCATGCTTGCTTAAATCCGCTATTAATTGGCAAAGACAGAGTAAACAAAAACAGGCGGGATTTCCGCCTGTTTTTTTACTCGATTTAGCAGCAGAGGTTAGAAGTCCTCGTCAAAGCCGCCATCATCAACGCCAGTATCACCACCAGCAAACATGCTGTCGTCACCGCCAAATCCAGAGTCCTGCATAGGTTCTTCGAAAGAACTGCCAAAACCCGTATCTGAGCTGGCAAAGCCGGCATCGGAATCTAAAAAGCTACCGCCTTCTTCCACAGCCTGATCCGCTTCTGGTGCCGCCATATCTTCTGACGCAGCCATATCCTCCGGCATTTCTTCAGCAACGGCTTCATTGCCACCCATCATGCTGGATAAACCACTGGCAATCATGCTGCCAGCCACCATACCTACCGCTACACCAGCCGCAGTACGCATAAAGCCACCAAACTGGCTTGGTTGCTGTTGTGGTTGCGGCGGCTGAGGCGCAGGCTTTTTACCACCCATCATTCGGCCCAGCACACCACGCTCATTTTCTTCCTTCTCGTGACCAACACATTTTTCCAGGTATTCCACTTTTTCCTTGGCTTCTTTTAATGCCATTTCCTGGATTAACACAGCCTGGGATAACTGGTACACGGCATCCTTGGAAGAACCAACCTGCTCCTGAATATATGTTTCAGCCTCTGCATCCCGCTGCTTAACCGGGTTGCCTTTCAGTCTGCCAGCCAGATTATCGATGAGTTCTTTTTCTTTTGGAGTCATGTTATGCCCTTTTAAAACCACTGCTTAATGGAGAAAATATTTCACGTTTGTGAATCAATGTTAAGTAAACTTACCTTGATTTACATTTAAACGACAAATCGATTAAAGCTTCACTAAAAACAGGTAAAACGTCCATTCAAATGGTATACTTTCGCTCCGGTTGTTAAGTACCCAAGAGTAATGGGCTAGAAACGCTTAGCGCAGTCACTGACACATCCGGCAGGAAAAAACATGGCCAATCCATTATTTCAGAAAGACATCATTTCCATCACGGATTTGTCCCGTGAAGAACTGGAACTTATCCTCTCCACCGCGCAAGAACTCAAACTCAACCCTCAGCCCGAGCTGTTGAAAAACAAAGTTGTGGCAAGTTGCTTTTTTGAAGCATCTACCCGAACGCGTTTATCATTTGAAACGGCAGTACAGCGACTGGGCGGCGCGGTGATCGGTTTTGACAGCGGCGGCAATACCTCGCTGGCGCAAAAAGGGGAAACCCTGGCGGACTCGGTAAAGGTTATTTCGTCTTATTCCGACGCTTTCTTTATGCGCCACCCTCAGGAAGGAGCGGCTCGACTGGCATCTGAATTCGCCTCTGTCCCGGTAATTAACGGTGGCGATGGCGCCAACCAGCACCCAACACAGACCCTGTTGGACCTGTTTACCATCTACGAAACCCAGGGCACCCTGGAAAACCTGAATATCGCTTTCGTTGGAGACTTAAAGTACGGTCGTACAGTCCACTCACTGGCACAGGCCCTTTCCCTGTTTAACTGTAACTTCTTCTTTATTTCGCCTAATGCACTATCGATGCCGGAGTACATTATCGAAGAGCTGGAAGAAAACGGGATTAATTACTCCTGCCACGAGTGTATTGAAGATGTCATCGACTCGCTGGATATCCTGTATATGACCCGAGTGCAGAAAGAGCGCTTCGATGAAACCGAATATCAGTATATGAAGTCCGCTTTCGTACTCCATGCCAAGATGTTGGACACTGTTCGGGATAACCTGAAAATCTTACACCCACTGCCCAGGGTGGACGAAATCAGTAACGACGTCGACAATACCAAACACGCTTACTACTTTGAGCAGGCCGAAAACGGCGTTTATGCTCGTCAGGCTTTGTTAGCCTTGGTATTAACAGAACAAGGAGGCAAACATGGATAAGAAATTAGAAGTCGAAGCGATACATAACGGCTCGGTTATCGACCATATTGCCGCTGGACAAGGGGTTAAGATCCTGAAGTTTTTCCAGCTTACCGATACAGATCAAAAGATCACTGTGGGGTTAAACTTACCCAGCGGCGCTTCCGGAACCAAGGATCTGATCAAGGTTGAAAACACCTTAATTACCGATGAGCAGGCCAATCAGCTGGCGCTGTTTGCGCCCGACGCCACCATCAATATTATTAAAAATACCGAGGTGGTGAAAAAGTTCAGAGTCCAGCTTCCTCCAGCAATTAGCGGTGTATTAGCCTGCCCTAACTCTAACTGCATCAGTCATAATGAGCCTGTTCCCAGCCAGTTTTACGTACAGCAGAAGAATGACGTTAAACTTAAGTGCCATTATTGTGAGAAGTCCTTTAACCGAAAGCTTTTCACCGAATTAGACTAACTGTTTAGCAGAAAAACTAAAAAGGCGACCCTGAGGTCGCCTTTTTTCACATTGATAATGTGCAGTTGAAGCCTTGTGGGCCTTTGCATTCGCCTTAAACAACAAGCTTTGTAACCCTGCTGATTTCGCCACTCCCGGTTAGAAGTTTTGTTTATCCGGCTATGCCCTATCGATGGAATTATTATAGCTAGCACCCCGCGCAATTACCTTGCTAACTTTCCACACATTAGGTATTTTTAAGCAATAAAACACCAATTAAATTAATATGTGAGCAATTATGAGTAAGCTGGATAGAACGGATAAGCGGATCCTCGAATTAATGCAACAAGATGGCCGGATCTCCAACCTGGAACTTTCGGAGAAAATAGGCCTCTCCCCATCCCCATGCTCCCGTCGGGTCAAACACCTGGAAGAGTCTGGATATGTCGACAGGCATGTCACCTTACTCAATCAACACAAGCTGGGACTTAAGCTAACCGCATATATCCACATCAGTATGGACAGGCATACCCCAGATAGATTTGAAAGCTTTGAAAAACAGGTTGCGGAATATCCGGAAGTGATGGAGTGTTGCCTGATCACAGGTACGGATGCCGACTATCAACTTAAGATAGTGGTGCCAGATATGGAATTATTTCAGCAATTGTTACTGGGAAAAATCACTCGAATTAAAGGCGTCACCGGGGTCCGTTCCAGTTTTATGTTAAGGAATATTATCGATAAGACCAGTCTGCCCTTAACCCATATTAACTAACCGCCATAAGCGGGCCAGCCTTTTGTGATCTATATATTAGTTGAAGGGATTATTTGATATAGATCACATTTATCAGGGAGGGTGATATGAAAGCCAAAAAAGCTTTGCTGGTTTTGTTACTTCCATTATTTCTAGCTATACCGAACAACAGCCAGGCTTCAAGCATAGACGATGCTTACCAGGTGATTGATAATGCACTGGTTGAGATAAGCGTTCTTACCACCCCCGCCAGTCAGGCTTATTATGGCCCTGTTATGGATAGCAGGAGTCCAAGGCATATCGTACAAAAATCCCGGGAAGTCTATAGCAAGCTGCAGCTGTTTAAACAACTAAATGGCTTACCGCCAAACCAAATTCCCCACTTTCCCACTGAGCATATCAGTCAGCTCCACATTCAATATATGGTGGATATGATTTACTTCGAAGCCAAACAGCTACGTATGGGATTAAGAAAGAACTCGCCAATGCAAAATGCCCCCAAACCCAAGGGGAAAACCCATGCTGAGCTTTATTATCGACTGGAAAGAATGAACTACCTGCTCACTCCGCTGCTACCCGAAGCCGATGTCAGCAGCTATTACCCCAAACTAATTAGCCTGATAAGTGATCTGGACGCCATTCGCCAGGCCCGTCGTATCTATACTCCTGTCGGCATTTCAACGGGATCTAAGAAAAAAGGCAACTACGATGTGTACTATCAGCTCATCAAGGTATTTGGTCAGCTTCAGCGCTTTTGCACTATCAGTATGGAGTTATGCCCTAGAGATGGTTTGGCCATTTTCCCCATGGTTGCCAAAGACATACACAGCAGGGATATCTCTGATGCTATCTATGCCATTATGGCCGAAGTCGGCGCCATTAAAATTCGCCTTGGCTTGAAAAATCCCACCCGGAACTTCCCGCCAAAATACGTCAATACTGTGGATCAGGTGTATGACGCCGCCGTTACCGCACAGCAGCTGGCGGCAACCATAAGATAGGGTATCAACAGCCAGTCTCAGCATAACGCTGAGACTAATCACGACCATTAAGGACTGACTCGATAGCCGCGATCACTTTCTCGTTATCAGACTTGCTCTTGATAGCAAAGCGCACAAAGCGAGAATTCAAAAAAGGAAAATTTGCTGCGTTCCGAACCATGATCCCCAACTTTAACATGCCGCTACAGAATCTTTCCGCATCCGTTATTTCAGGTAATTGAACCAATACAAAATTGGTGCAGCTGGGGTAGACGGTTAATCCTTTGATCTGTTTAAGGGCCTGTTGAAAACTGGCTCTTTCCACCTCAATCCACGCCAGTGAACTTTGTATATAGTCCCTATCATTTAGCACCACTTTAGCCGCCAGTTCAGCAAAGCTATTAACCGTCCAGGGCTCCCGATCTCGCTCGATTTGCAACTTTAGTTCACTATCTTGGCATATGCCAAACCCGAACCGTAACCCGGGAATCGCAAAAAACTTGGTCAGCGCGCGCACTACAAAAATATGTGATTGCTGTAAACCAACAGCACTCGCAGCCAACCCGCCGGAGACAAACTCGATAAAGGCTTCGTCCACCAACAACTGACATTGCCGGGACTTACATAACTGAGCGATACGCATACTCTCATCAAGTGTCAGAAAGTGACCTGTGGGGTTGTTCGGGTTGCAAACCACCAGCAGATCAAACCCTTCGGTCAGGCGTGCAGCAAGCGCCTCCAGATCCGGTTTAAACCCTTCCGCTTCGGTGAGCCCGAAGTAGCTCACCTCGCTGCCAGACGCGCGTGCGGCCCTCTCGTATTCGGCAAATGTCGGTCCCAGAATTAACGTGCGTTTGGGTCTCAGGGCTTTGAAATAAAGGAAAATCACTTCGGTGGCGCCATTACCAACGACAATCTGCTCTGGCCTAACACCATTGTGAGACGCCAGCTCCTGCTTTAAATCCACATACTCAGGATCCGGATAATGTACCAGCTTATCCAGGTTTTCTATGATGGCTGACTTTAACGATTCGGGGACACCCAGTGGGTTAATATTGGAGCTGAAATCCAGCAAGTCATCCACACCAGACTCTCGGCACAAACGGTGAACATTACCCCCATGTAAATCCATTAATTCCTCCTAATATCAGACATACCAAACCCAAGGCCAAGGCGGAGGAACACCACATCAAAGCCACATTTTGCTTAATGTGAACCAGTTGAAAGTCAGTCACTTTGTCACCTATGGTGGGTTTTTCCTGTATTTCGCCAAAATAGCTGGTGATACCGCCGAATTGAACCCCCAACGCGCCAGCCACGGCCGCTTCCGGGTGGGCGGAGTTAGGGCTGGCATGATTGAGCCTGTCCCGGCAAAAAACGACCCAGGCATTCTTCCAATCGTATTTGAGAAGCCAGGCGGACAGAGGCAATAAGATCCCCCCGGTCAATCTGGCAGGGAGCCAATTTAACCAGTCATCCAACTTAGCCGAGAAGTATCCGAAATCCTTATATCTTTGATTCTTATAACCCCACATGGAATCCATGGTATTCACCGCCTTATAAGTCATGGCAAATGCCAGCATTGCTCCCGGTAACCAAGGTTCAAGCAAAGCACCAAGGCAGATAAAAAATAGCGGTGAAACTATACCGTCTACTGTATTTTCAGATACTGTCTCCATGGTGCTGCGGATCACTTGATCCTGGTCCATCTCCCCCGTATCACGGCTCACCAAATAAGACAGCTCCATTCTGGCCCTCGCCATATCTCCACTGGCTAATATGTTAAACACCTTAACCCCTTCATTTGCCAGACTTCGACTAGCCAGGCAGGTGTACAACAGGTACACCTCCACCAGCCAATGCAGGCGGGCTAAAAAAATACAACTAACAAAAGTAACCAGTAACACGAAAAGGTTAGCCAACATACCCAAGATTTTTTTGCCGGGGTAATCGATTAGTTTTTGCTCCAGGAGACTTACCAGTTTACCTATAATTTGTACGGGATGAGGAATCTTATAAGGATCACCAAATAGCAGATCACAACAATAAGCCAGGATGATTTTAAGCATAATAATCATCGTGTTATATCCATTTAGAAAAACTAAAAAATTTATCTTTTGTCTTTTTCATCCATTTCACTCTTATATCAATAAGACAAGGTTACTTTTGCCATTAATCTTAATTCCGATAAACTACCAGAAATGGTTCGATGAGTAACCTGGCAGTGCAGTGAGGAGTAACGCCAGACAACAAAATTGATAGCCGCCTTCCCATTGACTCAGTCTTTATTCCAAATTTTCTACCGGTATATTTAATGATTACAAGAAAATTCTTAATTACAGCTAATATATAGATTACCTCTTATTCGACACAGAAGAAGAGGCCGGCTAATCAAGCTCAGAGCGATACAAAAGACTAGTTATTATGAAACTGGTAGCAGGAAACAAGCACTTACCCGAGATCCTGGTGAAAAGGTATGACTGTTTTCCAGGTTGTCCCCAAGTCATAGATCCATTCGACCGGAAAGCACAGCATATCGCCATACGGGAAGGAGGAGATATTATCGCTTCAACCCGTTTCTTAGTCAGCCCTGATTCAGCCTATCACTCCTGGTCCAACCAAGAATTATCGGTGCCGGAAGGGGAATACGTAGAGCTGGGCCGCGCATTTGTAATTCAAGAGTACCGACACTTAGCTATATTTTCTTTGCTTGCCGATTATGCCCTTTATTATCTTGGCGTTCTCGATACAGATACTGTGATTGCCGGGGCCATTCCCTGCTCATTTACCGAAAAGTATATGATGGAAATAGGCGCTCAAAAGTTTTGCGAAAATCTGAGAATAGCTACGCCGGAAGGCGTTTATGCTCACCTGAATATGTACAAACTGAATTTAAATAATGAAACCACGCTCTACTTTAAGCTACAGCTAAAACAGCGCCTTTTCTGTTTAGAAAAGCGAGGTTATCAGGTGGACCATTCTAGTTTCGAGTGAATTCTTCTGCTGACTCCAGCAGGAATAGATCCTCAAGACTCATTTTTACTAATCTCCCATAGAGGGAAAGATTCTTTAGTTACAAAAGGTTATAGTCGAACAAACTCTAGCTTATTTTAATGGTTTGTTATGAAACTAGCCCTGTTTAGCGCCAAACATTACGACACAGTCCACTTTAATAAAACCAACAGTGACTTTAACTTCGACATTGATTTCTTTGATTCCAGATTAACCATTAAAACCGCTAAGCTGTCGTACGGTTGTGAAGTGGTCTGCGCATTTGTTAATGATGATTTGGATAGAGAGGTGTTAACCGAGCTGACAACCAATGGCACCAAGTTGATCGCTATGCGCTGTGCCGGATTTAATAATGTGGATTTGGAAGCAGCAAAAGAATTAGGCCTGACGGTAGTGCGTGTTCCTGCATACTCGCCTGAAGCGACTGCCGAGCACTCCGTTGCCTTAATGATGACCCTAAATCGTAAAATTCATAAAGCCTATCAAAGAACCCGCGATGCCAACTTCACCCTGGATGGTCTTGTTGGATTCAATATGTTTGGTAAAACCGTAGGGGTTATTGGTACCGGGAAAATCGGCTTAGCGGCTATGCGCATCCTCAAGGGATTTGGTTGTCGTCTGATTGCCCATGACCCATTTGAGAATCCCAAAGCTATTGAACTGGGTGTAAAATATGTCGACCTGGATAGCTTGTTCGTCCAGTCGGATATCGTCACCCTTCACTGCCCGCTAACCGAGGACAACCAACACCTGCTCAACCGTCAGGCTTTTGAGAAAATGAAAGACGGAGTGATGATTATCAACACCAGTAGGGGGCGCCTGTTAGATTCCCTTGACGCCATAGAAGCACTAAAAGCAGGAAAAATCGGTGCGTTGGGGTTAGATGTTTATGAAAATGAGCGGGAGCTTTTCTTCGAAGACAAGTCCAACGAAGTGATCAAGGATGATGTCTTCCGCCGCTTATCAGCCTGTCATAATGTTGTCTTTACCGGTCACCAGGCATTCCTGACTGAAGAAGCCCTCAATGCCATTGCCGATATCACATTTAACAATATCAAAGCATTTATTAATCATGATAAATCTGGTAACGAATTATGGGACTGATCAAATTCCACCCGTTTAGGGTAACAAAACCAATAGCTCCTCTCCAATTCAGCGAGTGCTGGATCAGATTAATAAATAGTCAGTTTGGGTTGCCTGTTACCAGGCTAAAATCAGTGGCTGAGCTTACTCGGTGGGAAGCCAAGCAGTGTCAGCCAGTCGGTCACCTTTTCTCCCGTCAGCAATTCGTGGGCTGACCGGCCTTTGTGACGTCCCCAGCGCTTTTCCCGCAGGTTGTACCAGGCGCGGAACAGCTCCAGAAACGCTTGGTTCACACCCTTTCTGGCATACAGATAAGTGCGTAAGGTGGCGTTGAAGCCTTCAATGGCACTGGACGCACGGTGACGTTTGGTGAGTAACATTTCCACTTCCTGCATCAGCTGCTCACAGCGTGTTTCATCCAACTGTGTGGTCAACAGGCGGTAGCTGCCGAGCATTTCCTGAATAAGCCGCTGCTGCTTGTGCTTCCCGGCCTTTGCTAATTCACGTCGGCACTCAAAGAAGCGGCAAGCCAGCTCAACTGGTTGCTGAGAATAACGTGCAATACAGCCTTGTAACTTATCATGGAGTGCTTGGGTGGCCAGAGTGAGGCCATCCAAGCGGTTTACCAGATAAGTCGCCGCCTTGTTACATTCCTTATGTGCCGCCCTGCGCAGCAATAGCGTGGCACGGGCCAGCCTGGTCTGCGCCATTTCGGTGGTCATTAGCTTGCCGGTCTTTCGGCAAACGCAGCTGAAGGTGGCGTGAAGAAGGTGCAAAGCCCGTTCAGCATGCTCATAGCGCTCGATAGCCTTATCGCATTGGTTATCTGCACGCAGCCATTGACCGAACGTATCATCCGGGTCTTCTGTTATGGTGGGGCTGATGGCCTGGTAAGCCGTTTCTTCCTGGGTAATGTAATAGTAAGCACGTTGCTCAACCCTGCGCACCGCCTTGGCAGCGATATACAGGGCATGAAAAACATCATCACGTTGCTGCGCCTGTTCGAAAACCGTGGTGACACCGGCGGCTATCCCCTTGGCACCGTCTTTGACGATGTGTTTTGGCATCATCCCCTGAGCAGCAGCCTGCTGGAGTACTTTGGCCCAGGTTTTACCATCTCGCTGTTGCTCGTGAGACAGGCAGAACAGGTAGCCGGGATCCAGGTCAACGCCCGCCAGCACAGGGTCGCCCTGGCTGAACATTTCATCCACCGCACCGCTCTGGATGGCTGATAATGGCACCGTTCGGTTGAAGTCAGCGGCATTTTTTGCGCCTCGGCAATAACCCCTTGTATATAGCCATAGCTGACTTTACAGCCGGGATACAGCAGAGGTATAAGCGCTTCAATACTGCGAATGGAATTGGGGGCAGTGATGGTTAACGCGACAATACTGCGGCGCAGGTGTGGCACATCCACATCAAGCGTCGCGATACAATCCGGCTCACTTTGCGTTTTGACGAGGGCGTCGAAGGCAGCCCGGGCAGCCCCGCGGGCGGTGTAGACAGCCTTGCGGGATATACCGAATTCATCGGATAAGGCGGTGATATCACAGCAATTCTGGGCGTTGACCAATCCCCTTGTGTAGCAAGGGGTTCAAAGCATCTAAAAAAAGACTTTTCGCGCTAATTTGCTCTACAGTGGCAAAAAGATCACAAAAACCAGCCCCACAATGGCGGATCTCTCACAACAACTGACGCCACTAGATCACAAAGAAAAACAAATGCTTGGGTATAATGCATGCACGTTAGACGTTTTTTAAGATAAATTATTGGCCTCACTGACTAAAAGTAAAAAGCACTTAAGCTTTAGCGCCCTCAGGAAAGCGCTATCCGAGCAATTTCTCACCATTCCCGATGGCAGGCAGCAGAGTAAATGTACCTATAGCCAGCATGACATATTGATGAGCGCCTTCGCCTGCATGTATTTTCAGGATCCATCTCTGCTTCATTTTCAGAAACGACTGGAGCAAAAATACCAGCGCAATAACTTACAAACGATTTTCAATGTTGAGAATATCCCTGGGGATAGCCAGTTACGTGATGTGCTGGATAACATTCCCTCACAGGAGATGGCTGGCATTTTCAAAACACTTTTCGGTCGTCTTCGTCGTCATAAACACCTGGAAGACTACGCCATCTTACCAGGGGTACTTATGTGCGCCATTGATGGTACTGAGTACCATCGCTCCAAGACAGTTCACTGCGAGCAATGTCTCCACAAAAAACAGAGAAACGGTGAGGTAACCCATAGCCATGGGATTTTACAGGGGGCCATTATGCACCCTGATAAAAAACAGGTGCTGCCTGTGATGCCAGAAGCAATACAAAATGGCGATGGGAGTAAGAAGCAAGACTGCGAGATCAATGCTGCCAAACGGTTTATTGATAAATTGAGGGCGGCTCACCCTCGACAGAAGTTTCTTATCTGTGGAGACGGGTTAATGTCTCACCAGCCCTTTATGGAAACCGTGATGGCCAATGGCATGCATTGTCTGTTTGTCGCTAAGCCAGGTGATCATAAGTATCTGGAAGAGTGGCTCCAAGCTTATAAGCAGCTACCAACAACACAGCACATGGATAACCAAGGTCGCACGCATATTTATACCTGGCAAAATGCAGTCCCCCTCCATGGTGGGAAAGGTGCGTTGGAGGTTAACTGGTTCAAATATCAGCTAAAAAATAAGAAAGGAAAAATTTCTTATACCAATAGCTGGGTAACGGATATCGAGATCACTGAAGCCAATGTACAGCAGATGACCCGAGCAGGTCGATGCCGGTGGAAAATTGAAAACGAGTGCTTTAACACACTGAAAAATCAGGGATACCACATTGAGCACAACTATGGCCATGGTGAGCAAAACCTGAGCTATAACATGTATCTTCTCACCCTATTAGCCTTTTATTTTCATCAGATTTTTGAGCTCACTGACGGAGTGTATCAGGCTTGCCGAGTTTCCTATGGCTCTAAGGCCCACCTGTGGGAAAACTTTAGGTCAACGATCCGCATGCTCGTTGTAGACGATTGGGAGCATTTGATGGACCTACTTCTCAATGGCGATGATGACGAGGTGACGGCAGTTAAAAGAAGCTGAAAATACGAATTAGAGGAAAATGCACTTAACTGTGTAGCTTGATCCCTGCCTGCAATTTGAGTGTAAAATCAGGTAGAGCAGCGAGCTTGAGCAGGTTTGGAGAAAAAACAACCATAAAACCCCTTTTACCTTACTGAGCCAGTTCTCACCAAGAATCGCTGGTGATATCACCATGGGCTTGTAAAATGGCGCTCTTTGCGAGAAGATCGAGTTTGTCTGAGGAGCTAAGTGGTGTTCGGTTTAGTATCGGCATTTTGTTGTTCTTGATAGTGTTTTTCGCGAAATAATTACCTCAAACAACTGCGCTTATTTCCTCAGATTTCTCCTCTCATTTGTTACCCAAGTTTGATGGGTTCCCGAATTATATTAATTGCATGTCGCCGCCCTAAGGCGGCACTGTCAATTAACCCTTGCTACTCTCTAATTTTTTGAGCAGCAAACGAGACTCCTTCATAGTTGAAAATGGTCTGTTTAGCTCAAGCAAATCGCGCAGGATTTGCTTTGCTTTCTCCTTGTAACCATTTTGTGCGACCGCTTTAGCCATATGATATTTTATATTAGGGTCCTGAGGTTTGATTTCCACCGCATTAGTCAGCAGCTTTTCTGCAGCCAGACTCTCTCCTTGCGCTAAGAAAATCATGCCTAAAGTATCCATCACTTCCGGATTTTCAGGCGCCAAACGCCGGGCTTTTTTAGCCATGGGTAAGGCGGCCTTCGAATTACCAGTCTGCAAATAAATCCAAGCTAAATTATTGAGAAATAACGGATTTTCAGGATCCTGAACAACCAGCTTTTCAAAGTTAAGTTGAGCTTTACTTAGTTCACCTTGCTTCATATAAAAGCTTGCAAGAATTTTTCGGTTAAGCAGATTGTCTGGGTATACCTTTAGCCAATTAGATGCTACATCTATTGCTGTTCTTTTTTCTTTTATCAACCATAGCGCCATAACATACTGCGCATTTAGCGAATGACTAGGTTTCACCTTTAACGCTCTAATATACAGAGAAATTGCTTCATCAAACTCTTTCGTAACCAATTTCACCTGGGCACGTAATTCATCAATATCAGCACTACTTTCACCCGTTTTTTCCAGCTTTTCAACGACGCTTTTAGTCGTATCAATATCCCCTTGCCTAAATGCAACTTGGCCTTTAATGATTAAACTAGGTATGTGCTCCGGACTGGCAACCAATACTTTATCAATCGATTCTTTCGCGAGCTCAAGTTGCCCATCATCCTTATATAAACTTGCAAGGTGATATTGAAATAGCACGCTTTCTGTATCTTGTTCGAGCAAGTGGTTGAATATATCAATTGCTTTACTATTTTTCCCCAGAAGCTTATAGCCAAGCCCGGAGAGGAATTCAAAATACCTGCTAATAGCGGGTACTTTACCTTGCAAACCTTCAATTAGATTGAGAGCATCTTGCCCCCTGCCGCGAGCTAAATAGGTTTGTGCCAGTAACATATTAGGAATGAAATGGACTGGATGTTTTTCTACCGCCTCCTCCAGTCTGGCTAAGGCTTGTTCCCTATTGCCTCTTCTACCGTCCAGCTCCACCAGCGAAATAATTGACTTTAGATTGTCCGGATCAATGGCCAAAACTTGTTCATGTAATGTATAGGCTTTTCTCTTATCTTCATCTTTTTGCGCCAATATGGCCAGGCTCTGGATAGCATCAATATTATTTGAATCTATTTGTAGAGCATCTTGGTATGCTTGTTTTGCTTCAGGGTATTTTTTTTGAAAGCGGTAGACCAAGCCAAGTATGACATATCCGGCGACAGAGTCTGGGTTATCATCCACCATCTGCTTTGCAAGCCCAAGAGCTTCACTTAATTCGCTATTTTTAATATACCCTTTAATCAAAGATATTTTAATTTCATCTGATTCAGGAGATTTGCTAACGGCATCCATTAGATGGCCAATTCCATCATCAGTATCCCCCTGAGCCATCGAAATTTTAGCTAATTTCAGGTCCACATCTTCGGAATCAATATGCTCTGCCGCTTGATCTAATAAATATCTACTAAATTCATAATTGGCGTTTTTCAGTGACACCTCGGCGGCAGCCAACATCAAAGGTGTATCTGATTTATTGAACGCCTGCTGATCTATTTGAGCAAGGCTTGCCATTGCCTCATTCACAGCCCCTAATTGAAGTAATATGCTAGCTTGTAATTTTAATGCTGGCGCATTTTTAGGCTCAGCGAAAGTCACTTTTTTGATATGAAAATTAGCCTTCTCATATTCTTTAGCATCAAACGAAATGACCGCGAGAATAAAATTGGTTCCTGTATGGCCTACACTGTACTTAACTACATGCTCAGCATACTTTGATGCCGTCGCATATTCTTTTTTCTTAAACAGAATAAAGGCTTTTAGATAATTGGCAAGAACATGGTTTTTAGATACTTTCAGAACTTTATCAACCTCAACTAACGCTGGATCATATTCTTTCACCATAAGATGGATCCGAGCCAGATCTAGCTTCACCTCAGAGTTGGCAAATTGTTGCGCACTGACTTGGCGGAACAATTTAATCGCTTCTTTATACTGAGTCTGGTAATTGTAGAGTTCCGCCTTTAATAACAGAGCCCTGATCTCATTCGGATTTTGTTTAAGAACTTGTTCCAACCACTGCATTGAAGAAGTTATATCAAGCTCTTTAGCGTCCATTATCGCCTTGGTTAAGACCACTTCAATATTATTGGCCGATAGTTGCTGTGCTTGAGTGAACGTCGATTTCACTTGTTCATAATTATCCATGTATATGTATGCTTGAGTCATTAATGCCAGTGCTTCGGCCTTATTCTCTGTCAACCAAGAGTGACTCCCTTTAAGGGTCTGCTCTACTTCTTCGTACTTTTTTAGTTGCATTAACACTTTGGCATATTCAAGTTTTGCTGTAGGTAGAGCTGGTATTGATTTAGCGACCTTACCCAGCTCTTTCTCCGCAAGGAGTAACATTCCAATAAAGCTATAGGTTTTCCCTAAAGATTGCTTTATCGCCATATTTTCAGGCTCTTTTTGCAAGGCGTTCTTGAACTCTATAATAGCTTTTTTATATTCCCCTGATGTATAGAACTCTTGCGCTTTTTGGCTCGCTGGGTTTTCCCCTGCATACACAGCTTGGCTTGACAGATATAAAGCGAACCCTACCGCTGTGCCTATCCTTGTCATATTATTCATAAGTTAGTCCCTTGGTAACTTCTCCTGATAACGTCCTGGCGCTATGATCCCGTTAGGGTCAAGCGCCTCCTTGATTTTATCTATGATTTCCAGATAACCCGGCTGAGGGGCGGGTAGCTTACCCATGGCGTGGGTGGAAAGTCGGTAGGGGTAATAACCCAGCTCAATGAGCTGGTGGAGCAGGTCATCGTGGCATGCCAAAGCTCGCCCTTCCTCCTCGCCATTTTCCCTGTCGTAAGTAATACTAATCACACAATCTATGCACCTTGCTGTAAGTAACGTCATCGATAGTGCAGGCTCAAAACCATATTCCAGCAGCGTTTTCTCAACCATCTTTTCAAGTAAAATCGCATGCTCTCCAGTCATAGGAGCAATCGGTGCCAGCCATATCAAACCACATTTATCCCTATCCGGATGTGCATCTTTCATATCAGGTGCAAGTGTTTTTTTACGCCAATAGGTACTGGGGATAAAAGAATTGGAGGGTACGCCTTGCTTTAATCTGTATACAGGCAGGGTTTTATCTAATGCATTTTCTAAGTCAAAACCTGTAATTATCCGGTAAGGCGTCTGAATTAACCGTGCAAACTTAAGCAAGGTGTCATCGAGGAATTTCAGTTTACTTGATTTAACCTGAGACAAGGCTTGTTTCAGCCGCTTTCTTGCGCAGGCAACTTCACCCCTTGAGCCATACAGGGCACCGGAGGCATTCCACGCCTTGGCGTCCAACTGCTTTATGCGAGACAACATCCATTCCCGCGATAAAGGGGTTTTTCCTTTCATCTCCTGCCAGGGGTACTGCCCAAATGCAGAGACCACTTTGTCGCCATTCACCAGGTGCATAGCACTTTTGAGAGTCCCATCCAGCCTTAATGGCCTTAATGCGTCCACCATAGGGCCGAAATCGTCTTTATCCACACTGCAAAAAAAAGCCTGATAATATTCAGGTTTTGGCATTAGCCAAATGGTCATTTGAGTCACTATGCCAAAAAACGACTGACTAAATAAACCGTCCAGGTATGGGCCTACGCCCCAGTGGTAAACTTCAGCGGCTTTAGCATTTGGATATCGTGCAAAACCAGTGTTAAAAAATGCTCCTGAAGGTAATACCACTTCCATACTGCTTACATTGGCAAAGTGGTCTCCATATGGTGTATGGCCAAAACCCCGCTCCATGGTATTACCAATAATACTACAGCTTTCAGAAGAGCCAGTGGCATCCATCCAAAGCTCACCTCCTTGCTGCAGCAAAAACTCATAAAGCTGCTTTTGGGTTACCCCTGGTTGGAGCGTGACGTAAGCAAGATCCTTGTTGAAATCAACAATTTTCGTCATTAAGCCAAGATCCATAACCATACAGTTATTTGCTGTTGGCACAGCCGAACCATAACCCCAATTTTGGCCGGTACTTAATGGGTATAAAGAAACCTTAAATTGATTTGCCAGGCGTACCAGTTGCTGTACTTGTTCTCTGCTTTGCGGTTTAACCGCAGCAATCACTTGATTGGATGTTTTGAAGGTTGCGGTTTCATATCTTGCCAGATCGCCCTTTTCAGTGACAACGTTACTCTCTCCTAAAAGGCCGATGCACTGTGAAATAATCTCTTCCACATCAAATTCCATTTTCTACCCGCTTCCGATAAATAAATTGTAGTCGAGCTTATTTCTGCTCGGATTTAAGCCAGCCGTTTTTTTTACGACAACGTGCCAATTCAAGATCAACACCCACCCCTTTATGGTTTATTTTCAATGGCTTGGATATAATCCCACAAGCAGCCATATCGTGCGCTAACACATCTTCCAAATTGTTATGCATCACCTTAAGGCCGGGAGACAAGCGCTGCAGAAAAATGGCAGGGTTTATGTAATAGGGGGCTCTTTTGCCATGATACTCAACCGTTGGCCCTATCTGTTTAAAACGGATACCGACGAAACGCATACTTCTGGCAAGCCTGGGCTCCATCATCACAAAACAATGTTCCACACCTTTGTTAATACCAATAGAAGCCGCAGATAAATACAGCCCAATGGCGATAAAAGGGAAGCATCTGAGTTCTGTCTCTGAATAAGTTTCCTCGTTAACCACAGCGATTTCGGCACCCGCAAATTTATCCACATTTCTGCGCCTGAACTGCTGAGGAACCGCAAGCCTGGATATTTCACATATCTTCTCACGCGGAAAGTCAGATGGTTTAAGCTGATCGCTAGAAATCGCATCTTCACAAAACTTCTCCATGGGTAACAATTCCCCGTCATGTGATGGTGTCACCACGCGAACACAACCCGCATAGTTATGACTGGCCTTATGTTCGATCACACAAAAAATGGAGTAATCATCGAATTCGTCCTGCTCCTTACCACTTTCCTTGGGTGGCTCAAATTTCAGCTCTTCACAGTAAACATGATGTCGGATCCGATAAACCTGGTCTCTTAGCTCCGGCTGATAGGCAATTAGCGGTCTTAGATACAGATCAAAGTGATGCGCAATGGCATGGGCTTCCTTATCCGCTTTATAGGTAACAAGCTTACGCACCAGATAACGGATGCCAGGCAGGTGAAAAATGGGACTGCTGAACTTAGCCATATCACACCTTGCAGCGAACTAAGAATTTAAGAAAGAAAAAAGCCTCTGGAGAACCAGAGGCTTGGAGTGTTTTAACTGTTGCGTTTACGCATAACACCGATACCCATCAAACCCATACCGAATAACAGCATAGTGGCTGGTTCAGGAACGGTAATGGCCCCCCTGATATCGAAGTCACTGACCGCGAATGCACCATTAGTCAAACCTGCGCCACCGGTTAAGTCACCATGACCAGCAACATTGACCATGCCGTCACCGCCACCAACACAAGTGAGCACACAAGGGACCAAGCCAATATTAAAGAACAGTGGGTTATCGATCACACTTAAATCTAAGTATACATCGCCAACAGGCGTAATATCTGGTAACGCTGCGGCTACCGAAGGAGTGTCACCCGCTGTAACCAGATATTGGTTGTTTACATCACCCGCCACACCCAAGCTTAACCAAGGAATGCCACCACTAGCCTGAGTGATACAAGTCCCCATGTCTGGACAACCTGGAATATCCAGGTCATTGGCAGGATCACGCCAAATACCTACCATAGCTGGAGCACTAAAACCTAACCCTTGCAAGGTACCACCAGCGGTAGGGCCAAAGGTAAAGTCAAAAAACCCTGGAGGACCGGCGACAGTTGCAACCTTACCCGTCACAGTGATATCGATAACAGCTGTTAATTCCTCCGTAAGTAAGGTATTGGATAAGGGTCCGGCCTTGGTACTTATAATATCGACAACCGCGATAATTTGGTCACCAATATCTATTGTTGTTGGGTCACCGACGTTATCAATAAACCAGTCCAAATCATCGTCTTCAAATGTCGTGACAGGATCATATAAAACTACTGCAGAGGCCGGCGCTGCAGCAAATGAAAGTCCGGCTGCCATTGCTAACGCTGCTGCACATTTTTTCATATTCATAACTAACTCCTAAGCATTTCTCTATTTATCTAATTTATTTCGATAAACCTGTGCTATTAACCTGAGCTGATCCTTCTCAGCTAATTGCACTCCCTGTGCCAGGTCTAATATGAATAATGCATGGGCTATACCAGCTTTAAATAAACACGCTTAACTTTATGTTTTTATGGGTCAATTTTTAGATAAACAGTAGATCAAGAGGGCTAAACAAGGAGGATTTACTTCAAATTGTAAAAAATACTAACACCTCAAGACCGAGTGTTTTCAGCAACCATTTCTATCGCGCTGATCAGGGAGAGTATGGCCATTTGCTTTGCTAAAGCGTTTTTTTGGGGGGAGTAAAAAAGGAGAATAGATAAACACTATCCTCCCGTCAGTGATTGTTTATAATGAATCAAGCTCAGCAATAAAAGCCTTTAGCTGCTCAGCCTCATCCCTTTCAGGAAAGTCTACCTCTTTCGCCAGAATACGAGTTAACATACGTTTAGCCTTCGCATAGTCATTACCGCTAAACAGCGCCTGAGCCAAATGCAGCTGGATACTCGGATTGCTGGAAAGGTCCGCTGCATTTTCAAGGAAAGCAATCGACTCCTTAGACTTGTCCAGGTCCATTAACAACACGCCATAAGTATCTAATACTCCAGGATTATCAGGCTCAATAACGTAGGCTTTTTTAATAATATCCAGACCTGCCTCAGGGTTGCCTGCTAAATGTTGTAACCAGGCATAATTATTTAGTACAGCGACATTTTTCGGAGCTTTTTCCAATAGGATTTTGTATTCCAGCTCAGCCTGTTTATTTTGCCCACCTGTCAGCATGCTGTTTGCTAAAGTTTGCCTTACCAAAAGGTCATCTGGATGCTGAACTAGCCATTGAGCTAACGTATCAATACTTTGCTGAACACGCCCGCCCTTAAATTGCGCCTTTGCTAACCCCAACAATCTAACCCGGCTTGGTTGCTGCTGATACATTTCTGTATAGAGCCGCTCTGCTTCCGGGTAATTTTGCTCCGCCAGAGCCAGATTCGCTTTAAGTTCCCTAACCTGGATTTCCTGGGAATACTTATTCGGTATGCTTTTAACTAACTTATTAGCCTTAACAAAGTGTCCCAATTTAGTATTTACGCTTATTTCCAACAACTTAACAGGTAATCTATAGCTATTCCCCTTTTCTTCATTTTGCTTTAGCAAATGTAAGAAGTTTTCCAGCTTGCCTTGTTTTTCCATAATTTGAGCCAGGCGATACAAAGGCAGGGGCTGCTCGGGGTCGGCAATATGTAAATTTCGATAAAGCTGCTCTGCCCTGCCAATATCACCATCCCGAGCTGCAACCTCTGCAGCTAATGAAAGCCAGCGTACACCTTCCTTTTCCTGCTCAGGCATACCACTCAGAACCATAGTGGCGCTGCCGTACTGCTGGCTATGAGCATAAACCTTCGCCAATATATACTTGGTCGGTAACGGCGCCTTCCCTGAGTCAACTATCTTTTTAAGCCGGTTAATAGCAGCTTGAGGATCCCCCTTTTTCATATCCAGCACAGTTAATATTTGGCTGGCACCTATATGAGTGGGCCTTAATGACAATACTCGTTCATACAGGGCCCTGGCCTTGTCCGTATCCTTATCAACCAAAGATAAGTTGCCCATCAGCATCAAGGAAAGAGTATTTTCAGGCTCAATACTGGTCGCTTTAGCTAATAGGTTTTTTGCAGATCCATATTGCTTTGATTTGGCTTTAAGCAATGCTTCCAGGTTATACCCTATGGCTTTATCTGGTCTGGACTGTTGCATTTTCTGCACTAAGATAAGTGCATCCTGAAGCCTGTCAGATTTTAAATACACCCAGAATAAAAAAGCTTCGGCATCTTTGCTGTTAGTTTCATTTTCCGAAATTGATTTTTCGATAAAGCTAATCCCAGAATCCAGATCCCCCTTCATCAACTCAGCCATTCCAAGCTGTAATTGATGGGTTTTATCTACTTTAGCCAGATCCTTTGCCTGCTGTAACAAAGCCTCTCCTTCCTGGATCTCCCCTTCCTGTCGTAAACGACTAGATATGGCCAGCATCAAGGGCACATGGGAAGAGGAAAGCTCACCTTGTTGCTTAAGAGTCTCGGCAGAAAGTGACGTTTTACCTAACTTAAACTGGACATCGGCTAACAATTGCCTGGCGATATGTCCATCGGGTAACACTGGAACAACGTGGGCTAGGTTTTGACGAGCTGCTTCCCAGTTTTCTGTGTAATAGCTCGCGATACCGTTAACCAAGCGCGCTCCCGGATGGTCCACCTTACCCAATATGCTGGCAGACAGGTCTCTAGCTAATGTATAGTTCTTGTCATAAAGTGCCAGCTGGGCTTGGTTAAAAATATGCCGTATATGTCTAACGCCTCTTTGTTCCAACTTCAGAGTCGTTGCTCTGGCCGTTTCCAGATCCTGCATTGCGAAACTGGTTTCAATCACCATAAACTGATAACTAATCCAGTTAGGGGTCTTCGCCGCTAGCTTCTTATATATCTCCAGCGCATTTTGATAGTCTTTACTAGCTAACAGTAATTGAGCCTTTGTTTCCAGCGCCTGAGCATTTGTTGGATCAATCGCCAACGCTTTATCTATCCAGCTCATCCCCTCATCTTGATTTTGTTGAACAATGGCTATGTAAGCGTTAGCCAAGTTGCTATTGATCCCGTGGGGATCCGATATACTTAACTGCTCTTTTACCTTAATTGCATCGTCTAGCTTATTCATAGCGATAAGAGCTTCAACTTTAATAAGTCTCCACTCATCTCTATGTTTTATAGCAATCTTCCTTTTAAGCTTCTTTAATAACTCCTTATATAACCCTTGCTTGGCCATTGCTTTGGCCAACAATATTGCGGAGTCCTGATAACCCGCTTCCAGCGATTTTCTCAGCTCTTTGGTTGCAGGTTTAACTAGTAGTTGCTTTAAATATAACGCACCCAATAAGTACCTGGCGACGGGATCTTCTGGTTTAATCTGCAACGCTGACTTTAGCTCCAGGGTGGCGGAAGAGTACTCGCTTTTCTCGGTAAGTAATTTGGCTTTCGCCATGTGCTCATCGAAGCCGGGTTGTCCACAGGCAGCAATAAACAGAAGGAAGGTAGTAATCAGCAAACATTTTACATTAGCCATAGCTCACATCCTTGATGAATTTAGGCACCTTGTTACTAGCATAGAACAGGGTGACATATAATTCGCGTGGGGTGTCAGCAAGGCAGGAGAGGGCTAAGAAGCCAGATATAATTAAATATCTCAGGCGCTGCTTAGCGGAAGCATTTCAAAGTCAGATTTGTCAGCGCCACAGTCGGGGCAGCTCCAGTCGTCGGGGATGTCTGCCCACAAAGTGCCTGGAGCTATGCTTTCTTCGGGTAACCCTGCGGCTTCATCATAGATAAACCCGCAGATTTGACATTGCCATCTTGTCATTCACCACCTCCTACTTAAGAGTAGGCGCTGAATATTATGGCGGCACATTAAGTTATTGGCTAGGCATCAGGGTTATAGCCCAAATTAGGGGCTAACCATTTTTCTGCGGTTTCCAAAGTCATCTCTTTACGCTTGGCATAGTCTGCTACCTGATCTTTTTGGATCTGCGCCACAGCATAATAACGGCTATCAGGATGAGAAAAGTACCAACCAGAAACTGCCGCGCCTGGCCACATCGCAAAGCTTTCGGTTAGCTTCATACCTATAGCAGTTTCTACATCAAGCAATCGCCAGGTCTCACCTTTCTCAGTATGCTCTGGGCAAGCTGGGTAGCCTGGCGCAGGCCTGATACCAACATAGTTTTCCCGGATTAATTCTTCATTACTTAACGCTTCATCCGGAGCATAAGCCCATAGTTCCTTACGCACTTTTTCATGTAAACACTCGGCGAAAGCCTCAGCCAACCGGTCACATATGGACGCGACTAAAATCGCATTGTAGTCATCTTGTTCGGCTTTAAACTTGTTAACCAGGTCGTCTTCCCCTATACCACCTGTCACCGCGAAGGCGCCGATATAATCCTTCAAACCAGTTTCTTTGGGTGCCACGTAATCAGATAAGCAGTAGTTGAACTGCCCTGCTTTTTTCTGTGTTTGTTGACGTAAATTACGCAACGTAGTCAATAACTTGGTACGAGATTCATCAGTGTAAACCTCGATATCATCCGTCGTACTATTGGCTGGAAAAATCCCCAGAATACCAGAAGCCTTAACACTGTCGTCTTGCTCCAGCTTATCCAGCATATCATTGGCATCAGCAAATAGACGTTTAGCCTCCTCTCCCACCACCTCATCTTGCAGGATACGCGGGTACTTGCCGGCCAATGACCAGGTCATAAAGAACGGTGTCCAGTCGATGTATTTGCGGATCTCTTTAATGGAATAGTTTTCAAACTGATGGATACCCGGCTGTGCTGGCACTGGTGGTACATAGTCAACCCAGTTCACCGGCACCTTGTTGGCTCTCGCTTGCGCCAACGTACAGGGTTTACTACGTGGTTTTTTCCTCGCGTGCTGATCACGCACAGTGTCATACTCTTTTGCCAGGCGCTCTACAAATGCTGGTTTATTTTCTGGACTTAGCAGTTTTTGACAAACACCAACGGCTCTTGATGCATTGGAAACATAGACCACAGGTTCTGCATAATTTTGCTCAATCTTCACCGCAGTATGCGCCTTGGAGGTTGTCGCTCCGCCAATCAATAACGGCAAGGTAAAACCCTGGCGTTGCATCTCTTTGGCAACGTAGACCATTTCATCCAGAGATGGCGTTATCAGGCCAGACAAACCAATCATGTCGGCATTTTCTTCTTTAGCTACTTTTAAAATCTTGTCGCAAGAGACCATCACGCCCAGGTCAATAATTTCATAGTTATTACATTGCAGTACAACGCCAACAATATTTTTCCCTATATCGTGTACGTCACCTTTTACCGTCGCCATTACGATTTTGCCATTGAAACTGCTGGCGGTTTTTTCGTCTTCAATAAAGGGCTGTAAATGGGCTACTGCACGTTTCATTACCCTGGCCGATTTTACCACCTGGGGCAGGAACATCTTACCTTCACTAAACAGGTCCCCCACCACATTCATGCCATCCATTAATGGCCCTTCAATTACATGTAATGGACGCTCGGCAGCTAATCTGGCTTCTTCGGTATCGTCTTCAATATGTTCGGTAATACCTTTTACCAACGCGTGTTCAAGGCGTTTTTCAACCGGCCAGCTGCGCCACTCTTGGGCTTTGCCGTCATCTTCCTTAACCCCGTCACCTACGTAATTACCCGCAATTTCTAATAGATCTTCTGTTGCGCCTGAATGGGTATTCAGAACAACAGCTTCGACCTTTTCTTTCAGTTCAGCAGGTATATCGTCGTAAATGGCTAATTGCCCGGCATTGACGATCCCCATATCCATGCCGTTTTTAATACAGTAATAAAGAAACACCGCATGGATAGCTTCACGAACCGGATTGTTACCACGGAATGAAAAAGAGACGTTGGAAACACCACCTGAGATCATGGCGTGAGGCAGGTTATCTTTAATGTCTTTAACCGCATCGATAAAATCAACGGCATAGTTGTTATGCTCATCGATACCGGTAGCAACCGCAAAGATATTTGGGTCAAATATAATGTCTTCCGGTGGAAAGCCTACTTCGTCTACCAATATACGGTAAGATTTTTCACAAATTTCAAATTTCCGCTCGCGAGTATCGGCCTGACCGTCTTCATCAAACGCCATCACAATCATCGCGGCGCCATAGCGACGGATCAGTTTAGCTTGTTTTATAAAGTTGTCTTTACCCTCCTTCATACTGATGGAGTTCACTATACTTTTACCCTGAACACACTTTAGGCCCGCTTCCAGGATCTCCCATTTGGAAGAATCTATCATAATAGGGACTTTGGAAATATCCGGCTCTGTAGCGCACAGGTTAAGGAACTTCTCCATGCAAGCCAGAGAATCCAACATACCCTCATCCATATTGATATCTATGATTTGAGCGCCGGCTTCCACCTGCTGACGAGCAACTTCCAGTGCCGTGTCGTATTCTTCATCTTTTATCAGGCGCTTAAAACGCGCTGAGCCGGTGACATTGGTACGTTCTCCGACATTCTGGAAGAGGGTATTTTTATCTATTGTCAGAGGTTCCAGGCCACTTAATCGGCAGGCTACCTCAATATCCGGCAAGACTCTTGGCTTAACCCCGGAAACCACCCTATCCATGGCTTTAATATGTGCCGGCGTCGTACCACAACAGCCCCCAACCAAGTTCAAGAAACCTTGCTCTGCCCACTCCTTAATATGCTCAGCCATTTCGTCGGCTTCCAGGTCATATTCACCGAATGCATTGGGCAAGCCGGCATTGGGGTGAGCCGAGACAAAGGTCTCACAAACGCGGGAAAGCTCCTGGACATAAGTACGCAGCTCATCCGGGCCTAACGCACAGTTCAAACCAAACGAAATGGGTTTAACGTGACGTAACGAATTATAAAAGGCTTCTGTTGTTTGGCCAGACAGGGTTCGACCGGATGCGTCGGTAATAGTGCCCGATATCATCACAGGCAATACCAGCTCCATATCTTCAAACACTTGCTCGACTGCAAATACTGCTGCTTTAGCGTTTAAGGTGTCGAAGATGGTTTCAATAAGGATAAGATCTGAGCCGCCTTCAATCAGTGCACGAGTAGACTCAATATAAGCTTCCACTAACTCATCAAATGTAACATTACGAAAGCTGGGGTCGTTTACATCAGGGGAGATTGAAGCTGTTCGGTTGGTAGGCCCGAGAACTCCGGCAACGAAACGTGGTCGATCGGGCGTTTCAGCAGTTTTTTCATCCGCCACTTTACGTGCAATCTGTGCCGCCTCATAATTGATTTCCGCCGACAAGGCTTCCATCTCATAATCCGCCATGGCAATAGTAGTAGCATTAAACGTGTTGGTTTCCAGTATATCAGCGCCGGCATCCAGGTAAGCTTTATGAATATCGGCAATGATTTTAGGCTGACTTAACACCAGCATGTCATTATTGCCTTTTACATCACAATGCCAATCGGAGAACCGGTCACCGCGATAATCCACTTCTTCCAGCTTATAATCCTGGATCATGGTGCCCATGCCACCATCGATAATCAAAATTCGTTTTGCTAGCTGGTCCCTGATCAACTGATTACTGCTTTTTACTGCCACTATCCTGCCCTTAACTCACCTCTTGAAGGAAGGACAAATCTTAGCATATTTTACCCGAATGGAAATCTAGCCGTCCAAAACAATTCGTTTTATATTATTCCTTTACTCTAGGCTTAACCAATTTGAAGGAGACTGAAATTAGATTTGCGCAATCCTGAGCAGAATCGCGCACCTAGCTGCTAAATTGGTGTTGTAGCGGATACCCTATCTAAATCGAATGGCGTCATTTGATAGACACAGTAGTTTAGCCAGTTACTGTAAAGTAAATTTCCGTGGCTACGCCAATCCGCTATCGGAGAATTTTCCGGATTATTATCCTGGTAATAATTCACTGGTAAATCCGGCTCTAACCCTTCACCTAGGTCTCGAATATATTCACTATGCAGCGTATCACTGTCATATTCAGGATGGCCTGTAACATAAACCTGGCGACAGTCTTTCGATGCTGCCAAATAAACACCACCATCTTCTGACGTTCCGTATATTTGTAAGTCAGTATTACGCTTAATCATTTCAGGGGAAAACTCCGCGTAACGAGATAAAGGAGCCTTAAAGTAGTCATCAAAGCCTCGCACCAGAGGATGGTGGTGGATTAGCGTTTTATGCTGATAGATACCCGACAATTTTTTAGTTCTCGTATGCTTATCCAAATCATAGAAGAACTTTAATGCAGCTTGTGCTGCCCAGCAGAGGAATAAGGTTGAAGTTACGTTTTTACGGGACCATTCAACTATTTCCTTAAACTGATCCCAGTAGTAGACATTCTCGAATGGTACCTTCCCTAAAGGAGCTCCGGTAATAATAAAACCATCCCACTTTTTTTCTTTAACTCGTTCGAAATCGCGATAAAACTTGTCAAGGTGCTCCTTCGGTGTGTTTTTTGATGCTCTTGCATCTACTCTTAATAATTCGATATTTACCTGCAAGGGCGTATTAGAAAGCAGACGCATCAGCTGAGTTTCCGTTTCTATCTTTATCGGCATCAGATTGAGTAATAAAACCTTTAACGGACGAATATCCTGATGGCTAGCGATAGATTCTGGCATAACAAAGATATTCTCAGATCTGAGGACGCCTACTGCTGGCAACTCATCAGGAATTCTAATAGGCATAGTTCTGCTCCAATAATGACTTAGATGGACATCTGGAAGTCTACACAAAATAAGAAATTTTGTCAGTCTTAACCTTGGCCATTATTGCTGTTAATATATTAGTGAGTTTTATATCGATACTGGTGATTTACTGGGCTGTCCAGAATAAAGGAAGACATGGCTGAAATTAAAATTTCTGTAGATCGAATTCAGGAAGGAAATTACGTTAAGCTTCCAGTAACCTGGGGAAGCCATCCATTTTTGTTCACGAATTTTAAAATTAAATCCCAAGAACAAATCGATGTTATACGCAAACTCGGCTTAAAGCACGTCACTATCGTTCCAGAAAAAAGTGATGTTCCCCCGCTCCCTCCGGTAAATGAAGATACGACTCCTACACCTAATATTAACGATGATAAACTTTCGGAATTTGAAAAACACCTTTGGGAGGATAAACAAAAACGAATTGAGCAACTGAAAGAATATCGCCGAAACCTACAGCAATGTGAGAAAAAATTCCAGCATAGCCTTTCACAAGTAAAAGGCTTAATGAGTAAAATCAGTAGTCGCCCCCTCAATGCGATTGAAGAAGCCAAAGAATTAATTGATGCGATGGCAGACTCCCTACTCAGTGCAGATACGCCTGTTCTCCATTTAATGGGGGAAAACAAAGAAACTGAAAGCCTTTATTTTCATTCACTTAATGTTGCAGTATTGGGAATGTTGCTAGGTAAACTCAGTGGTTTTAATGAGCAAGAGATTAAGGCGATAGGATTAGGAGGCTTATTTCACGATATTGGAAAATTAAAGTTGCCGTCTCAGTTGCTACGAAAAACCGAAGCCCTGACACCTGCAGAACTAAATTTCTTCAAATTACACACGAAATATGGTCGGGAATTGCTGGAGCTAGCAAAGAATTTCCCCGAAGTTGCTAAGAAAATTGTTTACCAGCACCACGAACTTATCGATGGAAGTGGCTACCCAGAGGGATTGTGCCCGGTTCACGAATACACAAACTAGCTCAGCTTGTCAGCAATTCTGGGCGTTGACCAATCCCCTTGTGTAGCAAGGGGTTCAAAGCATCTAAAAAAAGACTTTTCGCGCTAATTTGCTCTACAGTGGCAAAAAGATCACAAAAACCAGCCCCACAATGGCGGATCTCTCACAACAACTGACGCCACTAGATCACAAAGAAAAACAAATGCTTGGGTATAATGCGTGCACGTTAGACGTTTTTTAAGATAAATTATTGGCCTCACTGACTAAAAGTAAAAAGCACTTAAGCTTTAGCGCCCTCAGGAAAGCGCTATCCGAGCAATTTCTCACCATTCCCGATGGCAGGCAGCAGAGTAAATGTACCTATAGCCAGCATGACATATTGATGAGCGCCTTCGCCTGCATGTATTTTCAGGATCCATCTCTGCTTCATTTTCAGAAACGACTGGAGCAAAAATACCAGCGCAATAACTTACAAACGATTTTCAATGTTGAGAATATCCCTGGGGATAGCCAGTTACGTGATGTGCTGGATAACATTCCCTCACAGGAGATGGCTGGCATTTTCAAAACACTTTTCGGTCGTCTTCGTCGTCATAAACACCTGGAAGACTACGCCATCTTACCAGGGGTACTTATGTGCGCCATTGATGGTACTGAGTACCATCGCTCCAAGACAGTTCACTGCGAGCAATGTCTCCACAAAAAACAGAGAAACGGTGAGGTAACCCATAGCCATGGGATTTTACAGGGGGCCATTATGCACCCTGATAAAAAACAGGTGCTGCCTGTGATGCCAGAAGCAATACAAAATGGCGATGGGAGTAAGAAGCAAGACTGCGAGATCAATGCTGCCAAACGGTTTATTGATAAATTGAGGGCGGCTCACCCTCGACAGAAGTTTCTTATCTGTGGA
Source organism: Psychromonadaceae bacterium (assembly GCA_965249895.1). GTDB lineage: Bacteria > Pseudomonadota > Gammaproteobacteria > Enterobacterales > CBDFNC01 > CBDFNC01. The sequence goes on from CBDFNC010000005.1 coordinate 3,009,073, forward strand.
GACGGGTTAATGTCTCACCAGCCCTTTATGGAAACCGTGATGGCCAATGGCATGCATTGTCTGTTTGTCGCTAAGCCAGGTGATCATAAGTATCTGGAAGAGTGGCTCCAAGCTTATAAGCAGCTACCAACAACACAGCACATGGATAACCAAGGTCGCACGCATATTTATACCTGGCAAAATGCAGTCCCCCTCCATGGTGGGAAAGGTGCGTTGGAGGTTAACTGGTTCAAATATCAGCTAAAAAATAAGAAAGGAAAAATTTCTTATACCAATAGCTGGGTAACGGATATCGAGATCACTGAAGCCAATGTACAGCAGATGACCCGAGCAGGTCGATGCCGGTGGAAAATTGAAAACGAGTGCTTTAACACACTGAAAAATCAGGGATACCACATTGAGCACAACTATGGCCATGGTGAGCAAAACCTGAGCTATAACATGTATCTTCTCACCCTATTAGCCTTTTATTTTCATCAGATTTTTGAGCTCACTGACGGAGTGTATCAGGCTTGCCGAGTTTCCTATGGCTCTAAGGCCACCTGTGGGAAAACTTTAGGTCAACGATCCGCATGCTCGTTGTAGACGATTGGGAGCATTTGATGGACCTACTTCTCAATGGCGATGATGACGAGGTGACGGCAGTTAAAAGAAGCTGAAAATACGAATTAGAGGAAAATGCACTTAACTGTGTAGCTTGATCCCTGCCTGCAATTTGAGTGTGAAATCAGGTAGAGCAGCGAGCTTGAGCAGGTTTGGAGAAAAAACAACCATAAAACCCCTTTTACCTTACTGAGCCAGTTCTCACCAAGAATCGCTGTCAGCTTGTCGCTGTCGTTGACCAGTATGATAGCTTGTGCCACCCAGTAGAAGTTAGGAAAGCAAAAGTCCCTTACTCAGCACTCTCTTATCTATATAAAACCCAAACGAAGCTTTATAACAAAGATTACCTAGGACGTTTGGTCCGCCTCTTAGGCATCTATCCGCCTGGTAGTATTGTTGAGCTTTCCAATGGTCAGGTTGGTCTTGTAATGTCCGTTTCTGCGGACAGTCTTCTTTACCCCAGCGTTTTAGTATATGACCCAGATGTGCCCAGAACTGAAGCCCCCATAATAGACTTGGAAGAAAAGGAGCTTAAAATTAAACGAGTCCTTCGACCGAAAAGTCTACCTGCACCAGTTTTCGAGTATTTAAATCCAAGGGTTAGGATAAGCTACTACTTTGATCACAATGATAAAAAGAGTTAAATCAGCTAGCATCATTAGCACTTACTCTAGAACTGTGCGTAACAAATTCTAATGGGATTTAGCCCGCTGCAAAGGCTCTCTATCAAAGTTTTTACGCATGCAAAAAAGCCCGAACCTTTTGGTTCGGGCTTTCAATTTGGTACCTGGCAGTGTCCTACTCTCACATGGGGAAACCCCACACTACCATCGGCGCTATTGCGTTTCACTACTGAGTTCGGCATGGAGTCAGGTGGGTCCACAATGCTATGGCCGCCAGGCGATAACTTGTTTTGCTCTCGCGCTAAGCGCGTGAGCTTTAAAATCTGGAAGTGATAAAGTTCGCAACAGCTCTTTGTCTTCTCACACCTTTACTTCGTAAAAGTGTTGCCAGACCTTCACTTTTTGCAAGCAAAAAGTGAATAGTTCGCAAGTAATCTTTTGGTATTAACACCCTAATGCTTAGTTTCCTCTCACATGTCTGCGACATGTTGCCGGAACTGCGCGGGTTACTTCGTAACACCGCTTAGGAGTTGTATGGTTAAGCCTCACGGGTCATTAGTACAAGTTAGCTCAATGCCTCACAGCACTTACACACCTTGCCTATCAACGTTGTAGTCTCCAACGGCCCTTCAGGGACCTTAAAGGTCCAGTGAGAACTCATCTTGAGGCTCGCTTCCCGCTTAGATGCTTTCAGCGGTTATCGATTCCGAACGTAGCTACCGGGCAATGCTATTGGCATAACAACCCGAACACCAGCGGTTCGTCCACTCCGGTCCTCTCGTACTAGGAGCAGCCCCTCTCAATTCTCAAACGCCCACGGCAGATAGGGACCGAACTGTCTCACGACGTTCTAAACCCAGCTCGCGTACCACTTTAAATGGCGAACAGCCATACCCTTGGGACCGACTTCAGCCCCAGGATGTGATGAGCCGACATCGAGGTGCCAAACACCGCCGTCGATATGAACTCTTGGGCGGTATCAGCCTGTTATCCCCGGAGTACCTTTTATCCGTTGAGCGATGGCCCTTCCATTCAGAACCACCGGATCACTATGACCTACTTTCGTACCTGCTCGACGTGTCTGTCTCGCAGTTAAGCTGGCTTATACCATTGTACTAACCTCACGATGTCCGACCGTGATTAGCCAACCTTCGTACTCCTCCGTTACTCTTTGGGAGGAGACCGCCCCAGTCAAACTACCCACCAGACAGTGTCCCAACCCCCGATCCAGGGGGCGTGGTTAGAACATCAACACTACAAGGGTGGTATTTCAAGGTCGGCTCCACTCAATCTAGCGACCAAGTTTCAATGCCTCCCACCTATCCTACACATGTAGGGTCAATGTTCACTGCCAAGCTGTAGTAAAGGTTCACGGGGTCTTTCCGTCTAGCCGCGGGTACACTGCATCTTCACAGCGATTTCAACTTCACTGAGTCTCGGGTGGAGACAGCGTGGCCATCATTACGCCATTCGTGCAGGTCGGAACTTACCCGACAAGGAATTTCGCTACCTTAGGACCGTTATAGTTACGGCCGCCGTTTACCGGGGCTTCGATCAAGAGCTTCGCGCAAGCGCTAACCCCATCAATTAACCTTCCGGCACCGGGCAGGCGTCACACCGTATACGTCATCTTGCGATTTTGCACAGTGCTGTGTTTTTAATAAACAGTTGCAGCCACCTGGTATCTGCGACCGCCGTCAGCTTAGGAAGCAAGTTCCATCACCAACAGCGGCGTACCTTCTCCCGAAGTTACGGTACCATTTTGCCTAGTTCCTTCACCCGAGTTCTCTCAAGCGCCTTGGTATTCTCTACCTGACCACCTGTGTCGGTTTGGGGTACGATTGTTTGTTATCTGAAGCTTAGAGGCTTTTCCTGGAAGCAGGGCATCAATGACTTCAACACCTTAGTGTCTCGACATCGTGTCTCAGCGTTAATGAATTCCCGGATTTACCTAAGAACTCCGCCTACACACTTGAACCAGGACAACCATCGCCTGGCCCACCTAGCCTTCTCCGTCCCCCCATCGCAATAACAACCAGTACGGGAATATTAACCCGTTTCCCATCGACTACGCCTTTCGGCCTCGCCTTAGGGGTCGACTCACCCTGCCCCGATTAACGTTGGACAGGAACCCTTGGTCTTCCGGCGTGCGGGTTTTTCACCCGCATTATCGTTACTCATGTCAGCATTCGCACTTCTGATACCTCCAGGATGCCTCTCAGCTTTCCCTTCAACGGCTTACAGAACGCTCCTCTACCATGCATGCAAGCATGCATCCGTAGCTTCGGTGACTAGCTTAGCCCCGTTACATCTTCCGCGCAGACCGACTCGACCAGTGAGCTATTACGCTTTCTTTAAAAGATGGCTGCTTCTAAGCCAACTTCCTGGCTGTCTGAGCCTTTCCACATCGTTTCCCACTTAGCTAGTACTTTGGGACCTTAGCTGACGGTCTGGGTTGTTTCCCTTTCCACGACGGACGTTAGCACCCGCCGTGTGTCTCCCGTGATTGCACTCATTGGTATTCGGAGTTTGCATCGGGTTGGTAAGTCGGGATGACCCCCTAGCCGAAACAGTGCTCTACCCCCAATGGTGAGACACGAGGCGCTACCTAAATAGCTTTCGAGGAGAACCAGCTATCTCCCGGTTTGATTGGCCTTTCACCCCCAGCCACAAGTCATCCCCTAATTTTTCAACATTAGTGGGTTCGGTCCTCCAGTTGATGTTACTCAACCTTCAACCTGCTCATGGCTAGATCACCGGGTTTCGGGTCTAATCCTAGCAACTGTACGCCCAGTTAAGACTCGGTTTCCCTACGGCTCCCCTAAACGGTTAACCTTGCTACTAAAATTAAGTCGCTGACCCATTATACAAAAGGTACGCAGTCACGGAACAAGTCCGCTCCCACTGCTTGTACGTACACGGTTTCAGGTTCTATTTCACTCCCCTCACAGGGGTTCTTTTCGCCTTTCCCTCACGGTACTGGTTCACTATCGGTCAGTCAGGAGTATTTAGCCTTGGAGGATGGTCCCCCCATATTCAAACAGCATTTCACGTGTGCCGTCCTACTCGATTTCACTACAAAGGTCCTTTCGTGTACGGGACTATCACCCGGTATCGTCCAACTTTCCAGAAGGTTCCACTAACACCAATGCAGCTTAAGGGCTGGCCCAATTTCGCTCGCCGCTACTTTCGGGATCTCGGTTGATTTCTTTTCCTACGGTTACTTAGATGTTTCAGTTCACCGCGTTCGCCTCGTTACGCTATGTATTCACGTAACGATACCTGTAAACAGGTGGGTTCCCCCATTCGGAAATCTCTGGTTATAACGCTTGTTATCAGCTCACCAGAGCTTATCGCAGATTGCCACGTCCTTCATCGCCTCTGACTGCCAAGGCATCCACCGTGCACGCTTATTCACTTAACCATACAACACCTAAACAGTGTCGTATTGCAGGACCCACTTTCGTGCATCCTTTGTCTTTACCAAGACACTTGCGAACTACAACTGAGCTTTTACTTGTAAAAGCGACCTGCCTAACAACATCATTTACCAAGTAAATGTGTGAGAAGGCGCTAATACAAACTCAGTACGTGCTAAGTTTTAACACTTAACATTTATTTCTATTGCTTGAATTGTTTCCGAAGAAACAACTCGGTATTAAACACATCGAGTATTATCACCAAGTGATAATACGTAACATACCGATTTTGCAACGCAAAATGGTGGTTACTAATGTATTCAATGAACTTTATCAGCTTTCCAAATTTTTAAAGAGCAATTGCTTAAAAAAGCAAAGCAATATAATCACAACCGAAGTTGCTATATTGCTTTGTGCTTTCAAGCACGATACGAAAGGTGGTTTCTTAGTTCGCCATCTTCCTTAAACAAGGAGAGGAAATTCAGGGTTCGTGCTTCCAATTCTCTTAAACAAGAGAATTGGTATCCCGTACGAGATTTGAACTCGTGTTACCGCCGTGAAAGGGCGGTGTCCTAGGCCTCTAGACGAACGGGACATAAACTCGATATGAGAAACATGTTTCTCAGCAGTTTATGAATCAGGCGAACGCTAG